>CBDBHA010000002.1:0-3469667 GCA_965205495.1 Dehalococcoidia bacterium
CGTAATGGAAATCGGGGTCGTCGGCCTTGACCCGGTCGAGAGCGGCTTCGATGTCGGCCTTGACCGACGCGGAGGTCATGCCGGGCAGGAAGCGCACATCCACCAGCACGGTGCAGAAGTCGGAGACGAAGTTGGGCCCGCGCAGGTCGTAGTCCCTCCCCCGGCCTCCGATGATGGCGCCGACGTTGATACGGGGCAGGCCCGGCAGGTCGTCGCGGGGAGTGTAGGTGAACTTCACGCCGTCAATGGCGGGCACGGCTTGCACATCTTGGCGATGGCGTCCACGCCCCCTCCTTGCGGCTGATGTGACGGGAGTTGCCCAGGACGTGTACCGCCATCTCCAGCACTCCGGCGTGGACCGTGAGGATGTTGTTGGCGCCGAAGGGTTCCGGCACCACTGCCATATCGGTCAGCGGCCCGTTCCGGCAGAGGTAGGTCGTGCCAACGCCGCCCTGCAACTCCCCCGCCACGCAGGCCAGCAACCAGGTCGCCGTCCAAGGAGACGCCGGACTTCCGTATGGCCTTCCGCCGCCGTCACCAGCGACGAGACACCGCTCTTCATATTGCGGATGCCCCCGCCGAAGATGAAGTCGCCCTCGATGCTGGGCGTCCACGGGTCGCGCTTCCAGCCCATGGCCAGAGGATCAATGTCTATGTGGCCGTTGAGCATCAGCGACTTGCCGCCACCGCTGCCCCTCAGGATGGCGACGGTCTGGAAGCGTCCCGGCTCCACCTCCTGCAAGTCAACCTCGTAGCCGCGCCCGCCCAGGTACTCTCCCAAGAAGCGGGCAACGTCGCTCTCCTCGGTCTTGAAGCTGGGAATCCTGATCAGCTCCTGGGCCAGGCGCAGCATCTCATCCCGGTCAACGCTGTCCAGTATTCTTTGAGTCGCTTCGGTGGTCATGGGTTACCTCTTATCAAACCCGTTTACTATCAGCCCAGCCCCACCTGCCAGTAGCGCCGGCCTTCGCGCCGCCTCACCGTTCCGAATCCCGGCGTGGGGAAGTGGCATGAGATGACCGGGGTTCCCTGGACTTCCACGTCGTCCAGCATCTTGCGGCGTGTCTGGGTGGAGAGGGGCCAGTCGAAATCGAAATGGCAGTTCCAGTCGTCCTTCGTCACCTGGGCCGGATGCACCAGCACGTCACCCTGTATCAGGGCTTCCTGGCCTTCGGACGCCACCAGGATACTCATGTGTCCCGGCGTATGGCCGGGGGTGTGCAGCGCCCGGACCCCCGGCGTCAGGTCGGTGTCCTCGGTCAGCGTGTCGAACAGCCCCAGGTTGACGATGGACTCCACGCACCGGTCCATGAAGGGGAAAGTAGAGGCAGCTTGTATGTCCGCCCTGCGGAAGTGGTCCAGGTCGGCCTGATGCGCCACGTACCGGGCGTTGGGAAAGGCCGGAAGCAGCTTGCTGTCGCGCTCCACCACATTCCAGCCCACATGGTCGGAGTGAAGGTGCGATATGAAAACCGTGTCAATCTCTTCGGGCTTGATGCCCTTGGCGGTCAGGTCGTCCATCAGCTCGCCCCGACGCCCGCCGATGGCCTCGATGGGGCCTTCGCCATAGCCCGTGTCTATGAGGATGGTGCGCCCGTCGGATCGCAGCAGGTAGCAGCCGATCTCGATGAGCATGTGGTCGCCGTCGAAGGCGTCGGGATACTGCTCCTTGTAGGGCGTCCAGGCCTCCGCCGGGGCAGTGGGGAAAAGCTGAGTCAGCGGCATGGGGAAAGGCAATTTCATATCGGAGAGGGCGACTATCTCAACGCCGCCCACTTTCAAGGAGAAGTCGGACATATACCCTCCAGTGGTCAGGGAGAGCGTCAGTGGCCGCCGCCATTGTAGGAATACGGCAAGGAGCGGTCAACAACGCAATGTCCGAATCAGGATGAACAGGATTAAAGGATGAACAGGATTAGCCAGTATCCTGAAAATCCCAAAATCCTGAGCCAGACAATCCCCCAGTCTCAATTCCGTTGTAAAATGCGCTATCTCAACCACAGCCTGCAACGAACTTCGGAGTAGGACCATTCCCCCAACGCGATATTTTTGAAGGAGAAAGACGATGGCTACTCAGACTCTCACGATTGACTGCCAGGTTCACTGCTACGCGCGCAACACCCCCGAGCGTCCCTGGCGCGGACACCTGGAAGGCCCCGAGGAAGTCACCGGCGACGACATGGTGGCGGCGATGGATGCCGTCGGCGTGGACGGGGCCATCCTTATCTCGCCCTTCTCGCTCTACGGCTACGACCCCAGCTATATCCTCGGCGTATACGAGCAGCATCCTGCCAAGTTCGGGCTGGTGCGTCCCTTCGACCCCACCTCGGAGAGCATCGCCGAAGATGTTGCCGAATGGACCGGAACGCCCGGCGTGGTCGGGTGCCGCATCATGCTGGCCAACCAGGACTACGAAGCCGATCACCCGGGCCTCAACGCCATACTGGCCGCCTGCGCCCGGGCTGGTGTAGCGGCCAACATCATGGCTGCGGGCAAGCTGCCTCTCCTGACCGAACTGGCCCGCCGCAACCCCGACACGCAGATCATCATAGACCATGTGGGGTTGGCTCAGCCCTTCGTGCCCCCGCCCCCGGCGGAACCCTTCGCCGACCTGCCCAACGTGCTGGCGGCGGCGGAGCTGGACAACGTGGTTATCAAGATCTCAGGCGCCTGCACCCTGTCCCACGAGCCGTTCCCGTACCCGGACATCTGGGAGCCGCTGGGACGCATCTTCGACGCCTACGGCCTCGACCGCTGCCTGTGGGGCACCGACTGGACCCGCGCCGTCCGCCTGCTGAACTACGAGCAGGGCGTCGAGTCGTTCCGCGTTACCGACCGCCTCTCGGATTCCGACAGAGCCACCCTCATGGGCGGCACGCTGGCCAGAGTCTACAAGTGGACTCCCGGAACGGCCTAGCGGCCCTTCTCCAGGATAACAGGAACAGAGGGGGACGCCGGGGAATGGATCTCCGGCGTCCCTTTTTTGCTAAGGAACCTCTGAACAAGAATGGCGAGGGCTTTTCTGGTAGCTACAGGGGGAGTTTCGCGGAAGTACCCCGGCTTTCGGGGCCGATTTCCCGGATGTTCCGCCCTCCCAGTTGGCTCCGGCGGGGCTGTTGCGGGCTTTGAACGGACCCTCCGGCGGCCCCCGGACGGATTTGGGCCCACTGCGCCCACGTCAGCCGGTCAGTTGACCCTCCGCCGTCAGCAGGTTGCCCAGTCCAAATAACAGCGCCAGACGCCCCGTGTTCTTCGCCAGTCCCCGGTAGCGCACCTTGGCGTAGCCAAATATCCGCTTCACCTTCAAGAACGGGTGCTCCACCTTGGCCCTAACCGATGCCTTGTTCTTCTCCGCTAATGCCTCCGCACTCTCAGGGTCCAGTTTCCGGCGTTTCCCCGGACGCATCGCCACCTGCCATTCCACCTCACGCCCCAAGTTCTCCTCCCGCTGGTGGACCCCCTGGTATCCGGCATCGCACCACACTTGCGTCTCCCCGCCGTGCAGCAGATTGTGCGCCTCGGTCACATCGTGGGCATTGGCTGCCGTGGTGCTCATGCTGTGCACTATCCCGGTATCCGCATCCACTCCGATATGGGCCTTCATCCCGAAATGCCGCTGGTTCCCTTTCTTTGTCTGGTGCATCTCCGGGTCCCGCTCCCCAGATCGGTTCTTCGTCGAGGACGGCGCCTCGATGATGCTGGCGTCCACAATAGTCCCCGCCCTGAGCCGCAGTCCTTGGGATTCCAGATGGGCGTTGATCTCCTCCAACAGTCCTTTGCCCAGTTGGTGCCGCTCCAGGAGATGGCGGAAGTTCAGGATGGTGGTCTCGTCCGGCAGAGCTTCCGTCAGGTTCAGGCCCACGAAGCGCCTGACTGATTCGGCCTCATAGAGCAGGTCTTCCATGCCTGGGTCGCTGAGATTGTAGAATAGCTGGACGCAGTGAATCCGCAGCATCACCGGCAAAGGGTAGGGACGCCGGCCCTTGCCTCGCTTGGCATAAACCGGACTGATACGCTCCTCCAGTTTCTGCCACGGAATTAGGCCATCCATCCGCTCCAGGAACAACTCGCGGCGGGTCTTGCGTTTCTTGCCCTGGTATTCCAGGTCAGCAAAAGTCGGCTGGTCCATCAATTCTCACTCTCCGTCCGGTACCGGCTGTTCCAGCCATACTATGCCATAACCTGCCGGACTTGTTCAGAGATTCCCTAAACCTCCGGTTGCTCGGGGCGCTGTTACGACGGGGCGTTCAGGCCCGGGATTATTATCTCCCGGAAGGCGTCGACCTCGGCCCGCGGCATGTCGTAGCCGCCTTCCTGTGTGTGCGTGGGAAAGATGAAGACGTGATTGATAGCCGATTCGTCCCTGGCCCGCTTCAGCCCGGCCAGGCATTCCGCTGGAGTGCCGAACAGACCGAAGGCATCGCAAATTTCGGCCGCCTGAGCATCGCCGATGCTCTCGGGGACGAAATCGTCGGCCAGATCAATCCCGGCCTTCCGCAGCCAGACTAGATTGGAATTGCTGGGGTATTTCAGGTATGGCTGGTCGGGCCGGAACCACTGTTGTGGAAAGCGGCGGGCGGCCGGCCCGTCATCCGACACCGTGGTTGGTGTGATGAAGAT
This sequence comes from Dehalococcoidia bacterium, assembly GCA_965205495.1. Classification (GTDB taxonomy): domain Bacteria; phylum Chloroflexota; class Dehalococcoidia; order Lucifugimonadales; family UBA3495; genus CATOSK01. The sequence continues at coordinate 4,621 of CBDBHA010000002.1, forward strand.
CGTATGGAAACCGTCGAGGCTGCGTCCGGCCCGCTCCGCTCCGATTTCCAGACGGCGGCGGGCCGCGTCGACTGCCTTGGGATGAAGGCCGACGAGCATCAGGGCCCCGTCGGCAACTTCACCAGCCAACTCCACCATGCGTGGCCCGGCGGCGGTCATGAATACAGGAGTCGGACGGTCGCTCACGTTACGCAGCCGTGTTTCCACCCCGTTGAATTCCACTCGCTCGCCCCGCAGCAGGCGCCGCATGGTCTGGATGGCACTTCGCATGGCCTCCACCGTGGGCCCTGGGCCTCCCGATATTGCCGACGGCCAGGTAGCCGGGGCCCACGGTCAGGCGCACCCGCTCGGGTGCGATCTCCTCCAGGGAGTGGGCCAACGACGCCAGTACCATCGGATGCCGGGTGACCGGGTTGGTGGTTGCCGGGTACAGCGAAAGCCGGGAGGTCCGCTCGGCTGCCAGGGCCAGGGTGAGAAAAACGTCCCGCCCGCTATGCTGGTGGTCATGGACGCCAACCCCTGAAAATCCGGCGGCCTCGCATCCCGCGATGAAATCGGCGGTCTCCTGCATCGGCAGGCCGACGGGCACCCGTATATCCACTTTCATCAAACGCACCTACTATTCAGTCCAAAGATGGGCGAACCGGCTCGCTACCACCTGCCCATAAGGCACGTCGCCGGAAAGAGTGCCGAGATTTCGACAGAACCCGTTGAGGCTGGTTACGGACTCAGGAGAGATTCTGGCGCTGTAGTAAGGAGCGTCCCGACGGACCAGGTCCTCAATCAACGCGGCCTCGCCGGGTGGAAACAGCCGTTTGCCGACCTCGACAGCTTGGGACGGATCGGCCCGCAGCGCCCGTTGGGCCTCTACAATCGCCCGCACCGCTCCTACCGCCCTAGCGGGCGAGTCCTCAATCAGCCCGTCGGCGGCGACCAAGGCCGCAAAGGTATAGTCCCTGGCAGCGGGCGGCCCGAGGCCCTGCCGCGGATCAAGCACGATGTTGCCGATTCCACTCCGCACCGACACTTCGGCCCCCATCGCGTTGGCCCAGAACCCGTCTATTACTCCCTCCTCCAGGGCTTGAGCGGCATGGACTCCGAAGGACACGCCGGGCTCGCCGCTGCCGGGCACGGGAGCCACCGCCACGTCCCGCGCCGGGTCTACACCTTCCTCAGCCAGCAAGCGGCGCAGTGCGGCGTCGGGACCGGGGGCCGCCCCGATTCGCAGACCCTTGACTGCCGCAGCGTCCCCCGGCTGAACGCCCAGGCTGGAACGCAACACCAGCACCCAGAAGGTATGCTGGGACAGGGCGGCCAGCAACTTGGGGCCCCGCCAGCCGGGAAAGACCGACGGAGCCGCGTGGGCGGGTCCGGCCACGAAGTCAACGCGGCGGTCCCGCAAGGCCTCCATCGCCCGGCCCACCGGGAAGACCATCTCCAACTCCATGTCTATTCCCTGGGCCTGGAAAAACCCCAGCTCCACGGCGGCCACCGCCGGAAAGTAGGAGTTGGACACCAGGTCGGGTACTGCGATGCGCATTTGAGTTGTCTCCTGGCCTTGCGGTGATGAGGGCGGGGGCTGGGCCAAGTTTACCATCACTCTCGCATACAGTATCCTGTGCGGGAGAGACGCCGGAATGAAGCAGGAGTGGAATTATGCCTGATACGCCTTTGCACTACCAGACAATTGCGGAAGTGGGCGCCCGCCTCCGGTCCAGGGAGCTGTCGCCCGTGGAATTGACCACGGCGATCCTGGAGCGCATCGAGGCCCTGGACGGCGATCTGAAGAGCTACGCCACGGTGATGGCAGACTCGGCCTTGGCGTCAGCGCGCGCCGCCGATCGGGAGATCGCCGCCGGGAACTACCGGGGCGGCCTGCATGGGGTGCCCATCGCCGTTAAGGACCTGTGCTTCACCACCGGGGTCGCCACGATGGGCGGCGCCCAGGTGCTCCGGGACTTCGTACCCGACTTCGACGGCACTGTGGTGCGGAAGCTCAACGACGCCGGCGCGGTGATTCTCGGCAAGCTGAACCTCACCGAAGGCGCGATGGCCGGTTACAACCCGGAGTTCGACATACCGGTCAACCCCTGGGGCGCCGACCGCTGGTCCGGCGCGTCTTCCAGCGGATCGGGAGTGGCGACCGCCGCCGGACTGTGCTACGGCTCGCTGGGCAGCGACACCGGCGGCTCGATCAGATTTCCGGCAGCGGCCTGCGGCATTGTAGGAATCAAACCCACCTGGGGGCGGGTGAGCCGCTACGGCGTGCTGGCCTTGGCCGAGTCCCTGGACCACATTGGCCCGATGACCCGCACCGCCTCCGACGCCGGTGTCATGCTGCAAGTCATCGCGGGAAAGGACCCCAACGACCCTACTTCGCTGACCGCCCCGGTGCCAAACATGCTGGCCGGGCTGAGCCAAGGGGTCCGAGGCGTTCGCATCGGCGTAGATGAGCGCTATATCGGCGACGGCGTAGATTCCGAACTGGCCGCGGCGGTGCTGGAGGGCGCCCGCCTGCTGGAAAGCCGGGGAGCAAGGCTGGTGCCGGTGCAAATGCCGGACATCGATCCCTATTCCCGGGCTTGGGGCGTGCTGTGCTCGGCGGAGGCGGCCGCCGCCCACCGCGAAACTTTCCCCTCCCGCGCTGACGAATACGGCCCCTGGTTCCGGGGATGGCTGGAGTTGGGACTGCGGCACAGCGCCACCGACTACGCCATCGCCAGCTACACCAGGTTGGCCTGCAACGGGACCCTGCGCGAGATATTCGACGGCATCGACGTGCTGGTCTGCCCCTCCATGACCACACCCCCGGAACGGGTCACCCCGGAAGCGCTCTACGGCCCAATGGACGAGGAGGAATGGACTTGGGGCCGGTTCACCATACCGGCTGATTTCAGCGGAACTCCCACCATTTCCGTTCCCTGCGGCTTGAACAGCGAGGGCCTGCCCCTCGGCATACAGTTCGTCGGCAGGCACCTCACGGAGCCGCTCCTCGTCCAAGTGGGCCACGCCTACGAGCAAGCCACCCAGCACCGCCTGCACCCGGACGTCTAGGCGAGTAGGAGACACGCCGCATGACTACGTCGTACCGTCCCACCGGGTTAATCCGCTACCACGCCGTCGGCGCTTATCGGGGTTACACTCTCTTCTCTCCCAACGTCGGAGATGACGCCTATCTGGTAGACATGGAAGGCAACTTCGTCCACCGTTGGCATCATCCCGGCGGCATCGCCTACGGCTACCTGATGGACAATGGCAACCTGCTTTTCCGCGACCAGGGGTCCAACCCGCCGGGCGCGGACCACATCCGGGAACTGGACTGGGACAGCCGGCTGGTCTGGGAGCATTACGACCCCAGCCTGCGGCGCCACAACCGGCTGCCCAACGGCAACAATCTCCTGCTGTTGCAGCGCGACAGGATTTCCGCCGAACTGACCCGCAGGGTCCGGGGAGGATTCAGCAGGGACAGCGACCCGGAGCAGATGTTCAGCGACCAGGTGGTGGAGGTTACGCCCGATGGGATCGAAGTGAGCGTGTGGCGTTCCGCGGACTATCTGGACCCGAAAACGGACGTGATCTGCCCCTTGGAAACCCGCGACGCCTGGGGCGGCGCCAACGACCTTACCTCGTCGCCCGACGGCAGCACCTTCCTGATCAGCTTCCGCATCCTCGACACCGTGGCGCTGGTGGACCGGTCTACGGGTGAAATGACCTGGAAGTGGGGGCCGGGCAACATATCCCATCAACACCATCCCACGTACCTGGACAACGGTAACGTGCTGCTGCTGGACAACGGCTCTCACCGCCGGGGACTCAGCTATTCGCGGGTCATCGAGGTGAACCCATCCACCAGCGAAATCGTGTGGGAGTACCAGGGCCTACCGAGGGTATCCTTTTTCACTCACTTCACCGGAGGGGCGCAACGCCTGCCCAACGGCAACACCCTGATTACCGAGGGCCTTACGGGCAGGCTGTTCGAGGTAACCCCCGGCAACGAGATTGTGTGGGAATTCGTCAGCCCCTTCGTAGTTCCGTCCCAGTTCGGCATGGCCAACGGCGTGTTCCGCTCCCACCGCTACGGCCCTGACCATCCGGCTTTGCAGGGCAAGGAGCTGGCCCCGGAACGACTCGGCAATCTCAACCGGCTGCATGGGGGCAGGTAATGGGGCCATCACGTCCGGTCTGAATCAGGATTCACAGGAATAAAGGATGAGCAGGATTGGCGGAACATCCTGGAAATCCCAAAATCCTGAGAATCTTGATTCGACAATGAATTTGCAAAGGCCCTGTTACACCGGCGTTTCGAGTTTACCACCCATGGGTTGCTGCCTATGATGCCTTGCAACCCCTTGGTGATAGTCGAGAGCCGGAAACCGTTGGAGGGCCTTTATGGTCGGGAGCGAACTTCCTCTCCACTCCGCGTCGGCACTGGCCAGCCTCATCGAGAGCAAAGAGGCGTCCCCGGTGGAGGTGGTCGCGGCCTACCTGCAACGGATTGACGAACTCGACTTCAAGTTCAACTCCTTCGTAACGGTACTACACCAACGGGCACTGGAAGAAGCGAGGCAGGCCGAGCAGGAAATCCTGGCCGGCAACTACTGCGGCCGGATGCAAGGCATCCCGGTGGGGGTCGAAGACCAGATCTGGACCAAGGACATCCGCACCACCGGCGGCGCGCGCATCACCGCCGACTTTGTGCCCGACGACGACGCCACGGTGGTTTCAAGGCTCAAAGACGCCAGCGCCATTGTGCTGTGTAAGACCAACCTCAGCGAATCTGCCATCACCGGGTTCACCCACCGTTTCAGCACCCCCCGCAATCCTTGGGACCTGAACATTTCCGCTGGCGGCTCCAGCGGCGGGTCGGGTGCGGCCACGGCGGCCTTTCTCTGCGCTACTTCCTTGGGGGAGGACACCGGCGGCTCGATTCGACGCCCGGCGGCTTGGTGCCGCATATTCGGACTGGGGCCCGGCTGGGGACGGGTCAGCCGTTACGGGTTGATGCGGGGCGTATGGTCGATGGACACCATAGGGCCGATCTCCCGCACTGTTGAAGACGCGGCCATCACACTGCCGGCAATCGCCGGCCACGACCCCAAGGACCCGACCACCTGGAACCCCGCCGTGCGTTTATGGAGGCGTGGGCCGAGTTTCTTTCAGGGAACGAAGCGAAGCCGGGGCCGGTCAACTATAGGAACAGCCTTGTGCCCACTAAACCCGAATCCACCGAAGGTATGATGTTACAGCAGCGGAATGGGTGATGAGGGGCAAGGGGAGGCAATGGTCCGGGTACGATTTCGGGGTAAATTGGGCCGGTGTCTGTCTTCAGTCCCCGCAGGGAGACCTTGTGACCGTCTGGGGACGTTGGGAAGAGCGAGATGGCGGGGATAGGACGCAGCAAGAGGCGCTCGCGGACCGGGCTGGCGCGAGTTGGCGGGGACGTTCGGTTGTCCGTTGGGTGGCTCAGGCACCGACGTTGCCGTCAGGCAGGAAGCGGAATCGCTCGCAGCCGTGCCAGGGCGCGGCTGAACTGGTTTTCCCAGGGCCAATGCTGTGGCAGATGCAGAGTGAGGCGGCGTGCCGAGCGGGTGAGCCGTCCGGCCAGGGCGAAGAACCGCCGCCGGAGGGTCTTGGTGGTCACGATCTGCTCACCCAGGCCGATGCGGGCGGTCCAGCGGGCCAGGTTGTGGGCCATCACCTGTACCGCCAGCCAGGCGCCGTTGGCAGCGAAGCGGCCCGAGGGGAGATGGTTCAGCCCGACGCCGTACTTGAGGTCTCGAATGGCGTTCTCGATCTCGGCGTGGCGGCGATGCTCAGCCTCCAATTCGAGCAACTCCCCGTCCCGGTCGGTGATGAAGCCGTGATAGCTGTAGGTGGCGAAGAGGGCCAGTTGGGAACCGGGCGTTGGCTTCACCCGCCGGACGATGAGCCGCACCGGTGTGGCGTCCGGCTCACTCTGGAAGGGGGTGTAGGTGGTCTCGGCCACAGCAGCGGCGCCGTCCATCCAGTAGGGAATCGGCGTCCAGTCCTCATCGGGTATCGCCTCGATCAGGTTCCGCAGGCCGGCGTGCTGGCGGATGGTGATGGAGAAGCGGACATTCATCCGGCGGCAGAGGGCGACCACGGCGTGGGTGTAGAAGCCGCTGTCGGCCCGCACCGTGAGCTGCCCGCTGGCCCCACCGTAGCGAACCCGGCTCACCGTTTCACGCAGGAAGTGGGCGGCGCCTCGGGCGGTGATGGCCCGGCCCTCGCGCAGCCGGGCCATCAGCACGTCGCCGGTTCCGGCGGCGACGGCCAGCAGCGGGTGATAGCCCCGTGCACCGGTGTAGCCGTGGTGGTGGGCGCCCTCCTTGGCCAGTCCGTAGGTCTCGCAGATCGTCGAATCAAGGTCGATGGTGAATGGTGCGTCGCCGGGGCCGGCCCCAACCGCCCAGGCCCGGGCCAGCAACTCGCGGCTCACCCGGTCCAGTTGGCGGACATGGCCCCACCTGAAGCTGCGCAGGAAGGTGCCCAGGGTGGAGGGAGCTTTAGCCCTGAAACCGAGAACGCGGGCGGTCCCGCCGGCGCGCAGCGCATCGGCGTCGTCGATGCAGTCGCCGCCAGCCAGAGCGGAGGCCACCAGCGTCATCATCTTGTCGCCGGTGTTGGCCCGGCCCGGGGCATTGCCCAAGTCGAGGTGCTTCTGGAGGAGTTGGGGCAGGCCCAGGCGCAGGGCGAGGGTGGCCGGAAGGATCAACCCGGCATTGGCCACCAGGCGGTGGTCGTCGAAGGCGATGCGGATGCCGTCGGGGTGGTGGCGTGGCAGCATCTATTGGGTGCTCCTTGTTCTGGGGTCGGTTTGCTGTTACAAACCATTATCCCAGATGCACAGGAGCACCTTCTTGCCGCTTCAGAACGCTGACCCGACCCTCTCCTTCGGTGGATTCGGGCTAAAGGTGATATGAGGTGCCGTGGAGTCCTTTCGGTCATCGTCAATCTCCCCGAAATGCACATCCCACCTTGGTATTGGTTTAGACTCCTTTGGCCCGCGGCAACAGAGAGCCTTCGTAGTTGAAATGGGTCTCGACGGCAACCCGGAACCGGGTGTCGCTCAAACGCTGCACTGCAAAGGGGACGGGGTTCCAACCCACCATTTGCAGGAGCCGCTCCTGGTATAGAATCGACGACTCCAGCCCGGGGTCCTTTACGCGCAGGACGTTGGCGGTCATGGCGAAGTCGCCGGCCACTTCCTTTCCGATCATAAACAGGTGGAAGTGGGGTAATGGGCCGTCATCCTCGCGCTCCAGCTTCATCCAGCTCAGGGTATGGTCCCAGGCGACAATCCGGGCGAACAGTTCGGGACGGTTGTAATAGTCGTCCACGGACAGGACCGGCAAGACTTATTGTCGTTAATCACACTCGACCCGGGGCAAAACTCTGGGGAGTGCCGATGAAATCCTTACCGCACAAACGCGGTTAGCCGCTCCCGTTCCACAATATCAGGAACGCTAAACGGAGGTGGCACCCATGGGCACCCAACAGGAATACCTCATCCATCCCCTGGCGAGAATCTTCCCCCCCTTGACCCCGGAGCGGTACGCCGCCCTGGTGGCCAGCATCGCGGCCCTCGGACTGATCGACCCCATCACGGTCTGGCGCGGCCAGATCATCGATGGAGTACACCGGCTGCGGGCCTGCGCAGAAACCGGCGTGGAACCCAGGTATGAATTCCTGGACGACGACGCCGACCCGAGGGAGTACGTGATGGCGAAGCACGGTCCTCGCCGGGATCTGGACAGCAACCAAAGGGCGATCGTTGCCTACCGCCTCTCCCAGTGGTCCACACCGGGACGGCCCAGGGGAGAGGACGAAAACTGTTCAAATTTGAACAGTTTGACTCAAGTCCGGGCGGCCACGGAGTTCGGAGTCAGCCGGACCCTGTTGAGCTATGCCGGCCGGGTCCTGTCCCTCGACAGCACGGCGGTGCCGGAATTGCGGCAGGCGGTGGATGACTGGGAGGTCAAAGCCCACGATGCAGCCAGGGTCGTGAACCGGTCCCCTGAGGTCCAGCGGATGGCCCTGGACCTGGTGTTGACAAAGAAAGCCAAAACCATCGTCGGCGCGGTCCGGCAGGCGGAACGGGAGATGGCTCAGGCTGAAGAAGCCGAGGTTAGGGAGTCCAACCTGGTGCTGGCTCTGGGTGAAACCATCACCCTCCACACCGGAACGGTGGCCACCCTGCAAACGCTGGTGGCGCCGGGCAGCGTTGACACCATCATCACCCATCCGCCCGAAAGGAGCGAATTCCTGCCCATCTTCTCCGACCTGGCGGCCTTCGCCGCCCACGCCCTGAGGGACCCTGGCGTGCTGGTGATCGTGGGCGGCGCCATGTTCATGCCCTGGGCCCTGAAAAACCTGGAGCATGACCAACTCCGGTGGGTGGCAGAGTTGGACTTGGTGCATCGCGGGCAGCCAGGGAATTCCGGGACTCCGCGGTTCATGCGGCTCCACCGCCGGCCGGTGCTGGTCTACAGCAAGGGGGTGTTCCGGACGAACGAAATGCACGACCTGTTCGAGGTCCCGCCCCCGGGGGAATTGCCAGATGGACTGAACGAGGAGGAAACAGCCATGTCGCTGCTGGTGGAACGGCTGGTCCGTCCGGGCCAGAGGGTCTGCGATCCCATCATGCTGGACCGGGCGGGAACCGCGCTGGCCGCCCGCCGCCACGGCTGCACCTTCATCGGTGCCGACAAGACCCAGTCCTGTGTCGACCGGATCCGCAAGCGGCTGGAGGATGCCGAGGATAACAGTCAGGAACTCCGCGACCCCGGTTCTCCCAACGAGGAGAAAAACGACGGGTAAGGGCTCAAGCCAACTTGCCTGGATAGGGACGCCGGGCAAAGTGCCGTTAGACCGGTCCTCCCTTCTCACAGGTCGAGCAGGCCCGGGCGGCCCCTCGACAGGTATCGGGCGGGATCTTGGGGATGGAAGACCCACCGGAGGCCAGGCGGGGATGCCCCGGGGGACTGTTATGGCGTCAAACATCGGGACGACTTGCAATGCCCGGGTCACCCGGTGGGGAGCGTTATCCCAGGAAAACCGGTAAGACGGCATCTGGGGAAGCAAAGGCAACGGCGCTGAACTGGATTGAAAGCAACCGTCAGTGGCTTTCCGGCTTCCACCAGAAGATCTGGCGCTGCGCCCTCGGCTATTTCGCTCGTTTTTACATCGGCGGCAGCACAGGGCATCCCTCCGGTCAGGCTGGCGAACCATCCCTTGCGCCACCAACCCTACCAACCCGAACGGAACAGTCTTGCGGGCGGCCCCCTTGGTTCAGGGCCCCGTCGCCGTCCGCCAACCGCCTGTTTCACAGGCACATCCAGATACCTGGAACTCAAATCACGAGAAGGAGCAAGTTGTGAAAATACACCCTGAATTCCCGCGGCACCGCTTGAAAGATCCGAAGCGGCAGGCAGAAAAGAAGCTTTACGACCAGTTGGCCCAGAGCGACGTCCCGGGCTACACCCTCTATGAGGCCTATCCCGGCGGCGGGGCGCCTCAGCTGGACCTGGGCGTCTGGCTGGAGGAGGTGGCCAGGATCGCTGCCCAATGCAAGGGCGGTGAATACCGCATCCATCTGGGAGAATGGCAACTCCGCACCAGGCAGGGCTGGGAGCGCATACAGTGCTCTCCGGTCACGGAAGCGCGTGACTCGGCCCTGGCCCTGCGGGACCTCATCGAACGCGGGGCCGGACTCAGTGTGTTCGTGATCGCCGCGGTGATCTTCCCGGACATGCAGTTCAACCAGTTTCTCGCGGACCGGGCGGCGGAGCAGAAGGTGCATGCCCTGTTCGGGTACGAGGATTTGGTGGACCGGTTGATCGGACTGACCGATACCCAGAAGATCCTCTATCCTCCCACCCACCGGCAAATCCTGCAGGAGGTGGAGCTCGTCATGCCGGGGCTGGGGCATCCGGCTGAGAAGGAGTCGGCCCGCATAGTCATCCGCCACGTGGAGAACCTCAACCTCTACGTGACCTCCGACGATGTGGTGACCGGTCTGCTCGACCTGCCCGGCACCGAGTAACCAGACGAGGCGTTCCCGCCAGGCACCCCCAGGGCGGCGACGGAGCTCCGCGGGGACGCCCAACCTGACTCTAAACTCCGGTGGTTCGCATTGACGCGACGCCTAAAGAGCACGGAAACGGAATGAACCAATACTGGGCAGGGAGCGGAATTCCCCTGATTGCTTCCCCGTCAATACCCCGGGGATGAATGGAACGTCACGATGGTGGAGGGCTGGCGGTCACCCCGCGTCGTTTCGGTGAAATGCGGCGATGGAACCTCGTCTTCCGTCGGCGGCGCGATGACCACCGGTTGCAGTCACGGAGGAGTGAAACACGGACCCCGTGGTTGGGCTGCAACCTGCAGGTCTCCGGGGTTGGGTCATGCCGGCAACAGTCCCAGCGGTGGGCGTCGGCTGCGGACCGGGTCTGCTGAACCACCACGGCCGTTTAAGTGGTGCCAGGCTATCCATGTGTCTGGGAATGACTGCCACCGTTCTGCTATCTGGGTTTGGCAGTTCTTGCCGCCCCCGGAGTCGGCAACACGGCTGGGGTACGCTATCATCAGCGCCGGCCGCATGGTCCTGGGGCACATCCCCGACGTCATGGCCATGTTGGTGGGGACGCCGGTTGGCCTGGTCCGGTTCAAGCCAGCGGCGGATGGCGCGGACCCTACCCAGAACGGCGCCGGTATTCCGGCCGCCGGCTCTCCTCAAACCAACGGCAGAACGGCATGTACCGGGCCGGCAAAAGGAATGCCCACCTATATCCACCACCCGGGCGGCAAAGGGAACCAAACATGCCCAAGCGGGATCGAAGGCCTGCAGGGTGAGGCTCGTCCTACCCATCCGGCGAGAGTGAGTGGTCCGTGGCGTTGGCGAACACGCAAGGACCCCTTCAAGGGCGTTTGGGGGGACGTACTGGTATTGTGGCAGAGTGAACCGGAAACTGCGGGGAATGCGCTGATGGCGAGATTGCTACCGGAACAACCGGACCGGTTCACCCAGGCAAAGCTGGGAACCATGCGGTGCAGAGTGAAGCAGAGAGAAGGGGTAGCGCGGCATCATGGCCAAAGAGCTGGATCACGGTGCCACCCATGAAGATTCGGCCGAACCCAATGGATTAACGAAACTGGCGCTGGTTGGAGCGGGTCCCAGGTGCTGAAGTTTCAGTTGGATTTTCCGGTGAGGCAATAGGGCGGCAGATTTAAATGTGGTTGATCATGAAGAGGAGACCGATGTGAAAGGCGTAGCCGCCAAGGGTGGAGCCGGTGAAGGGAAACCGGTTCACCCTCGTTGCTGCGGACGCCGGCGCAGGCCCAGCAAGCTCGCCGGGAGGCGGTACGGCATGCCAGGGAGCAGAGACTTTCCCTTCGGGTCATCGCCCGAATACTCGGTATGTCCAAGGGGAGCCGCGAGGAAGTACCTCTTGGCGCAGAGTCCGCCCAACAAGAAGCTCAGCGACGTGAGGGCGCGAAAGCGATGGTCCTGGCCCAATGGATATGGCTGCCGACTGACCAGGACGACATTCTCGCTTTCCATTCAAGAGGGCAGAATCGCCGGACAACGCCGGTTGCTACAAAGGATGATCGTCGGAAACGTCCTGCCCACCAATGAGGCGGTTGTGCTCTTCCCACACCTCCAGCGCCTCCGCCAGTTCTTGGAACGGGACATCATCATCTGGTTCCCGCTCCATCTTGGCGATCTCTTGCAGGTAGTAGATTTCCAGACTGACCGGTTTCTTGCCCTGCAGCCAGGCAATGATCCCAGGCCATCCCTTGAAAGGGAGTAGGCGTTGAGGTTCTGTGTCGCGCAGGCGCCGTTCCCGAACCTGGATTTCCCGCTGCTCTCGGTGCGAGGTCCAAGGGCCGCTGTCAGGCGGAACCGCCTCGTGGAACATGTTGATCAGCACCCGTTCGATGTAGGTGACAAGTCCCCGGGCGAGCAGTTGGTCCCGATCGTCCGTTCCCGCGAGGGGCATCCTGCGAAGAGCCTTCTCCCGAAACCCCCACCACCGCATCTTCTCACGAGTACGCGCGTCAGATTGATCGAGTTCCGGCAACAAGGGATGGGACTGCTGACCGTCTCCCTTGCCCGGTTCCGCCGGTGCCGGGGCCAGGCCCTGGGCCGTCGGGGCCCGGTCGGGACCCGCATCCTGATGGGGCTCCGGACCCACGTCAACCGCGGGGGCAACAAAATCGTGCCCGACCGCGGGCCCGCCGGTTACTCCTGGAACCGGCAAGCCGTTCCCTGGATCTGCCCCCGAGTCCACCGGAGGCGACTCCGGAGAATCATCCGAGACCCCGAGGATGTATTCGAATTCCCTGCCATCCTCATTTTCGGGCCGCCCCTCCCCGATGTCCTCGGGCAACGAGCGGTCCAGGTCGCGGAAGAGCAGCTTGAAATCCTCATCGCCCAACATGCGCCTCAGGTATTCACGATCCCGCTCCAGATCGAATCCCTCGAAACGATCAGCCATGGCTTTCCTCCTGCGGTTCTATTCGCGGGGCCCTGGCACCTTTGTTCCTGGCAGTTCGGTGGGCCAACACCCCGCATGCCGGATTTCCGTTTTCATTGTCCGTCCTCATGACCGGCGGTTTGATCGCTGCGGGACGGTCACCACAGCCGCAGGCTTCGAAGAACGGCCCAAACGTGAATCATTGCAGGCCTATCATGATCCCGTTCCTCGCAGGGTCACTTCGAGACCAGCCCCCGAACATTGCAGGGCAAGGCGAAGCCGGCATTCCAACGTCCCGCGGCCCCTATGGGCCTGACCGGTAACCCCGCCGGAAGACCGGCACGACCATCCGGTTCGGTACATTACCGTTGGCAGATCCACCCTCGATATCGGGCGGACGGGTCACGCCCGTTGGTCCCGGAGGGACTCGGAAAATTCATCCCCGAATTCCCGATGCGCGCCCACAGATTTGAAATAGCCCTGCCGCCCTGGCAGAGGAAGCGTCCCGGAAGTCCTTCTCCGTAAATTCACTGCCCGAATCATCCTGGCACCCTGCGGGGGAGGGGAGTCCGGCGGTCGACCTGAACCCTTGCTTTTCCCTGAAAATTTCCCCGCCGACGTGGATGCGGATCCCGGGAAACCGGCCCTCAACCCCCGGGACGGGCAACGGCTGGAAATTGTGGACGAAAGTTTCCTGCCCATCCGACTCAGGGGTTGTTCGTGAAGCGCCCTGCGAAAATCCATTGCCACCATCCTAGTCGGTCCTGGCTTCTGGTTGTCTCCCCTGGTGTCCTGTTCCGACCGGCCATGGGTTGGTCGGCCAGCGGTTCGGGTCCAGGAACTCGCCGTCTTAGGCCAGAGGCCTGTACTCCAACATCCGGCCGGCGGGTAGCCTGAAGTCGTCCCGGTCACACGGGTTCAGGAGAAAGGCCGCCGGCACCCGTTGACCCCGCCAGCGCCATATGGGGCCGGCCGGCGAGTTCTTGATCACCTCGTCAAACGATGCGACCAGCATAGGGAGGTCGTCTCCCAGTTGGGCGAACCGATCAGCGGCCGCTGCGGTGCCCGTTACGAAGAAGGCGGGACACGGTTCACCGGCCTCGGACTGCGCCCGCCGGTACGGGGTCAGCTTCTTTGTTGCCGCCTCGTCTTTCTGGGCGGAAAACTCCACCTCGACCGCGGCAAACATGACGCTGCCGTCACCGCGGGGAAGTGCGCACCACAGGTCGCTCTTGATCTGGGTCAGGCCGGGGTAGTTCACCACCAGTCTCCGGCCCGTGAAGGGGGGCATCCCCGCTTCTTGGAGCGCAATGGCGACGTCGGCCACTCTACGGTCGTGCCGCCGCTGCTGGGCACGGTATTGCCCTTTTTCGTCGATGTACGTTGAGAACCGGGCTTTCGCCGTGTTTGGCGACTCCCGGTCCCGCCGGGCAATGAACAGGATACCGGCCTCGCCCAGGTAAAACCGGACTCCAGTTCCCGCACCAGATCGTGGAGAATCATGAGGTCCAGCGCCTCCCGCACCGCGCTGCGGCGGAGTCTCACTCCCCTGGCGATCTGGGTGATCAGGCTGCCGGGGTAATGCTCAACCCAGCGGACGATCCGGTTGGTTTCGACGCTGCCCAGGGCCTGCGCGTGGGGGCTGCCGGATAGCCACTCCGTGGTCCCGTCCGGGGCCCGCTCCCGGCGGCCCGCCGGTTGGTCGATCGCCCGGAACCAGCCCCGGGGAGGCAACGGGCGCAACACCTCCGTGACCTTCCCGCAGGCGGTGATCACCGCTTTGGGAACGGCGGGATCATATTCCCTTCGCACCCGCAGAGCCGCCAAAAGATCGTCGCACACGACCACTATCCCCGGCGGGGTTGGCCGAGGGGCGTTGGCATGGGGCGGATGGCCAGGAGCCTGCAGGCCGAGAAAAACCTCATTTAGGTCTCCGAGGTGTTCCGTGCCGTGGAGGGAACCGTACCAGATGAAGGGAACGCTCACATCTTCCCCGTCATCGGCAACATACTGGGCGATGGCGTGAACCGGGTTCTGCCCCCGTCCCTGGTTGTACCGGACCCAAATGAACCGGTACATCCGGCAGGCTTCGTCGAAGATAACCTCGTCGTCCCGGTCCGGATCGGGGCTCAGGTGGTACCGCAACGGGACCGCCGCGTTGGACATCCACAACCGGGGTGCCAGCGGATAAACGGACTCGAGAAACGGCAAATAGCGGCTGATCCGCTCCAGGCCCGCCTGCGTCACCTGCCATTCCAGTGCCCACCCGAGGCGCTCCCGCACGAAGGTGACGCCTTTCAGCGTGGGGACGTACCGGCTCTGGCGGGATTTGGTCCCGCCAAGGGTGCAAGCATTCAGGTGCCCCCCGTTGCGCAGGCCGCCCAGGATGTCATAGATCCGCGCCTGGGGTATCACCCCGTGGGCCAGCAGGTCCCCGGGGCTGGAGAAGGGCTGCTGCCAGATCCACGCCATCACCAGCAGTTCCTCCCAGAACCGGCGTTGGCGTGGTCCGAGGGCTCGGATTGCCCCCATCGCCCTGATATGACTCAGGTAGTCCTGCGCTTGCATGATCGCCCCCTTTGAAAGATCCGGTTAACGGAGCCCAGCTGGGTGGAACTGACGAAACCCGCATCCTCCAGCCCAGTCAAAATGCCGGACACATCCGCCAGGTCCAGTCCGAGTCGGGATGCCACGTTTTTCGCGCTGGACCACGGCCACTCCCACAACACATCAAGCACCCGGTCCTCATGTGTTGATGTTACTTCCGGCCGCCCATCACCAGGATCGGGCGGACCGGGATTGTAAATGCTGAACATGCCAACCTCCTTTTGTTATCGTTTTGTTATGGTTCCACAGTCACGTCTTTGACCAATCAGTCTGTTGGGTTTGAACAGCTACCTGGAAGAGCAACCGCCGAAATTCTGGGGGAAGGTGAGGCCCAGAGGTATGGCCTGCGGCAAACTCCCGGGACGGCGCCTTAGGGCGCCGTCCCGGACCGCGGCTATCGCAGGTTGTCCAGGGTGGCCCGGGGCCGGCTGCGCATCCACCCGATCACCTCGTGTTCCCACCAACGGACGGCGCGCAAGCCCACCCGGACAGGCCGGGGAAACAGTTGCCGTGCGACTAGGTCGTAAATGTGGCTCTTGCCAAGGCCGGTCATAACCATGACCTGCTCGATGGTTATAAGGCGGAGACGAGTGGTCTCCCTTCCTTGATGCTGTTCCATACTGGTTGTACCTCCAAAGAATCGCCCATCCGCGGGTTAATGACGTGGAACGATTTGGCGCTGCACGGCGGTCCTGACGGGAGGCCGGCGGGCATAAATGACGTGGAACGATTTGGCGCCGCGCGGCGGCCCTCTTGGGCAGCTAGGCGGGCATATCAGGTGACGGGTTAACGGCTTCGCTACAAAGCGGCCGCTGGCCTTGCTGTAAATTCGAGTGCCTCACGCCGGTTAGGGCGCTTCGCTCGGAGTTCAGGCGGCGACTCAACCGTCCTGGGACGGGACGCTCGCCTGTAAATTCGAGTGCCTCACGCCGGTTAGGGCGCTTCGCTCGGAGTTCAGGCGGCGACTCAACCGTCCTGGGACGGGACGCTCGCCTGTAAATTCGAGTGCCTCACGCCGGTTAGGGCGCTTCGCTCGGAGTTCAGGCGGCGACTCAACCGTCCTGGGACGGGACGCTCGCCTGTAAATTCGAGTGCCTCACGCCGGTTAGGGCGCTTCGCTCGGAGTTCAGGCGGCGACTCAACCGTCCTGGGACGGGACGCTCGCCTGTAAATTCGAGTGCCTCACGCCGGTTAGGGCGCTTCGCTCGGAGTTCAGGCGGCGACTCAACCGTCCTGGGACGGGACGCTCGCCTGTAAATTCGAGTGCCTCACGCCGGTTAGGGCGCTTCGCTCGGAGTTCAGGCGGCGACTCAACCGTCCTGGGACGGGACGCTCGCCTGTAAATTCGAGTGCCTCACGCCGGTTAGGGCGCTTCGCTCGGAGTTCAGGCGGCGACTCAACCGTCCTGGGACGGGACGCTCGCCTGTAAATTCGAGTGCCTCACGCCGGTTAGGGCGCTTCGCTCGGAGTTCAGGCGGCGACTCAACCGTCCTGGGACGGGACGCTCGCCTGTAAATTCGAGTGCCTCACGCCGGTTAGGGCGCTTCGCTCGGAGTTCAGGCGGCGACTCAACCGTCCTGGGACGGGACGCTCGCCTGTAAATTCGAGTGCCTCACGCCGGTTAGGGCGCTTCGCTCGGAGTTCAGGCGGCGACTCAACCGTCCTGGGACGGGACGCTCGCCTGTAAATTCGAGTGCCTCACGCCGGTTAGGGCGCTTCGCTCGGAGTTCAGGCGGCGACTCAACCGTCCTGGGACGGGACGCTCGCCTGTAAATTCGAGTGCCTCACGCCGGTTAGGGCGCTTCGCTCGGAGTAAAGCTTCATCATTCGATTTTTGTGTCAGTGACCTCCGCGGATAAGGTATAGTAATGTTAACCGGCCGATGATTTAGCGTCAAGTTGGGAGTTTGTTCCGACAACATCCTCGATCTCGAGTTACCGGACCCACTTGTAGTCCCAACCGAAAACTTTGCAAGGCGGTTTCGGCTTGCCCAAGTGGAGTTGGGGAATTTTGGAATGGAATTGCAGGGGCGAAGGTAGAGGGGGAAGGCCAACAGTCTGCGTCGGCTACTTCCGGTCCTGTCCAACTAATGGGGTCCACCTCACTTCACCCGGTGTTCCTGCAGCGCTTGGATGAACCCCTCACTGGTGAACTGGCTGCCCCCAACCTTCGCTGGGGCAGGCTCCGGTCGGTGTTAAACACCTGCGGCCTGTCCTGACCCAGTGCCTCCTGCAATGCGTCGACGCAGAAGCCCGTCTCCAAAACCTGCCCCCCGACCCCAATCGGGGGGTGTTGGACCGTCGGCAGACACCACGACCGCCCAGCCAGTTGGGCCCACCATTTCCTCGCCCTTCACCGCCTCAAGGCTTACCCGTGCGAAGGCAGAGGGCCATCTTGGCCTTTAAAGCCGGGCTGTGCTTTCTCCGTCCTTTGGACATTACCCACTCCTCCTTGGCAGCAACCACTGCCTTCAGTTTAGAAGCACGATCCTCGCTTAGCCACTTGTCCAGTTTCCTGGGTCCACCTCAGTCCTGGACGGATACCGCAGATAAGGCTGGATGGTCTGGAAACCGGAAACCCCGGCCACGTCGGGTGTGTCCTTCATGTAGGATCAGGCCGTCCTGGAGTAAGCGAATGTTACTGGTAAATCTCTTCGCCGCGCTGGAGCCGGAGGGCTATCTGGTAGGTCTGGGCCTTTGGCCCTGGGAGTGGGGGAGTGGGCTGCCAGGAAGCGGCAGATCCCGATCATCACGTGGCGGCCGGACTCCAGGCGTTGCGCGACTCGAACTGGCTGAAGACAGCATCTACAATCTGGAACGACTGGTCTCGTCCAGGCAGACCAGAACTTCGTTGTCCCCATACCGGCGCTGATAGACTTCCAGCACGTGTTCCATCGCACAGACAAACTCGGCGCTGCCTTGCGGAGGGATGCAGCAGCATTCCTTCAGCCAAGGCTTGAGTTCGTTTTTTTGAGCGTCTGGCGCACTCGTTTCAGTGCTGATGCTTTCCACTATCTCGCATTCGACCAGCCGGTGGGCCAACAGTTTCAGCGTCCAACCGGCCCCGGGCTTCCGGCGGTTCTCCGCAGGTCAGGGCATCAGGTGGGCTTCCCCCTTGACCGTCGAGTCGCTTCGGACGACGATTAAGCTGCCGCTTTCGTCCCAGCGCCGCCTCAATCCCTTCCTCCACGCAACGGCGGCGCACCCGCTCCACCGTCGCTCGGCCAATCTGCAGGACCCGGGCAATGTCTTCATCCTTCATAGCCCCGTCCGCATGGACCTCATCACTCAGCAGCAGGATGCGCCCGTGGGTCTGCTGGTATGCCGCCGCCCGGCCACGGGACACCAATGCCTTCAGTTCCTGCCGCTCCTCCGCACTCAGCTTGACCCGGTATCTCTTCACCAGCATCCCCTCCTCACACGCCTAGCAGCGCTGGCTGAAACCGCGGATTGACCCGCAAAACTCGAACTGAGCTTGTTAACAGAAAATGGGGTAAGACCATACCCTTGTCGATGAAACATGACAGGTGGTACAACTATCGGGAACAGGTCAGAATATCCCGGGAAGGACTCCTGTGAGTAGGCTCTTGCGTCATTTCAGAGCACAGGTCGGAACAGGGGCGACCGGGTTTTGTGGTGGCTGTCGCCTCCGCCTGTTCGGGCACGGGGGAGCCGACCGGACCGGGCGAGAGCGCACCGACGGCTTCACCCACACAGACTGCCACAGCCACGGCCACGCCAACCGAAACGCCGGAGCCAACGCCAATGCTGACTACCCCGACCCAGCCGGAGGTTAACGCGGCGGCGGGACCGACTCCAGCCACGGACTACGACTCCACCGAGAACATGTTCCGGTTCTTCTTGGACCAGTTTTCGGGGGACAAGTCAGCCACCATCGCCGAGGAAATCATAAACCGGTTGGTACTATGAGGTCCCACTGGAGACCAATAAGAAATAGGTCTCGTTAGCGAATCCTGAACCAAAGCCAAGGTGGGGGAAGAACTGGTTTGGCAACCTTTGTCCTGGTGCATGGGGCCTGGCATGGCGGCTGGTGCTGGAGCAAGCTTACTCCCTTGCTCCTTGGGTCGGCCGCTTCCGTGTACACCCCCACCCTGAGCGGGCTGGGCGAGAGGGCCCACCTGGCCGAAATGCTCGAGCCCGCGCAGCTGGATCTCGACCTGCACATTCGCGACGTAGCCCAACTCTTGGAGTATGAGTCGCTGAAAGACGTCACACTGGTGGGCCACGCCTACGCAGGTATGGTCATTACCGGCGTCGCCGAAGTCTGTCCCGAACGCCTTTCACACCTGGTTTACATCAACGGAGTGGTCCCCGACGACGGCGAGTGCATGGCCGACCAGCTCGTACCCGTGCGAGGGCCGGAGTTTGCCGCGTGGGTACAGAGTTGCATCGATCGGGGTGAGGGCTACCTGCCGGCGCCTGCGTCTCCGGAAGAGATCGGACGGCGTTGGGGGATTCCCGACCATGCGGACAGGGAGTGGATGTTTGCAAAGGTAACGCCGCAGCCTGCCGCAGCCATGGCCGGCAGAATACGCTTGGGGAATCCCGCCGCCCGCAGTATTCCCCGCAGCTTTATCGGCGGCGAGGAGGCCGGTTTCCACCCCGTGGCGGAACGCGTTCGCGCCTTTGGGTGGGGCACTTATCATCTGGGTTCGGGCCACGACCCCATGATCAGCCATCCCCGGGAATTGGCCGACATTTTGCTGGGAATTGCCGGTTCCTAGGGGGTATCAAATCGGCATTGCCTTCTGTTGCAGGTGCTCCTGAGAAGGGCGCGAAGAACCTCGTCGCATATCTCATGGTCAGCCCATGCCCACCCTTGGACCGTTTTGTTGAATGGGTCCAGCAGCAACCAAACGCTGGTCCGGCGATCGACCCTACGACAAGGTTCCCATGGACGTCGATGTCGTAAACGCCACTTTGCCAACCCCTCATCCCAGCCCGGTGTGGCCAGGTGACTGCGCAATGGTCGATTCCATGGGTGGCATCGAGTTGCGTGGTGAACTAGGAGACCACTGTCAAGGGCGGCTGGTTAACGGCCGAAATCCAAAGTGCCAGGTTCATTTGTGTAACCCTTACCCATTTGGTGGATTCATCCCAAAAGAGAAGGTTTCGCGGCAGGACGATCCGCGATAGCAAGAACTTCGGCGAGTCCGTAGTCGCGAGGGGTGTGGAACGGGCAATCGTTCCTGTCTGGCTACCCTGGCCAAGATGTGCTATTGGATTCCCGAGGTATCTGGCTACCGGCCAGGTGGATTAAAAGACCACGTCAAGGTTGGAACGATTGAACCGGGAGTTCAGGCGGCGGAAAAAGACGGGCACCGTATGGTCGACCCCCAGATGATGGCGCTGCTCCAGGATCGGGGCCTCGTCAACCAGATTGTCCAAAAGAGAACGCTACCGTTCCGTTTTCAACGATCTCAGCGCAGGGTATGATATAGGTCACACGCTGGATGCGGCCCGCCACACAGGTTATAAGGGGAGTTTCCGTAAGCAAGTCTACCGGGAAATCCACCGCGAGACTCGGACTCTTGATCCCTCAACCGTAGCACCGCCGGTGGCGAGAGTGGAGGATGCCAGATGAGTACGACCAACGCGCTGGGTGACAGGTTCGACGATGCCGAAAGGAGTCTGGAATGGCTGGAGAAGCTTGAGGCCTTGCAGTCACGCTCTGCGTCTGATCAGGCTGCCTATGAAGTCGCGGAATACGTCATGAAACTGCGGGCAGCAGTGACCGAGTTGGCCGGAGACCGCAGCGCCTCTGAGCTGAGTAAGGCCGTGGGAACGGAGACCGCGCAGTTGGTGGAGGAACTGCGGCAGGCAGGCGACACCGACTACTGGAATACAAGGGTCCGTCCCGCCCTTCTGAAATCGGACCCCTGACAAACCGCAGTTTGAATCCGCGGCCGGCTTGGGTGGTTATTGGGCCGGCGTTGCAATTAAGGCATCCATTCTCGGCCTCAACCGTCATTCCTGCGGAAGGAGACCTTTGTGTAACTGGTTGTGCTTACGATGGTCAGGGAGAATCCGTGCGTGATTTTCCCAAGAAATTCGGGTTGCGTGTACAGAAAAAGGGGAGTAGCAAGCGCTTCACCGGCTGCCATCCCGGGAGGTGCCAACACATGGGCGAGGCCAACTGGACAGGTCCGGTTCGAGTCCCCATGGCGGATCAGGCCACTTCGATGCTATATTTCAAGCATGGAATGATGGTATACGTTTAGGCATACGGTAAGGGAATTGGGTCTCAATACAGCCTATTTGACGCTTATTTCTTGCTGTGCTATGAAGGACGCCCTCTCCGCCATTGTTTCAGTTTTGCAGCGGCAACAACTTTCCCCTTCTGCCCCCTTTCTTGTGAGTGTTGACGATGGCCTGGGTTGTGGGCTTTTGACCAAGAAACGAGGGGCAACCCGGCCGGGGGTGACCCTTCGACAGGCTCAGGACGAACGGACTGGGTGTTTATTGGGGCCTCCGTTGGCCCCCTTCGACAGGCTCAGGGTGAGCGGAGGGGTCGATTACCGCTGGGCTTGAAACCCAAGGAATGTCTCCCTTAGTATTGGCGCAATGCTTCTGACTATCTCCACAACGTACCGGCCTGCGACGGACCTGGGGTATTTGGTCCATAAAAACCCCAGCCGGTTTCAGTCGTTTAAACTCCCTTTTGGGCGGGCCGATGTTTTCTACCCCGAAGCGGAGAACGACCGTTGCACCGTAGCGCTTCTTTTGGACATTGATCCGATTGGCTTGGTACGGCCCAAACGGGGCGCGCCCAATGGCGGTGGTTGGCTGGAGCAATACGTCAACGACCGGCCCTACGTCGCATCATCCCATTTGAGCGTGGCGCTGGCGACCGTCTTCCGCAGCGCCCTGGCCGGCAGTAGCGCGGAGCGTCCGGAGCTAGCGCAACAAGCCATTCCCCTGGAGGCCCAAATCTCGGTGGTCCCTTCCAAGGAAGGAGCGGGACTAATCCGCCAATTGTTCGAACCTCTCGGGTATAAGGTCAAGGTCCAGGGCCACCCGCTGGATGAGCGTTTTCCCGATTGGGGCGACAGCCCTTACTTCAGCGTGAGGCTGGAAGCGGAATCACGGCTCCGGGACCTGTTGGCGCACCTGTATGTGCTTCTCCCGGTGCTGGATGATGACAAGCACTACTGGGTCGGCGACGACGAGGTAGACAAACTGCTGCGTTTTGGAGAGGGTTGGTTGGACCGCCACCCGCAACGGGACCTTATCTCTCGCCGCTATTTGAAACACCAACGGGACCTGATGCGGCAGGCGTTGTCCCGGTTGCTTGACGCCGGGCAGGCCGATCCTGGCGTCGCCGAAGCGCGGCACGAGCGAGAAGAGGAGCAACTGGAAGCGCCCCTCCGGTTGGGGGAGCAGCGGATGCGGGCGGTGCTGGACACGCTGCGCGAAATCGGGGGGACTCGGGTGTTGGACCTGGGTTGTGGTGAAGGCAGGCTGATTGGCGAACTGATAAAGGAACCTGGGATTGGATCGATTACCGGCGTGGATGTTTCGCACCGGGCGTTGGAGGCGGCCAACCGGCGGCTGCACCTGGATACTTTGTCCAATCAGCAGCGGGAACGTATCACCCTGATTCATGGGTCGCTGACGTACCGGGACAAACGTCTGGCGGGTTATGACGTGGCGGTTGCCATGGAGGTGATCGAGCATATTGACGTTAATAGGCTCAGCGCGTTTGAGGAGGTTGTGTTCGGGGAAGCCAGGCCCGGTTCGGTTTTGGTCACAACGCCCAATGCCGAGTACAACAGCCTCTTCAAAGGGTTGCCCGAAGGCGGGTTCCGGCACCGGGACCACCGTTTTGAGTGGACGCGGGAACAGTTTCAGGCTTGGTCGCGCCAGGTTGCCGGCCGCCGCAAGTATGAAGTGCGCTTTCAGGACATTGGCCCGGAGGACGCCGTACACGGCTCCCCGACCCAGATGGGGGTATTCACCCGATGAACATCACCCTTCCCGAGTTCTGTTTGGTGGCGCTCATCGGCCCGTCCGGGTCGGGGAAGTCTTCATTTGCCGCCAAACACTTCCTGCCCACCGAAGTGGTGTCTTCCGATTCGTGCCGGGCCATGGTGGCGGACGACGCCAACGACCAGGCGGCAACTCCCGATGCCTTTGCGCTGCTCAATTTCATTACGGCGACCCGGCTGCGGGCTGGGCGCCTGACCGTCATCGACGCGACCAGCGTACAGGCGGAGGCGCGCCGGTCCTTGGTCGCTCTGGCCCGGGACCACGACTATCTGCCGGTGGCTATCGTCCTCAACATGCGGGAGGCGTTGTGCGTGGAGCGCAACAGGCATCGGCCCGACCGGGCGTTTGGGCGTAGGGTGGTGCACCAGCAGGCAGAACAGCTCAGGCGGTCACTGCGCGGGTTGAAACGGGAAGGGTTCCGGTCGGTGTTCGTGCTGAACTCGCCCGAAGAGGTGGAAACGGCCACCATGGAGCGGGTCCCCATGTGGACCAACCTGCAACACGAGCACGGGCCCTTTGACATCATCGGCGACGTTCACGGGTGCTTCGACGAACTGGTTGCCCTCCTGGAACGGCTGGGGTACGAATTACCCGCCAACGCTGAGAGCGGAGGGGGGAGCGGCTATTCCCGCGCTCATCCACAGGGACGCAAGGCCGTCTTCGTCGGCGACCTGGTGGACCGGGGCCCCGGGGTCTCCGAGGTGATCAAGCTGGTGATGTCCATGGTTGAAGATGGCCCGGCGTTTTGCGTGGCGGGCAACCACGAGTCCAAGCTGCTCCGTAAACTTCAGGGCCGGAACGTGCAGATTTCCCACGGCTTGGAAGAGTCGTTGGCCCAGTTGGACCTGGAGCCGCCCGAATTCCGGCAGCGGGCCGCAGCCTTCCTGGACGGGCTGATCAGCCACTATGTGTTCGATGGCGGGGGCCTGGTCGTGGCCCACGCGGGGATGAAGGAGGAATACCAGGGACGGGCCTCTGCCCGGGTAAGGGACTTCTGCCTTTATGGCGAGACCACGGGGGAGACGGACGAGTGGGGGCTTCCGGTGCGTTCCAACTGGGCCGGCGGCTATCGGGGCCGGGCCATGGTGGTCTACGGCCACACCCCGGTGGAGGAACCGGTCTGGCTCAATCGGACCATCAACGTTGATACAGGCTGCGTCTTTGGGGGCAAGTTGACCGCGCTCCGGTACCCGGAAAACGAGTTGGTTTCAGTCCCGGCGGCGCGAGTCTATTACCAACCGGCGAGGCCCTTTATCGAGTCGTCTCAGGAGTCCGCCCAGCCGGAGGAACCCGCCGTTTCCGATCAGGCCCGCGCGGAGAACCTGCTGGACATAGACGATGTGCTGGGGAAGCGCATCGTGACCACCGGGCTGCGGGGGAATATTACGGTGCGGGAAGAGAACGCGGCGGCGGCGCTGGAAGTGATGAGCCGCTTTGCCCTGGACCCCCGCTGGTTGGTATACCTTCCGCCAACCATCTCGCCTTGCGATACGTCAAAACTCTCGGATGCGCTGGAGCATCCAACCGAAGTGTTTGGGTATTTCCGCAACAACGGGGTGTCGAAGGTAATCTGCGAAGAGAAGCACATGGGGTCGCGGGCTATTGTCGTGATGGGGCGGGACCCCGGGGTGATTGAGCGGCGGTTTGGCATAGCCGGGGAGTCTTCCGGCGCTTGTTATACCCGCACGGGACGCCGGTTTTTTGAAGCCGGTCCTCTGGAAACCCAATTCCTGGAACGAGTGGGTGGGGCAATTACGGCGGCCGGCCTCTGGGACGAGTTGGGTACCGATTGGGTGGTGCTGGACTGTGAGCTAATGCCCTGGTCGGTCAAGGCCCAGGAACTGGTCCGGGAAGAGTATGCGTCGGTCGGCGCAGCGGCGCGGACCAGCCTTTCGGTTGCGGAAAAGCTCCTGGAACAAACGAAGGCTCGGGGGGGCGATGCTGGGGAGTCGCTGCTCGGCATTCAAGAGCGGCTGCGGTTGGCGCGGCTTTATAGCGAGTCGTATGCCCGGTACTGCTGGCCGGTAACGTCGCTGGCTGATATCCGGCTGGCGCCATTTCACCTGTTGGCCAGCGAGGGACGGGCGCACATCGACAAGGACCATTTGTGGCACATGAAGGCCGCCGAACTGTTGGCCGAGGCCGATTCCGGGTTATTCCAAGCGACCAATCACAAGGTCGTGGAGCTCGACGGTTCCGACGAGATGGATGCGACGGAGTGGTGGGAGGAACTTACCGGCAGGGGCGGCGAGGGCATGGTCGTGAAGCCGTTGGACTTCATCGCCACCGGCAAGCGCGGCTTGGTGCAGCCCGCCATGAAATGCCGCGGCCGGGAATACCTGCGGATTACCTACGGGCCGGAATACACCCTGCCCGAAAACATCGCGCGTCTGAGGAACCGGGGCTTGTCGGCAAAGAGGTCTCTGGCGCTCCGGGAGTTCGCGCTGGGGGTGGAGGGTTTGCAGCGGTTTGTGCAACATGAGCCGCTTTACCGGGTGCATGAATGTGCCTTCGCGGTGCTGGCTCTGGAAAGTGAGCCGGTTGACCCGAGGTTGTAAGCGCCCCAACCAAGGGCCGGTTGGACAATTGCAAAATCCCTACTAACACCTCAATGCGATATTGTCCAGTTTGATGGAGCATGTGAGCGGGCGGCTTTGATAAGAGGATGGGCAATTTGGAGTAGGATGTCAGCGAGTTGAGGCAGGAAGTAAAGGAACTCCGTGAAGTGGTGATGACGGCGAATTCAGAAAGAGTGTCCGATGGCTGAATGTATACGGTACCCACGGAATCTAGTCCTCAGTCGCAAAGGTTTTGACACCACGAGCCGGAGCAACTCGGTTAGACGCCCCTTCGGAGGCGTTCCAAGTCCCGTCTTTCCCGATGGGAGCATTTACTCGCTCCCCATCCCTGGCTGGGATGACAACGTGCCCATCACCTATGGAGACCTTTACCACGGTGATGAGCACGGCCCGATTAGTATTGGTCAAGTGGTGGAAGACCTTACCCAAGATCGACCCACTCAATGGACTTGTGAGGACGGAGCTTTTTTGAGCCCCGACATCCGGGAACCTTTTTGGGCCCAGGTTAACGACAGGCGGGGAATGTTTGCCGCTGGGGGCGCACAACTAAGCCACTTGCGGAACCAAGGTATCGCAGTCGGCGACCTGTTCCTGTTCTTCGGGCTCTTCCAAAAGATAGAGCGGGTGCAAAGAAGTTGGCGGTTTGTCCGCAGTGCGCCCCGGCAGCACATCCTGTTTGGGTGGTTGCAAGTAGGGTTAGTCCATCCGGACATGGAGGAACGCCCTGAGAATAACGTCTGGTACGTGGCCTCGGACCGCTTGGACGTGGGCAATGAGTTCATCGCACCAGGGGTTGGAGTGTTTCCGTTGTTCCACGAGCGGCTGGCGCTATCTAAACCAGGCGGCAAAGCATCGGAATGGAGGCTTCCACGCTGGTTCTACCCCGACCCGCCCAAGAGCCCTCTTACCTACCATCCACGCCGTCTTTGGACCCAAGATTGTGAATACGCCTATGTTCAACGGCGGGGGCCTGGCCAAGAATTCGTCCTGAACTTGTAGCAGTACCCGGAGGCTTTGGGGTGGGCATACCGGCTCATTCGTAATTTGGGAGCAAAGTAGATTTGTGGCAGGCTCGATTAGCACCTCTGGGCCAAAGGTCTCGCTATGAATTCGAGTCCGCTTTGCTGCCCGCCTTCTCGCCGCAGGAAACGAACTGAGGATGTCCAGCCGAAGCTCTCACAATCCCAATGACAGTTCAAAGATGGTACTGCCTACCGTCAAGTCAGGCCCACCAAGCTATACAAAATCAAGAACCTTCACGTTAAGGTTCAGGCTGGAACTCTCTCCGGCTGTTGGACTGTCCTCCCCGGGATGGGGTGTGCAACCAACTGATTGGGTAAGCCGGAGGCCCCGGTCACCAAAGCCGGGGACTCCTCGTCGAAGTGGGTTTACCGGACATCTTGGCAAATCGCCACACCTTGGAGACGGTGGCCTCCCCCGGGGCTGCCGTGGGAGTGCCTCGCACCGAGTCGCAAACGCGCATTGATACCCGATCCAGCTCGGATGGTGCAGGCTGGCCCGGCCTTCGGCATCAGCCCGTCAGCACATGAGGATCTCTGTAGTGGGCGCCACGCCAGTACCCCCCATAGAGTATTTTGCGCACCTGTTTGTTGGCCTGCACCGCTTCTCGGGATCCTGGCTAGTCAAAAGACAGGGCCTTTTCATTGTGGTTGTGGGGAGCTTGCGGCGAAGAATCCGGAGGGCAACCCGGCTTGCGGCGATGGGTTTTAGATTCCTCCCTGCGGTCGGAATGACAGGGAGGTAGGTCGGAATGACAGCCGGGGCGGTTGGCATTAAATTGGGTAGGGGGCTTGAAGCTGCGTTTGGGGAGAATTGAATGCCGCCGGTGTATCGGTTTTGCCGGTACCGGTCTATAATGAAGTCACACGCTTGATTAGCGCGCCAAGGTTTGACAAAAGAACGGGTCCCCCTCTTCTTCTTGTTCACCCCTCGCTGTTTCACCTGTGTAGCACTTTAGTTTAGGGAGTCCGTTCTTGTATGCCTTATCGACCTCAATCTGTCCGCACGCGCCCCGTCAGCCGCACCCAACCCAAAGCCAGCCGTAACCAGCCACAGGGTATTTGCGATGACTGCGGCATGGCCACCACCTTCCCCTTCCGGCCAATCGAGGGTAAGCCGGCCTATTGCCGTTGCTGCTTCAACGCCCGCCGCAATAGCGTATCCCAGCCGGTTGAGACCAATGCGGCCAAGCCGGTCGCGGCAGTAGAAAAAACCGTGGCCAGGCCGGTTGCCATGAGGGAGCCAGCCTTTGTCAGCCCCGTGACCGGTGGCACCCCATTTTCCGAAATGCTTCTGGAGGCCGCTACCAAAAAAGCGATCGCCCGGATGAATATTTCCAATCCAACTCCCATTCAAGAGCAAGCCATCCCCTATCTCATGGAGGGTCGGGACCTGATCGGTCAGGCTCGTACCGGATCGGGTAAGACGCTGGCTTTCGCGGTGCCCATGGTCGAGAGATGCGACCCGTCGGACCCAAGGGTTCAAGCGTTGGTGCTGGCGCCAACCCGGGAATTGGCGATCCAAGTAGGCGGCGTGATAGATGCCCTGGCGTCGTCCCGCCAGCTACGGGTGGCGCTGCTGTACGGCGGGCGTTCGCTCAGGCCGGAATACGGAGCTTTGAAACGGGGAGCCCAGGTAATTGTCGGCACTCCGGGCCGGACGTTGGACCATCTGCGCCAAGGAACTCTGGACCTGAGTTCGGTGCGGTTCCTGGTGCTGGACGAAGCGGATGAAATGCTGGACCGGGGGTTTGCTCACGACGTGGAAGCCATCATAGGCCGGACGCCCCAAGACCGGCAGACGATGCTCTTTTCAGCGACGATGCCCGATTGGGTGGCCCGGACCGCCGCGAAACACCTGCGCCGGCCGGCCAGGGTGGAAGTGGACGCGGGGATGCAAGCGCCGCCGACGGTGGAGCACGTTGTCTACACCATCCAGAAAAGCGACAAGATGGATGCCCTGCGGACGCTGTTGGACCAGCGGGACGGCGCCCCGGTCATCGTCTTTGGCAAGACCAAGCACGGCATCAAGAAACTGGCCCAGCAGCTAGACTCGTTGGGATACCCGGTGGGGGCTCTGCAAGGAAACCTGAGCCAAAGCGCCCGGGAACGGGTGATGACCGACTTCCGTTCCGGCAACGCGTCCATCTTGGTGGCGACGAATGTGGCGGCCCGGGGGTTGGACTTCGAGGGCATCGGTCAGGTCATCAACTACGACCTGCCGGACTCGGAGCTGTTGTTCACCCACCGCGTGGGGCGGACGGGCCGCATGGGACGGGCCGGTGAGGCGGTAACGTTCATTACGGTGGACGACGAACGGAAATGGCGGGAAATCGAACGGGGTCTGGGCCACCGGTTCACCAGGAAGCCCTGGCGGGCCGCCCGTCAGACCAAGGCCCTGCCGTAGCGATGCCTGGGGGAGCGTAAATGACGCGCCCGCCAATTTCAGGAATTTGTGCTAAATTTGCGCGGTCCCACCAGGAAAGGTTGTCCAGCCAGGAGGATCGGGGACTGACGCGGCGCCACTGGCAGGACGATTGCGAAGTCCCCACGAACACCTATCGTGACGGACACCTATCCTCATTCCCGCCCCCTATCGTCATTCCCGCGAAGGCGGGAATCTAGGTCCTACCTGGCCTGGCAAGCGTCCCTTTCCCTCAGAATTACATAAATTTGCAATCGTCCTGGCGCCACCGGCGTCAGGTCTTGGAAAAGCTCCAGGAACTGTTGTAGCCGGGGGCAGGTTTAGATCCCCAGCTTCTCGAAGACCTGGGGGTTGGCGCAAGCCTCCAGCCGCTTCCCTTCCAGCCCCAGCATCAAGTTTCGGGCGGCCAGGAACATGGTCTCGCGGCGGGTTGGTATGGCCGCGCTGCCAACGTGGGGGGTGATTACGATGTTTTCCAGGGTCAGGAGGGGGTCGTTGGGGGTTATGGGCTCCGGGTCGGTAACGTCCAGGGCGGCGGCGTAAATCCACTTTTCATTCAGCGCCGTGTAGAGGGCCCTGGGGTCCACCACCGGCCCCCGGGCCGCGTTAATCAGGATGGCGTTGGGCTTCATCGCCCGCAGTTCCGCCTCTCCAATCAAGTACCGCGTTTCCGGCGTCAAGGGAACATGAAGCGAAACGAAGTCGGCCTGGCCCAGCAGTTCCGGCAAGCCGCAGTATTCCAGTCCGTACCGCGCTTCCAACTCGGGTTTACGGGTGCGGGAACTGTAGATCACCTTCATGTCAAAGCCCTGGGAGCGCTTGACCATCTCCAGCCCAATCTCACCCAGGCCCACGATGCCCAGAGTCGCGCCGTGGACATCCACCCCCAGCCACCCCAGGGGATGGAACGCCAGCTTCCACTCCTGGTTGCGGACCCACCTTTCGCTTTCGCTGACGCGCCGGGCCGCGGCCATCAGCAGGGCGAAAGCCAGGTCGGCGGTGCATTTGGCCAGCACCCCCGGCGTGTTGCCGACCTGGATCCCCCGCCGGGTGGCTTCCGCTAGGTCGATGTGGTCTGTGCCCACCCCCAGGTTGCTGATGACCTTCAGGTTGGGTGCGGCATCCATGGCGGCCCCGTCCAGGCGGTCCATGATGTTGATCATCACCCCCTGCTTGTCGGCCAACAGGTCCCGTAGCTGCTCCGGGGTGGGCGGGTATTCGTTGGGCCAGACCTCAATCTCGGCGGCTGGTTGAATCAGGTCCAGGCATTCGGGCAGCATTTGGCGGGAAACCAAAACTAGCGGTTTGGGCATTCCTTCATCCTTTTTAACCGGGCAGGTGCCGCCATTTTAGCCCCAGCATTGCCGGTTTATCCACCGCTGCCCCGGTGCTATACTGGGCCCGTTTGAATCCGAAACGCCAGGAGGCATCGATGGCCCTTTTCTTGACCGAACGCGAAGTAGCCGATCTCCTTCCCATGGGGGAGTGCATCGACGTGCTGGACCAGGCGTTCGCCCACGCCGGAGCCGGCCAGACCGACAACAAGCCCCGGTCCCGCATCCGGATGCCCAACGGGTTCTTCCATTTCATGGCCGCCGCCGACGCCCAGCACCAGGTCTTCGGCTACAAGGCCTACCCGTCCTTTCCCGGGCCGGGGGGCAGCAAGTTCGTAGTGATGCTTTACGATTTCGAGTCGGGGCAACTGCTGGCGTGCCTGGAAGCGGGGCGGTTGGGGCAGATTCGCACCGGGGCGGCTTCGGGGCTGGCTACCCGGCACATGGCCCGGGAAGACGCCGGGACGGTGGCAGTTTTTGGCTCAGGGTTCCAGGCCCGTACCCAGTTGGAAGCGGTCTGCGCCGTCCGGGACATCCGCCAGGCGCGGGTCTACAGCCGGCGGCAGGAACGGCGGGAGGATTTCGCCCGCCAGATGAGCGAACGGTTGAATTTGGAAATCAACGCCGTTGACAGTCCGCAGGCGTGCGTTGAGGGGGCCGACGTGGTAATCACGATCACCTCGGCCCGAGACCCGGTATTCGAGGGTTCCCACCTTGCCCCCGGCGCCCACGTCAACGCGGCGGGAGGCAACCACTGGCAGCGGCGGGAGGTTGATGAGGCCACGGTAACCCGCGCCGACGTGATAGTGGTGGACGACCTGGACCAGGCCAAGGTTGAGTGCGGCGACCTGATGTGGCTGGAGGCCCGGGGCAGTTTCCGGTGGGATATGGCCCACGAGTTGCAGGACGTGGTGGCCGGGCGGGTCAACGGCCGCCCTTCGGCGGAATCCATCACCCTGTTCGAGTCGATGGGGGTGGCGTTGGAGGACATTGCGGCGGCCCAGTTGGTCTACAACAAGGCCAAGGAGCGGGGTATCGGTCAGGAGTTGCCTTTTTAGCGGGCAAAAAAAGACGCTGATTTACCAGCGCTTCAAGAATGGGAAATCGAGGATCGGCCCCGGCATAGCGCCGGGGCCGGTTTACTTGTTAGCCTACCAACTTGTTGATTTGGCGGATGGGTTCGGTCTCAGCGAGGATGCGGGTCATCCGTTCCTGCTCGCTCATGCCGGGCCCGGCCAGCCAGTCGTAGATGTTGACAATCTGGTGTCCAAGCTTGGGAAGCATTCCCTCTTTGTCGTGGTCGTGCAAAATAGTAGCCATTTTTGTTGTTGTTGGTCCTCCTATCCTGATTTCCGATGTCCTGGTTGCGTTACCGGCTGCCTGGTTGGTTATGTCTATCGCCGATATAAAGGCCGTAACAACATCGTTATAATGAATATACTACGCTTCTTATATTGTGTCAATAGATATTAAACAGATAATAATATATAGAAACAATATGGGAGATCGGGCGTGATTTTCTCCGGACGGGCCCGGGCCGGCAGAGAGGGGGGCTTTCAAATTTGGAGGGCAAGCTGGCATCCCGGTGGTAGTTGGGGCGGAGGCTGGAAGGTGGGAGGGTGTTCTGGGCAAGGAGTTTAGACCCCTCGTTACGCTCGGGGTGATAGAGGGGGGATGGGGTGGTGTTTGGACGGGGCTCACCACGAATGGGGCAGGGAGTTAAGTGCGGCGTCCGTTGGCCCTTCGACGGGGCTCAGGACGAACGGGCTGGGGGTTTAGTGGGCTGTCGGTGGTGTTTGGACGGGGCTCACCACGAATGGGGCAGGGAGTTTAGAGGCCCAGCTTGCCAGGGTTCATAATGCCGTTGGGGTCTAGGGCCTTTTTCAGTGATTGTATGACTTCCTGGCTCGCTCCGCGTTCGCGGGCCAGCAGGCGGTTGAGCTTTACGCCGGTACCGTGGCAGTATTCCATCACGCCGCCCATGTCCTGGGCCAGGGTGAGCACCCGCTCCACGGCTCGGCCCAGCTTTTCCCGGTAGGCGGCGTCGTACCCGTGGGCCGGGACAACCATCATGGAAAATAGCTCCGGCCGGCTCCAGATGGCATACTCCACCACCCTGACGCCTTCCGCCGCCAGGATTTCCTCGGCCTGCCGCCGGTACTCCAAGACCTGGGAAAGGGGCAGCCCCAGGTGCAGGTAATCAAAGCTGCGGCCCCGTTGGCGGCTCCAACGCACCTCCCGGGGTTTGCCCAGAGCGGAGCGTTTGTAGTTCTCGCCCGACTCGTGGCGTTCGGCCCAATACTCCAGCACCGGCCCGGTCCCAATGTCTTTCCCGCCGAACTGGGCGCAGACCCGCATGGCCCGTTCCAGCCCCGCTTCCGCCCCTTCTTTGAACCCCTCAAAGACTAGGTACAACCGCACGGTGTTGAGCTCTTCCGTCAGGTCCAGCAGGGTGGGGCGGATTCCCAGGGCCAGAAGCTCCGCCGCCGCGTCGAATCCCTGGGTAAAACTCTCGAATCCGGCGGTGGCGAAAAGCTGGGCTTCCGGCAGGCGGAACACCTTGATGGTGGCCTGGGTGATTACCCCGAATGTCCCTTCCGAGCCGATGAAGAGCTTGTTCAGGTCGGGGCCAGTGGAGTTCTTGGGCACCGCCTTGGTGGAGATGATTTCCCCGGTGGGCATTACCACTTCCAGGGCGACCACCTGTTCTCCCATGGGGCCAAAGGCCGCCGCCCGGTACCCGACGCCGTTGGTGGAAATCGTCCCCGCCACGGTGGCAATGGGGACGCTGTAGGGGTCGTGCCCCGGCATCAGCCCGTACTCTTCCAAGGCGTCGTACAGGTCTTCCAGCACCACGCCGCCTTCGACCCGGGCGGTAAGCGCCTTCCGGTCGATTTCCAAAATCCGGTTTAGGCGTTTCACGTCCAGCACCAACCCGCCCCGCACCGGCAGGACCCCGCCCATTACCCCCGTGCCGCCGCCGTAGGGGATTACCGGCAGCTTTAGTTGGTTGGCCAGCTTGACCACGCCAGCCACTTCACCGGCTGATCCCGGTCTAACCACCACGTCGGCCAGGCGTTGGAACGCCTCCTCTTCCCCGAAGGCCCGGAAGGGCGTCAGCGCGTCGCCGCTGTAGCGGTCGATGTCGTATTGGCTTTGCAGCACATTTTCGCCGCCGACAATCCGCGCCAGCGATTCGATGATTTGGGAGTCGATCATCGCTGGGCCTGGGACGGCCGAAAGGGGAAGCAAGTTGGCCGCCGGTGGCGGCAGGGGGCCGCACTCACGGCATAGGTTGGGGAGGAAAGCGGGGTAATCAAGACCGGGGCTGACGCTGCCATTCGGTGCCCTGGGGGGTGTCTTCCAGTACGATGCCCTGTTCCGCCAGCCCGTCCCTGATGCGGTCGGCCAGGTCGAACTGACGGGCCTTGCGGAGTTCGGCCCGGGTTTCCAGCAGCATTTCGATGAAGGGCTGGGCCGACAGCAGGTCTTGGCCCGATGGGTCACGGTCCCGGAAGGTGATGCCCAGGACTTCGGCCAGGTCCCGCAACCGTTCCTGGGCCGGCAGGACGTTCAGACCCGCTTCCTGACTGCGGTTTATCTCCCGGGCCAGGTCGAACAGGGAGGCGATGGCTTGGGGGGTGTTCAGGTCGTTGGCCATGGCCGCTTCAAACCGCTGGACGAAGGGTTCGGGGTCCAGAGGCGTACCGGAGTCACCGCCGGGGCGCAGGGCGTGGCGGAACCGCTCCATGCTGCGTTCCATGGCCGCGGCGCCTTCTTCGCTGTAGTTCAAGGGGCTCCGGTAGTGGGAGCTAAGGAAGTAGAGGCGCAGCGAGTCGGCGCTGAACTTTTCCAAGGCTTCCTCGGCGGAGACCAGGTTGCCCAGGGACTTGCTCATCTTGTCTTCGCCGAAATGGAGCAGCCCGTTGTGGACCCAGTAGCGGGCGAAGGGACGCCGTCCGGTGAACGCCTCGCTCTGGGCAATCTCGTTCTCGTGGTGGGGAAAGACCAGGTCCATGCCGCCGCCGTGAATGTCCAGTGGGTCCCCCAGCCGGTCCAGGGACATGGCGGTGCATTCAATGTGCCAGCCAGGACGCCCGGGGCCCCAGGGGCTTTCCCAGGCCGGCTCTCCGGGCTTCGCGCCCTTCCACAGGGCGAAGTCCATGGGGTGCTCTTTTTCTTCCTCAACCTGGATCCGCGCTCCGGCGATCATTCCTTCGAGGGACCGGTGGCTCAACTTCCCGTAGTCCTCGCTGCGGTTCACCCGGAAATAGACGTCGCCCCCCGCCGGGTAGGCGAACCCCTTGTCCACCAGACCCTTGATGGTCTTGATGATGCCCGGGATTTCCTGGGTTGCGCGGGGGTAGGCGTGGGCCCGTTGGATGTTGAGGGCGTCCATGGCCCCGAAGAAGTCGTCGATGTACCGCTCCACCAGGGCGTCTTCGGTGATTCCTTCGTCCTGGGCCCGCTGGATAATCTTGTCGTCAACGTCGGTGAAGTTCTGGATGTGGTTGACCTGGTAGCCGATATGCTCCAGGTACCGGCGCAAGACGTCGAAAATGACGTAACTGAGGGCATGGCCCACATGGGTTGAGGAATAGGGGGTAACACCGCAGATGTACATCTTGACGGTCTTGCCGTCGGCCGGGACGAAATCTTCTTCCTGGCCGGTCAGGGTGTTATAAAGTTTCATGCTTTTCTATCTGGCAGGCTGCACCGTCTTGAGGGCCGGTGGGACTGCCCCGGTTAAGGGGCGGAAAACAGGGCCGCCACCGCGCAGGCGGCAATGCCCTCCTCCCGCCCGGTGAAACCCATGTAATCGGTGGTCGTAACTTTAACGCTAACCTGATCCGGCGAAATGGAAAGGGTGTGGGCCAAGTTGGCGCGCATGGCTGTCACGTGAGGGCCCAAGCGGGGCCGTTGCGCCAGTATTGTAGCATCAACGTTTGAGATGCGCCAACCGCGCCCGGCCACCAACTCACCCACCCGGGCCAGCAGCGCCAGGCTGGAAATGTCCTTGTATTGGGGGTCTCTGGAGGGAAAGTGGCCTCCCTTGTCCCCCAGGTTGGCGGCTCCCAACAGCGCGTCCATTATGGAATGCACCAGCACGTCCCCGTCGCTGTGTCCCACCAGGCCCCGGTCGTGGGGGACGGTTACTCCGCCAATGATTAACGGTCTGCCCTCCGCCAATCCGTGGGCGTCGAAACCCAGACCCACGCGAAAGTTGGGAACAGGTGGACTGCTCATGGCAGCAACGGCGTTGTCGGTCCCGTAACCACGGTGGGTCAGGCCGTGTTCCGGCCCGCCGGATGGGCTTCCAGCAGGCTGGCAACGATGGTCAAGTCTTCCGGGGTGGTCACCTTGAGGTTGGCGTAAGACCCCAGGAACATGGTCACCCGGCGGCCCAAGGCCTCGACCATGGCGGCGTCGTCGGTGAAGTCGCCGGTGCAGCGGCGGTGGGCTTCCATCAGCAGGGCGTACTCGAAGATTTGGGGGGTTTGCGCGGCCCAAAGCTTCTCCCGGGGGGGTGTTTCGGCCACCACGTTGCCTTCGCCCACCAGCTTGATGGTGTCCTTGACCGGCACGCCGGCGGCGGCGGCTCCGCAGTCCTGGGCGGCAGCCAGACCGCGCTCCAGCAGGGGTTGGTCAAAGCAGGGCCTGGCGCCGTCATGGACCATCACCCAACCGCAGGGCGTCAGGGCTTCCAGGCCCCGCAACACAGAGTCCTGGCGGCGTAGGCCCCCGGCGCAGACCTGGCTGACCTTGGAGAATCCTTGGCGTTGAACGATGTCCCGCCCCAGGTCTTGGTTCTGGGGCGATACGACCAGGACGACCTCGTCCACCAGGTTGGAGTCTTGAAAGCGGGATAAAGTGTGG
The DNA here is from genome assembly GCA_965205495.1 of Dehalococcoidia bacterium. GTDB lineage: Bacteria > Chloroflexota > Dehalococcoidia > Lucifugimonadales > UBA3495 > CATOSK01. Next base: position 40,971 of record CBDBHA010000002.1, read on the forward strand.
GCGATGAGGGGTGCGCCGTTAACCACGGCGAAGGTCTTGTCGACACCGGCCATGCGGGAACTCTGTCCGGCGGCGACTATGACTGCCCCGACCCGTTGCCGCGCGGACTTCTCCCGGGGTACGGGTTCCGGGGCCACAACCGCCCTAGTTGTTTTTCGACTGGGCGAAGATTATCCGGCCCGCGGCGGTCTGGAGGACCCGGGTAACCACCACGTCGTGGTGGGCGTTGATGTAGCGGCGGCCGCCCTCCACCACCACCATGGTGCCGTCGTCGAGGTAGGCAACTCCCTGGCCCGGTTCCTTGCCTTCCTGAACGATGTTCACCCGCAGCTCCTCGCCGGGGAGGACTATCGACTTGAGGGCGTTGGCCAGTTCGTTGACGTTCAACACCTGGACTTCTTGCAGCTCGGCGACCCGGTTCAGGTTGTAGTCGGTGGTCAGGATGGGCACTTTCATGGAACGGGCCAGGTAGACCAACTCGGAGTCCACCTCGTTGCTGTGGGAGACTCCGACGTCCAGCACTTCCAGGGAGATTCCCTCTTCCCGGCGCAGCCGGCCGAGGACTTCCAGGCCGCGGCGGCCCCGGTTGCGGCGCAGGGGGTCGCTGGAATCGGCGATGTGGCGAAGCTCGTCAAGGACGAAGCGGGGCACCACGAGGATACCTTCCACGAAGCCGGTGGCGGTCAGGTCGGCGATGCGGCCGTCGATGATGGCACTGGTGTCCACCAAGATGGCGCCGCCGCGGTGGGGGGTGGCCGGCGGCTGCCGGCTGATCCCCCGGTCCTCCAGGGCGGGAAAGACGGTCTGCATGTCCCGGGAACGCAGAACTCCTAGAGTCATACCGGTCAGTCCCAGAGAGATGGTGGCGATAAGAGGCAGAGCCAGTCCCAGCCAGCCGTCCAGGGTATATAAAGGGATTGAGAATAACGAGGCGACTACCAAGCCGACCAAGAGGCCGATGGTGGCGGCTACCAGGGTTGAAGCGGGGATGCCGTTGAAGAAATCGACGCCTTTGTGCAGTGGTTTCAGGGTGATGTAGGGGGTTACCAGGGCTCCCAGGGGTACGCCGGTCAATGCTAGCACCAGACCCCAGGGCCAGATTCTTTCCTGACCGGTGGACATCTCGGAAACCAACCGGCCTACTCGCCACCCTAAAACACCAAACCCCCCGGCGCCCATTACCCGGAGTGTCCACATCTCTAGCACGTTAACCTCCCCCTTTCCGGATTTTTAAACGGGTCGTAAGGTTGCCGTTTAGGACATTTATCAGGGGTGGGACTACGATTGCCAGCGCCCCGTTCCGATTTCAACCCAACGGGCTTGGCACGAAGGTGTTGCGGCACTGTGGGATCGTGGATATGTTTGGCTGAAAACTATTTCCCCTGGGCCAGAGGATAACATAAGTTGGCGGCTGGCGGAAGATTTTTACGGTTTTCCACGTTTCTCCATTGTTTCCAGGGCCAAACCCTCTTGAAACTCGTTCCTTCTTGGCCGGGACAGCCCGTCTATATATGTTTTATAACTGTTTGGGGCAAAGGCCGATGGGGGACCGGGCCTCCCAGGGTTTCCGGCCGTCGTGGGGCAGGACCGCCGATAAATTCCTTGTTGGCCCAATTCAGCGGGGCTAAGGACGGTGTGGTTCGACCGATGTTAGACCGGTGCAGGGTTAGTTTGGGCATCCTATTTAAACAGTTACTAATTTGACGGGCAATGGGCCGGGTGGTATTATTGGCGGAATTTGCCGGCGGTTACGTAAATCGTCAGGTGTCCTCAATTACTTGTCGGAGGCATAAATCGGAGGCTTCGCAATGGTGAATCATCCCCCCAATTACTCCTGCTTTAACGACTTTCAAGCGTTGTTGCGCTTCCTTTCACTCCCCCTCCTTACTTGTACTGCCGTCTTCGACCCGGCCCAGGTTTCTATGTGGTTTCCTCCGGGAAGCCTCATTCCTTTTTAACACCTAGCTTCTACAGAACCTGACCGCAACGCAGCGCCCTGATTAGCTGTTCCAACATAGTGTTGGATTGGCAGAACCGTTGCATTTGCGCGACTTTCTCATACCCGATATTTTCGTGCCCATTTCCTGGGGAGTAGACAATGCAAACCAAAGAACTTCACCACCTTTCATCCTTGTATGGAGGGTATTGGAACAAGGATGTCCAGGACTTCTGCTACATGACTAACCGGTACTTCCCGCCGGACCGGATGATCGCAGATATGAAGGCGAGACTGCCTGAGTTAATCGGCAATTACCCGTCCACCAACTGGCATCTTTCGTCGTTGATGGCGGCGCAGGTGGGACTCACGCATAACGAGTTGGTGATTGGCAACGGAGCGAGCGAACTCATCAACGCTGTCGTGGCAAGGTACGTGCATCGGTTGGCCGTCCCCATGCCGACCTTCGAGGAGTTCGTGAACCGGGCCAAAATATTGGGCAGAGAGGTCTGTCCGTTCAAGCCGGAGCAGCGCTTTAGTTTGGACATCGAAGAGTTCCTCACTCACGTAAGGAACTCCGGTTCAGACTCAGCCCTCCTCATTCGTCCGAACAATCCAACGGGCAGTTACCTGTCCAAGAGCGACTTGGTCTTTTTCCTCGACCGCATGAGGAGTCTCAATTTAGTGCTGGTTGATGAGTCCTTCCTGGACTTCGTCGACGCCGAACCGGACCCGTCGGCGTTGGACCTAATTAACGAGTACCCCAATTTGCTGGTGCTGAAGAGTCTTTCCAAGAACTGTGGCATACCGGGAATTCGCCTGGGCTACGCGGCCACTGGAAACGCGGAGCGGGTGGCAGACCTTCGCCGCGATGTGCCAATCTGGAGCATAAATTCATTTGCCCAGTTTTTCCTTGACGAGATGGGTAATTACCGGAATGAATACTACGAGTCTTGCCGGCAGGTCAGGGAGGCCACGCGCAAGTTGGTACATGGACTGGCGAAAGTCCCATACCTCTATCCGTTCCCCACTCAGGGCAACTTTGTTCTTTGCTGGATTTTGTACGGGTTCACGGGGGAAGAAGTTGCGGCGCGCCTGTTCGAAGACTCCCGGATTCTGGTCAACAATTGCGGGTCGAAAGAGGGCTTGGAGGGCAATTTCATCCGCATTGCCTGCCGTACCGAGGAAGACAATGCCCGCCTCGTCGAGACGTTTATGCGTCTGGCAAACAACACCGAATCGGGCAAATTCGACGTCATGGAAGTGAGGTAATTTATGAAAGGATTAATTTTGGCCGCCGGAATGGGCACCAGACTGCATCCGCTGACTCTCACCCGACCCAAGTGCCTCGTTGAAGTGGCGGGCAAACCCATGATGGAATATCAACTGGACGCCCTGCGAAGGGCTGGAGTATCCGAGTGTGCCATCGTCGTGGGGCACAAGGCCGCATCAGTAAGCAGCTACTTCGGTTCGGACTACCGGGAAGTGAAACTCTCCTACGTGGAGAACTCAGTCTACGACAAGACCAACAACCTGTACTCGCTGTGGCTGGCCCGGGGGGAATTCGACGACGACATCCTGCTGCTTGAATCCGACCTGGTGTTCGACAATCGGCTGCTCGGGGAACTGCTCCGAGTGGACGAACCAAACGTGGCGGTGGTGGACCAATTCAGTTCGAACATGGACGGCACCGTCATCCTGGCCGATTGCGGCATCACGGAGCGGATGGTCCTGAAGTCGGACCAGGACGCCGAGTTCGATTATGGTCCTGCCCTCAAGACCGTGAACATCTACCACCTTTCCCAGGAAACGTTGGTGGACGCCATTGTTCCAAAGATGGCGGAATTTCTGGAAGATGGCCGGACCGACCAGTATTACGAAGCGGTGTTCGCAAACCTTATTGACTCCGGCCGAATGAGCATGGCGGTGATGAATACCGACAGCTTGAAATGGGCGGAGATTGATACGGTGAGCGATCTCCTGCGCGCGGAAGGGATCTTCACCGCCGACAATTACCGGCCCAATCGGGTGCGGTCGGCCCAAGCCGCCATCATGCCATAGGAGACTTTAGATTGAACAAAGCCAACGCTTGGTCCAACCAGAGTGCGATCGATTTTTACTACCAGAATCGCCATGAGATTTCGGACCTCTATCCATCTGAAAAGATTTTCCTGCCCCGAGTCCTGTTCCCCGGCGCCAAGGTGCTTGACGTGGGTTGCGCTTCGGGCGGCTTCTTCAACATAATGCGCTCGTATGAACCTTGCGTTGAGTACACCGGGGTTGATTTGTCGGAAAGAGCGGTGGAATTAGCCCGTGAGCGATACCCCGAAGCCAGGTTCATCGTCACCAAGGGGTTCGGGCTGCCTTTCGAGGACAACACCTTTGACGTCGTTCACTGCACCAGCGTTTTCAACAACGAGCCCAATTATCAGGCGATGCTGAAAGAAATGTACCGCGTTTGCAGCCGGTTCGTTCTCGTGGACATCCGGTTGCTGAAAGGCATTGGGAAGCAGGAGAATTCGGTCTACAACATACAGTTCAACGGCGAACAGGTTGAAGCCATTGTTCCGTATGTGGTGAATGACGCGGACGAGGTGGCCGATTTTATACTGAACCTGGACCCCCGGCCCACGGCGCTGCGCGGCGCCGGGTACTTCCACCAGGTTGCCAAGGAAGCCAATACGCCGTACGGCGAAGTCTGCATGACCATGTTGTTAATCCAAAAGCGGGGCAGCGAAGACGAATCGACCACCCTGGACCTGGCAGACCTGCCTATAGAGTTCTCCGTTTCCGTACCATAACCCGGCCAACCCTTGTGCTGTCCCCGGTCATGGATAAAGACGCAGCGGGAGCAGCTTCCGTTTTCCTCGGTAAGCTGTCAGAGAACGACCTTACATAAAACTGCCGGATATCCTGGGCCACTTGAGCCGGCCGTCCCGGGTCAATCGAAAGGGGTGAAATTGAAGGAGCTTAGAGTCCACGGCCAAGAATCATCCGGCGAGGAAAACCGCTTGCCGACGATCCTGTCGTTTGTCGCTGACCGAGCCAACCTCGTCACACTGCTCGGACTTGGCGGTGGGGTTCTTGCCATCTTCTTCGCGCTGAACCAGAGGTTTTCACTAGCGATTATTGCGCTGCTCTGGGCTGTTCTTATGGACTGGTACGACGGTTTGGTCGCCCGGAAAACGCCCAACCGAAGCGAGGCGCACAAGCTCTTCGGCGGCCACATGGATTCCCTGGTTGATATGGTCACGTCGGCAACGGGTCCGGCGATTTTACTGCTGAGCGTTGGGAATTTCAGTCCGTGGTTCTACCCCGGGGCCTTGGCCATAATCGTGGCCGGGGTTCTCCGCCTGGCTTACTTTGATGTGTACGGACTCGACGAAAACGGCGCCCATGCCGGTCTGACCATCGACAACACCCCGCTGGTCATTTCGGCAGTGTTCTTGTTGTACAACTTCATTGACCTGAACATATTTTCCGCCATTCTTTACGCTGCGATCTTGGTCATGGCGTATCTGCACGTTGCTCCGTTCCGAATGAAGAAGTTGGGAGGCTGGTGGTACTACCCCTTCACCACGTATGTCGTTGCCATGACCGTGGTTCATGCCCTGATCATGTGGCGGGTATAGCGAAGGGTTTGGTTTGAGTAGTGCGGAGCTTCCGTCTCTGGCAGTGAGAAGAGGCCCTCCCAAACGACATTCTAGCCGGGGAGCCGCAGTAGGAAGAAATGGTTCTGCAGCCGCGGCCAAGGGATGTTCAGTTTGGACAGCGCCTTTGGCAACGCCCAAAAGCTGAGTGGAGTCGTTCCTCTTAATCCCCACCACGTCAGGCCGCCGAGCAAGGGAGAGTCCTTCGGTAAGAAGGGCAACCACTTCCGGCGAAAAGTCACAATTTCCTCGGCAGTCACCAAATTGTTATAGCCAAAGTTCTGCCGCACCTCCAGGCAGGCTATGTCTGATTCCTGGAATAGACGGCGGTACAAGTCCACGCTTCGGTAGACTGCCTGGTACTCTCCTTTAGCCAACAACACCCCGTTCCGCACCGTTGACTCGCGGAGAATCAGCGATCCCCCACCGCCAAGGCGTTCTTTCAAAGCTCCAAGAAGCGAGACCGCATCCGAGTCGTTTAGATACATGAAGAGGCCGCCCACGAAAATCATGTCGAAGGGTCCCTCCGGCAAGTCCTTCCGCCCGTCACCTAGCAAAATCTGGGCGTTGCTCAGATAGCTGACCCGATCTCTCGCCGCATCGACCATCAGATGACTTCGCTCAACCCCGATGGCGCTGCCGTAACGGCGGGCAAAAATCTCGACCCAAGCCCCGGCGCCACAGCCAACGTCGAGGACTCTCCCGGTGTCAGGCACCGAATCGAGCCAGTCCCGGATAGTCCTTTGCTCCATGGCTATCCGGTGGGCCACTGCGTTCAACGGCAAATTGTGCCCATGAGCCATCATGCTCATTGAGGCGGCGGTGGTTCCGCCTGCCCCATCGAAATAGCTCTCTACAACGGCATCGTCAATTTGCCCTTCGGGCGCCGGCTCCTGTTTCATCATCATAAATCGTTCTGGCCATCCCTGATTTTCAACTGATCATAGCAAAAACCTGGGCCCAAATGTAGACCGGGCCGGGAGAACCGGGGACGGACACATTGGGGGGTCTGCCGGAGCATGAAGAGGACTATTAAAAAGGCCCTTGACGGACCCTTAGGTTCTCTTGCCCGCTTCCTGTTTTCAGATTAAGATACCAGTCTGCCCGCGCCGCCGGGTCTCCAAACTCATCACCGGAGTATCGCGCCATGCCGCTTTCACTGGCTGACCTGGACGCCAAGACAATTGACCAGGCCCATGCGCTTTCTTTCGATCAGCGGGACGCGCTCTTGGACCTGATTATCGAAGACGGCCGCCATATGTCGACCACCCAAATGTCTTACCGCAACGGTCTCTACAGCGATTACTTTGAAGAAGACCTGGTCAGGATGCTCAAGGTACGGGCGGTGAAAGTCCTCTGCCGGGGCACCACCTCCTCCGGGTTCGACGGGCTGGTGGTTGGCGACACCGACGCCGAGCAGTACCGGGCCTGCCTCGACCATGTGAACACCACCCTGACCGCGGCCTCAACCACTTTTGCCCGGGTCGTAACCCTCGTGGTCTTTCTGACCGACATGGACAACTGGCCGGTGTTCAACGAAATCTACCGGGAGTTCCTGCCCAACCCGCCCTGCCGCGCCGTCATCGGCACGACCGGTCTGGCCCAGCCCCCCCTGGCCATTGAAATAGTCGAGTGCATCGCCTACAAGGTCCTGCCCTAACGCAAAGCCGTTGTTGAGAACCGGGTCCGGCTCAGCTCCTCCGGTGATATACTGGCCCGGCAACCCAAAGGCCCCACCGGAACAGGTCAAGAAACGGTCCGACAAGAGACAGTCCAAAAGGAGGCGATATGGCGTTAGAGCTTTCGTATAAAGTCAGGAGCTACAGCACCGGTACCCTGGGCCGGGCCATCTGCAACGCCCGCACCCACCACTGGGTCGCCGATGATGCCAGCGGGGAGGAAGTTGGAGCGGGAGAGCTCTTCTTCTCCGGCATCGTTGCCTGCGCCGTCAACATGGTGCAGCGGCTGGCCCACCAGGGAGAAATTCCCCTGGAATGGATGGACGTTTCCATAGAAGGATACCGGGACTCGGAGAAGACTCCGGGGGACATTTCCCTCTACGACGACATCCGGGTGCATTTCCAGATGTGGGGCGTGGACGACGATCAGGGCCACCAATTGGTGGATACGTGGAAACGCCGTTGACCCCTCTACGGTTCGGTCGCCGTGGCGACCCCGAGCACCAGCGTAACCGCCGAGATTCACGCCGAAGCCCACAGCCGGGTCTAGCCCGGCAATCTTCATAACCTCGGCCAACCGGTCAGGGCGGCCCGTCGTTAACGGGCCGCCCTGCTTTTTGCCGGTAACTGTTCAGAATTGATGAGTCATCCTGACACTAAACCGTCATTCCGGCCTTGAGCCGGAATCCAGGACCTCTGGATGGGCTAACTCCTTCATTCTGAACAGTTACTTTTGCCCCCCTTCGGCCTGGGGTTTTCGGTTACCGGCCCAACCCGTTTCGCAGTCGAGCGAACCCGGCGCGGATACTGGCTATAATAAGGTGACCATTCCCATATCCCTGGGAGGTTTCCCGCCATCGAACCCTTCTTTTCCGTTTTGTTGGCGGCGCCCGGAGAAACCGGGTTGGGGTTGCTGCGCGACTTCGCCATCACCATGGCGGTGGCCGGCGCCGCCCTGGTCCTCTTCCGCTTCCTGAAGCAGCCGCCGGTGCTGGGATACCTGGTGGCCGGCGTCCTCATCGGGCCCTTCACCCTCCCCATCGCTCCGGTCCGCAACCTGGACACCATCCGCCTACTGGCCGACCTGGGCCTGGTGCTGCTCCTTTTCGGCATCGGGTTGGAACTGGGCTGGCAGCGCATCCGCCAGGTGGGAACCCAGGTTATTTTCATCGGCCTGGTGGAAATGACCATCATGTTTGCCCTGGGCTACGAGATTGGCGCGCTTTTGGGTTGGACGGCTGTCGAGAGCGTCTTTCTGGGCGGGGCCCTCTGCATCAGCAGCTCCGCCATCCTGTTCAAGATGCTGCGCGACACGGGCAACCTCTTCGCCCCCCGGGGCCGGATCATCGTCGGCATCCTGGTGGTGGAGGACTTTGTCGCGGTCATCCTGCTGACCCTGCTCTCCGGTGTCGCCATAACCGGCTCCACCGACCCGGCTAGCGTCGGTCTGCTGGCCGTGAAGCTGCTTATTTTTGCGGTGGCGGCCCTGGTCTTCGGGGCCATTCTGGCCCCCCGCATTCTCCACCTGGTCAATCGGTTCCACTCTGATGAGACCCTGCTCATCGCCAGCCTGGCCTTCTGTTTCGGGCTGGCCCTGGCGGGGCAGCTTCTTGGCCTGTCCGCCGCCGCCGGAGCATTTCTCATCGGCTCGGTTCTGGGAGACACCGAACACAGCGAACACATCGCGCGGGTTATGGCCCCGGTGAGGGATATGTTCGCCGCCCTCTTCTTCGTGTCGGTGGGAATGTTGATGGACCTGTCCCTTTTTACCAGCTTCATCGTCCCGGCCCTCATCGTTACCGGAGTGTTCATGGCGGGCAAAATCCTGGCCGACACCCTGGGCGCCTTCCTGGCGGGCAACGATGGACGAACCTCCCTGGGGGTGGGGATGGGGATGCCCCAGCTTGGCGAGTTCTCCCTGGCCATGACCAAGGTGGGCGTGGAGCAGGGCGCGGTGGGGGCCTTTCTCAGCCCCATAATCACCCTGGCCACCGCCATCACCGCGCTGTTCTACCCCTTCGTATTCCGCTCCGCCTGGTCTACCGCCGACCTCTTCAACAGCCGCTCCCCCCGGTGGCTCAAGGAATGGGGGCATTACCTATACCTTTGGATTGCCACCCTGCGCAACGCTTTCATTTTCGACAGCCCCCACGCCCGCCGCATTCAGCACTCGGCCCGGATTGTCCTGCTGAACTTGGGAATCGTCATCCTGGTCATTGCCACCGGCACCGGCAGCCTTCAATTCACCGCCCAGCTTTCCAGTCTAATGCGGCTCTCGGAACCCCTTTGGGGCCTGATTATCAGCGGCGCCGTTCTGGGGCTGTGCATACCCTCGGCCGTGGCTATCTGGCACTCCCTGCGGACGTTGATCGATGACCTGGCCGAGTACGTTCTCCCCAGCCGGTTGATGCGGTCCTCCACCATTATGAAACGCAACCTGCGATTGGTGTTGCGGGACAGTGTTATAATTCTGATCTTGGTGGTGCCGGTGATCTGGAGTATTCCATTCATCTTCCGGCTTGTTACCCTGGGAGCTTTGTCGGCGCCCCTGCCCATCCTGCTCCTCGTCGGCGTTTCCGCGGGTCTTACCCTGGCGGCCTTCCAGGTCCACGGCCTCTTGGAGAGCACTTTCAGCCTCACTTTTTTGGGGATTGAAGACCCCCGTTACCGGGAAGACGATGACCTGTACTTTGTCGACGACGACGCTCACCTGCACTCCACCGATAACATGGACTCGGAGCGGTTCTCCGACGACTAGACAAATAAAGTTAACGCGGCCTCGGCCCGGGAGGTAACCATGCGTCTCTGCTCGTTCCTGCCCAGCGCAACGGAAATCGTTTATGCCCTGGGGATTGAAGACCAGCTTTACGGAGTAACCCACGAATGCGACTACCCGGCGGCGGCCAAAGAGAAGCCCTGGGTGGTTCGCAGCGTATTTGAGGCGATGGTCCCCCAGCCCACCAGCGGCGAAATCAGCCGGATCATTTCGGAGCGGCTGGAGCAGGGCCTGGGGATTTACCAGATCGACCAGGACCTGCTGGAGTCCGCCGAACCCGACCTGATATTGACCCAGGCCATCTGCGAGGTTTGAGCGGTTTCCTCTCGGCAGGTCGCCGAGACTACCGCCAGCCTCCCCAAGCAGCCCGAAGTAATGTCCCTGGACCCGCAGTACTTGGGCGATGTGCTGGAAGACATCCGCCGGGTTGGCCGCGCCGCCGGTGAAGAGGCCAAGGCCGAAGCAGTCGCCGCCAAGATGCAGGCCCGCATTGACGCCGTGGCGGAAAAAGCGGCCCTGGTTTCGGAGAAACCCAAGGTGCTGCACCTGGAATGGGTCGATCCTCTCATGTGCGGCGGCCATTGGGTGCCGGAGATGGTGGAGTTGGCCGGCGGGACCAATTGCTTCGGCGACAAGGAGACCGGTTCCTTCCAACTGGACTGGGACGAGGTGGTGGCCCGCCAACCCGACGTCATCATCTTCATGCCCTGCGGTTTTGAGGTGAAACGGGCCCTGGAAGACGTGCCCATAGTCTCGGCCAAAGAGGGATGGGATTCGTTGCCGGCGGTCAAGAACAACCGGGTCTACGCCATCGACGCCAGCGCCTACACCAGCCGTTCCGGGCCCAGGTTGGTCACTGGTTTGGAGATAATGGCCGAGATGCTTCACCCGGAGCTTTTCTCGGGCATGATTCCCGAAGCGGGGGCCGCCCGCCTCTACGGGGACCTGGCCGCAGCCAAGTAGCGCCCAGGGAGGGTTATGGGCATGGGTTAGGGGGCTTGAGGGCGGGCGCCGGTTAGTTCAGCCGGTTGCCCTGGAATGGGTTGTTCTTCTCAGCGTGCTCCCGCATTATCTGGTTGCTCCGGCTCAACACCGGCAGCACCTGCTCCAGCCGGTGCTGGGTCGTGGCACTTTCCAAAAGCCGCTGCCGCAGTTCCTTGGGCACTTCAACGCTGGAGGACAGGGACGACATAACGTCCCAGAAAAGCTGGCGCGGCTCGTCGGTAACGTCTACCCGGCTGTTCCACCCGCCGGCGATGGTTGCCTGGTGGGTCAGGAAGCCGACGTACTCCTGGCGGATTTCCTCCACCAGCACCGGGGCCACGTCTCCCAGTTCTTCTTCCAGGAATTGGACCAACCCCACCAGGTAAGGGGTCTGCTGGACTGTTTCGACCACCCGGAACCGCTGCTCCCCTTCGGTGAAGATGTTCATGCGGCCGTCTTCCATGCTCTGGAGGTCGGTGATGCGGGCGGTGGTGCCCACGGTAAAGGGTTCCGCCGGTTCCCCGACTTCCTGCCCTTCCTTTATAAGGAGCACGCCGAAGGGCGAACCGGCCTCGGAACAGCGGCCAATCATCTCCTTGTACCGCTCCTCGAAGATGTGGAGCGGCAGCTTCATTCCGGGGAACAAAACGACGTTGTTCAGCGGGAAAAGGGGCAGTTCCGTCAGGTCGTCCCGTGGTATTTCTTGCGGTTGTTCCATTTGCCGGGCAGTATAGTACCTTCCCACTCCCCGCACAACCTGGAGTGACTGTTCAGAATGAAGGAGTTAGCCTAACCCAAGGTCCGTCATTGCGGCCCCCAAGCCGGAATCCAGGAATCCCGCGCAATTCGAACGCTGTTCTCTCCCTGACCATTCTGGATTCCGGCTCAAAGACGGAATGACGGGTTAATGTTAGGAGGGCTCCTTAACTCTGAATACTTACCGTTTAAGGGGTCATTCCGAACCCCCCAACCTGTCATTCCGACCGTAGGGAGGAATCTAAAATCCATCGCCGCCAGCCGGTTTGCCCCTGGATTCTTCGTCGCAACCTCCCCACAACGACAATTAAGAGTCCCCCTGCTGAAACCTGGCAGGACGATTGCAAAGTGATGCAATTCTGAAGAAAAGGGACACTTGCCAGCCCAGGTCCAACCTGGATTCCCGACCGCGCGGGAATGACGGCAGGTGTTCGTGCGGACTGTGCAATCGTCCCTGCCCCGTTCTCCCCACCCTATGCCCTATTCCCGGCCGGGTATATAATGGCCCCGACTATTGCCGCTCCGCTGGAGGCACTCAAAAACCGCATTTCAGGAGGTCCCTTTATGGGCGCTACCGAGACCCTCTCCAAGTGGATTGTGGACACCAACTACGAAGACATTCCCCCCGAGGCCATCCGGGTCGCCAACGAGTCCTGCTTCGACCTGTTGGGCGTAATTCTGGCCGGTTCGGTCCAACCCGTCGGCGACATCATCAAGGGTTATGTCAGCGACCTGGGAGGGAACCCCGAGGCCACTGTGCTGTCCTCTGGCCTGAAGACTTCCCTGCCCAACGCGGCCCTGGCCAACGGCACCATGGGGCACGCCCTGGACTATGACGACTTCGGCGGCTTCGGCCACCCCACCGTCGCCATCTTCCCGGCGTTGCTGGCCCTGGGCGAAAACATCGGCTCCACAGGGCGCGACCTGCTGGAAGCCTACGTTATCGGCTGCGAGGTCGGACTGGCCCTCCAGCACACCACCAAGTACAACCAAATGGCCAAGGGTTTCCACGCCACCGCCGTCATCGGGCGCATGGCCTGCACCGCCGCCTGCTGCAAGCTGCTGGGATTGGACCATGCCCAGACCGTTACCGCCCTGGGCATCGCCGGTTCCATGGCCAGCGGCGTGATTCACAACTTCGGCACCATGGTCAAACCCCTCCACGCTGGAATGGTCTGCCGGGACGGGGTAACCGCCGCCCACCTGGCCCAGCGGGGCATGACCTCGGGCCAGCAGGTGTTGGAGCACCCCCTGGGCTATACCGCCACCATCCTGGGCGAGGGCACCTACGACCTGGACGAGATGGCCGAGAACATGGGCAAGCCTTTCCGGGTCCAGGACGCCCTGATGATAAAGAAGTACCCCTGCTGCGGCGGCAACCACGCCATGCTGGACAGCCTCTTCAGCCTGATGCGGGACAACGGTTTCACCTACGACGACGTGGCCGAGGTCGAGGTTGACCAGTCCTTCCTTTCCATCGTCATGCTCTACCAGGAGCCGGACGACGAGCTGAAGGGGAAGTTCAGCGCCAAATACAACGTGGCCGCCGCGCTGGTGGACGGCGAGGTTGCCATCCCCACCTTCAGCCAGGAAAAAATCGAAGACCCCACCATCCAGGAAGCCATGACCAAGGTGCGGAACCGGGTGATGGCCAAGGCCGAAGAGGGCCTAACCGACCACTCCCAGGGCCTGCCCATCAAGATTACCCTCAAGGACGGACGGGTGCTGGAACACCGCACCGCCCGGGCCAACATTCTGGGCGCCCAGGGCAACCCCTGGGCCTTCGAGAATATCAAGAGCAAGTTCCAGGTCAACGCCGCCATGGCCCTTTCCGATGACCGGGTCGACGGCACCATCGACGCCTGGACCGACATCACCCAGGTGGCCGACCTGGCCGAGACCATCCAACGGACGTTGGTGAGCTAGCGGTTCCCGGCAGCTATCAGAGTCAAAAAGGACCCCTCATCTTTTCGGAAGTCGGAAAGATGAGGGGTTTTCTCTTTTCGGTTGGCCCGCCGGATCAGGGAATGGGTGATTTCCCGACTACCCAACCGGGTTTCTTCCAGTAAGGGTAGCTAAAGAAGCTCCAGCCTACGCAGGTCCGCCTCGGTTCATCGGGCTTGCGTTTCGTTTCTGTTCATACCGTGACTGCAACGGCTGCTCCCGCCGCAACAGTCTCATGTTCAGTGGTAGGGATTGCTTGCGCGTCCTCCAAGAATTCCTCGACAATCATTGACAGGACTTCCTGGATATTCTTCAGCGCCTCTTCTTGAGTGTAACCCCAAGTCGAACCACCCAGGGTTTCCCATTCCGGGGGAAAGGCCCGCCACCCTTCTCCGTCAGGTTCCAATTCCACTTGAAAAACGTAGGTTTTCAACGTTGGCCCGCTCCCGCTCAAATGCTACGGTTCCAGCCGCACCGTGTCTCCAACCTTGAATTCGCCGCCGTTGATGACCACCGCCAGCATCCCCCGCCGGCCCTGAATCTGCTCCAGCAGCCCCGGGCGGATTTCGTTCATCTTGCCGCAGGCGACGCAGGGGCCAACGAACTCCAGCGTGACTTCGTCTCCCACGAACAACACCTGTCCGGCCTCGGCGTTTTCCAGGTCCAACCCAACGGTGGTGATGTTCTCTTTCACCTGCCCCGGCTTCACGTCCAGCCGTTCCAAAGTCTCCTGGTCCATGACCAGGACCTGGCGCGTGTTGTCGACGCTGCAACTGCGGTCGCCTTCTAGTCCCTGGCCTGATAGGGCCTTGGCTTCCTCCACCGGGTCTGACGGAGTTCCCTTGACCCGCGCGATGTGCAAAGCGGTAATCTTGCCCTCTTGCATTCCTTATACCTCCTGGGCTGCGGCCCACAAGCCCAACCCTGGTTCATCTTGCCGCGATTATAGGATTCCAGCACCGAAAATGCCACTTTCCGGTCCAGCCAGGCAGGGCCTTTTAAATCTCCCCCAATGCCGCTTCGAGTCCCTTGCCCAATGTCATGCCAGCCCCCTACCTGTCATTCCGACCGGAGGGAGGAATCTAAAATCCATCGCCGCCAGCCGGTTTGCCTCTGGATTCTTCGTCGCAAGCCCCCCACAACGACAATTAAAAGACCGGGCGCAACCAGGCGATACCCCTTGCTTTGAGTTGGTGGCGGGGCAGCCCATGACAGACCCCGAAGGTTTGGGTAGAATGCACAACGGCCCCTCCCAAGCCAGACCGGGTAGATGCCCTGGCGGTCCAACGAGGTAATTGTTATGCGCGAAGAGTTCATCCAGACCAACGTAAACGACGGTGTGCTGACCATCACCATGCACGACCCACCCACCCGCAACGCCCTGGGGCCCGACATGGCCCGGGAAATCGTCGACCGCTTGGACCAGTTCGAGGCCGACCCTTCAGAAAGGGTGCTGCTTCTCACCGGCACCGAACCCTCCTTCTGCTCCGGCGCCAACGTCCGGGGGTTCAGCCAGCGGATCCAGGACCGGGAAGCCTCGGGAGACGCCCCGCAACCCCTGCCCTGGGGCCAGATGGAGGCCCGCTTCGCTCAGAACCAGCGTGTGTCCCGCTACGATGCCCCCCAGGTGGTGCTGCGAATCCACAACCTGCAAAAACCATCCATCGCCGCGGTCAACGGCCATGCCGTGGGTGTCGGCATGGGTCTTTCGCTGGCCTGCGACATCCGTTTGGCCACCGAGAAAGCCCAGTTCTCCGAAGCCTTCGTGCTGCGGGGCCTAATTCCCGCCGACGGCAGTTGCTGGCAGCTTCCCCGGCTCATCGGCCTCAGCAACACCCTGCTGCTCCAGTACACCGGAGACCGGGTGGACGGCAACGAGGCTTTCCGGCTGGGTCTGGCCAGCCGGGTGTTCGCGGACGGCCAGCTAATGGAGGGCGCGATGGAATTGGCCGCCCGCCTGGCCAGCGGCCCCACCCAGTCCTACTCTTTAATCAAGTACCTGGTCCACCAGGGAATGGAAAGCAGCCTGAGCGAGCACCTGGAGTTGGCCCACGTAGCCCAGGACCACGCCCGCCAGACCGAAGACCATAAAGAAGCGGTGCAGGCCTTTCTGGAAAAACGCCGCCCCAACTTCCTGGGCCGCTAACGGGTTAGGGGAATCCCTCGGAGTTGCCCGTGCCGTTTGGCCCATCGTAATCGAACCAAGCGTAATTCTGACCAAAAACTGGAGGACTCCATGCCTGACCTGAACCAACCCGCCGCCGCCGCGGCCGACCTGCTCAAGCAACGGGAACACACCATTTCGGTTTCCGAGTCTTCCTGCGGCGGCCTTCTCTCCGCCTGCCTGGTCTCCATCCCCGGCGCCTCCGCCTACTACGTGGGCGGGTCGGTGGTCTACACCCGCACCTCCCAGCGCGGCCTGCTGCGCGTCCCCGACGAGACCATGGCCAATATGCGGGCCAGCACCGAGGAGTACGCCCTGCTCAACGCCCGGACATTGCGCCAGGCCCTGGGCACCACCTGGGCCCTATCCGAGACCGGCGCCAGCGGACCTACCGGCAACCGCTACGGCGACTCCGCCGGCCATGCCTGCATCGCCGTCACCGGCCCGGTGGAAAAGTCCATCACCGTCGAGACCGGCAGCCCCGACCGGGAAGCCAACATGTGGGTCTTCGCCCGGGAAGCCTTCCAACTGCTGGAGCAGTGCGTAAAAGAAGCGGGCTAACCCCGCCCAACGCCGGACCCGGCGGCTCCAGGCCAACCCCCAATCCTGGCGGCCCCGGGGCGGGAATTGGGCACGGTCAAGACCGGGCCGGATTGGTAACCATTTCCGCCGCCCTTTCCCGGGCCTTGCATCCTCTGGCGATACTGGGGCAGCGCAACTTCGCCCTGGTCTGGTCCTCCAACATGCTGTCCGCCATGGGCAACCAGACCGAAGTCCTGGTCCTGGGCTGGCTGGTCCTTACCACCACCGACTCCCCCTTATACGTGGGCCTGGTCACCGCCGCCCGCCTGGGGCTCAACCCCCTGGCCCTCTTCGCCGGGGCCGTCGTCGACCGCCTGCCCCGTTTTTTGATCCTGGCGGTGGTGGAAACCATCATGGGCCTGCTGTCTCTTTTGATGCTGGTCCTCCTTCTTTTTGAAGCCCTCCAGGTCTGGCAAATCTTCGCCATCACCATCGCCGGCGGCTTGGCCCGGATCTTCCAGATGCCCGCCGCCCAATCCCTGGCCGCCGACGCGGTAACCCCGGACCGCATCGCCAACAGCGTGGCTCTGACCACCACCGGAATGAACATAACGCTAATCGTCGGGCCGTTGTTGGGGGGAATCATGTTTCGGGAGACCGGGCCCCAGGGGGCCTACGCTTTGATAGTGGCGATGCACGTCCTGGGGGCCGCCGGGGCCCTCATGGTGCGGGTGGCCCGGGCCTCGCCGGCCCGAGACGCCGGGTCGGTGCTGCGGGCGGTGTGGGAAGGGCTGGTCTACATGAAGAGCAACCAGCCCATTTGGGCGGCCCTGCTGGTTGCCACGCTGATCAACTTCACCGCCTTTCCTTTCCATACCACCCTGCTGCCCGTCTTCGCCCGTGACGTGCTGGGCGCCGGGTCCGCCGGGCTGGGCCTGCTCATGTCCGGCTTCGGGGCCGGGGCCTTCCTGGGCTCCCTGGCCCTGGCGGCGGCGCCCCGGCTGAAGGGGGCGGGGCACCTGTTGATATTCTCGGTACTCCTCTGGCACGCCAGCATGGTGGCCTTCTCCTTCTCCACATCCTTCCCGTTCTCGCTGGCCATCCTGGTGGTCACCGGGGCCGCCTACTCGGCCACCCTGGTCCTGATAGTCACCGTCATGTTCGCCATCGCCCAGCCTGTCTTCCGGGGGCGGGTCATGGGGCTGCGGGTGCTGGCCATCTCGGCCCACACTTTCGGGAGCATCAACTCCGGAGCCCTGGCCGGGGCCTGGGGCGCGCCCTGGGCGGCGAATTTCAACGCGCTGGCGGGAGCGTTGCTGCTGGCGGTGGTGGCCCTGGCCGCCCCGAAACTGCGCCGTAGCTGACGGGCGGTTAGACTGCGGCTCCGGTAGGGCTTTGGGGGCAAACCGGCTGGCGGCGATGGATTTTAGATTCCTCCCTGCGGTCGGAATGCCAGGTGGTGGGGCTGGGATGAACCCCTTTCCACAAGCTCAGGGTGGCCCGTCGACGGGTTCAGGCCGATCCTTCGTCTTCGTCCGAATGAGGATGAAAGGGGGCTCCAAGCGGTTGTTGGGGTGAATTAAAAGCCTCGCCGCCCTAACGGCCAATTTACCCGAAGACCTGGTTGTCTCCACCGGTTACGAGCCAGAGTCCTTCAGTCTGTTTAGCGCCACCGTGGCCGGTTTGGTCGCGACTACGGCCGTTATTCCCATCCAACTGCTAATTGGTCTCAATACCGGAGAGAGCATCGCTCCGCAGGTGCTCGTTTTGATTGTGGTTGGAGCAGCCTTGACTCACCCCATCGCCGGCATTGCATGGAGAAGGGCCAATCTGATTACCCACGACCTGGGCATCAACGCCATCGATCACATCCGGCCCATCCTCAGCCTGCTGTGGCTCCTGCCTTTCTCCTTCGTGGTGGTTCAGGTGGACTATTTGATCATCGGCACCGCCGCCTTGATCACAGCGAACCTGCTCATCGGATTTGAAGCCGAAATCCGTTGGGGATTCAAGGCCCTGATTATTGCCCTGGGAACTTGCGGAGCTTTTGTTTATCTGCGCGACGGCATTTACGCCTCCCTGGGAATAGGCGAAACGGAATGGATCGCCGACGGGTATTTCACCTGGATTGCCCTCTCCGCCACGATTTTCACCCTGTTGCTGGCCTTTCGCGTGGCATCTCTGGTTTCCCGGACCAACTCCGAGGAGAGCTACGCCTTCAGCGTTTTCCGGAAACTGGACCTCTTGGCCCAACGGGGAGTCATCAGCGGCGAAGTCCGTGAGTATGTCGCTCGAGTCGATGCCCCCCAAAACCAGGCCGACCTCAAAGAGGCATACACCGGAGTAAGGAGTCATATCGCCCAGGTAGGACCGATGGACTGGGCAGACCGGCGAATGCTCAACGATGCAGAATGGGAATTGGACACGCTGGTCCGGTCCAAACAGTTGGGCGTGGTCCTGGGCGAGTTGTTCGCGCTGGTTATTTTCGCCGCGATGACCATCGCCGTTGCTTTGCTCTTCTGCCCAGACGAAGACCGGGTATTCACCCGTTTTTTCGTCGATATATTCGCTATTCTGATATCAGCCGTGGTCGTCTTCCTGACCGTCAACGTCTGGGACCTGCACCACGAGCGGGCCGAGCGGCAGGTCCAGCAGAGGGCGGATTACGGCGATTACGTCGTGCGATTCCCAGACACGGAGCGGCGCTTGGCCGACCTTTGGCTCTCCGTGATAGTGGGCATCGCCATGCTCGTCACCTATACGTTGCTGATGGGCTCCAAATGGCTGGGATGGTTCGGTTGGTCCGGTTGATCCAACGCCATTCCCCAGGCTCCTCCGTCCCAATCCTTAAATTGCCTGAAAATACCCCTTGACGGGCGTTGCGGACGAACCTATAATAGCCCAACCACAAGAAGAGGGACGCCAACAACACCAATGCAGAGCACCTGACCAATAACCAGGCTAATGGGTAACCCAGGCGGCGGCGTCGGGTGAAAATCCCCGCCGCCGCTTTCTTGTGAAAGCACCTTAAAAAGAGAATAAGAAGTCTTTAAGATCCTGGAATAGTCCAAGCCGAGCAGGGGGCCGGGGAGATTCCCCGCCTCCAAAAGTTTGGAGTTCCTAGCGTGGGTCAAATTATTAAGGGCTTACGGTGGATGCCTTGGGACCAAGGGCCGATGAAGGACGCGGTAAGGCTGCGATAAGCCTCGACGAGCCGTCTAACAGGCATAGTCGGGGATTTCCGAATGGGGAAACCTGTTCCGGCGTTGAGTCGGATCACCTGCGCAAGCAGGGGGTAAGCGGGGGAACTGAAACATCTAAGTACCCCGAGGAGTAGAAATCAACCGAGATTCCCTAAGTAGTGGCGAACGAACGGGGAACAGCCCAAACCAGTACGACTTAGTGGCATGAGGGCCTATGTCGTGCCGGGGTTACAGGACACGCCTTGGACCACCTCATTAGGTCCAAAGGAGTTACAAATCTCAACCTTAGTCAAAGGACCCTGGGAAGGGCCGCCATAGAAGGTGACAGCCCTGTAGACGAAAGGGTTGAGACTCCTGGAGTTGTTCCTAAGTACCACGGGGCACGGGAAACCTTGTGGGAAGTTGGGGGGACCACCCTCCAAGGCTAAATACCCTTGGTCACCGATAGCGTACCAGTACCGTGAGGGAAAGGTGAAAAGAACCCCTAACGGGGAGTGAAATAGACCTGAAACCGTAAGCCTACAGAAGGTCGCAGTCCCGATTAACTTCGGGATGACGGCGTGCCTATTGAAGAATGATCCGGGGACTTACTGTATGAAGCAAGGTTAAGGAATTGGAATTCCGGAGCCGTAGCGAAAGCGAGTCTGAATAGGGCGACTAGTTTCATGTAGTAGACCCGAAACCGGGTGAGCTACCCATGGCCAGATTGAAGGTTCGTTAACGCGGACTGAAGGATCGAACTCGTGGCTAGTACAAAAGCTTGGGATGAGCTGTGGGTAGAGGTGAAATGCCAATCGAACTCGGATATAGCTGGTTCTCCCCGAAATGTATTTAGGTACAGCCTCGGGAACTAGGAGAGCGGAGGTAGGGCACTGAATGGGCTAGGGGGCGTGAGCTTACCAAACCCAATCAAACCACCAATGCCGCTTTGCCGATACCCGGGAGTGAGACAGTCACAGATAAGTGCGATTGTCGAAAGGGAAACAGCCCAGACCACCGGCTAAGGCCCCTAAGCGCAAGCTAAGTGGGAAAGGAGGTGGGGTTCCCAAAACAGCCAGGAGGTTGGCTTAGAAGCAGCCATCCTTTAAAGAGTGCGTAATAGCCCACTGGTCGAGGGATCCTGCGCCGAAAATGTAACGGGGCTCAAGTTTGCCGCCGAAGCCGTGGATGTTCAGGTACAGGGGTGAACGCTCAGGTCCAAAGGTCCCAACCCGTTCGCGGGGAGGGTCCCCCGGTTCTGCGCCGGACCCCTTGAATTCTGCCTGGGCGTGGTAGGGGAGCGTTCCTCGGGCGATGAAGGTGAGTCGTGAGGCTTGCTGGAGCGCGGGGAAGTGAGAATCCCGGAATGAGTAACGTTAATCAGGGTGAGAATCCCTGACACCGAAAGCCCAAGGTTTCCTACGCAACGTTTATCGGCGTAGGGTTAGTCGGTCCTAAGCCGTAGGCAGGCGCCGAAGGCGATGGACAGCAGGTTAATATTCCTGCACCGCCTGTATTTTGGTGATCCAAGGAGGGGTGCGGAAGGGTAGGCGGAGCGTGCCTATTGGACATGGTACGTTCTTTCCTGTAGGTGAGTCGGGGCAGGCAAATCCACTCCGACGTTAAGCTGAGGGGCGAGAGAATCGCAGCCTTCGGGTCTGCGAAATTCCGTTGATCCCATGCCGACTAGAAAAGCTTCGTGGTTAGAAATATAGGCGACCGTACCGTAAACCGCCACTGGTGGGCTGGGATAAACGTCCCTAGGTGTTCGAGCTAACCTCCGCTAAGGAACTAGACAAAAGGGCCCTGTAACTTCGGGAGAAAGGGCCCCCTGGAGGGTGAAGTCACTTGCTGATGGAGCTTTCTGGGGGCGCAGAGAAGAAGGCCGGGCGACTGTTTAACAAAAACACAGGTCTGTGCTAAGGGGAAACCCAACGTATACAGGCTGACGCCTGCCCAGTGCCGGAAGGTTAAGGGGCGGGGTGCAAGCCCCAAACTGAAGCCCCGGTGAACGGCGGCCGTAACTCTAACGGTCAACCGGAGCAGTATAAGGCGGACCGGGGAACCACATCCCCCATCGCCCAACTGTCTAAGGCCGTTGTAAAATCTGGCTATATGCTGGGAAGTCCGGTTAGTATCCGGCGCTAGTGCGACCAAGTCGCACTGACAATGCGACCGGTGCGGATAATCAGCAGGAAAGGCCGAAGGATATACCCAAGCGGGCAACCCCCGATTGGCAACCCCTGGAATGGGAACCTTCGGAATCCTCAGAGACCATACGCCAGACCCGCCCCGGGAACAGGCGGGATGATATGGTCCGATCTGCATGGCGACATGCAGAGGCCGGCAGAAATGACCGGTCCACCCGAACGCCCGCAAGGGGTGTCTGGGGAGTAACAAAATGCCTAAGGTAGCGAAGTCCCTTGTCGGGTAAGTTCCGACCCGCATGAATGGTTGAACGACTTGGCCATTGTCTCGGCGGAGGGCTCGGTGAAATTGCGGTGCCCGTGAAGACGCGGGCGACCCGCGGCAGGACAAAAAGACCCCGTGGAGCTTTACTGTAGCCTGACATTGGGCTGGGAACTGTCATGTGTAGGATAGGTGGGAGACTATGAAGCCTCAACGCCAGTTGAGGTGGAGTCATCGTTGAAATACCACCCTTGGCTGTTTTTGGTTCTAACCTTTGCAAAACAAGGGGACAGTGTCTGGTGGGCAGTTTAACTGGGGCGGTTGCCTCCTAAAACGTAACGGAGGCGCCCAAAGGTCCTCTCAGGACGGATGGAAATCGTCCATAGAACGCATTGGCATAAGAGGGCTTGACTGCGAGACCTACAAGTCGAGCAGGGACGAAAGTCGGGCAAAGTGATCCTACGGCACCGTGTGGAAGGGCCGTGGCTTATCGGATAAAAGCTACCCCGGGGATAACAGGCTTATCTCGCCCAAGAGTTCACATCGACGGCGAGGTTTGGCACCTCGATGTCGCCTCGTCCCATCCTGGGGCTGAAGGAGGTCCCAAGGGTCCGGCTGTTCGCCGGTTAAAGGGGTACGTGAGTTGGGTTCAGAACGTCGTGAGACAGTTCGGTCTCTATCCGCCGCGGGCGCAGGAGGCTTGAGGGAACCTTTCCCTAGTACGAGAGGACCGGGAAGGACCAACCTATGGTGTTCCAGTTGTTCCGCCAGGAGCATCGCTGGGTAGCCATGTTGGGCAGCGATAAGAGCTGAAGGCATCTAAGCTCGAAGCATCCCCCAAGATTAGGCCTCCCTCCTCGAGTAATTTCGAGGGTAAGACTGCAGAGAGACTATCTGCTTGATAGGTCGGATGTGTAAGTTTGGTAACAGATTCAGCATACCGATACTAACCAGTCGAGAGATTTGACCCACGCTAAGAACTTCAAACTACTGTTTGGACTATGGATTAGACTTCTTGTTCTCCGGACTTTCCCCCGCACCCTGGGGGAAAGTCCTCGTCCCACCCGCACACCGGGACGAATTAGGCGCCTCGGCGCGGGGTGGAGCAGTGGCAGCTCGTCGGGCTCATAACCCGAAGGTCGTTGGTTCGAATCCAACCCCCGCTACCAACTACAGTTAGCTAGATCAAAGCCCCCGGAAGGTTCCGGGGGCTTTTTTTATCTGGGCGGCTCCAAACATTGGGTGAGAGCTCGCCGGGTATTAACTAATTCCACTGCCAATCCCCTAGTAGTCAGTCAACCTTGATGTTGAAAGTCATACAGGAATCTGGCCGATAGTCGTATACTGCTTGGGATGAAGTTCTGAGGGGGGGGTGGCAGTGATGATCAGGGACAAGTACGCCGTGCGGCTGGCGCCGGAACAACGGGAAGAACTCCAGAATCTGATTCGGGTTGGGAAAAGCTCGGCCCGAGTGACCGCCAGGGCGCGGATTCTCCTCAAGAGCGACGACAGTTGGGCCGCTCCCAAGGTGGCCGAGGCGCTGGATGTGGCGCTGGGCACCGTGTACCGGATTAAGCAGCGCTTTACCGAGGAAGGGTTGGACGGGGCCCTGTGGGACCGGCGCCAGGTCAACCGGCATCGGAAGTTGGACGACCGGAGCGAAGCCCACCTCATCGCGTTGGCCTGCAGTCCAGCGCCGGAGGGCCACGACCACTGGACCCTGCGCCTGCTGGCTGGCAAGGTGGTGGAACTGGGGCTGGCGTCCTCCATGTCCCACGAGGGAGTGCGTAAGCGTCTCAAAAAAACGTTCTCAAGCCGTGGCAGAAGCAGGAGTGGTGCATCCCCAAGGTGAGCGCCGAGTTCGTGGCCAACATGGAGGACGTGCTGGACCTGTACGCCGAACCGTATGACCCCCAGCGTCCGGTGGTCTGCTTTGACGAGACCTCCACCCAGTTGCTGGCGGAGACCCGGCCCTCTCTGCCGCCCCGGCCTGGACTTCCCCGGCGGCAGGACTACGAATACCGGCGGGAAGGCACCCGCAATCTGTTCCTGGCCTGCGAGCCGCTGGCCGGGTGGCGGCAGGTGGCGGTGACCCAGCGGCGCACCATGCAGGACTTCGCCCACCAGATGCGCTGGCTGGTGGATGAAGCCTATCCGGAGGTCCCGGTGGTGCGGGTGGTCCTGGACAATCTCAACACCCACCGCGCGGGGTCGCTGTACGAGACGTTCCCAGCGGCCGAGGCCCGGCGGATTGCGAAACGGCTGGAGTTCCACTACACCCCGAAGCACGGGAGTTGGTTGAATATGGCGGAAATCGAGTTCAGCGTGCTGTCCCGCTGCTGCCTGAAGCAGCGGCTCCCCGACGAGGATGCGCTCGGGAGGGAAGTCCAGGCACTGGTGCGGGAGCGCAACGCCGCCCGAGTTGGTATCAACTGGCGGTTCAAAACCCAGGACGCTCGATCCAAACTCCACCGCCTCTACCCTTTTGATTCCAAAGTTGACTGACTAATAGTGACCTCGTGGTAATTACGGCGGAGGCTGGAATCCTGGGTTGGGGATTGTGTTGGGCAGGGAGTTTAGACCCCTCGCTACGCTCGGGGTGACAGAAGGGGCTCGAGGACATCCGTTCTGCCCTGACGGCAACCCTGTCAGACCGCCATTCTACGGCGGATCCTAAGGTGAAAATCTTTATCTATTGGCGCATCCGCAACTTTTGGGAGGACGCCATGCCCCAATTCAGAAGTGGTCCGGGCGACAACGAGTCGGCCATCGGTCGGGCATTGGGGGAGGATTTTCGCAAACTCCATCCGGTAGTACGCAGGCACTATTCCGCGCCTACGGTGGATGTGGAGGGAGTCATGCAGAGAGTCCATGTCAAGACGGTTATTAGACCGTTTGCATCGTTGTCCTATCTTCTGTTGGCCGCCCCGGTCCCGCGGGGTGGCAGGGATGTCGAGTTCACCGTACACAGCCAGGTTGATGGCCTGGGCACCATGCATTGGCTCAGGACCTTCTTCGGAAACGCCAACTTCCATCGGGACGTGACCTTCGTTTCCCACATGGCCTTCTCGGGAGACCATATGATTATAGAAACTACTCGGTTCGGCCTGGGTGTAGAGTCGTGCTTGAGTATCGACGGCCTGGGGAGCTTGATATATGACATCCAAAAATACACGATTGGGGTGCCTTTTATCGGACTGACGGTTAGGTTCCCCACCTGGCTCACCCCTTTTGGTGGTGGGCGCATTGTCGAGACCGGTGAGGACGAAGATAGCTTCAGAGTGAACTTTCAGATGACCCATCCGATCTTCGGGCAGACCCTCGGGTACACCGGCAGGTGTTGGATTAGCTAAAGGCGGCGGTTGGAAATGATGCCAGACAGGACACCCACCTGGCGCCAGTCAACTCAATACATCAGTACAGAATCGGAGCCCACATCCATGGGTTCTTGCGCACCAGTACCAGCTAACTGGCCCGCCTCCCGGAATCCTCGACCTCCAGGCCAGCATCAAGGAACCGGTGACATGACCAACTTTGACTCTTGCCCCGCTGTGGAGCGGCGTCCAGGAACCCTGGGCAGGGTACTGATTTTCAAGAACACGAGACTCCCGCTCTATGTCCTATTCGATAACTTGGCGGGAGGTGCGACGATTGACGAATTTGTGGATTGGTTTCCGGGGCCGGAGCGTTCGGAGATCGAGCAAGTCTTGCAACGCGTTGCCAACGAGTTGAGGGAAGACCGAACAGCCTGAATGACTACCGTGATTGTGCGGATCAAGCTCCCGCCGATTGTCGCGGCGTGGTCCTCGAAAGGCTTGATTGACGGCGGCCAAGGGGCGATCACCCGTGGGGGCGGCATTTGTATACCGGCCAATTAGTGAAAGAACGGATCCACTTCGAGGACCGCGCCAGTGGCCTACCTTTTCGCCAAGCGGGAGTTTCCCGGCAAAACCCTCTTGAAGGCCGTGTCAACGGCGCCCTTCGTTATGCCCACCATCGTGGTGGCCATGGGGTTTGTGGCGTTGCTCGGCTCGCGGGGGCTGGCAAACACGGTCCTGATGGGCCTCTTCAGCCTAGAGACGCCTCCCATTAGGGTAGCCAACTCCCTGGTGGTCATTCTGATTGCCCACGCCTTCTACAACTACGCCATCGTCGTGCGCATTCTCTCCGCCTTTTGGGCCAACCTTGACCCCCATGTTGAGGAGTCCGCCTCCATGTTGGGGGCCGGCCCCATCGGACGGTTCCTCCACGTCACCCTCCCACTGCTCTTGCCGCCCATCGTGTCCTCCGCCGTGCTGGTCTTCGCCTTTTCCTTTACGTCCTTTGGGGTGGTCTTGGTGCTGGGCGGGTCCCAATTCGCCACGCTGGAGGTCTCCATCTACGAGCTGACCGCCAAGCTCTTTCGCCTGGAGTTGGCCGCCGCCTTGGCCATCATTCAGATGGTCTTCACCTATCTTTTCCTGCTGGTTTACGCTGGGTTTCAGCAACGGGCCTCCATCCCCCTGGGTTTGGCGCCGAAAGAGGCTGTCCTGCGGCGCAGCCGGAGCCTTGAAGAGGCTGTCCCGGTAATTGCCATCATCCTGGGTCTCCTCATACTCCTGTCGCCCTTGATGGCCTTGGTGGAGCGCGCGTTGACCGTTGGCGACGGCTACTCCCTGGCCCACTTCAGGAGCCTCTTCCAGGACGATAGAGGCTCCTATTTCTACCTCTCTCCCCTCTCGGTGATATGGAACTCGCTGCGCTTTGCCTTCGCCACCATGGCCATCTCTTTGACTATAGGAGCCCTGGCCGCGTACTTCCTCAGCAGGCCACGGCGTCGAGGAACCAGCGCAGCGGACGCCCTCTTCATGATGCCCTTGGGCGTCTCAGCCGTTATCATGGGCTTTGGATTCCTGATTGCTTTCAACCGCGGGCTGCTGGACCTCCGTGGCTCCTGGTTGATACTGGTCATAGCACATTCGCTGGTGGCCTACCCCTTCGTCATACGGAGCCTCCTGCCGGTTCTTCGCGGTATGCCGCCACAACTGGCAGAGGCTGCGGCCCTCTTGGGGGCCTCGCCCTTCCAGACCTTCCTGCACGTCGACCTCCCCATCGTGTCCCGCGCCCTCCTGGTGGGGGCCACCTTTGCCTTCGCCGTGTCCATGGGCGAATTCGGGGCCTCCTTGCTGCTGGTGCGGCCTGAGTTCTCCACAATGCCGGTGGCAATCTTCCGGATGCTTTCGCAACCGGGGGAGGCGAATATTGGCCAAGCCCTGGCTATGAGCAGTCTTCTGATGGCCGTGGTGGACCTGGGGTTCGTGGCCATTGAGCGGTTCCGCTATCGCGACGCGGGGGGCTTTTAATGCCGCTGCTGGAGGTGTCCGGCGTCAGCAAGAACTTTGACGGAGTCATGGCCCTCGACGACGTTTCTCTGGCCGCCGACCAAGGAGAGGTGGTCTGCCTTCTGGGGCCCAGCGGCTGCGGCAAGACCACGCTGTTGCGGCTTATCGCGGGCCTTGAAGTCCCGGACGCCGGTTCCATCTCTTTTGACGGCCACCCCCAAGAAGGAATCCTCCCGAAGGACCGGGGCTTTGGCCTCATGTTCCAAGACCTGGCCCTGTTTCCCCACTTGGACGTTTACGGCAACGTCTCCTTTGGTCTCCGAATGCAAGGGCGCACTTCTGCGCACGTTGCTACGCGAGTTAGAGACCTGTTGGACTTGGTGGGCCTCACCGGTTTCGACCGCAGGAAGGTGCATCAGCTCTCGGGCGGGGAACGTCAGCGCGTGGCTCTGGCCCGTTCTCTGGCGCCGGAGCCGCGCCTGCTCATGTTCGACGAGCCCCTTGGCTCCCTGGACCGCGGCCTCCGCGAGTTTCTGCAGGCCCAGGTCCGTTCCATCCTAAAAGAGGTTGGCGTCACCGCCATCTACGTGACCCACGATCGCGACGAGGCCTTTGCAATGGCGGACTCGATGGTCGTGATGGACAGTGGGCGCGTCGCTCAGGCCGGCGCTCCGGAGACCCTCTTCCAGTCTCCCAGCAGCGGTCTGGTGGCCCGATCCATGGGGTTGCGCAACGTGATGGTCGGCGCGCTTCGCTGGGCAGGCGCCCAGGCCACCGTCGCCTGTGATGTCGGCGTGCTGGCCGTCCCAGACCCGGAGTCTCTGGCCCCGGGCGAGGGCGGGGAGGCTCTCGCGATAGTCGACGAGCGTCGGGTGTCTCTGTATCCCTCCGGCCTAGACTACGCCGGCTTGGGTAACCTTGTGGAGGGCGTCGTGGAAAGCCGGCGCTTCCATGCGGGGGAGATCGAGGTCGTTCTGCAGGCGAATCGCGGACGTCTCGTTTGCCTGTTGCACCTAGACCGGCCATCGCCGGAAGTGGGCAGCCCGGTCTCCATCGTCATTCCGCCCGAGGCCCTTCGAGTGATCCCGTTGGCGTCCAAACGAGGCGTGCCGGACAACCTCAGGGGTTGACGCATCCTGCGGCAGTAAGCTCTTGTTGGTCAGCCGACTCACCCGCCAACAACTTGTACTGTCTCCCGTGGTTGCACTCGCTCCTCGATTTGTTTCCCCGATTGGATCTCCGCCACGCGAAGCTCAAACGCCTTCTGGAGGTTCTGCCACAGTTGGGGCGTGGTGCCGAAGTATCGGGAAAGGCGTAGAGCCGTGTCAGCCGTTATCCCGCGCTGCCCCTTCAGGATCGCTGTGACTCGATTCGTGGGCACATCCAGAGCCTTGGCCAGCGCGTTTGCTGACAGGCCAAGCTCATCAAGCTCCTCACCCAGTATCTCTCCGGGATGCACCGGCCTCATTCCGTTGCTCACACTCATATCCAAACTCCTCATCAGTGGTAGTCCACGACTTCCACGTCGTATGGCCCGTCGTCTTCCCAGCGGAAGCATATCCGCCACCGGCGATTGATCCGGATGCTGTACTGGCCCGTTCGGTCGCCGAAGAGAGCCTCCAGCCTGTTGCTGGGCAATGCAACCAGATCTTGCAAGGACGCTGAGTTGTCCAATACAGTGAGCCGACGCGTCGCCTGATCCGCAAAGCCATGGAAGGCTCGTACCAGCCTACCCTCAAAGAACCGCTCGGTTCTCCGATCCTTGAAGCTTCGTATCATTGTAACGTCTTACGTAAGAGATACACAAGATGTTACCACACTAGGGCTAGTAGTCCACCAACTTTGTATTGATGGGAGGGTGGGGTATGATATCGGGTAGTAACGAAAGAAGATTGGGAAGCGAGGGGGTGGTGAAGAAATACCGGGTGCAACTGACGGAGGAGGAGCGGGAGGAAATCAGGGGCCTGGTAACGCGGGGGCGGCCGCCCGGCCACGGGACACCAATGCCTTCAGTTCCTCCCGCTCCTACGCACTCAGCTTGACCCGGTATCTCTTCATCGCCATCCCCTCCTCACACGCCCCAATCCTCTTCGCCTTATGCTTGGTAGATTACACTTGGTCAGCACCCAATTCAAAGTTGACTGACTACTAGTCGGTAAAGCGCATAGTTTGGGGCCAGACGATAAAATCTGGCCGGGGAGCCCATTCAAGATTTTCGGCAAATCCGAATACCGGCCGGATGTCGTGGATGGGAATATGGACCAGATTCTCATGCCACCAGCGGTGCCATTCCTCCAGGTTCTTCGCCCTTTGTTCCGGGTCCTGTGTACCCATGGCTTCCTTCATTTGTTGGTACTCATCTGGGAAGCAAGCCCATGCTGATCCATACTCGTCGCAACTGGCGTATGACCAGGTGGCCTCCGGTTCAATGACATCGTTGGTGTGGCCCATGAAGCGGGCGTGGAATACGGACCCCTCAGCGATAAGCGGATGTTCGGTAGCGCCGACAGGTACACCTCCGGTATCCCGAGCAGTCTTACTGCTGATCGCCCGCTCGACAAACTTGACCGAGGCATCCACTCCCACTTCCCTCCAGTAACCGATGACGGCCTCTATTATCTCGTTGGACTTGGTGTATTCTCCTGAGGATGAAACGACACGAACCTCCGATCCTTCAAACCCCGAGGCTTTGATGAGTTCGCGGGCTTTCTCCGGATCGTAGGGGTATGGTGTCAGGTCAGCAGGCATACCGGTGGTGCCGGGGTGGTAGGAATTAGCCCGGCAACCGCCCTGATTCTGGAGGATTTTTTCCATCATGGTCTCGCAGTCGATGGCGTAGGCCAAGGCCTGGCGAAACTGTTTGTTGGCGGTGTTGGCGTTCCACCGAGTGTCAATTACCAGGTTGGCAGTCTCCACCCCCTCTACCGCAGCGAACTGGGCCACCTGGTCTATATTGTCTACCTCGATATCCCAGGCCCAGTCAGCTTCACCCACCTTAATCATAGCGGCACGAACCCCGGCTTCTGCCCGCCAGACCCAGGTAACGTCCCGGATCTGGGGCTTGGAGCCCCAGTAGTCCTCAAAGAAAGTGTATTTTAATGTTACCCCGGGGACCCATTCCGTGACCTGGTAAGGGCCATTACTGGAACTTTGCCGCGCGGCATTATCGAGGTCTGCCTCGATCTCTTCGCGGTTTCCCAGATGGATATGGGTTATCAACTTGGGAACAATGGGGCAAGGAGCGCCGCAGTCCACCTCAAAAGTGGTGTCGCTTATGGCATTGCCAGTCCAACCGCTGCCATAGCGGGGGAACCTGGCGGCGTTGTCCGGGTTCGACTGCCACGTCACGTTCCAGGCGAAGTCGGCGGCGGTTATCACCTCACCATTGTGGAATTTCGTCCCCTCCCTGATGGTGAAGAGCCACCGGTCGCCGGCGACTTGTTCCCAATCTGTCGCCACCAGGGGTTCCATTTCGAAGGTATCCCAGTTGTGGACCGTCAGTCGGTCGGACAGGGCATCGGTACAGATATGCCCGATACAATCGCCCCTTCTCAGGTGGGGCCCTAGGTTTTCCGGTTCAGAATCAATCACCAAAGTAATGGAACGGGTAGCGGCCTCCGGTATTGATGTTTGGGTGGGTTCGGCCTGGGGCGTGGCCGTGGGGACCGCCGCGGCTTCAGCAGGGGCGCCTGTGGGACGCTCCTAGGGGACGATTGTAGGAGCGGAGGTGGGAACCGTGGTGGTTGCTGGACCACCACAAGTCCACGGTTGCCATCAGAATGAGGAACACAAGCTTTTCCCAACCCTAACAACCATGAAATTCGATGAAGCGAAACATATTTACCACTCATGGCTTACCCCTTTTATTTACGTAACATCCGTGGACCACCACAAGCCACGGTTGCCATCAGAATGAGGAACACAACCCCTAACAACCATGAAATTCGATGAAGCGAAACATATTTACCACTCATGGCTTACCCCTTTTATTTACGTAACATCCGTAAGTTAGTAGCGGGGGCATGGTAATAGATATGAGAAGATTGTGCAAATAAAATGGGCGAAAATATATGTTATTTACATTGTAGTTCGGGTAAACAGACGATATTAGGCACATTTCTGGGGCTCGAAGAGCATAAAACACTGCATGGTGGTGCGGATGTACCACGGGCGGCCTCGGCTACATCATTTTGCTGCCGAGGCAGGCCAAGGCCCAGCGACCCGACCGCCCTAACCCCCAAACGTCGCCGCCCTTGACACTACACACCACCCATACAGCCCGGGTTACCTCGCCGTCCCCCGCCGACTCTGACCGAGACACCCGGCCGAAATTCCCACCCCAACGGCCGCCTTCGTATCGGGTTTTTCCCTCGTGGGGAAAGACGGGGAAGTTCGGAAAACCGTGTACAATGACGCAAACCAACGAAGGGAGCTATCCCCATGAAATACGACCACATAGTTGTCGGCGGCGGCACGGCCGGGTGCATCGTGGCGGCTCGGCTGTCTGACGACCCGGCGCGCTCGGTGTTGCTGCTGGAGGCTGGCCCCGACTTCCCCGACTTCGCTCAATTGCCCGATATGCTCAAGCTGGGCTGGGGAACGGTGAACCTGGAGGCCCGCGCCGCCGGTGCGCCCTATAACTGGTCCTTCACCGGCCAGGCCACTGCCGAACAGGGGCCGATGCCCGTGCCCCGCGGCAAGGTGCTGGGCGGCTCCAGCGCCATCAACGGCCAGACCTTCATCCGCGGCGCGCCCGAGGACTTCGACACCTGGGCGTCCTGGGGCAACGACGGCTGGGGATACCTGGACTGTCTGCCCTACTTCCGCAAGCTGGAGAATGACGCCGACTTTCACGACGACTTCCACGGCACCGACGGGCCGGTCCCAGTCCGGCATCACCAACGGGAGGCATGGCCGGCCTCTCAGGAAGCCTTTTTCCAGGCCGCCACCGCCGCCGGATACCCTTACCATCCCGACGTGAACCACCCGGAGTCCACCGGCGTCAGCCTGCGGGCCGAGAACAACATCGAAGGCGTGCGGATGAGCATGGCCCTGTCCTACATCGACCCGGTGCGCAACCGGCTGAACCTGACCATCCGCCCCAATGTCCAGGCCAACCGGGTGATGCTGCAAGACCGGCCGGAAGGCAAGCGGGCCGTCGGGGTCGAGGTGGAAAGCGGCGGTGAGAAGTTCGTTGTCGAAGGCGGCGAGGTAATCCTCTGCACCGGAGCGGTGGCCTCGCCGCAACTGCTGATGCTGTCGGGCCTTGGCCCCGCCGGCCAGTTGAACGCCCAGGGCATCCCGGTGGCGGTGGAGCTGCCCGGCGTGGGCCGGAATATGCGCGACCACCCCAACGTCTCGGTGCGTTTCCTGGTCAAGGAAGATGTTCCCCAAGACCCCAATGGGATGCGGGCCTTGCGGCTCCGTTTTACTGCCACCGGCTCAGATACCCCCAACGATATGATACTGTCGCCGGCATCGTTGAATACCGTGGTCCGCGACGACAATCCGGCCCACACCGTTAACTGCGGCCTGTACCTGGCGGCGGGACAGGGCGAGCTGCGTCTGGTGTCCGGCGACCCGCACACGCCGCCCAGCATGGACTACCATTACCTGGAAGAGGACTGGGACCGGGAGCGGCTGCGGGAGTGCGTGCGGCTCTGCGTATCCCTGCTGCAACACAGCGCCTACGACGGCATCATCGAAGAGATAACCGCCCCAACGCCCGCCGACCTGGAGACCGACGAGGCCCTGGACGGCTGGTTGCGCCGCAACATCAGCACCTCATACCATATCTCCGGCACCTGCAAGATGGGGCCGGACAGCGACCCCATGGCGGTCGTGGACCAGCAACTGCGCGTCCGCGGCGTCTCCAACCTCCGCGTCGCCGACGCCTCAATAATGCCCGACGTGGTCCGGGCCAACACCAACGTCACCACAATGATGATTGCCGAGCGCGCCGCCGACTTCATCAATGCGGGCGCAACGCGGCGGGAGCCGTAGTCAACTGGCGGTTCACGGCCAAGCACGCCAGAGCCAAACTCCGCCGACTCTGTCCCTCCTGTTCCTAACATGACTGAGTACTAAACTGAAGCCAAGGTGAAATGTACATATCGCTAGGCCGCACTGTCGGTGGCAACCCAGTTGGGGCCCTAAGGTGGCATGAGGAGCCATGGAGTCCTTTCGGTCGTCTTCGAGATCCCGAAATGCACATCCCACCTTGGTATTGGTTTAGTTGTTCTTCGTACGGCTCGGTAGTATAGTCCCGTAGAACAATCATTTGAGGTTGACAATAATGAGAAATGGTAAAGCCCCGCTGGAAGGTTATCGCGTCTTGGACTTGGGCCGGCAGCAAGCAGGCCCCAGGTGTGCCCAGGTTTTGGCCCGTTTGGGCGCTGAGGTTATCAAGGTTGAGCGGTTGGGGGGAGAGGAAACCCGCTATAGCCAGCCTTGGGTGGGAAAACAAAGCGCTTATTGGGTCCAGTACAACAGTGGAAAAAAGAGCCTGAGTATTGACCTGCGTACCGAAAAGGGTAAAGAGGTCCTACGGGAACTGGTAAAAATCTCTGATGTCGTGCTGCAGAACTTTCGCCCCGGGACCATCGAAAGAATGGGGTTTGGCTACGACACGCTTAAGGAACTCAACCCCAAGGTCATAATGGTCAACGTTTCGGCCTTTGGACAGTTCGGACCTTACTCGGAGCGGATTGGCGTAGACCCCATCGGACAGACCATCTCGGGTATCACCATGACCACCGGTTCCCGCGACATGCCACCAATCCGCACCGGTGTGCCCATCATCGACCGCACCACCGCGTTACATGCCGCCATCGGCACTTTGGCCGCGCTAATGGAACGCGAGGTTTCCGGGGAAGGGCAGTCCATTGACGTGTGCCTGGCCGATACTGGCTACAGCTATACCGAAATACCGGTCACCGCCTACCACGGCACCAAAGTAACTGAAGAACGGGGCATAGATGCGGGCGTTGGGGGCGGCGGCGGGATCTTTCCCTGCAAGGATGGCTGGGTCTTGGTTACCCTCCCCGCCAGCTCGCCTTGGCCCAGGGTCTGCGATGCCATCAACAAACCTGAATGGAAAGAAGACGACCGTTTCATCTCTCGACATGCTCGCGCGGCCAACAAGGACCTCCTCGCCCAGGCCATCACGGAGTTCATCGCCGACATGACTCCCCTGGAGGTGGCAGCGCATTTCACCAAATTCGACGTCGTAGCATCACCAGCCAATACCATCGCGCAAGCGGCCGAAGACCCCCATCCTTGGGAGCGTGGAGCTTTGCAAGAGGTCCCCGACTTTTTGGCGGGGACCATAGCGGTTTCCGGAGATTTTTGGCACTTCAGCCGGACCCCGGCGGTGGTAGGTTCCACTCCCAGGGTAGGCGAGCACAACGAGGATATTCTCGCTGATTTGCTGGGATACTCTTCTGAAGAAATCGCTGGGATGCGTCAGGAAAATGTCATTGGCGAGTGGGATAGGTATGACGACATACCAGGGACGCCGATGGCTTAAACCCTGCTGTATCTCTACCGCCAAACATGGCTCGTTGCCTTCCATGCCTGTGGCGCGACCCTGCCCAAGTTATCCTCGGCAGGGTCGCGCCGATATACCAGCTACAGCTCGTTTATAGCATCCCACGAAACTAGTTTTTCGTGTGGAACAGTTCTGGGGGTTCAGAATCGGGCCATTGGTTGAATGGATGCGTGATTAGTGGTGTCACACCTGGAGCCGGCCTGTTAGGATCTCACTGCGATTGCGCCAGGATCGCTCCACGATTTCATCTCGGTATCCTTTGGGCAGTCCGGCGATAGCAATCGAAGCCTCGATCTCATCGGCCAAGGTGGTGTCGAAGATCCCTGGATCGTCGCTTGCAACAACGAACGGCGCATCGTTAGCGACGAATTGGATCAAGGGGTGATGGCCGGCCTGGGCGATGCCACCTATCCGGCGGTTCAACGTGGGGCACACTTCGATCACCGAGCCAAGGGCTCGAATGCTTTGAATCGCGTACTTCTGCCGGTCCCGTAACCCGTCGAGGCGGGGCTCGTCGTATTCCATCGTTAGCTGATGGTCCTTCGGTAGACCGGCCAGGTGTCAAGTTCCTGGGTAACGCGGCTGGCATCGACGGGGATGACGAACTGGCCCAGTCCGTCGGCGTGCCGAAGGTCGTATTTCAGTTGATCGGTCCGCTCCGAGACGGTCTCGTGCCGTCTATGCACGCCGTACTTGTCCGGGTTTACTCCGAGGGCGATGGCATGTCCAAGGCGGTGCGCGCCTAGTTCGGTTGCCTCGTGGACCCAACGTATCGCGCTTTCCAATGATTTGTCATCGAAATTCTCTCCAACATGATAAAGGATCGCCAACGCCCTTTCTGGATGCTTACGATTAAAATCCTTCACGTCGTTAAAGAATGACTCCTGGTTTTTGGGAAGAGGACCTTCTTCCAGGTAGCAAAAATCTATTCCTGTCAGAAGATGACCGTAAGGACTTAACGCCAACTCCATGGCACTTCCCACCCCGACCATGGATTGTCCCTGCGGAGACTCACGGCAAGGCGAGGCTGGATATGGGCATCAGCATATTCCGAGTACGTCTTCAAGATCCCCGTTAACAGGGTTTTCGCTTGGACCTTGGTCAACCTTGGACTAAGGGTCATTCGTTGCTCGGCCTAACCGACATTTTGCCGCCGCTGTCTCCCGATGATTTTGTGGGCTAACCCGCAGATGTCCCTTACGTACCTTGGAAATTCGGAATCCGGAAGTGAGGAATTAGTCCAACCAATCCCGTTCACCAGCAGGTTATACTTGGCTTGAAATCGAACAAAGTTCCCAGCATCCTGGTCCGAGAATACGAACAACTGTTGAAATTCTTCCCGTGCGCTGGTCGAGCCCAAGTCGTACCGTTTGAGGATGTCGCGGATTGGTGGCAGCTTGCCGTAGGTTACTTGGAACTCGGACTCATAAGATGTCCAATCCATCACCCGGCCCTTAACGAACTCTAAACAGTTTATGGGGTGAATCGACCCTAAAAGATGCAGATGAAGGTCGGCTAATTTCTTAGCTGGTTTGACCATTTGGGGGAGTTTAGCACACCCTTTACATAACGAGTCTGAGTTGCCAAGTTTGGGTCCGGCCCCGGTAAACTAGAATGGATACCCCGGAACCAACCAAGCCCCGTCGGGCAGCGCCCCGAATCCGGCGTGCCAGTTTCCAATCAATTTGCAACGCACCTAAAATGGTGACCGAAGTTTTGGCGAGGATTTAAAGAATGTTAATCATAGACGCTCACTGCCATGCCGCACCCTTCTACTACGAGCCAATTGAGTTGGCGGTTGATTCGTTGCTGAGAAACGGAGTGGAAAAGGCGTTACTTATCCCCCTGGCCATAGTTGATTCGCTCAATCCCTACTTGCTCGAATGCGTTCAACGCTTTCCGGGCCGGTTTTCGATGGTGGCTACGGTCGACCCCCTTTTGCCGGAGGCGCCGCAACAATTGGAGGAATGGGCCGGACGTGGAGCTGAAGGGGTCCGTCTGAGCCCCGGCGACCCGATGAGCATCTGGCGGAAGGCCGATGAGTTGGGGCTGGTGGTCAGTCTTCGCCGAAGGGTGGAAGACTCTGTCTCCGACCATTTTCGCAACATCGTGGAATCGCTGCCCGACCTGAAAATCATCATCGAACACCTGGGATGCCGAAAAGAGGACGCGGCGCCGCCCTACGACATGTTCCAACGAGTCTTGGCCCTGTCTCAATACCCAAACATCTACATGAAGGTCCCTGGCCTTGGAGAAATCTGCCAACGGCCCGAACGCTTCCCGCAGCCGGCGGCCCCCTTTCAGGACATACCTCCCGTAATTGAGATGGCCCTGGAATCTTTCGGAGCGCAGCGGTTAATGTGGGGCAGCGACTATCCCCATGTAGCGGAACGGGAGGGATTTGGCAATTGCCTCCGCCTGCTGATGGAGCACGTAATTAAGAAAGAAGAAGATAGAGAATGGATTTTTGGCAAAACCGCAGCAACGCTTCTCCGGTTCGGAGCATAGCCTCCGCAGGTCGCTAAATCAAAGTCCCCGGAACCTTCTGGGGTCTTTTTGTCTTTGGCTGGGCCGCTCAAATGTAGAAGGTTACTTGCGGGTATTGCCCTGCTCCAAAATCCAGGGCATTTTAATGGTCCCCAAAACCCGCTTCCAGCC
This sequence comes from Dehalococcoidia bacterium, assembly GCA_965205495.1. GTDB lineage: Bacteria > Chloroflexota > Dehalococcoidia > Lucifugimonadales > UBA3495 > CATOSK01. The sequence goes on from CBDBHA010000002.1 coordinate 78,501, forward strand.
CCCTGCCCTCATCCTGAGCCAGTCGTGGGGGGGGTCATTCCGAGCCCCCCCTACTCATCCGAAGCCCCGTCGAAGGGCATTCCGAGCCCCCCTACCTGTCATTCCGCCCCCCCTACCTGTCATTCCGAACCGTAGTAGGGAGGAATCTTAAATCCATCCCCACCAGCCCGTTTGCCCCCGGATTGTTCGCCGCAACTTCCCCACAACAACAATTAAAAGACCCTGCGCCAAAATCAAATCCCCATTGCGGCAGGCCCCCGCGTTTGATATATTGGAACCCCGGTGTCCCCGGGCACTGTTCCTCTTTGCGTGGGGCTGTAGCTCATTTGGGAGAGCGCTTCAATGGCATTGAAGAGGTAGCGGGTTCGATTCCCGCCAGCTCCACCACCTCATAGTCCAGTTAAGCCCAGTAACGTCTCAAAAACACCAATATAGTGTTGGTGTTCTGTATCACTTTGTCTTGTAAGCTCCGGTAACGTCCTATAAAATCCAGTACATCACGTGGGGCAAAATGTGGGACTACAAGGAGGTTAGGACGTGGCTTCCCTGACCGCAGCCAAAGTTAAATCGGCGACCAAGCCAGGCAGGTATGGAGACGGCGCTGGCCTCTATCTCAATATCGCTGTTGGCGGCTCCAAGAACTGGGTCCAACGAATCGTCGTCGACGGGCGGCGCCGTGACATCGGGCTCGGCGGATATCCTGCTGTGGGCTTGTCAGAAGCCAGGACCCTTGCTGCTGCGAACCGGAGCGCAGTTGCGGCCGGGCGTGACCCGTTAGCGGAAAAGCGCAAACCCAACGTGCCCACGTTCGCAGAAGCGGCCCGTCAAGTCCATCAGGCCTACCTTCCCCGGTGGCGGAACGAGAAACATGCCGTTTCCTGGCTGCAGACCCTGGAACGGCACGCCTTCCCCAAACTGGGGAACATAACCGTAGACCGGATGACCAAGGCCGATATCCTGGGGGTCTTGACCCCGATATGGGGAACCCGCCAGGAAACCGCCAGGCGGGTCCGGCAAAGGATCCGTGCCGTGATGCGGTGGGCGATGGCCCAGGGCTTCATCGAGATCAATCCCGCTGGCGAGGCGATCGATGGTGCCCTGCCGGCCATGCCGAAGTTGAAGGCCCACCTACGGGCTTTGCCCTATCGGGAAGTCCAGGATGCCCTTCGGATCGTGGATTCGTCACAAGCCTCCAAATCCGCGAAGCTCTGCCTTCGGTTCGCGGTGTTGACGGCTGCCCGGAGTGGAGAGGCGAGAGGAGCAATGTGGAGCGAGGTCGACTTGGACCAGAGTCTCTGGACGGTTCCCGCCGAACGGATGAAGGGTCGTGCCGAGCACAGGGTCCCGTTGTCCGTCCCTGCGACAGTCGTCCTGGGGGAAGCTCTCCAACTGCAGGATAGATCGGACCTGGTTTTCCCTTCCCCCGCCCGTCCCGGACGAGCGTTGTCCGATATGACGTTGACCAAGGTGCTGAGAGCTACGGGCCTCGCTGAACGCGCTACTGTACATGGGTTCCGCAGCACGTTTCGGGTGTGGGCTGACGAATGCATGTCAGTACCGAGGGCAGTCAAGGAACTTTCACTGGCTCACCGGGTAGGATCTGACGTAGAGGAAGCTTATGCTCGAAGCGATCTCCTGGACCTGCGGAGGCCATTGATGGACGCGTGGGGCGAGTTCGTTGCCGGCATCTAACTTAGGTCACCTTCCAGTTATTCGGTTGAAGTGGCGAGGTTCTCATCAAGTGACAAGAACTCCTACCGGGAGAGCTAGGTTCTGGGCAGGGCGTTGCTCCCCGAGGAAGTCCAGCACTTCACCGACACGGCGCGGCGGATCGCCGCGATCCTGCTGCTGACCCAAAAGTGGGTTGCTCTCACGCCATCCCTTGGCGGGAAACACTGCGAGACCGGATGGACATCTTCCGGCAAGGATGGGAAGTCGGCCTGGGGATCATCGGCTTCAGGATCAACGGGTACCAGGTCCGGATGCCCCTGCCACTGCCCAGGCTCAAGGACTTTCAGTACTACGAGAGGGAAGACGGCCCACGCCACCCGGCGGGTCCAGAGGGCTCCCGAGGCCGCGCAGAAGGCCCACGAGCAGGTGGAGCGGCAGGCCCTAGCGGGCGCTGCTGCTGGTCATCAAAGCCAAGCTGGAGGCCGTGGAGGCCGGCATCACCAGCATCGAGCAAGAGTTTTTGCCCAACATGGTCCTGCCCGACAACTCCACCGTTGCAGAGACCATGCCGCCCCGCCTGAAGGAGATCGTGACCAGCGGACACCTGCCGCCGATGCTGCCGGCCACTCACCCCATAGCCTTGGGACCGGCCGCGCAGTGATGGGGGACGGAACCTTCAAGTCGCCCAAACCTGGAGGGCTGGATTTACGCTCCTCGGAAATTCTGAAGCAGTGGAGGATGACGTAATGTCGAGTGGTTCGAGCCGGTTCACCGATGTCTCGTTCAGCAGGATCTGGGACAAGTTCGGCAACGACGTCACCTAGGAGCGAAACACCCTCGGTGGGAACAACATCTGGGGCGTCCGGGTTTACCCGCCCTACTGCGACGGGACCGTTCCGATCAAGCACACGGTCAGGAGAGGCAGGGAGTTCGTCATCGACGAGGACGGGAACGGCCGGCACAGGGAGCGGCACGTCAACTACGGCGACGATGCGGCGCTAATTCGGGCGCTGCGGGGCCAGCTGGGCTAAGGGAGCCCGAGTCATGAGCAGTGAATATGGATGCGATCACCCAGACCCGGGCGCCTGCTACGCGGAGGGCTACGCTGCCGGCAAGGAGCGGGCCCACTGGGAGGTCCGGAATGCTGGGCCCGTCACCCACGATGCCGGCTGCGACGCCTGCCTGTCGGGCGCCCGGATCCTGGACGAGGGTTAGCTGACCGGGAGGAAACCGGAAAGCAGGGACGCCCCCGCTTCTGCGGCGGTGAACCATGCCCGCCCGTTTCCGAGACTTGCCACCCAGGTACTGCCGCCCGGTGCGCCGACGCAACAGGAACCCGGGTGATCGGGCTGGAGTCAGCTGCGGACTTCTGCGCTTGACCGGCGTCCTCGCTGACCCTCGGTTTCCCGCCCGGTTCCGCCATCGCGTCCCTCGGCGTCTCCAGGGACAGTGCTAATCCCGGTGTCGTCTCCGGCTGCCCGCCCGCGACCGGTTGGGGAAGCTCACGAGGATGCCTGCCAACAGTCCGATGCCGGCGGCCACGGCGAGCATGATGACGCTTGCCCGGCCGGCGGCAGGGGCTCCCACAGTGACGGCGATGAGGGCGAGCACGCATGCGACCGCGGCCACTGCACTCATCGCGATGACGCCTCCCCGGATGATGCGGTCCTTCCACTCGTTGGACATGGTTTCTTCTCCTGGACGATGTGCCTTCGTGTGGGGCAGCGCCCCGGCGGTCCGGACCCCCGCCTGGGCCCGGATGCCGGAGACGCCGCTCCGGGGATGCTAACCTTCGGCTGTCAGGTCTGGGAGACCCAGCGTATCGATGCCCTCGGGCCCGACGTGGATATGCAGTTGCTGCACGTTCTGGATCACCACCTGGGGTGACGTCGGGCTGGTAGCGGGACCCAGCTCCGGCATGATGGCCATCACCTCTTGCTCGATGGTCTCCTCGGTGGGCCGGTGACGGATGGGGTGGCAGCTGGCCAGGCCGACCAGCCTCCCCACCCAGTCTTCCTTACCGAAAACGACCTCGACCTGCCTCCTGGCCGCCATGTCCAGGATGGCCTCGTCCCGCTCCATATCGGTCAGGCCCAGGACTGGGATGATGTACATCCCCCGCCCGATCTTGCGCTCTATGAACCGCGAGATCTCCATGCTGGAGTCCCAGACCTTGGCCAGCAGGCCGGGCTTGGGAGTCCTGCCATTGCTGTTGACCAGGCAGAGCTCGCCGTCGTGGATTTCGTACGGCCCTCCCTTGAGACCGACTCCGAACGTGGCGACGGCTTCGGCCCACAGGACCAGGTCGACCTGGGCTGCGTGCCTGGTGACCTTGACCTCGTAGAGGGCCCGTCCGGGGATGGGGCTGGCCTCCACGGCCTGGTAGATGTCCCGCTCGGCCCGGCGCGTGGGCTCGGTCAAGCGGGACGGTGGGAATTTGGGGTTTATCTGCATGTGTTCTCCTTTCGGATGGTTTCCCTCACCCAAGGCGGCAGGCGGGGCGAACAAGCCGCCGGGGGGACGTCCGGTAACTGACACCTGATGGAGGGGGTTCATCCGCTGCTGGAACCCGCCGGCCGGTCCCTCGTGGGATGCGCCAAACCGCGCCCCAGGCTCCGTGGGAGAGAATGGAGGTCAACCCGGTGCGTACCATCCGCACCTGCAGGAGGATGAACATGGGGTGAGCGCGGGAGAACCTGGTCGGACCGCCGGCGGGGTTGGGCTTATCTTTAGCGGCGGTGAGCTGCGGGCCACCAATCCCTACGGGCGCCTTCCCGGGCGTCCCATGGGCGAGTGCTACCACATACCGGAGCGGGCCCTGGGGGGCTTCCTGATGGGGCACGCCCACGAGCTCGACTCCAGCGACGTCGATCTGCCTCGGGTCTTCGGGATCATGGCGGGCCGGAGCAGGGACAACGGCGAGAACCCGCGGCACCGCCGTGGGCCAAACGGAAGTGGACCAGGCCTGACCGGCCACCGGCGTTGCACCAGGGAGGAAAGAGACTGCTCTGGCCTTAGTGGGCTCCCGCACCGTCCACCAAGCGACGTTAGTACTGGGGAGGAGTGTCACCTCGGTGCGCGTCCAGGCCAGCCGGCTGGGTCTACGGTGGCGGTTCAAGAAGGGGAGTTTTCCGTGCGTGAGCTGGCGGGCATTCTCGGTGTGGGCGTCGGCAGGTCATGCGCCGCATCAACTGCTGGTCCTTGAGGGCGGTCACCCCTCTACGGACGCCGCCCCGGTCTGCATCTCTGTAGAGGCTGTTTCCCAGGCCGGAAGGTCCCCCTTTTGTGGCTCGGAGGCCACGCCATCGGAGTTAGCACCTGTCCAGCTTCACTTGGACCTATACCGAGCCCAGGTCCTCCCCTCGTAGTCGCCAGAGGATGTCTATAACCTGGCGCTCCCACAGCGGCCGCTCCTGGTCCAAGTCCTGGTTGGGGCACCCGCAGGGAAGAAGCCCCGGGTCGAAGTCGAGCTCAACGTAGACCGCCGACCAGGTGCCGATTGAGATGTGGGGGTTGATCCCCTGGACCACGGCCCAAAACTACAGCGCATGAAGCATCTCCAAACCGCGCCTCCTAGCGCGGTTTGATTACGCCCCAGGGGTAGCCCACGCCACCGCGAAGCGCCCCAGGGGATGTGCATTTTTTCAAAATTGGCCCGGTCTCAAAAGGTTTTGAACCACAGCTTGCACCAGCTCGTGGACCACGCCTCCGGGGGGCTGCCCAAGGGAAGGCTATTTTCAAGCGTGGCCGATGTCGTTTTCATTACGGAGGGACTGCCGGAACGGGGAGTTACCCACCTCGGACGCTCAGCCGATGCAAAAGTCGGTAATTTGTTCGGGTCAGCATTTTTTCAATCGTGAGCCCTGCTCACCTGTGTGCACCATTTTTCCGGCGGGTGCTTTCCGGGGGAGGCGTACCCCCTGGTTGTTAGGGGAATTCAGCACGAATCCAGCGTGCCCGATGTCACTTTCGTTCCCGCGGCGTTCCTGGCCCCATTTGGAGTCTCATTTGGCCTCAGGCTAGTACTACAGTTGCAGATTAAACCTAGGTAGAATTGGGACAATCAACTGGTGATGAGGTGAGGCTGTGGCAGGGCATAGGGGTGAGATGGCAGAGGTCGCCAGGTGGGCCGAGGGTATTGACCGGGTACACGGGTGCATCGCATGTCAACCCCAACTTAAAATTGAGCACTTTCGCTGTTGATGTCCAGGGAAAATGTCCGGATAAGTGCTCAGGGAAAATGTCCACCCGCATTGTGCTGAGTTGGTGATTAGGTTGACCGCCTGGGAGTCCGGAAGACCGGTGGCGCCGGGGAGTCGGCGTACTTCCTGACCGTGTTTCTGGATATGCCCAGTTCCGTGGCGATTCCTCTGAGGGAGACACCCTGCAGCCTGGCATGGTGCACTGCCTTCCACAGAGCTTGCTTGCGCGGGGTAGCCTCCCTGGGTGGCGGAGTCTCGGTCCTGGACAAGCAGATGCTCCAGGACGTGCTGCGACAAAAGCCCTGAAGCCTGCTCAACTCCGGCCCCGGGCCGACTACCTGAAGGTAGCCTACCGCGTCAGCGAACGCCGGTCCTGTGAGGTGCTGACCCTGCCCAGGGCCAGCTACCGCTATCAAAGTGAGGCATATGCTGGTCACCAGGGCCTGGTAGCGGGGCGGATCCAGCGGCGGAAGAATCGTCGCCAGGTAGCTGATGGGAAAGGGAGAAAGCCTTAGCAGGTCCATCATGGGACACCTCCACAAATGTAGTGCCCATATGGCGAACCAACTTGGGTGAGGCAGACTTTGTCTTTTCCGGATCGGCCTGTTCCGATGTCCTTTGCATTTTGGAATTAGTGCGGGGCACCAATTCTGGATTGAAGAACGTCCGACCCAACCAGGGGTAATTTCATCACACCGCCTGGCAAGGTTGGCTGGTCGCCCCCAGCTTCCCCCTTCGTCAAGGGGTTTGATCGCGGCCCGACCAGAGGTTGGGTCTTGACGACCTTCCCGGACACCCCCTTCCATTGACACCAGGTCGGCGACCGGGGCGTGATGCGGGTCGTCAGGTAAATCGACGGCGTCCTCGACGACCTGGAAGAGGCCGTGTCCAACATCAGTTGCTGACAGGGTTGTGGGATGAATTTGCCCAGGATGTTTGCAACCGGCGAGGCACCAGCGTGAAGGTTGTCCGGATCCAGGACCTCTGGGAGCCCAGGTTCCCTCGCCAGGGATTCCCTCCCAAAACCCCGCTCCGGTGTGTCAGTGCGCCCTGGGTGGTCGTTTGTGGCTCGCTCCGCTCAGGCCGGTATCGTGAGCCTGACCATCGTGCCCTGCCGGCGCTCCGTCTCCGTGATCTCGGGCGCGGCGTTCCCGTACATCACCAGCAGTCCGTTGCCCGAGTGGATCAGGAGCTTCCGGCCCGGTTTCCGCATCTGCGTGACTGTCATCCAAAGCCCGATGCCCCGGGTCGGAACTCCGGTGCCCGATACCAGCTCCTGGATGGCGAGCCCGATGGCCTCGGCGTCGGTTGCCGAATAGGGAAGCGCCGTGTTGCGTGCCAGCATGGCCCTGATGCCCGGACCGGAGTCGGCCACTACCGCGTCGAAGGCCTGTCCCCTCCGGTGGGGCATGAAGCGGACATGGACCTGGACGCCCTCCGGCGTCATGCCGTGCTCGGCCGCGTTGTTCAGCAGCTCGCTCATGATCTCCACGAGCTCGGGGCGCACGTTGGCCGCGCCCATGCTGTGGTCTTGGACGTTGTCCTCCAGCTTGTCGGCCAGCTCCTGGGCCTCCTGCATGCCGTGGAAGGTCGTGGGCTCCAGCGCATACTCCACCGTTTCCATGATGTTCCCTCCGTCGTGCTCCGTTTTCTCCGCCCTGGAAGGATGGCTCAGGGTGTCCGGTCATCGCCGGATGCGTTCTCTCTCTCGACTCTGCCGCCCCGGGGCCGCCCTGCCCCTCTACAACGGAGGGCGGCCCCGGAGACGGCCCGTTCGGCTGTTCATCGGGTGAGGGATGACCGTTTTCGACTTGGTCCTCATTCCTCCATCAGTGCGCTGACCATCGTCTGGATTGTCCTCACCGCTTCCGGCACCTCGGCGGCGATCCGCCTCTTGTCCAGCGGCGGATCCTCGTGGGCGTAAACCGCTGCTCCTCCGAAAACCGTCAGGTACTGGTGTTGCTCTCCCGGCACCTCCTGGTCCTCCGGCCACCTGAGGTCCTCCCGGATTTTTCCACGAGGATCCCCAGGTTGTGGCCGTCCCGTCCGCTGGTGGGGTACGAGAAGCCGCTGGCTCCCAGGAGGGACTTGTAGGCGTTCTCCAGTGCGGCTTGGCCGTCTCTCCCAACGCTCTTGTCGAACATCATTTCGATGCTTCCCGCTTCGAGGTTCACCCCCAGGCTGCCCGCGTATCCCACGGCGTCGCGGATCCGGACCTCCACGTCCTGCCAATCGATGTCCTCGTCGCTGTAGTCGAACCTGTATTCCGTTCCCTCTGCCACGGCCTTGCCCTCCCTGGCGATGGTGTTTGCCATGTTGTTCCGCAGCATTGCGTTCTTGAGGAACTCCTCCAGCGTGATGCAGAGCACGTCGATTCCTGACGCTTCCGGGAGGTGGTCCAGCTGGAACTGCCGCGCCTCTGATCTTATCGCCTCCAGCTGTTCCTCCGTTGGCGCTCGTTGCATGATGATCGCCACGTCCACGTCGGAGTCCTGACGGTGGTCGCCCCGGGCTCTTGAGCCGAACAGGAAGGTCTGGTTGGCTCCGGCCCTCTCATGGACCAGCCTGGTGATTTCGAAAGCCTTCCGGTGCTTGTTCATGCGGGCTCCTTCTGGGTCCTGTTGCACCTGGTGGGACCCTGGAGAGTCGTATGCTTCGTCGCGTTTCATGGGTTCTCCCGTGTATGGCTGGGAGCGCTACGACCATTTTACTCGCCCTGGCGCCGCAATCCTCAACCGGTTCTGCAGGATCCAGCGGTCCGAAAACTCAGAAGGGGGGCGCGAAGCCCCGCTGTCCCTCGCCCATCTGGGGCAGCCGCTCGGCCAGAATCCTCCGGGCCTCCCGGCAGTGCCGCTCGTAGGCGGGCCTGAAGTCCCGGGCGGTGCAGCCCAGCTTCTCGGCCATGATCCGGAAGGCTTCTTCCCGGGTCTGCCGGATGAAGTCCCCCTTCTCGAAGTGGAATCCCTGCAGGATGAAGCGTTCCACGCCCGTCGCCAGGAGCGAGTCCGCGAAGCCGTCCAGGTCCCGCACCATCAGGAGCGGGGTCATCGTGATGCAGCTCTGGATGCCTGCCTTCTGCACCTGCCCGATGGCCTTGAGCCGCGCCGGGTTGCTCGGGCAGCCCGGCTAGAAGGTTTTCCGGACATCCTCGTCATCGGTCGTCACGGTCATGTTGACCTGGACGCGGCCTCCGCGTTCCTCGATTTTCCCGAACAGGTCAATGTCCCGCGTCACCAGCGGGCTGCGGGTCTGCACGACCAGCCTGGGGGCGTGCCGCTGGGTCATCAGCTCCAGGATCCGCCTCGTGTTTCCCATGAGGGATTTCCGCTCCACCGGTTGGTAGGGGTCGGTCACGCTGCTCATGTAGATCCGCTTGAGGGATTTCCGCTCCACCGGTTGGTAGGGGTCGGTCACGCTGCTCATGTAGATCCGCTTTCCGTCCAGCTTCCCGGCCGGTAGTCCGGCGATCAGGTCCGGAGCATTCTCCTTGACGGTCACCCATTCCCCCCAGGTGTCCTGCTGGGCCTTGGTCCTCTGGAAGAAGGCTGCGTAGCAGTAGGTGCAGCCGAAACTGCAGCCCCGGAGGGGTTCAGGCTGTGGTCGTAGTCCCTCAGGAACCCGTTTCCGGGGTTCAGGACCTCCCCGATCCGCCGGTATCCCACGTCGGTTTGTCCCAGCTTCGTCATGCGCTCTGCCTGTGTTATGCTGCCTTCTCCCTGTCATCCGGGTCCTCCGGCCAGTTGGTTCCGTCCGGGCCACGGCCCAATGTTAAACGGGGCGGCCCGGAAGGTTTTGGTCCAGAAAGCTGTTGCTCCAGAAAGTCCATCCCTTAACGTCTGCTGCTGGCAGCATGAACCGGTGGTCCTCGTCATCGAGGCAGAAGCTGCAGACCCACGTGACCGTCGACTCCCGCCAGGTCTCCCTGAGCGCCTTCCTGCCGCAGAGCTCCCTGCCGCAGCACCGGCACGAGCGCTGCAGGTCCGGCTGGGCCCGGACCGTTCCGGACTGCATGGGTCCCTGGTTCTGCAGCTCCACGCACTCCGGGCATCTCACCCGCGCCCGGTTATCCTCCAGCAGGTGCCTCGGGATGTATAGGAGTCCGTCCTGGGCGCCGCAGAGCGCCGTCTCCACCCCCGTTGCGTCCCTCGTCCCCAGCAGGTGCGTGGACTCCCCGGGCACCGCCCCACGGTGCTTCACAGCCAGCGCCATCCGTTCCCGCACCCACGACAGGCTCCCGGGCAGCCCGCAGCGCACCCCCCAGCCGTCCAGGTGAGCGTCCAGCCCCCGGTAGTAGATGTCGTGCAGCCCCGCTCCAGGTCGACCGGGAAGGTGCCGAGCACCTCAACCACGTCCCGCCCGGAGCCCGTTCCCGCCAGCCTGACCGCGTAGACCTCCCCGGTGTTCCGCACGTAGCTGACCCGCCACCTTTCCGGCTCTCCGTCCAGCCTCCAGTGGAATCCGTAGTCCGCCTCCACGCTGTACCTGCGCTCCGCGTTCTCCCCGTAGTATTCCTCGATGTTCCCGAACGTTTTTCCGTCCATTTCCTTCCTCCATGCGCCCCCGCACCTGCGGGGTCTCCATGGAGTCCCAGACGGCAGCCAGCAGCCCGGGTGGTCCATCCCCGCTCCGTCGGGGCCTCCTCTTCTGGGGCGATGTTCAGCGTCCCATCCCGGGATGTTCGTTTCCTTGAGCCGGCTCCTCCTGGGAGAGGTGCATCGTGATGGGGTGCTTCTCCCGGAAGGACTCCATCTCTGTGGAACTGATCTCGTTGATGCCTTTGTAGATGTTGTACCAGTCGCTGTGCATGGTCATCAGCATCAGGAAGTCGTACTGGGCCTGCAGGTCGTCCAGCTGGTCCAGGTCTCGGCGGAAGCGGAGCGGGTGGTCCTCTTCCTCCAGGTACTCGTTTGCCTTCTCGACCAGCATCTCCAGATCATGTCCCTGGAAGATCTGCTCCAGCTCGTTCTCCTGGATCATGGCGCACAGGTTCAGCTGGCGGTCGAAGCTGACGCTGATCTCTCCGAGCACCCGGCTCAGGGCCTCGGCCTGCTCGGGTTCCGCGTCTATGATGTAACGTATGGGCATTTCCTTCTTCTTCTCCCTTTCCGTGTCTTGGGCGTGTGTGACGGCTGTCCGTTTGGGTCTGTTTTCCGTCCTCGCCGGGCATGACTTTTCCTCCCCGCTCTCGCGGGGTCTCCGGTGGGCCTGCGCTGCCGCAGGTTTACTCACGGGGGCGGTTCATCCCAGCTGGTGCTGGGTCCGTTCCAGTGTCCCGGGTTGCCTGCGCGTCAGGCCCCGAGCCTGGTTTCCAGTGATTCGGGTCGTTCGTAGGGCGGTTCGGAGACGATCCACCCACCCTCTCCCCACAGATACAGGTGCTTCGCGTCGCCGTGCCTCAGTTTTTCCAGCAGCTCTTCCATGTTCTTTGAGTCGTACTGGTCGCCGCCCAGTGGTCCTCCCGCTGCGATGATGCACTTTGCTCTCAGAGCTTGCTGGACCGGTTCATCCTCCCGGCCAGCCCGCCATCTCCTCAGGCTCAGGCTGGTCAGCCGGAGGTGGTTCATCGGGTCCCTGGGGCTGGCGCCAAGGCTGGACAGGCATCCCAGGTCCAGGAGTCTGTCGATTTCTTCGGTGTTGCGGTAGTGGTCCAGCAGGGTCCGCCCCACGCCCTCCGGCCATCCGTCCAGGAAGCAGAACACGGTTCTGATGCTGCCGTCGCTCTGTTCCCTACCGATCACGCTTCTCGTTCCCATGGGTCCGCTCGGTTCCTCCGTTTTATTCTGCCCCGCTGCCCGAGGGTCATTCCTCGTCTTCCAGGATGATCTGGACCGCCCTTCCCCTCCCGATGATGATCGTTGCGGTGAATCCCCGCGCCTGCGGGGCCGGTAGCTGCATTTGCTCGGGGAAGCGGCACGTGAGGGGGTCGGGTCGGGTCTATCCCCGCTCTGGCTGCGGGGACTGGGCCGGCCGGTCCGGCCCTATCAGTCTGCCCTGGGTGGGAGGATACCCGCGTCTGCGGGTTATCTATTCTGACTCGCTCTCCTGATCCCTGAGCTGGCGCTGGGCGCATTCCCCGCAGAGACACTTCTCCTCACGGGGCCCCGGGACGTGCTGGTGACACTGATCGCACACGTTCTGTTGGCAGCCGTCGCAGGCCGTCATGTTCAGCCTGTGCTCCTCGTCCGGGCTGACCACGAGGTTTCCGCACGAGCAATGGTCCGTGATCGTCCTCCCGTCCTCCTGGTCCCCCTGCCACGCTCTCAGGACGCCGGCATCCTCCGGGGCCAGTCCGCGTTCCCGGATGTGGGCGTCGATCTGCTCGGCGGCCGGCCGGGTATCGTGGTTCTCCCCGAGGTAGTCCGATATCACCCTGGTTTTCCTGATGGTCTGCTGCATTTTCCCCTGTCCTGTCCTCCCGCTCCTTTTGTTTTCGCCCTACCCGCCGCTGCCGAATAGGACGGCCGGGCAGATGTATTCGTAGTCCACCGGTTCTTCGGTGATCTCACCGTGGCGCTGGGAATCTACGCTCCCAGTAGTTCTACAGGCGACCATACGCTGGTCGTTGGTTGCCTGCTGGAGTCAGGTGCGTGGTCCTGGAGGTTGGTATCTGGAGAGTTCGGTGCCAGAGTTCTGTTCGATGAACCGCATCATGTTGTCGACGGTTTCCATGATCCTCCGCAGGACTTCTGCCTCGTCGGGCAGGGGGTCTTGTACCCCTTCGTACGGGATATTGATTGCGTAGTTGTTCAGGAACGTGAAGTCGTTTGTTCCGAGAGCCGCTTGTCCTTCAGGGAAGGTCCGTATCACTTCTTGGAGGTCGCTGATGCTGTGATTACGTATCCAGGCGTTGTCTTGGTCATCTTCGTAGTCCATATCGGATAGGAAGCCTTTCATGGCGTTTTCGAGGGCCCTCTGGAAGTGGAATCCCACTTCTTCATACCCGAGACCGGCTTCTAGATTGTTCTCGGCAGCCAGGATCTGGCGTTGGTAATTGGTGAATCGTTGCTCGATGTCCGGCCAGTTGTTGGGTTCTGTGTCAGGGTACTGGTTTCCGTATCCAGTTGCTTCGCCACTCATGTTGATCCCTTCCTTGAGTGCCGAGTGTGTCAAGTGGGTTCTGGCCTGACGGTAGTATTCGAAGTCTTGCAGGCTGTAGCGTACCAGGTCGATCTTGACCGGTCTTCCGTAGATTTCGGTTGCCATGGCCTGGCCGGTCTGGAGGGCTTGTTGATATTTGGCTCTGGTGTCCCGGTGTTGTTCCGCAATTGTGAGGACGTCGATGTCGGATTGGTTCGTCCAGTCCCCGCGTGCGCGTGATCCGAACAGTAAGGCGTCGTCGGGAGAGATGATGGCTACCATGGCGCGTGCGATGTCAAGCGCGCTTGGATCATATTTGAGCAATTTCGTCATGGTGATGGTTCCTCTGCCGCCGGTGGGTTGCTGGCCTGCCTCGGGCACCGTAGCGGTGGTTGCTGGAATGATGGCTTGCTGCATGACCAGCAGCAATAGGAATTCACCCGGGGAGAGTTTCATTCTGCCGTGATCGTCATCTGCAGGGCATCGACCGGTATCAGCCTCCTGGAGTGGAGGTCCACTGCGAGCATGGCGTCTTCGAGGGCCATGGCCCCCAGGAGGTTCTGTTCCCCGTCCTCTCCGAAGGTCACCGGTGTGGGGAACTCCCTCCCCTCCAGCCGGATCATCGTCCTGCCCCGTGTCCGTTCCACGCGGCTGCCGTCGGCGAGCTCGGCGGTGTAGAATCTCTCGACCGGGACGCCCAGCCGCTCCAGCAGGTCCCTGGGAACCTTGGTGAACGTGGCCCCGGTATCCACCAGCATTTCCACTGCCTCGAAGTGCTGGCCTCGTGGGTCGGCTATCTCGACTGTTATCCGGAAAGTTCCCATTCCTGTCCTCTTCCCCGTCTGGGCCGCTGCCTGTGGTCACCGGAGCAAATCCACGGATACGCTGACGCTGTCGTCGTCCTCCAGCTGGGCCAGGGTGCAGTCCAGGCAGAGCACGTAGTTGACGCCGGCGACCGCCTTGACCACCGCCTGGGAGATGGACATGACCTTGTGGCAGGTGTCGCACTCGGGGCGGGTTGTTGTCACGAGGTCCTCCCGTTGATCCGCGGGAAAGCCGGATCATCCTCGATGCTCACCGCCTGGAGTTCATTTTTCGAACCCAACACCCTCATCTCGCCGGTGCCAGGTATGCTCCGTACTTCTCCCTGACGGCCGACACCAGCTCCTCGCGGACCTTTTCCTTCGCCTGGAGGACGTGGGCCGGGGCCCGTCCGGACGCCTGATCGACATGGGCTACCCTGGCCACAATGATCCGGAGCTCCTTGAGCATTTCAGTCTCGGTCATAGATCCTCCTGGTTGACGTACTCGGGGTTGTCGGAAGCATCACCCGCCGCCGAGGACGAGGACCACTTTGCAGCGGCCGCACCTCGCCAGACGTTGCCCGGGCTTGGGCTGTCCATCGCCGTTGACCTTGAACCCGCAACCGGGGCACTCGAGGCTCCAGCGGAACTTCAGCAGATCCCTGCGGGCCACCCGCTGCGGGCCACCGCCCTTCTCCCCAGGCGGCTTCGGCTTCGCCGGCGGCGCGGGAGGCGCGGGCACCTTGTCGAGGGAGGCGATCTCCTCCCTGCTCAGCTTCTCGCTGGGCTTGGATCGACCGAGCAGCAGGTTTCGGTTGGTCATGTTCCCCCCGGTCCCGATTCCCCTGGTTTGGTTCGCGCAATCCGCTGTTACGTTGCCTCCCCGCCAATACTATGAGCAAGGGCCCGTCCCGGGTTGGACCGCCCCAAGGGGAGAGTGATGTCCCCAAGGCGACCGTCCCCGGGACGGGGGGAGATGCCCGGCGGTCTGACGAGGCCCGGGCAGGGTTCGAGGCTCGGGGTGATCTGCCACTTGCCAGTGGCAGCATTATAAACGACGCTGGCCCGGAAGCCGCCACCTACCGGGCCGGTTTCCACCCCCTCGGCGCCCACCCCACCGAGGTCGAGCAGATGATGGGAGAGAGCATCCTGCGGGTGATGGCCTGGGCGGCGCAGGCGGAGCTGGAGTCGATCAAGCGCCACAATGTGGCGCGGGCGTTCGGCGTCTCCCGCCAGACGATCAGGCGCGCCGAGCAGCCGGAGTATCGGCGAGGGCCGCCGGCACGCTGGTATCATTGCGGGAGCGGCGGACCCCTCACCTAATATTGACTCAATCCTGTCCAACTAATGGGGTCGAACTAAAACAATGTTTCCCGGTGTATTACCCAGACTTCCCGATGTCCGAGTGAGGTGAACCATGCCAGCTTTCGGTCTGGTGGTGAATGAACGAAACGAGGTCCTGCTGATCCAGCGCGGATATGGCAAGGAAACGGGTAAATGGAGCCTGCCCGGAGGGATGAGGGATAAAGGAGAGAGCCTCCGGGCTACCGCCATCAGGGAAACACTCGAAGAGACGGGCATCAGGATGACTGCCGATGACCTGTATTTCAAAGGCAAGTGGCACCCCGTCGAGGTCTGGCGGGGCAGGCGCACCGGCGGGCGCCTGAAGGTGCAGAGGAAAGAATTCCTCGACGCCGAGTGGTTCCAGACTGACATGCTGCCCCATGACGACAACCTGGCGTTTGGCCCCGATAGAATCGTCATGGGGAAGTGGGCAGCCGAGAATGCGGGCAGCCGCCGGGTATATTACCCCCGCTCCAAAATGGACAGAGCGGGCTTTGCCCTGGTGGTGAACGACAAGGATGAAGTTCTCCTGATCAAACGCAAGAGGGGCTTGAGGGCGGGTAAATGGAGTCTGCCCGGCGATAAGGCGGAGTCCGGTGAGAGACGCCGGGATGTCGCCGTTCGGGAAACACGTAACGCGGCCGGCGTGGTATTCAGGCCTGACCGGCTGTATCTCGAAAACAGGCATCAGGCCACGGTGTGGCTGGGAAGTCCCGGTTCGCAGCGAGGGAAGTCCTTCGATGGCCGCTGGTTTCCGCTGGATGGACTGCCCGATGACGACAGTCTGGGTTTCGCCATTGACGTGAGGGCCATCGAAAAGTGGGCATCCGAGAACAAGGGATGCCGCCGCGTTCACTGCTCCTAGCGCCCTCCCGGAGCGGATGACGTGACCAAACCTGGTGAACGGGTCAGCGCGGACCAGGTCAATGGAACGAAGCCGGAGAGAGTATGCCGTACAGTCACTATCACGACTTTTCGTTTCATACTCACCACCAGCGGCCCAAGGGCGGACGCCATTACACGGCAATCCGCCGCAGGCAACGCCCCTGGCGCATCGGGTTTATCCTTGTTCTCGTGGTCGTAGCCATATGGGTTGCCCTTGAAATGGGAGTGCGTGACCGCCTGGAGACCGCACTGAGGCCGGCAAGGCAATCGGCCACGGACGAGTCCGTGCGAGATGGGCGCAGCCGGGAACCGGGGGCCGAGGCGAAGCAAACCGGGCATGAGGTTGCCGGAGGGTTCACCGCCCCGGCGACTGCCCTGCAGGTGATGCCAACTCCCATCCCGCCGCCGGAAACGCCGCCGGTGTACCCGGTCACAGCAGGCACTGCTCCAACATCTCCGTCTCCCCGATCACCCCTTCCGACACCGGCACACCCGCTCATGGCAGAGCCGGTTCCCGTTCCCGCGGTAAACCCTTCAGCAGCGGTTGAGCCGATCTCCACGCTCCCGCCCCACCAGCGCCATATTGAGGAGAAGGATTACATGCTGGCGCTGATCAACTCGGAGCGCAGGAAGGCCGGGGTCAACCCCGTCGTCCTGGGAACCAACAACGCGGCCCAGCTTCATGCCGAATCTTCTCTGGCCAATTGCGTTTCCAGCCATTGGGGCACCGACGGCCTCAAACCCTATATGCGGTACTCCCTGGCCGGCGGGTATCAGTCCAACGGGGAAAATGGGCATGGCCTGGACTACTGCTTCAAGTCAAGGGATGGGTACACGCCGATTGCCAGCATCCGCGAGGAAATTATGGATGCGATGGCCGGCTGGATGAGAAGCCAGGGACATCGGGAAAATATCCTCGACCCCACGCACAGGAAGGTCAACCTGGGCATCGCTTGGGACCGCTACAACGAGGTCATGTTCCAGCATTTCGAGGGCGATTATGTCGAATACGACGAGATTCCCACCATCTCGGACGGCATTCTGGCGCTGGCGGGAAGGACCAGGAACGGGGTGCGCTTCAACAACGCCGATGACCTGAACGTTCAGGTCCACTATGACCCGCCCCCCCATCCTCTGACCGCCGGCCAGGTCTCCCGCACCTACTGCTACGACAACGGCCTGATTCTGGCGAGCCTGCGGGAACCTCTGTCCGGCGGCTGGTCGTGGCCCACCGACCAGTACACCAAGACCTCCCAAGCCTGCCCAAGTCCCTATGACGTTCCATCGGATGCCCAGGCCGCCAGGTCCTACCAGGAGGCCCACCGGCTCTGGCAGGAAGCGTACAACGGTTCCAAGGCAGGGCCACTGGAGAAGACCGTCACGGTCGAGTGGATAACCGCCGACCAATGGACTGCCATTGGGGACGTTTTTTCCGTCAGAGCCAACCTGAAACGGATTTTGGATGAACACGGGGCGGGAGTTTACACGGTTACCATTTGGGGCCGGGACCTGATCGGGGAGGACACAGTCATTTCGGAATACTCCATCTTCCACGGCACGACCCCGCCTGACACCTATGACCCGGCCCCATGGAGATAGCCGGACGGATTCCCGCATCACCGGACAACCAGGGGACTACGCTTTGGGTGTTTCGTGGCGACAATTGCCACTGGGATTGACGCCCCCGGTTCCGGCAGGTCCTACCCGCTCCGGCATCCTCCACCACGTCCCGGATGTCCCCCTGGTCCACTTTGCCACGCCCTCTTACGGGTGCACTTCCAGTTCCGGGATGACGACCTCCCAGCGGTCTGCGTTCAGCCGGCTCTGGTATTCGGAGTCGGACTTTGTCTTATCCCAGGCGCCGATGGCCAGAACGGTTGCGGAGACGCCGCCGGGGTTCCCGGGGGTTTCATAGCTCCGCGCCAGCCGCCCCACCGCGATGCCCCTGGCGTCCACCAGTTCCCACGGGGTCCTGCCGGTCCTGACCTGCAGCGGGTCGCCGGGGGAGAGCCGGGCAATGGCCTGGTGGATGGGATAGCGCGGGTATCGGTACCCGGGGAAGCTGAGTTGCACGTCGCGCAGGCTCAGGCGGTGGTAGCTGCGCTCCATTTCCGGTGGAGCCGGCGGCAGACCGCCGGGCCGGGGTCAGACCGCCGGGCCGGGGTCAGACCAGGACGGAAGGATTGTTGGCCAGGGCATTCAGGAATGGGTTGGCGGCGCCGGTCTTCATCAGGGTCAGGGTCTGCCTGCCCCTGGTCATTGCCACGTAGTAGAGGCGCCGCGGCGCGGCGCCGTCTTCCTGACGGCTGGTGTTTTCCCAGCCCCCATCCAGGATCGCCACGTGGTCGAATTCCAGGCCCTTGGCCCGGTGGACGCTGGTCAGGAGAAGGCCATGCTGGCGGCGGCGGTTGTCCCTGGCCCACTCGGCCAGCCATTCCCGGAAGCCGATGATGGGGAGCGCCGCGTTGCCGGTTTCCAGACCGTAGTTCTCCACCGCCTCGGCAAGGAGGCCGTTCCACGGCCCGGGCTTCTGCAGTTGCAGCCATTGGAGCAACTGCTCCGCGGATATGAGCTGGGAGGGGTGGTTGTCCAGCCATTGCAGGAGGGCCTGGGTTTCCCGCAGCAGCAGCTTGGGCGTGGGCCATGCAGGAGCTTCGCGAGATCCACATCTCCAATGCTCCGGTACACCATGCCATCTAAGCACCGTATGACGGGGAGTCGCCGCCGCTGCCTATCGGCCTCTCTGCCGCGCCGCAACGGGCAGTCCCAGTCCACGGTGGCGCGGACCTTCGGCGTCTCCCGCCAGACCGTCTGGCGCGCCGAGCAGCCAGAGTAAGGGCCAGGGCGCTGCGGCAGAACGCTGGTATCATTGCAGGAGCGGCGGTACTCTCACTTAATTCGGCCTCCCTCCGGCGGCCGCCTAGACACTGGGACTATGGTCTGTCTACATTCAGGAGTCCGGGATTCAGACAACATCAACAACAGGCATGAAAAGGAGTGAAATGGCAGATATAAAGAAAACGGAGTCAGAATACAGGATGGAAGCTCTGGAAAATTTGTTGGCAATCGCCAAAATGCAAACGACCCTGGCTACTAGGATCGCCGCCGCAGAAGCCATCTTGAAATACACAGAACACCCCGCTCCATCTAAAAACGAATCGAACAGCGAAACTACTCCACAAGACAGCTAACATCAAGGCCGGACTCCTGAATTTAGACAGACCATAGGGGAATTTTGCACTTCTCTCCGTAAGAACCTGTTTACAATCTCTTCAGGATTAGCGCCGCGAAGGCAAGCACGACCATTTGCAGGCTGGTATCGAGCTTTCTTTCGCAGTTCTTCCAGAGTCGGCGGCACTTTTCCAGCCAGGCGAAAGACCGCTCCACCACCCATCGCTTCGGCAGTACTACGAAGGTGTGCATCTCATTGCGTTTCACCACCTCCACCGACGCTCCCAGCAGGCTCTGCACCCCAGCGGCAAAGGGCTCCCCAGTGTAACCCCCGTCCACCAGCACGTTCTGCACCAAGCTGAGGCCGTCCCGGTGCTGGTCAAACATCGCCAAAGCCCCAGCCCGGTCGGTGACGTTCGCCGTGGTCACGTGGACCGCATGGGGCAACCCCTGAGTATCCACCGCGATGTGGCGCTTGATTCCAGACACCTTCTTCCCCGCGTCATAGCCCTTCTGCTCGGCGCTGTCCGTGTTCTTGACGCTCTGGGAGTCCACGATGCAGAAGCTGCTCTGCTCTTTCCGACCATTGCTTCTCCGGGCCGCGCCAACCAATTTTTTTTAAGACTTGCTCCAGAATGGACTCTTGCTCTGGGTCAGGCCGCTGGCTCCATTGCTGGAAATACTGGTAGCAGGTGCCCCAATTGGGGAAGTCCGCAGGGAGCATCCGCCACTGGCACCCGCTTTTCAAAAGATAGAGCACTCCGCAGAAAACGTCGTACAAGTCCACGGTGCGGGGCTTGGTCCGGCGGCGGGCCGACTCCAAATCCGGCAGAATCCGGGTAAATTGCTCCCGGCTGATGTCGCTGGGATAGGAATGAGACATGATTACCCCTCCCTCCGGTAATCGTCTCAACTTATCATATTTTAGAGATTGCAAACAGGTTCTAAGGGTTTAGGTGCTGTCGAGATTCAGAAAGGTGAGGGGGAGTTCATTCGACCGTGACCTTGGTGGCCTTGCCAGCCTTCCCGTTTTGCGCCACTCACAGTTAAATGGGGTAGTTTTGCACTTCTCTCTGAATGTAGACACACCCTAAACTAAAGCCAAGGTGAAATGCGCAGATGGTGGGGATCAGACGACGGAGCCGGGTCATTCTCCAAGTACGGATGAGAGGGATTCACCGGCGCAACCCAGATGATCATCATCGCCACTTAAATGTACATCCCACCTTGGCTTTAGTTTAGTACCGTTTCCAGTTAGATTTATTGATACTGGAAGGCTGCCTCTAACTCTGGATCCCTGCTTGCGCGGGAATGATTAACAGATATCCGATATAAGGCATATTCAAGTGGAAACGGTACTACTAATATGACATTAAATATGACATTGACAAATGAATAATATGTTTATAACATATCAGTGACGACACCCCTCACGCCTCTCATCAGAACGGCGCACCAGAGGGGTTTTTTATGAGCCTGTAAATGGCCTCTCCCTCATCAAATCCCAGCTCTCCGGGTTCTCCTACGTCGATTGCCGACCAGGTCAACCTGCTGTTGCAACGCGGCATGTCGATCCCTGATCTAGACGAAGCCGAACGGTTCCTGAGTAACGTCAACTACTACCGGTTTCGCGGCTACCTGGAACCTTTTGTAGACCAGGCCACGAGTAGCGGCCTGCGACCTTTCCAGGCCGCTACTACCTTCGACGCAGTGATCGAGCGGTATATTTTTGATAAGCGACTTCGCCTGTTGTTGTTGGAAGCGTTCAGTTACATCGAGGTCTCAATCCGTACCCAGTGGACTTACCACCTGTCCTACAGCCAGAACGGTGGAGAGCATGCCCATCTGAACTCGAACCTATTCTCCGAAGAATATGGTGAGAACTTGGCGGCTTTGAAGGAGGACTACGAGGAGCACGGGAAGAACCTGCACCGTTACGATTTCAAAGCCTGCCCGATCTGGGCAATCTCAGAGGTGATGTCTCTTGGTCAGCTATCTCGATGGTACCACTCGACAATCCTGCCAGTACGCAAACTGGTCGCTGCCCACTATTATCTTCATTACAAAAAACTAGGTTCCTTGTTGCGTCACTTGGTAACAGTCCGGAACTTCTGCGCACATCATGAGCTGCTTTGGGACAGAGAATTCATCACGAAGTTCTCAAGGCCGAAGCGAATGGGTTCTTTCCCGAGTCCAATGGCGTTCTTCAATGAAACTGAGAACGGCAAGCTCTACAACTCACTGGTGATGGTCTCGTATCTGACGACAGTTATCACCAACAACAAGTCATGGACAAGGAGCCTGGTGGCTCTTATGAACCGGTATCCGAATATTCCCCAAGATAGAATGGGATTTGTTGCCGACTGGCAGGAATTGCCTATCTGGCAGGGATGAACCGAAGAAGAAGGGCAGAGCGAAAATCGCCGACTCCCCGAAGGTACTAGAGAGCCGAGACCTAAACATGTACTCTGCGATTCCCTGCAGGTCCGGCTAATAGGCACCACTGACCACTGTCCCATTCCGCATCTTCCATCGGAAGAACCGGCGCAGTCGACCGGGGTCATAGTCGCTGGTCAGTTCCCTCATGTGTTCCGCAAACGGGGAGTATGGAACACCCCTATTTGAGGAACACTTCCCCGTTGCGGGAGCTGTTCCATAAACGTATTCTCCGTGGGTGGGGAACCGCCGCGAAGTTGGCCTGAGTTGAGGCCGCTGGGTCTATCCCCGCGTGGGCGGGGAAACCGCACCATGAAGCTGGCTGAGGATTCCCGGGCCCGGTCTATCCCCGCGTGGGCGGGGAAACCTTGCCGGTGTCATAGGTGAGCAGGGTCCAGTCGGGTCTATCCCCGCGTGGGCGGGGAAACCTAAACCGATACCAAGGTGGGATGTGCATTTCGGGGGTCTTGAAGACGATCTCAAGGACTCCACGGCGCCTCGTATCACCTTTACGCCCCAACTGGGGGCGACCGACAGTGCGGTCTAGCGATATGTACATTTCACCTTGGCTTTAGTTTAGTACCGTTTCCACTTGAATATGCCTTATACCAGATACCCGTTTCACCTGCCCTTCGTTCCCGCGCAAGCTGGAATCCACAGTTGGAAGTGACTTTCCAGTATCGACAAGACTATCTGGAACCAGTACTAGCCGTGGACCAGGCTCCCGCCGCCATTTGCTCCCGGGGTCACCGCCAATCGTGGGCGGGGGGCATGGGGACGCGGGGATGGATGCCCCGCACGCCGGAGGCAACCACGCTGGCGGTCCCGTCCCACCGGGATACGGCGCCCCCCGCCAGCAGCACATTGCTCCCCAACTGCCGGCGGCAGCGGGCAAAGACCTGGGGCCACAGGATGAGCTGAACGTCCCCGGTCTCGTCCTCGATGGTGACGAACACCGTGCCGTCCTGCCCCCTGGGATGCTGGCGGGCGATGGGCCATCCCGCCACCAGGACTTCCTCCCCTTCTTCCGCCTGCTCCACGGCGGCGGCGGGCATCACGGCCGGGTCCAGGCCGGGCCGCACGAACTCCATCAGGTGTCCCCTGGGATAGATGCCCATCACCCGGTACTCCCCCGCCATCTTCTCGTAAGCGGTGAAGTCGGGCAGCCCCGGAATGCCGCCCTCCGCAGAATCGGGGAAGGCCCTCTGTCCGCCCCGTAACGGCCGGATGCCCAGGCCCGCGTCCCACAGGGCCTTCCGCCGGTTGGGGGCGAGGGAATCGAAGGCCCCGGCCATCACCAGCGACTCCGCCGCCCGGGGCTTCAGCCCGGTGCGCCGCACCAGGTCGCCGGCCCCGGCGTAGGGGCCGTGCCGCTCCCGCTCCTCCACGATGGCCCCGGCCGATGCCGCTCCCACGTCCTTCACGAAGCGCAGGCCCAGCAGGACCGAGCCCTGTTCCGGGGTGCAGGCCACCCCGCTGCGGTTGACGCAGGGGTTCAGGAAGGGCGCCCCGAAGCGCCGGGCGTCCTGCTTCAGGGTTTCCACCGGGTAGAAGCCCATCGGCTGGTTGTTGACCAGGGCGACGAAGAACTCCAGGGGGTGGTATCGCTTGAGCCAGGCCGCCTGGTAGGCGGTGACGGCGAAGGCGTGGGAGTGGGACTCGGGGAACATGTACTGGCCGTTGAGCTTGGCGAATATCTTTTCCGCAATCTCAACCGATACCCCGTTCCCCCGCGCCCCCTCCAGGAACCGCTGCCGGTGCATGGCGATGAGATGGTCGTTGTTGGGCCTGGCAAAGGCCCTTCGGATCTCGTCGGCCTGGGCGGCGCTCATCCCGGCCACGTCCATGATGAGCTGCACCACCTGCTCCTGCCAGACGATGATGCCGCAGCCCCGCTCCAGGGAGCGCCGCTCCAGGGGGTGGTCGTATTCCCAGGAGGCGCCGTGGCGGTAACGCTCCACGAACAGGGACACGGCGCTGCCCTGGACGCCCACGCCGGGGCGGATCAGGGCCACCTGGTAGGCCAGGTCCAGCAGGCAGCGGGACTTCAGCCGCTGCCCCATCTTCAGTTGGGCCGGCGACTGGAGCAGGAAGACGCCCTTGGACCGGCCTTCGTTGATCAGGTCGTACACGCCCGGGTCCTCCGGGTTGATGCGGCCCAGGTCGGGGCGTTTCCCGTCCCCCGCCTCGATGAGGTCCAGGGCCTCCTCCAGCTGGTCCAGCACCGGCAGGGAGAGCAGGTCGATCTTGGCGAAGCCGGCGTCGGCCACGCTGTCCTTGTTCCAGTCCATGATGTGGCGGCCTTTCATCGCCCCGGCCCGGACCGGGACCATCTCCGGGATGGGGGAACTGCTGAGGATCATGCCGCCGACGTGCTGGCCCAGGCTGCGGGGAGCATCCATCAGCTGGGGGGCCAGGTCCAGCAGGTCCCGCCACCCCGGGGCGTCCACGCGGTCGCGGAAGGCGGGAAGGGCCAGCATCTCCTCCCGCAGCCTGGCCCCGTCGTGGGAGTGGAGTTGGCGGGAGAGCCGCTTCAGGTCTTCCTTCGGCAGCCCCAGGGCCTGGCCCAGGTCCTGGACGATGCCCTTCACCGAGTAGGTGCCGATGGCCCCGGCCAGGACGGCGTGATCCGGCCCGAAGCGCCGGTGAACCCGTTGGATGAGTTCGTCCCGGAGCTGACGGGGGAAGTCCAGGTCGATGTCGGGGAGCAGGGAGGTGTCCTCGGAGATGAACCGCTCCAGGGTCAGGCCCCACCGCAGCGGGTCCACGTGGCTGATGCCGATGAGATAGCCGGTCAGCAGGGCCACCGAGGAGCCGCGCCCCCGGCCCGGGGGCCTTTCTTCCAGGGGAGTCTCCGGGTGGCCCATGCCCCGCTCCTCCATGATCTCCCGGGCCAGGAGGACTATCTCCCGGTAGAGGAGCAGGAACCCGGCGAGGCCGTGCCTGGCGATGAGCCGGAACTCCTGATCCAGGCGTTCCGCCACCGGCCGGGACACCGGGCCGTACCGGCGCTGGGCGGCCTCCAGGCAGAGCCGCCGCAGGTAGGTGTCGGCGGTGAATCCCAGGGGCACGGCGCACTCCGGCAGGGTGTAGCCCAGGCCGGTGGCCAGGTTGAAGCCGCACTGCTCCGCAATCCTGACGGTGTTGGCTACGGCGTCGGGGTACTGCCGGAACAAGGCCTCCATCCGGTCCGGGGACTTCAGGCACAGGTGATGGTTGGGCCGGATGAAGGGGAGGGCCTGCTCGATGGTGGTGTTGCGCCGGGCCGCGGCCAGCGCGTGCTGGAGGCGGTACCGCTCCGGGGAGTGGTAGTGGACGTCGTTGGTGGCGGCCACCGGCGCTCCCGCGTCGTGGGCCAGCCCCGCCAGTTCCCGGTTCCGCGCTGTGTCGCCTTTCAGTAAATTCTGCTGGAGTTCCACGTACACCCCGTCCGGGCCGTACCACTCCCGGTATTCCCCGAGCCGCCGGTGGGCTGCTTCCCGGCGTCCCTCCAGCAGCAGCCTGGAGAGTGGGCCCTCACGTCCTCCGGTGAGCAGAATCACGCCCCCGGCGTGTTCCGCCAGGCGCGCCGGGTCCAGCCGGGGTTCCCGGCGGTCAACGGAATTGGCCAGGGTGAACAGGCGGGAGATGTTGGCGTAGCCCCGGCGGGTCCGGGCCAGCAGCGCCACCCGGGACCCGTCGGTCAGGGTCAGTTCGCCGCCGGTGATCGGCTGCACTCCCAGGCTGCCGGCCAGGCGGGCGAACTCCAGGGCGCCGCACAGGTTGCCGTCGGTCAGGGCCAGGGCGCCGTACCCGTACTCCACGGCCTGGGCCAGCAGCTCGTGGGTGTGGGATGCCCCCGATCCGAAGGAGTAGAAGCTCTTGGCGTGGAGTTCGACGTAACCGCCGGCCATGGGACGCGCTCCGGTTCAGGAAGCCTGGCGGTACCAGCGGTCCCGCCGCCGGTCCAGGAACAGGGTGACCTCCCCCCCGTCCTCCCGGAGCACCCGGTGGTAGATGCGGTCCAGGGGTACGGGCATCCACCAGAGGTCGAAGCTCCAGGTGTCCTCGATGCGTTCCACCCGGCGCCAGCGCCGCTCCAGCAGCAGTTCCGCCGGCCGGCGCTCCGGCCCCTCCCGGACCTCCAACGGGGCGGGCTGGAGCAGGGGCTTCATGGCGTCCCGGCCCAGGGCGTCGATGGGGACCTGCAGGGCCCGCATCTCCGGCGCCGGATGCCAGGGGGCCACCTGCACCACCCGGTACAGGGCCGGGTGACCGTCCATCCGGGCCTGCAGCTCCCGGTCCGCCGCCACCAGCCGCCGTTCCAGGCCCTCCCGAACGTCGGGCAGCAGGCTGAGCTGGGTTCCCGATTCTCCGGTGATGCGGGATAGGCCCAGGGTGACCTCCTCCACCGGGGCCTGGGGGTGGTCCGGCTCCAGCCCGCCCCGGATGATCCGGGAAGCCCGCTCCCACCGGCCCACGGGCTGCCTGAAGTGAAAGGTCTTCTCCCAGGGGACGGCCCGGTAGAGGACGCACTCCAGGGCGGCGGCGCCGGCGTAACGGCCCCGCATCCGGGGCTGGGAGTAGGCCCTCCTGAGCAGGGTGTCCACCGCGGCCAGGATGAGTTCCAGGGATGCGGAGGAGAAGGGCAGGGAGGCGTGCTCGACGACGGACTCCTCCTGCCGGATGGGAAGGACCGGGCTGGGGTCCACGCCGTGGGAGAGTTCCCACGCTCTCCGGCCCGCCGGGCCGAACCGGCCGGCGAGGGCCTCCGGCTTCATGGAGGCCACGTCCCCCAGGGTGTGGAGTCCGAAGCGGCGCAGGTCCGCCCTGACGGCGGCGGCAATGGGCAGGAGGTCCACCGGGTGGGGCGCCAGGAAGGCGGCGGCGTCGGGCGGGACCCGGACCGCCCCCTGGGGGCTGGCGGCGCGGGCCGCCACGAGGGCGGGGAACTTGGCATCGGCCACTCCGGCCCGGGGCTCCAGGTATTGGGGTGCGGAGTTCAGCAGGGCGTTGACCGCCCGGGCCTCGCCGCCGTACAGGTCTTCCAGCCCGTCCAGGCGGGCGTAGGCCGTGCCCGGCTCGCCCGCCTCCACCCGGTCGCTGACTCCCTGCAGGGAGGCGAGCATCCGGTGGAAGACCCGGCGGTAGGCGGGCTCGTCGGCTTCCAGGAGAGAACTGCCGGCATGGCGGGACCGGGCCTGCTCCAGGGTCATGCCCGCGGATACGCCGGCGGCGGCCGGGAAGCGGTCAGCGACCAGGGGTCTTCCCCGGGAGCGGTCGACGATCAGTACGGGCCGGTCCTTCAGGTGGGGATGCCGGTTCAGCTCCACCCTGGCCCTCAGGTGGGTGACCAGCACGCAGGCGACCCTCAGGAGTCCTCCGCAACCGGGGAGTCCTGGGCAACGGCAATTGGGCCTGCCGGCAATGCCGGCCGGCCCCGCGGGGTCAGGACTGTGCTGCGGGCGGAGCCGGGGACCCGGGTCAGGAATCCCCCTTCCTCCAGCCGCCGGAGGTTGTGGAAGGCCACCGAGGCGCTGCTGAGGCCGCAGCCGTTGGTGATTTCCCGGATGGCGGGCGGGTGGGGGTTGCCGGAGGCGAAGTCCCGGACGAAGGCCAGGATCCGGACCTGCCGCGGGGTCAGCGGCCGGTGGTCTCCGGGGCCTGCGCCGGCAGCCAGCCCGTGGGCGCCGTCAGCGGTCTTCATCCGGTCATGCCCCGGGGGATTGTGGTCCGGCATTGCGCTCCGCAGGTGATGGTGTGCCCGCGATGGGGCCGGGTCCGGCTGAGCCGCGGGTGGCCGGCTGCGACAAAAGGTCTACTGGGAATGGTATAGAATGGGTGTTCTTAAGTCAATGAGCTGCTGTCATCAGCCCGGGGGGCGGAGGCGTTTCGGGGAACGCGAAAAGGCTGCAGGGGTGGATGAGCCGGATGCCGCAACGGCGGCCCCGGTCCGGCCCGGCCGGATGCCGGAGCCGGGAAGGCGGTCCCACCCGGGGAAGCCGGCGGGACCATGCCGGCGGGAGCTGGAACAGCTTCAGGTTGGCCTGTCCGCTCCGGAACGGCGGGAGATCTTCCCCTTCCGGAACAATCACCTCGGGGCCGTCGTTGGAAGGCCGGTTCACCATGGGCGAAACCCGGTAGGCCTCCAGCGCTCCGTCGGGGTACGGGGTCAGGAGACTGCCCAGGGCCAGGGGGTCCCGCAGGCCATCGTCCAGCCAGAACGGTTCCGCATCCCGGGAGAGTATCGCGGGCATACGGTCGTGAATGGGCCGGAGCAGGTTGTTGGGCTCGGTGGTGATGATGGTGCAGGAGCGGACCATCTTCCCCTCCGGGTCCCGCCACGAGTCCCAGAAGCCGGCGAAGGCGAAGGGTTCCCCTGACTTCATCACGATCCGCATGGGGATCCTGGAACTCCCCACCCGCCGCCATTCGTAGAAACCGTCGGCCAGGACCAGGCACCGCCGCCGGGTGAATGCCGTCCGGAAGCTGGGAAGCTCGGCAGCGGTCTCGGACCGGGCGTTGATCAGGCGGCTGCCCACGGACGCGCTCCTGGCCCAGGACGGGATCAGGCCCCAGCGCAGGTGCTCCGCACGTCTTTCTTCCCCGTTCATCACGGCCAGCGCTGGCTGGGTTGGGGCGGCGTTGTACCTGGGCGGGTGGGTGAGACGCCGGGGTCAAAGCCGAACCTCTCTCCCAGCTCCTGCAGGTCCGCTATCAGGCTGAATCTGCCGCACATGTTCTTTCTCCATGGAGATGTGGGAGTCCCGGGGCGTCATTGCTCCGGCCTTTCACGGTGATGCCGGGCCAGCCGTGTCCCCGTCAGCGCCGCCTGCCTCCGGTGCGGTGTCTGTGCAATTGTCCGATTACCAGTGGCGGCATTATAAACGACGCTGGCCCGGTTGCCGCCACCTCCCGGGCAGGTCTCCCCCATGGAAACCTGGCTCATCGCGTCTTGATGGCCAACCTGGTGATGTGACAGATATGCCAATCCCGCCGGTTCCCAGATCTGGGCCCGCTGCATGGCCCAAAACGGGACGCTTTCCCGTGGCGTCCCGTCATCCGCCGGTTTCGGTGTCGGTAGTAGCGTCGGAGTGGGAGTTGGGGTCGGACACCTGGGATGCCTACTCTCTCCCTGCACGAGCCAGGGCCAGCCGGCAACGGCGCCTGGGCCGCGCAAGTGATTCGCGGGATCCAATGCTCTGGAGCACCATTACACCCAAGCACCGGATGCAGGGGTGTCGCCACGGCTAACGGCCTCTCTGCTGCAGCCCCGCTTCCAGAAAGTCGATCACCAGGGCCGTGACGCTGGATCCCTCGTCCACCATGAGATGACGCAGCCGGCGGTGCAGTTCCGTGGGAATCCGGCAGTGCAGCACGGTCACATCGGCGGCCGCCGCCTGCTCCCGGAAGTTGTCCCGCTGGGCCTGGTTGTCCCCGGTTTCAGGCCTTCGTGAGAAGGTCATGGCACATCTCCTCTACCTCGCCGCGGATGGCGATGATCTCGGCCTGGGCCAGCCGGTCCCGGCCCTCCAGCACGGACCCGCCCTCGCCGCTGGCGACCGCGTAGGCTTCCCGCTCGGTGGTGCGTCCCTGCAGAATGGGCATCCCCAGCTCCGCCAGCGCCGGTCCGATGCTCCGGCTCAGCCGGGTGCGGGGCCGTTCCATGCTGATCACGAACGCGGCCCTGGGCCATCCCCGGTTGCCGGTCTGCCGGAGCTTGACCGCATCGACGATGTCCTCGCAGGCCCACACATCCCACACCCGGGGCTTGCAGGGAATCAGACCACGTCGGATGCCCGGATGGCCTCGGCGTTCACCCGGGAGATGCCGGGCGGGCAGTCGATGACGACCCAGGCGTATTCCCCGGCTGCTGCCCGAACCTGGCGGACCAACGCCCCCGCATCGACGCTCTGCACCTCCGGCTGTGGATCCGGCTTGGGGTCCAGGTTGGCCCAGCACAGCGCGCTGTGCTGGGGGTCTGCATCCAGAAGCAGCACCCGGCCGGTGTCTGCCAGAGCGGACGCCAGGTTGGTGGCCAGAGTGGTCTTCCCGACCCCACCCTCTGGTTGACTATGGCGACCACCGGCATGGGCGCGCCTCTCCTGCTGTACCACAGCACCCGTATATCCATGCACCATGCCACCAGAGCATCGTTGCGCGCCACAGAGTGAGGACTGCAGTTGCTGGGATTTCATCCGCCCGGGTGCGAATGTCGCGGCGATCACAGCCGGGGCATTCGGGGCTGCGGAGTCTGGGATCTGCCGACACGGCGCCATCGTCGCGGCTGCCGCCGGGGTCGGGGGTTACAATGGCCGCGAATCGAAGCCCATAGGAGGACCGTCCAATGACCACTGCCGGCGACCCCAACGTGATCTACTGCGTCAAGTGCAAGGCCAAAACGGAGTCCGCCGACCTGAAGGCGGTCACCATGAAGAATGACCGCGCCGCGACCCAGGCCACCTGCGTTGTCTGCGGCGCCAGGAAGTTCCGCATCGGCGCCATCCGCCAGCAGTGAACGCCGGGCCGGTTGCACGATTTTTTCGTACAACTCGGTTTGCGGCCCGCTCCCTGTTGGGCCGCATCGCGTTCGAGGCATCCGGGGCTGAACCGGATAAATTCCCGGCCCGGCCGGTGCCGGGGCGGTGATCCGGAGTCCTGGTGATGTGAGAAGCGCAAGCGGTATGCCCTCACGCCTGGCCCAGGTAGCGGCCGCCCAGGTTCCGGTTGTAAAAGTCAGCAACTTCCTAGAGCGGCTGGCCTGCCGGAAACATGATGGACTTCAATACCTCGCCGGAGGTAGCCGAAGCGCCGTTTTAAGGATCAACTGCCGAGGCTGGCGGCGGTGGCCGGTAAACCTTGGCGCGGTCCTCTCCTCCGGGTGCGTCAGCGCAGCATCCCGACAGCGGGAGCTAGAACAGCTTCAGGCTGGCCTGTCCGCTCTGGAACGGCGGGGCCTCTTCACCTTCCGGGAGGATCACCTCTGGCCCGTCATTGGAAGGCCGGTTGACCAGGGCCGAAACCTGGTAGGCCTCCATCAGGTTGGCCGGACAGGGCGACAGCACGATCCCCAGCAACCCAGGATCCTGCACATCATCGTCCGGTCAGAGCGGCCCCGCATCCCGGAGAGCACCGCCGGGATCCGGTCATGGATGGGGCGGAGCAAGTCGTTGGCCTGGGTGGTGATGATGGTGCCGGAGCGGGCCATCCCCCTCAGGGTGCCGCCACGAGTCCCAGGGGCCCCCGAAGGCGAAGGGTTCTCCCGGCTTCATCACGGTCTGCATGGGGATTCTGGAATTCCCACCCGCCGCCATTCTTAATAACCGTCGGCCAGGATCAGGCACCGCCGCCGGTTAATGCGGTCCGGAAGCTGGGCAGTCCGGCAACGGTCTCCGCGCGGGCGTTGATCAGGCGGCTGCCCACGGACGCGCTCCTGGCCTAGCACGGGATCATGTCCCAGCGCAGGTACTCTGCCCGTCCCCTTCCCGTTCAGCGCCGCCAGCACCGGCTGGGCCGGCATGATGTTGGACGGGGACCGGTGCTCCATCCGCTGTCGGTGGTGACACCCGTCCAAGTGTCCAGTGGGCGGTCAGTAGCCCAGCTCCAGTTGTTCTTCCAGTGCCGGCCTCCCGCCGTGTGATACAGTTCTGTCAGGGCCTTTCGGTCTAATTCTTTCTGCGCGGGGTGGGTTTCGGCGTGGGTGTAGGCGTGGGTGTTGGTGCGGCCGTAGGCGTGGGTGTCGGCGTGGCCGTCGGTATGGGAGTATTGGTGGAACAGGGAGTGTATGTCGACTGTGGCGTGGCAGTGGGTATGGCCCTCACGGTTGCTTCCAAGATCATGGCCCTTGGCCACTCCCACTCCGTTGCTGTGATGAGGTCTTGAACTCCAAGGCCGTCCAGGTTGGCTCGCTGTATTTTACCCGTTCCCCCATCGGCCCAATACAACCCGCCAGCAGCCAAGTCCAGAGCTATGGCGCTTGGCGATTCCAGTCCGGTAACAATGTCTTGGACTTGGGAGCCGTCGAGGTTGGCCCGCTGGATCTTGCCTGCGCCCAAGGCGGTCCAATACAGCTTGCCTGCGGAGGGGTCAAGGGCAATCGGTCCCAGCCCTTCAACTCCCGTAACCAGGTCTTGGACTTGGGAGCCATCGAGGTTGGCCCGCTGGATCTTATCTGCTCTTAAGCTGGCCCAGTACATCTTGCCTGCGCTCAGGTCGAGCGCAATCGGTCCCAGCCCCTTGACCCCCGTAACCAGGTCTTCAGCGTGGGAACCGTCCAGATTGGCCCGTTGGATATTTCCATCACCCGAGGGTGCCTCGACGGACCAAGACCCTAATCCCACTTCCACGCTCGTGCCCCGGGTACCCCAGTACATCTTGCCCCCAGCAGGGTCCAGCGCTATGCTTGACAGTCGATCCAGTCCTGTAATCACGTCCTCAACCTCGGAGCCGTCCAGGTTGGCGCGCTGGATCTTGCCTGTGCCCAAGTTGGTCCAATACAGCTTGCCTGCGGAGGGGTCAAGGGCAATCCCTTCGGGCTGTTCGAGACCTGTGACCAGGTGCCTGACCTCCGACCCGTCTGGGTTGGCCCGCATTATCTTTCGCGTGATAATGTCGGCCCAGTACATCCGGACGGTCTGTTGGCCGATTGCGATCGGGAGGGGGTGCGAGAAACCCTTGCCACCGGTGTAAATGGAGTCGTCAAACGTCACCGGTATCGATAGCCGGTCTTCGGTGACGTTGGAAACCGTTACCTTGAAAAGTGGTCCGAAGTTGCCGAACTCTATTGGCTCGCTGGAAGAGGCCTCGTAGAACCCGTCTTCGTCCGGGCCGGACAACCCCCATCCTTGAAGAAGGCCCCCGTCCTGTCCGGGCACTAGCTCGACGACCACCGGCTTGGATGTTTCCAACATGAAACGGATACGGTCGATGCTCCTCGGCACATGGAGTGCCCGCATAAAGAGCGTTGCCTCGCCACTGACACGGTCAACGGACGCGGGGTCGGACTGGGCCACGCCCCTGTTGTCGGGGCCAAGGAATCGGGTTACGTCAAACGCCGCTGTGTCGAATGTCCCCCGCACGCCTCGAAGATTGACACTGATGCGGGTCTCGTACGTGCCTGTACGCCGCAGTGTGATGTAGCTTATCTTGTACTGGCCCCTGAGATCGCTGACTATGGTTTTCAACTGGTCTTCGAGTCCGGCGACCTGCTTCGCCCGGTAGTAAGAGCCGCACGTTTGGAGTGCGGCAGTCCTTAGCCCGCTTTCCTGGTATATCCCCCCGACACCCAGGGCGTACATCTGGACTCCCCGCTCCGCGGCATATTGGGCAGCCTGTTCGCGCGTGCTCACACTGCTGGTATCGCGCCCGTCTGACAGGAACACGAGGGCCTTCACCACGCTGGCATCCCCCGAGAACAGGTCCGATGCAGCGACGAGACTGTCCCACACCCTGGACGAGCCGTGGTCCAACCCCGACTGGGCAAACCGGCGCACGTTGGACAAGACGGATGCCCTATCTGTCGTCATCGGTGAGAGCACAGTGGGGTCCACGTTCCTGTCGTGGAACTCTACAACGCCGATCCTGTGGGCACCCGGGAATGATAGCACCGCGGACTCGAAAGCCCCGATCATCGCGTCGATGCCGCTCGTGCCGTCAGGCAGTGACGCCTGGGCCATACTGTTGGTGAGGTCGAGCACGAAGACGACCTCGAGTCGGAAGTTCTCGGCCGTATGGACGAAGAAGCTGGTTTCCGTGTAATCGATCTCCTCCCAACCTTGTTCCCCTTCTGGCCGTTCGTAGACGCGGGCTGCTTGCCCGATCTCCTCAGCTGGCAGGACTATCGCATGTCCTTCCTGGTCGCGGAGAGAGAAGACGACCTGCACTTGGCTCGGTTTGTTCGTCAGGGTGGATACTCCGGTGAAATTGATTTCTCGAAAAGGTGGCTGAGAAGACGTGTTGTTCGGCCTTGCAACCGGCCGGGTTTTAGTAACAGTAGCCTCAAGCGTAGTGATATTGGCTGGCGTAGTAGGGGCCGGCGCCGAGGTAACCGCAATCTCAGGTTCGGGTGGGGGCGTCTTCTCCCCTGTACAACCGGTCATGAGCATGACCAGGACAAGGATGTTCAGTAGGGTCAGCCAACTACGCATTTCTAATCCAGCGTCTCAACCGGACGAGTTGCCCAACGCAGCCATTCTTTAGTTCCCGTGAACGTTATTGACCACATAGCGCTTGATGATGCCACGGATCGGTGTCCGTGGAATGTTCCGATTACCAGTGGCAGCATTATAAACGACGCTGACCCGGTTGCCGCCACTTCCCAGGCAGGGTTTCCAGGAGGGAGACCCGGCTCATCGCGTCTCGATGTCCACCCTGGTGATGTGACAGATCTGCCATGTCCCAACGGTTGGTCTTCCATGGAACCGGCTTTGTTGATTCGTCAGACGCGTTCGCCCCTGGCATTGACGCCCCTGACGACACTCTCCCGGCCCATGGAGCACCCTCTCCGAACCGGGTTCCGGTCTGTAACAGAAACACCTGTTTTTGTTACAATGCCCCAAACCAGGGGTTCTGGGCAGGGTCCACGCTGTAACAAAACCCTCGCATTTTTGGGCAGGGGCAAAACCCATGATTTACGGCTATATCCGCACCTCCCGGGCCGCCGTCGACGGCCTGGCCGGCATGCACCCCGAAACCCAGGTCCAGGTCCTGGCCGACGCCGGTGTGGACCCGGTAAACATCGTCTCCGACGTGGGAATCTCCGGCTCCGTTCCGGCCGGCGAACGCCCCGGGTGGAGCGGGCTGGATGCCCGTCTGCTCCGCGGCGATACCGTCACCGTCGCCGCCCTGGACCGGATCAGCCGCAACCGGGTTGAACTGGTGGCGGTCGTGGAGTCTTTGCACCGGCGCGGGGTGGGCATCGCCTCCCTGGCTCACTCGGAGTCCTGGCTCCACCCCCTCGGCGCCCACCCCACCGAGGTCGAGCGGATGATGGGTGAGATCATCCTGCG
Source organism: Dehalococcoidia bacterium (assembly GCA_965205495.1). Taxonomy (GTDB): domain Bacteria; phylum Chloroflexota; class Dehalococcoidia; order Lucifugimonadales; family UBA3495; genus CATOSK01. The sequence goes on from CBDBHA010000002.1 coordinate 113,076, forward strand.
GGTGATGGCCTGGGCGGCGCAGGCGGAACTGGATTCGATCAAGCGCCGCATTGCGGCCGGAGTCAGGCGGGCGGCGGAGGAGGGCCGGTTCCCGGGGCGTCCCAGGGCATTGACCGCCGACCAGACCGCCGCCATCCGGCTGCTGCGCCGCAACGGGCAGTCCCAGTCCGCGGTGGCACGGACCTTCGGCGTCTCCCGCCAGACCGTCTGGCGCGCCGAGCAGACGGAGTAGCGGCCCGGGCGCCACGCCGGCATGACCGCACCTCAACACTCCACCCGGAGGCATATAAGGGGAGGAAGGCATCCATCCGGAACAACCCACAGCCGGGAGCGCCCTTTGGCAGCAGCGCAGGTAAACGAAAACATTCTCTACGAACCGGATGAATCGCCGCCGCCCCTGGTATCCCTCGGCCACGGCTTTCAGAGGATTATGGGGATGCTGGCGGCAATGGCCGCGACCACGTCCATCATCGCCCGGGCGGGCGGCCAACCCGACAGCTACCTGTCATGGATATTCTTCACTGCGCTGGCAGTCTGCGGATTGGGCGCCATTCTCCAGACAGTCCGGGTCTGGCGGTTCGGGTCCGGGTACGCGCTCAGCGTGATTACCGCCACCCCGTTTATCGCAGTCTGCATCACCGCCCTCCTGGCGGGCGGGCCAGCGATGCTGTCCAGCCTCATCGCCGTTTCCGCGCTGGTCCAGTTCGCGCTCATCTCCCGGCTCTCCCTGCTGCGGCGGATAATCACGCCGACCGTCGCCGGCACGGTTCTCATGCTGCTGGCGGCCACGGTCATATCGGTCGTCCTGGGCAGGTTGTCGGACACGCCCGAAGGCACACCACAGGCCGCCGCTCCCATCATCGCCTCGGTGACACTGGTTGTCGTACTGGGAATCCGGCTGTTTGCCTCGGGCGTCTGGCAGCAGTGGGGGCCGATCCTGGGAATCCTGGCAGGCTGTGTTCTGGCGATTCCCTTCGGGGTGTACGACCTTCAGAATGTGACCGATGCGCCCTGGATCGGCATTCCCCCCATCGTGTGGGCCGGGTTCGATTTCAGCCTGGGAACCGCGTTCTGGGCGCTCCTGCCCGGGTTCGTCATCGTGAACCTGGCAGTCTCCATCAACTCGATCAGCGACACGGTGGCGATCCAGCAGGTCGCGTGGCGCCGGCCGCTGGCCACCGATTTTCGCGTGGTCCAGGGCGCGCACAACCTGGTCATGCTGACGAATCTGCTGGCCGCACTCCTGGGGACGCTTCCCAATATGATCGGAGCGGCGAATTCGGCCCGTGTCTCCCTGACCGGGGTCGCCGCGCGCCGCGTCGGAGTGTACGCCGGCGCCATCCTGATCATGGTGGCGTTTTCGCCCAAAATCATCGCTCTGGTTGTCGCAATTCCCCGCCCGGCTCTGGTGGCATTCATGGTGGTCATGCTGGCCCTGCTCTTCGTGCAGGGCATGACCATCGTTTTCCGGGACGGCGTGGACCCGCGGAAGGCTGCGGCCGTGGGGGTGTCTCTCTGGATGGGAATAGGCTTCCAGCACCAGCAGATCTTCCCGGACATTCTCAGCGGGACGTGGGAAACGCTGCTCAGCAACGGAATGACCACCGGCTGCGTTTCCATCATCCTGCTCACGCTGCTGATGGACATGACATCTTCGCGGCGCAAACGCCTGAAAGCGGACCTGGACCAGTCCTCCCTGCCCGCGATTGACGCTTTCCTCATTGCATTCGCGGCAAAGTCCGGCTGGAACGAGGCGTCAACCAACCGGCTGCGCTCGGCCGGCGAGGAAACGCTGTCGAGCATGATGCCGCAGGACGATGACGGTGCGGGGAATGGCAAGCAGAGCCTGACAATACGCGCCCATCGGGGCGACAGGAAGATCGAGCTGGAGTTCATGGCCACCGCGGAAGAGGAGAACCTGGAAGACAAGCTGGCGTATCTGAGCGAACAGCCTGAGATACAGGACGAGCGGGAGTTTTCCTTCCGTTTGCTGCGGCATTACGCGTCGTCGGTGCAGCACCGCAAGTATCACAACATAGACATCATTACCGTGGTGGTCGAAGGCTCCCGCTAGCCGTCAGATGTTCAACTGTGCCTCCGTTGATCTGTCAAGGGCGGCGGCAAAACATACCACTGTGGCGGAGAGAAAGTGTACCACCGGGATAATGGCTGACGACACTGATATTGGCGTTGGCGTGGCTACGGGCACCGTGGGCAGAAGGCCATGGGAGAGCTACACGCCGGCCTGCTCCGGTGCAGACGATGCGGTGGCGTCCTGCCGGCTGCCCTTGAGCCGGTAGCTGTCGCCGTTCATTTCCAGGATATGGACGTGGTGGGTGAGCCGGTCCAGCAGGGCTCCGGTGAGCCGCTCCGAGCCGAACACGCCGGTCCACTCGTCAAAAGGGAGGTTGGTGGTGACCAGGATGGAGCCCCGCTCGTAGCGCTGGCTGAAGACCTCGAAGAGGAGTTCCGCGCCGGTGGTGGACCGGGGCACGAAGCCCAACTCGTCGATGATCAGCAGCCTGAGGCGGGCCAGTTGCCGCTGGAGGTTGAGCAGTCGGCGGTCGTCCCTGGCCTCCATGAGTTCGTGGACCAGGGCCGCGGCGGTAGTGAAACCCACGGACATTCCCCTCTGGCAGGCGGCCAGGCCCAGGCCCAGGGCGATGTGGGTCTTGCCGGTGCCGCTGTTGCCGACGGCTATGATGTTCTCTCGGCGCTCGATGTATTCGCAGCGGGCCAGTTCCATGACCAGTTGTTTGTTCACCGAGGGGATGGCCAGGAAGTCGAAGGTGTCCAGGCTTTTGACCGCGGGAAAGCGCGCGGCCCTGATCCGGCGCTGCACCATGCGCTGGTGGCGGTCGATGAGTTCCAGTTCGGCAAGCCTGAGCAGGTAGTCGGGATGGTCAGTGCCCTCGGCGGCGCACTGGGTGGCCAGCTTGCGGTACTCCCTCTGGAAGGTGGGCAGCTTCAGTTCCTTGAGGTGATGCTCCAGGAGCAGCGTTGACTTGTTAGTCATGCCGCCCTCCCCGACAAGAGGGCCATGTAGTCCGTGGCGCTGGTGGTCTTCACGGTCACTCGGGGCAGGTAGGGATAGAGGTCCAGATCAAGCCGGGGTGGCTTGCCTTCCAGGCGGCACAGCAGCAGGCGCTTCACGGCGTCGAAGCTGAGTGCGCCCAGCCGGAGAGCGTCCTTGACTGCATGGTGGACCTCCTGGTGAGAGAAGTTTTCCAGGAGCCGCAGCACCGGCACGAATTCCCGCTTGCCCCTCCTTCCCATGCGGGCCTCCAGCAGGCGGCGCAGTGTCCGGTACTCCTCAGAACCTGTTTGCAATCTCTAAAATATGATAAGTTGAGACGATTACCGGAGGGAGGGGTAATCATGTCTCATTCCTATCCCAGCGACATCAACCGGGAGCAATTTACCCGGATTCTGCCGGATTTGGAGTCGGCCCGCCGCCGGACCAAGCCCCGCACCGTGGACTTGTACGACGTTTTCTGCGGGGTGCTCTATCTTTTGAAAAGCGGGTGCCAGTGGCGGATGCTCCCTGCGGACTTCCCCAATTGGGGCACCTGCTACCAGTATTTCCAGCAATGGAGCGAGCGGCCTGACCCAGAGCAAGAGTCCATTCTGGAGCAAGTCTTAAAAAAAATTGGTTGGCGCGGCCCGGAGAAGCAATGGTCGGAAAGAGCAGAGCAGCTTCTGCATCGTGGACTCCCAGAGCGTCAAGAACACGGACAGCGCCGAGCAGAAGGGCTATGACGCGGGGAAGAAGGTGTCTGGAATCAAGCGCCACATCGCGGTGGATACTCAGGGGTTGCCCCATGCGGTCCACGTGACCACGGCGAACGTCACCGACCGGGCTGGGGCTTTGGCGATGTTTGACCAGCACCGGGACGGCCTCAGCTTGGTGCAGAACGTGCTGGTGGACGGGGGTTACACTGGGGAGCCCTTTGCCGCTGGGGTGCAGAGCCTGCTGGGAGCGTCGGTGGAGGTGGTGAAACGCAATGAGATGCACACCTTCGTAGTACTGCCGAAGCGATGGGTGGTGGAGCGGTCTTTCGCCTGGCTGGAAAAGTGCCGCCGACTCTGGAAGAACTGCGAAAGAAAGCTCGATACCAGCCTGCAAATGGTCGTGCTTGCCTTCGCGGCGCTAATCCTGAAGAGATTGTAAACAGGTTCTCAGGCAATTCCCACCCCTGCAGCGGAGCGGCCTGGTCCAGGGCCGCCGTCTTCTGCTCCAACAGGGGCAGGTAGTGGATGGGGTCGAAGGCGGAGCCGTCCTTTTCATAGGAGCGGGGGTGTTTGGCAATGACCTCAGCGCCGCAGCTGATCACCACCTGGTCCACGTAGCCCCTGACCAGGACGTCCCGGTACCCGTAGGCCACTGGCACCGAGTAGTCATTGGTCTTGTACCTGACCAGGGACAAGGAACTCACCCGGCTGGCCTGCTTGTCGCAGGCGTCGTAAGGTGCCGAGGGTAGGGGCAGCAGGGCGTCCAGGTCCCGCTCCATGCGCTGGCCGATGGTCTCATCGTGGCCCCTGAGCCTGGCGTCCATTCGCCCCAGGCAGCTCCGCTCCAGGTGGGCGTTCAGCGCCTCAAAGCTTTCCATCCTGGGCGCGGGCACCAGGAAGTTGCGGCGCACGTAGCCCACCATCCCCTCCACCTTACCCTTGTCATTGCCCTTGCCAGGGCGACCGAACCGGTCCTCGAACCGGTGGTGGGACTGCAACTCGGTGAAGGCCCGGGTGCGTTTACGGCGTCCATCGCCCAGTATCCTGGCTACCGCCGGCCTGGTGTTGCCGTACCGGATGCTCTGGGGCACCCCGCCCAGAAAGCCAAAGGCCGATACGTGTCCGTCCAGGAATGCCTCGGTGGTCTCCGCCGGGTAAGCCTTCACCAAGCAGCCGTCGCTGTGGGGCAGGTCCAGCACGAAGTAATGCACCTTGCACTCCACACCGGAGATCACCGCCACCGCCTCCCCGAAATCACACTGGGCCTGGCCCGGAGCATGGGACAACGGCACGAACATCTCCTGCGTCCGCCGCCGGCGCTCCCTCACATAGTCCTTGACTATGGTGTACTGACCGTCGAACCCGTGCTCGTCCCGCAGTCGTTCAAAGACCCGCTTGGCAGTGTGGCGCTGCTTTCTGGGGACCTGCCGGTCAGCTTCCAGGATGGCGTCAATCACCCCGGTGAAGGGCTCAAGCTTGGGCCTGCGGGGTGGGTCCTGGCGCCGGTAACCTGGCGGTACCGGCCAGGCCAGCATCTTGCGCACCGGGACACGGTGCAGGCCAAACACCCGGGACGCTTCCCGAACGCTCAGCCCTTCCACCATACAGGCCCGGCGAACGCGCGCGTACAGCTCCACGTGGTACATCCATAACACCTTCCATGGGGTCGGCTACAACCCTATGAATGATGGCAGGCGGTACACTATTAGGTCGCCGATACTCAGCAATCTTCCGCCCACGCGGCCCACTTTAACTCCGCCGTTTACACTCCGCGACGGCCACGCCAACCCGGACCCGGACCCAGACCAGAACGATCCTCTCCTTCCTTACGCCGTGGCGCTTAACTCGGCGGGCCGGTGGATCTACGAAATCAACGCCATACCGCCCTGGTTTCGTCTCCCCTCATTCCAAGCGCAGATCCCCCAGAACCGCCAACGCGCGCCTACCTGGGTTTCATCGGCGCCGACTCCTGGGCCTTGGACGGAGGCCCCAAAATCAAAGCCAACCTGCCCAGCAGTGGCGGTGGTGGCGGCGGCGGCCGCGGTGGTGGTGATGGCGGTGATGGCGGTGATGGCGGTGATGGCGGCGGTGGTGATGGCGGCGGCTAGCCCGCTCGCCGGAACCCCGTTTTGAATCCGCTCTCCCTGAGCCCGTCGAAGTGTCGCCCTGAGCCCGTCGGCAGGCCTCCTGCCATCCGCACCCTGAGCTTGCCGAAGGTCCGGCCGGAGCCCGTCGAACCGCCAACGGCACCGCCAAACCCCCTTTGGTATAATCGGGGTCAACGGAGGGAATCGTCATACGCCGTTTGTTGCTTACCATCCCCGTTCTCGCCGCCCTGGCTTTGTTCTGGGCGTTGGCCGCCCCGACGGCCAACGCCCAGGGCGCCCCCTACTACTGGGCGTCCCTCAACGTCCAGCGGAACGGCGACCTGCTGGTCAAGGAAACCCAAACCTACGTCTTCCAACGCCAACCCCCCGCCACCCTTTCCCGTTACATCAACATGAGAAGGGCGGACCACATAGACCGGGTGTCGGTCTCAATGGACGGCCTGGAACTGCCGGTGAACACCGAACGGGATGACTCGCGGTTCGTCATCCGGTGGGGCCACCGCCCCATCAACCCCCCCGAAAGCCTCACCTTCGTCCTCCGCTACCGGGTCCGGGGCGCCATCGAAATAGACCAAGCGAGTGACCTGGATTCGATTACCTGGGAAGCCCTGTTCGGCAACCGGAAAAGGGGCGCCACTATTGAACGGGCCGTTGTCACCCTCCGCCTCCCGGGAGGGCTTCCCCCACAACTCAGGAGACAAGAGAGCTTCGGAGTTGCCGCCGATTCCCGCTGGCTCGACGCCCGCACCGTGGAGTTCATCCCCCGGGAAAGTGCGCCGGGTAACAGTGATTTTACAGTCCAGGTATCTTTTCCCCACGGCCTGGTCGACGCTCCGGACCCCAACTGGCGGCAGGGCTTCGGGGTTTTCGAGAAGACTCCCCTGACCAATTGGTTCCCCAACGTCAGCTTGTCGAAACCCACAGATCTCATCCATTGGGGGCTCCGGTTCTTCATCTTTGCGTTCATTGCCCTGCTTTTTGTCACCTACCTGGTCCGGAAAAGCCGCTGGCCCGAGGGCCACTACCCCCCGGAGCCGCAGGGGTTGACCGAGCTTCCCAGCGACCTCCCCGCGCCGGTGGTATCGGTGCTGGGAACGCGGAAGGTGGTACCCCTAACCTACCTGTCCATCCTGATAGACATGCTCCAGAAGGGCAACTTGACCATCACCGGCAGAAGCAGGAACGAAGGCACGGCCCAATCCATCGTCAACCTGTCCCACCAGTCCGAACCCGATTTGCCCTGGGAAAAGGTCGTCTACGACCAAGTGAGTCCTCAAGGGACCAAGTCGAATGACCTGAAAAGAACCCTGGACCGGGAAAAGGCCGCCCTCCGAGACCATTTGGACGAGTACCTGCTGTCCCGGGGAATGTTTGACCAACCCCCCTTGCGGGTCATGGCAGAGCAACGCCTGGGTTGGATGAGTATGTCGGTGTGGTGGCTGGCCGCAATAATCGTGGGACTCGGCCTGGGCCTCTGGGTCAACCTTTTCTTTTCCCCCTGGTGGGCTGGGACCGCCGCCGGGGTTTTGGCGGCCTTGGTTTTCGGCATGTTTGCTATCGACTCGCCGGCAGGACGCATAGCTCCCACAGAGCTTGGCGCCCTGGAGATTAGCCGCTGGCGGGGCTTCGATAAATCGATCAACGACGGTCTCGTCAACCCGGACCCGGACCAGAACGATCCTCTCCTTCCTTACGCCGTGGCGCTTAACTCGGCGGGCCGGTGGATCTACGAAATCAACGCCATACCGCCCTGGTTTCGTCTCCCCTCATTCCAAGCGCAGATCCCCCAGAACCGCCAACGCGCCTACCTGGGTTTCATCGGCGCCGACTCCTGGGCCTTGGACGGAGGCCCCAAAATCAAAGCCAACCTGCCCAGCAGTGGCGGCGGTGGTGGTGGTGGCGGCCGCGGTGGTGGTGATGGTGGTGATGGCGGCGGCGGTGATGGCGGCGGCTAGCCCGCTCGCCGGAACCCCGTTTTGAATCCGCTCTCCCTGAGCCCGTCGAAGTGTCGCCCTGAGCCCGTCGGCAGGCCTCCTGCCATCCGCACCCTGAGCTTGCCGAAGGTCCGGCCGGAGCCCGTCGAACCGCCAACGCGCCTACCTGGGTTTCATCGGCGCCGACTCCTGGGCCTTGGACGGAGGCCCCAAAATCAAAGCCAACCTGCCCAGCAGGGGCGGCGGCGGCGGCGGCGGTGATGTCGGCGGCGGCTAGTCACCTACCATCCATCCCCGGAGCCCGTCTACCGCCGAAGGTCCCTCCAAACCCCCTTTGGTATAATCGGGGTCAACCGAGGGAAACGTCATGCGCCGTTTGCTACTTACCATCCCCGTTCTCGCCGCCCTGGCTTTGTTCTGGGCGTTGGCCGTCGGGGCGGCCAACGCCCAGGACGCCCCCTACTACTGGGAGTCCCTCAACGTCCTCATCGACGTCCAGCAGAACGGCGATATGCTGGTCCAGGAAACCCACGCCTACGCCTTCCGCGGCCAAGTATCCCCCGAACGTTCCCGTTACATCGACATGGAAAAGGCGGACCACATCGACCAGGTGTCCGTATCCATGGACGGCCGGGAACTGCCGGTGGAAACCGAACGGGATGGCCGGAACTTCGTCATCCGGTGGAGCCACCGTCCCATCAACCCCCCCGAAACACTCACCTTCGTCCTCCGCTACCGGGTCCGGGGCGCCATCGAAATGGACCAAGGCAGTGACCTGGAATTCGGGATGGATACGATTACCTGGGAAGCCCTGTTCGGGAACCGGAAAAGGGGCGCCACTATTGAACGGGCCGTTGTCACCGTCCGCCTGCCCGGGCCGCTCCCCCCGCAATTCCGGGAACGCCGGAGCTTCGGGGTTGACGCCGATTCCCGCTGGCTCGACGCCCGCACCATGGAGTTCATCCCCCGGGAAAGCCTGCCGGGTTCCGGTAGACTGGCGGTCCGGGTAGTTTTTCTCCACGGTCTGGTCGACGGCCCAGCCCCCAACTGGCAGAAAGCCTCCTGGGTTTTCAAGAAGACCCGCCTCACCCGCCTGTTCCCAACGGTCAATTGGGCTGGGGCCACCGATCTCATCTATTCGGGGCTCAAGTTCTCCGTCTTTGGCCTCATACCCCTGCTTTTCGTCGCCTCCCGAATCCGCAAACACCGCTGGCCCCAAGACAAATTCCCTCCAAGCCCGCAGGGTTTGACCGAGCTTCCCAGCGACCTGCCCGCGCCGGTGGTGTCGGCGATGGGAACGCGGGTGGTGGTACCCCTAACCTACCTGTCCATCCTGATAGACATGCTCCAGAAGGGCAACTTGACCATCACCGGCAGAAGCAGGGACGAAGGCACGCTCCAATCCATCGTCAACCTGTCCCGCCAGTCCGAACCCGATTTGCCCTGGGAAAAGGTCGTCTACGACCAAGTGAGTCCTCAAGGGACCAAGTCGAATGACCTGAAAAGAACCCTGGACCGGGAAAAGGCCGCCCTCCGAGACCATCTGGACGAGTACCTGCTGTCCCGGGGAATGTTTGACCAACCCCCCTTGCGGGTCATGGCAGAGCAACGCCTGGGTTGGATGAGTATGTCGGTGTGGTGGCTGGCCGCAATAATCGTGGGACTCGGCCTGGGCCTCTGGGTCAACCTTTTCTTTTCCCCCTGGTGGGCTGGGACCGCCGCCGGGGTTTTGGCGGCCTTGGTTTTCGGCGTGTCTGCTATCGACTCGCTGGCAGGACGCATAGCTCCCACAGAGCTTGGCGCCTTGGAGATTAGCCGCTGGCGGGGCTTCACTGAATCGCTCCGCGACCATCTCGTCACCCCGTCTCTGCCTCCGGACCAACACGACCCCCTCCTGCCCTACGCCGTGGCACTGAACGCGGCGGACCGGTGGATCAACGACATCAACGCCCTGCCGCACTGGTTTCGTCTCCACTCCACCGAAGAGCAGACCGCTGGGAATTACGCCCGCGCCTACCGGGGTTTCATCGGCGCCGACACCTGGGACCTGATCGGAGGCCCCAAAATCAAAGCCAACCTGCCCAGCGGTGGCGGCGGCGGCCCTGGTGGCGGTGGCGGCCCTGGTGACGGCGGCGGTGACGGCGGCGGCTAGCCCGCTCGCCGGAAGGCGGTTTCTATACCGCTTGCCCTGAGCCTGTCGAAGTGTCGCCCTGAACCCGCCTCCCGTTCGGGGTGAGCCCGTCGAACCACACCCCCCGTTCATGGTGGAAAGAGGTAACCAATGAACCCGATACAATCGATCGCCTCGGTTTTCCGCAACTACGCCAATTTCGGCGGCCGGGCCCGGCGGTCTGAATTCTGGTGGTTTTTCCTCTTCACCGTGGTATTCCAGCGAGTCCTGGGTTTCCTTCCCTTGTCCCAGTTGTTCCAGTGGATTTATTGGCTGGCGCTGCTGACGCCCTACTTTGCGGTAACCGTGCGGCGGCTCCACGACACCAACCGCTCGGCCCGCTGGCTCCTCCTCATCCTACCTGCCACCGTTATATGGATGGCTTACCTGGCAATTTTCATGGCGGTGTCCTTAATCAAAGTCGTGAACTCAGTCAGCCCAGACCTGATAACTGGTGACCCAATTGGCGCCGGCCCGTTTGGCCCGTTGGTTTTCATTTTGATTGGGGCAGGGGGAATCCTGCTGGCTATCGTTTCCTTCTTACTTGCGATACCCCTAATTGTGGTCTTGATTCAGGCCGGGACCAACGGCCCCAACAGCTACGGCCCCAAGCCGTGAGAACCAACCCCGGGATTAGCGCTTGGAGAAAGCAGCGGCCCGGCTCGTAAGGAAACATGCTGGTTGCACAAACCCCGATGTACAACTTCATCCCGTCCCACGACACGGTTGGCGATTTGAAGGGCCTAATGTTGGGGCTGCGGGATGGACGGGGTCGCGGGCCTTGCGATTGTGCTGGAAATTTCTGGTGTCCCTACCCGGTGTAAGCACATTCGCCAACCCGCGGTGAGTTGACCACGGGCAGCAGCATATCCTCTTCAAAGTCTTCTTTAGCGGCGCAGGCGGCGCACATAAACCTCTCGTCCTCGTCGGTCCAATCGACACATACCACCGTTGCAGACTCGCCGCAGGCGCCGCAGGCCAAGACGGGAGGGAGATTCCGGGCCAGTACCCGGATGCCCTGCCCCGGCATATCGTCTTCCGCAACGACTCTCAGCGACAACTCCGTCATAGTGCCGAAATCGTACTCGTGCCCGAACTGCGCTCCAACGTCCAGAAGCCGGTCGATCCTGGGAGACATATCCCGGTCAAATGTTTCCAAGGGGATAGAGTAGTATTCTACTTCTCCGATGGCGAATGCGCTCAGATGACCGCAGCACTCCAGCCATGTTGCCCTGAGGAAGTGGTCCAGGTCCCGCAGCCGAGCATCAACCGGCACTGCCAGGTGCATCCAGTAGTCCTTGTAGTAGCGTCCTTCAACGACGACGTGAAAACTTTTGGACGATGGGCCTTGGGACGCGTCGGGGGTCTTGTTCCGGCATGACCGCAAATGCCGGGTCATGGCCCCTTTGCCGAAGTCCCGGTTGCACAGATTACAGGTTCCTCTGGTAGCAATACGCCGCGCCATTTTCACAACACCTCCAAGTATCAGGATGGCTCTGGCCGGCATCGCCCCGCTGCTTTAAGATACCAAGTCCGGGCCTGTTGGTCATGCCGCCGACGCTGTGCATCGCCGCCAGCAACAACCACCTGGTGAGGGTGGTGGGAGCGTAGGAGGGAGCGGCGGCCGTTAATCCGGTAGTTGCCGGAGTAACTGTTCAGAGTTGAGGGGAAGTGAGCAACTGGCGGCATGCGGTGAGGGGATTCAATCCTCGGGCGCGCCAGGTACCGATGTCAAGGGCGTCGACAAAACATACCAGTGGGGCGGAGCAAAAGTGTACCACCAGAGAGGTCATTGGCCAGCGTAAATGTCCGCGCCAGTTGTTCGTGAGAAGTGTCACAGAGGCAGACTGGCAGCAGGCTGGGCGGGTGAGTGAGTGAGGACGGCTTCTGGCACGGCTTATAGGTTGTCTGATTCGTCCGGGGCTTGTGCTGGAGCGTTCTCCCTGCTGCGCTTGAGGCGGTAGCTCTCGCCGTTCATCTCCAGGATGTGGACGTGGTGGGTGAGCCGGTCCAGCAGCGCGCCGGTGAGCCGTTCCGAGCCGAAGACTTCGGTCCATTCGTCGAAAGGGAGGTTGGTGGTGACCAGGATGGAGCCTCGCTCGTAGCGCTGGCTGAAGACCTCGAACAGCAGTTCCGCCCCGGTGGTGGACAGGGGCACGAAGCCCAGTTCGTCGATGATCAGCAGGTTGAGCCGGGACAGTTGCCGCTGCAGATTCAGCAGCCGTCTCTCGTCCCGAGCTTCCATCATCTCGTGCACCAGGGCTGCGGCGGTGGTGAAACCCACGGACATCCCGCGTTGGCAGGCGGCCAAACCCAGTCCCAGGGCCACGTGGGTCTTGCCGGTGCCGCTGTTGCCGACGGCGATGATGTTTTCACGGCGCTGGATGTATTCGCAGCGGGCCAGCTCCATCACCAGGGACTTGTTCAGCGATGGGATGGCCGGGAAGTCGAAGGTGTCCAGGCTCTTCACGGAGGGGAATCGGGCCGCCCGTATGCGCCGTTCCACCATGCGCTGGTGGCGGTCGATGAGTTCCAGTTCCGCCAGCCTGAGCAGGTACTGGGGGTGATCCACACCCTCGGCGGCGCACTGCGCGGCCATCTTCCCGTATTCCCGGAGGAAGCTGGGCAGCTTCAGTTCCTTAAGGTGATGTTCCAGCAGCAGCGTCGACCGGTCGTTCATGCCGCCCTCCCCGACAGCAAGGTCATGTAGTCCCCAGCGGACGTGGCGCTCACCCGGACCCGTGGCAGGTAGGGATACAGCTCCAGGTCCAGCCGGGGCGGCCGCCCCTCCAGCCGACACAGGAGCAGGTGTTTCAAGGCGTCGAAGCTGATGGCTCCCAGCCGGAGGGCATCTTTCACCGCTGCGTGCACTTCCTGCTGGGAGAAGGTCTCCAGCAGCCTGAGCACCTGCACGTACTCCCGCTTGCCCCGCCGTCCCATTCGGGACTCCAGAAGCCGGCGCAGCGTGCCGAACTCTTCTGGCAGAGCCCAGCCCTGCAACGGCGCGGCCTGGTCCAGGGCGCCAGTCTTCTTCTCCAAGAGCGGCAGGTAGTGGATGGGGTCGTAGACGAAGTCGTCCAGCTCGTAGGAGCGTGGGTGCTTGGCGATTACCTCTGACCCGCAGCTGATCACCACCTCATCAACGTAGCCCCGAACCAGTGTCAACGCCGACGGAGAAATGACCCGGTATCCGTAGGCCACTGGCACCGAGTAGTCGTTGGTCTTATACCGGACCAAGGACAGGGAACTCACCCGGCCCGCCTGCTTCTCGCAGGCGTCGTATGCTACTGGCGGCAGGGGCAGCAGGGCGTCCAGGTCCCGCTCCATCCGTTGACCGATGGTCTCCATATGTCCCCTGAGCTTGCGGTCCATTCGTTCCAGGCAACGCCGCTCCAGGTAGGCATTGAGCGCATCGAAGCTCTCGAAGGACGGCACCGGAACCAGGAAGTTGCGGCGCACGTACCCCACAAGGCCCTCCACTTTGCCTTTGTCGTTGCCCTTGCCGGGACGCCCGAACCGGTCGTCGAACAGGTAGTGGGACTGCAGCTCAGTGAAGGCGCGGGTGCGCTGACGCCGGCCGTCCCCCAGTATCTTCGCTACGGCCAGCCTGGTATTGTCGTAGAGGATGCTCTGGGGCACTCCGCCCAGGTAGGCGAAGGCGGAAACGTGCCCGTCCAGGAAGGCCTCGGTGGTCTCCGCCGGGTAGGCCTTCACGAAGCAGCCGTCGCTGTGGGGCAGGTCGATGACGAAGTAGTGGGCCTTGCGCTCCACGCCGCCGATGACCACCAGGGCCTCGCCGAAGTCGCACTGGGCGTGGCCCGGCGCATGGGACAGAGGGACGAACATCTCCTTGGTCTGACGGCGATTCTCTCTTACATAGTCCTTGACTGTGGTGTATCCACCGTCGAACCCGTACTCGTCCCTGAGCCGCTCGAAGATGCGCTTGGCCGTGTGGCGCTGCTTCCTGGGACGCCTCAGATCGTCCTCCAGGATCCGGTCGATGACGCCGGTGTAGGGCTCCAACTTGGGCTTTCTAGGCGGAGACTGCCGACGATAACCCGGCGGGACCGAATAGGCCAGCATTTTGCGCACCGTATCCCGGTGCAGGCCAAACGTCCGCGCAGTCTTCCGGATGCTCATCCCCTCCACCATCACCGCCCGGCGAACCCGCAGATATACGTCCACTCTGTACATCCGTCGCACCATCCATGGGGTCGGCTACAACCCTATGAATGATGGCAGGCGGTACAGTATTAAGTCGCCGATACTCAGCAATCTTCCGCCCACGCGGCCCACTTTATCTCCGCCGTTTACACGCCAGAGCTACTGAAATCGCGGATACAGAACTACAGTCGCAAAGGGCAGGCCTCCCGATGCCCAAGGTATACGAGGTTGAGTGCAGAAGGATAGCCGCAAAGAGTATGGGGCCAAGCCCCCACTATCATCCTTACGTCCGAATTCCAGAACATACCTCCTGAAGAAAAAGGTGCTGTGATTGCCCACGAACTGGCTCACGTAGGCAATCGGGACTGCTTGCTGATGCCGGTATTTGGCACTTCAATTGCAGTCCTCGAGATACTCGCCATTGCTGGAGGTATCGAGAGATGGTTCATGGGAATCATATTGTTATTGCTGGTAGCCGTGCCGTGGGAGCGCGAATTGCGGGCCGATGCTCTTGGCTCTTGCACCTGTGGTGCCCCTTTGGTTCTCGCCAACGCGCTCCGTAGGATGAAACCCAACCCTTTTCTCAGCAAGTTGGCGGCATATCTTGCACTTTCACTTGTTCTCTTCCTGCCAGCAATCTATCCGCAAAATGAAGGTTGGCTCCTTATATTATTCATCGCGTTGTGGTTAGCGATTTGCCTTCCTACCCATCCTCCCACGCTCTATCGGGTTTGGCGTCTAGAGAGATTGGCAGCACAGCAAGGAACTCCACGTTGATTGCTTCCACGATGGCTACTGAGAGCCTGCAGAGGTGCTGGTCACCGCCATCGCGCAGAGCGCCAATTACGATACTGAACGCCTCGCTGACGAGGCGCGCAGCCCTGAATTAGCATAACCTCCACTGGGTCCAGCTCCGCGAGGGACAAAGCGGCCCCGACAAATATTACATCTCCGTATAACCTCTTGGTGGCGACACCTCTCACGCCTCTCATCAAAACGGCGCATCAGAGGGGGTTTTTTGTGAGCCTGTAAATGGTCTCTCCGCCACTAAATCCAAGTCCCCCCGGCCCCCCTGTCAAATATGCGCTGGAGTTAAAATGCGATTGCCCTGTAAAACCGGACCGGCGGCGGCCCCGGTCCGTGACCATGTGTTACCATCGGGAAGAGGACCCTCAGCAAATCGGCTTGATGCCGTTCAGGGGCTTGAAATGACTAACGCAAGACTCGCCCGCGTCCCCAGGCCGGACATCGACTACGCCAGCCTGTCCTTCAATCCCGACGATCCTGAGCCCCTGCCGGAGGCCATGTACCAGTATCCGATATTGGAAGAAATCCTCCCCATCCTGGGCGCCCATCTGAACCGGCTCCACTCCCGGGAAGAGGTCTTCCGCAGCAGCAACACCTTCATCTGCTACGACCCGAACAACCTGAACGTCAGGGTCGGCCCCGACTTCTACTTCGCCTCCGGCGTGGATGCCCCGGCCATCGAGGGGACCAAGCTGTACCTGCCCTGGGAGGCGGGGAAACCCCCGGACTTCGTCCTGGAAATCGCCTCGGAGAGCACGGCGGAGCACGACGTAACCGGCAAGCGGCAGATCTACGCGGAGATCGGCGTTCCCGAATACTGGCGCTTTGACCGGAGCGGGGGGTACTACTACGGTGAACCTCTGGCCGGGGAGAGGCTGGTCGACGGAATCTACCAGCCGGTGCCGCTGAGCGGTGAGCCGGACGGCATCCTCAAGGGATACAGCCCGGCGCTGCGGCTCAGCCTGTGCTGGGACAACGAGATGCTCCGGTTCTACGACCCCGAGCGCGGTGAATACCTGCGCAGCTTTGAGGCGGAGCAGGCCGCTCGGCAAGCGGAGCAGGCCCGCGCCGACTCCGAGCAGGCTGCTCGGGAGAGGGCCGAGGCCCGGATACGGGAGCTGCAGGAAGAACTGGAACTAAGGGACCGGGAAGGCTGAAGGGACGAACGGCGCTGGTCACATCCTTCACGCTCTCATCATTGCTCCGGCAGACGGCGCCGGTCTTCACCCCCGCAGGCAGGTGTCCACACGCCGCTCCTGTTTGCGATTGCCTCGCACATCACTGTCAGACATTCTTCCACTCTCAGGTTCCCCCCACGTGAGTGGGGACAGCCTGTCGCCGGACACCCGCATTTCACCTGAGTCGGGTTCCCCCCCCCCACGCGCGTGGGGACAGCGCCATTGACGATGTTGAACGTGTAGAGCAAGCGCGGAGGTCTCCTCGGGTCTGCTGGCGGGGTTTCGGTGAGGCGCCCACTTGCTGAAGCCTCCGGACGCTACGGCCGATGGTCCGGACGGGCAGCTCCACGGTCGGTGTGGGCCGTCCAGCGGCGGCGTAGTGGATGATGGCCCTCCGGATCCGGCACCAGGTCCGGCGACCCCGGGAGTCGCGGCCGGTGGGATCGGGGCAGCACCAGCTCCTCGAGGAGACCCTCCGGCGGCAGCTGGGGACGTCGAATTCCAGGCTGACCGATCTTAGAACATATGATTCAGCATCTGGTATAATGCGGGCCGTTGAGAGGGGGAGTGTAGAGATGACGAGAGAGGACCGGCTCCTGGCCTGCTGGGCCAAGCTGGATGCCGGCGGCGGACCGCCCGGGTACCATCCGTTGCTCTGGCACATGACCGACGTCGCGGTGGTCGCCAGGGAACTTTGGCAGTCCGTTCTTTCGCCAGCGCAAAGAACGATGATTGGGGATGCCCTGGGACTGGGGGGTTGCCTGGACTCGGCGGGCCTGTGGTGCGCGCTCCTGGCGGGCCTTCACGATCTGGGAAAGGCTTCTCCCTCATTCCAGCTGCAGGCGGCGCGGGCACGGGCCGAGGTGGCGGCCCGGCTGCAGCGCAGCGGGCTGTGCGTTCCGGTCCAGCACCATGCCCCGGCTTCCCACGGGACGGTGACCGCCGCCACCCTCCCCGATATCCTGGCCTCCGCATTTGGCGTTCCCCACCCCGTGGCTCGGGGGCTGGGAACCGTCGCGGGAGGGCACCACGGAACGCTTCCCAGCAGCCGTGACGTGCAGGATGTCCCGGCCAGCGCCGCCGGCGGTTCCGACTGGGACGCCCTGCGGCGGGACCTGGTGACCGCGCTTTCCGAGATTCTCGGGGTCCCCGAACACCGGGCTCCCGACCGGCTTGCCAACGGCGGGGCGATGGCCCTGGCGGGCCTGGTCTCGGTGGCTGACTGGATCGGGTCCAACACCCGGTTCTTCCCCCACGACGACTCGCCGGACCTGTCCGGGTACCCCCGGAAGGCCCAGCGCAGGGCGGAGGAGGCGCTGGACGGGCTGGGATGGCGGCTGCACCCACATCCCAGGGGCCGCCGCCGGAGCTTCACCGAGCTTTTCCCGGGGATACCTTCCCCCAACGGCCTGCAGCAGGAGGCCGAGAGCATCGCCTCCAACCTGGACGGACCCGGCATCGTGATCATCGAGGCGCCCATGGGCGAGGGCAAAACCGAGGCGGCTTTGTGCCTGGCCGACCACTGGACCGAGGGGGCGGGCCTGCGGGGTTTCTACTTCGCGCTGCCGACCCAGGCGACCAGCAACCAGATGTTCACCCGCATCAGGGATTTCCTGGAGAGCAGCTGCCGGGAAGACCCGGTGCAGCTGCAGCTTCTGCACGGGCACGCCTCGCTGTCGGCGGAGTTCGAGGTCCTGCGCCAGAACGGGGACCGCCTCTTCTCTCCCCAGTACCCGGGGGTTGAGGGCGGGTCCGACCACCTGGGGGTGACTGCCGCCGAGTGGTTCACCTACCGCAAGCGCGGGCTGCTGGCGGCCTTCGGCGTGGGGACCATCGACCAGGCGCTGCTGGCGGGCCTCCGGACCAGGCACGTCTTCGTGCGGCTCTTCGGCCTGTCCGGGAAGACGGTGATCATCGACGAGGTCCACGCCTACGACACCTACATGACCACCCTGCTGGAGCGGGTGCTGGAGTGGCTGGCAGCCCTGGGATCGCCGGTGGTGCTCCTCTCCGCGACCCTGCCCCGGGACCGCAGGGCAGAGCTCATCAGCGCCTACCGGAAGGGTCTGGGCCAGGAGGCGCCACCCGAACCGGACGAGGCTGAATATCCCCGCATCTCATGGGCATCGGGGAGCTCCGGGTCCGGCTCCCAGACCGTGGGGGTATCCCCGCGAAGCGAGAAGGCCATCTGCCTGGAGATGATCAATGGCCCATCGCCATCGGGTTCCCAGGACGGGGAGCCATTCCAACTGGACGATCTTCTGGGTGAGGCCCTGGCGCACGGCGGCTGCGCGGCCGTCATCTGCAACACCGTGCGGCGGGCCCAGGAGGTCTACCGCGCCCTCCGGCCCCGCTTCCCGGACCTGGCGGAGGACGGCCATCCGGAGCTGGACCTGCTCCATTCCCAGTACCCCTTCCATGCCCGGGAGGAACGGGAAAAGCGGTCGCTGGCCCGGTACGGCCGGCCCGGGGATCCCGCGGTGCGCCGTCCATACCGGAGCATCCTGGTCGCCACCCAGGTGATCGAGCAGAGCCTCGACCTGGACTTCGACCTGATGATATCGGACATGGCCCCCGCCGACCTGCTGCTGCAGCGGGCGGGGCGGCTGCACCGCCACCCACGTCCCTCCCGCCCCCCTGGACTGGAGAGGCCGCGGCTGCTGGTGCTGCAACCCGGGGTGCCCGGAGGCGTCCCCCGGTTCGACCCCGGCACCGCGGCGGTCTACGACCCTCACGTGCTGCTGAGGTCCTGGCTGGCCCTGTCCGGCCGTGCGGACATCCGCGTCCCCGGAGACGTCGAGGCCATCATTGAGTCCGTGTACGACGACAACGCGAAGCCCGATGGTCTGCCGGTCCCCCTCAGGGAAGCCTGGGAGGAGACCCTGCGGGAGCTGCGGGATACACGGGACCTGGAGAAGCGCGAGGCCGCGGCGCGCTGGATCAGGAGCCCGTCCTACGGCGGCCAGCTCTGGCGTCTCACCGAGGATGCCATGGAGGAGGATGCTCCCGGCTTCCACGAGGCCCACCAGGCGCTGACCAGGCTCACGTCGCCCAGCGCCCCATCCGTCCTGCTCCACGGCGGTCCCGGCGAGGCCTGGCTGGACACAGAGCACCCCCAGCCGGTGGACCTGGACACTCCGCCGTCAACCGCCGATACCAGGCTGCTCCTGCAGCATTCGGTGAACGTGTCGGACCGGCGGGTGGTTTTCGAACTCCTGAAACGAGACCCTCCGGCCAGCTGGCGCAGGTCCCCTCTGTTGAGGAACTTCAAGGCGGTATTTCTCAACGACGCGGGCGTCGCGGAGATTGGCAGGCACGACCTTTGCCTGGACGCCGAGTGCGGCGTGATGGTCTCCCCCGCACCACGGGCGGGTGAGCTTTGACGGAGTTCAACCTGATCGATGAACCCTGGATCCCCTGCACCATGGGAGACGGGGGACGGGAGCTGCTGGGGATTCGGGAGGCGCTGGCGCGGGCGCCGGCTGTCGCGGAGGTCCGGGGCGACTCGCCGCTGGTGATCGCCGCGCTCCACCGGCTCCTGCTGGCGATTCTGCACCGGAACTTCCCGGTCGAGGACCCGGGGCAGTGGGCGGCCCTCTGGGCCCGCAAGGGCTGGGATGACGCCGTCCTGGACGGATATCTGGCCCGGTGGCATCACCGGTTCGACCTGTTCGACGGGGAGCGGCCCTTCTACCAGGTGTCGGGGCTGGACCTGTCCAGGGGTGGGTCGTCGGCCCGGCTGATGTTTCACCAAGATAACAACCCGACCCTGTTCTCCCACCTGTCCACGTCGGCCCCACCCGAGCTGACCCCCGCGGAGGCCGCGCGGCTCCTGGTGGGATTCATGGCCTTCGATGTCGGCGGGACCAAGACCTCCGAGCGAAGCCAGGAGTCGGCCAGGGCTGCGCCGCTGAACAAGGGAGCGGTGGTCCTGCCCCGCGGTGGAAACCTCTTCGAGACCCTGATGCTCAGCATGTGCCGTTACGTTCCCGAGGAGGGAGACCCCTGGGACTTCGACCGGGAACGGGACCTCCCGGCGTGGGAGCGGGACGGTGAGACCCGTCCGGAGGACCGGGTCCCCGGCGGCCACATCGACCTGCTCACCTGGCAGAGCCGCCGCATCCGGCTTCAGCCCGAACCCGGGGAGGACGGAAGGACCGTCGTGAAGAACGTGGTCATCATGAAGGGCTACCAGCCCCCGGAGGACTTCAACCTTCACGGCAGGGAGACGATGCTGGCCTTCAAGCGGAATCCCAGGGCCCGGTCGGACAACGACCCGTGGCCGGCGGTAACCTTCACCAGGGACCGGGCCCTCTGGAGGGACAGCTTCACCCTGATGCACTCCGCCGGCGGGGACTCCCAGCCGCCCGAGGTGCTGAACTGGCTGTCGGAGCTGGTGTCAGAGGATATCCTGCCCCGGGATGCCGTCCTGCCCGTCGACGCCTTCGGGCTGAACAGCAGCCAGTCCAAGGTCTTCTTCTGGCGTCACGAGCGCTTTCCGGTGCCGCTGCGTTACCTGGCCGACCGCAACCTGGTGGACAGCCTGAAAACGGCGCTCAAACTGACCGAGGAGACGGCCCAGGGTCTGGGGGGCGTGGTCTGGACGATGGCGAAAAACGTCCTCGCCCCGGACCGGCGGGATGTGGACCGCAACTCGGTGCGGACCCTGGTGAACCACCTGGGAGCGGATCGGGCCTACTGGTCCCGCCTGGAGGTGCCCTTCCAGCTGTTCATGCAGGAACTGGCCGGCGACCGGAACGGACACGGGGAGTATGGAGACCGGGCGATACCGGCCTGGCAGGCGACCCTCCGCGCCACGCTGCGGGACGCGTTCCAGGAGGCCACGCTGGGAATGGAGCGGTCGCCTCGGGCCCTGAGAGCCGTGGCCATCGCGGAACGGTCCGTCGGAGCGGTGATCCGCCGGCATCTGACCGACGCCGACCAGGAGGGGATCAGCGGGGATGCAACAGCATAGTTCCAGTGAAAGGTTCGTCGCGTTCCTCCAGGGACTGGCCCAGTCCAACGACCGGGGCGCCCTGGCCGCCCTCAGGAGAGGCCTCGGCCGGCCTCCTGGCGAGGAGCCCGCGATGCACCGGTACGTCGCGCCCTGGACCGGTTCGGAGCGGTCCCGCTGGGCGGAGGACACCTACTACCTGGTGGCCGCTCTCTTCGCCCACCACCCGGTCCCGTGGGACAGGGAGCGCGGGATGTCCAACCTGGGAGCCTCGTTCGCCCGGCTGCGGAACTCCGGAGGCTCGTCCCCGGAAGCCGTGGACCGGCGCTTCACCAGCCTGCTGGGGGTTGATGCCGAGGACCTCCACCTGCACCTGCGTCACGCGGTCAGCCTGCTCAAGTCCAACGACGTCCCCGTCGACTGGGGACGGCTGCTCACCGACCTCCGGTGGTGGGGGCACGAGGACCGGTGGGTGCAGCGCCGCTGGGCCCAGACGTTCTGGGGCGGAATCCCGCAACCCGGAGAAACCGAAGAAACCGAAGAAACGGAAATGTAGCGCCAGGAGAAGGCCATGTTTGTCGAGCTGCACATGCTGCAAAACTTCGCCCCGTCCAACCTGAACCGGGACGACACCGGGATGCCCAAGGACTGCGAGTTCGGCGGCTACCGGCGCGCCCGGATATCGAGCCAGTGCCTGAAACGGGCCGTCAGGAGGGAGTTCCAGACCGGGGGACTGGTGGACCCCCAGTTCCTGGCCACCCGCACCGCCAGGGCCGTCAACACCGTGGCCGCCCAGCTCTCCGCCCAGGGCAGGGGCTCCGCGGAGGAAGCCCAGGCCGTGGCCCGGGCCGCCCTGCGGGCCATCGGAGTGGGGGTTGATGACGAAGGCAAGACCGATGTCCTGCTGTTCCTGGGCGCCCGGGAGATCCTCAGGTTGACCGAGCTTTGCCTGGAGCACTGGGACCAGCTCGCCGGCGCCGGTGTGGCCTCTCCCGAGCCGGAGGAGCAGCCCCGGCGGAATGCCAGGCGTGGGGGTGGGCAAACTGCCCTGCCCAGGGAGGTCCAGAACGCGGTCAGGGACGCCCTCGACGGCGGGAAGGCGGCCGACCTGGCCCTCTTCGGACGCATGGTGGCCGCACGGCCCGAGAGGAGCATCGACGCTGCTTCCCAGGTGGCCCATGCCTTCTCCACCAACCGCGTCAGCATGGAGCTGGACTACTACACCGCCATGGACGATTTGAACCCGGAGGACACCGCCGGGGCGGGCATGCTGGGAACGGTGGGCTTCAACTCCGGATGCTTCTACCGCTACTCCAACGTCGACCTGGGCCAGCTCCAGCGCAACCTCCAGGGCGATGCGGACCTGGCCCGCAACACCCTGGAGGCGTTTATCCGAGCCTCGGTGAACGCCATCCCGACGGGGAAGCAGAACAGCATGGCGGCCCACAACCCTCCCTCCTTCGTCCTCGCCGTTGTGCGGCAGTCGGGCCTCTGGAACCTGGCCAACGCCTTCCTGGACCCGGTGGCCCCCCGCCGGGGGGAGGACCTGGCGGTCCGCTCCATCGGTGCCCTGGACTCCCACTGGGCCAGGACTGCCCGGATGTACGGGGAGGATGCCATCGTGGGGAAATGGGCCCTGTCCATGGAAGATGAAGGGCCGGAGAACCTGGGGGGCGACCGGGTCGATTCGCTGGGCGGCCTGGTTGAGCGAGTCCTCGCGTCGGCCGGCGGCGTAACCCAGCCGGCGGGGGCATGATCCCGTGAACACGCTGCTGCTGCGCCTGGCGGGCCCCATGCAGTCCTGGGGGACCCAGAGCCGGTTTTCCACCAGGGACACCGGGCTTGAGCCGTCCAAGAGCGGGGTCATCGGCCTACTCTGCGCCGCCTTGGGCTGGGGCCGGGAGACCCCCCTGGAGGAGCTGGCGCGTCTCCGCATGGGGGTGCGGGTCGACCGGGCCGGAACCATGCAGAGGGACTACCAGACCGCCGGCGGCGGCACCCTGCCCAACGGCAGCCCCTACGGGGTCCGGCGGGCCAGCGACACCCGGGGCGGGACCGTCCTCTCCGACCGGTACTACCTGGCCGATGCCGACTTCCTGGTGGGCTTGGAGGGCGACGATGCCGAGCTGCTCCACCGGATCGAGGATGCTCTGCAGAGACCCGTCTGGCAGATATACCTGGGCCGGAAGGCTTTCGTCCCCAGCGTCCCGGTGCACATCCCCGGGGGATTCCGCCCGGGCGAGGACCTGGAGATTGCCCTCAGGCAGTACCCCTGGCCCCGGCCGGACCTGGATGTTCCGTCCTCGCGCCGTCGTCCCGACCGGCTGCGCCTGATCCTGGAGAGCCCGGACGGGGCGGATGTGCGCATGGACCAGCCCGAGGGAGCGTCCTTCACCACGCGGAGCTTCCTGCCCCGCCGGGTGGAGAACCGGTTCCTGAAACTGGGGACGGGCGACCCCGACATCCCCATCTGCCAAGAATCCGGAGAGGAAGGCAATGTACCTGTCGCGCTTGGCGATCAACCCGAGGAGCCGTGAAGTCCAGCAGGACCTCGCGGATGTCCACCAGATGCACCGGACGGTCATGTCCGCCTTTCCCCACATCGAGGCGAAAGGCGACGCCCGGGCCGGGCTGTCGATCCTTTACCGCCTGGAGACCAGCGAGCGAAGCGGGCAGGTGGTGCTGCTGGTCCAGTCCCGGGCCTGCCCGGACTGGACCCACCTGACGCGGGGCTACCTGGCGGATTCCGGCGGAGCGGTGGAGAATCCGGCCACCAAGGACGTCTCCGGGGCCCTGCAGACGCTGCGCGAGGGCCAGGTCCTGAGGTTCCGCCTGAGGGCCAATCCCACGCGGAAGATCGAGACCAAGTCGACACCCGATGGTCAGCGCCGCAACGGCCGGCGGGTTGACCTGCGC
The DNA here is from genome assembly GCA_965205495.1 of Dehalococcoidia bacterium. Lineage (GTDB taxonomy): Bacteria > Chloroflexota > Dehalococcoidia > Lucifugimonadales > UBA3495 > CATOSK01. Next base: position 137,039 of record CBDBHA010000002.1, read on the forward strand.
ACGGAGCAGCTCCAGCTGGAGTGGCTGGCCCGCAGGGCGGAGCAGGCGGGGTTCGCCCTGGTGCCCGCCCTGCCGGACGGGGACGTGCCGGCGGTCCGGGTGGGCGCCATGGAGAAGGTGACCGGACGACGCCGGCGGATTTCCCTGGCCACCGTGCTGTTCGACGGCCTGCTGGAGGTCACGGATCCCGGCCTCTTCCGCCAGGCCATCGCCGCCGGCATCGGTCCTGGGAAGGCCTTCGGGTGCGGGCTGATGTCCATCGCTCCCCACCGGGGTTACGGCTGAGGACTGTGACGGTGGAACGAGATGGCATGCCCGCTGAGAACCATCGGCGCGGCCGGGAGGGTCCACGTCTCAATAATCATTATCGGCCAAATAGGGCTTTCCCCACGCGGGTGGGGGTGAACCGCTCCCCGCTCGACGCGGGTGGGGGTGATGCTCGGGAGTCACGCGTGGTGCAACCCCTTCCCGCTGCGGCTTTCCCCACGCGGGTGGGGGTGAACCCCGGCTCGGTCGCCATCTTGAGCTATCGGTTGAACCTGCCGCTTTCCCCACGCGGGTGGGGGTGAACCGATGACGCTCGACAGCTGAGCTCAGTCAGGGTTTGGGGGCTTTCCCCACGCGGGTGGGGGTGAACCGTCGGTCCATGCCGTAGATCGCCGTTGAAGCCGCTTTCCCCACGCGGGTGGGGGTGAACCCTGTCGACTCCGTGTCATAATAACTCTCCATGAGCTTTCCCCACGCGGGTGGGGGTGAACCGATTTCCTCGGCTGCGATGGCACGGTCGGCCACGCTTTCCCCACGCGGGTGGGGGTGAACCGGCTCCCTACGCTGCGGTGACCGTGCTGATCCTGCTTTCCCCACGCGGGTGGGGGTGAACCCGTCTGCACCAGCCGGTCCTTGTGATACCCCTGGCTTTCCCCACGCGGGTGGGGGTGAACCGATCATCCGCAGGATCATATCCTGTTGCAGAGCGCTTTCCCCACGCGGGTGGGGGTGAACCTCGGAAAGCATGGTCCCGGTTGACGATGTGCGAGCTTTCCCCACGCGGGTGGGGGTGAACCCTCGCCGACGTTCCACCGCCTAGCCTGGACAGGGCTTTCCCCACGCGGGTGGGGGTGAACCATATCCTCCTAATGCGACGGCTCCAAGGATGGCGCTTTCCCCACGCGGGTGGGGGTGAACCCACCGCGTCATGGTCGGCTCTTCCATGTTGCTTTCCCCACGCGGGTGGGGATGAACCCCGGTCAGGGTGGAGACCCCCGCGCCGGCGCTTTCCCCACGCGGGTGGGGGTGAACCGACATTGCGACCTACGCCAAGACGGGCAGGAAGGCTTTCCCCACGCGGGTGGGGGTGAACCGGTTGGGAGGACCATTTCGCCGGGACAGCCCGGGCTTTCCCCACGCGGGTGGGGGTGAACCTGTTGAGTCGTTGGGAACGGCCAATGCTGCGGGGCTTTCCCCACGCGGGTGGGGGTGAACCTGTTGAGTCGGTGGGAACGGCCAATGCTGCGGGGCTTTCCCCACGCGGGTGGGGGTGAACCTTGGGAGAAAGACGATGCACCTCCTACCCCGCCGCTTTCCCCACGCGGGTGGGGGTGAACCTTGTCATCGTCATTGAGCGGTAGGGGCGGCGGCGCTTTCCCCACGCGGGTGGGGGTGAACCCGAGTACAGCGTCGAACATCGCCGGCCGGACAGGCTTTCCCCACGCGGGTGGGGGTGAACCCAACACTCTCACTTGCACGCGGAATGCTCAGCAGCTTTCCCCACGCGGGTGGGGGTGAACCGTCAGGTCCAAGTTCTTGTCCTCCGGCTCTCTCACCGAGACCCTGGCGTAACCGTAGAGCGTCATCCTGCTGCACCCCTGGCTGGAATGGGCAAAAGTATACCGTCCTGCCGGGTAGAAATAAACCGGGCTTTCCAGCCACCCCCTGAGCTACGACAAGGGGGAGTTTCCAGCCAGTGGCTGGAATGAGGGCTGTTTCCAGCCATGGCGGTCGGACTCCTCAGCCATGCGGCAGGCCCCGCGGTCCAGCAGCGTCACCTTGGCGAAGTACACCGGCTGGGTAACCGCATTCATGGAACCTGGTTCGGGCCCGTGTGGAGGGGTCAATCCCAGCCCTGCCGTGTAAACTGGACTCGGCTTCGGAGTGCAACCAAGAAACATGGTGGTGACGGCGGATGCAAATCGTCGATGGGAACCTGGTCTACTCGGCCACGGACCTGGTGGGATTCCTGGAATGCGGGCACCTGACCAGCCTCGAGCGCGCCGCGGTCTCGGGACATCTGGAAAGGCCGGTGCGCGAAGACCCTGTGCTGGACCGGATTACCCAGCGAGGCCAGCTCCACGAGGAGCGCTTCCTGGAGGCCCTGGAGGCCGACGGGGTTGAAGTCGTGCGGTTCGACCAGGACCCCGGGTTGCCCTTCGGCCAGCGTCTGGCCGAGGGGAGGGACCTCACTCTCGATGCGATGCGCGCCGGGGCCGATGTCATCTACCAGGCGGTGCTCTTCGACGGAAAGCGGCTGGGGTTCGCCGACTTCCTCAGGCGGATCCCCCAGCCCAGCGGCCTCGGAGACTGGAGCTACGAGGTCTGGGACACCAAGCTGGCCCGCCACGCCAAGGCCTCGGCCGTTCTCCAGCTCTGCATGTACTCGGAGCTGCTGAGCGAAATCCAGGGCCGGGCGCCCGCCCAGATGCACCTCGCCCTGGGGGGAGTCCAGAGGGAGACGGTCTCCTTCCGCTTCGCCGACTACGCGGCCTACCACCGGCTGGTGGCTCGGGAGTTCGAGGCAACGTTGAACGGGACGCCGGTTTATCCGCCGGCCACGGCCCCGGAACCAGTCGAGCACTGCGCCGTGTGCCGCTGGAGCGGTGAATGCAGCGCCTGGTGGCGGGCGCAGGATGACCTGTCCCTGGTCGCTAACCTCAGATCCAGGCAGCGGCACGCCCTGCACGACGTCGGGGTAACCACCCGCTCAAGGCTTGCCGAGCCCCTCGAGACCATGGACCGGCGACCGGAGGGGGTCGGACGGGAGGCGCTGGAGAGAGTCCATGCCCAGGCCAGGATCCAGGTGGAGGGCGAGCAGGCCGGCGAGATGCTCTCGGAGCGGCTGGCACCTCCCCGGGACCGGGACGGGGCCCTGATCTCCAATCACGGCCTGCTGATGCTGCCCGAACCTTTGGAGGGGGACCTGTTCTTCGACATCGAGGGCGACCCCTTCTTCAGCTCGGACGAGGTGGACGGGATCGAGTACCTCTTCGGCGTCATAGAACCCGGCCGCACCGATGAATCGGGCGGGCCCGCGTTCCACGCCTTCTGGTCCACCGAGGGCGGGACCGTCACCACCGGCGGGGAGCGGCGGGCCTTCGAGGGGTTCATCGACCTGGTCATGGAACGCCTCGCCATCGACCCCAACCTCCACATCTACCACTACGCCCCCTACGAGCCCACCGCCGTCAAGCGGCTGGCGGGACGCCACGGCACCCGTGAGGAGGAGGTTGACCGCCTGCTGCGGGGAGGGGTCTTCGTGGACCTGCACCGGGCGGTGCGCCAGGGTATACGAGCGTCGGTGGAGAGCTACTCCATCAAGCGGCTGGAACCCCTCTACGGCTTCGCCCGGGAGGTGGACCTGCGGGATGCCGGCAGCAGCATCGTGGAGTTCGAGACCTGGCTGGAGCTGGAACAGGACGAAGGCCGAGAGGAATTGCTGAAGGAGATTGAGGAGTACAACCGGGACGACTGCGTTTCCACCATGCACCTGCGGGACTGGCTGGAAGGGCAACGGGACAAGCTGGAGGATGAGCTTGGCCCTGAACTTCCCCGGCCCTCAGTCACCCAGCCGGAGGAAACCGAGGACACCGAGGCCCAGAAGGCGGTGAACGCCCTGGTCGACGCCCTGACCTCCGGCCTGCCCGAGTCCATCGAGGAGATGGACGACATCGAAAGGGGTCGGTGGCTGCTGGCGCAGCTGCTGAACTGGCATCGGCGGGAGGCGAAGTCCTTCTGGTGGCGTTACTTCTACCTTGCCAACGAGCTCACCGACGAGGAGCGCTTCGAGGAGTCGGATGCGCTGGCCATGCTGACCTTCCAAGAATCCTGGCCCGACCCGGCGCCCCGGGCCCGCTCTACCATCCACCGGTTCAGGTTCCCGCCCCAGGAACACGCGATCAGAGTCGACAGCCAGCCCCACGATCCCGAGACGCGGAGGCCCGTCGGGACGGTCTTCTTCCCGGACGACGACCAGGGCGTGATCGACATCAGGCTGGGCAATGGCCGTCCCGTTCCGACCGCCACGTCCCTGGTCCCGTTCGACTTCTTCGGTCCTGGGCCCAAGCCGGAGAGCCTGCAGCGCCTGGCCCGGTGGGTGCTGGACCACGGCATGGTAAGCCACGGCGAGTACCGGGCGGCCCGCGACCTGCTTGGGCGTCAATCGCCCAGGTTCGTTGGTTCAGAGGAACAGGGACTCCTGGCACCAGGAGAGACGACGGAGGCCGCTGCCCACCGGATTGCCTCGTCCCTCGACGAGAGCTATCTCGCCATCCAGGGGCCTCCGGGCTCGGGCAAGAGCACCGTGGGCGCCCAGATGATAGTCGACCTGGTGGAACAGGGTAAGAGGATCGGCGTGACGGCCAACAGCCACAAGGTCATCGGGGAGCTGTTGGCGAAGGCTGCTGAGGCGGCGGAGAAACGCAGGGTCCGGGTGAGGATCGGTCAGCGGGCAAGCGGCGAGCCCACCTTCGGGGATGCCATCCTCCTGAAGGACAACCCCGCCGCACTGGACGCGCTGGAAGGGGGTTCGGTTGACGTGGTCGGCGGTACCACCTGGCTCTGGGCCCGGGAGGAGATGACCGGCACCGTGGATGTCCTGTTCATCGATGAGGCGGGCCAGATGTCCCTGGCCGACGCGGTGGCGGCGTCGCCGTGTGCCGCCAGCCTGGTCCTGCTGGGCGACCCGCAGCAACTGGACCAGCCGCTCCAGGGCACCCATCCTCCGGGTGCGGAGCGCTCGGTCCTGGCCCATCTCCTGGATGGTGAACGGGTGATGCCCGACGGGTTGGGCCTCTTTCTCGATGGGAGCTGGAGGCTCCACCCCGAGATATCAGCCTACACCTCCGAGGTCTTCTACGAAGGAAGGCTCCATTCCCACCGGGGACGGGAGCTGCTCGACCTCTCCGGCGTGTCCCCCCTGTCCGGAACCGGGATCAGATTCCTTCCCGTGTCCCACAGTGGGCAGTCCAGCGAATCTCCCGAGGAGGCGGGCCAGGTGGCCCGGATCATCCAGGGTCTGCTCGGTTCAGATCCGACCTACACCGATACCGAAGGCGCTGTGCATGAGCTCACCGGATCCGACGTCCTCGTCATAACCCCCTACAACGCCCAGGTGCGGGCTATCACGGAAGCGCTCCCCGGGTTTCGCATAGGCACCGTCGACAAGTTCCAGGGACAGGAGGCACCCATCTCCATCTACTCGATGGCGACCAGTTCCTCCGAGGAGGCTCCCCATGGGATGGAGTTTCTCTACAGCCTGAACCGGCTGAACGTCGCCACCAGCCGGGCCCGCTGCCTGGCGGTGGTGGTGGCCAGCCCCGAACTGCTCAGGGTGCGATGCCGCACCCCCCGCCAGATGCGTCTTGCCAACGCCGTGGCGAGGCTGGTGGAGATGGCCGATGAGCCTGGATAAGTTGCCCGGTTGCAGGCCCATCTCTAGCGTCTGATAATTGACGTTATCTCGCATATATGTCCGGCACTTTCAAGGCTCTTTTGACACCTATTGGGAGCGGGTCAATGTCCTTGGCGATCAGTAGAAAGACCATCTATGACGTGAAGGTAGACATGTCCCGGCGTACTACCCGGACTGCCTAAAGAGTGGCTTGAACTCCCGTACGCCGGACAGCCAAACCAACAAGTTCGGAGGGGCAAGATTCCCATGGCATAGAATCAGGATTGAGCAAGGTGGTTGGGGTGCTCCCACCTACGTTTTGTGTCGAATCTCCCAGACTATTGCGGTTGGTCCGCCCTTCTCGATCGCGCTTTGTGTTGCCTGAGAACACCGGTCACGTTCACTCTGTACCGGGACAAATCTTCACTGACCCCGTACCTTTCCGCGATGTCCTCGGTCGTCGCTCCCCTGCGGACCTCGGCCAAGAGTAATGCGCGAGGCAGCAAAAGGCATCCCCCCAGCCAAGCCGCCTCTTCCTCCTGTACTGGATCACAGGAAAGAAAGGTAACGTCTCCAAGCTTTTCAACTCGGCTCAGCTCATGGCCCAGGACGATGTGGGCAAGCTCGTGAGCCAAGTCGCTCGTCCGACGGGACTCGGGAGAGAGAGGATTGAATACAACAACTGTACGACCGGGGGAAGGCTTAAACGTACAGGCTGAGAAGGCATCGGGTTGTATCCTTCTGAGATCCTGAAACCGCTTGCGGGGTATCAAGTCATCCCCTGCCTTGATCTCCACTCCCAACAGCCCGGCGAGTTCTTCGGGACCGACCGACTCGTCCGGTTCTTTCGTTAGAGCAGTTCGCACCCGTTGTGCGATTCTCTCGGCCTCGGACTTAAAACCTCTGCGCAGGGCCATCCACTGATTCCTCTAACAGAGCTTCCTGCAGATCGGCCAGCAACATCCCTAGTGAACGGACTGCTTCCGGTCGGAATGTCGTGGCGGCCCGCAGATGCACCGCGGAGACCTCCTGGGGCTGCGCCAGAGCCTGGTAGAGGTCGTTGACAATCCCAGCTATTTGTTGGGCGGCCTCAGGAGGAAGGTTGCGATCGGAGTAAAGATGATCGGCGATCAGATCGGGGGTTGCCGACGGCTTTTCCTGGATTTCGAAAAACTGCTGGATGTCTGCCCCGCACCATTCCACCAGCCTCTTGAACTTTGGGAGGTCCGGAACATGCCCCTTTTCCACCCTGCTCAAGGTGTTGAAGGGGATGCTAATGTCCGCGGCGGCATCCCGGAGACTCAATCCACGTCTTCCTCGCTCCGCCGCTACGAGGCGACCTAGGTCACTGAGGTCAAGTTTGTTTGATGCCATGTTGCCTTCTGTACTAGAAAACGGTACGCCTTCACCAGCGGGAGTTTCCCATATCACAGAGGTTGACACAAGCGCAGGATAAGGATTATCCTGTTATTGTATCTAAAACGGTACTTATACGATCTACTGGTTCATAAGGAGATGAACAAATGATTGCTCAGGACAAGGACACGTTCGAGATATTCGTGAACGGGCGCGAGAAATTCGTTAAATCTGACGAACTCACCTATGAGGAAGTGGTGAAGCTCGCTTTCGACTCCATCCCTTCGGGGCCTGACATCTCCATCACGGTCAGCTTCCGGAACGGGGCTGGACGCCCTCCGGAAGGAACCCTGCGCCCTGGGCAGAGCGCGAAAATTCAAGACGGGACGGTGTTCGATGCCACTCCAACTAAACGATCATAGCCCTGACCTCCTGCGGTTGCAACGCGAGGGGTATGACATCGCGGTCAGAGGAGGCTATCTCCTGCTGAACCATATCCCTTACGTTACCGAGAGCCGGACCATCAAGTCTGGCACTCTTGTTTCCGAGTTGACTATGTCTGGAGACGCAACCACGAAGCCAAGCACTCACGTCGTCATGTTCGCCGGAGAGGTGCCTTGCGACGAGGAGGGAAACAGGCTTGCCCAAATACTACACTCGAGCAAACAAAAAGACTTGGGCAACGGAATCATGGTGGACCATCGCTTCTCAAACAAACCACCGGAGGGCTACCCCAACTACTACGAGAAGATGGTCACCTACGCCAACATCATTTCCGGACCGGCCCATGCCCTGGACCGCAGCGTGAACCCCAGGCCCCTGTCTGCCTCAGAGGACCCAGATCCAGACTCCGTTTTCTGTTACACCGACACCGCAACCAGCCGAGCAGAAATTGGCATAGTAAGCTCCAAGCTGAAGGGCGGACCGGTGGGCATTGTCGGACTGGGAGGGACAGGTTCGTACATTCTAGACCTCGTAGCGAAAACGCCAGTGGCGCAGATACACCTGTTCGATGGGGACAAACTTCTCCAGCACAATGCGTTCCGGTCTCCGGGTGCACCAACCATCGAAACCCTGAAAGAAGCACCTTTAAAAGCCGCCTACTTCCGCGACATCTACTCAAAGATGCACCGAAACATCTTCTCCCACTCCTATCTGGATGACTCCAATATTGATGAGCTCCTCCGGATGGATTTTGTGTTCATCGCTGTAGACAACGGCTGCGCGAGGAGTCTCGCTGTTAAGAACCTGACAATGGCTGCTATCCCGTTCATTGACGTGGGCATGGGAGTGGAGGAGGTCGACGGGTCATTGACTGGGCAGTTGAGAGTCACCACCGGGATCCCAGAGACAGGGAGCGCAGCAATAGCAGTTATTCCACTAGCTGACGATGGCGACGACCTCTACTCCCGAAACATCCAGATCGCCGACCTCAATGCACTAAACGCAGTGCTGGCCGTGATCAAGTGGAAGAAGCTCATGGGGTTTTATCTCGACCTCGAAGGTGAGCATATGAGCGTCTACCAAGTCAATGGGAACAAGTTAATCAACGAACCCCTGGTATGACCCGAAGGGAATCCCTCAACCCCGAGTTCGTCAATCGGATCCCTGATATCCTGAGCTCAGACGTGTTGTACGTTTCCGTATTCTTGGCCACGGCCGTACACCAGTGCTGCTGCGGATGCGGAAATGAAGTGGTCACCCCCCTGTCTCCAACAGGGTGGAGCTTAACGTTCGACGGAAAGTCGGTTTCACTTTCTCCGTCGGTCGGCAACTGGGGGTTCCAATGCCGGTCTCATTACTGGATCCGTTGCAACAGGGTCATATGGGCTACTCCTTGGACTCGCAAGAGGGGTAAGAAGGGTCGCAGGCGAAACTTCGTCGCGGAGATACGCAGGTTCATAGGAAAAACCTTTTTCAGGGCTCGTGTCGAAGAAATACAGTTCCCGAGTTAATGTCCTGCAGGACACCGGAGGCCTTCCCATAAGGTCCCAGGAGATGGTTGCGATGCCAAATAGCCCCAAAACCACCGAACTCGTCCAGGCCATCGAGCGGGTTATTCTCGAAGCCCGCGGGAGGATAGAGACAGCCGATATTGTCGACAGAGTTGCCGAGCGGCTAACCCCGGGGGTCCCGCCGGTCAAACGCAGGGAGGAAAACCCCAACGCCCTGATTTACGACACCATAACCAAGGAATTGGCGTACGTGACCGGCCAAGACAAGCGGGGCGGCGGAGAGAACCATCCCCACTTCCGCAGGTGGATTGCCAGGGACTACAACGGCGGGTACTGGGCCAACTTGGAAATACCCCAGTTGGACCTGTTGCTCATGGATCAAGAGTCCGTGGATGACTACAAGCCCCGACCCAGTGTCGTCAAGCGCAGGAAGTGCAGCCAGCGGTCGGCGGACGCAAACGCCCGGGAGTTTCTGCCTCAGCTCATGGAAGCCCAGTTCAACAAGTGCGCTGGATGCGGTTCCAACGAACCTAGGCCGACCCATGTTGAAACCGACCACATAATCCCCTGGCTTGAAGGCGGGCCAACTGAACTCGGGAATCTCCAGGCCCTATGCACGGGATGCCACAAGAGAAAAGGCACCAAGTCCCAGACCGAGTTGTGGCAGTTGATGACCGACCACGGTGGCATGTGGGATGCTAAAGTTGCTCGGGTCGCCCATAACGCAGCTGTCAACCTGAAACCCTGAAATGTTAGCGCCACGGTCGCCGTAGGCTCCGGACATGATGGCCACCATTTATCCGCACGCCCAGCCGCACGAAAACACCACCCATCGGGGGTGCGGAACAAACGAGGGTTTTAGCCGGGTTGTTGCTGGGATAGACCTTTGGTTCGGTCAAGCGCCGTTACGTTAACCCGACGGAATGGCCGTTGTTAGAACATCGACCCACCGAATTCTGAGAGTGTCTTCCCGCTTGTTCTCGTCCCATTCTCAGGGAGGCGCGGGCCGCAGTGGCATTTCTGTCCGCCCGCCAGCAGCCTGGCAACGGCGGTTTCGACGTCCTCCCCCTCGTTGGAGGCGCGGAGCCATTCCCGCAGATCCCGGCGGGTGATGTTCCCAGTCATCCCATGGCCCTTCCCGCCGCAGCGCCTTCAGAACCGTGTGGGGGAACACTCGAAGTCGGCGGCGGTGACGGTGGCCATCACCGCCCCTGGGGATATGCCCTTGCGGCGGCAACGCCCTTCTCTCAATAAGCCGCCAGGATGCGCCTGGTGTGGCGAGTGGTGACACCCATCAGCGTGGCTGCCTGGTCCAATGTCATGTGCTCAGCGAGCAAACTGTTCAGGACCTGAAGTCTGGCCTGTTCTTTATTGAGTCAAAGTCACATTCTCCATGAAGTGAATTTGACATTTATGCTGGCCAGCTAGCGAGGACGCTTTCGCTGAACGTCAACAACTGGGGCGGAGGAATCGTGTGCCACTGACCTGATGTCCGAGGGCCACACGGCAGGTAGAGTGAAGACGTTGCGGTGCAGGAAGAGGTGGCGTTGGCGGTGCTTTATGCGGCGTCCAGTTCGTCGCCGGGGCGGCAACAAAACCACTACCATAACCTGGCTGGCAGCGGTAGCTCTTGAATGTCCGTTGTCGTAGGTGTGAGTGGCATGATGATTAGTACCTGCGACGCTGTTAAAATGGTGGTGCCGAGGACGGGAATAGTATTATAAGCCATTCAAGCGGCATAATAGCCGTTTTGCCGCGGATTCTCGATGGGTTCCCACAATTCTTACCACACAAGCACCGGGCTTCAGGATGAGCTCTGGATTCGACCTTTTTGAGAATGACATCCTGCCAACTGCTTCGACGGAACTTTGCTCCGCATAAGAGCGAAATCAGGTCAAACTATCGGAGTGCGCCTTGGCCCTGAGGGCCGCCGGGGCGTCCAAAGTTTACGCTCTGACGCTGGTACGGGACGGTAGCGGAACGTCTCCTGCTGGGCCGTCGCATTCGGCGATTGCACCCTCAGCCTCTCTCGAGGGAGGGGAGACGACGGATTATTGAGGCCGGAAGTCCGTAATTGACAATAACTATCGTGTCTGCTGAAATTGGGCCATTACCAAGCAGAATGACAGATATGGAGGAGACCGTTATGGCAGGCAGGACTTTGATCTACGTCGGCGCCGAGGCGGATGGGCTGTATCGCAAAGAGGCGGGCGATTCCCGTTGGGAGAAGCTGGTCAAGGGTATGCCACCCTCCCCGCAGGTGCGCGCCATTGCGGTGCATCCCAACGACTCCAGCACCGTCTTCGTTGGCACCCAGCGCGGCGTCTACCGCTCCAATGACGGTGGCGACAGCTTCGAGCGCATGAATCTGACCGAGGGCCGCATCGTGTGGTCCATCAAGTTCCATCCCCACGACTCCAACATCATGTTCCTGGGCACCGAGGGCGCCGAGGTGTTCAAGAGCACCGATGGCGGCGAGAACTGGGAGTACCTGTCCACCGTCGCCAACCCCGACGCGGTGCAGATGGCCTTCGCCACCCGCATCCTGGGCATCGGCATCGAGGCGGGCGATACCCACTACATGTACGCGGCGCTGGAAGTCGGCGGCGCGGCTCACAGCCCTGACGGCGGCAAGACCTGGACCATCGTCACCAGCGGGTTCGAAGGCGACGTTGACCTGTTGGACCTGCACGGCGTGACCGTGGGCGTCAACGAGTCCGTGTTCATCTCCAACCGCACCGGTGTCTGGCGCACCCGCGACCGGGGCCAGACCTGGGACGACCTCCATTTCGAGAACTTCTCCAACATCCGCTACTCCCGGGGAGTCGAGGTCGCACCCAACGACCCCAGCACTCTCTACGCCTGCGTCGGCCTGAACTTCGGAAGCGAAGAGGGCGGCATCCTGCGTTCCACCGACGCCGGTGACTCTTGGAGCCGGTTCGACCAGGGCACCCAGCCGTTGAGCACCACCTTCGGCATCGCAGTCAACGACCGCTCCCCGGAGCAGGTGTACTTCTGCACCCGCAAGGGCCAGGTCTTTGGCACTCACGACGGCGGCGCTACCTGGCAGTGCCACGACCTCCCGGAGATGGCCGCCAACGTCAAGGCCATCGCCTGCACGTCGGCCTAGGTATCAATCTGCTGCCCTCTTCGGAGCGGAGAGGGCAGAGCCTTAAATTTCCCCATCCCTTTGGAAGAGGGTCAGGGTAAGGACGTATAAATGACGACCCCATCCAAGCATGACATGGTGGCCGCGGCAAGAGCGCTGCGGCCACAAATAGTTGCGGCGCGGGACGAGATCGAGGAAACCCAGCGTCTGCCGCCGGACTTGGTGTCGGCTATGGACGACGCCGGGCTGTTCCGTATTTATGTGCCGAAGTCCCTGGGCGGTCCTGAGAGCGACCCTCTGACCGCCTTACGGGCGGTCGAGCAACTTTCCATTGCCGACGGTTCTGTCGGGTGGTGCTGCCTCATCGCCGGCTCCATCTCCTTGTACATGGGCTGGATGGACGCGGAGACGGCCAGGGGAATAGTCGGAAACCCGCCCGCACTCCGGGGAGCGGGTTCCTTCCGCCCCGAGGGAACGGCCAGGATTTCCGACGGCGGCTTTGTGGTCAACGGCCGCTGGGACTTCGCCAGCGGCTGCCTTCACGCCAACTGGCTGTTTTTCAACTGCGTGGTGGCCGACAAGAACGGGCCGCGTTACAACAACGACGGCCTGCCCGAACTACGGATGATGTCGCTCCCCATCGAGGCAGCCACCATCCACGACAATTGGTCGGTCATTGGTCTTCGCGGCACCGGCAGCCATGACGTGTCGGTGGAGGGGTTGTTCGTTCCGGCGGATCGCACCTTCGTGCTGGCCTCCGACTCCGTGGAGACCGCCCCACTGTTCAACGCCCGCGCCGCGCTGGCCACCGCCTTCACGCTGTTGGCGGCCAATGCCCTGGGCATGGCGCGGGGAGCGATGGATGCCTTCCTGGATATGGCTGGAGTATCCGCCACCACCATGAACCCGTCCCTGCTCCGCGACCGGGGGCCCGTTCAGTTGGCAGTGGGGCAGGCCGAGGCCATCATCAGCGGGGCCAGGGCATACGTGCTCCACGCCGTGGGCGATATGTGGGAGGCGGTTCAGTCCGGGAAGCCGGACCTGGGTGAGGAAATACTGCAGAGCAGACTGGCGGTCACCCACGGTGTCCACGAGGCGGCCCGCGCCATAGATGTGCTGTACCACGCCTCCGGCACCAACGCGGTACGACGCAGCAACCTGTTGGAGCGCTACTTCCGCGACGTCAACGCCGCCATGATGCACGCCGCGGGTCTACCCGCCAACTTTGAGCAGGGCGGCTGCGTGGCCATGGGGCTGCTCCCGGGTGCGCCGGGGTGGTGAGCCAATCTAATGATCAAAAGGGTAAGTCATTCTGCTCCTACCTATGAGGTGGACCCGGTTATTTAGACAGAATCAGGGCGGAGTTATGTGAGAGTCCCGACTCTCCTGCCAGTAGTAATGCCCCGGTACCCGGTGAACCCCCCCTTTCACTAGATTCCTCTTCCCCGACTCCCTGCTCTCCGTGGAACACCTCCGCCGTCGCCGTCCAACCTTGGGCCAGCACAAGATGGCATACCAACGCTCCCGCTCCCGGGGCGTCGGCGCCAGAATCATCCGCCGACGCAGATCCTTGACTCCTATCTGCCATTGTTCCAGAAACCGGTCTATCTCCCTCACGCCCATCACCAACCCCCCGCAGCTTCCAAGTCCAGCCAACCCAGTTCCTCCACAAATTTAACCTATCCCACTGCGCGTTTCACCTTGGCTTTGGTTTAGGTTTACCAATGGCTCAACGGCCACCGGTTGCAGATGACGCGCATTCATGAGCTGCTGGCATCCCGGGGGTGCCAGGTGTCCTACTCGTACCGGTTCCAGATAGTCTTGTCGATACTGGAAAGTCACTTCCAACTGTGGATTCCAGCTTGCGCGGGAACGACGGGCAGGTGAAACGGGTATCTGGTATAAGGCATATTCAAGTGGAAACGGTACTCGTCCCTGTACCGGTTCGTCGCTCTCCGGAGCTGCCAGGGCCAGATCCGGAGCACGGTCCGGATGGGTGAGAGCGTCCCCCGGGAAGTGTCCGAGTTGGACTTCGGACGCCTAGGCTTCATCGACGATCGGGAGAGCCGCCGCCGTACGGTTTGGTGCTTATGGTGGTGCTGGCCCACTCCAGGCACAGCTTCGTCTCACCCACCTGCAGTCAAAAGCTGGAGGAAGTGGTCGCGGGACTGGAAGCGGCCTGGGAGTTCTTAGACGGCATCCCCAGATACCTGGTCATCGACAATTTCCCCGACGCGGTGGCGGGTGCCGACGCGCTGCATTCCGAGCTCACCAGGGTTTCCTGGACTACTCCCAGCACCGGGGGTTGATCACCAATGCGGCCCGGGTGCGTCACCCCAAGGACAAGCCCCACGTTGAGTGGGGTGTCCAGTACGTCAGGGATCACATCTTCAAGGGCAACAACGTCGCCAGCCTGCAGGATATGCGGGATGAAAGCGGCCCGCTGGTGTCGGGATTTCACCGGACAGCGGGTCCACGGCACCACCCGGAGTCTGCCCCTGCGGGTCTTCCAGGATGAGGAGCGCCATGCGCTGGCTACCTGGAACGGCGAGCCCTACGAGGTCATCGTCCGGCGCACCACGAAAGTTCGTCCCAACCCCTACGTGGCCTGCCAGTATGCCCTGTACTCCATGCCGTCAGCCCTGCTCCCCTGTATCCCGGACCAGTTCAGGCAGCTTCCATGAAACCTCTCCGAAGACCGGAGCGACCTGGTATGGCCCACCGAAGGAAGGGGCCTGAGCGGGAAGCAGGAGGTTCCGGGCCTGTCGACTTAATCGGAGGTGGATGCCTCGGGGATGGAGGCAACGGCGGCATTGATACTGGGTTGACGCACTTCGGACGCCGTTCTATATTTCCAAGCATCCCGGGTGGCCAGATGTTCAGGGGCATCGGTTGGCTCTGGGAAATCCGAGATTGGGGTAAGGAGTTCGACCATGGCTTGGACCACGGAGGAAAAGCAAGCGGAGTTGGAAAGGGTTACCAAGATCAGTGGGTTCTGCGTTGGCGCTCATGCTCTCCTGGCCGAGATAGACCCGGATGCCTTGAAGGCCCGCAACGACCGCTGGGAAGAAGAACACGGCAAAATGACCCGTGAAGAGCGGATGCGGGATGAGCTGGAGCGGATGATGGTCTACGTCGGAGCCGGGAAGGTGGCGCACCACATCGCGATTCATATCCACGCCGCCCATCAGTGCGGGGCGACCAAGGAAGATATTTACGAGCGGATTGGTCGGGCGGCCCAGTGGGGCGGCGCGCCCGAGGCCTGGCAGACCGGGCTGGAAGCCTGGCGCATGGTTTTCATGCCGGACTTCCCGCCAGTTCCCCGCATTGTGGAGCTGACCAGCGATTCCTTGCGTTAAAGACGCCTTCCGGCTGCATCCCGGCCGAAAAGATGCTCCTTGGGGACGACCCATCCCGTCTATTCCCCAAGGAGCTTTGGTTTTTCAAAGATGCACCGCGACAGCTACTGCCTCCGGCACAGCAGGGAGAACGCTGCTTCCCTTTCCACAGACGACGCATAGGTCGCCCCGGAAACCCTCCTGATTCCCCCGCCCCGTCTGTTGCCACAGCTGTCTGGGTGACATCTTCCCTGAACAACTGGCGCGGACCCTTACGCTGGCCAATGACCTCTCTGGTGGTACACTTTTGCTCCGCCCCACTGGCCCAACATCCGATCGCCCTTGACACGCAGGTACACTTCCACCTGGTACATCCGTCCCACCATCCATAAGCTGGACTTCCAACCTATGGATGGCCGCGGCCGGTCCAGTTTGCAACCGCCGAATGTCAGCGACTACCCGCCCGCACGGTCCACTTTACCGCCGCCTTTTACACTCGTCGCCAGATTCAACAAGCAACAAGCCCCCGCTGAGATGGCGGGGGCTTGTGCGGGACTCCATCCACTACCGGAGTAACTGACCACTGGCTGAGGGCAGACTATAGTACCACAGCGAAGGTAATGGTGAAGGTTCTTGATTTTGTCCAGTTTGGTGGGCTGAAATAGGAAAGTGCCCGGCAACGGGCAAAGATGTGGAGGCGGGCAGCCCCTACAAGTTTATTGAGGGTTCCTCGTAATCCTTTAGCTTGTTATAGATTTGAAGCCGGTGATGGTAGGACTCCAAAACGATGATCCTGTCGTCTGCGTCAACGTTGACAGCCACCGGCCGCCGGAACCGCCATTCAGGCTCCAGATCTGTCCGCCGCCTGGCTTTGATGATATCCGGATTGGCGTCGATGTAGGTCCGGGCCCACGGCGAAGGCTCTTGGGCGTCACCGACCAGCGCTGTAATATATTGGCCGTCGGCGGCGTAGATCTGGACGCGGTGGTTCCCCCAGTCAGTTACATATACATCCCCATCTGAATCCACAGCTACACCGGATGGCCCTTTGAGAGAACCCACCCCGGTGCTGGAGCCTTCGAACTTAACGAGCGACTCTCCAGTGGGGGCGAATTTCTGCACCCGGTTATTTCCCCAATCCGCGACGTAGATGTTGTCCTGACGGTCGATGCAGATGCCCCATGGCATCTCCAGATCTCCGTCACCGCCACCTCGCTTCCCGAACTTGGACTGAAACTCGCCGATCTGGCTGAAACTCTGCACCCGGTGATTCAAGCTGTCCACCACCCAAATGGTTCCCTGGGAATCGAAAGCAATTCCTGACGGTCCGTTCAGCTGCCCGTCTCCGCTGCCGGACCTGCCCCAATGATACCGATATCCACCCTCTTCATCGTATATGGTTATCCGGTTGAGATACTCGTCTGAAACGAACACTCGTCCTGAATGGTCCAAATCAATCGACCGGGGCCAAACAAAGCGCCCATCTTCCTCGCCGGCGGAGCCGAACTGGCCTTGAAACTTGTGGTCGAAGTTGATCTTAGTGATACGCTGCCCCAATTGTTCCACGCCCCGGCTTAACACATAAATTCGATCGTTCGGTCCCAGGACGAAATCTTGGGGAGCCCAAAATCCCCGGCCGGCCTGACTGTACATGCCTATGCAGTAGCTGTAGTCATACACCCGGCCGGCGGCGACGGTGGTCAGCATATCTGCTCTCCCGTGAACGAATTTGGGACCATAAAGCTACACGAAGGACATCTGCTCGAAGTTTCCGCCTACGATGGGTACCGGGTCGAGTCCCAGCCACTTTTCCGCCAAAGTGGAGTAGAAGCCACGGAAATCGTAGCCGGGCGCCAGGTCTCCCTGAGTAAGATCCCCCGGTTTCAACGACGGATATGTCCCGTACATACCACCGTTCACCCGGTCACCGATGGCGAACGCTACCCCAGCCGCTCCGTGGTCGGTACCAGTGCCATTATCGCGCACGCGGCGTCCAAACTCGCTGAACAGCATAACAACCACCTCGTTTGAGGCGTCGTGCTCACGCAGGTCGGCGAAGAAGTCGCGTATGGCAGCGGAAATTTCCGTCCAAAGTTTTTCATGTGGTCCCAGCTGGTCATAGTGGGTGTCGAAGGACCCGTAAGACGTGTAAAAGACCTGGGTGCCCAAGCCGGCCAGATGCACCTGGGCCACGTCTCTGAGGCGCCTCGCGATGGGATTATTGGCGTACTCTACGGTTGAAGAATAGGTTTCGGGAGCAACGCGGATGATGTCCGCTCCTCTCAACGCATCCCGTCCCGCCTGTCCCAGATAGTCCATGGTCGGTCCGGCGCCGATGGCGGGAGAGTACATGCGGGCAAAGCTCTCCAACAACTGGATCCGATCTTGCTCGGAAGCGATTCCCGGATTCGATGAGAGTACACCGTAGGAAGGAAGGTGGTTGACAGAAGTAACGGGAACCCCCTTCATGGTCAGTGCCCGAGGCAACCCCTGGCCCAAGCTCACTCCCTTCAGCACGTTCTCGCCGCCAGGATCCAAGTCACGGATGACCTTGGCGAGCCAGCCGTTAATCCCGATGGAGTCCGGCTCGCAGGTATGCCAGATGTCCATGGCACGAAAGTGCGAACGGGGTGAATTTTCAAATCCGATTCCGTGAATGATTGCCATGTTGCCCTGGTCGTAGATATCTTTCAACGGCTCCGTATCGGACCGGAATGCCAGTTGGTCATCTATGGGCAGTAAGTAGTCTTCAGGGATATGGACCTTGGGCCGGTTATCCCAATACAGAGGATTGCTATAGGGAACAATCGTATTTAGGTAATCGTTGGCCCCAGTTAGCTCCAGCACGACCAGCACGGGGTCTTTATGGGTTGCTGCCATTTTCATATCCTTCCACATCAGTCGTATGCACTTGCCTAGGCAAACTGATAGTCTCGTGAGGCGGCAATCAAGGTCAAGATCTTGCTCACATTCTGCAATGTAGCCCTGAGTTCTTCGTTGGTGCTCCAGGCTAGATCGCCACATTTTTCGGCATGGGCAATCAATTCAGAGTGGGTCGCCTCACTGACTTCCAACGGTCCCATCGCATCAAGACAAGCTGCCACTATCGCCTGGGGGGAATAATCCCCATGCACATTCACCAACACCCGTTTGATGATCGCCTGCACGCCGGGTAGTGAGATGTCTCCAAATATCCTCGCGGCAAAGTTCACCCGGCGCATCAAAACGCCAGGGTCGATCCATTCGGCGCCTGTGTGCCAACCCTCCACGCTGGGAGGATTGAGAAGCTCCTGTCCCTGCCAACCGCACTCCAGCGCCAGATTGTTGAATCCTGGCTTGAAGCCGTTATAGTTGCCCGCCATACGCACAGCGCCAACGATCAATTCAGCCGGGCTTTTCACCCGGGCGAAGCGGGAATTCTTAAAGAACTCTGAGTTGAACAATGCTCGTAAAATAGACCGGATGTCGCCACGGGATTCATTGTAGGCATCCACCAACAACTCGATGGCTTCAGGGTCAACTGGTGGTGTAATGTTCCAACTGGCCACATGGGGCTCATCGGCAACGAAGAATCTGTAGAGGTGGCGGGCTAGGAACCGGGCCGTAGCCGGATGGTCCACAATGATGTCCACGATGTCTTCGCCATTGAAGTTCCCGGTATACCCTAGGAAGGTCTTCTCCCGATCGTCGTGGTCCTCAGGTTTGTACTCGAATTCCCAGAAGAAACGGCCTAAGGGATTACGGGGAATCTTGGGCGCGATCGTCCATCCGGTAAAAGCCCTGGCTGCTTCCCTGATATCATCCTCTGAGTAGTTTCCGGCTCCGAGGGAGAAAAGCTCCAACAGCTCCCGCCCCCAGTTCTCATTTATGGCGCCGTCATGATTGCCGTGGTTGTCTAACCAGAAGATCATGGCTGGTGACTTCGCAACCTCTACCAGCAAGTCACGGTAAGTGCCCAGTCCGTATTCACGGAACATGGCAATCTGGCGAGTCATCTCCGGTGGATTGTCCACCTTGGAGTTGCTGGTGGCGAACAACTGATGCCAGAAGAGGGCCATCTTCTCTTCCAGAGGCCGCTTGGTGTTGATCATCCGGAACACCCATTCGGCCTGATTAATTGGCGGCGCCCCGGCCCCCTCATAACCCGGGAAGAACCGGTACAGCAGTTCGTCGTCTATGGCCGGCTGCCGTTCTGGATGCAGAAGCTCCTCGACCACGGCTTCGTAGCCTTTGGAGGCCCGCTCCTCCAGTTCCTCGCGGGGGTCACCGAAGCCCGCGCGTCTCATCAAGTGGGCCATCAATGCAATGTCTTCTTGGCGGGGCATTACCACATCTCCATTTTTCGAGCCCGAAGCACTAAGCCAGGCGCCCATCCATGACATCTTAGGATTGGCCTAAGAGAGTGTCAACAAAAAGCCTGGCAAGTAACTGTTTCGGAAATATGCGGCTGGAGCCCCCGCCATTGACAACCTAGACACGAAGATGGGTACCGCCACCCCGCGCCATGCCAACCCTGAGGCGGTGGAGCGGTTGGTGGAGTCCAGCTCCGGGCCGTGGACCTGCTCTACGTCACCGACCACCAGCACCGCGCGCCCAGGGAGGGATGCCCGAGGACTGCCGGGAGCAGTTCGCCCTGAACATCGACCATCCCGTCCACCTGGAAAGCCAGGCCGCTCCCCCTTCGCTGCTGTTGAACCGGTTGACCAGTCAGTCGACGGCGCAGACCACGATCGCCCGCCGGGGACCGCCACCTCCCCACGCCGCGGCAGAGGGGCAAGCCCGTCGGGGATCTGATATGGGAATGAGTAGATCTTTGCCTAGGAAAGGAGTTCCGTACTCAGGAAGATCAGCCATCGGCCGGTGACGCTGGTTCGGTGCTGGGTGTGGTCGCTAGGCAGTCGGCAATCCCTGGTCTCCGCACTGTGACTCTGTCTCTTGGGCTGGCCCACATGTGGCGCTCGATTGGCAGCGAGCCAGCGAGACGACCATCATGAAGGAAGCGCGACGCAGATACCTTTCCTAAACACAACCTGTCCTTGCGGCGGTGTTGGCCTTCCGGTCTCCTTATTGAAGAGGTCCATTTCTAAACCAATACCAACGTGGGATGTGCATTTCGAGGGTCTTGAAGACTACCGAAAGGACCCTAATACTACAGCCGCAGATCAGTAGCAGGTCTCCTCTTGATCGTCGGCGCTACCTTACCATTCCAGTTTTGGGGCTGTTACAATTAGTCCCGCAACCCCAAACTATCGAAACTTTTGGAGAGTAATCATGGCTGTTTCCGCCGGGATATCCAATGCTCTGGAACGTAACTGGGGTATGGTAGACTGCGCCATAGACGGGCTGAGTGATGAGACACTGGCGCGCCAGATATCCGACAGCGACAATTCCATCGGTTGGCTCCTCTTCCACATGAGCCGGGTGGTAGACGTTTTCATGAATGCCAGGTTCCAAGGCAAGCTTCAGATATGGATAGAGGACGGTTGGTGCGAGAAATTCGGCCTGAGCGACGACCCGGAGACGACCGGCCAAGGCTGGGACACGGCGCGCGTGGCCGCGTGGCCGCTTCCCTCCAAAGACGTCCTGGTAGGGTACTACGAGGCCATGAAGGCCTGCTGCCGGGACTATATGTCCTCCGTGACCGACGAGGAGTTGAGCGCCACCATGAGCCTGAGGCCCGGTTCGGACCCCGAGCCGAAAGAGACCATCATGGGTGTCCTGGTCTTTGACAACATCGTCCACGGAGGCCAGATAGCCTTCCTGCGCGGCCACTTGGAAGGCATGGGCTGGTTCGTCTAGCCCGAACGCAGGCTTCCCGGACAATTTCTACAGGTTTGCCGAAGAGCACGGCGAACTCAGCCGTGCTCTTCCTTAGCTCGACTTTATACACTCCACAGGTGTGCATCGTATGTCAGATCACGTAGCTAAACCAATACCAAGGTGGGATGTGCATTTCGGGGAGATTGACGATGACCGAAAGGACTCCACGGCACCTCATATCACCTTTAGGCCCCAACTGGGTGGGCACCGATAGTGCGGTCTAGCGATATGTACATTTCACCTTGGCTTTAGTTTAGGATTATTCCAAAGAGTTGGGTGGAGGTGAATCGTGCTGGAAGGGAAACCGTTACCTACTATTTGGGATGTTCCGGACGACCTTTGGGAACGAAGAGGCAGGTTCTCCCGCCAGGGGTTTCGGGATGCTCCCGAAGCTTCGATGAAGACGGCCGGCCTGCTGCTCACCAGCCTGATGTTCCCGGTGGCGTCGGCGAAGCTGATCCCCGCTTCCGCCGGCCTGTCCTTGGCCGAGGAGCTCAGGAAGGGAGCGACCACCATCAGGATGGAATCGCCTTCAGCCCCCGGGTTTCCTGGCTTTGGGAAGGCAGAAGGCGGGCCCACCGGTTCGCCAATATGCTGACTTCCCGGGCTTCGACCGGTCGGCGCTTCACCTCGGCGGCGATGTTCGCGGCAAGTCCCTGGGGGTCAGCGAGGACAAGAGCCTCATCAAAGCGCAGTCTGTCCGAGTCGCTGGGAAGTTGCTCAGTCAGATCCCATCCAGGCGGCAGCCGCTGCCGGGATTTCTTTCATCACTCGCCAGTTAATGCGCGCGCCTGATGGCTATGGTCAGGAGAGTAGTTACGATTTTGTCGGTTACTTCGAGTTCGACGAAGAACACGTTTCTGTTTTCAAGGAAGTGATGGCGACCTTACGGGATGTCAGCCAGAATCCCGAGTGGAAGTACGTGCGAGAAGGCCCAGAATGGTGGGGACGGCGAATCCGGCAGGCCTCGGACTTGTGGGGATAAGCCTATGAGATCGAAACCAGGTTGACCCCAAACGCTGTACTCTGTACCAGGAGATTTACTTGGGGATGCTGCCTCACCCATTCCTGTGGTAACGCACGGATCAGGAGACGAAATCGGATGGGCGATTCTTGGTACCGGCGGTTTTCCGGTAAATAAATTAGCCCCCGAGGTTGGCTGAAGATATCTGTGATGAGCCGATATTTGGCAAGAGCCAGTCGATGGAACAGGTGACCATGATAGACGCTGCGATTCCCCAGATCGCCCGGGAGCTTCAGTTGACCCAAGGGCAGGTGCAGGCCACCGTTGGCTTGCTGAGTGGTGGAGCTACCGTGCCCTTTATTGCCCGGTACCGCAAGGAGGCTACCGCCAGCCTGGATGAGGTGGTTATCACCAGCATTCGGGACCGCTTGTCGCAGCTTCGAGAACTCCGGGACCGGCGGGAGGCCATCCTGACTTCCCTGAAAGAGCGGGATCTACTGACCGAAGAATTGCGGAAGGCCGTTCTCTCTGCCGAAACTAGGGCGACCCTGGAGGACATCTATCTGCCCTACCGTCCCAAGCGGCGCACTCGGGCCACCATCGCCCGGGAAAAGGGACTGGAACCCCTGGCGCTGCACCTCTGGGTCCAGGAGGATTTTGACGTCAACCTTGCCGCTGTTGAGTACGTCAATCCGGAATTGGGGGTGGCAAACGTCGAAGATGCCCTGGGTGGAGCCAGGGACATCATCGCCGAGTGGGTCAGCGAAGACTCCACCGCTCGGGGGGCAATGCGGAAGCTGTTCTGGTCCCAGGGTACTTTCTCCTCCAGACTGGTTTCGGGTAAAGACTCGGCAGCGGCCAAGTACCGGGATTACTTCGAGTGGGAGGAACCAATGGCTGACGTGCCCTCCCACCGGGTGCTGGCCATGCTCCGGGGTGAGAGAGAGGCGCTACTGTCGGTCCATATCGTGCCGCCAGTCGTGCAGGCGATGGCTATCCTGGAGGGGATCTTCGTCACCGGAGAAACCGAGGCCTCGCAACAGGTCCGGCTGGCGGTTCAGGACAGTTACCAGCGGCTGCTGGAAGCCTCCATGGAAACAGAGGTCCGCAAAGAAGCTAGAGTTCGCGCCGAGGACGCCGCCATCAAAGTGTTCGCCGACAATCTGCAGGAGTTGCTTCTGGCCCCGGCCCTGGGGCAGAAGCAACTCTTGGCCCTAGACCCCGGATTCCGCACCGGCTGCAAATTGGTATGCCTGGACCGGCAAGGCCGGTTGCTGCACCACGATACCGTCTATCCCCTGCTGGGTGGACGAGGAGAGCATGAGGCGGCCAAGAAGGTTGACCAATTGTGTGGCCAGTACCATGTTGAAGCAATCGCCGTGGGAAATGGCACCGGGGGCCGGGAGACCGAAGCTTTTCTGAGGAGGCTGGAGTTGGGCCCACGAATTGCGGTGGTAATGGTCAACGAGAGCGGGGCCTCGGTCTACTCAGCCTCGGAGGTGGCGCGGGCTGAGTTTCCCGATGAGGACATTACCGTCCGGGGGGCTGTATCCATCGGTCGCCGCCTCATGGACCCACTGGCCGAATTGGTCAAGATAGACCCCAAGGCCATCGGTGTGGGCCAGTACCAGCACGACGTCGACCAGAAAGCCCTGAAGGAACGCCTGGACGATGTGGTAGGCAGTTGCGTCAACAATGTGGGCGTGGAGTTGAACACCGCCAGCGGCGAGTTGCTCGCTTACGTTTCTGGCCTGGGCCCCCGGTTGGCCAGGGCTATTGTGGAGTATCGGAACAGTTACGGTCCCTTTACCTCCCGGGAATCCCTGAAGAAGGTCCCGCGCTTGGGTCCCAAGGCCTTCGAGCAGGCGGCGGGGTTTCTGCGAATTAGAGAGGGCACCCATCCACTGGACGCCAGCGCCGTGCATCCCGAGTCCTACGGAGTGGTGGAGGCCATCGCCAAAGACCTGGGCCATCCGCTGGACCAAGTGGTGGGCGACGCCAGTATATCCGGGCAGATCGATCCCCAGCAATATCTGAGCGACACGGTGGGACTGCCCACGTTGCTTGACATCATCGCAGAACTGACCCGTCCCGGACGGGACCCCCGTCAGGAGTTTGAGCCCTTCCACTTTGCCGAAGGCGTAAACAAAATCGAGGATCTGTCGGCGGGGATGAAATTGCCGGGGGTGGTAACCAACGTGACCGATTTCGGCGCTTTTGTCGATGTGGGTGTACACCAGGACGGGCTGGTGCACATCAGCCAATTGGCGGACCGCTTTGTGAGAAATCCTTCGGACGTTGTCAAAGTGCAGCAGCAGGTGTGGGTTACTGTGCTGGAGGTGGACCTGGAGCGTAAGCGAATTTCCCTGTCGATGAAAGGCGACGTAAATGTTGATGTCGACTCCAGCGGCGACCAACGCTAACTGACTGCTCCTGCGCAATAACCCCGTCGACCGAGAGAAGGCCATGTCCCTGCTGGACGAGTCCCTGGCCATATCCACCGAGTTGGACATGAGGCCGTTTGATGGAGCGGGTTCTGTCTCGGCGAGATATTTTAAAGGCTTAAAAAAACCTGTCTTGGATACCTTAGCTGGTTAGTAAACCATCGGGGCTTCAATTATTGTTCCTTGCACATTCGATCCCGATAGTACAAATAGAAAAAGTAAAAGGAGGTTGTTGCAATGCCGGATCAACTAGAACAAGTTGTTGAATCTAATCAACCGGAACAACTAGGCACCGGCTTCGTGTTCACTGAAGGGCCTGTGTGGCACCCAGAGGGTTACTGGCTCTTCGTGGATCTGTTTCGGGAACCTGCCATCATTT
Organism: Dehalococcoidia bacterium; assembly: GCA_965205495.1. GTDB lineage: Bacteria > Chloroflexota > Dehalococcoidia > Lucifugimonadales > UBA3495 > CATOSK01. The sequence continues at coordinate 162,066 of CBDBHA010000002.1, forward strand.
GCCGTCTAAGGCCTGGGGGGCAGGTGGAAACTATCCGCGAGCCCAGCGGGATGACCAACGGCATGACCCTGGACCTTCAGGGAAGGCTGGTAATGTGCGAAATGGAAACGCGGCAGATAACCCGAATTGAGCCCGACGGCAGCATTTTGGTACTGGCAGACAAATGGGAAGGGAAGCGGCTACACCGACCCAACGACATAGTTGGCCATTCCAACGGAAGCCTTTACTTTACCAATCCGTCCGGGCGTGTTGACCCGTCAGAGCGGGAGATAGACTTTGCCGGCGTCCATCGAATCGCACCCGACGGTACCGTGACTGCGGTCGTCACCGATACTATGTATCCCAATGGGCTAGCTTTTTCTCCCGACGAACGAACCCTCTATGTGGCTAACACGCGGAGGGATAACGACTGCCAACCGGAGAAAGAGCGGGGTGAGGTCTGCACCCATCAGTTTATCAATGCGTACGACATCGCTCCCGACGGTACCGCCAGCAACGGCAAGCCGTTCGCCAACATGCATTCGGCGGAAGATGGTGTCCCGGATGGGATGAAGGTTGATATAGAAGGCAGGGTTTACTGCACGGGCCCCGAGGGAGTCTGGGTTTTCGATTCGCAGGGCAACCATCTCGGGATCATCCGGCTGCCGGAAATACCGGCCAACTGCGCTTGGGGAGGGCCGGATAACCGGACCATGTTTTTCACCGCTCGCCATTCAATTTTCACGATGCGCATGAAGACACCTGGCACTCCGATTCCGCGGGCAAGTTAGCGACCGATGGTGGAGTAATGGCCCAAGAGCCTCAAGCTTACCTGGACCTGCTGCGACTCGCCGACACATTGCTCCAGCGCAACGAGCCCGGAGACCGAGAAAAGTTTAGGCCCCTGCTGGACGAACCGCTGGCGATCTCCAGCGAGTTGGGTATCACCAACAGCACCATCAGCGGCGCCTCGCCCCAATAACCCATTTCTAAACTGCCGGGTCTTTCCGAGCCTCGATTTCACGTTTCGTCCTTGGGATATTTCTCCAGAGTTGCTGGGGATCCTTTCTCCTATATCACTATATGGCGTAAGAGTGGAGGCCCCAAACCCGCGCGATTAGCCAACTTCGCGGCCCGGCCAACGAACCACGTTCTGGATAAACCGGGCGTTATCCGCGTGGCCGATCAGACCGGGGCCGGGGACGACAGTGTCCTCGTTTCCGATGAACCCGGAATCAGCCATGGTAACCAACCGGCCCTTGCCCACCAAGCCGGCGTCCGCCTCGGCGTCCAGCGCGTGGGCGAAGAGGCGATCAGAGGGAGTATACCCGTTTCTTAGGTCTCTCATCTCCAGGGAAAGGGCAACAAGGGCGTGACCACGTCCGCCGGTGACGATGCTGCTGCAATTGTTTGGTCACGATGGTCTGGACCGCCGCTTCTTTTTGGCCACCGGCGAGGATCGGGTGCCCAGCCAGCAGAGAGTTGCTAAAAAATGTCCAGAGCTCTCCCATAGACGGGTTTTGGAACCAGGTGCACTCCAATTTGACCCCGAACTGGCGGGCCATCATGGCGTCGTACCGCGGCATGTCGTGGGAATTGGACCCCGGTATGTAAACGGCGGAGATAAAGTGGGCCGCGTGGGCGGAAGATTGCTGAATATTGGCGACTGAATACTGTACCGCCTGCCATCATCCATAGGGTTGTATCCGAGCCCATGGATGGTGCGATGGATGTACAAGTTGAACGTATATTTGCGGGTTCGCCGGGCGGTGATGGTGGAGGGGATGAGCATGCGGGAAGCAACCCGGGTGTTCGGTCTGCACCGGGACACGGTGCGCAAGATGCTGGCCTATTCGGTCCCGCCAGGTTATCGCCGGCAGACTCCTCCCCGAAGGCCCAAGCTGGAGCCCTACACCGGCGTCATCGACCGGATCTTGGAGGACGACCTAAGGCGTCCCAGGAAGCAGCGCCACACTGCCAAGCGCATCTTCGAGCGGCTCAGGGACGAGTACGGCTACGACGGCGGATGCACCACGGTCAAGGACTACGTCAGAGAGAATCGCCGTCAGACCAGGGAGATGTTCGTCCCACTGTCCCATCCCCCGGGCCACGCCCAGTGCGACTTCGGGGAGGCCCTGGTGGTCATCGGCGGCGTGGAGCGGAAGGCCCACTGCTTCGTCATCGACCTGCCCCACAGCGACGGCTGCTTCGTCAAGGCCGATCCTGCGGAGACCACCGAGGCCTTCCTGGACGGCCACGTCTCAGCCTTTGCCTTCTGGGCGGAGTGCCCCAGGGCATCCTGTACGACAATACCAGGCTGGCCGTGGCGAAGATACTGGGCGACGGCCGGCGTCAGCGCACTCGGGCCTTCACCGAGCTGCAGTCCCACTACCTGTTCGACGACCGGTTCGGCCGTCCCGGCAAGGGCACTGACAAAGGCAAGGTGGAGGGCCCTGGTGGGGTACGTGCGCCGAAACTTCCTGGTGCCCATCCCGTCCTTCGAGAGCTTTGATGCGCTCAATGCATACCTGGAGCGGCGATGCCTGGGACGGATGGAAGCCAAGCTCAGGGGCCACACGGAGACCATTGGTCAGCGGATGGAGCGGGACCTGGACTCCCTGCAGCCCCTGCCGCCAGTAGCCTACGACGCCTGCGATAAGCAGTCGGGCCGGGCGAGTTCCCTGTCGCTGGTCCGGTACGGGACCAACGACTACTCGGTGCCGGTGGCCTACGGACACCGGGACGTCCTGGTACGGGGCTACGTGGACCAGGTGGTGATCAGCTGCGGAACCGAGGTCGTCGCCAGGCATCCCCGATCATACGAACGCGACGACTTCGTCTATGACCCCATCCACACCTGCCGCTCTTGGAACGGAAGCCGGGAGCCCTGGATCAGGCCGCTCCGCTGCAGGGATGGGACCTCCCCGAGGAGTTCGGGACGCTGCGCCGTCTGCTTGAAGCCCGCATGGGACGGCGGGGCAAGCGTGAGTATGTACCGGTGCTCAGGCTGCTGGAGACCTTCTCTCTTGAAGAGGTACACACAGCGGTCAAGGGCGCCCTCAATCTGGGGGCCATCAGCTTCGACGCGGTGAAGCACCTGGTGCTGTGCCGGCTGGAGGGACGGCCGCCCAAGCTGGACCTGGAGCTGTATCCCTACCTGCCCAGGGTCAGGGTCAGCACCACGTCTGCACAAGACTACATGCCTCTCCTGTCGGGGAGAGCGGCATGAACGACCGGTCAACTCTGCTATTGGAACACCATCTGAAGGAGCTGAAGCTGCCCAGCTTCCTCCGGGAATACGGGAAGATGGCCGCGCAGTGCGCCGCCGAGGGCGTGGATCATCCCCAATACCTGCTCCGGCTGGCCGAGCTTGAGCTCATCGACCGCCACCACCGCATGGTGGAACGGGCGGATCCGGACGGCCCGATTCCCTGCCGTCAAAAGCCTGGATACCTTTGACTTTCCGGCCATCCCATCGGTGAACAAGTCCCTGGTGATGGAGCTGGCCAGGTGTGAATACATCCATCGCCGGGAGAACATCATCGCCGTCGGCAACAGCGGCACCGGCAAGACCCACTTGGCCCTGGGACTGGGCCTGGCCGCCTGCCAGCGGGGGATGTCGGTGGGCTTCACCACGGCCGCAGCACTGGTGCACGAGCTAATGGAGGCCCGGGACGAGAGGCGGCTGCTCAATCTACAGCGGCAATTGTCGCGGCTGAACCTGCTGATCATCGACGAGTTGGGCTTCGTTCCACTTTCCCGGACCGGCGCTGAACTGCTCTTCGAGGTGTTCAGCCAGCGCTACGAGCGGGGCTCCATCCCGGTGAGCACCAACCTACCCTTCGACGAATGGACCGAGGTCTTCGGCTCGGAACGCCTCACCGGGGCGTTGCTGGACCGGCTCACCCATCACGTCCACATCCTGGAGATGAACGGCGAGAGCTACCGCATCAAGCGCAGCAGGGAGAACGCTCCAGCACAAGCCCCGGACGAATTAGACAACCCATAAGTCGCGCCAGAAGCCGTCCTCACTCACCCGCCCAGCCTGCTGCCAGCCTGCCTCTGTGACACTTCTCCCGAACAACTGGCGCGGACATTTACGCTGGCCAATGACCTCTCTGGTGGTACACTTTTGCTCCGCCCCACTGGCCTAACATCCGATCGCCCTTGACAGGGGGATTTTCTTTGTAAAGGACCACTCCACTACCTTGTCGGGTTGTGGCTATCTGGAACAGAGCACGGAAAGCGGGCTTGGGCTTCAGAGCTACAATGGCTCGCTCTTCCACGGTGTCAACGTACACCGATTCCAACATGGCCGCGAGCCCTGGGGCGGGTTACTATAGCTCCCTCCCTCAGGTCACTCACTATTACAACGGCTTCTCCACATCATCCAGCAGCGGTTCGATGCAGAACTTGAGACAACTCAGGGTAGGGACAGCGCCACGTTCCTGGTAAACGAACAGACTGGAGCAGGGTCAGGCTTTTCAAGAAACTGATCAATGGAGTACCTCGCTCGAACTCCCGCATTAGTGGTTGGAACTGCTGAGTGGCTACCCGACCCTTCTTGACTCCAGGACGGCTCCGGTACGCTGCGCCCGAAGGGATTGACCTAACCGGTACCAGATTAGGAGCTGGGTTTTGTCAGTCCGTCCACTATCGGTCGGTAGTTTCCCCTTTCGATGTCACGAGGATGGCTTTGGCTTTGCGCGCAATTAGGACTTCCCCAACCAAAGCACCGGGAGGGCCTGTGGTAACCAGAGTGCCGACGAGAAACCACCAAGTCCAGAGTTTCTGGACCGCCCCGATTCCTACGATGGCGATGAGTGCCAGGAAAACGATTCCGTGGGTAAGCCCAAAAATCTGTACCATTTTCTCGTTGTTGGCAAAGGAGGCAACGAGCAGCACTATGAGCAGGACCAGATCCGCCAGGGCAATCCATCGCACAATCATTAACCAGCGAAGTACCTGTTGAGCCTCTAGGGCTGACTTCATCCTCATCTCCTGAAGATAATTTTTACTGTGAAATTGTCGGCCAGTCACAGCGCGACCAGTCCTGGCTAATTAGCTTTGCCCCGCGCCTCTTCCTTAACAGACCAAATCGCTAGCAGAGATAGTACCACCCGCGTTCGGCCTTCACTCTCCAGAGCGCGGAGCCGCACAGGTCGCAGTCGCGGCGCTTGCGGGAAAGCTCCTCGTTGGTCAGCGGAACCCCGTCCTTGTCCACCACCTGAGCGTGACAGCAGCGGCCGTCCAGATATTCTCATCGAGGAGGCGAGCGGGGGGCCAGTAGTAATCGAGGCTAAGGTAAGTAACCACGCCGCCGCTGAGAAAGACGCAAAGACGAGGCTTGGTCGAATTGTCGCTAGCATAGGCCGACAAATAGAAACTTCGATCGCCCTGGTCTATCCACCTGCCGTACGGTCACTCAATGGTGCGGCGTTGCGAAAGGCGATAAACAGTTCCAACGATTTGGAGTACGTCCTTTGTACACACAGGCCTGGCGAGTCGCCAGACCGAATGCCGTCACGTGGATGGATCCGAGGCAGCGTCAGGGATCTAGCCGTACTGGTGCACCGTGCTGCAGCTCCACCACCGAGGATCGAGGAACTCGCCAAAGAGCTCGAAGACGGAGTAAGGTTCGCAGCAGTAGAGTTCACCCGTCGGCACGCTTACGGGAGTCAACTCGGAGCGAACGTAGCCAGCATACTAAACTAAAGCCGAGGTGAAATGTACATTCCAAGAGCCAGGTTCTGCGGCTTCGCAGGCCCGTCCTTTAATCAGGGGAAGTATTACTTCGGCATACCAAAGCCTGTTCTAATGTGCCCCACAAATGCAGGTTCCACCTTGGCTTCAGTTTAGTATTACAACGACGGTTCGCACGACAGGACTCTCAAGCACATCCTCATGGCTATCAGCCTACACGCTTGACAGCTTTGATCCCTCGCGTTCTGCGATGCGATTTCCGCCCAAAAACTGACCAAATCGAGGAAGCGTCTTTGTAATACTAGTAGTCAGTCAACCTTGATGTTGAAAGTCATACAGGAATCTGGCCGATAGTCGTATACTGCTTGGGATGAAGTTCTGATGGGGGGGGTGGCAGTGATGATCAGGGACAAGTACGCCGTGCGGCTGGCGCCGGAACAACGGGAAGAACTCCAGAATCTGATTCGGGTTGGGAAAAGCTCGGCCCGAGTGACCGCCAGGGCGCGGATTCTCCTCAAGAGCGACGACAGTTGGGCCGCTCCCAAGGTGGCCGAGGCGCTGGATGTGGCGCTGGGCACCGTGTACCGGATTAAGCAGCGCTTTACCGAGGAAGGGTTGGACGGGGCCCTGTGGGACCGGCGCCAGGTCAACCGGCATCGGAAGTTGGACGACCGGAGCGAAGCCCACCTCATCGCGTTGGCCTGCAGTCCAGCGCCGGAGGGCCACGACCACTGGACCCTGCGCCTGCTGGCTGGCAAGGTGGTGGAACTGGGGCTGGCGTCCTCCATGTCCCACGAGGGAGTGCGTAAGCGTCTCAAAAAAACGTTCTCAAGCCGTGGCAGAAGCAGGAGTGGTGCATCCCCAAGGTGAGCGCCGAGTTCGTGGCCAACATGGAGGACGTGCTGGACCTGTACGCCGAACCGTATGACCCCCAGCGTCCGGTGGTCTGCTTTGACGAGACCTCCACCCAGTTGCTGGGGGAGACTCGGCCCTCTCTGCCGCCCCGGCCTGGACTTCCCCGGCGGCAGGACTACGAATACCGGCAGGGAAGGCACCCGCAACCTGTTCCTGGCCTGCGAGCCGCTGGCCGGGTGGCGGCAGGTGGCGGTGACCCAGCGGCGCACCATGCAGGACTTCGCCCACCAGATGCGCTGGCTGGTGGATGAAGCCTATCCGGAGGTCCCGGTGGTGCGGGTGGTCCTGGACAATCTCAACACCCACCGCGCGGGGTCGCTGTACGAGACGTTCCCAGCGGCCGAGGCCCGGCGGATTGCGAAACGGCTGGAGTTCCACTACACCCCGAAGCACGGGAGTTGGTTGAATATGGCGGAAATCGAGTTCAGCGTGCTGTCCCGCTGCTGCCTGAAGCAGCGGCTCCCCGACGAGGATGCGCTCGGGAGGGAAGTCCAGGCACTGGTGCGGGAGCGCAACGCCGCCCGAGTTGGTATCAAGTGGCGGTTCAAAACCCAGGACGCCCGATCCAAACTTCACCGCCTTTACCCTTTCGATTCCAAAGTTGACTGACTACTAGACCTGCGAACCCCTGGCGGGGTGGCGGCAGGTGGCGGTGACCCAGCGGCGCACGATGCAGGACTTCGCCCATCAGATGCGCTGGCTGGTGGATGAAGCATACCTGGAGGTCCCGTGGTGCGGGTGGTCTTGGACAATCTGAACACCCACCGCGCGGCGTCCCTGTACGAGACGTTCCCGGCGGCCGAGGCCCGGCGGATTGCGAAACGGCTGGAGTTCCACTACACGCCCAAGCACGGCAGTTGGCTGAACATGCTGAACATGGCGGAAATCGAGTTCAGCGTGCTGTCCCGCTGCTGCCTCAAGAGGCGCCTGGCCGATGAGGAGACGCTGCAGCGGGAAGTCCAGGCCCTGGTGACGGAGCGCAACGCCGCCCAGGCCACCATTAACTGGCAGTTCAACACCCAAGACGCCCGAACCAAACTTCACCGCCTTTACCTTTTTGATTCCAAGGTTGACTGAGTACTAGGATATCCTGACTCGGTGAGAACAGCCCCGAGCAGGTGGCCAGAAATCCCTCGTTTCCAGGCGTCTGCTCAGTGCCAACTCCGCTGCAGAGGCCATCGCCCGGGTGGTGCACCGCTCCGTCATCCGCGAGTTTGACCTCCCCAGCTACCAAGCCGATGCAGCCCAGCGGGGGCAGGAACCGGCAAAACAACCGGGTCACCTACTCAATATCTTGATTGAAGGGTTTACGTTCGTGTCGGGCTATCAGGTGGGCGGGTAGTGGCTGGTCTCCATGCAGAGCAACGTAGTGCAGAATGTCGGTCCAAGTTTTCCTCGACCAACAGGGCTGGATAGCGTGGACCGTACAGTTCGGGTGCAGGGTGCATTCAAATTTCACAGGATCCCAGGGCTGAGGTTCCAGCCTCCATTCACAGAGGTGACACTTGATTCCTGGGCATTCGTGGGTTCCGTACTCCCAAATTAATCTCCACTCGGAAATCGCTTTCCCGTATGCCACCGCCGCTTCAATTAGCCTTGGCAGGTTCTCCTTGTAGTCGCCATCGCTCGGCACAAAGGGTGCCAGGAGTTCGGCCCTGATCGCGAGCTCTTCGAGTTCCTTAAGGGGCGCGTGGCGTGCTCCCTGAACCGTCGAGGATTGACACTCAGGACAATCATCAGCATTCCCATTGTGAAACGCGAAATGGAACCTATCAGCATCCCAGGGTTCTTTTTGGTCTGAGGTCATGAATACCCTCCGTTCTAATATGGTTAGAGTCTGGCTGCCAGTTCGAGGCTTACCGACGGGGCGTGATGCAATCTGGGGAGCGTTACCATCTCCCAAACTCCGCAACAGGAATTGCCGGAATTCCCAGCCCTGTTTGCTCTGCTCGAAGACCGGTTCCACCATCTCCATACGTATCGCATTGTGACGCCGACCCCGTTGGGCCCACAGTTGCCGCCCCATGCGGCCCCTGGTGGAGAAGGCCTCCGGTAAGCTGGCGCCGTGCCCCGCATTGGCCGCAGCAGCAGTTCCTTCCATGTTTGTCCCTGCCGAGGGTTGCCGGACCTTCACTCCGGTTCATCATCTCTTCCCCCGCGTCCCCAGGAGTCGTCGCCCTGGACCACCCGGGTTCGTGCCATCCTGCCCAGGTCATCGATACTGATGACTTGGGCATTGTCGGGAGCCATCAGATCTTCCTTTCCCAGTCGGTTCACCAGGACGTTGATCTGCGCTCCCTTAATCAGGAGGATAAGCTGCGCCGGTTCCCTTCGATTATCGAAAGCGGCCTAGATGACGGTCTCGCCCACCCGCATCGTGAGGTGCCGGTCCTCCCACTCTTCGGCCTGCTCCTTGAGGACCTTGGCCTGCAACCGGCGCACCACGTCGACGCCCTCGTATCCCCAGGAAAAGTCATCTCCGGCGATGATGGCGCCGTGGTGTGAGCCCAGCTTGGGATCCGCTTCAACTTCAACCTGCGGGTCGCTTTTGGCGTAGACCACCGATTCGATGAACCCCCTGATGGAGTATCGTTTCTCCTCAACCGGTCCGCCGTACTCCCACCAGGGGTGGTCCTGGCGCGTGTGGCGGGCACGTATCGTGAAGGTGGGCAAGCCCCGGGGTCCACTTTCGATCCGGGTTTGTTCGGGTGGAACGACCCGGATGACGAAGAGCGGTGTCAGATGCCTGCTCAGGATGGAGATTTCCCTCCCCTCCAGCCGTATGGAGGATGCTGCCATGAGGAGATCCATGTAGTGCCGGTGACCGTTCTCGCAGCCCCAGGTGATTTCCTGACCAAGGTGGCTGAACCCAGGCAGCCTGGGGTCCCTGTGGTTCTCAGAGACATGTCCGGTCTCGCAGATTGAAGATTCGCTGATGCGCCGCCTGAGGTATTCGTAAAGTGCCATGGCCTTCGGTTCCAGTTCGCCGGTAGTTATCGTCCTCCTCGAAGGTGCTCATGTCTGGGACGGGGCGTCCCTCGGACGTGGGTGGCAGGTGCGGGTGCGGTTCATAACACTGGATGCGGTGGCTGCGTGCGAGACCGCCACCAGTGGGGCGCCGCCGCACGCAGAGTTTCCCGATGAGGGTTACTCGTGGATGCGCACCTGCCCGCGCATCTCCTGCCCCTTGTGGATGCAGTACGAGCCGGCCGCACACCTTTCCTGCCAGTCCATCCCTTCCTCGGCCGTAATCGCCGTCATCCAGTGGTATTTCCGGCCCCGCCCGCCGCCGAGGTGGGTGATCACCACCTCCTGGGCCACGTACGCATCCCGTTCATCCGCCGAGTCGAAGGGTATGACGTCCCCGGCGGAGTGCAGGTACGGGTACTCGCCGCAGTTCGGGTCCGTGTTCATAGTCATCTACCCCGTTCCAGCCCTGTCTCCGTGGGCACGATACGCATAAAACCGCTGGTTCATGGTCATTCTCTCCTAGCCCGGCGGCATTGTTCCGCCCGCGGCCCCATCACCAATCTTTGTGTTGCCCTTGACCCGGACACCTCAGATGCCCTCCCCTGTCCCAACGCCCTCTAGTCGTCGTCTCCCGCGGCGTCCTCGTGGACGCAGATCTGGCAGACCCCCTCCGTCATCCGGTAGCCCATGTGGATGTCGCAGCGCTCCACTGGTGCCGTCTGCGACTGCCAGCTGGGTTTTGGACTGTCCTCCGGCTGGGGTTTCGGGGAGCGTTCCTGGTCCTGATATTCCCGGTAGCAGGAGTGACAGAAAGCGCCCACCATCAGGGTCCGGTGCTCAGGGCAGATCTTGGGCAGGGGCCCATGGTACTGCTCATTCCCCTCCGGTTCCGCCGGGGTTTCCGGCTGGGCCGCCAGGGTCACCAGGGGTTGACCCGTTTCTTTCTTATACCCCTTATTGGCGTTTTTCCCGTTAGAACCCTGGTTACCCTGGCGGTTACCCTGGAGATATAGGCGAGTTCCGCGCACTCCGGACACCTCCCCACGGCGCTTCGTCCAGCGCTTCGACAGATTGATCCGGCTGCCCCATCGGGTCTCATTGATCTCCTCCCCGATTTCCGCCATCGCTTCCAGCCGGGCCTCCTCCACTAGCCGGGTGTCCCACGAGTCAGGGAGCCTGGTCAGCCATGCTGCCCAAGGATCCATGGCGGCCAGCACCTCCGCTGTGGCAGGGTCCTTGTCCCCTCCGGGCGGGATGTAACCGCCGTCGCAGACGCCAGCCTCACGGATCCTGAGTATCGCGCCCGTCACGACCGCGTCGAGCAAGTCCTGGGTAAACATTTCCTCGTGCCCCCTCCGTAGATCCTCCGGCAGGGTGCCCAGAGTGGGCAGCACGACCAATCGGCCTTCAATACCGCTCTCCGCGTCGAAACGGGGAACCTCCACGCAGCTGCTCCAACCCAACCCCGCGAGTTTCCCGGTGATGGTGGCGCCGTGGGGGCGGCGCGCCGTCAGGACATCCTGGCCTCCGAAGGCGGCCAACGCCTTTCGCCGCTGGGAGAGCGAGTCCACCCCCATCTCCGCGACCGCGATGCTGTCCGGCTGCAGGTGGAGTAATTCGGCCGTCTCGGCGTCGATGTCGCCGGACTTCCTGCCAAACCAGTCAACGCCCAGGGCTCCCGCCCGTCCACCGAGGGATATCCGTTGCAACTCCACGACCGCGCCCTTGCCGCTCCGCCACAAGCCCTTCACCAGCACCAGGCCGCGGTGGGTCGCGGCCGCTCCGGTCAGAGACAGGCCCACGAGTTCGAGGAAGATCAACTGCACGCCGGGGCTGAACACCCTCTCAAAGTGTTTCCTCAGGACCTCGGCCAGCCGGGGCCACTCAGCTGGGAGATACTGTCCCGCAGTCTTGCCCCGCTGGCCGCACTCCGGGCTATGCGGGTGCATCTCGCCGGTCCGGAGGTCCACGCACCCTCCGGGCGTTGCCACATGGAAGCGGGGCCGGTCGGGTACCTCACCGACGCACACGCTCCGCAGCCCAGCCCACAAGTCGCTATCCCTGAATTTTTGACCGTTCCACAGGTAGTCAGTGCTCAGTTTCTTCCCAAGATCCGCCATCCCCTGTTTTTCGAGCTGCCCCGCGATCCGGAGGCGATGAGCGCTGACCCAGTCGATCAAACTTTTGTCCTGCGTGGTCAGGTCCTCCCATATCCCACCCCGGTAGCGGGCCCAGTACGGCCCGCGGGCCCGGTCAACGTAGCGCCACGTACAGGCAGCTGCCTTCCCACGAACTCCCCCACCTGGTGGAACGGGCCGCCGTGGGCCGCCCCTGATACCGCCGCCGCTTCTCCCTTGCCCTTTCCACGGCTGTCGCTGTCTTTGGCCCGGGCCAGGGTCAGCTCGTAGTAACGCTCGCGCAGCTTCAGGTCATGCCCGTGCATCCGCCGCCAGCAGATCATCAGGTTGACGACTTCCTGGTCGTCCCATCCGGCCCGGACGGCGATGTCCGCCAGCGACATGTTGTAGCTGCTGGCCGACTGGTCCTTGAGGTCGGGCCGGTTTTTCTCCCAGGTCCTCTGGAACTTCTTGTCCGCCTTGAGCAGGCTCTGCAGCCGCACCGCTCCCGGCTCCGCGGCGGGGTCCAGCGTCAGCCCGCTGCTGGTGGTCGAGGATGTCTGGTTCTGCTGTGAGGCCCTGCTGTTCCCCGTGTTCCGGCGCTGCTCGGGCGCGGGGAGGGTGGCTTCGAAGTCCTCCGGCACCAGCTCCATGAAGTCCCGGATGGAGTACCGGGGGCCATCGGCGCTGATGGCCACGACCTCCTTCCGGTCATCCCGAACCTTGTTGTTGAACGTCCCCGGTATCCGGAGGATCCGGCCTAGGTCGTAGACCGAGTCCGTGGTCCAGCCCCGTGTCTCCATCAGGTCCTTGGTGAGCTTGTGCCACCACTGGACCATCCGGCGGGCCTGCCCCCACTCCTCCTCGTCCCTGAAGACCCATGGTTCTTTCAGCAACCACCAGTACTGGAGCCCGTGCCCGCTGTCCACGATGATCGTGGGCTCGTGGGGGAGCTGCACCATGACCTCCCGGGCCTCTTCCCGGGTGCCCGGGAGCCTGGGGGCCTTGGTGTGGACCTCGTGGAAGACGTCGATGTCCGCCCAGACGCCGGCGATGGCGCTGGCCGCGGCCTCCTCGATCCGGTTCCGGGTGGTGAAGCGGCCCTTCTGCGGATCGGCCAGGGCCACCCCCGTGTAGACCTCCTCCATGGCGAACCGCCTCAGGAAGTTGTTGATGCCGCCTAGCTCCCGGTGCCATGAGGACGTTCGGTCCGGGAGCCGCCAGATGTTGATTACCCCGGGGGGAGGGTCTCCCCACAGGGCGGTCAGGAAGGCACTCGGCGTCATCCCAGACGACGGCCAATCCGGCGGATCGCCAGAGTGTTTATAATCTGCTGTAGGTTCCATGTGAGCGCTCTCCCGTGGGCCTGGCGCTCACTCGGCGGGTTCCGGCCGCCGGGTGAGCTTTTCGCCCCTTTTTCCGTTGTGATCCAATTGCCGTCCCGAGGACCGATGTCCGAGTGGCCGTCGACATTGTGTTCGAAGTCATTCTGAATCTCTCTTTCCCTGCATAGACCCCCGAACTGGTGGACGAGCGGCTTTCCATTCCTCGATTTGGCTTTCCCACCAACCGACGGCCCTGCGGCCCAGCAGCACTTGAGCTGGGAACTCCCCATAAGCGATCATGTCGTATATCGTGCTTTTGCTTAGGCCAACCAGCTGGAGTACTTCCGGTAACCGAAGCAACCGATCTTGGGCCATTCAACTCACCTCCGGGAAGGGTCCTGTCCGCCGGGTTCCGAGTCGGTCGAGGGCGGTATCACCCGGACCGGACAGGTCCAGTGTGGGGAAAACTTTTTCGCCAGGCTTTGTCACGAAAATCATGCCCGTTCATGCTCAAAATGGGGACAGATCACCCAAAACTCCCTGTCGGGCCACCCCTTTTTGGGTCCGTGACGGGGTTCAGCCTGGTATGGTAAGTTATCCAATTTCGGGGTATATTTGGGGTGGTTTACGGCTTGGCCGGGGTTCCCGGCAGCATTCCCGGAGTGCTGGTAGAAATGTCTTCGATTGCAACAACGCCCGTTTGCCCTGCCTGTGGGTCGACCCACGTTGTCTATTGCGGGCACGACAAACGCGGCACCCAGCGGCTTCTTTGCCGGGGTTGTGGGAAAAAGTCCCGGGAACCCGGTGGCTTGGGTGGACGTCATTTCCCGCCAGAAACGGTGGGAAGGGGCATCGAAATCTACTACCGGGGATATTCTTGCAAGGCGACGGCCCAGTTCCTCTCTACCACGCTGCGAATCCACGACCCCGACATCTCACCGCAAACCGTTTCGCTTTGGGTTCAAACGTACTCGCGGGTGGCGGCCACAGCGATGGAGGGTCGGAAAGCATTTCCCGGAGTCGATTGGGACTTGATTGCTGTGCTACTTGACGGGCTTAGGGTCTGGTGGGTGGTGCTGGACCAAGAGACCGGGTATATCCTCGGATGCCACTTAGCTCGCGGGGAACCCAGAGATGGCGCACGAGAAGCTATGGCCAAAGCAAAACTGGCGTCTGTAGGTCGGTGTAGGAGGGTGGATTATCGGGAGGTCAGACCCAGCCGCCGGTGGAGGACGGGGCAGATTCTCGAGCAGGAAGCGTTCAGAGGGATCAGGTCGGCATTGCCGCAGGTAGCCCTTTCCCGACCTTTCCAGCGGGCAGACGTTATCTACGGGGAGTTCAAGGTGAAGGGGTTCCTGACCGACTTGAAAAAGGTCGCACTGAAATTCAACCGTGTGAAGGATCCAACGGTACTCGCGACTTATTTGGGCGGCTGGGTGGTCTCCCGCAATTGTTTTGTCGGGCAGTGGGCGGGTCAGAGGCGTTCATCTGGCAACTTGGCCCAGGTCGAAGCGCCTTTTGCCGGTTGGACCGATGTGGTTCGGTATTCTGTGAGTAGTTCGCGCCGCCTTGGAAGTACCCGCCAAAATGTGGATTCCATGGATGATTAAATGTGGGGTAAAATGTGGGGTAAACCGCCGTTGAGTCCTCGATCCCTCTAAAAACGCGGTTAACCTGGCGATGGTGCGATACCCGCCAGCTCCACCACCTACCCCCTGAATGTACCTCGGGAATGAGAAATTTGCGCCCCTGACCCCTCTTCTGTCACCCCGAACCCAGCGAGGGGTCTAAACTCCCTGCCGAACACAATCCCCAACCCTGCATTTCAGCCTCCGCCACAATTGCCACGGGGATGCCAGCCGGTTTGCCCCCAGATTCTTCGTCGCAAACTCCCCACAACGACAATTAAAAGGTAGTTGTTCAGAATTGAGAAGTCACCCTGACTTTAAACCGTCATTCCGGCCTCGAGCCGGAATCCAGGAATACCGGTCATTTAGAATGCTGGTCTGTCCCTGACCATTCTGGATTCCGGCTCAAAGCCTGTGCCCCCTACCCGATACGTGGGCCGTAATGCCGGATCTTGGAAGGGTCGACTCCCTCATTCTGAACGGTTGCATCAAAAGGTCCTGCTGCCCAACCCCAGGGCCTCTTGATTGTCCCCGAGCCCCTCTCTGTCACCCCGGCCCCCATCTGTCACCCCGAGCGTAGCGAGGGGTCCAAACTCCCTGCCAAATCCAATCCCCAACTCCTGATTCCGCCCTCTCCACCACAATTGCCACAGGGATGCCACCTTCCCCGCGAACACCAACCCGCCTCTACCTGGAAAATCAAAAGCCCCTGGTTCCCCACCCCAGGGCCTTTTCATTCTCCCCAAATGCCGCCCCCACTTTCATCCTTGTATCTTAAAATACGAAGGACGTGGCAGGCCGTTTCATCCCAGGCCTGGAGAGGCCGTGGCTCAGCGGGGCCGCCGCGTCCTTACCCCGGCTCAGAGCCCGAACAGTTGAAGGGGCAGCAATAGCCCGTATTAAGCAAGGCTGGGCCAGAGTCTGGAACCCGAAGACCCGGAACAGAACCCAACCGGAACACAACCCAAGAGGAGGAGGCAGAAATCAGATGAAGGAAGCGGGATTGTTTGTCGGCATCGACGTGTCCCAGGACCGGTTGGACCTGGCGGTGCGGCCCACTGGGGAAACCCGGCAGGTGGTCTACAACCCAGCGGGTACCGAGGCAATGACCGAATACCTGAAGGAACTGGGCCCCCAATTGGTGGTGGTGGAGGCCACCGGCGGTCTGGAGATGGCGGTGGCGGCGGAGATGGCGGCGGCGGGATTGCCGGTGGTGGTGGCCAACCCGAGAAAGGTGCGGGCCTTTGCCCGGGCGACGGGGCGGCTGGCGAAGACGGACGCGTTGGATGCCCAGGCGCTGGCGCATTACGGGGAAACCCTGCGGCCCCAGCCGCGGGCGCTGCCCGACGCCGCGACCCGGGAACTGAAGGCGCTGGTGGTGCGGCGGCGCCAACTGGTGGAGATGATCACCGCGGAGAGGAACCGGCTGCGGATGGCAACGCGGCGCGTCCGGCCGAGGGTGCAAGAGCACATAAATTGGCTCAAGGAAAACCTGGCGGAGTTGGACCAGGACTTGGACGACACCATCCGGTCGTCGCCCATCTGGAAGGACCAGGACCGGCTGCTGCGCAGCGTCCCCGGAGTGGGGCCGGTGCTGTCGCTGACCCTGCTGTCGGGACTGCCGGAGTTGGGAGCGTTGAACCGGGGGGAGATCGCCGCGCTGGTGGGGGTGGCGCCTTTCAACCAGGACAGCGGCAGCTTCCGAGGGAAACGACGGGTATGGGGCGGACGCAGCTCAATCCGCGCCGCCCTCTACATGGCGGCCCTGGTGGCCACCAGGTGCAACCCAGCGATAAAGGACTTCTACCTGCGCCTGTGCAACGCGGGCAAGCCCAAGAAGGTGGCCCTCACCGCGTGTATGCGCAAGCTGTTGACCATCCTGAACGCCATGGTCCGGGACAACCGCCCCTGGACCCCCACCGAGGCCAACTCTTAACCCTCAAAACCCTTGACACCAAAGACAGTTGCTGAGCCCGCCGAAGGGGTCATTCCCGCCCACTACCTGTCATTTCGACCGTAGGGAGAAATCTAAAATCCATCGCCGCCAGCCGGTTTGGCCTTGGATTGGCCGTCGCAAACTCCCCACACCGACAATCAAAAGGCCCTGGTTCCCCAACCCAAAGTTGGTTCCGTCACCCTGGCCCGTGTGCTAAACTGCCGTATTCCGTTCCATGCAATTCCTCTAGGAGTTACGTTCATGATCATCGACACCCATACTCATGTGGTCAGCAGCGACAAGGTCCAGCACCCCCTCGACCCCGGCGCCCGAGGATGGTCCACCGAGGTCAGCAACGATGTCGAAGACTTGATTGCGGAGATGGACCAGGCCGGCGTGGAATGTGCCACGTTGGTGCAGCCCAACGCAACCTACGGCCTCGATAACTCCTATCAGTGCGACAGCGCCCGGCAATACGCTCCGCGCACGGTCGCCGTGGGTATCTTGGACCCGGCATTGCCCGATGCCGCCGACAAGCTTTCGTATTGGGTGAACGAGCGCGGCATGGTGGGCGTGCGCCTCCAGAGTCAGGCCGAGCCCGACGATTCCCTCTGCGACGCTCTCTGGCAGCGGGCCGAAGCCCTGGGTATTCCCATCTCCATCGGTGGCGGCGGCCAGCCGGAGAAGGTCGACCGGATGCGGAACGTGGGCTCCCGGCACCCCAACGTTATCTTCGCCCCGGACCACTTTGCCGGCTGGAGCGGCGCTGAGGACAAGGCCGGTATGACGGTTGCTTTGGAGGCCCTGGCCGAGCTCCCCAACGCCTACCTGCGTATTTCCAGCACCAGTCTCGGCCCTTACGCCGGCCTGACTGCCCCCGAGCAGGAACTCTTCAGACGGGTAATCGAGGCGTTCACGCCCCAGCGCGTCATGTGGGGCTCCAACTTCCCCTCCTCCCGGGAAGGCGGTTTCATTGGCCAGGTGCGCCTCGGCCAAACCGCCCTGCCCTGGCTCTCCGACGCCGACCGCAATTCGATTATGGGCGAGACCGCCCACAAGCTCTGGCCGATGCTGCAAGCGCCGTCCAGCGGGTAGATTGCCGCTGGTCAGCCATGAGGACCTGGAGGCCGGGCGCGCCTATGGCCCATGATGGTCAGCCACTTCCCGGCCTAGAGGGGCGCGGCAGCCTCCACCGTAGCTAGGAACTGGAGTACGCGGTCCACGTACTTGTCCGGCTCCTCGCTGTGCGGCCGCACCTCCGCCCACTGACAGTTGGGCACCAACCGATGGACCATCTCCGCCACCCGCCTGGGATGAACGTCGTTGTTCCCCGGCATCACCATCGCCGGGACCTGAATGCTCTTTAAGGCCTTTTCGGTCATCCCGAGAGTCGGATACCGGCCGTCGAAAAGAGCGTATATAGTGTCGCGCATCACCTGCAAGAAGTCCTCGGTGCTCATGGCTTCCAGGGTCTTGCGGTACCCGGCATCGGACTGGGCTATCTCCGGTGTGAACGGAGAAAAGCGGTCGTCGGCATCGAAAGCGTCCACCACCGCGGAGATGCCTTCACTTTCCGCTAAATCCATGCTCTTGAATAACTTCCCAGTGAGGTAGCCGTCACAGATGACCCCTCCCGCGATGTTGGAGGGGAAAATTGCGCGCACCCGGTCCGGGCGCCGGTAGGCGCAGCCCAGTGAAATGGCGGCCCCAAAAGACCCGCCACCGAGATACGCCCGGTCTATCCCCAGCCCATCCATCAAGCCGAATACGTCATCGCACACCATGTCCCAGGTCTGCACTGCCAGCGGGCTGCTGGATTTGCCACCGAACCGGCGGTCATACACCACGACGCGGTGTTCCTGGGATAGAGCTTCAATCACCCCTTGGTAACTACTTGCTACGCCCTGTAGCCCGCCCGCAGAAAGAATGAGGGGCGGACCGCTCCCACATTCCTCATAATAAAGGGTTGCGCCATTTACTTTGGCAGTCGCCACCTGTGACCTCCAAGGAAATAGATCTGTGTTCCGTCACATGCTGTGACCGGGCCTGATTCCCGAGGATTATAGGGACCCTCGGCGCACCTGACAACGCGCCAGGCATCCAACGGGCCTTTCGGTTGTCCCGTTCCCAGCCATCCGGCGCATAGCCCCCGTGCCCGAAAGGGTACCGGGGGTTTCCACATTGCGATGCCGAACCGTCATGCCGAACCGTCCCGCGTCCAATACGGAGCTCCCGGGTTGGGGTTAATGCGGTTTGGTTCTTACGCCGCGTTAAACGGGATTCCGCCCGAATTCATCGCAATACAGATTAACGTAACCTTGCCCTAGTAGTCAGTCAACTTTGGAATCAAAAGGGTAAAGGCGGTGAAGTTTGGATCGGGCGTCCTGGGTTTTGAACCGCCACTTGATACCAACTCGGGCGGCGTTGCGCTCCCGCACCAGTGCCTGGACTTCCCTCCCGAGCGCATCCTCGTCGGGGAGCCGCTGCTTCAGGCAGCAGCGGGACAGCACACTGAACTCGATTTCCGCCATATTCAACCAACTCCCGTGCTTCGGGGTGTAGTGGAACTCCAGCCGTTTCGCAATCCGCCGGGCCTCGGCCGCTGGGAACGTCTCGTACAGCGACGCCGCGCGGTGGGTGTTGAGATTGTCCAGGACCACCCGCACCACCGGGACCTCCGGATAGGCTTCATCCACCAGCCAGCGCATCTGGTGGGCGAAGTCCTGCATGGTGCGCCGCTGGGTCACCGCCACCTGCCGCCACCCGGCCAGCGGCTCGCAGGCCAGGAACAGATTGCGGGTGCCTTCCCGCCGGTACTCGTAGTCCTGCCGCCGGGGAAGTCCAGGCTGGGGCGGCAGAGAGGGCCGGGTCTCCGCCAGCAACTGGGTGGAGGTCTCGTCAAAGCAGACCACCGGACGCTGGGGGTCATACGGTTCGGCGTACAGGTCCAGCACGTCCTCCATGTTGGCCACGAACTCGGCGCTCACCTTGGGGATGCACCACTCCTGCTTCTGCCACGGCTTGAGAACGTTTTTTTGAGACGCTTACGCACTCCCTCGTGGGACATGGAGGACGCCAGCCCCAGTTCCACCACCTTGCCAGCCAGCAGGCGCAGGGTCCAGTGGTCGTGGCCCTCCGGCGCTGGACTGCAGGCCAAGGCAATCAGGTGGGCCTCGCCCCGGTCGTCCAACTTCCGGGGCCGGTTGGCCTGGGGACGGTCCTGCAAAACCCTCTCCAACCCTTCTTCGGCAAAGCGCTGCTTGACCCGGTATACCGTGCTCAGGGCCACATCCAAAGCTTCGGCCACTTGGGGCGCGGCCCAACCGTCGTCGCTCTTGAGGAGAATCCGCGCCCTGGCGGTCACTCGGGCCGAGCTTTTCCCAACCCGAATCAGATTCTGGAGTTCTTCCCGTTGTTCCGGCGCCAGCCGCACCGCGTATTTGTCCCTGATCATCACTGCCCCCCCCCATCAGAACTTCATCCCAAGCAGTATACGACTATCGGCCAGATTCCTGTATGACTTTCAACATCAAGGTTGACTGACTACTAGCCCAAAGGCGCGCTGGTAGCATAATATGGGCAGGGAATTTAATGAGACCCGTGGAGGATATATCGGAATGGCTACAGTAGGGACCGGACCTTACACCTATGAACTAATCAAGAGTTGGGCCAAGTTGCCGGAAGGGGAGACCTTCGCCATGGTAAGCGCCGTCGCTACCGACTCCCAAGACCGGGTTTACGCTTTCCAGCGCAAGGACCCACCCATCGTCATTTTCGACCGTGATGGAAATTATCAGGGTTGTTGGGGGATTAGCGCCGTAACCAACCCCCATGGCATTTTCATCAAGGACGACATTGTATATGTAACGGACCGGGAGGATTCGGTCTGTTTAAAGTTCACCCTGGACGGGAAGCCCCTCCAGATTCTGGGCGAACGGGGAGTACACTCCGACACCGGTTGTGAAGTTCCGGGCGAGCTGTGCCCTCGGGCCGCCGGACCGTTTAACTATCCCGCGGAGTTGGTTCCGTCGCCGTCCGGCGATATGTACGTGGCCGACGGTTACCGGAACGCCCGGGTACATCGCTTTGCCGCCGATGGGCAGCTCAAGTCGTCCTGGGGACAGCCCGGTAAGGGTGGCCCCAACGAGTTCCACCTGGTCCACAGCATGATTGTCGGGGCTGATGGGTTGCTGTACGTATGCGACCGGGAGAACGACCGGATTCAGATATTCGACGCCGATGGCGAATACTTGAACATGTGGACCGACTTGCTCCGTCCCATGGACATTTCCCAAGACCCGGACGGTGTTTTCTGCATTAGCGAGGGTGGCCGTGACGCCAGGCAGGGTTGGACTACCGACACCGCATCGCGAGTAAGTCTTATGAACGCCGCCGGCGATCTGCTGGCCCGTTGGGAGATTCGCGGGGGTCACGGCAGTTGGATTGACGCCCACGGAGACATCTACGTGGGAGTGCCTGACGGCATTGGCGTCGACAAATACGTCCGTCAGCCTTAGCGCGTCCTGGGCTGTTCCACCACCCTAAATCCCTGAATCCAACGAGAACCGGCATGGTCAGGTGAGGAGATTACCCCGGCGCGAGTTAAAATTGCCCGGAGCCCACGAAGCAAATCTTCTCACCGAGCCCCCGCGCCAAGGCTGCGTTTCCCAACTCCGCTTAACTCTGCGGATCATCAACCCCCTACGACAACCACGGTCTTTTCCTGATGCGTGAAGGATTTGCTAAACAGGTCCCTGCCCCTTCGTCTTCCCCTCGAAGGCGGGAATCCAGGGGCAAGGGAAACGGAAATTTAGGGATTCATTCACGCATCAGTAATTATCCCTGACCCCCCTTTACCCTGAGCCCCCTACCCGTCATTCCGACCGGAGGGAGGAATCTAAAATCCATCGCCCCCAGCCGGTTTGCCCCGGACTCGTCGTCGCAAGCACCCCCAACGGCTATTACTAATGCGTGAACGATTTGCTAAACAGCTCCCAGCCCCTTCGTCTTTCCCGCGAAGGCGGGAATCCAGGGGGAAGGGGAACGTAAGTTAGGATTCATTCACGCATCAGCAATTTCCCCCAACCCGCTTTTCATCCCTAACCCCCTACCTGTCATTCCGAACCGTAGGGAGGAATCTAAAATCCATCGCCCTCAGCCGCTTTGCCCCGGACTAGTCGTCTAAAACTCCCCACAACGACTATAAAAAAACCTTGGCCGAGAACCCCGCCAGTGCCCGTCCTGTTCAGAACTCCCGGCGCCCCAACCTAACTGGTGACGCCCCAGCATCCGGGGAACGAACCCGCAACGTCCAACCCCATTCCTTCCGACCTGGTACTTAGTAACTATGTAACTATCTGAAAACGTAACGCGGCACCCAACCCGTCATTCCCGCGAAGGCGGGAATCTAGGGGCTTCGGTCAGCGATGCCGGTACATCAGGAGGGCCAGTTAATTTTGAGATAGTTTCTTGGAGGCCCAATAAGCCCCGCCGCAACAGCAGGCGGCTAGGAATTTGTCTCCCAGGTTATCAGGAGTTCCCGCATGGGGCTGCGCCAGATGGCCCGGTAGCCGTCGGGTTCCTTGGTGAAAATTTCGTCAAACTGGTCCTCAAAGATGGCGCGGGCCCGCTCCCGGTCCGCTTCCCGCGACCAGCGGCCGAACAAGACCGACTCAATGGCCTCCTCCCGCGTGGCGTACTGCCAGGTCTCCCACCAGGACTGGTCGGGCAGAACGCGGACGTCGGACAAGATACCCATCTCCCACAGCGCCGGCAGTAGTTGTTGATGCCCGCACATCGGGGCCAGCGGCTCCCCGTAGACGCGGCGGAACAGGTCGGCGCCCCGGCTCGGCGGTGGCTCGCTCCAGACCGTGATCATCACTCGGCGGCGGGCCGCGGCTTCCATGCGGCGGATAAATGGCGCAATGTCCCGCACAAAGTAGGTAACGTCGCAGGTGACCGCCACGTCCCCTTCCACCCCTTCCGCCTCCATCCAGCCAACGGGCAACAGGCGGGCGTTGGAGATGCCCGCCTCTTCGGCCAGGCTCGAATACTCGGATGCCATGCCCGGAGACGGCTCCACAGTTAGGACCTCCCGGCAACGCAACGCCAACGGCAACGACACCCGCCCCGCCCCGCCGCCAACATCCACCAGCACGTCCTCGGGCTCCACGTAAGACGCCAGGACAGCCAGGTTAGCGTCCAACTCCCGCCGTGGGTCGAACCGGAACTGCGCCGCCACATCCCCGGCCCAAATATCCCCCGAGGGCAAACCAAACAGTCGCCCCCACTGCTCCCACACGGCATCGTATTGGTCCGCGTAACGCTCGGCGGCGGTGGTCATCGGGACGAGCGGTACCAATAAATCAAGATTTTCACAGTCTCGGAAAACTCCCGTCGGGCCGGTCTTAAAATTGGGCGGTGTAGGTGAAAACCTCCCTAACCATAATAACCAAGTTCACGCCCCACGGGAATTCCAAGTTGGATTGGGCCAGGACGATTGCAAAGTCCCTACGAACACCAATCGTCATTCCCGCGCAGGCGGGAATCCAGGGTGCGCATGGCCTGGCAAGCGTCCCTTTCCCTCAGAATCGCATCACTTTGCAATCGTCCTGGGATTGGGCAGGGCCTTTTAATTATCCCCAAATGCCGCTTCCAGCCCCCAATCCTGAGCCATCATGGTGAGCCCCATCATCCTGAGCCACGTCGAAGGGATCATCCTGACCTATCATGGTGAGCCCGTCGAACCACCCGTCGAACCA
This sequence comes from Dehalococcoidia bacterium, assembly GCA_965205495.1. GTDB lineage: Bacteria > Chloroflexota > Dehalococcoidia > Lucifugimonadales > UBA3495 > CATOSK01. The sequence continues at coordinate 185,400 of CBDBHA010000002.1, forward strand.
CCCGTCGAACCACCCGTCGAAGGGGCCATTCCGGCCCCCCCACCTGTCATTCCGAACCGCAGGGAGGAATCTAAAATCCATCGCCGCCAACCGGTTTGCCCCTGGACTCGTCGTCGCAAACTCCCCCAACGACAATCAAGAGACCCTGGAATCGAAACACTGCCTTGCCTATCCGGGGCGGGCTCCTTTGCCCAAGAAACCACCCCCAGCCCACCAACCTCCAGCGTAATCGTCGGATTGCACCGTAAATTCTTGGTTTATAGGCGAATATACTGCCCAATATTTTGCAACTAATCCAATAAACCTACACTATTCCTTCATTTGGCGTTAAAATAGTCCTACGTTGTTGGAGGTAAAGGGCATGAAACTGCAAGAACTGCGCCAAGATAAACAGCTATCCATCGAAGGACTGAGCGACAAGGCCAGGGTTCCGGTCAAGACCATTACCGCCATTGAAGAAGGAGCTTCCTTTCCATCGGAGATCACCGGCAATAAACTGGCCAAAGCCCTGGAAGTCCGCCCGGACCAGATTGAAGAAGTCCTGGCCGGCGTCCACCGCACCTGGGAAAGCAAGGAAGGCTACCTCGGCCCCCGCTAAACCGTTGCGACCCAAAATGAAACCGGGGTTGGTTCAACCCATACGGGCGACCCTCCTGGCAACCCCCTGTCCACCGGCCTAACGCCGGTGGATGTTTTTGGACCAATCACTTAGCTGTTAAATCCCATGCCCTAACCCAAACCGCTGTCCGGCATCCAACCCTGAGTCTTGCCAACTGGAGTGTTACAATAATTCAAACACTCCCTAGAACGGAGACAATTGCCATGGCAATCTCCATCCGCCTGTCGCCCGAAATCGAACAACGCCTGGCTTTTCTGGTCTCTCAAACCGGCCGGACCAAGTCTTATTTTCTTCGGGCCATCATCGAGAAAGGCATTGAGGACATGGAGGACTATTATCTCGCCTCTGATATCCTGGAGCGTGTCCGCCAAGGACGGGAAAAGGTCCATTCTGCCGCCGGCGTGAGAGCGGTTCTTTAACAGGGTCTTTAATTCCCCCCCGCCCCCCTTTCATCCTGAGCTACGTCCAAGTATCATCCTGAGCTTGTCGAAGGGCCCCCCCGAGCCCCTTCTGTCATTCCGAACCGAAGGGAGGAATCTCAACTCCCTGCCCAAGCCAATCCTCAACTCCAGATTCCACCCTCCACCACAATTACCACCGGGATGCCAACCTGCCCGCCAACACCAATCGGCCTCTACCTGGAAAATCAAAAAACCCCTGGGTTCTTTAACCCCGCGTTGCCAAGCCTCACCCTCTTTCTGTTAAAATCCCCCCAACTAATCCCAAAATACTCCGCAAAGAGGCTCTCCCATGACAACCCAAGGCCAATTTAAGACCGAACAAGACCAGGCTTACTACGAAACCACCGACCGGGTCCGACTCAAGCCCGGCTGGATGCAGGGCCAGGGCCAACCCATGCCCGAAATCGAACCCTTCCTCTGGCGTTGGGCCGAGGTAGAACCCCTGGTCCTCAAAAGCGGCGAGCTGGTCACCCCTGACCGTGACGTGGAACGCCGCACCCTTCGCCTCGCCACCCCGGGTATCGACCGGGGCACCACCCACACTATCACCGCCGCCCTCCAACTCCTCCTCCCCGGGGAATGCGCCCCCGCCCACCGTCACACCCCCACCGCCATCCGTTGGGTCCTAACGGGCCAGGGCGCCTACACCACCGTGGAAGGCGACAAGTGCTACATGGAGCCGGGCGACCTGATTCTCACCCCCTCCTGGACCTGGCACGACCACAACAACGAAGGCGACCAACCCATGATTTGGCTCGACGGCCTCGACGTCCCCTTGGTACGGTATCTCCGGGCCAGTTTCTATGAGGCTTATCCCGAGGACCAGCAGCCCATCGTCGGCACCGCCGAATCCGAAAAGCGCTTCGCCTCCGGCGCCCTGCGCCCCGCCTGGCAGGACACCGACGTCCCCTACTCCCCCCTCTGGCACTACAAGTGGGACCGCACCTACGAGGCCTTGCGCCAGTTGGCCGAAGTCGACGCCAGCCCCTTTGACGACGTCGCCGTGGAGTTCAGCGACCCGGCCACCGGCGGTCCCGTCCTCAAGACCATGACCTGCTGGGCCCAGCTAATCCGCCCCGGCATCAACACCCGGGCCCACCGCCAGACCAGTTGCGCCGTCTACCAGGTCTACAAAGGAAAGGGACACAGCGTCATCAACGGACAGCAATTCGACTGGAATGAAGGCGACTTCTTCGTGGTTCCCCCCTGGGCCTGGCATGAACACGCCAACGACACCACCGACGAAGCCATCCTCTTCTCCATCCAAGACCTCCCCATAATGAAGCAGATGAAACTCTACTTCGAGGAGCCCTACCAGGAAAACGCCGGTCACCAACCCATAACAAGCTTGTTTAAAGGGTAAGTATTTCCGGCCCAACCCCCTACTAAACTAAAGCCAAGGTGAAATGCGCAGATGGCGGGGGTCAAACGACGGAGCCGGGTCATTCTCCAAGTACGGATGAGAGGGATTCACCGGCGCAACCCAGCTGATCATCATCGCCAATTAAATGTAGATCCCACCTTGGCTTTAGTTTAGGAGACTATCTCAAAACGTGGTGCGGCACCCAACCCGTCATTCCCCCGAAGGCGGGAATCTAGGGGCTTCAGTCAGCGATGCCGGTACATCAGGAGGGCCAGTTGATTTTGAGATAGTTTCTAAACTGATACCAAGGTGAGATGTGCATTTCGGGGGTCTTGAAGACGACCGAAAGGACTCCATGGCTCCTCATGCCACCTTAGGGCCCCAACTGGGTTGCCACCAACAGTGCGGCCTAGCGATATGTACATTTCACCTTGGCTTCAGTTTAGGTATAGGCAGGGGCGCATGTTAGTGCGCCCCATCTGTTAAGGTGAGTCACGCTGACCCCCCGAAAATCTTCAAAAGCCGAACGTATTTTTACCTGGACCGCCGTGGCCATATGTATTGCGGTGGCCGCTGTTGCCAATTCGCGCCGTCAAAACCTTGCGCGGGAAGCTGCTCTTCAAAAGAGTCCCGGACCCCCTGCCGGTCCGAAAGCCGGCAAGTTGGAGTGGACAATCACCGGGGCAGCTTGGGTTGTACTGGCCGTGGTGGCGATTTGGGTTGTGTTTGACTACCCCTACGGCGTGCCGGATTCGGAACTCTTTGACCCAAACATTGTCTTGGGACTACTTTTGGCGCCCATAGTTTCCAGCGTGGTCCTTTGGGTATTCTTTATTGATTGGGCCACCGCGGCAGGTTCCCGTGGCCGGGATTTTAGGAAAATCGGATTCGGTTTCATCATTGTTATCTCTGGGTATGGTGCGTCAATCGCCGGTCTCCGTTCTCCGTGGACCCAGGCGGAAAATGGAGAATTAACCTTTCCCATATTATTAGTCCTTGTCGTCGTGGCTGTTTCGTGGGTTTTGTTGCTCGCCGCAATCTGCGTTGGCCAACGCGGGGTCAACAACCCCACCCCTCCAGCCAACTCCCAATGACCCCATTCAAACCTGCTAAAATATTCTCATGGAAACCCCAACCAAAACCCCAACTCTGACGGCCCCGGCCTCTCTCCTTGCCCTCTTGACCCTGGCCGCCCTGACCCTCGCCTGCTCCGCCGAAACGCCTCCTCCAACCAACACCACCCAGGCCCTGGCCCACGGCCTGCCCTTGGGCGACGCCACCGTGGGACACCAAATCGGCAACATCATCCCCGAATTCACCCTGGCCCTGGCCGACGGCTCCACCATCACCTCCACCCAACTGGTCAACGACTCCCGCCCCACCTTCCTCTTCTTCTTCGCCTCAACTTGAGGCATCTGTACCGCTGAGTTGCAGCGGCTCAAAGACATCTACCCCCAATACGCGAATGAAGTCGACTTCTACGCCGTCGGCGTCTTCCCCGGCGAAGACATCAAAACTTTTGAGGAATACCGCGCCGCCAACGACCACCCCTGGCCCGTGGCCGTCCCGGTTGGCGACCTCATCCCCCAACTCCAGGTCACCGTCCAGTCCACCAAAATAGCCTTCGACTCTCGGGGCGCCATCATCCACCGCCACAGCATGGGCCAGGGCAACCCCGAACTCTGGCACGAAGTGTTCACCAAACTGGCCGCCTCCGGCTAACCTTCTCCCCACCCTATCCCCGACCGCCGCCGTCTCAAAAAAGACCGCAAAAAGGGACCGTGCCTCCCCCTGGCACTTTTCATTCTCCCCAAATGCCGCTTCCAGCCCCCCTTCACCCTGAGCCCCGTCGAAGGATCATCCTGAGCTTGTCGAACCACGAACCACCCGTCGAAGGTTCGTCCTGAGCTATCATGGTGACCCCGTCGAACCACCCGTAGAAGGGGGTCACCCCCGCCCCTCCATCATCACCCTGAGCCCCGTCGAAGGACCCCCCATCATCATCCTTAGCCCGTCGAAGGGGGTCATCCCGACACCCCCCTCTACCTGTCATCCCGCCCCCCCTCTACCTGTCATTCCGAACCGTAGGGAGGAATCTAAAATCCATCGCCGCCAGCCGGTTTGCCCCTGGATTAGTCGCCGCAAACTCCCGAAACGACAACGAAAAGACCCTGTTACCCTCCCCAGGAAAATTGCAAAGTCCCTACGAACACCTATCGTCATTCCCGCGAAGGCGGGAATCCAGGTCGTACCTAGCCTGGCAAGCGTCACTTTCCCTCAGAATTGCACCACTTTGCAATCGTCCTCTTACCCTCCCTAACCCCGGTTGGACTGGGCCAGGGCCGTCATGTACAATCTCACGGCGGGCCGCCCTTCTCCATTTTCCCCTCTATCCCACCGGCGGCGCCCGCGAACTCAACGGCCAACTTCCAACCCGAAAGGATTTTCTTATGCCACTAATGACTGGCGGGCAAGCCCTGGCCCGCTCCCTCCATCGGGAGGGCGTCCGCGTAATCTTTGGTCTACCCGGCGTCCAGATTTACCACGCCGTCGACGCCCTCTACGACCAGCCCGACATCCGCTTCATCACCGTCCGCCACGAGCAAGCCACCTCCTACATGGCCGACGGGTTCTCACGGGCCGGTGGCGGCATTGGCGTTGCCATGATGGTCCCCGGCCCCGGTCTCCTCAACGCCTCCGCCGGCATCTCCACCGCCTACTCCGCCTCATCCCCCATCCTGGTGGTCTGCGGCCAAATCGAGCGGGACCTCATCGGCGGCGACCGGGGGATGCTCCACGAAGTCAACGACCAGCTCGACTTCCTTGGCCCCATCACCAAGCACGCCCGCCGCATCCTCGACCCGGCCGAAATCCCGGAGGCGGTCCACGAGAGCTTCTACTACCTCAAGACCGGTCGCCCTCGCCCGGTCGAAATCGAAATCCCCCCGGAAACCCTGGCCCAGGAAGCCGACGTCGACCTGCTGGAACCCGCTGACCTTCGCCGCCCCGCCGCGTCAACCGAATCCGTGGCCTTGGGCGCCCGCATCATCAGCGAAGCAATGCGGCCCCTCATTTGGGTCGGCGGCGGCGTGATCGCCTCCGGCGCTTCCGAGGCCCTCCAAAAAGTGGCCGAGCACCTTCAGGCCCCGGTAATCACCACCGCCGAAGGCAAGGGCGCCATCTCCGACCGACACCCCCTGGCCCTGGGCGCCCTCCGCCTCCGCAACGATCCCGTCGCCAAGGAACCCCCAAATTTCGACGTTATCCTCGCCGTTGGCACCCGCCTGGCTTTCCCTGCTTGGCTCGACGGCCAGAAGGTGGTCCAAATCGACATCGACGAGGCCGAGGTGGGCCGCAACTACGCCGATACCCACAAAATCGTCGGCGACGCCCGCCTTACCCTTGAAGCCATGCACTCCCAACTCACCAGCCTGGCCCCGCCCCGGCCCAACGCCGCCGCCGCAACCGCCGCCCTGCGGAAACGCCGCGCCGAAACCGCCCTGCGGGTCAATCCCCAGGACTCTTACCTGGCAGCCGTCCGGGCCGCCATGCCCGACGATGGCATCCTCATCTCCGGTATGACCCAAATGGGCTACTACGCCCGCGGCTTCTACCCCACCTACCAACCCCAGTCATTCATCACTTCTTCCTACTCCGGCAACTTGGGCTACGCCTTCCCCACCGCCCTGGGAGCCAAGGTCGCCCAACCCGGCAAGGCTGTGGTGGCCCTCTCCGGCGACGGCGGTTTCATGTTCAACTCCCAGGAGTTATCCACCGCCGTCCAATACGGCATCAACGCCGTGGTGGTGGTCTTCAATGACAACGCCTACGGCAACGTGCTCCGCGACCAGGTCAACCGTTTCAACGGACGTACCCTGGGCGTCGACCTGCATAACCCGGACTTTATGAAGCTGTGCGAAGCCTACGGCGCCCGGGGAATGCGCGCCGAGGGCCCGGAACAGTTGGAAGGAGCGATCAAGGACGCCATTTCCGGCGAACGCCCCACGTTAATCGAAGTCCCGGTGGGTATGATGCCCACCCCCTTTGAAGGCTAGCCGGTTGGGAAATGCCGATTGGGTTCCCCAGTTGGTGCCCCAATCCCCTTAACTACCGGCTCAATACGTGATAAATTGTTAGTGTCGAAAACCAAGCATCCTATTTGCTGAAATTCATTGGACAAGTAAGGAGGAGATAATGACTCAGCAATCTCTAAAAATTGGCGACCAGGTAACCCTGAACGACCGCTGTAACCAGCGTCCCGGCAGTAGCGGCACCATCACCTTCATCTCCGGCAACCAGTACTGGGTCAAGCTGGCGGACGGCGCAGTGCTTCCGGCCTTGCACCGGTGGTTCTTGGAACCCGCCTAAAGGCCAGATCATACCTTGGCCGGGTGCGGCCACCCGGTCGTTGCCCAAGAAAAACCAGAGGCGTCGGAATCATTGCTGGCGCCTCTAAATTTTGGCCCCCAATCTCCCCAAATGCCGCCCCCACTTTCACCCTGAGCCCGTCGAAGGAGTATTCCGGCCACCCCTACCTGTCATTTCTCCCGTAGGGAGAAATCTAAAATCCATCGCCGCCAGCCGGTTTGGCCTTGGATTGGCCGTCGCAAACTCCCCACACCGACAATGAAAAGGCCCTGGAACCACCCCATCCCCAGGTTTACACTCCCCCTCGCGCCCGACATAATAAGACCCGGAACCAGCCCCCCGGAGCACGTTCGATGATTAGGGAAGCCATCAGCGCCGTTTGCGCCGGCGAATCTCTCAGCCAAGCCGACGCCTCCACCGTCATGGAAGAAATCATGGATGGGGAAGCCACCCCCGCCCAACTCGGCTCCTTCCTAACCGCCCTCAGCCTGAAGGGCGAAACCCCCGAGGAAATCGCCGGCATGGCCACCATCATGCGCCAAAAGGCCCTACGAGTCTCCGTCCCCGGTACCCTCGTCGACACCTGCGGCACCGGCGGCGACGGCCAGAACACTTTCAACATCTCCACCGCCGCCGCCTTTGTCGTTGCCGGCGCCGGCCTCAAGGTCGCCAAACACGGTAACCGCGCCGCTTCCAGCGCCTGCGGCAGCGCCGACGTCCTCGAAGCCCTGGGAGTCAAGATTGACCTGCCCCCGCAGGCGGTCGAGCAATGTATCAACCAGGTCGGCATGGGCTTCATGTTTGCCCAGGCCTTCCATCCCGCCATGCGCCACGCCGGCCCGGTCCGCCGGGAAATCGGCATCCGCACCGTCTTCAACGTCCTTGGCCCCCTGACCAATCCGGCCCATGCCCAATGCCAACTCCTCGGCGTAGCCCGCCTCGATTTGGGCGAAAAAATGGCCCAGGTCCTCCAGCTAATGGGCATCCATCACGCCATTATCGTTCACGGCGCCGACGGCCTCGACGAGCTTACTCTCACCGGCGACAGCTCCGGTTGGGAAGTGGTCGACGGTGAAATCAAGGACTGGACCCTTTCCGTCGCGGAAACCGGACTGCCCCAATCCACCCTGGAAGACATCCGGGGAGGAGACAAAGAAGCCAACGCCGCCACCATGCGCCGCCTCTTCCAGGGCGAGACCGGCCCCATCCGCAACGTCGTCCTTCTCAACAGCGGCGCGGCACTGGTGGCTGCCGACCGGGCCGCCACCGTCCAAGAGGGTATCGCCATCGCCACCCAGGTCATCGACACCGGCCAGGCCCGCCAAAAGCTGGACGCCCTGGTCGAACTAAGCAAGCAGTTGGGCTAAGGCCGCCAAGGAAAACAGCAATGACGACGCAGAAGGGGCCATTCCGACCCCCGCCTGCAAACCTCAAGAGTTTTGCGCAGCTTTTTCAAAAGCGGGCCCCCCGTCCTAAAATCAGACCAACACCCATGAACCGTTTAGCCGGACCATTCACCGAAGCCAATTAACAAAACAAGAAGGTTCAAAACCACAATGCCCAGCATCCTAGACCAAATCGTCTCCCAAAAACGCCAAGAACTGGCCCTGCAAAAGGAGTCCACCTCCCTGGAGGACTTGGAGCGGCTAATCCCGTCCCGCCCCGCCCCCCTGGACTTCGCCGCCGCCCTGTCCGAAGGTGGTGTCCGCCTCATCGCCGAAGTCAAAAAAGCATCCCCCTCCCGCGGCCTCCTCTGCCCCGACTTCGACCCGGTCCGCATCGCCGAGACCTACGCCCAAAACGGCGCATCGGCCATCTCCGTCCTCACCGACCCCCGCTTTCAGGGCGAGCCGGACCACCTGGCCCAGATTAAAAAATCGGCCGTCTCCGGGGCTATCCCCGTTCTCCGCAAGGACTTCATCTTCGATCCCTACCAGGTCTACGAAGCCCGGGCCATCGGTGCCGACGCCCTCCTGCTCATCGTAGCCATCCTCTCCCCCGCTCAACTCTCCGGCCTTCAAGCCCTGGCCCACTCTCTGGAAATGCAATGCCTGGTGGAAGTCCACGACCACCAGGAGCTGGAAACCGCCTTGGCCGCCGGCGCGAAAATCATCGGCATCAACAACCGGGACCTCCGTACCTTCAAGACGGACCTGGCCGTTACCGAAGGCTTGGCCCCCGCCATCCCCCAGGGCAAAATCATCGTCAGCGAGAGCGGCATCAGTATCCCCCAACACCTGCGCCGCCTGGAAACCCTGGGAGTCCATGCCGTTCTGGTCGGCGAAGCCCTGGTCACCGCCCCGGACATTGGCGGCAAGGTCCGGGAATTGACCGGCCAGACCATCTCCACCTGACGACCATGACCCAAGTAAAAATTTGCAGTATCGGCCGGCTCGACCACACCCTTTCCGCCGCCCAGGCCGGAGCGGACTACGTCGGCTTGGTGTTTGTTCCGGAACGCCGCCGCCGCATCACCCCCGCCGCCGCCCGGGAAATCGTCGCCGGCCTCCGCCAAACCGGCCCCAACCCTCCCAAAGTTGTCGGCATCTTCGCCGGCCAACCCCTGGACGAGGTTGCCCAGACCGCCACCGGCTGCGGCCTCGATCTGGCCCAGCTCTGCGGCGGCGAATCCCTGGACTACTGCAACCAACTCCGCTCCCAGGCCGGGATTGACATTATCCGCGTGGTCCACGTTCCTGACAACGCCGCCCAGAACGTCGCATCGCTATCCCAGACCATCCAGGAATTCCAGGCTCAAGGTCACCTGGTCACCCTGGACCGCCAGGTTGACGGGCTCCAGGGCGGCACCGGACAGTCCTTCGACTGGGACACGGCAGCCCAACTTTCCCGCCAGGGTATTGACTTCTTCCTAGCCGGCGGCCTCACTCCCGATAACGTGGCCCAGGCCGTCGCCACCGTCCAACCCTGGGGCGTCGACGTTTCCACCGGTGTCGAAACCGGCGGCGTCAAAGACCCCGTCAAAATCCGGGCTTTCATCAACAACGCCAAAACCGGGGCCCCTAGACCAGACTCGCCCCGCCCAACCGGAGGACACCCCGATGGCAACCAGCAATACCGTCACTCTCCCCAACGATAAAGGCCGCTTCGGCGACTACGGCGGCCAGTTCGTCCCCGAAACCCTGATGGCCGCTCTGGAAGAGTTGGACCAGGCTTACAACGAGGCCAAGAACGACCCCGAGTTTGTCCAAAGGTTGGAAGACCTGCTCCACCACTACGCCGGGCGCCCCACCCCCCTCTACTTCGCGGAAAACCTCACCCGTCATTGCGGCGGCGCCAGGATTTACCTGAAACGGGAAGACTTGGCCCACACCGGAGCCCACAAAATCAACAATGCCCTCGGCCAAACCCTCCTGGCCCAGCACATGGGCAAGCAGCGCATCATCGCCGAAACCGGCGCCGGTCAGCACGGCGTCGCCACCGCCACCGTCTGCGCCATGCTGGGCCTCCGGTGCATCGTTTACATGGGCGCCGCAGACATCCAACGCCAGTCCCTCAACGTCTTCCGGATGCGCCTCTTGGAAGCAGAGGTCATTCCCGTGGAATCGGGCACCCGCACCCTCAAAGACGCCATCAACGAGGCCATCCGCGACTGGGTTACCAACGTCGAAACCACCCACTACCTCATCGGCAGCGTGGTTGGCCCCCATCCCTACCCCATGTTGGTGCGCGACTTTCAATCCATCATCGGCCGGGAAGCCCGCCGGCAAATCCTGGCAGCCGAGGAACGCCTGCCCGGCTACGTCGTCGCCTGCGTCGGCGGCGGCAGCAACGCCATCGGCACCTTCTACGAGTTCCTCAACGACGAATCGGTGCAGCTAATCGGCGTCGAAGCGGGCGGCGAGGGCGTCGACACCGGCCGCCACTCGGCCACCCTGTCCGCCGGGCGTCCCGGCGTCCTCCACGGCTCCATGTCCTACCTGCTCCAAGACCAAAACGGCCAGGTTCTGGGCACCCACAGCATCTCCGCCGGCCTGGACTACCCCGGCGTCGGACCGGAACACAGCTACCTCAAGGACAGCGAGCGCGCCCAATACACCGCCGTCACCGACGCCCAGGCCCTGGATGGGTTCCACCTCCTGTCCCGCACCGAAGGAATCATCCCCGCCCTGGAATCGGCCCACGCCATCATCCACGCCTGCAACCTGGCCCGCCAACTCGGCCCCGAACAAATAATCCTGGTCTGCCTAAGCGGCCGCGGCGACAAAGACGTCCCCACCGTAGCCCAAACCGCCGGCATAAACCTGTAACCCCCGGTCCGTCGTGGCAGCGTCAGTGCAACTGAGCCGGTATAACCGTCAACCCTTCCCGGGACAAATCCGAGGGCCATTTAATTCTCCCCAAATGCCGCTTAGAGCGCCCCTTTCGCCCTGAGCCATGCCGAAGCGTCATGGTGAGCCACGCCGAAGGACGAACCACCCGTCAAAGGCCCGCCCTGAGCCCCGTCGAAGGACGAACTACCGGTCGAAGGGGGCGTCATTCCGAGCTCCCCTACCTGTCATTCCGAACCGCAGGGAGGAATCTAAAATCCATCGCCGCCAGCCGGTTTGCCCCCGGATGCTTCGTCGCAAGCTCCCCACAATGACAATTAAAAGGCCCTGGGAGGAATCCGAATCAAACGCGAATATCGTTACCGGGTCTCTGCGGCGCTTACCACCACCGGCCAATCCACCAAGCTTAACCGGCTTCCGCCCTGGGCGCTCATATAGATGGCCGAGGTGTCTACCAGAATGTTCCTAGCCATTCTCGAATGTGTCCACCAGGTAGTCATCGTGGTTTTCTGCTACGTCCGTGGCGGTGTCCTTTCCTATCCCTATGATGCTCAGAGCCTGACCGCGCAGCCGCCATTGTTCGGGATCAATAGTCACCTTGACCAGCTTGAACTCCCAGGTCAGATGCAGGTCCACACCCCTGACCACCGGCACGACGCGGCTTACTTCACCTTCTTGGACGAATTTCTCCACCGGCCTCCCCGTTTTCCGCGGCTGAATCCCCGTGGCTTTACGCACCAGTTGCAGGAGTTGGTGCCTGGGCGGATACCCTGGCGTGAAATCATCGTCCAAAAGGTTCGCACCGTGTTCCAGACCCTTTATCGCTCCCGCTTGGTCCAGCGATCGGGACCGTCGCAGAATCTTTTCCAGGGCCTCCTTATGGAAATTGCGCTCCCTCTCGGTTAGACCGAAAGGACTCCGGCCCCCCCGCCAGGTTTGGTGCGGGGACTGCAATTCGTCCAGCAAAACGGCCACTTCGGGCAGCAGCTCTCTCAGACGCTCCGGGTCTTCCCGATACACATCCAGGACTCTTTGGGTCAACGCATCCTTGTTTTCAGCAGTTAGTTTTCTGATAAAAGCCATATAGATTCCTTTTGGCGCTATAGTGACCGGTCAATGCGCTTGGCAAACTCTTGAACGACTCTCTCAATACGGTCATATAGACAGTAAAGCGGGCTTTCTTCCTCGACAGTGGGCTCTTTCCCACACCACCTTTCAGGTTGATGAATGAGACTATTTTGGAGGCCATCTGATTTCTACCGCAGGGGCTTGTGGTTAGTGAACACATTACCACTCTCGCTGTAACCTCGGGTAACCAACCCCCGACCTCCCTGTCACCCCGAGCGCAGCGAGGGGCCTAAAATCCCTGCCCAACACATTCCCCCACCCTGCCCACCCTCCAGTCCGTTCGTCCTGAGCCCCGTCGAAGGGCCAACGGACGGTCACCGAGGCCAACTCTTAACCCTCAAGACCCTTGACACTAAAGACAGTTCCTGAGCCCGTCGAAGGATCGTGGTGAGCCTATCGAACCACCTCCCCCCAACCCCCAGGCCAAGGCTCTCCGGGGCAATCGCACTTGGATTTCTGGGGGCCAATTGAGGGCCAACCAGGCCCCCCACCCCCCAGGACAATTGCAAAGTCCCCACCAACACCTACCGTCATTCCCGCGCAGGCGGGAATCCAGGTCGTACCTGGCCTGGCAAGCGTCCCTTTCCCTCAGAATTGCATCACTTCGCAATCGTCCTGCACCCCTCCCCCAACCTTGGCCCGCCTCCGGCCCGTTGCTATAATTACCCCAACCTGACCCGACCAACCCGACTTGAACCAATTCGTTAAGGAGTTCTGATTATGGACCTGGGACTAACCGACAAAGTAGCCATCGTCACCGGTGGCAGTGAAGGCATCGGCAAATTCGCCGCCATGCGTATGGCCGAAGAAGGCGCCCGGGTCATCATTGTCGCCCGCCGCCAGGAAGTCCTCGACCAGGCCGCCCAGGATATCCGCGCCGCCACCGAAGGCGTCGTCCTCCCCCTCTCCGCCGACGTCGCCGCCCCCGAAACCTCCGCCACCGTCGTCAAGACCGCCCTCGACAACTTCGGCCGCATCGACATCCTCGTCAACAACGCCGGCGTCTCCATGGCCAAGCCCTTCGAAGATGTCAGCGACGACGACTGGGAATCCGACTTTGAACTCAAGGTCTGGGGCGCCGTCCGCCTCATGCGCGGCGTCATCCCCGAAATGCGCAAGGTCGGCGGCGGCCGCATCATCAACGTCACCAACCTGGGCGGCCGCACCCCCGGCCCCGCCTCCATGCCCACCTCCATCTCCCGCGCCACCGGCATCGCCATCACCAAGGGCATGTCCAAAGACCTGGCCAAGGACAATATCCTGGTCAACACCGTCTGCATCGGCACCATCAAGAGCGGCCAGCACGAACGCCGCTATGAACGGCTCTTGGAGTCCAACCCGGACCTCAGCATCGACGATTTCTACCAGCAGACCGCCCAGGCCCGGGGTATCCCCTTGGGCCGCGTGGCCGAGACCCACGAGGCCGGTGACGTCATCACCTTCCTGGCCTCCAACATGGCCAGCTACATCACCGGCGTTGCCATCAACATCGACGGCGGAACTTCGGCGGTGGTCTAACCCACCGCCCCCTTCCCCCCACCAACAATAGGAGACATTTCGTGACTCAGTCTTACCTACAAGAGTTCCAGCCCCCGGCCCGCATCCTCCTGGGCCCCGGCCCCAGCAGCGTCCATCCCCGCGTCCTCCAGGCCATGACCCTCCCCATTCTCGGCCACCTGGACTCCGAGTTCTTTCAGGTGATGGACGACGTTTGCGAAATGCTCCGCCTGGTCTTCCGCACCTCCAATTTCATGACCGTCCCCATCTCCTCCACCGGCACCGGCGCCATGGAGACCACCTGCGCCAACCTGCTGGAGCCGGGCGACACCGCCATCGTCTGCCGCAACGGGTTCTTTGGCGACCGCCTAGGCGACATCGCTTCCCGCTGCGGCGCCACCACCGTGGTCCTAGACTCTCCTTGGGGCCAGCCCGTCAATGTCCAGGCCATCGAGGACGAGCTTAAACGCCACGACCGGGTCAAAATGGTCGGCGTCGTCCACGCCGAAACCTCCACCGGCGTCCTCACCCCCCTGGAAGAAATCATCGGCCTGGCCCATAGCCACGACTCCCTCATCGCCGTCGACGCCGTAACCTCCCTGGGGGGCCACCAGGTTGAGATGGACGGCTGGGACATCGACGTCTGTTTCAGCGCCTCCCAGAAATGCCTCGGCTCCCCTCCCGGCCTCGCCCCCATCAGCATGGGCCCCCGGGCCATGCAGGTGGTCAAAACCCGTCCCACTCCCGTCCAGAGCTTCTACTTCAACCTGAAAGACCTGGAGAGCTACTGGTCCCAGACCCGCGCCTACCATCACACCAGCCCCATCTCCAACACCTACGCCCTCCGCGAGTCCCTCCGCATTATGATGGAAGAGGGAGTTGACAACCGCATCGCCCGCCATGCCCGCGTCGCCGATGCCCTCCGAGCGGGCCTGCAAGCCCTGGGCCTGGAGCTAATGGCCGACCCCGCCTACCGCCTCAACCCCCTGACCACCGTGCTGGTCCCCGACGGCATCGACGAGGCTCTGGTGCGCCGCATCCTCACCCAGGACTACGGCATCCAAATCGGCGGCGGATTGGGCCAAATAGCCGGCAAGGTCTGGCGCATCGGTCTAATGGGCGACTCGGCCCGCGACGCCAACGTCCTAGCCCTCCTGTCCGCTCTAGAGATAATCCTGCCCACCCTGGGCTACGAGGTAGCCTACGGCGCCAGCCTATCCGCCGCCCAACGCTCCCTGGCCGAAGCCGCCGCCGGTGGGTAGTAGACGTAAGGGGTATAGCCCTGGGGCCTTTCCATCCCCCCCATGCCGCTTCGAGCCCCATGCCTAATGTAATTCCAACCACAATGTAATTCCAACCACAATGTAATTCCAACCACAATGTAATTCCAACCACAATGTAATTCCAACCACAATGTAATTCCAACCACAATGTAATTCCAACCACAATGTAATTCCAACCACAATGTAATTCCGGCCACTCCGAACTGTGGTTCCGGCTACACTTACCTGTCATACCGACCGTAGGGAGGAATCTAAAATCCATCGACGCCAGCTCCCCACAACGACAACGAAAAGGCCCCGAGTTCTAACCCAGGATAATTGCGAACTCCCTACCAACACCTATCGTCATTCCCGCGAAGGCGGGAATCCAGGTCGTACCTGGCCTGGCAAGCCTCCCTTTTCCTCAAAATTACATCACTTTGCAATCCCCTCAGTCCTCCAACCGGTAAGCCTCGTCCAAAATGTCCACCACGTGGACCACCGGGCTGCTTATCCCCCGTTGCCTCAGCCCGGCCTCAATCTGCATCATGCAGCCCGGGTTGGCCGTCACCACCTGCTCGGCCCCGGTGGCCTCCACATGGTCCAGCTTGGTTTCTAAAATCTTCCCCGACAACTCCGGCTGCACCATCGAGTAGAACCCCGCCGACCCGCAGCACATCGCCGCCTGCTCCATCTCCACCAGCGTCACCCCAGGTATAGACTCCAATATCAACCGCGGCTCCTGGGTAATCCGCTGGGCATGGGCCAGGTGGCAAGGGTCCTGGTAGGTCACCCGCCGTTCCAGCCGGGCCCGGGGCCGTTCCCAGGGCAGCCCCGCCAGGAATTGAGTGATGTCCTGAGTCAACGCGCTGAATCGGGCCGCCTTCTCCCAGTACTCGGCATCGTCCTTCAAAAGCTCCTGGTACTCCTTCATCGACGACCCGCACCCCGCCGACGCCGTGACGATGCAATCCACCCCCGCTTCCAGAAAAACGTCGATGTTCCGCCGCGCCAGCTCCCGCCCCGATTCCAAGTCCCCGGCGTGCAGGTGCAGCGCCCCGCAGCACCCCTGTCCCTCCGGCGCCACCACGTCGCACCCGTTTCGCGTCAACACCCGCACCGCCGCCCGCATCGTCTCCCCCTGCATCAACGGCATCACGCACCCCGACAGCAGCCCCACCGTCGCCTTCCTTTCCCCCCGGGCCCGGTACACCTCTTTGCTCGGCCCGAAAAACTCCCGGTCCATCACCGGCATCTGCGCTTCCATCCGCCCCAACCCGCCCGGCAGCAACCCCAAAACCCGGCTGGCCCGCAGCAGCTTCTGCGGCCCCCACCGCTGATACGCCCGCAGCAACCGCCCCCCGGCCCGCAACCGCCCCGAATGGACCAGCACCGACCGCAAAAACCAGCGGGTTACCCGTTTAAGTTGCGCCCCCTGCTTGTCCTGGGCCAACACCTGCGCCCGCGAATATTCCATGATGCGGCCGTAGGGCACCCCCGAAGGACACACCGCCTCGCAGGCCCGGCACTGTAGGCACATCTCCCAGTGCGAAACCACCCGCTCGCTGATCCCCAGCCGTCCCTCGTGCACCGCCTTCATCAACGCGATGCGGCCCCGGGGCGACTCGGTTTCCACCCCCAACTGCGTGTAGGTGGGGCACGCGCTCAGGCACAGCCCGCAGTGTACGCACCGGTAAAGGTCCGCCTCCGCCGGCGAGTCCACTCCGCTGAACCCAGGTTCGTCGTTCAGCCGGATCATCGGCTTACCGTCAACCATCAAAGCTTTCCCATTCCCCGACCAGGATTCAGGACGCCCGCCGGATCGAAGACTTGCTTCAACCGGCGCATCAACTCCACCTCCCCGCCCCATGTCCCCCAAACGTCAATCTCCCGCTTCAACCCCACCGGACCTTGCCTCACCACCGCCGACCCGCCGCTGCCCACCGCCAGCATCCGCAGCCTTTCCACCGCCTCCACCATCTCTCCCGTTTCCCAGTCCTCCGCCCCCCACCAGAGCAGGTCCACCCGCCCAAACCCCGGATCGGCCAACGTCGCCGCCGGCCTGGTAATCCCCGCCTCTCCCGACCAACCCACCGCCATCCCCGTCGCCGCCGGCGGGATGTTCAACGTCACCCCCAGCGTCGGGATTGCTCCAACCCCCCAGCCCAGGTCGGTAATCCTCTCCCGTAACCCCACCGCCTCCGCTTCTCCCAACTCTTCCACCTTGACGGCTCCCGCCCCGGCCAGCAACCGGGCCGACTCCTCCAGTCTCCGCCGCACCGCCCGCGACCGTCCCGCCACAAATCCAACGACCCCGGCCCGGTCCCCTTTTACAAATTCTCCCAACCCCAGCCGCGCCGCCGCCGCCCCGTCCACCACCTGCACCCCCTGGGGTGAATAAACTTCCCTAAGCAGCCCTCGGGCGCATTCAACCGCCTGTCCAACGCTCCTAAAAACCCCCGCCAAGGCTCCAAATTCCGCCGCCGCCGGCGCCAGTTTAAACGTGGCCTCTACAATGACTCCCAACGTCCCCAACGAACCGCAGTACATCTTGTTCAGGTCGTAGCCGGTAACGTTCTTAACCACCCGCCCCCCGGCCTTGCTCTGCGTCCCTTCCGGGCCCACCACGCTAATCCCAATCAACCAGTCCCGGGGCAGCCCGTAACTGTGGCGTAGCGGCCCACTGGCGTTGGCCGCCAAAATCCCCCCGACGGTTGCCTTCCCCGCCAACGGCGCCTCCAAGGCCACCATCTTCCCCTCCGCCGCCAACTCCCGCTGGAAATCCGCCAACGGCATCCCCGCTTCCACCGTCGCCGTCAGGTCCGCCGGCTGATGGTCCAGCAGCCGGTTTAACCGGGTCAGGTCCAACGCCACGTCCATCCCGGTGGGAACATTCCCCAGGGCCATCTGCGTTCCTCCGCCCCAGGGAGTGACCGTCCGCCCCGCCGCCGACGCCCACGCCAACACCTCGCCAATAGCCTCCCGCGTGGTGGGTTGCACCGCCAGCGTGGGAACCAGGCCGTCCACCGCGTAACCGGACAACGCCTCTTCCGGCAGGGGCTGGCCAAGCCCCAATCTTCGGGTCAGGGTTTCCGGAAGAGTGGCCATAAAACCTGGCTTAAACGTACATTCCAGGGCCAACGTGCTGCGCCCCGGTGGGGTGAGTAACTCCGTCCGGGAAGATCTTCCCCGGGTTCAGCCGGTTCAGCGGCGCGAAGGCGTCCCGCGCCTTCCGCATCTGTTCCAGGTCCGTCTCGTTGAACACCAACGGCATGAATTCCTTCTTCTCCAGCCCAATCCCATGCTCGCCGCTCAACGTGCCGCCCAGTTCCACGCAGTATTCCATCAACTCCAGCGCCGCCGCCGCCGCCCGCTCGTTGACCCCCGGCTCCCGCTCGTCAAACAACATGCACGGGTGCAGGTTCCCATCCCCGGCGTGGAAGACGTTGGCAATGGTAATCCGGTGCTTCTCGCTCACCTCCGCCACCTTCCGCAGCACCTGGCTCAACCTGGTCCGCGGCACCACCCCGTCCACCAGGTAGTAATTGGGCGCAATGGTCCCAAAAGCCCCAAAAGCCGTTTTGCGCCCCACCCACAGCTTCTCCCGGTCCTGCGGGTCCTCCGCCACCCGCACCTCACTGGCCCCGGTGTCCCACAATGCCGACTCCACCTCGCGGGTTACGTCTTCCACTTCTTCCGTTAGGCCCTCCAACTCCACCAGCAGCACCGCCCCGGCGTCGTCGGGATAACCGGCGTCGGTGACGCTCTGCACCGCCTTGATGCTCAAAGCGTCAATCATTTCCAACGCCGCCGGCACTATCCCGTGCCCGATGACCGCCGACACCGCCGTACACGCCGAGTCAATGTCCGGGAATATTCCCAGGAAGGTCTTGACCATCTCCGGCACCGGCAGAATCCGCACAATTATCTTGGTGGCGATGCCAAAGGTGCCTTCCGAACCGACAAACACCCCCCGCAGGTCGTACCCCGGCGTCTCCCGCGCCGCACCCCCCAACTCCACTATCGTCCCGTCCTCCAACACCACTTCTATTCCCATAACGTGGTTGGTCGTGGTGCCGTAGGCCAGGCAATGCGGCCCACCGGCATTCTCGGCAATGTTTCCCCCCAGGCTGCACGCCCGCTGGCTCGACGGGTCCGGCGCGTACCGGAACCCCAGCTTGCGAACGTGGTTGTCCAAGTCCAGGTTGATTACCCCCGGTTCGATGGTCGCCGTCCGGTTTTCGGTGTCCACCTCCAGGATGTGGTTCATCTTGGTGAAGGCAATCTGGATTCCCCCCTCCAGCGCGATGGCTCCCCCGCTCAGGCCGGTGCCCGACCCTCGGCCCACCACCGGCACCCCCTCCCGGTAAGCCAAAGCCAAAACCCGGCTCACTTCATCCGCGCTGTTGGGAAACGCCACCGCCCGGGGAAT
Organism: Dehalococcoidia bacterium; assembly: GCA_965205495.1. Classification (GTDB taxonomy): domain Bacteria; phylum Chloroflexota; class Dehalococcoidia; order Lucifugimonadales; family UBA3495; genus CATOSK01. The sequence continues at coordinate 204,819 of CBDBHA010000002.1, forward strand.
CGACCGGTCCATCGACCCGTCATATTCGTAAACCAGCAGGTCCTCCGGGTGAGAAATGACATCATCCTCCCCAACAATGGCCTGCAACGCCCGCAAAAACTCGTGCTGTTCCAACCTGCCCACCCCCCTAAAGACCCTAGGAATACTCTGAACAAGTCGGGAACGACGGCGATCCTCTGTTGGAATCGTGCTTAGCTAAGGCGTGGTCTGGGGCAATCCAACAATTTATTCAGAGGTTTCCTAGAATGATAGAACACCCCCACCCCCCTGGCAACCAACCCCCCGCCAAACCAACTGTTCACAATCAAGGAGTCATCCTGACATCAACCCGTCGTTCCGGCCCCGAGCCGGAACCCAGAAATCCCCCATCATCCTGATATCTGTCAAACCAAGAACCACCCGTCGATGGGGTCACTCCCACCCCCCCGTCACCCCGAGCGCAGCGAGGGGCCTAAAATCCCTGCCCAACACAATCCCCAACCCCGCCTTCCAACCTCCGCCCCAAACCCATCCCACCGTCAACCAACCCCCAACCACCCGAAACACCCAGTCCGTTCGTCCTGAGCTAGTCGAAGGATTGTCCTAAGCCCCGTCGAAGGGCCAACGGACGGCGTACAACCCCCACCCCCCTCTGTCACCCCGAGCGTAGCGAGGGGTCTAAAATCCTTGCCACAAATCAATCCCCAACCCCCCCTTCCAACCTCCGCCCCAAACCCATCCCACCGTCAACCAACCCCCAGCCACCCGAAACACCCAGTCCGCTCGTCCTGGGCTAGTCGAAGGATCGTCCTGAGCCCCGTCTAAGGGCAACGGACGGTCGGCACTAAACACCCCCCGTCCGTGGTGAGCCCCACCCCGTTCGTGGTGAGCCCGTCGAACCCCACCAATACGCGCATCCTGAGCCCTCCCGTCCACGGCCCACCAACCCAAACCCAACCCAAAACCCCCGTTTGATGGCCCTCCATTTTTCCTCTATACTGACTCAGGTTTTCCCAGGAGTGTGCTAAACATGGAGTTCAACCTAGCCGTCCTCGGCGGCGACGGCATCGGCCCCGAGGTCACCGCTGAAAGCGTCAACGTCCTAACCGCCGTGGGCCGCGCTTTCGGCCACACTTTCAACCTCCAATACGGCGACGTCGGCGGCATATCCATCGACAAGCACGGCACCCCCCTCCTGGACGAGGTCCGCGAGCTGGCCGGTTCCGCCGACGCGGTCCTTTTCGGCGCGGTCGGCGGCCCCAAGTGGGACGACCCCTCCGCTCCTACCCGTCCCGAAGACGGCCTCCTGGCCCTGCGCGCCCAAATGGGCGTCTTCGCCAACATCCGACCCGTCAAGGTCTACCCCAACCTGGCCGAATCCAGCGTCCTCAAGCCCGAGGTCCTGGAAGGCGTCGATATGGTGGTGGTCCGCGAGCTAACCGGCGGCCTCTACTACGGCGAACCCAAGGGCCGCACCGAGACCCCCGACGGCTGGACTAGCGTCGACACCATGTTCTACACCGAAGCCGAAATCGAACGGGTTCTCCGGGTCGGGTTCGCCTTGGCCCAGGCCCGCCGGCGCAAGCTGGCCTCCGTCGACAAGTCCAACGTGCTGGAGTGTTCCCGCCTCTGGCGGCAGGTCGCCAACCGTCTGGCTCCGGAATATCCCGACGTTGAACTGGAGCACATCCTCGTCGACGCTTGCGCCATGCAGCTGGTCCAACGCCCCAACCGCTTCGATGTCATTGTCGCGGAAAACACTTTCGGCGACATCCTCACCGACGAGGCCGCCGTTCTCGCCGCATCCATGGGCCTCCTGCCCTCCGCCAGCCTCTCCGGCGTACCGGTGGAAGGCCGCCGCACCACCGGCTTCTACGAGCCCATCCACGGCACCGCCCCCGATATCGCCGGCCAGGGTATCGCCAATCCCGTCGGCTCCATACTCAGCGCGGCCCTCATGCTCCGCTACTCCCTGGCCCTCACCGAAGAGGCCGCCAGCGTCGAGCGGGCAGTGGAAACCATCCTGGACCAGGGCTACCGCACTCCTGATATCGCCGCCGGAGACGTCCAACGGGTTTCCACCGTCGAGATGGGGCGCCGTATCGTCGAGGCTTTGTCCTAGCCTTGCTCTTCCTTCCCCTCCCTCGTCCGCTTTTCTCCGGCCCGGGGAATTCGGGACTCGGTGAGCCCCGGCCGGCTCTTCCGTCCCAGGAAAACTCCGTCGGGTATCCCCCCAGGTACAAGGAGCGAAATGCCGGGTGTTCCTGACCAGATCAGCCTTTTGGTATCCGTCCCCGTTTTCCTCGCCAGCGCGGTTGCCGTCATATTCCTGGGTATTCATCTGGCCAAGTACGGCGACGCTCTGGCCTCCCTCACCGGCTGGGGGCGCCTCTTCGTGGGGAGCCTCCTGGTGGCGCTGGCCACCTCCCTGCCCGAGCTTTCCAACAACATCACCGCGGTCCGTATCGACGAACCCGAACTGGCGTTGGGAGACGTTTTGGGGTCAAACGTGGTGAACCTTCTGGTTCTCGCAGTGGTGGCTCTAATCTTTGGCGGGAAGCGCTTTCTGAGGCAGGTAGCCCCGGAGCAGGGTTATCTCATCGTGCTGGCGGCCATTTTGACTGGCCTGGCGGTAATCTTGGCCGCCTGGAACTCCTTATTACCCGGGCCTCTGACCGAGGGCAACTTCTGGCAAATTGGATTCTCCTCCATTTTCCTGCTTGTGGTCTATTTGGTCGGAATGCGCATGGTTTACCGGCATCCTCCAGAGTCGCAGGGTGAAGGTGAAGATGATGTCGAGATTTCTCTTGGGCGGGCCTGGGTCCTGTTCGGCATAGTTTCCCTGGGAGTGGTCGTATCGGGCATTTTCCTGGCCCAAAGCTCGGCCTGGATCGCAGAATCCACTGGCATTTCTTCGGGAATTGTGGGCATCTTGGCGGTGGCGATAGTTACCAGTATGCCGGAACTCTCGGCAACCATTGGAGCGGCGCGGTTGGGAGCCGCCGATCTCGCCGTGGCCGGTGTTTATGGGAGCTGTGTATTCAACATAACCATCCTGGCCTACGCCGATTGTTTCTTCCGCAACGGCGTTATTTTGAATTTTGCGGCGCCGGAACACTTCGTATCCGGCGGCATTGCCGTGGGCCTTATCATGTTCGGCGGTCTGCTCATTTGGGGGCGCCACCGCTTCTCCCAGCCCTTGATCATGACGGGGCTTTCCCTGATGGTCGCCGTCTACTTGGCCGGGTCCGCCTGGGTCGCCTTGCTGGGGGTGCCGGGTTAAATGGCGGCTCCCCAGAACCGTCCCACCTCCACAAATCCCCCCGCTTCTTCCGACCAATCGAACAACGCCGATTCCACCACCCGATCCCCGTCGATCCCCACCACCAACTGCTGCACCGGGTAGGCTGGCCCGTCTCCCCAGGGACTCGTCGCTACCTCCCGGTCCGTCTCCGACAGGTATGCCATACCGTTGGGGTGGGAATGGTAAATGACCAGCGCGGGCTGCTCTCCGTCCAGGCTCCGGTTCAGCTCCATCAGGTCCTGACCGGTAAACACGTAGGCGCTCTCCGCCGTCCGTTCCGGCTTCGAGGGATGCGACCCGGTATCCTGGGCGTTCTCACAGGGCCGCACCGCCGACACTCCTCTTCCCCCTTTGGGACCGGGTAGCCAACCGCAGCATTCCGACGGAAAGGCCTGCCGCGCCTCCCGGTATATCTGCTCCAGTATCTCCTGCGGTATATTCAGGGGTTCCGGCTGTCCTGTCATCTCAATTCTCCCGTGGAATAGTTTTCATCATAGTTTGGTGCATCCGAACAATAGCCCGCGACGTAATTGTTTACGAACCACCGGAATTTATCGGGTGTTCACAGCTTGAATAGTTGGAAGAGCCCGCCCCCGCCCCACTGGGAACGGCGAGGCTCTCTAGGTCGGAAGCAGCGCCATGAAGGGAAAGAACCAGATCTACTTGAAGACTTGCCGCCGGTGCCAGGGCGACCTCTACCTGGACCGGGACCGCTACGGCCCCTTTGCTACTTGTCTACAGTGCGGGCACATCTACGAGGCCAATAACCGGGAACCCGCGCTGGCCGGGGCCGGTTCGAGACGGCTAGCCCCTTAGTCCTTCCCGTCCCCACGCGGGAATTAAAGAGCTGGGCGGCTAGCCCTCACCCTTCAAATATCCAGCGTAGTCTTTGACAGCTTCTTCCTGCTCACGGGTCTGAATGGACCCGGGCCGCAGTTGCCGGACGTAGTCGATGGCGTCCTGGGGCTGGTAACCGACTTTCACAAAGTAGCAGGCCAGGATGGTACCGGTGCGGCCCATCCCGGCGGCGCAGGTGACCACCACCGGACGCTCCCAGGTCTCCATCTCCTCTTCCACAAAGGTCACGATGCGGTGGATTTGCTCCATATTCGGTGCGGTGAAGTCCCGCACCGGCTCGTATAGCTCCACCATCCCCCACGGCTCGGTGGAGATGGTGTTCTCTTCCATCCGCACCACCGCCTGAACGTCGTTTAGCTTGAGGAAGGTGATGTCCCGGGTGTTGGTGGGCCCTTGCGCTCCCGCGATCGACCCTTCCAGAATCCAGCTAAAGTTCAGGTAAGCCACTGGCTGTCCTCCCCGAAATGGGACCGGCGGTCCCCCTCCGGTCCGGTCTGACGTTACTCACCGCGCCGGCCTGGACTCTTTTCCCTACCGCCCGGCGGCGGCCAGCCTATTATACTTTCCCCGATAATGAGGGGCTATCCCCTATTCTTTGCCTGCCAACCGCCCATTGACTTCATCAGCTTCCAGCCCCTCTATGTTGATTACCTTCTGGCGCGACCGGTGGCCCCGTATGATAATCACCCGGGCCGTCACGATGCCCAGTTTATCCGCTAGCAGCTCAACCACCGCCTGGTTGGCCCTTCCCCCTTCCGTCGCAGCCCTTACCCGCACCCGCAATACGTCCCGCATAAATCCCACAACCTCGTTGCGGGAAGCGTTGGGTTGCACCCGTACCTTCAGTGTTGTAACACCCGCGCCGTTCGCCATCATCCCTCGCAAGAAGGTCTTGCCTCCTGGGGTTTGATATATTAGGCAAGACTATAGCCCCGTAGGAGCGCTTTCGTGGAGTATACCAACATCAAAATCGGCCAGGAAGAATCAGTAGCCACCGTCACCCTCAACCGCCCTGATGCCTTAAACGCCCTAAGTCCCGACTTGCTCGAAGAACTTTCCCACACCCTTGACCAGGTCCACCAGGACCAAGCCGTGAAAGCCCTGGTGGTCCGGGGTGAAGGACGCGCCTTCTGCGCCGGAGCCGACCTGTTGTTCTTCGATGCTATCTTCGCCGACCTGGCCGGCCTAGACCCCTACATAGAACTCCTCAACCGTTGCTTCCTCCAGTTGGAAGGCTTGCCCATCCCGACCTTGGCAGTGGTGCAGGGGTTCGCTTTAGCCGGTGGGTTGGAGTTGGCCATGGCTTGCGATATGGTCATCGCCGCGGAGGACGCCCGGTTAGGCGACCAACATGCCAACTTCGGCCTCATGCCCGGCGGAGGTTCCACCCAGCGGCTCCCCCGCCGCGTCGGGATGCAGAGGGCTATGGAATTACTCACCACCGGACGCTGGCTTTCCGGCGCTGAAGCCGTCGATTGGGGTCTGGCCCTTCGCGCCGTCCCCGCCGATAAGCTGAACGAAGAGGTCGAGAGCATCCTGTCCGCCCTGCGTCCCAAGAGCCGCACTGGGTTGGGCTGGATTAAGTCCATCACCCAACGGGGACAGGACCTATCCCTGCGAGACGGCTTGGCCCTTGAGCGTTCCGCCTTCGTTCAATATTTCGCAACTTCACCCCATCCCCAGGAAGGAATTACCGCCTTCAAAGAGAAGCGCCAGCCTGAGTTCTAACCATCCCAACCTTGATTCTATTATCCCCGGATAGTATGGTTGAGTTCACACCAAGCTCGAACCAGTGGGCTTGCGGCCAGCAATCGGCGCCTTTCCGGCAAGCCCCAGTTGCCCTCTCCCCCCGCTTTTAAAGGTTACGGCCACCATTGAAAATCAAAGACCTCCTCAAAGAAAAACGCACCATCTCCTGTGAGTTCTTCCCGCCCCGCGAGTCCGATGGCATTCCCAACGTCCTGCGGGCCATCGAACGGGTGAAAGCCTACAACCCCGACTTCGTTTCCGTTACCTACGGAGCAGGGGGTTCTACCCGGGCCTTCACCGAGGAAATTACCCTCCGAGTCAAGCAAGAAGCCGACTTGGAGGTGATGGCCCATCTCACCTGTGTCGGCCAAACCAAGGAAGAGATTCACGGAGTCTTGGAGCGTCTGGACCAGGCAGGCATCGAAAACGTCATCGCCCTTCGGGGCGATCCACCCCGGGGCGAGACCGATTTCGTGCCAGTGGATGGTGGCTTTGAGCACGCCACCGATCTTATCCGCCACATCCACCAAAATTTCGAGTTCGGTGTCGCTGGCGCCTGCTACCCAGAGGGACACATCGAAGCGGTGGACCTGGACTCCGACCTGGAATACGTCAAACGAAAGGTGGACCAGGGGGCCGATTTTCTCATCACCCAGCTTTTCTATGACAATAACTGCTTCTTTGAGTATATGGACCAGGTCCGAAAGGCCGGCATCGACGCCCCGGTGGTGCCCGGGGTTCTGCCAATCCTGAGCGCCCCCCAAATCCGGCGGTTCACCGCCCTGTGCGGCGCTACGATCCCTCCCGAACTGGACCGGCAGTTGGACCAGCACGCCGAAGACGACCAGGCCGTCCGCGAGTTGGGCATTGAACACGCCACCAACCAAGTGCGGGAGCTTTGGGACAGCGGCGTTCCCGGCGTCCATTTCTACGTGCTGAATCGTACCTATGCCATCTCCAAGATTCTCAACAACCTGGGAATCCCGGGTCACAACCCGGGCCAGTAGCGGGCCCGGCAACTCTACTCTCCCATCTCCATCGCCGAGGTCCCATGCTGACCACCGGTGTCGACATCATCGAAATCCCCCGGGTTCAGGGTGTCCTTGACCGTTACGGGCAACGGTTTCAGCAGCGCATCTTCACTCCGGACGAGTTGGCCTACTGCCGGGGCCGCGCTCCCAATCTGGCCGCCCGATTTGCCGCCAAGGAAGCCACTATGAAAGCCCTGGGCACCGGCGTCCGTGGCGTCTCCTGGAAGGACATCGAAGTTTGCCGCGCGCCCAGCGGCGCCCCCAGTATCCTTCTCCATGGCCGCGCCGAGGCCCGGGCACAACGGCTGGGCGTCCACGAAATCTCCCTCAGCCTCTCCCATTCCCGGGAATACGCCGTGGCATTCGTCGTCATCCAATGTCAGCCGCCAACCTGAAAGTCGTAACCGTCGCCCAGATGGTGGCCATCGAACAGGCCGCCCCACCCCGGGGTGTCGCCCTCGACAGCCTCATGGAAAACGCCGGGTTGGCTGTGGCCCAAGCCGTCCGCACCCAGCTTGGGACGGTTGCGGGGCAACAAGTCCTGGTGCTGACCGGCCCCGGGAACAACGGCGCCGACGGGCTGGTTGCCGCCCGCCATCTGCGCCGTTGGGGGGCTGAAGTCACCGCCTACGTGGTCACCCACCGCCCCGATCCAGACCCCAAAATGGAAACCGCCCTCAACTACGGCGTCACCGTTGTCTGGAACGATGCAGACCCGCAACTCCACAAGTTGGACCATCTTCTTAGTGGCAGCCGCTTCGTAATCGACGCCATCCTGGGAACGGGCCGCGCCCGTCCTTTGACTGGAATCACCCAACAGGTGCTGGTCCGGGTTAACGCCCGCCGTTCGCTCCCTGGATGCCCGGGCATCCTGGCCCTAGACCTGCCCACCGGCGTCAATCCCGACACCGGCGACGCAGACCCTTCCGGGCTGAGTGCCGATGTCACCATTGCCCTGGGTTTCCCTAAAGTCGGGCTTCTCACCTTCCCTGCTGCCAACCGGGTGGGCCGCCTGGAAACCGCCGCCATCGGCTTGCCGGAAAACCTCCCGGAAGTCGATGCCGTCAACTTGGAACTAATGACTCCCGGTTGGGTCGCGGCCCATCTCCCGCCCCGTCCGGCCAATTCTCACAAGGGTATCTTCGGCCATGCCTTGATAGTCGCCGGGTCCCGCAACTTCGTGGGAGCTTCCTGCTTGGCGGCCCAGGCCGCCGTCAGAACCGGAGCGGGATTGGTCACCCTGGCCACCCCCGAAAGCGTCTATCCCATCGCCGCCGCCAAGCTCACCGAAGTTATCCACCTGCCGCTCCCCGAAGACCAACACGGCCGGGTCCACCCACGAGCCGCATCGGTCCTTCGTTCCCGCCTCTCCGGATATTCCACCCTGGCGGTCGGTTCAGGTCTCGGCTGGTCCACCGGGACCACTCGATTCCTGCAAGACCTTTTCGCCACCGGCTACCCGGAAACCCTTCCCACGGTGATTGACGCCGACGGCCTTAATAACCTTTCCGGGTTGGACCATTGGTGGGACCGTCTCCCCAACCGGTCCGTCCTCACTCCCCATCCTGGAGAAATGGCTACCCTGACCGGCCTCACCACCGTAAAGGTGCAGCAGGCCCGGATTGAAGCCGCCCGGGAGTGGTCCCAAAAATGGGGGGCGGCCGTTGCCCTCAAGGGCGCTTATACCGTTATCTCTCAACCTCCCGCCTCTGGGCAGCCTCAGCCACCGGTTCTTATCTCTCCCTTCGCCAACCCGGGGCTGGCCTCCGGCGGCACCGGCGACGTCCTTACCGGCATCATAGCCGGCCTCATTGCTCAGGGGTTGCCCACAGGTTTGGCCGCCGCCTGTGGGGTCTACCTCCACGGTCTCACAGGCCAACGGGTCACCCAACTCCGCGGCGACGCCGGGACCGCGGCCACCGACTTAATCGATGCTCTCCCTGAAACTATCCGAAGCCTCAAGGCCTCTCTGGCGCCCGACTCCGGGTGAATGTCCCGGAGTAACTGTTCAGAATTGAGGATTTAGCCCACCCCAAGGTCCGTCATTCCGGCCTTGAGCCGGAATCCAGGAATCCCAGTCATTTTGAACGCTGGGTTCTCCCTGACCATTCTGGATTCCGTCTCAAATCCTGCCCCGTACCCGAAATGGGGGCCGGAATGACGGTTTAATGTCAGGATGAATCATTAACTCTGAACTGTTACGTCCTGGACTCCAATATCACCAAATTTGGGCAAAAACGTTTGCCAAACCTGCGGTTGAAAAAACCCGTTATGTTATACTCGCTACACCCTTCTCCCTTTAAAAACGGTAATTTATCGGACTGTTGACGTCCCTGAGCTTGTGTTAGTTGCTTGGGTTTGTTGTAGGAGGCCCCAGGGAAGCTCATGTCACTAGAAGAGTTCGTTGAGTCGCTAGCCGACCCGGAAGAGGAAGTTCCCTCCACCGATTTCATCGAGGTTTCCGACCTATCACCCTCTGAGTTGGGAGCCTTTGCCAAGGGCTGGTTTGGCATCCCCGTGGAACGCCGGCGGTGGGCGGTCTCAACCATGGTTGACCTGGCCGAGGACAACCCGGAACTGGACTTCTGCGCCGTCTTCAAAATGTGCCTGAAAGACCAGGACGAGCCGGTCTTGGACAAGGCCATTGAAGGTTTGTGGGAGTACGAAGACCGCTCCGTTATTCCCAGCCTGGTCAACATCCTGCGTTCCCAGCGTAGCCCCGAGGTCCGCTCCGCTGCTGCCTCGGCCCTTGGCAAGTTCGCCGTCTTGCTCCAAGAGGGTAAGTTCCTCCCCAAAGACGCCGACGCCGTTAGGGACAACCTGATGGATGTCCTGAACGACCCGGAAGAACCGTTGGAAGTCCGCCGCCGCTGCCTGGAAGCAGTGGCCCCTTTCAATACCGAAGAAATCAAGCAGTACGTCGGCTGGGCCTACCAAAGCGGCGACGTCAAGCTCAAGTCCAGCTCCATCTTCGCCATGGGCCGCACCGGAGAGACCGATTGGCTCCCCGCCCTGATCAAAGAGCTGGAAAACAAGGAGCCTTCCGTTCGGTTCGAAACCGCCAACGCCTGCGGGGAATTGGGCGACGAAGAGGTGGTCCCCCACCTGGTGGCCCTTCTTCAGGACGACGACTACCTGGTGCAGACCGCCGGACTCAACGCCCTGGGCAAAATCGGCGGCACCTTGGCCAAGCGCGCCCTGCTTCGGTGCATCAAGGAAGGAGACTCAGTCCTGGAAGAAGCGGCTCGGGCCGCCCTAGACAACGTCGAGTTTCTCGAAGACCCCTTGGCCTTCTCTTCCGAAGTCTAACCCCCTTATCCCTACCGGTTCTCCCCCGTGTGCCTCCCGGCCCAACATCCCCAAAATTTGAGATAGCAGAATGTCGGAAATTCCGGCCCTTTACTTGTCCGATTCCCAGGCGCGGTTCCTGACGGAATCACGGACGGGTCACCTGGCCACCGCCGACGCCCAAGGTGTGCCCCACGTCATCCCGGTATGCTTCGTTTTCGACGGGCATGTCATCTATTCGGTCCTGGACCAAAAGCCCAAACGCGCTCCCCTCTCCCGCCTCAAGCGCGTCCGCAACATTCAGGCCAATCCCCAGGTCGCTCTGGTGGTTGACCACTACGACGAAGATTGGCGGAAGCTCCGCTACATCCTCGTTCACGGAACAGCCCAGTTGATTGAAAACGGGCTGGACCAGGAGCAGGCGGTCAATCTCCTCCGCGCAAAATACCCCCAATACCGCTCTATGGACATCCAAGAAAACCCGGTCATCAAAATCACTCCGTCCCGAGCCATCTCCTGGAGCGGCCAGCCTTAACAAGGCCTTTTAACTCTCCCCCAAATGCCTTCTCCACCCCCTCACCCTGAGCCGTCATGGTGAGCCCTTTCATCCTGAGCTCCGTCGAAGGAGGCATTCCGCCCCCTACCTGTCATTCCGAACCGTAGGGAGGAATCTAAAACCCATCACCCCAAGCCAGTTTACCCCCGGATTACTCGTCGCAACTTCCCCGCAACGAAAATGAAAAGTAACTGTTCAGACTTAAAGGGGAAGCGGAATGGCAATCGCATTTGAGGCTAATATCTACTCCGATGCCAACTGCAAAAGTTTTGCGCAGCTTTTTCAAAAGCGGGTCCCCCGTCCTCAAGTCTGAACAGTTACAATCAAAAAGCCTTGCCAAGCTTAACCTCCCCCCACCCCATTTCCGCCCATTCCCGGTATAATGGCCGCCACCGGCCCCATCGGCCGCAGGAGGAAGAAACATGGACAGCATAACCGCCATCGCCAACGTTCTGAAACTGGAAGGAGTGGACTGGATTGGCTGTATGCCCTCCAACCCCCTCATCGAAGCCGCCGCCGTGGCCGGCATCCGCCCCATCGTTTTCCGCCAGGAACGCACCGGCGTCCACATGGCCGACGGTTTCTCCCGTATCAACAACGGCCGAAAGACCGGCATTTTCTTGATGCAGGCCGGACCCGGAGCCGAAAACGCTTTCGGCGGCGTCGCCCAGGCCTATGCCGACTCGGTGCCAATCCTGCTTCTCCCCGCCGGTGCCGCCCGCCGCCGCGCCGGTACCGACCCGGTCTTTAGCCCCACCCGCAGCTACGAGAGCATCACCAAGTTCGCCGCCCAGGTCAACTTCGCCGACCGGGTCCCCGAACTCATGCGCCGGGCTTTCACCAACCTGCGCTCCGGCAAACCCGGGCCGGTCCTCCTGGAACTGCCCGGTGACCTCAGCACCGAGGAAATCGGTGAGGAGGCCTTCGATTACGAGCCGCCTCCCATGATTCGCACCGCCGCCGACCCCGATGCTGTTGCCCGCGCCGCCCGCGCCCTACTTTCGGCGCAACGTCCCGTTATCCTGGCCGGCCAGGGCGTCCTCTACGCCGAAGCTACCGACGAACTCCGCCAGGTGGCCGAGTTTCTCCAAGTCCCGGTGATGACCACGTTGGAAGGCAAGAGCGCCTTCCCGGAAAACCACCCTCTGTCCATTGGCATCGGCGGGTCCAGCACTACCCAGGCCGTCCACCAGTTCCTCACCAGCGCCGACCTGGTCTTCGGCGTCGGTTGCAGCTTCATCAAAAACAACTTCACGGTGCCTATCCCGCCCGGCAAAACCATCATCCACGCCACCAACGCCGATTCGGACATCAACAAGGACTACCGGTCTCATTTCCCGGTGGTGGGCGACGCGAAGCTGACCCTCCAGCAGTTCCTCCAGGAGTTGCGGGGGCAGGCTGGCGCCCAAGGCCGCCCCACCGACCAGGCCTTGGTCAACGAGATTCGGTCTGCGAAAGAGGAATGGCTGGCCCAATGGCTCCCCCGCCTCACCTCCGACGAAACTCCCATCAATCCGTACCGGGTCATCTGGGACGTGATGCACACCGTCGACCTGGACAACGTTATCGTCACCCACGAGTCGGGCAGCTCGCGAGAGCAGGTAACCCCCTTCTGGGAAGCCCGCGCCCCCCGCAGCTTCATCGGCTGGGGCAAGTCCACCCAGCTTGGCTACAGCCTGGGCCTGGCTATGGGCGCCAAGACCGCCGCCCCGGAGAAGCAGGTAATCAACTTCATGGGCGATGCCGCCTTCGGAATGGTGGGCCTGGATGTGGAAACCGCCGTCCGCGAAGGCATTCCCATCACCACCATCCTGATGAACAACTCGACCATGGGTATCTACCCCGACAGCCGGATGCCCACCGCGGTCCAGCGGTACAACACCAAGCAACTTTCCGGAAATTTTTCGGAAGTCTCCATTGCCCTGGGCGCCTACAGCGAGCGAATCACCGACCCCGCCGACATCAAAGCGGCTACCCAACGCGCCCTGGAAACCAACCAAGCCGGACGCCCCGCCCTCCTGGAGTTCATCACCAAAGAAGAAGGCGTCTTCTCCAAGTACCAGTTCTCTTAGGGGACCGGTGCGTCCTCTTCGGCGGTCAACTATCCCGGTTACGGGCTGGGTTGACCGCCGCCACCAGTATGGCCGCCGCCAATGCTCCCAAGGCCAATGTCAAGAACGCCCCCCCGTAGTTGCCCGTGGTGTCGTAGACTATCCCCGAAGCCAACGGCCCCACCGCGAACCCCGAAACCTGCGCCGCCCGGCTCACCCCGAAGATGCTCCCCAGGGCCCCCCGCCCGTAGTATTTGCCCCACATGATGGGCGCCACTGTGTTTATTCCAGCCCCCGACAGCCCGGTCAGGACCGCGAACAGGTACGTCTCCACCAATGTATCCGTGACGGCCAGCAGCGCCAAACTCCCTGACCCGCACAGGTAGAGGATAACCATCATCCACCGAGGCGAAAACCGGTCCGCCGCCGCTCCCAGCGCCAGAGATCCCACGGCCCCGGCCGTCGCCATCACGCTAATTGCTCCCACCGCCGCCGTTTCATTGATGCCTTGCTCTGTAAGATGAGGTACCAGGTGCAGACCCGCTCCTGCCGTTGCGCTGCTGACCATAAAGAGGGATGCCAAAATTGCCCAAAACGACCGGGTCCTGGCCGCTTCCCCCAGCGTCAGCGACCTTTCGACGGGTGGAGTCGACCCTTGCCCAGGTTCTTCCCCACCGCCGCCATCCACCAAGAGCCCCATGTCCTCCGGCTGCCGCCGCACCAGTAACGCGCAAGGCGCAACCCCCAACGCAAACATCCCGACACCCAGCGTTATCCAGGCGGCCCGCCAGCCCCATTCCGTGATAACCAGTTGCGTCAAGGGCGCCAGGGCAATGATTCCCAACGTTCCCGAGAAAAAAACCAGCCCCGTCGCCCGTCCCCGGTAACGCACGAACCACTTTCCCGCAGTGACAGATGCCCCTATCTTTACTCCCCCTTGGTCGGCTATCCTCGATGCAGTGAACGCTAGGTAGAACCCCAATAAGGATTGCATCAGGGACAAGTAGAAGCACGCCAATCCTATGACCGTTCCGCTTACCACCAGCACCAATCTTGAGCCCATCCGGTCCACTAACCGGCCGACGAAGGGCGCCAAAGCCGCGCCCAAGATAGCCCCAACGCTGGTGGCCCCGGCAATCTGGGCGCGGGTCCACCCGAACTCTTCCGTCATGGGTACGACAAAAATGGTCAGTATGGAAATCGCCGACGCCGAGTTGGCAAATTCCATCCCTCCCGCCGCCGCGGCAACCACCCAACCGTAATACAAGGCCCTGGGCCTGATTCTTTTCAAGAAATCCGCTCGCCAATCCAATCTTTAGACACCGTCAACGGAGAAAGCGCCATGGCAACTTTAGCCGCACCGCCGGAAAACGAGACCTATCGCCCCCTGATTCGCGACCTTCCCCAGGGAGAAAGACCCCGGGAGAGGCTGAAGCATTACGGGTCCCGTTACCTCAGCAACACCGAACTCATCGCCATCCTACTGCGTACCGGCCTCCAGGGTGAAAACGTCCTATCCATGGCCTCCCGTCTGCTGTCTACCTTCAACGGCCTTTCCGGCCTGGGTTCCAGTTCCTTCGCCCAGCTTTGCGCCCAAAAGGGTTTGAGCGAGGCCAAGGCCTGCCAGTTACTGGCCGCCCTGGAGCTGGGCCGCCGGTTTGCCTCGCTGGCCCCCGAGGAACGAGTGGTCATCCAGTCGCCCCAGGACGTGGCCAACCTGGTGGCCCCCGAGATGGGCAGCTTCGAACAGGAACATCTCCGGGTCCTCCTCCTGAACACCAAGAACGAGGTGGTCAGCCTTCAGGAAATCTATATCGGCAACGTCAACAGCTCGGTGGCCCGCCCCGCCGAAATCTTCCGCCCCGCCGTGCGCGACAATGCCCCTTCGGTGATTGTGGTCCACAACCACCCCTCTGGCGACCCCACGCCCAGCCCCGAGGACGTTGCTATAACCAAAGACCTGGTCCAAGCGGGCAAACTCTTGAGCATCGACCTGCTGGACCACGTGGTAATCGGCAGCGGCGGCCGGTTTGTCAGCCTCAACCAAAAGGGGTTAGGATTCAGCTAGTCACCGCGTAAGTGTTCAGAGTTAAGGAGTCATCCTAACATTAAACCGTCGTTCCGGCCTTGAGCCGGAATCCAGGACCTTGGGTTGGGCTAACTCCTCAATTGTGAACGGTTACCTCACCGCGATATCCGGACCCGGTTAAGAAAGGGAAAATAATGTCCTATTTCAAAGAGTTGGAAGGCCGCGTCTCAATGGACTTGGCTCCCGGCGCCACCACCCAAACCTTCTGGGGCGGCAACATGCTGTTGTCCCTGGTCTCCATCGACGCCAACTCCGAGGTCCCGCTCCATACCCATCCCCATGAGCAGGCCGGCGTCGTCATCGAAGGCGAGATGGAGATGGGCATTGGGGGCGAGGTGAAGGTCCTCCGCCCGGGCGATATGTACATCATACCCGGCAACGTGGAACACTACGCCAAGTGTGGCGGCGCGCCGGCCAAGGTCCTGGACGTGTTCAGTCCGGTAAGGGTCGAGTTCATGTACTAACCGGGCCTACCAGCCCACGGCGCAGCCGTCTTTCCGAGGCTCCGATCCTCCGCTCAAGGCCCCGGTCTCCGGGTCCCGCCGGATAACCTGTCCGCCGCCCATCCCGACCCGGCTGTAACCCTGCGCCAGCCGTATCTGGTGCCCCCGGTTTTGCAGGTCGGACAACACGCCTTGGTCCAACCCTTCTTCCAACGCCACCGAGTCCCCCATTACCATGAACCGCGAGGCGTTCAGCGCGGGTTGCGGGTCCATGCCAAAGTCCACCATGTTGCTGATGACCTGCATGTGACCCTGGGGTTGCATGAAACCTCCCATTACACCGTAGCAGAGGTACATTTCGCCCCCCTTGGTAGCCATCGCCGGAATGATGGTGTGGTAAGGACGCTTCCCCGGCTCCAGGGCGTTGGGATGGTCCGGGTCCAGGGAAAACAGGGACGCCCGGTTTTGCAGCACGATTCCTGTGTCCGGCACCACCAACCCGCTGCCGAAGTTGGAGTAGACGCTGTTGATGAAAGAGCAAGCGTTCCCCTCGCCATCCACGCAGCTAATGTAAACCGTATCGCTGCCGTAGGGCTGGCCTATGGGCGCGGATTGCATGGCCCGGTCCGGGTTGATCAGAGTCCGGCGCAGGGCCGCGTATTTTTTGGAAGTAAGCCCGGAGATGGGCACCTCCGCCTTCCGGGGGTCTGCCACGTAACGATGGGCGTCGGCGAATGCCAGCCGCATGGCCTCTATCAGGTGGTGGTAGGTGTCGGCGGTCTGGCAGCCCATGCCCGCGATGTCAAACCCCTCGGCGATGTTCAACGCCTCCAACGCCGCAATCCCCTGGCCGTTGGGCGGACATTCCCAGCAGGTAACCCCTCGGTAATCGACGCTGATCGCTTCGTCCCAGTCGGAAGTATGGTTGGCAAGGTCCTCGGTGGCGAGCCAACCGCCGTGCTCCTGAACAAACGACGCCATCTTCTCCGCGACCTTGCCGGTATAGAAATATTGCGACCCGCCCTCGGCGATTCCCCGCAGGGTCTTCCCCAGGGTTGGCAGCGTCATAACTTCCCCCTCCCTGGGCGCCCGCCCGTTCAATAGCACCTCGTGTCCCGAAGGCAGTTCCGCCAGCTTAGGCGCCTGCCCAGCCCATTGGTGGGAAATCACGTCCGAAACCGGAAAGCCCTCTTCGGCATACTCAATCGCGGGCTGGAGTACGTCGGCCAACGGCATCTTCCCGTGGGCGTTGATGATGGTTTCCCAACCGGAAACGGTCCCCGGCACGGAAACCGAATACACCCCAACGTCGGGCATGTGGTGGTGTCCCATCCCCTGCAGCTCAGCGATGGAAGCCGCGGCGGGGGCCCGCCCGCTACCGTTCAAGGCGTGGACTTTTCGCTCGTTGGCGTTCCAGACCAGCGCGAACATGTCCCCGCCAATGCCTGTGGACTCCGGTTCCACTACGTTTAGCACCGCTGCGGCGGCAACGGCGGCGTCCACGGCATTGCCCCCTTGCATCATCATCCGCAGTCCGGCCATTGCCGCCAAGGGTTGGCTGGTGGCCACCATACCCCGCTTGGCCCAAACCGTGGAACGCCTGGAATCGAAGAACATTCCCGCTACTCCTGTTGCCAATGGTTGAATCGCGCTCAAGTTTAACATAGCCCCGGCGCCCAGTTTCATCCTTATTCAACCGGGGCTTACTCCAGGGCCGCTATGCGTTGTCGGGCGGATCTTCCCTTGCCGAGCAGGGCCTCCTAATTGCTCCCCACCCTCTTTTCACCCTCAGCCATCATGGTGAGACCGTCGAATCACCCGTCGAGCCACCCGTCGAACCACCCGTCGAACCACCCGTCGAAGGGGATCATCCTGAGCCCCGTCGAAGGGGGGTCATTCCAGGCCCCCCCACCTGTCATTCCGACCGTAGGGAGGAATCTAAAATCCATCGCCGCCAGCCGGTTTGCCACGGATTCATCGGCGCAAATTCCCCACAACGACAATTAAAAGACCCTGCCCCGCCGAGCAGGACAATTGCAAAGTCCCTACCAACATCTACCGTCATTCCCGCGCAGGCTGGAATCCAGGTCGTACCTGGCCTGGCAAGTGTCCCTTTCCCTCAGAATTGCATCACTTTGCAATCGTCCTGCCCGCCAAGGGAGGCCGTTTTGATAGCCCACCCCCCTGTGTTAAGATACCCGGCGGCGGTGCTGCCCTCCCTAATCGCGCCGCCAATCTTCAGATAAACGATTAGAAGGAGTCACCGTGCCAGCAGAAGTAGGCCAAGCCGCCCCGGACTTTACCCTATACGACACCGACCGCAAACAGCGCAGCCTGTCCGAATTCAAGGGACAAAATGTGGTGCTGGCCTTCTTCCCCGGCGCTTTCACCGGCGTCTGCACCACCGAAATGTGTACCCTCCGCGACCAACTGGACCAGTTCACCTCGATGAACGCCCAGGTCCTCGGCATCTCCGTCGACCCGCCCTTCGCCCAAGGCGCTTGGGCCTCCCAGAACAACGTCAACTATCCCTTCCTAAGCGACTTTAACCGCCAGGTGATCAACGAATACGGCGTGGTCTTCCCCAACCTGGCCGGTCTCGAAGGCTACGTGGCCGCCAACCGCGCCGTAGTCATAGTCGACAAGGAGGGCGTCGTCCGCTACAAGTGGGTCGCCGCCAGCCCGACCAACGAGCCCGACTACGACGAGGTCAAGAACGCCGTCTCCCAACTCAACTAATGAGCCCCATCAATGGTTAAAGGGCTGGAGTGTACTTACTCTCCAGCCCTTCCCCTTTCGACATTTCCCCGGCCGTCCCCCTCATCGACCGTAGCCGGTCAACCGGTCCACGAACATTTCCGTCAATCTTGCCGCGTCCACATCCAAACACACCCGGACGTTGGCGGCCCGCCCCGAGCTCCCTCTGACGTCAGTCACCGTCTGGCCCCGGGTTATTTCGCTTTTTGTTTCGACTGCCACATAGAAGGTCTGGGTTGTGAATAAACTGGGATCAATGGCATACGCCACCGCCGGAACGTCGTTGTAACGCACTCCGTCATCTCTTGCCAGCAGACCCCTTCCCCGGTAGTAACTCTGTAGAAACGGCGTCGCCCCCATCAACATTCTGGTTAGCGGATTCTCCGCCTTCGTCAACCGCGCCAGTTGCTCACCGCTGAACTCCACCCGGTCGCAAACGTCCAGCCCTACCTGGGTGAGGGGAGCCCCCGATGCGTAAAGGATCGCAGCGGCCTCCGGGTCTTCGTAAAGGTTGGCCGTTGCCACCGGAGAAACGTTTCCCGGTACGAAAACCGCTCCTCCCATAACCACTACCTCTTTTACTGCGCCGGACAATTTTGGCTCCAAGCCCAGAGCCAACGCCACGTTGGTCATGCGCCCCAACGCCAACACGGTAATCTCCCCCGGCGCGGCCCTGATCCGTTGCATGATTTCCACCGCCGCCGGCTGGGGCCCGGCCAACCGCTCCTCCCAATCAAGAGCCGCGCTGGTTATGCCGCCCAACGCGTCTCCACCGTGTACCTGCGACGCAAAACCCGGGTTGGGCTCCCGCAACAACGGCTTCCCTGCCCCCCGGTAAACTGGGATATCCAACCTGCCGGCCGCCTCCAAAATGCGGAAGACGTTGGCGGTGCACGCTTCCACCGGCCCGTTGCCGTAAATGGTGGTGATGGCTTCCACCGACAGTTCCGGGCTGGCCAACGCCAACGAAATCGCCGCCAGGTCGTCAATCCCAGGGTCCGCGTCGATGATTACCCGTTTCATCTTGTGCCCCTGCCCTCGCCCGGCTAGAATCGGACGTGATTATAACCCTGCGCCAGGTTGGGGCCAACGGCCCTCCCCCTTACCCGCAGGACAATTGCAAAGTCCGTACCAACACCTATCGTCTTTCCCGCGTAGGCGGGAATCCAGTCCCTTCCCCCTTGACGGGGGAAGGTTAGGATGGGGGTGAAAACCCATTTCTCACACACCCTCTTAGAATAACATCACTTTGTAATCGTCCTAGACTTACCCGCAGGAAGGAGATTCTATGGACACTTCCAACGTAAAAGCCTTCATCTTCGACGTCTTCGGCACCGTTGTCGACTGGCGCGGCAGCATCATCCGCCAGTGTGAGACCTTCGGGCGTGTCAAGGGCATCGACGCCGATTGGGGCGCCTTCGCCGACGCCTGGCGGGGGAAGTACCGCCCCTACATGGACAAGGTCCGCACCGGCGAACTCCCTTGGACCAATCTCGACGCCCTCCACCGCATGGGCTTGGAAGACACCCTCAACGAGTTCGAAATCTCCGGCCTCTCCAACGACGAGAAAGCCGAGATGAACTTCTTCTGGCACTTCCTCCGTCCCTGGGCCGACTCACCCCCCGGCCTCTACCGGCTCAAGAACCGTTACATCATCGCCCCCATGTCCAACGGGAACATCCGCCTGATGACCGACATGGCCAAGTTCGGAGGCCTGCCCTGGGACTGCATCCTGGGAGCGGAGGTCGCCCGTCACTACAAGCCCGACCCGGAAAGCTACCTGATCGCCGTGGAGCTTCTGGGCCTCACGCCCGATCAGGTGGTAATGACCGCCGCCCATCAACCCGACCTTCTGGCTTCCGCTAGGGCTGGGCTCAGGACTGCCTTTGTCCCCCGCCCGATGGAACACGGCCCCGACCGGACACCCGACCCAATCCCTGACCCATCCTTCAACGTCGTAGCCTCCAGTTTCGTAGACTTGGCCGCCAAGGTCGGAGCATAAGAGGCAGCAAAGGCCCGCATACAGGGCCTTTTAATTGCCCCCCGCCCAATCATCCTGAGCCATAATGGTGAGCTCCGTCGAACCACGAAGTAACATCCCGAGCCACATCGAAGGGGTCACCCCGACCCTCTACCTGGTCACCCCGAATCCCCCACCTGTCATTCCGAACCGAAGGGAGGAATCTAAAATCCATCGCCGCCAGCCCGATTGCCCCGGACTAGCTGGCGCAAACTCCCCACAACGACAATTAAAACACCCTGGCCGGGCTTAGCGTTCTCTGGGTTATCCGAGGTTCTTCTGAAGAAGGGGCTAGTCAGCAAAATTCAATCGGCGGGGGTAAGCCCGCAGGCCCCCGCCACCAGTTCGTAGGACCGCAACCGGTCCTCAAACCGGTAACAGATCGTCACAATGCTCAAGTCCGGCGTCTGGTAGGTCTCGGCAATCGCCTCCAACCCCTCCTTGACCTGCCCCGGGTCCCCGTCCACACAGTTGCGCGCATACTGCTGGGAAAAGGCCAACTCGTCGGGCCGGTATTTATAATTGGCCGCTTCTTCCGCAGAGGGAATGCCGTGGGCTTGCCCGGTCATCGACTTCAAGCGTCCCAGGTTTCGGCTGGCCGCCAACCGCAACGCCTCTTCCTCGGTGTCGGCGCACAGCACGTGGACCCCAACGTTAATCTTCGGCTCCGTCAGGTTTTCCGATGGTTGAAAATACCTTCGGTAGCCTTCAACTATGTTAGGGCCGTCCTGGGCTCCATGCCCAAAGAAATGCGCGTAGGCAAAGGGCAGCCCAAGCTGGGCCGCCATGTATGCGCTTTCCACCCGGGAACCCAAAAGCCAGACCTCCGGCGCCGTCTCCCCCGCTTCCGGCGTCGCCTTGACTTGGGAAAAGGGGTGGTCCTCCTCCAGTTCTCCGGCCAGATACCCCAAGACGTCGTGGACCTGTTGGGGGAAGCGTTCGATACCCCGGGGCGGCCCCGGGAATGCCAGCGCCGCCGCCGTCAGTTGGTCGCTCCCCGGCGCACGCCCAATCCCAAGGTCAATTCGCCCGGGGTAAAGGGCGTCCAAGATCCTAAAATTTTCCGCCACCTTGAGCGGACTGTAGTGGGAAAGCATCACGCCGCCGCTGCCCACCCGGATAGTCTTGGTGTGGGCCGCAATTTGTCCCACCATCATCTCCGGGCTGGTACCCGCGAAATTGGGCAAGTTGTGGTGTTCCGCCACCCAATACCGCCGGTACCCCAGCTTTTCCACGGCCACCGCCAACCGCACCGTTTCGGACAAAGCCTGGCCCGTGGTGCCCCCCTCCCGCATCGGCGACTGGTCCACCACGCTAAGCACTAGTTGCTGGTCCAACGTTCCACCTCGGAATTTTCTGGGCCGGCCGGCCCATCGCCAGTATACAATCTCCCCCCACCGGCGGTAATGGTCCCCGGTTATGCCCCGATTGAACCCCGTCGTGGCTGAAAGTGCCCCCCGGACCGTAATGTTATAATTCGTGCCTAGCTTGCGGAAGGATGGCCCGATTTGTCCATGAGAGTGGGAACCAACGCCCAACCGGATTCTCCCGGCGCGGCCCAGCATACCCCCATCGTCCGGGCCAATGGCCTCAGCGTCTACTACGGTACCACCATGGCCCTCTCCGACATCTCCCTGGACTTCCCCTCCAACCGGGTCACCGCAATCATTGGCCCGTCCGGCTGTGGCAAGAGCACGTTGCTCCGCTGCATTAACCGCATGAATGACCTCATTCCCATCTTCCGCATGACCGGGCAAATCCTTTTCGACGGGCGGGACCTTTACGGCCCGAGCGTCGACCCCACCGACATCCGTTACCAGATTGGCATGGTTTTCCAACGGCCCAACCCCTTCCCCAAGTCCATCTACGACAATATCGCCTTCGGCCCTAAGATTAACGGCTTCTCCGGGAAGATGGACGACCTGGTGGAAGGGTCACTCCGGCGGGCAGCCCTCTGGGATGAGGTCAAAGACCGTCTCAAGACCAGTGCCCTGGCCCTTTCCGGCGGTCAGCAGCAACGGCTCTGCATCGCCCGCGCCCTGGCCGTCCAGCCCCGGGTGATTTTGATGGACGAGCCCTGTTCCGCCCTCGACCCCATCGCCACCCTCGCCATTGAAGACCTGATGCGCCAGCTTTCCGAGGACTACTCCATCATCATCGTCACCCACAACATGCAGCAAGCCGCCCGGGTCTCCGACCATACCGCTTTCTTGAACAGCGGCGAGTCCCGCATCGGCGAGTTGGTGGAATTCGGGGATACAACCCAGATTTTCACCAACCCCATCGATGAGCGCACCGAAGCCTACATCACCGGCCGGTTCGGCTAGACCGGTAGACCGGAGGAACCATGGTTCGAGCGGACTTTCACCGTAACCTCCGTTCCCTTCAGGACGACCTCATTGCCCTGGGCAGCCGGGTGGAAACCGCCATCGCCAAGTCCCTGCAAGGCCTCCGCAACCGGGACTTGGACATCTCCCGCCAGGTGGTCATTGAAGATGACATCATCGACCGGGAATGGTTGGATTTGGAAGAGCAATGTATCGACATGATGGCCCGTCAGCAGCCCAACTCCATCGACCTCCGCACGCTCATGTCGGTGCTCCATATTGCTACCGAGCTGGAACGCATGGGGGACTACGCCGAGGGCATTGCCAAGATAAGCATCATGATGGGGGACCAGCCGCCTCTCAAGCCCTTGATCGATATCCCCCGCATGGCCGAGAAGGCATCCCAAATGCTGCACCGCAGCCTGGATGCCTTCGTCGCCCGGGACCCGGAGGCCGCCCTCCAGGTTTGCAATGACGACGACGAGGTCGATAACCTCTACGAGCAAATCTACCGGGAACTTCTTACTTATATGTTTGAAGACCCTTCCACCATCCAACGGGCCACCTACCTGCTGTGGGTTGCCCACGACTTGGAACGGATCGCCGACCGGGCCACCAACATCGCCGAGCGGGTCATATTCCTGGTTACCGGCCGCCTCACCGACGGACCCGCTTCTAACTTCTGATTGCCCACACAACCATGGCCCGGACCGGCCTTATCCGCGATTCCGGTCCGTCCGTTGCTGACAATCGCCCCTCGAATTTCCCCCATTTACCCCTTACAATTAAGTGGGGCACTTACTCGGTTGTGTAGTGTCAACTGAGAACCAGGCTCCGGGTTTAAAAGTCCCAAAATGTCCCACCATTAAAAAAATCCATCCTCAAAAAGTCCGGGGTTTAATGCCCGAATTCACCGCTCACCAACCCGGCACGTTCTGTTGGGCCGACCTGGCCTCCCCCGACTCCGACGCCTCGAAAAACTTCTACGGCCAACTCATGGGTTGGACCTTCTGGGACAACCAGGTCGACCAAGGCCCCCTTTACACCCTCTGCCGCTCGGACGGCAAGAACGTCTGCGGGCTCTTCGAGATGGACCAAGAAAAGCACGATGGCGGGTTGCCACCCAAATGGGCCGGCTACCTCTCGGCCGCCAACCTTGAGGTCGCTTTGGCTGCCGCAACCTCAGCCGGCGCTTCTGTCGTTGTCGAGCCGGTGGACGTTGGGGACGAAGGCCGCTTCGCTTACATCACCGACCCCAACGGAGCCGGGGTTGGCCTTTGGCAGCCCGGCCAACACATTGGGGCGCAAGTCATGTACGAGTCCGGCGCCGTGGGCTGGAACGAACTCAACCCTAAGGATCTCAGCGGAGCCGTCCAGTTTTACGGGGAAGTCTTTGGCTGGGATTCTCACGAGGTGCCCGGCCCCGGCGGAACGGCCTACATCGGGTTTGAATTCCAAGGTCAGTGGGTGGCATGATGACGGTCCCTCCGGAATTGGGTGAAGTTCCTCCTGGTTGGTCGGTCTACTTCCGCGTGGAAAATTTCGCCCTAGTAGTCAGTCAATCTTGGAATCAAAGAGATAGAGACGGTGAAGTTTGGAACGGGCGTCTTGGGTGTTGCCCGGCCCCGGCGGAACGGCCTACATCGGGTTTGAATTCCAAGGTCAGGCGGTGGGTGGCATGATGACGGTCCCTCCGGAATTGGGTGAAGTTCCTCCTGGTTGGCCTCGGTCTACTTCCGCGTGGAAAATTTCGCCCTAGCCGTTCAAAAAGCCCAGGAGTTGGGGGCAGTTTGACTGACTACTAGCCGTTCAAAAAGCCCAGGAGTTGGGGGCCGCTGTTGTCCGTCCCACCTACCCAGTTCGGCGCCATCAGCTTCGCCTTTCTCCAGGACCCCCAGAGGGCCTTCTTTGGGGTTGCGGAGGTGGTGTAACTTCACCGTGCTTGCGGGGGCTTCCATCGGTCGTCAAAATGAAACCTGGCCCTTAGTATTGTAAATTGTTGACAATTCCCGATACCGGAGATAGACTTTCCAGGAAATGTACCTTATAGGCACCTGCGTTTGCTCCTGTACCTGTCCCCCTACATAGGGGGCAGGATACCCATTGCCAGAAAAACGCCCTGCGCCCGCTAGTGAACTTCATTTGAGCGGGCGTTTTATTTTGCCCAAATAACCAGGAGGGGGAGCTTTGACTAGTCAAACCAACCAGACCCAGGGACACACCTTGGAAGAGATCCACCAGCGTAGCATCAGCCTAACCAAGGACTCCCCCGGCATCATCCCATTCATGGAGGAGGAGATTCAGCGCTTCGAAGTTGAGTCCGCCGGCTTCCAAGCCGGGGAACAGGACAACACCGTCTTCACTCCCTTCCGCCTCCGGCAGGGAGTCTATGGCCAACGCCAGGCCGACGTCCAAATGATTCGGATCAAGCTTCCCGGCGGAATCCTCACCCCCGATGCTCTGGACGTATTGGGTGAAATTGCCGAAAAGTACGCTCCCCTGGGCAAGGGTCACATCACCACCCGGGAGAACTTTCAGTTCCACCACATCCCCCTACCCGAGTGCCCTGAAGTCCTTCGCCTGTTGGGCGGCGTGGGTCTTAGCACCCGGGAAGCCTGCGGAAACACCGTCCGCAATGTGGTTGGTTCCTCTACTGCCGGGGTATGCCCGGACGAGATTTTCGACCCCACTCCCTACCTAACCGCCTATGTCCGGTTCGGTGTTCGCCACCCCATAACCCAGACCTTCCCCCGCAAATTCAAGACCGCCTTCTCCGGCTGCGACAGCCACGATGCCGTTGCCGCCGCCATCCAGGACTTGACCTACGTTTCCCAGATTAGAGAAGTCGACGGCCGGCAAAAGCGCGGTTTCAAGGTCTTCGTCGGCGGAGGCACCTCTATCATGCCCCGCCTGGCCAAGCCCCTTTACGAGTTCCTCCCCGAAGAGGACTACCTCCGGGTCGCCCTGGCCATCTGGACCGTGTTCAACAACGCCGACCAACTCCGCAAAAACCGCATGATGGCCCGCCTCAAGGTTCTCATCGACCGCATAGGCCTGGACGCCTTCCGCGAAATGGTTGAAGCCGAGCTGGCCAACATTGGCCCCATCGACCCCAAGCCTTTGATGGTGGCCGAAGAAGTGCAGCGTGAGACCCCTCCGCCGCTGACTGCGTCCAACGGCCACAACGGCAGCGGCGAGTTCAACTACTGGAAGTCCACCAACGTCGTAGCCCAAAAGCAGGAAGGCTACCACACCGTTTACGTCAAACCGGAGCGGGGCGACCTGACCCCGGAGCAGTTCCGGGGCTTGGCCGGCGTCATGCGCCGCCACACCGGCGGGCGGGCAAGGACCACTCAAGAGCAAAACCTGACCCTTCGCTGGATTCCCGAGGGGGACCTCCACGACGTTTGGGAAGCCCTCGATGCCATCAGTCTGGCGGAGCCCGGCGCTCACCACATCACCAACGTTGTCTCGTGCCCCGGCACCGATAGCTGCAAGCTGGGAATCACTTCCTCCATGGGACTGGCCAAAGCCATCCGCGGGGAACTGGGTTCCTGGGGGGACGACCTTCTGGAAGATAAGGGCGTCCAGGGAATCCGCATCAAGATGAGCGGCTGCCCCAACGGGTGCGGTCTCCATCACATCGCCAACATCGGGTTCCACGGAGCGGCCGTAAAGGGCCCCGATGGCCAGCAGATTCCCGCCTACGAGTTGTTCCTGGGCGGCAACTACGGCGACAACCGGGTGGAGGACTCCCAAATTGGCACCCGTATTCCGAAGGTCAAGGTACCGGCCAAGCTGGTGCCCCGAGTGGTCAAGGACGTTGTGTCCTACTACAAGGAGCATCGCCAGGACGAGCAGGAACTATTCAACCACTTCCTGGCGCGGGTTGGTTTGGAAGAGGTCACCGCCGTGGCGGCGCAGGCCCAGGAATCCGCCGAGACCGCCGAAGCCGGTTCCGATATGTACGTAGACTGGGAACGCACCAACCTGTACAAGTTGGAACGGGGCGAGGGCGAGTGCGCGGTCTAAGGGGCCTGTAGTGGCTGCCTCTCTCAACGGCCGGGTGCTGGCCTTCGTCGAGGCCCGTATGCCGGAAGAGATGGCCTCCCTGGTCCAGCGGCACGGCGGCGTCCCCTACCCGGCTCCAGTCCTTCAGGAGATTTACCTCCAGGACAGTCCCGAGGTCCAACAACTCGTCGCCGACGTTTGTTCCGGCGAGATGGAAGCCGTGGTGCTGTTGACCGGCGTTGGCACCCGCGCTCTGGTCCAGACCGCGGCTGTCATGGGACGCGAGGAAGAGTTCATCCAGAGCCTGGACCGGTTGACGGTGATTGCCCGCAGCCCAAAGCCGGCCCGGGTTCTCCGGCAACATAAAATCCATATCGACGTGATGCCGCCGGAGCCCTACACTTCGGCGGACTTGGTCCAAGCCATGGGCGGCCTGGAGTTGGCCGGCGCTCGCGTCGCGGTCCAAAAATACGGCGGCCCCAGCAATCTTCTTCGCGAAAATCTGCTGGAACGGGGCGCCCAGGTCCAGGAAGTAACTCTCTACACTTGGGGGCTTCCCCAGGACCGGACACCGGTGCTCAACCTCATCAACGATCTCGGACGGGACAAAATTTCGGCCTTGCTCTTCACCAGCCAGCCCCAGATCCCCAACCTCCTCACCATCGCGGCTGAGGCCGGCCAAGAAAAGAAACTTCGGGATTGCCTGGCTGGGCCGGTGGTGGTTGCGTCGGTTGGCCCGGTCTGCACCCGCAAATTACGGGAATCGAGGATCCCGGTGGATGTGGAGCCTGACCACCCTCACATGGGCAACCTGGTTATGGCGGTGGCGGACTATTTCGAGGCCGAATCAACCTCGACTTAACATAAACGGTCGGAAGAAAGGCAAAAAAGAGGCGGACTCACCAAGTCCGCCCTTTTTTAGCTTTTGAACCACTTGACGAATCTGTCCCAGATGGAAAGCTCATCCTCCATCCGCTGGCCCCGCCATCGTTTCTCCATGTGGATGGGCTTTGGTCTGACGAAAAACAATATGTACGCGCTGACCAGAAACCCCAGCCCAATCCAGATGGCCGGCCGGAACCAGAACGCTCCAACCACCAGCAGGATTAAGCCCACGACGGCCAATTTGCCCGGCGATACCAACGGCCAAAATCTCCGGCCCCGGGAAACCGGCGCGTCCGGTGGTGCGGGAGGCGACGCTACCGGCGCGTCGTCCGGCGGTTTCACCGACCGTTGGTTTCCTCCGGGCCGGGCGCTTTCTCCCAGGTCCCGTAGGATTTCCTCGATTTCTTCCTTGTACTTATCCGGCATATCCCTTCTTCGCTCCGCTGTCTTACTGCCGCTCAGTCCAGATCCAGACCGAGCTGGAAATCAGGTGGAAGCCGGGGTAACCTACCGTGGTCAAAAGTTAAGGTCCTTTGGTATGCCGTTTGTCCCCTGGCGCAGTCATATCCGCCAGTGTAGTCACCCAATTATACAAAACCCTTTCAATTAACAAAAGGAGCTAACCCAATCTAAGGCGCTCTCAGCCGGTTCCCGCCAGATTTTGTGAAGTTCGGAGCTCCGCCGCATTAACCTCTTGACCCCTTGAACCGCCGGCCAGTTGGGCAAATATACCAAGTGGGCTGGACAGGTCCGGCAATCCGAGGACCCGAACCCTTTCGCCGGAACTGTCGCCAATGGGTTGTCCAATGCCAATCCGGCCCATTCGCATTCCCGGCGCGCTCCGTCGACCGCCGCCCAAACTTCAACCACCTCTCCTTTAGCCACCAAATGGTCGATGTGCCAATGGGGTTTCTTTTCTTTCCGCAGGTGACGGCCTATTCGTCCGTTAAGGCTGTTCAAAGAGCTGCCGAAATACAGGTAGCAACCTGCCGGGAACCGGAAGGAGCCCAGCTTGCCCACCCGAAGCTGCCGTTGTTCCAGCACGTGTAAAACCAGGACATAGCTGCCCTTGGCCGGACCGGTAGGGGCGTCGGTAAGCTCCGGAACCAGTTCCGTTTCGTTGGGGCTGATATTTTCGGCTATTTGGCGCATTGGTTGAAAGATGTCCGCGGGTTATGACAGCAGGGTCTTTTAATTGTCCCCAGCCCCCCTGCTCGATGTCGTTCCGCCCTCCTACCCGTCATTCCGAGCGGGGCCGCCCCCCCACCTGTTACCCCGGGGCCCCCTACCCGTCGTTCCGAGCCCCCCTATCTGTCATTCCGACCGTAGGGAGGAATCTAAAATCCATCGCCGCCAGCCCGTTTGCCCCAAACCAGCCATCCCGAACCCCCCAACCATCATCCTGAACAACGTCGAACCACGAACCACCCGTCGCCCCCTACCATCACCCTGAGCTATCATGGTGAGCCCGTCGAACCACCCGTTGAAGGGCCCCCGTCGAGGACCCCTCACCCTGAGCCCGTCAAACCCCCGCCCTCCTGTCACCCCGAACCCCCCAACCTGTCATTCCGAACCGAAGGGAGGAATCTGAACTCCCTGCCCAACCCAATCCCCAACTCCGCATTCAACCCTCCACCACAATTACCACCAGGATGCCAACTTGCCCGCCAGCACCAATCGGCCTCTACCTGGAAAATTAAATGACCCTGCAAAACTCACGGTCTGCGCCCAAAGCATCGGCATGGCCCCAGTGTACCAATCAACCCACCTTCCCCACCCAAAATCTCCCAATTTCCATTTACTGACAGGTAGCCCCTTCCCAACTCCGGTGACGACTCGCTAACATAGTTATTACCAATTGGTCACAACCCCAACGGGAACCCAAATTTAAACCGCCACTGAGGCGCCATGGCCCACCATGTCCCAGAATGCCCATGCTACACAGAAATCCAACGCCGGTGAGAAAGGACCCCTCACCTCCCGCCAACGGGCCACCATTCCCATCCTGGCCGGCGCCAACTCGGTAGCCGCCGCCGCCCGCATGTCCCGGGTCAGCCGCCGCACCCTCCACCGCTGGCTAAAAGACGAAGAATTCCGCCAAAAACTGGCCGAACAGGCCGATAAGTCCGGCCAACTCGCCCGCCTCCAACTCCAGGAAATCTCCCTCCGGGCCGTAATTGCCCTCACCGACGCCCTGGAAGACCCCAACCCCACCCTGCGGATGCGCGCCATCCGCACCGCCCTCGATTTCTCCGGCAAATTCAACGAAGCGCAACTGCTCCATGAAGAAATCCAGGCCCTCGAGGACGCCCTCCCCGCCTGGGTTGCCCATTATGGAAAGCTGGGAAAGAAATGAACCTCGCAGCTTTAAGGTCCCGCGTCCGCGCCCTCCGCCGCAAATTGGTCCTGGCCCGCGCCCAGGTCGTCCTCTACCGCATGGCCGAAGAGGAGTGCCTGCGCTGGGCCCGCGCCCAAGACCAGGGCCAAACCCCTCCCGAACCCCACGACTTCATCCACCGGGTTGTCAGGGCCGGCTTCCGGTTGCCGTCCTTTACCGGCGTGATCAGCTACCTCAACCGATGCCACACCAAGGACCAACCCCCCGACACCGTTCAACTCTACAAGACCCTAATCCCCTGGGCCCACGCCTACCCCCTCCCATCCTGACCACCCCCAACCCGTTCGCCCTGAGTTCGTCGAAGGGTCGCCCTGAGCTATCGTGGTGAGCCCCATCATCCTGAGCAAGGTCGCAGCATCATGGTGAGCCCCGTCGAACCACGAACCACCCGTCGAAGGAGGGTCATTCCCAACCCCCTACCTGTCATTCCGAACCGTAGGGAGGAATCTAAAATCCATCCCCACCAGCCGGTTTGGCCCCCCCGATTCTTCGTCGCAAGCACCCCGCAACGACAATTAAAAGGCCCTGATCATGACAGCGGGACTATGTACGTCAGGTCGGCACCTGCAATATACTTACATTCCCAGTCAATTTCCATTTACCCTCGCCAGGTGGTGCTGATATGGCCATTAAAGAACAACTGGAATCGGACATCCGCGACGCTATGCGCAGCCGGGACCAGCCTCGCTTGGAAGCTCTCCGGTTCCTCAAGAGTCAGATCCAATTGACCGAAAAGAACCAGTTGAAGGACCTGGATGAGACCGGGGTTGTCGAGGTCGTGGCCAAAGAAGCTCGTAACCGTCGGGAAAGCATCGAGATGTTCCAGCAGGGCGACCGCCCCGACCTGGTTGCCAAAGAGACTGCCGCGCTGGCGGTGGTAGAACAATACCTTCCTCCCCAGTTGGGGCCTAATGAATTGGCTGAAATCGTCCTCGCCGCAATCCGAGAGATTGGCGCTGCATCCCCGGCCGACAAGGGCCGTGTTATGGGCAAAGTCATGCCCCAGGTCCGGGGAATAGCCGATGGCGGGGCGGTGAATGCCCTGGTTACCCAAATGCTCGAGGAAGTGTCCCAATAGCGTGTACCTTTCCCCCTTCCAGGATCTGATTTAGATGCGCTTCGGTATCGTAGTTTTTCCAGGCACCTGGAGCGACACCGACTGCAAGTACGCTGTCGGGGATGTCTTGGGACAAGAAACGGAATACGTTTGGTACCGGGACACCGGCCTTTCCCGTTTCGATTGCATCATTCTCCCCGGTGGTTTTTCCTACGGCGACTACCTACGGGCCGGCGCCATCGCGCGCCTGGCCCCGGTAATGGAGTCCTTGCGCGATTACGCGGAACGAGGAAACCCGGTAATCGGAATCTGCAATGGGTTCCAGATTTTGTGCGAAGCCGGCCTTTTGCCGGGGGCCCTCCGCCGCAACGGTCACCTGGAATACCGATGCCAATGGACTCACCTGCGTACCGAGCGTACCGATACTGTGTTCACCAGCGGGTGCCAGGCCCAACAGTTGCTGAAGGTGCCCGTTTCCCACGGTGAAGGAAACTACTATGCGGACCCGGATACAATCGCCCAACTCGAAGCTGAAGGGAGGGTGTTGTTCCGGTATTGCGACCCTTCAGGTGAGGCCACCGAACTAGCCAACCCCAACGGTTCCCTCCACAACGTAGCGGGAATCCTCAACCAACGAGGCAACGTGCTGGGGATGATGCCCCATCCGGAGCGTAGCTGCGAACCACTGCTGGGCAGCGACGACGGGAACCTTATATTCCAGTCCATCATTGACCACTGCCGGCAACGTTCCCCTTAAATGATCGCCATTGGCCTCGCGTTGGTGTCGGCCCTGGGGTTCGGCAGCGCGGCTATCTTCGCCCGCATCGGAATGCAGGAAATCAAGCCCCTGCCCAGCACCTTCATTTCCGGCATCGCCAGCCTGGTCCCCACGGCGTTATTGGCCCTAATCTTCGCTTTCCCCGACCTTAAAGCCCTGCCTCCATTGGCTTTCTTGTTTTTCCTGGGCCACGGCTCTTTGACCTACCTGGGCGGACGGGTCCAGAACTACATTGCCATCAACCTCATCGGAGCCGCCCGGTCCGGTCCCTTTGTAGGGTCCGCGGCCCTGTTCGCCGCGATTTTCGCCATAATCTTCCTGGGAGAGTCGCTACACCCGGTGGTGGCGGTGGGAACCGTCGGCGTGGTCCTTGGTCTGATAGTCAGCGGCGGTGACGGCGTATTTTCCCAAAACTGGCGGTTGGACCGTCGGTCTCTGCTGGGTTATTTGACCTCCCTGGTGGCCGCAGCCTCTTATGGAGGGTCCAACCTGGCGGCCAAGGCGCTGAGTCAGGAATATGGGTCGCCTTTGGTGGTGGCGGCTTTTGCCATGTTCTTTGGGTCCTTGGTATTGGCGCCCTTCACTGTCCGAGAGTCAATTGTCGGGGTTAGGAATGCCAGTCAAGGTCTTGGGTTCGTGGCCCTGTCGGGACTCGCCTCCGCGGTGGCTGTCATCTCGCTTTACTTCGCCCTTCAACGGTCCGATGTTGTCATCGTCGTTCCCATTTCCTCCGCAAATCCTTTGGTGACCCTGCTGATAGCCCACTTTTTCCTGGAGCGATTGGAGCAGGTTACCCGTTGGGTGCTCGCGGGGACGGTGCTGGTGGTGGTGGGAGTCGCTTTGGTAATATTGGGGAGCACGCTGTAACCAAACATCCCCAGGTTGTTGACCCAGGGGAGAAGGAACGGCCAACTATGACGGTGAGTCAGGAAGCCCTGGATGAAATAGCCCTGAGTCAAACCGAATACCAGATGATTCTCGACCGGTTGAACCGTGAACCCAACCCGGTTGAGTTAGGCATGTTTGGAGCCCTTTGGAGTGAACACTGCGGCTACAAGCACTCTCGGCCTTTGCTGAGTCTGTTTCCTAGCAATTCAAGCCGCGTATTATCACAGTCCGGGGCGGAAAATGCCGGGGCCATTGATATTGGTGGTGGCTTAGCCATCGTCTTCAAAGTAGAGTCCCACAATCACCCTTCCGCGGTCGAACCCCGGCAGGGGGCTGCCACCGGCGTTGGGGGGATAGTGCGGGATATCCTGGCCATGGGAGCCCGTCCCATGGCCTTGTTAAACTCCTTGCGTTTTGGTCCTCTGGACGACCCGCACAACCGTCATTTGATGCAGGGAGTGGTGGAAGGAATTTCCTGGTACGGCAACTGCATCGGTGTGCCCAATGTCGCAGGGGAGATTTGTTTCGACACCTCCTATTCCCAAAACCCGTTGGTAAACGCCATGTGCGTTGGCGTGGTTGAAACCGGCCGTATCGCCACCGCCGCCGCCGGCAATGTTGGCGATGTGCTGCTTTTGGTAGGCGCGGAAACCGGACGTGACGGCATCCACGGCGCTTCCGGACTGGCCTCCCGCACCTTCGAGGAAGAAACGGAGCTTCGCCCCACCGTACAGGTGGGCAACCCGTTTTTGGAGAAAGTGCTCATCGAGTCCTGCCTGGAAGCTTTGGCGACCGGGTGTGTTTCCGCCATCCAGGACTTGGGGGCCGCCGGTCTCACGAGTGCGGCCATCGAGTCGGTGGCCCGAGGAGGCCGCGGGTTGGAATTGGACATTTCTCAGGTCCACCGGCGGGAAGAAGGCATGACCGGGTACGAAGTGATGCTTTCGGAGTCCCAGGAAAGGATGCTCTTGTTCGTGCCGCCTGGGAACGTCCCCCAGGTGCGGGAGGTATTCGACCGGTGGGACGTGCCTTGCCGGGAGGTTGGTCGAGTCTCCCAAGAGCCTTTTGCCCATATCACCGACGGCGTTCAACCCCTGGCGCATCTTCCCATTGCTGAGTTGTCGGAAGCGCCGCAATACCGGTTGCAAGGGGTTCCCTCTGAGGACTACGAGGCCAGGCAACAACTCACCATTCAGGATCTCCCATTGCCTTCCCAGGGCGCGGGCGAAATCTTGTTGCGGCTGTTGGCATCCCCCAATATTGCCAGCAAGCGCAGCGTCTACCAGCGATACGACCACCAAGTGCAGACCAATACCGTGGTCGGACCGGGGAGCGACGCCGCTGTCCTGCGGATCAAGGGCACCGACAAAGCCATTGCCCTAGCCATCGACGGGAACAGCCGCTATTGCTACCTAGACCCATACCGGGGAGGGCAGATTGCGGTGGCGGAGGTGTGCCGGAACCTCTCCTGCTCCGGGGCCGAACCTCTTGCCCTGACCGACTGCCTCAACTTTGGCAACCCGGAACGCCCGGATATCTACTACCAGTTGGAACAGTGCATCCGAGGCATGGCCAGGGCCTGCCGTATATTGAATGTACCGGTGGTCAGTGGCAACGTAAGCCTCTACAACGAGGCCCAGGGCCAGGCCATCTTCCCAACTCCCGTCGTAGGCGGGCTGGGTTTGTTGGATAGCATCGACCGTCACGCCGCCGCGGGGTTTCCGGGAGAAGGTTTAACCGTTGCGTTGCTGGGCAGCGAACTCGGCCGTTATCGGGCCGCCGACCTCGCGGGAAGTGAGTACTTGCAGGTGGTCCTTGGGCTCGTCCGGGGACGGCCCAATATAGACTTACGCCACGAGAAGGCAGTGCAGGAACTGTGCCGCCGGGCCATTGCCGAAGGCATAGCCGCCTCGGCCCACGACTGCTCCGACGGCGGCCTGGCCGTCACGCTGGCGGAGAGCAGCATTTTGGGGGGTATTGGGTTCCAGGGGAACGAATCGGTTGCGCGCTTATCCAGAAGCTGGGATGCAGCGCTCTTCGGGGAGCGCCAATCCCGGGTTGTGGTATCATTGGCCCCTGCCCAGTGGCCCGAGTTGCAACGGTTGGCCCGTGAGGCGGGCGTGGCGGTTGCCCAACTGGGGGTTACCGGCGGCGGAGGGTTCCAGATTGCCCAGCATATTGACCTGTCCTTGGATGCCATTGCCGACGCTTGGGACAACGGGCTGGACCGGGCCCAAGGCGGCTGACCCGACTATAGACGGAGGCACTGTATGAGCAGTCCTCCTTTGCGAGTGATGTTCCTGACCCCTTACTTCCGGCCCTATCTGGGCGGAATTGAGCGCGCCATTGAGCAACTGTCCTTTGGGCTGATGGACTCCCCAGCCGTTGAGGCGGTTAGCGTCCTGACGACCAAGTACGCCTTCCCCCGGGTCGCGCACCCCGAGTGGGCTGATCGGGATGCCACGCCGGAAGGCATTTCCATTTACCGGTTGCGGGGTTTCCCCAAGCGGTCGGTCCCTCTCTATTCGGTGCCACTGGTCTGGTTTTCTCCCCGGCAGGTCCGGGAATACCTGGACGAGTTCAAACCCAACGTGGTCCATTTTGTGGGTGACGGCTGGTTTTGGGGCCACTTCTGGAGCTGGTTTTGGTACCGGAACAAGGCCCAGTTCGTGTTTACACCGTCCTACCACACTCTGCCGCTGATTCGTTGGTGGCTGCGGCCCATCAACGGGTTCATCTGCAAAGTCATGGACTGGAACGTCTCGTTGACCCAACAGGAGGCCCGGCAGGTTCGGAGGGACTATTGGGCTCCCCCTGACAAGCAGACGGTTATCGGTTGGGGAGCTTCGCCGTTTTCGGAGTCCACGCCGCCAGAGGTCCGAGACATCATCAATATTCTTTGCGTAGGCCGCTTGGGTGAGCACAAGGGCCAGGAATGGCTCTTGGAGGTGTACCGGGAAGCACGCACCCAGTTCCAAACGGGCGCCCGCCTGATATTGGTGGGCCGGGACGAGGGCGGTGAAGAAGCGCTGCGCGAAACCGTGTCTGCCGGCGGGCTGGACGGTGAAGTGGTCTTCACCGGCGAGTTGAGCGATGAAGGGTTGGCCCACGAATACGCCACGGCCGACCTGTTCGTTTTGTTCTCCCATTACGAGGCTTTCGGTCTGGTCTATTTTGAAGCCATGATCGGCGGTGTTCCGGTATTAACCCACGACGTGGGGGCCAACCAGGAGCTTTTGACCAAGGGAGCGGTGGTGGTCCCCAGGTTCGACCATGACGCTTCCGTAGCCGCGCTGGTCAAGCTGGTCAACGAGAAGGAGTTCCGGGAAACGCTGGGTAGCGAAGCCAAGGAGTACGCCCTGGGCGAGTTCACCTGGTCGGCAGTTACCAACAAGTACCTCAATATTTACCAAGAATCGCCCGGGGGAGGGGAATGATGGACCGGCAGCAGTTGGAAGAAGGCGCCCGCAAAATCCTGCTGACCAACCTGAGGAAAGGGGTGGCGGACTGGAACGGCAAGGAGTTCAGTTTTGTAGTCCCATCGCTGCGGGGGTATCCCTTCCAGTGGTTTTGGGACTCGTGCTTTCACGCCATTGCCTTGACCCACCTGGACTTGGAACAGGCCAGGGCGGAATTGACCACGCTGATGAGTGGCGCCCTGCCCAACGGGTTCATCCCTCACATTATCTTCTGGGAAATGGATAAGCAGCCCGATTTCCTGGCCCGGAACATCGTCGGGATGACGTCACCGTACTACAGCGCGACCATCCAGCCCCCCATCATCGCCTACGCGGTGGAGCGGGTCTACCGGGCGACGGGCGACGAAGCGTTCAAAGCGATGGCCCTGCCCATCTTGACGGGATTCTACCGGTGGCTCAAGGAAAACCGGGACCCGGACAACGATGGGTTGATCGCCGTAATTCAGCCCGAGGAAGCAGGGACCGATTGCTCCCCTAAGTACGATGAAGTATTAGGGTTAACGGAGCTTTCCAACCAGGGGTTCATAGCGGCATTGAAGCAGGTCTACGCCGCTTACGAGCCGATGCGGGGCGACGACCATCGCATTCTGGCGGCCGACCTGTTCCATATCGAGGACGTCCTGGTCAACTCCATCTACGCCTTCGGATTGCAGGCTTTGGCGCGTTTGCTGGGCGATGCCCCGGAGGCGCGGGAGTTTAGCCGGGAGGGCGACAAGACCCTTGGCGCATTGGTAGACAAGTGTTGGGACGAGGAGCATGGCGCATTCTTTGATCTTGCGGGGGTGGCCGAAGAGCCGGTGAAGGTAGTGACCATCAGCTCATTGATGCCGCTTATATTGCGGGACCTGCCGCGGCCCATTGTGGAGCGGCTGGTAGACAGGTGGGTGACATCTACCGACGACTTCTGGCTGCCCTACCCGCTGCCCTCGGTGCCGGCGTCGGACCCCAAGTTCATGCCGGGGGACCCGCGGGGGTTCATCTGGAGAGGGCCGAGCTGGATTAACACCAACTGGTTCCTGTCCCATGCGCTGCGGGGGCATGGTTATTCCGAACTGGCGGATACCATCGTCGCCAAGAGCCACGAGTGCATCGAGAAGTCGGGCTTCCGGGAGTATTACCATCCTTACACCGCCGAAGGACTGGGGGCCAGCGACTTCGGCTGGTCCACGTTAATCCTGGATATGTAAGGGAATCCGGCCCGGTTTAGGTGCGGGAAAAGAGCTTCAAGACCTTGCCCAAGGGGGTTTCAGGTTCGGAGCTTTCCGGTTCCAATTGGTCGTCTGGAACTTCGACCACGAACCCGTTGTCTGTCTCGATGGGTTCCGACGCAAGGGCGTCCGGGCCCGGGGGCGAGTTGGCGCTGTCGACAGGGGCCTCGGCATCACCGTACTGCCATTGAGAAGCCACCACCTGCCGGACGAACTCGTGTTCCCGGTTGAGGTTGAAGGTGCTGCGCCGCCGATTGCGCCCGGTTTCCGGGTCTTTGTCGTTGTGCCAACCCCGTTGGAAGATACCGCCGTCGCCCAAGCTGCGCAATAGCTTGGTGAGATAGGTTCGGGAGTGCATGGCCTGCCAGTGTTGGATAGCCACTTCCTGCTCGGCGGCGATGGCGTCCTCGAGGGCCTGCCGTACTTCAGCGACGAGGAAATTAAAAGCGACGTGAGAGATCCCTTCCCGGTGTTCCAGGGTGTCCGCCATTATGATTAGGTCCCGGACCCGTTGGTGGTCTAAGTCATCACCGGGGCCGTCGGGAAGCTCGATGTCTGACAGCGAAGCTGCAGCCAATTGGAACAGTTCCTCTTCCTGAAGAGCGGGGACCGGTTCGGCAACCGGGGAGGAAGCTTCGGGCTGGCTTGCGCCTGATGGTTCGGCAACTATTGCGGGGGGAGCGGATTCGATGATTTCCTGGTCGGAAAACTCCTCCTCCACCGGGAAAATGTCTTCGGGGGCTGGCACTTCTTGAGGTGCGGAAGCCGCCTCGGTGAGGGCTTCGGGGGGGTCTGGTTCTTCCGACAGCATCACCCAATCCACCAGGCCCACGGTCACCAGCTTGACGTTGCCTTCCTGGGTCACCCGCAACATGAGCTTCTTGAATCCCGAGAAGCCCAGTGTCTTCTCGTCGAAGCCGGGCATTCGGCGCATAAGGC
Organism: Dehalococcoidia bacterium; assembly: GCA_965205495.1. GTDB lineage: Bacteria > Chloroflexota > Dehalococcoidia > Lucifugimonadales > UBA3495 > CATOSK01. Next base: position 242,914 of record CBDBHA010000002.1, read on the forward strand.
GTTGTTTCAGCGAGGTGAGGAGAGGGGTGCGGCCGGCCTGGCGCTCGGTGCGGACGATGTCTTCAATGGTGCGGATGATCTCGGGTAGCTGCTGCCGAGGAGAACTGTTGACCCGGCTGGGAGTGCGGACTGGTTCCACCGGAGCCGGTTCATTGGCGGTATCGGGGTCCACGTCGGCGTCGTAGAGGATGAGGCCGTCCACCTGGTCGGCCAGGCGGCGTGAAGTGCTCCAAGACACGCCGATGATGACAACCCTCTTGCCCATGGTACGCAGCGTGTTGATTACGTGGATGAAGTCTGAATCACCCGAAACCAGGACATAGGTGCCGATGTTGGAGTAGGCGTGGGCGCACTCGATGCAGTCGGCGGTCATCTTGACGTCCACGCTGTTCTTAACCCGGGTGGTGCGTCCGGAATCAGGGTAACCGCTGGGAGGGAGGCGGGTGGGGACGTAGACGGGTTCAATTCCGGCGGCGTAAAGGGCCGGAGGGTCGATGGTAAATTGGCTGGCCCCCCTCAGCTCGGGGGAGCGGGTAACCCAGTCGGCGTAGGCCTTGGCCACCACCACTCGCCCGTAGTTGGAGACCTCTTCCTTCAGAGCCGATACATTGGGTTGCCGGTGTCCTGCGGCGAGACTAATCTTGAAGTTTTCCCAGTCGATGAAGAGGGCAACGTCGTCATTGTAACGTGCGGCAGAATCCATTATTCGGGAATTTTCCCAATCACCTTCTTGCTTAGTTGGTTCAAGTGTATGCCCAGTCCGGGAATTGAGTCAAGGAAACCCCGGAACGGCGCGGTTCGAATATTGGGCTCGTCCGGGAGTTGGCGGACAGGAAAATTAAACGCTGGGACACTTGGGGACATGGGACTTGGGCCGGTTTTCCTGGGCTGGATTCATTTTATGGATAGGGTCAACCTTTTGCGACCTTGGCATTTCCGAGTCTAGCAAATCGTCACCGGTGTTGGGAAGCGCGCCTTGTCAGTAACCGCCGGGCCGAATTGAAGCAAAAGTTTGGGGCAAGCCGATTGTTGCCTTCGGCCCGCTATGCTATGATTCCCGTCACTCCATTGACGGTCCTGCCGATTTGCCTCGTTTAAACGACCACCGTGGTTTTTTCACTCTCATTCTTCTAGTCTTCTTGTTGTCCTCTGCCGCTGTTGCCCCGTTTGGGGCCTCGGCCAACGGCAGGGCAACCCTATTGCTATCGCAGCAACAAGGGCCTTACCTCATTGACGTCAGTATCCTGCCCGCCGAGGCGGTGGTGACCAACACTCACCTGAGCATTCTGGTGCGCACCCTGGGGGGTGACGAGGTCCTGACCAAGGCCCGGGTGGAAATTTCAGCCACTGGTCCGGCGGGTTCCACGGCCCTGGGGCCAATACCGGCTCCCAACGACGCCGTTCCCCAGTTTTATGAAGCTACCATTCCCTTTGACCTTGAAGGGGACTGGGAAGTGGTCATCGGGGTGTATTCGGACCTGGGCCAGGAAACCATCGTGGTGCCGATGTACGTAAATCCCGGTGGCAGCGGGTTGAATTGGGTCCTCCTGGGGGCGTTGGCGGTAATGATCGTGACGGTGGGGATTTGGACCTGGGACCGGGTGGCGGGCCGCAGGCAGACGAAGAGCCGAGGGTGAGTCCGTGACGGATAGGCTGTCGAAGATTCCGCAAGGGACGGCTCCCGGCATTTGCCAAGGGGGCCGGGTGGACTCGTTGCGCAACTGGCTGATCGCGGTGGCGTTGATTGGGTTGGTGCTTCCCGCCGTTGGTCCCTTGGCCGACCATCACTTTGCTGAAAGGTTTTACCATCACGGCCACCTGTTCCTGGCCCCTGAGGGCAAAGAACACGCCCACAACTTCGGTTCTTACCATGGTCATTACGCTTCGTTGAGCGGCGATTTTGAAGGGAGTGTTCCGCAGGATGAGGTAGTGTTTCTCACCTCCACCGACGCTGCCGGTCCCGGCCTGTTTTTCCTCCCGGCGGTATCGGTGACCCTCGACCGGATATTCGCCGATTCAAGCGATGCGCCTTTGTTGCTGCAATTTTCTCCCCTAAACGGGCCACCTTCCGAGTTCCTAGGAACCGTGCCCAAGAAGCCACCGCGGGCTTAGCTCCTCTTCTTTTTCCCCTGGTCGACCAGGACCCACTGTGGGCCTATTCCACTCTTGCGAGTTGGGAAGGGCGTGGGGTTGGGGTTCGGGCGGGCAATTTTACCTGGTACGAGGAGCTACTGATGTTGAAGTTTGGTGAACATTTCCCTTTGAAGGGTCTGTTGACCCTGGTTCTTGCGGCGTTGGCCTTGTCTGTTGCATGTGGAGGAGGCGGTCCGGAGGAACTGGCTATTCCAGTGACTCTCCGGGGCGGGACGATGACACCGGAGACTATTCAAGTGGGCCATAATGATACTGTCACCCTGGAAATTGACAGCGACGCACCTGGGGCCTTGCACCTGCACGGGTACGACCTTGAGGGGGGGTCCTAGCGGGAGAAGTATCGGATTTTGTTTTTGTGGCCGACGCTACTGGAAGGTTTCGGGTCGCTTTCCACGAAGCTATGGGCGAATCTGAATCCGCTCATGGTCATGGAGCCACAAAGGAAGCTGGAGGTTCCCAGGGCCACGGAGAGGCTGAAAACCACGACCCCGATGCTGTCGAGGCCGGAGCTCCGGTTGCTGTGGCAATCACCGCCACAGCCGGTGTCCGAGGGGAAGTTGATGTTCAAATAAAGACCGACAACTGGCGGTGGGCGCCGGAAGCCGTCGATCAGGACCACGAACCTGGGGTTGGTCACGCCCACGTCTATGTTGACGGCGTTAAAATCAGCCGGGTCTTCGGGCCGGAGTACCACCTGGAAAATTTGGACCCTGGAATGCGGGAAATCCGGGTCACCTTGAACGCCAACAACCACAGCGAGCTAATGATTGACGGCGAAGTGGTGGATGCTACGGCCATGGTGGCCATCCCAGAATCGGCGGAGGGTAGTCATGAGCACGGGGGCTCCGATGGATCAATGGACGATTATGCCGGCGGAGAAGAAGGTTCCGAGATCGACGTCGGATTCCTGGAGGTGAGGCCGCGGTAATGCCGGCCGGGCTAAGTCAAAGGACAAATGGTGAAAAGCATTAAATTGGGGCTCCCGCTGCTGGCTGCGGGGGCTGCCCTAGCCCTGGGGCCGGCCTATGCCCACGGCATTGGGGAGCGGTACGATCTGCCGCTGCCGCTAAGTTTCTTCGCGGTGGGAGGAGCGGCGGCGGTGGTATTGTCCTTCGTTATCGTCGGAATGGTGGTCAAGGGAGAATCGCGGGTGACGAACTACCCTCGGTTCAACCTTTTCCGGTGGGAGTGGGTGGAGTTCATCCTGAGCGGGCCCTTCCTCTGGCCGTTGAAGACACTCTCGGTGTTCCTTTTGTGGCTGGTCATCGCCACGGCGTTGTACGGGACAACCCGGCCGGTGGGTAACTTCAGCCCCACGTTCATCTGGGTAATCTGGTGGGTGGGGATGGGGTTTTTCATTGCGCTGTTCGGTAATCTGTGGGCCCTGGTGAACCCGTGGAAGGTTCTTTTTTCCTGGGCTGAGGGGCTGCACCATTGGGCTTTCCCGGAAAAGGGCTTCGGGTTGGGGCGGGAGTACCCCATCCATTGGGGAGTTTGGCCGGCGGTCATCCTGTTTTTCTGCTTCGCTTGGATTGAAAACGCTTTTGGGGAGGGTTCTAACCCCAGGCACCTGGGTTGGTTGGTGGCCGGTTATAGTTTGGTGACCTGGGCCGGCATGTTCACCTTTGGGAAGCACCAATGGCTGAAGAGGGGCGAAGTGTTCTCGGTAGTGTTCGGGATTTTCGCCCGGTTTTCCGTTACGGAAGTGAGGGTCCCGGAAGCGGCGGACTGCCGGGAGTGTTCGGTGTCGGGCTGCCGCAACGAAGACGGGGAGTGCGTCGACTGCTACGAGTGCTTCGAGTACGCGGAGCGGCGGGAGTTTAACCTGCGCCCTCCGGGTGTGGGTCTGGGAAACCCGGAAATAATCGGCCGGAGCAACATAGCCCTGGTCATGCTGCTGCTGGCATCGGTGACCTTCGACGGGTTTAGCGCCACGCCGGAGTGGTTTGCTGTCCAGAGTTTTTTCATAACCCAATTTCCGGAACTGACCTCCCCATTCGTCAACGGACTAACCATCGCCAACACACTGGGGTTGATCGGCTTCCCGTTGATATTCCTGGGGGTGTACACTGGGTTTTGCTGGTTGATGTTCCGGATAGTGGGAGGCCGGTCTCCGCCGGTGGGTGCCCTGGTAGGGGGGTACGTCCTTTCGTTGATTCCCATTGCCCTGGCCTACCATTACGCGCATTTCCTGAGTTTCTTGCTGATTCAGGGGCAACTGATTATCGCGTTGGTGTCGGACCCGTTTGGCGTCGGGTGGGACCTGTTTGGCACGGCGGGCTATGCGATAAACATCCGGGTGATTACTGCGCGATTCCTCTGGGTCTTCTCGGTGCTGGTGATAGTAGCGGGGCATATTGTGGCGGTTTACCTGGCTCACTTGCGGGCGATGCGGCATTACCCCAGCCGGGAGTTGGTCTTGAAAAGCCAACTGCCCATGCTGGGATTGATGGTGCTTTACACCGTGGTCAGCCTGTGGATTGTGTCTCGGCCCATTACCGAGTAGCGGCTTGACACGGTGGGGTAATTGCTAGAACGTAGCCGGGGAAGCCGAGATGAACAGGGAGCGTAAATATGGTTGAACGCGAGGGAAGGCTGGAAGGAAAGGTCGCCATAATAACCGGGGCCGGATCAAGTGGGCCGGGAGTCGGCAACGGCAAGGCCGCCGCGGTGTTGTTTGCCCGAGAGGGGGCCAAGGTGCTGCTGGTGGACGCGATTTTAGAGCGGGCGGAAGAGACGTTGGCGATGATTGACCAAGAGGGCGGGGAAGCCTCGGTCTTTGAGGCCAATGTTATCAAGGCCCAGGAATGCCAACGCATGGTGGACGTTGCCATGGAACGGTACGGGCGTTTGGATATCCTGGACAACAACGTGGGGATTTCCCGCCGGGGCACGGTGGTGGAGATTAGCGAAGAGGACTGGGACTACGTGATGGCGGTGAACGTCAAGAGCATTGTCCTGTGCAGCAAGTACGCCATCCCCAAGATGATTGAGAGCGGGGACGGCGGGTGCATCATAAACATCTCATCCATCGCCGGGCTGCGGGCCCACAGCAGCACGCCTTACACCGCATCCAAAGCGGCGGTTATCGGGCTGACCATGACGATGGCGGCGGACCACGGACCCGATGGGATTCGGGTCAACTGCATCGCACCGGGGCTGGTCTACTCGCCTATGGTGGCGCCCCGGATGGATGACGACCTGCGGCAAATACGGCAGAACGCCGCGCCGTTGCGGACGGAAGGAGACTCCTGGGACATTGGTTACGCGGCGTTGTACTTGGCCAGTGAGGAAGCCCGCTGGGTTAACGGGGTTACTTTGCCGGTGGACGCTGGGTTGACGGCGGTGTCGCCGGTAACCTATCAGACCCTGTCCCAGCAGCAGTATCAGCGGACGGGCTAGCCGATTTCCACCAGTTGGATTTCGAAAGTGAGGGCTTTGCCGGCCAGGGGATGGTTGGCGTCCATAGTGACCGATTCTTCCCCGATGGCAACGACGGTGACCTCGACGGGGCGGCCGCTGGAATGGCGGGCCTGAAGGCGTATTCCAACTTCCAGGGGCATGTCCTGGGGGAGTTCGGTCCGGTCGACGTCGAACACCCCGTCGGCTTGATGGGCGCCGTAGGCATTTTCTACGGAGATGCTAACGGTTTTGGAATCGCCGATTTCCATGCCTTCGACGCCCTGTTCAAACCCGGGGATGACCTGGCCGGATCCGACGGTGAACTCCAGGGGTTCCCGCCCTTCAGAAGAGTCGAAGACCGTTCCGTCGTCGAGCTTGCCGGTGTAGTGGACTTTAACCTTGTTTCCGTTCTGTGCCGACGCCATAACCGCCTCCTTCAATAATCAACCGGCGCCCCGAAAGCCGTTGCAACCACGCCCTCAATTGGGCCCGTTGCGGGGCTCAAAACGAAGGAGGCCAGCATGGCAGGCAAGTTCGCGTTGCCGACCAGGCCCGGAGAATTTTGATCCGAAGCCGATTATAGCCTACTCTACCCGGGGCCGCTTGGCGGGCGTCGAATCTCCGGGGAACGCGGCTTGGAGGAGTCCGGTGCTAGACTGGGCGCAACTAACCGGGACAACGAGGGAGGTATGGGATGCGGCTAGAAGGCAAGGTGGCAATTATCAGCGGAGGAGCCCGGGGCGTGGGCAGCGAGGTGCCGGGTATGGGAGCGGTTGAAGCGCGGCTGTTCGCCCAAGAGGGGGCCAAGGTGGTCATCGGAGACATATTGGAAGAGGAGGGGCGGTTGTTGGTGGCGGGGATTGTCGACGCAGGCGGGGAGGCGCTGTTCGTTACCCTGGATGTGACCAGGGAAAACCAGTGGGAAGCGGCGGTGGCGGCGGCGAGGAGGGAGTTTGGGCGGGTCGATGTTCTGGTCAACAACGCGGGGGTGAGTGGTCGCGGCCGGGTGGAAGAGGTGTCGGTGGATGAGTGGGACCGGGTGATGGACATTAACGCCAAGGGAGTGTTTCTAGGCACCAAGGCCGTGATTCCGGCCATGCGGGAGACCGGCGGCGGGTCTATAGTCAACATTTCTTCGCAATTGGGGCTGGTGGGAACGGACAACAGCAGCCCCCAATATCAAGCATCCAAGGGTGCCGTGCGGCTGCTGACCAAGGCGACGGCCATCCAGTACGCCAAGGACGGGATACGGGCCAACTCGGTGCATCCGGGGCCCATCATCACCCCCATGACGGAAGAGGGCCGGGGGGACGAGGAACGTTACCAGCTTTTGGTTTCGCGCACCCCGTTGGGGAGGTACGGCAGGCCGGAAGAGGTGGCTTACGGAGTCTTGTTTCTAGCCTCGGACGAGTCGTCGTTTATGACCGGCAGCGAGCTGGTTATTGATGGGGGTTGGACGGCCCAATAGGGCCGGTCTACACCGTTGGTGGGCCGAGGCCGCCGAACTCGGCGGGTTGGGCTTCGTCGGGCCCAGACCAGGGTGGGATGGTCACGCAGAGGAACCGGAGGGGGCCATCGGGGCCGGCGCTGAACTGGAACCGCCAGCCGGTGGGGATGGTCAAGGCGTCGCCCGGGGAGACCTCGACGGCCGGAGGCGGGGAAGGTCCTTGGTTGGCAGGGCAGCGCCACACCAGGCCGCGGCCTTCCAGGATGTACCACACTTCTTCGACGGTCTGGTGCCAGACGGGGCGGGACACCTGACCAGCGGGCAAGGTTACTTCCACCATGCTCGCCTGCTGCGCCCCGTGCTGGTTGTCGATGAGGAAGCGAATCTCCGAGCCGTCCGGCGCGGTGGTGTCAGGGATGGCCCGGCGGCGGCCCAACGGCGGGACGGGTTCGGGTCGATCTGGGGGTGTTTGCTCGGTCATGGCCTATCCCAAAAATCTCCGACCAAGGTTAGGTAATGAGGAACGCCATTGGAGTGAATCTCCTGGAAACGGTCAATCAATTGTACCAAGGCGCAGATCTGAGGGTTAATCCAACTGATTAAATTAAGCATTTCTTGGTGGGTATTCACCAAATCATTGGATCTCCAAATAGGTTCGTGGTGAGAAATCCGGTTGAGGTAAAACCTGGTAGCATATCGCATTGTAGTCCCCGGGTAGTCCTCTCCCGGCCTTGAGCCGGTGATGGCCTCGGGGTAAGTTTTTGCCTTTTTTCTTTGCCCTCAAATCTGGATTCCCGCTTCCGCGGGAATGACGGTTGGGGCACGGAATGACCCCTTGACTCTGAACTGTGGGTGCCCGTCAGATTGTCAAATAGCCCCTCAGTGGAGCTTGCGGATTTTATCATGTATAGTAATAATCAATGTCAATATTGTGAATAATGTCACGCCTACCGACTATACTTGTCTCTGCCCGTCCGGGGACGGCGAGTGTGGAGAACGGTTCCAACGAGCATAGCTAAGGCAGAGGGAACGTAGCCAATTCCGAAGCTGAGGTATCCCATCAAGCACATTCCCACAACAGCGATAGACAGAATACCAAGCATCAAGGTGCCCCACCAGCGGGGCATCCGGAAGGCCAGCACCAGGACCAGAGCTACGCCTGTCAGCAAGACCGGAACGAAGAACCAAGAAGCTCCCCACAGGTCGTAGTCAAGGGGGCAGGAACCAATCACCATGGAGGTGGCCTCCGGAGAAACGCCCCCGAAGATGCACCGCGGGAAAATTAGCCAAAGGAAAACGAGCCATGCCATGGCGTGAGCGGTGGCCGTAGCGATCAGGGTAGAACGTTTTTGTGCCAAATTGCTCCACAATTGACGTTGGTGATTAGCCTCCTGCGACTCGCTTCAACAAGGCATCTAGCCCAGTGTAGATTTGCGATGCCGCAATGTAAATTACGACAGCGGCCGACATTACACACCGTTATATTGTGATGCAAGCAAGTAGCGTAAGGTTTATATTTTGTCAATTGCGGCATCCGTCAACAATTTGGACGGTTTTGGGCATGGCCTCGCTCAGGCCAGAGTTTTGCCATTTTCTCAACTGTTACTTGTTTGACCCTCGTTTGCCAATCTGGTAGCGTGATCAGCGCAGTCCCCGGGTAGTCCTCTCCCGGCCTTGAGCCGGTGATGGCCTCGGGGTTAGTTTTTGCCCGTTTTTGTTGGCCTCAAATGTAACAGTGTTCGGCCGATACTTGCGCTTGATTCAAGACCGTGACCAACATCTGGCTTGATTTTACTATCTGACCAGGGGTTGGCCCACCAATGACCAGTAGGGGACCACTAGGATGAAGAGAACGCTAATGGCTACGACGGTCATGACCATGCCGAACCGGAAGACTTCGGGAGCCGGGATCCCGGCTCTCTGATAGATGAAGACCCCGGAGGTTCCACCGGCGGGGTAGTAGACCGCGGAATCCCCCACCACGACCACAGCCAGCCCGCAAACCAAGGGATTGAGACCCAGCGATGCTCCAGTAGCGACGGCGATGGGTATGACCAGCGCCAAATATCCGGCGATGTTGGGTACCATCATCCGGACCAGGGCGGAACAACAGCAGATGGCCAGCAGTTGGAGCCAAGGGTTGCCGGCCAGTCCGCCCACACCCCCGACCAGAGCGGTGGAGAACCAATCGGCGGCCCCGCTGGTGACCAACGCGTGGGCCAGGGATAAGGAAGTTGCTATTACGAAAAAATTGCTCCAACCGACGTTCTGCTCAAACTCCCGCCAACTGAGGATTCCAATGCGCGGGGTCAGGATTAGGGTCAACGCGATCAATGCGGGCACAGCCGGATGGAGGCCGTGGGCGAAGTCGGTGAACCAGAGCAGGGCCGTCAACAGGGTGATGGCCCCGGCCCTAACTTCCAAGGCACTAACCGGTGCGCCGGCCAAGGCTGGGGTATAGGCGCCGGGCGCGAACCTAAACCCGGAACGATAGAGTAGGAAAAGAAGGGTCCCGCCAACAACCAGGTTGGCATAGAAGGGAACGCTCATCAGCAGGAACCATTGGGTCCAGGAAAAATCTCCCAGCAGTCCCGAAGCCACCACCGGGGTAATCCCGCCGGCCAACAAAGCGGTGGAACCCAACCGATTGAGCGAGCCCAGGGCCATCATTACGGCTTTGTGAAAGTGGTGATCCTGAGATATGTCCCAACGTTCCAGGACCTGTTCGTAGATGTGGACCATGATCGCGCCCCGGGTGCTGGCTGATGGCAGGGCGAAGGTTAGGGCGGCAAAGGAAAAGAGCATCTGGACGTAAAGGAGGTAAGGACTCCCCGCCGCGCCCCGCATGAGAAAGTTCGCCATCCTTTCCGCTAGGCCCGATCGGTGGACGGCCAACCCCAGGGTTAAGATACCGATCAAGAAGTAGGCGACCGGCCGGGAAAAGCCGTACAGGGCTCCCTCGATGTCGGGGGCGCCGCCGACCAAGACGAGGAGGACGACCCCCGCAATGCCGGTGATGGCAATGGGAATGACTTCGGTGGCCCACAACACCACTGCCAAGGCCATTACTGCCAGTGCCCGCTGCCCTTCCGGCGTCAGGCCTTCCGGGGTGGGCATGAGGACCAAAACTGCGAATATGAGCAGGGGAATTGCGATTTTGAGGGCGGCGCCCGGGGAGGGAAAGGCGGCGGCTAGGGATGTTTTAAACATGGTGTTGCCCGCGGGTGGTAGAGCGGCATTTTCCCGGGAAATGCCGAAGCCCCCGGACGAACCTCCGGGGGCTCAAGGATGCTCCAAACGGGTCACAGGAAATGTTACGAAACCCGGGGTTTGCGGCCTTTGCGGTCCAGAAATTCCTTGAACCCTTCTTCAACAGAAAGGCCCTTGAAACGGTCTCCCCGAGAGTTGACCTCGTTCCAGTATTGGTCCTCCAATGGCTGCCCGCTGTGTTCCAGAAGCATCTGCTTGATATTGGCCACGCCCACCGCCCGATTCTTGGCGATGCCGGCGGCAACCTCCACCGCTTTTTCAATCAGTTGTTCGCTGGGCACTAGGTGGTTGATTAGGCCGATGTGGTAGGCCTCGTCGGCGAAGACCTCGCGGCCACTGAAAAGGAGTTCCTTGGCCCGGTTGATGCCGACCAAGCGGGGAAGGCTCCAGGTGGCGTTCATCTGTCCGTAGTTGACGGCCAGGAAGCGGAAACTGGTCTTTTCGCAGCCGATTAGAAAGTCCATGGCGGTAGCCATGACGGTGCCGCCGCCGTAGCAAAGGCCGTTAATTGCTCCGATGATGGGTTTCACCGAAGTAGTAAGGTGCCAGGTGTACCCGGAACGCTCCTGTTGGGTCTCTTCCCGTTGCTCCGCGGTGCGTTCCCGGTTCTCGTGGATGTCGGCGCCGGCTGAAAAGGCGCGCTCTCCGCTGCCGGTGATGATGATGGCGCCAACGTCCTCGTCTTCTTCCATGCTGGTAATGGCCTGGTCCAGTTCCCGGGCGAGGCCCAGGCTCAGGGCGTTGAGGACTTCGGGGCGGTCCAGCGTGATGATTGATACCCGGTCAACTTGGTCGGTCTTGATTAACTCGTAGCTCATAAAATCGCAACTCCTGTCTGTTGGAAATCGGCGGAAAAACCTGCCGGTCTTCTTCGTCGGGCCAGGGTGTTGAGTCCAATAATAAAGCATAAACCAGTGGGAAAGTAAACTGAGGAGGCCAGAGCCTCGGGGCTTTTGGTTGTGCTTGGTGGGATAGTTGGGACTGGGCGTTGCTACCGGGGCGGCGGGAACCGCGGGATGTCGGAATTTCGGGACGGGGGTAAGGGCAGGGGTTTTTAAAGCGCTGGGACATTTTAGGACTTTTGGGGACATTATTGAGGTTGGGTGGGGTCAAAACGCGGGCGTCACTAGGGGGAAGGGGAGGAGGTTTTTGAGGAGGAGTTGGGGGTCGGGGAGGGGTTGTTGTTCGATTTGAGCGTAGGACCACTCCTCGCAGAGTTTTTTGGATTGGCGTTCCAGTTTGACCTGGGCGAGGGCGCGGGCCATTTTACGCTCGAGGGCGTTGATTCGGGACTTAATGGAACGGAAACCGGAGGAAAGATTCATGGTTTTGGGTCATTTCCTTTGGAGGTTTTTGTTCGGGGAACAGGGGGAGATTCTACTGGGGAGTGTTGGGATGAAGGGGAAATTAAAAAATTAGTGGTCCAAAACGAGTCAAATCGAGCCATTTTGGTTTGGCGGTTAATTGTTGGTAATAAATATGTTATAGAGTGGTCACCGGAAGTGGCAAGGGGTAAGTGTCAGTGACTTTGGGGGGTGGTTCGACGGGCTCACCATGAACGGACTGGGTGTTTAGTGCGGCCGTCCGTTGGCCCTTCGACGGAGCTCAGGACGAACGGACTGGAGGGGGTTAATGCTACTTCGGTGTTACCGCGGGTCGTGCGTATTATTCCTTTTGGGATTCTTGGCCTTTCCGTTGTCCCCACGGGGGGAACCGGGAGTCCTTGGGTTTTGGGAAGGGGCAAGGGCGGGGATTTCTGGGTTCCGGCTCAAGGCCGGAACGACGGGTGGAACGGGGAACAAGGCGGGGGTGGCGGGTGCCGGGCCGGAAGGACGGGATGGAGCTTGGAGTTAGGGTGGCATGTCCCGAAATTGCGAGAATTGTAGGGTCCTGGACAGAGTGGCTGGGTTGGGGCGGGGCCGTTGCTAAACCCATGCGCCGCTAGTATTCTTGGCCGAAGAAGCCGCGCTCGCCCCTTTGTTGGAGGCGGCGTTCTGGAGCGCTTTTTCATGGGATTTACCCGCCGATTGGTCCAGTTCGCCTCGGACAGCAATTCCTTGGGGGGATTGCCGCCTGGAGTTGTCGAAAGGTCTAAGGAAATGATGGTAAATGCGGCGGCGGTGGCTTTGGCTGCTGCGGCCCAACCGGAATGCCGCATCGTGACCAAGTTTGTGCAGGATATGCAGGGGAACGGCAGGTGCACCATCATCGGGATGGGCTTGCGGACCTCGCCGGTGTACGCGGCCCTGGCCAACGGCACCATGGTCCACCTGCTGGACTTTGACGACGAGATAGCCCCCAGGAACGTTCACCCTTCCAGCGCCATCTTTCCGGCGGTTATGGCGTTGGGGGAGATGTTTGGCAACGCCGGGCACGAGGTGTTGACCGCCTATATCCTGGGTTGTGAGGTTGTCGCCAAGTTGGCTGGGTTGGCGCAAGGCCAAGCCAGTGGTCCGGCGGGACACGCCGATTCGATTACGGGGACCGTTGGCGCGACGATCTCGGCTGGGCTGATTTTGAAGTTAGAACCCGATGAAATGGAACACGCCCTGGGGATTGCCTGTGGGCAGGGCGGGGGAATCGCCGGAAATCTGGCCAGCGGCACGAGGGCGCTGGAATGTGGCCGGGCCGCCCTGAACGGGGTCATGGGGGCCATGCTAGCTAAAGAGGGGCTGACTGCGGCCCCGGGGGTGTTAGAACAGCCCGGCGGGTATTTCCAAGGGCAGTTGGGATTGGACGAAGTGGACGAGGAAGGGTTTTTTGAAGGGTTGGCGAAGCCCTTTGCCGTAGTGGACCCGGGGGTGACGCTAAAGCTGTATCCCTGCGCCACAGCCAGCCACACGACCATTGAAGCCTTGCTGCAATTGATGCAGCAGTACCAGATTGAACCCGGGCAGGTCCAATCGGTGCGGGTTGCGGCGACGCCGGAAGCTCTGGAGCGGCTGCCATTCCCGACGCCCCAAAACCACTGGGAAGCCAGGCTGTGCTTGAGTTACATTGCCGCCGCCACCCTGCTGCACGGGCATCCCTTAATCAACCACTTCTCCGAGGGAGCGGTGCAGGACCCGGAGGTCCGGGTTGCAATGGACCGGATCACGGTGGAAGCCACCGGAGCGGGTTCGCCATTAATCCCCAATCCCAGCGTTGTCACGGTAACGCTGGATGATGGCCGGCGGTTGCAGCACCGGGTGGACTATGCGCGGGGTTACCCGGAGTTCCCTTTAGAGCGGGAAGAGCTGGACGCCAAGTTTCTGTATTGCTCCCGCTACATTTTGCCGGCGGACCACATTGAGGAAGCCATCGACAGCTTCCGGGACCTGGAAAACATCGAGAACGTCACCGGAATGGTGTCGGTGTTGGGCGGGTAACGGCGGGTTGTCCAAGAATCGAGTCCTGGGGAGGGAATGAAATGAAAGCGGTAAGAGGCCATGAAGTCGGCGGGCCGGAGGTCTTGAAATACGAGGATGTGCCAAGGTTGACGCCCGGACCCGGGCAGGCGTTGGTGGACATAAGGTCGATTGGGGTCAACTACACCGATGTATCCAGCCGGAAAGGGACGAATCCGCCGCCCAGCCTGCCCTGGACCCCGGGGCGGGAAGCGGCCGGGGTGGTCAAGGCGGTTGGGGAAGGGGTGAACGAAGTGGCGGTGGGAGACCGGGTGGCCTATGCCATGTGGACCGGTTCCTACGCCGAAGAGGCGGTGGTACCGTCGCGGCTGTTGGTGCCCCTGCCGGAGGGGGTTGAGTTCGCCACCGGAGCGGCCACCATGCTTCAAGCGATGACCGCCCATTTCCTGACCTTTGGCATAACGCAGCTTTCTCCCGGGGACCGGGCCCTGGTACACGCCGGGGCCGGCGGGGTTGGTCTGCTGCTGATTCAGATGCTCAAAAAGGTGGGCGCGCAGGTCTTCACCACGGTTTCGACCAGCGAAAAGGCCCAACTGGCCGAAGAGGCCGGGGCCGACGTGACCATCAACTATACCGAGCAAAACTTTGCCGAGGAAGTTAAAAACGCCACCGATGGCAAGGGCCTGAAAATCGTTTTCGACGCCGTGGGCCGCACCACCTTCGACGGCAGCATCAAGTGCCTGGGACGGCGGGGATACATGGTGTTCTACGGTCAGGCCAGCGGGCCGGTGTCAACGGTGGAAACAGGAGTTTTGAGGAACGGTTCCCTGTTCCTGACCCGGCCCAGCCTGGGTGACTACACCGCGACCCGGGATGAATTGCTGGGGCGGGCCAACGAGTGCCTGGGCTGGGTGCAATCGGGAGAGTTGAAGCTGCACGTGGGATTAACCCTGCCCCTGTCGGAAGCGGCGGAGGCCCACCGGCAGTTGGAAGGTAGGGAGACCTCTGGGAAGATTTTGCTGACGCCTTAGCCTGAGAAAGGCCCGGCGGGGCAATCGTTTTTGACTGGGCGGGATTTTTAGTAGGCAGTGCTCCCGCCCGCCCACGACCTTGACCACCGAGCGCAGGTAAGGGCAGTCCCGGTCGGCGAGCAGGTATTCCAGACAGGACGGGGGGCTGATTGCCCAGCACTCCCACCGTTCCATCCGTCCTTGCTCCCTGTTCAAGGTGATGGCGTAGTCGTGGGATGGGATGCCGTGGGGCGGTTCCAGGAAGGTCCGTAACCACTCAAGTTTGCACCTGCCGAACGGTTCCATGTGGATCCAAGGGGTTGGCACGACGAGTCCGGGGCAAACCGGGTGGCGGCGATGGATTTTAGATTCCTCCCTGCGGTCGGAATGACAGGTATGGGGGCCGGAATGACAGGTATGGGCTCAGCAACTGTCTTTGGTGTCAAGGGTTTTGAGGGTTAAGAGTTGGCCTCGGTGGGGGTCCAGGGGCGGTTGTCCCGGACCATGGCGTTCAGGATGGTCAACAGCTTGCGCATACACGCGGTGAGGGCCACCTTCTTGGGCTTGCCCGCGTTGCACAGGCGCAGGTAGAAGTCCTTTATCGCTGGGTTGCACCTGGTGGCCACCAGGGCCGCCATGTAGAGGGCGGCGCGGATTGAGCTGCGTCCGCCCCATACCCGTCGTTTCCCTCGGAAGCTGCCGCTGTCCTGGTTGAAGGGCGCCACCCCCACCAGCGCGGCGATCTCCCCCCGGTTCAACGCTCCCAACTCCGGCAGTCCCGACAGCAGGGTCAGCGACAGCACCGGCCCCACTCCGGGGACGCTGCGCAGCAGCCGGTCCTGGTCCTTCCAGATGGGCGACGACCGGATGGTGTCGTCCAAGTCCTGGTCCAACTCCGCCAGGTTTTCCTTGAGCCAATTTATGTGCTCTTGCACCCTCGGCCGGACGCGCCGCGTTGCCATCCGCAGCCGGTTCCTCTCCGCGGTGATCATCTCCACCAGTTGGCGCCGCCGCACCACCAGCGCCTTCAGTTCCCGGGTCGCGGCGTCGGGCAGCGCCCGCGGCTGGGGCCGCAGGGTTTCCCCGTAATGCGCCAGCGCCTGGGCATCCAACGCGTCCGTCTTCGCCAGCCGCCCCGTCGCCCGGGCAAAGGCCCGCACCTTTCTCGGGTTGGCCACCACCACCGGCAATCCCGCCGCCGCCATCTCCGCCGCCACCGCCATCTCCAGACCGCCGGTGGCCTCCACCACCACCAATTGGGGGCCCAGTTCCTTCAGGTATTCGGTCATTGCCTCGGTACCCGCTGGGTTGTAGACCACCTGCCGGGTTTCCCCAGTGGGCCGCACCGCCAGGTCCAACCGGTCCTGGGACACGTCGATGCCGACAA
This sequence comes from Dehalococcoidia bacterium, assembly GCA_965205495.1. Lineage (GTDB taxonomy): Bacteria > Chloroflexota > Dehalococcoidia > Lucifugimonadales > UBA3495 > CATOSK01. The sequence continues at coordinate 258,931 of CBDBHA010000002.1, forward strand.
ACAATCCCGCTTCCTTCATCTGATTTCTGCCTCCTCCTCTTGGGTTGTGTTCCGGTTGGGTTGTGTTCCGGGTCTTCGGGTTCCGGACTCTGGCCCAGCCTTGCTTAATACGGGCTATTGCTGCCCCTTCAACTGTTCGGGCTCTGAGCCGGGGTAAGGACGCGGCGGCCCCGCTGAGCCACGGCCTCTCCAGGCCTGGGATGAAACGGCCTGCCACGTCCTTCGTATTTTAAGATACAAGGATGAGGGGGATGCTGCATTTTAAACCAAACAAACTCTGGGCCCACCCTCTCGCCGCGACCGCCCTGCTCGCCACCGCCCTCGTGGGCTGCTCCGGCTTGCAGGGGGAGACCCAAGAACCGATCCCCCTGGTTGAGGGCAAGAGGACCGTCATTATTAGGGGCCTCTCGCCTGATTGGGACCTTGAGGACATGGTGGAGCGTTCCGACGCCGTCGCCATTGGCAGGCTCACCGGCGAAATGGACAGCAGGACCGAGCCCGTGGACTCAACGACCCGCCCACCTACCACTATGTCTTCACCAACTACAAGTTCACCGTGGAAGAGGCGCTCTACCCCAAGGAACTCCCCGACGACATTGCCGTGCTCGCGGAGACCGGAGTAGCCCCGGGCGACGACAGCATCAACATCGTGGGGTACAAAGGAGTCCCCGTCTACGACGTGGGGGACCGGGTTCTCCTGTTCATGATCAGCCTCGCCGACGATGCGGAGTACGGCGACGGGGCCAGCCGGCCTGTCCCCGACGGCTTCACCAAGGGCTCTTATTACCTTCCCGTCGTCGGTGGCGTCTTTGGCAAGCTCCAGCGGAGCGGGGACGGTTGGGAGGACTCCCGAACTGGGAAGACGTTCACTTCAGAAGAACTGTCCGAGGCCATCGAGGACATCAAGAAAAGCGGCCCCAAGTAGGGGGACGGTTGCAAAGTGATGCAATTCTGAGGGAAAAGGGCGCGCCAGGCCACGTGCACCCTGGATTCCCGCCTTCGCGGGAATGAAGATAGGTGTTCGTAGGGACTTTGCAATCGTCCTGGCCGGCGGGTGGGAAAATCTGGCTGAAAAAGTTGCCACCACTTATAATTGGGTCATCAATTTGGGAGGGAGTTCAAAAATGTATCTTCTGAGAAGAATCGCCAGATGTCAGCCGGGCAAGGCCTGGGAAGTGGCCGGTTACTTGTCCAAGATTTGCGCCGCCTACGAAGAGGGTGGCCGGAACAAGGCCCAGATTTACATTGGCGGCCAGGGTCTGCCTGGTACCCCCAATGTGGTCTATGCCGAGTGGACTCAGGACAGCATTGAGCCCAACTGGCCGTCCAAGATTCCGGCGTCGGTGCCGGTGGACAACCGCGCCATGCAGGCGTCCCTGACCGAGTACGCCATTGAAATCTTTGAGCTGGTGACGCCGGAAAAGCTGGTGGAAAGAGGGGTAAACGTCTAGCGGAATCCTCCTTGACACCGCCGGGAAGGGCTACTTATACTCGGTGGCAACAACCGAATAAGCAAAGGCAACGACGGGGAGTAGTAGGCTTCTAGCGAGGCCCAGAGAGCCGGGTTAGGTGAGAGCCGGCGCCCAACGGAGAAGACCGAATGGACCCCCGAGCCGCCGGCTGAACCGAAGGCATTGGCAAGCGCTTTCCAAGTAGGCTGGGACGCCTGGGCAGCGTTAAGGGCCCGCGGCACAGAGGCCGAGTAGACCCCGGGCCTCTCCGCCGGTTAAGATGTTTTCCGCCCGGTCTACCTTTGCGGGCAGGAGAACGAAAAAGGGTGGCAACACGGTCAAAAACCCGTCCCTAGTGGGCGGGTTTTTCTTTTTGGGCGCCAAGGATCCGGAAACCTGAGAGCGGGCAACGCATGTACTATCCAACACTGGAACAAGTTAAGGAAATGGCCGGTCAGGGGAACCTGGTACCGGTATACCGGTCAATAAACGCCGACCTGGAGACGCCGGTATCGGCTTATTTGAAAGTGGCCCGGGGTCCCTATTCATACCTGCTGGAAAGCGTTGAAGGCGGGGAACGGTTGGGCCGTTACAGTTTCATCGGCACCGAGCCGTATAAAGTGGCGCTAACCGGCCCCGGGCAGCCAGAGGGGGAAATCGACCCGCTTTCGTTGGTCGAGGAAGAGATGGGCCAGTACCAAATCATACCGGTGGAGGGGCTTCCCGGGTTCCACGGAGGCGCCGTCGGGTACTTGGCTTATGATGCCATCCGCTATTTTGAGCCCAGGGTCCCGCCCATGCCGGAAGACCCGCAGGGGTTGCCCGAATCGGTTTTCATGTTTGGCGAAACCATCCTGATTTTTGACCACCTGCGCCATGACATAAAGGTCGTCAGCCACGCCTACCTCTACGGGGATGTGGAGAAAGCTTATAACGAAGCGACCGGCCGCATCGACGAGATGGTTAGCCGGTTGTCCCAACCGCTTACCCTGCCTGCGGAGTTGCAGGAGGGGAGTTTTGGCGCCAGCGGGTCCGCGCCCATTGAGTCCAATTTCACTTTCGACCGTTATGCGGATGCCATTGGCAAATGTATCGAGTATGTGTATGCGGGCGATGTAATTCAAGTGGTCAACTCGCAACGGTTCTCGCGGCGCACCGAAGCCCATCCCTTCCAGGTGTATCGGGCTCTGCGGAGTGTGAACCCATCGCCGTACATGTACTACCTGGACCTGGACGGCTTTCAGATTGTAGGGGCCGCCATCGAAACGGTTGTCAAGGTGGAAGATGGCATCGCCGCCACCCACCCGATTGCCGGGACCAGGCCGCGGGGCCGCACACCGGGGGAAGATGCTGCCAACGAAGAGGAGCTAAAGACCAGCGAAAAGCAGCGGGCCGAGCACATCATGCTGGTGGACCTGGGCCGGAACGACATTGGCCGGGTTAGCGTGCCCGGAACGGTGCAAGTGACGCAGCTTATGAACGTTGAGCGGTTCTCCCACGTCATGCACCTGGTCTCTCACGTTGAGGGGGAGTTGAAACCTGAACTTACCCCTTATGACGCGCTCCGGTCCTGCTTTCCGGCAGGCACGGTGTCCGGTGCCCCCAAGATTAGGGCAATGGAGATAATTGCGGAGGTTGAAGGCGAGAAGCGGGGGCCCTACGGGGGCGCTGTTGGGTATTTCAGCTTCTCAGGCGACATGGACACCGCCCTGGTGCTGCGGACGGGGATTTACAAGGACGGGACGATGTACGTGCAGGCCGGCGGGGGGGTGGTGGCCGACAGCGTCGCCGAGGACGAGTATATGGAGACGAAGCATAAGTCCGGCGCATTGATGCGGGCCATCGACGTGGCCGAGGGCAGGGTCTAGGTTCCAACGGTCCAGTAAAGACGGGTCAAAGACCGGAGAAGGGGAGAGGATAATGCTCAAGTCTATGTTTCATACCGGGTTCATTGTTGACGACGTGGAGGAGGCGGTGGACTTCTATACCAACGTCCTGGGATTCCGGGTGGCCATGCGGATGGAACGGCAGGGTGAGTTTATCGACCAGGTTTTGGGGTTTGATGGGGCCCACATCAAGGGGGCCTTCGTTGATCTAGGCGAGGGTCACCAACTGGAGCTAATTCAGTACATCAACCCGGCCAGCGGTCCCGGCGGGGCCAACCGCAACGATCTGGGGGCGGCCCACCTGGCCTTCTACGTGGAAGACATCGACGGGTTTTACGCCGAAAAGTCGCGGCAGGGACTAAGGCCGGTGAACCCGCCCGCAGCCAATTATGACGAGAACGGCCGGTTGTTCCGCAAGGTGATGTATGCGCAGGACCCGGACGGCAATTGGCTGGAATTCGTGGAACTGCTCTGATGCTTCTGCTCATCGACAACTATGACAGTTTCACCTACAACCTTTACCAGTATCTGTCGGAACTGGGGGCCGAGGTGGTCACGGTGCGGAACGACAAGGCCACCCTGGAAGAGATTGAGGGGCTGGCGCCGGAGGGAATCATCATTTCCCCGGGGCCATGCACTCCCCGGGAGGCTGGAATCTCCATTGAGGTAATCCGGCGCTTTGGTCCGGAGCTTCCCATCTTGGGGGTCTGCCTGGGCCACCAGTGCATTGGGGAGGCTTACGGGGCCACGGTGGGCCGAGCCGGAGAGATCCGCCACGGCAAGACATCGTTGATCCACCACCGGGGCGAGGGGGTTCTGGCCGGACTGCCTCAGCCCTTTGAGGCCATCCGCTACCACTCGTTGGTGGTCTACCCGGAGACATTGCCGGACGGGTTGAAGACCACGGCGTGGACCGACAACGGGTTGATTATGGGTCTGCGCCACAAGGAGCACCCGGTGGAGGGGGTCCAGTTCCACCCCGAGTCCATCATGACGCCGGTGGGTAAGGACCTGCTCCAGAATTTCCTGGACCGGGTGGCGGCCGCGTAGACAGGCCCGCTTGATTGGATTAGGCTGGCGGGTGCATTGGTTACCAGTATTATCCGTTCAGGGAGGATACGAGAATGCCCACCATAGCAGAGCGTCTTTCCGAATACTCTACCGCTACCCATTTCCGGCACCTGCCCGATGACGTAATTCATCTGGCAAAGCGGATGATTATAGACACCATCGGCTGTGCCATTGGCGGGTACACCAGCGAGCCGAGCAAGATAGCCCGGGACGTGGCGGGGACGGTGGACAGCAGGACCAACCCCTGCACCATTATCGGCAGCGGCCAAACTACCAGCCCCGATTTGGCTACCTTTGCCAACGGGGTGATGATCCGGTACCTGGACTACAACGACGGGTACACCAGCAACGAGTCGGGGCACCCCAGCGACAGTATTGCGGCCGTCCTTTCGGCCACCGAAATGGCGGGTCTGGGGGGCCGGCGGGCCATTACAGCCACGGTGATGGCTTATGAAGCGTTCTGCCGCCTGGGAGACACCGCGCCGATACGTGCCCAGGGGTTTGACCACGTTACCAACGGCTGCATTGCCAGCGTGGTAGGGGCGGCTCGGTCGCTGGGGCTTTCGCCGGACCTGACGGAACAGGCGATTAACCTGGCGACGGTATCCAACATTGCATTGGGGCAGACCCGGGCCGGTGTGCTGTCCCACTGGAAGGGGTGCGCTTACGCCAACGCCAGCCGCAACGCCGTTTTCGCCGCGATGCTGGCCCAGCGGGGCCTTACCGGACCCGCGCCGATTTTTGAAGGCGAGTTTGGCTTCTTCCGGGGTGTGGCCGGTGGAGCTTATGAACTGGAAACCTTGGGCGGCAACGGACAACCCTTTAAAATAGCCGAGTGCAGCATCAAGCGGTTTCCTCTGGGGCAATATTCCCAGACGGTGGTGCAGGCCGCGCTGGAAGTACGGGACCAAATGCCCCAGGTCAACGTCGATGACATAGCCGAGGTGAAAATCCGGACGCTCCAGAAAGCCATCGACATTATGGCAGGTGACGACGAGAAATGGCGGCCCCAGACGCGGGAGACCGCGGACCATAGTATGCCCTACACGACGGCGGTAGCCTTGACCCATGGTTACGTGGACCAAGGCCATTTCGACGACCGGTTCATCTTCGACCCGGGGCTGCTGGACCTGACCAGCCGGGTCAAGGTCGAGCCCTCTGAGGAAGCGGAGCGCAGGGTGCCGGAAGCCATGCTGTGCTTCCTGGACCTGGTCACCAAGTCCGGCCAGACCTACTCAGCGGAAGTCCCGTACCACAAGGGGCATTACAAGAACCCCATGACCGACGCTGAAGTCGAGCAGAAATTCCGTTCCCTGGCCAAGGACCTGCTTTCTCCCGAACAGACCGACCAACTCTTGGACCAGCTCTGGAAGCTGGAAGAGGTGGAGGACATCGGGGAAGTTCTCCGGTTGACGCGGATTTAATCGCGCTTTCTTCCGCGCATGATCTAATGGGCTTGGGGTGGTATTAAAATTCGCCGACGCCAGCCATGTCAATTGCCCTCGACAATTTATCGAGATGGTCCGCAATGCCAAGAGCTTGACGCCTAGCCGCTTCGTGAAGGTGGGACAATTGGTGTTGCAGGTGGTCCGGTTGGTTGATGTAAGAATTGGTTACGTGGTCGATGGCGTCACCCGTCTTACCCAGAATCTTCAGCTCGTACTCCGGGGTTGAATGGATAGATCCTTTTAAATAACGGTCGAGTAGTCGCCGAAGGTTGCCAGGAAGGTTTGGTTATTGGCAGTTTTATGCCATTGCACCGTTCCTTTATCGGTTTGAACCAAGAGCTTCGCCGGAATGTCAGTTATTGTCGCCATACTACTCACCGGCCTGCGAACCGGCCAAGTATGTTGCGCTCGCAATTTGCTCTAATTGTTCTTGGAGTTTGTTCAGTACCTCCCAAACTCCGGTTTCTGCTGAGGGGGATCTTCCGGCGGTCAATTCCTTGGTTATCGTGTCTTCCATGACTGTCAATTGACCGATGGCCAGCTCCAAATGTGGAACGTCTTCTAAATCGGGAAATACAAACCTACCGGAGAAGCTGTAAGTGTTCAGAATTGGTGAGTCATCCTGTAATTAAACCGTCATTCCGGCCTTGAGCCGGAATGACGGACCTTGGGTTGGGCTAACTCCTTCATTCTGAACAGTTACGAGAAGCTGCCCCAGTTATCCAGTAAGTAACCCATCAACCATGTTTGCCCGACGCCATTGTGATAAACCTAATCGGCGGCGAACCTTCTGCCGTCGGGGTAAGTGTAACCGGCCTTGCTGGTGAAGGCCCCGGCGGCGGGAGTAATCTGCCGGTATAGGCCCCGGGCCCGCTGCTTCACCACGGCGCCGGCCGCTTCCTTGGTGGGAGAGGGGTTGGCGTTCTGGTCGTTGTAAATCTGGGAGACCAAGGGACTTTCGTCTTCCATTTCCCAGATGCACAGGTAGCGGAGGACTCCGCCGTTGTTGCGGGGATCCCCGGGCTCCAGCATGAAACGCCGAGCGCTGACGTAGCCGGGTATGGACATGCGCTCGGGCAAGTGTTCCTCGTCATACCATTTGTTGAACACCTCGTCGTCGGCTTCTTCCACCTCCATCATGACGACCAGGATGGTTGTTCCTATGGGCTGGGTGGTCTGGGTTGACTGGGTCATTTTTCTCTCCTTGCTGGGTAAATCTTTTGGGGGTTGGCCCGTTTTAGAGAATTTCCACGGTGAAGGCATCGAGGCCGCAGGCAATGTTGCCAACGGTTTCCAGGCAACGGTCGTTGGCCGGCGGCGAGCCCGCCGTGTTCGGTGAGGGCGAGCAGACCGGCTTCCCCCAAGTCCTGGTAATTATCGGAGGGGAAGGTGGCGGTGGCGTCGTAGGTGGCGGCAAGGTCATGGAGTTTAAATCCTGGGGTGTGGTAGGGGTAAGGTTAGCGGGAGCAAAAATGGAAGTCAACAAAGTTGGTGGGGCGGCCAGGGGGTTGTAGTTGTTTCGAGCCCCCTGCCTGTCATTCCGACCGTAGGGAGGAATCTAAAATCCAGTGCCTCCAGGCGGTTTGCCCCCGAATTCGTCGTCCCAACCTCCCCACAACGACAATTAAAAGGCCAAGCGTCTTGGAAATTTGGAGGTAGAGGCCAATTTGTTGTTGGAGGGCAAGCTGCCATGCCCGTCGTAACTGTGGCGGGGCTGGAATTTGGGTTTTGGGGGTTGTGGTGGGCAGGGATTTTAGATTCCTCCCTGCGGTCGGAATGACAGGTGGGGGTGGTCGGAATGATAAGTTGGGAGGTCGGGGTGCCAGGTAGGGGGGCGGGGTACATTTGAATGGCGTTGCTGGTGAAGGATGGGGATCAACAAAAATTTGTTCCGTGGTGTTATAGTAAAAGGCGTACTAATGCCAAACCTCGTCCCCCCTTTTCAACCTGCCTTCAATCCGTGCGCCGGACATAGGCTGGTCCCAACCCTCCAACAACCCTGCCTCCAAGGGAAACCTTCCCATTGGGCCGACCCCTGGGAAGGGTTATGAGCGAAGCCGTAGCCCGCAGCTCCAGCCGGAAATGGTGGGTCTTCGCCACCATCGGCGTTGGCATTTTTTTCTCGGTCGTGGACCACGGCAGCGTCCAGATTGCCCTGCCCGACATCGAAGCTTATTTCGATTCCGACCTGCCCACCGTGCAGTGGGTTGTGGTGGGTTATGCCCTGGCCATCAGCGTTTTGTTGCTTCCAATGGGCCGCCTGGGGGACTTGTGGGGCCGGAAACGGGTCTATGTGACGGGGATGGTCATCTACGTTTTGGCTTCTCTGGGGTCCGGTGTGGCGCCGGATATGACCACTTTGATTATCGCCCGGGTGTTCCAAGGGGTCGGGTCGGCCATGGTGCAGGGAATTGCCATGGCGATGATAATTTCGGCCTTTCCCGCCAACGAAAGGGGCAAAGCGCTGGGCTCCAATATGAGCGTGGTCGGGAGCGGCGCGATAGCGGGCCCCGCGCTGGGAGGCCTGCTGGTAAGCGCGCTGGGTTGGCGTTGGGTGTTCTTCGTCAACGTACCCGTGGGAATTATCGTCATTATCGCCTCGGCGCTAGTGCTGGAAGGCGGGAGGCCGCCCGTTGAGGAGACGCCGGACGGCCGCCGGGCCCGGTTTGACTGGATAGGAGCGGCGTTGTCCGGCGCGGTGCTTTTGTTGTTCCTTTTGATCGTGGGAAACGGGAACCGGCTGGGGTGGAGTTCTTACCTGGTGGTGGGCGGCGCGGTGGTTTTTGTCGCGTTGGCGGTCCTCTTTGTTTGGTGGGAGCTGCGCTCCAGGTCGCCAATGTTGGACTTGCGGCTATTTCAACGGAAGTTGGTGGCAATGGGGGTGGCGGCGGGGTGGTTGTCATTTTTTGGGATGGCGGCGACTCGGTTCATGGTGCCGTTCTACTTGCAAAGGGTGTTGGGGTTGAGCCCGAGGGAAGTGGGGCTGCTGCTGATACCAGCGGCGTTGTGCATGATCATAGTGGGTCCCCTCAGCGGCCGGTTGTCGGACAAGTTTGGCTGGCGATTCCTAACCGTGGGAGGGCTGGCGGTGGCGGCCAGCGCGTCCTTTGTATTGGCCGGCTCTTTGGCTGCACAGTCGCCGGTGATTCTGATTGTTGCAATGCTGATGTTGCAGAGCACCGGGTTGGGGTTCTTCAATTCTCCCAACAACAGTTCCATCTTTGCCGGCGTCGAACGTGCGAGCTACGGGGTCGTGTCGGCTCTTACCCAGCTTATACGGAACTCGGCCAACGTGGTGAGTATCGCGTTGGCAACGACGGTGGTAGTTACCGTCATGGGTATGCGGGGAGTTGAGCCAAGCCTGGATGCGGTGTCTCCCGCAGTGGCAGACGCCTTCGTGACGGGAATGAGATGGGCCTTTGTGATGCTGGGCAGCGCCACCACCGCGGGAATGATAATCGCCCTCTTGCGGGGTGAGCGGCAACCGGCGCCGGAGGAAACTTCCCCCGTTGTTGCAGCCGCCGGGTCGGACTAGGCAACAAACGCCGGTCCCCAGCGGCGGGCTTGGTTGTAGGGACCGTTACTGGACGGGCGCTGCGGCTGTACCTGAGATTCTGCGGGAACCCCTTTTGTGGTAAATTAGTGCGGCAAGCCAATGGCAACCTATAGCGGTCTTTCAGGGAGGAAGGGAATGCTGGACTACCAGCCCAACATGGTGATTTCAACCCAAGACTATAAGGTGGTGGGCACCCGGCCGGTGCGCCACGACGGTCCCGATAAGGTGATGGGCCGCGCGCGTTACGCCGCCGACATTCACCTGCCTGGAATGCTCCACGCCAAAATCCTGCGGAGTCCATACGCTCACGCCCGCATCAGAAGCATCGACCCCAGCCGGGCGTTGGCTTTGCCCGGGGTGGAGGCGGTGGTAACCGCCTCCGACCTGCCGGACATTTCTCCGGAGATTGCCGATCAGGACGAAGGGGCGGCGGTCAACTACGGTTTCTACAGCCGCAACGTGCTGGCCCGGGAGAAGGCCCTGTACAAAGGTCACGCCGTCGCAGCCGTGGCTGCTGCCAGTCCCCACCTGGCCGAACAGGCTTTGGAGCTTATCGACGTCGATTGGGAAGTGCTTCCGCCGGTGTTGGACGCTTATGCCGCCATGGCGGACGGGGCGCCGGCCCTGCACGAACGGCTGGTCACCTTGTCCAATCCGGCCCAGCGGTCCGGCGGTTGGGGCGACACCGACAACCCCACCAACGTCTCCAACCATTTTGAGTTCCGCATCGGGGACCCGGAAGAGGGGTTCAACCAGGCCGATGTAATCGTGGAGCAGGAGTTCCACACCAAGGCGGTCCATCAGGGGTATATCGAGCCCCACTCGGCCACCGCCCAGTGGAATACGGACGGCACGGTGACAATTTGGGCCAGCAGTCAGGGACACTTTGCCCTGCGGGACCACACGGCCCGCATCCTGGGTGTTGCGGTTTCCAAGGTCAAGGTCATTCCCATGGAGATCGGCGGCGGCTTCGGGGGTAAGGGGCAAGGCGGTTGCTACCTGGAACCGGTGGTGGCCTGCCTTTCCCGCAAGGTTGGGCGGGCGGTTAAAGTCGCCATGAGCCGCCCCGAAGTTTTCATGGGCACCGGACCCACTTCCGGCACCCATATCCGGGTCAAGCTGGGGGCGACCAACGACGGCAAGCTCACCGCTGCCGACTGCACCTTGACTTATGAAGCCGGAGCCTTCCCGGGTTCGCCGGTGCCTTCGGGATGCCGCACCATGCTGGCCCCTTATGAAATAGCCAACTCGTTCATTGAAGGCTACGACGTCCTGACCAACGTTCAGAAATCGGCGGCGTACCGGGCGCCGGGCTCACCGCCGGCCTCTTTTGCGGCGGAACAAGTCGTTGACGAGCTGGCCGGCCGGCTTGGGATTGATCCGGTGGAGTTCCGGCTGATCAACGCCGCCAAGGAAGGGAGCCGTCAACCCACCGGTCCCACGTTCCGGCGGATTGGGTTCGTGGAAATTCTCCAGGCGGCCCAGCAGCATCCCCACCTGGCGGCTCCGTTGGAAGGCCCCAACCGGGGGCGGGGAGTGGCAGCGGGAGCCTGGTTTAACGGCAGCGGTCCCGCCAGCGCGGTGGTCAGCGTGGCTCCCGATGGGACGGTCATATTGGTGGAAGGATCGCCGGACATCGGCGGCAGCCGGGCGGCGATGGCAATGCACGTCGCCGAGGTCCTGGGCATTCCCGCCGAGTCGGTCAAGCCGTCCATCGCCGACACCGATTCCATCGGTTACAGTTCCGGCGCGGGCGGCAGCGGAGTCACCTTCAAGATGGGCACCGCCGTTTACCAGGCGGCCGAAGACGTCCGGCGGCAATTGATCGAACGGGCGGCCAAAATCTGGGACGTTTCCGAGGACGACGTTGAGTATGGTGACGGTACGCTGCGGCACAAGTCGGACCCGGAATTGAGCCTGACCTTCCAGCAGATTGCCCGCCGCCTGAACGGCACCGGCGGTCCTGTGGTGGGCCGGGCCACCGCCAACCCCGGCGGTGTGGGCAACGCCTTCGGGCTTCACATCGTCGACGTGGAGGTTGACCCGGATACCGGCAAGGTGGAAATTCTGCGGTACACGGCGTTGCAGGACGCCGGAAAGGCCATTCACCCCAGCTACGTCGAAGGCCAAATCCAAGGCGGCGCCGTCCAGGGCATCGGTTGGGCGCTGAACGAGGAGTACTACTACAGCGACGACGGGGACATGGTGAATTCCAGCTTCCTGGACTACCGGATGCCGATCAGCCTGGACCTTCCCATGATTGACACGGTAATCATCGAGGTAGGGAACCCCGGCCATCCCCTGGGAGTCCGGGGGGTTGGTGAAGTGTCCCTGGTGCCCCCCATGGCTGCGGTGGCCAACGCCATCAACGCCGCTTTGGGGGTGAGGATGGACAGCCTGCCCATGAACCCGGGGGCGGTGTTAGAAGCCCTCTGGGAGAAGGCCTCAGCCTAACCCTTTTTCAGACCCGCAATGTTGGGTGCAGCTTAGGAATGGAGACGGGGGCACGGCGCGCCGTGCCCCTGTTGCCGTACTGGGGAGCTTGGTCAACGTTGGGTGTGGTTGGGTGTACCGTTGGCGTTACTGAAATCGAACTCCACGCCGATAAACATGAACCCATGACCGAAAACCACGACGTCATAGTTATTGGGGGTGGCCCGGCGGGAAGCGCCGCCGCCACCATGCTGGCCCGCCGAGGGTTTAGCGTGTTGCTGCTGGAGCGGGAAAGGTTTCCCAGGCCCCATGTCGGAGAGTCCCTGCTTCCGGCTAGTATGCCGGTTTTGGAAGATCTGGGAGCGCTGGCGGCGGTGGAAGAAGCGGGGTTTCCCCGTAAATGGGGCGCTACCATGGTCTGGGGCAAGGACCGCCAACCGTGGAGTTGGTACTTCAAAGAGACCAACCTGAAGTATCCCCACGCTTATCAGGTGTGGCGGCCCGAGTTTGACCGGATTCTGCTGGACAACAGCCGGTCTTGCGGGGTGGTTGTCCGGGAAGGCTGCCAGGTAACCCAGGTGGTGTTTGCCGGGGAACGGGCGGTTGGCGTCCGCTACCGGAACGAAAACGGGGGCATCGGCAACGCTGGATCGAGTTTCGTGGTGGACGCCAGCGGGCAGGGCGGGTTGCTGGCCCGGCAACTTGGCCTGCGCCGATGGGACTCTTTCTTTCAGAATTTGGGGGTCTACGCCTATTTCCGGGGTGGGAAGAGACTCCCGGACCCGGACGAGAACAACATTTTCATCGAGGCTTACCAACACGGCTGGCTGTGGAACATCCCGCTGCGGGACGGTTGGGCCAGCGTCGGCGCGGTGGTGGACAGTTCCCGGGGCCAGGAAGAAATCAGCGTCAAGGGTTCCAAGAAATTCCTGCTGGACCAGGTTGCGCAAGCCGCTAATTTGTCGGGCATGTTGAAACCGGCGGAGTTTGTTGACCACCCTCGGGTGGTTAAGGACTGGTCTTACGTTTGCCGGCCCATGGCGGGGCCGGGCTATATTCTGGCCGGAGACGCGGCGTGTTTCGTGGACCCACTTTTCTCGTCGGGGGTCCATTTGGCATTGATGTCCGGTGCGTTAGCCGCCGCTTATATCACCGCCGCCGCCAGAGACTCGGAGATTGCTGGACCGGCCGGCGAGTCCTACGAAACCCTTTACCTGAAAGAGTATTCCCATTTCCGGGAGTTGGCCAAGCTGTTTTACTCCAGCAACCGGACACCGGACTCCTATTTCTGGGAAGCCCGGCGGTTGGCCTCGGGTGACCCCACGCTTTCGGCTCGGAACGCTTTTATCCAGACTGTGGCGGGACAACCGGCGCGGGGGTATGAACGGGCGGTCCTGGGACACGGGAGCCTGCCTCCAACCTTTGACTCCAGCGTGCGGGCAGTGGAGGAAGAACGGAGTCGGAAAGGGGCCCAATGGAAGGCGTCCGGGCCGGGTTTGTACCGTTCCGTCCCCCACCTGATGCCCCACGCGAGTTTGGAACGTAAGCCGGTGTTCCGGGAAGGGGAGTTTCAGTGGGGTTACGTACTTGCCACCCCGGGGAGGCCGGAAGGGCTGGAGTGCAGCGAGTTGGTGGCAGTGGCTTTGTCCAGGATGGACGGTAAGGCCACCGTGGGGGAGGTAGTCGCCCGATTGCAAGAGGGGAGCAGTCCGGCCCTGCAAGCCCAAATCCATGAAACCATCGCCGCCGCGTTGGAGATCCTCTACGTGGACGGCGTAATCACCGAATTGACGGAGATTTAGAGGGGCGTGAGATGTGCCGCAGCATAAAAACGTTGCGTCAACCGGAAGGGTTGGCCGCCGACCACGAAATTCAAGAAGCGGCTTTGCAGTTCGTGAGAAAAATCAGCGGCTACCGGAAGCCGTGGCAAGCCAACCAGGAGGTTTTGAACGCGGCGGTGCTGGAGGTCTCGGACGTGTGCCGGAGGCTGCTGGGGTCGTTGACGGTCAGGACCTAAAAAATAAAAGGGAGCAGGCCAGAGCCTGCCCCCGTAGTGTCCGTGTTTCCTGGGTGGTTGTTAGACCAGGACGCCGAAGCCGGAGTAGGTGCAAAGTTCGATGCGGTTGCCATCCGGGTCGTTAAGGTAGAAGGCTCGCTGACCGTCGTTGCGGGTCTGGATGTCGGTGCATTCGATGCCCATTCCTCCCAACTGGGAGTGGGCGGCGTCCAGATCCTCCACCTCAAAGGCGGTGTGGTGGGACGGCGCGGAGGGAGCGTCGGGGTTCTCAATGATATGGACCATGGCGCCGCTGGGAAGCTGGAGCCAATACAGGTGGTCGCCGTTGACCATCTTGGGAATCTGCTTGAGGCCCAGGACTTCCTGGTACCATTTCAGGGCGTCGTCCTTGTTTTTAACGTTGTAGGTGATGTGGTTGATATTCCGCAACCGGGTGTTGCCGTTCAGCATGTTCGTCCTCTCCTTTCGGGCTGGTTAAACCCGCGCATTTCGGTTGGTAGGGAGGCGCGGGTTGGCTAGCTGGAGTGTAGTTGGGGCTCGGTTGGCTGTCAATTCCCTGGCCGCCGCCGCTGTTGACCCTGCTGGCGGGGGCCCGTACAATTTCGGGCAGGCTCGAAAAAGGGGTTTTCAAGAGCCGTTTTTAACTCAATGCCCAACCTGGGGAGGACGAGAATGACGCCGGCGAAACAACCGCAGGTACTTGAAGGGGTCCGCGTTCTGGAGTTGGCCCGATGGCAAGCCGCCCCCCGGGGCGGGATGGTGCTTCGGGACATGGGCGCCGAGGTTATCAAGATTGAGTGGCGCAAGGGGGCCGACCTCCGCAACTCAGGACCATTCGTAGACGACATGAGCGTACAGTTCGCCGCGTACAACCGGGGCAAGAAAAGCATCACGTTGAACACCCGCCACCCCCGGGGGAAGGAACTTTTCATGGGCTTGGTGGAGGTCTCGGATGTGGTGCTGGAAAACTTCCGGCCCGGCACCATGGAGACCATGGGGTTTAGCTATGAGGCCATGAGCCAGGTCAACCCGGGCATCATATTGGCTTCGGTATCCGGCTTCGGCCAGTACGGTCCCTATCGGGACCGGCAGTGTTTCGACCCCATCATTCAGGCCATGAGCGGAATCGGCCATCAGACCGGGCGGGGGTTCGACCAGCCCATCATGGCGGAGGGGCCAATCATGGACCGCACCGCCGCGCTGCACGCAACCATCGGCATCTTGGGAGCCTTACGGTACCGGGACCGGACCGGTGAGGGCCAATGGCTGGAAGTGGCCATGATGGACGGCGGCATCACCCTTGAAGAAGTTGCCCTGGCCATGGCTCACGAAACCGGCACCAACGAGTTCCGGCGCAGCGGTTCCTTCATTCAATGCCAGGATGGGTGGATAACCACCGGGGCAGCCCGGGCGGGGATGTGGGAGCGGATGTTGAAGGTGATGGGGTATGACGAACTGGCTGAGGACCCCGAGTTCTCCGCCCCGATGTTTGCCACGGCCCAGGTGGAGACCCGCATGGAGTTGCTGCACGAGTGGTGTGAGGAAAGGACGGTCAAGGAAGCCGAGGCGGCCCTGGTGGAGGCGGACATACCGGTGGGCCGGGCCATGAGCATTCCCGAAGTGCTGGAAGACCGGCAGATCTGGGACCGGGAAGTGATGATGGAGGCGGATGTAGACGAGCCTGGGGGCAAGAAAATGCTGGTGCCTGGTCCCACCATCATTAAGTATTCCAAGACCCCGACGACTGCCGGCCCCATTCCCAAGTACGGAGAGCATAACCAGGAAATTTTCCACAAGCTGCTGGGGTTTGACGACGGCCAATTGACCCAATTGAGGGAAGAGGGAGTTATCGGTTAGGTTGCCCCCGAGTCCTCCGGACGGTTTTGGCGGGCTGGCAAGTTGCGGATCGTTGAAATGGCAGAACCCCTTTCGGTTGAAGAAATGGAAACGGGAGTTCGTGCCGCGGACACTCCTTTCCGCGCCTATGATGACCGGAACGGGAAACCAGCCGGGCTGCACCGGAGCGGGCAAGCCGAATCGCAAGAGCGCAGGTTCAGGCCCCGGGGAACAATTGTCAACTACCGGTCGATTCGTTAATGTACGTTTACCAGATTGCTATTTGTCCTCTTCATTGGACTGCCCGGAAGGTTGACCGGTGACGTTCCTCACGGGACTGGCCCTGCGGCGGCGTTCGGTAACCCTGCTGGTTATATTCATGCTCCTCGCCGGGGGGGTGTACGTATACCGTTCTTTGGAACGGGAAGTCTTCCCTGAATTGGAGTTCCCCAACATTACCATTTTCGCGGTTTATCCCAACGCCAACCCTGAGACCATTGAACGGGAAGTCACCGAACCCATCGAAGAAGCGATTGACGGGATCGATGGCCTGAAGGAGATAGAGTCGACCTCTTCGGAAAACGCCTCGGTTATATTGCTGACGTTTGAATTCGGCGAGGATATGGAGGAAGCCGAACGTGCCGTTGAAACCAACATCAACGCCATCAATCTTCCCAGCGACGTTAGCACCCCGGCTGTAAGCCGGATCAACAACAACACCTTCCCCGTGATGCAACTTAGCGTCGTTGGCGACCGCGATATTCCCTCATTGCAGCGGTTGGTTGACGATGTGATTTTGCCGGAAATGGAGAGCGTGGATGGCGTATTTGAAATATATGTGACCGGCCGGGTTGAAGAGCGGGTGTGGGTGACCGTGGACACCGACCGGTTGCAAGACTTGGGCTTGTCGATGTCCCAGGTTGGGGCGGCTTTGCGGGACAACCACGCCAGTTTTCCCGGTGGGGACTTGGACCAGGACGGGACCAATTTTCCCATCCGGGCTACTCATGAATTCGGTTCCTTGGATGATATTCGTAATCTAACGGTAGGATTTGAGCCGCTTCCCCACGGTTTTGGAAATCCGGCCACCGGCGATGGGAGCAACCGGGGACAACGGCGGGTCTTGGTTCGTGACATTGCCCAGGTGGAAGTGGGCACCACCGAGGCGGAAAGAATCTCCCGGGCCAATGGCAAACCCGGGCTGAACTTGGTGGTGATCAAAGAGCCGGACGCCAATACTGTTGATGTAACTTCAGACATCTTGTCCCGCTTGGACGGGTTGGATGACCTGCCTACCGACATTGAGATCCTTACCCTTCAAAACGACGGGCCGCAAGTTGAAAAGCAACTTTCCAGCCTGTTGCGTGAGGGGATGATGGGGTTCGTGTTTGCCATTTGCGCGGTATTCGTTTTCTTAATTAACCTGCGCCCCGGGTTGTTCCGAGGGGCCGCCATTACTCTGCGCCCCACCGCGATTATTGTCGTTTCCATCCCATTGAGCATTCTTACTGGAATCTTGGTCATGGGCGCGGCGGACCTTTCGCTCAACTTCATGAGCCTGTCCGGGTTGGCCATCGCCGTGGGGCGGGTGGTGGACGACAGCATCGTTGTTCTGGAGAACATGTACCGCCACATGCAACGGGGGGAGGACCGGACGCAGGCGGCCTTGGACGGGACCCGGGAAGTTGGGGCCGCCATTATTTCTTCCACTCTAACCACCGTTGTTGTGTTCGTGCCCCTGGCCTTCATCCAAGGGTTGGTCGGGGAGTTTTTTACGCCCTTCGCCATGGCGGTGAGCTTTGCGCTGTTGGCCTCGACGTTGGTAGCCCTGACCGCTGTACCGGTCTTGGGCGCCGTTCTGCTTCGGGAAGGAGACTTCCCCGAGGACAGCGCCTCTCAGACTGGGGACAGGGGAACAATTTTGCAGCGGATTTACACCCCAATTTTGCGCTTCAGCCTGCGGTTCAAAGCGTTAACCCTGTTGGCAGCAATTTCCATTGTCGGCGCCAGCCTTTTGCTGCTCCAGTTCATACCCGTCACCTTGTTTCCGTCGGGTGCTCCATTGGCATTGACCATAGACGTTGAGCTTCCCATGGGCTCGGCCATAAGCCGCACCTTTCCTGAGATTGTGAAGGTGGAGCAGGTCTTGGAAGAATTCCGGCGCCGGGGCCAAGTTGAGGTTTATCAAAGTTCCATTGGAAGTTTGTCGGACGAGTTTGGCGCGCAGACGCCAGGGGGCGGCCCCCATCAGGCCGGAATCTTCGTAAAATTGCCGGAAGACGTTGTTTTGGATATCGCCGACCGCGTTCGTCGGGCAATGCCGGTTGTGGAAGACGTAAAAATCTCGGTCACCGAACAGACCGATGGACCGCCCGCCGATGCCTTGGAGATAACCGTTACCGGCAACAAATTTTCGGACATCACCGATGCCACCCGCAGCATCATGGGTCCAATCGGGCAGATCGACGGAATAATCAACGTGAGCAGCAGCTTGTCCGACGCCCGGGACGAGGTTGCAATCAACGTTGATCCTTGGGCTGCCGCCGAGTATGGTCTAACCTCTGCTGAAGTGGGGCGGCAGATTAACCGTTTCATACTGGGTTCCAAAGTGGGTGAAATAGACTTGAACGAGTCCACCTTGGACCTGGTCATCCGGGGCCGCACCGAAGATGCCGAAACCCTGAACCAGTTGAAGGACCTGGTAATCGAAGGGCCCAGGGGAATGGTCAAACTTGGCTCCATCAGCGAAATCGCCATTGAACCTGGTCCGGTGATCATTAACCGTTACGACCTGGACCGGTCCGCCATCATCACCGGCGAAATTACCGCGGTGAACACCCAGGCGGTGGGAGCGGAAGTTCAAGCGGCTATAGCCGGGTTGGACCTTCCGCCAGGGGTACAAGTCAAGACCGGGGGAATTTTCCAGCAGATCAGAGAAGGGTTCGAGGACATTTTTATCGCTATGGCGGTTGGCATCGTTCTGGTCTACCTGGTAATGGTCGCGAGCTTGGGATCGTTGCGTGACCCCTTTATCGTAGTGCTCAGCCTGCCTTTGGCGGTGGTGGGGGCTTTGGCGGCGTTGGCAATCTCCGACCGCGCCCTGGGCTTGTCTGCCTTGATGGGCCTTTTGTTGCTCATCGGCGTAGTGGTGACCAATGCCATCGTGTTGATAACCTTCGTTGAACAACTGCGGCAGCGGGGGTTGGGGGTTTACGACGCGCTGATCGAGGGCGGACGCACAAGGGTACGGCCAATTTTGATGACCGCCCTTACCACAACATTTGCCCTATTGCCTCTGGCGGTGTCCGGGGGGGACGAGGGTATCATCGGCGCGGAGCTTGCCACGGTGGTGATTGGCGGGCTGGTTAGCAGCACCTTTTTGACCCTAATAGTGGTGCCCATTATTTACACCGTGATGCACGTCACGGTGCCCAGGATCTTTGAAATCATCGGCTCACTGGGCCGAGCCAAGGCCGCCCGCCCGGTGGCCGGTGGCTAATCGGTTTCGTGACCTCGGATAGACCAGCGTAGGACTTGTCGAGAGTATTGCCGTGAGATTCGTTAGGAAATGGAAAATTTGGCTGGTGGCCTCCACTCTGCTGGTGATTGCCGCCGGCGCCTCGGTGGTGGGGTTTGGATTGGCCGCCGGTCCCCGGGAGGCGCAGTCCACTCCTGGCGAGCCCCTTCCGGCAGAGGCGCCGAGACCGGTCACGCCTACCAACCGGAACGTAGAGGTTGTGGGCAGGCTGGTTTTCCCGGTCCGCCAAGAGTTGACCTTCGAAACACCCGGGGAGGTCGGCTCGATTTTGGTCCGTCAAGGGGACCGGGTGACCGAAGGCCAGGAGTTGGCCCGTCTGGAATCCCTCTCCATAACCCTCATGGAGCAGGCATTGGCCCAAGCCCTGTTCGACCTGGACGCCGCTGAAAAAGCTCTGGATGAAACCCTGAAAGAGTTTTTAACCGCGCCGCTCAAGCTGGCGGAACTGCGCGAGAACATAGCCCGGGTTGAGAAGCAGTTGTCCGACGCGGACGAGGAGTTGATCGATTTTCAACAGGACCATGAGGACCGGCTGGAGGATGCCCGTCAACGGAAAGTCGATGCCGAACTTTCCCTGGCCCGGGCCCAGGACAACCTGCGGACCTTCGATCAGTTCTCCGGTACCGACCTGGACCAGCAGTCAATGGATGCCGGCATTGCCGTTACCCAGGCTGAATTGTTGTTGGATCAGGCCCAACAGCGCCTGGCCAATTTCGAGGTAAAATTCGAAGAACGGATCGGCAACGCCCTGGCGAAGCAGGTCGCTGCCGAAACGGCCTTGGACGCCGCCCAGCAGGAACTTAGCGATTTCCTGTGGAATCCCATTCCCGACGATGACAGCGACAGCAGTCTCGATATTGATCTGCTCAACCGCCTTAAAGACACTTTGATCGAAGCCGATACCAACTTGAGCCTTGTCCAGGAAGAATTGGCCGACATGTTGGCCAATCGGGAACAAGATGAAGAAGCCTTGAAAACCGATGTCGCGGCAGCGGAAGCCCACCTCGCGCGAACCCAAGACGCCTTGGTCAAGATCGAAGACTCGGTTGAGCGGTCCCTGGGAATGCAAGAACGTGACGCAGCGGTGGAGGCGGCCCAACTGGCTCTGGACCGGGTTAATGAGGATATTTCCGAATTGGAAGAAGGACCCGATCAGGAAGGGCTGGCGCTGCTTCAAGAGGCCCGCAAAGTGGCGTTGGAGCAACTTGCCGACTTGCGCGATGTTCCCGACGCCGTGGAAGTTGAACTGCGCCGGGCGGTGATTGTTTCGGCCCAGGCCCGGGTGGATGACGCCGAAGAAGAACTCGCCGGGGCGGTCCTCAAGGCGCCGTTGGATGGTATTGTGGCTTTGGTCAACCTGGAGGTGGGAGACTTCGTGAGCGAAGAGTCCAGGGTCATGGAACTGGTCCAACCTTCCCGGGTGGAAGTCCACGGGTTGGTGGACGCCGCGGACCTAGTTTTGGCGCAGCCAGGGAGCCCAGCGGCAATCAACCTGGACTCGATGCCCGACGTTGTTCTAAAGGGGACGGTCACTGAGGTGGCTTCGGAACCGCGCACTGAGCGGGGAGTGGTCAGCTATCCGG
This sequence comes from Dehalococcoidia bacterium, assembly GCA_965205495.1. Classification (GTDB taxonomy): domain Bacteria; phylum Chloroflexota; class Dehalococcoidia; order Lucifugimonadales; family UBA3495; genus CATOSK01. Next base: position 279,750 of record CBDBHA010000002.1, read on the forward strand.
TAATAGTAGAGGTCTTGGTGCCGGAAGGAATGGAGGTGCCGGTACGGTTGACCGCCGTGAGGACGACGATATTGAATTGATTAAGGCGTGACTACGGGCCCCGATAAGAAAAGAGCGCCGGGCTTTAAACCCGGCGCTTAGTATTTTTCTGAGATAACGTGGCGGAGACGTTCGGCCACGGGCGACAACTCATGGGGCAGCGAATCCAGGGCCGCCAAGGCTTGGGTTTTGCCGTCGCAATCGGGCTGGTCCCAACGGGCCGCCAAATGCCGGAAAATTCAAGCCTGATCGATAAACCCCAACATACTAAGGATGTGGCCCATGCGCCAGATGGTCTTTTCCAATGTGTGGGACTCCGAGCCAGGTCTAGTCGTGGGGTGTGTTGAACTGGACCAGGATGCCGTCCGGATCGTGGACGTAGATGCTGCGAATGTCACCGTCGGCGTTGGTGAAGGAATCCAAAGGCCCGGCCAGCTCAACTCCCTTGGCGATCAGTTCCTCGGTGAGTCCTTTGACATCCTCGACGCCGAAAGAGATGTGGCTGATGCCAACCTCGTCCAGCTTAATGGGGTTTCCGTCGGGATCATCCCCGGGGTGGCTGGTCAGGGTCAAGGTCGGAGATGTCCCCGCGCCGTAGCTAAGGCTGACCCAATGCCGGGCCTGGCGACGGTGCAGGTAATTGTGGGTGCGGCCGCCTTCGGTGGGGTCGGTCATCCGGTCGCCCAAGACGGTCATTCCCAGGATGTCGCGGTAAAAGGCCAGGGACTTGTCCATGTCTCGAACGCAAATGTCGATATGGGTTACACAGGTTGCTTCCATGACATCCCCCTCTCGCTCATTGATGTAGCCACGACCTGGAAAAGGTTTAGCGCCAATGTGCCGGATGGACGGGAAATTGAGCCGTCCATCCCCGGAAAGATCCCCTTCGCCTTTAATCCAGCGGCAACTGGTGAATCCACCCCGGCTCGGAGATGTCGATTACCTGTCCGTTAGGGCCAGCCCATTTTTCCTCGGCCCGGGGTGGACGCGCCTGACCCTCGCCGGTCGTCTCCCGCCGGACGATCTCAGTACCGTCGACTTCCGTTATCTTGGCTCCCGTCTCTGACAAGCTGTCCACCTGGAAGCCGATGTGGTGAATGCCGTTGTAGTTGGAGCCGTTGGGCCCCACGTCGGCATCTTCTTCCGTCTTGCATTTCAAAATTGTCAGGTTGACAAAGCCGTCGGAAAGCTGGACCTGCCGGTCGTTGCGGGCAACTTCCTGCAAGTCAAAGGCCCGCTTGTAAAAAGCCGCCACCTCGTCGGGATTCTCCGCGGTTATGGCAACGTGTTGAAGTCTGGCCACGAGGGCACCTCCAATTGATTTTGGAGGTATTATAACCCGCCGGCCCAGACATGGCGTAACGGCCACGCGATGCTGGCGTCTATTAGTGGGTTGAACCAGGGGGCGATGGAGCCGGTGAAGGGAGTCGAACCCTTGACCTACGGTTTACGAAACCGTTGCTCTGCCACTGAGCTACACCGGCTTGAAGGGTGGAACGGGGAACTTAAGCGGTCTCGAAAGCGGTTTTGCCATTCCTTTGCCAATGGGGCCGCGAATTCTCGTTTCTATTTTAACATTGGATGGCGTTAGCGTCCGGCAGAACGTGACGGTAGATGTCCACCGTGGTCACGATGCTCTGGTGGCCGAGGCGAGCTCGACCACATGCATCGGAGTCCCCCTGCCCAGCCACAGGCTGGCGTGGGAGTGGCGCAAGTCGTGGAAGCGTCCTCTTTTTATCCCGCACCGCCGGGCCAGGTGCTGAAAAGCATGGGTCAACTCGTCGGGCTTCATCAGGCTGCCCTGCCAACCGGGAATGTGCATACCTGCTCTACGAAGCCGGTCGCGGTCCGTTCCTGGTGCTCGGCCTGAAGGCGCTCCCCGGTGCGTCCGAAGCATCAGGGCGGTAATATCTGGCACCGCCACCCCCGGCACTTACTGCCGCGGGACTTGGGTTCTCCCCAGACGTATCCCTGGCCCCTTCAGATAAGGCATGGCCCGCTGTATCGTCAGGGTCCGCGTTTCAACATTCGCGTCCCGCCGATGCAAACCCAGGAATTCTCCCTGCGGGAGGCCGGGGTAGAGAGCCAGGTGAATGGACAGGTGGTAATTCGGCGGCTGAGCGGCGGCCAGGAGCACTTCATCCGGGGCCAAGGCCGGGGAGGGTCCGAGCTTTGGCGGGGCTATGCGGTCGGAGGGGTTGCGGTCCAGCTATTCCCAGGCGACTGTAAGCTCCAATTCCCGGTGCGACCCGGTGTGGTTGTGCTGGACCGTCTGGACCGAAAGGCCAGCCAGGACCTCGGCGGCGTAGTACCGTTGGATGTCCTGGCTGGTGAGCCGGGACAGCAAGGCATGGCCGACAGACGGCTTTAAGTGGGATTGGATGATGCCACGGTACTCCTTGGACGGTGTGGAGGCGGAGTTGGTCTCCACGTAGTCGGTGAGGAACTGGTCGAGGAACTTCGCGACGGTTAGGCTCAAAGTATTGGCCCCGCCGGAGGGATTCGAGTATCTGGGTCAGACGGGCCTCGGGTTGCCCTTAGGCCCCTGGACCGTCTCGTAACGCTGCTGGCACTTGCCGTCGCCGGTTCGGGGCAGGTCATAGACCAACTGCCAGCTACGGGAGCCGCGCTTTCGGATGGAGCCTCGGGCCATTTATGCCTCTGGGAAGATGGGGGCGGTCATGGCGCGCCCCGCTGGTCCTGGTCCCGTCTGGAGTATTCCCCGGTGGCCGTGGTGAACAAATAGGTCTTGGGTTCAGGTTCCGGAACAGGACGCCAACGCCGGCGTGGGTTTTCCTTCCGCCGTCGGTTTGCTATTCACTTGTTAACCAAAGGCACGGCGCAGGTAATACCCGCGACGGCGCCGAAGCCGGCAAATACCAAGCCCAAAACTTCCATGAGAAAACCTCCGCCGTTCTTTGGCGGAGGCCGGTGGTTGACACAAGCCAACCTGGGCTATAACCTCTCGGAGAAAGTTGGCTCCAAAAGGTTCCCCGCCGAGGCCCGATGTTTGCGCATCGGGCTTTTGCTTTTTATTCGCGGTATTGGCTAGTAGTCAGTCAACCTTGATGTTGAAAGTCATACAGGAATCTGGCCGATAGTCGTATACTGCTTGGGATGAAGTTCTGATGGGGGGGGGGGGGTGGCAGTGATGATCAGGGACAAGTACGCCGTGCGGCTGGCGCCGGAACAACGGGAAGAACTCCAGAATCTGATTCGGGTTGGGAAAAGCTCGGCCCGAGTGACCGCCAGGGCGCGGATTCTCCTCAAGAGCGACGACAGTTGGGCCGCTCCCAAGGTGGCCGAGGCGCTGGATGTGGCGCTGGGCACCGTGTACCGGATTAAGCAGCGCTTTACCGAGGAAGGGTTGGACGGGGCCCTGTGGGACCGGCGCCAGGTCAACCGGCATCGGAAGTTGGACGACCGGAGCGAAGCCCACCTCATCGCGTTGGCCTGCAGTCCAGCGCCGGAGGGCCACGACCACTGGACCCTGCGCCTGCTGGCTGGCAAGGTGGTGGAACTGGGGCTGGCGTCCTCCATGTCCCACGAGGGAGTGCGTAAGCGTCTCAAAAAAACGTTCTCAAGCCGTGGCAGAAGCAGGAGTGGTGCATCCCCAAGGTGAGCGCCGAGTTCGTGGCCCACATGGAGGACGTGCTGGACCTGTACGCCGAACCGTATGACCCCCAGCGTCCGGTGGTCTGCTTTGACGAGACCTCCACCCAGTTGCTGGCGGAGACCCGGCCCTCTCTGCCGCCCCGGCCTGGACTTCCCCGGCGGCAGGACTACGAATACCGGCGGGAAGGCACCCGCAATCTGTTCCTGGCCTGCGAGCCGCTGGCCGGGTGGCGGCAGGTGGCGGTGACCCAGCGGCGCACCATGCAGGACTTCGCCCACCAGATGCGCTGGCTGGTGGATGAAGCCTATCCGGAGGTCCCGGTGGTGCGGGTGGTCCTGGACAATCTCAACACCCACCGCGCGGGGTCGCTGTACGAGACGTTCCCAGCGGCCGAGGCCCGGCGGATTGCGAAACGGCTGGAGTTCCACTACACCCCGAAGCACGGGAGTTGGTTGAATATGGCGGAAATCGAGTTCAGCGTGCTGTCCCGCTGCTGCCTGAAGCAGCGGCTCCCCGACGAGGATGCGCTCGGGAGGGAAGTCCAGGCACTGGTGCGGGAGCGCAACGCCGCCCGAGTTGGTATCAACTGGCGGTTCAAAACCCAGGACGCCCGATCCAAACTCCACCGCCTCTACCCTTTCGATTCCAAAGTTGACTAACTACTAGTAGGCGAACATCTTTGAAATGAAGAGTAAACCGAGATTGGCATGATTGCTCGGCAATATTTGGGCGGTGTTGTTCACGTATTAAACTCCAACTCCTTTAGTCATCAATGCAAAGCGGTTGGACTACTAGATTTCCGAGAGGACGCTAACGACCTGGGCCCGGAGGGTATCCTCGATCCACTTCCGTTCCGGTTCGTCCTCCGGCGTCCATTCAGGTTGTGCCTTAATGAATACCGGCCCCTTTGGTCCGACGGTGAAAATTTCGTCTTCCTTGATTTTGGTGACCGTGATTCTCACGCCATAAATGTTGACAGAGACTTCGCCCTCGGTGGCGGGGTGGTCGGGACACATAACCCCTACCAATTCAAGGCGAATCTGGTTCGCGATATTGGCATTATCCTCTAGGGTGACCGGTTGCCTTTCGACCATTTGATTCCAAGCTTCAGCTATGTCCATTTATTCTCCAACCTAACCTTTGAGTCCAATTATCTTCTCAGAGATAATCTGATGCAGGAGATAAACGTCCACTTTGTCTCTGACTTCTTTCTTGATCACTCCCACCCCATCATTCCCTTCTCCAGGGAACCCGCTGACATACAACCGTAACTCTCCATCAGTGTCGAAGAGTCCTGCCGTCTCAACACTGTATGCGGAAATCTTTTCGTAAGGTACGGACATGACGGAACGTTTCTTCCCGGTCATTCCTTTCACGTCCTCGAAAAGGACACGGCTTTCGGTGAATACATAGCTGTCTCGTCTAGTTTTGAAGGCAGCTACGATGATCTCGCCAGGGAGCAAGATTCTCTCGGCAAATGCTGTCTGGTCTTCTTCGGACATCTGTCCTGCTGCGCCAATGAGGGCGTTCATGATGGTCATTCGAAACCTCCTGGCTTTTGCTTTTTATTGCAAACCGCTTACTGAATCCGGTTCGGCCTCCTGCAAATAGGCCCTTACCACTTCTCGCAACTGGTCGGCGTAGTCGGTAATCTCGTTGACCGTCTCAATCGAGTATGTGGTCTCTATTCTTTGGCCCCGGTCGCCGCGTTCCTGGCCCATCAGCACGAAGCGTTTATTCAGGGCGTTGTTGAACCGCAGGCGGCAGATGGGCCGTCGGTTGTTATCGTCCAGCAGAATTCCGCAGTAGCTTTGGGTATCCCGCATGGTGACGCGCTCCGGGTCCACCACGTCAGCCAGGATGGCCTTCACCAGGTCGTACCCTTGAATTTCTTCTGCGGTGGTCAGGACACTCCGCCGGTTTGTTGCCGCCTCGGTGTCCTCCTCCGGCTCCTCCGGCTCCTCCGGCGACGGTTGAGCGTCCTCTATAGCTTCGCTGTGGACTATATTGGAGGCTCGTTGGAGGGTGTCGCTTATGAGGTCGTTGACGAACCCGGTAAAGGCCAGTTTTGTCAGTCCGGTGAAGTGCTCAATCCTGGTTTGGAACAGCGGACCGTTGAACACCTTGCGCGCCAGCAGCCGGACGAATTCTTCATCGGGCTGGCTGTACATATCGGCCAGGTAGGACTTCATGCCGGATACGTGCTTCATGTTAGAGGCGATGGAATGGACTTCGTCCAGGTTGAAGGAGTGCGTGGCAAAGTGGGACAAGGACTGCATGGCCCGCTGGTCAATCTTGGTAATGTCCATTTCCAAAAAGGGCTGGGTGTCCATCGCGTTTTCGGCGTCTAGGTCGCTGTAAAACTTGTAGATGATGCCGTCGGTCAGAATGGCGATGCGCGCCGGGGTATTGGTGAAATAACGGGCCAATTGGGAGGCCCTGCCGGAGTCCAGCGGGTCCCCCACCTTCTTGCACTCGAAAAGCATTATTGGGGCATTGTCTCGGATTATGGCGTAATCCACCTTTTCCCCGCTCTTTAGGCCGTAGTCGGCGGTGAACTCCGGGACAACTTCGGTGGGATCAAAAACATCGTAACCGAGGGATTGAATGAAGGGCAGAACCAAGGCGTGTTTAGCCGCTTCTTCCGTTACCAGATTGTCCCTTTGCTGGGTTGCCCGCGTTGCGATTTGCTCGATTAAGCTCCGCGATACTATTGACTATCCCCTCTAAAACCCCGCGTCTGAGAACCGATGCCCAACCCAGCGGACCTGCCCCCAAATGTCCATGTTCCCGGTCAACTGAATCGGCGCCCATTCCGGGTTGTCACTATGGAACCACCACTGCCCGTCACGCTTGGCCCGTTTCACCAGGAGTGTCCTGTCGGACCGGAAAACGTACATGCAGTTGTCCCTTGGGTACGTGCGCTGGTAGTCTACCAAGATCACGGAGCTGTCGGGAAGGGTGGGCGACATGGAATCTTCCCTTACCCGGAAAATCTTGGCGTAATGGGGGTCGATATCGAGTTGCTCCATGCGGAACCGGCGGAAAGGATACCCGTCGTGCTCCAGGGTACCCACGGTGCCGCCCTGGACCGGCTTGAAGGGTGGAACGGGGAACTTAAGCGGTCTCGAAAGCGGTTTTGCCATTCCTTTGCCAATGAGGCCGCGAATTCTCGTTTCTATTTTACCACTGCCTTGCGTTGGATGGCGGGGAGGATGGGAAAATGCCAGGACGATTGCAAAGTCCGCACGAACACCTGCCGTCATTCCCGCGCAGGCGGGAATCCAGGTTGCACCTGGGCTGGCAAGTGTCCCTTTCCCTCAGAATTACATCACTTTGCAATCGTCCTAGTGAAAATGTCAGGGCCTTTAAATAGGGAATTATATACTTGATTACCCACAACCCTTGACTTCCCCTGCCGCTGTGGGTAAACTACTCCCATAAAGCAAACAGGTAACAGGGGTTGAAATGGCAGGCAAGAGCTACCGTAAGGGCATGACGCTGATAGAGATAGTCAAGCGGTTCGACACCGAGGAAAAGGCCGAGGCGTGGTTCATTCAACAACGCTGGCCGGACGGGGTTATTTGTCCCTTTTGCGAGTCCCTGGAAGTCAGCGCCAGAGCCAGCCGCAAGCCTCAGCCCTTCCGGTGCCGGACTTGCCGCAAGGACTTCTCCGTTAAGACGGGAACGCTCCTGCACCGCTCCCACCTTCCGTTGAGCAAATGGGCCATCGCCTACTACCTGTTCGCAACGAATCTCAAAGGCGTATCCAGCATGAAGCTCTACCGCGACCTGGGCATCACTCAGAAAACCGCGTGGTACATGGCCCACCGCATCCGGCAGACGTTGGCCGGTGGGGGCGACAAGTTCGCCGGGGCTGTGGAGATTGACGAAACCTACATCGGCGGTCTGGAGAAGAACAAGCACGAGGACAAGAAGCTCCACCAGGGACGGGGAACCGTCGGCAAAGCCGCCGTTGCTGGGGTCAGAGACCGGACGACGGGCCGGGTCCACACCGAGGTTGTGGAATCCACGGACAAGGGAACGCTCCAAAACTTCGTGATTCGCCACACCGCCCGAGGCGCGATGGTCTACACGGACGAGGCGGCAGCTTACCAGGGCATTCCCCGGCACCACGAGGCGGTCAAGCATTCCGCCAATGAGTACGTGCGGGGGATGGCCCACACCAACGGGATGGAATCGCATTGGGCGTTGATGAAGCGGGGGATAGACGGGATTTACCATCACGTCAGCGTCAAGCACCTTCCCCGGTACACGACGGAGTTTGAGGGGCGGCACAACAACAGGCCGCTTGACACCGCCGAGCAAATGTCAATAATGGCCCGTGGAGCGGCGGGTAAGCAACTCCCGTATGCCACGCTTATCGGCCCGCCCGACAACCGAAACCCGAGGATGCTGTAAGAAGATGTTAGAGGCGAACATATCCGCCGGTCAGATTGTGCAGGGTGATGCCCGTCTTGTACTGGCGGACATTCCATCCCACAGCGTCGACTTGAGCTTTTGGTCTCCGCCTTATTACGTCGGCAAATCTTATGAGCGGGATTGGACTTTCGGGGAGTGGCAGTCGTTGCTTTCCGGCGTGATTCATGCCCACAGCCGGATAATCAAGCCCGGCGGATTCATGGCCGTCAACATCGGGGACATTCTCTGCTTCCCCGATGAATCCATTCCCCGATTCCAGGCTGATAACGTCCGGGGGAAGAAGGCTCCGGTCACCAGGGAAGACGTACTATCCGCCAAATCCCAAAACCCTGGCGCAAACCGCCACCAGTTAGCGTTGTTGCTGGGATGCAGCGAACAGACGGTGCAACGTCGGCTTGAAGACAACAATGTTCGGGGCGGCAAGGCAGCGGTCCCCACGAAAGTCTGCTTGACTGGGTGCATGGTCTCCGATTGGGCCGAGGCTGCGGGGTTCTACCTCTACGACCAGCGGATTTGGCATAAAGACCCTTGTTGGGCAAATAGCCAATGGCATTCAAACTCTTACCGAGCCGTGGACGAATTTGAGCATGTCTACGTTTTCTGGCAACCGGGCATCACGGAGTACGACCGGAACAGGCTTAGCAATGATGAATGGGCCGAGTGGGGTTCTCGCGGTGTTTGGCAGATTCGGTCGGTCAGACGCAACGACAGGCATGAGGCGGAGTTTCCCGAGGAACTTGCTCGCCGAGTAATCAAGCTGTTTTCCCCGCATGAAGGGATAATCCTTGACCCATTTGTCGGGACCGGCACGACGACGGCGGTAGCCGCGTCCCTGGGGCGGCAGTGGATCGGCGTAGACATTGACGAAACCAACGTCGCGTTGGCACGGAGACGGACTGGTGACTCCTGATGCACTGGAGCATTTGGAGCGAACCGCAATGGCTATGGTTGTTCAAGCATTGACCGACTACCGCCAACAGGCCGTCACCATCTTCCGGGAAGAAACGGACTTGCCCCAAGACATCGCCGAGGACATCACCAGAGAAGCACTTGAGTTGATGGGCGTGTCGGGCTTAAATGAACGCCTGTATGGGAAAGTGGACTACAAGAAGGCGGTCTACATCTTTCTACCAAGTGCATATCCGGTAGCGTTGATGCTCGATTCAAAGGCCGAAAAGTCCAACGGTGACCGAACTGCGACCATTCAAATGTCGCAGACTTCCATGCGGGTGAGAATGCGGCGAGCTGGCCGTGACATGGATGAGCCTGGCGGACTGGAACAGGTTATCAGCCGGGGCGACCGAGAACTCTACGTCGTCACGATAATCGCCAAGTACGTCTACGACGAAACGCCAAGTGGACAAAGGCTGAGAAGGCTTATCGTCTCCTGCATCCCCAACGGAGTGCTCCAGGACCGCTATAACCCAAGTGCGACCGACGGCATTTGGCTGGCTGGACGTAACGCCCCCACACTCGGCGAGGACTTCCGTGTCCGGTTGAGCTACCGCCACTTGTCCGAAAAAGCATCCTGGAGAGTGCAGGAAATCCTGTTGACGGAGGACACCGATGGCACGTAAGCGGAAGGAACGCGGTCGCCCGGTCCGGCCTTACCCGCCTCGGATAGACGCAACGGCGGAAGAGATTGCCCAGGTGTTCCTACGGACTCCCCCCCCTGGCCCCGAGATAGATGAAGACCGGGTTTACCGTTGCGAGGACTGCGGGCGGGAAGTCAACTACCCTGAAATCCTCTACCGCGACGGGCGATGCGCCGAGCATACAACCCGGCCCGTCGTGGAGTAGCCCCGGGTTTTGGGTAATCAAGTATATAATTCCTTTTAAATAGCCCCCATCAGGCTCCGATGAAGCCCACAAATTTGTTCCCCCCGCCGCCCTTCACCTGTCATTCCGAGCCCCCTACCTGTCATTCCGACCGCAGGGAGGAATCTAAAATCCACCGCCGCCAGCCAGTTTGCCCCCGGATTCTTCGTCCCAAGCTCCCCACAATCAAAATTAAAGGCCCTGCCTTACTGACACTTGCCCCTTCCCAACGCCGACACCACCCCGCTAAACTAAAACCACCCAACATCCCAATCCCATCACCCCGAGTTTGTCGAAGGAACCCTAAAAAATCAAATCCATAATCACCCGCTGAGGCCAAATAGTACAAAATGGGACAGAATGGTACAGCTAGCAGGAGTCCCAAACTGCCCACCCGCCAGCGGCAGGCCAGGCCCCAGTTGCTGCCGCTGAACGGACCAAGGAACTCACCGGAAGCCCTGGGAGGCCCTACCTTAATCGGCCTACCCACAGGCAATTAAAAGGCCCTGGTGAAAATGCACAAGGCAATCGCGTCATGGCCGCTTTCGCCGGAGCCCAGACATCACAGTGTAACCTTTCAAACTGCGGTTTCTGCCGAAAACGGGCTCTGGATTCCCGCCTGCGCGGGAAAGACGAGGGGCGCGGGAATTTCGGGAACGACATAGACTGATATGCGATTGTCCTGCTTTTGACACGGTTTCCCGAGGCACCTAGACTAGCAGGCACGGCGGCTCCCGCCGCTACGCTTACCGTTGAAGGAGCCAACATGGCTACGCATTCCCAGGACCAAGTGGAGAACCTGCAAGAATCGGCTCTGGAGCACCTGTGGGTGTACCTCCGGGAGCCCAGCGAGATGGCGGAAAAGGGCGAACCCCAGATATTCGTCGAGGGCAAGGGCTGCCAGGTTACCGACGCTTCGGGCAACACTTTCATCGACGCCATGTCCGGCCTGTGGTTGAAGAACGTGGGTTATGGGCGCAAGGAGATTGCCGACGCCGCCTACCAGCAGATGCTCAACCTTACCTACATGCCCCTGGGGACCACCACCGAGCCGGCGGTGCGGCTGGCAGAAAAAATCGCGTCCATTACCCCCGGGGACCTGTCCCGCTGCTTTTTCACCAGTGGCGGGTCGGAGGCGGTGGAAACGGCTATGAAGGTGGCCCGGGCCTATTTCAAGCGGGTGGGCGAACCCCTTCGCACCAAGTTTATCGGCCGCCGCGGGTCGTACCACGGCGCCACCTTTGGGGCGTTGGCCCTGGGCGGCGCGCCCCAGTTTCCCAGGGTGGACTTCGAACCGCTATTGGCGGGGTGTTTCCACGGTCCTCAGCCCAACCCCTACCGCTGCGAGTACGGTGGACGGACCCCCGAGGAATGCGCCGAGCTTTGCGTGGGAGCCATTGAAGAAATCATCAAGTTCCAAGGGCCGGAGTCGATTTGCGCGGTCGTTGGCGAACCGGTTTCCAGTCCCCACGGCGCGGTGGTGCCCGGACCCAATTACTGGCCCATGATGCGGGAAATGTGCGACCGCTACGGGTGTCTGCTCATCGCCGACGAGGTCATAACCGGGTTTGGACGCACCGGTAAGATGTTCGCCTGTGAACACTGGGACATTACGCCGGACATAATGACGGTGGCCAAGGGGATAACCAGCGGGTACATACCCATGGGCGGGGCTATAGTTAGGAAGCCAATTGCCGATTCCTTTGTTGGCGGCCCAAAGGCCGCTTTCCGGCACGTAATCACCTTTGGCGGGCATCCCGTGGCCGCCGCCGCATCCCTGAAGAACATTGAGATTATGGAGCGGGAGGACCTGGTGGACAACGCGGCCCGAATGGGCGGCTACCTGATGGACGGGCTAAACGAGCTAAAAGAGAAGCACTCCATCATCGGCGACGCCCGGGGGTTGGGTTTGTTCTGCGGGCTGGAAATCGTCAAGGACCGGGAGACCAAGGAGTACTTCCCCGATGAAGCGGACCTGGCCCCCCGTTTGACCCAGGGTTTTTCGGAACAGGGCATCCTGCTGCGGGGCGGCAACGTCATCAACATAATGCCCCCGCTGTGCGTGACGGCGGGAGAGATCGACGACATCGTTACCGCCATAGACCGGGTGATGGGAGAAACCGCCCTCCAGTTGGGAGCGGCTTAGTCATCCCGTGGGGGTCCGGAATTGTGGGCATTAAGCCAGCCCGGGAAGTTGGTTCGGTGCCGTTTCGTGGCGGCGGGTTTCAAACTCACATCTGCTGTTCCTCCCTTGTCGCCGTGGGAGATGGGACCGAAGCTCCCGGGGCACCCTTCTGAAAACGATCGCTCCCGCACCGAACAATCCCATTGGGAATCCCCATCAAGCCTCGGAAGCTCTCCCAGGGTCAGACGTGAAACCTGCGGTTATCTGATAGAAATACTGACATTTGCCAATTGCCGGGCGCAAAGGTACCGTATTAACATTGGTGTGCTGCCCAACATTCCGGGGTGGATCCAAAACCGGCCACCCAACTTAACGAGAAAGCGACTTGCAACAGCCCCTTACTGGACTATTTGAACGCAGAGCGGAGGCTTTTCAGGATCCGGCGTTTGCCCTCAATCGGATCGTACCGATTCACCGCTGGGTACCGTGGATAGCGGGTTACTCTCAGGCTTTCGCAGCCGACGCCATCAATAAGTTCGCCGAAGGTCACGGAAAACTTGTCCTCGATCCCTTCGCCGGGGTCGGTACTACGCTCATTGAGGCCGACTGGGTTGGCCACCGTGCGGTTGGGTTCGAGATTAACCCCTACGCAGCTTTCGCAGCCAAGTTGAAGCTGTCAGCTCACCGCCTCGACACCCGTTTGGTGAGAGCAACTATCCGTCGGCTACGGGAATTTGGCGAATTGTGCCAGGCTACCGGGATAAACGCGAAAAGCAAGCCGCCCGCAGGTTTCAAAACTAGGTCGTCTTTCTATAGCCCAAACGTCCTGCGAAAAGTCCTCCTCGTGATGGATTTTATCGAACGGGAGAAGCGTGACAAGGCAGAAATCGCCGATGTTGTCCGGCTGGTTTTTGCGGCAACAATGATCAGTTATTCCAACTATTCTTACGAGCCTAGCCTATCCCGTAGAGTAAGTGCCGGCAAGGATTAGGTGATTGACTACCCGGTGATAGAGTTGTTGGCCGCCAAACTCAACGAGATTGCCGACGACGCGGATTGGTACCGTGAGAACAGGACCGGCAAAGCGCGGGAAAATGCGGAGGTATACACCACCTCTTTTTTGGATGACTACCGCTTGGTAAAACAACACAGCGTGGATCTAATAGTGACGTCGCCTCCTTACATGAACAATTACCATTATAACCGGAACACTCGGCCGCACTTATACTGGCTGGGCTTCTGCGACTCACCACAAGATTTCAAGTTACTTGAGAACCTCAACTTTGGTACTTACTGGCAGACTGCGCGGGACTTGGCCCCGGTGGAACTGAATCCGCTAATCCAGACTCAGGAAATAATCGAGACTCTCCGAGTCATCAGAGAAAAGAACCCTGACAAAGGCTCTTATGGAGGTCAGGGCTGGGCCAATTACGCGACAACTTACTTGAACGACTGTGTACGTTTCTTAAAGGGAGTGCGCTGGGTATTACGTCAAAATGGGGCTGCGCTCATCGTCGTGGGCAACAGTATATTGCAGGGTGTACCAGTTCCGACTGACAGTTTTATGGCTTCAATCGCTCGCCATTGTGGGCTAGAGGTTCGAAGCATATCCACTCCCCGTGAAACCCGCGTAGGGAACAGTATCGTCGACTCCGGATTGCGAACTAAGCAGTCCCGCGAGCGCAGCCAGTTGTACGAATCCGTCGTCGAAATCTGTCAACCCTGACAACATGCCCGACCTTTACGATCCATTTACATACGAAACTCTGATGGCCGGGATAGTCATTCGGTTTCAACAGCAACCACTGCGGCCGTTAAGCGAAGAAATCGACATCGAAGGTCCAGGAATCTATTGCCTCATATACAACGGAAACTTCGACGCCTACGCGGCAATCTCGATGACGAACCGGCCAATATATGCTGGAAAAGCGGTCCCACCAGGTTCAAGGCGTGGCGATGAGGGAAACGTGCGAGCCCGGGCATTGTAACGAAGAATTAGAGAACACCAGGCTTCGATAGCCGAAGCACAAAATTTGCAGGTTCAGGACTTCGTGTACAGGTACCTCGCGATTGTTACTGCTTGGATCGATCTTTCGGAAAGAGCCATCATTCAACACTATAGGCCAATTTGGAACGCGTGCCTCGACGGTTTCGGAGACCACAATCCGGGGGGCGGCAGACAGTCTGGGGAACGAAGTTGGTGGGATACTTCGCATCCCGGCCGGTCCTGGGCGGTTAATCTCCGGGAAAACAAGACTGTGGAACAAGCCCGTGCCAGAATTCAGGAGTTCCGCTCCGCCGAAGAACCGGAGGGTGGTTAGACTGATGCGATAACCTTGGGGCAGAACTAGCGCCCGGCTATCGCTTCAAAGGATGGCTCGGGCATACCTTCGACCCAGGTGGGGTCGCGCAACTCCAGGCGGTTGCCGCTGGGATCGAAGAAGTACAGTTCCCGCCCGGTGAAGAACCCCCGGGCCCGGTAGACCAGGGCGTCGATGGTGATTCCCCGTTCCTTGAAAACGTGGCAAGCCTGCTCGAAGGTTTCCGGGGTTACCGTGAAAGAGTGGTGGACCTTGGGGTCTTCCCGGCGGTCCGAGGCTTCGTCCCGCTGGCACAGCAGGATGTTGTGGTCCCCCACGTTGAAGCAGGACATCACCGTGTTTCCCAGGCGTCCCTTGGGGGTCAGGCCCAGCAGTTCACCGTAGAATTCCTCGGCTTCCTCCAGGTTGTTGCAGGGAATGGACCAATGGGTTACACCTTCGATTTTCAAGACTGACATGATGTCCTCCCTTCCTTCTGCGTTTGGTGTTTTCTCCTCGCCGGGCCGCCCGGTTTACGCCGGTTTCGGTCAGTCAACCAATTGACCTGTTTGGTATACGCTGGTAGACTGCGGCGGAAATCCACCTTGCTACGCAATTGAGGCATTATAGCGGCTAGACTACGTTATTTCGCAATACGTAGTGGCCGGAGGAGGCTATTATGGTTACCGCGATAAACGACGATTTGTTCACCGGCGAAGTCGTCAACGAACCCTACCCTTACTTCGCTCGGCTGCGGGAAGAAGACCCGGTGCACTGGAACGAGAAGTACGAGTTGTGGGTGATTTCCACCTACGAAGACCTGGTTTGGGTGGCCCGCCGCCCGGAGTTCTTCTCCTCTGAATGGTGGAAGCGGGACCCTCGAGGCCCCTACCCTGAAATTGACGAATCGGACTTGGGCCTGTACCAGTACGTGCGGGAGTTCTTCGCCGACTGGTTTATCCAACACGACCGCCCCGAACACACCGAGATGCGGAAAGTGGTCCACAGCTACTTCACCCCCAAGGCCATGGAGATGTGGCGGCCCATGGTCGTCGACGCTGTAAAGGTATTGCTGGACGAGGCGGAAGAGGCGGGCAGCATGGACGCCATGAGCGACTTCGCCGTGCCCCTGCCCCTGCTGGTCATTGCCCAGATGATGGGGATGCCCAACCAGGACCGGAAATTCATTCGCTCCCTGGCCGAGAAGCTGCTCTTCCTGGGGCGGGGCGAGTTGGACCGGATGCAGCCCTTGACCGACGGCATCAAAGGGTTGCAAGAGTACCTGGGCCCGATAGTGGCGGACCGGGTAAAGAACCCGGGGGACGACCTGCTTTCGGTCTTGTGCCGCGGCGAGATCGACGGTTTCTACACCAGGGACGAGGTGGTGGCGAACGCCATCTTGTTGCTGCTGGCGGGCCATGAGACCACCATCAACCTGATCTGCAACGGAACGCGGTCGTTCATCGACCACCCCGACCAATGGGCGTTGTTCGGGCAAAACCCGCAGGAGCGGATGGTGCGGGCCACCGAGGAATGCCTGCGCTACGACGCGCCGGTGCGGTCGATTCAACGCATCGCCGGTGAGGACGTGGAACTGAAGGGCAAGGTCATCAAGAAGGACGACCGGCTGCGCTGGTTCATCTCCTCGGCCAACCGGGACGGCAACATGTTCCCCGATCCGGACCGGTTCGACATCGAACGCTATCCCAACCCCCACGTGGCGTTCGGCTCGGGTATCCACCATTGCTTGGGCGCGACCCTGGCGCGGCTGGAAGGTCAGGAGGCGCTGCGGGCTCTGGCGGAGCGGTTCCCGTCCATTCATCTGAACGTGCCGGCAGCTGAGTTGGATTACCAGCCCAGCGTCACCTTCCGTTCCCTGAAGTCCCTGCCGGTGGGCTGGAACTAAGGGGGAAGTTATGCCGAGGAAGCTCAACATAGTGGTGGACTACAACGTCTGCGTGGGCAACGCCATGTGCGAGACCTTCGCCACCCACACCTTTGCCTTGAACGACGACCGCCAGTCCACCGTAGTCGACCCGGAGGGAGACCCCGAGGAAGTAGTCCTGGAGGCGGCGGAGAACTGTCCGGTCAGCGCCATCACGGTGACCGATGCCGAGACGGGAGAGCAGCTTTTCCCGTGACCTGGAAGCGCAAGGAGGAAGCATGTCCCGCGTGACACTGATTCAGCACATCAACATTCAGGTTAGCAACCGGGAACGGACCCGGGAGTGGTACGAGCAGGTCCTGGGGGCCGAGTTCTTGGACCGGGGCCCGGAGTCCAACAAGCGGCAACTGCAACTTAGGATTGGCAACGGCGAGATTCACACTACCGACAACCCCAACCCGGTAATCGCCCCGTCGGTCCACTTCGCCGTGGAGATCAACGACTGGGACGAGACCATCGAAAACCTGGAACGGTTGGGCGTCTCCTACACCACCCGCCCGGCGGTTTCCCGGGAGCAGAACTCCTGGGGCCAGCGGGACTACAGCGGGGGGCACTACACCTACGTCCACGATCCCGATGGCAACATGATTGAACTGGTGCACCATCCCCTGGGGTTGGAGGACGCCGACGGCGAGCGCGTCGATGTGCCCCACTATGCCGACAGCCCCCGTTGGGGCAAACTGCCGGAGTTCAGCAGCGTAGGATCCTAAGACCGGACGGACTGCCAAGTTAGTCCGGTAGCAACCGGCCCAATGAGTGGGCGCCAACGGCTTTTGTTGAAGGCGCCCACCTTTTGATTTACCCTGTTGCCGTACCCAAAACCTTTCGGACCCCGTAACCACGGAGTGTAATCATGGAGTTTGGCCTTTTCCTAGAGTTCCCTCAGCGGGAAGGGACCACTGCCAGCGAGGCTTTCAAAGAGTCATTTTCGTTGGTTGATACCGCCGAGGAAATGGGTGTCGAGTCGGTCTGGCTGGCCGAGTACCACTTCAACGCCGGGCGGGTCCTTTCCTCTCCGGTAACCATCGCCAGCGCCATTGCCGCCCGCACCAGCAAGATACGCATTGGGTTTGGGGTCATCTGCCTGCCCTTAGCCCACCCGGTGCGGACCGCCGAAGAAGTCGCCGTCCTGGACCAAATCAGCGAGGGCCGTATCGAGTTGGGCGTGGGCCGGGGCACCTTCCCCAACGTCCATGAGGGGTTCAACACCCCGTTTTCGGAAGCGCGGGGCCGGTTTGAAGAGTCCCTGGAAGTCATCCTAAAGTGCTGGGGCGAGGAGCCTTTCTCCTTTGATGGGGAGTTCTTCACCTACAAAGACCTGGAAGTTTACCCCAAGACCTACCAGCAGCCACATCCTCCGGTGCACGTTGGCGTCACCTCGGCGGAGTCTTTTCCCATCACCGCGGGCCTGGGCCGCCCGGTTATCGTCAACCCTTCCCGGGTGTTTACCCTGGAAGAGCTGGCCGGACCCATCGAAGCCTACCGGAAGGCTTGGCAGGACGCCGGCCACGAGGGGGAGGGCCACGTTGGTCTGCGGGTGCCGATCTACATCGCCGAAACCGAAGCGCAGGCCTTTGAGGAGCCCCGGGACAGCGCCATGTTCTCGGTGGAACGGCTGGGCAACCGGGTAGGCAGCTACGCCGACTACGGCCACACCACCGGCGACTGGCGGGCGGAGTCGGTCCGGATTCTGGGCATGACCTACGACGATTGGTTCCGGGACAAGGTGGTCTACGGCACCGTGGACTCGGTGACCGAGAAGCTCAAGGGTCTGAAGAAGACCCTGGGACTGGACCTCTTAATCTACGAGATAAACTATGGGAACCGGATTCCGATGGAGAACCAGTTAAACTCCATGACCTTGTTCAACGAACAGGTGATTCCCCAGTTGGAATGACGCTCGGCTTCCCCCAGCCCGGCTTTGCGTTTAGGGTCCCTGGAAACGGGGGCTCTTACTTTTTTCCAGGACCCTGGGGGTTGGGGTTGGGTCGACGGGCTCACCACGAACGGTAGATTTTTAAGGTGCTGGGACTTTTGGGGACTTCTTGGGACATTCTCCGGGTTGGTTGGGGTTAGGAGAGACAGGGCGAGGGACGCCAGGGGAGGAGGGCGTCCAGGAGTAGCTTGTGGTCGGGCTCCTTTTTGCGGCGGCGGCAGTAGTCGAGGTAGCCGAAGGTACCGGTGAAGGGTAGGAACCGAAAACCGGAGTCGGCCACCTTTCGGATGAAGTTGTGGGGGTCGGGCAAGGGTTTGTTCTGGGATTGAGCGTCGGCCCATTCCTCGCAGAGTTGGTTCACGTGACGACCGAGGAGGACCTCGTGACGGGGGCGGTAGAGTTTACGTCTGAGAGCGCGGACGCGGTTGGCTAGGCCGGCTAGGCTGGGAAATTCGGTCATTTGGGGGTTCCTCCGGGTTTTGGATTTATTGGGGGTCTGGATGGATGAACGGGGTGAGAATTTTAGATGTTGGGACATTTGGGGATTTATTAGGAGATGGGGTTGCTTGGCTCGTCCGGTCGGTCCGGGGGTTGGATTTTTGGGGTGGGGTTAGGCCTGGTAGTAACTATCTTAGAGAGTCGTCACCGGAAGTGGCAAGGGGCAAGTGTCAGTGATTTGGGAGGTGGTTCGACGTGGTGACCACTATCCTTAGACGGAGCGCAGGAAGAGCGGGGGGTGTTAAGTGCGACCGTCCGTTGGCCCTTCGACGGGGCTCAGGACGAACGGACTGGGTGCTTGTGGGGTAGACGTTGGCATTTGGACGGGGCTCACCGCGATCCTTCGACAGGCTTAGGACAAGCGGGGGGGTGTTAAGTGCGACCGTCCGTTGGCCCTTCGACGGGGCTCAGGACGAACGGACTGGGTGCTTGTGGGCTGGACGTTGGCATTTGGACGGGGCTTACGACGGTCCTTCGGCGGGCTTAGGACGAACGGGGTGGGTTGGAGGGGGTTGGGCGTTTTTTATTTCAGGTTGACCTGCCGTTGTGGTGGGGGTATGGTGGCTGCCTGCGATGAGTTTTTAAGGGTACCCTGCCGGGGTACCGCAACGGCGGGGCCGTTTTCCGCAAGATTCCGCCCAACAGGGGAACCGCCCATTGCTTCGTTTCGCCGATACGCCCGTCTTGCAGGTCTTGGAGAACCGAGACTTCCGGTATTTGTGGGTGGCGCGGTGGATTCACGAAATTTCCCGGCGCATGGAACTTATTGTGCTGGGTTACCTGATCTACGAACTCACCGATTCGGCCTTTCATGTTGGGCTGATTTCCGTTTTCCTCAACGGTCCGCGCCCCCCCTTGTCCTTGGTGGCGGGGATGTTGGCCGACCGGCTGGACCGGTGGCGCATTTTGGCCGGAATCCATACGTTTTATCTGGTGGTGGCTTCGGGGCTGCTGGTCCTGCTTTATCTGGAAATGATTCAACCCTGGCAGGTTTTCATCGCCATCCTGTTTCAGGGGACGGCCAAGGTGCTGGACGACCCCACCAGGCGGGCGGCGCTGTTCGACCTGGCCGGCCAGGACCGCATTGCCCACGCGATGTCGTTGGAAACGCTCACCAACAACGGCGGGAAGATATTGGGGCCGTTGGCGGGTGGGTTGTTGGTCCAGTTCTACGGGTTCGCCGGCGCTTTCATGGTCTTGGTGACCCTGGACCTGGTGGCGGCCCTGCTTATTTTCCGGATGCGGTTGCCCAAGAGCGCGGCGGTGGTGGGCCGGGATGCGGAGTTCTTGCAGGGCATCAAGTCGGGAATCGGGCATTCCTTCTCCAACCAATTCGTGCTGGGGGTGCTTGCCATCTCGCTGGTGATGAACGCCATGGTGCTGCCGTTGCAGTACTTTATTCCGGTAATAGCCACCGACGTCTTGAAGGTGGGCCCGGCGTTGGGAGGGTTGTTGGGGTCGGCGGAGGGAATAGGGACGTTCATCGGCGCTTTGGTCATCGCGGTGCGGCGGCGGTACACGTTCCACGGCCGGTATTTCGTGTTTGGAGCGTTAATCGTTGGCGTTGGCGTCGTGTCGGTAGCCTGGTCGCCCTGGTTCTTGATTTCCTTCGGGCTGCTGTTCGGGGCCGGCATAGGACAGGCGGGGTTCAGCACCATGCAAAGCACCATCCTGTTGCTGTCGTCGCCGGCGGAAATGCGGGGCCGGATAATGGGGTCGCAGGGGTTGGTCAACGGGCTGGGGCACTTGGTGGGTGGCGTGGAAATCGGAGCGATAGCCAGCGCCTTCGGCATTTCCCTGGCCATTGGCATCAACGCGGGAGTGGGGCTGCTGCTGATGCTTCCGGTAATAGCATTGACGCCGCTGGTCTGGAAGCCGGTGGTGGCGTACCAGAACCGGGCGGCGACGCCCCCTTCAACCCCAACCGCCACCGGGTAGGCGTTTCAAACCGGAACTGGACGACGCCATAAATATGGTGGCTCCAGGATGGTTTCGGGGTCTGTTCCCCGAATGGTCAGCCTTGCCGCCGCCGCTCCAGCTCCGCTTCCAGATCCCGGACCCGGGCCTCCCCGGCATCGGCGCGGGCCCGTTCCTGGGCGAAGGTGGCAATGTGCTGCCCGGTTTCCGGGTCGTGCCAGCCCAACTGTCCGTGGTCCCACCGGATGAAGAGGTTGAGAACCCTGCTGTATCCCTGGAGGACTCCTTCCTCGACGGTCTCGACGGGGACCGGTTCATATCTGCCGTCCACCAACCGGTCGCCGGCCAGACGGGTCCCGTGGAACTCCCCGGTCTCGTCGAACCGCCAGTACTCGGGTATCCCCAGTCCGGCATAGGCCGACCTCTTCTCCACGACGTCCTGCCGGCCGGTGCTCGGGGAGGCTATCTTCAGGATGAAGTCCGGCGGCTTTTCCTGCTCGGAGATGATGTAGCCGTTGCTATCCCGGTAGGCTTCCGGGTCGGCACCCATGGCGATGAGAAGGTCCGGCGCAATCCGGTCTCTCGCAGGAGCTCTCGGCGCCCTGGTCAGATACATCTCGCCGCCCACGATGGTGGTTTCGGGGCTGCCCAGGCGCTGGGCCAGGCGGTGGGCGCTGCCGGTCAGGGCTAGGTGGACGAAGCTGGTCATGTTGTCTGGGTCGCCCTTCGGGGGATCGGGGAGGACGAAACTCCCCCGGCGTTTCTTATCGGCTGGCTTTGGATGTCGGGTGGTCATGTGGGACCTCTCCGGTCAGGTTGCTCCGGTTCGGGTTTATTCGCTGCGGGTGTCCGGCTTTCCGGCTTGGCTGGGAATGTTCGATGTCAGCCTGCTCCGGCGTCTCGGCGGGGTTTACCCAAATCTTGAAGGTCGTGGTCTGTATTTTAACCCATCCTTCCCTGGAAGGTTAGTCTCCCAGGGGAACGACCGCGAAGAAGCGGGGTTCGTCACCGACGACCCGGGTGATGTGTCCTTCGCCGGTGAGGTCTTCGGCCAAGAGGACGTCGCCGGGGCCGACCTGCTGGACGGTGCCGTCGCCAACCTCGATCTCGGCGCGGCCTCCCAGGGTGATGGTGTATTGACGGCGGGGGGCGCAGTGCCATTCCAGGACGTAACCCACCTGGGCCACCCGGAAGGTTATGCCGCCGGCTTCCTGCAAGGGCGTTCCTTCGCCGTAAGAGCCCTCGGTGTCGATGAAGGACTCCATATCGAGTTCCACTTTTTCGAGATGTGACTTGCCGTCGTCACCGGAATAGACCCTGAAAATGGATGCCATCGTTCTTCTCCAATTCTTCTGAATATCCTGGACCAAGACCGTTTGGTCGCGCTTATTCTCTAGGCGTGGACGGTTGGGGTCAAGCGGCTGGCGGTCGGGCGGTTTAGCGTCCCCGGAGGTTGTGGGGTATACTAGCCGCCATCGTGGACTAACATAAGATGAGGAGAGTAGCGATGCAGTTCGGGATTTTGTACGAGATGCAGCGGCCCTTCCAAGGCACGGATATTGACTGGAACAGCCTTTATAAAGAGACCCTGGAGCAGTGCGAGTTGGCCGACCAGGTGGGCTTCGACAACCTTTGGTTTGTGGAGCACCACTTTCTAACGGGTTTTTCCGGCTCTCCCTGCCCCGAGGTCATATTCGGCGCCCTGAGCCGGATCACCAAGCGAATCCGCATAGGCTTCGGCGTCTGCATCCTGCCCTACCACCATCCGGTGCGGGTCGCCGAGCGGGTGGCCATGGTGGACCAACTGACCGATGGGCGGGTGGAGTTCGGCACCGGCCGTTCCAACGCCTACGAACAGTTGGGCCTGGGGATAGACCCCCGGGAGACCCGTTCCCGCTGGAACGAGTCCATCCGGATGCTGCCGCAAATTTGGCAGTCGGACGAGTTTTCCTGGGAAGGAGAACACTGGAACGTGCCCGCCCGGCGGGTGCTTCCCAAGCCCTTCCAGAAGCCCCATCCCCGCATGTACCTGGCTTGCACCCAGACCGAGAGCTTCCGGCTGGCGGCGCAGTTGGGCATCGGCGTACTGTCATCGGCCTCCTACGCCACCAACATCCTGAAAGAGCACGTCCAGGTCTACCGGGACGCCATCAAGGACGCCGACCCGGTGGGCGCGTTCGTCAACGACTTCTGGGGCAACAACGTCCACGCCTTCTGCGGGCCGGACAACCAAGAAGCCCGGGAGTTGGCCGCCAATTCCATGAAGACCTTCTTCGGGCCGGATAAGCCCTACATTGAGGGGCGGATTAACGCCTATGAAGAGCTGTTAGAAGCCTGGGGAGGAGTTCCCGACCACCTGCAAGCGGACTTCGGGCGGTGGCTGCGGCAGTCGGATGAAGCGCACCAGGAGCAGGCGGCACAGGCGGGAATCTCCCTGGACAGCGGCCCCGGCGCGGCCCGGGCTGCGGTGGCGCAACTGGATGCCAACGTGCTGGCGGACCGGGGGGTAATCATCGCGGGAGACCCGGCAAGCTGCATTGAGGGCGTCAAGATGTACGAAGACATCGGCGTCGACCAGGTTATGCTCATCATGCAGACCGAGACAATTCCCCATGAGAAGGTGATGAGTTCCATCGAGCTGTTTGGCAAAGAAGTAATTCCCGCATTCCGGCAGGCCAAGGTCGCCGCCGGCGACTAGCCCCCAGGTCTAGTTCCCATGGTCCGGCAAAGAGGCAAGCCCCGGATAGTTAACCTGGGGCTTGCGCTTTTTCCGGTAGAAGCCCCATAGTTTAGCCATGGTTGCCGAAACTCCCCAAGTAAAATTCTGCGTTCGGGTTAACCAGGGCGGTTACAGTTACCCGGAGTTGAGCCGCATCTGGAGGGACGCGGACCGGTTGGGGTATTACGCCGCCAGCCTGTACGACTTGTTGACAGTGCCGGCGTTGGAGTGTTGGACGACCCTGTCGGCGCTGGGGGCGCAGACCGAGAATTTGCGGCTGATACCGATGGTGCTGGCCAACCTGTACCGGCACCCGGTCCTGACGGCTAAAATGGCGGCCACCCTGGACGTGATCACCAACGGGCGGGTGGTGCTGGGGATCGGCGCGGGCGGCGGCCGGGGGGACCATCGGGCCGCGGGTATCTCCTTCCCGCCGACATCCGTGAGGGTAGAGATGCTGGAGGAGGCGGTGGAGGTCATCAAGCGGTTTTGGACTCAACCCGGCGCGGAGTTTCAGGGGCGGTACTACTCCCTTGACGGCGCGTCCTGCGATCCGCCGCCGGTACAGAGCCCGCACCCGCCAATACTCATCGGGGGTCACGGGGAGCGGTATTTGCTGCGGGCGGCAGCCAGACACGCCGACATCTGCAACATCGGCCAGGATATGTCGTTGGAGGAGCACCGGGAGAAGTTGGGGGTGTTGGAACGCCACTGCCAGAGGGCGGGGCGGGACGCGGCCGAAATTGAGGTGACGCACAACGCGAGGGTGGTCATTGGCGCGGACGCCCGGGACTTCGGGTGTGTGGTGAAGCGGGCCGCCGCCGGGGAACACGCCACCGCCGAGGAATACCGGGCTTCGCTGGTGAAGTCGATAGCCGGAACACCCCAACAGTGCGTGGCCCGGATACAAGAGTACGTGGACGCCGGGATTAAGTTTTTCTTCCTGGTGTTTCCCCATCCGGCGCCGACGGAGAGCCTGGAGTTGTTCGCGCGGGAAGTAATGCCCCATTTCAACACTGGCCCGTCTCCGGCGTCAGGGTAATGGGCCGCCCGCTGAATTTTGTTTCCCAATGTTCCCTGGCCGTGTCTTTAGCCGCCTGATGGGTCTGCCGTGTCTGCCGTAATCCGCGCTCGCAACCTGACCAAGCGTTACGGAGACCTGGTGGCTGTGGCGGGGATTGACTTCGACATCGAGCAGGGCGAGTGTTTCGGGTTTCTTGGCCCCAACGGCGCGGGCAAGACCACTACCCTAAAGATGATTAACTGCACCGCCACCGTGAGCGAAGGGGAGCTTTGGGTGGACGGCAAGGACGTCCGGCGGGATGGACGGGAGATAAAATCGGTAATCGGAGTGGTGTCTCAGGCGGACAGCCTGGACCCCGACCTGGATGTGTTGCAGAACCTGGTCTCTTACGGCCGTTTCTTCAACCTGCCGGTCCAAACCGCCCGCGAAAGGGCCCACGAGGCTTTGGAGTTCTTCAACCTGGGGGACCGGATTCGACAGACCCCGGACCAGCTTTCCGGGGGGATGCGGCGGCGGTTGTTAATCGCTCGGGTAATGCTGCACCAACCACGAATCATGTTGTTGGACGAACCCACCACCGGGTTGGACCCGCAGTCCCGTTTGCTGGTGTGGGAGAAGCTGAGCCGGCTTAAAGACCAGGGCATCACCATATTGTTGACCACCCATTACATGGCCGAAGCGTCCTACCTGTGCGACCGTCTGGTGGTCATGGACGCCGGGAAAATTTTGGTGGAAGGCACTCCCGAAGACCTGGTGGAACGCCATGTTGGGAGTCAAGTTATCGAAATCAGGCTGGGGCCGGAGGAGAAGGGGCGGTTGGCCGGGGAACTGACGGGCTTGGGGCTGGAACTTGACGAGTGGGGTGACTCGATAGTGGTGTACCACCGCAACGGAAGCGGGGCGCTGGAAGGTCTGGGGTTGGACGGGCACCGGCTGACCACCCGTCCCGGCAACCTGGAGGATGTTTTCCTGCGGTTGACGGGAAGGGGGTTGCGGGAGGAATGAGCCTGGGGATCGCGAGCTTCCAACAATCCGTTTTGTGGGGCGGGTTTCGGGTCTGGCAGAGGGACCGGGACGCCTTCTTCCGTTCCTGGAAGGTGGAGGTTGGCGGCATCGCCATCGAGCCTTTCATCATGCTGGTGGCGCTGGGGTACGGGCTGGGGTCGTATATAGAGGACTTCAACGGGTTGAGCTATGCCGCGTTTTTGGCGCCGGGGGTGGTGGCGAGCTACGCTATGTGGCATTCAACTTTTGACAGCACCTACGGGGCTTACCTGCGTATGGAAAGCCACCACATCTACGAGGCGATGTTGTTTACGCCCCTGGGGCCGGGGGATATTGTCATGGGGGAGGTGCTGTGGTCGGCGACGCGGGGTCTGTTCTCGGCGGCCTGCGTATTGGCGGTGGCGGCGGGGTTGGGCCTGGTCTCGTCGGCCTGGGCGGTGTTGGCATTGCCGGCGGCGTTGTTGATTGGGGTGATGTTCGGGTCAATTGCGATGATGTTGACGGCGACGGTCAAGACCATCGGGCAGATTAATAATTTCTTCACCCTGTTCATCCTGCCCATGTTCTGGGTGGCTGGGGTGTTCTTTCCCGCCGACCGGCTGCCGGAGGTGGTGCAGCGGGTGTCCTGGGTCCTGCCGCTGACTCCGGCGGTGGCGCTGGTGCGGGGGTTGACCACCGGGGAGCTGTCGTGGTGGATGTTGGCCTGGACCGGGGAGTTGTTGGCCTTTGCGCTGGTGGCGCTGACCCTGTCCTGCCGGTTGATGCGGCGGCGGTTGATTACATAAAAAAAGACCGGGAAAAGACCGGCCCGTTGGCGGGCGGCCTTTTTGGGTGTTAATTGGATGGAGGCTCGGGTGGGGTGACCAAGGAGCCGTAGCCGCCCGTTCCCCGGTATTGGCGGCTAAAGACGTCGAAGGACTTGCCGTAGCTTGGGATTATGAAGGTCGGGGAGTCAACCGGCTGGCCCATCTCGACAATCAGGTCTTCCAGGTCGATACCGACTTCCTTCTTCAGCGTGTTGCCGAATACGATTATGTCGTTGGCCTCATCCCGGGGGACGAAACGGATGATGAAGGGATGGTTGACGGGCACGTCGAGTTCCCTCGGTTCCCAAACCCGTTGCGTGATGAAGGCCCCGGGGCCGCCCAACCCGCCCTTGGCGCCGATGCTCCACTCGATGATCATTGGTTCGGCGTCCACCGGAGGAGGGGCTGCCGGCTCGGAACCGCCGCAGGCCAACAAGGCTATCAAAGTTGCGCCCAATGCTACCGGCCAGAAGAGGCTACGAGTTTTCATCTGTACTCCGGGGCGTGAAAGAGGATTAGTCCGCAAGATAACTACTTCAACATCGTATAAGCTTTCCGGCTTTAAATCCAGCCCGGAGGGTGGTGACTATAAGTTGGATGCTCGGCCAGGCCGGGGCGCCGGAACCCCGGTGTCCCAGCGGTGTTTTGCTTGACATGGCGAAAGCAGGTCTGTTACAAGACAACCCCAAATGGCTGGTGCTCCGGGTCCCGTTGGCCCGCCTTAAATCACCGGCCCGCTGGCTCCGCGAGATGATTTCCGGAAATCCGGGTTGCCGCCCCAAGATGGAAAGGAGGAGATTTATGACCAAAGGAATACCCAAGACCAAGGCAGCACTCTTTAGCTCTGCATTGTTATTGCTCGCCTTCCTGTTTGCCTGCGGAACGGCCGCTGAGGAACCTGTTCCGGCGGCACCTGCCGCTCCCGCTGCCCCGGCGGCCGGTTCCGAGGAAGCGGCCGCTGCCTCCGGTGCTGCCACCCCCGTTGCCAAGATGGAGGAGGCCCGGGCTCCCGCGGCCGAACCGGCCATGGGGAAGGACAAGGCCATCGCGGTCATCGCCACCGAGCCGGAAGTGCTCTTCTACATGATTACCGCCGACGCGCATACCGGCCAATTTACCGACACGATCAATGCGTATATTGGGCACTTGGACAAGGACACCCTGGAAGTGGCAGCTACGTCGCTGGTGGAAAGCTGGACGCAAACCGCCGTTAACGAGTGGGAATACAAGCTGCGCCCTGGAGTTACTTTCCATGATGGTGAAGAATGGAACTCAGCCGCTTGGGAGACCTACGCCAAGATTACCGGCACGCCGGAGTACGGTCAGGGTTCGTTCGCTCACACCGGTCCGTATCAAGTTGAGCCCGTCGACGAGTTGACCGCCAAAATCAAGTGCGGCGAACCTTGCCCCTTGTTCGAGAGGGGGCTGAACCTTTCGAAGACCTACTCTCCCGCGCCGTTGCGGGAGGTTACGTCCGTCGGTGAACTCCGCGAAATCACCGAAGGTATCGGCGCCGGTCCCTTCCAGGTGGTCGAATGGAACCGGGGCCAGAATATCACCACCAAGAAGTTTGAGGATTTCGTTCCCGCCCCAGAGACTCCCGAATACGCCGCGCCGAAGCTCAACGAGATTGAGTGGCAATGGCGCGGGGAAACAACCGTGCGTCGGGCCATGATTGAGACCGAGGAAGCTGACTGGGCCTTCCTCCTCACTTTGGAGGACGCCGAGGTGCTGGGCCCGGAGCGGTTCGTCACCGGCGGAACCGCCGAGATCGCCCAGTTCCGCATCGACTCCATCTGGGACCCCTGGATGAAGATTAAGGAAATGCGCCAGGCCGTGGTGCATTCAATTGACTGCCAGGAAATTGTTGAGTCCCTGTACCAGGGAGCCACCACCTGCCGGGGCAACCACGGGGCCCCTGGAGTGCTGGGAATCACCGAAGCGAACATCGCACCCTACGAGTATGATCTGGACAAGTCGCGGGAATTGTTGGAGGGCATTGGTTACATCTGCGGCCTGAGCAACTCCAGAGACGACTGCGAGGCCGAGATTACCATCACCAGCCGCAGCGCCCGCATTGCCCGCAACGACGAGTTTATCGAGTCCATGGTGCTGTTCATGCAGCAAGCAGGCATTAACGCCAAGGCCCAATTCGTTGACGTTTCCATCCGCACCCAAATGGGCCTCTGCGGTATCGGTCTGGAAGGCGCCGGCGCGACCCAAGTGGGTTGGCAGGGAGCTACCGAAGCCACCCCGCCGGTCTGCCCCGGTGGTGTCGGTGTAGGCCAGATTTTGGACGGCATCGGCTTTGGTTACGAGATTATGGACTACGCCAAGGTGGTAAACCGCCATATGCTCTGCGAGTCCGGCCGCTCCACCACCTGCGTTCCTGAGAAGGAAGAAGAGTGGAAGCGGGCCCGTACCCTGGACGGCGAGGACCGGCGTATTGCCTTGGAAGCCATCGCCGACTGGCAGCGGGAGAATGTCTACATCCTCCCCATGTTCGACCTCTTCGCAATTTACGGGGTGAACCCCAAGCTGCGGGGGTTTGAAGAGCCGCGTTTCGACAAGCATACCTTCGCCAACCTGTGGTGGTTCGCGCCCTAACCAAGACCAGGACCACCTCTGACGGCGCAACCCAAAGCGGGCCGGGGCAACCACCCCGGCCCGCAGCTTTTCGGCCCTTGGGGCGTTTAGTTAGTCAACCACGGTCAGCAGCAGGTGGGATGGGTGGTCTGGGTCGTGGTAGATGGAATTTGCGGCGGCAACCTTGACCTGGGAAAGAGCCGGGTTGTCGCCGGTGTTGCCGTTCACGTCCAGGCGGGGGAAGTTGCTGGAGGATAGGTCCAACCGGATGCGGTGTCCGGCGGCGAAGAGGTTGCTGGTGGGGTATAGCTGGATGGAAATGGGGTAGATTTTCCCGGGCTCCATCAACTGCGGGCTTTCCCAAGAGTCGCGGAACTTGGCCCGCAAAATCCCGTCGGTCAAATTCAGGGCATAACCCTCCGGGTAGTCCTCCGACTGGGGATAAACGTCGATTAGCTTGGCGGTAAAGTCGGTGTCCACCGCCGAAGAAGCCACCCACAGGTTCACAGCGACTGGGCCGGTGACCTGTACCGGGCGAGACAAGGGCTCGGTCTCGAACACCAGGACATCGGGGCGGGATGCCAGGGGCAGGTAGGGCGGTTGGCAGCCGTAGAAGGTGGGCGACTCCCGTTGGTCGAAGCCGCCCGGCTCCATGATGGGCAGGCCCGAGGACAGGTTGCCGCCGATGGTTGGGACGGGATGGGCCGGGTCGAAGATATAACGGCTGGGGCAGGCGCCCTCCGGTGGGAGTTGCGTCGACAAGCCGCCTCCCGGCGCGAGGAAAATGGACTGTGCCGATGCGGAGTCCGGGGGCCATTGAGGGTGACTGCTCCAGTGGCCGCCGTGGTCCAACCGTCCTTCGGAGTTGCGCCGTCCGGAACCGCCGCCCATAACGAAAATCCGGACCGGCGGCAGCTGTTCCCAGGGAGTGGGGATGCCCTTGAGCCAACGGTCGAAGAAGGCGAGGCGCAGCAGGTTGTAATCCGGGGCAAGGTTGCCGTCGACGGGGGCGGCGGGCCCCAGGTCAACGTTGCCCGCGTAGGTGACCGAGCGGGCCCCGTGGGTCCACGGCCCCATTATCAACGAGACCGGGCCTTTCTTGGTGGCGGAGAGGGCGGTGAAATTGTTGGTGGTGCTCAGGGCGTAGGTGTCGTACCAGCCGCCCAAGTGCACCTGGGGGACGTCGGCCAGGGCCGGGTAGTGGGCATGGGCGCACAGGCCCACCTGCTGCCAGTACTCGTCGAAAGTCTCGTGGCCCCAAATTTCCAGCAGGTAGTCCTCGTAGTCCGGCGTCCAGGACAGGGGGCTGTGGCCGCGCTTCCAGGGTAGGCGTTGGAACCAATCGTGGATATTCTGGGACTCCAAAGCCCGCTTCTTGACCGGGTCGGCGGCGGCCTGCGGGCTTTCCAGCGCCTCGCGGAAGGCCCAGGTAACCTGCCGAAGCTCGAAGGCCCCGCCGTTGCGGCAGCCGCTCTCAAAGGCGTTGGAAAACCCGCCGCAGTCCAGCCACATGCAGGCCAGGTGGGGCGGGTTGAGGCTGGCCAGGGCCGCCTGGGTGTGGGCGGCGTAAGATAGGCCGTAAGTGCCCACCTTGCCGTCGCACCAGGGCTGCCGGGCGACCCATTCCAGGGTGTCGTAGCCGTCCTTACCCTCGTCGACATATTTGGAGAAACCGCCTTCCGAAGCGTAACGGCCCCGGCAGTCCTGTATCACCACCACGTAACCCTGGGCGGCGAAAAACCCGGCTTCTTCCCGGCGGGCCTGGGCCGACTTGCCGTAAGGGGTGCGGTGGAGCAGGGTGGGCAGCGGGGTGGTCAATGGCCGGCCATCTTGGGCCGGGTGTAAAATGTCGGTGGCCAGCCGCACTCCGTCCCGCACCGTCACAATGATGTCGTTCTCGATGTGGACCTGGTAGGGCCGGTTTGGGGGGTTGGTCATAAAAACGTCAATCTCAAGGACCGGGGTTGGTCGAAAGATAGTTGCCCAGTTGGGCGTGTTTTAAATCGTAACACACTGGTTGCACCGGGACGGCTCGGCGGGGAAGGTGGAGCGGGGTATTTTCGTTGTCGTTGGGGGAAGCTTGCGGGGAAGAATCCGGGAGGAAGCTGGCTGGGGCCGATGGATTTTAGATTCCTCCCTGCGGTCGGAATGACAGGTTGGGGGGTCGGGATGACCCTTCGACGGGCTCAGGGCGAAGGGATGGTACGGAGAGGAATTTGGAGAGAATCAAAAGGCCAGGGAGGTGAATATGCAGATCCCCGAGCGGATACAGCCACAGAGCATCAATGATTACCTGGACGTGATGAGCCGTTCGGTGTTCCAGTCCGGCCTATCCTGGAAGGTGGTGAACTCCAAGTGGCCCGGCACCAGGGAGGCGTTGCAAGGGTTCGCCCCTCGGATCGTGGCCGGTCTTACTGATGGCGACCTGGACCGGTTGACCGAAGACACCCGCATAATCCGCAGCCGACGCAAGCTCAACGCAGTGGTGCACAACGCTTAAAAAATGGTGGAACTGGAGGCCGAGCACGGCAGTTTCCAAAACTACCTGCGTTCCCACGCCGGATTCGAGGCGACGCTGGCCGACATTAAGAAGCAGTTTAAGTACATGGGCAACGCCGGGACTTTCCATTTCCTGTGGGTGGTGGGTGAAGACGTCCCCGACTACCAAGAATGGTGCGAGTCCCACCATTAGCCGTCGCAAGTTTTAGTTCTTCATTTCAGTTCTTTGAGGGAGCAACAATGCCGCAGTATGTATTCATCCACGGTCCGGGCGCGGGAGGCTGCGCTGATTCCTACGTGAACCAGCTAGAGCATTTTCCGGGCAGCCTGGCCCCCAACCTGCCGGGGCATCTATCGGGCATCGCTTGCGCCGACATTCCCCGCTACACCGAGTGGCTGCGGGGCTGGCTGTGGTCCCAGGGGCACCAGGAAGACCTGGTTTTGGTTGGGTTCACCCTGGGGGCCTGCATCGCTTTGCAATACGGCCTGGATTACCCGGAAGAGGTCAAGGCGCTGGTCTTGATGACCGTTGCCATGCGTCCCAAGCAACGGGCCCCCGGTTCATTGGAGTTCCGTCTCCAGGCGGCGGAAGACCCCCAAGTGTACCAGCAATGGAAGGACGCCATGGCCCACACCATGATGTTCATGGAGCCGGACCTGCGGGAGCGGCTGCTCAAGCAGCACGACAAGGTTGGGCCGCTGTCCCAGCACCGGGACCTGGTCACCATCGACGTATTCGACGTTCACGACCGTATTGCCACGCTGAAGCCGCCGTTGCTGCTCATCAGGGGCATTGACGATCCGGGCAAACCGCCCGAATACGAAATGGAAATCCACCAGGCGGTGCCGGGGTCCCGCTACTTGAAGCTGGACAACGCCGGTCATTTCCCCATGGCGGAGCGGCCCGCCGACGTCAACCGGGCCATCGAGGAGTTCATCGCGGCCAGGACTTAGTTTCGGTCCGGTTTACTTCAAACTGGCTACGCTGAACACGACCTGAAAGGGTTTGCAGTAAATTACCACGCTCCCTTGCGCTCCAATGTCCGTCCCTTCGGGTATCTCGTAGTTCTGGTTGCCGATGTTGCCTTTGAGGGAACCGAGTTCGATGTAGCCCGGGCCCTGAACGTCGTCCCGGTTTTGCGGGTCGGGGTGGCCGGCCAACAGCACGCGCAGGTCCGGCCCGTTGGTAACTGAGAAGTCCTCCAACCGCAGGAGGTGGGCGCCCTCGGGAGACTGGTAGATGGCGGCGGTCCCGCTGCCGCGGTGGAAGTTGTCGGCGTCTCGGAAGGTCCCGGTCTTGACCGCCGTGGGGCTCTCCGATGGGCCGGCCATCATCTGGGGCATCGCTTCTTCCACCGGCAGGTCCACCTTGGCCATTCCCGACATGACCATTTCCACTTCCATCGGTTCCATGTCGGGCGGGACCTGGGCGTTGACGCTGAAGGGCAGGGCTTCGTCGACGGTCTGATTGAGGAAAAGCGGTGATAGGAGCCACCAACCGACCGCCCCTACCACCACCAAAAGGACTGCTCCCACTCCCAGGAAAATGTTTTTGCGGCTCATTCTCTAAACAACCTTTTGCAAATGGTTTCCGACGTTGAGGACCTGGGCTTAGACCCATATCTAGGGCGCAGCTTAGTCTATTACAATCTACGTTCCAAGGGGGTGCGGCGGTTCTCATGGTTTTTCGATGTTTCCCGGGAGGCAGCCCCTCCCGGCAATACCCTTCATCCCGACAAGCTTGCGACAAAGAGTATGAACTCGTTTGGTTGCTAAATTGTTGCTACGCCGAGGATTTTAGACCCCTCGCTCCGCTCGGGGTGACAGCAGGAGGGCTCAGGGTGAGAAGGGAAAGGTGTCACGGTGAGAAAAGGAACGGTTCATGGTGAGAAGGGTGACAAGGGAAAGACGCTGGGCGGTTGCGGTGGGCGGGGACAGCCGCGGATTTCTACCGTAAAATGCCCCAAGAGGAGGGACCAGCTATGCCGGACGGAATCGAGGGTATCGACGGGGCCATCGGTCAGCTAATGCGGGCCAGGCCGGACCTTTGGGAGCGGGGGGTCTGCGGGCTGACCCAAACCGGACAAGGCATACCTGCCCTGGTCCATCGGGACGCCCATGCCAGCGGAACGCCCCTGGCCCGGGTGCTCCTGGTGGGGGGCCTGTCGGGCCGGGTGGAAGACGCTGCTATTGCCCAACAAGCCTTGGAACAGGTATACGAAGACCGGGACAAGCTGGCGGCCAAGATCGCTATCAGCGCCGTTCCGTGCCTGAACATCGGAGCTTTTCTCGGTGAATCGGCGCCCCGGGACCTTTCCGAGAATTTCCCTCCGGTTGAAGGATATTATTTCGACACCGAAGCGCCCGAAGCCCGCTACATCTGGCGTTGGGCCACGTTGCAGGCGCCGGACCTGGTGTTGGAAGTCAGGCGGGGCGAATCGGTGCGGTGGGAAGGCAATAACGCCGTGGGGTTCTTGCCCTTTACCGTGGGAGCCGGCCTGTTGACCGGCGACACCACTTTTCTCGGAGCCCTGGGAGAAGGAGGGCCGGAGGGCATCGGCCCCATTCCGGGGCTGCGCTTGACGGCGGACGAGGAGTCCCTGGCGGGGGAGTTGTCCCGGTTGTGGGAGGCTTTAAACCAGGTACGGACCTGGCGGCCCGCTCCCGGACGGCAGGAGCTGGAACGGCGCAGGGACCGTTCCCATCTGGAGGTGGCGGGCATCCTGGCCGCACGGTACGGCCATGGATTGGACCCCATCGTCTACACCCAGGGCGTGGGTATCAGCGGGCGGGTGCAGTTGGCGGCCATGACCTCGGGGAGGGAAGAATCGTTAAGGGACGTGGCCGCCCTGGTGGAACCCTTGGTTTCGGGGGAGCGGGAAGCCATTGGGGAGAACCCGGGAG
Organism: Dehalococcoidia bacterium; assembly: GCA_965205495.1. Classification (GTDB taxonomy): domain Bacteria; phylum Chloroflexota; class Dehalococcoidia; order Lucifugimonadales; family UBA3495; genus CATOSK01. The sequence continues at coordinate 313,930 of CBDBHA010000002.1, forward strand.
GATCCGCCCTGGCGGGGTTGGTCTGGACCTACGACTTGGCCCGAGCCGGCAACGACCAGCGAGCCGGCGACCTGCTGGTGCGGGCGGCGGACCAATTTCAACCCCGCGGACCCGGGGAGGCTCCTTCCCCCCTGGACCCGGACTTCCGGGTTGAGGATATGTTCATGGCCGGCGCGATGCTGGGGCGGGCTTACCAATGGACCGGCGACGAGTCCTACCTGGAAATCCTGAGCCGGTTCCTGGCGGACAGCGATGTGCAGCAGGACAACGGCCTCTTCTGGCACTGTCGCGGCGCTCCCTATTTTTGGTCCCGGGGCAACGGTTTCGCCGCCCTGGGGTTTGCGGAGGCCCTGACTTACCTGCCGGATTCCTGGCCCCAGCGAGATTCGTTGCTGGCGGCCCACCGGCGTCACTTGCAGGTCTTGCAGGCCATCCAATTGCCTTCTGGCTTGTTTTCCCAGCTTTTGGACGTTCCGGGTTCCTACGCCGAGTTCACGTCGACCTGCATGATTGGCTACGCCATGGCCCGGGGCCTGCGGCGGGGGTGGTTGGACCCTTCTTTCCGGGAGTCGTTGGACCGGGCTTGGCGGGGAGTCAAGGAACGCATCGACGACGAGGGGAATGTGGCTGACGCCTGTATCAGCACCGGAGTGCAGCAAAGCGTCAAGGAATACCTGGACCGGCCGGCCGTTTTGGGGTATGACGACCGCAGCGGCAGTCTGGCCCTCTGGTTTGCCCTGGAGATGGAACGGTTGGAACCGGAAGGGTGACCCAGGGCCGCCCCAGGTTCAACGGCGGGTTTTTGACTGGCAATCTCCCATCCTGGGACTTATCATGGGCCTACTTAGCCCCCACCACTCCTATTGTTATTGAGGAGGTCGAACCATGACCACGACGCCGCAACTTCAAGGCGAATTCCGCCCTCCGGTGCCCTCCAGGGTAATTTTTGGGCAGGGGAAACTCTCCCAACTGGGGACCGAAGTGGCAAACCTGGGCGGCAAGCGGGCCCTGCTGCTTTCGGGCCGCTCGGTTGCCGAACAGACCGACGCCGTCCGCCGGACCCAGGAAGTTTTGGGCGATTCCTGCGTCGGCGTCTACTCGGGACTTACCCAGCGGGCGCCCTTGTCCACCGCGGTTGCCGCCACCAAGCTGGCGTTGGAGACCGGGGCGGACACGTTGGTGGGCGTGGGAGGCAGCACCATCTCTGACGCCGCCCGAATGATTGCCGTGATGATGGCTGAAGGAATCACCTCTGAGGAAGAGCTGCGCCGTTTGGGGCACCAGTCCGACGGCTTGTTGGCCCCGGACTTGACCGGCAAGCAGCTTCCCTGGCAGGTCTCCATACCAACCACGCTTTCCGCCGGAGAGTTCAACCAGGGAGGCGGCAACATTCTGGACGACCAGGCCAACCATAAGATACGAGTGCGGAACGCCGGTCTTTACGCCCATCTCATTGTCCTGGACCCGGAGATGACCGTGGGCACCCCCGACTGGTTGTGGTTGTCCACCGGGGTCAAAGCGCTGGACCACTGCATAGAGCGGTTGTACTGCAAGGGCAGCCAACCCGCCACCGATGCCACCACCGCCAAGGCGGCTGAACTGCTGTTCAGCTATCTACCCAAGTCACGGGAAGCCGACCACGACTTGGAAGCTCGTTTGCAGTGCCTCCTGGGAGCCTGGCTTTCCATGATGGGCGCTCCCAGCGTCGGGTCGGGGCTTAGCCACGCCCTGGGCCATGTCATCGGGGTGAAATACAACGTTGGCCACGGGTACACTTCCTGTGTAACCCAGCCCTACGTGATGGAGTTCAACCGTTCCGCCTCGGCTGACAAGCAGGCCATGCTGGCCCGGGCGTCGGGGATCGACACCACCGGCATGAGCGACGAAGCCGCGGCGACGGCGGCGGCCCGGGTGGTGGACGAGTTCATCATGGGCCTGGGGATGCCCCACCGCCTGCGGGACCTGGAAATCCCGAAAGAGGACTTCGGCGAGATTGCCGACCTGACCCTGGGTGATGGTGCATCGGGCAACAACCCGGTGGCGGTTACGACCCGGGAACAGGTAATGCAGGTCTTGGAAGCGGCCTGGTAACCGGGGCAGCCGAACACGGACGTAGTACGTCAAAAAGAGGAGCGCGAGCATGGCGGGACTGGAAGGAAAGGTGGCCCTGGTTACCGGGGCCGGCGGAATGCGCGGCGTAGGCCGGGCCACCGCTTTGAAGCTTGCCTCGCAAGGGGCGGACCTGGTAATCACCGACGTTAGACGGGAGGCCGGCGACCTTCCACCCGCCGAAGTGCGGGTGGAGTGGAACAGCATCGACAGCGTTGCCGAGGAAGTCCGCGCCCTGGGGCGGGAGTGCGAGCCCATCTACGCCGACCTGGGGCAAAGCGAACAGATCCAGCAAATGGTGTCCCAAGCGGTGGAGCGGTTCGGCCACATCGACGTTTTGGTAAACAATGCCAGGGCCATCATCGGCCGGGACAAGGTCCCCGTCACCGAGTTGGAGGAAGACGTTTGGCGCCATTTCCTGGACATCAATACCACCGCCGTTTTCCTTTGCACCAAGTTCGCGGGGCGGCAGATGATTAAACAGGGCGGCGGCGGACGCATTATTAACATTGCCTCCAACGCTTCCAAACAGGCCAGCGCGACCGGCGCCGCCTACTCAAGCTCCAAGTTTGCCGTCTTGGGTTTGACCCAAGCCTCGGCCTTGGACCTGGCGCGTTACGGGATAACGGTCAACTCGGTGTGCCCCGGACCCATTAACACCGACCGCATGAGCTACTGGGAAAGGGCGGAAGCCCAGCAGCGGGGGATTACCCAAGAGCAGTTCCGGGCCCAAATCGTGGAGCAGTCCGGTCAATCGACGCCCCTTGGCCGCATCGCCGAGGCCGAGGACGTGGCTAACATGGTGTCCTTTTTGGCGTCGGAGGATGCCAGCTTCATCACTGGCCAGGCCTACAACGTCAACGGCGGGCTGCTTTTCCACTGAAGAACCTTTCCAAACGCAGGGCTGAGGTGCAACCAACATGAAATACGGGTTTACCGTGCCGGGACGGGGGCCGCTGGCCAGCCCGGACTCGCTCATCACTATTGCCAAGCACGCCGAGGAGTTGGGCTACGACTCCATCTCAATGGGCGACCACATCCTGGTGCCCAACAACATCGACTCCACCTATCCCTACACCGAGGGCGGGGAGTTCCCGGGCAGCGCGACCGGTTCGTCGATGGAGCAGATAACGGCCTTGTCCTTCCTGGCCGGAGCCACGGAAAAGGTACGGCTGGCCACCAGCGTGCTAATCGTTCCCCACCGGAACCCGTTGGTGGCGGCCAAGGCGTTGGCGACCCTGGACCTGCTGTCCCAGGGCCGGCTGATTGTGGGTATCGGCGTGGGTTGGATGCGGGAGGAATTCGAGGCCTTGGGGATTCCGCCCTTTGAAGAGCGGGGAGCGGTAACCGACGAATACATCCAGGCTTTCAAAGAGCTGTGGACCAGCGAAAACCCCAGCTTCGAAGGGAAGTACATCGGCTTTTCCGACATAACCTTCCTGCCCAAACCGGCCCAGAAACCCCACCCGCCCATCTGGGTGGGCGGAGAGAGCCGGCGGGCGATCCGGCGGGCGGCCAGGTATTGCGACGCCTGGTACCCCATCGGCTCCAACCCCCAGTTCCCCATGGGCGAGCCGGAGCAGTTGGCCGAAGGAATGCAGCGGTTGGTGACCTATGCCGAGCGGGCGGGACGGGATCCTTCCGAGGTTGAGGTGGTCTACCGGACCCACCACTACGAAATCGCCGCCGAAGGCAACCGGCCCGCCGGCCCGGACCGGGAGAAGTTCACCGGGACTTCCGACCAGGTGGCCGCCGACGTCCGCCAATATGAAGAGATGGGGGTCGGGTATCTGGTGGTGGACCTGGCCCGCATGAGCGGCACGCTGGAGCAGATGTTGGGGCACATGGACGACACCGCCAACCGGGTCTGGCCCAAGGTTTAAGGGGCGGCTAGGAGCGGGAGCCGGTGCCCATTACCCGCCGGACCTGCTGCATCAGCCGCTCCACCGAAGCGGTATCCTCGGCGGGAGCGGTGGCGGCCAGGTAGCTCTGTAGGTCGTCCAACGCTTCCTGCAGGTGGCGGAGCCGGTAATGGACCACGCCCCGGTCCCGTATCTCCTGCTTGGCTTCGGGTTGGATGATGACCAGCCGGTCCAGGAGGGGCAGGGCCCGGGTATAGTCCCGCTGGTTCAAGTAGATGGCCTTCAGGTTCCGGATCATTCGGGCGATGAACTCCCGGTTGCCGATGGGGGTCAGGTATTGGGGGTCCCAGGGGACCGTTCCCTGGGCAATGTCCTGCAACCGCTGTTCGGTTTCACCGGGGGACAACAGTATGCCGCCGAAGAAGGGGTCGATGTACCAGTCTTCCACGTCGCGATGCCGCAGCAGCAGGTGACCCGGCATTCCGATGGCCAAGAGGGGGATGCCCAGCCGCCGTCCCACTTCGATGCAGACCAATGAGAGGGCGATGGGGATGCCGGTGCGGCGGGCGAGGACGTCGTTTAGGAAGCTGTTGCGGGGATCGTAGTACTCTTCTTGGTTGCCGTGGAAACCAACCTCGTCGAAGAGGTACTCGCTGAGGCGGTTGACGGCGGTAAGGGGGTCGGGGTTGTCTCCGATGCGCCGGGAAGCGGCGGCGGCCAGAGAGTCGAGCACGCGCAATTGTTGGTCGACGTCCAGGGCGGGATACTCAACCGCCGCGATGAGGAGAGCTGCCCGGCCCAATTCAATCTCTTCCTCCGGCAGGTGCGCGAGCCGTTGGAAATGTTCGATGGCGTTGGTCATAACGGAAGACCGGTCCCGAACAGTGTCCTTGGACGGTTAACGGGCGGGTTTGAGGGGTGGGTAGCTGGCCTGTTCTTGCTGGATTGAGCCGGACCGGCCCGCTATGTCCCGGACCTCGTGCTTCTCCGCTTGGCACTGGGGGCACCAGACCAGTTCGTCGGAGAAGAGCCGCATGTTGTCCTTCTTGACGGTTACCGTCTCGATTTCGCTGCCGCAGTCGCGGCAGCTTCGGCGGACGGAGACTTCGTTGATGAGGTTAATTGGCATGGGAAATTCCTGAAGGCTGGTTACGTTGCAATGGCCTGATTCGAGTGTAGTCTGGGCCCCTTGGCGTGTCAACGCGGGAAAAATTCGGTAAGTGTTCAGACTTGAGGAGTCATCCTGACATCAAACTGTCATTCCGGCCCCCGTATCGGGTACGGGGGAGGCTTTGAGCCGGGATCCAGGAATCCTGGGTTGAGCTAACCCCTTAATTCTGAACAGTTACAAAATTCGGGGCCGGTATTGGCAACGGCCGGTTTCAAGGGTATAGTTAGCGCAAACCTGATGGAGTCATATACTCCTGGGGAACAGCCGGATTCCGGCATAATTGGGAGGTCTAGTTATGGCAAAACCTATCCGTGTTGGGCATCTGGTGCTTAACGTTAAAGACCTGGAAGCCTCGACCAAGTTCTACACCGACATCCTGGGCTTCGAAGTCTCCCGTTCCACTCCGACGGGTACTTTCCTGAGTTGCGGCAAGATTCACCATGACCTTGCGCTGTTCAAGGCCCCCGAGGGCGCAATGCCGGTCACCGAGGGACAGTTGGGTCTCAATCACTTCGCGGTGCAAGTGGCCGACCTGGCCGACCTGACCGAGGTTTACAACGGCCTTAAAGACCAAGACGTTAATCTGGACCGGAACACCGACCACGGCATGACGTCCAGCGTCTATTTCTTCGATCCCGACGGCAACCGGATTGAGTTCTTCTGCAACAACACTGAGAACGAAGAAGGACTGGCCATGATGGGCGACATGAACCGGGTCAACAAGGAACTGGTGCTGGGTTAAACCCGCCGCAGATTAGCTAAACGCCCCGGCGTATTGCCGGGGCGTTTCTTTGTCTGGGACATCCCTGGGAACGCCGCCCGAAACTTTTGAGCTAATGTCCACTTCCAACAAGCCTATAATCGTAGGAATATCCGGCGCCAGCGGGGCGATTATCGCCAGGCAGACCGTTGATGAATTGTTGCGTCGTCAAATCCCGACCATTGCCCTGTGCTCCAACGGCGGCAAGCTGGTGTGGCAGGACGAGTTGGGCTGCTCCTTTAACGACACCTTGGCCCAATGGACCGAGGACCCCAATTTCACTCACTATCCCATCAACCATCTGCGGGCCCCCATCGCCAGCGGCACCTTTGCCACCGCCGGCATGGCTGTGGTCCCGTGCAGCATGAACAGCGTCGCGGCCATTGCCCACGGCCTTTCCAACAACCTGTTGCTGCGGGCCGCCGACGTTTGCTTGAAAGAGAACCGGAAACTGGTGCTGATGCCCCGGGAAACCCCGCTCCACAGCATCCACCTGGAAAACTTGCTTACCCTGTCCCGCATGGGCGTGGTGATCCTCCCTCCCCAACCGGCTTTTTACCTCAATCCCCAAACTCTGGATGACATGGTCCAGTTTTTCGTCCAGCGCGTGCTGGTAGCCCTGGGAGTCGAGCCTGAGTTGCCCCAGGACCTCCAGTACAACGAGCGGGCCCGGTAGCGGCCTCCGCTAACGCATCCCGAGGTTTTCGCAGTATGGCCGAGTTGACCGGGGAAGCCAAGCGGCGTTACGTAGCCGGCCTTTTTGCCCGCATCGCCCGCCGTTATGACCTGATGAACACCCTGATGACCGGGGGGATGCACCATTATTGGAAACGCCGCACCGCCGTTCTGACCGCCGAGGGGCTGGAAGGCGTGGCCCTCGATGTCGCCACCGGCACCGGCGACTTGGCTTTTGCCCTAGCCAGACGTCCCGGAATCACCCATTCCGTTGGGCTGGACCTGCTGCCCGAGATGCTGGCTTTGGCCCAGTCCAAGTCCGGCAAAAGGGGACTTCGGAACAGCGTTAGCCTCATCACTGGTGACGCGCTGGCGCTGCCCTTCCCCGACGCGAGCTTCGCCTGCGCCACCGCCGGATTCAGCCTGCGGAATGTTCCCGACCTGCCCCAAGCATTGGCGGAAATGGCCCGGGTGGTGCGTCCCGGTGGGCGGGTAACCACGCTGGAGCTGACCCCGATGGGGCCCGGGGTAAAGTCCAGGGTGCTACGGTGGTACTTTCATGGGTTGGTGCCGGTCATTGGGCAGTTGGTGGCGGGAGACCGGGCCGCTTACACCTACCTGCCTCAGTCGGTGGACTATTTTCTGGAAGGGGGCCGGCTGGCTGGCCTTTTCCGTCAGGTTGGGTTGGCCGACGCGGGGTTTATCACGCTGGGATTTGGAGCGGTGGCCGTCCATTACGGAGTTAAACCACCCAATTAGCAGCGTGATTCCCCAAAAGCGGCAATTCTGTCACCGTAAATGGCACTTGTTACCGGCGCCCGAATAGGCTAAAATGGAATTTGTTGCCGGTTTTCGCCGGGAAAGCCAACCATCCGGTCGCAATCCATCAGGAAACATTATGAGTTCCATCTTCGATAAATTGGTTCCCATTGTCCGGCGTTACGAGGAGATCGAAGACAGCATGGGCCAGCCCGAAGTCGCCGTTGACTTCGAGCGCGTCCAGACGCTGGCTCGGGAGCGCGCCGGGCTTGAAGACCTGGTGGAAATCAGCCGGAAACACAAGAAATTGACCGAGGACCAAGGGGACCTGCGGTCCCTGGTTGAAGAGGGCGGAGACCCTGAGTTGGTCCAGATGGCCCGCGAAGAGTTGGAGGGAGTGGATAGCCGCTTGGACGGTCTGGCCCAGGCCCTGCGCGTGGCCCTGCTGCCTAAAGACCCCAATGACGATCGGGATGTCATCGTCGAAATCCGCTCCGGTACAGGGGGCCAAGAAGCCAGCCTTTTCGCCGGAGACCTGTACCGGCTGTATGCCAGGTACGCCCAACTCAAACACTGGCAGGTTGAGGTTATGGACTCCAACCCGTCGGACCTGGGCGGTTTCAATAAGATTGCTTTTGAAATCCAGGGGAAAGGCGCCTTTAGCCGTTTGAAGTACGAACGGGGTGTCCACCGGGTGCAGCGGGTGCCGGACACCGAGGCTCAGGGGAGGATTCACACCTCCACCGCCACCGTTGCGGTGCTGCCCGAAGCCGACGAGGTGGAGGTCAAGATTAACCCCGACGATGTTCGGATTGACATTTTCCATGCCGGCGGCCACGGCGGGCAAAACGTCAACAAGGTAGCCACCGCAGTGCGGATTGTTTACGAACCCACCGGTTTGGTGGTGGTCTGCCAGGACGAACGCTCCCAGCACAAGAACAAACAGAAAGCCATGGCCATGTTGCGCGCCCGAATTTTCGAGGTTGAGCAGGAACGGCACGATGCGGAAATCAGCCGCGACCGCAAGTCCCAGGTGGGGAGCGCGGAACGGTCTGACAAAATCCGCACCTACAACTACCCCCAGGACCGTATCACCGATCACCGTATCTCCTCCAGCTTCCACCCGGTCCAACGGGTGATGGACGGCGACTTGGACGACATCATCGACGCGCTGGTGTCCCACGAACAAGCCCGCCTGCTGGAAAAAGTCACCGCTTAATTTCCTCTATGCCCTCTTTGCGCCAGGTCATCCAGCGGACCCACCAAACCCTTGAGTCCGGCGGAATTCCTGATGCCCGGTTGGAAGCCGAGGTTATGACCATGAACGTCATGCGAATGCCCCGCCAGGACCTTTTCGCCCAGCAGGAAACGGAGGTGGCTCCCCAGCAAGAAGGGACTCTCGACGAAATCATCCGGCGCCGGTTGGAGCGGGAGCCTCTGGCCTACATCCTGGGCTACAAGGAGTTTTACGGGGTAAACCTGCTGGTCAACTCAGATGTGCTGATTCCCCGTCCCGAGACCGAGTCACTGGTGGAACACACCCTCTTCATGGCGTTGATGGGCATGGAGACTCCGGAGTTGGTCATCGCCGACATTGGCACCGGCACGGGCGCCGTGGCGGTGAACCTGGCGATTCACCTGGCGGCGGCCCGCATCTACGCCGTGGACATTGCCGACCCGGTGCTGGACGTGGCCAGCTACAACATTCGCGCCCATAATGTGGCCGACCGGGTGACCCTGCTGAAGGGCGACTTGTTGGAACCCCTGCCGGAGTCGGTGGACCTGATCGTCGCCAACCTGCCCTACCTGCCCACGGAGAGGATTCCCACGCTTCAGCCGGAGGTGCAAAGAGAACCGGCGGCGGCCCTGGACGGCGGGCCGGAAGGGTTGGACTTGATTAACCGGCTGCTGCACCAGGCGGCGGAGGGCAAGCTTAAAGACCACGGAATCATTGTGTTGGAGTTGGACCCGGAACAGGTTGCCCCGGTTACCGCCCTGGGTCAAGAGCTTTTCCCAGGGGCGGAAATCGACGTGGAGAAAGACCTGGGCGGGCTGGACCGGATGCTGGTGATCAACCAGGGCGGCGACGCCTACTGAAGTTTTGTTCCCTGGTATATGGCGGTGGGGGCCCCCTCCGCCAGAAGCGCACACACCGGAACGCCCTTCAAAGGTCCGGCAAAAACCGGCCCGAAAACTTCGCCGATGTCCCCTTCAATCCGGTAACTCTCCGCAATTTGGACCCTCCATCTGGGACGGTCCACCAGGTACTCCAATGTGGAGCCATCGGGTTGGGCGTTGTAGCCCCAATAACGCTCGGTGACGAACTCTTCAATTGACTCGGGTTGAGGGTAGCCCAATGATTGCAGGTCCGAGACTTCCAGCGCCCCCTTGCCTTCCCGCCCGTTCCACTGGTACTCGACGCTGCGGGGTTGGTCCTCGCCCGGGGGCATCCGCAAGGAACAGGTCACCTTCATGGCGATGAACCGCTCGTGGTAAATCCGCCGCGCCGCCGCCGCAACACTCCGGTACGGCACAATCTGCTTGATGAACACCACTCCCCGCCGGGGCTCAGAGGCGGACTCGCGTTGAACGTAGAACCGCAGGTTGACCTCGGAAAAGCTGCCGAAAAAGGGGACGGGAACGCCCAACGCGCGGCTTTTGAGGAATTGCAGCCCGACCAAGCTGACCAGGCATTTGCCCTGCCACAAGTCCAAAACAAGACCCGGAGGCGCCTGGTTACCGATGGCCTCCGGGTCGATTTCGTAGGTCACGATTGCCAGGTTGCGCCAGTCCGCGGTAAGCAGCTTCATGACGGGCCCAGCAGTAGGCGGGTTGGGGCAGGCTTAGGCGAATTTGCCGGAAATCTGGGGGGTGGTGCCTTCCAGTCCCTGCTCCATCCGGTCCAGGCGGGTTTCCCGCAGCCAGGTGCGCTTCAGGTCATCCTTGACGCTAAAGTGCAGGGTGCCCAGGCCCTCGCACTCCAGGTCAATCAGGTCGCCGTCCATGAAGGCGCTGAGGCCCCGGTGGTTGGTGCCGGTGGCTACCACGTCGCCGGGCTCCAGAGGGTGGATTGAACTGACCCACTCAATGACCCGGGGAATCTGGTGGGCCATGTCGTTGGTGTTGAAGTTCTGCTTGAGCTCCTCGTTGACCCACAACTGGATTTGCAGGTTCTGGGGGTCGGCTATTTCGTCGGCGGTCACCAGCCAAGGCCCCATGGGGGCGAAGGTGGCGCGGGACTTCATCTGGTAGAAGGTGTTGCCGGCTGGGGGCAGGCCACGGGCCGAACCGTCGATGAAGTTGACGTAACCGAAAATGTAGTCGTAGGCGTCGTCTGCGCTGACATTTTCGGCGTGTTTGCCGATGACCAGGGCCATTTCAGCCTCTCCTTCAAAGATAGTGGCCGGCGCGTCGGGCAGTATCATGGTGTCGCCATTGCCGATCACCGCGTTGGCCGACTTGTGGAAGGCGTTGATGGGGGCGGGCTCGTCCCGGGTGCCGTCTTCCATGTAGTTGACCGCCATTGCGACGATGTTGTTGGGCTTGGGCAGCGGGGACCGCAGCCGGACGCTGCTGGCAGGCACCCCATCCTGGGCGTTTACCGCCGCTTCCAAAGCGCCCCGGTGTTGGTCGAAGTTAGCAATAAGCTGGTTCAACAAGTCTTGGGGAGAGGTGTGGGCGATGCCGCTAATGGCCTCCCTGACGTCCACCACGTTGTCTCCCTTGACCACGCCCAGCTTGAAATCGTCGAAAAATACCAGTTTCACAGTTGTTACTCCTTTTCATTTGCCTAGTAAGTTTTGCTGAATCCGCTTTCCGAGTGGGCGCCAATGGCAGGCCGCTCGCCCCGCGGCAAGCCAAGGAGGTGCGCAACCCGGTTCCGGTCGGACTCGTTCGCAATGGCAAAGGGTCTCGGCTCGGACGCGCGGACCTCTTCCAGGTCGGCAACGAGACTTTCCACCTCGTCTATCCCCCGGCTGATACTGTCCGCCTCTTCCAGGTTCTCGTAAAAGTTGACGTGGAATGAGTTGGCGACGCGTATCTTAGTCTCAAAGTCGGGACGGGCGAACTCGTTCCCCAACTGGATAGCAATGCGGTGGATGTTCCGGTGATCGGTGTGCTGCCACCCGCGTTGTATGGCAACGGCTTTTAGGGCGTGAGCGGCGGCGCCCCAAAGCTTCTCGGACGCTTGCAGGCGGTCGCCCTTCCGCAGTTCTTCCCTGGCGTGGTCGATGAACCGCCGGCTCATCGCCGCGTGGTCTTGAATGTCATTGGCGCCGGACGGCGGCAGTTCTGGGGTCATCTGATTTGTGCCCTCCGCCCGCATTATACAGGCATTTAAAGACCGTTGGCATGGCAAAAAAGGTAACTGTTCAGAGTTGAGGGGAAGTGAGCAACTGGCGGCATGCGGTGAGGGGATTCAATCCTCGGGCGCGCCAGGTACCGAAGAGGGAAGCGAGAGCCATCTTGGTGGCGGTGCCCTGGGTTGAGCGGGTGCCGCCGCTGATCTTGCGGCTGGTCACCAGGTGACGAAGGCTCCTCTCGGCGGCGTTGTTCTCCGAGGGGACGTCCGGTTCGGCTACGAATACGAACAACTCCTTGATGAAGCGCTGGATGCGCCGGCAGAGCTTGGCCTGGACTGCCCCTGGGTCATCAAGGAAGGGTCGGCAGCAGGCCAACAATTTCCGCTCCAACTCCAGTTGGGCCTGACGGCGTTTCCTTGCCTGAGGATGGGAGAACCGCTTGGCCTGGGCGTAGAGGTCATGCACTGCCGCCGCCCATCCGGCCAGCTTGGCGTCTGCTGGGTAGAGGGCCTTCAGGTCATGGATGTCCCGGAGCAGATGAGCCCAACACCGCTGCTTCAGGCCAGGGTAGTGGTTATAGGCAGCGTAGAAATCGCTGACCAACACCCCGCTGAAGGACTCCCCCAGCGCCTCGTCCACCACCTCCTTATTCCGGCCCCGGCGCAGGAAGTACCGCTCAGTGGGAGTGGAGAAGGTCCAGACATAGCCATTGGCTCCCTCCTGGCGCCAGCCGGTCTCGTCGGCGTGCACCACCTGGCTGGTCCGGACTAGTTCCAGCACCTCGGCCACCGCCGGTTGGGCTTGCCGGGCTACGCCGTGGAGGACCTGGGTGATTCCCCCAACGCTCAAGCGCAACTGGTGGACGGTCTCCAGATACCATTGGATGGTCCGAAGGGGCAACCGGCCCTCTTCCCGCAGGCCAGCGATCAATGAGACCAAGTTGGCTCCCAACCGTCCCCGACCGATTACCCCACCGCCCAAGTCCGTCTTGGGGGTCCGGCGCCGTTCACATACTGGGCAGACCCGGGTCACGAAAACGTGCTCCGTGACCTCCACCGGAGCCACTGGGATATCGATGACTTCCCGAGTCCGCTGCGGCCATCCCCCAACCAACCCGGTGCCACACTCCGGACAGGAGTCCAAGACATGTTCCACCTGGTGAGCCGCCACCGTGCGCCGACGGCTAAAGCCGTGGGGCCGGGGCTTTCTTGGCTCCTTCTTCTCGGCCGGCTCTGACTTTGCACCCGGTTTGTTGCCCGGCATTCCGGGCCGCCCTTTGCCCTGGAGACCCCCTTCCAACGCCGCTATCCGCCGCTGCAACTCGTCGATGACCGCCTGCTGCCGCGCAATCACCGCCAACAGCGCCTCCCGGCTGGCCGTCCCCAAGTCTATCTTGTTCTCCATCCTCCTGATTTAACATAACCGACGACCCGACGCACCGAACTTCCCAAGCAAGTTTTAACTAATCCATCCCCTCAACTCTGAACAGTTACCAAAAAAGGTGGTGGAGGGCCAGCCCTCCACCACCGAAAAAGCATGTAACGCTTGGCCCAGGCCAGCAGCCCCTTAGTTGGGGGTTATGGCCAGGGAGCGTATCTCGCCAAATTCCTTCTTCTGCTTGCTCCAGGAGTCGCCGCCGTCCTCGCTAATGTAGAGGTATCCGTACAGGCTGGCCGCAGCGATGACGTTGGGCAGCTCAGGGTGGGTACCGAACCAGTAGACCACCGAGTTGGGTTCCACCGGCAGCGGGGCAACGTCCCAACTGCGTCCGTTGTCCTTGGTGCGGCGGATGGTACCGGTGACGCCGGGGATGGAGTCGCCGTTGCCGACGAACATGGTGTCGGGGTCATCATGCTTGATGGCCATGCCCCGGCAGTAGGAGCGGGTGTCACTCTCGTTGAACTTGGGGAACTCGTGGTAGTCCCAGCTCTCCCCCTCGTCGGTACTGGTGGCGATGCCGAAGGGGCTGGTGACGTAAACCGACGTCTGGCGGCCCGGCTTGATGGCCATGCCGTGAACGTCGCCGTGGAAGGGATCGGGGCCCAGGTCGGGCAGATGCACCCAACTGTCGCCACCGTCGAGGCTCTTGTAAACGCCGTCGACTTCAATGCCGGCCCAGATGGTCCGGTGGTCCCGAGGGTCCACAATTACGTTGGTGGTGCGGGGAATCCCCACCGGACAGGGGATGGTCACCCCAATGTCCAGGTGTTCCCAGGAATTGCCGCCGTCGCGGGAGCGGTAGGCGTCGGGCCGCGCGCCCACGAATATCGTGTCGGAGTCCTCGGGGTCCACGGTGACCGACCAGGTCTGGATGTTGTCGTCAAGGGGGGACTCGAGGTGTTCCCAGCTCCCGCCGTTGTCGTTGCTGCGGAAAATCCCGACGTCGGAGCCCACCAATACCCGGTGGGGGTCGTTGGGGTAGACGCTCAGGGCCCGCACGTTGCTCTCAGAGGGCAACGGAGTCCGCACCCGGTTCCAGGTCTCGCCCCCGTCGGGAGTGAAGGACAGACCGCCGCCGACGCAGCCCACGAAAACCGAATAGCCATTCGCCATTTGTTCATCCTCCTTTCGTTAGGAAAACGTTTTTCTTGCCCGGTATGTGGTAATAATAGCCGCAACGGTTGGGAAAAGCTACCAGCGAAAGCGCTACTGCAGGGCCTTTTCATTGTCGGTGTGGGGAGTTTGCGACGGCCAATCCAGGGCCAAACCGGCTGGCGGCGATGGATTTTAGATTCCTCCCTACGGTCGGAATGATGGGTAGGGGTCGCCGGAATACTCCTTCTACGGGTTCAGGGTGAAAGTGAGGGCGGCATTTGGGGAGAATGAAAAGGCCCTGAGCGCTACCGGTAACCGGCCAGGTTCTCGGCGTCTTGGATATAGTCTGGCGTCTCCCGGATACGCCGTTCCGTGTCTTCTATGGGTTCGCACAGTCCCAGATAGAAGCAGTCGCCATGCAGTATCCCCTGCCCGGAGTAATAACGGCGGACCAGGGGCCGGACTGCCTCATCCTGGATACTCAGTTGCCTCAATCTAGTCGAGGTCTCCGGCGTTTTTTCGGGTTCGATCCCCGTCCGGGCCAAAATCAGGGCGTCCGTAGCCCTCTTGGTGGCGCACCAGGCCTTTTCCGACGCGTCCCGAATGTCTCCTTGCCCCAACCGTTCCAGGGCGTCGGCGTGCATCTGGCGGGCGTCGTTGAAAATTCTGGCTACGTCGGTGGTTATTGTCATAAACAACCTGCTCCTTGAACGTCGTCAACTCCCAACCACCTTAAAGGGAAACCAATGGCAGCCCTTCGTCGGCCCGCACGTCGTTGATAATTTCCAGCACCCGCTGGCGGAAGGGCGCGTACTCGACCTCGAACTCGTCGAGCAGCCGGCTGTTGTCCACCAGGTAGTTGCCCGACTGCTCCCGTCCGCCCTCGTGGTCAAAGGTTATCTGGGCGTCGGCCAGGAACTCCCGCACCATCGCGGCCAGGTCTCCCAGGCTGATGGCGTGGCCGCCCGAGTTGTAGACGGGATAGTGGCTGGAGTCGACCAGCAGAACGCGGGCGAAGACCTCGGCGATGTCCTCGACGTGGATGGGGAGCCGCATCATTTCCTGGTAGGGAAAGCTGATGGGCTCGCCCCGGGCGGGCAGGGTGATGCACTGGACGTGGTCGGTGGAGCCCCTGACCTTGTCCGGTCCGGTGACGTTGGCGGGCCGGATGCCGGTGATGTTCAGGCCGTAGTTCTGGATGTACATCTTGGCTTGGAACTCGTTGAAAATCTTGTGGGTGGCGTACTGGCTGTTGCCGAACATGCCGTCGTCCTCGTTGACCAGCCGGTTCCCGAAGTGACTCTGCTGCCCGCTGACGGCGATGGAGCTGGCGTAGACCACCCGGTTGACGCCCAGGAGCCGAGCCGCCTCGAAGCAGTTGTCCATCCCCAGGATGTTGAGGCGCATGTTCAGGTGGGGGTTGATTTCCCCGCCGCCCAGCAGGTAGGCCAGGTTGATGATGCGGTCGGGTTCCGCCACGGTGATGGCGTGGACGACGTCCTCGAATTGGGTTACGTCGCCCCGCATGACCCGCACCTGGTCTTCCAGGCCGGCGAAGGAAGCCGCCCCGGGGTTGATATCCATGCATGGGTTACGTCGCCCCGCATGACCCGCACCTGGTCTTCCAGGCCGGCGAAGGAAGCCGCCCCGGGGTTGATATCCATGCAGACAATTTCGTGGCCCCGCTCCACCAGCTTGCGGATAAGCCGAGGGCCGATGAAACCGGTGCCACCCAAAACCAAAATCGCCATTTCTTCACCCTTTCTCTAAGGTTTGTCATGTATGCTTGCCGCCGACTGCGGAAGGCCCTGGCGGGCCGCGCCTGAACTGCTACTAATTATTTCAAGCCCTTTAGCGCATCTGCAATCTTCTGCCCCGTCTTGCTAAAGTCTTCAATCCGTTTGTCTAGCCTCTGCCGTATCTCTTCGGCACTGAGGTCGTTGTATTCTTTTTGAGTTATCCAAGTTTCCGAGAAAAAGGAATGATACGTTGGCGACAGCTTGGGCTTCGGTTTTCCGAAGATGCCAGGCCTTTTTTTCCCCTCTTCGTATACTTGCTCCCGTATTTGCTGGGGGCCGGGCTGCATTTCCAGTCTGAACTGTACTGTACCGTTTTTGTTCTCTAGCAGCCAAGCCAATAATCGCCTTTCTTCGTATTGGAGCTGAGGAATGTCCATGGATCGAGGCAAAAATTTTATGTAGGTTTTGCTGAAATAGTCGGGAATCAAGTCCTTCCGCGATTTGATGTAATCCTGTATGACTTGAGACACTTCGTCTGCCCGATCCGGCCGATGCTCGAAAATCAAATCCAAAGCCCGTCGATGATTTTTGTAGAGCCTATGGCAAAGTTCCTGGATGTCGGAATCTTCCACGATGTGCCTCCGCACCATATCGAGATACTGCTGAACGAACAGCCTGATTTCGTCGTTGAGCTGGCTCTCCCGCTTCTTCAAGGTGTTCTCAACTACGGATGCGATGCCTCCGTAGCTCATGGGTACCCAAGTTTCGTCAGAAGGAGGATCGGGAGGATAGCCGGATATGGTCAGGAAAACAAAGGCTTTCCTGTACCCTTTGAACTCGTGCTCCACAATTTCCCGGTATCGCTCAAGCTGATGGAGTCCCTCACCGGAGTCAACCTTGTTTTCGATGGCGCAAACGAAGCGATGGTCTTCGTCTTCGTTAACAATGAGAAGGTCTATATTGCGCCACTCTTTGCGAACTTCGGCTCGTCCGAAATTCCAGCCATCCAAATCGAAGAGAGAGGGGGCATCGTCCGAAATTCCCTCACCGGCCTTGATGACTTGCCGGAGAAACTGGCGCAAAAAATAATCGTCCAGACCGTGCGTTTCGGTCGGATCAAGGAGCCAGCGGAGAAAGGCGGAATGGCGAATCTCTTGCCGGACGAGGCCCAGTGCCTCAAACATATTGAAACGGTCGAGGAGCGTTTCCAGTTGTTCCAGGTCATCGTTATCGCCTATGAAGGTCCTTAAGGCTTCAACTCCATCGGTATCAGCCAAGCGGTTTTGCGGGGTGGAGGCTTGATGGAAAACCGGCTCCTTGACCTCTTCAAGTTGGTCTTCAAAATCGGTTAAATCGTGAGTGTCCCAGAACTCGGCAAGTTCTTTAATTGATTCGGTGTTGGGAATTTCGGAGTCGTTCATCTGGTTTTCCATTGGTTATATCTTCGCCTTTCGTTAAGGGTCATTGGCCGAGCGGTTACCGGATATGCCCTGCCCCCAGGCAACTGGATTACGACGCAGAATAAATACCGGCCTGCCAATGTCTGTCCCAAGACGCTAAAGACCGGGTTGACACCCCTGGATCTGGTGCGCTGGATGAAGGGCCGACCGAAGCAAACCTCTTCGACCTCCTCGGGTGAAACACGGTGCCGAGCGATATGGTCGACCCGGTCCTCTGGCCAAACAAACTCGTAAATCTTCCCTCAACCACGGCGTCAACGTTCCGTAGCCGTAAAACGGGCATCGACCAAGGACATTGTACGCTAGCCCAAACCCCCAGGCTATTGCCCGACCGCCTAGAGCAGCCCCGTATTCTCAGTGATTCCCCTCATACAATATAATGCCCATATTGCGGGGTTGAGGGCGAGGTGTTTGTCGGTTCGGCCGCGCCCCAATATGACACCTGGGATTGTTGGAAACCTTAACATTACGGAGTTATATGCTGGACCTAATCATCCGCAACGGCTTAATCATAGACGGCAGCGGCAGTCCCGGGTTTTTTGGCTCGGTGCTGGCGGAGGGAGACCGGATAGCCCTGCACCGGGGTGACTCCACCCATTTGGAAGCTGCCCGCGCCATTGACGCCGCGGGGTACGTGGTCTGTCCGGGGTTCATAGACCTGCACTCTCATACCGGGCTGACCATCTTCGGCGATCCGCACCACGACCCCAAGGTGCGCCAGGGCGTGACCACCGAGCTGGTGGGTATCGACGGGATTTCCCACGCCCCCTTTAAAACCCAGGGGGAGTTGCACCGTTACATCTGGCTGGACTCGGGGCTTAACGGTTACCCGCCGATGCCGGCGGACTGGCTGACCGTGGCGGAGCTTTTGGGGAAGTACGATAACAGCGTCGCCATCAACATGGCCTATATCCTGGGGAACTCACCGGTCCGCATCTGGAGCGTGGGTTGGAATGACCGGCCCGCCACCTCCGCCGAGATCGCCGATATGCAGGCGGTAATCCGGGAAGCGATGGAGGAAGGGGCCTGGGGAATTTCCACCGGCTTGGACTACCCGCCGGGCGCCTACGCCGACACGGACGAGTTGGTGGCTATTTCGGAGACGGCGGCGGCGTTGGGGGGCATGTACCACACGCATACCCGGGCCAGCCTGTTGTCCCAGGGGCCGTTGGCTCCCTGGGAAGAGGCGGTGGAGATTGGGCGGCGCAGCGGGTGTCCGGTGCACCTGACCCACTACCGGCAGCCGGCCCAGGGGCATGGCAGCCACCACGATTTTCTGGGGCTGGTGGACGACAACCGCGCCAGAGGCATGGACATTACCTTCGACTGCTACACCTACCCCTACTCGGGGACGACGATCACCATCGGCCTGCCCCACTGGGCCAAGGACGGCGGGCCGGAGCGGCTGATGGCGGCGCTGCAAGACGCCGACGACCGGGAGCGTATGAAGCGGGAAATTGCCCGGGACCGGCTGGAAAACAACTGGTTGACCAACTTCACTAAACCGGAGAACCGGCAGTATGACGGTCGGTTGATTACCGACATCGGGGAGATGCGGGGACAGGACCCGGCAGACGCTCTTTTTGACCTGTTGGTGGAGGAGAACCTGGGGCTTTCAACGGTTGGGCTAGGGACCAACGCCCAAACTTTGCCCGCGTTTGTTTCGCACCCCTACGGGATGATTGCCAGCGATTCGATTTTGTTTGGGGAGTACCCCAACCCGCGCACCTACGGCTGCTTCCCCATTGTTTTGGCGGAGTTTGTGCGGGCGGAAAAGCAACTGCGGCTTCCCGAAGCCATCCGCAAGATGACATCTTTTCCGGCGCAGCGGCTGGGGATTCCCGACCGGGGTTTGCTGCGGGACGGCTTCCGAGCCGACATAGTTATTTTCGACCCGGACCGGGTGAAGACCCACGCCACTCGGGAAGACCCCAAACATTTTCCGGTGGGGATTGACTACGTGATTGTCAATGGTCAGGTGGTTATCGATCAAGGCGAGAATACCGGGGCGTTGCCCGGGCGGGCCATCCGCCGGGGGCGGGCCTCGAGTTAATGGGAGCCATCCAATGATCCAGTACCGCTTTTGTCCCCAATGCGCCAACCCGCTGGAGCAGCGGGAACGGGGAGGCTTGCCTCGACCCACCTGCCCTGCTTGCGGGTTCGTCCACTACCGCAACCCGGCCGTGGGCGTGGCGGTGGCGGTGTTGCAGGACGGGAAAATTCTGATGGGCCGCCGGTCTCGGGGCGGGTATGAAGGTTACTGGTGCATCCCCTGCGGCTACGTTGAGTGGGGCGAGGATATTCGGGACGCCGCCCGGCGGGAGTTTTTGGAAGAGACGGGCCTGGAGGTGGAATTGGGGGAGGTGTTGGCGGTCCATTCCAACTTCCACAATGCCCAGCAGTTGACTGTGGGCATCTGGTTTAACGGGAAGTTGGTGGGTGGAAGGCTGGAAGCCGCCGATGACCTGGATGCCGTTGATTACTTCCCGGTGGCCGCCCCGCCGGAGCCATTGGCGTTTCCCACCGACCGGCTGGTACTGCTTCAACTTCAGGATATTTCTCAGCCATCCATAGTTTTGGACGCCTCTGGGTTCCCGCCCGGCTACAACGGATGAAGCGGGTTTTGGTCATTCAACACGCTGCCCCGGAACCGCTGGGGGGCAATTTTTCCGGGGTCTTGGCGGACCGGGGGTTCAGGTTGGAGACGCTGCGATTTTTCGACGGTGCGCCCGAGTTTGCGGAATTTGCAACTCCAGGGTTGGAGGGCCTTGCGTTGATTATCGCTCTGGGCGGGCCGTTGTCCGCCAACGACGATTACCCAGCCATCCACCAGGAACGGGCGTTCCTGGCTCAGGCGATGGACCAAGGCATTCCGGTGTTGGGGATTTGCTTGGGAGCTCAGTTGATGGCTACCGCATTGGGGGGTTCGGTGGAACCCACCGGCGGCTACCAGTTCGGCCTGCGGAAGATCAACGTTACGCAGGAAGGAGACGCCGACCCGGTGTTTGGCCGGATCACGGCGCCGTTGGTTCCGACTCTGCACGGCGAGCGCTTTTCGATACCGCCGGGGGCGGTGAAGCTGGCCGAGGGTTTTATGCTGTGCCGTAACGGGGAGTACCGGAAAATCAACATGGCCTTCCGGTACGGCAACTCCTATGGGTTTCAATTCGAGCCTCATTTGACGTTGGAGGACCTGAAGGTCTGGAACCGGGAGCTTTTCGACGATTACCTCCTGATGGGGGAGCGGTTCGACCCCAAGGAGGAAGCGGCCCGCAATTTGCGGGAGTTCACCAAGTACAGTCCCTTTTACCAGGCCCAAATGCGGGAGATGTTTGCCGCCTTTCTGGACAACGCCGGGGTTGACGCTTTTTAGGCCGGAGTTGGCGGGCCGCAGCCCCCGGCACCGCCGGGCAGTAAACATAATTGACACTATTCCTTCCGGATAGTAACCTGCAATGAACGGCCACCATCCCGTAAAAACCCGAGGCCGAGACATAACTATTGAGGGAGGACAACCCTAATGCCATACAACGGTTTGATTGCCGAGACCATCAACATGATCGGCCATGAAGGCGACCAGATTGACGCTTATCTGGCCCGACCCCTGGGCGCCGGACCCTTTCCCGGCGTGGTGTTGATTCACCACATGCCCGGCTGGGACGATGCCTCCAGGGAAATGGCCCGTAAGCTCGCCTACAACGGCTATGCCTGCATCTCGCCCAACCTGCATTTCCGGGAGGGCCAGGGCAGTTCCCAGGCCAACAGCGAGAGCGTTCGCGACGCCGGCGGAATGCCCGATGCCCGCACCATGGGCGATGTGTCCGCCGCTATCGGCGTGCTGCGCTCCCTGCCCTACCATAACGGCAAGGTTGGAATCATCGGGTTCTGCTCCGGTGGCCGCCAGGTTTATCTGGCCGCCTGCACCCTGGAAGGCATCGACGCCGCGGTTAACTGCTGGGGCGGCGGCGTGAACCAGGTCCCCGAAGGAGCCTTGGAACGCTCGCGCCAACCGGTCGCCCCCATGGACTACACCGCCGGTCTGAGCTGTCCCATGCTTGGCCTGTTCGGCAACGAGGACGCCCGCCCTTCTCCGGCGGACGTGGACGAAATCGAGGCGGAACTCAAGAAGCACGGTAAGACCTACGAGTTCCACCGCTACGACGACGCGGGCCACGGGTTCTTCGCCGTCGACCGGCCCAGCTACCGGGTGCAAGCTGCCACCGACGGTTGGGAGAAGGCCCTTGAATTCTATGGCCGCCACCTGAGCTCCGATGTGAGGGAGGCGGCGGGAGTAGCCGACAACTAACCCCGCGAACCCTTTATCAGGGTTGACCACGTTCTTTTGTTGCAGGCCACTTGGTGGCCTGCAACTTTTTTGGCTCAGGGTAAGGAATGTGGCGGCAGGCGGGTTTGCCGACCCGCCATGCTATAATTCGCCATCTTTTGAAACTTGGGCGGTGAGCATGGGGACCACTGAAGACCTGGCACGTTACGTTGTTGAAACTTCGGCAGACCAGATACCCGATTCCATTATCCACGAGGGGAAACGCTGCCTGATTAACTTTCTGGCGGTGGCCCTCTATTCCTCCCGGGACCCGTCGCTGGACATTCTTTTGGATGTGTTTGACCTGGAGGGCAGCGCGGCCAACGCTTCGGTGCTGGGTTCGGATGTCCGTACCAGCTTGCAGAACGCGGCCTTGGCCAATGGGTATTTGGGGCACCTGGAGGACTACGACGATACCCATTTCCCGACGGTGATCCACCCGTCTTCGCCCACCCTGCCCGCCGCTTTGGCTTTAGGCGAAAAACTGTCGGCCAGCGGCAGGGATGTCCTGTTTGCGTCGGTCCTGGGCATGGAGCTTTGCTGCCGCATCGGTATGGCGGTGCATCCTTATCACTACGATGAAGGCTGGCACATTACCGGCACCTGCGGGGTTTTTGGGGCGGTGATTGCTGCCGGCAAGCTGCTGGGGTTAGATGTTGGGCAGATGACGCAGGCTTTGGGGATTGCGGGCACGCAAGCCGCCGGTGTGCGCGAGGTCTTCGGCTCGATGACCAAGCCTTTCCACCCGGGGCGGTCGGCGCAGAGCGGTGTCCTAGCGGCTCTGCTGGCCCAACGGGGTTTTACCTCCACCGACGCCATCCTGGAGGGCCGGCGGGGGTTCGCGGCGGTTATGTCCGGGGACAGCCACCTGGAACGGGTCACGGAAGAGTTGGGCGAACGGTGGGAGCTGACGATGAACGGCTTGAAACCCTACGCCTGCGGGGTGGTGAACCATCCCCTAATCGACGCCATGATTGCCCTGCGGGGGAACCCGGAAATAACTCCGGACAACGTGGCTTCGGTGCGGGCCAGGGTGCATCCCTTGGTGTTGGAGTTGGTTGACCGGCCCAATCCCCGGGTGGGGCTAGAGGGCAAGTTCTCCTACCAGCACAGCATGGCGGTGGGTCTGTTGGACGGGGCCGCCTTCCCTGCCCAGTATACCGATGCCAAGGTGTTGGATCCCCGGATAGCGCGGTTGCGGGACTGCATCGAAGCGACCATCGACCAGGCTATGGACGAGGACTCGGCGGAGGTGACCATCACACTAACCGACGGGCGGACCTTTACCCAGGGGGTGGAACATGCCACCGGCGCGCCGAAGAACCCGCTGACCGACGGGCAATTGGACGAAAAGCTGCGGGCCTTGGCCGGTGACGTGATGCCGGAGAACGCGGTTGAGACCCTGCTGTCGGCCCTGTGGGACTTGGACCAAGCGGACAACGTCAATGATGTGGTCCAGCAGACTCGTTTGGCGGGCCGGACGGTGCGGGGGTAAGTCATCCTCAGCCGGTTTAAAGGACCACGGCCAGCACGGTAAACACGAAGAGCTGCACCGAGATGAAGCTGTTGACCCGGAAGAAGGCGACGCCGACCTTGGACAAGTCGCCGGGCTTTACCAGGCTGTTCTCGTAGACCAGCATCACCACGGCGATGGCCCAGCCGATGTAGTAGTAGAAGCTGAGTTCCAGCCAGATGCCCAGGGCCAGCAGGGCCGCCGCCGCGACGACGTGCATCCCGCGCACCAGCCAAAGCGCTCCGGCGATGCCCAGCCTGCGGGGCACGGAGTTTATGCCGTGCTGCCGGTCGAATTCGTAGTCGGTGCACCCGTAGATGACGTCGAAGCCGCCGGCCCACATGGCCACCGCAAAGGCCAACAGGATGGCGGGTGGGTCAAGGCTGCCGGTAACCCCCACCCAGGCTCCGGCGGGCGCGATGGCCAAAGCCCACCCCAGCATGAGGTTGCAGACCCAGGTGTGGTACTTGGCGTAGGAATAGAGCACCACGTAAATCCCGGCGACGGGGGCCAAGGCCAAGGCCAGGAAATTTAGCTGGTAGGCCGCGAAGAGGAAGATCGCCGCCGCCACGACCATCATCCCGATGACTTCGGCGGGCTTCAACAACCCCTGGGGGATGTGCCGGTTGCGGGTGCGGGGATTGAGCGCGTCTTCCTTGGCGTTGATGACCCGGTTGCCGGATATGGCCAGGGTGCGCGCGCCGAAAAGGGCGACGTTGATCCAGATGAAGGCGTGCCAGCCCGGCCAACCCTGGGCCGCCAATACCATGCCGCCAAAGGCGAAGGGATAGGCAAACAGCGACTCCCAAATTCGGATCGTGCTAAGGTAGTGGGGAGCCTTGGTAATCACCAGGCGGGCTAGGGATGGGCGGACTGAGGAACTCGTCATGCTGCTGGCGGCATTCTCAACGTAGGTTTAGGCACCTCATCATAACCCGCCGCCTCTGTTTCTGTCGAAGCGCGGCGCGGTGGACTAAGGGGCCTTTGCATTGTTACCCCATCCCCCTCTGTCACCCCGAGCGTAGCGAGGGGTCTAAACTCCCGGCCCAATACAATCCCCAACCCTGGATTCCAGCCGCCGCCACAATTACCCTGCGGATGCCGACTTGCCTTCCAATACTAACCGGCGCCGCTGCCCGGAAAATTAAGAGGTCCTTCGTGGTAGGCTCAGTGCCTTTTCGTTGTCGTTGTGGGGAGTTTGCGCCGACGAACCGGTGGGCAAACCGGCTGGAGGCGATGGATTTTAGATTCCTCCCTGCGGTCGGAATGACAGGTAGGGGTGGTCGGAATGACAGGTGGGGGGAATGAGGAGGCTTTGGCGGTGGACTACAGCCCGTACTCTGCCCAACGGCGGTCAACTAGGTCTTTGATTTCCGGGGACATTTCGATGTCCGGGGGCCAACCCCGGTGGTAACCCTCGCCGGGACCTTTGCGGGTGGCGTCGATACCCAGCCTGGCCCCGAACCTGGGGGTGGGCGAGGCTACGTCCAGGTCGTCTACCGGCCCGTCCACCACCACCAAGTCCTTGCCGGGGTCCAGGTTGTTGGTCACCCGCCAAGCAACCTCGGACAGGTCTTGAACGTCGACAAAGTCGTCCACCACCACGAAGGTCTTGGATAGGCTCATCAACCCCAGCCCCCACAAGCCAAACATCACCTTGCGGGCTTGGCCGGGGTACTCCTTCTTGATGGACACCAGGACCAGGTTCTTGAAAATGCCCTCCGCCGGCATGTTGATGTCCACAACTTCCGGCAAGACCATCTTGATCAGGGGCAGAAACATCCGCTCCGTGACCTTGCCCATCCAATAGTCCTCTTTGGGGGGACGGCCGACAAAGGTGGTGGGGTAGATGGGGTCGCGGCGGTGGGTGATGGTGGTTACGTGGAAGACGGGGTAGGGGTCTTCCATGGAGTAGTAGCCGGTGTGGTCGCCGAAGGGGCCTTCTAGGCGTTCTTCGCCGGGGGTTACATAACCTTCCAGGACAATCTCGGCTTGGGCGGGAACCAGCAGGTCCACCGTTTTGGCCGGGACCAGGTCAACTGCCTCTTCCCTGATGAAGCCGGCCAGCACCATCTCGTTCACATCGGGAGGAAGGGGAGCGGAACCGGTCCAGATGGTAGCGGGGTCGCCGCCGAGGGCCACCGCCACTTCCAACCGGTCGGCTTGGCGGCCTTCGCTGAGCCGGTAATGGTGGGCGCCGACTTTGTGGGTTTGCCAGTGCATACCGGTGGTGCGGGAATCGTAGACCTGCATCCGGTAGATGCCGTAGTTCTGTACGCCGGTTTCCGGGTCCTTGGTAATGACCAGGGGCAGGGTGATGTAGCGTCCGCCGTCCAGGGGCCAGCACTTCAAAATGGGGAATTTGAAGAGGTCGACTTCCTCTCCTTGAAGGACCACTTCTTGGCAAGGAGCGTGGCGCACCGTTTTGGGTTGGAAGGACCCGAATTGGACCAACTGCCCCAGGGTGCGGAGCTTGTTCATCAACCCTTCGGGCGGGCCCTGGGTCAACCGGAGTAGACCCTGAATGCGGTCGACCAGCGGGTCCAGGGTTTCTACGCCCAAGGCCCAGGCCATGCGGCGGTCGGAGGTGAACAGGTTAATCACCACCGGCATATCGTAGCCGTTGACGTTTTCGAATAGCAGGGCCGGTCCGCCCGCCTTGACCACCCGGTCGGCGATTTCGGTTATCTCCAAGTCCCAAGTAACCGGAGATTTGATCCTATGAAGGTCGCCCTTGCGTTCCAAGAAGTCGATGTAATCTCTAAGGTCTTTGAAATTCATTGGAGGCCCAAAGTCGAAACCAGGCTATAGCGGAAGGAGGTTGGCCCGGGATGGGATGATGACCGCCGGGGAGCTTTTGCCATTGTATCGGCGTTGGGCGAAGGAATTCAACCGAGCGGGGTTGGTTGACAACGAGTCCCTGCAAGGCAATGCTGGTTTGGGGGCATCGAGGAGGCGAAAAAAGAATTGTTCATTGGCGAGAGGCCAGGGGAAGGGGTCGGCCTCTCGCTGGGGTTACGCTTTCGTCTGCTAGCGCTTAGAACCCGCTGCTACGGGCGTTGCTGAAGCAGTCGCTGCAATAAACAGGACGGTCACCCCGGGGGCGGAAAGGTACCATTGCGTCGGCGCCGCACTGAGCGCACACGATCGGGTGCATCTCACGGGGGGACCCGTCGTAACCGCCGCTGCGCTGCTCGGTGCGCCGGCTGGCTCGGCAAGTCTGGCACCGCTTGGGGTCGTTGACGAAACCGCGGGAATTGAAAAACTCCTGCTCGCCAACTGTGAAAGTAAACTCCCCACCGCAGTCCACGCATACCAAAGTTCTGTCGGATAGTGCCACTGATTGACCTCCTTGGATTCCACTGAAGAGATTATCGGCTCACTAGGTCAACCGGCTCCGGACAAGAAACCCTGGTTGGGGTACTGGGACAATGCCTGGGAAAACCTAACTATGCCGTCTTCAATATATACTGGGGTTCCGGTATTTGCAACCTTTGGGGCATTGGGGTATTTGTAACAGTTATTCGTAACAAACCGGGGATTCATGACGACAACCAGTTCTCTATGTGAAAAAACCGAGGAATCCCGCTTATAGGCTGATACGAAAGACGGTTCGGAGTCCTTATTGGTCTGACCAAACCAATTTTGATTGGATCATAAAAGGAAATGATTCGCGGCTAGACCGGCAATGGGGGTTCCGACAAGCCGTGGGGCAACTCCAACTGAACGGCGTTGGCGTTGAAGGCGAGCATGGTGTAGAACCCCAGGAGAGTGGTCAGTTCCACCAGGCCTTGGGACCCCAGGAGGTCGTGGACCGCTTGGAAGGTCTCGTGTTGGACCTTGCGGTTTTCAAGCAGCTCGCGCCCGAAGTTGAAAACGGCGGCTTCGTCGGGGGGCAATTGGGGGAGTTCGTGGTTGTCCCGCAAGGCATCGACCAGGGCGTTGCTGAGGCCAGTTTCCCGGCCCAAGGCGGCATGGGCGTTCCAGATGTATTGGCAGTCCATGACGCGGGCGGTGGTAATCATCGCCAACTCGCGCAGTTTCCTGGGGACGGTAGACTCGTTGCGGACGTAGTTAAAAAGGGGAACAGCCCGACGGGACAACTCCGGGCTGTACTTCAGCACCGACATGGGCCCGGTGCCCACCCCGCCGGGGCCGCCGGACACTTCGTCGAAAATATCCCGCAGCTCTTCTTTAACCAGTTCCCGGGTAACCAACGGTATTCGGGGCATCACTCACCTTCGGGGGCCGGTTGTAGTTTTCCAAGGCGCCGGGGCAACCCGGTCTTATAAGCCGGCTGCCGAAGCCGACTCCCGCATCGTCTTTAGATAAGGAACGCTGGAACTTTGGAGCAAGGTGCCCACGTTGCTGTGGAAGTATTGGACGCCCAGGTCGAGGAACTTGGGCACCAGGGAATCCGGGCAACTGCACCCGGCGATGCGGCCCGCGTCCCGAATGATCTTCACGCCCTTTTCCATCTGTTCTTGGACTTCGGGGTGGGTCTGCTGACCGGGGTAGCCCATGGACTGGGACAGGTCGCCGGAGCCGATGAAATAGACGTCCACGCCGTCGACGCCCACCAACTCGCCCAGGTTGTCGATGGCTTCGACCTCTTCGAGCATGAGGCAGACCAGGGTATTGGCGTTGGCGCCGGTGACGTAGTCCTGGGTGGAACCTTCGAAACCGTAGTCCGCTGGGCGGCTGCGGCTAAAGATGCCGCGGTGTCCCAGGGGGTAATATTTCACGGCGTCGACGCTGGCCCGGGCTTCTTCGGCGGTGTTGACGTGGGGGACCTGGACCCCCCAGGCGCCGCGGTCCAGGAAGGGGGCGATGATTTCGGGTTTGTTGGCAACGGGACGGACGATGGGGGCGATGCCGGTGAGGTCGGCGGCCCTGACGAGGTCTTCCACATTGTCCACGGATACGGTGCCGTGCTCGTTGTCGAGGAGCACCCAGTCAAATCCGAGTTGGCCCAGCATTTCGACCACCGGAGCTGAGGGGAAGGTAATCATGCAGCCGAAAACCGCTTTACCGGCTTCCAGCTTTTGTTTGAGGGTATTTTCCCGCATGGTGGGGCCCTCCTATATATGAAGTTGAGGGGTAAGAGAACAGGCCGGGGTCAGGATGCGATGGCCAAAACCGACCTTCGCAAAACGAAGCCCAGGACGATGCCACCCACCGCGCCGAGGAACCCGACGGTTGCCCCGGCCATGATACCCAGGCTGACCGAAGTTATGGCCTGGCCGTCCACGCTGGGCATCTGCAATACGGCTAGGTTGGTGGAAAAGAAGAGGGCCAAAACCCAGCCTATGGCGGCTCCAATGATCAACCCTTTGTGAGAGATGAAAAACCCGCGTGTTCGTCCCTCATGGTTAGCGATTCGGCCACTACGGTGCAAACAGCGCCTAGGAGAGCGCCGATGATGGGCCCAGCCCAGGGCTTCTTCCCAAAGGTCGCGAGGCGGGTGCCTGGGATTGGGTTCAATGCCGAGAATCAGCAACCCGGCATTGGCTGCCAGGTAGATTAAAGCCAGAAACGCCATTAGAACTCAAGACCAACTGGTCTCCTTGAGAATCACCTTCATCGTCCTTGAAATCGAGATGGGGTTAACCAATTGATTTTAGGGATTATTGAGGTTGAGCGTCAAGCTTTCGGAAGGGCGCGCCAGGGCCTTTTCATTGTCGGTGTGGGGAGTTTGCGACGGCCAATCCAGGGCCAAACCGGCTGGCGGCGATGGATTTTAGATTTCTCCCGTAGGGAGAAATGACAGGTAGGGGTGGCCGGAATACTCCTTCGACGGGCTCAGGGTGAAAGCGGGGGCGGCATTTGGGGAGAATGAAAAGGCCCTGAGGGCGCGCCAGGGGCGATCGCGTTGTAACTTTCAACACACTAAACAAGCCGAAAACGCCGGGAAACCCCGATGATTCCCATGAAAGAGGCAATAGATACTGCCTTGCATCGGCAAATAGGTCCTTGTCCGTGACTTCTGGATTCCCGCCTGCGCGGGAAAGACGGGTATGGGCGGGAAAGACGGGTAAATGAACTTCCGGGCTTTATGACGCGATTGCCCTGGAAGGGGGCGGCGAGGTGTCCCGATTTTTGCGGTAAAGGCGGGTTGGTGTTGGAAGGCGGGAAATTTTTAAGCGCTGGGACATTTTGGGACTTTTTAGGACATGGGGTTGGTTGCCTGGTGCGGTCAACGCTGTGGGTTGGGTTTTTGGGCCTCTGTGGGCGGCGGGTTTTTGCTACCTATTTATAGTAGAGAGTCGTTACCGGAATTGGCAAGGGGCCGGGCGTCAGCGGGGTCCTTTAATTTTCCAGGTAGAGTCTGATTGGTGTTGGCGGGGAAGGTGGAATCCCGGTGGTAATTGTGGTGGAGGGTGGAATCCGAAGTTGGGGATTGGGTTTGGCAGGGAGTTTAGACCCCTCGCTACGCTCGGGGTGACGGGGGGGGCGGGGTTATGGACCAATGCCCCGACCTGAAAATCTGCCTGGCCCACGGCGGCGGTTACACCTGCTTCGGCATTGGGCGGATGGACCGGGGGTGGCAGACCCGTCCGGAGGCCAGCGTCAACACTTCCAGTCCCCCCAGCAGTTATCTGCGCCGGTTTTACTACGACTGCTTGACCCACAGCGAAGCGGCGCTGCGGTACATCATCGACACGGTGGGGGCCGACCGGGTGGTGCTGGGCACCGACTGGCCGGCCAACATGCGGATTGACTGGCCGGTGTCCTGGGTGCTGGGAATGAAGAGCCTGACCCAAGAAGAGAAGGAAGCGATACTTTGGAAAAACCTGGAGACCCTGCTAGGATTGTAGCCCTGCGGAACCCCATAGAAACGCGGCTAGGAGTTTAATCCAAGAATGCGCAGCATAGATATTCACGCTCACATCTCCCCTCAAGGATGCTTTGACGCCATGAACGCCGGCCGGGACTGGCACGGCATAACGCCGGACCAAATCCGGGGCGGCCACGAAAGCAATCCCCGCACCATGTGGACCCCGGACCAACGAATCGAAGACATGAACTCCCTGGGGGTGGACATGCACGTCCTGTCCACGGGGGCGTTCTTTTATTTCTACAACCGGGACGCGGCGCAAGTGGCGGCGATGAACGTGGAGTGCAACGACTACGTATCGCAGTTGACCAAGGACTACCCGGACCGTTTCGCCGGCCTGGCCAACCTGCCGATGCAGGATGTGAGGGCTTCGGTGGCGGAACTGGAGCGGTCGGTAACCCAACTGGGGTTGAAAGGCGCCATGATTGGCGACCAGGTCAACGGCAAGACCTACGATGATCCGGAGTTTTCCCCGCTGTGGGAAGCCGCCGAGCAACTTGGGGCGTTGATGATGGTCCACCAGGGGGGCAATACCGTGGTCAGCTCCCGGCTGGACCGGTACCACCTGCCCAACACCATCGGAAACCTGGCGGACCGGGCGGTCACCTTCGCTTCCTTTGTGTTTGGCGGGGTCATGGACAAGTATCCCGGCCTGAAGGTCTGCCTGTGCCACGGCGGCGGTTATACCTGCTACGGCGCGGGGCGCATGGACCGGGGCTGGCAGGTGCGGGCCGAGGCCCGGGTCAACATTCAACAGCCGCCCAGCAAGTACCTGGACAAGTTCTACTATGACTGCCTGACCCATAGCGAAGAGGCGCTGCGGTTCCTCATCGACCGGGTGGGTATCGACAAAGTGATTTTCGGGACCGACTGGCCCTTCGACATGTGCTTTGACTGGCCGGTGTCGTGGATTCTCAGCCTGGACAGCCTGACCCAGGACGAGAAAGAAGCCATCCTCTGGAAGAACCTGGAAGCGCTGTTGGGCGTCTAAGTTCCGGCGGGTAAGACTGCTTTGGGAGAGAAACCGGTGCGGACCATCGACATCCATGCTCATATAGCCCCGCCCCAGGCGGTCAACCTGCCCGAGGGAGGGGACTGGCACGGGATTACCAGCGCCGGAAACGGCGGGCGCAAGTTTCTGGTGGTGGGGCCGAAACGCCACTGGGTCCATCCCAGCTATGCCAAGACGGCCGAGGAAAGGATTGCGGAGATGGATGCCCTGGGGGTGGACGTTCACGTTCTTTCCACCTGGACCCAGCTTTACAACTATGAACTTCCCCTGGAGGCGGGCGCCGCCGCCTGCCGGGACTGCAACGACCACGTTGTCGATATGGTACGGGCCCATCCCGCCCGCTTCGCCGGTTTGGTGACCCTGCCAATGCAGGACGTGGCCGCCGCCATCTGGGCGTTGGAGCGTTGCCAGGCCAACGGGTTAAAGGGGGCCCAGATCAACGACCACGTCAACGGCGTCACCCTGGACCACCCTGACTTTCTTCCTTTCTGGAAGGCCGTTGAGGAACTGGGTGCGTTGATTCTCTTCCACTAGGTAGAAAACGAGACTATGGTGGAGTCCCGCACCACCCGGTACGGGCTGGGGAACAGCATCGGGAACCACGCGGACCGGACGGTGACCTTTGGGACGTTGGTGTTCGGCGGCGTCTCAGACCGGTTCCCCGGCCTGAAGCTTTGCCTGGCCCATGGGGGAGGGTTCACCTGTTTTGGAGCGGGACGGATGGACCGGGGCTGGCAGGTGCGGGCCGACGCGCGGGTCAATATTCAGCAGCCACCCAGCAGGTACCTGGACCGGTTTTACTACGACTGCCTCACCCACAGCGAGCGGGCCCTGCGGTTCATAATTGATGCCGCCGGTATCGCCCGGGTGTTTCTGGGCAGCGACTGGCCCTACAACATGGGGTTTGAGTCGCCGGTGGAAAGGATTAACGGGCTGGACAGCCTGACCCAGGACGAAAAAGACGCCATTCTTTGGAAGAATTTGGAGAACGCGCTGGGGATTTAACCGGGGTCCCCGGGGATACTGTTATGAGGGAACGTCGGTAGGGGCAGACGCTGCTGAATCAACGGTCGGTCCAGCAACCGGGGCCTGGCTGCCACTACCCTTGGCGGACTTGGAGCGGCGTTTACGGCGGGGTGGCTCGGACGCTTTTTCGTGGGCTTGTTGCCACATGCGGCAGAAGGCGCAGACCTCACCGGTGGTAGCCTGGCCGCAGATCCGGCACTCGACGAGTTCGAAATCGTCCTGGGACTCCACCATCACCGGACGGATGCGGTCCAAAAAGGTGGCAACGAACCCGTGCTTGGCCCCCGGGGACTGGGCCTCAATTTGGTCCAGGGAATTCTTGTAGAGGATGGAGCGGGCTCCCACCGAGTTGGGACACTCCTCTTCCACGTAGTCGATGCCCCGCAGGATGGCGTTGGCGGCCACCTCGCGTTCGGTAACGGTGTAAAGGGGTTTGACTCTTTTGATTAGGGTTTCCCCGTTGGCGGGCAGCGCCGGCGACTGGCGGGCCAGGCTGCCCACCTCCCAGTGCAGGACATTGCCCAAGAGGGTGGCGGCTTCGTCATCCAGGTTGTGGCCCATGGCGACGACGGTGAACTCCCGGTCGTAAGCCTCTTTGTTCAGGATGTAACGTTTGCTCAGGCCGCAACCGGAGCAGGGGACCCGGCGTAGGATGTTGGACAGCTCGGGGACTCCCATCCCGTAGGACTGGGCCAGGTCAACGGTGAGCAGCGGAGCGTCCCGTTCCTCGGCAAACTTGAGTGTTCGTTGCAAGGAATTATCGGAGTAATCGCCAATGCCCAGGTGGATATGGAGGCCGGTGGGTTGGTAGCCCTGCCGGAGCAGGTAGTCCCAAAGGGTGAGGCTGTCTTTGCCGCCGGACACGCCGACCAGGATGCGGTCATCGGGGGCGAACATCTTGTGCCGCCGGACGGCCCGGTCGACCTGGCGGTCAAAAAACTCCAGGTAGTGGGACTTGCAAAAAGCGGCGTGGTGACGCCGCAATTCGATGGAAGCCTGACCCCGGCACTTGCTGCATCTCATCTGCTCCCCCCGCTGATGGCCGTGACAATTTCCACCGTCTCGTGGTCTTTAATCCAAACGTCCCGGGTCAACAGGTCGCCGCCGCGGATGACCAAGACCTGTTCCGGGTTCAGGTCCAGCTCCCGGATCAGGGCATCGACTCTCCGGTTGCCTGCCAGTTCCAACTCTTTACGTTTTGGATTTCTGATGATTACCTTCATATCCGCTCTGCGCCAGGTCTTTTCAATTCTTCCCGGATGCCGCTTCGATCCCCCGCCCAATGCGATTCCGAACCCCACAACCTGTCATTCCGACCGTAGGGAGGAATCTAAACTCCCGGCCCAACACAATCCCCAACCCCGGATTCCAGCCCCCGCCACAGTTGCGACGCAGATGGCAGCTTGCCCTCCAACAACAATTGGTCTCCACCTCCAAATTTGAAGAACGCTGGGCCTTTTCATGGTCGTTGCGGGGAGATTGCGACGAAGAATCCGGGGGGCAAACCGGTTGGCGGCGATGGATTTTAGATTCCTCCCTACGGTCGGAATGACAGGGAGAGGGGCGCGGAACAATCAAAAGGCCCTAGCTCTGCGCCGCCTGAGTTTAAATCAGGCTGGTTTGGGTGTAAAGTCAAGGGAAACGGGAGCCAAGCCGGGGCGCCACAAGGAGGCGGCATGATTAAGTCATTTTCCGCGCTGTATGCTGGTCATGTGTTGGAAGGAGAGGGAGTTGGGTTTGCCGGGACTCCCCACGACGACCGGTGGTACCCCAACGAACGGCTGATTAAAGCCTTCGACATCGCCCGGGAAGCCGCCGTCTTGATGGAGGACCTGAATTACGACGTTTTGTGGATGGCGGAGCACCACTTCCAACGGGAGGGGTACGAGTGCATTCCCAACCTGCTGATTCTCAGCCAATACCTGGCGCAGCATACGCAGCGCATCAAGTTCGGCTGCGGTTTTAACGTCCTTCCCATGTGGCATCCCATTCGTTTGGCCGAGGACTTCGCCATGGTGGACATCCTCACCGGCGGGCGGGTGGTCTTCGGGGTGGGCCGGGGTTATCACACCCGGGAGGTGGAGAGCTTCGGGGCGCCCCTGTTGGACACCGACGCCAACCGGGAGCTGTTTGAAGAGCAGTTTGAGATTGTCATGAAGGCTTTTAACGAAGAGTCCTTTTCCCACCAGGGCAAGCACTACTCCATACCGCCGGAGGTCCCCTATCGCGGGTATGATTTAAAGGACGTGACCCTGGTGCCCCGTCCCGCCAACCTGCCGGTTGAGGTCTGGCAGCCGGTGGTGAGCGGCACCGACCGGGCTTTCGATTTCATGGCGAAGTGGGGGATCAAGGGAGTGATTTTGGGTACCGGCGAGCGGTACGTCGAGGACTGGGTCAACCGGTACCAGCAGGCTTACGCCCGGACCGGCAAGGAATTGGAGCTGGGGGAGAACCTGGCCCTGGGTATCTGGTCCTACATGGACGACAGCCGGGAGAAGGCCGAAAAAGCCCTGGAACCCATGTTTGAGGAGCACGTGAAATTTGCGGCGCCCCTGGGGATGCTGCGGTACAACGACCGGCAGATGGAGGCCACCGGTCCGGGTGGAGTGGCCCACCATATTGCCGCCGGCACCGACTTCCGGGACGTTATCGAAAAGCGGGCCTGGTGGGCGGGGACTCCGGAGCAGACGGTTGAGTACCTGAAGGGCCTGGAAGAGAAATACCCCGGCTTGGAACAGATTATGGTGGCCTTTCCCATGGGCGCCACCGTCGAGCAGTTCCGGGAGCAGATGACCAGGTTCGCCAGGGAAGTGATGCCCGCTTTCCGCCAGGCCGAACTCAAGGTTTAACCGGACATTTCTTTGGGGCCAACGGTGCGAGACCTGAGCCGGCATAAACTCAGTCTGGGGCTTTTCGGCGCCAACTGCTCCGGCGGCTTGGCGGTCACCACCGTGCCGGAGCGTTGGGAAGCCAGTTGGGAGAACAACCGGCGGCTGGCCGTGATGGCCGACGACGCTGGCATCGACTTCATGCTCCCCTTGGGCCGTTGGAAGGGCTACGGGGGAGTAACCGACCACAACGGCTCCA
The DNA here is from genome assembly GCA_965205495.1 of Dehalococcoidia bacterium. Taxonomy (GTDB): domain Bacteria; phylum Chloroflexota; class Dehalococcoidia; order Lucifugimonadales; family UBA3495; genus CATOSK01. The sequence goes on from CBDBHA010000002.1 coordinate 349,104, forward strand.
ACTTCGAGACGCTGACCTGGGCCTCGGGCATCCTGGCCGCCACGGGCAATTTGAAGGCGTTTGGCACCGTCCACGTTTCTCTGTTCAACCCGGTGGCCGCCGCTAAGCAAATCGTCACCGCCGACCACATTGGACAAGGGCGGTTCGGATTGAATGTGGTCTGCGGCTGGAACCGGGACGAGTTTGACATGCTGGGGGTGGATTTGGCCCAGCATGACCGGCGGTACGACCAGGGACAGGAGTGGATAGACATTCTCTACCGGGCCTGGGACCGCGAAACCCCTTTCGATTATGAAGGGGTCTTTTACCAGGTGCGGCAGACGGAAATCAACCCCAAGCCTTATGGCGGGGGGCGCCCCCTGGTCGTCTGCGCCGGCAACTCGCCCCGGGGCCGGGACTTCGCCGCCCGCAACGCCGACATGATGTTCACCAACATCCGTTCCGGCGTGGACCAGGTGGAGGCCAATACCTCGGAACTGCGGGCGTTGGCGGCGGCGTACCACCGGCCCATCGGCGTGTTTACCAACGTGGCGGTGATATGCCGCGCGACGGAAAAAGAGGCGGAAGAGTATTTCCACTACTACGCCGTGGAAAACGCCGACCAAGAAGCGGTGGAGAATATGGTGGAAGGCCGTGGGCTGAACAAGCCGGGGCAGTCGGAAGAGGAGCGTTGGGCGATTCGGCGGCGGGCCGGGGGCGGCAACGGGGCATTGCCCATCATTGGGACTCCCGACCAGGTGGCGGAGACAATGCGGGGGTTGTCTCAATCCGGCGTAACCGCCCTGGCCATGGGGTTCGTCAACTACCTGGAACATTTCCCGTATTTTCAGCAAGAAGTCCTGCCCCGGTTGGGGCGGTGGGGCCTGCGGGTGGAATAGGCGCCGGCCGCGCCTTTAGCCCACCAATTTCTGACCTAGTGGAGAATTTGCGATGACTACTGCCCAACCCGGCCGGACCATAGAGGCTCGGCCAATTGGCGGCAACGCGGCTTTAACCGTGATAGGCGTTGGACCCGGACAGCCGGGCCCTTGGCCGTTTATCAGCGGCATACCCAACCCGGAAACCGGTCTGGTTGGGCCTCCGCCGGAGTATCTGGCGGTGGCGGCCTGGGCCGCTTGAACCGTGGTCACCGTGGTAGGCGTGGCCTACCGGGGCGGCATACCCTTGGACGACATTCAGGTGGAGTTTCAGGTGGAGTCCATGGAGCTTCCCCATGCCCTGGGGTTTGGGGTATGGGAGAAAGTCACCTTGACGGGAGACATTTCCGAGCCGCAGCGGGTCCGGTTGGAGCGGGCTTCGCGCTTTTGCCCGGTGGGGCAAGCCCTCACCAAGGGGGCCATGGACATTGAAGACCGGCTGCGGTGGAGGTCAGGTGAGGTTGCAGCGGGGGCAACTGCGCCGGAGGACTTGCCGGACTTGGACGACGTCCGAACTCCCATACCTTCGGGAACGGTGCGGGCGATTTATCTCCTGGACACCAAGGAATACGAAGCCGACGGGGCAATGTCCCACGAAGGGGAGGCCAAGGTCTACGTTTCCTGCGAAAATTTGACCCGTTCCAGCACCTGGACGGTTTTGGCGGGGCATAGCTCCCAGGGACTGGTGCCGCCGCCTTTTCCCACGGTGCAGGCGGCCTGGGCTGCGTCCACCGCCGCGACGTTGGACCGGCTTTTGCCACCGACCACGGAGGGGGGCGACGGCCTGAGCGTCCGGTTGGAAATGGCCGGGGCGGGCAGCCGGGGGCAATCTCAGGGGAGCGCCGACCGAGGGGAAGTGCGGCGGCGGGCGGTTTCCCGCCGTATAGACCTGCCGGGCACCCCGGCGGAGATTCCCTTGGAAGTAGTCCAAGCCGCCCTGCGCGCCGATCCCGTTTCGGCGGCGTTCATTCACGGGGGCGTGCTGTTGGACGACGAAGTGGTGGTGGCATAATCCGGCGTACCCCGCAAGGAGGACGCCGGAAAATCGGGCAGGTGAAATGGTTACCGTAACCGAAAGAGAAACCGAACTCTCCCAGGGGACCGGGGGGCGTTACTGCGAGGGGTGCCCCCGCTGCCGGGACGCCAACGCGGGGTTTTGCTCCCAGCGGCACCCGCAATACAACAATCTACACCCGGTTTGCCGGCGTTGCGGGCATTGTGTCCTGCGGGGCAGTCACAGCGACGACACCTCGGACCTACAGGAGTAGGCGGGTATCCGCCAAGGCAGGGTGTTTCAATTATCCAGGTAAAAGCCGGTTGCAGTTAGAGGGCAAGCTGGCATTCCCGGGGTAATTGTGGCGGAGGCTGGAATCCGGGGTTGGGGGTGGGAACGGCAGGGGGACCGGCACGATGTGTACAGTTTGGCCCAACGGTTGGTACGGTTGGGATTAACGGAATCTTTGGAGTGAAAGGCACAGTTTATGACCACCTTTTCAGATTATGGAGCCGAGCGGATATCCATCGTCAACGCTCGGGCAAAACTGACCCAATTGCCGGAAATCCTGGCCGCGGACAACCGGGCCCTGGCTTTGACTCGGCACGGCAACCCGGTGTTGGCGGTAATGTCTTGGGATCTATTCCAAGCCATCGTCGAAGTCATGGAGATTGTGGGGGACCCGGGGATGATGGCGGCATTGCGGCGAGGGATTGCGGACGTTGAAGAGGGGAACCTGGCGTCGCTGGAAGAGGTAAAGTCCCAACTCGGTCTGGACCCGTAGGGCAGCCCAAGCGCCGTTTGTGCCCCAAGAAGCGATGACCGGCTGGCTACGGGCGGTGGCGGACTACAACCCGGTAACCTACCTGCCGGCCGCCTGGTAGCGTAACTGTTCAGTCTTGAGGGGTTAGCCCAACCCAAGGTCCGTCATTCCGGCTTTGGAGCCTGTCTCAGAAGTCCAGGTGTATTACGATAAACTCCGTCTTGCCTGGTAATCCTCTGTGTTAAGTATATATAGTTATCACTATTGTCCATAAAAGGCGAGTTGTATTATGTAATCCGATAGCCTTTAGATTTATGAGACACCCTCTTTGAGCCGGAATCCAGAATGGTTAGGGAGAGACCAGCATTCAAAATGACTGGGATTCCTGGATTCCGGCTCGAGGCCGGAATGACGGTTCAATGTCAGGATGGCTCATTAAGTCTGAACTGTTACCCGGCGGCCTCTTCCCGCCAGGGCTGAGACGCGCCCGCTGGGTGAATTTGTGCTAACCGGCGAATTGGGATAAATTAAGGCCGGTTGGAAACCCCGGTGGCGGCTGGTGGGAAGGCGATGCCGCCACCTTGAAAAAGTCCGAACGTTAACCGGCCCCTGGGAGGAGTCTCCATGCCCGACACCCCTTTGTTTCCCGTAACCGTTGTTGGCAGTTGGCCCCGCTCCACCGAGTTGGTGCGGGCTTTGCGCCGCAAGGAAGCCGGAGAAATTACCCTGGCCGAGTTCAACGCCGCCGCCGACGGGGAAGTGCTGGCCTGCATCCGGGCCCAAGAAGAGGCCGGTGTTGACATAATCAGCGATGGGGAGCAGCGGCGGGACAATTTCTACTCCTTCGCCGTCGACAAGCTAACCGGAATGCAATTGATGAAAGTCTCGGAGTTGTTGGACTACTCACGGGACCGCGCCCGCATGGAAGAAGTGCTGCGGGCGTTGGACGTGCCGTCCTTTGCCATCAAGAGTCCCATCGTGGTGGACCGCATCGGGAAGCGGGAAGGTCTGGCCCTGGACGAACTGGCGTTTTTGCGGGAGCATACCGACCGGCAGATTAAGATTCCCCTGCCGGGCCCCTACATGCTCACCCGTTCGAGCTGGTTTGAGGGGCTTTCCGACCGGGTTTACCCCAAACCGGAAGACCTGGCCAAAGACGTGGTGGCCATCCTGCGAGAAGAGATAATCGCCCTGCGGGACCTGGGCTGCGATTTCGTCCAGCTTGACGAGCCAATTCTCAGCCAGGTGGTGTTCGGCGAGGAAAGCACCGAAACCTTCATGTGCGCCGCCCTGCCCAACCGCCGCGACCCCACCGACGAGTTGGAATTTGCGGTGCGGCTGATGAATGAGACCACCGAGGGCATTGAGGGCATCAAGACCGGCGTGCACATCTGCCGGGGCAACTGGAGCCGCCGGGAAGAAGTGCTGCTCACCGGAAACTATGGTCCGATGCTTCCTTACCTGACCCAGATGAACATCGACCAGTTGGTGTTGGAATGTGCCACGCCCCGGGCCGGGGAGATGGAAGTTTTCAAGGAGTACAGCAACGAAAAGGAAATTGGTTTTGGGGTGGTCAACCCGCGTACCGATGAAATCGAACCACCGGAGCAGATTGTGTCGCGGGTAAAAGAGCTGCTTCAGTACTTCGACCCGGACAAGATTTACCTCAACCCCGACTGTGGGTTCGGGACCTTCGCCGAGCGGAACGTCAACACCCACGAAATAGCGGCCCAGAAGATGAAAGTCATCGCCCAAGCCGCCGAGAAGCTGCGGGCGGAGTACAGCTAGTCCGGCCTGGGGGCCAACTTTCGATTAGTCCAAATCAGCAACAGCAACAAGGAGCGGAAAATGGCAGAAGAACGAGACCTGAACGGGCTGCCCCGGGAAAAACTGGCCCAAGTGTTGGACTCTTTCCGCGACCCCGACGTTTTCAACGCGGTGACCGGCCCCTGGAAGTCGCGGGTGGTCTGGCAGGACGGAATGCGGGCGCGGGCCTATATGCGGAATCACCAGGTGGATATGGACGAGCCCGGCGACCTGACCGCCACCGACGTCGCCGCCAGCGCCCATGAGCAGTTGTTGTCGGCCATTGGAAGCTGCATGACGGTGGGCTTCGTGGTCAACGCCACCAAAAAGGGTGTCCGCATCCATGACCTGGAAGTTGCGGTGGAAGGCTATTTTGACAACATCCGCAAATGGGCCGGTGTGGAAGACGAGGGCAATCCCGGATACGGCCGGATTTCGGCCAAGTGTTTCGTGCGGGCCGACGCCGACGAAGAGACGTTGCGGGAAATCTGGCGGCTGGCGGTGGAAGGTTCGCCGGTGACTCAGTCGGTGGTTAACCCAACCTCGGTCGAGACCGACTTTGAAATGGTTGGTTAATGACCACCTTTGTCACCGCTGAGTGGGTCGCGGACCATATTGGCCGGACGGGTTATCTGATAATTGATCCGCGGTCGGCCATGCGTTATCTCATGGGCCATCTGCAGGGGGCGGTTAGCGCCCCTTTCAAGAAGTTTCAGGGGCCCGATGGCCGGTTGGGTCCGCCGGAACAACTGGCCGCGGCTTTTGGAGACGTTGGCTTGGGGGACGATGTAACCCCGGTGCTGTACGACCATCAGGACGGGCGCAACGCCGCAATGGCCGCGTGGGTTTTGGAATTCCTGGGGCGGGACGATGTTCACATAATGAACACGCGCTTCGAGGCCTGGAAGGAGCAGGGCCGGGAGGTCTTTTACCGGCCCGTGGCGGTTCAGTCCAAGGCTTTTACCCCCAGGTTGAATCCCAAGGTAAGGGCCACTTTGGAGGACGCCGCCAACCCGGGAGAAGCCAGGCTTTTGGACACCCGCTCCGTCGAGGAGTTTCGCGGCCAGGTTGAAACGGACCACCGGGCCGGTCACATTCCCAACGCGGTAAACCTTCCCCACATTGAAACCGCCGGCGCCGGCGGGAAATTTCTGGTTGATCCCGCCGTGCTGCGCCGACGCCTGGCCGGTTTGGGCATCAACCCCCAGGACTCGGTGGTGGCCTATTGCCGCAGCGGAGTCCGCGCTTCACTGGCCTACCTGGCCATGAAGCAGGCGGGCTATGACGTCCGCCTCTACGACGGCTCCTACGCCGAATGGATGGACAGCGGCTTGCCGGTGGAAGTTTAGCCCGCCCGCCTGCCCAGTCCTGCTCCCGCTAACCGTTCCACGCATCGGTTGTTTCTGCCCCATTCCTCTGGGGATTGGTCTATTCCCCTTTGGTAAGGGGGGAAGGCGGGCAGATATAATCTACCTTCATCCAAGATTCGGCCACGAATGGGGGCCGGGCGTTGCCAGAGATAACCTGTCCAAATTGCCAGGGGGTCAACCAGGGCTCCAACCTTTTCTGCATCTTTTGCGGTCGTGGACTGCCGCCTCAGCCCGGAGCCCCGGATTTGCCTGAAGGCGGGACCGGCGGGGAGGACGCTCCGCAGGACTTTCCAACGGAAATCTCTCTGTTGCGCAGCCAGTTGCGCGAGGCCGGAATCTTCCTGGACCAATTGCAAGACCGCGTATTCCAGCTAGAACTGCGGAGCGCGACTCCAGCCGCACCAAGGCCGGCCGCTCAAGCCCCTGAACCAGAGGTCCCAGAAGCTGCCGGACCGCCGCCGGTTTTGGAACCCGAACCTGCCCCCGGCGAGGATGCCGAGGATGTGGGGCCCGGTGTTGAAGTACCTGCGGGAGCCGTCTTGGAAGCCCTGCCAGGGCCCGTCGCCGCAGCGGGAGCAATGGCGATTGGAACGCCCGCTACCCCAGAGCGGAGGTTGGGATTTTTTGAAGCCCTGGGGCTGCCTAATCTTTCCATAGACTGGGAAAACCTGTTGGGGCGGAACTGGTTCGCCATCATCGGGGCGGTGACCCTGGTTTTGGGGATTGGTTTCTTCCTGAAGCTGGCCTTCGACAACAACTGGATTGGGGATACCGGCCGGGTGCTGCTGGGCGCCGGGCTGGGTCTGGCCCTCTTCGGGACCGGAGAATACGCTCACCGGCGGGTGCCCATCTGGGCGCAGCCGGTTACGGCGGGCGGGGCCTCGATCCTCTACCTGTCCATCTACGCAGCTTTCGGGCTCTACCAACTCATCCGGCCCGACGCAGCGTTCCTTCTGTTGGCCGTGGTCGTGGCGGTTGCCGGGGTCTTGGCCCTGCGGTACGGGTCCATCGTCATAGCGGTTTTGGGGATATTGGGCGCCTTTCTCTCCCCAATTCTCTTGGGTCCGGACCTCCCAGATGTCCGGTTGGTGCTGGTCTATATCCTGGTGATTGACCTGGGAATCCTGGGAGTATCCACCTTCCGGAACTGGCGTTGGTTCACCCTGTTGGGGTGGGTGGGGTCCTACGGACTGTTTGCCTATTGGTTGGTCCGGTTTCCGGGCTATGAACCGGTCCTGATTGAACTCGCCCTGGTCGGCGTTTTCCTGGTTTTTGCCGGTGCAACAACGCTGTTCCACGTCCTTTGGCGGCGGGCGCCCGGGCCTCTCGATATGGGGCTGATGGCGGTCAACGCCACCGTCTTTTTCGCGTTGACTGTGCAAATAATGTGGGCGGACTACGAACCCTGGTTCGGGCTGATTTCCTTCGCCTTGTCCGTTTTTTACGGACTTATCGCCCTTGTTGCGTTTAAAAGGTCCGACGCTCCCCCGCAGATTGCCCTCATCGCCCTGCCGGCGGCAATCGTTTTCCTGACGGTGGCCGTACCGTTGCAGTTGAGCGGGGTATGGGTGCCCGTGGCATGGGCCGCCCAGGGCGCGGTTATGACCTGGGTCGGTTTTATGCTGTCCAGGTGGCAGATGCGGGCCTTGGCCCTGGGCGCATTGGCGTTGGCGGCCGGCCATTTGCTGCTGTTTGACGCCTGGTTGCCCTTGGAAGGGTTCGTCCCCGCCTTGAATGACCGGTTCCCGGTGTTCGTCGCGGTGATCGCGGGGTTCTATGCGGCTGGGTACGGTTATTGGCGCAACCGCGATATGACCGAATTCTGGGAGCGATACCCGGCCCAAGTCCTCTGGGCCGCAGCCAACCTGTTAACCTTGTTCCTTTTCAGCCTGGAGGTCATTTGGTACTTCTCAGGTGGGGCGGTTGACGCCGGACTTCGGTGGGATAACATCAATTCTCTCAACGATACTCTCCTTACCTTGACTGCGGTTTGGACCGTTTACGCCTTCGTCCTGGTGTCGGTTGGAAAATGGCGCGGGTGGCAACTGGCTCGGGCGGGGGGCCTGGGACTATTGGGGATCGCCGTGGTCAAGTTGTTGTTGTTTGACACCACCACCGTCTACCTTGACCTGGCGAGTTTCACGCCCGTTCTGAACGAAAGGTTCCTGGTTTTCGGCATCGTGATAGCCGCCAGTTACGGCGTTGCGAACTACTACCGGGGACACCGGGGCCCGGTCGACCATTGGGAGAGTTACCTTGTTCCCGCCGCTTTGACCGCCGCCAGCGTCTCAACCCTGGTCTGGTTCAGCTTGGAGGCGGTGACCTATTTCAACAGCCGGGAATTCCAGGCCCCCGGGTCGGGGGTAAATAACGGCATTTACCTAACCCTGTCGGCGGGATGGGCGGTCTACGCAGCGCTGCTGGTGGGCGTTGGGCTGGCGAAAGGGTGGCTGCTGGCCCGGTGGGGAGGTCTGGCGTTGATGGCGGGGGCGGTGTTCAAACTCCTGGCGGTGGATACTTTCGTCGTCAGGTTGGACCCTTTCAGTTTTGTGCCTTTCCTCAACCCCCACTTCCTGACCATACTCCTGGTGACGGTCCTGCTGGCGGGCTTGGCATACTGGGGGTTGAGGAAACGGACGGGAACGGGAAGGTACGAACCCCTGGTTTTCCGCGGGTTGGCGGTGGCCGCCAACGTGGTGGCCGTGTGGGGGGTGAGCTTTGAAGCCCTGCACTACTTTGGCAGCCGGGAGGTGGTCCTGGGGGTCGACAATTTCAGCGCCAAGCACCTTACCCTGACCGTTTTGTGGGCAGTTTACGCCGTTGGTGTGATTGGGGTGGGAATCGCCCGCCGTTCCAGCAAAATCAGATTGGCCGGGATCGCCTTGTTGGCCGTGCCGGTAATCAAGCTTTTCGCGTTCGACGTATTCCTGTTGGACCGGGAGTATCGGGTCGCCGCCCTCGTCACCTTGGGGGCGCTGCTGCTGGGAACGGGCCTGGTTTACCAACGCTACAGCCAGGCGTTGCGGGGGTTCCTCTTCGGCGCGCCACTTGACCCCGAAGAAACCCCGTCGCCATAGAGAAGGGTCTCCCAAAAGCGGGAGACCCTTCATAATCACCGGGTGAACCGTGCCGGAACCGTTGGCTAGCCCGGGAGGGAAGTTTTACTCAAGCCATTTCATTTGTTCGTTCCAGCGTACCTCCCGCTCTGCCCTGGGCGTGAATTCCAATTGTTCGGAGACCCCGTAGACGATGGGCAGTTCCAAAACCCCGGGGAGCAGTCCGGTGTCGTAAACGTACTTCCAGAGCTCGTAGAGCTTGGCTTCCCGCGCGTCGTCGCTCAGGGTTCCGGCGGGCTGAATCTCCTGCTCCAAGAAGTCATCGCAGCCATAACCGGACCGGTGGTTGCAAGTAATGTTGCGGAGCGAGAACCAGGAGTCGCCGGTCTCGTTGCCGTGGGGCCAACTTATGATGTCGGCGCCCACCCCGTACAGGGGGCTGCTGGGGTCGTTCTGGTTAGAGTGGTTGGAATAGATGGAAGGTTCCACCACGTTGACGCCGGCCGTGAACCCAACTTCGTTCCACATTCCGGCCATGGCTTCAAACATTTCCACGTCCCGGGGGAACCGGCCGTTGCGGGTGGTGATTTTGAACTCAAAGTCGGGCCATTTGTCGTGGAAGTCGGCCTCTTCCAGTAGCTGTTTGGCCAATACCGGGTCATAGGCATGAGGCACCTGGATGTCGTCCCGGCTGCCGGTCAGCTTGTCGTTAAAGGGCGACCCTCGGCAGGTGCCCAGCCCGCGGTAGAGCTGCTCGTTCAAGGTCGCGCAGTCGATGGCGTGGCGGAGGGCCAGCCGGACCTTGGGGTCCTGGAAGGGTTCCCGGTTCTTGGAGTTGATCTTCAGCAACACCACTTCCGAAGATTCGCCGATAACGGCCTGGGGAACGTTGTCCAGGTTCTGTGGGCCTACGGCAAAAGCCCAGTCCGCTTCTCCGGTTTGGACCATGGCGGCCCGGACCGTGTCTTCATCCCGCCAAAAAATCGTAACTTCCGAGAAGGCTTTTTGTTCCCCCTGCCAGTAGTTTTCATAGGGCTCGGTGACAATCTTGATTCCCCGCTGCCACTCGACGAACTTGTAGGGGCCGGAGGTTATGAACATGCTCCGCCGGTCCTCCTCCGAGGCGTTGGTGTACCACTCGGGGGCGGCGAAGTGGGTGAACCGCACGCCGGTGGGAGCCAGGGGACAGGGGGAGTCGCAGACCAGGTCAAGAGTGTAATCGTCGACCGCGGTAACTTCATGCGGGCCGCCCAGGGACTCGGAGTAAATCATGCCCCGTTCCGGCATCTTGATAAAGTTGATGTCCGTGGCGGCAGCGTTGGCGTCGAAGGTCTCGCCGTTATGGAATTCGATGCCTTCCCGAATGTTGAACCGCCAATGGCCGGCGTTCCCGTCCACCGCTTCCCAGCTTTCCGCCGCAAGGCCCATAAGCTCGCTGCTGCCGGTGATGCGCTGGGTTAAGGGATCGGTAAAGCTGTTCCTGAAATGCTCTCCGCCGGCTCCGGAGTTCCCGTCCATGTAGTCCAGGTGCTGCTCCTCAGCGAAGGTAACGATGGTCAAGGGCCGGCTGATTTCCGGCGGTTCCTGGGGCTCCGGGGTATCGGCCGGCATTGCCACGGGGGCCGCCGGTTGAACGGCCGGTGCTGCCGCGGGTTCTTGCGCCGGCGCCGCCGCGCCTCCGCAGGCCAGCGCAAAGAGCAAAACCAGAGTCACCGCCCAGACTCCGATGACTTTCCCATTAGACACCTTTCGATTAACAAACGAGTACATAGTTCCCCCAATTTGGTTTTTAACTCGGGACCTTCTTGAACCGTTAGGCCGGGATTCTAGGGATACTCAACCTTTGTGTCAAGATTGACCTTATTCTGGTGTGGGAATCGTTGGTTTATGACATTTCCTTGGCAGAATAATGAGATAAGTCGATTAAAATTGCAATCTTGGCAACCGGGCGAACCAGCTTTGCCATCCGGCGTTTGTTATTATGGGACGACCGAAAGGTCTTGGCTCGCACGACAATGTGGCTCAACAGGAGATGAGATGATGGCGAGAATAGAACCGGCCCAACGGGGGAATGTTCCCCAGGAACAGGTGGCGGCCTTCGATGAATTTGTCGCGGAGCGGGGCGGCGTCCCCGATGGCGGTCCGTTGTCGGTAATGATGAACGTCCCCGAGCTAATCAAGCGGGGTGAGCATCTGCGTGCCTACCTGCGGGGCGATGAGTCCAGCCTGCCCGCGCCGGTCCGTGAGTTGGGAATGATTCTCACCGCCCGCGAAATGGACTGCCAGTATATCTGGAACGCCCATTCCGCCATGGCCCGAAGCTCGGGGCTGAGCGATGAATTGGTGGACAACTTGCGGGATAAGAAGGACCTGCCGGCCCTCTCCGCCCAGGAGTCGGCTGTGATCAACTACGGCCGGGAGTTGTTCCGCACCCGCCGAGTAAGCGAGGACACTTTCAACGACGCCCTGGGCCATTTCGGGGTTCGGGGGTTGGTAGAGTTGACCAACCTGCTGGGGTATTACGCCAACCTGGCCTACAACATCAACGCTTTTGAAGTGGGCATGCCCGAAGGGTTCACCGAGCTGACGTTGCCCGTTTAGGGGCCGGTGCAACGGCCGTCCTATCTGTATCCCTGGCAATGGCGGTAATGCTTGCGCTGGCGGTTGCCTTGGCGGTGCAATATGAAAAAGAGGTTTTTCTTATGCCAGCTTTAAGTCATGCCCTCTGCTTCTCGGGATTGATGCTTGAGCGGGGCTTCTGGCTCTACGTATGGATAATCGAATCCCCAAAAGGCACATTGTTATACGTTGGCCGCACTGGGGATAGCTCATCCGCCAACGCCTCTTCTCCTATGAAACGCATGGGGCAGCATTGGGACGCCAAAAACAGAGGCAACACCCTATATAAATACTTGGTGGACGACTGGGGCATCGACCCGGTTTCGTGCAAAAAGTGCGAGATGGTCGCCTACGGACCGATATTCAGAGAGGAAGGTGACAAAGGCAAGCACAAGAAGCCCAGGGATAAGGTCGCCGCTTTGGAGAAGAAACTCCGAGACACCCTAAAAGATGTCGGGTATAACGTTATGAACCGGGTTCACAGCAAGCAACCTCTCGATAATGACCTTTGGGAAGAAGTGCGCGAAGCGTTTACTGCCTACTTTCCTGAATTGGCTAAATAATTCAGTTGGCAAAAGCTTATTTAGCGGTTCCGTTTGCTTATGGCGGATACACCGCATAGCGTTTCCCACATTATCCGCCGTAACTGAACGAAACCGACAATAGAGATCAACCAGGGCCCCTCAATTCTCCCCAAACACCGCCTCCAGCCCCCCTCATCATCCTGAGCCTGTCGAAGGGCTCAGCCATCATCCTGAGCCACCCCCTCCTTTCATCCTGAGCTATCATCCTTGTATCTTAAAATACGAAGGACGTGGCAGGCCGTTTCATCCCAGGCCTGGAGAGGCCGTGGCTCAGCGGGGCCGCCGCGTCCTTACCCCGGCTCAGAGCCCGAACAGTTGAAGGGGCAGCAATAGCCCGTATTAAGCAAGGCTGGGCCAGAGTCCGGAACCCGAAGACCCGGAACACAACCCAACCGGAACACAACCCAAGAGGAGGAGGCAGAAATCAGATGAAGGAAGCGGGATTGTTTGTCGGCATCGACGTGTCCCAGGACCGGTTGGACCTGGCGGTGCGGCCCACTGGGGAAACCCGGCAGGTGGTCTACAACCCAGCGGGTACCGAGGCAATGACCGAATACCTGAAGGAACTGGGCCCCCAATTGGTGGTGGTGGAGGCCACCGGCGGTCTGGAGATGGCGGTGGCGGCGGAGATGGCGGCGGCGGGATTGCCGGTGGTGGTGGCCAACCCGAGAAAGGTGCGGGCCTTTGCCCGGGCGACGGGGCGGCTGGCGAAGACGGACGCGTTGGATGCCCAGGCGCTGGCGCATTACGGGGAAACCCTGCGGCCCCAGCCGCGGGCGCTGCCCGACGCCGCGACCCGGGAACTGAAGGCGCTGGTGGTGCGGCGGCGCCAACTGGTGGAGATGATCACCGCGGAGAGGAACCGGCTGCGGATGGCAACGCGGCGCGTCCGGCCGAGGGTGCAAGAGCACATAAATTGGCTCAAGGAAAACCTGGCGGAGTTGGACCAGGACTTGGACGACACCATCCGGTCGTCGCCCATCTGGAAGGACCAGGACCGGCTGCTGCGCAGCGTCCCCGGAGTGGGGCCGGTGCTGTCGCTGACCCTGCTGTCGGGACTGCCGGAGTTGGGAGCGTTGAACCGGGGGGAGATCGCCGCGCTGGTGGGGGTGGCGCCTTTCAACCAGGACAGCGGCAGCTTCCGAGGGAAACGACGGGTATGGGGCGGACGCAGCTCAATCCGCGCCGCCCTCTACATGGCGGCCCTGGTGGCCACCAGGTGCAACCCAGCGATAAAGGACTTCTACCTGCGCCTGTGCAACGCGGGCAAGCCCAAGAAGGTGGCCCTCACCGCGTGTATGCGCAAGCTGTTGACCATCCTGAACGCCATGGTCCGGGACAACCGCCCCTGGACCCCCACCGAGGCCAACTCTTAACCCTCAAAACCCTTGACACCAAAGACAGTTGCTGAGCCCGTCAAAGGGATCACCCCACCCCCTACCTGTCATTCCGACCGTAGGGAGGAATCTAAACTCCTTTGCCGCCAGCTCTCCACAACGAAAATTAAAAGGTCGTGCGCTCAGAGCAGGGCCCCTTAATTTTACAGGCAGCAGCCGGTTGGTGTTGGAGAGCAGGCTTGGACCCAGGGTTGGGAATTGTTCAGGGCACGGAGTTTAGATTCCTCCCTACGGTCGGAATGACAGGTAGGGGGTCGGGGGACAATTAAAAGGGCGTGCGTTCTGAACACTTGCCCTCCGCCCCATCATCTTGACCCCTTGAGCCATCTTGGGTAACATTCAACGCCAGAACAGGCGGGCGAACCATAATCCCACCCAACACGCCCCCTCGCAATATCGCGCCGCAAATTCCGGCCGGTCCGACCATTTTACATAACCATACGTTCCCAACTTGCTGATGGAGGAAAACCGCTATGCCGTTCTACGAAAGGGGCCCCAACCGTATTTACTACGAAGAGGCCGGTTCGGGGTTCCCCCTGCTGATCATCCCAGGTGGCGGACTTAATTCCACCGTGGCAGGCTTGCGGACGTCCCATCCCTTCAACCCTTTGGAGACCTACAAGGACGACTTCCGCTGCATCGCCGCCGACCTGCGCAATGCCAACGGAGGCCAGTCCAGTGGCCCACTGGAGATCGACCGTCCCTGGGATGCTCACTCTGACGACCAGCTTGGGCTGATGGACCATCTCGGCATCGACAAGTTCGGGTTGATTGGCTTCTGCATCGCCGGGCCGATGATTCACAACCTGCTCTGGCGGGCCCCGGAGCGCGTTGTGGCGGCGGCTATGATGCAGCCGAGCGGGTTTAGGCCGGAGATGCCGGACCTTTTCTACCAGAACAACATAACAGGATGGGGGCCGCCCCTTTGCGAAAAACGCCCTGAAATCACGATGGAAATGGTCCATGACTTCCTGACCAGCATGTACACCGACCGCGCCGACTTCGTTTTCACCGTCTCCCGCGATTTCGTCCGCGCCCTGCAAACGCCACTGCTGATAGCTCCCGACGATGTGCCGGCCCACCCCTACGCGTGCGCGATGGAGGTTGCCAGCCTCGCCCCGAACTCCGAGGTAACTATTTACCCCTGGAAAGACACTCAGGAGCACATCGACGAGGCCGTAGCCCACGCCCGCCGCTTCCTGAAGACCCACGAGCCGGCAGTCACGCCGGCCTGATAACTCCGTACCGCTAGATACATTAAGGCCCCGCCGGCTTCACATCATCCTGTGATGAATAGAAGTGGCGGGGCCTTCGAATTTCGGCTATCAGGGCAAGCTCCAGTTATTTCACTGGTGCTGTTCAGCCAACCGGCAACTCCTGGCCCGTGTCCGACGCCTGCTTGATGGTATCGAGAAAACGGTGTAGATCAACTGCCACATCGAAGGTCGGCAGGCGGTTCTTTCCCGTCCGGACGGCCTCGGCGAACAGGGCATACATCTGCCCGACGTTGAAGGGATCGCCGCGGGGGAAGTCGGAGGGCACATATACGAAACGCTCAGGTATTTCCAGGTCCTGCAACTCATGGCTTCCCCGCGCGCCCTGCACCCGCAGCATCTCACCGCGCTGTGACGAGACGCTCCCGGTAGCGACCAGCGTGCCTTCCCGCCCGTAGATTTCCATTCGAAAGCCGCTGCCGGCCCAGGGGACAGCGCCAACATGGACCGACGCTGCCGCGCCGCTCTTCAACTGTCCGCTGACTCGCACATTGTCCGGGGATGTAACGTCCACAAGCTGCTCGGTATCGGTCTCGTACCATTGCTTTGCTTGGGTGCTGACCATGCACGCCACCCGGGTGAAGTTGCCCGCCACGAAGCGCAGGGCGTCAATTACGTGTCCGTTGGCGATGGTCAAGGTGTTTGCGCCCATGCTGAAATCGCGCTGCCAGGTGCGGCTGGAAGGGCGGTCCACCGTGCCATCGCGCATGGTGATCACACTACACGAGAGCACCTCTCCGACGTACCCGGCTTCGATTTGTTCCTTGATATACAGCAATGCGGGACTAACCCGCGATTGCAGGCCCACGGCGGTTTGCACACCTTTGCCCCGGGCCAGGGCCGCAAGTTCCTCGGCTTCGGCGGTATTCCGTCCCAAAGGCCACTCGGTGTAGACGTGCTTGCCGGCTTCGATGGCGGCCTTGGTAGCCTCATAGTGCGACGGGACCCGCACGACCACGGCGACCGCGTCGATCTCCGGCGACACTGCCATTGCCCGGAAATCGTGGAAGGCGAGCTTCGCCCCAAAGGCTTGGCGGGCCTCTTCCGCGCTCTCGGGCCGGGTGGTGCAAACTGCGGTGAACTCGACATCCTGACTGGCCAGCAGCGCCGGGAAATGCGACTGAGAGGCCCAGGTCGAGTTGACGTTCGCACCCACAAACCCCAGGCGGATCTTGTTAGCCATGACGTGCGCTCCTTAGATCGCCGGCATCCTGCATTCTTCGATATGTGGCGTTGGGCCGGGGGAACCGCCACCTAGATGAACACAGAATGCCCAGCTTCGGTTTCTTTAACGTTTTGCAGGGCCAGGAGTGTTATTAACCAATCTCACCTGATCGGGCTGCCATGGTTAGCCCGGAAGCAGGTGATTGACTGATTGAAACCGGGTTATACCGCGAGCTCCGGTTCGGCTACTGCCGGCGGCGCCCACCCCCAGGGGTAGAGTCCCGCGCCGGACTCGATGACCCGGCCGCTTTTTACGGTAAGTACCGGCACCAAGGACTGAGAGCCAACTTCGCAGACCCCAATGGAGTCTTGCAACTTCCATTGGCCATCCAGGAGTTCCAATACCGCTATATCGGCGTCTCGACCCAGGGCCAAACTGCCGGCGCGGTCTTCGATGCGCAAGAAACGGGCAGGTGTTACCGTCATCATGCGTACCACATCATCGACCGAAAAGCCCAGGTGCAGGTAGTACGAGCTGTATTCCAGCAAACTGCGCAACAAAGTCGGCTTGTAGGTAATCTGGTTGTCGCTGGCGATCATGTCCGGTACCAGTCCCTGGGACATCGCCATTTCAGCGGCGGCCCAGCCAAAGTTGTTGCCGTCATTGGCGGTATCAATCAAGACGCCCCTTTCCTGAGCTTCCAGCACCTCGGGGAGTATCCTGCCTTCCTCGTCCAGAGTTGATCCGCTATTGGGAGTGAAAACGTGGGTTATTGCGTCGCCTGGGTCCATCAAGGATACCGCCTGTCCCACAATCTGAGGAGATGTAATCCCGCGTTCCCGGCCGGCTGTGTCCGACAAATGCATCAGGACCGGGATATTGGCCTCTCGACTGGCGACTTTAGCCGCCTCAATGTGTTTGATGCCTATCGCATGGGACTCTCGGAAAGATAGTTGGACTTTGATACCCTTCACGATGTCGGGATATTCCCGGGCCAACGCGACCACGCCATCAATATCTATATCCCACCCGTCCATTGAGTCGTCAGACCGCTTCTTCATTGCCTCGGGGCCGCGGTCCCGAAAGATGCTCAGCAGGCAGTAGAGCCGGGTTTGGGATTGGGTCACAACCGAGTTACAGAAATCCGGAAAGTTATTTGGTCCTGCGCCGCCGGCGTCCGCAGCGGTCGTGACTCCTCCGAAAACTCCGGCGAAGTCCGGATGCTTGTTGCTGGGTTTTGAGGGATAGACATGGATATGGTTATCAACCAGTCCCGGAGTAACAAATTTTCCGGAAACGTCGATAACCCGGGTGGCTTCTAATCCATCTATTGCAGCGGCCAATCCGGTAATTCGGTCGCCTGTGATACCAACATCCATCTGTTCGTGGAGGTTATGGGAGGGGTCTATAACGGTTCCACCTTTTAAGAGCAGGTCATACATGTTCGGTACCTCCGCCTCAATTTGCCGGTATTGTAGCAGGATAGTCGCCACGGACGGGGATTTTGAGTTTTGACTGTCTAGGTCTTGCAATTATCTGTGGGCAGGCGGGTTAGGGTTAGGGCCTCCCTGGGCACCTGGCCGTAGTGGCGCAGGGCTGAGACAGATTCTCTGTTTCGGTCAGCCGCAGCAAGCCCATCACCAGGTTGCGCAACGCCGCCAGCGTTTTGGTTGACGTCCCGGTAGGGTAACGGCGCGAGTATGACATCCCTGGTACTAAGAAACTATGTCAAATTGCGGTTTCAGATTGCAGTTAACGGGTGAAGGCCGTCGCCAGGATTGTTCCCAAAGGCGGGTGGAGGTGAATCGTGGCAGAGGGGGAACCGTGATCGTCAAACGATGGCGGGTTGGTACGAGGCCGGATGCAGAACACCTACACCGGCTGTCCCGATTGTCAGGTCAGTGCGGCCATTTGGAGATTCTGTTGCAGGAGGGCGAATACGAGGCTTCAGGCGAAGATTCTGAGTAGGCGCTACGACTGGACGTTAACCAGCGGTTTGAAGGCGCCGATGTCGACGGCCGGCCGGGCTACGTCGAGGTCGGACATCCGCTGTAGATTCAACCAGAACTCCGGGGTCATTCCTAACGCCTTTCCGATTCTAAGAGCTGTGTCCGCGGTGATGGACCTGCGGCAATGGACGATTTCGTTGATGCGTACCGCCGGAACTCCGACCGCCTTGGCCAGCCGGTATTGGCTGATGTCCAACTCGGCCAAGATCTCGGCTAGATGTTCGCCCGGATGTATCGGGGCAACATAGTTATTCATAGTTCAGTTCCTAATGGTAATCGGTGACTTCGACGTCCATCGCGCCTTGCTCGGTCCAGCGGAAGGACACTCGCCACTGATCATTTATTCGGATGCTGTAGCGCCCGGCCAGATGGCCGCGAAGGGATTCCAAGTGATGGGATGGCAGTACCCGAAGGCCCGAAAGCCCCGTTGCCGCAACCACGCGCTGCAACCTCATCCTGACCCTTCGCAATATATCAGGCGGAAGACTGGGGACAGGTTGGCCGTCGAATGGACGTCCCGTCTCACGGTCTTTGGATTGGTTCACCATCTTTATGATGATGCCGTCCGTTATTAACGTCAAACATGACTACGTGGTGGGGGTATAGGCCACGAGAGAGCCTACCTCGCCGCTAAAACAACTGGGTCGCGCCCGACTGGACTCAATGGGCCTACCTTCTCGATGGTTTCCTGGGAATGGCGAGGCAGTGGTAGAGTAAAACAACGATTAAAGATATGATGATCAGGCAATCAGGAAGCAGGAGCGAACTATGGCCGAGTACATACCGTCAACCTCCGATTGGGTACGTGAGCAGGTGGAACTTTACGAGGGCAGCGGGGGCACAGAGGGGACCACGCTGCGTGATACCGGGTTGCCCGTCATCATAGTGACCAACCGTGGGAACCGGACCGAGGCAATCCGCAAAACGCCGCTGATGCGGGTAAAGGATGGCAACAACTATGTATTGGTGGGCTCACGGGGCGGCGCGCCGAAGAACCCGGTGTGGGTGTATAACCTTCGGGCGGACGGCAACGTGGAGATTCGGGACGAAAGTGAGGTTTACACGATGCGGGTCCGCGAGGTTGAGGACGGCGGGGAGCGGGCGCGGTTGTGGAGGCTGGCCGTGGCGGCGTTCCCGCCCTACGAGGAGTATCAGAACCGGACGGCTCGGAGGATTCCGGTGTTCGTTGCGGAGTCGGCGTAACGGGAGAAATCGCAACCCCTGACTTTGCCCCGACCGGTATGCGGTACAGCGGTGACCCATGCGGGGATAGCGATGGTGTGCGTTGGGAATGAGCTTCGTTCCATTGCCGCCTATGCTTCGGCATGAATATGCTTGTCAGTTCCCTGGCTAAAGAATCTACCTCACCCTTCACCATGGCCAAATACTCCCGCTATGGTGAAGCGGAGGCTATCCTCTGGATTGGAACAGCGTTGCCGCCGTTTTGCCAAAAATCCAAAAGTCAATATTACGAGGTTGCCATGACCGACCAAAACGCCGCCTCCCAAGAGACGCTGTCGTCCCAGGCAATTGATGCCGCCCGGGATGAACTGTATGAAATCGCATTGGACATCCATGCCCACCCGGAACTCAACTATGAAGAGTTCTACGCGGCCGATTTGCTGGCGGGCGCTCTGGAAGGGCACGGATTCGAAGTGGAGCGTGGCATCGGCGGGGTCGAGACCGCTTTCCGAGGCACCCTGCGCGGAGGCGGGGGCGACGGCCCGACGGTCGCCGTTTTGGCCGAATACGACGCACTGCCCGAAATCGGCCACGGATGCGGTCACAACCTGATCGCGATGGCCGCCTTGGGCGCCGGGCTGGGGTTACAGGCCAACATCGACTCCCTGCCGGGGCGCGTCGTGGTGGTGGGTACACCGGCCGAAGAAGGGGGCGGGGGCAAGATACGTCTGCTCGAAGCCGGGGTATTCGACGAAGTGGATGTTGCCTTGTCCTCCCACCCGTTCTCCAACCGCACTGTGATCCCGACCGAGACGCCGTTGGGGGAAAGCTGGAGCTTGGCCATGGTCGGCTACCGGTACATCTACCACGGCAAGGCGGCCCACGCCGCCGCGGCCCCGGAAGCGGGAATCAACGCCCTCAACGCCGTGATCCACCTCTTCACCGGCATCGACGCCATGCGGCAGCACCTGCGGGAAGACTGCCGGATCCATGGCGTCATCACCGACGGCGGCATGGCCCCCAACGTTGTTCCCGAATTTGCCGCCGCCAACTTCATGCTGCGCTGCCGTGACCGGGACTATCTGCGGGAAGTGGTCGTCGGCCGGGTACGGGCCATCGCCGAAGGAGCGGCCTCCATGACCGGGGCTGCCCTGGAGGTCCAAGAGTTCTATCCCTTCTACGACAATGTCCGGCCCAACTCGGCGGTGGCCCGGGCGCTGCGCGCTTGCGCGGAAAGGGTGGGGTTGGGATTGAACGAACCGCTCCCGGGAAGACAGGGCAGCGGCGCATCCACCGACTTCGGCAACGTCAGCCAGGCGATACCGGCATTCGAACTCCGCTACGCCGTAAGCGAAACGCCGGTCCCATCACACACCCGTCAGATGACCGAAACGGCCACCACCGAGTTCGCCCGCTCCAACGCCTTGACGGTGGCCAAAGCCCTGAGTTTAACCGCCTGCAATCTGCTGAAGGACCCGGAGCTGCTGAAAGCGGCCAAAGCCGAGTTCGCCGCCCGAGGAGGCGTCTAAAGAACCTGCCTGTACGGGCGTCCTGGCCGGGGTGTTTTATGAGGAACGTTCCACCGCTGTCCAGGACTTTTTGGCTTCTGGCAGGAACGGGACGAAGCATTGGCCAGGTCTTCTCTCGGTTGGACCCGGAACAGTTTAAAAGCTGTTTTATTGAGTGGCCCAACCCGAAAATCCCATTGGCCCAACGGGAGGTGGCGGCGCTAAGACAACAACCACGAAACAAGAAACCACAAGCCGGCCAGCGATGCTATACCCAAGACCAGGAAGATGATTTTGTCGCCGCCGCTTAGAGTACCTCCGCGTGTGGCACGACGGCCACTTCCGGCATCGCGGTCCGCGGCGGCGCTACGGTTGTTCTCGTGCCTCAAGTGTAGATCTGGGTGAGGTGGCGGGTTGGTTGGTGTCATCATTTCAAGCTCCTTCCTGGGAAGGCTGGGGAGAGATGCCATTCCGCCCGGTCGTTTCGCCATCCCCTGCGACCCACCCGGTTTAACCAGTCTAACAGAGTTCCTGGCCGGTATCCTGGCGTAGGACTCCGCAGATTACTTACCGGCTTCGAGGATAGCCTCGACGATGCGAAGCACGTTGTCCTCAGCAAACTGGTCTAAGAGACTATCTCAAAACGTGGCGCGTCACCCAACCCGTCATTCCCGCGAAGGCGGGAATCTAGGTGCTTCGGTCAGCGATGGCGGTACATCAGGAGGGCCAGTTGATTTTGAGATAGTTTCTAATACCGGTGTAGGGATGTCAGTTTGTAGCGGAGCGGGAGTGTTCGGCGCTTCCCCTCCTTTATTGCTTCCAATTATTGGGACAATTTACACCATTGCCACTAGGGTCAAAGTAATCGTCAGTGGACACGCTGGGCAGGATAACGGAGAAAACCCTGAACGTATCCTGTCCCCTGTTGTTTCTGTCACTTTTTTCACCCGTTCCGTAGAGGTGATTAAACCTTCAATCGCATTTGCACTCTTCAATAACCCGTTCTCTTAAACTAAACTATCTCACATCCCAGGTGCCAGCCGGCGGAAAGGGTGTATCCCGCCGAGGGCGAACTGGTGGCCTTGGAGGAACTGACTAGCAGAGCATCAGTGTTGGAGTGATGGGTAAAGGGACTTCAGGTTGATGCGTGCATCCTCGGCGGTAAAGCGTCAGTCGACTCGTATGCCGTCCCGGTTGCGCTGAGCCTGCCACGCTGCCACCTCCCGCCGCAGAGTTCTTTGATCGGGAATGCGGCGGTCCAGGCATTGGCGAATCATCACCCCGATTTCAATCTCGGCCATATCCAGCCAACTCCCATGTTTGGGAGTGTAGTGAATCTCCAACCGTTCGGCGATGCGCCGCGCTTCGGCAGGTTCAAATTCCTCGTACAGCGAGGACGGGTGGTGGGTGTTCAAGTTGTCCATCACCAGCACAATACGGTCCTTGTGCGGGTAGTCCTCGTCCACCAGTTGCTTGACCACCCGGGCCCAATCGGCTTTCGTGCGCCGGTCCGTCACTTCCACCCGGCGCCACCCTTCCAGCGGAGCGAACAACATGAACAGGTTGCTCACCCCGTTGCGCTCGTATTCGTAATCGTAGGAGCCCGCCGCCCCAGGCTGGGCCGGACGCGGCAGGCGCGTCTCTTTCACCTGTTGCTTGCTGGTCTCGTCCAGGCAGACCAGGACTTCGTTGTCCCCATACCGGCGCTGATAGACTTCCAGCACGTCTTCCATCGCACAGACGAACTCGGCGCTGCCTTGCGGCGGGATGCACCAGCACTCTTTCAGCCAGGGCTTGAGTTCGTTTTTTGAGCGTCTGGCACACTCTTTCAGGGCTGATGCTCTCCACTATCTCGCATTCGACCAGCCGGCCGGCCAACAGTTTCAGCGTCCAACCGGCCCGGCCTTCCGGCGGTTCTCCGCAGGCCAGGGCAATCAGGTGGGCTTCCCCTTGACCGTCGAGTCGCTTCGGACGACGATTAAGCTGCCGCTTTCGTCCCAGCGCCGCCTCAATCCCTTCCTCCACGCAACGGCGGCGCACCCGCTCCACCGTCGCTCGGCCAATCTGCAGGACCCGGGCAATGTCTTCATCCTTCATGGCCCCGTCGGCATGGGCCTCATCACTCAGCAGCAGGATGCGCCCGTGGGTCTGCTGGTAAGCCGCCGCCCGGCCACGGGACACCAATGTCTTCAATTCCTGCCGCTCCTCCGCACTCAGCTTGACCCGGTATCTCTTCATCCCCATCCCCTCCTCACACGCCCCAATCATCTTCGCCCTATGCTTGGTAGACTACTCTCGCTCAGTACTCAATTCAAAAATGTTCGACTACTAGCTTGCCAACCGCTGTTTGATGCTTTCTATATATTCACCTGTTTCACCCCGAAGCAAATAGACATTGGCTCGTGATGAGTCTTGTAATTCCTCAGGGAGTTTCTTGTATTCATCAACGAAGTTGGCGTTACATTGACGACACAAGAGCCCACGAACGAAGCCGGTCTCCTTGTCGTGGTCTATTACCAATCCTCTTTGACCTCTGCTGGGTCCATTAACATCACAAAAATAACACTTGCCCGCTTGATCTTCGTGTATCATCTCGTGGATTTCTGGGGTAATACCATATTCATGCTTCAACTTGGACTTCCATACGCTAAATCTTTGCCGTGCCCTACGCTCGGGAGATTGTGCCCTCAATTCCCGGGCTCTAGCATTGTCCATTTCTTTGCGTGACTGTCTATGTTCGGACGCATGTTGCTTTCGTTCTGCCATGCGATTCGCGTATTTACGGCGGCCTCTTTCTCGTTCCGCCTCCCGTTGTTCTGGAGTAAGATTTGCTCTTCTCTCTTTCCGCTTCTGGACCTGTTCTGGTGAATGGATGAGCGCCTGAGCCGTAGCCAGAAGGCACTCCTTACACCGAGCACTTCGGCGGGGAAATATCGTCCTTTCAAACCACCGTTGGCAGTTGGTGCATTGTTTACGGGATAGTTCCGAGTTCTCAAGCCGGGTCATTTGGGTCATTGTTGTTTGCCCTTTGTCAGATATCCATTCAAGTACGGCCAATCTTGACGTTCGGGTGGAAATCTCTCGTAGCGAGGCAGCAGCTTGAAATTGCAATTCTTGCACAAGAATCCCCGCGGCCTCCCCGTTACGTGGTCATGGTCAAGTTCCAACTCTTCTAGCGACTTCGGGATTCCGCAGATAGCACACTTGCCCTTTTGCTCTGAATACAACCTATCCTCATCAAAGTCAGGTCCGTATAGCCTCCGCCTATGAGCTTTGCGTTTCTGGGTTCTAAGCAATGTTTTTTGCTCCAGGGGTAGATTGGCCTTCTCATCTCTCTCACGCTGGCCCTGAATGCGACGCCTTCTTCGCCGCTCCTCGACGGGCAATGCTTGTTGATATTCTTGAGTGGCACTTGCTTCGCAACTCTTGCAGACTGAGCCTCTGCGATTGTAGTGTAGCCGGAATTCCCCATGCTCTTTGGTCTCATTGCATTTCGTACATGTCTTGACATATCCCTCCAACTCATTCGACTGCCGATCGCGTTGCTTGCATTGTTCGCTACAGAATGTTGTTCTGGGCCCTTTGTGCGAAATGTCGATACGGCATACCACGCACGTCCTGGCAGGGGATGTTGAGCAGGGCACGCGCTTTTTCGCGTTATGCCCTCTGTGAGATATATCAGCGTGACAATCCTCGCAGGTTCTACCTTCCGGGTTGTAACCCGTCTTCACCCGATACTTTTGCTTATGACGCTGACGATATATCTTAATCTTTTCTGGATTCTTCTCTTCCCATTCTTGGCGTAACTGCTTGTATTCAGGCGTTTGTTGTCGGCTCTTGGCACGCTGTAACACTCTTGTACGATTTTCCCGATAGAAGTTCTTCGCACGTTCCTTGGTTCGGCTGTATGAGCAAGGTTCGCAGAGTTGGGCATCACGTCTTTGGTGCGAAATGTCTGTACCGCAATCCAAGCAAAGATGCTTCTCTTTCGCAGCATCCGCGAACATATTCAGCTGTTGTACATCGGACTCTGCACTCTGCATTAGCGCCTCTCTGACGATTGATGTTGAGGACTACCCTCCGTCAAAGGGATTCTGCAATTCAGGAGCCGCTCAAGTTAGCAGTTTCAGGGC
The DNA here is from genome assembly GCA_965205495.1 of Dehalococcoidia bacterium. Taxonomy (GTDB): domain Bacteria; phylum Chloroflexota; class Dehalococcoidia; order Lucifugimonadales; family UBA3495; genus CATOSK01. Next base: position 373,881 of record CBDBHA010000002.1, read on the forward strand.
CCAACAAAGGGATTGAGTGAGGTGTGAGGCGGACCCGGTTATTCGGACAGAATTAGGTGGAATTAAGTGAGAGCCCCGGCAGTAGACCATTATTTCTCCCACGACCGTCTTGCTGAAACTTGGCATCAAAATCCCAACGGCCAAGTCATACGATATGACAATACGCTATGAACACAAAAGGGTTAAACGACCTATAGCCTCGGATAGGCTAATAGAAGTTTTGACTCTGTGGTCCGCCACAACAAGTCTACAATTCAAGACGCGATAACCCTGGAACCCTACTGGGCCGGGTAATTTTCCAGCCACCACCGGGCGATGTCGATGCGGCGGGGCAGCCAAACATCGGGCTTGCCCTTCACATATTCCAGGAACCGCCGTAGCGCCGCGGCCCGGGCCGGCTTGCCGATGATGCGGCAATGGAGTCCCACCGACATCATCTTGGGATGGGCCGCTCCCTCCCGGTAGAGAGTGTCGAAGCAGTTGCGCGCTGACTCGAAGAAGTCGTTGGGCGTGGACAACTGGCCGCGCCAAAACCCGTAGTCGTTGACCTCCAACGAGTAGGGCACCACCAGCCACGGGTTTCCGTGGACCTCGGTGTAGTAGGGCAGGTCGTCGTTGTAGGCGTTGCAGTCGTAGACGAAACCGCCTTCCTCCACCACCAGTTCCCGGGTGTTCACGCTGGGTCCGTAACGGGTGTACCAGCCCAGCGGCCGCTGCCCGGTGGTGCGGGTGATGGAGGCCACGGCCTCTTGGATGGCCCGCCGTTCCGCCTCCCGGTCCATCTTGTAGTATTCTTCCCAGCGGTTGCCGTGGCCCATAACCTCGTGTCCCCGGCGCACGACCTCCGGCCCCACTTCCGGGTTGCGCTCCAACGCCAGGGCGCAGGCGAAAAAGGTCGAGTTGACGCCATACTCGTCCAGCAGGTCCAGGATGCGCCAGACGCCGACCCGGCTCCCATACTCGAAGAAAGACTCATTTGCCAGGTCCCTCTCTCCCCAGGCTACCGGCGACGGCGACTCGCCGGCCGTCTCGCCATGAGGGTCCCCATCCAGGATGGAATTTTCCGATCCCTCTTCGTAGTTGACGACAAACGACACGGCAATCCGGGCGCCGTTGGGCCATTCCACCACCGGCGGGTTGGGGCCGTAGCCGACTAGGTCGCGTCCTGCCATCAGATGGTTCCTCCTTCGCATCCGCCGCGCGCCCCTGCAAGAGGGGCCGGTTAGCCGCCCCGCCAGGGGTTGATTCCGGTGGTCTTCATCCGCAGCCGGTAGACCGAGCTACGGGCCGTGAAGTACATGGTACGGTAGTCGGCGTCGCCCCAGGCGCAGTTGGCTGGAATTTCGGGCAGCCGGATTACTCCCACCAGGGAACCGTCCGGCTCGAAGACCCAAACCCCTCCCGCCCCGGTGCAGTACACCCTGCCGTCGGTATCAACCTTCATACCGTCGGGGACGCCGTCCTCCGCCGAGTGCATGTTGGCAAACAGGCGGCTATTGCTCACCGTGCCATCCGGGGCCACGTCGTAGGCCCGGATGTACTGGTGGGTACAAACCTCGCCCCGTTCCTTCTCAGCCGCACATTCATCGTCCCGGCGGGTGTTGTCGGCGTACAGAATAGTTTCGTCGGGAGAGAAGGCCAGGCCGTTGGGCGATTCCAGGTCGGTGACCACGGCGGTCACCGTGCCGTCGGGGGCGATGCGGTGGATGCCGTGGAAGTCGATTTCCCGCTCTTCCGGGGGCAGGCGGCCACCGGGGCTGGTGAAATAGATGCCTCCGTCGGAGCGGCACACCACATCGTTGGGCCGGTGTATCCGCTTGCCCTCCCAGCGGTCGGCAATCACGGTGATGGTGCCGTCGGGTTCCCAACGGGTCATCTGCCGGTTGTCCCCTTCGCACATGATCAGCCGGCCCTGAAGGTCGAAGGTCAGGCCGTTGGCGGACCCGCTGTTTTCCCGTATGATCTCGGGTTCGCCGCCGGGCGTCAGGCGATAGATGACGTTGATGCGGTTGTTCACGAATAACAAATAGCCGTCCGGGTGCCACAGGGGCCCTTCGGTAAACTCGAACCCGGTGGCCAGCCGTTCCGCCTCGGAGGATTCTACGATTTGTTCCAAATTATCGGGCATGGTGGCCTCCTGAAACTGGTTTGTCGTGATGGAGTTGCTCCACTGATGGACTGATGACCGTCTCCTCAGCCTATGGGTGATTTGTCGGATGGCGTCGTCCAACCACCGGGCCAATTGTAACGTTCATACCCGCAGGCTGTCACCGAAAATTAGTTCCGGCGCTGGTAGTCCAGCAGTTGGGTGTTGTAGGAACAGACGTAGGCTTCCAGGGCGGCATGGGCCTCCTTGCCGCCTGAGTAAGCCTTCAAGTACACCATCAGGGACAAGTCCTCTTCGGGATTCCTGGTTTCACCTCATCTAAGGCGCCCAGGGCACCGGCGCCAGGCTGTCTAGCTGGTCGGTCACCACATCCACCACCGCGGGACGGCCGGACGCCAAGGCCTGTTCCAGCGCACTCTGGATGTCGCCGGGCCGTTCCACACGGATTCCAAAGCAGCCGATGGACTCCGCCACTTTGGAGAAATCAGTGTCGGTGAACCGCCACAATTCTTCAGGCGTACCGCCGTCGATGCCTTGGTAAGCTCGGTGGTCTCCCCGCTGGTCCTGACTGAGAGCGCTGTTGTTATTGACCACCGCGACCACGTTGATGTTGTTGCGGACCGCAGTCTCCAACTCGCCGATGTGGTACCAGAACCCTCCGTCGCCGCTGAAGCACAACACTGGGCGGTCGGGCAGCGCGCACTTGGCGCCCATCGCCCCCGCCAACCCCCAACCCAGGGAACCGGCACACCGGATGTAACTCTGCCCGGGGTGGTTGAAATCAACCATGCTTCCGGTCCAGATTCCGGCATGGCCCGTGTCGGCCACCAGCACGGCGTCGGAAGGCAGGAAGTTGGTGATCTCCGTGCACAGCCGCTCGGGGATGATGGGCACCGCTTCCGAGTTGGCCCTGGGCGCAACGTCGTCGCGCCATTCCCGCACCAACTGTTGGGCGCGGGCGGTCCAGTCACGGCGTTCGATGGGTTCCAGCGCCTCGATCAGGCTCCGCGTGGTGGCCTTGGCATCGCCGTGGAGGGCCACTCGCGCCGGGTAGTTGCGGCCCAATTCCGAGGGGTCGATGTCGATCTGAATCACCGGTGTCCCTGGAGCCGGTATCCGCCATTCGTTGGTTACCTGACTTCCGGTGTGGCTGCCGATGAACACCACCAAGTCGGCCTCGTGCACCACCCGGTTGGCGCACCAACGGGAATAGGAGCCGACCACACCCACCGCGAGCGGATGGTTGTCGGGAATGGCTCCTTTGGCATTGAGCGAGGTGGCAACCGGGATGGAGAGCATCTCCGCCAGTTCGACGACTTCTTGTTGGGCCTGGGACGAGGTGACGCCGCCACCGGCCACAATTACCGGCCGTTGCGCTCCTGACAACGCCCGCGCGGCCTGACGCACACTTTCCGGGTCAGCCGCGGGCCGGAAGGCTGGACGCTGCATGAACGACTCTTCGACGATGAATTCCAGGTCAGCTTCGGCCTCCGTCGCCACATCGCCCGACATTCCCTGGATGTCCAGGTGCACCGGCGCCGGCGCTCCGGTAGTAGCCTCGCGGAAGGCTTGGCGCAGCAGCCGCGGCAGTTGTTCTACGTTCTCGACCACCGCGCTAAACTTGGTTACCGACGCGAACGGATTGGAGTGATCGATCTCCTGGTAGGCGTTCCGGTACTGCTCGTCGTGGCGCTTCCGGCCGGTGAGAGCGATGACCGGGGCAAGCCCAAGATAGGCGTCCTGTAGCCCCGCCGCCAAGTTGGCCGCACCGACCGACTGGGCCATGCAGACCCCGGGCCGGTTGGAGGCGCGGGCGTAGCCGTCGGCCATGTAGGCGGCAGCCTTTTCGCCGTGGGTGATGACCCTCTTAATTCCGACGAGGTCCATCTCGGCCAGCGCCCGCCGAAGGATTGCGGGCACCAGAAATACATGGGTAACCCCGTAAGCCTTCAGGGTGTCGGCCATAAATTTGGCGCCGGTCATCTGTGCCATGGGTGTCCTCCTTGAGTCCTGCGCTCCAGGTACATTCCGTTGGCCGCCGGCCATACATGACCAAGTAGGTAACAACCTCGTCCGTTGTTACCTTGTCATCTAATAAGGGCTCTTTTGGCTGAATGCCCCCAAAGGGTAGTTACAATATAGAAAAGCGTCAAGAACCGGGGCTCGGGCGTAACTGTTCAGAGTCAAGGGGCCATTCCGTGCCCCAACCGTCATTTCCGCTTCGGCGGGAATCCAGAAATGGCACGGGAAAATAACCTGGCCTGCTGCAAAGCGTTCTGGATTCCGGCTCAAAGCCTGCCCCGTACCCGATACGGGGGCCGGAATGACGGTTCGGCCGCGTGAACGACTCATCAAGGACTCATCAAGTCTGAACAATTACGCTCGGGCTTATGAAGGACAAGCGCCCGTAGCATCCCCTGTGGGCGACAAGAACTCGCCGCACGCCGGGGGAAATTCCCTCAACCCGAGTTCGCTTCAATCAACAGCAGTACCGACACGAATGTAGTTGGCTAGCGGGCCGGATATAGCCGCCAGAGACCGAATTGCGTTCCATGTGAGGAGATTCCCGTTGATGGACAGTAAAAATGTACTTATGTCTAGATGTGCCGCCTCGGCCCGATAATGGAGCGCGTAGTGGATGAGGGACCGTTGGCACGGCACGCCGAAGGCTAGAATGCGCTCCAATTTGGTTCTTTTGATGCCCCCTCTCCGCTGCTTCCTTATATAAACCGTGGTAGTTGCTTGCCTCCTTCCCGAAAACTGTCTGTGAGGCAAGCAACTGGAGGCGCTACCGGGACTTGCAAAAAGGCAGCGTATCGGATAAGGGTTTTTGGCACGAAAAAACCGCCCGTGAGGGCGGAATTTCGGGCCAAAAAAAGGCCAATTCGCGCTTAAATCGGGGAAATTTGGCGTCCCAGGCAGGATTCGAACCCGCGACCCGCTGCTTAGAAGGCAGCCGCTCTATCCCCTGAGCTACTGGGACGCGCTGCGTGTCAGCGGCTTTCCGCCCGTACCGAGGTGGAGTCCCATCCTTGGCCGGTTGTGCGGCTTGTGCTGACCGGAAAATTATAGCAGGTACCCCCGGTCCTTTCACCAAGTACCACGCCACCTGCGCCCGCCCTTTAGCCACTGGCGCCAAAGCAGCGGTTGACCGATAACCCCCTCCACCAAGTCAACGAAGCCAAGCATTCCAATCGTCGTTGGGGTACAATGAATCCCGCAAATTCCCGCAAAACCCATTGCGGACCGGCAAAGAAGCATCTATGACCCAAGCATCCAACCCCATCCGGGTCCTGGTGGCCAAGCCTGGTCTTGACGGCCACGACCGCGGCGCCAAGGTAATCGCCCGGGCCCTGCGCGACGCGGGCATGGAAGTCATCTATACCGGCATCCGGCAGACCCCGGAAATGATCGTTCACGCCGCCGCCCAAGAGGACGCCCAGGTGGTGGGATTGAGCATCCTTTCCGGCGCCCATTTGGAAATCGTCCCCCAAATCATGGACCTGCTCAACGCCCAGGGGATGGACGACGTCCTGGTGGTCTTGGGAGGCATCGTGCCCGAACAAGACCGGGCCCCCTTGGCGGAGTTGGGAGTGGCGGCGGTGTTTGGACCGGGCACTTCCACCAACCAAATTGTGGATTTCATCCGCAGCAGCTCCGGCGGGTAGGACAACCATTGGCCGTCAATCTCCCCTGTGCTCCCGCCCCACCCCTCGCCGCCCGGCCCAATAAACGGAAAATGTACTGTTCACGCTTGCAAAATCCCTTGACAGTACCCGTTAACTTGCTCTTATAATCCAACCCAATAATTGCCGGATATAATGACGGGATAGCCCTAACATTCTTCCGGCTGGTGTCTAACACTTTTACGATGCAATACAACGTAGCTCAGCTACTTACGGAACCCATCGGTTCCACCCGGGACTATTCTCTCGACGAAACCTTTTCCGGAAGAGAGCGTCTGGCCGACCACGCCGCCGGCCGAGTCCGTTTCCTGAGGACCCACCAGGGCGTTTTGGCAACCGCCGAATTGGACGTCGTTGCCCTCCTTACCTGCGGCCGCTGCCTCTCCGAACACCCCCTCAACATCCAATTGAGCATTGAAGAAGAGTTCTATCCGTTGGTGGACATTGCCACCGGCCGGCCGGTATCCGCGCCCCAGGGCGCGGAAGGCTGCCGGATCGATGACGCGCATACCCTGGCATTATCCGAAGTACTCCGTCAGTACATTATTACCAACTCGCCGATGAAACCCCTATGCCGCCCTGATTGTTCCGGCTTGTGTCAGAGCTGCGGCGCCGACCTCAACCGGCAGGAATGCCGCTGTGGCCAGGACGCCCGGGACCCGCGCTGGGGGAAACTTGCCGGTCTCTTGGAACCGGCGTTCAACAAGGAGTCTTAAATGGGCGCAGTACCAAACAAGAAATTAACCCGAGCCCGCCGAGGCCGGCGGCTTACCGCTTACAAGCTTAAGCCGCTTAACCCGGCTTATTGCTCTCGTTGCCGCAGCGCCAAGCTGCCCCACACCGCCTGCCCCAGTTGTGGTTACCACCGGGGCCGCGACGTCGTCGCGGCCCCGGGTTAGGTGGGAGATTCGGTCGCGGCCCCACCGGGCCCCGGCGCCTGCCTCCCGGCAGGGTGGGTGGGCCGCTACGGGCCGCCCACGGTGGTGGGTAAAACCCGTTGACCGACGGTATCGCAATGGCAAAAACGCTGCTGAATTATACTGTCTGGATAACATAATGCAAAAAAGTAATGGTTGTTCCGATAACCGCTTGTACTCTTACGTCTTCCCTGGTCAAGGGTCCCAAAGCGTCGGCATGGGACGCGATCTGTTCCAGGCTTCCTCGGCGGCCCGCGCCGTTTTCGAGGAGGCTGACGACAGCCTGGGATTCCGGCTCTCCGAATTGGTTTTCCAAGGACCCGACGAACAACTCCAGGATACCGTTAACTCCCAGCCGGCCATCATGGCGGTCAGCATCGCTTGCTGGCGGGCCTGGCAGGAGTACCTGGGCCCCCGTACCCCCCAACCTGCCGCCGTCGCCGGCCACAGTCTGGGTGAGTACACTTCGCTGGTCGTCGCCGGCGTAATCAGTTTCGGCGACGGGCTCCGGTTGGTGCGGGAACGGGGCCGGTTGATGCACCAAGCCTCCCTGGAATGTCCCGGCAGCATGGCGGCCATCCTGGGCCTGTCCCAACCCGCTTTGGAGCACATCTGCGCCGAAACCGGCGTCGAAGTGGCCAACATCAATACCGACGACCAAATTGTGGTCAGCGGCGACAAAAGAGCCCTGGCCCGGGCCATGGACCTGGCTTCCGCCCGCGGCGCCCGCAAGACCATCCCCCTGTCGGTCAGCGGGGCCTTCCATTCGTCGCTGATGGGTCAAGCCCAACAGGGCCTCGGCCAAGCCATCGAGTCTGTGCAGTTCCATGACCCCCAGATCGCCATCATCGCCAATTATAACGGCGAGCCGTTGACCACCGCGGAAGCGGTGCGCCAGGAACTCATCGACGGATTGTGCAATTGCGTACAATGGCGCGATTCGGTGCAGTTCATGGTCCAGGCCGGCGTGTCCCAATTCGTGGAGTTCGGCCCCTCCCGGGTGTTGGCCGGCCTGATTAAACGCATCGACCGGGACGTGGCAGCCGCCAGCTTGTCCGACCCGGGGTCCATTGAGAAACTGTCCGCGACCATCCAATAGGTTGTTCCGGGCAACTTGTGGTAACCTATGACCGATTTGGGCGGGGCTGACCCGCGACGGAAGGCCAGGATGGCCTCCCTGCAATGCCTGTTCGCAATGGACTTGAGGGCGTGGCCGGTTGAGGTCCCCTTGGACTGGGTGGTTGAGGAAAACCCTCTTTCAACCACCGCCCGGCGGTTCGCCCAGGCCCTGATCGCGGGAGTGCAAAGTTCCCGTGACCGGTTGGACGGGTTGATACATTCCTATGCTCCGGCCTGGCCGGTGGCCCAGCTACCGCTCGTTGACCGGAACGTCCTTAGAATTGCGTTGTTTGAGTTGCTGTATACTCAAGAAACCCCCAGGAAGTCGGCGGCCAACGAAGCCGTCGAGGTTGCCAAGGTTTTTGGCAGCGAAAGTTCCGCCAGGTTCGTTAATGGCGTTCTGGGGTCGGTAATCGCCGACCTGGAATCCGGTAGTCTGGCGGCGGATGAAAAAGTGTGCGGAGGCAGATGACGTTGCCCACTGTTTATGATCGCGTAAAGGACATCGTCGTGGACAAGCTTGGCGTCGACGAAGGTAGTGTTGCGGAAAGCTCCGCCTTTGTTGACGACTTGGGTGCGGATTCCTTGGACCTGGTGGAGTTGCTCATGGCCTTTGAAGAGGAGTTCACCACCACTGACCGGCCCATCGAAATTTCCGATGACGATGCCGGCAACCTCAATACCGTGAAAGACGCAGTGGATTACCTGAAGGAATTGGGAGTTTCGGATTCCTAGCCCGGCGCTGGTCCTGGTTGGCAAGGGATTGTCGGGGTTCGCGTCTCAAAGGCCCGCCCGGTTTTTGAATGGGACCGCGCTCCTTCGGCTTTTCCAACCCCGGCATCAGGCAATCACCCTAAGCATGACGGGCGGGTTAACCCCCCACCCTGTTCCAGCAATATCCCCGCCATCTTCCGCGCGTCGCGCAATTGGGAGCGGACCAATTCATTCGTCATTGCGGTTAACTCCAATCCTCACCCCTGGGCTTTCCGGTTGGTCACAACCGGAAACCAAGGCCGGCCCTGCGGGCAGCGAACCGAGAGGGTCGTATGGATAGCCTGGGAGAAATCGCTCATCTGGTCCGGCAATGCACCGATTGTCCCCTGCACGAAGGACGTACCAACGCCGTCCCCGGCGAGGGCCCCCCGGACGCTGAACTGCTATTCATCGGTGAGGGCCCCGGGTACCAGGAAGACCGCCAGGGGCGTCCCTTCGTCGGTCCCGCCGGACAGTTTTTGGACGAACTCTTGGGTTCCATCGGCCTGTCCCGGGAACAGGTTTTCATCGCCAATATGGTCAAATGCCGCCCGCCCAACAACCGTGACCCGGCTCCCGCCGAGATTTCGGCGTGCAGCAAGTACCTGGACCGGCAGATAGAGTTGCTCGACCCCAAATTGATCGTAACTCTGGGCCGGTTCTCCATGGGCAAGTTCTTGCCGGGCGAAAGCATTAGCCGCGCCCACGGGCAGTTGCGCTCCCCAAACGGCCGCGCCGTTCTCCCCATCATGCACCCGGCCGCGGCGCTGCACCGGCAGGAGCACCGCGCCGCCATTGTTCAGGACTTTCAGGCTATACCAGGCATATTAAAACAATTGGCGGAGTCCCCGGCCCCGGTTCCTGAACCGGTCCCGGACGAAACGCCTCCGCCGGAACAACTAGCTCTCTTCTAGGACTTTTTATTTACTTTGGATCCTAAACTTCGCGTCATACCCCTCGGCGGCCTCGGTGAAATCGGCAAAAACATGATGGCCCTGGAATGCGGTGACGACATCGTTGTCGTCGACTGCGGCGTCCAATTTCCCTCGGAGGACCTCCCGGGCGTGGACCTCATCATTCCCGATATCTCCTACCTCCTCGAAAATTCCGACCGGGTCCGGGCCGTCCTGATTACCCACGGCCACGAAGACCACATCGGCGCCCTGCCTTTCGTTCTTCCCGAACTGGGCGCGCCGGTTTACGCCCCCCGCCTGGCTCACGGGCTGATCTCGGTCAAGCTCAAGGACCGGGCCTCCTCCCGCAACGCCACGGCGGTGCCGGTGGACCCCAACATCCCCTACGATTTCGGGGCCAATTTCCGGGTGACCTGGTTCCGGGTCTGTCATAGCATCCCCGACGCCATGGGGCTGATTATCGAAACCCCGGTCGGAACGGTAATCCATACCGGCGATTTCAAAATCGACCACACCCCGGTGGACGGTCACACCATCGACCTGCCCAGGCTGGCCGAAGAAGGTACCCGGGGAGTCTTGTTGCTTTGCTCCGATTCCACCTATGCCGAGTTGGCCGGCTTCACCCCCTCGGAACAGATTATGGGAGAGGCTCTGGACCGGGCCATCGGCGATGCGGACGGCCGGGTGATGGTCGCCACCTTCGCCTCCCTGATTTCCCGCATTCAACAGGTCATCAACGCCGCCCACCGCCACAACCGCAAGGTTAGCATCGTCGGGCGCAGCATGGTGGACAACGTTAACATGGCCGCCGAAATGGGGTACCTCCAAATCCCCGATGGGATGCTGGTGCCGCTGAATCAGGCCCGGGGCCTGCCGCCCCAAGAACTGGTGTTAATGACCACCGGCAGCCAGGGCGAACCCACCTCGGCCCTGGTCCGCATCGCCAACCAGGACCACCGGGACGTCCGCATCATCGCCGGAGATACCGTCATAATCTCCGCCACTCCCATCCCGGGCAACGAGCTTTTGGTCAGCCGCACTATCGACAGGCTGCTGCGGCAGGGGGCGAAGGTTCTCTACGACCGCGTCGCCCTGGTCCACGTCCACGGCCACGCCAGCCAGGAAGAACTGAAAATGATGCTCAGCATCGTCCGGCCCCAATTTTTCGTGCCGGTGCATGGCGAGTACCGCCACCTCGTCGCTCACGCCCGCCTGGCTTGGGACATGGGGGTGGCGTCTTCGGGGATTTTTGTCTTGGAAGACGGCGACGTTCTGGAGCTCTCTGGGGAAGGGGGACAGGTGGTGGACACCGTACCCGCCGGCCCCATTTACATCGACGGGCTGACTACCCACGACATGGACAGCCCGGTCCTCCGGGAGCGGCGTTCCATGTCGCGGGACGGCGTGGTGGCCGTCGTGCTGTCCGTCAACCCGGTATCCGGCCAACTGGCCGCCGGCCCTCAAATCGTCGCCAGCGGTTTCATGGGGGCTCCCGAAGTCCGCGAAGTTTTCGACGCCCTCAGCTTTGCCGTCGAAGACATGCTGGAGCAGGACCCTTCAATTCTGTTCAACCAGGAAACAGTTAAGTCCAGGGTCCGCGACCTCTCCCGGAAGTTCTTCCAGACCGAGACCAACCGCCGCCCAATGGTGCTCCCGGTAGTCCTTGAGGCCTAGACCAACTCTCAAACCCGCTATTTTCCGTCCCCGGCCCAACAGGCCCCTACCGGCGTATTCCCCTAAAATAAACGGGGCGGGCAACGCAGCGGCCTAACCCGGCGCGGCCCGTTTCTACAAGCACGATTCAGGCGGAGGCGGCATGGCCAAGAAACCGCAGCAAATTCGCCGTTCCGAGGCCCCACCGGGCCGGCGCGGTTTCCTCAAAAAGTTCGGACTGATTCTTGATGCCCTGGTTTTATTGGCGGCGGCGGGGGGCGCCGCCGTAGTCTGGTTTGGGGTTGGTGTCCCCTGGTATTGGCTGGCCGAAACTCTGGGCTTCGGTTGGGTCCCGGTGGGCCTTTGGGCCCTCGCTACTCTGGGCCTGCTTCAGTACCGCCCCAAGCTGCTCTTCCGCCGCTGGCGGTGGTGGATAAGCTCCGCCGCGGTAGTGGCCATCGCCGTTGGCGCCCTTTCCTACTTTTTTGCCCCAAGAGGGTTGTTTGCCTTCATCAGTTTTGGGGGCCAGTGGGGCTCTCAGGTGGGCGGCTACCCCATGCCCTTGGGCATCGCCAAGCTGGCGGCCATCGCCTTGATTACCCCGTTGGTTCTCTACCCCAGGTGGATTGGCAGCCGCATTTTCCGTTCTGCCGCCTGGCTGGCGGGTTATGCCAGGCTGGGCCTGGGGCGGAGTTGGATTGCTGGTAGCCGGGGCATGGCCGCGTTTTTCCGGTGGATTGGCCCCCTTTTCCACCCTCGTCTCTACCGCCGCATCGGGAGGGCAATCGCCCGAGTTTTCTCCCGCCAACCGCGCCCTTCCGCCGCGGAACCCGAGACGGTTATTTCCACCGCTCCCGTCCCCTCCGTTTCTGTCGCCAAGGAAACCTCCCCGTGGGACGACCCTGCCGAAGCCGACGACCAATCCTGGGAGCTGCCTCCGTTGCAGCCCACCACTCCGGCAATTCAAACCGCCCCGAGCCCGGCCAGCAACGCGCCCGCTTTCACGGCCTCTTTGTGGAAGCTCCCTTCCACCGAGTTGCTTTCACCGCCGGAGCCTTATTCGGTCCCCCAAACCTCGCTGGAACAAATGGCCCACCATATCGAGGAAACCCTCTCCGAGCACGGCGTCATGGTGGAGGTCAAGGACATCAAGGCCGGCCCCCGCATCGTCCGGTTCGGCCTGGTCCCCGGCTGGATTACCAAGAGGGGGGAGGCCCGCCGTAAAGACGGCGGCGAAGAGGGTATGGAGCGCAGCCGGGTCAAAGTCCAAAACATCCTGACCCGCGAAAAGGACCTGGCCCTGGCGTTGAAGACCCCCTACCTCCGCATCGAAGCTCCGGTTCCGGGCGAGGCCCTGGTGGGGCTGGAAGTTCCCAACCCTTCCCCCGGCAAGGTCCCCCTGCGAAAAGTTATGGAGGGTCAACCCTTTACCTCGGTCACCGCTAAGGGAGGATTGCCCATCGCCATGGGCGAGGACACCGGCGGGGCTCCTGTCGTAATGGACCTGGCCGCCCTCCCCCACGCGCTTATCGCCGGCGCCACCGGCAGCGGTAAGAGCGTCTGCATAAACTCGATAGTCGCCTCCCTGTTGTTCACCAAACCCCCGGACCAACTCCGTATGTTGATGGTGGACCCTAAACGGGTCGAGCTAACCCCCTTCAACGGCATCCCCCACCTGATAGCCCCGGTTATCGTCAACGTGGAAGAGGTCAACCCGGCCCTCCGCGCGGTGATGCGGGAGATGTTCCGCCGCTACAAGCTGATGGAGGAAATCGGCACCCGCAACATCGCCGGCTACAACGCCAAGTCCAAGGACCCCATGCCCTTCCTGGCGCTCATCATCGACGAGTTGGCCGACTTGATGATGGTGGGCGGGTTTGAAATTGAGCAAAACCTGGTCCGGCTGGCCCAGCTTGGCCGCGCCACCGGCATCCACCTGGTCCTGGCTACCCAACGCCCATCGGTGAACGTCGTCACCGGACTGTTGAAGGCCAACATTCCCGCCCGGGTCGCTTTCGCCGTCGCTTCCCAGGTCGACTCCCGGGTCATCCTGGACACCGTCGGCGCCGAAAAATTGCTGGGCAAGGGCGACATGCTCCTGCTGAATAACGACTCCCCCAAGCCCCGCCGGGTCCAGGGCACCCTGGTTTTGGACGAAGAGGTCGATAAGGTGGTGGAGTTCTGGTTGAACCAAAAGGGTCCGCCGCTGCCCGTCATATCCATCGAGGACGTCGAAGACCAAGAGGAAGTCCGCCAGCAGGTGGACGGCGACATGCTGGAAAAAGCCCGGGAGCTGGCCCTCCGCAACCCCCACCTCTCCCCGTCCCTCTTGGAACGCCGCCTCAAAATTGGCGGCCTCAAGGCCCAGGAAATCATCGAAGCGTTGGAAGACGAGGGGCTGGTCATCCCCGCCTAACCGCCCCGCCCCTAAATTTCATCCCCGGCGCGCAAAAACCTCTGATTGGGCCACCCCCTGGGTGGCCCAATCAGAGGTTTTTCCTGAGTCAAGGCGTCATACCGTGCCCCAACCGTCATTCCGGCTCAAGTCCGGAATGACGGATACTGGGTTGAGCTAACCCCTTAATTCTGAACACTTACGTCCAATTCCTTTGGTTTCCCACTGGGCCGTTGGATTTGGTATCATCTGTTCACGCCGTGCCATGTTGATTGACCTTCACACCCACACCTACCCCAAGTCCGACGACAGCTTTATGAGCGCCGACGACTTGATAGCCCAAGCCAAGAATCTGGGCTTGGATGGCGTTTGTCTCACCGATCACGACGCTTTCTGGACCCTGGACGAGACCCGGGCCCTGTCCCGCAGGCACGGGTTGTTGGTCCTGCCCGGGACCGAGTTGAACACCGACGGAGGGCACGTCTTGGTCTTCGGGCTGGACCGGTACGTTTTCGGCGTCCATAAACCCCCCTTCCTGCGCGGGTTGGTCGACCGGCAGGGCGGCGTAATCATCGCCGCTCACCCTTACCGGCGCCGTTTCTTAGAACAGCCGGCCCTTGACCCGGATAACCGCCGACAGATGCTGCGGGACGCATTCCAGGACCCATTCTTCACCCGATGCGACGCCGTCGAGGAACTGAACGGGAGGGGCACCGAGGCCGGAAACCGGTTTTCCAACGACTTGGCCCAACAACTGGGGATTCCCTCCACCGGCGGCAGCGACGCGCACCGGCTGCACCAACTCGGTACTGCCGCCACCAGGTTCCACCGTAGGATAACCGGGCTGGAAGACTTGATAGGGGAGCTGCGGGGAGGCAATTTCGCCCCCGTCGACCTGACGGCCGCGCACGCCAACGCCGCCTCGCCCCGTTGAACCGTTAGCTCTGGGGAGGGCCTCAATGGCCGAAATCCTGAAAGTCGAAGACCTCCACGTCCACATCGGCACCAGCGTGGGCACCGTCAAGGCCCTCAATGGTGTCAGCTTCTCGCAGCAGGAAGAACAGGTCTATTGCCTGGTGGGGGAAAGCGGCGCCGGTAAAAGCACCCTGGCCCTGGCCATCATGGGGTTGCTGCCCGACTCGGCTACCGTCCCCGCCGGGCGCATCGTCTTCAACGGCGTAGACCTGCTGCGGGCCGGCCAACCCCACCTGCGCCGTATTCGTGGCAAGGAAATATCCCTGGTGTTCCAGGACGCTCAGGCTGCCCTGAATCCCGTCCAGCAGGTGGGCCAACAGTTGGAAGAGGTCATCCTGGCCCATAGCGACGTCTCCCGGCGGGTGGCAAATTCCCTCTCCCAGGAAATCCTGCGGGAACTGGGTTTGCCCGACCCCAGCCGCATCATGAACCAGTACCCCTTCAGCCTCAGCGGCGGCATGTGCCAACGGGTCATGCTGGCCATTGCCCTGGTCATGCGCCCCAAGCTGCTGATTGCCGACGAAGCCACCTCCGGGTTGGACGTGACTTTGCAGGCTGAAATCCTGGAGCGGTTGAAGGTCCTCTGCCGGGACTTTGGCTCGGCCATTCTGCTGATTACCCACGACATGGGCGTGGTGGCCCACATGGGGCACGAGGTGGGTGTCATGTACGCGGGAACTCTGGTCGAATCGGCCGAAGTAATACCCCTGTTCCGGGAGTCCCGCCACCCCTACACCTGGGGCCTGATTCAAGCCCTTCCCCGCCTCGACCAGACCGGCAAGAAGCTTCAACCCCTGCGGGGAACGCCGCCCGACATGGTCAACCTGCCCGAGCAATGCCCCTTCCTGCCCCGCTGCCCCAAGGCCACCAATATCTGCCGGCTGGAGCACCGCCCCCTGATTCAAGAGTTGGACGAGGGCCACTACGTGGCCTGCTACAACCCCGTCCAGCCCGAACCCTAACCCCGGCTGTTTCCCGCCAGGTCCGCCACCAGCAGTTCCAGGGCCAACTCCGGCTCCTGCCGGCCCCGTTTGATGGCCAGGTCCGCTTCAAGCAGCCGTTGGTAGTCCCGGTTTATCGTCGGCCAAGAATGTCTACGGGCCTGTTCCAGTGTCTTACGCAACGGGAATTGCGCGGTTAACCCGATCCGGCTGCCAACCTCGTTGGGGCTAACTCCGCCCTCGCTCAAACTCTTGGCCAAGGCCACCAGCCGGAGCTGCCGGGCCACCATCCCGATGATGTACCCTGCGTCCCGCCCGTCCCGGAAAAGCTGCCGGAGCAACCGCGACGCCGTGGCCGCGTTCCCATCAATAATCGCATCCACCGCGTTGAAAATGCTGGCCTCCCGAACCTGGGCCACCATCTCCTGAACGTCGCTTTCTTCGATGTTGCGCCCCCCGCAAAAGAGGGAGAGTTTCTCCAATTCCCGGTCCAGCGACCAAAGGTTGTTTCCCACCAGGTCGGCCAGCAGCCGCACCGCCGCGGGGGCGATACCGGAGCCTTTCTCCTGCGCTCGGTTCTTAATCCATACCGCCAGGCCCTCCCGCACCGGAGGCTCCAAGGCGTGGACTTCACAAGGGCCGGACAAGCTCCGCAGCAACGGGTTGCTCCGGGACAACGGGCCGTCCAGAAAAACCAGCCGGGTGGTTTCCGGCATTTGCGGAATGGCCGCCGCCAGCGCGTCCCATTCCCCACCGCTCGTCGACGACCCCCCGGCGGGGCGCCGGCCCCTTCCCCGGCCTGTCCCGGCGCCCCGCTCGTAGACGCCCAACAACCCCTCAACCAACACGAAACGCACCGGGTCCAGGAAGGGCAGGGCGTTGCAAATGTCCAACAATTCCGGCAGGGTGACCCGGTTCCCCGCCAACCGGTGGAAGTTGGACCCCATTAGCGCGGACTCGTCCAGCCCGTCCCCCAGCGACTTCAACTCCTGGGACGTCAGAAAGCTGTCTCCGTAAATCAGGTGGGCTGGCATTCCACCCCCTCCGGGGTACTGGGCGTTGAGACAGCAAGGCCGTCACCGGCGGCGTGACGGGTGGGAGTGGTCAACTGGTTCAGTCCTAGGGCCGGGTTTCAACCAGCTCGGTTAACACCCCAAACACCGAAGCAGGATGCAGGAAGGCGATGGTGCCGGAAAGCCCTTCCCGTGGCTCTGCGTCAACCAACCGGACCCCCAGCCCCCGCAAAAGCCCCAGCTTGCCTCCGATGTCGTCGACGTTGAAAGCCAGGTGGTGCAGCCCTTCCCCCCGCCGCTCGATGAAGCGTCCCACCGCGCTTTCCGGCGACAGCGGCTCCAACAGTTCCAGGCGGGTCTGCCCCACCTCGATCAGCGTGGCCTTAACTCCTTGATCGGGCAACTCCACCACCTCCGCAGGAGGGGCGCCGAATACGTCTTGGAACAGCTTTAGGGCGGCGTTAATGTCCTTTACCGCCACCCCAACGTGGTCGACATAATTAACAGTACAATTCTCAGGCATCGGCCGGCCCTTAAATCGGGTACTGCTGCAAAACTTGGCGGGCGATGACCAACCGTTGCACTTCCGACGTCCCCTCATAGATGGTGGTTACCCGGGCGTCGCGGAACAACCGCTCCACCGGCGAGTCCTTGAAGTACCCGTACCCGCCGTGGGTCTGCAACGCCTGGGAAGTGACCCGGACGCACATTTCCGAAGCCAGCAGCTTGGCCATCGAAGCCTGGTTAACGAAGGGCAGCCCCTGGTCCTTTAGGGTCGCCGCATCCATGGTAACCGTCCGGGCCGCGTGGACCTCCGTTGCCATGTCCGCCAACATGAACTGGATGGCCTGGTGTTGCGCGATGGGCTTCCCAAAAGACTGGCGCTGCTGGGAGTAGCGCACCGCTTCCTCCAACGCCGCTTGCCCGATGCCAACGCACTGGGCGGCGATGATGATGCGGCTGGAGTCCAGGATTTCCATGGCGTACCGGAACCCCCGGCCTTCCTCCCCCAGCAGGTTTTCCCGGGGCACCGGCGTGTCCTGGAAGATGACCTCGTTGGTGCTGGAGGCCCGCATTCCCATCTTCCCGTGCTGCGGGTTTATTTGCAATCCGGGCGACCCTTGCGGCACCACAAAGGCGCTGATGCCCCGGTACCCCTGCGACCGGTCCTGGGTGGCGAAAACTACCATCGTCTCGGCGACATCGGCGTTGGTGATGAAAATCTTGCTGCCGTTCAGGAAAAAAGTCCCGTCCCGTTCCGTCGCGGTGGTCTGCAACGCCGCCGCGTCCGAACCGCCTCCGGGTTCGGTCAAGGCCCAGGCCGCCACTCCCCGGCCCGAAGCCAGGGACGGTATCAGCCTTTGCCGCTGTTCTTCGTTGCCGAACCGGTCCATGGTGGACGTTCCCAGGGAAAGGTGGGAGATCAACGTCACGCTGGCCGACGAGTCCCCTCGGGCCGTCTCCTCCGCGGCGATGGCAACCTGGCGGTAACCGCCCCCGCTGCCTTCGTATTGGGGGTCAATGCCGATACCGGTCAACCCCAATTGCGCCATACCCCGCCAGTTTTCCCAGGAAAACTCCTCGCCCTCGTCCAGTTCCCGGGCCCGGGGTTTCAACTCCCGGTCGGCAAAGTCCCGCACCAGGTTCTGCAGCATCCGTTCTTCTTCGTTTAGAATTTGGGTGGTCACCTAAACTCTCCTTTTTTACAGTTCCACCATCTGCCGGTGTTCCCCGAAAACCTCGCGGAACACCTGGCAAATCTCTCCCAGGGTGCAATAGTTTTCCACGCACTCCAAAATGGCCGGCACCGTGTTGTCTTCGCCCCGCGCCGCGTCTTCCAGCCGGGCCAGCGTCTGCTTGACCCTGGACTCGTCCCGCCCGGCCCGCACCCGCCGCAACCGTTCAATCTGCTGCCCCGCGGCCTCGGCGTCCACCCGCAGCAGCCCTTCCAGCGGCGGCGTTTCGGTCACGTACCGGTTTACCCCCACTATTACTCGGCTCTCCGAGTCCACCTCCTTCTGGTGCCGGTAGGCCGACTCGCCGATTTCCGCCACCTGAAACCCGGCTTCGATGGCGCTGACCGCCCCGCCCATCCCGTCAATGCGCCCGATGTATTCAAACGCCTGGTTTTCCAACTCGTTGGTCAGGTTCTCAATGTAGTAGGAGCCCCCCAACGGGTCCACCACGTCGGCCACCCCGCTCTCATGGGCGATTATCTGCTGCGTCCGCAGCGAAAGCTGGGCCGACTCTTCCGTGGGCAGCCCCAGGGCCTCGTCCCGGGAATTTACGTGCAGCGATTGGGTTCCCCCCAACACCGCCGCCAACGCTTGTATCGCGCTGCGGATCAGGTTGTTGTCCGGCTGCTGGGCGGTCAGGGTCACTCCGGCGGTCTGGGTGTGGAACCGCAGCATCATGGAGCGGGGGTCCTCGGCGCCGAACCGCTCTTTCATAATTTTGGCCCACATCCGGCGGGCCGCCCGGAACTTGGCTACCTCCTCCAGCAGATTGTTCTGCGAGACGAAGAAAAACGAAATGCGGGGCGCGAAGTCGTCCACGTTAAGCCCGGCATCAACCGCCGCTTGAACGTAGGCAATGGCGTTGGCGAAGGTGAAGGCAAGTTCCTGAATGGCGGTGGCCCCGGCCTCCCGCATGTGGTAGCCGCTGATGCTGATGCTGTTCCAACGGGGCACGTTTTCCGCGCAATACTTGAAAACGTCCACCACCAGCCGCATCGACGGCCGGGGTGGATAGGCGTAGGTGCCCCGGGCGATGTACTCCTTGAGAATGTCGTTTTGCAGGGTGCCGCTCAGTTTCTCTTGCGAGACCCCCTGCCGTTGAGCGGCGGCAATGTAGAGGCACAACAATACCGAGGCGGTGGCGTTGATGGTCATGGAAGTGCTGGCCTGGTCCAGGGGGATGCCCCGCAGCAGGGTTTCCATATCTTCCAGGGTGCAGATGGGCACTCCCACCTTGCCCACTTCCCCCAAGGCGAAGGGATGGTCCGAGTCGTACCCAATCTGCGTCGGCAAATCAAAGGCCACCGACAAGCCGGTCTGCCCCTGCTCCAGCAGGTAGCGGAAACGGGCGTTGGTGTCCTCGGCGGTGGCATACCCCGAATACTGGCGCATGGTCCAGACCCGGCCCCGGTACATGTTGGGCTGGACCCCCCGGGTGTAGGGGTAGGCCCCCGGGAATCCGATGTCCCGCAGGTAGCCGGATTCCTCCTGGGGGACATCCTCCGGCCCATAGACAGTGTCGATTTCCACCCCGCTGTCGGTCTGAAACCGTTCCTTTCGTTCCGGGAACCGGCCAATCGCCGGACCCAGTACCTTCTCCCGCCACTCCTGCTTGCTGTCTGCCACGCCCCGCTCCTCTCCCGCCGGTTGTCCCGCTCATTTGAGCCCCCATGCGAGAGTCACCCCATTGTAGCCCTACCCATCCCGTCCCTCAACCCGGCCCCCCACCGACCAGGGGTTTCCAAATATTGCAATGCCGCACCATAAAAACCTAACCCCGGCTCCAACCCCCAGTCCATGGAGAGCCCGGCGACCCCCCCCCAACGCTCCAGTCCGCTCGTCCTGAGCCCCGTCGAAGGGCCAACGGACGGTCGCACAAAACCCCCACCCCCGCTTGGCCTGAGCTCGTCGAAGGATCGTGGTGAGCCCATGAACCCCTTGTGAAAGACAATCAAAAACCCTCTCACACTGACACCAGCCCCTTGCCAACTCCAGTGCCGGTTTGTCATGCTGTTTATACACCAACCCCTCCGCACCCCAACAATGTCCCCAAAAGTCCGAAAATGTCCCATATCTTAAAATTTCCCACCGTCCCCCAGGTCCGTGGCTCCCCATTCCCCTCCGCCCAACATAGACATATACCCACTACGGTTTTAAACTACCTATGTCAGGGAGTTGAAAGGAAATATATGTGTGGCATCGTCGGCTACGTGGGCAACCGCCCCGCCTGGCCCATCATTTTTCAGGGATTGGAAAGCCTGGAGTACCGGGGGTACGACAGCGCCGGTATCGCCATCAATGACGGTTCCGGAGACCTCCAGTTCCGCAAGACCGTCGGCAACGTCGACGGCCTGGCCCTCACCTCCGTTAAGGACTTCCCTCCCGGTTTTGCCGGCCTCGGCCACACCCGGTGGGCCACCCACGGCAAACCTTCCATCGCCAACTGCCACCCCCATACCGAATGCCGCGAGGAAGTAGCCATCGTCCACAACGGTATCGTTGAGAATTTCCTGGAACTCAAGGCCCAGCTCCAGGACCGGGGACACCAGTTCACCTCCGAGACCGACACCGAGGTAATCGCCCACCTCATCGAAGAAGGGCTTTCCCACGGTTCGTCCTTGGAAGACTCGTGCCGCCGCATGGGCCTCCTGGTCAAGGGCTCCCACGCCGTTGCCGCCATGTTGAAAGGCGACGCTTCCAAGCTCTGCGTCCTCCGGCTGGGGCACGCCGGTGGCATCGTGGTCGGACACCGCGATGGTCAGAGCATCATTGCCAGCGACCTCCCCGCCATGATGCCCCTTTTCCGCCCCACCTCCGGCGGCGGTGACGTGGGTTTCCTGGAGTCCGGCGAAATGGCCGTAGCCACACCGGAAGGCGTTACCTATCTGGACTTGCAAGGTCTCCCGTTGGAGAAACAGCTCCATCGGGTAACTCCCGAAGAGCTGGTCATCGACAAGGGCGGTTACCGTCATTTCATGCTCAAGGAAATAATGGAGCAGCCCCAGGCCGTGACCGGGGCCCTGCGGGAGCGGGTCGATTTTGCCCAAGGCCGGGTAAGGTTTCCCGAAATGACCCTGTCCGACGACGACCTCCGCTCTTTCCAGCGGGTCATGCTTATCGGCTGCGGTACCAGCCTCCACGCCGCCCAGGTGGGCCGCCACCTCATCGAACGCCTGGCCGGCCTGCCCGCCGAGGCCGACAGCGCCTCCGAGTTCCGTTATCGGGATGCCCCCATCGACCCTCGCACCCTCTACGTCTCAGTAGGCCAGTCCGGCGAGACCGCCGACACCGTGGCCGCCATGCAGAAGATCAAAATCCAGGGCGGCCGTCAAATCACCATCTGCAACGGCGAAGGCAGCCAGACCACCCGCCTCGCCGACGCCACCCTATACATGCGCTGCGGCCTGGAAGTAGGGGTTGCCAGCACCAAGACTTTCATCGCCTCGCTGACCATCTTGAACCTGTTGGCGGTTTACCTGGGCCAGGTTCGCGGCAAGCTTTCCCCCCAGGAAACCCGGTCCCTGGTGGACGATCTGGCCCACTGTTCCAGCCTCATCGGTGAGATGCTGGCCGATCTGACCCCCTACCGGCGACTCGCCCGGCGGTTCAACGGCTACAAGAGCTTCCTCTTCCTGGCCCGGGGCATCAATGCCCCCATCGCCGCCGAGGGCGCATTGAAGCTCAAGGAAATCAGCTACATCCACGCCGAAGGCTACCCCGCCGGTGAGATGAAACACGGCCCCATCGCCCTAATCGACCAGGAAATGGCGACCCTGGCGCTCGCCCCCCGGAACGCCCTCTTCGACAAGATGCTCAGCAACGTCAAAGAGGTCAAGGCCCGGGACGGCATTGTCATCGGTGTGGCTACGGCGGGCGATACCGAGTTGGCCCAGGAAGTCGACGAAGTCCTCTTTATCCCCCCGGCCCCGGACCACCTGGTCCCTCTGTTGGCCGCCATCCCCCTCCAGTTGTTGGCTTACCACATTGCCCTCCAGCGCGGCTGCGACGTTGACCAACCCCGCAACCTGGCCAAGTCGGTAACTGTCGAATAACCCCCCTCTTCCCGTTACGCCCGCAGCCCCCTCTGTCACCCCGGCCCCCCACGTATCACCCCGGCCCCCCTCTGTCACCCCGAGCGTAGCGAGGGGTCTAAGCTCCCTGTCCAACACAATCCCCAACCGGGGATTCCAGCCTCCGCCACAATTACCCCGAGGATGCCAACTTGCCCTCTTATACCAACCGCCCTTTACCTGGAAAATCAAATGCCCTTGCCCCTCAATCTATTGCAGTACGGCCCCAAAAGTGGAATCATACGGATGTAATACCCCCAATTTTGATGCCACCTTCTTTTTCTTTTGGATGTGTGGCGGAATGAGTTATGCCTTAGATGCTGTCCAGAATCGTCTACCCCTCGGTCTCCTTCGACTCCTACATCCCCCTGCTTCCCCCGGCAATGGTAGAACGTTTGACCAGCCTGGCCCAACAAGTCCAAAACCTGCGCTTCGTCCATCTTAACAGCACCCCCACTGGCGGCGGAGTGGCGGAAATCCTCCAGTCCCTGGTCCCCATGATGAATTCCCTGGGCGTCCCCACCGAGCGTCTGGTAATCAACCCTCCCCCGGAGTTCTTCAACGTAACCAAGAAGCTGCACAACCTCCTCCAGGGGGCTGAGGGCGTCCTGGAGCCGGAGGAACGGGACCTCTATCTGCACACCATCCAGGACGTGGCGGACTATATCCGGCAGCGCCGGTTGGACTACGCCGTCTGGTTTTTCCACGACCCCCAAGTACTGCCCTTGGCCCAGTTGCTTCCCAAGCAAAGCGACGAGACCCGTCTTTGGGTCTGCCACATCGACCTCACCGCTCCCAACCGGAGTGTCATGGACCAGTTGCAGCCCCTGACCAGGTCTTACGATGGGCTGGTGTTTTCCCTGGACTCCTACGTCCCGGCCGGCCTCGACCCCAACCTGCCGGTGTTCATCGTCCCGCCCGCCATTGACCCCCTGACTCCCAAGAACCGGCCCATGACGCCCGATGAAGCGTCCGCCGTGGTCGAGGCTATGGGAATCGACCCCCACCGGCCCCTGGTAACCCAGGTATCCCGGTTCGATTACTGGAAAGACCCTTGGGGCGTTATCGACGCCTACCGCATCGCCCGCGAGTCCGTCCCCGGCCTGCAATTGGCCATGCTGGGGATTAGCCAGGCCAGCGACGACCCCGAAGCGGTGGAGTTGTTCCAAGACGTCACCGGCCACGCCTCCGGCGACCCGGACATCCACCTCTATTTCCACTCCACCGGCTTGCCCGATTCTATCGACCGGGTGGTCAACGCCTTCCAGGTCGCTTCCCAGGTCGTGATGCAAAAGTCCATCCGGGAAGGGTTCGGCCTAACCGTAGCTGAGGCAATGTGGAAGGGTACCCCTCTCATCGGCGGCGACGTCGGCGGCATCCGCATCCAGGTGGAAAACGGATCTTCGGGATTCCTGGTCTCCACCCCCCAAGAATGCGCCGAAAAAATGGTGGCCCTGCTCAAGGCCCCGGCTCTCCGGGATTCCATCGGTTCCGCCGCCCGGGAAAGCGTCCGGCAAAAGTTCCTCTTGCCCCGCTTGGCCCTGGACTATCTGGAAGCAGCGGTGGCCCTCGTGCCCCCGGCCCGGCTCAGCGGCGGCCCCCTGAGCGCCAACGGGTTCGCAACGTCGGACCAATTGGTGGTGGACGAGACTGCCCTCGTTCCGGCCCAGGATTAATATCTGCCTTGGCGGACGCCTGACCGGGCGGTTCCCTTGTCGCGCCAGATGCGATGCTGTACATTCTTACCTGGGCTGGGCCCGCAACTCCCGCTGCAATAGCTGGGGAAGATAACGGGCTTTTCAGCAACCTTCCTGGCGAGGAACGCCTGTGGCTAAAACAACCGTAATCGTCATGGTCGACGGGCTGGACCCCGAGTACCTCCAGCACTGTCCCACCCCAAATCTCCGGGAGATAGCCC
The DNA here is from genome assembly GCA_965205495.1 of Dehalococcoidia bacterium. GTDB lineage: Bacteria > Chloroflexota > Dehalococcoidia > Lucifugimonadales > UBA3495 > CATOSK01. The sequence goes on from CBDBHA010000002.1 coordinate 398,078, forward strand.
GCCAGGGGTTCATGGTCCAGGGCAAGGCCATGATGCCCACCGTGACCAACGTGAATAACACTTCCCTGGTCACCGCCAGCTACCCGGAGACCCACGGGATTGTTTCCAACTATTGGTGGGACCGGTCCGCCGGGGCCGAGGTCTATATGGAGTCCGGCGAGTTCGTTTGCGCGGAGACCATGTTCCAACGGGCCGCCAAACAGGGCGCGCGCTCCCTCCTGGTTTCTTCCAAGGACAAGCTGCGCCGCCTCCTGTCCGACGGCCCCACCCTGGCCTTCTCCTCCGAACAACCCGCCTCCTGGGTGGTGGACCAGGTGGGCGAGCCTCCCGCCATCTACTCCCTGGAGGTCAATGGCTGGATCATCGACGCCGCCAAGTGCGTATTGTCCGCCGAGGACTACGACCTGGTCTATTTGACCACCACCGATTACGCCATGCACACCTACGGTCCTGAAGCGCCGGAATCCGCCCGCCATCTGTCCCTTTTGGACACCGCCATCGGGGAACTCATGGCAACCCTGCCCGACGCCCAAATTCTACTGACCGCCGACCACGGCATGTCGGCCAAGTCCCGCATGGTTCACCTGCCCGATGTCCTGGCCCGGCACGGGATCGCCGCCCACGCCGTGCCCATCATCAAAGACCTTTACACCGTCCACCATTCCAATCTGGGCGGCTGCATCTACGTCTACGTAGACGACTCCGACCTCGCCCCAGCCCTGGAAGTCCTCCGCCAGACCGACGGAGTTGATGAGGCCCTATCCAAGGAGGAAGCTTCCCAGCGGTTCCGGTTGATGAGCGGCCGCATCGGAGACATCATGGTCTTGGGCAGCCCCGGAGTGGTGTTCGGCAATCCCCAGGAGGTTGATCTGCCTCCCAACCTGCGCTCCCACGGCTCGTTGTACGAAGACGACGTGCCCATCCTCGGTTGCGGCGGCGATTACCAGGGGTTCGAGTTCCGGGAAAACCTCGATGTCGGCCGCTACGTTTTTGAAAGAGTCTTGGGCTAATGCAGTCCGCTCTCCCACCCGGCCAGGGTCTTTTTATGGTCCCCCGGCCCCCCTCTGTCACCCCGAGCCCCTCTGTCACCCCGAGCGTAGCGAGGGGTCTAAACTCCCTGCCCAACACAATCCCCAACCCCGGATTCCAGCCTCCGCCACAATTACAACGGGGATGCCAACTTGCCCTCTTACACCAACCGGCCTCTACCTGGAAAATTGAAAGACCCCGGCCGCTAGGCTTCATGGCCCCATGACGTCGTTCACGAAACCGGTCAGTGTGCTGTCGCCCGCCACCACCGCCAACCTGGGCCCCGGGTTTGACTGCCTGGGCATGTCCCTGGACCTGTGGAACCGGCTGGACGTTTTCCCCGGCCCGCCCGAGGAAGGGGGAGAGTTGGTCCAGGTGGTCGGCGAAGGCCAAGGGGAACTGCCTACCGGCCGCACCAACCTGGTCTACCGCGCCATGCGGTTCCTCTTTCGCGAAGCCGCCCAGACCATTCCCCCGCTGCATCTGCGCTGTTTCAACCGGGTCCCCCTTAGCCGGGGCTTGGGCAGCAGCGCGGCGGCCATTGCCGGCGGGCTGGTGGCCGCCAACGCTCTGTGCGGCCAACGGTTCTCCCCCAACGAACTGTTGGAAATTGCCGCCACCATCGAGGGCCACCCGGACAACGCCGCCGCCGCCGTGCTGGGAGGCCTGCGCCTCGTCGTCTCCGACCAGCAGCAGCTTTACACCGTCCCCATCCCTATACCGGAAGATGTCAACGCCGTGCTGCTGGTGCCGGAACAGAGAATCAGCACCGCCGACGCCCGAGCCGTCTTGCCGGAACAAGTCCCCGTTGCCGACGCCGTTTATAATATGGGCAGGATCGCCTTGTTGGTGGCCGGTTTGACCGAAAACCGCACCGAGTATTTGAACGAAGCAACCCAGGACCGGCTGCACCAGCCCTACCGCATGACCATCTTCCCGGCAATGAAGCTTATCTTCAAAGCGGCACGCGACGCCGGCGCCCTGGGGGTTTTCCTATCGGGCAGCGGCTCCACCATCATGGCCTTAACCCGCGGGCGGGAAATGACGGTCGCCTATGAGATGTTTGAGGCCGCCCGCCTCACCGGGGTTGAAGCCCGGGTCGACGTTGTCGCTCCTACCACCCAAGGCGCCCATCTGGCCGGCCCGGACTAACCGAAGGATGCCTTTCCGTCAATGCCGTTGATCGTCCATAAATACGGTGGTTCCTCGGTGGCGGGCGCGGAACGAATCCTAAACGTCGCCCGCCGCATCACCCGGGCCAAAGCCGCCGGCGGCCAGTTGGTAACCGTCGTTTCCGCTATGGGGGACACCACCGACGACCTTATCAACCTGGCCCACACCGTTTCTTCCGACCCGGACCCCCGGGAGCTGGACCTGCTTTTGTCCACCGGCGAGCTGGTTTCCTGCACCCTGTTGACCATGGCCCTCAACAACCTGGGCTGCGACGCCATCAGCCTCAGCGGGTCTCAGGCGGGCATCCGCACCGATACCATGTACGGGAGGGCCCGCATCAACCGGGTAGACTCCCAGCGCATTAGGACCGAGCTGGCCCGGGGCCGGGTGGTGGTGGTCGCCGGATTCCAGGGCATTACCGAAGACTTGGACATCACCACCCTGGGGCGGGGCGGCTCCGACACCACCGCGGTAGCCTTGGCCGCGGCCCTGGCCGCCGACCGCTGCGACATTTATACCGACGTGGAAGGCATTTATACCGCCGACCCCCGCATAGTCCCCGACGCCCGGAAAATGACCGAGGTTGGCTACGACGAGATGCTGGAATTGGCTAGCTACGGCGCCAAAATGCACCCCCGTTCCATCGAGTTGGGCGCGGCCTTCAACGTTCCCATCTACGTCGCCTCCAGCCTGGTCGACGCGCCGGGCACCCTAATCCACCAACTGCCGGACGAGTCTGCAATGGAAGATAGGATCAAAGTCACCGGAATCGCCAGCCAGGGCAACGTCGCCAAAATCACCGTCCGCTCCGTCCCCGACCGCCCCGGCGTCGCCGCGGCCCTTTTCGAGCCCCTGGCCAAGGTGGGTATCAACGTCGATACCATAGTCCAGAATACCAGCGTTGAGCGCTTCACCGACATCAGCTTCACCGTAACCGGGGCCGACTTGCCCCGCGCCCTCCAGGAAGTCGAAAGCCTGGTTGAAACCTTGGGCGCCGCCGGCGTCGTCAGCGACCCCACCCTGGCCGCCGTCAGCGTGGTTGGTTCGGGAATGCAAAACACCCCGGGTTACGCCTCCCGGATGTTCCGCATCCTAGCCGACGGCAACGTCAATATCGACATGATTACCACTTCCGAAATCCGCATCTCCTGTATCGTCAAGGAAGCCCAGGCTGCGGAAGCGGTGCGTCTCCTCCACCGGGGTTTCCAGTTGGACCAAGAGGACCAGTAGCCGTTGTCATCCCAGCCCACCCCCGGTCCTGACATTCCTTTTCTATCCATCGTAATTCCGGCCTTCAACGAAGAGGCCCGTATCCTCGACACCCTGCGGCAGGTGGTCGCGTACCTGGCTACCCAGGACTTCCCCTGGGAAGTGGTGGTAGCCGACGACGGCAGCTCCGACGCCACCAACGCCATCTCGGCCCAATTCGCCGCCGAAACCCCCAACGTCCGCGTGTTAAGCCTTCCTCACCGTGGCAAGGGCTGGGCGGTGCGGCAGGGCATGTTGGCGGCCCAGGGAAAGTACCGTTTCCTTTGCGATGCCGACCTGTCAATGCCCATTGACCAGGTTAAACGCTTCGTCCCGCCGGAGCTGGAAGAGGTCGACCTGGCCATCGGCTCCCGGGAAACTGCCGGCTCCCGCCGCATCGGAGAACCCTCCGGCCGCCACGTCATGGGCCGCGTCTACAACAACCTGGTCAAGACCCTGGCGGTGCCGGGCCTCAACGACACCCAATGCGGCTTCAAGTGCTTTCGCGGTGAGATTGTTCCCCAACTCTTTGAACACCAGACCGTGGACGGGTTCGCCTTCGACGTGGAACTCCTTGTATTGGCGGCGAAGCACGGGTTACGGGTCCATGAAGTGGGCATCGATTGGTACTACCGGGAGCACGGCAAGGTCCGCCTGTTTCGGGACTCCCTGGCCATGACCTGGGACCTCCTGAAAATCCGCTGGCGCCACCGGCGTTAGCCCGCCGTATTACCCAGATCTCGTCCCGGCGGCCCCTCCCGCAACCACGCCGGAGGACCGCTCCTTACCCCCTCTTCCCCATCCCCAACGCCACGCAGTTTGGAAATCGGTCTCATTCCAGAGTCCAAATGCTCTTGACCTAACGTATTCAAATACTGTAACTAGTTAAGCGCACTCCCTGGGTAGGCCTGCCCCGGTGCAAGAATCTACGGCGAATCGTGTTGGTGTGAAGCTGGAGACGGTGGGTATGGATGTAATACTGGGCCAAAAAGCCAAAACCAAAAAAGAACTGAGCAAGGACGCCATCTCCCTGGCCCTGGAAGGGGAATGGGAAAAAGCCGCGGAGATTAACCGCATCATTCTGGACGTAACCCCGGACGACGTTGAGGCCATGAACCGGTTGGGCAAGGCGTTGATGGAGTTAGGTCAATACGGCCAATCCAAAACGGTGTTGGAACGGGTAATAAAAGCGGCCCCCTACAACAACATCGCCAAGAAGAACCTCGCCCGGGTTGCCCAGTTGGAAGCCGAACCCCAACCGGCCAAGCAGGGGCGCCGGTCGGCGGGCGCGGCCAAATTCTTCATCGAGGACAGCGGTAAGTCCGGCGCTACCGTTTTGCAAAAGCCCGCAACGGAACGGGTCTTGTCCTCCGTTGCTCCAGGGGACCCCCTAACCTTGGAAGTTAAACAGAACCACCTTGCGGTCTCCCTGCCCGGAGGTGAATACCTGGGCCGGGTGGAAACCAGGCTGGGCCAGCGGCTTATCAAGCTGATGGACGGCGGAAACCGGTACGAAGCCGCGGCCATCGGCGTCAAAGACGAGGGGGTTTCCATAATCATCCGCGAAGCCTACCGCCACCCCACCTTGCAAAGGGTCTGTTCCTTCCCCACCAAGAGTAAGGAAGAACACCGGGTATACCTGGCCGAAAACGTCCTCCGCTACCTGGCCGAAGGCGACTACGATGAAGACGACGAAGAAGGAAGGGTAGTGGAAGAACCAATCGACGATACGGAGTGGGACGAATAACCTCTCCGCACCCTGGGCTTATCAGGGCCTTTTAATTGGTCCCCAACCCATCCTTCACCCTGAGCCCCCCCACCCGTCATTCCGAACCGTAGGGAGGAATCTAAACTCCATCGCCCCATACTCCCCCTAACGAAAATCAAAACACCATGCCCTCAGCACCGGGTCCTTCAATTTCCCAGGCAAGGCCGGTTGACGTTGGAGGACAGGCGTGAACCCAGAGTCGGGGATTGTAAAGGGCAGGGAGTTTAGATTCCTCCCTACGGTTCGGAATGACAGGTGGGGGTAACTGTTCAGTATTGAGGAGTTAGCCCAACCCAAGATCCGTCATTCCGGCCCCCGTATCGGGTACGGGGCAGGCTTTGAGCCGGAATCCAGAACGCTTTGCAGTAGGTAAGGTTGTTCATCCGCGCCATTTCTGGATTCCCGCGGAAGCGGGAATGGCGATTGGGGCACGGAATGACCCTCCAACCTGTCATTCCGAACCGAAGGGAGGAATCTAAACTCCATCGCCGCCAGCCGGTTTGCCCCGGATCAGCCGTCGCAAACTCCCCACAGCGACAATTTGTCGAATCGGCTTAATTAGTCAGTATCAAGTCCTGTGCCTTTCCCCTCATCTTCAAACGGCCGCCAAGCTCTGCTTGGAGCTTGTCCCGATGCGGCTTCCAGTATACCCCGTCTCTCTGGTCGGCATCGAAATCGAATACAAGCAGGTGGGGTTTCGTGTTGATATGCAATCGAGCCGATCCCGCTGCAATACTTTTAAGCAGTTCATCCCGCTCAGGGTGCCGCTCGGCAACTCCGTCCAAAGCGGACAGATTACAACAAACTTTGAGGTAGCTGGCTTCGATATCGGTACGTTGTGCGCTCAGCAATCTGGAATACGTGCCGATTTGGTCAATCACCTTCGGGTCCCGTTGACTAGCCCTGAGCTCGGGATTGGAGAAGAGTTTCGCCTCATAGAACCTGACCTCAACGCGTCCATCCACCTCGTGCAAGGCTGCCAAATCTATGCGAGGAGCCGTTCCGGTATCGCTGATAGCGACCTCAACATCCAAGACGTTTGGGTTGTTGCGGATGATCTCTTGGACGCCTTTCTTCTCTTCTTCGGCATAAGGTTCAACGGCGTCCTTCAGACGCCCAACATTGGCAAGGTCCTCCAAGAAAATCAGACTCCTGTGGTCTTCCAGTTGAGTCATGCCGCCGAGGACAGGAATGTATTCCTTGGCATCTCCTAAATCGGGGTGTACCAAGTATTTATAATGGACGTAGCCCTGAAGACGATTGTTATTGAACTCCAGCCTTATCAGGCTACAGCCACGATAATAGACGTTGACGGAATCGTTTCGAATGGCCAGGAATGTTCCCTGGTCGTCCACAAGGTTACGCCACCAACCGCCCTTCCTATATTCGCCGTTTAGAGCACTAACAAAGTCGTCGCTGATACCCCGGTTGAATTTTCTTGTAGTCATTGATCTCTCCTTTCTTGTCTATACTTCCCACCACACGCCGTCCTGTTGCTGGACCACATTGTCGAAAAACTCCGGGAAGCGGTCGGTCTCGAAGGAATGAATGGGCACCAGATTCCGTGGGGCAAGGGCAGTGGCGAACCGTTGAAGATCGGCTACAGAGGCGTGACCCGACGTGTGGATGCTCTGCCATGGGATGCTGTGGTCTTCCAGCCACCGCACCACCCGTTGGGTCCCTGGCTCTTCCAGGTAGCCGTCCCACATCGAATAAGTGAAATGGGTGCCCTCGAGCACATTCTGAACTCCCCAGTCAGCAATCATCGAGGGTGTGAATAACATCACGGCTCGTTCCCGCAGAGCGGGCAGGTCTTGCGGGTAGACCCGGTTCTTCCCATGCCGGCGAAGGTCGTCGAACAGGCCGTTGTCTCTGATGTGGACCCGTTGCCGGTGCGGAATGTACAGCTTCACGTCTTCCCAATCCGATTGCGGGATGGTATTCCGTGCTGTAGCTTCCAAGACAACCGCCGTGTAGAGACCGATAATCAGAGTCCGACCCGTCCGCTTGGCTGCACGGAAGATGGTCACCAAGCGGTCGATGTTCTGCGTCGAGGTCCACACAAAATGGACGCCCTCTGTCTCTCGAAACGCCTTGACGAACTGCCATTCAAGCGCGTTCTCGGTGGCAAATCCCTCGCTCGATCCCGCCCGCCCGATGGTCGTCCCTTCCATCATCAGAACGTCTATATCGGACGGTGGCCTCTGCATCATTCTTACGAATAGCTGGCTCTTTCGCCCATGTCCCCGAAAATCGCCGGAGTAGTAGAATCGCTTGTTGTCGGCCTCGACCAGCAAGGCGTATGAGTCAAAAGCGCTGTGATCGACCAGATAGGGCGTGACTCGAAAGGGCCCTATGTCAGTGGTGGCCCGGTGAGCAATGAAGCGTGGGTTGTTGAAGGAATGTCCCCCGGAACGTAAGCGCTGGCAGCCTTGAGGATGTTGTGCGCCCCTTCCCCAATGTACACTGGCACCTCGGGCCGGATGTGCTTAACCAGGCCGAAATGGTCCTGGTGTGGGTGCGAGATAACCACGCCCAGAAGGTTTTCGTCGGGCTTGCGGAAACCCGAAACATTGGGCAGCAGTGTTTCGGATTGTTCTTCAAGCGCATCGAGGGGTAAGCCGACGTCCAAGGCAATGTGGCGTCCCTCGGCTTCCACCTCGATGCAGGTCCCGCCGATCTCCTTCGTGCCTCTATGGATCCGAATCTTCATCTTCAGTTTCTCCAATCGCTGGTCTGCCACGGCGCCGTGGCATGACCGGGATTTCCAATTCAACGGGAGTTCCGGCTCAAGTGGTAGCCGGGACAAGATGGCACCATAACGCATAACACGCTGGTCTAGATGTCTGGAAACGGCTGATATGGTCTTGCCCCGTGACCGAGTGTACCAAAACCCTCCATTCCCCGCCATGTGGTTCTCGTGGGTAACTGCTCAGAGTCAAGGGGTCATTCTGTGGCCCAACCGTCATTCCCGCGGAAGCGGGAATCCAGAATGGTCAGGGAGAAACCAGCGTTCAAAATGACCGGGATTCCTGGATTCCGGCTCGGGGGCCGGAATGACGGACCTTGGTTTGGGCTAACTCCTCAATTGTGAACAGTTACTAAACCAAAGCCAAGGTGGGATGTGCATTTAAGTGGCGATGATGATCAGCTGGGTTGCGCCGGTGAATCCCTCTCATCCGTACTTGGAGAATGACCCGGCTCCGTCGTTTGACCCCCACCATCTGCGTATTTCACCTTGGCTTTGGTTTAGTGATCATGGTGAGCTTGTCGAACCACGAATCACCCGTCGACGGATGGCCCTGAGCCCCCCAACTTGTCATTCCGAACCGAAGGGAGGAATCTAAACTCCATCGCCGCCAGTCGGTTTGCCCCGGATTAGTCGTCGCAAACTCCCCACAGCGACAATTAAATGACCCTGCCGGGCTTCTCCCCATTGTTACCCGGTCTTTTGTCCCGACGTAAACTGCGCTAGGACTGCCCCGCCCCCCTTGCCAGGGCGTCCAGCTTCACCGCCACCCGCGAGCGGAACGGTATGACCCGGTTCTCCGGGTGAGTCTTTCCCAGGGTGACCACGAACATCACCTCTTTGCCCCGGGAATGGGGATGGAAGAACTCCACCACCTCGTCATCGAAAAAGGTGATTCCGCTGGCCCCAAACCCCAGGGAGTAGGCCGACAGGTAAAGCCTGCCTCCCAGAATGCCGGCCTCCACCTGGGCCGCCCGGTACCCCCGGTTGCCGTAACGCCGCAAAACCCGGTCCAAATCGGCCATGATAAAGGCCACCGCGCTGGCGTCCGCGCCCAGGGCCTGCTCGAAGACCAGGTGTCCCGCCTCCTCCCGCAGGGCCCCTTCCCGTAGCAATTCCAAACGCCGGTGTTCCGCATCCAAGTAATAAGCGCCGGACGCCAGCCCGTCCACGCCATTCACCACCAGGTAAACGTCCAGCAGGCTTCCCCCGTCCAGAAAATCTGCGGACACTCCCCGGGAGGCGTAGTCCAGCAGCGCGCTAAACCGCTCCCCGGCCAGGTCTTCCCGCAGGTAGCGCCGGGTGGAACCCCGAGCGGTAATCACCTTTTCCAGGTCCACCCCACCCAATGCGGCGGCGGCTGGATGGTCCAACCCAAAACTCTCCAATCCATGACCGGGTTCGGCCCGGTCATGGCCGCCCTTCCATTGCCGCACCTCGTCAGAAGTCAACAACCGGGTCGCCGCGTGGGTTTCCCGCACGTCCGGATAGTCCACCTGGTCCGGGAATTCCAAGTGGTAGGCATCCAGCCCCGCATCAAAATCCGGCGATACCGGCGGGGCATCTCCGCCGCTGCCCAACGGGACCAGGCAAACGCAAGCTTCTTGTTCCCCGTCCGCGCCGACCAACCGGTCTACGTCCTGGTCGACAAACCCCATCAGCAGCCGGGACTCAAACCCCAGGGCTGACGCCGCCGCCAGCAGGTTTGCCGCCACCGTTCCGTTGTCCCAGAAACAGTAACGGTAACCCCGGCTGCGATACTTCCACGAACTGCGCCAAAAGATGGTGGTGAAGACGATGGTGACCGGCGCGCCCCGGACTGTTTCTTCATCTCCCGCCGCCTCCGCCAGAGCGCTGCGGTAATCCCCCGCCCGCAACTGGGTCAAGCGGAAGTTGTCGGGGGAAAAGTGGTAAACCCCGTCTTCCAACCCCGGAACGCCCCCGCAAACGGCGTAGGCTTCCGTGGGGTACAGAGCCCCGGCCGAGGCCGCCGCCCGGTAATGGACCTCGCCCGCCGACCGCACCCGCGCTTTTCTAATGACCCCCGCCGAGTAGTAAAGCAGTTGCGCCAGCCGTTGCAGGTCCAAATTAACGCTGGGCTGGGCGATTTCACCGGCCACCGCCGGAAGGGTCGGGGCCTCCAGCGAAAGACCTTCCTTGGGAAGCTCAACGGTCGGCAGACCCGGGTACGACTTGTAAAGGGGGGGTTTATTCCGCAGGTTGATGTAGGTCAGCTTGGTGCTTTCGTGGTACTGCTGGGCAATGTCCGCCTGTCGGTTGGTCACCGGCAATCCTCCGTAATGCGCCGGGGTGTGCTGGGGCATTTCTGCGACCGGGGAGTGGTATGGGTCAAGGGCGGGACCGGCGGATTTCCACGGCGGCGTAGTCCACCACCGAACCTTTTATCGGCGGGTGCGGCTTCTTCACCGTAACCTCCACCGATGCAACCCGCTCTTCCTCCAATATCCGGTCGGCGACGGCTTGCGCCAACCGCTCCAGCAGGTTGAACGGCTCCCCCTCCAGCACCTCTTTTACCGCCCGGTACAGGTGCGTGTAGCTGGCCGTATCTCCCAGGAAGTCCGTTCGACCGGCCAGGGAAAGGTCAATTTCAGCCACCAAGTCCACCAGGTAGGACTGACCCATCACCCGTTCCTCCGGGTTCACGCCGTGGAACCCGTAGAACTGCATTCCCTTGAGGATTATCCGGTCGTTAGGCAAAATTCAGTCCGCGGCTCTAAACGCGCTAGCCTCCGCCTTGCTCGATGGCCTCCACCAGCGCCAACAGGTTTTGGGCCCGTTTGACCACTGGCACATCCACCATCTTGCCGTGAAGGTCCAGCGAGCCCCGTCCCGCGGCTTCGGCCTGGCTCCAGGCTTCCACCACCTCCCTGGCATAGGCAACGTCGTCGGGGTGGGGGCTGAAGGTCTGGTTGATAGTTTCGATTTGTGAAGGGTGGATGGCGAACTTTCCTGTGTACCCCATATTCCGGGCCGCTTGAGCGTCCGCCGCCAGTCCTTCGGGGTTCCGAAACGCCACGTAAGGGCTGTCCAGGGAAGCCACTTCACCGGCCCGGGCAACGATGGCGGTGGTGGCCCGGGGGACGTGAACCTCCGCCCCGTCATCAGTGCGTTGGATACCCATGTCGTTGGTGAAGTCCTCGGCCCCGAAAGCCAACGCAATCACCCGCGGCGACGCCAGGGCCATCTGCTGCGCGTTCATCACCGCCTTGGCGCTTTCAATCCACGGAATAACCTTGATCGCCCCCGCACTCATCCCCGCCGCTGACTCCAATGGCCCAATGATCCGGTCAATTTCCTGCAGGTCCCAAACCGACTCGGTCTTGCCAACACTGATGCCGAACAGGTGAGGACCGATTACCGCCGCGGCTTCATCCCGGGTCAGCCCCGTGTCCAGGGAATTGCACCGCACCATGATTTTGCGGCCCTCCCGGACCAACTGCGGCGCCCATTCCCGGGCCATCGCCCGGGCATTGACTTTCTCTCCCGGCGGCACCGAGTCTTCCAGGTCCACCATGATGACGTCGGCGTTAAATTCGCGGGCCCGCTCCAGCATATTGGCGCGGTTGCCGGGCACAAATATCAAGCTGCGCAGTAATTCCAAGAAAGTCCTCCAAGTTCCTTTGGTAGCCCCTACCGTAAGTGTTCAAGGTTAAGGACTCATCCTAACACTAAACCGTCATTCCGGCCTTGGGCCGGAATCCAGAAAGGTCAGGGAGAGACCAGCGTTCGGATTAAAAGGAATTCCTGGATTCCGGCTCGGGGGCCGGAATGACGGGCCTTGGGTTGGACTAACTCCTTAATTGTGAAAAGTTACCCACCACCGGCTAATTTGAGTTTCCATGTTCAGGCTTATAAGAGAAACGGCGGATGGATTTCGTCGTCCGGCACCCGTTCTATCCGTTCAGCCACCGGATTGACCTTAAACCGCAAGTTTTGCAGCAGCTCATAGCCAATAAGGGGAGTCGAGGCTGGGACGCAAAGGGCTCCAAACTCTTGACCCATTAGCTCTCCTTCGGCGAAGTAGGTATCCACATCCACTATCCCCGTAGCGCTCATCAACCTAATCTTGCCTCGGGCCCTGCGTAAACCCAGGTCCTCGATTTCCCGCAATGGCAACGCCATGAAAGTGGCGCCGGTATCTACCAGGAAAGTGTATTCCCTGGTCTCATTGTCTCCGAACACCCTGGCTTGCACCTGTGTTATACCCATCAAGTCCTCGTGCCGGCCGGAGCCGGCTTCCTGGCCCCCGGTTCCTACTCCATGTCGCCCCAGGTCTCGCCCCACTTGGCTTCCACTTTCAGTGTCACGTCCAACTCCATGGCCGCCGGCATTTCGTCGTAGACCACCTGCTTCAAGTCTTCAATCTCTTCCCGAGGCATCTCAAACACCAGCTCGTCGTGGACCTGGAGCAGCATCTTGGACTTCATACCCTCTTGGGCCAGCCGGTTATGCACCCTGATCATGGCGATCTTCATAATATCGGCGGCGGTCCCTTGAATGGGCATGTTGATCGCCATCCGCTCCGCTGCCGACCGAACGTTGAAGTTCGAAGAATGAATCTCCGGTATGTACCGCCGCCGTCCCATCAGCGTCTCGGCGTACTGGGTCTGCCGGGTCCTTGCTTTCACCTCGTCCAGGTAGGTCGAAATCCCCGGGTACTTGTTGAAATAGGTCTCGATGAAGTTGGCCCCTTCCTCCCGGCTGAACCCGGTTTGCTGGGAAATCCCGTGGGCGGAAAGCCCGTAAATTACGCCGAAGTTCAAGACCTTGGCAATCCGGCGCATTTCCGAGTCTACCTCGTTAATGGGAATTTCAAACATCAACGAAGCCGTGGAAGAATGTATGTCCTCGCCCCGTTTGAAGGCTTCCAACAGCCCCTCGTCTTGGGACATGTGCGCCAGCACCCGAAGCTCGATTTGGGAGTAGTCGGCGGAAAACAGCAGTTGGTCCGGTCCCTCGGCAACGAAAGCCCTCCGCACTTGGCGGCCCAACTCGGTGCGGATGGGTATGTTTTGCAGGTTGGGGTCGCTGCTGGAAACTCTTCCCGTGGCCGAGCCCGTCTGGTTGTAACTGGTGTGGATGCGCACGGTCCTGGGATTGATCATTTCCGGCAGGGCATCCACATAGGTCGACTTCAGCTTGGAGGTCTGCCGGTACTCCAGAATCTTGTCTACCACCGGGTGCATTCCCCGCAAACCCTCCAGCGAGTTGGCATCGGTGGAGTAGCCGGTCTTGGTCCGCTTGGTCTTGGGCAGCGCCAACTCCTTGAACAACAGGTCGCTGAGCTGCTGGGGCGAGTTGATGTTTACCGAATGGCCGATGGACTGGTAAAGGTCCACCTCGGTCTGGCTCATCTGCTGGTTCAGGTCCCGGGACATCTCGTGCAGCGCCCCTTCCTCCACCTTGATGCCCTGCTGCTGCATGTGCACGAAGACCGGGACCAACGGCATTTCCATCTCCGTCAGCAGGTGGTCCATTCCCAGGTTGTTCAGTTGCTCTTCCAACACCCCCCGCAGCCGCCCGGTCATATCCGCGTCGGCGGCGGCATAGGGAGTCGCGTCTTCAATGGTGACCTGGTCGAAGGTTATCTGTTTCCTGCCGGTGCCGATGAGGCGGGTAATGGGAGTCATCTCCAACCCCAGCGTGTCCAGCGTCAATTGCTTCAACCCTAAAGCGTTCTTCCCCAGCAGATGGGCGGCAATCATGGTGTCGCAGTCCACGTTTTGGGAGTTGATGCCGTAATTGGCCAGCATCATCAGATCGTAGTTGGCGTTGTGGGCGCACTTGGCCAGGTCCGGCGATTCCATCAACGGGCGGACCTCCGCCAGCACCTGTTCCAACGGCAGTTGGTCCCCTTCCTTGTGACCCACCGGGATGTACCAGGCCTGCCCCGCTTCGGCGGAAAAACTCAACCCCACCAGGTCGGCTCGCATGGGGTCTGTGCTGGTGGTCTCGGTGTCAAAGGCGAAGGAGCCGGCCTCCCACAGCGCCGCCACCATCGCCGCCAACTGGTCCTCGGTAACGACAGTCTGGTATTCGCCCGCGGCCGGGGCAGGTCCTTCCTTGGCGGCGGTCCCGACGCTACCCCCGGAACCCATCGGGATGCGGGGCACTACGCTGAAGAACTCGATTTCGGTCATCAGTTCCACCACCTTCTGGCGGTCGAACCGTCCGAACCTGGAGCCCTCCGGGTCCAGTTGGACCGGGGCTTCCCGGGAAATGGTCATCAGTCCCCGGTTCTCAAAGGCCCGCTCCCGGTTTTCTTCCAACGACTTGCGGACGCTGGGTGGCTTCACCTCTTCAATATGTTCGTAAATGCTCTCCAGGTCCGGGTATTCTAGGAGCAGACCCATAGCCCGCTTTTCACCGACGCGGGGAACTCCGGGGATGTTGTCCGACGAGTCCCCCAACAGGGCTTTGAAATCGGGTTGCTGGGCGGCCGTCAATCCCGAATAACGCTCCGATAATGCGGCTTCGTCGTAGACCTTACGTTCCTGAATGCTGTAGGACAGGTCAACCCTGACCCGGGGCGACACCAACTGGAAGGTGTCCCGGTCTCCGGTGAGGATTACCACGTCGATGTTCTGCTCTTCCGCCTGCCGGCAGAGAGTCCCGATCACATCGTCGGCCTCAAATCCCTCCACTTCAAACACCGGCACCCCAAAGGCCCGCATCAAATCTTTGACCCGTCCGAATTGGGGGCGCAGTTCCGGGGGAGAGGGCTCCCGTTGCGCCTTGTATTCGGGAAATTGCACGTGCCGGAAGGTGGGGGTTGAGGTGTCGAAAGCGATGGCGCAGTGGGTCGGGTTCCAGTCCTGCAACGCCCGCAGGAAAACATTGGTGAAACCGTAGACTCCCGTGACGTCTTCCCCTGTGGCCGACACCGTTAAGTTGCGTTGGGTCGCAATGGCCCGAAAGGACCGGTGCACCATGGCGTGGCCGTCCATTAACATCAGCAGGGGCTTGTCTTCCGTTGGGAACAGGCTCAAGTTTCCCTCTTGCGCTGAGGCCATCGCCGACACCTCCAACCGCTGGAATCGAGCGGGAGCGGTACCCGTTGCAGTTGCAACATTATACAACACGCCCCTTCCCCAAAGTTTGTATTCGTCCCCCAACCCCCCCCCCCGCTCGCCCTGGACTTGTCGAAGCATCATGGTCAACCCCGTCGACCCACCTGCTGACGGTGGCATAAAACCCTCGGAACCCCCAACCCGATCCCCCCTCTGTCACCCCGAGCGGAGCGAGGGGTCTAAAATCCCTGCGCAACCCAATCCCCAACCCCGCCAACTCTCCAGTCCGCTCGTCCTGAGCCGGTCGAAGGAAAGTGGAAAGCCCGCCCAACCACCCCGAAGCCTCCAGTCCGTTCATCCTGAGCCCCGTCGAAGGACGAACGGGCGGTCGCACCAACCCACAGTCCCCTCGTCCCCCACCCCATCGAAGGATCGTAGTAAGCCCGCCCCACATAAATCACTGACACTTGCCCCTTGCCACTTCCGGTGACGACTCTCTACCATAACTATAGATAGACATAACCCCAGCCCCCAAAATCTACCCCCCGGACCGCCCGGCCAAGACAACCAACCCCATGTCCCAGAAAGTCCCCAAAAGTCCCAGCACCTTAAAAATCTCCCGTTCATGGTGAGCCTGTCGAACCATCGTCCTGAGCCACGTCGACGGCCAACGGACGGCCGCACTAAACACCCATTCCGCCCAAGGTCAGCCTGTCGGACCACCCCGTTTGCCCTGCCCAGGGCCTTTTCATTGTCGGTGGGGGAGTTTGCGACGGCCAATCCAAGGCCAAACCGGCTGGCGGCGATGGATTTTAGATTTCTCCCTACGCTCGAAATGACAGGTAGGGGTGCCGGAATACTCCTTCGACGGGCTCAGGGTGAAAGCGGGGGCGGCATTTGGGGAGAATGAAAAGGCCCCGTTTGCCCTGCTCCAGGCTTGGTGACCCCAATCCCGGCCCATGCTACAATGACCGGAGACTTGCCCTAACCCATCAGCACGGAATAGAGCCAACTTTCCATGCCGCTTTACGAATACCGCTGCGACGATTGCCAGGCCCGCAACACCATCCTGGTCTATAGCTGGTCCAAGGACACCGACCGCGCCTGCCAACAGTGCAGCAGCCCCAATATGACCAAGCTGGTCTCCGGATTCGTCATGCGCCGCTCCTGGGGTGACAGCCTGAACTGGACCCCCAGCGGCGAGACCCTCACCGACGTCAACGAGGATGACCCCCACAGCGTCGACCAATTCATGGGCCGCATTCAGCACGAAATGGGGGGACAGGTTACCCCCGACTTCAATGAAATGCGGGGCGAGCTTTTCCCCAAACCCGAGCCCCACGACCACAACCACTGACCGGTGAATGCGCCAATGCCGGAGGTCTATCATGCCTATCTATGAGTACCGCTGCGGCGATTGCGGGCAGGTATCGTCCTTCTTCATCCGGTCCATCAATTCTCCCTTGGACCCCACCTGTCAGCATTGCCAGAGCAAGGACCTGCAACGCCGCATGTCCTCCTTCGCCGTTGCCAAAACCGTCCAATCGGTTCACGAGCGGTTCCCCACTGCCGGCGGTCCCAACAAGGACTACTACAGCGATCCCCGCAACATTGGGCGCCACGTCGAAGAGACGTTCCAAAAGCGCGGCATGGAAGTCCCGCCTTCAATTAAGGAGACCATCGACGCCGCTCGTTCCGGCGAAATGCCAAAAGGGGTGGACTAATGACTTCTGGTCCCAACCAACCCAACGCCCTGGCCGGGCTGCTCCAAACCTTGGCCCGGGACTGCCCCTCATTGGGCGTGTCCCGCGAATCGACTCAAAGCCTGGTGGAAATCCTTTCCCCGGCTACCGTTCACTCCCTTGAATTGTCAGACTCCCGGTTGTCTCTGGAATCCGCCTTGTCCCTAATCGCCGGTTGCCGGGGGCTGCTGGGCAATCCCGTGGTCCCGGGGTTCGGACCGGAAACAACCTCCGGCCTCGACCGGGCTCTGACCTCTCTGGCCGGCGAATTGGGAGCGGCCCTCCGGCGCCAACAGGCCCACCGGGTCCGGGGGCTGTACGTAATCATCGACCCCCAGATCACCGGCGGGCGTCCCCCGCTGGAAGTAGCCACCGCCGCCGTCCGGGGCGGAGCCAAGATGCTCCAACTTCGGGACAAGCTGCGTGACAAGGGTGAAAGTCTCCCCCTGGCCCAAGACCTGCAAGACCTCTGCGCCGCCAATGACGTGCTGCTTATCATCAACGACCACCTGGACCTGGCGGCGGCCGTCGGTTCCGGCGGGGCCCACGTCGGCCAGACCGACCTCCCGGTGGCCCAGGCCCGCCGGGTCTTGGCCCCCCACCAGGTGTTGGGCCGCTCCAACCGCGAGTTCCAGCAGTTGGCCGAGTCCCAGGAATTGGGCGCCGACCACCTCGCTTTCGGACCCATCTACCAGACGGATACCAAGTCCATCGTCCGCAATCCCCAGGGCCCGGAGCGGCTCAAACAGGCTCGGGAAGTCGCCAAAGTCCCCTTGGTGGCCATTGGGGGCATCAACGCCGAGAACGTCGGGCCGGTGGTCCAGGCGGGAGCCGACGCCATCTGCGTCACCGCCGCCGTCGGGGCAGCCCCCGAGCCGGAAGCCGCCGCCAGCCAACTGGTTCAAGCAATCCAACAGGCAGGGGGAAAGACTTAGTGCCCTCCCAATACAACGACCAACTCTCCAACATGGTGTCCAACTGCATTGAACGCCTGACCCAGCGCCATCAAGCTAGGGAAAAAGCCTTGGGCGTCTCCCGGGAGGTAATCCGGTTTTCCGCCAACGCCATCCGCGCCGTCCACCGGGACCAGTTCGAAGAGGCCGCCAACCTCATCCAACAAGCCGCCGCCCGCCTCAAGGAGACCGAGCCTATCCGCCAGGAAAGTCCGGAAATTTACTACGCCGGCTTCCTCTCCGACGCCCGCAAAGAGTTCAGCGAGGCCAACGTCACCCTGGCCGTGATTTCCGGCAATCCCATGCCTCAACCCGAAGACCTGGAAGTCGACTCCACCGATTACCTCAACGGCATCGCGGAAGTGATCGGCGAACTTCGCCGCTACATCCTCGACTCCTTGCGCCGGGACGCGGTGGAACGCTGCGAAGACCTGATGCAGGTGATGGACGAGATTTACGGCATCCTGGTCACCGTGGACTTCCCTGAAGCCGTCACCGCCGGCCTGCGCCGCAGTACCGACGCCATGCGGGGAGTCTTGGAACGGACCCGTGGCGACCTGACTCTTTCCCTCCGCCAACGCCGCCTGGAAATGCGTCTCGCCGAATGGGAAAGGAATCCATAAGCATGGCCGAAGCCCGTATTTCTTTCCTCGGCACCGGCGCCGGCCAGTGCATCCACCGGGCCCATACCGCCATCAGCGTCGACTGCCCCGACGGCACACGGGTCTTGCTGGACGCCGGTTCCGGCAACTCGCTGCTCAAAAACGGCGTCCGTTTGGGACTGCTGGCCCAGGACTTTCACCACGTCCTCCTCTCCCACCAGCACGGCGACCACATGGGCGGTTTGCCTCTCCTCCAGGGACAACGGACCTTCGCCGACCCGGATGGCTCTCCCCTTATGGTCTACTCTTCGGAGACCGCCCTCCAGAAAGTGGAAATGCTGTTCCGGGCCACCAGCATCACCCATGCCGTCGACCAAGACGGCGTCACCACCTCCGCCGGTCAACCCGTCGTCCGCTGGAGTCCGGTTGAGGAGTCTCAGGTCGTGGACCTCAGCCCCCAGGTCAAAGCCTCGGCCTTCCCAGTCGACCATATCCAGGGGGCGATGGGCTGGACCATCACCCTCCCCGGCATAACCATTGTATTTTCCGGCGATACTAGGTTCTGCCCTCGGGTCGCCGAAGCCGCTGTGGGCGCCACCGTCTTGGTCCACGAGGTGTTGAGCACCCAAGCCGACCAGGAAGCCACCAAACAGCGCGGCCACACCACCGCCGCCGAAGCCGCCCAGATCGCTTCCGAGGCCGGTGTCTCCCAACTGATAATGACTCACATAGACACCGCCTTTCACCACGACCCCCAACCCCTGGTTGACGAGGCCCGCCGCTTTTACGACGGTCCCATCAGCGTCGCAAGCGACCGCCTCCAGGTTACTGTCAGAAGCTAGTAGCGCGCCCGCGCCTTTCCCCTTTATAGTTGTCGCGCCTGGCAGCCCAAGAAGGGTTCAGGGAGGAGGAGTGGAAGTGTTAGCAGTCGCTCAAAGTTGCGCGGTGGTGGGCCTCGACGGGTACATAGTCCAGGTGGAAGTGGATATTTCCCCGGGGTTGCCCGCTTTTAACATCGTCGGCCTGCCCGACACCGCGGTCCAGGAATCCAGGGAACGGGTAAGGTCGGCCCTGCGGAACAGCGGCTGCGAGTTTCCGATGCGGCGCATTACCGCTAACCTGGCCCCGGCCGACTTGAAGAAAGCCGGGCCCGCCTACGATTTGTCCATCGCCGTGGCGTTGCTCATCAGTACCGGAAGGGTGATGTTGCGCCAGGAGGCCGCCGTCTTCCTGGGCGAGCTTTCCCTGGACGGCAGCGTCCGCCATACCAACGGGATTCTCCCCATGGTCTCCATTGCCAAGGACCAGGGCTATCAAGCCGCCTACGTTCCCAACGCCGATGCCGAGGAAGCGGCGTTGGTTGAGGGCATCCAAGTCTACGCCGTCTCCACACTGCAAGACCTGTTGCGCCATCTGGACGGGGAAATTTCTATTGAACCTACCCAGGGCATTGCCCACTATCCCACCCAAACCTCCAACGGCGCCAACCTGGCCCACGTCAAGGGCCAGGAACACGCCAAACGGGCCTTGGAGGTGGCCGCCTCCGGTTTCCATAACCTGCTTTTCAACGGCCCGCCGGGCAGCGGCAAGACCATGCTGGCCCGGGCCCTGCCGTCCATTTTGCCGCCCATGAATCCTCAAGAAGCCCTGGACGTCACCAAGATTTACAGCATCGACGGGGCCCTTCCCTCCGATTGCCCCCTCATCACTCAGCGCCCCTTCCGGTCTCCCCACTACACCATCTCCAACGCCGGACTGGTGGGCGGCGGGCGCACCCTGCGCCCCGGCGAGATCACCCTCAGCCACCGGGGAGTGCTATTCCTGGACGAATTGCCCGAGTTCAGCCACGTCGCCCTGGAGTCGCTGCGGCAGCCTTTGGAAGACAAGGTCGTAACCATCAGCCGGGTTATCGGCAGCGTTACCTACCCCGCCAGTTTCATGCTGGTGGCCGCCCAGAACCCTTGCCCCTGCGGTTTCGCGTCTCATCCCCGCCAGCAATGCACCTGCACCGCCTCTTCGGTAGCCCGTTACCAAAAGCGCGTCAGCGGGCCCCTTGCTGGACCGCATCGACATATTCGTCGAGGTGCCCCCGGTAGAGTACGAAAAGCTGGTGGACGAACAACCGGTGGAAGATTCGGCCCAGGTTAGGCAACGGGTCCAACAGGTGCGGGACGTCCAGCGGGAGCGGTTTTCCGGCGCAGGAATTTTGTGCAACTCGGAGATGGGGCCTGCCGAAGTTTGGAAACACTGCCAGTTGGAGTCCGGCGCCAAAGACCTGCTCCAGGCCGCCACCAAGCAACTTGGCCTCTCCGCCCGGGCTTTCCACCGCATCCTGAAAATCTCCCGGACCATCGCCGATTTGGGAGGCGATGATGAAATAGGTGTTGCCCACCTCGCCGAAGCCCTCCAGTACCGTTCCCGGGGTGTGGCTTAACCCAAGGCACAAAAATGGCGCCACCGCCCGGCGGTGGCGCCGTTTTTCCCCGTACCCGGACTTGGGTCACTTGGAGTGGCGCAACTTGGGGTCAATGTAGTCCCTAATCCAATCGCCGAAGAAGTTGAAAGCCAGCACTACTATGGTTATAGCCAATCCCGGAAAGAGGGAGAGCCACCAGACGTCCAGAATGACCTCTTTTCCTTCCGAAACCATGATTCCCCAAGACGGCGCCCCCGGCGCCAACCCCAGCCCCAGGAAGCTCAACGCCGCCTCCAGCAAGATGACCTGCCCCACCAATAGGCTGGTCACCACCATCAGCGTGTTGACCACGTTGGGGAATATGTGCCGCCAGATCACCACCGGTGTGCTAACCCCACTAATCTTGGCCACGGTGACGAAATCCAGGATTTTAACGGCCAGCACATCACCCCGAATCATCCGGGCAAACCTGGCCCACACCGTGAGGGCCACCGCCAAAATGATAACCTCGGTGCCTTTGCCAAGAATCACCGCGATTACCAAAGCCACCAGGATCGTTGGGAAGCCCAGAGCAGCGTCGGTGACCCGCATTATCACTGCGTCAGCCCATCCACCCATGTAGCCGGAGACCAAGCCCAGCACCGTCCCAACCACGCCCCCGGTAACCAAAGCCATCAGGCTGATTACCACCGTGGTCCGAGCTCCAAATATCATCCGGCTAAGGATGTCCCTTCCCAGAGTGTCGGTCCCCAAGAGGTGCTCGACAGTCTCCCCTGGAGCGATATTCTTGTTGAGAATGTTCAGAGTGTCCGTTTCATGGGGGGCAAGCCAAGGCGCAAATATGGCGCAAACCCCCATGGTCAAGAAGACCAGGATTGGTAGCCACGGCAGCCGGGACTCCCGCACCTGGCGCCCCAGTTGTCCCACCCGGTTGGGTCTGGTTACGAGTATATTTTCCGTCGCCGCCAAACTTCCTCCCCCGTTTTGCTCCTAGTTGAATCTGATTCTCGGGTCCACATAAGCGTAGAGAATATCCACGATTATGGCCGCGATGATGTAGAAAAGGGCGGAGGCCAAGACCGCCGCTTGGACAATGGGGAAATTGCGCTGAACCACCCCTTCCAGGAGCAACCGTCCCACACCCGGCCAAGCGAACACCACCTCCACGACCACCGAGCCGTTTAGCAGACCCGCCAAGCTTATCCCGCTGAAGGTAAGCAGGGGGATCAATGCGTTTCTCAGTGCATGTTTCCAGAGGACCAATTGCTCCTTCAGCCCCTTGACCCTGGCGAACTTCACAAATTCGCTGTCCAGAATCTCCAACATGCTGGAACGTCCCAAGCGCACCATGCCCGCCATGATGGACCAAGACAACACGAAAGCCGGCAGGATGAAGTGGTCCGGTCCTCCCCGTCCGTAGGTGGGCAGAATATTCAGGTACACCCCGAAGAAAATGATGAGCATGATAGCCACCCAAAATTGGGGAGCTGCCATTCCGATCACCGCGAAGAACTTGGAAAGCTGGTCGAAAATGGAGTTGCGCCGAACTGCCGCTAGGATTCCTAAAGGAATCCCGAAGATGATGGCCAACCCCATCCCCGCAGCCGAAAGCTGGATGGTGGCCGGCAGCCGTTCCAGCAGAATGTCCCGAGCAGGGCGGAAATCTTTGGTAGAAAGTCCAAAGTCCAACCGGGCAGCGTTCTTCATGAAGATTAGGTACTGTTCAGGTTTGGACTTGTCCAAGCCAAGTTTTTTCTTCATGGCTTGGTAGTCTTCCTCGGATGCAGCTTCAGGGGCCAATAGCACCAGCGCGGGGTCGCCGGTCAAGTGGGCACTGATGAAGACTATGAAGCTAAGAATCCACAGGGTAAGGATTCCTTGGCCTATTCGGCTTAAAATGTACCGTTGCATGGGATCCCTACTTTAGGGTTATGGTCCAGAATGAACTAAGGTAAGGAGTTACCGGCCAAGGATCCCAGGTGGCGACCCGTTTGCTCACGCCCCAAGGCAAGTGAACGTGGCCAATGCTCGGCTCGTAGTGGGCTTCGTGGATAATTTTGTACATATCATTGTAGGCTTTCTGCCGTTTGGACGGGTCTATTTCCGCCTTCGCGTCTTCCACCGCCTTTTTAAGGTCTTCCCTCTCCGCTCCGAAGTGGATCCTCCCTCCAAAATCGACATAGTAGCCAGTCAAAGAGCTCCCCGCGTCGTATTTGGTCTCGTTGGGGCGAAGCAGCACCCCACCGTATAGCTCCCTCCCAAACCACCGGTTCCTGATGGTGGCGGCATCCCCCACCTCCACCACGGCCTCAATGCCCAGGTTCTGCTTCCATTGGTCTGCAACTAATTGGGCTAGCTCCGGCATAAAGGGAAGGTCTCCTGCAATCCAGGTGTACATATTCAACGTGCCGAAACCTTCCCCATTGGGATATCCTGCCCGGGCTAGCAACTCCTGGGCTTTCTCAGGGTCAAATGGCAACGGGTCTATATCCGGGCTGTAACCCAGGGTGCTGGGCGATGCGTAGTTGTACCCACAAACGCATGCCCCCTCTTGCGTGTAAAGTCCATACATGATGGCTTCTTTGTCGATGGCATAGTCCAAGGCGTAGCGCACGTCCTGTTTGTTGCAAGGAAATTCTACGTTTTGGCAGCCCATGAGAATCATCCAGACGTAGGTGGCTTCTCTACCAAATATAATTCGGCCGCCGGACTCCTCGACTTGTTTCCGGACCGATACGTTGGCTTCGATAATATCGGCATCGCCAGCCCTTAGGGCAGCTACCCGGGTCGCTGCTTCCGGTACCAACCGCATGTCTAAGCCTTGAACCCTGCCCCTGCGGTCTTCAGGAAAACCGTTTCCCGGATGGTAGTAGTAGTCATCGAAGCGTTCCATGAGGATCTGCTCACTCCGGCGATACTCCGTTACTTTGAAGGGTCCAGCTCCTACCGGTTCCAGGTTATATCGGTCCCGGCCTTCTTCTTCGAAGTAGTTTTTTGGCAACAAGCCTCCAGTTGTATTGATGCCACCTTGAGAACTCAGGAAGGCGAAGTTCGCTTGGGGCTCTTGGAAGGTGATACTGACAACGTTCCCTTGAGCTTCGATTTTGTCAGTGAGTCGGGCCATTACCACTTTGCTGGGGCTTAAGGCTTTCTCAATAGCCTCGGGTCCGTAAATGTCCTGCATCGTAAAGAGGGCATCGTCGATGGTGAGTTCATCGCCGTTGTGGAACATCACCCCTTCCCTGATGGTCATATCCCACGTCAACCCGTCTGCCGAGATTTCCCAATCGCTGGCAACACCTGGGATGAGCTCCAGATCCTTGTTTCCATTTATCCAAAAGGCATGGAGGGCCCGGCCGTAACTCAATACCTCCCCTAAGCCGTCCCGAGGGTCGAAAATTTCGTTGCCCCAAACAGCGTTCATGATGGTTACGGTGCCAGGATTGACCTCCACATCCGCAGGAACCATCACCTCCGCCGGGGCCGCCGTTGGCGCCGGGGCTGATGAACCCTGGGATGCCGCTGGAGCCGCGGGTTCCGCCGCCGCGGGTTCCGCCGGTGCCGGTTCAACCACCGCCGGGGCGGGTTCACTGGCTCCCGGTTCCTCCGGCGCCGACGTGCCGCAAGCCACCGCTACCAAGAGCGTCAACACCATCACTATATAAAGTATTCCTTTCATGTTTGGCGTGTTTTTATTGATTCCTGTCATATCGACCCTCTCGCAACCCCAGAAACGTACCAGGTTAATTGTTCACTAGGCCTTTGGCGCAAGACGTTAGCATAGCCGTTACCCATTGTCAATAAAGAGGCATATCAGTCTTAAATGAACAGTGAAACGATAGCCAGACCCGTAACCTGAAATGTAAATTGCCGCCACCTGCCCTGTATTGTTAACGTAAATCGCAACACCGCCAGCACTTCCCTTTATCAAGCACTTCCCTTTATAAGGGAAACCTGCCCTTGCCAGCATTGATGCCCCCGGCTATCATTAGCGCATGGAACAAAGGCAGGTGAAATACTCTCTTGGCCCACTCTCGGCGGTGGAGGCCGAGACCTTCGGCGAGCCCGGAAAAAGGACTTTCCGCCTGGCGCTGGACGCTGGCCCCGCCAAGGCTTACGTCTGGCTGGAAAAGGAGCAGCTCTTCCAGTTGGGCGTGTACTTGCGGGAGGCGGTCCGCACCCTATCCGACGAAGACCGCCAGAAGGAAATCAACCCCGGCGACCCCCAGTGGCCGGGTGGCGAAGAAACCGTCGAGTTCAAGGCCCGCCAGATGTTTCTGAACTACGACGTGGCGGGCAACTCCTTTTCTTTATGGGCCTACGAAGCGGAGGAGTCCGAAGAGTCCTCTGAAGAGTCTACCCGTGAAGAGTCTACCGGGGACCCATCTTCGGTCAGCTTCTGGATTTCCCCAGACCAGGCCGCGGCCCTTTCCCAGGAAGCACTGCGGATTTGTGCCGCCGGCCGCCCACCGTGCTTCCTTTGCGGCTTGCCCATCGACCCCCAAGGCCATGTGTGTCCCCGGGCCAACGGGCACGCTGTTTTTGAGAGCGGCTGACCTCCGCCGCGGTTAACGGGATTCAGGTGAGCTTGGACCAGTCCACCTACGATTTCCTTACCCAGGGGGAGTTCCTGTCCTGTGAACTTACTCCCGATGGTTCCAACTATACTTTTTTGTCGAAAATCCGCCACGGCGGCCGGACCGGCCAGGCCATCTACAAGCCCCGGGACGGGGAAGTGCCCCTGTGGGACTTCCCGACCGGCACACTCTACAAGCGGGAATACGCCGCTTACCTCCTCAGCGAAATCCTCGGTTGGGACTTCATACCCTTGACCGTAGTCCGGGAAGGGCCCTACGGAATCGGATCGGTGCAGCTATTCATCGAGCACGACCCCCGGGAGAACTACCACACCCTAAACGAGTCCAACGCCGACGCCCTCCGGCTCATCGCCTGCTACGACCTGGTGGCCAATAACACCGACCGCAAAGCCGGGCATATCATCATGGACCACCAGGGCAAACTCTGGGGCATCGACCAGGGCCTCACATTCCACGCCGACACCAAGATTCGAACCTGTATCTGGGACTTTTGCGGCCAACCCATTCCCCGGGAACACCTATCCGGCCTGGCCAAGTTGACCCATCAACTTGCCGCCCCGCCCCGGCGCGTCCAGGAACTTCTCGACCTGCTCCGCCCCGACGAAATCGCGTCCCTGTACCAGCGCTTGGCCTGGGTTCTCCGGGAACGGGTCTACCCCGGCTCTCCCCGCCGCCGCCGCGGGTAACCCTGCCAACACCGCCGTCTGGCGGATCCGACCCACGCGTCCGCCGCCGCCTGCCCACCTCCTCCGTCGCCCCCTCCCCACCAACAACCCTCCCACACCGCAGGGCCTTTTCATTCTCCCCAAATGCGGCCCCCGCTTTCACCCTGAGCCCGTCGAAGGAGTATTCCGGCCACCCCTACCCGTCATTTCGAGCGTAGGGAGAAATCTAAACTCCATCGCCGCCAGCCGGTTTGGCCGTCGCAAACTCCCCACACCGACAATGAAAAGGCCCTGTCCCACACCGTCTCTCGGCTTGACACGGTGTCGATTTCGCAAGTACTGTATCTCCTGTTAAAGATACGTTCGCAAACGCTACGCAGGATCACGTGGTTTGGTAGCGATTTACGGCTTTACGATTACTGAATTCACATTTCCTAAATTGTTTTGTTCCGATCGGTGTTGTTGGGGTGGGGGTAAATACTTAACCGGCGTCCAGGAAATTCCGAGATCTTGAGGAGACAAACATGAAGACCGCTTTATTCCTTTTGGTATGCCTGTTGACCCTGGGTTTGGTAGCCGCCTGCGGCTCGGCCGCTGCCCCAGCGGAGTCTCAGGTCCAGGTCGTCGAAAAAGAGGTTATTGTAGAAAAAGAAGTTCAGGTGGAGGTGGAGAAACCTAAACTGGTGGAGGTCATCAAAGAAGTCCAGATGATTGTAGTCGCTACCCCCACCGCCGCCCCTGCCCCAGGAACGGTCTCTGGACCTGCCGGGTCGGTGATTTCGGCCACCAGCGACATGGCCGAAATGGGCATGGACCCGATACTGGACAACACTAGCAACGTCAAGACCTTTTTTGACGAGATCCACCTTTACGGGATCATGCAAGCTTCCGACGGTCAATTAATCGGCGGTGCGGCTACCAAGTGGGAAGTCAGCCCCGACCAACACGAATGGATTTTCACCGTCCGGCAGGGGGTCCAGTTCCACAACGGGGATACTATGACCCCGGAAGACTTCAGTTGGAGTTGGAACCGGAATGTTCTCTCCCCGGAGGCGGAGACCTCCACTGCGGCTACTTGGGGTCCCAGAGTCGACACCATTCGGGTCGTAGGTGACACAGTAGTGGTCCGAACTAAGGAACCACAACCCCTGATGCCGCTTTGGTGGCCTTCTTACGAGGGAACCCAGTCGGGTGCTATCCTTTCTAAAGCAGAATTCGATTCTACCGGGGCCGAAGGTGTTCGTAACAACCCCATAGGCGCCGGCAACTTTGAGTTCGTAGAGCGGTCCCGGGGAGAATTCGTCAGATTGGAAGCTTTCGAGGACCACTACTGCTGTGTTCCAGCGTTCCAGGAACTGACCGTTCTCGAGATCCCGGAGATTGCCACCCGGGTGGCCCTTCTAAAAACTGGCGGCGCGGACCTCATCGAGGCCGTTCCCGCGCTAAAGCCCGACCTGGCTTCTGCCGGGTTCCGCACCATTTCCGGCAAGGGTGCCACCTCGTCCTCAATGTGGTTCCCATACCAGAACATTCCCCAAAGCCCGTTCTATGACAAGAGGGTCCGGGAGGCCATCAGCATCGCCATCAATCGTGACGTAATCGTTGATCGCCTCTATGCTGGCGAGGGAGGGACGACCCCCAGTTTCTTCTCAGGGCCAGGTTCATTCGGGTTTAACGACGACCTTCCTGGATATTCATATGACCCGGATCGAGCCAAAAAATTAATGCAAGACGCAGGTTACGGTGAAGGCTTCGAAGTCCGGATTATTACCTACCTTTACGATGCCGACTTCCCTGATATGCCTACGTTGTCCCAAGCAGTCCTGGGTGACCTCCAAGCGTTGGGAATAAAAGGCCAGATCGAGGTTAAGGAATGGGGCGCGGTCAAAGCCGAAATGGTGGACCTGTTGCACGCCGCCTGTGGTGGCGAGACGGTGTGGTGCCCCGGTACAGAAGCTAATCCAGAGGTCGCTGGGAAGCAACCCTACCCAATCTTCGTCCGCGGTAACGATACCCGGTTCCACGCTGTCAGACAGAACGTCGGTTATATGCACCCCGATGGGGTACGTCCAATAATACAATTGCCCTGGTTGGCCGACGAGCTAGATCTGGTCATGAGTGAGTTCGACTTCGGCAAGCAGCGGACCTTGTTCGAGGAGTACAACCGGAAGGTTCATGACGAATACGTCCAGGGCTTGCTCATCTACGCCAATGCTTTGTTCGCTGTCTCCGACAAGATAGGCTCGTGGGAACCCATTACCGGGCGCACTTACCCCAATAACCAGTGGAGCCTCCGGCCAGCTCAATAGTCGGGCCGAATCGTACGGAGCTATCCCCCGTCATACCGGCATTTGCGGATTACGTTGGGGGTGGTAACACCACCCCCAACCGGTTTACTTTAGACCTCTTCAACACAATGGTTGGGAGAAACAAACGTGGGTAGTTATATCACCAACCGCATCTTCCAGAGCATCATCAACATATTCTTCATTACCGTCCTGGTGTTCCTGCTTGCCAGGGCCACTGGGAACCCTGCGGATGTTTTTATCGACGATGCTTTGCCCAAGGAAGCCGTTATCGCCTTTAAGGAACGGCTGGGACTAGACAAGCCATTGCATGTCCAATATTGGGTGTTTATCAAGAACTTGGCCCGAGGTGACTTGGGAGAGTCGATCAAGGGACACCGGCCGGTGACGCAAATGCTACTCGAACGGCTTCCCGCCACTTTCAGTTTGGGGCTGGCGGCCATGGGTGTGGCCATGATTATGGGAATCCCGTTGGGGGTTTTGAGCGCCGTTTACCGGGATACCTCTATCGACCGAATTGCCAAAGTCGTGGCCTTCTTGGGCCAATCGACCCCTTCCTTCTGGTTGGGCATCATGTTGATGCTCTTCTTCGGCGTTTTCCTGTTCCAGCAAGGGCTTCCCTCGTTGCCCATTACTGGCCGAGGCGGCCCTGAGACGTACGTCCTGCCTGCCTTTACCATGGGGTGGTTCGTCGTGGCCGGTTTGGTCCGGCTCACCCGCTCCAGTATGCTGGACGTCTTGGACAGCGATTACGTCACCATGGCCCGGGCTAAAGGATTGAGTGAGAGGATTGTCATCTGGAAACATGCTCTGCGGAACGCCATGATTCCTGTGCTGACGTATTCTGGTCTGATCCTTGGCGGCTTCATGAACGGTTCGGTAGTGGTGGAGCAGGTCTTTGCCTGGCCTGGGGTTGGCCGAATGGCCTTGAGCGCTGTGAGCGGGCGGGACTTCCCCGTGGTCCAGGGCGTGGTGATCATGATCGGCGTCTTTTACATTGTTATCAACCTGTTGGTGGATATCCTGTACGTCTTAGTCGACCCTCGTATCAAGTACACTCAATAAAAAATCGGAAAGGCGCAAAATGGCTCAGCCTACTCAGGAAACAGAAAGGGTTATTCAAGTTCAGACAGTGCCTCTCTATGTAAGAGGCCTGACGGTGGTTAGCGCTCTGCGAAGGGCCCCTCTGCTTCCGTCTTTAATGATTGGTACCCTTCTGATTTTTGTCGCCTTCGCGCCATTGATTGCTACTCACGACCCGATCCAAAACGATATTCTAGACAACTTGGCCCCACCCAGTACAACGCATTTCTTGGGGACCGATACCCTGGGACGGGACGTTTTTAGCCGGATAATTTACGGGACCAGGATCTCGTTGGCCTTATCCCTCTTGGTCATCCTAATCGGCGGGGGATCGGGCGCGTTCATGGGCATGGC
This sequence comes from Dehalococcoidia bacterium, assembly GCA_965205495.1. Taxonomy (GTDB): domain Bacteria; phylum Chloroflexota; class Dehalococcoidia; order Lucifugimonadales; family UBA3495; genus CATOSK01. The sequence continues at coordinate 427,795 of CBDBHA010000002.1, forward strand.
TTCTGGCTTCCTCGGGGGCAAGGCCGACGCCGTGGTGCAACGGGCGGTCGAAGCGGTCCTGGCTCTGCCATTGATTCTTGTTGCCCTTTCGTTTGTATTCACCTTCGGCTTCAGTTTTTGGAATGTAATGTTCATCCTTTGTCCCTTTGTGGCCGCCCGCTTCGCTAGGATAGTCCGTGGCGAAGTGTTGAGTATCCGGGAAAGAGACTACGTGGCTTTGGCCAGGGTAATCGGTACGCCCACGCCCCGCATAGTCTTGAAGCACATCATGCCAAATGTTTTTAACACCATCGTGGTGCTCTCGACCTTGGAGGTGGGGCATATTATACTGGTCGAATCATCGTTGAGCTTCCTTGGAGTCGGTATTCCGCCGCCCCGCCCGGCCTGGGGCCTTATGGTAGCGGAAGGTCGTCAATACATAACCAGCGCCTACTGGATAACCCTTTTCCCAGGGCTCGCGATTCTGGTGACGGTTCTGTCACTAAATCTTTTCGGCGACTGGTTGAGAGACACGCTGGACCCCCGGCGGCGGCACCTTTAAGCGGGCTGGGTTACGTCCCCGGACAACAGATAACTTAATTCACCTAAAAGGAATAGCCTGAGCGGAAAGGGGGAATCCCCGGCAACTAATCCCCGCTCCACAAATATGCAAAACCACAATTCAGAACCGGAGCCCCTCCTTCGGGTGGAGGGTCTCAAGACTTACTTCTTCCAACGTAACGCCGTGCTCAAAGCGGTGGACGGTGTCAGCTTCACCATCCAGCCGGGGGAGGCCGTGGGCCTCGTTGGAGAATCGGGCAGCGGCAAGACCATGACCTGCCTTTCCCTCATGCGGTTGGTCCCCCGCCCCGGGGCCCGCATCGTCGAAGGCGGGGTCTGGTTCAAGGGCGAAAACCTCTTGGAGCTGCCGGAAAACCGGATGCGGGAGTACCGGGGCCGCCGCATGGCGATGATCATGCAAGACCCCCAAACGTCGCTGAACCCCGTTTACACCGTGGGAGAGCAGGTCGCGGAACCGGTCCGGCTTCACCTGAAAGAAAGGGGCCAACAGGCCCTGGACCGAGTGCTCGAATCCCTTCGCGCCGTCCGCATCCCCCGCCCGGAACTCCGGTTGAAACAGTACCCCCACCAGTTCAGCGGCGGAATGCGCCAGCGGGTGGTCGCCGCCATGGGTTTGACCACCGAACCGGAACTCCTGATCGCCGACGAGCCGACGACGTCCCTCGATGTTACCATCCAAGCCCAATTCCTCGGTTTGATCCGGGAATTGCAGCGGCGGAGCGGCACCAGCGTCATCTGGGTAACCCACGACCTGGGTATCGTCGCCCAGATGTGCGACCGGGTTAACGTCATGTACGCCGGGCGAATCGTCGAAAGCGGCCCGGTCCGTCAAATCTACAAGGAACCCCAACATCCCTATACCCGGGCGCTGCTGGCATCGGTCCCGGTGATGGGCACCAAACGGGAACGCCTTTACCAGATTGAAGGACAGCCCCCCGACCTGCGCGATATTCCCCAAGGTTGCCCTTTCTGGCCCCGTTGTCCCGAAGCCATGGACAAGTGCAAGGAGCAATACCCGCCCCGCACATCCCTGGGAGGCGAGGACTTCGTGCATTGTTGGTTGGCGGAGCCGGGGGGGTAACATGGCCGGACAATTGCTGGAAGTACAAGGTCTGGTCAAACATTTCAGGGGCAGCAGTGGTTTGCTCCGCTCCAGCGGCGAGTCCATCCGGGCGGTGGATGGCGTCAACTTCTCCATCGAAGAGGGCGAGACCTTCGCCCTGGTGGGTGAGAGCGGGTGCGGCAAGACCACCGTGGCCAAGATGATTTTATTGCTGGAACGTCCCACCGCCGGTCAAATCCGTTTCCGTGGTGACGACGTCAACGGCCTCCGAGGGAGCGGACTTAAGGAATACAAACGCTTGGTGCAGGCGGTCTTTCAAGACCCTTACAGCTCCCTCAACCCCCGAATGCAGGTGCTTGACATAATCGGCGAACCACTCCAGGTTCACGAAGGCTTGGGCGGCCGGCAATTGCGGATCAGAGTTGGCGAACTCTTGGAAAACGTAGGGTTGAGCCCGATAACCGGGTCTTTCTTTCCCCACCAGTTCAGCGGTGGACAACGCCAACGCATCGCCATCGCCCGTGCCCTGGCCCTCAACCCCCAGCTAATTGTCTTGGACGAACCCGTTTCCGGCTTGGACGTTTCCATCCGTGCGCAAATACTCAACCTGCTGGTGGACCTGCAAAACGAGCTGGGCCTGAGCTACCTGCTCATCTCCCACGACTTGGCCATCGTGGAACACATGAGCCACCGGGTGGGCGTCATGTACGTCGGCAAGATGGTGGAGTTGGCCGGCAAAGACGACCTCTACTCCAATACCCTCCATCCCTACAGCCGGGCGCTCTTGGCTTCGGTCCCCCAACCGGACCCGGACATCCCAATGGGCGAGACCATTACCGGAGAAGTCGCCAGCCCCATTAATCCCCCAACCGGCTGCCGGTTCCATCCCCGTTGCCCCATCTACCAGGAAACCAGCATGTGCCGCGAGGTGGAACCGGAATGGCGGGAGATTGAAACCGAGCATCTCACCGCCTGCCACAAGGTGGAACCAGCGGTAGTCGTGTAACCCCAGGGCCTTTTAATTCTCCCCAAACGCCGTTCCCAGCCCCCTGCCGTTCCCGCCCCCCAACCCGTCATTCCGACCGCCCCCCACCTGTCATTCCGAACCGCAGGGAGGAATCTAAACTCCTTCGCCCCAAACTCCCCCCAACGAAAATCCAAACACCATGCCCTCTGCGCCGGGTCCTTCAATTTCCCAGGCAAGGCCGGTCGACGTTGGCGGACAGGCGTGAACCCAGGGTCGGGGATTGTGTAGGGCCGGGAGTTTAGATTCCTCCCTGCGGTTCGGAATGACGGACCTTGGGTTGGGCTAACTCCTGAAGACTGAACGGTTGCCACCGCAGCTATTTAACCGTTGGCCAACAACGAGAAGTCGAACTGCACCAAGCTGTCCAATATCAGGTGGGCCTGGCTGATGTCCATGTTCCGGGTGGAATGCGTCCGCACCGCTATGGTGTAAGCCCCGGCTCCCACCGCGGCTTGAATCCCCACCGGGGAGTCCTCAATCGCAATGCAAGACCGGGGCCGCAGCCCCAAGCACTGGGCCGCCAGACGGTAGATTTCCGGGTTGGGTTTGCCGTTAGTTACGTCGTCGCCCCCCAGGATTACGTCAAACGAGTTCTGCAATCGGATGGTCTCCAACTTTAACTGGACCCACTTCCGCAGCGAAGACGACGCCACCGCCTTGGGCAAACCGCGCTTTACGCACTCGTCAATTATCGTAGTTACTCCGGGTTGAGGATGCAGTTCCTCCCGCAATACCTGCCGCACCACCCCGTTATACTGGTTAATGTAGTCCTCGGTGGTGCCCGGCAGGTTTCGTAACCCCTTCAACCGGCGCCAGGTCTCTTCCACTGTGGTCCCCAGCAGGTATTCCTCGTTCTCTTCCTCCGAAATCGGCGCCTCTCCGTGGTTGGCCACAAGGCGGTTGATGGCCATTAAAAACAGGGGCTCGCTGTCCACCAACACCCCGTCCATGTCAAAGATGATTCCCTGGTAATCCCCCATTTCGCGGACCTCCTATCCCAAGATTTGATCGCCCGTACCGTTAATCGCCCGTCCCGGGGCTGTCCCGTTCCCTGTCTCCCACCGCCGGTTCCTCTCCCACCATGAAGCAGGAAGAGGCTTTGAAAACGGCCCAGAGTTCCAGCCCCGGCCTGATAGCCATCTCAGTGAGCGACCGGCCGGTAATGTGGCACCGGAAGGGCACCCCGCTGCACTCCAGCGTTACCTCGTACCCGGGGGGCCGCATTTCCACCCCGGTTACCCTTCCCGCCAGTTGGTTGCGGGCCGACGAACTGACCAATTGCTCCCCGGCCAGGATGACATCCGATGCCCGAATCCCCACCCGCAACCTACTCCCGATCTCAAAATCGCTCAGGGGCACTTCCAACCGGAGCCGGGGTTGTCCCGGCGGCGGTTCGTCCCTCATGGCGCACACCATGGTCCCGTCCTGTGGGTACCGGTCTTCCACCCGCATGGGCAGCACGTTCTCCACCCCCACCAGCCGGGCCACCCTTCCTTGGCCGGGCTGCCCCAGCATCCTCAAGGGCTCCCCCCGGTCCAGGGTCTTGCCCTCGTCGATGACCTGCACCGTGTCGCCCAGGGCCAGCGCCTCCTCCCGGTCGTGGGTCACCAGGATTACCGGGATGTTGGTTTGGGCCAGTATAGCCCTAATCTCCCCGCGAATGGCGCGGCGAAGTTCGGCGTCTAATGAGGAAAAAGGCTCGTCCAATAGCAGCGCCGCCGGATTGGTTGCCAGGGCTCTGGCCAACGCAACCCGCTGCTGCTGCCCTCCCGAAAGCTCCCAGGTCCGCCGGCCTTCCATTCCTTCAAGCTGCAACGCCCCCACCAGCGACTCGACTCTGGCCCGCTGTTCCGGCGCCGCCTGGCGGCTCAACCCGTAACGGATGTTTCCGCCTACCGTTAGGTGAGGGAATAGGTTGTACTGCTGGGTCAAATAACCCACGTTCCGTTGGTGGGGCGCCACCCAAACCTTGGCCCCGCCGTCATAGACCTCCCGGCCTCCGACCTCTATGTGCCCCTCCCTGGGCCGCACCAGTCCGGCAATGGCCCGCAGGGTGGTGGTCTTCCCCGCTCCCGATGGGCCATAGAGTACAAGAACTTCGCCGGGACCGGCCTCCCATTCCGTTTCCAACGTGAAGTTGGTTAACTCGCACCTCACCCACCCGGCGGTCATGACCTGCCCTCCCAACGGCGCCGCCCCAATATGCCCAACGCTATTAACACCGCCAGCGAACCCGCTAATAGAAGCGCCGACATGGCCAACGCCGACCCGGTATCCGTCTCCATTGCCGTCAAGATGGCCAAGGGCATGGTTTGGGTCCGCCCGGTCAGGTTGCCGGCGAACATTATCGTCGCCCCAAACTCCGAAATGGCCCGGGCCCACGCCAACGCCAGTCCCCCCAGGATAGACGGCGCCGCCAAAGGCATCGTAACCCGCCAGAACGTCGCCCAGGGCGATACCCCCAAGGTCTGGGAGATGTCCTCGTATTCCCGACCCACCGACTGGAACCCCAACTTGGCCGCTCTTATGTAGAAAGGCGCGGCAACAAATACTTGGGCAAAGACCACCGCGACGGTTGTAAAGGGCAAATTGATCCCCAGTCCGGTCAGCGCCGGGCCGATCAACCCCTGCCGTCCAAACGCCATCAGCATCGCCACCCCCGCCACCACCGGAGGCAATACAATGGGCAGCTCAACAAGCACATCCACCGCTTTCAACCCGGTGGCGTTGCTCCGGGCCAGCAAAAGAGCCAGGGGCGTCCCCAAGACCACCACCACCCCCATGCTGATGGTGCTGGTAACTAAGGAAAGCTGAAGGGCCTGCACCGTCAAACTGCTGGTGAGGCTGGCCGCGAAATCGCTCTGCTGGGCTGCCCGGACCAGTATCCCCAACACCGGCAGCCCGATAAACACCAGGTACACCACCGTGGCCGCCCATCCGGCGGGGACCCATGGGCTGGCGGTTCTGGTCAGGTTGCGCAGCATTGGTGGCAGAGGTTGTTTAGGGCCGGGCCGGGAGGGTGGTGGAGTCCGTTGCCGCTCCAACCCTGGGGCCGAAGCCGTGCCGTTGCAGCGTCTCTTGGCCCTCCCGGGACAACAAATAGTCCAAGAACCGTTGCGCCGTTTCTGGCTGTTGCGCCGTCCTGAGCAGGATCGCGGGATACTCGGCGGCGACGTTGCAGTCCTCCGGTATGGCGGTCACCTTTACCCGGCGCGCTATGTCCGGCGACTGGGCGTCGCTCCAGTAGACTATGCCCGCATCGGCGTCTCCCAAGGCGACTTTCTGGGCTACGCTTCGGACGTTGGGTTCCTCGGATACCACGTTGCCCAAAACGCGGCCGGTGTAGCCCTTACCGTAACCTGCCTTGGCCCCCAGGTTGTTCAGCGCCTCCCGGGTGTAGGCCCCGGCTGGTACGGAAGGGTGGGCCACCACAAGTTTTACCCCCTCGTCGGCCAGGCTATTCAATGTCTTGACGCCTTCGGACTCTGAAGGCGCAATCATCGCCAACCGGTTGGTCGCAAAACCAATTGGTCCACCCTGTGCCAGTCCTCCCGCCGCTATAGCCTCCGCGTGGCCCCAGTCCGCCGAGGCGAAAAGGCCGGCTCGGGCGCCATGCTCCAACTGGGTCCGCAACCGTTGACTCCCAGCGAAATTCAAAACAATCTTTACCCCGGGGTTGCGGGCTTCAAACTCCCTTGCCATATCCAGAAAGGCATCGGTCAGGGATGAAGCGGCGAAAACCACCAATTCCCCGTCTGCGGGTTGCCCGGTGGCGGTGGCGCAGCCAAGCGCCAGCAGAAAAGCGGCGGCCCCCAGCAGATTTATTGCGGTCAACTTGAGCAATGCGGCACCAGCGAAAAACTTGCCCCAGTATACGTTATGCTCGTGTTCCCGGAAAACTTGCGCTTCCGGGACCGCCAACCCCGGCTTGACGGAGCAGGCGGACTGACGTTTAATGGGGCCCTAGTTGGTGTGGGTGGCAGGGTCGGCGGAAGGCAATACCTACTCTTGTTCCAAACGTTCGTTTGATGGAGGCGATTTAAAATGGCTCTGGTTCGATGTGTTACTGAAATGGGAATGGGGGTCGACGTTCACGGTCTGGACTACACCAGCGCCGCCCAACGGGCGGTGTTCGACGCTATTCACCATAGCAGTCTGGGTTTCCAGCGTATGTTGGGCAAGACCGCCGACGATATGCGCGTCGACGTTACGATCGGCGTCCCCAAGCCGGACCAGGTCGACGGCAACGCGGTCCTCTCGGTGCTCCCTCACGGCGCCGGTTTCATCAACGTGGTTCCCGGCGGATTGGAAGTCCTCAACGATGGCGGGAACGATGGCACTCTCATCGCCAACGCCATCGTCATCGTTAGCTTCGACGATGGTAGCTAACCCAACCGTCTAAAAAGTTCCGGCACCCACAACAAAAAGCCCCGGCGCTTCGCCGGGGCTTTTCTTTGACAACCTGTCTTACCAGGGCGTCTAGCCCCCCGGGATTTATGCCGGTCTAGTGTTCGTGGGGAGCGCGGGTGCTGAAGACCTTTTCGCCCTTCTTGAAGATGCAGCGGCGAATGTTGTTCTCCAACTCCGTGGGATCGGTTACTGCGGGGTACCGCGCCCGCGCCGGCGGGCTTCGGAGATATTCGTACATCTTTTCCAGGACTTCGTCCGGGTTGTCACCCGTGATAATGGTCTTGTCGCGGGAGTCGGACAAGAAGTTGCTGGTCCTGGCGTAGAAAACGTCTGGCATAATCTCCTCCTCAACTTGTTTGGCAGTGGCGTCGTCCCATTGGCAATTATAACCCTGCCTAAAGTGCGGCGCAATTATACGACATTTCCGCCCGTCAAGCATCGTTTTCCCCGATCCCCCGCCAATGTTTCCAAAATTCGTGGTTCCCCTCACCCAATAGTGCGAAGAATCTTTCCCAAGTCCGCCCTTGGCCGGCCCCCCAACGCCGTTACACTTCTCCGGCGTCCGGAGGTTTGCCCCAACCGCCTCCCCCGGGAGTGCGGATGCTCAGGATGTCTCCCGGCTCCACGTCCAGGGTCTCTTTCCCCTTCAACTGCACTTCTTCGTAACCGCCCCGGAACAGCACGTTTTCCCCCGGGTGGCCGTGGTGTCCGCCGTGGTAACCGGGCGGCGCAAACTTCCTCCGTTCCGACAGCACGGTGACCCGCGCCGGACTAAGAAACTCAACATCCCTGATTATCCCATCGCCGCCGTTGTGCTCTCCCAGTCCTCCGGAACCCCGCCGCAGCGCATACCGCTTCAACCGCAGCGGAAAAGCGAACTCCATGGCTTCTATCGGCGTGTTCATTGTGTTGGTCATGTGGGTGTGGATGCCGGAAATCCCGTCCAGGGTTGGCCGTGCCCCCATGCCCCCCCCGATAGTCTCGTAATAGACAAAGGGCTTTTCCCGGGTCAAATCATGCCCACCAATCAGCAGGTTGTTCATGGTCCCCTGGCTGGACGCGGGAATCACCCCGGGCAACGCCTGGGCAAACGCGGCGAAAAGCACGTCGGTTATCCGCTGCGAGGTCTCCACGTTGCCGCCCGCAACTCCCCGCTGCGGTTGCGGGTTGACCAGGGTGCCCAGGGGCGTGATTATCTCCACCGGGCGCAGGCACCCCTGGTTGGCCGGCGCGTCGTCTCCCACGATGCACCGGATGGCGTACAGCGCCGCCGACACCGTAACCGCCTGGGGAGCGTTGATGCACCCCGGCCTTTGCGGCGAGGTACCGGTGAAATCAATGGTCAACCGGTCCCCGGCCACGGTGATGGTTACCGCGATGGGCACCGGTTCGTCGGTCAGGCCATCGTCGTCCATGTAGTCCACCACCCGGTAGACCCCGTCCGGAACTTTTTCAATGGCTTGCCGGGTCACCCGTTCCGAGTAGTTCAGCAGGGCCGCCATGTGCTCCAGCGTCTCCTCCGCGCCGTAGGTCTCCACCACCTCCTGCAACCGTTTCTCCCCCACCCGTATCGACGCAATCTGGGCCGTCAGGTCCCCTTTTCGTTCCTCCGGCGTCCGCGAGTTGCGGCAGATGATCTGGACCACTTCCTGGTTCAACCGCCCCGACCGCGCCAGCTTCACCGGCGGCAATATCAACCCTTCCTGGTAAAGCTCGGTGGACAACGGCAGCGATCCGGGGGTCATCCCCCCCACGTCGGCGTGGTGCCCCCGGTTGGAAACGAACCCGGCCAACTGCCGGTCCCCGCCCTTCCCCGTGTAGACCGGCGCCACCAGCGTAATATCCGGCAGGTGCGTACCCCCCAAATACGGGTCATTCAATACCACCATGTCTCCCGGCCGGAGGGCGCCGGGAAAAGTCTCCAACGCCGCCTGCACCGACGCGGGCATCGCCCCCAAATGCACCGGCTGGTGCGCGGCCTGGGCCACCATCTGCCCGTCCCGGTCGAACACGGCGCAGGAAAAGTCCCGCCGCTCCTTGATGTTGGGCGAATACGCCGTGCGTTGCAGCGCGACCCCCATCTCCTCCGAGACGGAGATGAACATGTTCTTGAAAACTTCCAGGCTTATCGGGTCAACTGGCATCTGCTTCTTCCGGCCTAAATTTCTCCGAGGATGTCCCGGGTCTCCCCACCGGTCCCGTGAACCAGCGCAAAATACTCCGTCCGCATGTATTCCCGGTTCAGTTCCTGCGGCAGTTGCGCGAAAGGGCCGTTGGGGTCCAACTGAGTCTGGTGGCAATCCAACGAGGCTATTTTAGTGTCCACGTATTCGCTCACGTCCCGGGTGACCGTCACCTCATCGTCCGGCGTTCCCAGCGAATCAATGTCCATGCTGGCAAATGGAGGAGTGATTCCCAGGTCAAGCATTTCCCGCCACATCCGCCGGAAGTTGCTGCGGGGAAAGCAGACGTAATACAGGGCTCTCGATTCTTTTGCGCCACCCGGACCGGCAAACTTTGAGAAGGCTGCGGTGACGTGCCGGCACATCGCTATGTGGTCCGGGTGACCGTAGCCCCCCGAAGGGTCATGAGTCAGGACCACCTGGGGCTGGGTTTCCTCCATTACTTCGACAATCCGGTCGACTGCTTGGCCCGCGTCTGCCTGGTGCAGCGCATTCGGGTGCCGGTTGTCCTCAGTCCCCACCATCCCCGAGTCCCGGTAGTTCAAAAACCGCAGGTCGCCAACCCCGGTAACGTTCATGGCCCGCCGCAGCTCTTCCTGCCGCACCTGCCCCAACGTCTCAGGAGTCGCCAAGGCCGGGTCGCTAATCTCCCCTACGTCTCCGTTGGTGCCGCAGACCAAGGTTACCCTTGCGCCACGCGAAACCAGCATCGCCAGGGTCCCGCCGCACCCAAAACCCTCATCGTCCGGGTGGGCGAAAGCGGCCAACACCGAAAGATGCTCCAGGTCCCGTGCCGCCGTCGCCATCCAGCCGTTACCTCCGCTCCAAAAGAATATTGCCGTAGGCGTCGACCCGCCCGCTCCATCCCGGAGAAACCACCACCGTAGTGTCCAGTTGCAACATCAACGCGGGGCCGTCGATGTGGTTCCCCGCCTCTAGCCGTTCCCGGTCGTACAAACTCGTTGGCAGATTCCCTTCCTGGAACACCACTTCTACCCTTTCCAGCAACCCCGCCGCCGGGTCGGGTCCAACCTCCGGTTGCGGCTCCGCCGACGGTTTGTCCACCGGCACCTCCAGCTTAACCCGCAGGTTGACTATCTCCACTGCCTCCCGCCGGTCGGCATACCCGAACCGCTGCCGGTGGGCTTGGAAAAACCGGCTGCCAATGGTCTGGTGCAAGTCCCCCCGCCGGCCCAGGTTGGGGCAGTCAATGGTCAATTCAAAGGACTGGCCCACGTAGCGCACGTCCAAGAACCGCCGCGCCTGCATCTGGCCCTCCGGCAGCCCTTCGTTAGCCAGTTCCCGCCGGGCCTGGTTCTCCATCCCGTGAAACTCTTCCTCCAGCCGGACTTGGTTAACGTCGTCACCACGCAGCATTACGGTCCGGGAATAGTCCTTGACCACGTCCGCCACCGCCACCCCCAGGGCGGAAAGAATGCCAGGATGGCGTGGAATCAACACCCGGGGAATGGCCAAAGCCCGGGCCAACTCGCAGCAGTGCATCGGCCCGGCCCCACCAAAAGGGACCAACGTAAACTGCCGCGGGTCGTAGCCCCGTTCCAGGGAAATGGCCCGAATCGCCCGCTCCATGTTGGCGTTGACCACCCGCAGGATCCCCAGGGCAGTTTCTTCGACGGTGGCGTTTATCTCCCCGGCCAGCTCCCCCATAAGCTCCCGGGACCGGTCCAAGTCCAGGCTCATCCGGCCCCCCAGGAACCGGTCCGGCCGCAACCGCCCCAAGACCAGGTTGGCGTCGGTAACCGTAATCCGGTCGCCCCGCCCGTAACAGGCCGGCCCCGGGTCCGCTCCGGCGGACTGTGGCCCCACTACCAACGCCCCACCCGCGTCCACCCGGGCAATCGACCCCCCTCCCGCCCCAACGGTGTGAATATCGATCATCGGGACGCTGATGGAATAACCCCCCACGTTGGCCGACGTGGTCTCCTTGATCCGTCCGGGGCACAACGAAACGTCCGTGGACGTCCCCCCCATGTCCAGGGTTATGATGTCCGGGAAACCCGCCTGGCATCCCGTGTGAAATGCCCCCACCACGCCCCCCGCCGGGCCGCTGAGAATAGTCCGCACCGGTTGCTCGGCGGCCAACCTCGCGGTGATGCTTCCCCCGGAAGACTGCATTATCCGCAAGTCCCGTCCCAGCGTTTCTTCCAACTCCCCAAGGTAGCGGGACACTATCGGCCCGACATAGGAGTTGACCACCACCGTGCTGGTGCGCTCATACTCCCGAAACTCCGGCAAAACCCGGCTGGAAAGGGAAATGAACGGCGCATTCGGCAGTTGCCGGAGCGCTTCCAGCGTCATCTCCTCATGTACCGGATTCAGGAAGGAAAACAAGAAGGAGACGGCGACGCCGTCCACCTCGGCTTCGGCGATTAGCCCCATCAACGCCCGCAGCGCCTCTGGCGGAAGGTCCTCCAAAATATTGCCGTTGGGCTCCACCCGTTCCGGCACGCCGAACCTCAGCTCCCAGGGCGCCAGCGCCGGTGGGCGTTCCAGGTTCAGGTTGTACAGCTCGGACCGGCTCTGCCGCCCAATCTCCAGCACGTCTTCAAACCCCAGAGTCGTCACCAGGGCCGTCCTCCCACCCTTTCCCTCCAAGAGCGCGTTGGTGGCAACTGTCGTCCCGTGGACAAAGGCGGCCCCCTCAACCCCCAAATCGGCAACGGCCCGCTGCACTCCTCGGGAAGGGTTATCCGGCGTTGATGGGAGTTTGTGGATGCTCAACCGCCCGCCGGTCAAAACCGCAACATCGGTGAAGGTCCCCCCGACGTCAATGCCAACTACGACGCCAGCCATGCGTTACCCGGTCACCTTAGCGTCGGCCTGCAAAGACCTCTCGGGGAGAAAAGTCGGTGGGGACACTAGACGCCGACGTCCTGTTTCCTGGCTGTATCCAACGCAATTCGCAGCCGCTTGTTGGCTCGCCCCTTGCTCTCGTGACCCATAACCTTGATGGCCCCAACCTCCCTGGTGTTGGCAACGTGAGTCCCCCCGTCGGCCTGGAGGTCCAGCCCCGATATGTCGATGGTTCTGACCTCAGTAACGGCGGCGGGCAGCAGGTTTATCTTGGTGCGGATTAGGTCAGGGTGCTGGTCTGCTTCCTCCCGGCCCAGGTTGCCGACGTGGATGTCCCGCCCGGCGTTGACTTCAGCGTTGATGCGCGCTTCCACTTCCTGGGCAAACTCGGCCGTCATGTTCTCTAGCTCGAAGTCCATCCTCGCCGTGCCGGGCTGCATGTCCCCGCCGGTGACCTTGGCCCCGTAGTCCCGCCAAACGACCCCGCAAAGGATGTGCAGCGCGGTATGGGTCCGCATCAGCGTGTAACGGCGTTCCCAGTCGATACGCCCCGTTACTTGGGCGCCCACCGGAGGCATCTGTCCCTCGATGCGGTGTACCACCTTGCCCTCGGACCACCCCACCCGGGTCACCGGATACTCCTGGCCGTCGGCAATCAAGACACCCGTATCGTAGGGCTGCCCGCCCCCACCGATGTAAAAGGCCGTCCGGTCCAAGACCACGCCGTCGCCGGTGGTCTCAACCACCTGGGCGTCAAACTCCCGGAGATAACTGTCTTGGTGGAATAAAAGCTCGGTCATTGGACACCTAATGCAAAATGGTTTCGGGTCCTGTCGGTTCCCCTTTGGTATGAAAAGCGATTGTAATTATATCAAATCCCCAGTGTTCCCCAGCCCACTTCCCCCCACTTGACCCAGGACCATTGCAAAGTCCCTAAGAACACCTATCGTCATTCCCGCAAAGGCGGGAATCCAGGTCGTACCTGGCCTGGCAAGCGCCTCTTTCCCCCAGAATTGCATCACTTTGCAATCGTCCTGTTACTTGACCCGTACTCCCCCCGGCGGCGGCTTCATTTCATGTTGTTTTTAATTTTGGAGAATGCCATAATGTCCGCTACCTAACTATTGGGGCGGTCGACGATGAAGCTTTCCTGCCTAAGAGACAACCTGAGCCGTAGCCTTGCCGTGGTGGGGCGCGCGGTGGCCACCCGTGCTACCCTGCCCATTACCCAAAACGTGCTCCTTAGCACCGACCAGTCCATGCTCAAGTTGTCGGCAACCAACCTGGAAATGGCCATCACCACCTGGATCCTGGCCGACATCCAGGAAGAAGGCTCCATAACCGTTCCCGCCCGGCTGCTCACCGAGTTCGTCAACTCCCTCTCCGGCAACCAAATCGACCTGGAAGTCTCCCTCGAAAGTGGGGTCTTGGCGGTGACCTGCGGCACGGCCAACGCCCGGGTCCACGGCGCCGACGCTAACGATTTCCCCCCAATACCCTCGGTAGAAGACGGCATCGCCGCCAATATTGACCCTCAAATCTTGCGTTCGGCAATCACGCGCGTCGCTTTCGCCGCCGCCACCGAGGAGTCCCGCCCGGTCCTGACCGGGGTAGAAGTTAAGCTTCACGGTGGCAAGTTCACCCTGGCCGCCGCCGATGGATTCCGCCTCGCGGTCCAACACGGCGACCTGACCCATCCGGTCGACTCGGAGATCGAAGTAATCGTCCCCGCCCGGGCCTTGAACGAGTTGAACCGCCTGCTGGCCGACCAGGAAGACCCGGTGGAAATCATGATGACTCCCACCAAGGGCCAGATCATGTTCCGCACCAAGGGGGTTGAGTTGGTTTCCCAATTGCTCCAAGGGGCCTTCCCCAACTACGACCAACTAATTCCCCAGAACTACCAGACCCGAGCCGTTTTCGACCTCCAGAACCTGCTCGGCGCCACCCGCTCCGCCGCCATCTTCGCCCGGGACGGCAGCAACATCATCCGCCTGCAAATGGAAGCCGATGGCGACGTAGCCGGCAAGGCCATCATCTCCGCCCGTTCCGAAGAAGTCGGCGACAACCAGAGCGAAGTCATGGCCGAGACCCTGGAGGGCGGCGAGTCCAAGATTGCCTTCAACAGCCGTTATCTCCAGGAAGTGTTAACCGTTCTGGAGCGGGGCAAAGTCGCCCTGGAAACCACCACCCCCTCCAGCCCCGGAGTCTTCAAACCCACCGATTCCGAAGACTACGTCCATGTGGTAATGCCAATGTTCGTCCAATGGTAGCTGCCTCTACCGTCGGTCCAGTCTATTCAGAGTCCACCCGCCCCCATTCTACCCAAATATCCCGCCGTTTCAAGCCCCTAGACGCTCGCTATGACCTCCCCGACCTTCGCCCTGAGCCCGTCCAAGCGGGTCATTCCGAGCCTCCCAACCTGTCATTCCGACCGTAGGGAGGAATCTAAAATCCACCTCCCCCAGCCAATTTGCCCCCGGATTCCTCTCCCCAACCACAATCAAAATCCCCGTAACCGAACGGATCGGAGGCTTGCCTGCCGAACGCAACACCGGCCCGGAATGTTCCGGGCCGGCTGAGGGTTTCATGGCGTCTGGTTTCAGGCGGTTACACTCCAGGGGGCGGGCCGTACTGACGAACATCGTACTTGTCGAACCCGTTATAGCCGCTGCTTTCCCAGGATATGGGCATCGAGGGAATCGCACCTGGTATAGTCGGCTTGCCGCAGGTCCAACAACGGATTTCGAACGTGTTTAGCCGGCAATTCGGGCAGTGGTTCATGGATACAGCCATTTGGTAAACCTCCGAAATGTAGTTTTGAGTCTCCAATTCAATCCAACCACGCCAACTCACCCACTGGTCCAATGCTGCATTTTTTCCGCAGCGCAATTGGATTGGTAGAATTGTTGCAAGGGAAGGGGGCAATCCACGGATTGCCCCCTTCCCGAAGCGCGGGCCCTAACCGCACTAGCCCTGTGGAGGTTTCAGGTCCCCGGGCGTGATTACCTGGACCGATATCGTGTTGTCCTTTTCAACGTTCTCCTCGCTGCGTGGCGTATAGACTCGAACTCCAGTCCGATCGTAGTCCTCCACGGTTGGAGAAGCCCCAGACCTGGTCGGGATCGTTGCCCGCTCCGCCGGTTGGGGGAAGGGGTGGGGCCGGCGCCGTGAACTGTCGGCCGGCCCTGGGGCCTCCCTCATTTCGACGGGTTCTGTGGGCTGTTGGGTCGGGTCCATGACCCCGGTGGGGCCGCCAATGGCGACGGGGTCTTGGCCGGCCTCTGCTGCCACCCGGCCTGCTCCCAGCCACACCCAGAAGGACCAACCCGAGGCCGCCAGCAGAAAAGCGATGGACACCCCGATTAACAGGTTTCCCACCGCCTCGGAAATCGTCGCAGCAAAAGCCAACCCCACCGCCAACAGGAGCGGGATCACACTGGCGGTGATCCCGGCGATGGTGAATTGCCGCGCCTTCGGTCTCGATGGCCGTGCCGCCACGATGTGCAGGGCAACGGCCACCGTCACCGCCAGGGCGGTCAATGGCACTAATGTTCCAAGAAGGGTTAATTCAGCGGCATTAATCATTTTTTAAACTCCTTTTACCGAATCGCCGAATCAGCCCTTACTTCAAGTGGTCGAGCATGTTCCCAGCATTTTCGGGGCGCACCGCGATGGTGGCCAGAATGTTCCCCCCGGGGACATCGATAGGATAAATCGATCCGAGCATCCTACGACTTAACAGCGTCGTCCGGTAGGACTCAGGCCACGACCGCGGCAATGCCGCCAACGGACCGAAAATATCAACCGAATCGGGGTTCTCCCAGCCCGTGGCGAGAGCGCCTTCCAGGGCAAGGTCCAGGGTGCGCTCGGCATCCGGGTCAGGAGCGAATATGGCCGGTACGCCGACCTTGCCGAGCAAGGGAGTTATCGCGTTGGCGAGATCAAAGCGGTGAACATCGGCTCTGGCTGTCCCGTGCAACGACCCGTCTACGACCAGGCGTTTAATAAAATCCGCGGGGACCTTGGCGCTTTCGTAGATCGGCGGCGAAATATTGGGGTCGCCAGTCTGACGCCCCACCGTCTTCTCGGAATTGATCAATACCAAGGTAAAATCATCCCGGTTCTGCAAGTACCGGAGCAGCGTCTCATACCGCTGGTCAACTTCTGGCCACCTCTGCGGATTGTCCGTGCTATTGACCTGCCGGGAAGGCGTAAGCGCAACCAAAACCAAGTTGCGGTACATGCCGGGCTGGTCGAGCAGCGCGGTGGCCAGGGCAAAGAATGCCGAGCTGCTTAAGCTGCCGGTCACGACGGTATAACCGGCGTTCCCGGCAGCCTCCGTTATGTAGATCCGCATCGTTTTCTCTTCCATCAGCCGGTCGAATTCCCTTCTCAATTTGATAGCATTTCCGGCTGCCGGGTAATGCGACATGCCGAGAAATTTGAAATCCGAAACAAGGCTGGTCCCAATGCAACGCAGCAAGGCCGCGGCATCCGGGCTATAGACATCCGCCAAGAATTGGTTCAGAACCAGGTTCGAGCAATCGATCAGCGCATTCCCATGAGGGTTAATCGGCTGAGCCACCTCCCCCGACAACGAAAAGGCCCGGAGAATCTCAGAACCGGAACCACCGGTGTAAATGACGTTCACCACCGGGGTTAGGGTTTCCGCCCGGGGAACTCCGGCGGCACCGGCAATCACTTCTCTGGCGACTGCCTCGATAAGCTCCGCGTGGGCTTGGGAGGTTTCGCTGAAATCTGGGGATCCGTTCATCTTAAATCTCCTTCAGTTGGTATTTTGGGGGTTTTTGGCTGGCGCTGGTTTTTGCCCCGGAAACAGCCGCTTTTTACACCTCCTGCCTATTGGGCGCCGCGCCGACGCAAAATCCTCGATTTCTATTGAACACTGTCACCGGGGCCTATGGTCCATTTTTGTACTTGATTTGTATTAAACCCGTACGTATAGGCCCGTAGATATAGGATTGTTATAAACGCGATATGGATCGGGTCCTGGCCGCTGCCCGCGCCAAACCAGGATTTCCCGGAGACCGGTTGGATGGGATTGATAGGTCAGGGGGGGACGCGCGCATAGGGGTATAGGGGTATAGGGGTTTGCGTGGTGCTGGGCAGCGGGCATTTCTGCTGGTCGGGGCTTTGGTTGGGAGAGGAGTTGCAGGAGGAGCGAAGGGCTCCCCGCGCGAATCGAAGGGGACGGTGGAGTAGGAATGAGGGATGCCGGGAGTACCGCGGCGCCAATCCCTTATGGCTGAAGCATCCCAACCCTGGGCAGTTTCAGCCGTCGGGGATGGGAAACCAGCGCGGGTGAATCAGACGTCGCGGGGCGTTATCAGTAAAACATTGCGTCCTTCAATAATTTTGGACCGGCCTGTTTCAAAACCATCGCGGGTAATGATTTCCTTGTTGAACCTGTCTATGAGGTTGGAAATCTCCATGGCAGTATTGAGGCTTTGACCTGGATCATAACCCAGGTAAGCGATCAACCTGTTTTGGAGGTAAGCGTTACGCAAAGGTTTGCCCGGAGGCTCCCCGGCGTAAACGCAAGTCAGGAGGGAACTCCGGCTTCCCCAATCAAACCGCATGGGTATCCCATTCATGTAAATCTCCTGCTTCTCCATGTTTACATAAAGGTCCGTCATCCCGATCAAATTACCCTCCTTTTGTAGGAGGTCCCGGTACATCGACTCTGAGAGTCCAACCCGCTGGCCGTTCCAAACAGCCTCGTACGCTGGATTTGTCGGTACATCGAAGTTGCTGATGCGTTCCCATAACTGCTGCAATATTGGTGAAGGTCCTTGTCGTTCCCCGGGCGGGGAACCGTCTTCCTCCGCTGTTTCCCCCGCTGGCTCCGAGTTACCGGATTCTCGCTCCGTTAAGTCTTCCAGACCCCCTTGGCCGGAATTCAAAGGGCCAACTTCAGTCCGGGGTTTTGCCGCTCCAAGGTCTTTCCGCCGCGCCGAGATCGCCCCCAGCATCGCGCCGCCCACGATGAAAATCATGTAGCAGCAACTCAGGGTGGTAAACAGCGGCAGGATTTCCAAGTGTCTACGGGCGTATTCTTCAGGCCCGTAACCCACCCGCTCCCATGGGATTTCAAAGGCCCAGAACAGGTTGCCTGTTGGCGGCAGGGGTTCCCGGGACATCAGCAGTCCAAACACCACCAGGACGGTAAACAACAGTACGATAATTACCCCGATCGCGCCCCACAACCATAGGGTGGTTTCCTGGGGTGTTAACCGCGTCTCCGGGTCCCGCACGGCCATCGTGATGGTCATCGAAGCGAACAACAAAAATGCTACCAACACCGGGAATCCCTGGCCTCCGTGGGGGGTCAGCAGGAAGGAAGGCATGAAAGCCAAAAACACCGGTGCGCCCACCACAATGGCGGCCTTCTGGAATGTTCCCGCTTCGCGTCCCCTTCCCCGGTATTGCCACCGCCACAGCATCAAATGGCATCCGTATCCCAGCAACGCCAGGAAAGTATTGGTTAGGAACGAGAGCGTCAGTGGCGTTGCCCAACTTGAAACAACCTCCAATGCGATGTAGGAATATTGGTCCACCCCCATCGCGCGGGTAAAAAGAAGGGGCAGATTCAGCATAACCAGAAGAGATGCGGGGAGAAGGAACAGGGATGGGAGGGGCGGATTCCTCAAGGTCCCAAATTCGGTTTCAGAAGGAGCGTGTATCATTACTAAACAACTCCGGAACGTCTGGGAGAAAGTCCTGTTTGAGTGTACTATAGGAGTTGCTTGCCCGGCCAACGACCGGCAGCGTCAGTCATCAGAACCGCCGCCAAGCGCGGCGAATCAAGAGAATTGCCCCCGTTTCCTGCCCCAACTCCGCCCGCCAGGAATTAACCATGAACAATTACCAGTGGTACCACCGGGCCAAACAACGGGTCGAAGAGTTCTTGACCGAACTGGACCCCGAACTGGAGGTCGAGGTCGATGAGACCTCCATTGCCCTCGCCGCCGGCGGTGACGATTACCAGACCTTCGCCCTAATCTTTTCCCACGCTTCCAACCCCATGCTCCACTGGACCATGGAAGTCCAACCCGAAGAGGACTTCATCGACAACCAACTGGAAGACGTGGTCCGCCAAATCTACTTCCAACGCATCGAATAACCCCGGCCCCCCAACCTGTCATTCCGAACCGTAGGGAGGAATCTAAAATCTATTGCCGCCAGGCGGTTTGCCCCGGACTCATCGTCGCGAGCTCCCCACAAACACAATTAACGACCCGGCCCATACAGGGTCTTTTCATTTTCTGAAACAAGTTTTAAAGTTTAAGCAATAGAGCTGGGAGGTGAGGATGATGGAGTTAAGAGAAGCTTTGGACCGGGTCCCGGACCACCGCAAGAGCCAGGGCCGGCGTCACCAGTTGGGGGCAATTCTGAGCCTGGCCGTTTGCGCCATGCTGTG
Organism: Dehalococcoidia bacterium; assembly: GCA_965205495.1. Classification (GTDB taxonomy): domain Bacteria; phylum Chloroflexota; class Dehalococcoidia; order Lucifugimonadales; family UBA3495; genus CATOSK01. The sequence continues at coordinate 447,297 of CBDBHA010000002.1, forward strand.
CGGCGCCCGCAGCTTGTACGCCATAGCCCAGTGGGGGCGTGACCACGGAGTTGCCACGGGGCAACTCCTGGGGTTCAGGCTGGGGAAGACGCCCGGTGTAGCCACCTTCCACCGGGTGTTCAAAGACCTGGACGTGGACGCCTTCGAGGCGGTGTTGCGGGAATGGCTGATCAACAGTGGGCTAGAGCGTGGGGAGGCGCTGTCCCTGGACGGCAAGACCCTGCGGGGGATACACGGGCAAGAGATACCCGGGGTGCATCTGGTGTCAGCCTATGCTGCCGGAAGCGGGGCGGTGTTGGCCCAAGCAGCCGCGCCAGGCAAGGGTCAGGAGTTGGCGGCGGCCAGAAAGGTGCTGGGGCAGGTCCCTCTGGAAGGCCGGGTAGTGGTGGCAGACGCTCTGTTGAGGCAACGGGAAGTGTGCCGGCAGATTGTGGCCGGGGGCGGGGACTACCTGTTGCCGGTGAAAGAGAATCAGCCCACTTTGCACCAAGACTTGGTGGAAGCATTTTCCCCCACTGGAAACTGAGGAAGGCAACGGGCCAAGGGTGTCCCCGTGGCAGGAGCAGGAGTGGCGGGTGCGCGGGGCAACGCTGACGGCGTGGGTGGATGCCCGGCCAAAGCAGCGTCACGGACGGCGGGAGCGTCGGGAACTGTGGGCCTTGGCCGACCCGGAGTTAAACGGCTATGCGGGCAGCGCCGGAACGGTGGGGGAAGCGTGGCCGCACCTGCGACAGGTGTGCCGGCTGGAGCGGCGGCGCATAGTGAAAGGCCGGAGTCAGGTGGCGGTGAGCTATGCGGTGACCAGTCTCTCTCCAACCGCTGCCGGAGCGGACCGTCTATTGGAGATACTTCGGGAGCACTGGCACATCGAAAACCGGGTGCACTGGGTAAGGGACGTCACCTTTGACGAAGACCGTTCTCAGGTGAGAACCGGTAGCGCGCCCCAGGTGATGGCAGCATTACGCAACCTGACGACCACCTTGGTGCGTTGGGCGGGCCATAACAACGTAGCCGCTGCCCTGCGCCGTCACGCGGCGCAGGTCTCCCAAGCCTTCGCCCTGCTCGGCATTGCTTATACTGCCGGAGAATGAAAAGACCCTGGCCGAACAGTTACCAGGGCTTGTCAAGCCTTGATCCGAGTGTCAAACTGTAGCCATGCGTGTCGGCAACTTTGAAATCCGCGAACCGGTACCCGAACTCAACGACCCCCACGTCGTCGCCGTCCTCCGGCCTTGGATCGACGTCGGCAGCGTCGGGACCCTGGCCCTCAACCGGGTCGAACGCCACCTGCGCGCCCGGGAGTTGGGCCGTATCGCCCAGCCCGGACGTTTCTATGACTATACCCGCTACCGGCCCCGGTCCTTCTTCAACGAAGGCCGCCGCGAGGTTAGCGTCCCCAACACCATCGTCCGTTACGCGGCTCGCGAAGATGCCCAAGACCTCCTTCTGGTCCACCTGCTGGAGCCTCACCTTTACGGCGAAGACTTCACCGAAACCATGGTGGAACTCCTCCGGCATTTCAATGTCCGCCGCTATTCCCTCGTTGGCGCCATGTACGATATGGTTCCCCATACCCGCCCCCTTCTGGTATCAGGGCTCGGCAGCGGCCCCGGCGCCGACGAAGAACGCCAACGCGTCAAGGTCCAGTCCAGCAACTATGAGGGCCCCACCACCATCACCTACCTGGTCACCCAGGAGGCCATCAAGCTGGGCATTGAAACCCGCACCTTCGTCGTCCACCTTCCCCAGTATTTCCAAGTTGACGAAGACCTTACCGGCACCGCCCGCCTCATGGAAATCCTTTGCGATATTTACGATTTGCCCTCCAGGTTGATCGAATCCCAAAGGGGCAAAGCCCAGTACGCTAAGCTTCAGGACATGGTGGAAAATAAGGCCAACGTCGCCACCCTCTTGGGCCGCTTGGAAGAAGACTACGACCGGGAGCACCAGGAAACGGAGCAACCCTCCGATACTCTGCCCCTGTCCCCCAACATTGAAGAGTTCCTCAAAGACTTGGACCAGGGCTTCAACCCCCCAAACTAACCGCCCCCTTGTCGCGGCTTCCCAAATGCCCTTAAACGTAGTCCTTAACCGTTCGACCTTGTGTTCATCATCCAATGCCCCCGCATCGATGGCGTTAATCGGAGTAAATCTAGGGCGCCAGGGCGGATTCAGCCAAGAAGCCCGGCCCCTATTGACAAAGCCCTGGATTCGCCTTTAGCCTTGTCATACGTCATCCCGTCCCTAGGCGGCCTAACGGCCATTTTGGAGGTAAAGTATAGCTAGGCAGTACAAAGTCAACGAGCAAATCCGCTCTCCCCAGATTCGGCTTATCGGTGAAGGAGGGGAACAACTGGGGGTGGTTGCCACCGACAGAGCCATCCAAATGGCCCGGCAGCAAGACCTCGATTTGGTGGAGGTGGCTCCTAACGCCGATCCCCCGGTGGCTCGGCTTTTGGACTACGGAAAACTGCGCTATCTGTACGCGAAAAAAGAACGGGAGTCCAAGAAGAGCCAGAAGAGCACCGAACTCCGCGAGGTACGGTTCCGCCCCAATATCGGCAACCACGACCTGGAATCCAAAATGCGGAAGGTTCGCCAGTTCATCGATGAAGGCTCCAAGGTCAAGCTGACCTGCCGGTTCCGTGGCCGGGAAGCCGTTCATCAACAGCTGGGTCTGTCGGTCCTTAAAAGGGTCGCCGACGACCTTAAAGATGATGTGCGCTTGGAGAAGGCTCCTTCAATGGAAGGCCGCGCCCTCTCCATGATTCTCATTCCAAGCCCCAGCAAGACCGACAAGCCCGAAGACAAGGCGGAAGATTTAGCCAATGCCGAAACTTAAGACCCATAAGGGCGCCAAAGCCCGCATCCACATCACCGGCTCTGGGAAGCTGATGCGCCGCAAGCGGATGAGCAGTCACCTGCGCCGCAAAAAACCCAAGAAGGTCACCCGCAAGTTCGCGGATAAGCTGTTGGTCGACTCGGCCGACATCAAACGCTACAAGAGATTGCTTCCCTACGGTTAGCCCGGGGATTCTAGTTCGGAGTTAAGGTTTGCCCAGAGTAAAACGTGGTGTTACCAAACACCGCCGCCATAAGAAAGTGATGCTGGCCGCCCGGGGTTTCCATGGGTCCTCCCATCGCAACTACAAGTGGGCCAAAGAAGCCCTCATCCACGCTTGGACCCACGCCTACCGCCACCGCCGCCAGCGCAAGGGTGAGTTCCGCCGCTTGTGGATCATCCGCATCGGCGCCGCTTGCCGCCAGTCCGGCCTAACCTACAGCCAGTTCATGCACGGCCTGAAGCTCGCCGGCGTCGAAGTGGACCGTAAGATTCTCGCCGACCTGGCGGTTAACGACGAAGTCGGCTTTGAAAAGCTGGTCGGCGTCGCCAACCAACAGCTCAACACCTAATACCCCGGTTACCGGCGAAAAAAAGCAACGGGTGCGGCTTCCCGCACCCGTTTTTCATGTTCCCCCCGCCCCGCGTCGGGGAATTAGGTCTTGTTCCTATTCTCCCTCGCCGTCGCTCCGCTCGAAACCGTAGTATGTATCCCCGTCCAGAATCCGGGCCAACCCCTCTTCCGTCAGGTTAATGGGCCGGATGGGCGTCGACCACGTTTCCGTCAGTTCGTAATGCAGCGTCCTCAACGGCGTCGGCTGATTCCGGCGGGCCAACAAAATCCGAAATACTATCTCCTGCACCGGCATGTTGGTCCGGATGAAGTCCTCCTCCGGCGCTCCGTACTCGGCAATCTCATTGACCAATGCTTCCGGGTCGTCCAGGGCAAAGTCCTCCTGCACCCGCGACGGAGACGACATCGACCGGCGGGCCGCTAAAATCGTTATCGCCGAACGCCCCAGCGCCGCCAGCCGCTCAAAACTTATGTTGTAAAGGGGCGATTCATCGTCCTTAAGTTCAACCTCGGTTCCCGCCACCGTCATACCTCAACCTCTTCGTTCCAGTCCAGCATTATAATTTGCACTCTGTCGCCGGCCGCTTTGCTCGTTTCGTCAGCCGGGCAGATGGCCAATCCGTTGGCCCGGGACATCGACGTCAATATGTTCGATCCTTGAGGACCCGTTGGGTTGGCATAGTACGTTCCGTCTTTTAGCCCCACTTCCACCCTGGCATAAACCCGCCGCCCGTCGGTGTTGTAGATGGGGCCGGTCAAAACCCCGTCCACCGAAGGGCGCGGCCGGGCCCCCCTCCCCAGCATCGTCGCAATAGCCGGTCTCCCAAACATCTCAAACGCCACCATCGCGCTCACCGGGTTTCCCGGCAGCCCCAATAGCGGCACCTGCCCCTGGCCCGAGTAGCGCAGATGCCCAAAGGCCAGCGGCTTGGCCGGACGCATCCGCACCGACCAAAAGTTCATGTCTCCCCGCTGGGTCAGCACGTCTTTGACGATGTCGTAGTCTCCCTTGGAGACCCCCGCCGACGTTACCAGCAGGTCCGAACCGGCCACTTCTTCCAACTTACGGTGCATGTCCTCCAGGTTGTCCCGCGCTATCCCCAACACCCGCGGCACTCCCCCAGCCGCCAGCACCGCCGCTGCCAATCCGGAGCTGTTGCTGTCGTATATCTTCCCAGGGCCCAGCTCCTCCCCCTCCGGCATCAATTCGTCTCCGGTGGACAGAATCGAAACCACCGGCCTCCGTATCACCCTCACCTGGTCCAGCCCCAACGAGGCCAGCACCCCAACCTCGGCAGCCCGGATCACCGTTCCAGCTTCCAGCACCAGGTCTCCCCGCCGGACGTCCTCCCCGGCCGGACGAACGTTGCAATGCAATGGCAGGTCCGCCATGATCCCGATTTGCTCCAGGGTTTCCCCCGCGTCCCTCCGGGCAATCTCGTCGGTCTCTTCAAAGGGCACCACGGTGTCTGCCCCGTCCGGTATCGGCGCGCCGGTCATTATCCGTATCGCTGTTCCCGCCGTCACCGTCTGGGCCGAGACCTCCCCGGCTGCTACCGTCCCGATAACTTCCAGGTGTTTGGGCGCGTCCCCGCCGGCGCCGGCGATGTCCCGCTGAATCACCGCGTATCCGTCCATTCCGGAGTTGGCCAGGGGCGGCAGGTCCAACGGCGAAGTCATATCTTCCGCCAACACCTGCCCCAGGCACTCCAGGATAGGTTTGCGCTCCTCTTCCAACGGACTGAAACATTCCATGATCCGGGCAAACGCCTCTTCCACCGAGAGCATGTCCTCATGGACGTGGCCGTGTCCGTGGGAATGACTGTGCTCGTCGTGGTGGGCCGGTTCCCGGTGCCCATGCCCGTGATGGTCCCCATGATGGTCGTGCGTCTGCATAATGGTGCCTCTCGGCGGGGTTACGCCAATTTACTATACCTGGTATGCCCTATCAAGGGACGGTCTAACCCGTCCTCAGCCGTGCCCCGGTCTCCCGCTCCAGGTTCCGCAGCAACCCGTCCAGCGTCCGGGTCACTTCCTGGTTGGTCAATGTCCGCTCCGTGGACTGAAAGTCTACGTGCAGCGCCAGCGACTTGGTGCCTTCGGGAAGGTTCTCGCCGGTATAAACGTCAAACAACGTTACCCGCTCCACCAGCCGGTGCCGCCGCAAGACCTCCTGCACCCTCCCCGCCGGCACCTCCGCGTCCACAATCAACGCCAGGTCCCGCGTCGCCGCCGGATAACGCGACAGGGGCCGGAAACCCCGGCGCGCCGGTTCCGCCGCCTGGAAAATCCGCTCAAGCTCCAACTCAAACAAGACCACGGTGTTGTCCCGCAGCCCAAACCCTTCCCGGACCTCCGGGTGCAGTTCCCCCACCACCCCTACTTCCTTCCCGCCGCACACTATCTTCGCGCACCGCCCCGGCTGGAAAATCGGGTCCTCGGTGGGTTGGTACTCCGCGGCCAGCGACAACCGCTCCAGGGCCGATGAAATCGCTCCGGTGGCGTCGTAAAAGTCCAGGTTCCCGCCGGTCTCCAACCAAGATGACTCCGATCGGGGCCCCGATACCACTCCCGCCGCAATCTCCCGTTCCTCCGGCAGGTCGCCGGCCCGGGGAATGAACGCCTTGCCGATCTCGAAGAACCGGAAGGAGGCGTCCAAGTGCTCCTGGTTGTATCTCAAAGTCTGGAGCAGGCTGGGCCTCAACGTCGTCCTGAGATATTCCTGGCTGGTGCTCATGGGGTTCACCAACCTCAACGGCGGGTGCCCCTCGTCCAGCAGCCCCAGCTTTTCCAGGTCCGGCAGACCCAACACCGGGTAGCTGATGGTCTCCTGAAGGCCCGCTCCCGCCAGCGCTTTCCGCAGCCGTTCCTTCAACTGGGTCCGCGGCGAGGGCTGTTGGTAGGGTATCGGCGTCGACAACATCGTCGTCGGCACCTCGTCATACCCCACAATCCGCACTACCTCTTCAATCAAGTCCTCTTCGATGGAAATGTCGTTCCGCCAGTAGGGCACTGTAGCTTCCAGACTGTCCGGCCCCAAACGCTCCGTCTCAATCCCCAACGAGCCCAGGACCCGCTCCACCGTTTCCAGTTCCAGGTCCATCCCCAGGACTTGCTTCAATCGCCGCAGGGTCAACGGCACTTTCGGGTACGGTTCCTCCCGTCCCGGGAAAATATCAATGATTCCTCGGGCGATCTCTCCGCCCGCAACTTCCTGGATGAGCTGCGTCGCCCTCCGCAGCGCGATCGGCGCCAACTCCGGCCGCAACCCCTTCTCAAACCGCTGGCTGGCGTCGGTCCGTACCCGGAACGTTTCCGCCGTCTTCCGGTTGTTCAGGCTGTCAAACGTTGCCGACTCCAACAACACCCGCTTCGTTCCGGCGTCAATCTCGCTGTTCGCACCCCCGATTACCCCTCCCATTCCCACCGGGTCCTGGGAGTCCGCGATGACCACCACCTCGGTGTTCAGTTCCCGCTTCACCCCGTCCAGGGTTTCCAGTATCTCCCCCGGCCTGGCCCGCCGGACGATGATGGTCTGGTCCCGCAACCGGTCCAGGTCGAAGGCGTGCAACGGCTGGTTGAACTCCAGCATCACAAAGTTGGTCACGTCCACCACGTTGTTGATGGGCCGCAACCCCGCTTTCACCAACCGGTCCTGCAGCCACTGGGGCGAGTCACCAATCGTCAAACCCTGTATGACGCTGCAAGTGTACCGGGGCGCCAGGTCCTGGGCTGCCACCGAAACCGTGGCAACCTCCTCAATCGGCGGCCCGCTCTCGGTGTAGACCACCGCCGGCTCCCGCACCTCTTTCCCTGTAATGGCCCCCACTTCGTGGGCCACCCCCAAAATGGAAAAGCAGTCCAGCCGGTTGGGTGTTACCTCCAGGTCGATTACCGCATCCCCCAGGTAATCGTCCAGCGGTATGCCCACCGGCGCGTCCTCCTCCAAGACCACGATTCCCTCGTGCCCCCCCCCCAACCCCAGTTCCAACTCCGAGCAGATCATGCCTTCGGAGACCACGCCCCGTATCCGCGCCGGTTTCAAACTCTCGTGCTTCCCGCTGTGGGTGTTGTACAGGTTCGCCCCCACCTTGGCGAAGCATATCTTTTGCCCCGCCGCCACGTTGGGCGCGCCGCAAACCACCTGCAACTCCTCCGCCCCAATGTCCACCCGGCAAAGGCTCAACCGGTCCGCGTTGGGGTGCTGCTCCACCTCCAACACCAACCCAACGTAACACTCCGTCCAGCCGCCGTACTCGATAATCTCCCCGGCCTCAACCCCGGCCATGGTCAACCGGTGGGCCAGCTCCGCCGGCGGAAGCTCGACGTCGACGTATTCTCTTAACCAGCTAAGTGGGACCTTCATAAACCTTCGGGAGCGCCTATCATTGAAAACTCTGCCGCCACCGTCTCCAACCCCCGGGCAGTGCCCAGGAATGTAACTTGGATACCGCAGGGGAAAGCGGAAATGATTGTATCAGAATTGCCGCAAAAATCGCAGGTCGTTGGAGAAGAAGTGCCGGATGTCGTCAATCCCGTACTTCAGCATGGCCACCCGCTCCGGGCCCACCCCAAAGGCAAACCCCGTGTACCGGTCCGTGTCGTATCCCGCCGCCGACAACACCTTGGGATGCACCATACCTGCCCCCATAATTTCGATCCAACCGCTGTCCCGGCAGATGCGGCACCCTTCCCCGTGTCCATCGCAGGCAAAACAGTCAATTGAAACGTCAACCCCCGGTTCAACGAACGGGAAATAGTCGCACCGGAACCTGACCTGCCGTTCCCCCCCGAACAACCGCCGGGCAAACTCGTACAGCGTCCCCTTCAGGTCGGCAAAGGTGATTCCTTGATCCACCGCCAACCCTTCTATCTGGTGGAAGTGCCACTCGTGGGTCGCGTCGGTGGCCTCGTACCGGTAAACCTTCCCCGGCACCACCACCCGCACCGGCGGCTCCATGCTTTCCATCACCCGTGCCTGCATCGGCGACGTATGGGTTCGCAGCAGCATCGGGTACTCCCCGGCCTCGTTCCGGTAGTCCACCCACAACGAGTTGAACATATCCCGGGCCGGGTGACCCGCCGGTATGTTCAGCATCTCGAAGTTGTACCGGTCCCACTCCACCTCCGGACCTTCAACCAGACTGAACCCCATCCCAATAAATGCGTCGCAAATTTCCCGCACTATTTGGGTCGAAGGGTGCAGCCGCCCCATCGGTAAGGCCCTACCCGGCAGCGTCACGTCCAGCCGGTCCCGGGCAAAGGCCGCCGCCTGTCCCTCTTGGGTTATCTGCTGGGTCTTCTCCGCCAGACGGCTCTCCAACTGTTGCTTGGTCCGGTTTGCCAACGCCCCCAACTGCCGCCTCTGCTCCAATTCCACCTGCGGCAACCCCCGCAGCACGTTGGTCAGCCGGCCCCGCCGTCCCAGGTAGGCAATGCGCCATTGGTCCAGCCCTTCCAGGTCGGCAATTGCCGCCAGTTCCTCTTCGGCTCGCTGGGCCAACTCTTCAATCGTTTCGGCTGAAGGCAGGGTCAAAATCTCGCCGCCTTGCTCCTTCGGTCGCCCCAATTCAGGGTCGCCTTTCGTCACGCAATTATAGGATTCGTCAATAAGACGGTCAAGACAAAATAACCCTGGTGTATAATGTTCCAATCCTCCCCCCGTATGCCTCTCTTGGGGCAGCCCCGTCAAAAGCGCGAGTATTGATCACCACCATTAAACGCCGCCTCCACTACGGTTGGGTAATTTTCGGTCTTACCTTCGCCAACCTGACCGTCGAAGGCGGCGCCAAAAATGTCCAGGGCGTTTTCCTGGTGGCTTTCCGGGGCTACTTCCGCAGCAGTCTCGCCCTCACCGCCGCCATCTTTTCCGCCTCCGGCTTGGTTGGGGCCTTCGTCGCCCCCTTGTTGGGCCGGTTCCTTGACCGTTTCGGACCCCGTGCCATGTTCCCCATCGCCGCCTGCTTCATCCTTATCGGCTGGATCGCCAGCAGTTTCTCCACCCACATCTGGCAGGTCTTCATCTTCTACAGCGTCATCGCCACCATCGGCCAGACCACCATCTCCTCCTTCTCCGCCACGGCTACCCTCGCACCCTGGTTTCCCCGCTCCAAGGGCATCGTCCTGGGTACCGCCGATTCCGGCAACCCCACCGGACAGGCCATCATCGTGCCCCTGGCCCAGTTCCTCGTCTCCACCATCGGCTGGCAGGCCGCCTTCCGCATCTTCGGTGTCGCCTTCTTCGTGGTTGTCGCCCTCCCCAACCTCCTGTTCCAACGCCGCACTCCCCACCAGGACCCGTCGCTCCCTGCCGCCCCGCCGGCCTTGGCTTCCTCCGAACCTGTCACCCCAGAGACCCAGGCCCCGGACCAACCCCGCCCCAGCGTTTCCCTTCGGGCCACCCTCCGGGACCCCGCTGTTTTCCTCCTTCTCTCCGCCCGCGCCGTCGGTTCCGTCGGCACCCAGATTACCATTGTTCACATGCTCAATTTCTTGTTCCTCTCCGGGTACGGCCAGATGCAAGCCGCCTTCGCCATCGGAATCGCCGGGCTCCTGGGCATCGGAGGCCGCCCCGGGGTCGGCTTCCTCTCCGACGTGCTGGGCCGGGAGATCGTCTTCACCATCTTTACCGCCATGTCGGTAGCCTCGGTCATGGTGGTCCTGTTTTTCGGCGGAGCCGGCGTTTGGTGGGCCCTGGTGGTTTTCGTCGCCCTGGCCGGGCTTAGCGAGGGTGTCAACGGGCTTCTCGTCGGCGCCAAGGCCGCCGACCTTTACCCACCCCACATGCTCGGCACCGTTATGGGAATTCTGGAAACCGGCCGGGGCATCGGCATCGCTACCGGCCCGGTAATGGCCGGGATCCTTTTCGACCTCCAGGGCGACTACTTTCTCGCCTTCCTAATCTCCGCCGCCTTGACCTCCGCTTCCGTCCTCCTAATGTGGTCCGTCCGGCTAACCTCCCGCCAAAGCCGGTACTAGCCCCCCTCCGTTCGCCCTAACCTCGTCCAAGTACCCAACCGAAGCCCCCGGAGCCCTCAGTCCGTTCGTCCTGAGCCCGTCGAAGGGTCACTAACCCCCCTTTACCCGGAAAATCAAAAGCCCCCATCAGTCTGACACCAAACCATTGTGTAAGAACTAATGTTCTGTTATCATAACTCTATCTGGTCAACTATGAGCCCCCATTCCCCGGTGCCGGGTTGGTTCCTCCGGCCGGTCCCCCTATTTCACAATTATCGAGGCCCGTCGATTGCCACAGTTTCTTTTCAAATCCTGTAAGAAATTCCGGGGTGACCTGGCCCTGGACGAGGGCGACTGGATTTGCCTCCAGTGCGGCTCCTACTACTACGTCGGCCTTTACCGGGTGCCGGATGCCCCGCCCCGCCGAGACCTTCTCCCCCGTGACGACGCTCCCCAGACCAAGGGCTGTCCCCCGGTCGGCCGCCGTCCCTCCGGCGTCCCATTCCCCGGCGGACGGTTCTTGACCTCCAACAAAGGAAGGTTCCTGCTGCAATGAATAATTCCCGCCAACCCCAAACCCTCCTGGCCGTCGAAACCACCGTCCGTTCCTCCGGCTGGGCCGTTTTTCAGGGCGGCGAAATCGCCGCCACCGGTATCATCGCCCTGCGCTCTTCGGGCCCGGTCGGTTTCCAGGCCCGCATCGCCCACCTTATCAAAAATCTGGACCGGCTGGTCGAGACCTGGGCCGTCCAAGCCGTGGCCCTCGGCCAACCCACCCGCGTCGGGTCCAGGACCTCGTCCTTGGTCCAGTTGGATTCCGCCCTGTCACGGTGGGGCCGCGACCATTCTTGGACTTGCGACTGCTACACCGCCCCACAGGTGAAGGCCGCCCTGACCGGCAACCCCCATGCCTCCCGGGGCGTCGTCAGCCACCTGGTAATGGCCCACTTCGGACTCATCGGCCAGCAAAAGACCCACTACGAATGGGCCGCCCTCGCCATAGGACACCACCACCTCACAACCCACCCCATGTCCTAAAAAGTCCCAAATAGTCCCAGCACCTTAAAAATCTCCCGAAATCCCCCGTTTATAGTGAGCCCGTCGCACCACCCCAACCCCCACCTCGCTCGTCCTGAGCCCCGTCGAAGGGCAACGGACGGTCGCACAAAACACCCACCCCAGTGCGTGGTGAGCCCCCCAGAACCCACCCCCCGAAACCCTCACTTCCCGTGGTTCCCACCGGCGCGGGAACCACGGGAAGTTCCAAGAATCCAAAAAAGGACATTCAAAAGGCCCTCGCCCCAACCCGGCGCCTCTATTGACACCCCTATCCCCATGTGTTAGCAAAGTTGACATAACCATTCCGTAACATTACCAACAGGACTTGCCCGTTAAGGAGGAAAGACAATGGCCGCTCTTACCACCACCAAAACTTTCGTCAACTGGGTCCATTCCACCCACTACGACAACATCCCCGCCGACGTCCGGCACACCACCACAATGGCCCTTTCCGACGACACCGCCGCCAACCTGGCCTGCTCTCTCCTGCCTCTGGCCCATCGCATCGTCCATTACGCTTCCCTGGTCGGCGGCCAGCCCCAATGCACGATGGTCGGCTTCCCCAACCGCACCTCGGTCCTCAACGCCGCCCTGGTCAACGGCACCATCGGTCACGGGAACGAGGTCGACTGCACCGACGACACCGGCCAACCCCGCACCCTGCCGGCAATCATCGCCGCGGCTCTCGCCTCCGGGCAGGCCGCCGGCGCCTCGGGACGCCGGGTCGTCCGCGCCGTCGCCCTCGGCCACGAAATGTCCCACCGCATCCACCGGGTCCAGGACCGCTTCGAGCTGGACGGCGGCCCCAAGTCCGATCCCCTCGATGTCGGCCACTCCATGGGTTCCGCCGTCGCCGCCAGCGTCTGCCTCGGCCTGGACCCCGACCGCATCGAAGCCGCCCTCTCCCTGGCGGCAACCATGGTTGCCGATACCGTCCCGCCCATCGACCGGGAGCATGAGCACATGGTCAAGTCCTTCATGCGCGGCGGTGTCGGAGCCCGCAATGGCGTTGCCGCCGCCTTCATGGCCCAGGCCGGTTTCGACGCCCCGATCGACATCTTCGACGGTCCCGGCGGGTTCTTCAACAGCCGCCTGGGGATCGACGAGCCCGGCCCCGAGTTCGCCGGCAATCTCGGCCAGGATTACAGCGTCGGCCGCACCCGCTTCAAGCGCGCCAGCGCCGGCGGCCCCAACCAGGGAGCCCGCTTGGCCCTGGTCGAGCTTATGGCCGAAAATTCGCTGACCCACTCCGACATTGCCGAAATCCAGGTCGTTATCGGCCCCGGTGGCCTCAACACCATCACCATGGTTCCCCACCCAACCATTTACTACGGCGATGTCCTGGCCAACGCCGCTGTCTACGGGGGCATCGGCTTCCTGCAAGCCCACGACGAGGCTTATTACAACAGTCCCGAAGTCTCCTCATTGAGAGAGCGCATCCATATCCGGGCCGACGAGACTTGGCCCACCCGGGGCGACGAACGCTACCGGGGCCGAGTCACCATCACCACCACCGACGGCCGCCAACTCGAAAAGGAAAGCCTCTGGCGCCGTATGTCGGAAGAAGAGGTCGACGCCAAGTTCAGCTACCTGGCCGGCCTCCGCGTCGGCGAAGCCCAGGCCCAGGAACTTGCCGCCCTTCTCAAGAACCTGGACTCGGTGGAAAACATTTCCGACGTTCTCACCCGCCTGGAAATCCCCGAAGCCCACCTGGAAGACCTTTAAACCTCACCCAGCCGAAGCCGGGCCGGCCAACAATCCCGTTGCCGCCCGGCCCGCTGCGTGTATAATGGCACCTGTACCCGGCGGAGGTTCGCCGCCGCCATTCCCGCCCCCCAACCGGCCCCGGCGCCAGTCCTTTACCAGGAGGCCAAATGCCAATCATACAACGCCCCTACGTTCCCCCCGAAGACCAGGTCCCCCAGGAGGACAACTACATCAATCCCGGCGATACCGCCGACGCCGTATCCGGCGAACCCATCACCTTCTACGCCGACTCCATGCACATCTTCAGCAGCCTCTATTCCGCCGTCCTTTTCTTCGGTGAGCAGATGGAAGAGCGCGAGCCCATCCTCCGCACCCGCATCAAGGTCAGCCCCCAGATGCTCAAGGCAATTTCCATCCTCACCACCAAGCACGTCCGGGAATACGAAGCGGCCGTCGGCCCTATTTCCCTCCCCGACCAGGTCTACTCCGCTTGGGAGCTGGAGTCCGAGGCGATGGAGGCCCAATAATGGTGTCCCCGGAAGACCTTTCCAACCAACCAGACCGCCCCATCGCCGATGATCTGGCCGTTCCGGTTATGATCGACCCGGGTGTCGACTCCGCCGTAACTGATGACTGGGAATGGCGACTGGTGGCTACCAGCCAACCCAACTCCGCTACTTTCTACATCAGCCACACCGACGTCACCCAGGTTAAGATCAGTGTCCTGACCACCAAGGACGTGCCGCCCGACGCCCCCTTCGTTTTGACCAAGGACGTCCCCATCGTTATCATCGACAGCCTGGACAAGTTTTGGGCCGGCGAGTCTCGCGCCGCCCTGCCCCTCAACGGCCTGCGCGTCCCCATCGAGGGCGACACCGAAGCCGAGGCCAAGCGCAACTTGGCCGGCGACCTGGCCGCCCAGTTCCGCCTCCTCCTCTTGCTGTCCTCCTCCCGCCAGGGAAACATGGCCCCCCAACTGCTGGAGAACCTGGCCCTCTACCACTCCATCATGGCCCCGGCCAGCGAGGTCAATCCCTAGCTCCGGGCCACAACGCTGTTTCCGCCGGGGACCGGTTGGGTCCCCGGTCTCCTAACCGGTCTCCTGCAGCCGCGCCGCCACCGCCCCCACCACCTGTCCCAATGGCGCTTGCTCCGCCGATTCCTCCGTCCGCCCCTTGATCTCCACCGTGCCGTTGGCCAGGTTACGCGGGCTCACCACCAACCTGATGGGCAGCCCAATCAGGTCCGCATCGTTGAACTTCACCCCCGGCGCCTGGTCCACCCGGTCGTCAAACAGAGTCTCGATCCCCTGGTCCCAAAGCTCCTGGTAAAGCTCTTCCGCCGCCTGGGACACCGCTTCGTCGTTCAGGTTCAGCCCCACCAGATGCACCTGGTAAGGCGCGATGGGCCTGGGAAACACCATCCCCTTGTCATCGTGGTTCTGCTCCACCGCCGCTGCCAGCAACCGCCCCACCCCAATTCCATAACACCCCATGATGATTGGCTGTTGCTGCCCGCGCTGGTCCAGGTACATTGCCCCCAGCTTCTCGCTGAAGAACGTCCCCAGCTTGAAGATGTGCCCAACCTCCACGCCCCGGGTTGCCTCCAACGCTGCCCCGCAGTTGCTGCAAAGCTGCCCCGGTTGCGCGAGGGCAATGTCCGTTAACTCGTCCACCTCAAAGTCCCTGGGGTAGTTGGCGTTCTTCAGGTGGGTGTCCTCCCGGTTGGCCCCCACCGCGAAGTTGCTCCCCGCCGTGATGGACGGGTCGGCAATCCGTTTCATCCCGGTAATGCCAATCGGCGACGCCGACCCGGCCACCAGTCCAGCGGCCTTAACCTCGTCGTCCGTCGCCAGCCTAAGCTCGTTGACGTGCAGCGTATTCTTCAGCTTCACTTCGTTGACCTCCAGGTCCCCCCGGATCGTCACGAAGATGACCTCCCCGTCTCCGGCGTAGAACACCGCCTTCAGCGTCTTTGCCTCGGGAATCTCCAGGAACTCCGCCAACGCTGCGATGGTCTTCACCCCCGGCGTGTCCACCGGCTCCAAGGGCAGCTCCCCCTCCCGTTCCAGGTCGGGGAATACCGAGGTGGCTTTCTCAGCGTTGGCCGTATACCCACATCCGGGACAGGTGATAACCGTGTCCTCCCCGGTGGGCGTAGCCAGGATGAACTCGTGGGAGTCTTTCCCGCCAATGGCCCCGCTGTCCGCCTCTGCCATCAACACTGGCAGGTTGCACCGCCGGTAGATGTTCCGGTAAGCCTGGGCCATAGCCTCGTAGCTCTGGTCCAAGCTGGCGTCGTCGCTGTTGAAGGAATAAGCGTCCTTCATCGCGAACTCCCGCACCCGTATCAATCCCGCCCGGGGCCGGGGTTCGTCCCGAAACTTGGTCTGAATTTGGTAAAGGATTACCGGCAAGTCCCGGTAGCTCTGCACGTTGCTCTTGACGATGTTGGTGACCACTTCCTCGTGGGTCGGCGCCAGCACCATCGGCCGGTTCCGCCGGTCCTTCAGCGCGAACAGGTTGTCGCCAAAGGCCGCCCGCCGCCCGGTTTGCTCCCAAAGCTCCGTGGGCTGAAGCGTCGGCATCAACAGTTCTTGGCTTCCCGCCCCGTCCATCTCCTGCCGGATAATGTTCTCAATCTTCCGCAGCGACCGCCACGCCAGCGGCAGGTAAGCATATACTCCAGCCGCCACCTGGTGTATCAACCCGGCTTTAATCATCAGCCGGTGGCTGGCCGTCTCCGCTTCTGGCGGGTCCTCGCGCAGTGTCTTGGATACTAGCCGCGTTAATCTCATAACCGTTAATAGCCCTTTCTAAAGACCGGTTTTCGTTCCCGCATTGTACCAACAAAGGAAAAGCTGGTTCACCTTCGCAGATAAACCAGCCTCTCTGATCCCGTTGTATGTTCGGAGGCGGTTAGTCGCCCCCCGGCGCCGGCGTGTTCTCCACTTCTTCCATCAACGCGGTCAGCATGTCCGCTTCCGCCACCACCCGGACCTTTTCGCCCTTGCGGAAGATAACCGCCCGCCCAGCTCCTGCCGCGATACCTACGTCGGCGTCTTTAGCCTCGCCCGGGCCGTTTACCTCACATCCCATGACCGCCACCTTGATGTTCTTCTGACTCTTCTTGACCAGCTCATCCACCTGGTTGGCCAGCTTGACCACGTCTACGTCGGCCCTTCCGCAGCTGGGACACGCGACCAGCGTGGTTCCTCTGTTCCGCAGGTTCAAAGACTTCAGAATCTCGTAGCCCGCTGCCACTTCCTCCTTCGAGTCGCCGCTCAACGACACCCGTATGGTGTCGCCTATCCCTTCGTACAGCAACACTCCAAGCCCCACCGCCGTTCTTATCGACCCGGCCTGCACCGTGCCTGCCTCGGTTATGCCCAAGTGCAGCGGGTAAGGCACCATCTCCCCCAAACGACGGTAGGTCTCCACCGTAGTCGGCACGTCAAAGGCCTTCATCGAGATTTTAATTTGATCGAAATCGTGGTTTTCCAGGAAGCTGATTTCCCACAACGCCGTTGCCAGCATGTGGTCGACAATACTGTACTCGCCCTCCTTGGCTTCCCCGGCCTTGGGCAGCCGGTTCACCATATCCAAGTGCCGCGAAAACCCCCGCGTCCGGCCTATTCCTCCCACCGGCGGCAGGCTTCCAAAATTCACCCCTATCCTTATGGGAATATTCCGTTCCTTGGCTTTCTCCACCACCTGCCTTACCTGGTCTTCGTTCCGTAGGTTCCCCGGATTCAACCGCAGGCAATCCACGCCCCCGTCGGCGCACTCCAACGCCAGTCGGTAATGGAAATGAATATCCGCGATCAGTGGGATGTGAATTTGCTTCTTAATCTCCCGCATCGCTACGGCCGCTTCCATGTCGGGCACCGCGCTGCGAATGATTTCGCATCCCGCTTCTTCCAACTCGTGGATTTGCCGAACCGTGGCTGCAACGTCCCGGGTGTCCGTCTTGGTCATCGACTGCACGGTGACGTCCGCGCCCCCGCCCACTTTGACTCCCCCCACGTATACCGGCTTGGTAACCCGCCGTTTCATCATTGTTTCGGCCCTCGCTTATTCTTGCTGTATCCCGTTATTCCGAAAGCCCCCATAACGTTTCGGGAAAGAAAGCCTGGATTCCAGAGTCCACCTTTTTGGGCTACTCCGAATGTGATCCGTTAACCTCCCAGGGGGCTCCCCCCCTGCATCAGCCGATAAATGTCATTGGCGCTGACCAATATTATCAACCCCACCAAGGCGGCGAACCCGATTAGATGCACCAGCCCTTCCTTCTCCGGCGGCACCCGTTTACCGCCTCGCACCCATTCAATCCCCACGAATAGCAACCGGCCGCCATCCAGCATCGGTATCGGCAGAATGTTCAAGATCGCCAGGTTTATGCTCAACAAAATGGCTAGAATAACCCAGCCCCGCAGGCCCCCTTGCGCGGTAACCTCTCCGGTTATCTGGGCTATTCCAATGGGGCCGGACAGTTGCGGCGCCCGGTCTCCGCTAATCCAACCGGAAATCTCCAACTTCAGCAGCACCAGCATCTCCCAGGTGCTGGACACCGCCATGCTAAAGGCGGTCCACGGCGGCTCGGACCGGGTTTCAAACCGGGGGTTGTTTAACCCAATGGTAATCCCCGTTGGCCCCTCTCCCTCGGGGGGATTTTGCCGCGGAGTGACCCGGAATACCTCGGTTTGGGTCCCCCGCCCCACCAATAGCTCCAACTCCGCACCGGCGTAACGGGTCACCGTCCTGAAAAGGTCCGCTTGGGTTTCGATTTGCTTCCCCTGGGCCTGGATGATGATATCCCCGGTCTGGAGACCCGCTACTTCGGCCGGAGACCCCGTTGCCACCGCGTCTACCACCACATCCCCTATTGGGATGTCCTGGGGCACCATGAACAGCAGGGTAAACGCCACTATGGGAAAGATAGCGTTCATGAACGATCCCGCCGCCAACACCACTGCCCTTTGGCCCACCCCTCGGTTGGCCAAGCTCTTGGGGACGTTGGGGTTGTTCTCCCCCGCCAGGCGCACGAACCCCCCCAGGGGCGCCCAGTTCAACGAATAGAGCATGTCGGCTAAAACCACTGAGTTCCCCGACACTTCCCGAATCTTTCCCTCGTGGTTCAGGTAAAGGTCCCTGCCCGACTCCTGTAGCGATTGCGGCCCCTTGGCTCCCCGCCCTTTCCGGGGCACCTCTATAACCCGTGCCACCAGGTTGCCGTTGGCATCCTCCGCTGACTGCACTTTTACCAACTGCCCACGGGACAGGTCTCCCCAACCGCCGGCGTTGACCAGAACGGTGTCCTGGTCCAGCAGTACCGTGGTCCGTCCGGTGTAAAACCCCCAGGCCTTGGGGGGATATCCAACCCCAAACTCCAACACCTTCACCCCGAAGGCTTTCGCAGTAAAAAAGTGGCCCAGCTCGTGGACAACTACCAACACCAATAGCATCGGAACGAACGTGAATATTGCAATTAAAACGGTGTCCATAAGCCGTTACCCCTCCACCACCTCCAGGGCCCGCCGGGTTGCCCACCGGTCCGCCTCGATTAGCTCGTCAACCCGTTGCCCTTCTCCCGCATCGTGTTGGGAAAGGACTTTCTCAACCACCCTGCATATGTCCGTGAAACGGATACGCCCTTGCAAGAACGCGTTCACCGCCACTTCGTCCGCCGCGCTCAATACCGTCGGATACGTTCCCCCCTTTTTTGCAGCGGCTAACGCCATTGGGAAACACGGATACCGTTTCTGTTCCAACGGCCCGAAGTCCAACGAATAGGAAGTCCCCGTCGGCAGTTTGGGAATGTCGGCGTTGGGCAACCGCTCCGGGTAGAACATGGCGTATTGGATTGGCAGCCTCATGTTGGGCGGCCCCAATTGCGCTTTCACCGATCCGTCAGCGAACTCCACCATCGAGTGCACCGTGCTTTGGGGGTGAATTACCACCTCGATGTTCTCCCAGGAAACCTCGAACAACCAATGGGACTCGATGACTTCAAACGCCTTGTTCATCATGGTGGCCGAATCTATGGTAATTTTCTTCCCCATCTGCCAGGTGGGATGCCGCAGCGCTTGCGCCGGCGTAACCGTCTCCAATTCGTCCGGGGTCGAATCTCGAAACGGCCCTCCAGAGGCGGTGATAATCAACCTCTGGATTGACCCGTTCTCTCCCTGGAGGCACTGCCAGATGGCGCTGGGCTCGCTGTCCACCGGCAAGACCCTGCCGCCAAATTCTTTTTCGTAGTTCTTGATGATGTTCCCCGCCATTACGATGGGTTCCTTGTTGGACAACGCCACCGCTTTACCTTGCTTCAAGGCATTTAAGGTCGGCGTCAACCCCACTGACCCCATCGTTGCCACCATCACTAGGTCCACCTCGGGGAGGCAGACCATCTCTTCCATCGGTGTTAGGGCAACCCCGGGTGGTAGGGACTCCAGCGGGTTAATGCTCCAGACATGTTGGGGCCGAAACGTTTCCACCTGTTGACGCAGCAGGTCCCGGTTGTGCCCCGCTGCCAACCCAACCACCTGGAACCGGTCCCGAAAGGCACTTACGACGTCCAGGGTTTGGGTGCCTATGGACCCGGTGGAGCCCAGGACGACTATGTTTTTCATGGCCTGAACATCACACTGAAAACGTAGTACACGGTGGGGACCGCCAACGCCAAACTATCTAACCGGTCCAACAGCCCACCATGTCCGGGCATTATACTACCTGTGTCTTTCACTTGGGAGATGCGTTTCAGTTTGGATTCAAGCAAGTCCCCCGCTTGCGCCACCACTCCCACCACGCCTCCAACCAACAATTGCTGCCAAATCCCAATACCCAGGTCCAATACCGCGCCCAACGCTGCCGTCGCGGCAACGGCTGACAAGAGCCCTCCCACCGACCCTTCCCAGGTCTTATTGGGGCTCACAGCCGGCGCCATGGCGTGGCGTCCCAAACTCCGTCCCGCGAAAAACGCCCCGGTATCGGTGGCAAAGGTGACCAATACCGCCAACAGCAGCCAATTCCTGCCCAAGTCCCCGGGTCCCACCTCCCGCAGGGCTACACCGTGGGCCAACGCCAGCGAAACGTACACTGGGCCCGCCAACAAAAAAGCCCCGGTGAGCAGTTGTTTCCGTCCCCGGTACCCTCCGAACAACCAAAGCAGGCAGGCAAAACCGCCGGCGGCGCTAATCCAACCGGCAACAATCAAAAATTGGGAAACGCTGTCAGCCGCTAACCCCGCCGCCACCAACGCCAGCCCCCAGAGGCTGCCCAACCAGACCGGCAGGGTGGCGTCGTCGGAGCGGTAAAGCCGGTAAAACTCCCAGACGCCGACAATCGCCGCCAAGGCAGCTAAACCGGCCAGCCAGGGGTTGCCAAACCAAAGCGCCGCCACCAGCGCCGGCGCGCCGACTAGGGCGGTGATTATCCGGGCCGCCAAGTTTAAACCTGGGAGTTGGTGGGCACTTCACCGAATCGGCGCTTCCGTTCCTTGTAGGCCGCCAGGGCTTTGTCCAACTCCTCGGCGCCTAGGTCCGGCCAAAGCACCGGGGTGTGGTAATACTCGCTGTACGCCGACTGCCAAAGCAGGAAATTGCTCAGGCGTATCTCACCACCCGTCCGTATGATTAGGTCCGGATCTGGCGTTTCGGAGGTGTACAGGTAACGGGAGAAGAGCTCTTCGTCAATTTGGCCGGCGGGCACCCCGTCCGCCAAAATTCCCTTCACCGCTTCCAGGATTTCGTCCCTTCCACCGTAGTCGAAAGCCACGCTCAACGTAACGCCCGTGTTATTCTCGGTGAGAGTCAGTATTTGTTCAATACCGGCCCGGAGCCTGGGGTCTAGCCGGTCGGTCTTCCCCAGGTGACGGACTCGCACATTGTTCCGGTGGAGTTCCTGGGCCTGCTTGTCCAACGCTTGTTGGATTAGGTCCATCAAGCCCTGGACTTCTGTCTGGGGCCGCTTCCAGTTTTCAGTGGAAAAGGCGTACACGGTTACGTATTTAACGCCCTTGTCCCCCATGAATCCTAGGACTTTATGGATGGAGTCCACCCCAACCCGGTGCCCCGCCAACCGGGGAAGGCCCCGTTCCGCCGCCCAGCGTCCATTGCCGTCCATTATGAACGCAACGTGTTGGGGTATGCCGGATTCGGGTGCCGGGGGTTCCTGGGCAGAGGAGGGCTGCTCCGCCATAGACTAGACCTGCAAGATTTCCGTTTCTTTGGCTTGGCCTATCTCGTCCATGGTCTTGGTGTGGGCGTCGGTAGCCTTCTGCAATTGGTCCTGGTTACGGCGGTTCACGTCCTGAGAGATGGTCTTATCCCGTTCCATTTTCCGCAGGGTGTCCAGGGCGTCCCGCCGCACGTTTCTTACCGAGACTTTACCGTCTTCAATTTTCCGCTTCAGCAGCCGCACCATCTCTTGGCGCCGCTCTTGAGTCAATGGCGGTATCGGTACCGTGATAATATTCCCATCGTTGGAGGGGTTGAATCCCATCTCCGACTTCATCAATCCGCGCTCAATGTCCCGCAATGCCTGCTTGTCCCAGGGTTGCACCATCAGTGCCCGGGCGTCCGGCGCAGAAATGGAAGCGATTTGCTTCAGGGGCGTCGGCGTCCCGTAATACTCCACCATGAGGTCTTCCAACAACGACGGGGTGGCCCTGCCGGTACGAAGGTTGTTCAGTTCCCGGCGCAAAGCGCCCACCGACTTGTCCATCCTGTCTTCGACGTCCAACAGGATCAGTTCGGGTGTTAAATCGGTATCCCCACTGTTCTTATTGGTCATGGTCAGTCCCTCCCGGTAATGAGAGTTCCAACTTCATGGCCGCTCAGGATGCGGCTCATATTGCCCTTCCGGAAAACGTCAAAGACGATGATGGGCAACTTGTGGTCCATGCACAACGATACTGCCGTGGAATCCATGACGTGCAACCGCCGCCGCAGCGCTTCCATGTAGTCCAACCGGACGAAACGCTTGGCGTCCGGGTTGTCCCGGGGGTCCGAATCATACACCCCGTCAACCGCGTTCTTCGCCATCAGGATTACGTCGGCCCCAATCTCCAACGCCCGCAACGCCGCCGCCGTGTCGGTGGTCATAAACGGGTTGCCGGTACCCGCCGAAAAAATCACCACTCGGCCCTTTTCCAGGTGGCGCATGGCCCGCCGTCGAATGTATGGTTCCGCCACCGCCTGCATCTGGATGGCGCTTTGGGTGCGGCAAACCATCCCTCGTTTTTCCAGGGCATCTTGGAGAATGAGCGCGTTCATTACCGTGGCCAGCATACCGGCATAGTCCGCCGTGGCCCGGTCCATCCCCTGTTGCTCGGCTTCCTCTCCCCGCCACAGGTTACCCCCGCCGATAACGATGGCCAGTTCGACGCCCAGGCTAAGGGCGTCCCCAATTTGTTGGGACAAATAATTAAGGGAACTGGGGTCAATGCTACCGTCTGCGGAGCCTTTAAGGGACTCACCGCTAAGCTTTAGCAGGACT
This sequence comes from Dehalococcoidia bacterium, assembly GCA_965205495.1. Classification (GTDB taxonomy): domain Bacteria; phylum Chloroflexota; class Dehalococcoidia; order Lucifugimonadales; family UBA3495; genus CATOSK01. Next base: position 469,930 of record CBDBHA010000002.1, read on the forward strand.
CGGTGATAGGCGGATCGATTCATCGTACCTGCCCGGGCTATTCTTCAAGCGCTAGTCGGCTAAACCGGACCACCTTAACGTTTTCGCCCACCTGGGCGGCCAGCTCCTGAATGATTTCCCGCACCTGCCGGGAGGTGTCTTTGATGAAGGGTTGGGAAAGTAAAGCGACCTGCGCCGCGGGCCGCCCGTCCTCTTCTTCTATCTCTGTTTCGTCCACATAAGCCGGCGACATGGCCGCAATTTGCATCGCGACGTTGTGCGCTAGGTCCCGGAACTCCGGCGTCCTGGCCACAAAGTCGGTCTCACAGCCCAATTCCACCAAAGCTCCAACCCGGCCCCCGGTGTGAATGTAGGCTTCAACCACACCTTGGGTAGTCTCCCGTCCTGACCGTTTGGCCGCTTGCTCGAACCCTTTTTCCCGCAGCAACCCCACCGCTTTGTCCTGGTCGCCGTCGGTTTGTTCCAATGCTTCTTTACATTCCATGATGCCCGCGCCGGTCAATTCCCGGAGCGATTTAATCTGACTGACCGTGGCTACCAAGGATACCCCTCCTTTATCCGCTATAGGCCCAACAACTAAATATGCTACTCGGTGGCCGGCTCATCCGCCCGCGTCGCCGCTTGTTGCATCAACCCTTCCAACTCTTCCAGCGGAATGGCGTTCACCGCTACTTGTTCCAGATCTTCTTCGGACAGGCTTTCCGGGGCATCTTCCGCCGCGGCCGCTTCAGCTTCCGCCGCCAGTTGTTCCTGGATCAACGCTTCCCGCTCCGCGACCCCTTCCAACACCGCCGATGCCATTCTGCTGGTGATTAGCCGGATCGAACGCACCGCGTCGTCGTTGCCGGGTATGGAATGGGTAATCAGGTCCGGGTCGCAGTCCGTGTCCACAATGGAGAATATCTTGACTCCCATCCGCCGCGCTTCCGCGATGCAGATGTCTTCCTTGGCAATGTCAATGACAAACATCGCCGCTGGCGGCGCCGTCATGTCCTTGATGCCCAGGAAGTACTTCTCCAACTTGTTCAGAGTGTCGCCCAGCTTAACCGCTTCTTTCTTGGGCAGCAGGCGGAAATACCCTTGCTCCCGCTTCTGTTGCAGCTCGATCATGTAGTTGATGCGGGTGCGGATGGTTTGGAAATTGGTTAACGTGCCTCCCAGCCACCGCTGGTTCACGTACCACATTCCGCAGCGGTCCGCCTCACTCTGCACCACTTCCTGCGCTTGTTTCTTGGTGCCCACGAAGAGGACCTTGCCCCCCTCAGCCGCCACCTGCACCATGGCCCGGTAAGCCTCGTTCATCAAACCCAAAGTCTGTTGCAGGTCGATGATGTGGATCCCGTTGCGCTGGGTGAAGATGTACCTCTTCATGCGCGGATTCCACCGCCTGGTCTGGTGGCCGAAGTGGACTCCCGCCTCCAGCAGGGATTTCATCGTCAACGGTTCCCGCTGCGGCGGTGCTGGAGGTGCTGGCTGTTCCGCCGGTCGCTCTGGCGCCTGTACCATAAATTCTGCCTTTCCAATCTCCGGTTTTCGTTTTGTTCCCTAGTTTGGAAACCGCGCCCGGGCCCTTTTTCGAGGGTAATAAAAAGAGCGCCGAACGCATCTCACGCTAGGCTTAATTGAAACGAGTATAACATAGCCCCCCTACACCGGCAATTGAAATCCGCGCCCTGCAAGTGTGCAGAATTGATGAGTCATTTTGGCATTAGACCGTCATTCCGGCCTCGAGCCGGAATGACGGACCTTGGGTTGGGCGAACTCATTCGTTCTGAACAGTTACGGGTCAGTTTGGGACTCCTACTAGCTGTACCATTCTGTCCCATTTTGTATCATTTGGCCTCAGCGGGTGATTATAGATTTGATATTTTGGAGTTCTTCGACAAACTCGGGGTGATGGGTGAGGATGTTAGCTTGTTTTAGTTTAGCGGGGTGGTGTCGATGTTGGAAAGGGGCAAGTGTCAGCAAGCAGGGGCTTTTCATTGTCGGTGTGGGGAATTTGCGACGGCCAATCCAGGGCCAAACCGGCTGGCGGCGATGGATTTTAGATTTCTCCCTACGGGAGAAATGACAGGTAGGGGTGGCCGGAATACTCCTTCGACGGGCTCAGGGTGAAAGTGGGGGCGGCATGTGGGGAGAATGAAAAGGCCCTGGTCAGCAAGGGAGGGCCTTGTGGGTCGTCATGCAAAGAACGCCAACCGCACTACGTTCAATCCCACCGCCCCGTAAATGCCCACCATTAAGTCGTCGGCCATGATTCCCCAACCCCCAGGGAGGCTTTCCAACCGCCTGGCCGGCCAGGGTTTTACGACGTCCAAAACCCGGAACAGGAAAAACGCGGGTACCAGCCATACCCACTCCTTGGGCAGCAACAAGCAAGTGACCCACATCCCCACAAACTCGTCCCAGACTGCGCTCCCCGGGTCCGGGTCCCTTTCGGTTGCCATGACCCCGGTAGCCCAAATCCCCACTACCAAACCGGCGCCGATGAGCAGGAAGAAAAATGGAGAGTCCCCGGGAATGGGCAAGAAGTAGTAGATCAGCAACCCCGCCGCGGATCCAGCGGTCCCCGGACCCACCGGCGCAAGTCCGGTGGCGAAGCCTGATCCGATGAACCAACCCACCCGGCGTAGCCAAATCGGTTGGCCGCCCCTAGCCATACCCCAGACGGTGCAGCGCGTCCTCGCTTAGTCCCAGGTAATGGCCCACTTCGTGCAACAGGGTTACCCGAATTTCTTCCGCCACTTCTTTCAGGCTGGAGCAATGGTCCAAAATTGGCCGGCGGAAAATCACGATTCGGTCCGGCAAAACCGGACCAACCCCTTCCCGGTCCGTGAGCGGGATCCCGGTATACAACCCGAACAGCGTCCCTTCGGCATCTATCAAATCAAGGTCTTCCGGGTCCGGCCAGTCCTGCACCGATAGGTCCACGTTGTCCAGGGTCTGCCGCACCCGTCTCGGCAACTGCCGGTACGCCTTCCGAACCAGGTCGGCGAATTCCCGCTGGGATAGGCTCGTCAAGCTGCGGCGCCCACCCTTTGGCGGATGTCTTTCAGAAGGTCGATGTTCCGCTGGTCCGGCCCTTTGCCTTCAAACCCGGGAACTTCCAGGAAAAAGGGAACATCCTGAAACGCCGGATGCCCCATAATTGCCTCAAACCCGGCCTCTCCGATCAACCCTTCTCCAATGTTGTCGTGCCGGTCAACTCCGGAACCGCAGGGTTGCTTGGAGTCGTTGGCGTGGACTGCCGCTAATTTTTCAAACCCAATGGCCGCTTCAAATTCGGCCATCATCGCCTCCACCCCGGTACCGTTGGTCAGGTCGTACCCCGCCGCAAAACTGTGCTGGGTGTCCAGGCATATCCGCAGCCGTGGGTTGTCCACCGCATCGATTATCCGGCCCAGCTCCTCAAACTTAGCCCCGATGTGCTGCCCCATCCCGGCCATGTTCTCCAGACACAGGTACGGCCCCTCCGGCGAGTCTTCCAATACCTTTTTAATCGCTTCCACCGCCTGGTCGACAATGGCCTCGTACCCGGCGCCTTTGTGGCTCCCGGGGTGGAAAATCACCCCGCCGGCCCCAATGTCCGCCGCCAGGGTCATGTAGTTGACCAGCGACTGTATGCCTCTTCCGAGGTGCGCTTGGTCCGCCGTGCCCATGTTGATCAGGTAGATTGCGTGCAGGAATGCCGGGCCCATACCCGCTTCGGCGGATTGCTCCCGGAAGGCCTCAATTTCCTGGTCCGGCACTGGCTTGAACGCCCAACTCTGGGGCGACGACCCAAATATCTGGATCGTCTCGCACCCAATATTCACTCCCCGCCACACGGCTTTGCTGAGTCCCCCGGCGGTTGAAACGTGTGCGCCGATTTTCATGGGCTTGCCGTTCCTTTCATCCCAGAGTTTTACCTACAAATGCCGATGGGGATTCTACCGCCCCAACAGCGACATCAGCGCCGCCCCGGCTGCGGTGGGGGCCCGGCGTCCCAACCGCCATACCCGTCCGAACTCCCGCCGGTCCCAAATAACCAGGAGCTGCGCGGCTATGAAAATGGAACTGTACGTGCCGACCACGACCCCAATGGCGACCACGAGCAGCAGTCCCCTTAGACTGGCGCCGCCAATCAACAGCATGGCCAGCAGTACCAGGAGGGTGGTGAAGCTGGTGTTCAGCGACCGGCCAATTGTCTCAACGACGCTCACGTTCACCAACGAATCAAACGCCCGCTCCGGGTGCCGGATGACGTTCTCCCGAATCCGGTCGAAAACGACGATGGTGTCGTTGACGCTGTAACCTGCCACCGTCAAGATGCCGATAATGAAAGTGGCGTTTACCTCCAGGTTGATGACTCTCCCCAATATGGAAAAAATGCCCAGCACTATTAAGGTATCGTGGGCCAAGGCGAACACCGCGCTGATACCGTAACGGTAGGCCCGGGGCGCCCGCCGGAAGGCGTACCAGATGTAAAGCAGAATGAACACCGATGCCGCCAAGAGCGCCAAAAAGGTGTTCCTGACCGTTTCCTGGGCAATAATCGGGGAAATCGAGTCGAAAGCCACCAACTCTATCGGCGCGATGTTGTCCGCCAAATCATCCTCTACCCGTTGCCGCTCCGACACTTCATCCCCGAAACCCTCGGCCAGGACCTTGGTGCGGATCAACGCCGACCGGCTGCCGGTGCTCTGCACCAACGCCTCCGGGTGTCCCAGGGCGTTCATCCGTTCCTTGATCGCGTTCTGGTCCACCGGCCGGGTAAAGGTCACGTCCATTACCGACCCGCTGGTGAAGTCGATCCCAGGCTGAAGCCCCGAGTTCAATGTCGACCATCCCGGCGGAATGATCATCGAAACCAACCCGGGAAGGATGATTAACGCCGAGATAAGGAAATACCAGCCGCGCTTGCTAACTATATCCAGCACTGCTATCTACCCCCTTCCGCGGCCTGCGCCGTCCCACTGGGACCGCCGAATAACCGCCGTTCCGGAGTGAAAAGGCTGATTTGCCGCCCCAATCCAATCCAGGCCATGAGTTGCAGCAGGTTCCGGCTCAACACCACCGCGGTGAAAACGCTCACTGCCACTCCAATCATCAGGCTCAACGCAAACCCGTTAATCAATCCGCCCCCCAACCGGCTGCCAAACCATAGCAGCACGCCACAGGTGATAATCGTCGAGACATTCCCGTCCTTGATGGCGGGCCAAGCCCGGTTGAAACCCACTTCCATCGCCGACGCCAGCGTCCGGCCCACCCGGACTTCTTCTTTGATTCGTTCAAATATAAGGATATTCGCGTCCACCGCCAATCCAATGGAAAGGATGAAACCTCCAATGTGCGGCAGGGTTAGGGTTATTGGTATTAGCTTGAACACCGACAGCACTACGATGGAGTAGAAAACCAGCGCCAGCGCCGCCACCATCCCGGCCATCCGGTAGTAGGCCAGCATAAAGACCATTACCAGCCCCAACCCAATCATCCCGGCCAGGAGGCTTTTCTCCAGTGATTCCGACCCCAGCAGAGCGTCAACCTCTTTTTCCTGAATCAACACCAAGGGCACCGGCAGCCGCCCCGATTCCAGTTGTATGGACAGCGTCCGGGCCTCGTCCCGCGAGAAGTTCCCCGTAATCTGACTCCGCCCGTCCCTAATCCAAGCCCTGGCCACCGGAGCGATTAACAGGTCGTCGTCCAGAAAGACCGCTATCCTCTTGGTCGGGTCTCCAACAATTCGTTGGGTCAACCCTCCAAAAAGGTCAGCCCCACGCCCATTGAATTGAATGTTAACCGCCCATTGCCCGGTGGTCTGGTCCACCGAGGCGTAGGCTTCCGCCAAGTCGTCCCCGGTCAACCCAAGGTCCGCATCTTGAAACTCAAAGCAGTTGGAGTCGGTGCAGGTCCGCTCCCGAAAGTCCAACCTCGCCGTTTCGCCAATCAAGGCCTTCGCCGCTTCAATCCCGCCGGTCACCCTGAAGGAGGCAATCGTTCCAATCTCTTCGGCCAACGCTTGTTCCAGGGTCCGTTGGGTTTCCCGGCCCAGCGACACCGGCGTTTTTATTCGCCACCCGTTCCCCCGCTGAGTTACCGTGTAGTCTTGATAACCCCCCTCCCGCAGCAGGCGTTCCAAGTCCTCCAGGTCTGCGGTCTGGGCAAACTCCACGTCCGTCACCGAACCGCTGGCTCCCGGCAACTGCACGATGATCCGGTCGTCTCCAAATTGCTGCACGATGGGTTCTTCTGTGCCGAACAGGTTGACCCGGTGGGAAATGATGCTAATGACTCCTTCCATGTCGTCGGCGTTGGGTGGGGCGGTATCCGTTACTCGGAAAGTCTCCATCGCGCCAAAGTTTTCCTCCAATGCGGTCCGCAGCGACTCCCGGGTTTCTTCATCCAACAGCCCGGTCTTTATCTCCAATGTTTGGGAGTCGATCAGCCTCCAATCGGAGGACTCGATCCCCGCGCCTTCCACCGTTTCCTGGATGGCGGCTTCATCCACCGGGCCGGAAAAATTGGCTCTTAACCGCGTACCCACGTCGGCCTGGTAAACCAAATGCGCCCCACCCCGCAGGTCCAGCCCCAACTTCAACCCCAACGGGCCGTTGCCCCCCCGCTGTACTTCGGGTAGTCCCGGAATGTCGATGTTGATCTCGGAAAACCCTAACGATGTCACGGAAAGGGCCAGGATGACCACAATCAAAATGGTCAACCGAATACTGCGTCCTCGCATCTACTGCTCCCCCTTGCCTCGCCCGCCCAGGGATGCCGCTGCTAAGTCTAAGGCCTGTTGCCGGGTGTCAATTTCACCCGCGGCTTGGGCCTCTTTTACTATTTCGATTAAGCTGCCTACCTGTGGCCCGGGGCTGAGACCAAACTCTGCCATCAAGTCGTGTCCGGTCACCAGCGGCGCCGGCCGGTCCGGCTTGGTCTGCTCCGTACCCACCTGCAAAATATGCGTCATCATTCTAGCATGACGCGACCAGTCTTCAGGCGTTACTTCCGGACCTTTTGCCGCTAAATAATCGGCCATCGCCAGGAACAGCGTGTCCACCGCCACATCCCCCAAGTCCCGGAAATAACGGTATATCGCCCGTGCCGTCGGAAATTCCCCTTTTTCATGCATTCCGCTAGGCCGTAGGTGGTGCCGGACCATCCTCGACACCATGGAGATTCCCCGGGCACTGAACCTCAGTTGTCCCAACCGGTGCTCGACCATTTCCGATCCCAGCTCAGAATGCCCCAAGAACCGGGTCCTCCCGGTTGCGTCATCCGCCTTGGTTTGAGGCTTAGCAATGTCGTGCAATAGCCCGGTGAGTTTTAAAATGGTCCGCCGGTTATGGCCGTCGCTTACCTCTTCGGTGAAATGGTCTGCCCATTGGCGCGTCCACGGCACCATGAAATAGATTGGCGAATTTTGGTGCCCCTTGGTAACCAGTTCCGCCGTCTCCACCGCGTGGATCGAGTGTCCCCAAACGTCCCAGTAATGCACCCTGGGCTGGCCGACGCCCTTGGTTATCTCCAGTTCCGGGATGACGCGGCACAAAAGCCCCAGCCGGTCCAAAACTTCTATCGCTCCCCTGGCGCCATCTCTTGCCAGAATCCCCAGCAGTTCGTCCCGTAACCGCTCCGGCGCTACCCGGCCAACTAAATGGGCGTTCTCCCGCACCAACCGCGCCGTATCCGGCTCCAACCGGAACCCCAGTTGCGATGCCAGCCGGACCGCCCGGAGCAGCCGCCCCGGGTCTTCCTCAAACACCCCAGGAGACGTAGCCCGCACCCGCTTCGCTGCCAGATCGTCCAACCCCCCAAAGGGGTCCAAGACCGCTTCCCGCCAGTTCCCTTCCAGCCATTGGTCAACCGGAAGCGCCAGCGCGTTTATCGAAAAATCCCGGCGGGCCAGGTCCTCGTTGATGGTCCCTTGCAAGCCGGCCAGGTCAATTATCCACTCCCCGCCATCTTCGTCCCTGACCACCGCCCGCCCGATGCCATGGCTGGGGCTCAACGCAACAAACGCCCCTCCCATCCCATCGGCCAACCGCCGGGCCAAGGCTACCGCATCCCCGGCCACGGCGACATCTATATCCCTGGATTGCACGGAAAGGAATGCGTCCCGCAGGAATCCGCCCACCAAAAAGGCCGACGCTCCGCTCATTTTTAGGAACGAACCCAGCCGGCCCAACATTTCCGTGGAGTCCAATGGGGTAAACAATGGTTGCAAAAGAGGGGTGGAGGGGACCTAGCAGCCCTGGCCGGGCTCTTAAGTCTGTTCCCCTTCGTCAGGGTTTGAGCCGCTCACCGGCTCCTCAACGGGTTCTCCCTCGGCGTTGTAAGTCATCTTCCAGAAGTGCTCCCGCGACACCAGCCGGTCGATGTAAAGGACTCCATTCAGATGATCGGTCTCGTGTTCCAACGCCTGGGCTAGAAGCCCCTCGGCCTTGATGCGGACTACCTTTCCTTGCAGGTCCAACGCCCGAGCCCGCACCCGCTCCGACCGCGTCACCGTCCCGCGGTACCCGGGAATACTGAGGCAGCCTTCCTCAATCTCCCGTTCACCTTCCCGCCGCGTAATCTCCGGGTTGATCAAAATCAGCGGCTTTTCCCAGTCCGGCAACTGAATCACCGCCACTTTCTGCAATGAACCCACCTGGTTGGCCGCCAGGCCCACTCCCTGCTCGGAGTGCATGGTCTCGACCATATCCTCGGTGTATTTCCGCAGGTTGGGAGGAATCTTGCCAATCTTTTTGGCTTTCTCCCGCAAAATCTTGTCGGGAACATGCCTCATGGGCAGCAGTGGCACGGTTTAAAACCTCTCCTTGAACGATTGGACTCGTGAGTGATTATAGCCAAGGGCTCCAACAGTTGCCAAGGAGAACCTCCACGGCGCTTTACGTAACCTGCACCGGGTCCACATCCACCGCCCAACCGTTCCCCAAAGTAACTCCTTCCAAAAAACGGTGCAGGTTCCGCCCCCTCAGCGTCATGTGCCACCGGTATTGGCCCCGCACCCGCTCGGGAATCCCAGGCGCAGGCCCTATTACCTCGACGTCAGACAGTCCTCCCCGTCCCCGCCGCTCCCGGAATTCCCGGGCCAAGGCCGACGTATTTCGCTGGCACGTGGTCCGGTTGGTGTGTTGGTAAACCATGTGCACCAGCCGGTTGAAAGGAGGGTTGCCCTGCTCCCGCCGCGCCTCAATCTCCCACCGGTATAACGCCAGGTAGTCCTGTGCCGCCGCCGCTGCTACCGCGTAATGTTCTGGAGCGTAGGTCTGGATCACGACCCTACCCGGTTCCGTTCCCCGGCCGGCGCGGCCCGCCACCTGACACAAAAGCCCAAATGTCCTTTCCCCCGCCCGGAAGTCCGGCAGGTTCATACCCACGTCGGCCAACACCACCCCTACCAACGTTACGTTGGGCACGTCCAACCCTTTGGCCACCATCTGGGTTCCCACCAACACCCGGGTTTCTCCCCGCGCCAGCCGCCCCATCGGCTCCTCCGGGGCCAGCCCGCTCCTGGTTGCGTCGGCGTCCCACCGCTCCACGCTGACCCCGGGCAGCAGTTCCCGTATCTCCTCCACCACCCGTTGCGTCCCAATCCCCAACTGCCGGATGCGGCTCCCCCCGCATTCCCGGCATTCCCGGGGCAACCGGGTCCTCCTGTTGCAACGGTGGCACACCAGCCTTCCGTCGGCCGAATGAAAGGTCAACGAGACCGAACAGCTTGAACAATGCGCCACGTATCCGCAGTCCCGGCACTGCACTATCGGCGCGCTTCCTCGGCGGTTCAAAAACAAAATGGCCTGTTGCCCCTTGCCGGTACACTCTCTTAACCCCTGGGATAGCGCTCTGCTGAAAATGCTCCGGTTGCCCTGCCGCAGTTCCTCCCGCATGTCGCAAATCTCGGCGGCGGCCAATTCCCCCCTTTCCACCGCAACTATCCCTCCGCTTTGATCTTGATCGCTCCCTATCGACCCCCTTCCTTCATACTCGGCTGGCAGCAAAGCCACTCGCCGGGGAAGGTTGAGCAAAACGTGCCTCCCCCGGCTGGCTTCGTTGAAAGTCTCCACGTCCGGGGTCGCGCTTCCCAGCACCACCACCGATTTGTCCAACCGGGCCATCTCCAGCGCCGTGGTCCGGGCATGGTACCTGGGCTGCGCGTCCTGTTGTTTGTAGGTCCACTCGTGCTCCTCGTCAATGACGATTAACCCGACCTCGGGCAGGGGCGCGAACAATGCGCTCCTCGGCCCCACCACCACGTCGTATTTGCCGTCCCGGATAGCCCACCATTGATCAAATTTCTCCCGGGGCCTCTGTCCGCTGTGCAGCACCGCCACCCGTCCCGGGAACCGGGCCCCCACCCTTTCCACCGTTTGCGGCGTCAGGCTGATTTCCGGTACCAGGAAAATCGCCTGCTTGCCTCTCCGCACCGCTTCCTCAATGGCCCGCAGGTATACTTCCGTCTTCCCGCTCCCCGTCACTCCATGCAGCAAGAAAGTCTTGGCCCCACGGCTCGTTTCCGAAAACCCCCGGGCAATTCTTTCCGCCGCGTTCTTCTGGGCCGTGGTAAGCGTCAACTCCCCGAGTCTGCTCTTGACTCCCTCCTCCCTTGGAAATGTGCCCTCAACCCGCAACCACTCCTGGGCCAGCAGCCCCTTCCCCACCAACGCTTCCGCCGCGTTGCCGCCAAATTCCTTGTTGGCCAGAGTCCTGGGATAGGGCTGGTTGCCTTGCCCCACCGCCGTTAAGAGCCTGGCTTGCCTCTCCGGCAGTCCTTCGGCAGCTTTTGACGCCAACTCCGGGAAACCGAAACCGCCGCCAGGTATCAGGTAACACTCGTACCGGAACCGGCCGGGGCGGGGCAGTTCCACCCGCCGCTGAATTACACCCCGTTCAATTAAACGGTTTACCGTCCTCGCGCCTCCCCGGGTGAAAAACTTGGCGAATTCAGCCTCCGCCATCTCCCCTCGTTGGGCCAATTCAGCCAACACGACGGCTCCCTCACCGTCAGACGTCCCCGGCGTTGCGTCTAGCCTGTCCCCCACCCGCACAACAGCCCGCACTTGGGCCTTGAACTCTGGCGGCAAAAACAAAGCGAGGGCGTCGAAGAGGGGGCAAAGGTAATAGCGGGCCATCCATTCCCCGATCCGTAACGCCTTCCAATCCAGCAGCGGCGACGGTTCCACCGGTTGCAGGATGTCCCGCGTTACTTCGACTTGGGGGGAGGCAGCCAATTTGAAGACGATTCCCTGCGCGACTCTCCGGCCAAACGGGACCCAGACCAATTGGCCTGGCTCCACCGGAAAGCGCTCAGGAACGTGATAGGAGAAGGTACGGGGAGCCCCGACCGGAGCGTCTACCGCGACTTCTGCGTATTCCATGGGTCAGCCATCGGGCGACGGCTGGCGGTTGCCGCTACGCGGACGCTTCTTGCTCCGCGCCGGTATTCCGCTGAGGGCGGGGCCGCCGCTTTTCCTTAATCCGGGCCGCCCTTCCCTGGAGTCCTCGTAGGTAGTAGAGCTTGGCCCGGCGCACCGAGCCCTCGCGCAAAACTTCGAGCGAGTCAATCAGCGGCGAATACAACGGGAATACCCGCTCGACTCCAAACCCGCCGCCTGCAATCCGGCGCACGGTGAAGTTGGCCGCCGGCCCTCTCCCGTTTTGCCGCCGGATGCACACACCCTGGAACGCTTGAATCCGCTCCCGGTCCCCTTCCCGAATCCGAAAGTTAACCTTGACCGTGTCTCCCGCCCCAAAAGGCGGTATCTTCGGGTTCGGTTCCGTGTTTACCAGTTGCGAAGCATCCATGGCGCCAGCCTTCTTTAACTTCAATCCTTGAGTTCCTTCGCACAGCAGTCCCAGACCCTGAGCGAAAAGGTGGGTTTCAGAATACCACACCGGCTTCCTTTTGGGTATCCAAAGCTAAGCCAACAGAGCCTCTTCATTGTCCCCCAATGCCGATTCGAGCCCCTTGCCCTATGTCATTCCGAGCCACCCCTACCTGTCATTCCGACCGCAGGGAGGAATCTAAAATCCTTCGCCTATAGCCGGTTTGCCCCCGGATTCTTCATCGCGCCTAGGTCTGAGGCGGCGCTATCCCGTGAAACATCGGGTATTGCGAGATTTCAGTGTTGCTGCCTTCCACCACGGCCCAAACCGAAACCGTATAAACCCCTTGGCCAGTACAGCGTTGGCCGTTGGATTCACTCCGCGTTAGAGTCCCTCGCCCCAATCTCTTTTCAACTGACATTTGCCGGTAGACAATACGGACATTTGTTCTATAAAATTGTATTGGTTCATCGTTGGGGTCCTTTCCGACACCCTCTTGGCAATCTCGAACCCTCCGTCGGACTCCCCAGCCACATCCCGCCTAATGGAGGAAACCATGACCACCTTGACCAAGCCAACGCCACCCGACTCCAACTCCGCCTACCTCCGCCATTGGGTCCCCGTCCAATTACAGGAATCCGACGGTTCCGGCCAGCCCTGGGTTAACCTCCCCTCCGGCTGGGCCAAAATCACTTCCATCCGCAACCAGTGGCATTTGGAAGGCTTCTCTTCCGGCGACCTCCCGGTCATCCGGATGCACTTCCGGGCGTTGGTTCAAGGCCACGGCCTGCTTTTCTTGGCCCAAGAACTCTGCTCCGGAGCCTGGTTCCGCCAGGTTACCCTCGCCCCGGAGTCCGTGGTCCAAAATCCCCCCTAATTACCCGGGAAAATGTTTATCCCAGGTGCCGGTTGAACCAACTCAGTGTCCGGTCCAGGTACTCTTCCCGCATCTTGGGATGACCCATCCTGGGGAAAAGGTGCGAACTGCCGGGAAACCGCACCATCTCCACTTCCTTCCCCAACCGCTTCAACATGGTGAAGTATTCTTCGCTCTGGGATATTGGACACCGATGGTCCGACTCCCCGTGCAGCAAGAGTACCGGCGTTTCCACGCGGTGCACGTATGAAATTGGCGATCGTTCCAACAATTGCAGCGCCAATTTGTCGTACCCCTGCTCCGCTGCGTTCGCAATGGAAGACCCCCACTGCATCTCGCCAAAGCTGATGGCAATGTCCGAAGTTCCATACATGCTATGCAGGTTGATGCAGGGCGCCCCCACCACCGCCGCCCGGAACCGGTTCGTGTGGCCTACCGTCCAACTGGTCATGTACCCGCCGTAGCTGTACCCGTGGATTCCCATTCGGGTTTCGTCCACGTAGTCCCGGCCCGCCACCTCCGCCACTGCTGCCATCAAGTCCAGGTAGTCCTCCCCTCCCCAGTCCCCCAAGACCGCCATCATAAAGTCCTCTCCGTAGGTCGAAGACCCCCTGGGATTGGCCGCCAAGACTAGGTAACCCGCCGATGCCAACACTTGTTGCCATGGCACAAAGGAATCATAAAACGCGCCGTTGGGACCGCCGTGAATGTCCAGAACCAACGGGTATTTTCGGGATGACTCAAACTCCGGCGGGAAAAACAACCGGCAGTCAATGTCCCACCCTTCCCGGCCTACCACGAACTTTTCCATCCCCGCTGCCGGATGATTCTCAAGGTAATCCCGATTGTGGAAAGTCAACTGCTTGCGATTGCCCGTCCCAATGTTCACCGAGTGCAAGTCCACCGGCGACTCGGGCATCGACGACAGGGCCACCCCCAATTCGCCCGTGGCATTCAACGACAGGTCGGTGGTCAACTGTCCTCCCCCGGCTATCGCCTTGGCCTCACGCCCATCCGGCCCAATCCGGTAAATAAACGATTCACCGCCAACATCCCCGACCAGCAGGATTCCTTCACGGTCCGTCCACCGCATCTCCGGTGCCCGGCTGGTGGAAGGGAACGCCACCGTGGGCCGGAAGGAGTCGTCGGTCAGGCGTTTCGGCTGGTTGCCGGGTTCCAAGACATACAACCAGCCCTGCCAGCTCACCAGGAACCCCGCCGCCTCCGACCCGATAACCACTAACCTGTCCCCGTCCGGCGCCCAGGCCACCGCCCCAACGCTGGACAGCCCCTCGGACCAAAGCTCCGGTTCTCCCCCTTCCGTTCCCACCACGTAGGCTTCCGTTTGCGCCATTCGATCCCGGTCATCCCGCCGCCCCGAAATAAACGCTATTTGGCTCCCGTCCGGCGACCACAGCGGGGCCGCGTCGTCCCAATCCCCGTCGGTCAACTGGACTTGTTCCCCCGTCTCCAAGTCCACCAAGAAAAGGTGAAAGTGGGACTCCCCCCGCCAGCCCAGGGTGTCGTCCTGGTACCGTATTCGATGGGCTTCTTTGACCCGGGGAAGTTCGTCGCTTCCATTCCCGGCCCGGTCTACTTCGGCTTTGACGTCGGCGCAAAACACCACCTTGCCGGCGTCTGGCGACCAGGCGAAGTCCACGACACCGTCGGTCCCCTCGGTCACTGGAGCCGGTCCGCCTCCCTCCGCCGGAATCTTCCAAAGCTGCTTTCGTTCCTTGGCGTCGGCCCTCAAAAAGCCGATGTTTTTACCGTCCGGCGCGAACCTGGGAGCCGAGTCCTTATTGCCCTCGGTTATCCCTTCGGCTTCCCCGTTCGCCAAGTTCAACAACATGACCTTGGAGCTGCTTTCCCACGTTTCCGGGTCCACTTGGGACAGGGTATACGCTACCCGCGTTCCGTCCGGGGAAATTGACGGTTCCGCAACGGTTTTCAAACGACGCACCAGGTCCGGGCCAATAGCGTTAACCATGACGCTCCTAACGGGAAAAAGATGAGGTTGAAGTTGGCCCGGATTATACAGGAGCGCCAAAAACCTGGGGAAACCCAGCGTTCCGGGCCCGGGAGTGGTCTAAAGGCTAGACCCTAAGTAATTTCCAATCCGTGCTTTTCCATCAACTCCGGTTGGCCGAAAATCCGCTCCGTCGGCCCGTCTGCCACCACTACTCCGTCGTCCATGATGACCGCTCGCGGGAACACCTCCCGCACCAATTCCATGTCGTGGGTCGTCACCAATAGCGTCTGCTTCAAGCCGGTCAACACCCGAATCACGCCTCGCCTTGACCGGGGGTCCAACCCCGCCGAAGGTTCGTCCAACGCCAAAATCTCGGGCCGCATCGACAATACCGTGGCCAACGCCGCCCGTTTCTTCTCTCCGCCGCTCAGGTGGAAGGGCATCCGGTCCCCAAAACCGTCCAGTCCCACCGCAACCAGCGCCTCTGCCACCCGTCGTTCCACCTCGTCCCTCGCCAGACCCATGTAAATCGGGCCGAAAGCCACGTCGTCAAATACCGTCGGCGAAAAAAGCTGGTCGTCCGGGTCCTGAAACACCAGGCCCACTAACGCCCGAATCTCCTGTAAGTCCCGGCCCTTGGCAACCCCCGCGTCCCGGCCCAAGATGCTGACCCGTCCCCCGGTCCCCTGGAGCAATCCGTTGAGATGCAGCAACAACGTCGACTTTCCGGCTCCGTTGGGGCCCACCAGGGCCACTTTCTCCCCCGCGTCAATTCGAAGGTCCACCCCCCGTAGCGCATCCCTCCCGTCGGGATAAGCGAACCGAAGTCCTTCGATGTCGACCGCTGGGGTTTCCGTTACAATCCTCCCTATGTTGCCGTTGGCTTCTACCACGGCCACCGCCCGGCCACCGCGATTGCCGCGAAAATGCCCAGCCCTCCGGCCAACGTTGCCATCGCCCCCTTACCCAACGATGCCGGTCCCAATCTTCGGACCTGTCCATCGTAGCCTCGGGCCAGCATGGCCAGGTAAATCCTTTCGCTCCGGTCCAAGGACCTGATGAACAACGCCCCCGCCATTCCTCCCGCCGCTTTGGCCCGCCAGGTCAACGGCCCACCCGATTTCTCGCTGATCTTCGCGCTCCGCGCGCTTCGGGCCCGTAATAACCGCTGCACTTCGTCGATCAGCACAAACAGGTACCGGTACATCAAATTTACGATGGCCACCAGCAGCGCCGGCACCTTCAACGCCCGCAGCGCGTCCAATATTTGCAAAGGCGGCGTGATGGCCGTCAACAACGCCGCGGCGGTAACCGACGTCCACGACTTGACCAACACGCTGGCGAAAAATACCAACCCTTCGGCGCTCACCCTCATCACCCACAGCCCCAGGTCCCACTCTGCCAGAATCTCGCCCGGCCGTAGAAACACCGAGGGCAACGCGATAAGCACAAAAGGGACTGCTAACAACGAACGCTGAAAAATCCGCCGGATGCCTACGCCGGAAAGGATTGCTCCGACCCACACCAACACCAACATTGCCCCAAACCCATACCAAGCTCCGCTGGGCAGCGAGGTCATCGCTACGATAAACCCCAGTGTGAGGACCAGTTTGACCCTGGCATCAGCCCGGTGCAGGAAGGAGTCACCCTCCCGGTACCGGTCCAATAATGAGGCAACTGTAGACATGCTCCGGTCGCGGCCCCTTCTACGGTGGTCGGACCGCGGGCTCTAACCGCGCGTTAACCCGCTTTCATCCGCTGCGCCAGGTAGGCTCCCCCGCCTACCAGCAGGAAGACGATGGTTACCCCAGTGAACCCGGCCAAAACGGTAGAGACTGCTTCATTGTCCACGCCCGGCAGCGCATAGCCAGGTATCACGGCGTAGGGGGAGTCTTGAGCCCGCACCGCGAATTGTTGGTTGTGGGCCACCTGCTCCAGGCCATCAGGCGATGCCGAGGCCAAAGGCGCAAACATGGCTATGGCCAATACGATCAGGTACCCGGCAATCC
Organism: Dehalococcoidia bacterium; assembly: GCA_965205495.1. GTDB lineage: Bacteria > Chloroflexota > Dehalococcoidia > Lucifugimonadales > UBA3495 > CATOSK01. The sequence continues at coordinate 486,599 of CBDBHA010000002.1, forward strand.
ACCATTTCATCTTCATGCCTGGTTGGCCTCCACAGACCGATTTCTTCGCATTTGGAGAGTTGGCAGCATGTTGGGCCGCGCCGCCCGGATGAACGACAACGCTCCGACCGTAATCAACCCTTCTCCAATTCCAATCAACGCATGTACTCCGGCTAAAGCCGGCAACGCAAGTATCAACGGCGACGTTCCCGAGATACTCAACTGCACCGCGACGGCTACCGAGGCGATAACAATCGAAACCCATCCCGCGACGAACCCCCCGAACAACAACGGTTTCATTGACGTTCCGAACCGCTTGAACACCCACCAGATTCCATAACCCAACAGCGAACTGATTATCGCCATGTTCAGCAGGTTGATACCCAACGCCACCAGACCACCGTCTTGAAACAGCAGCGCTTGTACCGAGACCACCGCCGTCATTACCAAAATGGCTGCCCACGGCCCCAGGATAACCGCCGCCAGCGCCCCGCCTACCAGGTGACCCGACGTCCCACCGGGTACCGGGAAATTAATCATCTGCGCCGCAAATACAAAGGCCGCCATGATTCCCATCATCGGAATCAGCCGTTCGTTTAAATCTTTCCCCGTCTTCCTTACCGCGAAGCCGATGACCGCCACCGAGATAACCCACCCCACCGCGGCTACCGGCAGCGAGAAAAACCCGTCCGGGGCGTGCAAGGGGGCGGTGTTTCCGCCGGCGGTGAACCAATTTGAAACCAGGTTTAACAGCATTGAAAGGCTTCCTTGCGCCAAAGTTCCTTATTGCGACTATTTGTTATACACCATTCTCAGCTTTTCCCAATTGGTTGTCAATATCCAAATCCGCAACAGGCAATCCCAATCGTTATTGCTTGTTGCAAGTACTTGGAGGCGCAACATGCTTGCCGCCAAAATTAAAGCGGTCCCGCGACGCCGCTTCCCAGAATCAGGTCAGCCTTGAGTGCGCTTTGGCTCTCTTACCCTCCAACCTTCTCCATCTGTTCCCAGAATTCGGGATGACTCATGTTGGTGAGCAGAGAGTCAGTTACGGGGTTATCGTAAGGATTCCTTGGTCGCGTCGACTCTCACTTCGCTCACGGTGAAGTCTCCTATTTTCACAGGGATGCCCCTGGCATCGTCCGCGAAGACCACCACGCTTTTTCCGTCTCGCATCTGCCAGCCGGTGGCGTTGTCGGTGCATTCATCGTTGAAGCACACACGGGTTGCGGTGGTGACGCTGGTGAGCTTCTTGCCCAAGTGCTCCTCTAACTTCGACAGCGGCATGGGCGACAGCCCGCCCCGGGCGATGTGCACCACGCCATCCTTGATATCTTCGGTGAGGGTCTCGCCGGTGGTGGCGTCATACGTGATGTACTTGCCGTTGGCGACCATCTGGTAGCTGCCGACGTCGCTGAAAGTCCCTTGCGGTATCTCAAACGAGTCGGCGGCCGTGACCGTCTCAGTCCACGAGTCCCAGGAGTTGTACATCAACTCCCGGGTCTGTTGGATCGCCTCCTCGTTTACGGTGAGGGTGACGGGGTAAGTCATGGTCAGGGTGGGCCAGTCCCAGGGTTGTTCGGCCCGCGCGCCGTCCACCACGAAGGCGAACGCGACGCCAGCCGCCAGCACCAGACCGACCGAGGCCCACACTTTCCAGCTTTTGATTATGCGGTTCACGATTGCTCCCTCCTCATTCCAAGTAGTGGCGGGTTGGTACACCTGGGAAATTCAGGTCGGCCCAATCTGGCAAGAATTTGTGGTCGGCCTTGTACCATATGTGGTTGTCCACGCGCGCTCCGTAGTTCAGTATGACGTTGCGAACGATTGTATGAGTGTCGAGGGCGCCACCCGAGCCGGTGGTGCGCCAAGGCCCGGAACCTTCCGAATCCGTTTCGCTCCACGCTACCCGGTCCAGCGGTAGTACTTGGTGCCGTTGTGACGCCACATTTGGTTTTTGTAAAAGGTATAGTCGGGCGGGTGTCCGCTGTATTCGACACGCGTTACGGTCGCTCGGTAAGGGTTGAGCGTCCGGGCGTACCAATAACCGTTGCGCCACCCCCTGAGAGATGGTCTCCCAGTGCGCAGCGGGATTCAGCCGGGGAAACCAGTCGGTAGGCACCGTCCGGAACTCCCGGGGGTCCAGGAAGAAGGTAAACGCGTCTTGGTTGGCATATCCCTTGGCCTTTTCCCACCGGCGTTGTAATTCCTCAACCCCCAACCCTTCCATGTTTTTCATCAAGGGTTGATAAACGGGTTTCACCGGACCATCGGCATTAACGCACTCATTAAACTTAGCCTTGGTGGAGATAGCATTGTTTAGCATGGCCGTCCCACTGCCCCGAAGGATGTATGGCGTTGCAAGCCATTGCCGGAAGACCTCAAGGCCCCCTCAGGCGGCATTACACCGGCACCTACACAATCCCACCAGAATGTTGCGTCTTAATTAAAAAAGTGCAAACAGAAAGTTACAGGCGTAACTGTTCAGAATTAAGGAGTGGGGGCAACCAGCGTGGGTTTCGGATTCAACTCAGGTCGTGAATTGCGCCGCTACGCTGAAAGGCGCTCCAAGAACCAGTCCATCATCATCGGCCACGACTCATGGCGCAGGTTGATGCAAAGGTGGTCACCCTCGTCGTACACCACCAGCTTGGTGGGCCCGCCCGCTTCCGCCGCCGCCTGGTCTGCCTCCTCCCGCCCCACCGTGTCCCCCTTCATCCCGTGGACAATCAAATAAGGACATTTAACCCGGGGAAGAATACCTTCCAACCGGAAATTGCTGGGAATCTCCCTCCCTTCATCGAAGGTAACTCCTCCAAAAATGTGCTGGTAGGCGTCGGTCTGCTGCTTCGCTGCCGTGTCCCAATTGAGCAGCGAATACCGCACCGGCATCGACGCGCAGGCCCGCACCCTGCCGTCCGCCGCCGCCCGGGGCGCGAAGTACCCGCCCATCGCCCACCCGTATACCCCAATCCGTCCCGCATCAATCTCCGGCCGCGATTCCAAGAAGTCCATGATCGCAATGACCGCCGTCTCGTCGTCCCCCCGCATCTGCAACCGCCCCCAGGCTTCTCCCTGTCCCGGGCCGTCATAGCTAACCGTCGCCATCCCCCGGGCCAAGAATCCACCCTCCAAGTTGTGGAACTCCTCTTTACGGGCATCGTTCCCCGGGATGATTATCACCACCGGCGCCGGTCCTTCCCCATGGGGGACCCGCAAGTAACCCGGCAAACTCGAACCCTTAAACGGGACCTCAATCCGCTCTGCTGCCGGCTGAAAATGTGGCGCCGCTTTGGCGTAACACTCCTGCGCCTTCCGCTCCGCCGCCAGCTTCTGGTCCAGGTCCTCGTAGTAACGGAATCCGCCAAAGTGGTAACACAACGCCGCCAGGTGAAAAGCCTCCCCCGCCGTCACCAACCGTCCCGCCGCCGAGGCCTGGGCCGCCAGTTCCTCGTGCATCGCCCCTTTGTCCGACCACTCTTTGCACCAGACTTCCCAGCTATCGATGCGCCCCAAAAGGTCCCGCAAGTCTTCGTACATGACCCCCGAGCCCACGAACCTTGGCATCCAGTGCGTCCGCATCGGGACCCGCCCGCTAGAGTTGTCCACAATCGGCTGCGTCATAACCTTTCACCCCCCATAAATCCCCGCAATTTCGCCCCATCCCGCCCCACGCGAGTCTACCCACCCCCCAAACCCCTGTCAAAAACCCCTTGCAGTATTCCTAAATCCCAGTGTTAGCGGAAAAGAAGGGGCCGGTCTCAACGAGACCGGCCCACCCTTTCTTCATCTAACTCTCCGGCACGTCGGTGTCAAACTCTACGGCTTCTCCGGGGTTTACTTTGAACCAACCGTCCGCAGGTCCCGTTGGCGGCGGACTTTCCTCTGGCTTCGGCCGGGCCACCACCCGCACCCCCAGGGCCGCCAGCATCCCGTCAATCCGTCGGATCGACTCCCCCACCGCCTCCGATACCCGCCCCGCCGAAAGCCCCATCCGCACTTCCAAAAGCTCGTTGGTCAGTTGCAACGCCAGTTCCACGCCGGCCAGGTTCAAGCCGATGTCCTCCACAAAATGCTTGATGAGCCGCAGCCGGGCCACATCTTCGTCGGAATAGGTCCGCAAGCTCCCCATCCGCAGGGGCTCGATGAAACCCGCCCGTTCATACTTCCGCAGCGTTTGCGGATGCATTTCCAGCGTCTTCGCCACCACGCTAATCAGGTAAATTCCTTGTGTTTGCCGCATTTCTGGACCACATTTCAGGTTGATGTGTCTTGATCCCTTTATATAGTCCGGGGGACAGGATTGTCAACATCAACGCAAGATTATAATCAATACGAGATATGTCCTTGACACAGTTTATATCAACTGCTACACTCAGGCCATATTCGAGTTAAGGAGGTTAAGCCGTGGCCGCAGTTGAGCTTTTGACCCCTAGTCCCGAAACGGAAACCCAAACCGGAACCCCCAAGAACGACCTTGAACAAGAGATGCAAAGCATTTTGGATCAGGCCCAAAAATCCCAAGAACAACGGGAGCAACGCGGGCCGCGGGCTAGCCATTGGTATTACCGCCCGGTCTGCCCCGGCGTCCGCTACTACTCTTTCTAACCCCGCCTCCCAATACCGGCGGCAGAGTATTCAACCCCCAACTCACTAATTAAAACAGAGGTGAAAAAAATGGTCCAGCGATGGAGCCCCTTCAACGAACTCAAGCAGATGCAGGATAACATGGACCGCATTTGGCGCCGCTTCGGCGACCACCAAAACGGTTCCTCGGATACCCCGGACATCGAGGCCTGGGCCGTCCCCTTGGACGTGGTCCGCATGGGTGAGGACACCGTTATCCGCGCTTCCATGCCCGGCGTGGCCCCCGACGACATCCACGTTTCCATCGAGGATAACGTCCTCACCATCAAGGGTGAGACCGCCGCAACATTCCAGGAAGGCGAGGGGACCTACCTGATGCGGGAACGCCGGTTCGGTTCCTTCCACCGCGCCCTGCGCCTCCCCGATTCGGTGGACGCGGACAAGGTCCAACCCCATTACCAGCACGGGGTTCTCACCATCACGGTTCCCAAGGCTGAAGCCAAGCGGGCCCGTCAGCTCCAGGTCCAGGTCGGCCAAACCCCGGCCGGCTAAAACCCCTGATTCCGGCCCCAAACCCTAACCTCGCAAACGGGCCGGCGGACAAAGCAGCGGCGCAGGTCAAACCCTGCGCCGCTCATTTTTGGGACCCCCACCGCCAGGGAATACAATCCCAACCCCCTCCAGGTCAAAACCCTCTCAACCTTCCCATCCCCTCCAGGGATTCACCTAGCCCATGCCCCGTCCCAGCGTCGGCGCCCAACCATGGTCGTGCCCTCCGGACTCTATGAAGCGGTTATCGAACTGCACCTGCCAGGAATCGGCAATTCCCTCCTCCCAGTGTTGCAAAGCATTGGCGTGCTAATGGCAGCCGATAAGCGCCAGGCTAGGGGCGATGTATTCTAAGACAACCCCTACTTGCTGTTCACGGCACGTTCTCGTCAGGACCAGCCGATTGTCATATTAGACGCGACTCGGTGTCGCAAGCTGGGTCGCAAGTTTGACGCGAGTTGCGTCGTAAGGTTGACGTAAGTTTAAATGATTCCACTGCCAGGGACGTATTCCGCCCGGTTTGTGCTCCCCTTCCGGAGGAGCAGCCTCGCGTCCACCAGATGCTTGAGGTCACGCTGTAATGTTCTCCGGGTCATATTAGGGTACAGTCCCTCAAGATCGCCGATGGGGAGCTTCCCGCGCTCCAGTGCGTAGCCGAGCATCACGGCTTGACGTTCCGAGAGTTGGTGACGCCTCGCCACGATGTCTTGCCGGATTGCCGATTCTCCCCGCTCCTTTACTTCGGTCAACTGCGTAGCCAGGCCCTTGGTGAAAAACTCAATCCATCCGGTCATATCCATATTCAGCGCCCTCGTCTCCCAGCTAACTAAATCTTAAGATTGGGAGGCCATGGTCATCGGCTTCACCAGGGGAACGGACCAGCGCAGCGGCATCACCCTCTGGCACAGCGCCGAGGGCCTGCACCTGTGGTACCCGAACCAGCCGCAGCCGGCTATGGAGTGGGAGGCCGAAGTCGACGAATGCTACGTCAAGGCCAGCCAGGAGCTGGACCGTGCCGAGCGCGTTGGGTACTACCATCGCGCCCAGGACGTCGCCGCCGAGAACGTACCCGTGAGCTACACGACACTCTCCGAACGGTTGAGTGCGGTCCGAAAGCGTCTTTGGTAACATGAAGCCTACCCTGCACGCGTTCTGGGACATCCGCTATCTTTACCGAACGGACCAATGACCTGAATATGGATATCGTGAAATGAACATTGTAAAGCGGATTCTGGCGGTTTTCCTCGTGGCTACGGCGGTTGCTGTGTTGCTCAACTTCATTCTCACACCGGTGTACCACGATGGATCGCCGGAGTACCCTGTTTGGAAGATTGTGAACTGGTTCATGGCGGCCGCGGTGCTTGTGACACTGGCCGTGAGCTTCCGGCGAAAACGCGCCCAAGGAAACCTGGGAGCCAGTACCCTCGAGTACGTGCGGACTAGCATGACCTACTACGGAGCCATCGTGCTGACTATGCTGTTCTTCTGGGGGTGGTTCTGGACGTTGAATCCCGACAGCGAGACCGGGGCGGCCGTAACCTCGCACCTCGTCTACTTTCCCATCGTTGACTCGCTCTTCGTCGTAGTCGCCCTCGCCACCGGGCGCTATCTCTGGAGCGACCCCGGCGACTCAAAGGGGTAGGCCACGGTTGGCGTTCACGGCATGATCTTGGTCCCCCTCTCTCACCGGCGCCTGTTCGGGTCCTGGGGGGTGGCAGGTCTTGCACGGCTTATATCCAGCTGCAATTGCTCCAGAATGGGAGGAGAATTCAATCAGGTTGGGAGAATCCAAAAAATTTGATGCCCATTCGCATAATGGCCTATGGAACAATGCGCGCCGAAGGCTTGCAACGAAATACTCTGGGTCCTCGGAAGTCCTTGCGTTTTCCAGTTCCCGGATTGGTGCCTTGAGCCTCAGAATTTCGCGGAACAATGCGGAACAATATGGAGGGTTGGTTCGTTGTCAACTGAGTTGGCCTCCCTCTCCGGGCTTGATTTACGGCCATTATAATCCGCACAAGGAACGCCGCCAAAACCTACCCTTAGTTGAGTCGATGAGCGGCATCCGGCTCAGGGAGTCGAGCAGAGAGCAATGTGCCGAGGTTGTCAACGTGGACTCGTACTTATCGCCCCCAACGAAACAACTTTGACATCGCCTCTGTGAAGTCAGCCTAATACCCAGTCAACCGTGCAGGGAAAACAACCCAAACCCACCCCAGGCTAAAACCCCGCCAAACCCGCCAGGGATTCACCCAACCCATGCCCCGTCCCAGTGTCGCCACCCAACCATGGGTCGTGCCCTCCGGGACTCTACGCGAGCCCTCAAAATCTTTTAAAGAAAACTTTGCAAAACCCCTGGATTTCAACCCTGCGGGTATTAAACGCATCGAAACCCGGCTGTACAGGGCCGGTTTCGAGGAGACCTGCCGTCTGGGAGACTTCGACTGGAGTGCCCCCATCACCCTGGACCGCCGCCTGCCGTACGCCACCTTCTCCCTGGAATCCCTGGATGAGTGCGAACACGTCCTACTGGTGGGGCCGGCTCGCGTCGGTCTGTATGGCGTAGAGGTGGGCCCCTATCGCTGCATACAGCACTCCTTCATTCCCGACTGCATGGGCTACCCGATAGTTGAGCCACCAGAGTTGGCTCCCGGTGGCACGGTCCAGTGCATAAAGACCGTAGCTACTCACGGAATGGCCTCCGGGGCCTCCTATGTACCCGTAGACTATTCCCTCATCTGCGTAGAATAATCTGATCTTAGAATATTCGGCTGCTCCCCAAGGGTGAAAGTCAAAGTCTTCGGTGTCCCACCGCCAAAGCAAGTTCCCGTTGAAGGCGTCGATAGCAACCAAGGCTTCTCCATTCAGGTCAAAACCATCAGGTCCGAATTCAGCGATAATCCCATAAACAACGCCATCAGCAACCACCATTGAACCTATGTGGCGATCGTCGAGGAAGTTGCTCTCCCATTCCCATAGCAGGTCGCCATTGGCGGCGTCCAAGGCCAGCATACCCAATGGAGCAGCAAGCGTTACGTACACCACGCCGTCAGCGGTTGCCAGCAAGGGTCGGAGGGAAGAACCTCGTGAGGGTTGTTTTCTTCTCCCTTCGAGTTGTTTTTGCCATACCATGTCGCCAGTGGCGAGGTCCAAGCCGAGAACCGTAAAATCAACGGAATTCCCCTTTCCGACAATGTATTAGCCCATACCGTCTGCGACTCGCCCCTCCACCAAAGCCCGACCGGAATCCCAGAGCAGACGCCCGCTAGCGGCATCCAGAGCATAGGCAGCAGTCCCGTAGCGTTCGCCTGCCATCCTCATTAGGACCACTAGGACCACTCCGTTCGTCTCCAGCACCCGTCCATTCTCGGCAGAGTAAGTTGAGGGAATGCGGGAATGCCAGAGCACAGCCCCGCTCGCAGCGTCCAAGGCACTCAGGCCTCTGCGATATGCTGAGTACAGCACTCCATCCGATACCGTCGTGGTTATTCCGGACCCGCGCTCCCCGAGGGGACCATAACGATGAAGGCGTCGCCAAAGCACTTTGACCGGCCGAACTTCCCTTCGTCTTCCATCCGGTCGAATTTGACGTATCCCCCCAAGGACCCCTGCCGGTCCGCGTCGGCGTCGAGGGAGCAATCGCGGAGCCGGACAGGTTGGACTGGTGCGCCCGCGGTTATGTTCCGGGGTACGCGGGTCGGTCCTATAACGCCAGGGTCGGCGCTCCCGCTTTCCTTTTCCTCCGTCATTTGCAGCGCCACCCCGTCGGGCCGCTTCTCCTGGTCGGGGGAATAGGTGACGTAGCCCCAATCGGCATTGCCGGAGCGGGGAACAATGAACCGCAGGGGGGCGCTCTGCCCGGGATGGAGCGTTTCGCCCCTGCCAACCGCAGGTCAACCCGGCAAAGCCCGTCGTGGAAAATATGGGGCTTGGCAGCAGCGCCGGGGTAAAGTCGGCGGCCTCGCTGTCGTTCCTGACGGTCATCGCCAGTTCCAGGCTGCCGCTGTCAGGGTCCTGGGTTATGGCGTCGAGAACGATGGTCTTCCCCTCGGAGTCGTAGAGTATCGCGCTGGGGGGCGCCTCGGGATAGTGGGCGGTATAGTCATAAGCGGGGGCGCCGGTCATTCCCCGCAGGTCCACGGGGTTGCTGTGTTCCCCGAACTTCAGTACGGCGGCGTCCTGGTTGTGCGGGACAATGAACGAGACGGTGAGGGGCAGGGGCCACCGGGCGCCCCCGCGCCACGGCGAAGGCTTTGGCTTCGCCGTCGTCCAGGGACAGGATCGCGTTGAACCGGGTTTCCGGCCCCCATAAGACTTCGAGACACTCGCTGCCGCGCTTTCCGAAGCAGACGCCACCCGAACCGGTATTGGGACCGTCCTCCGCGTCCGTTTCAGCGTAGTCTCCCAGTGACAGGACTTCCAGGTCCACCATAGTCCGGTATCCCACCGTGCTCTCAGCCTCAAACTCGTGATAAACGCCCGTTACTGCTATCCCGCGCTGCCCGTTTATGAAGAAATTGGCTGTCTTGGCGTCCTGCGAAAGGGCCGGAGCCGGAGCTGGCAGCAGGGGGGAGTTACGGGCGCTCAGGGAGCGGTTCCCTTCGAGATTCAGGGGAATTTTGTGCTCGCCGAAGCAGAGGTTGGCGTTGGTGGCGTTCCTCGCCACTACAAAAGTTACTTCGAGGTTGACTGACTTTGGCCCGTATAGACCGGGCCGGCCGGTCTCTATGACATAGCTTGTGTTTCCGTTGCGCTTGGCCGGTTCCCGCCAGCCATAGATCAATTCCGCCTCGAATTGGTCCTCGGTTCCCCATTGGACTAGGAAGCAATCGCTAGGGCCGAAGCACAGGGAATTCGCTTCCGCCATTTGCACCTATATTTCGCCGCCGCCGAACCTGACGGCCGCCAGGTCGAGAGTGATGTCCATCCAGCCTTCGCGGCTCGCGCTGGGCCTCCGGGAGGTCTGGACCAAGGCCAGCCCGTGTCCAGCGCCGTCGTAATAGCCTTCGGGCTTGTTCACGGACTGCGGGAGTTGGAACGGCTGTGCCTGGGGCCAACGGAGTGGGGGTCGGAGTCGGGGCGGACGTAGGCTTCTGATAGGTGGAGGGTTGGGGAGTTAACTCGTGGGTGCCGTCCCTGGACTGGGAACCGGAATCCGTCCCGTTCGGGCCGGTCGTGTCCTCCGGCTCCGCTTGGTCGCAGGCGAGGCAGAAGAGAAGGAAAAGTGGAATCAGCGCAAAGAGGCTAATTCGCCGGAGAAAAGTGGGGGGGTAGATTAGGGTGCATAAATTTCATATCAAGACCTCATCAAACTCGAACTGGCCGCGGCCAACTCGTCCATACCCAAAAACCCATAGGTTGGTAACTCCAGGCAAGGGAAGTGTGGCTCAACAAAAGAAACAGAGGGAGGTTCGCGGGACCAATCTCAAGGTCGCCGGATGACCTTCCCGCCCTGAGCCTAATACCCAGTCAACCGTGCAATCGAAGTACCCTTGGAACAGCGTTACCCCAGATGGGTTGTCCAGCCGGCCTTGCCGGGGCCGCTGAACCCTTTGATTCCAAACGTGACTGCGTACCAGCTGCCCATCCCTCTATCGAAACGTTCTCCAACCATTCACTCCGGCTCCGCTGTATCCTCGCCATCACAGCACATTCCCACCTGATGTTCTTTGGGATGCGCCGTATCTGGTGTCCCTACAACATCTCCTTCTTGAAAATCGCACAGTCAAGGGCATACTTGCCGGCGCCCAGGATGCCAATGATGCCCGCGATGGCAAACCAGAGAATAGTTACCTCGCCGCCGTGAGCGCCGAAGGCCGAGCCGGTATCGCCCGGAGGATTGGGGAAAGCGTGCGGCCAGCCGTTGCCGGCGTGCACCATAAAGTAGGCAACAATCGTCATTACCGCCAACGCGCCGGCTCCCAGCCGGGTGAGAAATCCGAAGGCAATGAGCAACGCGGCGATGACCTCTAACCAGCCGGCAATGTCAACCCAGGAGTCCAGTGGATGGTCTGCCGGGAAGCCCCAAAGGAAAGCCTTTTGTATCCCGTGCAGTATCACCATGAACGCGAAAATTAGCCGGAACAGCAGGTAGAACTCATCCTTGTACTTAAGAAAAAAGCTCCCAAATATGGAATTTCCCCCCGGGTCATTGGTCCCAACAGCCATAACTCTCCCTTTCACCGTCATTTCTTTTCGGCCTTTGCTGGCAAATTAACAGTATGTCAACAACTGGGGCAATTTACTTTGGGACGTGTAACTATTCAGAATTAAGGGGTTAGCTCAACCCAGGATCCGTCATTCCGGCCCCCGAGCCGGAATCCAGGAATCCCGCGCAATTCGAACGCTGGTCTCTCCCTGGCCATTCTGGATTCCGGCTCAAAGCCTGCCCCGTACCCGATACGGGGGCCGGAATGACGGTCTCGGAATGACGGTCTAATGTTGGGATGACTCCTCAAGTCTGAACACTTACCACAAACAGCCCCAACGCCAAAACTGGCTTCGCTAGTCGCGGCGGGCTAACGCCCGATGGGGCGAGGGCAGGGCCTGACTACAGGTCCACAACGAACCTGAGCACGATGGGTCCTCGATATTGTCCAGCCTGTATTAGGGCGAGAACCGACAGGCTACGGCCCTAGCGTGCTCCCGTACCTCCGGGCTTTCGCTCCGCTCCCATGTAGCCGCCGGATTCAGTAACGTCTCTTCCTCTTCGCAGCGGTTCGCGTCTCAGGATTGCCCAGCATCAATCCCCATCGGTGAATCCACACGACTTCATGGCGTCGTCTCGTTCCTCGATTATCTCGACCAACTCGTTCTTGAGGGCTGCCGCCTTCCGCATATCGATGTCCAGCTTGTGAGCAATGCCTTGGGCTTCCGGCGTGTTGGGTGTTGCTGTTTCCAGTTGGCTGGTATGCCGTTGCATATCGGCGGTAGTCACGGCCATTTGGGGCTGCAAGGGCATCATTCGGCTGCGGGACCGCTCGAGAATCTCTTCCAAGCGAGTCATTTTACGAGCTGCCTCTTCTGTTCGCTGAATGTAGTTCCTTTCTCTGTTGCCGGCGACGGCAGCGCCCAAGGGCAAGGCAAGTAGGGAAGCGGCGACACCGATCGGCCCCAGGGCGATGCGGCCAGCGGTCATTCCGCCTAGACCTAGAGTAGCCGCGCGGCCGATCCATGCAGCGGTGGCTGCGCCGGCGGCCGCTCCGGATAGGGCTCCGATGGCGGTCCCGGTAGCGGCAGTGCCGTAGATGCCCACCAACGTCCAGATAACGGCGGGAGTACCCATGCCCAGGCCGAAGGCCGGGATGGCTCCGATGGAACTACGGGCGTAATCGGGGTTGTTCTCCACGCTTTCAACTTCTTCCTGAGGTTTGTACCATCCGTAAATCACGTTGTTGTTGACATCGGAGGTCAGCGCGCCGGTGGACAGCAAGACTTCTTGGGCCGCGGCGAAGTGGGCGTCCATGGCCTCTACGCTGGACTGGACCTGTGATTGGACCTCGTTGTAGGAATTCAAGCGCCGCTTGTGCTGATTCTGGCGGTTTCCATACTTGGCTTCTGCCCCTTTGTGCTTGGTGGTTGCCGTCAACCCGAAGGTAACGGCTGCGCCCAGGTCCCTACCGAATCCCATTTATTTGCCTCCTAAGGAGTCTGTTTTGGCCTTAATCTCCACCGGAAGCACCGCCCCGTCTCTCCGGTTGGGCGCCGGGCCCGGGGACAGTCCTTTGGAGCGATCAGAAACAGCTTTCCAACGTTTGAGAGCAGCCCAACAGATAAGGAATCGGGGACACGGTCATTATGGCCGTGTCCCCGCCTTGCTCAAACTGTGTCCGTCTACCCCGCTTTCTGAATTTTAGCTGGCTTCCCTATGACAGGGCAAATGTAGGCGTTGCTCACAACTCCAAAATGAACCGCAACGTAAAGGTTCTTGATTTTGTCCAGTTTGGTGGGCGGTAGTGGACTCGAACCACTGACCTCTTGCGTGTCGAGCAAGTACTCTAACCAGCTGAGCTAACCGCCCATTAAGGGTTAACAACGCCGGTGAAGTTTACCAACGCGCTCCCTCCCCGGTCAACAACCCAACCTCTCCGCCCGAAAATCCACCAACCCCAATGTTTACAACCACCGCGCCTCCGTGTTAAAAATTCCCCAACAACCCTCGCTCGTTTCCAGTCCCGCCCGCCCAGCCTTGGGCCGGCCGCCGAACTCACCGTTTTAACCCAGCAGCGGAGGTAACCCATGGTAGAAAATACCGGTAACATCGAAGCCCTCCTGCAGGAAGACCGCACCTTCCCGCCCCCGCCCCAATTCGTCCAAAACGCCAACATCAACGACCCCTCGGTCTACGAAGAGGCCGCCAAAGACCCGGAAGCCTTCTGGGCCCGCTTCGCCGCCGAACTCGACTGGTTCCAACCCTGGGACCAGGTCCTCGACTGGCAGCCTCCCTTCGCCAAGTGGTTCCTCGGCGGCAAGCTCAATGTCTCCTACAACTGCATCGACCGTCACCTGAAAGGCCCCCGCCGCAACAAGGCCGCCATCATCTGGGAAGGCGAGCCCGGCGATTGGGCCGTCTACACTTACCAGGACCTCTACCGCGAAGTTTGCAAGTTCGCCAACGGCCTGAAAAGCCTCGGCGTCCAAAAGGGCGACCGGGTTACCATCTACCTACCCATGGTCCCCGAACTCCCCATCGCCATGCTGGCCTGCGCCCGCATCGGCGCCGCTCATAGCGTGGTCTTCGGCGGTTTCAGCGCTGAATCCCTCCGCGACCGTATCAACGACTCCCAGTCCAAGGTGATGATTACCGCAGACGGCGGCTGGCGCCGGGGCAACGTGATTCCCCTCAAGCAGAGCGCCGATGATTCCGTCACCGGAGAAACTACCATCGAAAAGGTGGTAGTTGTCCGCCGCACCGCCACCGCCGACGATAAGATGGTCGATGGCCGCGACGTCTGGTACCACGACCTGGTCGCCGGTCAACCCCTGACCTGCGAGCCCGAGCCCATGGACAGCGAAGACATGCTGTTCATGCTCTACACCAGCGGCACCACCGGCAAGCCCAAGGGCATCGTCCACACCACCGGCGGCTACCTAACCGGCACCTACGCCACCACCAAGTGGATTTTTGACCTCAAGGAAGACGACGTTTACTGGTGTACCGCCGACATCGGCTGGGTCACCGGCCACAGCTACATCGTCTACGGCCCCCTGGCCAACGGCGCCACCTCGGTCATGTACGAGGGTTCCCCCGACTACCCCGACCGCGACCGATTCTGGGCCATCGTCGAAAAATACGCCTGCACCATCCTCTATACGGCGCCCACCGCCATCCGCACCTTCATGCGCTGGGGCGAGGAGTACCCCGACAAGCACGACATGTCCAGCCTCCGCCTCCTCGGCAGCGTCGGTGAACCCATCAACCCCGAAGCCTGGGTCTGGTATTGGGAGCACATCGGCGGCGGCCGCTGCCCGGTCGTCGATACCTGGTGGCAGACCGAGACCGGCTCCATCCTTATTACTCCCCTACCGGGAATCACCACCCTGGTTCCCGGCTCCGCCACTCATCCCTTCCCCGGTATCGAGGTCGACGTCCTCGACGAAGCCGGCAATTCCGTAGGGCCCGGCGGCGGCGGTTACCTCGTCATCAAAAAGCCCTGGCCCTCCATGCTTCGCACCATCTACGGCGACCCGGAACGCTTCAAGGAACAGTACTGGTCCAAGTACGAGAATATCTACTTCACCGGCGACGGCGCCAAGATTGACGAGCAGGGCTACCACTGGATTCTGGGCCGCGTCGACGACGTAATTAACGTCGCCGCCCACCGGGTCAGCACCATGGAAATCGAAAGCGCCTTGGTCGACAATTCCAACGTCGCCGAGGCCGCCTGCATCGGCCGCTCGGACGAAATCAAGGGCCAGGCCATCGTCGCCTTTGTGACCATTAAAGAGCACGTCACCTCTTCCGATGCCCTGATTAACGAGCTGAAGCAGCATGTCGCCACCAAGATTGGCCCCATCTGCCGCCCCGACGACATCTATTTCGCCGCCGAGCTTCCCAAGACCCGCAGCGGCAAGATAATGCGCCGCCTCCTCCGCGACGTCGCCGAAGGCCGCGCCCTGGGCGACACGACCACCCTGGCCGACCCCGCCGTGGTGGAAGCCCTAAAAACCCAATACGGCGACGAAGAGTAGGCCTTCGAAGCCAGTCCAACTCATCGGGTATGGCCGGTACCCTCAAAACGCCGCCGACTCCCTTAGTTTGCCTCCATTAGGGCTCAATTTCTACATTGTTCCGGCCAATTGCCGCTGATATACTTTAGGGCGTCGGGCGGGGACTCCGCCTTTTGCTCGCCGCAGTCCGGGATGGAATCGAATATGAAACTCGACCAAATGGACCTGCCAAAAGAGCTCGTGTGGAAGGATTACGACCCTGGGAAAGCGACGCAAGCCTTGGCTAAAGGGGTTGGAATACTAAAGGGCGTTGATGTTGAAGCTCTCCTCCGGGACATTCGCAAGGCTAGGCGGCAAGGCAACTAGAATCATGACTCCTTGGTGGGTATGCCTTTTCTGCGGCCATCAGTATCCTTACGTACATGGAATCCTTCCAGGGCGTTCTTAGAACCTGTTTGCAATCTCTAAAATATGATAAGTTGAGACGATTACCGGAGGGAGGGGTAATCATGTCTCATTCCTATCCCAGCGACATCAACCGGGAGCAATTTACCCGGATTCTGCCGGATTTGGAGTCGGCCCGCCGCCGGACCAAGCCCCGCACCGTGGACTTGTACGACGTTTTCTGCGGGGTGCTCTATCTTTTGAAAAGCGGGTGCCAGTGGCGGATGCTCCCTGCGGACTTCCCCAATTGGGGCACCTGCTACCAGTATTTCCAGCAATGGAGCGAGCGGCCTGACCCAGAGCAAGAGTCCATTCTGGAGCAAGTCTTAAAAAAAATTGGTTGGCGCGGCCCGGAGAAGCAATGGTCGGAAAGAGCAGAGCAGCTTCTGCATCGTGGACTCCCAGAGCGTCAAGAACACGGACAGCGCCGAGCAGAAGGGCTATGACGCGGGGAAGAAGGTGTCTGGAATCAAGCGCCACATCGCGGTGGATACTCAGGGGTTGCCCCATGCGGTCCACGTGACCACGGCGAACGTCACCGACCGGGCTGGGGCTTTGGCGATGTTTGACCAGCACCGGGACGGCCTCAGCTTGGTGCAGAACGTGCTGGTGGACGGGGGTTACACTGACCGGAGAAGGTGCGGCCATCAGTATCCTTACGTACATGGAATCCTTCCAGGGCGTTCTTAGAAGTCCGGACCCGGAGGCGGCGGAAATTCAATTAGCGGCGCTCCTTGAAGAATTCCCCATTCTCCCGTTTTCCCAACCGGTAGCACGCCGGTGTGCCAGCTTAAGGGAACACCTGTCAAGCCACGGGAAACGCGTACACCAACGAGCCATAGACTTGATGATTGCCTCCACCGCGTTGCATTACGACCTGGTCTTAGTCACCCGAAACTCCCGAGATATTCCGGGCCTCCTTCTCCACCCGTAAATGAAATACGAAACCGTCATAGGCCTCGAGGTCCACGTCCAACTCCGGACCAGGAGCAAGATGTTCTGCTCTTGCCCCGCCGAGTACCAGAACGCCCCGGTCAACAGCAACGTCTGTCCGGTGTGCCTGGGCCTCCCTGGCTCTCTGCCCGTCATCAACCGCAAGGCGGTGGAATACACCATCACCACCGCCCTGGCCTTGGACTGCCAAATCCCCGGCTATTCCAAGTTCGACCGCAAGAACTACCCCTACCCCGACCTGATGAAGGGCTACCAGATTTCCCAGTACGACCTCCCACTGGGACTGCACGGTCACCTCGATATCGAAGTTGACGGCTCCGTCAAGAAAATCGGCATCGACCGGGTCCACCTGGAAGAGGACGTCGCCAAGCTCCAGCACGTCAACCCCTCCTCCGGCCCATCGTATAGCCTGGTTGACATAAACCGCTCCGGCACCCCTCTCATGGAAATCGTCAGCGCCCCCGACCTGCGCTCGGCCGACGAAGCCCGCGCCTACCTCACCACCCTCCACACCATCGTCCAATATCTCGGCGTTTCCGCCGCCAATATGCAGGAAGGAAACTTCCGCTGCGACGCCAACGTCAGCATCCGCCCCCAGGGCGCCACCGAGTTCGGTACCCGCGCCGAAGTCAAAAATATGAACAGCTTCCGTTCGGTGTACTTGGCCCTCAACTACGAAGTGGAACGCCAGCGTAAGGTCTTGGAAGAGGGCGGCCACGTCGTCCAGGAGACCAGGGGCTGGATCGACGACCGCAACATCACCGTCTCCCAGCGCAGCAAGGAATACGCCCACGACTACCGTTATTTCCCCGAACCCGACCTCCCGCCCCTCGTTGTCTCTCCCCAATGGGTCGGTGAAATCCGCTCCTCTCTCCCGGAACTTGCCACCCAGCGCCAACGCCGCTTCATCTCCGGCTACGGCCTCTCCGACTATGACGCCCGTAACCTCACCGCCGCCAAACCGACCGCCGATTACTTCGAAGAAGCCCTGTCCCTGGAACCCTTAGCCGGCGGCAAGGTTCCCGCCCGCGCCAAGGACTTAGCCAACTGGGTCTTGGGCGACCTGACCCGGCTCCTCAACCTGGCAGGCCAGGACATCACCCGGTCCCCGGTGCCGCCGGACAAGCTAGTTGAACTGGTCGCTCTCGTCGATTCCGGCTCCCTCAGCGTCACAATGGCAAAAACCGTCCTGGAGGAGGCTTTCAATACCGGCGGTTCACCCGCTAAGATTGTGGAGGCCCAGGGCTACTCCCAGATTAGCGACTCCTCCGTGGTGGAGTCCGCCGTCTCCGAAGCCATCGCCGCCAACCCCAAAGCTGTAACCGACTACCTCAGCGGCAAGGAGTCCGCCGCCGGATTCTTGGTCGGCCAGGTTATGCGAATAACCAAAGGCCAGGCCAAACCCGATCTGGTCCAGGAGTTGGTCCGCGAAAAATTGGAAGCCTTCCGAAATCCCTGAAACCAACCGAGCAGCCCCGGACCCGGCCTGCTCAGGACAACAGAGTAAGAAATGCCATACCTCAACGTAGCCCAAATCATCGTCTCCGTCGTTCTCGTCTTGATAGTCCTCTCCCAAGTCCGCGAGGGCGGCAGTGGCCTTTTCGGCAGCGCCCAAACCGCCGGACGCACCCGCCGTGGCGTCGAAAAGACCCTCTTCCAGTTGACCATCGCCCTCACCGCCGTGTTCCTAGCCGTGTCCATCATCAGCGTCCGGTTCGCCTAACCCCCCAATCCCCAACCGATGCCAGCGGACGCGCCCGGTCCCATCGTCCTAACCACCGATTTCGGCCTTTCCGACCCCTACGTTGGGGTGATGCGCGGCGTCATCCTCAATATCAACCCCCAGGCAACCATCGTTGACCTCACCCACCAGGTCCTTCCCCAAAACATCCGGCAAGCCGCCTTCGTCCTCGGTGCCAGCTACCGCTTCTTTCCCCCGGAATCCATCCACGCCGCCGTGGTCGACCCAGGTGTCGGCACCCAACGCAAAGCCGTCTGTTTGACCACTCCCGCTGGGATTTTTGTGGCCCCCGATAACGGTCTGCTAAGTTACATCTTGGCCGCGTTCTCTCCCAACCTATCCCCAACCGCCGGCCCCGCCGCCATCCCTCCGTCCTGTGCCGCCTTCGAGCTTTCCAACCCCCAATACCAACTCCAACCCCTCAGCTCCACCTTTCATGGCCGCGACATCTTCTCCCCCGCCGCGGGCCACCTCTCCCTGGGCGTCCCTCCCCAGGAACTGGGCGGACCTTTAACGACGATCCTCTTCCAACCGCCGCCTTTCCCCTTCCGCCAGGGCAGCCGCCTAACCGGCGAGATTATCTACGCCGACCACTTCGGCAACCTCATCACCAATATCGCCGCAACGTTGCTTCCCATTGATTCGATGATCGAAGTCGAAGTCAAAGCCATAAATATTCGTGGCCTCAGCGTCACTTTCCACCAGGACCAAGAGCCCCCGGGTCCAACCCCCATCGCCCTCATCGGCAGCAACGGCTATCTGGAAATCGCCGTCCCCGACGGCAACGCCGCCCACCTATTGGCCGCCGCCCCCGGCGACCCCGTCTCCGTCAACCTCTCTCCCTGACCCAACCGGCAACTCCCCACCGGCTCTCCCAGCTCCTTTCCAGGTACGAACCACCCCGTCCCAGGACAATTGCAAAGTCCCTACGAACCCCTATCGTCATTCCCGCCCCCTATCGTCTTTCCCGCGAAGGCGGGAATCCAGGTCGTACCTAGAAGTCTGGCCGGAAAGCCATTGGCCGGGTTTCGCGCTACGCTAAGCAGACGTATTCCAGTCTTATACGGCATGGTAGTGTATGCAATACGTTTTAAGAACCGACTGTTACATCGATAATCGACGTTAAGAAAACGACGGCTTGGGGATAATCGGGGTTTCCGTCCGAGTTTCTAGCCTGGCAACTGTCCCTTTCCCTGAGAATTGCATCAGTTGGCAATCGTCCTGACCCCGTCCTAACGCCTATTGACATAGCAACCCCGAATGCTACTATGAGGGCAATTCGACCCCCGCTATTTTTGTCCTCAAGGAGGCGCTATGGACTTGGACCGAGACACCCTCCTCAACCTCTATCAGACCATGACCACCATCCGCCACTTCGAAGAACGCGGAATCCCCGAAACCGGCCAACGCCAGATGTCCGCCTCCGTCCACTCATCAGCGGGACAGGAAGCCGTCCCCACCGGCATCTGCGCCAACCTCACCGTCGACGACTACATCGGCAGCACCCACCGGGGCCACGGCCACTGCATCGCCAAGGGCGTCGACCCCAAGCTGATGATGGCCGAACTCTTTGGCCGCGCCACTGGCCCCAACAAGGGCAAGGGCGGCTCCATGCACATCGCCGACATGAGCAAGGGTATGCTGGGCACCAACGGCGTTGTTGCCGCCAGCGTCCCCCTCGCCGTCGGCGCCGCTCTGACTTCCAAGTTAAAGAAACTGGGCCGCGTTGCCGTAGCCTTTTTCGGTGATGGCGGCGCCAACCAGGGCGTCCTCCACGAGTGCATGAACCTAGCCTCAGTCTGGAAACTCCCGGTCATCTTCTGCTGCGAAAACAACGGTTACGCCGAGTCCACCCCCGTTGAGTACGGCCTTTCCGCCCAGCACGTCTCCGACCGCGCCCCCGGCTACGACATGCCCGGTTTCACCATCGACGGCATGGACGTTTTCGCTGTTTACGAAGCTGCCGCCCAGGCCGTGGCCCGCGCCCGCGCCGGTGAAGGACCCACCCTCCTGGAGTGCCTCACCTACCGCTTTTACGGCCACACCGTTTTCGATAACCCCCTCACTTACCGCACCAAAGAGGAAGAGGACCTCTGGCGCGCCCGCGACCCCCTGAAGCAGTTCCGCGAACGCGTCGTTCCCGAAGGCCTCATCACCGCCGAAGAATTGGACCGCCTCGACCAGGAAGCCGAAACCCTCATGGAAGAGGCCATCAAGTTCGCCGATGAAAGCCCCATGCCCGAACCCTTCGAACTCTACGAAGACGTCTACGTCGATTACCCATTGGATATGATGCGCCGCGGCGTCAACATGGGTGTGTAGGCGCGTCTCGGAGAGCGCCGCAAATGGCGGCTCCCAATGGCCGAGCGCGAGCTTTTTCTGGACGGACTACTTGTACGTGGTAACCGGGAGGTTCGTTCCGTGAACGCAACCCAGTTGTTCTACTTTGAAAAGGAGGACATTCTTCACCTCGTCATTGCCGAGGGAAAAGAGTCCCAAAGCGTTGAACTGTCACCCAATGTTACCGCCGAACTCAACGGCCAAGGGGAGCTAATCGGAATCGAGATATTGAACGCCAGAGACTATTTGCGCGATTCCCTCCTGGGGACCGCTCAAGCCAGGCTGCTTGGTCTCACCAGCCCGGAGCAGTAGACGCGGGACCGGTTGCGATAATGTGGGTAAAGTTTGCAGGCCAATTGCAGAGTCCCTACGAACACATATCGTCATTCCCGCGAAGGCGGGAATCTAGGGTAAACCCGCCTTGGCAAGCGTCCCTTTCCCTCAGATGTTCCGCTGCGGCGCTTGGATAGATGCGTTGTGATGATGAAAAAGGCGCCAAGATACCAGTGTAATCCGCCGTTAAGGAGCAAGTTATGATAATGACCACCACCGCCACCCGCGAAATTCAGTACCGCGAGGCCATCAACGAAGCCCTCCGCCAGGAGATGGAACGCGACGAAAACGTAATCATCATGGGCGAGGAAATCGCCGGCGGCGCCGGCCGCGAGCACCTGGGCATCGTCGACGCCTGGGGCGGCCCTTTCCGCACCACCGTCGGCCTCATCCAGCAGTTCGGCAATGAGCGGGTCCTCGATACCCCCCTGTCGGAAGCCGCCTTCGTCGGCACCGCCATCGGCGCCTCCTCCACCGGTATGCGCGCCGTGGCCGAGCTGATGTTCGTCGACTTCGTCGGCGTTTGCATGGACCAGCTCCTTAACAACGCCGCCAAAATGCGCTATATGTTCGGAGGCCAGGTCAAGGTCCCCTTCACCCTCCTCACCCGCATCGGCGCCGGCTTCGGAAGCGCCGCCCAACATTCCGAGTCCTTCTACTCCATCTTCAGCCACATCCCCGGCCTAAAAGGCGTAGTCCCCTCCGACCCCTACACCGCCAAGGGCCTCCTCCTCGCCGCCATCCGCGACGACGACCCGGTGGTCTATTTCGAGCACAAGGGACTCTACGGCAACCGTGGCCCGGTCCCCGAAGAGCCCTACGTCCTTCCCTTGGGGAAGGCCCGCACCATCCGCAACGGCTCCGACATCACCCTGGTCGGCATCTCCCGCATGACCTGGGTTTGCAACGAAGCCGCCGAGACTCTCGCTCCCCAGGGTATCGATGCCGAGGTCGTCGACCTACTCAGCATTTCCCCCATCGACTACGACCATGTCATCGAGTCGGTCAAGAAGACCCATCGCCTCGTCGTCGTCGACGAAGACACCCCGGTCTGTAGCATCGCTTCCGACATCTGCGCCCGGGTCGCCGAGGAAGCCTTCGAATACCTGGACGCCCCTCCTTCCCGGGTAACCGCCCCCCACACTCCCGTGCCCTACAGCCGTCCCCTGGAAAATACCTACCTGCCCAACGCCAACCGGGTAATCAACACCGTCACCAAGCTGATTAACGGCTAACTGCTGCCAACCCTCACCTTCTCAACCTAACCAAAAAGGGGGAAAACATGACCACTGTAGGTACCGGCTCATACACCTATCAGGAAGTCCGCGATTGGCCCAAACTCCCCGATGGCATGACCCTCGGCTCGGTCAGCGCCATCGCCACCGACTCCCAGGACAACGTCTATATCTTCAACCGCAAGGATCCCCCCGTCGTGGTCTGTGACCCGGACGGCAATTACATCAACGGCTGGGGCAACGGCGCTTTCGTCTACGCCCACGGCTTTTACATCGCCCACGACCTCGTCTACCTCACCGACCGCGACACCTCCATTTGCATGATGTACACCCTGGACGGCAAGCCCATCAAAATGCTGGGCCAGCACAACGTTCACTCCGACACCGGCTGTGAGCGTCCTATGGACCCGGTGCCCCGGCCCGCCGGCCCCTTCAACTACCCCAGCGAAATGGTCCCCAGTCCCTGGGGCGACCTCTACGTTTCCGACGGCTACCGCAACGCCCGCGTCCACCGCTTCGACGGCGGCGGCAACCTGCTCCAAAGCTGGGGCACCTGGGGCAAGACCGAACCCGGTCAGTTCCACCTCCCCCACAGCATCCTGGTCGACGAGACCCACACCGTGTACGTCTGCGACCGTGAAAACCACCGCGTCCAGGTCTTCACCGCCAACGGCGTCTTCAAAGAGATGTGGGAAGACATCCAACGCCCCATGGACATCGCCGAATTCACCGAAGGCTCCTTCCTGGTCAGCGAGGGCACCCGCGCCACCGACTCCGGCGAAGAACTCCCCTCCCGTTGCAGCATCGTCGGCAAGCACGGCGAAGTCCTCGCCCGCTGGCCCTCCCGCTCCGCCCACGGCTGCTGGGCAGACTCCAAGGGCGACGTATACTTGGCCCTAACCGGCGACGCCAGCGTAGACAAATTCGTCCGCCAGACCTAAACCCGCCCGCGGGGGCGCATGAGTCGCGCCCCCGCGCCATTGTGTTTACATCGGCCCCGTCCCGCCACCGTACCCCCGAAGACTCCCGCCACCCCCCGCGCCTGGCGAAGGATCGTCCTGTGCTAGTCCAAGGGAGTCCTCTCGCTCCCCCATTCATTCCGAGCCCCCCGTCATTCCCGGCCCCCTTACCTGTCATTCCGAACCGAAGGGAGGAATCTAAACTCCATCGCCGCCAGCCGGTTTACCCCCGGATTCGTCGCCGCAACCTCCCCCCAACGGCAAAACACCCCTGCCGCCCCGCCTCCCAACACCCTGAGCCCCGTCGAACGAGTATTCCGCGCAAGTTCCCATCTCCCTGCTATAATTTCGCGGGAGGTTTTGCCATGACCACCCGCTTCTACCGCCAGACCATCCCCGCCTTGGACCTCTCCATCGAACGCGCAACCGGGTCGGTACCCGACGACGGAAAATTCCATGTCCTGCGGCAGGGCGAGACCATTGCTTCGTTCCGCGCCCTGAAATCAGCCCAAGCCGTCTTCCGGAATGTGGTCCAAGAAAGCGGTTATCGGCCCGTCCCGCAGGATCCAGGCAAGTCACCCTCGGAAATTATGACCGACCGTTACATGGAAGCCAAAGACCTCTATTGGGCTGACAGCCACCGCCATCGGCCCAGCGGCGGGAAGGGCCGCTAACGCTCAACCCTTCTCCACTCAGCCGGTTTGCCTCTGGATTCATCGTCGGAACATCCCCACAACGACAATGAAAAGGCCCTGTGAATTCCGGCATACCCCTTGCGGCCTTTGGTCCTTGGCGCGATAATCCCGCGCGCCGTGACAACTCCCGAATCACCCCCCCCCCCCCCGCGCGAAAATGGGCCGAACACCCGTACAGCTTCCTTTGGCTCCCCCGGACGCCGTGGGCATGACTCTTCCCGGTTTTACGCGGGCCGCCTTTATGACGGACTGCCCGTAGAACGTCGGGTCGCCTATTTCGAGACTCCCCTTCCCCACGCTTCAACCAACGCCATTTTCCCCAAGTCGGCCGAGTCCATGGGCGAGCTGCCCGACAGCAGCGTCCATCTCATGGTCACGTCGCCTCCCTACAACGTTGGCAAGGACTACGACCAAGACCTGACCCTCGACGAGTATCGGTCCTTCCTCAACCGAGTCATGCGGGAAGTCCGCCGGGTGCTGGTCCCTGGCGGAAGGGTCTGTTTCAACATCGCCAACCTGGGTCGCCGTCCCTACCTGCCCCTGCATCGCTTCATCATCGAAGACCTCCTGGACCTGGACTTCCTGATGCGGGGTGAAATTATCTGGGACAAAGGTTCCAGCGCCGGCTCATCCACCGCCTGGGGTAGCTGGACCTCTGCCGCAAACCCGGCCCTGCGCGACGTCCACGAGTACATCCTCGTTCTTTGCAAAGACAATTTCCGGCGCCCCCCGGTTGACGGACGGGAGTCCACGATCACCCGCGACGATTTCCTGGAATGCACCCGCAGCGTCTGGCAGTTTCCCGCCGAGTCCGCCCGCCGGGTGGGTCACCCAGCCCCCTTCCCGGTGGAACTCCCCCGCCGTTGCATCGAGCTGTACACCTACGCCGGCGAGGTGGTCCTCGACCCGTTCATGGGCAGCGGCACCACCGCCATCGCCGCCCTGCAAGCCGGCCGCCGTTTCGTCGGCTATGAAGTTTCTGAGGAATACATAGACCTGGCCCACCGGCGGCTCTCCTCCATCCCCCAATTCTTCACTCTCTGCGGCCCAGATGGCCAAATCGTTGTCGAACCCCGGGATGCCAACTACGGGACCGCCTACAAAACTGTAAGCGAGACCCCCGATGATTCATGAGCTGGTTACCCTTTTCAATGACCAGGATTATGTGGAACTCCTCCGTCATAGTTTGCCCAGGGCGTTTGAGGTGGCTGATGCCGAGTCCCGTCGAGTCCAACGCAAGAACGGCGGGAAAACTTACGAGACTGTTGGGCAAGAGGTCGGTGTGGCCCGGGAGAAAATATTGGTGGCATTCTTGCGCCACACTTTGGGCGATATGCATATCCATCTCCCCACCGCCAACTCGTCGATGCGTGACGTTCTCATATTCCAAAAGCCCTTGGAGATAAAGACCGCGACCAAGAACGGGTTGGTGACGGCCAAATGGACCGCCGACCCTGAGTCCGTAAACCGGGACATAAAAGGTTTTGAATTTGACTCTGACTTGCTGTTGGTCAGAATTTGGTGGGGAATCGAGCGGGACAGCCTTTTTTACATCCCCAAGGAAGTCCTATCGGAAATCGCCGGCGGCCAAGACCCCGCCAAGTTCCTTTCCAGCGCCAAAGGAACCAACAATCGAGGAATTAAGATATCGGCTCCCTTTACGCGGCTGGCCGAGGGACACCCCAGTGCCGTGAGAATTGCGATTCCTTGGGAGCGTCGGGACATCAGAGTTGACCCCATGGGCCGTTGGATGGCTTATTGGTCCGACCGAGGCGGCCGGGACCCGTTGTACTCCTGAAATCTGCTACAATCGCCCCAACTTCCCAATAGCAGAGGAGGCCACCCCCATGCAACTAGGACTGTTCTACCAGATCCAAGTCCCCAAGCCCTGGAACGACCAGAGCGAGGCCAACCGCTTCCGCGAAATGCTGGAAGAGGTCACCTACGCCGAAGAAATCGGCATGACCAGCGTCTGGTTCGTCGAGCACCACTTCCGCTCCGAATGGTCCCACTCCAGCGCCCCCGATATAACCCTGGCCGCCATCTCCCAGCGCACCACCAACATGCGGCTGGGCATCGCCGTGGTCCTGGTCCCGCTGCATCATCCCCTCAACATCGCTTCCCGCATGGCCACCCTGGACGTGGTCAGCAACGGGCGCGTCGACCTGGGAATCGGCCGTTCCGGTTACCCCTACCAGATGCAACCCTACGGCTCCGACCTCAAGGACGTTTCCGGCATGGTGGAGGAGTACCTGAAGGTCATCCCCGGTGCCTGGACCGAGGAGGAGTTCTCCTTCGAGGGCGAGTATTACCACATCCCGCCCCGCGAGGTGGTGCCCAAGCCCGTCCAGAAGCCCCATCCCCCCATCTGGCAGGCTTGCAGCCAGGACTCTACTGCCCAGAAGGTCGGCGAACAGGGCCTCGCCTGCTTGGCCCAGACCAGCGTTGGCCCCGAGCGCGCCCAGCAGATCATCAGCATCTATAAAGAGGCCATCAAAAACCCCACCCCGGTCACCAAACGGATCGACAACCGGGTGGCCGGCAACACCGTGGCTTACTGCTCCGAGAGCCGCCAAAAAGCCCACGAGCGCGGCGCCGAGCTAATCGACTGGTACCGCTACCAACAGCGTCTCCGCGACGCCAAGGTCTGGGAGGGCTACGACCCCAACAAGGTCCCCGACGACTACCAGTTCCATTACCAGCGTTCCCAGGCCGACCCGGTCCGCCGCGACGAGACCCCCTCCCTGGAATTGGTGCAAAGAGGCGACCGCTTCTGCATGGGCAACCCCGACGACTGCATCGAATACATCGAGCGTTACGAAGCCTTGGGCGTCGACGAAATGATGCCCCTCTTCCAGGTCGGGCCCGTCTCCCACGAAGAGGTCATGGAGTCCCTCCGGCTCTACGGCAAGTACATCATTCCCCACTTCGCCGAGAAGTCCAAAAAGGAAGCCGCGGCCGCCCCCGCTGACAACTAGCCAACCCTGCAAGTCTTTCCCACAATGGGCTCCCCAACCGGGGAGCCCTAAATTTTCCGCAGGGCCTTCTTAATTTTCCCACGACCATCCGGTGCTCATCCTGAGCTGTCATGGTGAGCCCGTCGAACCACGAATCACCCGCCGAAGGCCCGCCCTGGGCAATCCGGTCGAAGGGGGGCATTCCGAGCCCCCCCATTCATCCTGAGCTTGTCGAAGGATCATTCCGGGCGGGGGGCCCCCCCACCTGTCATTCCGAGGGGCCCCCCCTACCTGTCATTCCGAACCGTAGGGAGGAATCTAAACTCCCTGCCCACCACAATCCCCAACCCCGGATTCCAACCCCCGCCAAGGTGACGACGGGGATGGCCGCTTGCCCTCTTAAAACAATTGGCCGCTCCCCGGAAAATTGAAGGGCCCTGAATTTTTCAGCATTGGCTTCCGTCGGGTTCCCAGGACAATTGCAAAGTCCCCACGAAAAACTATCGTCATTCCCGCCCCCTATCGTCATTCCCGCGAAGGCGGGAATCCAAGTCGTTCCTGGCCTGGCAAGCGTCCCTTTCCCTCAGAATTGCATGACTTTGCAATCTTCCCCGTAGGGTCCCGTTAATTGGCGAAAAAGTCCCGGCAAACTACCGCTTCGTAAGCCTGCCGTTCCCGTACCAGCCCCGCCGCTACCAATATATCCTGCAACCACTCGTACTCCGGCCGCTCCAGCGCCGGACTTTCCGCCCATGTCCCCTGGCTCCGGTACCTCTCCACCGACTTCGCCAACAACTCCCGGTCTACATCTGGAAAGAAAGGCGCAATCCCGCCCGCCACCTCGTCAACACCCACCCGGTTCAGCCATTCCAACGCCTTCCCGAACCCGGCAACGAACCTCCCCACCGTCTCGCCTTCCCGCGCCACAAACTCCCGGGTCGCGGCAAAAGAGCTGTACGCTACGTGCCCGTTGACCGGCCCCAACGCCGCCGCCAAATGGGCCTCCCCAGAACCAATCAATTGCTCCGCCGCCGGCTCCGGCAGGTGAATGAAATCCGCCTCTCCCGCCCGAAACGCCCCCACCGCCTCATCCAACGACAACCCATGCAGCAGTTGCAAACCGCCCGGTTCAACCCCGTTGTTCCTCATGGCATACTGGAACGACGCCCACGGCATCGGCGAAAACCCCACCGGTATCACCCGCGACCCGGCCAACATCTCCCACCGGAACTCGCCCAATTCCTCCCGGCTCAAAACGAAAAACCCGTCCCGGGCGTTGATCTTCGCGAAGTGCAGCGGCGCCGTCTCCGCTCCCCAGTCCAACGCGATGATGCACCGCATTATCCCGCTCTGCACGATATCGGCGGCCCCATGTTTCAACGCGCTCAAAGGGTGCGGCAACTCCCCGGGGCACGTTCCAAACGTAACGTCCAACCCCTCTTCTTCCAAGAATCCCCCGGCCACTGAAACGTAAATCGGCGTGTAAAACACCGTCCGGAAAGTCTCCATCAACCGCACCCGCTTACGTCCGCCGCTTTGCATTGTCATCGCATCCCCCGTTCGTTCCCTCTGGAACGCTGATATCCAGCCGCTTAAAATTCGCCGGTATCCTAATCTCCCCCACCAACCCTGTCAAATGCCTCGAAGCCCCGTTCAATCCACTGACATTTGCCCCTTGCCAGCGCCGGACGCCCTTCTTCATAATACTAAATACAGAATCCCTGAGTAATGGGCCTCGACCTCCAACCCCCGTACCCCCGGCGCAAACTCAATGAAAACGCCCGTAAATGTCCTTAAATTGCCCCGATAATCGTTTTTGACGGCATCCAACCCCCCGGGTTAACAACTCAACCCACTCTCAAATGTCCCACATTGTCCCAATTTGTCATGCGTTTAAAAAATTTCACCACTTGCCAATATTGGGCTCCAACCCCACCCCCGGCGTGCCAAGGGTCGTTCCGGCGTCACGTTGACTCTTTTTTTGCCCTATGCCAGAATGATTTTAGTGGTCCCACGGCTTGCCTAATCCCAGGGAGTCCGCCCATCCCGCCCTCCCCGTCGCCCGCCCAACTATCCCAATGGGGTTGTATCAGGCACCTGATGGTCCTCCTATCGCCTGGCCCCTGTTCCCCCGTCCCCTCGCCCTAAGGAGGTGACCAATGTGGACCAAAGAGGACCTTCAACAACTAGTCCAACGCGAAATCGGCGACTACCGCTTGGTTGTCGTCTCCAACCGCCAACCCTACGTCTACAAGCTCGATAACGGCCGGGTCCGCCACGAGGTCCCCGCCGGTGGCCTCATTAACGCCATCGACCCCCTCATGCAGACCTGTGGCGGTACCTGGGTCGCCCACGGCAGCGGCACCGGCGACCGTCTCGTTGTTGAAGCCGGCAACAAGGTCATGGTCCCTCCCGAAGACCCCTCCTATACCTTGCGCTTGGTCTGGCTGACCGAGCGCGAAGAGCAGGGCTACTATTACGGTTTCTCCAACGACGCCCTCTGGCCCCTCTGCCACAACGCCTACATCGAGCCCAACTTCGACGCCGCCGACTGGCAGACTTACCAAGCAGTTAACCAGCTCTTCGCCGACCAGGTATTGGACGAAATCGGCGACGCCCCCGCCGTGGTCTTCACCCAAGATTACCACCTGGCTCTCCTTTCCCGCCTCCTCCGCGACCAGAACCCCGCCGTGGTCACCGGCCAGTTCTGGCACATCCCTTGGCCCAATCCGGATATCTTCCGTATCTGTCCCTGGCAGGACGAAATCCTGAAGGGGCTGCTGGGCAACGACCTCCTCGGCTTCCATATCGGTGAACACTCCAACAACTTTATGAGCACCGTCGCCCGCAACCTCGACGCCCGGGTCGACCAGGAGTACAACTTCATCAACCACGGCTCGGGCACCACCATCGTCCGCCCCTTCCCCATTTCCGTAGATTTCGACGAAATTAACCTGGACTCCCAAAGCCCCGAGGTCACCCGGGAAATGGATGTCTTGACCCAGGAACTCAACCTGGAAGGCAAGGTCGTCGGCCTGGGCATTGACCGCATCGACTACACCAAGGGAATCCCTCACCGTTTCAAGGCCATCGGACGCTTCTTCGAGTTATACCCCCGATATCGGGGCAAGGTCGTCTTCGTTCAGGCCGGGGTGATGAGCCGCACCGACCTCGACGCCTACCGCCGCCTCGCCGAGCAAATCGAGGAACTCCTTGACCAGATCAACAACCGGTTCTCCTTTGGCGATTGGCAGCCCATCATCTACCTCCCCACCGACCTGCCCAATACCCAGCTCCTCGCCCTGCGCCGCCTGGCCCGCTTCTGCGTCGTTAGCTCCCTCCACGACGGCATGAACCTCGTAGCCAAAGAATACGTCGCCAGCCGCTTCGATGAAGACGGTGTCCTGGTCCTGAGCCCCTTCGCCGGCGCCGCCCTTGAATTGACCCAAGCCCTCATCGTAAACCCCTATGCCACCGACGAATTTGCCGAATATATCCACCGGGCCGTCACCATGGACCCGGCGGAACGCCGGATGCGAATGCAGCAGATGCGCTTCACCGTCCGCGAGAACAATATCTACAAGTGGGCCGCCGCTCTTCTGGTCCAACTGCTCCAGCGCACCCGCCGCGGCCGTACCTCCGGTCTCCAACCCACCCTTTCCCCGGCTCGCTAAATCCCGCCTTTCCCCCATGCCCCACCTCCTCAACGTCTGGCCCAACTTGCAGCTCCGGCTCCAATCCCTGGACCGGATAGTCCTGCTGTTGGACTTCGACGGCACCCTCGCCCCTATCGTCTCCAGTCCCGAGTTGGCGGTACTTCCTGCCGGCGTCAAGATTTCGTTGACCTCGTTGTCCGCCAATCGACGGTTAGCGTTAGGGGTAATCAGCGGCCGCGCCCTCTCCGATGTCAGCGCCCGGGTTGGCGTCCCCAACATCATCTACGCCGGCAACCACGGCCTGGAAATGACCGGCCCGGAAATGACCGGCACCGGCGAAGACTACATCCACCCCGAAGCAGCGGCCCTCCTCCCGGCTTTGTGCCGCCTTGCCCGGGAATTGCGATCACAGCTTGCCCAATACGCCGGAGTCCTCGTCGAAGACAAGGGCCTGAGCCTCAGCGTCCATTACCGGCTCGCCCAATCCCCCATCGTCCCCCAGGTTGAGCAAGTTTTCGACCAGGTGGTCTCCCCATCCGTCCAACGGGAAGAAGTCAAGATTACCCGCGGCAAGATGGTCCTTGAGGTCAGACCCAACGTCGACTGGGACAAGGGCAAGGCGGTCCACCGCATCATTCAAGCCCAACCTCCGGGCTCCCTGCCCATCTTCGTGGGCGACGACGCCACCGACGAGGCGGCTTTCCAAACCGTCCAGGAATCCGGCGGTATCGCAGTTTTCGTCGGCCCGCCCCGCCAACCCACCCAAGCCCTTCACCGCGTCGATTCCCCCGCCGAGGTCGCCCAATTCCTCCGCCTCCTGTCCCAATGGTGAAACCCGCCGTTCCGGCCTTCTGGGCCAACTCGTAAGTGTTCAGGGTTAAGGAGCCATTCCGTGCCCCGGCCGTCATTCCCGCGAGAGCGGGAATCCAGAAATGACGAGGATAAGCAACCTTGTCTGCTGCAAAGGGCTCTGGATTCCGGCTCAAGGCCGGAATGACGGTTTAGGGTCAGGATGACTCAGCAACTCTGAACAGTTACCCCCAACTCCAGGGCCTTTTCATTCTCCCCAAATGCCGCCCTCACTTTCACCCTGAGCCCGTCGAAGGGGGCTTCCGGCCCCTTACCTGTCATTTCGACCGTAGGGAGAAATCTAAAATCCATCGCCGCCAGCCGGTTTGGCCCTTGATTGGCCGTCGCAAATCCCCCACACCGACAATGAAAAGGCCCTGCCCCCAACTCCCTCGGGTTTCCTAACCGGCGCCTGGTATGCTAAAATGCGTCAACTTCCCCGCCAACGCGCTTTAACCTCCGGGCTATTCGGCGGTCACCCTTAATCGGGCCCCGCCCTTGGGATTGATTGACGGAAATCAAGACTCTAGATGATTAAAGCAGTCTTCTTCGATTTCTATAACACCCTGGTCAGGTTCTGGCCTCCTCTTGAGCACATCCAATGCGCCGCCTGTCAAGAGTTTGGTCTCACCCTCTCCCAAGAGGGCATCAAGCAAGGCTACGCCGTTGCCGATGTCTATTTCAACCGCGAAAACGAACTCAACCCCCTCGCCCTCCGCCCCGACCCGGACCGTCTCGAGTTCTTTTCCCGCTACGAACAGATAATCCTGGGCGAAGCCGGCGTCCCGGTAAGCCTGGACCTGGCCCGCCGCATCTGGGAAATGGCCTCCTCCGTCCCCAAGGAGTTCACCCCCTTCGACGACACCGCCCCGGCCCTGTCCCAGCTCCACGCCGACGGCTATCGCCTGGGAATCATCTCCAACCTCCGCCGCGACATGGACCAAATCTGCCAACGTCTGGGGCTCCGCCAATACCTCGACTACTTCATAAATTCCGCTGACGCCGGCGCGGAAAAGCCCGGTGCTCCAGCCTTCCTAGCCGCCCTGAACCAGGCCAACGTCAACCCCGACGAAGCCGTCCATGTCGGCGACCAGCACCGGTCCGATGTTCTCGGTGCCCGCGCCGTCGGAATCCACCCGGTCCTAATCGACCGGGGCGGCTGGTACCCCGACGTCAACGACTGCACTAAGATAGCTTCCTTGAGTGAGTTGCTCCCGTTCCTCGCTGGCGCCCCTCAGTCCTTGAATTCTTTCAATCATAATGGCCCTGCCTAACCAGGCCTCCTTTCCCGGGCCTCCCGGCGGCTCATCCGGCCGCCGCCAAATTCCGTTGATTAATTCCCAGCAACGTCCCAACAATGTCTTTTCCCAGGAGTTCACCATGGTAGAGCAAGGTTCTCACACTCACGACCCCTCCGATCCGGTCCGCGTAATCGTCTGGTACGACTATATTTGACCTTGGTGCTATGTCGGCCTGGAGCGGGTCGACAAGTTGGCCCAGGACTACGATATCTCCATCGTCGGGCAGGCTTATCTCCTCCGCCCCGACACCCCCAAAGAAGGCATCGTCCGGCAGCCCCGCCCCGGAGAGTCCGACGGTTTGCTCAGTGAACCTCTCCGCAGTCAGGCCAGCGACGCCAACCTGATTATGCGCCCGCCCCGCGTTACTCCCAACACCATGTACGTCCTGGAGGCCACCGAACACGCCCAGCAGCACGGCAAATTCTTGGAGTTCCACCACGCTGCCTACCAGGCCTATTGGGACGAAGGCAAGGACCTGGGTGACCTGGCCGTCATTGAAGAGGTTGCTCAATCGGTCGACCTGGACTCGGCCGACCTGATTAAGAAGCTGGAAAGCAATTTCTATACCCCCACCGTCATGGAGCAGTACCAACAGGCCCTCCAATACGGCATCCGCGGCATCCCAACCTTTGTCGTCGGCAACCTCATGTTTACCGGTGCCCACCCCTACGACATTTTCCAGTCGGCCATGCAACGGGTCCTGGAAACCCAGGACTAAACCTCTCGGTACGGCCGTCCGGAATGAACTGCTCCTCAAGGTAGTGCCTCCGTGTTGTACGGCTACCGGCCTTATGCTATGATTTATTGGCGGATTGTTACAAATTTCACGAAGTTTGAACTTGCTGCGGCTTAATCAGGTTAGGTGGAGATGGATGGCCTGAAGGAACGGATTACCGCCGCTGTCCGCAACCAGGAGCAGCCCACCGTTACGGTCCTCTCCTCCCTGCTGGCCGTCGAAGACGCCATCGGCTATATCCCCCAGGAAGCGGTCGAAGAAGTGGCCAGCTTCACCGGTTCCACCGTCAACGATGTCTGGGCTGTCGCATCCTTCTACCCCAACTTCCGCTTCCAGGTCCCCTGCGGCCACCAACTTGAAATCTGTTGGGGTCCTTCCTGCCACCTGACCGGCGCCCCCTCGGTGATCGCCGCCGCATTGGATGAATTGGGCCTCCAGTCCGAAGGAAACACCCCCGACGGCAGGCTCTCCCTCCGCTACAACACCTGCCTCGGCGCCTGCGCCCAGGCTCCCGTAATCTCCGCCGACCACCACCTCATGGGCCGTCAAACCCCCGATAAGGTCCGCTCCGCCGTCCAACGCCTCCTAACCTCCCCCGCCGCAACCCACGGGAACGGTTAGCAATATGCTTCCGCCACCGCCTTGCTGTCGCTATCTACCGGAGTTCCCCACTCGATGAGCTTTGCCGGAGTCGCCGCCGAAGCCGCCAGCCGCTGGACGTCTCTGACCGAAGGGGATTCCCCGTGGATCCGCGTCGGTGCCGCCCTGTGCGGAAAGGCCGCCGGCAGCGACGCGGTCATCGACGCCCTCCGCTCATCCTTGGAGCGTCACGGCCTCAACGCGCAAATTAGCGAAGTCGGCTGCCTGGGCCTCTGCTTCGCCGAAACATTGGTCGACGTCAAGTTCCCCGGCGAGTCCCGGGTTTTCTACGGTAACGTCACCCCCGAATCCGCCGAAGAGATAGTCGCCTCCCACGTCGCAACGGGCTCTCCCGCAACCCACTTGGCCCTCGGATACTTGGGTCCCGTCCCCGTGGAAGGCGTCCCCGATCTGGCCCAGCACCCCATGAAGGCCCGCGAGGTCCGCATCGCCCTTCGGAACGCCGGCGATATCGACCCTTCCGACATCTACCAGTACATCGCCAACGGCGGCTACCGGGCTCTGGAAAAGTCCTTGACCCAGCTAACCCCCCAGGAAATGCTGGAGCAGGTCAACGCCTCCGGCCTGCGGGGCCGCGGCGGCGCAGCCTTCCCCGCCGGCACCAAGTGGAACTTCCTCGCCGGTTCCAACGCCCCGGAAAAGTACATCCTCTGCAATTGCGAAGAAGGCGACCCCGGCGCCTTTAACGACAAGGGCATCCTGGAAAGCGACCCCCACACCGTCGTCGAAGGCATCATCTTGGCCGGTTATGCCACCGGAGCGTCCCACGGCTACATCTTCATTCGCTACGGTCACGACGGCCCCATCGATCGCGCCAAGACCGCCGTTCGCCAGGCCTATGAGTTGGGTCTCCTGGGA
This sequence comes from Dehalococcoidia bacterium, assembly GCA_965205495.1. Lineage (GTDB taxonomy): Bacteria > Chloroflexota > Dehalococcoidia > Lucifugimonadales > UBA3495 > CATOSK01. Next base: position 521,602 of record CBDBHA010000002.1, read on the forward strand.
GAAAACATCCTCGACAGTGGCTTTAGTTTCAACCTGGAAGTGGCCCTGACCGGCGATTCCTACGTTTCCGGCGAAGAAACTGCCTTGATGGAGGCCATCGAGGGCAAGCGTTCCATGCCCCGCTACCGTCCTCCCTTCCCGGCCCAGGTCGGGGTCTTCGGCAAACCCACCAACATCAACAACGTCAAAACCCTGGCCTACGTCCCCGAAATCGTCGCCAAAGGCGGCGAGTGGTTCGCGGGCATCGGCTACGAACGCAGTACCGGCACCGCCATCCTCTGCCTGACCGGCGCCCTCAATTACACCGGCATGGTGGAAGTTCCCATGGGTTTGACCCTCGGCGACGTCCTTTACGAAATCGCCGGCGGCGTCCCTGGCGGCAAGGACCTGAAACTGGTCCAGACCGGCGGCCCCCTCGGCGGCGTCTTGGGCGCCGAAAACATCGACCTTGTCCTCGACTTCGAGGTTTTCCGGGAAGCGGGCGCCATTCTCGGGTCCGGCGGGATTATCGCCGCCGACCAGGATACCTGCATCGTCGACCTGACCCGCGTTTTGATTGCCTTTTGCCAATACGAGTCTTGCGGCAAGTGTTTCCCCTGCCGCATGGGTATGAGCCACCTTCTCGAGGTGCTGGAGCGGATTTGCCGTTTGGAAGGTGTCCCAGGCGACTTGGATTTGATGGGCTCCATCGGGCTCAATATGCAGGCCGGTTCCCTCTGTGGCCACGGCCAGTTGGGGTTCAACCCCGTATCCTCCGCCATCAAATATTTCGGCCCCGAGTTCGAGGCCCACATCAACGATCACCGCTGCCCCACCGGCGCATGTCATAATCCCAGGTTTTCTCCCCAGTTGACCCGGCGTTAATCTAACCAAATCCCATTGAATCGAGGGATAATGGCAGAAGAAATAACCATCACCATCGACGGCGTCGACGTTAAAACTCAACCCGGCAAGATGGTCCTCGAAGCGGCCATCGAGGCCGGTGTCTACATCCCCTATCTTTGCTATCACTCCGGCATGAAGCCCTTCGCCGCCTGCCGCATGTGCGTGGTCGCGGTGGAAGGCGGCCGCGGTTACCCCGCCTCTTGCACTCTCCCGGTCCAAGACGGCATGAAAATCCGCAACGAAGCCCACGACGTTACTGAACTCCGCCGCTCCGTCATGCAAATGCTCATCGCCGAGCATCCCGACGGTTGCCTTACCTGCCACCGTGTCGATATCTGCGGCCCAAGCGATGTCTGCCTCCGCCACGTCTCCGTTAACGACCGTTGCATCACCTGCCCCAAGAACGAACGCTGCGAGTTGAAAGACACCGTCCGTTACCTCGGCATGGAGTTGGAGTCCCCCCTTAATTACGAGTATCGCCAGATCCCCCTTGAAGTGTCCGACCCCTTTTATGACCGCGATTACAACCTCTGTATTACCTGCGGACGTTGTGTGCGCGTCTGTGACGAAATCCGCGGCGACGCCGCTATCGGCTTCACCGAGCGGTCCGGCAAGGCCTTGGTCGGTACCTCCTTTGGCACTTCTCTCCTGGAATCGGGTTGTGAGTTTTGCGGCGCCTGTCTCGACGTGTGCCCCGTGGGAGCCCTGGTGGAACGGGACCACAAATGGGAAAAACCCCGCACCGTGGAACCCTCCATCTGCCCCCACTGCCCCGTGGGGTGCCAGGTCAACCTGGAGTTCAACGGTTCCGGCCAGATGATCCGCGCCATCGGCGAGCTTAATTCTCCCGTCAACCGGGGCCAGCTTTGTTTCAAAGGTAAATTCGGGCTGGAATTCGTCAACGATTCCCGTCGGCTAACCCACCCCCTCGTCCGCCGGGACGGCGAACTCCAACCCGCTTCCTGGGATGAGGCCCTGGATTTGATTGCCCAGCGCCTCCCCAATTACCAGGGCAGTCCCTTCGCCCTCTTGGCCTCCCCCAACGGCACCAACGAAGAGCTGTTCCTAGCCCAAAAGTTCGCCCGCATGGTGATGAACACCAACAACGTTGTCCAGACTTCCGACGTCCAACCCATGCTCACCATTGGTCTGGAACGTTCCCTCGGCTACGCCGCCGCTACCAATGGCATCTCGGAATTGGAAAAGTCCGACTGTATCCTGGTTTTCAATTCCAACGTTACCGAAGAGCACAACGTCGTGGGTGTTCCTATAAAAAAGGCCGCCCGCCGGGGTGCCAATCTCCTGGTTATCGATCCCCGCGAAGTGGAACTCTCCCGCTACGCCTCGTCTTGGCTGCGCCCCACCCCGGGAACGGAACTCCTTTTGCTCGGCGGCATCCTTAAGTCTCTGGTGGCCCAAAATCTGGAACGCACCGATTGGATCGAGGAGCATTGGGAGGAGCCCGCCACCCTCCACTACGCCCTTGACTCCCTGGACATGGACCAGGTGGTCGAAGCCACCAATGTCCCCCAAACCGCCATGGATGAAGCCGCCCGCATCTTCGGGCAGGCCGCCAACGGCGCCATCGTGTACGCGCTGGACAACATCCCCCCCGACCTTCAAAGCGATTGCGTCTTGGCCTTGACCAACCTGGCGTTGATGACTGGGAATCTGGCCAAGCCCTCCGCTGGCCTCATTCCCCTGCGGCCCGGCGCCAACGAACAGGGCGCCTACGACGTCGGTTGCGCGCCAAACCGGCTCCCGGGCAATCGTACCGTTCGCGACCGGGAAACTCGTCAAGCCCTGGAATCGGCCTGGGGTTCCTCCCTCCCCGGTGACCAGGGTTTAACCTTGGAACAAACCATCGCCGCCGCCGCTCAAGGCTCGGTCCATTCGATGCTTGTTATCGGCGATAGCCCCAATTTCACCAACGGCAAAATCGGGGACGGACTCGCCGCCCTTGCCAATTTGGACTTCCTGGTCGTCCACGATTCCTTCCTCGGCCCGTTGACCGAGATTGCCGATGTCGTCTTGCCCAGGGCCACCTTTACCGAAAAGGACGGCACCTACACCAACTTGGAACGGCGTATTCAACGCCTCCAACCCGCCGCTAAAAACCCCCTTGACGGCCCGCAACCCGAGCTATGGGTCATTGCCCAGTTGGCCCGCCGTCTCGGAGCCCCCGGTTTCGACCATGAAACCCCGTCCCAGGTAATGGATGAAATCGCCTCCCTCAGCCCCATCTACTCCGGTGTCTCCTACCATTTGTTGGAAGCCCAGGTATCCACCGTCTTCCGCAGCGATTTGGACAGCCCCAAACCCACCCAGCTTCTTTACTCCGGCAAGGAACGCCGCGGGATTCAGTGGCCGTGTTCACCCGGCGGGCCCGTGTCCACCCCCGTGCTCTACGAAAACGGCTTCCCCGGGGGCCAGGCCAACCCTATAACTCCGGAATTTCGCGGCCCGGACCCGGTGATCGACCCGCAATACCCCATCTTCCTTGTCCCCGGCCGCGTCCTCTTGCAGCAAGACCAGGAAACCCACATCCGCAAGGGCCGGGTCAATCAGGTCGAGCGTCAAGAATTGGTTCGTATGAACCCTTCTTACGCCGCCGCCCAGGGAATCTCGGCGGGCGATGATGTCCAGGTGCAAACCCCTGTTGGGTCCTCCACCGGACGGGCCGAGTTGGACAGTTCCGTTCCTCCAGGTACGATTAGCGTGACCAATATTTTCGGCCAATTGGCCGTTGACCTCCAGGCCAGTCAGCAGCCGGACCCTATGGCCGGTGCGCCCACCCTTGATATCCGGCCCGCCAGAGTTTCCAAACTCGAACCTGCCTTGGCCCAGGATGACTAACCTTCCCAAGGGTGTTGCCACCCAGTATATAAGCCCTGAGTTGGCGCCCGCTTCACTCTCTCCAAAGCCGCCAAAAGGAGTAATATGGCCAGCCCGATTACCAGTTCCCCTGCATCCAGACTCGACCATCTCCCCCGGGCCAAGTTGGTGGACCGCCGCGACGTTACCGAAGACTTGATGGTCATTAAGCTGGAGCCGGAATCGGGCCGGTTTGACTTCAAGCCGGGCCAATACTGCACCCTGGGTAAGGAAGGCGTGGAACGCGCCTACTCCATCGTTTCCGCACCCTATGAATCCCTCCTCGAAATATTCGTCGAGTTGCTCCCGGAAGGCCAACTCACTCCTAAAATGTGGCAGCTCCAGGTTGGCGACACCATGTCCGTCCGGCCCACCCCCAAGGGGCTCTTCGTGATGAAAGACAACTTCCATCACCATTTCATGTTGGCCACCGTTACCGGTGTCGCCCCCTCCGTCAGCATGGTCCGCCAATACCTCCACGACCAACGGGAAGGCCACGTTTTCTACGTTCTGCTTGGCGCCAGCTATTCCGATGAGTTGACCTACGACGAGGAGCTGGCCTCCCTGGCCGCCCAATACCCGGATTCCGTTAAGTTCGTGCCTGCCGTCAGCCGCCCCTATGAAGCTAGGAACCAAGGTTGGACCGGCGCCAAGGGCCGGGTCAATTCCATCTTCGAGGAATACCTCGACCGGTTCGGAGTGCCCCAAGACGACACCATGGTTTACGCCTGCGGCCACCCCGGCATGATCGCCGACGCCAAGGAAAAGTGCGCCGCCGCCGGCTGGAACTTCATCGAAGAGCGGTTCTGGAAAGAGTAACCCCTCGTTCCCTGAGCCCGTCGACCCCGCCCCGCCCCCCCCGCCCAAGTTCAAGCCCACCCCCAACACCCAGTCCGTTCGTCCTGAGCGTGTCGAAGGGTCACCCGGCCCCCACCCTGTCACCCCGAGCGTAGCGAGGGGCCTAAAATCCTTGTCCAACACAATCCCCAAACCCCGGATTCCAACCTCCGCCCCAATTACAACCGAAAGCCACCTTACCCACCAACACCCACCGGCCTCCTCCTGGAAAATCGAATGGCCCTGACCCCATCCCGCCTCCCGTTTCGAGTACTGCCCCGGTTGCGTTAGAATGGGTCTACCCACCGTGGCGAGGTTAAGCTTTGACCCCCATTCGCCGCCAGTACCTCAAAATCAAACACTCCTACCCCGACGCTCTCGTTCTCTTCCGCCTCGGCGATTTCTACGAGACCTTTGACGACGACGCCCGCGCCGCTTCTCAAGACCTGGAAATCACCCTCACCTCCCGCAGCATGGGCAAGAACCTCAAAGTCCCCATGGCCGGGGTGCCCGCCCATGCCCTCGAGTCCTACCTGGCCCGCTTGATCAAAAAGGGCCACAAGGTTGCCATCTGTGAGCAATTGACCCTCCCCACCAGCTCCCGCGCCCTGGTGGAACGCGACGTTGTCCGGGTCGTCACCCCCGGCACCCTGGTCGAAACCGGTCTCTTGGAACAAAAGGCCAACAACTACTTGGCGGCCGTGATATCCGAAGGCGGCCTCTCCGGCCTGGCTTACGCCGACATCACCACCGGCCAGTTCTCCGCCACCCAGCTTCCCACCGGCCAGTTGGCGCTGGAGTTGGAGCGTATCTCTCCCGCCGAAGTCCTGGTTTCGGATGCCGCCGACTCCCCGGTTCCTCTGCCGCAGTCCCTTGAAAACCAGGCCCAGGTAACCCCTCTTTCCGGTCTATCCTTCGAGTTCCAACCCGCCCAAGATGCTCTCCTCGATCATTACGGCATCCTCTCTCTCGAATCTTTCGGGTGCAGCCACCTGCCCCTTGCCGTGCGGGCCGCCGGCGCAATAATCGACTACCTGGGCCGTACTTACAAGACCGCCAAGCCTCCCCTCAGTCCCCTGGCAACCTATTCCACCGCCGACTACATGACCCTGGACGCCCAGACCGTCCGCAACCTGGAACTTTTCCAGGCGGGCCGCTGGGGTTCCAGTTCGCTTACCCTCTTGGCCACCCTAGACCAAACCAGGACCCCCATGGGCGCCCGCCTGTTGCGTCGTTGGTTGGGCCAACCCCTGCTGGACCTGGAAGCCCTGGAACGCCGTTTGGCATCGGTCCAGCTTTTCGTCGACGACGCCTTCTTGCGCGGCGCAGTTTCCGCGACTCTCTCTCGCATATCCGACCTGGAGCGCATCTCTTCCCGCCTCAACACCGGCAACGTCCACCCTCGCGAACTGCTGGCCCTGAAAGAGGGCATCGAAGCCTCAGCCGAAACCGCTCAACGCCTGACCGGAATTGACTACGCCGGGCAATACCTCAGTCAACAACTGGTCCCTCTCCCCGATGTAGCCGCGTTAATCGCCCATGCCGTAGCCGCCGAACCCACCGGCAACCCCGGCGAAGGCGGCGTCATCAACCCGGGCTTTTCCGATGACCTGGATCGGTTGAAGGCAATGGCCAGCGATTCCCGCCGGTTCATCGCCGGCCTGGAGCAGCAGGAAAAAGAACGCACCGGCATCCGCAACCTGAAGATTGGCTTCAACCACGTCTTCGGGTACTACATCGAGATCAGCAAGTCCAACCAGTCTCAGGTCCCCGATGACTACATCCGCCGCCAAACCCTGGCCAACGGGGAACGCTACATAATCCCTCAGCTCAAGGAATACGAGGCCCAGGTCCTGTCCGCCCGCGAACAAATCGAACAGTTGGAGGTCGACCTTTACCGCCGCCTCTGCCGCCAGCTCTCCGAGTCCCTGGAAGCCATCAACCGGTTGGCCCACGGAATCGCCCAAGTTGACGTATTCGTTGCCTTGGCCGAGGTCGCCGTCCGCAACCGCTACGTTCGCCCCGATATCAATAACGGCAACGAAATCTCCATCAAGGACGGCCGCCACCCGGTGGTTGAGCAGGTCCTGGAAACCGGCGGTTACGTCCCCAACGACGTCTACCTCTCCACCGACGATGCCCGGGTCATAGTCCTCACCGGCCCCAACATGGCCGGCAAGTCCACCTTCATCCGCCAGGTCGCCGTCATCACCCTCATGGCCCAAATCGGCAGTTTCGTGCCCGCCGCCGCCACCACCATCGGCCTGACCGACCGCATCTTCTCCCGCGTCGGCCTCCAGGACGACCTCACCACCGGCCAGTCCACCTTCATGGTGGAGATGGTGGAAACCGCCGCCATCCTCAACCAGGCAACCCCTCGTTCCCTGGTGGTCCTTGACGAGATTGGCCGCGGCACCAGCACCTACGACGGCCTCTCCATCGCCCGCGCGGTCATCGAGCACCTCCACAACGACCCCCGCCTTAGTTGCAAGTGTCTCTTCGCCACCCACTACCATGAGTTGACCGAATTGGCCCAAACCCTTCCCGGCGTCCGCAATTTCAACGTCGCTGTGGTCGAAGAAGGCAACGACGTGGTCTTCCTCCACCGCATAGTTCCAGGCGGCGCCGACCGGAGTTACGGGGTCCACGTCGCCCGCCTCGCCGGTCTCCCTCCGGCGGTAATCAGCCGCGCCTGGGAGGTCTTGGGCGATTTGGAAACCCCCGGCCCGGCCCAGACCTCCGCCCGGAAAAGCCGCCGCCCCACCCCTCCCCCGGCCCAGCAATTGCCCCTCCTCGACCCAACCCAACCGGTGATTGAAGAAATCCTGGCCGTCGATGTAGCCAACCTCACGCCCCTAGAAGCCATCAACAAGCTCTACGAGCTCCAGCAAAAAGTCCGCGGCAGCGCAGACGCTCCCTGACTACCCACCACGCCCGTTTTGGCGTATCATTTCATCTCGACCACGAAAACTTCATTGGTCCAAACTCAACCCATCCCAAGGGGGAGAAATGAGCGACCAAGTCCAACTGTTCTGGTGGCCCCGTTGATCCACCTGCCGCAAAGTAAGAGAGTTGCTCTTACAAGAAGGTAAGGAAGTCCAGGAACGCGACTACTTCCAAGACCGGTTCACCGAAGCCGAAATCCGCGAGTTGGCCGCGCCCGTGGGCATTTCCAACATCTTCGCTTGGCGCAGCCCCAGCCTCAAAAAACTCGGCCTGGCCGGGCAGGAGATCCCCGACGACCGCATGGTCGAACTCATGCTGGAAGAACCCCGCTTGGTACGCCGGCCCTTGATTATGCTGGGGGACCGCCTCCTAGTCGGCGGCAATATGAAGGCCCTCGCCGAAGCCTTGGCGTCCGATTGATTCGCCTGCCCCGCGCCGGATCCGTCGTTCCCTTACCGGTAATGACCCGGGTTAACATATCTCTTAATCCGGTGCCGTCCCGGTCTTGGACAACCGGCGTCTCCATGTTACCATTCACTCCTGTGCCCGGTTGCGGGCTCCCAATCGAAGTACAAGGATCGCCTTCCACCCATGAAAATTTTCTTCGACGTCGACTACACCATTCTGGGTCTGGACGATTCCTTGCGCCCCGGTACCACCGACACTTTCCAAAAACTCCTGGATGATGGCCACGAAATTTACATCTGGTCCGGCATGGGAGAACGCTGGGAGGTTATCGAAAAGTTTGATCTCAACCAGTACGTCAGCGGTGTCTACGAAAAACCTACCCATGACTTTCACGAACGCTTGGAGGAACTCAAAGTACCCTTCGAGCCCGAGTTCGTCATCGACGACTACCCCGAAGTCGTCGCCGCCTTCGGAGGCGTTTGGGTCCCGCCCTATTTCTTCGCCCGGGGCGTCGACCAGCAGATGGAACGTATCTACAGCATCATCAACGACTTCACCGCACGAGGGACCTCCGAAGACCGTCAATACCGCGCCAAAGGCACCACAGTTCCCCTGTTCTAACTCCAGGGCCCTCCCCAGCCCTCCCCGCTTGGCCGCGCCAACATGCCCATAATGGTCTTGGAACCCCGCTTGGCCTCCAAAATCGCCGCCGGCGAAGTTATCGAACGCCCGGTGTCCGTGGTCAAGGAGTTGGTGGAAAACTCCCTGGACGCGGGCGCCTCCCGCATCACCGTCGAGATCCACGGCGGCGGGGTCCAGGAGCTGCGGGTAGTCGACGACGCCCAGGGCATTCCCGCCCCCGAGGTCGAACTCGCCTTCCAACACCACGCCACCAGCAAGCTGGACTCCCCGGACCAGCTCGACAGCATCGCCACCCTGGGCTTTCGGGGCGAGGCCATCCCCAGTATCGCCGCCGTTTCCCAAATGACTCTCACTTCCCGCCCTAGGCAAGCCCCCAACGGCCATCAGGTCCAATACCAATGGGGCCGTCAGGTCGGCCAGGGTCCCCAGGGTTGTCCCCCCGGCACCGCCGTTACCGTCAAAGACCTCTTCGGCAACCTCCCCGCCCGCCGCAAGTTCCTGCGGTCCAACTCCGCCGAAACCGCCCGCATCCGCGAGTTGATCGACCGGTACGCCTTGGTCTACCCGGAGGTGAGTTTCAACGTCGTCTCCGAAGGACGTACCCTCCTGTCCAGCCCGGGCAACGGCCGCCCCGAAGAAGCTCTCCTCGCGGTCTACGGCCCCGAAATAGCCTCCGGCATGTTGCAGATTGGCGAGCCCCAATCCGCAAACTCCTATGGCATTAACGGCTTCGTCAGCTCCCCCGCTGTGACCCGCTCCAACCGCAGCTATATGAACTTCTTCGTCAACCGCCGCTGGACTCAAAGCCGTATGCTCTCCTTCTCCTTGGAAGAGGCCTACCACGGCCTGCTCCCGGAAAAACGCTATCCCTTGGCGGTTATAAACCTGGACATCCCATTCTCCGACGTGGACGTTAATTGCCATCCTTCCAAACGGGAAGTCCGCTTCCGAGACGAAAGCCGGGCCTACACCAGCCTCCAGCGGGCCGTCCGGGCCGCCCTGGTCACCGAAACCCCGGTGCCGGCCGTGGACCTGGGCGTCGGGCATCCCCGTGGTGCCCCGGCTGGTCCTTCCCCTGCCGCCGGCGGGTTTTTCTGGAGTCCTTTCGATGGCCGCCCGTCCAACCCCGGCGGACCCCCAACGGGCGCCGATCCGGCTGGAATACCATCGTCCTTTTCGGGAATTACTCCCCTCCAGGCCCTCCCTGCGTTGCGGGTGGTTGGCCAGGTCCGGTCGACCTATATCGTGGCGGAAGGCCCCGACGGGATGTTCTTGGTCGACCAGCACGCCGCCCACGAACGGGTCCTCTTCGACCGGATCGTCAAAAAGGCCGAAGAAAAGTCCCCCGAGTCCCAACCGCTCCTTGCCCCGGAAACCGTGGAACTATCGGCGGCTCAGTTGGAGGTGGTCCAAACCAATCAAGACTTCCTGGCCGACTACGGGTTTATCCTGGAATCCTTCGGCCAAAACAGCTTCTTGCTGCGGGCGGTTCCCAGCATCATGACCGGGCAGGATCCGGCCCGGTCCCTGGTAGATATATTGGACATGGTCGCCTTCGAGGGCCTGCTTCGCAAGCACGACGACGTCCTAGCCGCATCTATCGCCTGTCACAGCGCCATCCGTGCGGGTAAGTCCTTAACCGAGCCGGAAATGCGTTCCCTGTTGGAACAACTTGAGGCCGCTGCCAACCCCCATACCTGCCCTCACGGCCGCCCCACCCTGGTCCACTTCAGCGAATACCAGATGGAGCGGGAGTTCGGCCGCCGCTAAGACCGGCTTCCGGCCTTGGGCGCAAAAAGACCGAACCCCACCATGAATCGGGGATTCGGCCCGGCTACTCCTGGTTAAGTGCGGCCGGTTAGGTCCGCCGCGGGTCCTGGCTGGGGTCTTTGGCCGGATGGAAGATGGAGTCCGGCCCCGGGAACTCTTGAGTCTCCGGTGACCGCCTCTTGGCCCGAAACGCCACCAACCCGGTCGATATCCCAGCCAAAGCGGTTATTCCCAGGCCGAGTTTCACCAGAAAACTCCGCCGCGACTCGCCCCGTCCTTTCGTTTCTGAAGACACTTCCAACTCCATTACTTCCCGTAGTTGTGCTTGCTCCCGCAAGCCAAGTCACTTAAATTCTACAGTGTCCCACCCCTTTTGAAAACCCTCCGCCCCCCTTCATCCTGAGCCACGTCGAAGGACGAATCACCCGTCGAAGTATCATCCTGAGCTTGTCGAAGGGGGTCATTCCGAGCCCCCCAACCTGTCATTCCGACCGTAGGGAGGAATCTAAAATCCATCGCCGCCAACCGGTTTGCCCCTGGAGTCATCGTCGCAAACTCCCCAAAACGACAATGAGAAAACCCTGCGCCGCTGACAGTAAGTGTCCACAATTGATGAGTCATCCTGACATTAAACCGTCATTCCGGCCTTGAGCCGGAATCCAGAATGGTCAGGGAGAAACCAGCGTTCGGAATGACGGACCTTGGGTTGGACCAACTTCGTCAGTCTGAAAGGTTACAAGAAAAAGCCCCATCCCCGTCATCCCAAGTCCTCCATCACCATCCTGGCTACCTGCCGCCCCATTCGCACCGAATAGTTGGTCCCCCGGTCCTCCGGGTAAATCTGGGTCGTATTGGCCAGGTAAAGGTTTTCGATCGGCGTCCGGTGCTCCGGTATCTGTTCGCCGTAATTGACCCCGATGATCGGTTGCGCGCCGTCCACTTTGTGATAGTGGTACTCCAGTATCCACGAAGGGTCGAACTCAGGGTTGATTCGCGTCAAATGAGGCACATATTCCGCCAATAGCTCCTCTTGGTTCATCTGGTATAACGGGTTGTCCCGGCTCAAGTAATTGGTCACGTAGGCTATGTGGTGGCCTCCATACAATTGCCGGTCAATCATGTTGGTGTGTTCGATTATCCCCACGAAGGGCAACGACCGGTCGGCTATGTTCATCCAGTAATAGCTGGACAAGGGCCGGTCCAACACCAGCACTATCAACACCGCCGACAGGTACCTAACGCTCGCCAGTTTTTCCAAATATTCCTCGGGCAACCCCTCCACCAACCGGGGGAATATGTATGAAGGCGTCGTGCTAATTACCGCGTCGAATCTCAACGGCTCCGCTCCCTCACCGGCGCCTGACGGGAGCAGACCGGCAGCCCTGCCCCCCTCGGTTACAATCTTGGCTATCCCGTACCCAATATTTACCTTCCCACCATTTTCGACTATCCGCTCTCCCAACCGGTCGAAAACCTCTCCGAAGCTGCCCATCGGGTAGCCCAGACGCTCCCTCTCCCATTTCTTCCCCCGGGAGGCCACCCGCAGGTAAATCTTGCCCCACAACCAGGCCATGCTTACCTGGTCGAAATACTCCCCGAATTTCCCCCGCAGCAACGGTTCCCAGATTACCTGGTAAGCCTCCGCCCCCATGTGGGCTATAATCCAGTCCTTGGCGGTGGTCCCCTCGAACTGCCGCCATTCCCCGGTCCGCTGCAATAACACCGTCCGCAGCCCCACCCGCACCCGTTGCGCCATAGATAATGGTTTGAACCTAAGCAGGTCCAACGGGGTGGAAAAGCTCCAAATCCTCCCGCTGTGGTACAGCCCGACCTTGGACTCATACCATTCCAGGCGGTCCCCCAGCCCCAACTCTTCCATCAACTCGGCCATCGCCGTGTCGCTGAGGAACAGGTGGTGATAACCCCGCTCCAATTGCCCACCGCCCACCGGGAAAGTCGAAGCCTGACCACCCAGGAACGGGGCCTGCTCGAACACCTCGGCGTAGTGGCCCGCTCCGGTTAATTCGTATGCCGCCGCCAACCCCGCCGCCCCACCACCGATTATCCCTACTCTCACGCCCAATCTTCCTATACCGGCGCCGTTGGAGGAGAATAACCGCTCTCCTCAACCGGCTCACCTTTCTTCCCGACCTGCGCCAGTTCCCGGAGAGATAGGCTGTGCTTCCAGATAATGGCCATCCCCGCCAGGTTCACCGGTATCCACAACGCCACCAGGTGGAGGAACCCGGCATACGCCGCCCCGGTCGCCGCGCCTACTCCAAAAATCAGCAGCGTCTGTTGCGCCGCTACCTCAAAAGGCCCGATGCCGCCGATTCCAGTGGGCAGCCCTCCCGCCAGGTTGGACGTGGCAGTCATCAGTAGGATCACCAGCAGAAACGCCAAATACGACTCAAAGACCATATGAATCCCGAATGAGTGCGCTACCAAAAGGTATACCACCCCTTCCACCAGCCAGACCGGCAATGACAACCCAAACATCAAAAGGTGCTTGGCGGGGGAGTCCAAGACCGAAAGCCCCTCAACGAAGTCCACCGCCAGCTTGAGAACCCGGGGCCGGACCCGGGTTGGGACCAATGTTACCGCCCACTCCACCATCCGAAGCGACTGCGGGTGGTTGGCCAGAATCAATACGGCTAGCGCCGCCAGAAAAAGCCCCCCAACCCCAACGGCTGCTATGGCTAACGGTGTGGTGTAACCGGCTCCCGCCGCGCCAAAATATCCCAGCCCCAACAGGACCGGTCCCGCGATACCCGCAAACGCCAAAAGCGTCAGGCCGTCATAGACCCGTTCCACCGCCACGGTTGCCAGCGCCGAACTTCCGCTGATTGGCTCCCGGCGGGCCAGCCAATACGCCCTCACCACCTCCCCCAGCCGGGCCGGCAGCAGGTTGTTGGCCATATACCCAATAACCACCACCGGGTAAAGCCTGGGTACATCCACCAATGCCAGCGGACGCAGGACGAACCGCCAACGCGCCGCCCGAAGGTACAGGGCGGCGAAGTACAATGCCGACGCCGGCAGCGCGTAGAGGTAATTGGCTTGCGCCAGGGATTCCCTTAATCGGTCCAAGTCGGCTTGGTACGCCAGCAGCGCCAACAGGCCGGCGCTGACCGCCACGCTTATCCCAAACCGCCAATTGAGCATCATCAAGTCCAGTCTTCGGAAAACGTCAAATCAGTCCCCAATTATCCCACAATCCACGCCGCCCGTTCCCATGCTAACCGCCCCGTATCAGGACGATTGCAAGTCCGGACAAACACCTATCGTCTTTCCCGCGCAGGCGGGAATCCAGGATGGACCTGGCCTGGTGGTGTGGGTGCATCCCGACCCAATCGTCTTTCCCGCGTAGGCGGGAATCCAGGATGAACTTGGCCTGGCAAGTGTCCCTTTTCCTTAGAATTACCTCACTTTGCAATCGTTCTGCGGCCCGCATCAGGTCCTTTCACTCTCCCCAAATGCCGCATCGACGCCCCCTTCAACCCAACCCCCTTCAATCCTGAGCCCGTCGAAGGCCCATCGTGAGCCGGTCGAACCACCCGTCGAAGGCCCATCCTGAGCCCCGTCGAAGGGGTGGTCATTCCCAACCCCCTACCTGTCATTCCGACCGCAGGGAGGAATCTAAAATCCATCGCCGCCAGCCGGTTTTCCCCTTCATTCGTCGTCGCAACCTCCCCACAACGACAATCAAAAGACTCTGCGGCCCCCATGCCACCAAACCGCCCCGTGCTAGTTCGGTTGTTGCCGGGTGTAGATGTGGAACTCGGCCGTGTACCAGTCCCTTTTTAACTCCCGGGACAATAAGTAACCTATGGACTCCCGCCAGGCCTTCCGGCTCGACGCCTGTTCCCGGAAAAAAGCCCCGTCCTTGGCTAACTCTTCCAAGAAGGACTCTTCCATCCGGTTCTCCCCGGGCCGACGGTAGCTTTCGGGAAACCACAATAGGTCCCGCAAGACGTCCGACTTCTCATGCGTCTCAATCAACTTATCGTCGTTGCCAAGGTTGCGGGAACTCACCATTAGGACCAAACTTCCCTCCCCGGCCTGCTCCGCCGGCGGCTTGCAGCTCGCGTTCCAACCTTCTGAACCTTCGGACTTGAAACAACGGTACCCCAGCGTTCCCTGATCTGCCTCGTCCCTGACGTACCACTGGAAGGGGTACCAAACGTCATAGTCAACCAACACTGAGGGCGGCTCGCTCTCTTCTCCAATCCCCTCCTCTTGAAGCCGCTCATACGTGGTAAACAGGTCCGCGCTCCCCTGGGCATACGCCAAAATCTCCCGGTTCGAGTCGTCGTAGGTATAGGCGGCCCGCACCCCGGTCCAAAGGGTGAATCCCAACAGCAGGCCGGCGGCTCCCAGCCCCGTTAGCGCCATTCCTCCCCCTCGCCGTTCCGCCTTGACCAGTGATGCCCAAACTACCGCGAACAGCGCCAGCCCCAAAATTACAACCCAGTAGGGACCGGGCATCCCTCCATCACTCTGGGCTAATTTGTTCAACAAGAAAACTCCAATGGCCATTCCCAGGGGAGTTATGAAAATGATCAGCGCCGTGCTCCGCTGCACAGCAGCCTTCCACCGCACCGCTTCGACCAACTCTCCCAAAAACTTGCCCGCCAGGAAGATAAACGGAAGGGTTATATTCACCACCAGCCAAGGCATCTTCTCGCTGGCCATAGTGTAGGCCAACAGGGTCAGCCCCGCCCAAACCGACAACACCAGCCCCAGCGCGTCGGCCTTCCTGAAAAAATAGACTGCGGCAACAACTCCGAACACCAACGGCAGGCTTTCGTAAACCGAAAGCTCGACAAAGTAGTAATACCAGGGTTGGTTCCCCCGGGCCACGTCCTGTTGCGCGATCCAATACCCCATCCCCTGCCAGACCCCGCTGAAAACCCCGCCCCAGTTGGTGAAAAGCGTCGTGTAGCAAGACACCCAAACCAGGTAAAAGACCCCGGCGCAGCCCAGCCAGACCCTCCCCTTCCAAGCCAACCCCACCGCCGCTGAAACCAGCAGCGCCGCCCCCACGACCCCCAGGGCCACCGCGTAGTTTACCGGTATCCCGTTGCTGGTCGTGTCCACGGCAGTCCCCATCGGCACAATGGCTTGCACCACCCCACCAACGTTGACCACCGGCGTCAACAAGACCCCGTAAAGCGCGGTCAACGCCCCCAAACCCACGCCAACGGTCAACCGGGTCCGCCAAAAACGCCGGTCGGCCAACAACAACCCAACCCCCAACCCCAGGACCACTACCACCCCGGCTATATCCGCCGCTTCTATTCCAAAAGGCTGGTTCAACGCCATCCCCACGGCCACTGGCAACGCCACAATCGGCCCAACCCCCGTTGCCAGGCGCCGTCCCCGGAGCCCAACCCACCACCCCCAAACTCCCACTCCTCCCAAAGCCAACAAAGCGGCCACCGCATGAGCCGTCGGATGAAGGTCAGTTACGGGAAGCGTCAACTGCTGTCCACCCCAGAAAGGCGTCCCCACAATTCCCGTATCGACACCATCCCGCGCGATTAGCGTCAAACCGGCAACACCTTCCAACATTCCTGCCACCGCCGACCATTGCGGCAGCGTAAGCGTCACCAGCAAAAGAAAAAATCCCGCCGGCCCGGCCAGCCGTCCCAACTTGGCCCGGCCCCCCGCAACCTCGGCAATCTGGGGAATCCCCAACAAAAACGCCAACCCCCCAAAAATCAGCGCCACGAAATACGCCGTTTCCTTGGTGGCAAACATCAACGCCAATACCGCCGATGCCAGGTACAGGTAACGGTCCCGTTCCTCGTGGTTGTACTTCCAGAATAGCGTCAGCAGTGCGGCGGCCCAAAAGGCCATCAATATGTCGTTGCGCCCAAACCGGCTGAAATACAGCAACGCCGGAGAAATTGCCAGCATCACCCCGGTGAACAGGGCTCCCCAACTGCCCAGGTGCCGCCGCAACAAATACGGAACGGCCACCAGCGCCGTTCCGAACACCGCATACCCCAAACGGGCCGTGAAATCGCTGTCCCCCAACACCATGAAGACCAGCGCCGTTAGTTCGATCTGAAACGGTCCGTGCATCCAGGGCGAGTGGATGTACTCCACCATGTTCGACAACTGCCACGACTGGTGCAAATGGATGGCCTCGTCGTAGTGCATCGCCCGCCTGCCCAGTTCCCACAGCCGCATCACCAGGGCCGACAACGTTAAGAGCGCAAACCCGGCTTCCAACCACCCCAATTTCCGCGCCCAAGCCGCCATGCCCTCAGCTAGTCCTCCCGGTCATCAAATCGCTTTGAACCCATTCCCCCTTCCGGGGACCCCATACCGTGCAAATCTTCCCGCCTTTCCCAGACTCGAAACTTAAACCACCGCCCGGTGTTATTCCCCCCCTCTGTCATTCCCACCCCACCATCTTTCATTCCCCCAACCTGTCATTCCGACCGTAGGGAGGAATCCAAAATCCATTGCCACCAGCCCGTTTACCCCCGGATTCATCCCCGCAACCGCCCCACAACGGCAATCAAAAGACCCTGCCCAACCATCCCAAAACAACCGCCAAATCCGCACCAACCCCCATAGGTTGCCAAGTCCGCGCCAACCCCCACCCGTCGTTCCCGCGTAGGCGGGAATCCAGGTTGGACCTGTTCCAGCAAGTGCCCCTTTTCCTCAGAATACATCACTTCGAAATCGTTCTCCCGTCATCCCAGGTCTCTCGATCCTCCCCAAGTGCCACTTCCCGCCCCATCATCCTGAGCCCCGTCGATGGCCGAACCACCCGTCGAAGGGGGGTCATTCCGCCCCCCCACCCGTCATTCCGACCGTAGGGAGGAATCCAAAATCCATCGCCACCAGCCCGTTTACCCCCGGATTCATCCCCGCAACCGCCCCACAACGGTAATCAAAAGACCCTGCCCGACCATCCCAAAACAACCGCCAAATCCGCACCAACCCCCATCGTCTGCCAAGCCCGTACCAACCCCCATCATCAACCAAATCCGCACCAACCCCCACCCGTCTTTCCCGCGAAGGCGGGAATCCAGGTAGCACCTCGCCTAGCAAGTGTCCCTTTCCCCAAAAATTGAACTACTCCGCAACCTTCCCTCGTCCCTTCTTTCAAAAATTACTACCTCCCCGCAGGCAAAAGCGGTTGTCATAAATTCTCCGAAATTGGTAATCCCTTGGCTGGCGTACTTCGTCCTCTCCCGCCGCCCCACGTAAACGTACCTGATATCGTGCTTCTTCAAAATTTCCAACGCCCCCTCCCCGTCCGGGCTCTGGTAAATCCGCCTCACGTCTTCGGTCCTTTCACCCAGAAAGTCCCCTTCTCCCCGCCATTGTTGCTCATGACCCGGCCATCCCAAAATCGTCGCCCGCCCGGTGCTGGCCGAAATCCTGCCGTGGTCCGAGTAATCATTCCCCACCGCCTCGACGATGCGCCCGGGACCGGCAACCGAATTTAACCATTCCACCGCCGCATATTCTCCAGGGTCCGAACGTTCGACAAAAGCCAACCCGTGCAGCGTCTTGTCGGTGAATCGGTAATCGGGACTCCCAATCCCCGTCCTGGTGGAAATCATTCCCACCGGATAGTAAAGCGAAGCGGCCACCAGCGCCGCAATCGCCAGCCCCAA
This sequence comes from Dehalococcoidia bacterium, assembly GCA_965205495.1. Taxonomy (GTDB): domain Bacteria; phylum Chloroflexota; class Dehalococcoidia; order Lucifugimonadales; family UBA3495; genus CATOSK01. The sequence goes on from CBDBHA010000002.1 coordinate 539,607, forward strand.
GGAGTACTTGACCACCGGCCTCGTCAACGCCCCAGTCCTCCAATGCCTCCCCCAATAATATAGCCCCCAAACCCCAGCGATGGTCAGCAGAAACCAACTTTGGTAGTAAACCTTGAAGACGGTGTTCATCCGGTTGCCGAAAAGGTCTAGCAGAAAAAACAGCTCCGCAGCCGCCAAAAGAAAAAATGCCGCTGCCGCCAGCGTCAGGGGGAAGAATACCGCCGATTTCTCGTCGTCCGCCACCCTCCTCAACGCACTTACCGCCGCCATCCCGGACAAAGCCAGCAATGGCAAAGTGACCAGCAGCCGGTTTCCAACCGTCAGGTTGGCAAGTCCCACTTCCGGCATGAACAGCCACACCCACCCCACCGCCGCCGCCCAAACCAACAGCGGCAACGCGCACCCCGCAACCGCCAATCCAACCACCACCCGGTCGTTGCGCCAGGAAACGTTGGCCCCGCCCCATTGCTTCACCACCAAACCCGCCCCTAAAATCACCGGGACCCCCATCGCCAGCAGAAACAAAAAGGGCCTGGAACCCGGCCCGGTGACCGGCAAAACTCCCCCCGCTTGACTGTTTAACGTCCAATAAAACGGCCCAAACAACGCCACCGCTAAGGCGGCAATTGGCCCCACCATCGCCGCGCAAGCAACCGCCGCCCTGACCATAACCCCCGGAGAAATGACAACCGCCCCTTGGAGCGTCTGACCAACGCACTTGGCAAAAACGACCGCCCCCAAAATAGCGGCAAACACCGGCAGGTCCCAGGTGTTTATGAAAGCCAACGACCCCAGCAGCAGCGCAACCGCCGCCCCCTCCACCGGCCGCCTCCGCAACCACCCCAACCCCAACTCCCTAGTTGATTGAGACAGGTTCAGGACCACCCCCAAAAACAAGGGCAAAAACGCCAGGCTTAACATGTGTGGATGCAGGTCCCCCAGGGCAAAGGAAAACAACGGGAACTCCGTTATCGTGTAGTCCAGGCTTTGTCCCTCCCGCACCGTGTCGATGACCCGGGTGGCCCGCCACCACCACCAGGGCTCCCCAGGAAACCAACCTCCCGCTCCTGCCGCGCTCCCGTCCAACCCCTTTATCCCAACCCACCCCCAAAATCCGGGGCCTCCCCAGCCTCGAAGGTGCAGGAACTCCAAAAACCCCGCCAGGTTGCTTAGGAATATCAGAAACCCGGCCCCAACCCATCCAAAAGCCGACGCCGCCCTCCATCCTCCTTTGGAAAGCCGCACCAAGTTTCCCACCAGCCCAAAAATCCCCACTCCGGCCAGAGCCGGTACCAGCGAGACCCCCAGGTTATACCCTATGGCTCCCGGCAGCCCGGTAAGCCTGGTCAAAAAAGCCATCATGAAGTGGCCGAAATAGTAGTAGCTGATTGGTTCCCCCGCCAACCACGGGTCTTCCGGCGGGAAGGCCGAGCTGCCCAGGATCGCGTTGAGGAAACCCAGGTCCATGGGTTTTTCAGTGTGGTTGATCGCCGGAGCGTCCGCCGTCACTAACACCCAAAACGCGAACATTCCCAGAAACAGCGCCTCGGCCGCCACAATTGTCTTCCATTCCGAACGCACAAACCCGAGAATCGCGTCTTTGTGACGCCACGCCGCCCAACCCCCAAAAACGCCCCCGGCAACCAGAATGGCGAATATGGTCCACCGTGACGCCGGAATCAGACCGGTTAACCCAAGAATCCAAAACGCGTACGACGCCAGGACCAGTCCAAATGGCTTGGCCAGGGTATAACCCCGGTCCGGCAGCTTGCGGAAAAGAAGAAACGCCAGCGGGAATGCCAGAAGGCCCAATCCCTGAACGGCCAAGAACCATAAAAGGACTGCAACCAAACTAGTTACTCGGTGGCGGCAGGAAATTCGGTGGCGAAACTACTGGGGATGGCCCGGCCCCAAGCTAAAGCCCAAAGGCCCCGGCCGATAAACTCAGGAGACCGGCGCAAGCAATGCGTCCACAAAGTCTTCGGCGTCGAAGGGGGCCAGGTCCCCCAGGGCCTCCCCCGTCCCGATGAACAATATCGGTACCTGAAGTTCCTGCTTGATGGCCAACACTATCCCACCCCGCGCCGTCCCGTCCAACTTGGCCAGGAATATCCCCGTGCAATCAACCGCTTCCTGGAATGCTTGGGCTTGGGTTAGCCCGTTGTGCCCGGTGGTCGCGTCCAGGGTCAACAACACCTGGTGGGGCGCGGACTCATCAAGCCGGTTAATCACCCGCCTGACCTTCTTCAATTCTTCCATCAAGTTTGACTTGTTGTGCAGCCTCCCCGCCGTATCCACAATCAATACGTCGGCGTCCCGCGCCTTGGCCGCGTTGTAGGCGTCGAATGCCACCGCTCCCGGGTCTGCCCCAGGGCCGTGCCGGATGACATCCACCCCTACCCGTTCCCCCAGCACTTCCAACTGCTCTTCGGCGGCGGCCCGGAAGGTGTCCGCAGCCCCCAATACCACCTTCTTCCCGGCGTTCTTGAAATGGTAAGCCAGCTTGGCGATGCTGGTGGTCTTCCCCACTCCATTGACCCCCACCATCAGGACAACGTAGGGCTTGCTGGCGTCTTCCTGGTCCATCCAAAGCGAATCATCCCCGCCTTGGGCCAACCCATCGGTCAAAAACTCCCTGAGCAGTTGAAGGACCTTGTCCGGTTCTTCAACTCCGTGGTCCTTGACCTCCGATTTCAACCGCTCGACTATCCCCAGCGAGGTTTCCACGCCCACGTCGGCTGAAATGAGGATTTCCTCGATTTCCTCCCAAAGTTCGTCGTCGAAACGGGACGTCCGCAGCAATCCCACGATCCTGCCGAACCACCGGTCCCGGCTGCGTTTGACCCCTTCATCGGTCTGCCGTTTATTTTCCCCACGGTCTCTCTTAAATATGCTGAACATTTGAATTATTGCTGAAGTGTTGAAATAGGGTTAGCTGCGCCAGAAGCTTCTTCCGGAATCCCGGCTTCCGTCAGGTCCCGGTGGCTCAGGGCATCGGCGGCCGCCGCTCGCTCGGCGTCACCCTTCTTCCGTCCTTGACCTCGGCCAACTACCTGGCCGTCAACCACCGCTTCCACCGTGAACAACGGGTCATGGGCCGGCCCCTCCATCGAAACCAATTGGTAACGGGGCGCTGGTTTGCCCTGGGCTTGGAAATGTTCTTGCAATGCTGACTTGGGATTTTCCGGCGGTATGCCCCGCTGACAGCATTCGTCCAAAGCAACGCCCAACCCCTTTTGGATTAAGGCCTGCGCCGTAGAATACCCTTGGTCCAGGTAAACCGCCGCTACCAGGGCCTCGAATGCCGCCGCCAAAATCGAGTCTCGCTCTCGCCCGCCAGAGCCTTCCTCACCCTTGCCTAGCAGCAAGTGCCCGCCCAATTGCAGGTGACGCGCCACCTGGGCCAAGCTCTCCCGGCAGACCAACGCCGCCCGGATTTTCGTCATCTCCCCTTCGTCCAGTCCAGGCAGCCGCTGGTAAAGCTCGGTGGATACCACAAGTTCCACCACGGCGTCCCCCAGGAACTCCATCCGCTCGTAGGAGTCCAGGGGTTGGCCCCCGTTTTCGTTTAAGAACGAACGGTGAATCAGGGCTTGCCGCAGCAAGCCCTGATTTAGAAAACGGGTCCCGATGGTTGATTCTAGGTCGTTTAAAGACAAGCAGCCTCTAAATTACACCATGCGGCCACGGCGGCTGGGGCCGCTTGACCTCCCCAACATGGACCAACGAGGACACCATGGTGGTCAGGTTGTCATAAATCGGACCGGCTTCCTCATCGGGAGGAACGAACATCTTGATGAAGGCCGACCCGCCGCCCGGGAACACGTAGGTGGGAACCCCGAACGCCCCATGCTCTTCCACGGCCTTGGTGTGGCTTTCCCCAATGTCCTGCAACAGTTGGGGGTCCGCCAGGTCTTCATAGAACTGGCCCAGATCAATGCCCGCGTTCGTGGCGGCGTCCTTGATGACCTCGGGATCGGTCAGGTCCTTTTTGTCTTCGTGCCGGGCACACAATAGGCTCATGAAAAACGCCTCAAAAGCGTCCTTGCCCTGCCGCTTGGCGGCCAGCCCCGCCTGGTGGGCCAACAGAGTCTTGTCGGAACCGTTGATGATTTCCGGCTGCTCCCAGACCTTCCAGTCATCTCCCTTGTCGCTGTTGATCTGCGCCAGCGAGAAAGGCTGCCAGTCGACATCTATGTCTTGCCCGGTCGTCTCTCGTACCTTCGTCAGCCACACGGCTGCGTTATATACAAAGGGTCAACGAAAGTCGTAATAAGTGGTGAAATTCGCCTCTGTCATGTTGCACCTCCTGCCTGTTGGTTACCCGTTCCGTTCCTCTTGGCCTACCCAATGGATTGTAGCACAGCCTCCCCGGTTCTCCAAGAAGGGTTCACCCTTGTGATTAAGCATGGGACTGCCGCCCCCTGTGTTATAATCGCCCAACACACAGGAGGCCCCCCACGCGGAACCTGCGGCAAATCCACCATCCCTTGGCGGCCATCCAAGAGAACCTTGATGGCGCCAACCTATTTATCCTGCACACCCTGCGCCAACGCGCCCTCGGCCAGTCCCTCCCCCTGTATCTAGTCGGTGGCCCGGTGCGCGACGCCATCCTGGGGGCCCAGGTCAAAGACCTCGACTTCGTCCTCCACGGCGACGCTGTAGTGTTGGCCCGTTCCCTGTCCGAAGAAATGGCGTGGGGACTGGTTGTCCATCCCCGGTTCGGCACCGCCACCCTGACATTCCAGGACGCGGCCATCGATATCGTCACAGCCCGCCGGGAAACCTACCAGACCCCCGGAGCCCTGCCCCAGGTCACCCCCGGTTCCATCGCCGACGACCTGTCCCGGCGGGATTTCTCAATCAATGCCCTGGCCCTCCCCCTCTTCGACTCCAATCCCCGGGTCCTTGACCAACATCACGGCCTCCAGGACTTGGAAGACGGCCAAGTCCGGGTCCTCCACCCCGCCAGCTTCACCGACGACCCCACCCGTATCCTCCGGGCCATTAGGTACGAACAAAGGTTGGGGTTCCGGTTGCAGGCACAAACCGAAGATCTCTTCCGCTCCGCCCTGGACAATCGGGCCTTCGATGCAGTCTCCGGTGACCGCATCCGCCACGAACTGGACAAAATCCTCCAGGAGGTCAGCCCCGCTCCGGTCCTGCAACGTGCGTCGGAACTGGGCGTTTTCCAGTCCATCCACCCCGCCTGGTCCAAACGTCTGGATTTCTCCCAAGTTGGCCCCCTTCTGGAAAAAGCTTTCCCCGCGGACGACCCCCTTCGGCCGCTGGCCTATCTCGCGGCCCTGGCTTTTCCCCTGCCGCCGGATTCTGCCGCCCAGGTGCTCCGGCGGTTGAATCTCCCCGGCAGGCATGCTGCCGTCTTCCGCGACGCCCAGACCCTTCGGGAACGGGGACCCGCGCTGTCCTTGCCCTCTCTCTCCAAGTCCCAACTGTTCCAACAGCTAGAGGGGTTGCATGAAACGGCCCTCAAAGCGGTCGCCGCCATCTCTCCCGACCCGCTGATTGCCCAGCGGCTCACCGAATACTTGCAAGAATTAAGGTTCGTCCGTCCGGCCTTGGGCGGCCAGGCCGTGGTCGCTATGGGCGTCCCTCCAGGGCCCACCGTTGGACATCTAATCAAGAAACTTCGCAACGCCCGGTTGGACTGTAAAGTCCAATCGGAAGAAGAAGAACGGCAAATCGTCCGCCGGGTATTGGCGAATCGTGGGGGTGGTTGATATGGTGGAACAGGAATCTGGTCAAGACTTAGAGCAAGAGTCCTGCGTCATCTGCGAAGGGCCCTTGGACGGCATCAACCAGACCGCTTGTCAAATTTGCGGCGGTAAGTTCCACCAACCTTGGAGCCAGGACCCCACCTTGCCCCAATGTGGGCGCATCGCCAGCCATCAGGACGCGCTGGCCATCGTGTTTGTTTGCAACGATTGCTACGAAAATCGGGACCTCTAAACTGTTCCCGGTTTTTCGCGAAACTAAGGAGAAGGCACTGGGATGAAGGCGGTTTACATCGAAGCCCACGGCGGCCCCGAAGTCTTGACCTACGGGGAGCGCCCCGAACCCGAATCCGGTCCCGGGCAGGTGAAAATTAAGGTCGAGGCTTCCGCCCTCAACCGCCTGGACCTCTACACCAGGGAAGGCGGCCGGGGGTTGCGCCGCGAGTTTCCCCCTCCCCTCATCCTCGGCGGGGACTGCTCCGGCGACGTGGTCGAGTTGGGCGGCGGCGTCAGCGGCCTTCAGGTCGGCGGCCGGGTCTTGGTCAATCCCCTCATCGATTCCAGCCAACTGGGCGCCTACCCGCCCGGTGCCAGCCCCCCGCCGCCTCTCTTCATGGGCAGCGCCCAGGATGGCAGCTACGCCGAATACGTCGTCGTCCCCGCCCAAAACGCCCATCCCATCGCCGCCGGTGTTTCCTATGAAGACGCCGCCGCCGTCCCAACCACCTTCTTGCCGGTTTGGAACATGGTGGTCCGCCGGGCCCAACTGAAACCCTGGGAAACGGCGCTGGTCCTGTCGGCCTCCGCCGGCGTTGGCACCGCCGCCATCCAGGTCGCCAAAAATGTGGTCGGCGCCACTGTAATCGCCACCACCAGCACTCCTGAGAAGGCCGAACAAGCCCGCGGTCTTGGCGCCGACGAAGTGATCAACTACACCGATGAAGACATCGCGGAACGGGTACGCGCTATTACCGGCGGCCGCGGGGTTGATGTTGTCGTCGACCACGTTGGCGCCGACTTCTTTACCGCGGCTTTCAACTCCCTCCGCCCCGGTGGACGCTACACCATCTGCGGCGCCACCACCGGCCTCCGGGCCGAGCTCCATCTGGGCCTCTTGTTCACCCGCCAGATAGAAATCTACGGCGGGTTCATGGGCACCAACGAGGATATGCGGGAAATTACCGCCATGCTGAATCGGGGTGTCATTCGCCCGGTCGTCCACCAGGTCTTCCCCCTATCCGAAGCCGCCGCCGCCCACCAGTCCATGGAAAACACCAATTTCTTCGGCAAACTGCTCCTGCGGCCCTAACCCCGGCTTCGGCCCTTATTCCACGCCCCCGTACCCCCCTACTTCTGCAACCGCCGCCCGTGGAAAAGGTACTGCTGGGCGTAACCCCCGTAACGGCCAAAATATCCCCGGGCCCACTCTTCCAACACCCGGTTGGTGGGCGTTTTCTCCCCGGGAAAATACCATTCCGCCAACGCCCTCCGCACCCAAACGTCAATCGGAAATGCCTCCATCTTGTCCAGGGAAAAGACCAGGATGCAGTCCGCTATTTTCGGCCCAATCCCCGGACACTCCATCAGCTCCGCCTTGGCCTCCCCGTATGGCAGCCCAATCAACCGGTCCAGGTCCAGCGACTTTTCCAACACCCGGCGGGTCGCCTTGGCCACATAGGGCGCCCGGAAACCCAACCCTAGGTCCCGTAATCCCTGCTCCCCCGCTTCCACCAGTTGCGCCGGCGAGGGAAAAGCGTGCCGCACGTCCCCGTTCATGTGAATCGGTTCTCCGTAATGGTTGGCCATCTGCTCCATTACGTGGTGGATGCGCGGAATGTTCGAGTTGGCCGAGCAGATAAACGCCACCAGGCACTCCCAGGGCTCCTGCCGCAGAATTCGCAGCCCCGGGTACCGCCCCACCATCTCCGCCACCCGCCCGTCCTGTTTTATCTCGGCGTAAATTTCCCCCAGGTCATCGTCCAACCGGAAATAGTTCTGCAATATCGGCGCCAACGAACTTTCCGGCCACGGCTCCGAGCAAAACTCAACCCCAACTTCGCTCTGCCGCATCTTGACGAAATTCCCCCGCACCACCCCGGAATACCAATCATCATCCTTCTTCCACCGGTGCGCTTGCCCGCTTTCCAGGCTCGCCGCCAGGTCGAAAGGCCGCTGAATCGGTAGCTCCATACCCTACTTCACCCAGTCGGCCGCCAACGCCCCCACGTTGGCCAGGACGCTGGGCTTCAAACTGCAAGGAGGTATCGACTGCAAAAACGCCTGTCCGTAGGAACGCCCGGTTACCCGGCGGTCCAGCACAACAATCGCTCCTTTGTCCCCCTTGTTCCGGATTAACCGTCCCATCCCCTGCCGGAAACGCAATACGGCTTGGGGTATCGAATAGTCGTTGAAAGCGTCGCTATACTGCTCCGACCTGGCCTTTACTATCGGGTCGGTGGGCACCTGAAACGGCAGCCGGGTCAGCGCCAGCGCCTTCAAAACCCCGCTGGGCAGGTCCACCCCCTCCCAGAAGCTGCTGGTCCCCAACAACACGCTCTTGCTGTTCTCCGTAAAGGTTCGGATCAATTGTTGGGGCGAACCGTCTACCCCTTGTGCCAGCACCCGAATCCCCTCGCCCGCCAATCGCCCCCTAATCTGCTGCGCCACCGCCCTCAACGCCGCGTGCGACGTGAATAACGCCATGGTGTGCCCGTCCAGGGAACTCCCCAAGTCGGCTATCACCCGGGACAAAGACTCGATGTACCGGTCGCCCGAAGGCTGCGGCATGTCGTCGGGAATCATCAACAACGCCGCCCTCTGGTAGTCAAAGGGCGATCCCACCAACAGCTCATCCGCCCCCTCGGTCAACCCCAACCGTTCCCGCAGGTATTGGAAATTGCCCTGGGTGCTCAGGGTGGCGCTGGTCAACACCACGCATTCCTTCTTGCCGAAAAGGTTCTCCGCCAACGTGCCGCTAACCTGCAACGGCGCGGCGTGAAACGCCAACTCGGCCCTGACCGGGTCCCGCGAAATCCAAATGATGCTCTGTTCGTCAGCGGCGCCAATTACCGACCCCAATTGTTGCCGCAATCCGTCCAGGTCCTCGCCGATACCCGCCGCCTCCATCGTCAGCGTTTCCCCCGCCTCCCCCGAGGCCAGGTCCGCGCCGTCCAGGTACTGTTGCAGCCGGGCCAGTTGGTTGACCGCCTGTCCTAGCGCCACGTCCAGGTTTTCCCAGCCCAGCGCCAAATCGGCCCACCCTCGTTGCCGGCGCATCGGCTGGGTAACCAGCAGTTGGGAGTTGACCTCCCCCCGCGAGTTCGCTTGCGATTGGATAAACCGTTCCCCTTCCGCCAGCAACCGCGTCCACAGTTCACGAGCGTGGGGCAGCAACGGTTCCAGTTGGCTCAACGCCCGCTCCCCGTCCTGCCTGACTGCCGACGTTAACTCCCCCCCGCTCATCGCCACCCGGGCTTGGGTAATTAACCGCGCTAACGGCTCCAGTTCTTCGTTCAGCCGGTCCGCTGTTATCTCAAACCCCAACTGCTTGGTGGCTTCCTCTTCCAGGTTGTGGGCCTCGTCCACTATCAAGTATTGATAGTCTGGAATCAGGCTGCCCCCCCGCACCATGTCCGCCAAGAGCAGCGCGTGGTTCACCACCACAATGTGCGCCTGTTCCGCCCGTTCCCGCGCGGTGCGCAGGAAACACGCTCCCCCTTCCCGCAGCCCCGGGCACCAACCCTTGTCTCCGGCGGAAACTTTGCTCCAGGTGTAGGCGTCCCTTCCCGACAGGTTTATTTCGTTCCGGTCTCCCGTCGACGTTTCCTGCAACCACACCGACGTTTTTCCCAGCAGGCGGGCATCGTCCACCGAGGGGCTTTCGGAATGGGCCAGGTAATTCCACCGGCGCAGGCAGAGGTAGTTGGCCCGCCCCTTCAAAAGCGCGGCCTGCATCAGCCCCGGTTCCACCATTCCCGCTTCCTCCAAGACCTTGGTAACCGCCGGAATGTCCTTCCGAATCAGTTGTTCTTGGAGATTGATAGTATTGGTGGAAATTACCACTCGCTGGCCCTGCGACGCCGCGAATATCGCCGCCGGCAGCAGGTAGGCCATCGACTTTCCAACTCCGGTGCCGCCTTCCACAACCAGGTGATTCCCCTGGTAGATCGCCCCGGTAACCTTCGCCAGCATCTCCAGTTGTTCCGGCCGGTGCTCAAACCCGGGGAACGATTTGGAAAACGGCCCTTCGCTGCCCAACAGGTTCTCAATCTTGGCCTGGCCCATTTGCATAAGCTCAGGGTCCGTCCTGCGCCGCTCCGCCCGGCCCAGCCGGTTCGACAGGTTCCCCAGGTCCAGTCCGGTCAACCCAAAGGCCGTCTCAACTTCCGCCCCGCCCAATTGAGGCTCCAAGCCGGCCAACAGCCGGCCCAAACCCCATTGGCTGCGGTTCGCCAGGTGTATCAAGTGGGCCAGCAGCCCCGGGTCCAATTCCTCTGCTTTCCTCAAAAGGCTGACGAAAACTTCCTGGGTCGCCTGCGAGTCTTCCAGGGCCCGGTGCGGGTTCGCGTGTTGCGCCTTTAGGAGCCGGGCCAATGAGATGAGGGAATACTCGGTGGTCGTTGGCAGCAACATCGAAGCCAAATCCCAGGTATCAAAGCTGGCGTTGGGCAGCTCCAACCCGTGGCTCTCCAGGAATCTAATGTCGAAGGAAATGTTATGCCCGACGATGGGGTGGTCTTCCAGAAAGTCCCGCAGGTCGTGGGTGACCGACGAAAACCCCGGCGCTCGCCGCACCTGCTGGGGGGAAATACCCGTCAACCGTTGGATGAATTCGGGGATGGCCCGGCCCGGATTAACGAAGGTCTGAAATGTGTCCAAGACCTCGCTGCCCCGAAACTTCACCGCCCCTACTTCGATAATGGCGTCTTTGGCCGGGTCAAGACCGGTGGTTTCCAAGTCCAGGGATACGAAGACCCGCTCCCAGGTTCGCCCGGTGGTTATTGATCCTTGGAGGGCCATTCCCCGCCTGCTCCCCGAACCCCGCTTTGGACTCTTCTATCGGTCTTCCTCGGGTCTCGCGCCAAACCCCAATCATCGGTTGGGCTTTTTATCGCCGGCCTCGTTCTCACGGCGTGTAGGGCCGCAGTCTTCCTTCTCGGATCCCGGTGGCGGGGAAGAAGTTGCCATCGTGCAGCGCCTTCAAAAACTCGGCCTCGTTGTTGATTTCGTCCCGAAACGCCGTTACGAATTTCCCCAACCCGTGGGTCGAATGGGCGTCGCTGCCCCCGGTAACCGGCATTTTCAAAAGACTTGCCACCTGCATCGCGAAGGTGTTTTCCTCGTCGGCGGTCCCACCATTGGCCACTTCGATTCCTTGCACCATCTTGAAAACCGGATGTTCCAACGCTTCTTCCGGCATGGTGGGCAACGGGTCTGGAATGGTGCGGAACAGGTACGGCCTTTCCCGCATGTGCTTTCCTAAGACACCCCGGAACGGGTGCGCCGTTACCACAAATCCCCCCACCGCCTTGGCCGCCCGGCAAAGCTCCTCCCCCTTGTGGAACCCCGATTGGTAGCTGTCAACCCCGAAGGCCAACATGTGCCCGAAATCGGTATCCGCTTCCATCGCCCGCACCAGAACCACGTTGTGCTTGCTGGCGAAACTCCGGAACTCATGCCGGTCCCAAGGTCCGCTGTGCTCGGTTATGCACAGCCCCTTTAGTCCCAACCGTTCCGCTTCAAGAATCAGGTCTTCCGGGGAAAGACTGCTGTCCGCGCTCCCCTTTGTGGTGTGGATATGAAGGTCAAATAAACGCGCCATTACAACAAAACGATTCTATCGGCCCCATCAAACCCAGTCAATGCCAACCCACCCCCGGCCCAGGGCCTTTTCATTCTCCCCAAATGCCGCCCCCGCTTTCACTCTGGCCCGTCGAAGGAGTATTCCGGCCACCCCTACCTGTCATTTGGACCGTAGGGAGAAATCTAAAATCCATCGGCGCCAGCCGGTTTGGCCCTGGATTGGCCGTCGCAAACTCCCCACACCGACAATGAAAAGACCCTGACCCCCGGCCCAAGCCCTCCCGACACCCCGCCCAACCCCCAGTCCGCTCGTCCTGAGCCCCGTCGAAGGATCGCCCTAAGCCCCGTCGCTCTACCCTCCCAACTCTCCAGTCCGTTCGTCCTGAGCCCCGTCGAAGGGCCAACGGACGGTCGCACTAAACACCCATCCCGTTCATCCTTGTATCTTAAAATACGAAGGACGTGGCAGGCCGTTTCATCCCAGGCCTGGAGAGGCCGTGGCTCAGCGGGGCCGCCGCGTCCTTACCCCGGCTCAGAGCCCGAACAGTTGAAGGGGCAGCAATAGCCCGTATTAAGCAAGGCTGGGCCAGAGTCCGGAACCCGAAGACCCGGAACACAACCCAACCGGAACACAACCCAAGAGGAGGAGGCAGAAATCAGATGAAGGAAGCGGGATTGTTTGTCGGCATCGACGTGTCCCAGGACCGGTTGGACCTGGCGGTGCGGCCCACTGGGGAAACCCGGCAGGTGGTCTACAACCCAGCGGGTACCGAGGCAATGACCGAATACCTGAAGGAACTGGGCCCCCAATTGGTGGTGGTGGAGGCCACCGGCGGTCTGGAGATGGCGGTGGCGGCGGAGATGGCGGCGGCGGGATTGCCGGTGGTGGTGGCCAACCCGAGAAAGGTGCGGGCCTTTGCCCGGGCGACGGGGCGGCTGGCGAAGACGGACGCGTTGGATGCCCAGGCGCTGGCGCACTACGGGGAAACCCTGCGGCCCCAGCCGCGGGCGCTGCCCGACGCCGCGACCCGGGAACTGAAGGCGCTGGTGGTGCGGCGGCGCCAACTGGTGGAGATGATCACCGCGGAGAGGAACCGGCTGCGGATGGCAACGCGGCGCGTCCGGCCGAGGGTGCAAGAGCACATAAATTGGCTCAAGGAAAACCTGGCGGAGTTGGACCAGGACTTGGACGACACCATCCGGTCGTCGCCCATCTGGAAGGACCAGGACCGGCTGCTGCGCAGCGTCCCCGGAGTGGGGCCGGTGCTGTCGCTGACCCTGCTGTCGGGACTGCCGGAGTTGGGAGCGTTGAACCGGGGGGAGATCGCCGCGCTGGTGGGGGTGGCGCCTTTCAACCAGGACAGCGGCAGCTTCCGAGGGAAACGACGGGTATGGGGCGGACGCAGCTCAATCCGCGCCGCCCTCTACATGGCGGCCCTGGTGGCCACCAGGTGCAACCCAGCGATAAAGGACTTCTACCTGCGCCTGTGCAACGCGGGCAAGCCCAAGAAGGTGGCCCTCACCGCGTGTATGCGCAAGCTGTTGACCATCCTGAACGCCATGGTCCGGGACAACCGCCCCTGGACCCCCACCGAGGCCAACTCTTAACCCTCAAAACCCTTGACACCAAAGACAGTTGCTGAGCCCGTCGAAGGATCGTCCTGAGCCCCGTCGAAGGATCGCCCTGAGCCCCTCTCTGTCACCCCGAACCTAGCCAGGGGTCCAACCCCCCGCCCAACCCAGTCCCCAACCCCGGATCCCAGCCTCCGCCACAATTACGACGGGGACGCCAGCGTGCCCCCCAACACCAACCGGCCTCTACCCGGAAAACCGAAAGCCCCCCGAACCCGGAACGGGGTATTGATTACCCACCAACCGGCATTTACAATTGGTGTTTGCCAAATTCCCAGAATCCCCAAATGAAATGGAGGGTGGGTGATTGAATGTACTAGGTAAGCATGTGCTGCTCGAGCTTAAGGAATGTAACCCCCAACTTCTGAATGACGTAGAACACGTCCGTAATTCCCTGTTCATGGCCGCTGAGAATGTCGGCGCCCATGTGGTAGGGGAGACCTTCCACCAGTTCAGCCCCCAGGGAGTCACCGGTATCTTGTCCATCGCCGAGTCCCATATCTCCATCCACACTTGGCCCGAGTATGGGTACGCTGCCGCCGACATTTTTACTTGTGGTTCCTCCTTCCAACCCTTGGAAGCCGCTTACATCCTCATTGAACAGTTGGAGTCTAAAGACCAGGATATAACGGAGGTTCAACGGGGCCTGCTTACCAAAGCCGTAGTCGGCTAGGGAGCTGTCCTAAAGGGTATGGAAGATATTTCCGGCAAGTGGTTTGTAGAGACCATTTTCCCCGACTTGGCCGTTATGCTGCGGGTTCAGAAGGTCCTTTACTCCGGTAAGACCCAATTCCAGGAAGTAGAAATCTTGGAATCCCAAGTCTTTGGCCGTAGCCTTGTGCTGGACGGCAAAACCCAGTCAACCGAGAAGGATGAGCACATCTACCACGAGTCCTTGGTGCATCCCGCTATGTTGATGCACCCCCAGCCCCGCACGGTGTTTATCGGCGGCGGCGGTGAGGGTGGGACCTTGCGCGAAGTGCTGGCTCACCGCTCGGTTGAAAAAGCGGTTATGTTGGACTTGGATCGGGAGGTGGTGGACCTGTGCCGCCACTATTTACCACACCACCACCAGGGCAGTTTCGATGACCCACGGGTTGAATTGCGCCACGAAGACGCCCGGGCCTACCTGGAGAATTGCTCCCAGCAATTTGACGTGATGGTCATGGACCTAGTCGACCCCCTCGAAGGGGGCACCGCGTACCTCCTTTACACCGAGGAATACTACCGCATTGCCAAGGCCAAACTCACCCCCGGCGGCGTTCTGGTCACCCAGTCCGGGCCGGCCGGACTCCTGGCTTTGCAGGAATGCTTCACCACCATCAACCACACTCTGAAATCTGTCTTCGCCCACGCACTCCCTTCCCAGGTACACGTCCCGGCCTTCGAGACCCTCTGGGGCTTTAACTTGGCCTCCGATGCCCAACTTACCGCCCTGCCCGGTACCCAGGAAATCGACGCCGCAATCGCACAGCGAATCAACAAAGCCCTTCGCTTCTACGACGGCGAGACCCACGCGGCCATGTTCAACCTCCCCAGCTTTATCCGCGCCGCCCTCGCCGAGGAGGACCGGATTAACCGCGACGCCTCCCCGGTGTTCATGGTCTAACCCCCGGGACTCCCTCCCCCTTTACCCTTCCCTCGCTGGTTCGACCGCCGCCTCCGCCAATGCTGGGAACCTCTCAATGGGCAAGACCTCCCCGGTAGCCTCGAAGCCGTCCACCAGGCTCCTGATGGTATCCGGCACCCGCTGCGTCTCCAACGTATCCGCGTGAAAACCCACGTAAACCGCCTCTATGGTGCTCAACAGCCGGTCCGACCCTTCCCGGTAGATTTCCACGTTCAGGATCAAACTGGTGTTGCCAATTCGGGAAACCCTGGTGTGCAGCTCCAGGATGTCGTCAACCCGGCACGGAGCCCGGAACTCCAGCGTGGCCTTCACCACCGCGCTGTCAAAGTATCCCCGTTGGGCGATCGTGTAGATGCTAAACCCCAGGTTCCTGAAATACTCGGCTTGGGCCACCTCCAGGTAACCCATGTACGCGCCGTTGAACACAATCCCCTGGGCGTCGCATTCCATCCAACGCACCCGGACCGGAGCAAAGAACTTGAAACCCGGCTTCGCCAAAACCGTCCTCCTCCGCTAAACCTCCGGGCCGGTGGGCGTCCACCCCAACGACCGCAAATACCCCCGGTCGTCAGCGTCCAGGTCCGCTTTCTCCAATAGGTCTGCCCGCTTCTCCCAGGTCCGCCGCAGCGACTCCCGCCGCCGCCAACGCTCGATCTCGCCGTGATGCCCGGAACGGAGAACCTCCGGCGCATCCATTCCCCGGTATTCGGCCGGCCTGGTATACAGCGGGTGTTGCAACAGCCCGCTGGTAATCGAATCTTCCCGGACGTTCTCTTGCGATCCCACTACGCCGTCAATGAACCGGGACACGGCGTCAATCACCACCAACGCCGGCAACTCTCCCCCGGTTAGCACGTAGTCCCCAATGCTAATCTCTTTGGTCGCCAAACCCTCCCGGACTCGTTCGTCTACCCCGGCATAGTGTCCGCAAATTAGGACCACCTCCGGCCGCGCGGCCAGTTCCCAAACCAGCTCTTGGTCCAGGATTTGCCCCTGGGGAGACATGAGCGCCACCGGGATTTCCCCTCGTAAAGCCTCGGGATAGTTGCCCAGCGCATCCTCCACCGCTGCAAAGATGGGCTCCGGTTTCATCACCATCCCCGCTCCCCCGCCAAATTGGTAATCGTCCGCGGTACCGTGGGCGTCGGTGGTAAACCGGCGGATGTCGCTGACCTCCACCGAGATCAACCCCCGGCTCCGGGCCCGCCCCAACATGCTCTGTTCCAGGGGACTCGCAAACAGTTCAGGAAAAAGGGTAAGTACATGGAATCGCATCACATGCTATCGCCCCGCCCGCCAACCGGCCAACGTGCGTTCCGAGTCACTAAGACGGACCCATCGTATCGGGGCTTGAGCGTCTGGCGCCGGGGTCGGAGCCGGCCCCCAAGTGGTCAAGGTCCTGTCCTGCTAGACCGGCTGCGGTAGGCCCACCGGCAACTGATCGATGAAGGCCGTTCCCCCCTTCATTACCATCATCAACCGGTCCGTGTCTCGAAGCACGCTTATGTCGGCCAACGGGTCGCCTTCCACCACCAACAGGTCGGCCATCTTTCCCTTTTCGATGGTCCCAATCTCCTTCCCCAACCCGACACATTCGGCGGCCCAGCCTGTGGCCGCTTGAATCGCCTGCATACTCGACATGCCCCGGTCCACCAGCAGCTCAACTTCCCGTGCGTTGTCCCCGTGGACGAAACCTCCCGCATCCGTCCCGGCCACCACCTTCACTCCGGCGGCCAAGGCCAGGTGCATACTCTTCTGGTGAATCTGCTTCAATTCCCTGGCGCGTACTTGCATGTGAGGAGCGCTGACGGTGGAGTGAAATTCATAAACCTCAAAGGTCGGGACCAGGAAGATCCCTTTATCCGCCATCATCTTCGCCAGGTCCGCGTCTTCCGCCAGGTAGCAACCGTGCTCAATCGAACCGGTGCCTGCCTCGATTGCGTTGCGCAGTCCCTGGCCTCCCACCGCGTGGCACATGGTATTCCGTCCCAAAGACGTGGCTTCCTCGATGAGCGCCGCCACCTCTCTGGTGGTGAACTCAATGTCCTTCGGACCGTGCCCAGGCCGGGAACTGGCCCCCCCGGTGGTGGCGAACTTGATGACATCGGCTCCTACCCGGACCATCTCCCTAACCTTGGCCCTTACCGCGTTTTCGCCGTCGGCCACCCCGGACGGCAGCCGGGGGTCGTTGAAGGGATGGGCGTGACCCGAGCCGCTAACCCGGTCGCACAGTCCGCCGGTGGGGGAAATGATGTTGATGCTGTTGACCAACCGTGGGCCCGGATACAACCCCTCATCCACCGCCATCTTGAATCCCACATCCAATCCCCCCGCGTCCCGCACGCAGGTGTACCCTGCGGCCAATGTCTCCGCCATGACATAGGCCGTTCGCAGGTGCTGTAGCGAGATGGGCTCATTCAACCCCCAGCGGCTGCCCAGGTCGTACCCCTTTGAAGCCAGGTGGTCATGACAATCGATTAACCCAGGCATAATGGTCATCCCCGCTACGTCGATGATTTCCACATCCGCGGGGAGTGTGACCGCCGCCGACGGCCCGACGTCCAGAATCCGCTCTTCGTCTATCAGCACCGTCGCGTTTTCGGTCACCGGCCCACCGGTACCGTCGATTAACTTGGCTCCAACTAAGGCTTGCATCGCAGGACTCCTGCACTATATTGTTCAACTTAAGGTCTGGCCGGGTTGATGCTAAAGAAGGGCATTTTGGTTGTCAAGATTGGAGTTAGGTTCACCCGCGCTGGATTATCCCCAACGATGATTGGTTGTGGTCAGGATTGATGTGGTGCGTCCCAGCCTAGCGCGGATTCCCTTATGGATGGCCCCCCTGCCGATATTGGTCTTGATTGTAGGCTGCTTTGCCTCGGGACCTGAAATCGTTTTCGTCTCCGAGTCCCCCCAGGGTAGAGAGATATTCCTCCTGGATCCGGTTGACGGCGCCACCAGGCAGTTAACCGTCGGCGATGCCGTCGAAGAGCACCCCACTCTGTCTCCCGACGGAGCCAGACTGGCCTACGTCACCGGCGGCACCGGACGCCTCGTGGTAACCCAACTCGAACTCGGCCGTGACTCCTCCACCGCCCGAGTCGTGGATGGTAATGTCAGCGGCTCCCCCGTCTGGTCTCCGGAAGGTGACCGGCTGGCTTTCGCCTCCCCGAAAAACGGCGGCACCGAGTTGTACGTCGCGCCCATTGAAGGTGGCTCGATTGTCCGTATCACTGAGAACGGGGCGGAAGAACGCCTGGGCGACTGGTCCCCGGACGGGGAATGGTTGGTATTCGATTCAACCGGTGATTCTTCCGGTCCGGGTCTTTGGTTGCGTAACGTCAACGGTGTCAATACCATCCGCCTGACCGAGGGCAATGACAGTTCTCCGGTCTGGTCTCCCGATGGACAACGCATCGCCTTTGTCCGGACCGAAGACGGCAACACCGACATCTTTGTCGTGGAAAGATCCCGCAATGGCACTTGGCGCGACCAGGTTCGGATTTTGCGGTTGACCAATACCCCCGAAACAAACGACTCTCCCGCCTGGTCTCCCAATAGTAAATCCATCCTGATCGTATCGACCCGCGACGGCAATTCCGAAATCTACACCCTGACCCCCGACGGCTCCAAACACCGCCGCCTCACCTTCAACGACACCAACGATTTGGACCCGGTTTGGTCCCCAAACGGCAAGAAAATAGCCTTCGTCTCGTACCTTTACGGGACGGGAGAAATCTTCGTTATGGACGCCAACGGTGAGAACCAACTGCGGTTGACCAATAATCGCTCCGAAGACCACTCGCCCGATTGGTGAAGGCGCCTTGCAACCCAACTCATCAATCGACCCTCGGGCAATTGCCCCCATCATGGGCCAGCTTTGGTCTCCGGTAACCGCCGTTACCAGCCGCTGGAATGGCCGCTCCAACGCCCAAATAGCCGTTTCAGTGTCCGCCGCTTCCGTGGTTCCCCACCATCCCCGGGTGTTGGTCCAAATCTACAAGGAAAACTATTCTTGGAAGCTCATTTCGGAGAGCGGAGCCTTCGCGCTTAACTTCCTGCGCCCAGACCAATTCCAACTGCTTCACGACCTCGGGTTCGTATCGGGCCTGGAAACCGACAAACTCCAAGGAATCCCTTTCCGCTCCGGGCAGACCGGCAGTCCCATTCTCGAAGATTGCTGGGGCTACCTCGACTGCCGAGTCGTCAACGCCATGGATGGCGGTGACATGACCTGCTTCTTGGCGGACGTCCTGGACGGCCAAATCATCACGACCAGCGAACCAATGTGGTGGCCCGCCGCCCGCCGGGCAATGCCTCCGGAATGGAACACAGAATGGGACCGGAAAATTGCCGCCCAGATATTGGTTTCTGAAAAAACCATGCACAACCTGGACTTCCGGCCCTGGGACAGTTAACCTTTCGCCCGCTATGAAAGACGTTAATTCCCTAATCGAACTGCTTCACGCGACTCCCCATAAATCCGTGGTTGCCGCGGCTGGCGGTGGTAGCTTGGGATTGGCTTGGCTGCTGGGAGTTCCCGGCGCTTCAAATACGCTGTTGGAAACCATCGTTCCCTACGGACGTCAATCAATGATTGGGTTCCTCGGCTCCGAGCCGGACAAGTATGTATCGGGGCCCACCGCTCAAGCCATGGCTCGGGCAGCCTACCGGAGAGGCCTGGCCCTCCGGGAAGATGATTCTCCAGTTGTGGGGGTTGCCTGCACCGCCACCTTGGCCACCAACCGTCCCAAGCGCGGAGACCACCGGGCTTTTCTCGCCACCTGGGACGCTAACCAGGTCCTCGAATACGACCTGATTCTTGAAAAAGGTGCCCGGGACCGCGCTGGCGAAGAAGAGGTTTGCAGTCGCTTGATGGTCCGGGTCATGGCCGAAGCCTACGGGGTTCCCTCGGAAATCCCCCTGGGCCTCACCGCCGCCGAAAGCCCTCAATTCACCCTTCTTCAGCATCCTTCACCGGTCCGGCAGCTCTTGGACGGACAGGTTAATCACGTCCTGGTTCACCCCGGCGGCCGCTCGGAACCGGAAGGTTTTTTTGAAGGGGCGCTCCTGCCCGGGTCTTTCAACCCCCTGCACCAGGGGCACGAATCGTTGACTGCCGCCGCATCCGAAATCCTGAACACTCCCGTTATTTACGAAATTTCCGTAACCAACGTCGACAAACCCCCCCTGGAAGAAGCCGACATTTTGCGGCGGGTCAGACAATTTTCCGAGAAGAGTCCCGTGGTGCTCACCCGTGCGGAGACCTTCCACCGTAAGGCCCAACTGTTCCCGGGGAGCCCTTTCGTTATCGGCTGGGATACCGCCGTGCGGTTGGTAGACCCCCACTATTACGGCGGCAACCCCGAAACGATGTTCAAAGCTCTGGCCGACATGTGGGTTTGGGGCAGCCGGTTCTTGGTCGCCGGCCGCTTGGCGGACGGGCGCTTCCATGATTTGTCCGACGTCCCGATTCCTGAAGGGTTCCGTCCCCTCTTCTCCAGCGTTCCTGAGTCGATGTTTCGAATGGACCTCTCATCCACTGAGTTGAGGGCTCAAGACCGGAAGATTCCCAACCAATAACTTCTCTCCCCCTACCTGTCATTCCGACCGTAGGGAGGAATCTAAACTCCCTACTCAATACGATCCCCAACCCCGGATTCCAGCCCCCGCCGCAGTTACGACGGGGATGCACGTTGCCTTCCAAAAACTATTGGCCTCTACCTCCAAATTTCAAGGACGCAGGGTAGGATGCTGGGTCTTTTTTTGGCGTTGTGGGACGCTTCCGACGACGATTACGAGGGGCAACCGGCTCGCGGCGGTGGATTTTAGATTCCTCCCTACGGTTCGGAATGACAGGTGGGGGGCCGGAATGACGGTTTAATGTTAGGCTAACGCCGTAATGGTGAACAGTTACGCAAGCTAAATTTCGTTGACACTAAACGAAGGCGGATGGTAAGCTTCTCTGCGGTCTTCCGCACTCATACCGTTAAAAATTTTCATTACGATACGTGAGCATGACGCCGTTATTTGGCGTAAAGTTACAAGCTTTCGACCCGAATATTTTCGCGGCCAACTGGGTAGCAGTTGCGTTATCCGCCGTAATCGCCGTTTTGGCCATCGGCGGGATGTTCGCGGCGTCCCGGATCCTCTCTTCCCGGCGCCATTCCGACATCAAGTTGACCCCCTACGAATGCGGAGTCCCCGCTACCACCTACGCTTGGTCAAACATCAATATCCGGTTCTATATTTTTGCCATCCTTTTCCTGATTTTCGACGTCGAAGCCGTCTTCTTGTTTCCCTGGGCGGTGATTTTCCTCGAACAACGGGACCTGGGCAACGCCATTCCCTTTTACGCCATGATGCTTTTCTTGGGAGTGTTGTTCTTCGCCATCATCTACGGTTGGAGAAAGGGGGTCCTGGAATGGCAGAAATAACCCTGGGCGAAGGCAATCGCCCCGCCCCCAGCCTGCTCGATCAGGTCATCGGCGGCAAAGTTCCCGGAGTGATAACCACCACCAAGGAGCAGCTCTTTGGAATGGCCCGGAAGTCCTCCTTATGGACCCTCAGCTTCGGCCTTGCCTGTTGCGCCATCGAGATGATTTCCACCTACATGGCCCACCACGATTTCGACCGGTTCGGGGTCGTCACTTGGCCTTCTCCCCGCCAGGCCGACGTGATGATCGTCGCCGGTACCGTGGTCAAGAAAATGGCCGAACCCATCCGGTTGCTCTACGAGCAAATGCCCGAACCCAAATGGGTCATTGCTATGGGCAGTTGCGCCACCAACGGCGGCCCCTACTATCGGTCTTACTCGGTTGTAATGGGCGTCGACCACATCATTCCGGTGGACGTTTACGTTCCAGGCTGCCCTCCCCGGCCGGAAGCCCTCTTGTACGGGATTCTGAAACTCCAAGAAAAAATCATGCGGGACGCCAAGGATAGTGGCTCCTCACGATAACCAAGACTCACCCGAAGAGTCTCAGCCCGATTTCGAACGCTTGACCCCTTCCCGAAGGGAGCTGCTGGCCGACTGCGAAGCGGTCCTTTCCCAGTTCCAACCCCGCTTGAACGTCATGGGGGACTTGCCCCAGTTGTCCGTCGAGCCCAACGAAATCGCCGGTCTCTGCCAAACCGCGAAAGCCGACCCGCGTTTGGACTTCAAGATGCTCCTGTGTTTGACTTGCGTGGACTACGAGGAGTACTTCCAAATCGTTTATTTCTTGCTTTCCTTGACCCACGAACAGACCCTCGTTGTAAAAGCGGATGTCCCCTACGATGACCCTCGTTTGCCGTCCGTGTGCCAAGTGTGGGAAGCTGCGGATTGGTATGAACGGGAAGCCCACGACCTTTTTGGGGTAGTGTTCGACGGCCACCCGGGCTTGACCCCGCTCCTGCTCTACGATGAATTCGAGGGGTTCCCAGGCCGCAAAGAGTTCCCCCTCAATGACTACCAGGAGTTTTAACCGCCGGTGGGAGCATTGGTCTTGACTGCGAATGTTGTTTACCGGGAGAACGGGTTCGTTGCCCGGTTGGAACCTTTGGGCTTGACCGGAACCGGGGACTCCGAAACCAAGGCCCAAGACCAATTGGTGGAGACGCTCCGGGGTTGGATCGAACTCCACGAGTCCAACGAGACCCTGGAACAAGCCCTCTCCGAAGCCGGGTTCCCCGGGTTGGAAGAGGATACGGAAATCCAGTTAGAGTTTACCGAAGTCGCCGCGTAAAACTGAGGAAGCAAGGTTTCTGATGGACCGGATAGTTTATCAAATTGAAGAGACCCAGGCGGGCAAAGGATACCAGGCCTTTTGCCCGGAACTCTTGATGACCGGATTCGGTGACTCCCCGGAACAGGCCCGCCAGTCGCTTCGCCGGGAAATCGGCGCCTATCTGGAAGATTGCGAAAACCTCGGCATTTTGGATGAGGTGCTAATCGAGGCTGGGTTCTACGACAACGACGAAGTCTGGATGAGCAGCCTGGTCACCCCGCCCAAGGAGCCAAACATTACCTTCATCTAGCCCAAGACTACTAATTGCCCAATCTCCGGCAACATTAACCTGAATGACTGAAATTAGAGACGACATAATTCAAGATGCCCAGCCGGTGGAGCTGCTCCTCAATATGGGGCCTCAGCACCCTTCCACCCACGGCGTCTTTCGCATGGTCCTCTGGATAGACGGCGAAAAAATCGTCGACGTCGAACCCCACATCGGTTACCTCCACCGCGGTTCCGAAAAAATCTGCGAGGGTGAGCAATACCACCAAATCGTGACCCTTTTCGACCGTTTGGATTACGTTGCAAATTTCAACAACGAATTGGTCTACTGCCAGGCGGTAGAAAAACTGATGGGGTTGGAGGTGCCCGAACGGGCGGAGTACGTCCGCGTAATTCTTTGCGAACTCAACCGCATCGCCAGCCATTTGCTGTACGTTGGTACTATCGGCCTCGATGCCGGGGCCATGACCCCGACCATGTTCTCTTTCCGAGGCAGGGAAAGAGTCCAGGCCCTATTTGAAGCGGTCTCCGGCGCCCGGATGATGCACAACTACTTCCGCATCGGCGGCCTCAAGGAAGACCTTCCCGGCAATTTCCAGCAGATGATCCGGGACCTGATTCCGCTCCTTCGCGCCGACATTGAAGAAAGCGACAAGATTCTCACATTTAACGAAATCTTTTTGTCTCGAACCAAAAATGTCGGGGCCATCACTCCCACCGAAGCCATCGACTACGGGTTGACCGGACCCTGTTTGAGAGGCTGCGGCATCGAGTACGATGTCCGTAAGGCCCAACCCTATTCAGTCTACGACCGCTTCGAGTTCGAGGTTCCCATCGGGTTGGATGGGGACTGCTGGGACCGGCATTGGGTGCGGATCCAGGAGATGTACCAGTCCCTCTCCATAGTGGAACAGGCATTGGAGCAGATGCCCGACGGACCCGTGACATCTTCCCTTGGGCGCCGGTTGATCCGCCCCCCCGAAGGGGAGGTCTACGTCCGCGCCGAGAACCCCAGAGGAGAGATCGGGGTTTACCTGGTTAGTAAGGGCGCGGACCGCCCTTATCGCCTCAAAGTCCGCCCTCCGTCATTTTGTAACCTCTCCGCGCTCAAACGGCTGTTGCGTGAGGCTTGGGTGGCCGATTCCGTGGTTATCTTGGGCTCGTTGGACATCGTCCTCGGGGAGGTTGACCGTTGATGACAACCCAACCCTTGCTGGCTATTGGTTGGGTGGACGTAGGCTGGATTTTGGCCAGCCTATTGGCCATGTTCGTCGGGCTTTCCGTCGTCGTCTTGTCGATGGTTTGGCTCGAAAGAAAAGCCCTGGGCCGGTTGCAACGCCGTCTGGGACCAACCCGGACCGGGCCGATGGGGTTGATGCAACCCATCGCCGACGCTCTTAAACTGATCGTCAAAGAGGACATCCTTCCCTCGGCTTCCGACAAAGCCATTTTTTGGGTCGCCCCGGTCATCGTGGTGGTTTCCGCCTTCATGATTTGGGTAACCATTCCGGCGGCCAACAACCTGGTCATCAAAAATCTGGAACTCGGCCTGTTTTACATCACCGCTTTCGCCGTGGTGGGTATTCTCGGTCTCGTCCTGGCCGGCTGGGGTTCCGCCAATAAGTACGGTATCCTGGGAGGCCTGCGGGCGGCTGCCCAGTTGATCAGTTATGAAATACCGGTAATTCTGGTGGTAGTCGCCGTTGCCATGCTGGCCCAGTCCTTGGACCTCCAGGTGATAGTCAACAGCCAAAATCCGGTCCTTTACGTGGCTTTGCTCCCCCTCGGCCTGGTGATTTTCTTCATCGCTGGTCTGGCGGAAGTTGGCCGGACGCCTTTTGACATCTACCACGCTGAATCCGAAGTTGTCGGTGGCCCTTTTGTCGAATACAGCGGCGCCCATTGGGCGGTCTTCTTCCTGGCTGAATACATCAACACCTTCGCGATAGCCGCCCTCGCCGCCATCCTGTTCCTTGGTGGCTGGTTGGGTCCCTTCTTGCCCGGGGTGGTCTGGTTCCTCATTAAAGTGTATCTCTTGGTCCTATTGGTCTTTTGGGTCCGTGGCACTTTCCCCAGGCTCCGAATCGACCAACTCATGGGCTTCGCCTGGAAAGTCATGGTTCCGTTGGCTTTTTACACCATAATTATCACGGCGGTTTATCTTTTCTATGGATGGCCCCCTTGGACTTTGACTATAATGTCTCTGGTTGGCCTGGCGGTTGTGGGCTATCTCATCCATCGCAGAATGATGGCCCCGGTCAGCCAAATCGCGGCGATCAAGGCTCGGCAGCAACGGCAACTTGCTGAACGCCGGGCAGCGAATCCTTCCCGAGGAGGCGAGGCTAATGTTTAATAGCATGAAAGGGATGATGCTAACCCTGGCGTCCACCCTGAAAGGTTTGCGCCGTCCCGTAACCCAACAATATCCCAACGTTCCAACCCCGGTGCAGCCCAGATTCATGGGCTTTCCCGCCCTTACTTGGGACGATGACGTCCCCGAACCCTTCTGCACCGGCTGCATGGTCTGCATCCGGAACTGCCCCACCCAGTGCATGTCCGCCAGCATGAAGGACAACCCGCTGCACGAGGAAGGGGCCAGTTCCCGCCGCAAGATTATCGATTATTTCGAGATTAATCTGAACCGTTGTATACTGTGCGGAATTTGCGTCGAGGTTTGTAATTTCGATGCCATCGTGATGAGCCATGAGCATGAAATGAGCACTTACCAACGCAACGGGGACCGCGTCGATTTGCCGGAGTTGTTGCAAATTGGCCGAAAATATCAACAGGAGACCGCTTGGATTCCTCCCTCAGTCCTCGAAAAGCAACGCAAGGAAGCGGAAGAAGCCGCCAAGGCAACTGCCGAGACTGCCCCGGCGGCCGGCGCGAATTAGGCTTCATCCTTTAACGAGTTACGAGTTCGCACAGTGCCTAGAAGAGAAGACGAACGCTACTCCAATATGGGCGGTTCCCACCCGCCTTATTGCACCTGCGTCTCCTGTACCTGCAGGTCCTTGTCGCGTACCAACCGCAATCCCGCCCGGGGACTTTGGGGCCGGTTGTTGAACGTATTCCGTCGGGGCAAGCCGGTGGTCCACCCGTCCGATTGGGGTTGCTCAACCTGCACCCTGCTGAGATCGGTAGGGATCACGTCCGGCCCGACTGCCAAGAACTAAAGGAGTTGTTGTTGTCCGTTAACTGCCTGCCGAAACCAACTTTTCCTAGCAGTGGAGCCGCGACAAGAGCGGCTCTTTATTCGGGTTGGCTCCGGTACAACTCTTCCCCATGCGGGGCGGTTGCCCCGTGATTTGGGCTTTCGGAGTCCTCGCGGCATTGACCCTGTTGGGGGCATTGGGTGTAGTTTTGACCCGCAATGTGGTCCACGCGGCCCTGTACTTGCTGTTGTCCTTGGTTGCCGTCGCCGGGATTTACTTGCTGCTGTTTACCGAATTCCTGGCCTTGGTCCAGGTCCTGATCTACGGCGGGGCCATCATCATCGTTCTTCTCTTCGCTATCATGCTAACCCGCACCTCGGAATATCCTCGGATATCCGACAATTCCCAATGGCCCCTGGCCGCCGTTGCGGCTATCGCCTTCGGAGGGGTTTTGGGTGCGGCGCTGTGGTCGGGGCCGCCGGTCGATTCCAGCCCCCAAAACCCTGCGTTAAGCGAGTTGGCCAATTCATTGTTTACCCGCTGGGCCATCCCCTTTGAGGTTGCCTCCCTGGTCCTCCTGGTTGCCCTCATCGGGGCCATAATCATCGCCCGCACTGGAAACAGGCCGGAAATTTAGTTGACCCCCCTTCTCTACTTCCAACTACTCAGCGCCGCTCTCTTCGTGATCGGCATGTACGGCGTGTTGGCCCGCCGGAGCGCGGTCTTAATCGTCATGTCCATCGAGCTCATGCTGAACGCGGTCAACATCAACCTGATTGCGGCGGCGGCCCACCTGGAGGGGACAGGAAGTTTCATCCATTTTGACGGCCAAGTTATCGCCATCTTCGTGATTACCATCGCTGCCGCCGAGGTGGGTTTGGCCATGGCCATCATCCTTCGAATGTACCGCAACCGTTCCACCGTCGACGTGGACGAAATCAACCTGATGAAGTGGTAAGTACCATTGCCTGATTTTCTTTCCAACTCCGTCCATTCCCCCAACAGGATGACCTCCTAGCATGGAGTGGGCCTGGCTCATACCGGTCTTCAGCTTCGCTGTCGTCCCGTTGATCGTTCTGTTGGGGAAGCATCTTCCCGGAAAGGGTTCTCCCCTGGCGATTCTGGCTATCGTCGCGGGGTTCGGAATCTTTTGGGTGGTGTTGTTGGGGTTCTTGTCGGCATCGCCGTCCACCGATGGCTGCGCAACCAGCGAAGCCACCGGCGCTCTAACTTGCGAGTACCAAAGGGCTTGGTTCCAGGGCGGAATCCCTGGCGCCGATGGGCAACCCGGTCAGCAAATTAATCTCCACTGGGGAATTACCATTGATCCCCTGACCATAGTGATGCTGGGGTTGATAACCTTTGTCGCGTTGATGGTCCAAGTCTATTCCCTGGGATACATGCACGGCGACCCCCGAATCGACTGGTACTACGCCTTCCACGCTTTGTTTATCGCGGCCATGCTAACTCTGGCTTTGGCCGATAACTTCTTGTTGTTGTACGTGGCCTGGGAACTTGTCGGGCTCTGCTCCTACTTGCTAATCGGGTTTTGGTTCGAGCGGCCAACGGCCAGAGAAGCAGCCAAGAAAGCTTTTGTCGTCACCCGCATTGGCGATGTCGGTTTGCTCATTGGCATCCTCCTCCTTTGGCGCGAAGTGGGCAGCTTCAGCATGTCGGAGGCTTTCGCCGCCGTCCATAACGGCGCTATCGGCCAGGGAACTGCCACCATAGCCGCTTTGCTCCTCTTCGCCGGAGCCGCCGGCAAATCGGCCCAATTCCCCCTCCACGTCTGGTTGCCCGATGCCATGGAAGGCCCCACCCCCGTCAGCGCGTTAATCCACGCCGCCACCATGGTAGCCGCCGGCGTTTACCTGGTCGCCCGGACGTTCCCCATTTTTGAAGCATCCGGCGATGCGCTCTGGGTGGTCTCCATCATTGGCTTGATCACCGCTTTGGGGGCTTCAACCATCGCCCTGGTATCCACCGACCTGAAACGCATCCTGGCCTATTCCACAATCAGCCACCTCGGGCTGATGATGCTTTCCCTGGGAGCCCTGGGGTACACTGCCGCCATTTTCCACCTCATGGCCCACGGGTTCGCCAAGGCGCTTTTGTTCTTGGCGGCTGGCAGCGTGATGCACAGCACCGATGAGTTGGACATCAACAAAATGGGCGGTTTGCGGAAAGTCATGCCGCTGACCGCGCTGCTCTTCTCCATTGGTGCGTTGTCTTTGGGTGGCATACCTATACTGGCCGGTTTTTGGAGCAAAGACGAAATCCTTGTCGCTGTCGATCACAACCTGCCCAAAATTTTCATAGTTCTTACCCTGTTGACCGCCTTCCTTAGCGCCCTGTACATGGCCCGGGCCATGTTCAAAGTCTTTTTTGGACCCTTGCCGCCGCAATACGAGCACGTTCACGATGCCCCTCCCGCTATGGCCATAACCATGTTCCTCCTGGGCATCCTGGCCTTGGGCTTTGGGTTAATTAGCTTCAATTGGCCCGGTCCCTATGATGGCATCGGCACTTTTGTTTTCCTGCATCACCCGGAAGGCTTCCACTTCGTTCCCTGGATCGGAATCACCTCAATAGTCCTCGCCGTGGCAGCATTTGTGTTCGGATACTTGGTTTATGCCAAAGGTACTCTCTCCCCGGAGGGTCCCCGGCAGCGGTTTGCTGTGCTGCTTTCTTTGGCCGAGAAAAAATTCCTGGTCGATGAACTCTATCAATGGGTAATCGACCGGGGCGTGCTGGTTCTGGCCAAGGGGGTAGGCTTCGTCGACCGGGCTGTTGTGAACGACGTTGGGGTTAACGGTCCGGCCAATACCGTGCGCCATCTGGGCAACACCCTGCGGTTGCACGTCACGGGCCACGTCTACAGTTACGCTCTCGCTATGACTTTGGGGGCCATCGCTCTAGCGGTGGTCTGGTGGTTGACCTCCGTTTAGGTATTTATGGGTTCTTTCGACCAAATAGCATTGTTGGCGGTGATTGGCGTTCCCCTGGCGGGAGCGTTCTTGTCCATGCTAATTGGCAAAGACCGCCCGGCCCAGGCCTGGTACTTGGCAATCGTTGTCGCAGCCATCTCCTTCGTGCTTTCCGTCGTCATCTTTGCTCGGTATGACTATGACGCCGGCGGCTTCCAGTTCACCAATGAGTTTCAATGGCTGGGCCACCCCCTCAACATAACCTTGTCCCTGGGCGTTGATGGCATCGCCGCTCCGTTGGTCTTGCTTAACGGCATCGTCTTGTTCGGCGCGGTCCTCATCTCCCAGACCATTCAGAAAAGGTCCCGGGACTTCTTTGTGCTCCTGCTGGCTTTGGGGTCCGGAGTATTCGGCGTTTTCTCGGTTCAAGACCTGTTCTTCCTTTTCTTCTTCTACGAATTAGCCGTGCTGCCCATGTACCTGCTCATCGGCGTTTGGGGCAGCAGCACCAACTTTGCGTCCTTCCTGCGGACCAAAGAGTACGGCGCCATGAAACTGATGCTTTTCTTGGTAGCCGGCAGTGTCCTGATTTGGATCGGCATCCTGGCCCTTTATGTCCAGTCCGCCAACGCCGGTCAACCCACATTCTCCATTACCCAGTTGGGCGAATTGGCCCAAGCCGGAGCGTTCGACAGCGGGTTCCAGAAGTTGGTCTTTCCCCTGTTTATGATTGGGTTTGGCGTCTTGGCCGGTCTGTGGCCCTTTCATACTTGGTCTCCCGACGGCCACGTAGCCGCGCCGACCGGGGTTAGTATGTTGCACGCCGGGGTCCTGATGAAATTGGGAGCCTTCGGCATTATCCGCGTCGGCATGGTCCTTTTGCCCGAAGGCGCCCAATACTGGATGCCCGTGGTGATAATCCTGGGAACGGTCAACGTGGTCTACGGGGCAATCTCCGCCATTTCCCAGGAAGACCTCAAATACATCATCGGGTATTCCAGCGTAAGCCACATGGGTTACGTACTCATGGGTATCGCCACGCTGCATCCCGTGGGGCTCTCGGGCGCGGTGCTTCAGATGTTCTCCCACGGAATAATGACAGCCCTCATGTTCGCCATGGTCGGAGCCATCTACGACCGCTCCCACATCCGCAACATTTTTGTCTTGAACGGTTTGATGAAGCGCATGGGCACCACCAGCTTCTTCTTCGCCATCGCCGGTTTGGCTTCGCTGGGGTTGCCCGGTCTCAGTGGGTTCATCGCCGAATTCATGGTTTTTGTCGGCGTCTTCCAGACCTATTTGCCTTTGGCGATCCTCGCGGTCATCGGGGCGGCAATAACCGCGGTCTATATCCTCCGGCTGTTGGCCCGAACTTTCTTCGGCGAAGCCGACCCCCGATGGGATCACCTCACCGATGCCAGCCCGGTTGAAAAAACCGTCGGGGCGGCCTTTGTGATGATTTTGATCTTCGTTGGCGTTTGGCCCGCTCCCCTTCTTCGAGTGATTAACCTGGGCGTGGACTCGGTCCTAAAGGGCTTCTAAGCAACGTGGGCGGACTTACCGAAAATATCCATCTGTTGACGCCTGAGTTCGCTCTGGCCGGACTGGCATTTTTGGTGTTCGTTGTCGACCTTTTCCTACCGGAGGACCGGAAAGAGTGGTTGGGGTGGATCAGCGTCGCGGGGTTGATCGGCCTCATCGTCCTTTCCGTGGTGATGCTCGCTGGTGAAAAGGCCAGTTTGTACGATGGACTGTTGGCGGTCGACAGTTTCTCCCTCTTCTTCAAGGTTGTATTCCTGGCCATCGGTGTGTTCGTAATCCTCAGTTCCTTGCAGTTCGTGAAACAGCATCTGGACCATGCCGGGGAATTTTACGGGCTCCTGCTGTTTTCCATCCTGGGAATGAATCTGATGGCCCAATCCCGGGAGTTGCTGACAGCCTATATCTCTCTGGAGCTGCTTAGCTTCAGCCTGTACGTGATGGTGGCCTACGCTTTGGGAAACCCCAAGTCCAACGAAGCCAGCATCAAGTACATCATAATTGGGGCCTTCTCCTCAGCCATCCTGTTGTACGGGATTAGTCTGGTCTACAGCTCATTGGGAGTAACGCGTTTCCTCGAAATAAGCGCCGCCCTCAATGGCCCGGGCGAAGTTAGCCCGGCATTGTGGGTGGGGTTTGCCCTCATAGTTGTTGGGATGGGGTTCAAACTCTCCGCTGTTCCCTTTCACATGTGGGCCCCCGACGCCTACGAAGGGGCTCCCTTGCCGGTGACGGCCTACTTGGCTATTGCTTCCAAAACCGCGGCTTTCGCTCTGTTCGTGAGGTTGATTGCGGAAGGGCTGGTGCCGGCGGCCCAAGAATGGCAACAGTGGCAGATTATTCTGGCGGTCTTGTCCGCCGTTACGATGCTGACCGGGAACCTGGTGGCGCTGGCCCAGCACAACATCAAACGCTTGATGGCTTATTCCAGCATCGGCCACGTTGGATACGCCTTGGCCGGCGTCGCAGCCCTATCTTCGGGCTCTACACTTGCCGCCAATGGTGTGTTGTTTTACCTCGTGGGCTACTCCATAACCAACATGGTGGTTTTTGCCGCGTTAATTTCATACTTCAATATGACCGGAGCGGAGGAAATTTCCGAGTTCTCGGACTTGGCGGACCGCCAACCTTTCCTGGCGGCGGCAATAGCCATTGGCTTCTTTTCGCTGGCAGGCCTCCCCATATTCGTGGGATTCTCCGCCAAATTCTACTTGTTCACTGCCGTGGCCGACGCGGGATTCCTGTGGCTGGCGGCTTTGGCCATCTTCAGCAGCCTCATCTCGCTGTATTACTACCTCCAGGTCATCCGTTCCATGTACATCCGCCCGGCGTTGGCCGGTGCGGGATCTGACGATGGTCATCACGAAGAGGCTCATCACGAAGAGGCTCATCATGAAGAAGAACAGGTAACCGGACCTCCATTGGCCCGGCCCCAGGTGCCGCTGTTGGTGGTCCTCGGATTAGGATTGGCGATAGTCGTTTGGTTGGGTGTCTATCCTGCGCCTTTATTGGAACTTATCGAACCGGCCAGCCGGGCCATCCTCCCGCCTTAACCTGAATAACTCTGCTATAATTGGCCCCGTCCCAGCTCTGATTGCAGCTTCCGTTTGTACCAGGAATCGGCCCTTTAAATTAGCCCCCCAATCTTCTCTCTAAGGGTTGTCTGAAATGATTATCTCGGTTATCGGGAGCAGCAGCGCCAAGCCGGAGCATACGGCCCTGGCGGAAGAAGTCGGCCGTGAATTGGCTAGACGAAACGTCATGGTGGCCTGCGGAGGGTTGAGCGGGGTTATGGAAGCGGTCTGCCGCGGCGCTAAAGAGGCCGGTGGCACCACCATCGGCGTTCTACCGGGACGCTCTTCCAAAGACGCCAACAATTACGTGGACATACCCATCGTTACAACTATGGGGTTTGCCCGAAACGTAATTGTCGTAAACACCGGCGATTCCGTAATAGCCATTGGCGGAGCCTTTGGCACCCTTTCTGAAATCGCCTACGCCTTGGGTGACGGTGTTCCGGTGATCGCCTTGAAGACCTGGCCGTTGACCGTAAAAGGTGACGGAGACCCCATCACTGAAGGAATGATTCAGGCCTCGGACCCGGTGGACGCCGTGGAAAAGGCTATTGCTGCCGCCCGCACTCGTACCGCCATTGCACCCGCGGAGTTAGCCGGGTAGATGGCTGCCTGTTCCGTAACCATTGCCTCGGTGAAGGGGCGCGAGGTGTTGGACTCCCGGGGTAACCCCACGGTTGAGGCGCAAGTTACCCTCAGCAACGGAGTCAACGCTTTGGCCTTGGTCCCTTCCGGGGCCAGTACCGGCAGTTATGAAGCCCTGGAATTGCGGGACCAAGACCCCCAACGTTTCAACGGTGCCGGTGTGCTTCAAGCGGTGGCCAATGTCGACCGGGTAATATCCCCCGCCCTGGCCGGTTGTTCGCCTTTTGACCAGGCCTCAATTGACCAAATTCTCTTGGACTTGGACGGCACCCCGGACAAGAACAGGCTAGGCGCCAACGCCGTCTTGGCGGTATCCATGGCCACGGCTCGCGCGGCGGCTCAAAGCGGTGATGAAGAACTGTGGCAATACTTGGCCGCCGAAGGCCCGGTAAGTCTCCCGGTTCCCATGTTTAATATCCTCAACGGCGGCCGCCATGCCTCCGGCTCGGCCGACATCCAAGAGTTCATGGTCATGCCGGCCGGAATGGAAACCTTCTCTCAAGCCCTGCGGGCCGGCGTCGAGATTTACCAGGCCCTCAAGGGAATCTTGCGAAGCGGCGGCCACAATTTGAACGTCGGCGACGAAGGCGGTTTCGCTCCTTCGTTGTCTTCAAACCAGGCCGCCATCGAGATCGTGGTCCAAGCGGTTGAGGCCGCTGGCTACCGGCCCGGCGAGCAAGTATTCGTCGCTCTCGATGTAGCCGCTTCCGAGCTTTTCGACCGCTCCCAAGGCCGCTATGAACTGGCCAGGGAAGGCGCTTCCTTCACCTCTGGAGAGCTGGTTGACTTGTACAGTGATTGGTGTCACCGGTACCCCATTGTCAGCATCGAGGACGGTCTCGATGAAGACGATTGGGAAGGTTGGTCGACCCTGCGGGCCCGCTTGGGGGACTCGGTGCAGTTGGTCGGTGACGACCTCTTTGTTACCAATATTGGCCGTATTCAACAGGGGATAGATTGCCGGGCCGCCAACGCAGTTTTGCTAAAGCCCAACCAAATAGGATCGCTGACCGAAACCAAAAACGCCTTGACCCTTACCCGCCTAGCCGGTTGGCGGGGTGTAATGAGCCACCGCTCCGGCGAGACCGAAGACACCACCATCTCAGATTTGGCGGTGGCTTGGGACGTCGGCCAGATTAAAACCGGAGCCCCTGCCCGGTCGGAGCGGGTTGCCAAATACAACCGCCTGCTTAGAATCGAAACCGCCTTGGGAGACAGTGCCACCTACACGGGGAAACGGGCTTATGACCACATCGCCTTACTCTAAGCTGGTTCTTGCTTGGCGAATTTTCCGGTACCTAACCATACGCGGGTTTACCGGAATATTGCGCTTAACCGCTTGGGTGGTGATGCGGAGCATCCAATTCCTCGTCGGAGTTTTGGCGTTGGTGGCTTCTCCGGCATCTTCTGGCCGGGCTCAAGACGAGTTCAAAGACCTGGTCCAAAGTGACTCACCGGATAATCAGGCCCGTCCCGGGACTGTGGACGACGGTTTCTGGAGAATGTACTTGCAGGCCTACTCTCCGCGCCTTTGGCGGATGCGGAAGTTGCTCCCCGCATCGGCCGGGATGCGGTCCAAGAAGGAACCCCCCAAGGACCTGGAATGACCGGTTTCCAACCGCCTTAAATGGTGATAACGTTGACGGTGTTTACCGGGACCTAACCCAAAGTACAAGAATTCCTGGACCAACAGCGGTCTTACTACCCATTGTGCGCGCAAAGCCGGTGGGGCAAAGTGGAGGTAATCTATGGTGACCCGAATTGGAATCAACGGATTTGGGCGCATCGGGCGCTTGGTGACCAGGGCAACCCTTGACCGGGCCCCCGACACCCTGGAGGTTGCGGCAGTCAACGACCTGACCGATGCCCAAACCAACGCCCATCTCTTCAAGTACGACACTAACTTCGGGGTGTACCCCGGACAGGTGGAAGCCAACAATGGCGATTTAGTCATCGATGGCAAAGGAATCCGAGTGTTCTCGGAAAGGGACCCGGCGCAAATTCCTTGGTCGGAAATGGGTGTGGATATCGTCGTTGAGTCCACTGGCATTTTCACCGATGGAGAACAGGCCGGTGGGCACCTCAAAGGCGGCGCTAGCAAAGTCGTAATCTCGGCTCCGGCCAGCAACGTCGACCTCACCATGGTCCTGGGGGTCAACGACGACAACTACGATCCCAGCCAACACACTATTGTTTCCAACGCCTCCTGCACCACCAACTGCTTCGCGCCCATGGTTAAGGTTCTCAACGACTACTTCGGCGTCGAAAAGGGCTTGATGTCCACCATCCATTCCTACACCAACGATCAAGCCATCCTAGACCAACGGCATCCCGACCTCCGCCGGGCCCGCGCGGCTGCCCAGAATATCATCCCCACCAGCACCGGGGCGGCCCGGGCTGTGGGCCTCGTCCTTCCCGAACTCAACGGCAAGCTCCACGGTATCGCTTTCCGGGTGCCAACTTCCACCGGCTCCGTCACCGACTTCGTGGCCGACCTGGCCCGGGACGTGACTGTCGAAGAGGTCAACCAGGCCTTCAAGGAAGCGGCGGAAGGTCCCTTGCAGGGCATCCTTGAATACACCGAAGACCCCATCGTCAGCTCTGACGTCAGGGGTAATTCCCACAGTTGTGTTTTCGACGCCCTTTCCACCATGGTCATGCAGGGCCGGATGGTCAAGATTATGGGCTGGTACGATAATGAGTGGGGCTATTCTTGCCGCACGGTCGACCTCTGCTCCTTCATCGCCGAAAAGGGAATCTAAGGGTCTCGCACCGCCCTCGGTTAACTTGAAGGGAGGGACTCCGGCCCCATCTGAGGCCGGAGCCCCTCCCTTCCTTTCATTCAAAATCTTTCTTGACCCTCTAAACTTGCCCCATGACATTCAGACCGTTTCCGACTAACCGGCCTTCAGCGGCAGCGCTATTGTTGGTGGGGATTTTGGTCGTTGCCGCCGCGTTGCGCCTGCACGGGATCGACTGGGACTCCGGTTTCGGCTTCCATCCGGATGAACGGTCTTTCTACCTGCGGGCCGATTGCATGTACGACGTGTTGACCAACGCGTTGGGACATGCCCGTTGTCTGGCCGAATACCCTTCAACTGAACCCGGCATCCCCAGCATTGGAGTCTTCCTAGACCCGGAACGGAGCCCGTTGAACCCTCATTGGTTCCCGCTGGGCAGCGTTTTGATTTACGTGCTGGTGGGTATCCGGTGGGTCATCGAGCTCTTCGCCGACGTCTCCGCTATGGACCTCCGGTTTGCCGGACGGGCCTTGGCGGCAATGGCCGACGTCGGCTCCGTTCTCGTCGTGTATTTTTTGGGCGCCAGGATGTTTAACCGGAGGGTGGGGCTCCTTGCCGCCGGTTTAACGGCCCTGGCCGTCGTCCATGTTCAGACCAGCCACTTCTACCGGCCCGAACCTTTTTCCCTGGTCTTTACCCTCCTGAGTTTTTGGGCCATGGAACGGATGGTCCGGTGCCGCCGTTGGCGCGACTCCCTAGTGCTCGGCCTTTTGGTCGGGTTGGCTATGGCCCCCAAAGTGAGTGTTTTGCCCTTGGTCGTCCCGTTGGGAGTGGCCTTTTTTTATTGGGCCTGGCTGGAAGCGGAACGCCGTTGGGCGGGATTCACGCCCCGGATTTTGGCGCGAATGGTTATGCACGCCGCTTTGGCCGGCGTTTGCGCCGTTGCCGTTTTTTTCGTCTTGACACCCTATGCCTTGCTCGACTTCCCCGCTTTTGTCGCGGACCTGGCCGCCCAGGCCAACATGGCCCGGGAAGCCGGACTGTGGCCGTTTACCATCCAATACGTCGATACTCCGCCGTTTCTGTACCAGCTTCGGCAAAGCACCGTCTGGGGTTTGGGCATACCCCTCGGGTTGGTGGCCTGGCTGAGCGTCCCGTTCACTGCCGTCATGATTTGGCGGGGAGGACCAACCCGGCGCCAAGACCTGTTGTTGTTGGCCTGGGTTGTCCCCCAGTTCGTTTTCCTCGAAACCTTTGAAGTGCGGTTCATGCGCTACCTGTTCCCGCTGATGCCCTTCATCATTTTGTTGGGCGCCCGCCTCATGGTGGCCCTGGTTGATTACAGCCCGGTCCTGGGGTTTAGGATTGGCCAAGGGGTGATCAACCGCACCACGTTGCCACCGTATCTTGCCGAAATTGTACGAAAGGGTTTACCCCGGGTGGCGGTCGCATTTGTAGCCCTGGTCGTCTTGACCACCGCTTTCTACTCGCTTGCCTTTCAGCGCGTGTATGCCCGGCCCCACCCGGCGGTAACCGCGTCGGATTGGATTAACGAAAACGTCCCGGTCGGCCGGAAGATAATCAGCGACAACCATTGGGACGAATTTGTTCCCAGGCTGCACCGCTATGACCTCTGGCAGTTCGAGGCCTACGAACCCGACGGGGCCGCCAAGATGAGTGACCTTGCCGCCCGGTTGGCTGCTTCCGACTACCTGGTATTCTACAGCCAACGCCCCTTCGTCAGCGTCGGAAGGGCCTCGGAACGGTTCCCGTTGAGCGCCGATTATTACCGGCAGTTGTTTTCCGGTGACCTCGGTTACCGTTTGGAGCGGACCTTCACCTCCCATCCGGCCTTGTTGGGTGTAACGTTTCAGGACTCCCCTTACGCCCACGCCGGACTGGCGCCCCCGGTCCCGCCTGAAGCCCAGAGTCCCCCGGCTATCGGGTTAGGATTGGGCTACGCCGACGAGAACGTGGTTGGTTACGACCATCCCCAGGTCCTGCTCTTCAAAAACGTGGACCAACTTCCCCGCCCCGTCTTGGTTGCCCGCCTGGTAGGAGGCAGCTACCCCGGGAAAGGCGGCGGTGGCGGCTTGATGCTTTCGGAACCGGATAAAGCCAAGCAGAGGGCAGGGGGCACTTGGAGCGAGTTGTTCCACCGCAACAGTTGGACCAACAAGGTGCCGCTGATTGCTTGGCTCCTGGTTACCGAGACCTTCTTCGTCCTTGCGTTGCCTTTCTCCATTCTAGTATTTCGGTTCTTGCCCGACCGAGGTATCGTGCTGGCCCGGTTATTGGGGTTTCTGGTAGCGGGATACGTCACCTGGTTGCTGGTGAGCTTGGGTTGGCTCGAGTTTTCAAAGACCCCGATATTTCTCGGCCTGCTGGTATTGGCATCCCTTTCTCTAACGGCGCTGCTTTTCCAGTGGCGGGAAACCAGGGACTTTTTGTTCCGGAATTGGCGGACCCTCGCCCTGGGTGAAGCAATATTTCTGGGGGCGTTCCTGGCCTTTGCCCTGGTGAGGGCCGCCAACCCCGACCTGTGGCACCCCTTTCGGGGTGGGGAAAAACCAATGGAACTGGCGTATTTGACCGCGGTCATCCGGTCTACCACCTTCCCTCCCTATGATCCTTGGTTTTCCGGCGGACACCTTAATTATTACTATTGGGGCTATTACCTGTTGTCATTGCCCACCCGCCTAACCGGGATAGTTCCAACTACGGTATTCAATTTGGCCGTGCCTTGGTTTTTCGCGTTGACCTTCACCGCCGCCTACTCCCTGGTCTACAACCTGGCCTCAGGGGTCAACAGCGTCAGGGATGGCCGGTCTGGACCAATGCCCAACGCTAGGACCCGTAGCCGGATGGACGGCCCCCGGGAACGCCGGGGGCGCCAACCTGGCTCCCTATGGTCTCGTGCCTTGGCGAGCCCGGTAAGCGCCGGTTTGCTGGGCGGCTCTTTGGTGGCGGTGGTCGGAAACTTAGATGGGTTGGTCCAGTTGGTGCGGTCCGCCACCAGATGGGCGATGAATGGTGGGTCCGGTTGGATGGCCTTTGATTATTGGCGGAGCAGCCGGATGATTCCGCCTTTGGACAACGTCCCTAAATCGTCCTTGACCTGGTGGTTGCCCGAAGGGACTCCCGGGTTCGTTGAACAATCATTCCACATAACAGAGTTCCCTTTCTTCACGTTCCTCTTCGCCGACTTGCACGCGCACATGATGGTAATCCCCTTCACCTTGCTCGCAATTGGGTTAGGAGTAAACTTCGCCCTCGGATTCCGGGCCGCTGGCTGGGGATGGGTTATCACGGCGGCGGGCCTGTTGGGGCTGGGGCTAGGCGCGATTTGGGCTTTGAATAGTTGGGATTACCCCGCCTACTTGATCCTGACCGTTGGGTTAGTCGGGTTGGCGGTCATCTTGTCGCCTTACTCCCGAACGGCGAAATTGGGGCTGGGACTGTTGTTGGCGTCATCGGTCGTGTTGGTCAGCTTTTTCGCCTTCCAACCCTTCCACGCCCACAACGAGACCTTCGATGCCAGCATCTCGGTTACCAAGTGGCGGACACCGGTCACCAATTACTTTGCAATCCATGGCCTGTTTCTATTTATCGTCGGGACCTTTCTGGTCACCCAATGTCCTCGCGTCCTGCAACGGCTGCGGCAGAACTTCTTTCCCAACATTCAACCGGGGGAGCCCCCGGACCGTCGGACGTGGGGTGTAATCGGTTTCGGGACCGCAGCCGGGTTGATTTTGGCGTTGGCGGGAGCCCTTTACCTGGCAGCGGCCGGGTACTGGAACGCCGCCTTATTGGTGTTCGTCATCGCTTTGGTCCTACTAATTTTGGCCGACACGCTCGCCCGCCGAGAACCCGGCTACGAGTTTGTCGTCGTGGCGTTGGCATTGCTTGGGCTTGCTTTTTCCATTGGTGTTGGGGTCGACTTGGTCCAGATTAGCGGGGACATCGGACGGATGAACACCCTCTTTAAACTTTACCTGGAAGCCTGGGTGCTGCTGGCTCTCTCTTCCGCGTTCCTCCTTTGGTACGCCGGAACCCGGGGATCGTTGGCGTCGCGTTGGCGGTGGGTTGGACCGGTCTGGATAACCGCCCTCCTGCTTATTGCGGCAGGCAGTCTGGTCTACCCGGTTCTGGGGACCAAGGCGCGCCTTGCCGACCGGTTCGGCCCCACCCAATTGACCTTCGATGGGACGGCTTTCATGGCAGATTCCGTGCATGTCGAAGGAGAACGCCGGATCCTCCTCCGGAACGAACTGGCGGGAATACAATGGCTCCAGGACAACGTCCAAGGGTCCCCCGTGGTCCTTGAAGCCCATTACCTTCAATACCATTGGGCCTCCCGAATTTCCAACTACACCGGATTGCCCACGGTGCTGGGGTGGCCGTGGCACCAAATTCAGCAGAGACAGGCTTATGCCAAGGAGGTTGGAACGCGGGCGCGGCACGTCAAGGAAATTTACGAGACCTCGGACGGCCGGCGGGCTGCTCAACTCCTCAAAACCTACGAGGTTTCCTACGTGGTGGTAGGCGGACCGGAGCGAGCCTATTACCCTGGGGAGGGTCTGGACAAGTTCCCCCAAATGGTAGCTGCCGGCAGGGCCGAATTGGTCTTCACAAATCCGGACCTGCAAATTTACCGTATACTGTAATGGTAACTGTTCAAGTCTGAACACTTACCTGTAATGCCGGTTAGTAGCATTGCCAGAGGTTGACCCCTATAATTATTGGGCTAAGATGGCCGTTAACGAAACAATATCACTTATACGTGACATAGCTGTCATCGCCGCCGCCGTGGTTTTCACAATTGTCCTGCTCGTTGGCGGGTTCGTCTTGTTGAAACTTTATCCGGTTGTTCGGCGTGCGGCCGTCAATGTTGAACAGACCTCGAGCTTGGTCTATAATGTAGTTTCACAACCCTTTCACTTGGTCTCAGAGGTTGTGGAATTGTTCAACCGAATCTTAGGAATGGTCTTGAAAGGAAGAAGGAGGGACGAAGATGCAGAAGAGTAAGACCTTTTTGAACGGACTGTTGGTTGGTGCCATCGTCGGCGCTGTTGCCGGGCTGTTTTTGGCCCCGAAAACAGGCAACGAGACCAGGCACCTGGTCGGGACCCGTTCCCAGCTACTGAAGAACCGCAAGGATTGCATCGTGGAAGGCCTGTCCCGCCGGTTCAAGAAGGAACCCGCGCCGGTGATAATCGAGAACGATGTCATGGAAGAACACGGCGAAAACCGAGCCTAACTTTCGCTCCGCAAACTCGATTTGGCGGCAACCCCAAGAGTCGGCCTTTTTTGGGCCGGCTCTTCTTATTTTCCCCCAGAAGTTTCCCAACGTGGGTACGAACCCAAGACCTTGAGCATCGAGACAGTGGACGACAAGGCCGTGATCGCTTCGTTGACCGGCGGGTCTTCCCGGTGGCCTTCACAGTCGACCAGGAAAATGTACTGCCCCAACGACTCTTTTGTCGGCCGGGATTCCACCTTGGCCAGGTTGATGTCCCTCCTCGCAAACTCTCCCAGGGTGCTGTAAAGAGACCCCGGGGAGTCGTTGTCGAAAGAAAAACAAAGGGACGTTTTATCGTTCCCGGTCGGGGAATGGTCCGACTTGTCCAGCACGGCAAACCGGGTCACATTGTTGGGGTTATCCTGAATGCGTTGACCGATGATTTCGACCTCGTGAAGTTCTGCCCCCCGCCGCGGGGAAATGGCGGCGGCGGGGACGGTGCTGTTTTGCATGTCTACAACAGCGGCCGCAGTGCTCAGCGACGCGGTCTGTGTGGCCTGCGGGAAGCAACGCTCCAGGAAATTACGGCATTGGGCTAATGCTTGGGGGTGGGAGTAGATAACCTGGACGTCCGGCGCCCGTGTTCCGGGGTTGGCCATCAGGTAGTGCTCGATTGGCAGTACTATTTCGTTGCAGATGGAAAGTCCTATCTGACTAATGAGCAGGTCCAGGGTAAAGGTCACCGAACCCTCCAGGCTGTTCTCGATGGGCACCACACCTTGTTCGGTAACTCTCGAAGAAACGGCCAGCCCTATCGCGCTTATCGTCGGGAAGGGTTGCAGATCGGCTTCGGTGTCGTACTGTAGGGCAGCCTCTTCAGTATAGGTCCCCACGGGACCCAAGAACGCTATGCGCCTAGGCAAGGCTAAACTCCTGTTAGGATTTCGTACACGACCTGCTCTTCGTCCGTCGTGGTCACCGCCACGATCTCGTCGTGAACTTCCACCACCACGCCCTGTCCAGGCAGGACGGCCTGGTCCTTCTTTATTACCAGTGATATGAAACTGTGGGGCGGAAGCTCCACTTCTCCGATCCTCTGTCCGACTATCCCTGAGTCTTCGGGAACTGGCACACTAACCAGACTCAGGTTGGGTCCCGCCGCGTGCATTAAGTGCACTAAGGGTTGGCCCGGAACTCCTTCTTCCAGAGCTGTAACCACCAAATGCGTCGCGTTAACCACCACATCGATCCCCAAGACTCCGAACAACGGCTCGTTTTTAGTGTCGTTGACCACCGCCATGGTCTGGGGTACGCCAAATACGTGCTTGGCAATTTGGCAGGCTACCAGGGTCGTTTCGTCCGCGCCGGCGGCGCCCACGAAAACGTCGGCGCGGGCTGCGCCGGCGGTCCTGAGGTCATCGGTGGAGGTCCCGTCTCCCTGGACCACCACGCTCCCCAATTCGTCCCATAGAAGTTGGCATTTTGCAGTGGCTTTTTCCACCACTGTCACCTCGTGCCCCGCCGCCAAAAGAGCCTTCGTCAGATGGTAACCGACCCCGCCGCAGCCAACTATTACGATATACATCAGCGGCGGACTTACCCGCTAATGGCCGTTTGTATGTTGTTAAATAGCTCCAACTCAGATAGGCCCACCGTTTTTAGTCCCAGCCCGCTATACAATTCCCGCAGTTGGGGGTTGTCCAACCGGCAGATAACCGAGGGAACTTTGAAAACGTGCAACGCAACCTGGGCGACGAGGGCGTTCTGATGGTCGTCTTCGGAAAGCGCGACCAATAACTCGGTGGTGGCCACCCGCGCTTCGGACAAATAGTCTTGCATCTTCGGGTCCACCACCTGCACCGTGTTAACCGAAGGGGTTTGCCCCAGGGATTCGAGGCACTCGACGTCCGAATCGACCACCGTGACCTCGTACCCGCCCTCAACCAGCTTGGGAGCCAGCAAAGTCGCCAACCGCCCACCCCCATAAATTATCGCTTCCATTCCTTACCTACCGGCGAGGACCGGCGCATGGATGGCGTCACGCCAGAGGACAACCTGGCAGGGGGCGTGTTCCAAAAGATAATTCGCGGTAGAACCAAAAGGATGGGGGCCGATCCGCTCCCGGTAACCCACGCCCAAAATGATGAGGTCCATGTTCCGGTCCGCCGCCTCCAGGGCAATGGCTGGTCCGGCGTGCCTGGCCTGAAGGAGTTGCGCGTGAACTTTGCACTTCTCCGCTTGGGCGATGGCTTCAACTTGGGCTAATACCCGCTCACCCTGGTTGTTCCCGGCCGAAAATTCGGTGTTCAATGCCAGTTCCAAGGGGACCTCGTTGATGAAGGCCGCGTGCAACTCGGCTTTATTGTTCTTGACGAATTGGCAGGACCAGCGGAATGCGGCCTCGCTAACCGGGCTTTCGTTGACTGGGACCAGTATCTTGGTGGCGTGTGTGGGCATCCTATAAACCATCTAACCGCAGTCTCAAAACGAAAATCTGTTTTGCTGTTGGCAGATTATAAGAAGCGGGACCAGGGATTTGCAATGGCTTGGCAAGGCAGTATCGGGAGCAGTTTCAACGTGGAACCCCGATCACTTGTTGAAGCCGTCTAACGCGATTCTCCATTCGAGTTTGCTGAAACACGATTTAACTCATCAGCCTCGGCGTAGAGCTTGCTGACCAGATCGTTCCGTCCCGCCACCACCAGAAGGTCCCCAGGACGGATGTCTTCATCCTTGGAAGGGTTGATGATGTACCCGCGCCCTCTGCGGATTGCCATGACAACCACGCCATATTTGCTATCGGGACCGGCGAGTCCGGCTTCTTCAAGAGTGCGCCGCAGCATCGATTCAGGCGGATGCATCTTGTTGATTCCCGACCCGGGGGTCAACTCCATGAAGTCGACAACCCCGGCGTTGAAATCGACGTGGGCCAGGCGGCGGCCGCTTTCCAACTCCGGATAAACCACCCGGTCGGCGCCAATCCTTTCCAGGGTGTTGCCGTGCAACTCGCTGGCGGCCCTTCCCACTACGAAGGGTATGTTGAGGCTCTTCAACATTACCGTAATCAGGATGCTGGCTTGAATATTCTCGCTTCCCAACGCCACGATCGCCACGTCGAAGTCCGCCACTCCCAACTCCCGCAAAACCGTCTCGTTGGTGGCGTCGGCCCGGACGGCGTAGGTGACTTGGCCCAGCATGTCTTGGACCTTGTTTTCATCGCTGTCAATGGCCAATACATCGTAGCCCGATTGGTATAGCTCGCGGGCCACGGTTGCGCCAAAACGCCCCATTCCGACCACACAAACCTGCCTGCTCATAGTGACCCTCCGTTCAGCCTATTGTAACCCTTTCTTGCGCGTACCGGTAAACACTTTGTTCCCGCGGAGCCAGCGCTAAAGCCAGCGTGATGGGGCCCAACCGGCCGATAAACATGGCCAGAATTAGTATGATCTTCCCTCCGTCGCTCAGTCCGGGAACGGTGCCTGCGGAGGAACCA
Organism: Dehalococcoidia bacterium; assembly: GCA_965205495.1. GTDB lineage: Bacteria > Chloroflexota > Dehalococcoidia > Lucifugimonadales > UBA3495 > CATOSK01. The sequence continues at coordinate 583,722 of CBDBHA010000002.1, forward strand.
TTGGTGCTAAAAGCTGAGACGGTGTCGAATAGAAGATCTAGGAACGGCACGTCGGGCTCAATCAAGGTCAAAGTGGGCATAACCAAGACCAGGAAAAGGACTCCCAACACCCCCACGGTCAACGCCCTGAGCACCTGCTGTTGGGAAATTTCCCGGCCGAAGGCTTCCGCCTGGGCCCTGCCTCTGATGGAAGAAATGACCGCCGCAAAAATCACGGCGAACGTTTGCACCTTGATCCCGCCGGCAACGGAACCGGAAGCCCCGCCGATGAACATCAGCATCGGATAGGTCAACTTTGTGAAATCGGTGGCCTGTCCGAAATCTATGGTCGTGAACCCGGCGGTCCGGCCGCTGATCGAGTGGAACAACGAGCTTACGGTCCGGTCCAAGAAGCTGTATCCCGCATGAGTGGCCGGGTTGGAGTACTCGGCCAGGAACAGGACCAACGCTCCGGCTACCCACAAAAATATGCTGGTCACGATTACCAGCCGGGTGTCCAGCGAAAGCCGGGAAAACCTGCGGTTCCGGAAAAGGTCCACCAGCGAAGTCCAACCCACCGAACCTAATATGATCAAGACCGCCATGGCAAAAAGAAGGACTTCCATGTTGGCGATGCGGGCCACCCCGCTCCCCAAGGGAGATTCAGGCAGGATGGAAAATCCCCCGTTGTTGAATGACGAAACGGACAAGAACATCGCCTGCCAGATGGACTCTCCGAACCCCATTCCGTCCATGCCGTGTATCCGCCAAAAAATCACCGTTGCGCCAATGCAGTAAATTAGGAATACCACCAGGACTATGTTGCGGACGATGTTCCTCAGTCCCTGCATCTGCCCCAGTCCCAAGGAGTCCCGCATCACCAAACGTTCCGACAGGGAAAACTGCTGTCCCAGCAAAGCCAATATGAATGTCGCCACCGCCATGAAGCTCAACCCGCCCACCAACATCAGCACAAAGATTACGGCATGACCGAAACTGCTCCAATGCGTCGTGGTGTTGACGGCCGTGTGGCCGGTGACGGTCACCGCCGATGTGGCCGTGAAGAACGCGTCCACCAAGGAAGTCGCGGTACCGGCGTCGCTGGCGATTGGCAGCGCCAACAGAAACCCCCCCACCATTACCAGAGCGGCAAACCCATAAAACAGGATGAACGGAGTGCTGAACGCTCGGTGCGGGTGTCTCTCCGGGACCGGTTCGGAAAAGGTGGGCCTTAGCTGCTCGGCTCTGGGCTGCCGGATTACCCGGTCGCGGGGCCTCCCAGGAAAGTTAGCGGCCATCTATCGTTCCCGTCCCCATCGCTAACTCTTCCTCCCAACGTTCAATTGGCGCTGCCGTAGGCGTAGATGGGGTATCCGGCCCGCCCATTCCCGGGAAGCCCCAGCGAAAGCTGGGAATCATAACATTTAAAGAACCGCACCGATGTCCCGGCAAATCAGCGCCCGGATTCTAGGTACTTGCCTGTCAGGTGTCAACAGGAATCCCCCCGGCATCAGGTTCTCTTAATTGCCCCCCCACCGCCGTTCGCCCTGGGCCCGTCGAAGGGCCCCCCCGAGCCCCCCTGTCACCCCGAGCGTAGCGAGGGGTCTAAACTCCCTGCCAAACCCAACCCCCAACCCCGGATTCCATCCTCCCCCACAATTACCACGGAGATACCAACTCACTCCTCAACACCAATCAGCCTCTACCTGGAAAATTGAAAGCCCCTGCCGGGCCACATCCCGCTTGAACTCCAGCAGGGTCAGGTATCCGAATGAACTATGGGGTCGGTATTTACGGTCCCACCTCAGAGTCTCCATAGTAGCCTTCGTTAACGGGCTCGCCAAAATTCGGCTTTTCACTGGAAGTGCCGCCGTCCTTTCCTGGTCGGATTTCCTTGCGCGCCTCCTCCGCTTTGTCCGATATATCACCCACTTCCATCAAATATTCACATGTGCTGAGATTAACTGCGGACTCCCGAACTACGGTGGGACGGCCCTTAGTCCCTCTCAGTCCTTCGACAGTAACGCTACAGTGATCGGCCACTTTCTTTCCTTGGATAACAACGAAGTAGCTGTTTTCTATGGGGTACCGCTTGTTGTATTCAGACCAATCGTGCTCTACAACATCATCACCGGCATGGGTTGGTCGTTCCGCCTCCGCCTCCTCTCGCAGAGAGGGCGGCAGTCCGAATCCATCAATTATTATGAAACCAAGGGCAACCAATGCCGTAAATCCCACTACCCCCGCAATTCCAAAAGCAATCCGTCTCATATCCTTCTCGTTTTTGGTTTGACTTAGAGACTATCTCAAAACGTAGCGCGGCACCCAACCCGTCATTCCCGCGAAGGCGGGAATCTAGGGGCTTCGGTCGGCGATGCCGGTACATCAGGAGGGCCAGTTGATTTTGAGATAGTTTCTAAGAACCTGTTTGCAATCTCTAAAATATGATAAGTTGAGACGATTACCGGAGGGAGGGGTAATCATGTCTCATTCCTATCCCAGCGACATCAACCGGGAGCAATTTACCCGGATTCTGCCGGATTTGGAGTCGGCCCGCCGCCGGACCAAGCCCCGCACCGTGGACTTGTACGACGTTTTCTGCGGGGTGCTCTATCTTTTGAAAAGCGGGTGCCAGTGGCGGATGCTCCCTGCGGACTTCCCCAATTGGGGCACCTGCTACCAGTATTTCCAGCAATGGAGCGAGCGGCCTGACCCAGAGCAAGAGTCCATTCTGGAGCAAGTCTTAAAAAAAATTGGTTGGCGCGGCCCGGAGAAGCAATGGTCGGAAAGAGCAGAGCAGCTTCTGCATCGTGGACTCCCAGAGCGTCAAGAACACGGACAGCGCCGAGCAGAAGGGCTATGACGCGGGGAAGAAGGTGTCTGGAATCAAGCGCCACATCGCGGTGGATACTCAGGGGTTGCCCCATGCGGTCCACGTGACCACGGCGAACGTCACCGACCGGGCTGGGGCTTTGGCGATGTTTGACCAGCACCGGGACGGCCTCAGCTTGGTGCAGAACGTGCTGGTGGACGGGGGTTACACTGGGGAGCCCTTTGCCGCTGGGGTGCAGAGCCTGCTGGGAGCGTCGGTGGAGGTGGTGAAACGCAATGAGATGCACACCTTCGTAGTACTGCCGAAGCGATGGGTGGTGGAGCGGTCTTTCGCCTGGCTGGAAAAGTGCCGCCGACTCTGGAAGAACTGCGAAAGAAAGCTCGATACCAGCCTGCAAATGGTCGTGCTTGCCTTCGCGGCGCTAATCCTGAAGAGATTGTAAACAGGTTCTTAGCAAAGGCCGCAGAGAATTCCTGGGTCGCCCCCCACTCCCGGTCAACAGGAGACTCGCCGCCCCGGTCAAAAAACAAGTCCCCCTTCAACCCCCTCCCCCCACCTCCAACGCCACCCACGCCCTTGCCGTCCCAATCACCCGCTCCTCACCAACATCCCCCTCCTGCGCCGCCACCACCACCGCGCACTCCACCAACCCGAACCCATCAACCTCCCTTTTTGAGACCACCCGCCCCGACAAACTGATAATGTCACCGGCCCTGACGCTGCCCGCCATCTCCACTTCCAGAGAACTCTCCGGCGCCGCCACCCGCTCCGCCGGAAACCCCTTCCCCAAAAGCTCCACCACATACTCCCCCACCGCCTCCTCGCACAACTCCCCGGCCGGCTCCCCGTTTTCCAACTCCCGCTCCGCCTGCCACCGGGAGTTTACCCGCGCGATGCTCTCCTCCGTCTCCCACCTGATCACCACCGGCAAGACGTCCCCCGGCTCCACCAACTCAAAACTCACGGTCTGCGCCCAAAGCATCGGCATGGCCCCAGTATACTAACCCCTCCGAAAAATTACTGACACTTGCCCCTTCCCAACTCCGGTGACGACTCTGTAACATTATTATCAGCGGCCGGTCCCACCCCAACGGAATCCCAACGTAACCCATCCGGAACCCCGACGGGAACCCAAATTTAAACCGCCACTGAGGCGCCATGGCCCACTATGTCCCAGAATGCCCATGCTACACAGAAATCCAACGCCGGTAAGAAAGAACCCCTCACCTCCCGCCAACGGGGCACTATTCCCATCCTGGCCGGGGCCAACTCGGTAGCCGCCGCCGCCCGCATGTCCCGGGTCAGCCGCCGCACCCTCCACCGCTGGCTAAAAGACGAAGAATTCCGCCAAAAACTGTCCGAACAGGCCGATAAGTCCGGCCAACTCGCCCGCCTCCAACTCCAGGAATTCTCCCTCCGGGCCGTAATCGCCCTCACCGACGCCCTGGAAGACCCCAACCCCACCCTGCGGATGCGCGCCATCCGCACCGCCCTCGATTTCTCCGGCAAATTCAACGAAGCGCAACTGCTCCATGAAGAAATCCAGGCCCTCGAGGACGCCCTCCCCGCCTGGGTCGCCCACTATGGAAAGATGGGAAAGAAATGAACCTCGCAGCTCTCAGGTCCCGCGTCCGCGCCCTCCACCGCAAATTGGTCCTGGCCCGCGCCCAGGTAATCCTCTACCGCATGGCCGAAGAGGAGTGCCTCGAATGGGCCTGCGCCCAAGACCAGGGCCAAACCCCTCCCGAACCCCACGACTTCATCCACCGGGTCGTCAGGGCCGGCTTCCGGTTGCCCTCCTTTACCGGCGTGATCAACTACCTCAACCGATGCCGCCCCAAGGACCAACCCCCCGACACCGTTCAACTCTACAAAACCCTGATCCCCTGGGCCCACGCCTACCCCCTGCCATCCTGACCACGCCCATCCTGAACGTGTCGAAGGCCCGTCCTGACCAAGCCCCAACCCCCCGTTCGTCCTGAGCCCGTCGAAGGACCTATCCCCGTTCGTCCTGACCTCTTCCAAGGACCGCCCACGTGCGTCGAAGGGTTGCCCGACCGCCTTCAGGGCAATCGCGTCATAAAGCCCGGAAGTTCATATACCCGTCTTTACCGCGCTCATCCGTCTTTACCGCGCAGGCGGGAATCCAGAAATCCCGGACCAGAACCAATTTGCCAATGTAAGACAGTGTGCATTGCGCCTTTCGCGGGAATAATCGGGGTTTTCCGGCGATTGCGGCTTTTAGGTGTGTTGAAAGATAAGACGTATTGCCCTGCCCTCCCTGTTCCCAAGTAATTTGTTCGAGCTTGAACGGCAAAACCGTCCCCGGCCCCAAAAATGTTCTGTGCTAATATATTGGCAGGCAACAAATTAGAGGTGACCCGCAATGACGACGGCTCCCCGGCACGTTGAATTAAGATACGACCCGGTGGCCATTGACCGCAAATGGCAGGAGCGGTGGGCCCAGGACAATATCTACCAGGTCGACGACGACGACCCCCGCCCAAAGTGGTACGAGTTGACCATGTACCCCTATCCATCCGGTGACTTGCACATCGGCCATTGGTACGCAATGGCCCCTTCCGACTGCCACGCCCGGTTTCGGCAGATGCAAGGCTACAACGTCCTCCATCCCATTGGGTTCGACGCTTTTGGCCTGCCCGCCGAAAACGCCGCCATCAGCCGGGGTATCCACCCCTACGATTGGACCATGAGCAACATTGAAAACATGCGGGGCCAGCTCCGGTCCATGGGGACCATCTACGACTGGGACCGGGAAATCATCTGCTGCCTGCCCGAGTACTACCGGTGGAACCAGTGGCTCTTTCTTCAGCTTTACCAACATGGCCTGGCCTACCGGGCCAAGGCTCCCGTGGTTTGGTGCCCTTCCTGCCAAACTGTGCTGGCCAATGAACAGGTGCTCAACGGAAACTGCGAACGTTGCTCCACGGCCATTACCCGCCGGGACCTGGAGCAGTGGTTCCTCCGAATCACCAATTACGCCGATGAGCTGTTGGACTTCAACGGCCTGCTCGAATGGCCCGATAAGATTCTAACCATGCAGCGTAACTGGATCGGGCGGAGCGAAGGTGTCGACATTAGCTTCGACATCTCCGGGAACGGCCTGCCGGACTCGAAAATCCGTACCTTTACCACCCGAATCGACACCATCTTTGGCGTCACCTTCCTGGCGTTGGCTCCCGAACACCCGTTGGTTCCAGGCCTGACTACGGAGGAACGCCGCGCCGAAGTGGAAGCCTACATGGAGCAGGCCCGTCAAACCTCTGAAGTCGATCGCCTGGCCACCGACAAAGATAAGACCGGCGTTTTCCTCGGCAGCTACGCCGTCAACTGGCTCAATGGAGAGCGGGTTCCCATCTTTGCCGCCGACTATGTGCTGACGACTTACGGTACCGGCGCGGTCATGGGCGTTCCGGCCCACGACACTAGGGACTTTGCCTTCGCCACCAAGTACGCTTTGCCCATCCGCACGGTCATCGCCCCCATCGAGTGGGATGGCCGGGAACCCCGCGAAGCTTACGCCGCCGACGGCTTTATGACCAATTCCGGCCCCTACGATGGAATGACCAACGGCGAAGGGACCGAAGCCATATCGAATGACGTGGAGCGCAAGGGTTGGGGTCATCGGGCGGTTTCCTATCGCATCAGGGACTGGCTCATTTCCCGTCAGCGGTATTGGGGTACTCCCATACCCATGGTTTACTGTGACCAATGCGGTACCGTGCCGGTGCCCGAGAAACAATTGCCGGTCTTGCTGCCCCCTGACGCCGAGTTCAAGCCCACCGGCGAATCTCCTTTGGCTTCCAACTCCGAGTTTGTGAATACCCTTTGCCCCACCTGCGGAAGCGCGGCCCGTCGGGAAACCGACACGATGGACACCTTCTTCGATTCATCGTGGTACATGCTCCGTTACGTTAGTCCCCAATACGGCAGCGCGCCTTTCAACCCCGACACCATTGAGGCTTGGGCCCCGGTCGACCAATACACCGGGGGGGCGGAACACGCGGTCATGCACCTCCTTTACGCCCGGTTCTTCATCAAAGCGCTTCGGGACATGGGGTTGATTAAATTTGGCGAACCCTTCCTCCGTTTGTATAACCAGGGCGTGATCCTCGGGGAAGACCACGACAAGATGAGCAAAAGCAAGGGCAACGTGGTCAACCCCGACGATGTGGTCGGGGAGATGGGCGCCGACGCCGTGCGGTGCTTCCTAATGTTCATCGGCCCTTGGGACCAGGGGGGGCCGTGGAGCAACGTCGGCATCAATGGGATCGCCCGCTGGTTAAACCGGGTCTGGGACCTGATGCAGCACGATGCCGAGGAACTGGGCACCGAGTTGGCCGACGGGCAGCCGACCCGCGATACGGTCCGCTTGCTCCACCGGACCGTCCGCAAGTGTCACACCGATTTGGACCGGTTCAAATTTAACACGGCCATCGCCTCTCTCATGGAATTTTCCAACCACCTGAGCAAGGTTTGGGGCGAAGCCACCGTAGATTCCGCAACCTGGCGCCAATGCGTCGAGGCCTTCCTGCTTATGCTGGCCCCCATCGCGCCGCACCTGGCCGAAGAACTCTGGGAACGGGCCGGCCACGCCTACAGCATCCACCAACAACCGTTCCCACAATGGGATGAGGAGTTGGCGGCGGCCGAAACCGTAACCCTAGTGGTCCAGGTCAACGGCAGGATCAGGGATCGCCTGGAAGTCGGGGCGGACATCGACCAGGAATCGGCCCAGGAGTTGGCGTTGGCCAGCCCCAAGGTGCTGCCCTTTACCGGCGGCAAGGCGGTGGAACGCGTGATTTACGTCCCTGGAAAGCTGGTCAATGTGGTTGTAGCCTAACCCACCCCAATCCCTGGCCCCAAATTGGCTAACCCGTGATGGAAGCAAGTTGTTGGAAATAGTCGGGGAACGTCTTGGAGACGCAGTCCGGGTCGTTGATGGTTATCTCGGCTTGGCCCAGGGCGGCCAGAGAAAAGCTCATCGCCATGCGGTGGTCGTTATAGGTGTCGATGGTCGCCGCGCGGATCGCTGACGGCGGCGTTATTTCCAGGTAGTCTTCTCCTTCGACAACCTGGGCCCCCACCTTGCGCAGCTCGGCCGCCATGGCAGCTAACCGGTCGGTCTCCTTGACCCGCCAATTGGCGACGTTTCGAATCGCCGTCTTACCCTGGGCGAACAACGCCGTTGTGGCAACGGTCATCGCCGCGTCGGGAATGTGGTTCAGGTCCAGGTCTACCCCATGCAACGGTCCGCCGGAAACTTCAATCCAGTCCGGCCCGCGGGACACCGCGGCCCCCATTTGTTCCAAAACAGCCGCCAGCCCGATGTCCCCCTGAACGCTGTTGGCGCCCACCCCGTTGACCCGAACGGTACCCCCTCTGATGGCGGCCGCCGCCAGGAAATAAGTGGCCGACGAAGCGTCGCCCTCGACCAGCGCGGTATGGGGAGATTGATAACCCTGGTTCCCCGGTACGCGAAAACTCTGGTACCCGGTGGCTTCCACCACCGCTCCAAACCTGCGGACCACGTCAACCGTCATGTCGATATAAGGTTTGGAAACCAGGTCTCCTTCGACATTGATGACCATGTCCTGTCGTGCCAGCGGAGCCGATATGAGCAACGCCGTGAGGTATTGGCTGGAAATATTCCCTCGGACCGAAACGGCCCCGCCCGCAATCCCCCGGGCGTTAATCCGCAACGGCGGATAACCGTCCTCCTGGAGGTATTCAATGTCGGCCCCTAATTGGCGGAGAGCATCTACCAGGTCTTTGATCGGCCTCTGGTACATTCGGGGTTCGCCGGTCAAGGTGAACACCCCTTCCCCCAGGCATAGGGCGGCGCACAACGGACGAAAGGACGTGCCGGAGTTGCCCAAAAAAAGCTCAACATCCTGGGCTGGGAAGGTCCCACCCAGTCCTTGGACCTGGCAGCGGGTCTTGTCGGGAGACAGCTCCATCTCCACCCCAAGTTGCTGCAACGCCTCCAGCATGTGATTGGTGTCGTCGCTGTCCAAGAGGTTGTAAACGTCCGTCACCCCCCGCGACAGGGAGGCCAGCAACAGAATGCGCAGGGACAAACTCTTCGATCCGGGTAGCTGGATATTCCCATCTATCCGGCTGATCGGCTGAAGTACCAATTGCTCCATAACAGCAGGACCTCTCGATGCGCGCGTTGACCAAGGTTGAAGAACGTAGAAGGCCCGGCGATTATAAGCGCAGCATTTAACGGGGGTCAAAAAACCCAAGAGTCACACAGGGCCTTTCGATTATCGTATGTTTAGGCATGACAACCTGATCCCGGGTCTCACCCGTCGAACTACCCAGTTCATGGTGGGCCCGTCGCACCGGCAACCCAGGGGCCACCGGTCAATCACCCACCGAAAACATAAAGGGCGCCAATTATTTAACTCTGTTCCAATCAGCGCCTTCCCGCCTCAATCAGGGCCTTTTCATTGTCGGTGTGGGGAGTTTGCGACGGCCAATCCAGGGCCAAACCGGCTGGCGGCGATGGATTTTAGATTTCTCCCTACGGTCGAAATGACGGGTAGGGGTGGCCGGAATACTCCTTCGACGGGCTCAGGGTGAAAGCGGGGGCGGCATTTGGGGAGAATGAAAAGGCCCTGCCGCCTCAATGCAGTTTATTGACATCATTATGGGCCTAGTCTATAGTTGCGGGTGCGGTCGCACCCCTTCGGGAGCCGCACTTTTACCAATTGAATACACTCCCAAGGAATCTGAGGGTTTAAAAGGGAAGACGGTGTAAATCCGTCACGGTTGCGCCACTGTGTGCGGGGAGTTGGCCGAACGCATTGCCACTGCTAGGAGCGGGAAGGCATCGGCCCAGTGTAGATCCGCGAGTCAGGAGACCTGCCCGGGGAGAGGGGACCTGCCCTGCGCCAACAGACCAGGTTCTTGCTCGGTTGGCCGTTTTGAAATAACGGTGCCGTACGACCTCTGCCTTTTTAACCCCCTGGCTTCTTTCGCTGGGGGGTTTGCTTTAACCAGACCCGTAAATTAGTCCCAACGAGGGGTATCCCGCCCGTATGTCGTTAGTCCAACAGTACGCTCTGCTTCCCGATGAAATAGACCGGGAAAGCCTCAAAATGGTCCAGGCCAGTTTGCCCTCGTTGCCGCCCATGGACCCCAAAGAGCACTACGTCCTCTGCCGCATCGTGCGGGCGGAAGGGGACGCCTCAATCGCTGAATCGGTGAAGTTCAGCCCCGGCGCTGTGGAGACGGGATTGCGTTCGTTGAAAACCCAGGTCGACATAATCACCGACGTCCGCATGGTGGAAATGGGAATCTCCAAGGCCCTGTTAAGAGGCGCGGGCCTGGGAACCAAATGCTTGATTGACGCCCCGGAAGTGGCGTCGAGGGCCCAACGGGAAGCCACAACCCGGTCGGTTGCCGCAGTCCGGGAGTTGGCCCCCCATGCAGACGGCGCGGTGGTAGCCATCGGGAACGCGCCCACCGCTTTGCTGGCCCTGTTGGACTTGATCGACACGGGAGACGTTAAACCTGCGTTGGTCATCGGAATGCCCGTGGGGTTCGTGGCGTGCGCCGAATCCAAGGAAGAACTTGTTAAGCGGGAAGTTCCGTTTATCACCATCACGGGGCGCCGAGGGGGAAGCTCGGCGGCGGCGGCCACGGTGAACGCATTGCTTGACCTGTTGAAGTCGGAATAGAGGGTAACCAAGTTTGGCCACTAATTCTGAAACACAATCCAATGGCGCCCCCTGGGGAGTGATTATGCTCTGCCACGGCAGTCAGCGGGGCGCCAGCCGCGATGAATGCTCTTGCTCTTGGTCTGCCCGCGATGACCAATGGCCTTCATGGTGCCGCGAGTGTCCTAGCACTCCACAGGGGTTGTCGGATACCTCCCAGCGCCTTCAGTCAAAACTGGAAGGGACCGGGGCGCAAGTATTGCTTTCGTGCCTGGAATTTATCCAACCTCACCCGGACCAGGCGGTCCAGCTTTTGGCTGACCAGGGCCTGGATCAGGTGGTCATAATGCCCTTCCTTCTGGGTCACGGGAAACACGCCACGGAAGAACTTGAAGAAGTCCTGGAAGACCTCCAGGGTAGTTTTGCCGGAATAGACCTGAAACTGACCGATGGGCTAGGCTCCGACCCCCGGCTGGCGGACCTCATTTTGGAGCGCGTGCGGGACCTGGACGGCATTAGCTCCGTCGCTCCGTCCCAGGGACAGACCGTTGGCGTTTTGGTGGTGAAAGCGGGGACCAGGACCCAGTACGACGATTGTCTTTGGCTGCGGGATCTGGGTAACATGGTGGAGGCCCAGTTGGGCCCCGGGTACGCCGTCGAGGTTGCCCAGTCCCACTATGGCGACCCCACAATGCCCGACGCCATTGACCAATTGGTGGAAATTCGCAACGTTTCCTCCATCATCTGCGTTCCCTACCTGTTTTTCCCCGGGATGATTTTGCAAAGGAACGTGCTCGGGGGGATTCGGGAAGGCCAGGCCAAGTATCCCAGCGTGCCGATGGAAGTCTCGCCGCCCCTGGGAGTGGACGATAGGGTGGTGGCGGTGGCGGCGGACCGGATACGGCAAGTTTGGGAAGGTGTTGCGCCAGCATAACCGGCTCCGTTGAGCGGTGAGGCCGTTTTGGTAGAAGAAAACAACAACGAAAGACCCGAGAGCGATTATAGCCGCCAGACCGTCCGGCGCCGGGGGGGTATGCGTACCGGTTATACCACCGGTTCCTGCGCCGCCGCCGCCGCGAAAGCGGCCACCCTGACGTTGTTGTCCGGCCAATCGGTCGGTGAAGTGACCATCCATCTCCCGGTGGGGCAGGACGCCACCTTTGCCATTCACCGCTGCCAATGGGTGGGAGACCATCGCGTTTTGTGTTCCATTATCAAAGATGGCGGCGATGACCCGGACGCCACTCACGGCGCCGAAATCTGTATCACCATTGAGCGGGTTGCCCAGCAAGAGGGCCTGAAAATCGTGGGGGGGCCTGGCGTCGGAATGGTAACCCGTCCGGGCACCGGCATCGACGTTGGTGAACCGGCGGTTACGCGGGTGCCCCGGCGGATGATGGCGGAGTCCGTCAGCGATGCGGCCCAAAGTCAGGGACTGGAAGCGGACGCGGGATTCATTGCGGAAGTCGCCGTTACCGGCGGCGAGGAAATCGCGCTTCAGACAACCAACGCCCGGTTGGGGGTTTTGGGCGGAATTTCCATCTTGGGAAGTACCGGTATCGTTCAACCTTTCTCCACTGCCGCCTGGCGGGCCAGTGTGCATCTGGCCGTGGATGTGGCGGCCACCAACGGCTTGGAACATCTGGTCCTGTCCACGGGCACCCGAAGCGAGGAGTATTCCCGCCAACACCTGGACCTGCCCGATATGGCCTATATCGAGGCGGGTATTTTCAGCGGACCTTCCTTGAAGCGGTGTGTCATGCGGAAGATTCGCCGCGCGACCCATGTCGGAATGGTCGGCAAGTTCTCCAAGATGGCTATGGGGTATTTCGTCACGCATGTCGCTGGAAACCGGGTCGACACCGAATTTTTGGCTGGTTTGGCCGCCCAAATGGGGGCCTCGGAACCGGTGCAGCAGGAGATTCGGGAAGCTAGCAGCGCCCGCCACTTCCAGGAAATCGCCCAAGCCAACGACCTGATGTCGGTCATTCCCTTGATGTGCCAGATGGTCTGCGACGAAAGCCACAAGCTGCTCGGGGAAGACGCCGGTTCGTTGATAGTGGATGCCATGTGCTTCGACTTTGACGGCGCCCTCCTGGGCTACGCCTCCACCTCGCCGGAAGGCATCCCGTTGATTGCCGGTGCCTCGTCGGGACCGCGTGGCTAACGGCGCTCCGCTGACCGCGTCCCGGCCCCTGGGGTTGCCCGACGAATCTTTCGAGCAGCGCCGCCCTTTGCGGGGGCAAATCACCAAACGCGAAGTCAGGGCGGTGGCCCTGTATTCCCTGGGAATCCGGGTGGACGGCACTATTTGGGACATCGGAGCGGGCACCGGGTCGATTTCGGTGGAAGCCGGTTTGTTGGCTTCCCAGGGGCGAGTGTTTGCCATCGAGCGGGACGAGGATAGCATCGGCCTCCTGCGTAGTAACGTTGCGCGGTTGGGGACTCCCAATGTGGAAGTTGTCGTAGGGGAAGCGCCCGGGGTCTTGAACGGGTTGCCGGATCCGGATTCGGTGTTTATTGGCGGGAGTGGTGGGCAATTATCGGAAATGTTGGATTTGGTAGCGCAGCGTCTGCGCCCCGGCGGCCGCATTGTGGTTAACCTGGCCGTCTTGGAACGCACGCAAGAGGTGTACCGGAATTTGAAAGACAAGGCTATGGAGGTAGACCTGGTGATGGTCAATGCCTCGCGGGGTCGCGAGATGCCCGATGGCGCGGTGCGCCTGGAAGCGTTGAACCCGGTGTTTATAGTCACCGCCACCCGTGAGGAGGCCCGGCTGTGACCAGTTCTTCGTCTCCACCTGTTACCGGGCGTCTTTACGGAGTAGGGGTGGGCCCCGGGGACCCGGAACTGCTCACTCTAAAAGCGCTGCGGATTCTACAACAGGTCCCTATAATTTGCGTTCCCCAGGCCCATACCAGCGCCGAAAGCTACGCCTTGACCATCGTTCGGGAATTCCTGGACCAGGAACGGCAGGAGATAATGCGCATCCCCTTCCCCACCGACGACGAGGAAGCCGCCGGGGACGTTTGGCGAAACGCGGCGGAGGCGGTGGTGGAAAGAGTGTTGCAAGGCCAGGACGCGGCCTTCATCACCGAGGGCGACCCGATGTTGTACAGCACCTTTTCCTACGTCCTGGAGAGCGTCAGGGCCAATCACCCGGAAGTTCCGGTGGAAATCGTTCCCGGGGTCTCGTCGGTGATGGCCGCTGCGGCCAGCGCGGTGGCGCCGTTGGTGACCCACGGGCAACGGCTCGCTATTTTGCCGGCGGTTTACGGCATCGATGACCTGCGGGAGGCCATCGCCAACTACGACACCATCGTGTTGATGAAGGTCAACCGGACGTTGCTCCAAGCCTTGGCCAACCTCGAAAAGCTGGGATTGGCCGGTAAGGGAATTTACGTCCGGCGGGCCAGCACCGCCCGGGAACGGGTGGTTCAGGATTTGCACCAATTGAGTGAAGAAGATTTGGACTACTTCTCTCTCTTGATAATTAGGAAGTGAAGTTGAATGCAAAAAGGTAACGGGAAAATTTATTTCGTAGGCGGCGGCCCCGGAGACCCGGAACTGCTCACCCTGAAGGCCAAACGCATAATCGAAGAAGCCGATGTCGTCGTTTACGCCGACTCCCTGGTCCCCCCTGAAATCGCTGATTTGGCAAAAGAAGGGGCCGAAGTCCACGGCAGCCGGACGTTGAGCCTGCCGGAAATTATGGACATCATGTTGCCTGCGGTGCGGGAAGGAAAGACCGTCGCCCGCGTGCAGAGCGGAGACCCGGCGGTCTACGGAGCCATCCTGGAACAGATGCGTATTCTGGAAAAAGAGGGCGTCGACTACGAAATCATCCCCGGTGTCAGTGCCGTCTTTGCCGCCGCCGCCCTGCTCAAAACCGAATTGACCGTCCCCGAAGTTTCCCAAACAATAATTTTGACTCGCGCCGAAGGCCGTGTTGCTATGCCGCCGGGCGAGCAGCTTAAGGACCTGGCCGCCCATGGTTGCTCTTTGGCCGTCTTTCTCAGCATCACCCGCATGACCAAGGTGGTGCGGGAATTGGTCGAAGCCGGTTACCCCCAGGAAACTCCGGTGGCCGTGGTCTATCGGGTGGGGTGGCCTGACCAAAAGGTAATTAGAGGAGTCCTGACCGACATCGCCGCCAAGGTACGGGACGCGAAAATTAACCGGCAGGCTTTGGTTATGGTAGGCGAGGCGATGAATCCCGACCTTCGGTCCCCCGGCTATGTCGCCGAGAAAGGCTCCGCCGTTTCGCACCTTTACTCCGAGACCTACACCCACCTTTTCCGCAGGGGCAACACCGGGCGGGAGGAGGCCGATCCTCAACCCGCCGTTTCCACTTTGTCCGGCGATTCTACCGAGGCCTAGCCGGGGGCGATGTGGCCCACACCGCGGTTGTAGCGGTTTCCCGGGGAGGGGCGTCCCTCGCCCGCCGGTTGGTGACCGGATTGGGAGATGCCCCCAAGTTATACTTGGACCGCAGGTTTTCCCATCCTGGAGACGATTCCCAGCAGTTCGATCTTCCCCTGCGGCCCCTTGTCCCGACCCTCTGGGCCGATTACCGGGAGATTGTGTTCTTCCTGCCGGTTGGAGCGGTGGTCCGGCTGATAGCTCCGCATCTTCGGGGCAAACACGATGACCCCGCGGTGGTCTGCGTCGATGAAAGCGGCCGGTTTGCGGTGAGCTTGGTTTCCGGGCATGTTGGCGGCGCCGACAAGTTGGCGCTGGATGTAGCGGCAGTCTTGGGGGCCACGCCGGTGGTTACGTCGGCGTCCCACGTTAGGGGAATCCTGGCCGTCGACCTCCTGGGGAACGAATTTGGCTGGAAGGTGGAAGCCGCCCCCCTGGATGTGACCCGCGCCAGCGCCGCAGTCGTCAACGGCGGCCCGGTGGGGATTTTCCAGGAGGCGGGTGAACCCACCTGGCAACAGGAATTCTCCCCGTTGGCTCCCAACATCCAGGTTTATCCATCGTTGGAAGAGTTGCAACAAGCCCGGTCCGCCGCAATGCTGGTGATCACTGATGAGGCAAAACCCAGGCTTCCCAATGGCGGACCATTTTTGCCCGCAGTAGAAGGCCAGCACATGATCTTGTATCGCCCCCGCAGCCTAATGGTAGGCATGGGTTGCCGTCGAGGCGTCCCGATGGAGGAGCTGGAAACCCTGTTGCTGGAGACCTTCTCCGAAAATAACCTGGCATTGGGCAGCTTGGCATGTCTGGCAACGGCGGACTTGAAGGCTGATGAAGAAGGCCTCCTGGCCTTGGCGGACAAGTACGGTGTCCCCTTGGTCTGTTATTCCGGCGAGGAATTGAACGCAGTGTTTCAGGACTCATACCTAGCCCCGGTAGAGGCTGAAAACCAACCCGCCAGGGCCGGGGCAAGGCCAACTCCATCGGAACGGGCCCGGTCTTTAATAGGGGTTTGGGGGGTGTCGGAACCGGCGGCCCTGCTGGCGGCGGGCAGTAACGATTTATTGGTTCCCAAGTGCAAGTCGGCGCGGGCCACGGTTGCGGTCGCCCGCAAAGTGTTTCCTCAAACCTGACAGCGGGCTATAGGTTAACAAATCATTGTAAGACCCAAACCTTTTACGGATTGGCGGCGGGATAGTAGTGGCAGGTAAAGTGTATTTAGTGGGCCTTGGCCCCGGAGACGCCCAATTGCAGACCCCCAGCGCGTTGGCGGCCTTGAACGATTGCGACGTGCTCGTGGGTTACCGGGGGTACGTGGACCAAATCGGCGATTGGGCCGTCGGCAAAGAAGTCGTCTCCATGGAGCTGGGCCAGGAACTGGAGCGGGCGGCTCGGGCCGTCGAGTTGGCGGACCAAGGCAAGATAGTGGCCGTCATCTCTTCCGGTGACGCCGGCATTTACGGGATGGCCGGGCCCGTTTACCAGGTCCTGACCGACCGGGGCTGGGACGGCCTCTCCCCTTCCCTGGAAGTGGTCCCCGGGATTTCGGCGTTGCAATCAGCCGCGGCGTTGCTGGGGTCTCCGCTAATGCAGGATTTCTGTGCAATCAGCCTCAGCAACCTCCTCACGCCTTGGGAAGCGATTCAACGCCGGCTGGAAGCGGCGGCGGCCGGAGACTTCGTCGTCGTTCTTTACAATCCCCGCAGTATGCGGCGCGACTGGCAATTGCTGGAAGCGCGAAAGATTTTGCTGGAACACCGGAGCCCCTCGACCCCGGTGGGACTCGTCAAGGACGCTTACCGTCCGGGCCAACGCATCATCGTGACCGATTTGGACCGGTTGGAGGAACAATCCACCGAGGTCGACATGTTCACCACCGTGGTCATTGGAAACACGACCACTCGGGTCCATGAAGGCCACATGGTCACGCCCCGGGGATACGAAATCAAAACCGCCCAACAGGAGTGATCCGGTAATCCCAGGACCGGAACATCCGAAAAACCGGCGCAAAGGGAGGGACTGTCGTGCCTGGAATCAGGAATAACCCGGCGAAAGAAAAGCTGCAACGCGGCGAGGTAGTATCCGTAATTTCCGGCTTGATGAGCAGCGAAATCATTGATTTTTTGGGACCGGTGGGGTTCGCCGCCGCCTGGCTTGAATGCGAACACGGCCCAGTAAGCTGGGAACAGATTAGCGACATGACCCGGGCCTGCGATCTCTGGGGAATGGCGTCAGTTACCCGCGTCAATTCCAACGACGCCGGGTTGATCACCCGTACTTTAGATCGGGGCTCAATGGGTATCGTCGTCCCCCACGTCAACACCAGGGAAGACGCCGAACGCGCCATGATGTCAGCCAAGTTCGCGCCCTTGGGATACCGGGGCATGTTCGGAGGCCGCCAGTCCTTCGGCGTGCCCGACTACTTCCAAAAAGCCAACGACCAGACCATGGTGGTCGTCCTCCTGGAGGAAGTCGAGGCTTTGCAGAACCTGGACGAAATCCTCCGCGTCGACCACATCGACGTATTCTTTGTCGCCCCCTCCGACCTCTCCCAGACCATGGGACACATCGGCAACCCGGGCCACCCGGAAGTGCAAGCGGCCATCGACCAAGCCATCGAAAAAATTGTTTCTGCGGGCCGCTCCCCGGGAACCCTGGTCAACGACGATAACGCCGCCGCTTACGCGGCAAAAGGCGTAAAGTTCTTGATGACCTCTTGGAACGGCTGGGTAACCAGGTCCGGGGCTGAATTTCTAAGCCGGCTATCCTAAGCGCCCGGTCCGGTTGAAGTGTTCGTCGTTGCCGAAGTCCTTGCCTCCGGTCCAGGCTTTACCGCTTGGGGGTTGATCGGCAAGATTAACAACGCTGCCGCCAGGAACGCCAAACCGCACCCGATTAGCAGAGCGGAGTAACCCGCGCCCGACCCCGTCAGGTTTAGCAGGTCAACCCCAGGTCCCAATAACTTTGCCGACGCGGCGCCGCCTATGGTGGCGAGGTTGACGATGCCCATGTGCTGCCCTTCCCTCCCTTCCGCGCCCAGTTCGTTGGCCAACGCCCAACCCACGCTCATCATTACACCGACACATGCCCCCAAAAAGCTGGCGATGACCACGGCGTCGACCGCGCTGTTGGCCCATAACATGGCGATGGATCCGGCGGCCCCGGCAACGGCCCCGCTGATAATGACCGGCTTTCGCCCAACCCGGTCCGACAACCAACCGGCCGGGTAGACGCACAATATCAAAGCCCCACCTATCGCGAGAATCATCAGGCCCATAGTTTGGGGAGGGTTATCGACTCCCACAACGTCCCGTAAGAAAAAGAGGCCGTAAGTCGGGAAAACGAAGGTTGCTGCGATCATCAAGAAGCGGGACATCAGGAACCAAACGAGGTCCCGGTGCAGTCCCGAGCGGCGGCGCAGGGATTCGGTGCTCCTCGTGTATATAAAGCGGACCGCTCTTTCCCGCAAAATTACCGTAAGACTGCTTACCCCGCCGGATACCACCAATACCCCCGCGATGGCGCCCAGGGTTAGCCACAGCCAATAAATCGTTTCTTGCCCGGAGTAACGGCTGATTAACGCGCCGGAAACGGCCACCATGACCAATCCCCCGGCGCCATCGGCCATAATCTTCAACGATGATGCAACGCCCATGCGTTGAACGGGGACTAAGTCCCGTATTAAAGCCAAGAATGGCCCGTACCCGATGCTGGCGTTGACCTGTATAAACACCCACAGGATGAACAAGGACGAGAAATTTGAGATGAACCCCAGTCCGGCCAGCCCCAGCGCCACGAATCCGCATCCCCAGAGAATGAAAGGTACCCGTCGGCCCAAGGGGGTGTTGGTCCGGTCGCTGTACCAACCCACCATCGGTTGGACCAGCCCGGCCACCACCATCCCGCCTAGACCAAGCACCCCCAAAAAAGTGTTCTTTGCTCCCTCGGGCGCCACCACCAACACCAAAGACGGCAGTACGATGGTGTCCATGGCCATAAAAAAGCCGGTAATGCCGAAGCCAAAGGCTCCAAGCCGCAGCAACGCCGCGTTGCCCCATTGCTGGGTTCTTGACACCTGGGTCATGGAATCAACCTGGGCGCAGGGTTTTGTCTTGCCAGTAAAGGGTATGATACAACAAGAGGGGCCACCGTCTAGGGCGTTAGCTCAGAGAATCTGAAAAGTTGCCGGTCCCGGGAAGCCCTGGTCCGGTGGGAGAGCGCGGATGAAAATTTGCTCGTTGTTGCCGAGCGGAACGGAAATCCTCTTCGCCCTGGGTCTGGCCGATCAGGTCATGGGGGTTACCGATCTATGCGACTACCCCCCTGAAGCGGCGGCCAAACCGGTGGTCTGCCGTAGCCGGATCGACGTCTCGGTCATGTCCAGCGAGGAAGTCGAACAGGAGATGCACCGCATCCTTTCCGCTGGCGAGAGCCCCTATGACCTGGACCAAGAATGGTTGATGGAACAAGCGCCGGAGGTGGTGCTGACCCAAGACCTGTGCTACTTCTGCGAAGTTGACGCCCCAACGGTAAACCGGGCGGTACAAGCGGTGCAACTCCAGCCCCAAGTGCTGGTCCTGAACCCCAGGACGGTGGACGAAGTTTTCCAAAGCATCCTGGAGGTGGGCGAAGCCTGCGGGGCTTCCGGTCCGGCGGATCGTCTGGTGGGGGGTCTGCGGGACCGAGTGGAGGCGGTTACCGGCAAGTTGGCCCCGGTTTCCCGCCGCCCCAGGGTCTATTCCCTGGAAGGTATAAACCCCCTGGTCATCGGAGGCCACTGGATTCCTGAGCTGCTCCGCCTGGCTGGCGGGTCGATGGAGATTTACCAGCCCGGTTGCCCCGCGACGCGGCCCGATTGGGGGGAGATACTGGACTACCGGCCGGAGATTTTGTTCGTTGACCTGTGTTCCTCGGGTTTGGACCGCCACATGCGGGAGGTTTCCTGGCTCGGCCTACAAGAAGGGTGGGAGAAAATTCCGGCGGTTCAATCCGGGGAGGTCTACTTGATCGACCACGTTTACTTCAGCCGCCCGGGCCCCCGGTTGGTGCAAGGGTTGGAAATCTTGGCCCAGCTTACCCATCCCGAATTGTTTTCGCGACGAATCCCCCCCGGGGTGGTAGCCAAACTGGACCCAGACCGGTTCCGGGCGCAAGGTCCGGAAAGGTTGGCGGAGTCCTTTGGGCCTTTCCCTTAGAGCAACACGACCATCGGGCGGCCTGGCCTAGTCGGTAGTGGCGGGGGAAGGTTAAGGCCCAATCTGCTAGCCGGAAAAATCTGAAACGGGTATAATTGCCCCAAATCCTGCGGAAAGGTAGAACCTTGGTAGAGAGAGACGAGTTCCGAAAGGCAATGTCCAGATTCGCCACCGGCGTTACGGTTGTTACTAGCGTTGATGACGAGGGGTACCCCCATTCCATGACCGCCAACTCTTTTACCTCGGTGTGTCTCGACCCTCCCATTGTTTTGGTGTGCGTTGCCCACGGAACGCATACCCACGGTTACGTTGAAGCCCGGGGCGGGTTCGGAGTAAACATTCTGGGGGAAGAGCAGGAAGTCCTGGGCGCCTATTTCGCCCGCCGCCCTGAAGACCGCACTGGCGCCGTGGACTACGAATACACCATGACCGAAGGTGGGATTCCGGTCTTGAACCAGTCCATGGTCTTCTTCGGATGCGAGGTCGTAGGGTCCCACGTTTACGGGGACCACACGGTCTACTTTGGGGAAGTAAAAGAAATGTTGGAGGAAACTTCCGGATCACCCCTAATGTTCTACGAAAGCCGCTGGTACCACCCGGCCGCCGATGCCAACGAGTAATCCTGGTTGAGGTTACTTCAACCGGGTTAGAAACTCGCCAATCTTATCGTTTACCTGCTGGTATTTCTGAAGCTGGACGAAGTGTTCAGCGTTGGGAATTACGTCCCGGTGGGACCCCTTTATCTTTTCCGCCAAATAATCCGCGTACTTCACCGGGGTCATTTGGTCGTCCGCGCCGCAGATGATTTCCGTGGGCAGTTGAATGTTGTGGACGTCTTCCATTACGTCGAACCGGTCGCAGGACAGCAGGTCGTTTAACTCTACGCCTGGCCCTATCTCTTGGGCCCTCAGCATCAACACCCGGTGTATGTCTGGAGCGACGCCGTTGTAGTAGGCCTGTTGCCGCTGCAACCATTCCGAACTGTCGGCGTTCGTTCTGCGGCACTGGTCCAAGAAGGAAGGGTGTACGCGGAGTCTGGCCCCGGTCCCCACTAAGATGAGCCCTTTAAGCTCCTCCGGGTAGAGCAGGGCGTATTGCATGGCGATGGCCCCGCCCATGGAGTGGCCGCACAACACCACGTCCTTGTAGCGGCGGGCGGTGATGAAACCGCGCACCCACTCCAGGTAACCGTCGATGCTTTTGCAGGGTTTGCCTGTAGGATGTCCGGGGAGGTCGATAGCTTTGGAATTCCGGAAATGGCGGAGTTGATAATAGAAGGAAAGGCCGGAACTGCCGGCCCCGTGAATGAACACCAGCTTCAATGTAAATCTCCCGTCGGTGGCGTAAAAGGATGCTAAGGTGGTGATTATTCGTCGCCGAAGGTGATTACATTATACACGGGCGTCCAAACCGCTATCAATATGTGCTTAACCAAGCGGCCAGGGTCTCTTAACTGTCCCCGACCCCCCATCCGTTCGCCCTGAACCCGTCGAAGGGTCCCCCCGACTCCCCCACTGTCACCCCGAAGGGTAGCGAGGGGTCCAAAATCCTAGCCCAACCCTGGATTCCAGCCTCCGCCGTAATTACCACGGGGATGCCACCTTGCCTTTCAACACCAACCGTCCTCTACCTGGAAAATTGAAAGACCGTGATTCCTCGTATTATGGCGAGGCGCCCCAAGTCAACGGGTTCCTGGTCGCGGTCCGTCGACCGGGGCGGCTGCCTTAATTGGCGGGCGGGTTGTCCTTCTTGTTCCCGTTCCGTGACGGACCAGGTGGCTGGTCCTCGGTATCCGGCAAAAGGTCCCCGGGGCATAGGGAAATAGACGCCACGTAATCGTCGGCCTGACGGTCCCGCCAAATGATGACTCCTTGGGTAGCCCTGCCGGCCCTTCGGACGTCATCCAAACTAATCCTGACCACCTGGGCTTTCGCCGAGATTATGAACATCTCCTCGTTGGTCGGGTCGGGCGTGACCCGGGTCACTGCGGCCACCGGCCCAGTTTTGTCGTTAACCCGGAAGGTCAAGATGCCGGAACCGTTACGGGACTGGGTACGGTAGAGGGAAAGGTCGGACGACTTGCCGTAGCCCCGCTTGCTGACCACCAGAAGGCGGTCGTTGGCGTTGACGGTGTCCATTCCCACCACGGCGTCCCCCTCCTTCAACCGCATTCCGCGGACCCCTCCGGAGGTGCGGGAACGGCTCGGAAGGCTCTGGACCGGGAACCGTATCGCTTGTCCCTTTTCGGATACCAAGACCACGTCTTCGGCGTCTCCCAGGGGCCGGACGCTGACCAACTCGTCGCC
This sequence comes from Dehalococcoidia bacterium, assembly GCA_965205495.1. GTDB lineage: Bacteria > Chloroflexota > Dehalococcoidia > Lucifugimonadales > UBA3495 > CATOSK01. The sequence continues at coordinate 606,146 of CBDBHA010000002.1, forward strand.
GGGGTCCAGGTTCATCACGATAAGACCCCGCGGTTGAATATTGGCAAGCTGCCCTTCCTTCAAGGCCTTAACTTCACCCATCCTGGTAGCCAGGATCAGCAAGTCCCCTTCCTTGGGGTTTTGAGTCCGCAGCATGGTCTGCACTTGCTCGCCCCGGGCCAGGGGAATCAGGTTAATTAGCAAGGTTCCCCGGCTGGTGCGGGAGGTGTCGGCAGCTATTTGGAACACCCGCAGCGGGTAAACCCGCCCGCGGTTGGTGAAGAGCAGCAGCGTATCGTGGGTATCCGCCACCACCAGTTCCATGAGATCGTCGTCTTCCCGGGTGGTCATCCCCCGCACTCCCTTGCCGCCCCGGTGCTGGGTCTTGTAGATGTCCCGAGGTACGCGCTTGATGTACCCGCGCTGGCTGAGGGTCACCACCACGTCCTGGTGGGTTATGAACTGTTCGGCGGACTGCTCTTGGATTTCCTCGGGGTAGATGACTGTCCGGCGGGCGTCGCCGAAGTCTTTCTTTAGCTTCAGGGTCTCGGTCTTGATCTCCCCCAGGATTTTGTCCGGATTGTTTAGCAACTCTACCAGCGAAGCGATGGTCTTGAGCAGGTCTTCGTGTTCCTTTTCGAGACGTTCCCGCTCCAATGCCGCCAACCGGCGCAGTTGCATGTCCAGGATGGCCTGGGATTGAGGCTGGGAGAGGTCGAAGGTCTGCATCAGGTTGTTGCGGGCCGCTTCCACATCGGCGGAAGCCCGGATGGTCGCGATTACCTCGTCCATGCGGTCCAACGCCAGCAGCAGCCCTTGGACGATGTGGTCCCGGTCCCGGGCCCGTTGCAACTGGAATTCGGAACGGCGTCGGATTACCTCTTGACGGTGCTCTATGAAACGCGCCAGGGATTGCTTCAGCGAAAGGACCTGCGGTTGGCCGTCTACCAGTGCTAGGATTATGGAGTTGAAAGCCGTGCGCAACTGGGTGTGCTTGAAAAGATTATTGAGGACAATGTTGGGTTGCGCGTCCCGGCGCAACTCGATCACCACCCGCATCCCATGGCGGTCCGACTCGTCGCGGATGTCGGAAATGCCTTCAACCCGTTTGTCCCGGGTCAAATGGGCAATCTTCTCCACCAGATTGGCTTTGTTGACCTGGTACGGTAGTTCGGTAACGATGATCCGTTGCCGCCCGCCCCGGTACTCCTCAATTTCGGTGGCCGCTTCCATGACAATCCGGCCCCGGCCGGTGTTGTAAGTATCGACAATGCCGGAGGTGCCGCGGATGATCCCGGCGGTGGGGAAGTCCGGCCCCGGCACCAGCGTCAACAGTTCTTCCCCAGTGCAGTCCGGGTGGTCCACCAGGTAGCAGATTGCGTCGCAAATCTCGCCCAGGTTGTGGGGCGGAATGTTGGTCGCCATCCCCACGGCGATTCCCGTCGTTCCGTTCACCAGCATATTGGGCAGCCGGCTGGGCAGCACGGTGGGCTCTTCGATGGAATCGTCAAAGTTGGGCAGGAAATCGACGGTGTTTTGGTCGATGTCCGCCAGCAGTTCTTCCGCAATGTTCGCCAACCGCGCTTCGGTGTACCGCATAGCCGCCGGAGGATCGCCGTCAACGCTGCCGAAGTTGCCCTGACCGTCGATCAGGGGGTACCGCATGGAGAAGGGTTGGGCCATCCGGACCAGCGTGTCGTACACCGACGTTTCGCCGTGGGGGTGAAATTTACCCAGCACTTCACCGGCTATCCTGGCGCTCTTGCGGTATTGGGAGTTGGTTCGGATGCCCATTTCGTGCATCGCGTACAGAATGCGCCGCTGCACCGGTTTTAACCCGTCCCGCACGTCGGGCAAGGCCCGCGCCACAATTACGCTCATGGCGTAGGTCAGGTAGGAAGTCCGCATTTCCTCTTCAATGCGGATGGGGTTGATGCGGTCTTCCGGGGGATTGGCTGAAGTGGCTGTTACCATGGGTTAATGCTCCTTGGGGTGGTCGCGGGCAGTGCCTGGCGGGGAATGCCTCCGCCTAGCGTCCCGCCTCCCCTTGCAGTGCTGTTGGCGGTTCTGAACTATCCGCCACTGAAATAGGTTGTTCCCCAAAAGTCTCCGCTCGTTCCAGAAACGCGGAAAACATATTGGCGAAACTCCTCGGTACTTCGTCCTGGCGTTCGGGATGGCATTGAAGTCCAATGACCCAACTATGGGAAGGACTCTCCAGCCCTTCGATTAGGCCATCTTCCAAAGAATAAGCTGTGCTCATTAGCCCGGGCGCCCGCTGCGCCTCGGTAAGTCCCTGGTGATGTAGGCTGTTGACCCGGAAGAACCCGGCGGACCCGATGATGGCTGCGGCCTTGGCTCCCGGCGCCAGGTAGATGGGGTGCCGGACCGGTTCGTCCTCCCCCGGGCCCCGATGGCCCGTAAGGTCTTGAATCAATTGCCCGCCGAATGCGACATTCAACAGTTGCATCCCCCGGCAAATAGCCAACACCGGCATATCGGCAGCTAGCGCAAAATCCAGCAGCTTTAACTCCAAATCATCCAGCGGACGGCAAAGGTCGAGGGGATTGTTGGGGTCCGGCTTTGCGCCGTAGACGGCTGGGTCAATGTCGGGACCGCCCGAGAGAAGCAAACCGCCCACACCACTCATCAACTCACCGGCCGGCCCATCCGCCGGTGTAATCACCCTAACTGCCGCTCCCAGACCTTCCATGACTTCAAGGTAAAGCCGGGCATTTTCCAGGTCTGCTGAGGTGATTGCAATAAGGGTCATATAAAGCCATATTGTACCCGATTTCCCCCCGCTTTTACATGTCTGCAAAGCGGATTCCACGACAATTGCAAAGTCCCTACGAACACTTATCGTCATTCCCGCCCCAAATCGTCATTCCCGCGAAGGCGGGAATCCAGGTCGTACCTAGCCTGGCAGGCCTCTCCTTCCCTCAGAATTGCATCACTTTGCAATCGTCCTGAAGCGGATTCAGGGCATTTTCATGCTCCCGAAATGCCGCTTCCACCCCCCTTCACGCTGAGCTCCCCTCTTTCACCCCGATCCCCCTCTTTCACCCCGATCCCCCCCACCTGTCATTCCGACCGTAGGGAGGAATCTAAAATCCATCGCCACCAGCCGGTTTGCCCCTGGATTCGGCGTCGCAAATTCCGCACAATCACAACGAAAAGGCCCTGGAGCGGGTTGGAGTATAATTCCGGTAGTTGCACCACGCAACCGCCCTTCGGTTATAATGTAATCCAATCCACATTGGTAACTGGACGGGCAATCGCATCTGCCCCACCTCCAACTTGCCGAGGCTGTTAGGAATGAAAGAAGTCATACAAGAGGCAGTCAATCTACTCGAACAGGGCCAACCCTGCGTTTTGGCTACCGTCGTGCGCACCAAAGGTTCAACCCCTCAAAAATCGGGGGCGATGCTGTTGGTCCGCGAAGACGGCAGCGGCGTCGGGACCTTGGGGGGAGGCTGTGTTGAAGGTGACATCTGGTTCGCCGCCAAGGAAATAATGCGGAACCACGGCGGGCCCGAGTTCAAAAACTACTTCCTCAACGAGGATATCGCCGCCCGGGACGGCTTGGTCTGCGGCGGCACCATGTATTTCTACCTGGAACCCTTCTGGGAAGCCGACGACTTTACCGAGTTGGGGCACCAACTTTTGGACGCCTACGAAGGCGGCGAACCCTTGTCCCTGGCCACTGCGGTTAACGTTCCCGACGGTCATCCAGGCTTGGGCGCCAAGCTCTTGCTGCGTATGGACGGCACCGTCTCCGGCACCCTGGGCAGCCCAGAACTGGACCAACGCGGGATGGAAGTCTGCAAGAAAGTCGCCGACGTAGGAGCCATCGAAAGTTTCACCACCGATGAAGGCGTGGAGGTTTTCGTCGAAGGTTTCACCACCCCGCCAACCCTCGTAATGGTGGGTGGCGGCCACGTCGGTAAGGCAACTGCCGACCTGGCTCAGAACCTGGGCTACCGTGTGGTGGTGGTCGACGACCGGCCCGAGTTTTCCAACGAAGAACGCTTCCCTTACGCCGACCAGACCCTGATAACCGATTACGAAGGTTGGTCGGACCACCTCTCACTCAACGTCAACACCTTCGTAGTCGTTGCGACCAGGGGCCACCGGTACGATGACATGGCCTTGGAATCGGCCCTAAAGACCCGGGCCCGGTACATTGGCCTGATGGGCAGCCGCCGCAAGACGCTGATGATTTACCAGCGGCTGTTGCAGCAGGGCGTTACCCTGGAACGGTTGAAGGAAGTCCGCTCCCCCATCGGCTTGGACATCGGCGCTTTGACCCCTGAAGAAATAGCGGTCAGCGTGATGTCGGAGATCATCATGACCCGCCGGGGCGGTTCCGGCGGCGTCATGCAAATGGAACAGTGGTTCCTGGATCGGGCCGCCGATAAAGTGGCTCGCACCATCAACGTCTAGCTGGGAGACGCCTCGTGTCCGGTGTAGCCGCCGTCTTGCTGGCGGCGGGCCAGTCCTCTCGCATGGGTCAGCTGAAAGCCCTGCTTCCGTGGCGGGGCTCTTCTTTGTTGGAACACCAAGTCTCCGCCCTCCTCGACGGTGGGGCCAGCCAGGTAGTGGTGGTCCTTGGTCATGAATCGGAACGGCTCCGGCCCTTGCTCAAAGGCCGTGACGGAGTATCCATTGCCTTTAACCCCGATCACCTCCAGGGTAAGACCACTTCGATTAAAGCGGGGCTCCGGGGATTGGACCCGGGGGAAGTTCAATCCCTGTTGTTTCTCAATGTTGACCAGCCTCGTAGCGTTGAAACCGTCCGCTCGGTTATCGACACCCACCGCGCCGGGACCAACCTTATTACCATTCCCACCTACCAGGGCAAAGGCGGCCACCCAACAATCGTAGACGTCTCCTTGTTAGACGAATTGCTGGCCATAGACGAAGAGACCTTCGGAATGAAGGCCGTAACCCAGCGTCACCTCGCCCAAACCCACCGCTGCGAGCTAAACGCCGCCGAAATCCTGTGGGACCTAAACACCCCAGAAGACTATCGCGCGGCGTCGGAAACCTGGCAGCAACGCTAACCCCAGGACGCCCCAACAAAATCAGGCCACCCCATCCGTTCGCGGTGAGCGCGTCGAACCACCCCATCCGTTCGCGGTGAGCCCCAAACCACCATCATCCTTCACCACGGCGAAGGACGCACCACGAACCACCATCATGGTATTCATGGCAGGGCCTCTTAAAATTCTCCCCAAATTCCGCTTCCGAGCCCCTCGCCCTCGTCCTGAGCCTGTTGAACGGCCAACCTGAGCCTGTTGAACGGCCTGTTGAACGGCCCTGAGCCTGTTGAACGGCCAACCTGAGCCTGTTGAACGGCCAACCTGAGCCTGTTGAACGGCCAACCTGAGCCTGTTGAACGGCCAACCTGAGCCTGTTGAACGGCCAACCTGAGCCTGTTGAACGGCCAACCAGCTTGCCAAAGGGGGTCATTCCAAGCCCCTTACCTGTCATTCCGACCGCAGGGAGGAATCTAAAATCCATCGTCGGCAGCCCGTTTGCCCCCGGATTCTTCCTCCCACACACTCCCCAAAACGACAATCAAAAGGCCCTGTGACCCCAACCATCGTGGTGAGCGCGTCGAACCCACCCCATCCGTTCGTGTCGAGCCGGTCGAACCACACCCCCAACAATCCTTATTAGGCCATCCCGTCAATTATCTCCATGGTGCGGACACTCACGGAACAAACCCGTTGCAGCAGGTCCACCACCCGTTTCTTGTAATCGGCGAACCGGTAGGTGTTGAACTTCGCCGCGATGGTCGGGTCCCGGGGCTTCTTTTCCTTGTACTGGTCCAGCACCCATTCCAGCGCCGAACGGCTCCCCAACCGGTACTCCCAAGCCGATGCCGGAATCCCGGTCAACGTCGTCTTGTCGTCCAACCGTATCAAGCCTTTATCCTTGTCGGCTCCCAGAATGACCCGCTTGACTTCCCCGTCCAGGTCCTCCCGCACTAAGCCGTAAGGCTCCACCGACTCAAACCCAATGTGCAAGTCCAGCAACTCCTGCCCCATCCCCACCCAAGCCGGAAAATCCTCATAAAACGGCAGGCGGGGGAACTCCCGCAGCAAATCCACCGCGTACTTCTCCCGGTATTCCGGGTTGTGCAGCACCGCGTAGGTATAGGCGAAAATATCCTCGGCGGAGATTGCCTCGTCGCGGTAATGCTCCCGAAACTGCCGCAACCCCCATTCAGTAATGTTGCTGACCCGCTCGCCGTCAGAAGCGTACCGGTAGAGGGGAAGGCATTGCATATTGCCAAGGAATTGGCGTTCAACTAATCTGTCAATCGCCAACGCGGCAAAAGCCTTGTTGGACCCGACGCCAGTGAAGGATATGACTTTGTTCTCTTGATCAAAGCTGTTGCCAAACATTTACTTGTGATTGCTTGTAAGCCGATGGTTCATCACTTTGTCCGCAAAATGATATTTCACAACAAACGGACGATAGAAGGATTGTTTGAGACTCGTCAGACCAAAAACAATCCTCTGGTTGCGTTGGAATGAATTCCGAAGCGTCTCGCTCCATTTGATTATCGGGTCATACGAAGTGTCGTTGGCATCGAGCAATCGATTGTAAGTGTTAGCGAAAAACTTTGCTTTTTCTATAAGATTGCCGGTGCCAAAATCAAAAACCCAATCGTCGCGGGTCGTGTCAACGCCATTAGAATACAGACGAAGCACTGCTTTTTCACCTTCAAGGGAGTTGGCACGTCTAGTAGTCAGTCAACCTTGATGTTGAAAGTCATACAGGAATCTGGCCGATAGTCGTATACTGCTTGGGATGAAGTTCTGATGGGGGGGGGGTGGCAGTGATGATCAGGGACAAGTACGCCGTGCGGCTGGCGCCGGAACAACGGGAAGAACTCCAGAATCTGATTCGGGTTGGGAAAAGCTCGGCCCGAGTGACCGCCAGGGCGCGGATTCTCCTCAAGAGCGACGACAGTTGGGCCGCTCCCAAGGTGGCCGAGGCGCTGGATGTGGCGCTGGGCACCGTGTACCGGATTAAGCAGCGCTTTACCGAGGAAGGGTTGGACGGGGCCCTGTGGGACCGGCGCCAGGTCAACCGGCATCGGAAGTTGGACGACCGGAGCGAAGCCCACCTCATCGCGTTGGCCTGCAGTCCAGCGCCGGAGGGCCACGACCACTGGACCCTGCGCCTGCTGGCTGGCAAGGTGGTGGAACTGGGGCTGGCGTCCTCCATGTCCCACGAGGGAGTGCGTAAGCGTCTCAAAAAAACGTTCTCAAGCCGTGGCAGAAGCAGGAGTGGTGCATCCCCAAGGTGAGCGCCGAGTTCGTGGCCAACATGGAGGACGTGCTGGACCTGTACGCCGAACCGTATGACCCCCAGCGTCCGGTGGTCTGCTTTGACGAGACCTCCACCCAGTTGCTGGGGGAGACCCGGCCCTCTCTGCCGCCCCGGCCTGGACTTCCCCGGCGGCAGGACTACGAATACCGGCGGGAAGGCACCCGCAACCTGTTCCTGGCCTGCGAGCCGCTGGCTGGGTGGCGGCAGGTGGCGGTGACCCAGCGGCGCACCATGCAGGACTTCGCCCACCAGATGCGCTGGCTGGTGGATGAAGCCTATCCGGAGGTCCCGGTGGTGCGGGTGGTCCTGGACAATCTCAACACCCACCGCGCGGGGTCGCTGTACGAGACGTTCCCAGCGGCCGAGGCCCGACGGATTGCCAAGCGCCTGGAGTTCCACTATACCCCGAAGCACGGGAGTTGGTTGAACATGGCGGAAATCGAGTTCAGCGTGCTGTCCCGCTGCTGCCTGAAGCAGCGGCTCCCCGACGAGGATGCGCTCGGGAGGGAAGTCCAGGCACTGGTGCGGGAGCGCAACGCCGCCCGAGTTGGTATCAAGTGGCGGTTCAAAACCCAGGACGCCCGATCCAAACTTCACCGCCTCTACCCTTTCGATTCCAAAGTTGACTGACTACTAGTCTGTGGGTCAATAAGCAACATAAGCCTCTCGAAGTCACTGTTGGATTGGTTGAGCCAGTTTTGATTCTTGTTGGGCGTAATCTCATCAAATTCAATCTCGGACAGCATCGTCTTCTTCAAATATGCCAACTTGTCCTTTGCAAGTTCAGAATCGTCACGCCGGGCATAATGAATGCCACACTGTCCTAACCTGGATTTATCCCGCAGAAAAAACCCAATAGCGACGCCGGTTTGTATGCCAAAGACGTTGTGCTTAGTTCCGGAAATTTTCGGGTTGCGGCGCATGTCCGAACCCAGGTCAAGAACATATATGTCGGTAAACTCACTGGCGGAAACCTGTCGGAATCCGTCATCCTGTCGAGCTTCAAGGTAGGCCCGGTTGGTGATAAACCCGATAATTCCATCATCATCCAACCGGTCGCTAGCCCAGCGGATGAACCGCTTATATATATCAAATTGCAAGTTCCGATTTTGAGCTGTGCTTGAGGATGCGTAAGTTTCACGTATGCGAGTATCAATTCTTTCATAAGTGCGGTTAGGATTGAAGTCGTTCCAATCCGCTTGACGAGCGTTATACGGCGGGTTGCCGATGATTACGCTGATTGGCTTTTCGTTTTGCTCCTGTACCCGTATCCAGTTCTCCTCGGACAGCCCGCCCAGGTTGAAAGCACCTTGTCGGCTGACGACACCGCCGGTGGCTCCTGACTGCTGCCAGTCCAGGTTGTCCAACGTGTCCACAAAGCAAAGATTGGGAAACTCCCGGTAATGCCCCGTCCGCTCCTTGTAGGTGTACTCGATGTTCAAGTTGGCGATGTAGTAAGGGAGTATCGCCACCTCGTTGGCGTGGATTTCGTTCAGGTACTCGTACTCCAACCGGTCCTCGGGCAGGTGGTTGATCAGGTTAGTTACGAACGTTCCCGTGCCGGTGGCTGGGTCAAGAATCTGCACGTTGTCGTCCGCCAATGTCCGCCCGAAGTGTTTTTGCAGCAGGTAGTCCGTCCCCCGGATTATGAAGTCCACCACTTCGTTGGGAGTGTAGACCACCCCCAACCGGTCGGCGGCGGCCGGGTTGTAAGCCTTGTAGAAGTCCTCGTAAACGGCCTTAATGAACTGCTGCTTTTCGGAGTAGTCGGCGATTTCGTCGGCGGCCCGGCCGATGGCCCCGTAGTAACCCCTTAACCGTTCGATTGCTTCCCGCCGCACGTCGCCTGTGAAGAAGGTCTGCTCCAATTGGTCTAGCTGCCGCGCAACGCTGTTCTCCCGGTGAAACTGGTCTTCCTTGAACACCCGCGAAAAAATGTCCTTGGTCAAGATGTGCTGGAGCAGCATCTCCCGAACGTCGGTGGCGCAAATGTCGGGGCTGATGGTCTGGTGGCACTGCTCCAGGAACTTTTCGGCGGCGGCCTGGTAGTCGGCGCTCCCCGTCTGCGCCGCGTCAATGGCCTCCCGCAGGTTCTCCAACACGGCGGGCAGGTCGGTCTTGAACTGCTGCTGCGCCTGCCGGAACTCTTCAATTTGGGGAAGTTCGTAGTCCAGGAACCGGCGGATGAGACGGTGCAACTCTCCAGGGCGGGTCATGTCCGCCCGCATCGCCTCCTGCCTGTTCTGAATCAAAACTGCGGTCTGGGAGTCCTCAAAAACGATGTTGTCCCGAGGATAGCCGCCGTTGAACTTTTTCTGAATCTCCGTGTCGAGATCGTCGTGGGTATCCTTCGCCTCCCAAAACCCTCGTGCCATCCGCAAAGTGTCTTTTACCGTCCCGTCGGGGACTACGCCGGCGCCGGTTCTCAGTTCCGGCACCAACATCAGCTTTTCCGAGTGGTCGCGGCAGTTCGCGTCCAAGCAGTTCTGAAAAGCTGGCCGAATATTCAGTTCACTGTCGGAACCGCCGTAATCAATGAGTTGCTGAAGATATTCCCGGTACCGCTCGATGTGTGGATATGACGGCATACAATTTCCCCGGTGCGTCAAAAGAAGTCCTGATTCCCCAAAATTCTAAGCGCACACCGCCCCGTCAACAACCCCCGGTTGACACCCAGGACGATTACAAGGTCCGTACAACCACCTATCGTCATTCCCGCCTTCGCGGGAAACCAGGATGCACCTGGCCTAGCAAGGCTCCCTTTTCATGGCAATTACCTGACTTTGCAATCGTCCTAATTGACACGCCCTCATCATCGTCATCATAGTGAGCCCGTCGAACCAAACGCCCATCATCCTGAGCTCCGTCGAAGGACGAACCCCCCGTCGAACCACGAACCATCATGGACCCAGCCACCTAATTCCCAAAAATTAGGGCCCGGCTTCTGAAGCCGGGCCCCGTTTTGTTTTTGGTTTCCTGTCTGCTCTGCCTTAGTGGCCAGCTAGGCGTTCCTTCGATAAAGGGCCTTTGCTGTTGGTACGCAGTAACAGGTCTCCTTTTTCATGTCCCTGCTGGTGGAACGCCGGCTTTCGGTAAGGAATCCTTACTCCCAGCGCCCACCAGCAGGGCGTCTACAGGGAAATTTCCAATTATGGTTCAGTACGAAAACCTTAACCATTTTCAACCCCCTTTGTGAGTTTCGGAGTAAGTTGGGACCTGAGCCCCTTACTTACTGCATATTTAGGCTAACACCTGCCGTAACCGATTGTCAACGGTTTTTCGGCCAAATTGGTCTGACTTATTATCCAAAAACAATGAACGTCGCGCCCCAATGGAAATCTGCCCGGTTCCCACGACAATTGCAAAGTCCCCAAGAACACCTATGGTCTTTCCCGCCACCTATCGTCATTCCCGCGAAGGCGGGAATCCAGGTCGCACCTGGCCTGGCAAGCGTCCCTTTCCCTCAAAATTACATCACGTTGCAATCGTCCTGGCCCGGTTCCCAGGCGGACTGGAGGGCAGGGGGCTCTAGGGTCGGTAACCCGTATCAGAAGGCAGGTTGGCCTGTCGGGAAGCGGCGACGGCCAGTCGGTCGCAGCGTTCGTTTTCCCGGACTCCCGAATGTCCCCGCAACCACCGGAACTCCACTTCGTGGGTCTGGCACAACCCCAGCAAACGTTCCCACAAGTCGGGGTTAATCGCCATTTCCCGTTTGTTGCGGCGCCACCCGTTGGCCTTCCAGCGGGCGGCCCAGCCTTTGGACATGGCGTTGACCACGTACTGGGAATCGCTGTAGACCTGGACCTGAGAGGGCTTGTTGAGGGCTTCCAACGCCGCAACGACCGCCATTATTTCCATGCGGTTGTTGGTGGTCAGCCGGAACCCCCCCGAAATTTCCCGCCGGCGTTCCCCCTGGAGCAGGACCGCCCCGTAGCCCCCCGGTCCGGGGTTGCCGATACAGGCGCCATCCGTGTAGATGACGACTGTATCGGATCGGGCTTCGGTCAAGAGAGACCCTCTAGTTGGTCTTGGCCTGCGGCTTCCAGGAACCAGGCATAACCAGGGAGAACAGGAAGCCGATCAAGAAAAGAGCCGCGGCGAAGTAGAAGGCCACGTCCCAACCGTAGGCTTGAATCAGGACCCCGGCCAGCACCGCGGAGACGGCTCCAAAGGCCGCGTTGCTGCCCCACATCAGGCCGATAAAGGTGCCTTCAAGCTGCCGGCCTTCAACTACGTCAATGGCTGCGGCCTGGGTCAGGGAGTTTACGGAGTAGTGGAAAAGTCCGAAGAGGACTATCGCCGCCGTCATTACCAGGCTGGCCCCGCCCCAAACGATTACGAAGGGCAGAATCACGGTCACTCCCATGATGAAAACGATTACCGGTTTCCTTCCTATTATATCCGACAGGAAGCCGAACAGCGGACCGGCGACGATTCCCGGCGCGGTCAGTAGGGCTATGTGGATTCCCATCACTAAGTAACTAAGCCCCAGGCCTCCTTCACTAACCTTCTGGGTGAGGTAGAGGGGCAAGACCCAGAGAACCGTGCGGTCGCCCATGCCTCGGACGGCGGAAACCAGGAAGATGGGCAGAATCGCGCCGAACCCACCCCCCCTCATCGCGTCTTTCAGGCTGGCCCATTGCGCTTCGAGCCGGCTTTGCCCGTGGGCGTGGGCCAAAGGTCCGCCGCCGGTTCCTACGCCGCCGCCCCCGGAGGCTCCAGCCAAAACCGGTTGGCGCTGGGCCCCCACGTTCCAAAGGAAAAGGAGGATCATCGCCGCCAGGAAAAATAGGATCGGCGTTCCTCCGCCGGCGATCCATCGCCAACCGACAAATCCCAGCAGAATGCCGACCACGATGGGAGCAATCGTGTCCCCGACGTTTCCGGAAGAACGGTGCAGCGACATGAAGAAGCCCCGCCGTTGCGGAAACCGCTGGGCCAGGAGTCCCAGAGCCGGCGGATGCCACAGTGCGCTGCCCGCCGAAGCGACCGCCAGTGCCGCTAAAATCAGTCCGTAAACCGGGAAAGTCGCCACCAAAAAGTAGCCCAACCCGATTAAAGCCATGCTAAAGGCCAGGATTGGCCCGCGGCGTTCCTGGAACATATCCACCAGGAACCCGCCAAAAACGCTGGTCAGTCCGCTGGAAAGTTGCCGGACCGCCGGGATTAAGCTGGCCTGAATGGGGACCAATCCCAGGCTGTCGTAGATCGCTGGTATCAGGGCCATGAACCCATGGCCGTACATATGCTCCAGCCCGTGGGCCCCAATTAGGCTGGTGGCCATGACCGAGTCTTTCGTGCGGGGCTGTTGTGGTGGGGTTCCGACGGCTCTTGCTTCGGCGGATTGCGCCATTGGCAACCTCATTCCCCACGGTTTCCAGGCCCCGTCCGGGTCCTGCGAAACCGGAACTTTGGCCCAGTATACACCCAACGGGAAAAGGAAAAAAGAACGCCGGACATGGACCGGAAAGGGTCTAGTATTCGCCAAACATACGCTGGATTTCCCGCCGGTCGTTGGTGATGTTCAACGCAAGCATTAACAGCACCCGCGCCTTCTGAGGAAGCAGGTTGTCGCAAACTATAAACCCCTGTTCTTCCTTCTTTGGCGTCATCACCACCCGCCCCGACTGGGAGCGGGACGCCAGGACCACCACCACGCCTTCCCGCACGGCTCGCGCGGCGGCGTCGATAACCTGGGGCGGAAAGGTCCCGCCGCCAAACCCGGCCAGCACCAGGCCGGCCGACCCGTTTTGGCGGACCGCGTCGACCAGCAACCCGTCGGCCCCGGCGTAGGAGTACACGATGTCCACCCGGGGCAATTGTGTCGTCTCGTTAACCTGGAAGGGAGTGGCCGTAGTGTGCTTCCGCAGGGGAGCCCGGTAAAACACAACCTGACCGTCCGAGTCGGCGTAACCCAGGAAACCCAGCTCGTTGGGCTTGAACGTCTCCACCCGGAAAGTGTTGGTCTTGGTCACGTCCCGCGCGCATTGGATTTCGTTGTTTAAGACCGTAAGCACCCCTTTGCCCCAGGCTTGATGCGTGGTGGCGGTTCGGACGGCGTCGAGCAGGTTTAGGTCGGCGTCCGTGCCGATGGCCGTGGGAGGACGCATCGCCCCGGTGATAACCACGGGTTTATGGGACTTGACCGTTAAATGAAGGAAATAGGCCGTCTCTTCCAAGGTAGCGGTGCCGTGGGTCACCACCACTCCGGCGATGTGGCTTTCCAGTACGTGGTTGATCCGCGTCGCCAGCCTGACCCATTCGTGCGGCCCGATGGCCGTACTGCCGACGCTCACCAGGTCCTCGCCGTCCACCTGGGCGATGCCTGCAACTTCAGGGATGCGTTCCAACGACTCGGCAATAGTCAGGTGTTCACCCAACTCCGGGTACAGAATATAGTCCAACCGGTTGGGGCCGATGCCGGCAATGCTGCCCCCGGTGGCCACTATGTGGACCTGCGGCAATGTGGAAACCATAACCTCTTCTCCAGCGGCGGCGCATCTCCATCCCTCCGCAGCATGAACACGCAGGAGATTAAAGAAGGGCAGCTACCCTGTCAACCCGCTCCGGCCAAACGGGTGCCCGTCAGAATTTCGCGGGGGACATTCCAACCCCCTACCTGTCATTCCGACCGTAGGGAGGAATCTAAAATCCATCTCCTCCAACCCGTTGGCCCCTGGATTCGTCGTCCCAATCTCCCCTCCAACCAAAACGGAAAAGTATGCGTCCTTAAGTACGTTATGCCATAATGTGCCACCCCACCAATTCCGAAACAGACGCAACCAACCTCAATAACCGGCGCCAAACTGCTCGTTCCCGCCGCAAGAACCCCCGTTGTTGGGCGACCTATAAAAGACGGTCCGCCCCCGGCCCCCGTTTGCTCGGCCTTTTTTGTTGACAACTATGGGGTATGTTGATAGTCTGGATTGCCATAGTCAAACAGCGCAATTGGCCCGCTAGCTCAACTGGCAGAGCAACGGACTCTTAATCCGTAGGTTCTCGGTTCGATCCCGAGGCGGGTCACCAGAGGAGCAGCAATTGCCAACACCCCGGTAACCGGGGGAAGTGTCGGAATTGGTAGACGAGCATGACTTAGGATCATGTGCCGCAAGGCGTGGGAGTTCGAGTCTCCCCTTCCCCACCACAGTGGGGTTCTGCGCCACTCGGCTCACGTCCTCATCCTCGCATCCTAATAACACATTGCTCGCCAACCATCCCTGCGCGTCGGAGGAGGTTAAGTGGCACCGCTACTTGAAGTCAAAGACCTGAAAACAGCCTTTTATACCTTTGAAGGCGTCGTCAAAGCCGTCGACGGCGTCAGCTACGAGGTTGAAGAAGGCGAGACCCTGGGGTTAGTCGGAGAAAGCGGTTGTGGGAAGAGCGTTAGCGCCCTTTCCCTCATGCGCCTGATTCCCGACCCGCCCGGCAAGATCACCGACGGGGAAATCTTCTTCGAAGGCGAGGATATCCTCAAAATCGATATGGACGATATGCGCCGGATTCGAGGCGCTAAAATGTCTATGGTCTTCCAAGAACCCATGACTTCCCTCAACCCGGTTTTGACCCTGGAAAAGCAACTCAGCGAGACCCTCCAGTTGCACAAGGGCATGAACCGGGAGGAAGCCCGCAACGAGTCGGTCAACCTGCTGGGCCGGGTGGGGATTCCCGACCCGGAACGCCGCGTGCGGCAATACCCCCACCAATTCAGCGGGGGAATGCGGCAAAGGGTGATGATCGCCATGGCTTTGAGTTGCAGCCCAAAGCTTATTATCGCCGACGAGCCCACCACGGCGCTCGACGTTACGATTCAAGCCCAAATTCTGGAATTGATGAAGAGCCTCACCACCGAGTTTGGCGTGGCCCTCATCGTAATTACTCACAACCTCGGAGTGGTCGCCCGCTACGCCGACCGGATGAACATCATGTATGCCGGCAAGATTATCGAGCGGGGGACTGCCAAAGAGATTTACAGCAATCCCAGGCACCCCTATACCGTGGGCCTGCTCAAGTCGGTCCCCCGCCTCGACCTGCCCCGCCGCGCCAAGCTGGACCCCATCGAAGGCCAGCCGCCCGACTTGGTCAACATTCCTCCAGGGTGCGCCTTCCGCGACCGTTGCCGGTGGGCGGTGGACAAATGCGCCACCGACACCCCGCCGCTGATGCAGGTGGGTGAAGGGCACTTGTCGGCCTGCTGGCGGGCGGACCAACTCGGCCCCGCCGCGTTGGACTTCCTTAGGGATGCCCAGGTCCTGGCCGATGAAGGTACCAATGGGACCGTCGCGTCCGCTCCGGACAATCAGACAACGGGGAGTAGTTAGCAATGACAACCATGCCTTCGGCTGAGCCTCAAGCCAGCGGACCGGGCCGGAACGAAGACTTCCTCCTGGAAGTCAACAACCTGAAAATGTACTTCCCGGTCACCTCCGGGCTAATCTTCCAACGCGCGGTGGCCCAGATTAAAGCTGTCGACGACATCTCCTTCTTCGTCCGCCAGGGCGAGACCCTGGGACTGGTGGGAGAATCCGGCTGCGGTAAGACCACCACCGGACGCTGCATCCTCCAGCTTTACAAGCCCACGGAGGGCAGCATAATCTTCGACGGCCAGGAACTGACCGGGTTGTCAACCCGCCAGATGCGTACCATGCGCCGCCAGATGCAGGTCATTTTCCAAGACCCCTTCAGCTCGTTGAACCCCCGTATGACCGCCGGTAATATCATCGGTGAACCTCTGGTCGTCCACGGTCTGGTCAACAACAAGGTTGAATACCGGGAACGGGTGGCCGACCTCCTTCAGAACGTCGGCCTTAATCCCTACATGGCCGACCGCTTCCCCCACGAGTTCAGCGGCGGACAACGCCAACGCATCGGCGTGGCCCGGGCCCTTTCCGTGGATCCCAAGCTGATAGTCTGCGACGAGCCGGTTTCGGCCCTCGACGTTTCCATTCAGGCCCAGGTTATTAACCTCCTGGAAGACCTTCAGGAGCGGTTCTCCCTGACCTACCTCTTCATTGCCCACGACCTCTCGGTGGTGCGCCACATCAGCGACCGGGTTGCCGTGATGTATTTGGGAAAGCTGGTCGAGATTGCCGACCGCAATGACATCTACCGCGACCCGTACCATCCCTACACCAAAGCGTTGCTGTCCGCGGTGCCCATCCCCGACCCGGTCATCGACGCTCAACGCGAACGTATCATCCTCACCGGCGAGGTTCCCAGCCCCTTGAACCCGCCTTCCGGTTGCGTATTCCACCCCCGCTGCCCCATCGCCATCGACGACTGCTCCCAGGTCATGCCCAACCTGCGGGAAGTAACCCCGGGACACTGGGCATCCTGCATCCGAGTAGACGGTTACGGCCCATACTAACCCCCCTTCAAACTCACCAACACAGCAAAGACCACCGGACCTACCCGGTGGTCTTTCTTTTTGGCCCGCCGCCTCCATCCCCACGAAACCTCCCCCCGGCCCCATAACCCCTCCCCCGTTCCTGGTGAGCCATCATCCTTGTATCTTAAAATACGAAGGACGTGGCAGGCCGTTTCATCCCAGGCCTGGAGAGGCCGTGGCTCAGCGGGGCCGCCGCGTCCTTACCCCGGCTCAGAGCCCGAACAGTTGAAGGGGCAGCAATAGCCCGTATTAAGCAAGGCTGGGCCAGAGTCCGGAACCCGAAGACCCGGAACACAACCCAACCGGAACACAACCCAAGAGGAGGAGGCAGAAATCAGATGAAGGAAGCGGGATTGTTTGTCGGCATCGACGTGTCCCAGGACCGGTTGGACCTGGCGGTGCGGCCCACTGGGGAAACCCGGCAGGTGGTCTACAACCCAGCGGGTACCGAGGCAATGACCGAATACCTGAAGGAACTGGGCCCCCAATTGGTGGTGGTGGAGGCCACCGGCGGTCTGGAGATGGCGGTGGCGGCGGAGATGGCGGCGGCGGGATTGCCGGTGGTGGTGGCCAACCCGAGAAAGGTGCGGGCCTTTGCCCGGGCGACGGGGCGGCTGGCGAAGACGGACGCGTTGGATGCCCAGGCGCTGGCGCACTACGGGGAAACCCTGCGGCCCCAGCCGCGGGCGCTGCCCGACGCCGCGACCCGGGAACTGAAGGCGCTGGTGGTGCGGCGGCGCCAACTGGTGGAGATGATCACCGCGGAGAGGAACCGGCTGCGGATGGCAACGCGGCGCGTCCGGCCGAGGGTGCAAGAGCACATAAATTGGCTCAAGGAAAACCTGGCGGAGTTGGACCAGGACTTGGACGACACCATCCGGTCGTCGCCCATCTGGAAGGACCAGGACCGGCTGCTGCGCAGCGTCCCCGGAGTGGGGCCGGTGCTGTCGCTGACCCTGCTGTCGGGACTGCCGGAGTTGGGAGCGTTGAACCGGGGGGAGATCGCCGCGCTGGTGGGGGTGGCGCCTTTCAACCAGGACAGCGGCAGCTTCCGAGGGAAACGACGGGTATGGGGCGGACGCAGCTCAATCCGCGCCGCCCTCTACATGGCGGCCCTGGTGGCCACCAGGTGCAACCCAGCGATAAAGGACTTCTACCTGCGCCTGTGCAACGCGGGCAAGCCCAAGAAGGTGGCCCTCACCGCGTGTATGCGCAAGCTGTTGACCATCCTGAACGCCATGGTCCGGGACAACCGCCCCTGGACCCCCACCGAGGCCAACTCTTAACCCTCAAAACCCTTGACACCAAAGACAGTTGCTGAGCCCCGTCGAAAGGCCAACGGACGGTCGCACAAAACACCCAGCCCCCATCCGTTCGCCCTGAGCCCGTCAAGGGTGACCCCGAGCGTAGCGAGGGGTCTAAACCCCAGGTCCAACCCCAACGGGCCTCTACCAGCAAAATCGAAAAGCCCTTCAACCTGTCTTCCTTTGCTTGTGAGTAAATCGACGCCATGTTAACATCATTAGGTTATGGACCCGCAGCACATCCGCAATTTCTGCATCATCGCCCACATCGACCACGGCAAGTCCACGTTGGCTGACCGCTTCCTGGAAATTACTGGCACCGTCCGCCCCCAGGAAATGAAAGCCCAATTCATGGACCAAATGGACTTGGAACGGGAACGGGGCATCACCATCAAGGGCAAGGCCGTGACTATGAGCTACCGCACGCCCGATGGTCAGCAGTACCAGTTGAACTTGATTGATACCCCCGGCCACGTGGACTTCAGCTACGAAGTTTCCCGCGCGTTGGCGGCCTGTGAAGGGGCTCTTCTCATCGTCGACGCCAGCCAGGGAATCGAGGCCCAGACCATCGCCAACACCCTCCTGGCCATGCAATACGACCTGGAATTGGTCCCGGTTATCAACAAAATCGACCTTCCCCAGGCCGAGCCGGAACGCGTGGCCGGAGAGTTGCAGCAGGTCTTCGGGTTCCGTCCCGAGGAAATCCTGTTCGTGTCGGCCAAGGCCGGCACCGGCGCCAGAGAAATATTGGATGCGGTGGTCGACCGCGTCCCGGCTCCCAAAGGAGTCGCCGACGCCCCTACCCGCGCCTTGGTGTTCGATTCCATTTACAACTCGTACAAAGGCATCATCGGCTACGTCCGGGTTACCGACGGCCAGATTTCCAAATCGGACCGGATAAAGGTAATGTCCTCCGGCCGGGTGGCGGAGATCGTCGAGGTCGGCGTTTTTTCCCCCGCCCCACAACCCGTAGACGTCCTTTACAGCGGCCAGGTTGGTTACGTCGCCACCGGATTCAAAGACGTTCAAGAATGCTCCGTGGGAGACACCCTTACCAACTATTCCCGGCCCGCGGACCAGCCTTTGCCCGGCTACGTGGAGTTGAAATCCATGGTGTTCGCGGGACTCTATCCCGCAGACGGTGAGGACTATACCAACCTGCGGGCCGCCCTGGGAAAACTGCAACTGAACGACGCCTCCCTGACCATCGAACCGGAATCCAGCACCGCCTTGGGGTTTGGCTTCCGGTGCGGGTTCCTCGGTCTGGTCCATCTGGAAATCGTCCAGGAAAGGCTGGAACGTGAATACGACCTCGACCTCATCGTCACTGCCCCCAGCGTCGCCTACCAGGTGGTGCTGTCTACCGGCGAGACCATCCGGATCGACAACCCCTCCAAGCTGCCCCCGCCCAACGAAATTCGCGAAATCCAGGAACCGGTCCTGAATCTCACCATCGTCTCGCCCAGCCGTTACGTCGGCGTCATCATGGAATTGATGCACTCCCGCCGCTCCGAGTACAAACGGGTGGAATACATCCAGGGCGTAACCGGTGGGAATGGAGAATCCGGCGGCGATGACCAGACCCGGGTCATGCTGGAATACACCATGCCCTTGGCAGAGATGCTGGCCGACTTTTTCAACCAACTGAAGTCCCGCACCCAGGGCTACGCTTCTCTGGACTACAACTTTGAGGGCTATCACGTCGCGCCGTTGGTCAAAATAGACATAATGGTCAATCATCTGCCGGTGGAGGCGCTGTCCATGATCGTCCACCGGGAACAATCAGTGGTCACTGGCCGCGAAGTCGTACAAAAGCTCCGCTCCACCATTCCCCGTCAGCTTTTTGAAGTGCCCATCCAGGCCGCCATCGGCAGCCGGATTGTCGCCCGGGAGACGGTGCGGGCCTTGCGCAAAGACGTCCTGGCGAAGTGCTACGGCGGCGACATCACCCGCAAGCGCAAGCTGCTGGAAAAGCAGAAGGAAGGCAAGCGGAGGATGAAAAGCATCGGCCGTGTCGAAGTCCCCCAGGAAGCTTTCCTCAGCCTTTTGGGTATCGGGGAGGACAGGTAGCCCCGTCCCATCGGCTCCTTCTCCCCTCCCACCCTGTCTACATTCCCAGGGATTGCCTCAGTTCTTCCAGTTGGCCCAGATGCTCCCGCCAATGCCGGGCGAAAAGTCCCTGCAACAGCATTTCTGGATTGCGCTCTTGGGTCTCTCCTCGGGTGGTCAGGTAGGCCCGGACGGTCGCGGTCGCTAAAGCCTCGTCGTCGGCGTCCCGAATGCCCTCTTCCAACCCGTCCAGCACCGCCGTTAAGTCCGAACGTGCCTCTTCGATTTCCACCTTCAACCTATCCGGGGTCATATTGGGCGAGTCCGGAGTAATCTCGCACTCCGTGACCCCGCCCGAAAGGATTCCCAGAATGAGGGTATGAATCCCACCCACGGGGGTGTCCACCAGATGGTAAATCACCTCTCGGGCCGACCAATCCTCCGGGCCCGGTTTCCAGTCCAGGCAGTAGTCCATCCCTTCGATGGCGGCCAATGCTTGGGCGCGGATGTCCCTGATGGTTTGAAGGTGCGAGTCCCGTTGTGTGGTCAAGATGCCTCCTGAGGGCAGGGCAATCGCGTCATAAAGCCCGAAAGTTCGTTCACCCGTCTTTCCCGCGCAGGCGGGAATCCAGAAGTCGCGGATACGGAAGAATTTGTCGATGCAAGACAGTATGCATTGCCTCTTCCGCCGCAATCATCGGAGGTTTCCGGCGATTCCGGCTTGTTTGGTGTGTTGAAAGTTAACCCGCGATTCCCCTGCTCCTGAGGGATTCAAAACAGCGTAAGTCTCTCGACAGCGTTAAACCGGTAAGCCCCGCAACATGGCCTTAACCGCGTCTCTGGTTTCTGCGTTGGCTAGCGCGAACTCCAGGGAGGCCCGCAGGAGCCCCAAGGGAGTCCCTCCATCGTACCGGGTGCCCAGAAACTCGTAAGCAAAAAATTCTTGGTCTTCCAACAGTAGCGACATTCCGTCGGTGAGTTGAATTTCGTTCTTGGCCCCGGGATGGGTCCGCTCCAAACAGTCAAAGATGGCCGGCGGCAATATGTAGCGGCCCACCACCGTCAGGTTGGAAGGCGCTTCTTCCCGCAGTGGTTTTTCCACCAACCGATGGACCTGGTGGACGCGCTCTCCTCTTGGCGTAGCGTCGACGACTCCGTAGTTGTGGACCGACTCCCAGGGAGTGGGCTCCACCGCCACCACCCCGGCGCCAAACTGCTCGGAGACCTCCAACATCTGGCTTAACGCTCCCGGAGAATGGGCAATAATATCGTCGGGCAGAATGACCACGAAGGGTTCGTTGCCCACGGCGTCGCGGGCCGTCAAAACAGCGTGGCCGAGGCCCAGTGGTTGTTCCTGGATGACGAAAGAGACTTCCGCCAGATTGCCGGCATGGACCACCTTTTCCAACATCTCGGGACTGCCGGTCTCCGCCAGATGCTGTTCCAACTCGGGCCTGGGCTGGAAGTAGGAAGCAATTAACTCTTTACCAGGAGCCGTAACGATGATGACTTCTTCGATTCCCGCCTCCGCCGCCTCTTCCACCACATACTGGAGCATTGGCCGGTCCAGGATTGGCAATAGTTCCTTGGGTACCGACTTGGTAATGGGGAGGAAACGGGTCCCCAAACCCGCCGCCGGAATAACCGCTTTCTTAACTTCCATCATCGTCACCTACCCGGCAATTCTAGCATCAGGGCGGAAACCAAACAATCAACCACCACCCCCCCCAGCGCCCGGCCTTCCAATTGCCCCCCAACCCTCCAGTCCGTTCGTCCTGAGCCACGTCGAAGGGCAACGGACGGTCGCACAAAACACCTAACCCCCCCGAAATCACTGACACTTGCCCCTTGCCACTTCCGGTGACGACTCTCTAACATAATATCTACAAGACATACCCAACCATCCCAACCAACCCAAAAATCCAACCCCCGGACCGACCGGCCGAGACAACCAACCCCATGTCCTAAATAGTCCCCAAAAGTCCCAACATTTAAAAAAGGCCATCCATCCCAACCCCCAATAAGTCCAAATCCAAAACCCGGAGGAACCCCCAAAATGATGGAATTTACCACCCTACCCAGCCTCTCCAGCCTAGCCAACCGCGTCCGTGCCCTCAGACGTAAACTCTACCGCCCCCGTCACGAGGTCCTCCTCGGCCGTCACGTGAACCAACTCTGCGAAGAATGGGCCGACGCCCAATCCCAGAACAAACCCCTGCCCGACCCCCACAACTTCATCCGAAGGGTGGCCGACTCCGGCTTCCGATTCCTCCCCTTCACCGGTACCTTCGGCTACCTGGACTACTGCCGCCGCCGCAAAAAGGAGCCCGGCCACAAATTACTCCTGGACGCCCTCCTCCCCTGGCGTCAATCACCCTGCCTCTCCTAACCCCACCCAACCCAAAAAATGTCCCCAAAAATGTCCCAGAATGTCCCCAAAAGTCCCAGCACCTTAAAAATCTCCCAACCCTGCACCGGCAGAATCCGCGGCAGGGTCCCCGCCCCCAAAGGAAACCCATCCCCCCTCCTTCCCGCGGGTCTGGTCTTGGGCGTCCCCCAACTGCGGCTAAATCGGCCGAGCTGATAGGCAAAAACTTAAGGACAAGGCGGGGGAGACGCCTTGTCCTTTGGGTTCGGCAATTTGACAGTCAAATCCCCCGTCGCCTACCATGGGACAGAGGTCGTGCTAGACGGGGAGCTAGCGGTGCCCTGAACCCGCAATCCGCTGCAGCGGGGTGGAATCCCTGCCCAGAGGCCAACCTACCGGACCGCTGCCCCGAGTTTGCGGTATTGAGGGTTGGGTCCCACGCGGCGTAGACTCGTGAACCCCGCCAGGTCCTGACGGAAGCAACGGTAAGCGAGACCCTGCGGGTGCCGTGGGAGCGCCTGACCTGAGTCGTATTCCGGGCCATGTTCGTGAGTGCTGTGTCGAAGGTAGGTGCGCGGCCTCTTTCAATCCCCCTCTCGGAAAGCAATGGCCAACGTAAACGCACCGGGACCAAGACGCCGTAAGTCGCTGGGCCAGCATTTCCTGGCCGACCCCGCCATCCTCCGGCGTATCGTTGCCGCCGCCGCCTTGGGACCTGACGACCTGGTGGTCGAGGTCGGACCCGGGCTGGGAACTCTCACCCGCCCTCTCTTGGAGCTCGCCGGACGGGTTGTTGCCGTCGAAATCGACCCCCATTTGGCGGAAGCCCTGCCCCGTCGCCTGGGGGACCCCCCCAACCTCACCGTCATCACCGGGGATGCCAGGACCGTCGACCCGGGCAGTTTATCGGAAGCCGGCAAACCCTTCAAAATGGTCTCCAACCTCCCCTTCTACGCGGCCAACCCCATAATTCGCCATTTCCTGGAAGCGGCCCGAGTTCCCTCGTTGATGGTCGTGATGGTCCAGAAGGAAGTTGCCGGCAACATGGTGGCAAAGCCTGGCAATATGGGGCTGCTTTCCGTGGCGGTTCAACTTTATGCCCGTGCCCGAATGGTCTGTTCGGTCCCTCCCCGGGCCTTCCGCCCACCGCCCAAAGTCGCGTCGGCAGTCGTACGGCTGGACCTCTTTGGCGGACCGGCGGTCCCAATCAACGACGTCCAGGGGTTCTTCAACGTCGTTCGGGCCGGGTTTTCAGCGCCCCGCAAGCAGTTGCGAAACTCCTTAAGCCACGGGCTGTCTATATCTGGTGGTGCGGCGGATGACCTGCTGGAAACGGTGGGAGTCTCCGGAAAGCGGCGGGCGGAAACGTTGACCTTGGAAGAATGGGCTGGGGTCTACGGCGCCTGGGAGCTGGTTAAGACCGTTGCGGATTGACGCCTACGCCAAAATCAACCTGACCCTGGAAATCCTCGGGCGGCGCGGCGATGGCTACCACGAGGTTAAGACCATCTTGCAAACCATCGACCTTTCCGACCGGCTGGACATTCAACCGGCGGTCAGGCTCCGGGTTTCCTGCGACGATCCATCTCTGGAAGGTGACGCCAATCTGGTGTGGCACGCCGCCACCAAGTTGGCGGAACATGCCGGCATCCAACCCCGAGCCCAGATACTCATACGCAAACGCATCCCCGTTGGAATGGGCCTTGGCGGCGGCAGTAGCGATGCCGCCGCGGCCTTGGTTGGGCTCAACCGGATGTGGGCCCTCGGCTTGACTTACGACCAGTTGTCGCCGGTAGCGGCGGAATTGGGGTCCGACGTTCCCTTCTTCCTCCGCGGAGGCACCGCCCTGGCCGAAGGGAGGGGAGAACGGGTCCACGCCCTTCCGGCGTTGGCCCAGCTTCCGTTATTGTTGGTGTTCCCCGACGAAACTATCCCGGAGAAGACCCGCCGGCTCTACTCTCAGATTACCCCGGCCCATTACAGCGACGGCGGCGTCACCACGGGCGTGGTTCAGACCATGATGGAAGGGAGGTTGGTGGAATCGGGGTTGCGCAACGTCTTCGAGGAGGTCGCCTTTGGCGCCTTTCCGGGATTGGACAACTTGTATCGCCTCTTGGCGCACAACGTTACCGGCCGGCCTCATCTTTCGGGGGCTGGGCCCGCCCTTTTTTGCATCCCGTCCAACGAGCAGGAGCATCAAAAGGTGATGCAAGCGTTGCGTGGTCAACCAGCCTTTGCCCTTCTGGTACGTGCTATAATGCCTCGGCCTTGGGCAGAGCAGTAAGAGCAATCCCTTTATGGCCCAGCGCAAACCTCTAACGGGATACAGAGAGCTAGAACATGAACGTCTTGGCCACCATCGCCATTGGGATGAACCCCAACTTGGTCGCTTTTGGACCTTTCCTCATCTCGTGGCATGGGTTCCTGACCTTCATCTCGGTGGCGGTGGCGGTTTACCTGGTCTACCGCTGGGGGACCGGGGAAGGTCTGAACGCCGACGCCTTGCTCACCGTTGCGGTCTGGTCCATCCTGGGCGGCATAATCGGGGCCAGGGTGGTCCACATCATAGATTTTTGGGACACCTTCTACCGCTTCAATCCCGTGAGCGTGTTCTACATCTGGACGGGCGGCATCGCCATATTCGGGGCAATATTGGGCGGGTTCGTCGGAGGTTCGCTGTACATTATTGTCCGCAATTCCGACCGCTTCCTGGCCATTTGGGGTAAGCTGTTTCGTTTCATGGGGGAACCGGTCCGCGCCCCCTTGCCGGGAATCGGCCACCTGGCGGACATTGCGGCGCCGGCCCTGTTGTTAGCCATGGCCATCGGCCGCATTGGGGACATCATAAATGGGGAGCACTTCGCCAGCTTCACCAGTCTCCCCTGGGGAATGGTCTACACCCACGGCGACAGCCCTGCCCTGGGACGGGCCGCCAGCCATCCCGCGGTGGCCTATGAGCTGCTCTTCGACCTGGCGCTGCTGCTGGTAATTTGGCCGTTGCGAAACCGGTTGCGGCCCCGGGGAATGCTCTTTACCCTCTACCTGGCGTTGTACTCTACCGGCCGGTTCTTTATCAGCTTCCTTCGCCAGGAATACAACAGCTACTTCCTGGGGCTGAACGAGGCGCAAATTGTGGCGTTGGCGGTGGTGATCGTTACCGTTCCGTTGCTTGTCTACAAGGCCCAGTGGGTGCCCGCATCCCGTCAAGGGTCCCGCGGGACGGTCGGGGAGTCCTAACCGCTGGAAGGGCGGAAGTCCACAACTTTCAAAGTGGTCTCCTCGAAACCGTTCCACATCTCGACCGATACGGTGGCTACCAGGTCAACCCTGGAAATCCCGGGCCCCCAGTTGGCCGCTTGATTGAAAGCTATGGCTTTTTGAGACGGGCCCCCTTGGCGCACCCGTAACCTCAAGTGCTGTTCCCGTTGTCCTACCAACCGGCTTTCGGTAACTTGAGCGTTTTTGACCAGAAACTTGGGCCTGGGGTTGCCTACTCCAAAGGGTTCCATCTGGGTCAACCAGTCCACCAATTCCGGTCCTATTTCCGACAACTTCAGTTCCGCATCCACCCCCAGCGAGGGCGCCAAGTCGTGGGGACCAACGGCCTTCAGCGCCAACTCGGTTAGCCGCTTGGAAAGCTCCGGTAACCGGTCCCGGTTCACCGTAAACCCAGCGGCCTGGGAATGGCCCCCAAACCTCTGGAACAGGTCTCCACATTGGGTTAGCGCCTCAATGAGGTTGAACTGTGGGATGCTGCGGCAACTGGCCAGGAGACGGTCCCCTTCCAAAGCGGTCATCGCAACCCCGGGGCGGTGGTATTTTTCGGCCAAGCGGCCGGCAACTAACCCGGCGATTCCTGGGGTCATCCCAGGGTCCTCGACCAGCAGAATTGCCGGCAACGGCAACCCTTCCTCAACCCGGCGGCAAACCGAGGCAAAGACGGCGGCCGTCAATTCGCGTCGTTCCAGATTTAGCTCTTCCAACCGTTGCGCCAGTTCCTCAGCTTCCCTTGGTGACTGAGTTGTCAGCAGGCTCAGACTTTCCTGGGCGTGACTCATTCGCCCGGCGGCATTCAACCGGGGAGCGATTTGGAAGGCGATGGTTTCGGTGTCCACCGAGTCTGGTGCGATCCCAGCGGTACGGAAAAGGGCTTGCAAGCCTGGACGCTGGGTTATTGCGAGGTCCTTCAACCCCCGGCGCACCAGGTAACGGTTCTCGTCTAACAGGGGCACCAAGTCGGCTATCGTGCCCAAGGCGGCCAATTCCATTAACCCTGGGCCCAGTGGCTGGCCGTGGTACTGATAGATTCCCTGGACCAGTTTCAAGGCGATTCCGGCTCCGCAAAGCTGGGTGAAAGGATAAGGGTTGCTAGGTAGGTTGGGGTTAATGATGGCGACGGCGGCGGGCAAGGCATCCGAGGGAACGTGGTGGTCGGTGATTATCACATCCGCTCCGGCCTTTCTGGCGTGGTCGGTCTCTTCCACCGAGGTTACGCCGCAGTCCACGGTGATGATGAGGCTAACGCCCTGTTCAACCAGTTGGTCCACGGCCCGCTCGGAAAGACCGTGACCCTCTTCGGAGCGGTGGGGGAGGTAGGGAATCACCGGCACGCCAAAAGCGGTCAGACCCTCGCACACGATGGCGGTTCCGGTGATGCCGTCAACGTCGAAATCCCCGAAAACCCCCACCGTTTCCCGGTTTTGAATGGCCTGGTAGATGCGCTGTAAAGCCAGGTCCATGCCACCCAATCGCAGGGGGTTGTAAGGCAACCGTTGAGGGGGGTTGAGCAGCGACTGGAGCTTTTCGGCGGTGTCGACGCCCCGGTTAAACAGGGCCTGGGCGATGGGGCTCGGGACAAAGGCTGGCAGCGTTTTTGGAGGAGCTTCGTTGGGCAGCTGCCAGGTTGTGGCGGATGTTGTCATTAAAGGCGGCAACTTCGGGGCTGGCCTGTGCCTGCAAATGGACTCCTATTAACGCGGCGGTTCATTGCCCCGTTCCTCATCGTTGTCTATGCTGTAAGGCCGGAAGAAACGCCGCCGGCGCTCCAGCCGTCGCAAGTTGGTTTCGGAGACCCGATAGAGCATTCGGCTGATGATTATGTACCGGAAATCCTCCCCGAAAAGGGTGTCCCAAGCTCCCCACAATGAATAGAGGAAGAGGAGGACGGCCAATAGGAAAAAGATGGCGATCGCCATTGTGGCAGATCCGGTGAAAAGCAGCACGAACATGATCAGCGTGATGGTGAGTTGAATCACGGTGGCTTGCATTCCCTGGAATGCGCCCCAAGCCAAACGACGGCGGCGGAACGAGCGGGCGATTAAATAGGCGACGATGGCGCTGGGAATATAGGCGAAAGGGGGCGGAACGCCAATTACGGTACCGATCAGGATTAGGGGGACGCCAATGATCAGGCCGGAGCCGTGGGCTATCGCGCTGCCCCGCCTTTCAAAAGTCGAAACCGGTTCTGTTTGGAGGCCGTCGGGAAGCTGCATCAGCCCGCCGGGGTCAGGCCGACCAGGACGGACGAGTGAATACCAAGACCGAGTTATGCCCCCCGAACCCGAAGGAATCGCTAACGCAGACGTTGATTTCCTGGCATCGGGCATTAACGGGGATGTAGTCCAAATCACACTCGGGGTCGGGGTCGACCAGGTTGGCCGTGGGCGGCAGAACTCCGTTCTTCATCGCCATCACGCAGATGACAGCTTCCAACGCTCCCCCAGCGCCCAGGAGATGGCCGGTCATCGACTTGCTGGAGCTGATGGGAACCCGATAAGCTTCTTCGCCTAAAGCCAGCTTCAAGGCTTTGGTTTCCTGCCAGTCGTTTAGAGGAGTGGAGGTCCCATGGGCGTTGAGGTAGTCAATTTCGGAGGGGTCTATACCAGCGGATTCCAGGGCCATTTTCACGGCGCTGGCGGCGCTTTGACCGGTGGGGCTGGGTTCGGTGAGGTGGTAGGCGTCGGAGGTGGCCCCGTACCCTTTGAGCGTGGCCAATGGCACTGCGCCCCGTTTTAGGGAGTGTTCTTCGCTTTCCAGTACCAAGATGGCCGACCCTTCTCCCATAACGAACCCGTCTCGATCCCGATTGAAAGGGCGGCTGGCCCGTTGCGGGTCTTCGTTGAATCTGGAGAGGGCCTTGCAGGAATTGAACCCAGCAACGGCTATGGGCGTGATAGGAGCCTCGCTGCCCCCGGCAAGCACCACGTCCACCTGGCCCCGGCGGATCATTTCCCAACCTTGCCCCAAGGCGTCGGCGCCGCTGGAACAGGAGGACACGACGCTGAAATTGGCCCCCATGGCACCGATGGCCATTGAGACCTGGGCCGAGGCCATATCGCCAAGCATCATGGGAATCAGGAACGGAGTTACGCGTCGCGGGCCTTTGGTGCTCAGGACTTCGTACTGCTGGGAGAGAGTCAAAATCCCTCCGATGCCGCTGCCAACTATGACACCGGTGCGGAAAGGATCAAGGCCACCCATGTCTATCCCGGCCTGCTGGCAAGCTTCGCGGGCCGCCACCACGGCGAATTGCGCGAAGCGGTCCATGCGGCGGGCGTCTTTCCGATCCAGATAATTTTCTGGAACAAACCCGTCGACCTCGGCGGCGAAACGAGTTTCGAAACCGTCAGTATCAAAGGAAGTGATGAAATCGACGCCGGACCGGCCTTGGACCAACTGTTCCCAGGTGGTGAGGGCATCTAGCCCCAGTGGGCTGACCGTTCCAATACCAGTGATTACTACGTTTGGCGGTTGGTTCATATTGAATCGCCGAAACCCTTGCCCCGGGACTATTCTTTTACCGGGGTACGTTGCCGCGATTCAAACACGATGCTGTTCAGGAACTCTGTAAGTTCATTAATTCGTTTGGAGACGTTCTGGGCCAAGTCGGCGCGCCCGGCGACAACGGGGTCGGAGAGAGCCCGGAGGGACTCGGTGATGTCGTTGATTCGGGTGTTGACATTGTCGGCTATTTCCCGGCGGGTGTTGGCCAAGGGTTGGGAAACTGCCCGCAGGGTTTCGGCCAACTCGTCGATGCGCTGGCCCAGGTTGTCGCCAATTCCCTTGCCGGCGAGGGACACCGGGTCTGACCAACTCCTGAGGGTTTCGCTGGCTTCGCCGATCCGGGTGTTGATGGTGTCGCCCAACTCGCGGCTGCCGGCGGCAAACCGTAACCGGTAGGAGCGCAGAATTCGAAAAATCCGCCCATAAAGGTTGTCAATGGAGGTCAGCCGATCGGAGTAACGGTCGAAGAGTTCTTGGCTTTCCCGCATGGTCCAGCGTTCATCGTAGTGCACAAACTGGCGGCCGGTGTACAAGTGGTAAGGCCGCAACTCGCCTTCTTGTAGCAACTCGCCCTTTTCGTTCAGGGGTTGCAAGTCGGTCCAATTCGAAGTGGCGGGTAAGGGAGTTAACAGGTTGGCAGTCTGGTACTTGCTGTATTCGTTAACCCAGGTTGCCAGGTTCATGATGGTCTCTTCGGTGTCGTAAGGCAGCCCGATGATGGTCATAGCGACCACCGAAAAGTCCATTTCGTTGAGGATTTGCAGGTGGCGCTCCATAGCCCCTGGTTCCTGTCGTTTGTTGACAGCTTTCAAGTTCTCGGCGTTGTTGGACTCGATTCCCAGGTACAACATACGGATGTTGGCATCGAACATGGCTTGGGCCAACTCGGGGTCTTCGCCGATTTCCGCGCGGGCCTGGCAGATCAGGTACATATTGTCTGTATGACCTTGCCAGTTCTTCAGCCGTTCCAAGCGTTCGTTGCGGTACTTGACCGCGCGCAGCGGCGGGGGATGAAGATCGTCGGAGATGAAGATGTTGAATTTCCCATTCCGGGATGTGTGGATGAGGCCGTCGGCGGCCAACCGTTCCAACTGCTGCAACCGTTTGATTTCCGTATCCCGCTTAATGAGCCGGTAGCCCAAGAACTGCTGGATTACCTGGCAATACGTGCATTTTTCGGTGCAGCCCCGCACCGTTTCCAGGACTCCGCCAGCCATGGGCAGGTCTGGGCTCAGGTCTTTGATGGAGTGAAAGTCTGGCAGTTCCACGAAGTCTGGGTCCACCAAGCCTATCCGCTTGGTTTGATGGATATGTCCGTCTCTTTGGTAGCTGATACCCGAGATTTTCCCCAGGTAGTTATTCAGCATGGGGGAGTTGCGGTAGTCCAGCAGGACGTCGCAAAGCTGGCCAATGATGTCTTCGCCTTCCCGGTTGACAATCACGTCGAAGTTGCCCAAAGCGATGGCTTCTTCAGGGAGTGGGCTCATCTGGGGCCCGCCGCCAATGGTGATAAGGTCGGGGTGGTAAAGTTTGGCCAAGCGGGCGATTTGGTAGGCTCTGGGAGCCTCGTTAATGAGTGCCGTAATCATCAATATATCGACGTTTTCCAGGTCTTTGGCGGGGTCCAGCAAACCGCAACGGTCTTCAAACCAGATTTCCCGTTCGTAGCGGTGGGATCCTTCCCATTGGCCCAATGCCCCTGAAAGAAACAACATTCCCTGCCTGGGAATGGCGATATACTCAAAGTTGCCGCCAGCCGAGGCGGCCTGCACCATCATTACATTCTTTATCGTCGACGTGGTCATTGTCGCATTTCCTCGCAACTTACCCTGTTCACGCAGGTAATTGTTGCCGTTGGTTACGGCAGTTCATATTATACACCAAAGGGTTTACGTAACAATACAACGCTTGGGACGCGGTTTGTTCGAAAACGTTGCAAAGGGGTAGACTTTCGCATCTTACGCCCGTAGGGGCTTTGTTTTCTCAGGTGCCTGCTCCCGTTTTGACCAGGGGTATTACCTCGCCGGCGATGGTTTCGATGTGACGGGCTCGTTCTTCGGGCGGACAGGCGATGCTGAAAACGATGTGCCGCGCTCCGGCCTCAATGTACTCCTGCAGCCGTTGGGCGCAGTCTTGCGGGGTACCCAAGAGGCAATAGTTTCTGACGATATTGAGAAAATCCCCCCCGTATAGATAACGGCCGCCCAAGGCCTGAGCAGCTACCTCGGCGGCTTCTTCCACAGTGGGGTAGATGGAGATGTAGGGGAAGAAGCCCCATTGAAAATCGGCCAGGTCCTTTCCCTCCTGGTCTGCGATTTCACCAATTTTTTGCGCACTTTCCAGGTAACGTGCGGGGCTGTAAAAATAGGGTAGCCAACCGTCCCCGTGACGGACCGCCCGGCGCATGGCGGCGTCCCGACGTCCGGCAACCCAAACCGGCGGGTGGGGTTTTTGATTTGGGCGGGGGTTAATGCCGACGCCGGCCAATTGGAAATGGCGGCCATGAAAGGACACGTTTTCTTGCTGCCAAAGGAGGCGTAAGGCTTCTAAGCATTCGTCTGTCCGGCGACCGCGTTGGCTGACGTTCAACCCAACTGCCTCAAATTCCACCGGAAACTCTCCGCCAACTCCAACACCGAGCGTAAGCCGCCCGCGCGAGGCGATATCCAGGGTGGTGGTCAGCTTGGCCAATATCAAAGGGTGGTAAAAAGGAGTGAGGATAATGGAAGACAGGACGCGGATGTTGTCGGTGGCGCCGGCGGCAACCCCCAGCAGAGGGAGGGCGGCGTGAGTCGCCCCGGGAGGGTTGCCCCGCATGAAATGCTCGCCAACGGAAATGTACTCAAAACCCAGGTCCTCCAACCACCGGGCCTCGGCGGCGATTTCGGCTGCTCCCAAAGCGGCGCTGGAGCCAAAATGGAGTTCAGGTGCCGCCATAATCCATCTCCTCCCGGGCTGACATTGTTTTCCCGTTGGGGCTTGTCAGATTATGGTACAGGAATAACCCGGGCCACAAAAGTGGTGATATGCGGCTACCAATCGCCTTGGTCCCGTTGAGATTTTGGTAAACTAAGTGGAAGAGGATAGATTTAGCGGGGTTGTTCATGGTTGTGCTAGTCACCGGTTCAACTGGGTTTGTGGGGCGCCGAGTAGTTTCGGAATTGCTGGCCCACAACCATGGTGTCCGTTGTCTGGTGCATTCTCCCGGAGCAGAAAGGGTCTTCTCCGCCGGAAGAGTTGATGTTCAATACGGCAGCGTCAACGACCCTGACTCCCTTTCCAGCGCGTGCCAAGGCGTTGAAGCGGTCATCCATTTGGTGGCGGTCATCCGCCAAAGAGGCCGAGTCACCTTTGACCGGGTTAACCATCAGGGAACCGCCAACGTGGTCGCGGCGGCCAAAGAGGCTGGCACGGTAAAAGACCTGATACAAGTGAGCTCCATCGGAGCCACCCAAAACCCTAAGTTTCCCTATTTGTACAGCAAATGGTTGGGTGAGCAGGCCGTCATCAGCGGCGGGCTGCCCCATACCATTATTCGGCCATCGTTGATTTTTGGCCCTGGTGATGAGTTTACCAACGCGTTGGCTGCATTGATCAAGGTGTCCCCATTGGTGCCGGTGATTGGCACCGGGCGTAACCGGTTTCAACCCATCCACGTTGACGATGTGGCGAAGGCCATCGTTTTGGCTCTTGGCAGGTCGGACTTGAAGGGACGGATTGTTGAAATTGGGGGGCCCGACCAGCTCAGTTATAATGGGATCCTGGAAATATTGGCCCGGACCTTGGGGAAACGCCGGTTGCGTTTCCACCTTCCGGCCTGGGCGGTTTGGTTGAATGTGGCCTTGATGGAAAAAATGGTCCCCCGTCCTCCCTTAAACACAGAAGAACTCCGAATGCTGTCGATAAGAAACGTGGCCGAGTTGAGCGAAGTGGAAGAGTCCTTTGGGTTCATCCCCCGGCCTGTGCAAGGCAACGTGGATTACATCCACAATATCGGGTGGCGCGACGCCATGAAGACTGTCCTCGGATTCGCCCCGTCCCGTGGCGGCCACTAAAGGGTGGGGGACCTTTTGGACTATCAGGAATCCATAACCCGGCTGCTTAGGTTGGTGGATTACGAACGGGTCCAGCACGCCCTCCCGCGCCAGAAACAAATTTACGACCTCAAACGCATGGAAATCCTGTTGGGGCGGTTGGGTAACCCCCAATTGGCCGTTCCCGCCATCCATGTGGCCGGCACCAAGGGCAAAGGCAGCACGGCCGCTTTTTGCGACGCTGCCCTCCACGCCGCGGGCTACCGAACCGGGTTCTACTCATCTCCTCACATGCACTCCTTCACCGAGCGGGTGCGGTTGGATTCAAACCCGTTGCCGCCCGCCAAGTTCGCCAGTTTGGTTGAAGACTTGTGGCCCCATCAACAGTGGGTGTCCGACCACGGAGGAGAAGGGTCGGTATCGTTGTTTGAGTTCATGACGGCCATGGCATACCGCTGTTTCGAAGAGGAGCAGGTGGACTTCCAGACCGTTGAGGTAGGGTTAGGGGGCAGGCTCGACGCCACCAACGTTTTGCGCCCCAATGTTTGCGTCATTACATCAATTAGCCTCGATCATACGGCCATCTTGGGCGACACGGTGGAAGAAATAGCGGCTGAGAAAGCCGGGATTATCAAGCCCGGAGCCGCCGTGGTCGTGAGCCCGCAACGCCCCGGAGCCCAAGTGGTTGTGGCGGAGGTCTGCCGTCAAAAGGGAATAGAACCCGTTTGGGTCGGCCAAGACGTCACTTGGGTTGCCGGTAACAATGACCTGACAGGTCAATCGTTAACTGTAAAGGGCCAGTTGGGTGAATACCATCTGCGCATTCCTTTATTGGGAACGCATCAGTTGGAAAACGCGGCCACCGCCATAGCCGCGATAGAGGCCTTGCGAGAACAGGATTACGTAATTCCGCCGGAAGCCATTGCCCTGGGTTTTGGCGACACCAAGTGGCCTTGCCGGATGGAAGTCCTTGCCCGCTCACCCCTCGTTGTTGCTGATGGCGCTCACAACGAATACTCCATGACGGCCCTGCTTGCGTCATTATCTACGTATTTTCCCTTTTCGAGTCTCGTTGTTGTTGCCGGGTTCTCCCGGGACAAAAATGTTGGGGAAATGGTTAACCTTCTGGGGCAACGGGCGGCCAAGGTTGTAGTAACGAGGTCCCGGCATCCCCGTTCAGTCAGGCCGGCCATTCTGGAAGAGCAATTCTTGGGCCGCGGGGTTTCGGGTGTAATCCAAACCGATTGTGTAAAAGAGGCATTGGAACAGGCGGCGCAAATGGCCGGGCCGCACGACTTGGTGTTGGCCACCGGCTCCTTGTTCGTGGCCGCTGAAGCGCGGGAGGCGGTGTTGGGGATTGAACCGGAACTTTACCCAGACTTGCTTCCCCCGGACTTGAAACCACCGCGGCACAGTAATTAATAGCACGTCAACTGGGGTAAAAGGCAATGATAGGGCTTGGGGTCAAAAATGGTTCTGGTAGGTGGGAGGCGCAAAATGGAACGTAGACGGGTGGTTGTAACCGGAATGGGGGCAATTACCCCCTTGGGGGAGACCCCGGAGTTGTTCTGGGAAGGGTTGGTGGCGGGGAAGTCGGGAATCGGCCCCATGACCCTTTGCGACCCAACGGACTATCCCTGCCGGATTTCAGGGGAAGTTGGCAATTTCGACCCGGTAAAGTACGTTTCTTCCCGCGATGCCCGCCGGATGGCACGGTTTTCCCAATTGGCAGTGGCCGCCGGTCTGACGGCGGTTGAAGCGGCCCGCTTGGACATGTCCCGAGAAGACCATTTCCGCGTCGGCGTTGTCTTGGGCAACGGGAACGGGGGATTCCCCACACTGGAAGAAAACTGCCGGATTCTGGCGGGCCGGGGCGGAATGCGGATGTCTCCCTTTTTCTTCCCTATGGTACTGCCCAACATGGCGGCGGCCAATGTCAGCCATTACTCCGGCGCTAAGGGGTATAACTCGACGGCCACCACTGCTTGCGCCGCTTCAAACCAGGCTTTGGGAGAGGCGTTGACCGCCCTTCGGAACGGGTTGGCCGACGTTGTGCTGGCTGGGGGAGCCGAAGCGGGAATCAGCCAGTTGGGATTGGCCGGGTTCGCTGTCATGCGGGCTCTGAGCACGCGGAACGACGAACCCGAAAAGGCCAGCCGCCCTTTCGACGCCGACCGGGACGGGTTTGTGCCTTCCGAAGGCGCCGCCATTTTGGTGCTGGAAACGTTGGAACACGCTCTTGGCCGGGACGCTACGGTCTTGGCTGAGCTGGCTGGGTTCGGCTGCACCGCCGACGGGGGCCATTTAGTTCAACCGGAAGAAACCGGTTCCGCTGCGGCTCGGGCAATGCAAATGGCTTTGGAAGACGCCGGGGTCGGCGTGGACGAGGTCGACTACATCAACGCCCACGGGACGTCGACTCCCTTGAACGATGTGGTCGAGACTGCGGCAATCAAACGGTTATTCGGGGCGCGCGCTTACCAAGTCCCGATCAGTTCCACCAAAGCGATGATCGGTCATTCCCTGGGAGCTTCCGGCGCTTTAGAGGCGGTGGCCTGCGTGAAGACCATTGCCGAAAAAACGGTCCACCCCACCATCAACTACGAAGTCCCCGACCCGGAGTGCGACCTGGACTACGTTCCAAACAAGGCCCGCAAGCGGGATGTGGCCGTGGCCTTGTCCAATGCCTTCGGGTTCGGTGGACAAAACGCTTGCTTGGTCTTCAAAAAATTCAAAGGGTAGGATTTCCAACTCGCTCACAACTACATCGCCTCGGTTGTTCGTTAAATAAAACGGCCGCCGTTCAACGGCGGCCGTTTCCATTTGTTGCCCAGCGGGAAATCCGACTAGGTTTCGATGGTTTCCCGGCCCCGGGCCAAGACTTCGTCGAGAATGCGCTGGAGGGCCATAGTGTGGCTGCAAGCGCCGTGGTTCCAAAAGAAGCTGCACTGGCATTTCCAGTCCCCAGCGTCGAAACCCACTTCATAGGTGCCGTGGTTCCCCTGGAAGGTGGCTTTGAAGGTTGTGATGCTTACCCGGTCCTTCTCTTCGGCGTACCTCCGGGCTTTGTCGACTTTACCTATGAAGCTTGAGTTCATCTACCCCTCCACGATTTTGCGTTCCACCATTGTAAGAACCGAGGCTGCGGTGGGTCAACCAAGTGTAGGCCCTGCCAGGCGGCAATTCCGTTCGATAACCGGCCGAGGGTCCCAGTCGCCCAAACCTTGGCCGCGCCGGTGATCCCGGCCGGGAGCGGCAACCGGGGACAATTGACGCTTAGTTTCTGCGAAACATAAAATACAGTCCGGTGGATCGCACCGAATTTTGAACGTGAGTTACGAGTTTTGATGAACGGAGACCAGATTCGAGAATCTTTCATCCAGTTTTTTGAGAGCAAGGGTCATCTGCACATGCCCAGCGCGTCGTTGATTCCGGCGGGGGACCCCACCCTGCTTTTCACCAGCGCCGGCATGGTGCCCTTCAAACCCTTCTTCATGGGTGAACAGACTCCACCCCGTAGGAGACTCACCAGCCATCAAAAAAGCTTCCGCACCACCGATATCGATGAGGTCGGCGACCACAAGCACCTGACCTTTTTTGAAATGTTGGGCAATTTCAGCATCGGCGACTACTTCAAAAACGATGCCGTCGCATTTGCCTGGGAGCTGATAACCCAAACGTTCCAACTTGAACCCGAGCGCATTTACGTCACAATTCACCTGGACGACGACGAAGCCTTTGCCATCTGGCAGGATGAAATCGGAGTGCCGGTGGAACGCATCTACCGGTACGGTGACAGCGACAATTGGTGGGGTCCCGCTGGGTCCGAAGGTCCCACTGGGCCGTGCTCGGAACTGCACTATGATGCCGGGCCGGAACGGGGTTGCGGCCCTATGATCAACCCGGACGCCTTGACCGCCCAGTTTTTAAGAGAGCGGGATGGGGCAGAGCCCACGGCGCCTCCCGGGTGTCATCCCAACTGTGACTGCGAGCGGTTTGTCGAGCTTTGGAACCTAGTGTTCATGCAGTTTTACCAGGACCCGGAACGCAACCGGACCCCGCTGCCGGCTCCCAGCGTTGACACCGGTATGGGCTTGGAGCGGGCCGCGGCGGTTTTGCAGGGCAAGCCCAACGTTTACGAGACTGACCTGTTTTGGCCGATCGTTCAAAGCATCTGCCAGCTCAGCGGCCAGGCTTACGGCCAGAATTTGGAGAGTGACTATGCCATCCGCGTTGTCGCCGAACACGCCCGGGCAGCCAGCTTTCTGATAGCTGATGGGGTGGTGCCTGGCAACGAAGGAAGAGGGTACGTGCTGCGGCGCATCATCCGCCGGGCCATGCGTTACGGTCGGCGGCTCGGGTTGCAGCAAGCCTTCTTGACCAAGGTGGCGGAGGTGGCGCTGGACCGGTTTGGGCCGGTTTACCGAGAATTGGAGGAAAACCGGGGTTTCATATTGCGCGTCATTGGGTTGGAGGAGGAACGGTTCCAGGCTACTGTTGAAGTGGGTTTGGCCGAACTTTACGATTCCATCGCCGGGATCTGGGCGGGCCTGCAAACCACTTTGCGATTGCCTGAATCGAGTCAAGAATTGCGGGAAATTTTCCGCAACTCTTCCACTGTTGAGCGCATCCAGGAATCCGCCAGGTACTTTCAACAAGCGGTGCGGGACACTGGAACAATTGAACGCATCCAAGAGGCGGCCCGTGCTTTCCAACGGGTGTTGCGCAGCGTTGGCGCCGCCGGTACGCCGTTGGAAACCACCCCACCGGGATTGGTGGTTTCTGGAGAGGATACCTTTCGGCTCTACGACACTCGTGGGTTCCCCCCGGAATTAACCCAGGAAATTGCCCAAGAACACGGGTTATCGGTCGACATGGAAGGGTTTGAGCGGGAGATGGAAGCCCAGCGCGCGCGCGCCCGAGCTTCCCAATCCTTCAGCGGCGCCATGGAGATGTTGACCGCATACGAAAACCTGGGCGTCGGCGATACCCATTTTGTCGGCTACCAAAAATTCCAACAAGAGTCGGTAGTCGCCGCGTTACTGGTCGAACCGGAGGACACCGGCGGTCATCCTTTGCCCGCGGGCCGCGCTGTTCAAGGACAGCGAGTGGAGGTTGTCCTCCAGGAGACGCCCTTCTACGCGGAAAGCGGCGGGCAGGTTGGTGACCAAGGGACTATTTCCGGTCCCAATGGGATGGTTGCGGTCGAGGACACCCAAAGCCCGGTGGCCGGGCTGATCGTGCACCGAGGAGTGGTCCAACACGGAGACATTTCTCTGGGGGAGCCCGTTGCGGCGATGGTCGACCCACGCCGGCGAATGGATGCCGCCCGCAACCATAGCGGTACACACTTGCTCCACGCAGCTCTCAGGTCTGTTCTGGGTCCCCATGTTCGGCAGGCTGGATCGTTGGTCGCTCCGGGGCGGCTGCGATTCGACTTTAGCCACGTCGGGCCCCTAACTCCGGCGGAGCAAGGATCGGTGCAAAGGCTCGCCAACGAAAAAGTGCGGCAAAATCTGGGCGTGTCTACCCAGGAAACCTCCTACGCCGAGGCAGTCCGGGAGGGAGCGTTGGCCTTCTTTGGCGACCGGTACGGCGATGTAGTCCGGGTTGTTACCATGGCTAATGGCGAACCCTTCAGCGTTGAAGTCTGCGGCGGTACTCATGTCCACGCAACTGGCGAAGTGGGAACTCTGTTTGTCCTGGGCGAGTCCGGAATCGGCGGTGGGATGCGCCGCATTGAGGCCATCACCGGGAGGGCGGCGGAGGAGCTCTACGTAGAGCAGTCGGCAAGGCTGGAGTCGTTAGCCCGCAAGCTGCAATCGCCGGTGGTAGACTTGGAAGCCCGGTTGGACGGCTTCTTACAGGACACGGAGGAACTGAGGCGGAGGGTTGCAAGGTTGGAACGCACCGCCCTCCGCGCGGAAGCCGAGAAGCTGTTAAATAGCGCAGTAGAGGTTTCCGGAGTGAGAGTCGTGGTGGGAAAGACCTCGGCAACCAACCCTGAAGCAATGCGCGAGATGGGCGACTTCGTAAGGGCCAGGTTGTCTAGCGTCGCCCTGGTTTTGGGCGCGGTGGTCAATGGCAGCCCCATCTTGGTGGCAATGGTAACCCCCGACCTTGTGGCTCGGGGGCTTCACGCGGGCAACATCGCCCGGGACACCGCCAAGGTGGTCGGCGGCGGCGGCGGCGGGCAACCTGAAATGGCGCAAGCGGGTGGGCGGAACGCCGCCAAATTGGATGAAGCATTGCAGGGCGTAAGCGCCTTGGTGCGCGCCGGGTTGTCGTCTTGACGGACGCTGTCTCACTCCCCGTCCGGTTTTTAAGCCTGGACCTAGGAGAGCGCCGTATTGGCCTGGCGATTAGCAACGGCCATGATCTACCCATACTCCCGCTGGGGCATCTAAGGCGGGGAACGCTGGAGCAGAACATAAAAGAAGTTCTGGCCCTGGCTTCCGAAAGGGAGGTCCAGGGGGTGGTGGTTGGAATGCCCTATACCCTGTCGGGGGAGGTCGGAACTCAGGCTCGGAAAGCCCAGGGGTTCGTAAATGCGTTAATGAAGCGCACCGTCCTGCCGGTCTACTCCTGCGATGAAACCTTCACCAGCGTTGAGGCAGAGGGGCTTTTGAAAGATTCGGGGATTCAGCCTTCCCGGGACCGTGGAAGGATCGACGCCACCGCCGCGGTTCTCATATTACAGCGCTTCCTGGACATGAATCGCTCGGATTAAATGGGGGTACGCACGAAGTCCTGGGAGTGCAGGGTCATGGTGTCCACGTCCAGGTCGAAGCTCAATACCACCGAACCGTCGGAAATGCCGTTCAACACTCTCTTGCCGTCTTGGGTTACAACACTGGTTGCTTCTCGGAAATCCAAGTCGGCGCGTTCGATCCCTGACCGGTTGCAAACTATAACCGGCAAGCCGGTATCCAGGCTGCGCTGCTCCCATTCCCCGTCCGGACCGCATCCGCCGGGACCCCAGGAGGCCGGGGATACCAGAATTTCCGCACCGTTGTCTTTGAGCAATTGGGGGACGTCATTCTTGTAGCTGTCGGCGCAAACCATGATGCCCACGGTAACTCCGTCGCAGTCGATGGGTTGGCACTCCTCCCCGGGACTGGACCAGCCTTCCGGCCCTCGAAGGGTCTTCACCTTGCGGTGACGGCCAACTATTTCCCCCGTTTTGTCGATGACAAAGACTGTGTTGTAGAGGCTGTCCGTTTCCGCGTCCCGCTCCGGATGGGATAGGAATACAGTAAGACCGGTTTCCCGTACCAACCCGCAAATCTTTTCCATCCACGGGTCCGGTTGGGGGAGAATCCAGTCAGTGCCGATCTTGTCTACGAAAAGGTATCCGGGTATGCAAAGCTCCGGGGTAACTGCCCAATCGGCGCCTTGCTCCGCGGCGACCTTTAACCCCCGTTCTACCAGGAGGCGGTTATGGGCGATTTCCCCAAGTTCGGGGGACAGATGCAGAAGGGCGATGCGCAACTTTCTCATAAAGGAAGGACCGACCGTTCTTGTTTCGCCAGAATAGGTTCAAACTGCGCTTGGAAGCGCGGCCCCATTATAGCATCGGGCGTAAACTTGCGCTCTTGACGGTTTTGGGTGTGGGAGTCAGAATGGAATCACGCCGCAACCCGGTCGTTTGAACCGAGTCGCTCCCTTATTGCCCGGTGGTGTAGCGGTAGCACGTCAGCCTTTGGAGCTGTAAGCCCTGGTTCGAACCCAGGCCGGGTAGCCATCCCCGGAGGCGTTTCTTCCTAACGGGTGGGTCCCCTTCGCCGTAACGCCCGGCCCATTCCTCCCCCTCGCTAACGGACTAATCCCTTCTGTTGCCGTTGACCCTTATCCAGCCTCCGGTTATAGTACCCTTCATCCTTGGGTTGGTGGCGGTTTCTTTGAAGGCAACAGGTTGATGTATGCCCTGATTTTAGCCGGTGGGCAAGGTGAACGGCTGCGGCCATTGACCGATACCATTCCCAAACCAATGGTGCAGGTGGCGGGCAAGCCCATTCTGGTGCATCAAATTGAAGGCTTGAAACAAGCCGGCGTAATCGATGTGGTTTTTCTGGCCGGGTACCGCTGGCAGGTAATTCAAGACTTTTTTGGAGATGGCGCGGAGTTTGGTATACGGGCCCACTACAGCATTGAAGATTCTCCCTTGGGACGGGGTGGAGCCATTAGGCAGGGATTTTCTCAAGTTCCCCAAGAGGAAGATTCGGTCTTGGTCTTGAACGGCGACATAATTACCTCCGAGCCAATGACGGCGGTGGTCGGCCAATACCGAGATAGCCGCTCTGCCAATCCCGCGCATGCGGCCACCATTATGGTGGTACCCATGGTTAGCCCCTACGGTTTGGTAGATACCAACGCCGATGACAACGTAGTCGGGTTTCGGGAGAAAGCGGAACTCCCTTATTGGATTAACGCCGGCATCTACGTTTTCAACCGTGGTATTGAGGCCGCGTTGCCGGCCTTGGGCGACCACGAAACAGAGACCTTCCCCGGACTTGCCGAAGCCGGAATGATTTCTGCCCTGAAATCCAGGGCTTTCTGGCGTAGCGTGGACTCATTCAAGGACCTGCGGGAAGCGGAAGAATACCTCCAAGCGGCAACCCAGGTAGGACCGTAGTGATGGCCGCCAAAGCCGTCACGGGGATGTTGGGTTGAACCGAGCCGTGCAAAACCCCGACGCGATTAACCGGGTTGCTCAGGCCGCGGCCGACATTAAGGCCAATATTGGGCGAGTGTTGGTGGGAAAAGGGGAGGTGGTTGAGCTCATACTTGCTGCGGTGTTGAGCGGCGGCCACGTATTAATCGAGGACGTGCCAGGTATTGGGAAGACCACTCTGGCCCGCTCCTTGGCGAGTTCTCTGGACTGCGCTTTCAAACGTATCCAGTGCACTCCCGACCTAATGCCATCGGACATTACCGGGATTCATTATTACAACCAGAAATCCAGCCAGTTTGAGTTCCGAGCCGGCCCAATTATTGCCCAGATCGTTCTGGCCGACGAGGTCAACCGGGCTACACCCCGCACCCAGTCCGCTTTGTTGGAAGCCATGGCTGAGCGTCAGGTAACTGTAGACGAAACCACGTTCTCTCTGCCCGCTCCTTTCTTGGTCATCGCGACTCAAAACCCCATCGAACTGGAGGGTACTTTCCCACTCCCCGAGGCGCAACTTGACAGGTTTTTGCTCCGTTTAAACCTAGGGTACCCGAACGAGTCCGAGGAAGAAGATATGCTGGTCCGGTTTGAAGGGGCCGATCCCTTGGCCGCATTGGGGCCGGTTGCTGGAGCCGCCGACATTCTTGAATTCCAGGAAACGGTAAAAAAAATCTACGTGGACCCCGTATTGCGCACCTATCTTGTAAGAATAGTCCAAGCTACTAGGAACCACCCTGAAGTTGAGTTGGGCGCCAGCCCCCGGGCCAGTATGGGCCTTTATCGTTGCAGCCAGGCCTTGTCTGCCGTGCAGGGCCGGGAATACGTAACCCCAGACGAAATTAAGCTGTTAACGCCTTATACCCTGGCCCACCGAGTCATCTTGAAATCCCAGGCCCGGTTGCGGGAACGGACCCCGGAAGCCATCATTAAGGACATCCTCGACCAGGTGGAAGTTCCCGTCTAGGCCCCGGGGAGCGTATGCTCAATGATCTGTGGCTGCTGGTTAGTGGCATCATCATCCTGATTGGCCTTCTTGCCAGCCAGGGATTGGTGATTATTGTCGGTTCTCTGGTAATCATCGTCTGGCTGCTTACTAAAGTCTGGAACCGATTCGCCTTCCAAGAAGTAACCCATAGCCGTAGCCTCTCCCAAGAACGGGCCTTCATCGGTGATGTCGTTGAGTACACGGTCACCCTAACCAACGAAAAAATCATCCCCTTGATCTGGGTGGACATTCAGGACGTCTTTCCGGGGGACTTGGACTTGCCGGGCGCAAGGCTGAGGGGCACGGCGGCTGAAGCGACCAAGGAGCACCGGATAACGACCTCATTGCTCCCCTACCAGCGGGTATCCTGGAAATACAACTTGCATTGTTCATCACGGGGATACCACCGCATTGGTCCGGTCCGCCTGCGTAGCGGAGATATTTTCGGCTTTACTGCCGCAGAATCTCAACTTACTGGCACTGACCATATCCTGGTTTATCCCCAGGTATTTGACCTTCGGGAACTTGTGATGCTGGCGGAGCACCCCCTGGGAGAGTCCAAGGGGGCCCGGCCCATTTTCCGGGACCCTTCTCGATTTCTCGGTCTCCGGGACTACCAGCCCACGGACCCCATGAAGCACATCGACTGGAAAGCCACTGCTCGGAAGTCCCAATTACAAACGAAAATCTTCGAACCTGCCGTCGCACTGGAAGTTATCATCGCCCTGAATGCCACCACCGGGGAGTTCGCTTGGCAAGGGA
Organism: Dehalococcoidia bacterium; assembly: GCA_965205495.1. Classification (GTDB taxonomy): domain Bacteria; phylum Chloroflexota; class Dehalococcoidia; order Lucifugimonadales; family UBA3495; genus CATOSK01. Next base: position 649,816 of record CBDBHA010000002.1, read on the forward strand.
GCAACCGGCGTCTGTTTGAACGGGCAGTCACGGTTGCAGCGTCGGTATCGAAGTATTGTTCCGACCTCGGTTATAGTTTCGGACTTATCAGCAACTCCGTGGCGGTGTATACAGGCAAATGGATCAACGTTCCCCCGGGCGGCTCCGACTCCCAAATTGGCATGGTGCTCGAAGCCCTGGCTTTGGCAGGATCCTACGCAGTGGCGGGCCTTCCCAACGTACTACGGGCGGAACGGTCGTCCTTCCGCGCTGGAACCACAGTGGCCATGGTAACTTCGTTGATGACTCAGGCCTTGGTGGAGGAGATTTCTGAGATCAAGGCTCGCGGCTACCAGGTAATCCTGTTTTACTCCGGAGACGGTGGGCCCGAGGTTACCGTTCCCGGAGTCCCCGTTTTTCTGATGGGCCGGTCTTTAGATGCGTTGGACAGAGATGAACAGGTTCTGGCGCACTAGCCTCCTAACCGTCGTAGCGTTGTTCCTGGAGACCAGCGTGTTCTACATGGTCTTCAGCATCGTAACCACTGTTATCCAATTGCTTGAGGCCAGGGTGCCTTTCTGGTTGGCCATCATTGCCATTGGCTGGTCCTTCTTCGTGTCCTACTATTTGCAAACCTTCCGGTTTTCCCTCAACCTTCGGGCCGTTGCGGGGTTGGCAGTTAGCGTTGTTTCCCTGGTCATCTTGTCCAACATAATGACCGGTTCGGGATGGGTGCCTCTGGGCGCAATCATAACCGGCGATTTGATGACGGCTGCGACGGTGGTGGTGGGTTTCGTGTCCCTTGTGTTGTTGTGGTGGCGAGGAGCCCGGGTAGCTCAGGACGAAGTGACCCTGGATACGATTCGGGGCACTTTCCAGTGGGGCATGGCGGTCGTGTTCGCCGCCGTTTTGGTTGATGCGGTTTCCCCGCACAACGTAGTAAATGGGTTCTTGGTTCTCGGGTATTTCGCGGTTGGATTGATCGGACTTTCCATGGCCCGTTTCGCCGCTGAAGCCGGTGACTCTCAAGGGATGTCTAAGGACTGGGTAATCCCCATCGGAGCTACGGTTGGCGGTGTTTTGCTGCTGGTGTTGATTATCAGCGGGTTGGGCTTGGGGGGCCTCGACGACGTAACCCGGGCGATCTTTGGCTTCGTGGGCAGTGTGGGCCTATGGATTTTAAAGCCCGTGTTCCTCGGCCTGGGCTACCTGGCCGCGGGCCTGGCCGCATTCCTGGACTGGTTGGTTAGCGTCTTCGGCGGGGGCGACCTAAGCGCCTTCGACGAAGCCCAACGGCAGTTGGACCAATTCCACGAAAGCCTGGCCGATCAGGAACCAGGCGGGCCGCCGGCGTTATTGGTGGCCATGTTGAAATGGACGGCCTTCCTGGTCGTTTCGTCCATAATCGGTTGGGTTCTGTACCGGTTGTTCCGGTTCCGGCGGTTGCTGCACGCTGGAAGCGAGGTGGAGGAAACTCGGGAATCGCTTTTCAGTTGGGAGCGTGCGAACCAGGACCTGACGTCGATAATGGCTGGATGGTGGAACGACTTGGTCCGGTCTGCCGGCGCCGAAAATCGGGCCCAACCGGAACCAACCGACCCCCGGGAACTTTATCACCGTTTCCTTGGACTGTCCGCCGACATTGGTGTTCCTAAGGAAGAAGCCCAGACTCCCAAAGAACATGAGGCGGGTTTGGGGGAGCTATTGCCGCCGCGCCCGGTGGACAACATCGTCAACGGTTTCCAGTCGGCCCATTACGGCCATTGGGAAGCGGACGACGTCCAAATGCGCAGCTTGCTCGACGATTGGGCCGGCATCCAGCAGTTTACACAGGCCCAACGGACGCAAGACGAGGAAAAAGGGAAAAGCGAAAAGGGGTAGTGCTTCTACCGGAACTCCGGCAACACCCTTTCGGAGATGTCTTCCATCAGCTTGGCAATGACCGGCACTTCCCCGGTGCTTAGCGCCAGGACTAGGTGCTCCACCCCGGCGGTCTGATATGCGTCTAGGGCAGCAATGATTTCGTCGATGTTGTCCCCGTGCAAGCTGTTGCCGCCTCCCGAGGAACGGCGCTGTTGGGGTCCCCCGGAAGGCAATATTTCAACCCGGGCAGACCAGGTCAAGTCCTGCGGGTCCCGGCCGGCGGCTTGGGCCATCTCCTGGATTTCCCGGCGGCTAATGCTGTAGTTTTCTGCGCCGATGCTGGAAGGGTGCCAACCGTCCCCCAGAGTAGCGGCCCGCCGCAGTGCCCCAGAGCTGGCTCCCCCAATCCAGAGGGGAACGTGAGATTGGACCGGTTTCGGGGAGAACTTGAGGTCTGCAAAGTTCCAACGCCGACTCTGGTAGCTCGGGTCTTCCTGTGTCCAAAGCTCTTTCATTACCCGAATGCTTTCGTTGGTCATCGACCCACGCCGGTTCATGGGGATGCCCAGGGCTGCGAACTCTTCGGTCATGGCTCCGACGCCGACGCCCAGGGTGACTCTCCCGCCGGACATTTGATCCAAGGTTGCGGCATATTTGGCCAGCTCTATCGGGTTGTGGTAGGGAAGTACCAACACCGAAGTCCCCAGCATGACCCGGTGGGTCGTCGCCGAAAGGTGGGAGAGCACAGCCATGGGGTGATAATAGGGTTTATCGTCCAACCGTTCACGGATGTACCCGTTGTTGAACAGGTGGTCCATAACCCAGACTGAGTCGAACCCTAATTCTTCAGCCATGGGGCCGAAGGCCAAAACCTGTTGAGGATCCTCGATTCCCCAGTTATTGGGGACTGTAACGCCAATTTCCATCCTATGGCCTCGCTTTGGAACCGGTGTTTTTAGGCGGTCTTTATCGCTTGGACCAGGCGGGCCGTTTCGATGGCTGCCGAAGCGGCGTTGCTGCCCAGGTTGCCGGACTTGCCGCCGGCCCGGTTGATGGCCTGTTCCATGTTTTCGGTAGTCAGGACACCAAAAATTGTCGGAACTCCCGTTTCCCGTCCCGCGGCGCTGATACCGGCAGCGGCCTGGTTGGCCACCATCTCGTAATGGCCGGTTTCGCCCCGTATGACTGCGCCTAGGCAAATTATGGCGTCGTACTGGCCAGTCAATCCCAGGGTCTTGGCCACCACCGGCAACTCGAAAGACCCGGGCACCCAGGATAGAACGATATCATCATCCCGGACCCCGTGCCGGCTCAAGGTATCGGTGGCGCCTTCCAAGAGGCGGCGGGTGACGAATTCATTGAACCGGGCCGTTACTATTGCGACCCGCAAACCTTGGCCGTTTAACTCGACGTTAAGTTCCTTGGCCACTGTATTCTCCTCCTTCCGAGGCTGCAATTGAGGGCTCCTTCGCCGGACCATCGCGCCGGTGGGTGGGAGTGCTTATCCGGTTTTGTCCAACATGTTTCGAATGGTGAACATCCGCTGGAAAAGGGTGAAACAGGATACACCAGCAATTGCTGTAAGTACCCAGACCATGAGCGGGAATGCAATCAACCCATCTACAATCAACCCAGCGCCCAAGATTATAACCCGTTCCGTCCGGGTCATAATCCCCGCCCTTGTGAATACTCCTAGCCCTTCGCCGCGGGCCCGCAGATAGCTGACCCCCTGAGAAAAGATTAGCGCCAACAAAAGAGCCGCTAGGAAAAACGTTAGGAACCCTTCGTTAAAGCCGGCCCGCAGCCCGTAGATGGCCATTCCAACGAACAAACCCGCCTCACCCAACCGGTCAAACACCGAGTCCAGAAGCGCTCCGAATGGGCTGTCCTTCCCGTCCAGACGGGCCAAGGCGCCGTCGAAAAGATCGAGACCGGCGCCGATGAGGAATACTATGCCCCCGTACAACAACCATCCGGAGCCTACCAGGTAAGCGGCTCCCAAGCAGATGGCGAACCCCAGGAGGGTGATGGCGTTGGGGGTCAGCCCGATGGTGCGGAAAAACCGCGCCCCAGGGACTTCCAAGTACTGTAGGATGGCGGACCTAAACTGCTCTCTGCCCGGCAGGTTCATGCAACTCCCAGGAGTGTCTTACCGATTCCATGGTCTGATAGTAATAATCTTCCACCCGCTGGGCAATGTTTTCCCACCGGTAGGTTGTCGCGGTTTGCTGCCCCAACTCCCCCATGCGCCGCCGCAGGTCCGGGTTGTTGACCATGTACGTGATGCTTTCCGCGAGAGCTGTCGGGTCCCGCTTGGGAACCAGCAATCCTTGTTTGCCGTGGGAAAGTACCCCCCGGTACCCTTCGATGTCCGATGCGACCACCGGTTTGCCCGCTGCCATGGCTTCCAAAAGCACGATTCCGAAACTTTCGGCGCCGGTGGCGGGTGAACAATAAACGTCGGCGGTTGCGTAGTAGCGGGCTAGGTCCTGATAGGAAACCCGCCCCGTGAAGACCACGTTTTGCGGATTGCGGGCACTCAAGATGCGGTGGGACTCTTTATCGGGATTACCCGGCCCCACCACCAACAATCTCGTGTTGGGCAGGTCCCATTGCAAACGGCTGAACGCGTCCAAGAGGTAACGCAACCCTTTGCGTTTTTCCAAACGGCCCACGAAGAGCAGGTTGGTTTTCCCGTCCTGGTATTGGGGCCAAGGAGCAACGTTGTTGGCGAAATGGTGGTAATCGATACCGTTCGGGATTATCTTATAATCCCGGGGGAAGAAGTTATTTACATAACGCTTCGCAACTGGCGAGACGGCTATCCCTCCGTGCAGCCGGGCATGCCACCGTTTAATGATGGGATGGCTGAGGCGGTAGAGGTGTTGGTTGTTGTAGAAGGCGTGGAACGTACCGATATTCACCGCGGTGGAGGCTTCCAAAACGCAGAGGGGCAACACCGGCGCCAACGGTTCATGGAGGTGGATGATGTCGAAAGACTCTTTCTCGAGAAGGTCCCGGATCCGCCGGTACAACCACCAAGAAAGGGACACGCGAGCAACCGAACCCCCGCTGGGCACCGGGACTGAACGGCCCAAAGGCACCACCTGAGTTGTATCGGGAAGTTGGCGAGAGGGTGAATGGGGAGCCAACACTTGGACTTGGTGCCCCAGCAGGCCCAGTTGATGGCCCAGTTGGGATACGTGGTTGGTTACGCCACCTGGCCAGGTGAAATCATAGGGGGAAACCATCGCTATCTTCAAGCGATCAATCCACCCTCCCCGGAAACTTGAAAACTCTTAGGTGGCAGCGTTTTTTCCGATTATAAAATCTTCCACCATCACGCGGGCGACATCATCGGTGTATTGCACCGGGGGAGATTTCATGAAATAAGCGCTGGGCCCGTAAACCGCCCCGCCCTCGCCCCGGTCCAGGGCCAACTTGGCACAACGGATTGCGTCAACCACGACTCCGGCGGAGTTGGGGCTGTCCCAAACTTCCAACTTAGTCTCGATGTTGACCGGCGCTCCTCCGAAGAGTTTGCCTTCCATTCGGATATAGCACCACTTCCGGTCCTGAAGCCAGGGGACATGGTCGCTGGGGCCGATGTGAACGTGGTCCGGCTCAATTTCCTCGTCCATTTGGGAGGTAACGGCTCCCGTCTTGGAAATTTTCTTGGAGATCAACCGTTCCCTTTCCAGCATGTTCAAGAAGTCAGTATTGCCGCCGAAGTTCAACTGGTAGGTGTTGTCAATGGTCGCGCCCCGGTCTTCCATCAAACGGGTCAAAATCCGGTGGAGGATAGTGGCGCCCACCTGGGATTTGATGTCGTCGCCCACGATGGGGAGGCCCCGTTCTTCGAATCGGTTGCGCCAGTACTGCTCTTTGGCAATGAAGACTGGAATGCAGTTGATGAACCCGCACCGGGCGTCAAGGACCTGTTCGACGTACCACTTGGTGGCCATTTCGCTGCCCACCGGCAGGTAATTGATAACCACGTCGACTTCCCGTTCTTTCAAAATCCCGGAAATGTCGTCGGTTGAATGGGCGCTTTTCTTTACCAGGTGGGAAACGTACTTGCCCACGCCGTCGTGGGTCATGCCCCGTTCCACTTTGATCCCGGTGTGGGGCACGTCTGCAAATTTCAACGTGTTGTTGGGTTGGGTGAAGATAGCCTCCGAAAGGTCTTTGCCAACCTTGTTTTCGTCAATGTCAAAGGCGGCGACAACCTCAATGTCCTCAATACGGTATTCGCCGATTTTGTTGTGCATGATCCCGGGGATTTCTTCGTCCTCGGGAATCTCAACATATTTGTGAATGCCTTGCACCAAAGAGGAGGCGCAATTTCCAACGCCAATGATTGCTACCTTGATCTTGCCCAACGTAATGCTCCTTATTTAAGACCCCAAGCGACGACTGCTTGGGGGACAACTTCATTTTATCAGCTTGGGGTGGCGGCTACAAGAATCGGCCGACACCGGCAGGACGATTGCCAAGTGATGTAATTCTGAGGGAAAGGGACGCTTGCCAGGAAAGGTACGACCTGGATTCCCGCCTTCGCGGGAATGACGGTGGGGCAGGGACTTTGCAATTGTCCTGGACACCGGTAACTGTTCAGAATTTATGAGTTATCCTGGACAGTTACCGACACTGGCCCAGGGTTATTTAATTGTGGTTGTGGGGAGTTTGCGACGAGGAATTCAGGGACAAACCGGCTGGCGGCGACGGATTTTTGATTCCTCCCTACGGTCGGAATGACAGGTAGAGGGCGCGGAATGCCCCCCTCGATGGGGTTCAGGGCAAGCCTTCGACGGGTGGTTCGACGGTCTCAGGATGATTGGGTTCACCGTGATAGTGGGATTTCCGGATTCTCGGATGGGCGGGAATGGTGGGCTCGATATGCCGCAATATGCGATTGCCCTGCCGACTGGGGTTGGGCGTAATCCTAAGAAACTATCTCAAAATCAACTGGCCCTCCTGATGTACCGGCATCGCTGACCGAAGCACCTGGATTCCCGCCTTCGCGGGAATGACGGGTTGGGTGCCGCGCCACGTTTTGAGATAGTCTCTAATTGAGGGAAACGGGGCGGAAAAATGGACGGACTCGGCTCAACGTTGGTCTATTAAAACCAACGCATCGCCGTAGGATCAATGGTCGGTATGGACCCGGTTAAGGGGCAAAAAACCGGAGGATCGCAGTCTGGTCGTCGTGGCGGTACCTGGCGCCCAGCAGTTCCGGAGCCAACCCTTGCTCCAGATGCAAGTCGATTAGCTCCTTTAAACGTTGCGAACACCCCTCTGGGGAGGCTGCTTCCCGGACCACGTCCACCATTTCGGTCACGTGCAAATTGTCGCTCACTCCGTCGGTGGCTAGGATTAGCCTATCTCCAGGGGAGATCGCCAACTCGGTGCGGTAGAGGGTTAATTTTTCTTCCCCGCCGATAACCTTGGTCCCGCCAGGCCGCAGCAGTCCGCCAACCCGGCCGCCCAGTTGTTGGTGGGAATCAGGGCCCACGTAATAAATTGGGCTATCGCCGGCGTTGATGGCGATTATTTGGTCTCCTTGGAATAACGTGGCGGAAACGGTGGTCAACAGGAACCTGCCGCCCCCAACCTGGAAGAAATCGTCGTTCATCTCTTCCAAGACCGCGACCACGTCTTCAAGGGAACCAATGTTGGCCTGTTCCAAGGCTTCCGCCACCGACCGGCTCGCTTCACCCCCGCCGTGGCCGGTTACCCCGTCAAGCACCACGTCGAGAAAATTGCCGCCGCCGAGGTCCTTAACTAGGAAGGAATCTTCGCCGTGAGAGGAGTTGTCTTGGAATGTGGCGTAAGAACTGACAATCATCGTGGGATTCCTCGCAATCTCTCGTGAATTATTGGCCGTCCGGCTGGGAGAAATTGTCGAACGCCGCGAGTTCCGTTTCAGGGTCGAAAAGGTAACGCCGCCAGTGGTCTGCCTTCAAAAGTTGGGAGGCTTCTTGCCAAGCTGTCTTGGCCGCCAAAAGGCTGGGCAGACCCCGATTGCGGATTCTAACTTCCTCCAAAAAAGCAGTCAAGTCTTGGCGGAAGGAGCCAAACTCGGTGTACGCCCGGTCATGAATTTGGTTTACCACGTTCAGGGCGGCTGACCCCACCGGACCGCCAGCCCTGGAGAACCGGATGGCAATTTCATCCATCTCTTCTTCCAGAGTGATAACCGGCCGCATCCCGTAGAAGTCCCGGTACCCGTCCGTGCTTTCGGGAGGCGTATCAGGTGTGGCGTAGTATTTCAATAGTTCCATGAAGCAGTCATGGATGTCCCTCGGCCGTCGGCTGCGGGACTCGGTCGGTTCTCCCAGGGTAAGAACGTCGCCCGAATCTATGACTGAAATAGTGTTGGTTGCAGGTTGATAGAAAATGTTTTGCGGGCCCAGATCCAGCAAGACATACCCTGCCTCGGCAAGCCGTTCCTGCATGTCCAATAGCAGGGTTTGGATTGCAAAGGGCGTATCGGTCTCAACGTAAGGCAATGGGTAAAGCGCGAAGAGATTTTGCCCCAGGCCGACCGGCACCCGGAGTATGCGGGCCCGCACGTCACCCGCTAGAGGGATACCCAGGGCGCGCGCAACCACCAGCACCCGGTAATCGTTGGTCACTGAGTCCTGATAAACGTCCTCATGATTACCCGACGCGGTGTACCCGACGATGGGGGACAACTGGGGGATTTTGCTGCCAACTTCTTGGTAAAACTCGATGGTCTTTTCGGTGCGGGCCTCGATGGGGCCATGCATCCCCCGGCTGATGGCTTGGGGGACCGGACGCTTCAATACCACTTGCTGTCCGGTTTCCCGGTCAAGAGCAGACCGGACGTCATAGTCGGCTCCGGTACCCAGAAGGCCGGTGATTTCAAACCGGGTCAGGTCTACCTGTTCCATGTAACCGTTTCTGTTCAAACCTAGGCGGCATATTGACTGTGTAGCCAGTATAGCACCAACCGGTCAAATCAAAAGGCGTCGCGTTATTCCTGGCGCCGCCATCGGTGTTTTTGACGGCAGGGGTTAAACCGCCGTTTTGCAAAGTGGCAGCGGGCGGCCCTGCAACGCATAGGGGGCCGCCAGGGTCTTTTAATTGTTCTGTGGGCAGGCCGATTAGGGTAGGGTCTCCCAGGGCTTCCGGTGAGTTCCTTGGTCCGTTCGGCGGCAGCAACTGGGGGCCGGGCCTGCGGCTGGCGGGGGGTCAGTTTGGGGCTCCAACTGGCTGTACCATTCCGTCCCATTTTGTACCATTCGGCCTCAGTGGGGGGTAAGTGTGGGACTCCTACTAGCTGTACCATTGTGTCCCATTTGGCCTCGGTGGGTGATTATAGATTTGATATTTTAGGGTTTCTTCGACAAACCCGGGGTGATGGGGGTTGGGTGTTAGGTGGTTTTAGTTTAGCGGGGTGGTGTCGATGTTGGGAAGGGGCAAGTGTCAGTAAGGAGTTTTGGTTGTCATGCGGGACAGGGGGGAAGTTCGAACCCTGGCCCTAGCAAACGGCACTGATGGGGAAGGGTTTTAGGTTCCTCGCTTTGCTCGGAATGACAGGTGAAGGGCGGCGGGGAAAACAAATTTGCGGGCCCCATCGGAGCCTGAAGCGGACTATTGAAAGGCCCTGGGGAGGCCGATTCGTTCCTTGACGGTGGTTTGAATGGTATGCCAAACTGCGCCATCCCCCGACCCCCAGGAGTAGACGGTGGCGGATCATTTCCCCAGCGTTTTGGATTTAATCGGCAATACGCCAATGGTCGTGTTGGGCCGGCTTGCTGAGGCCGGCAGCGCTAGGGTCTTTGCCAAGTTGGAAAGCCGCAATCCCAGCGGCAGCGTCAAGGACCGGGTCGCGTTGGCGGTCATCGAGAACTATGAAGCCCAGGGATTGCTTGGGCCGGGCGGCCAAATGGTTTGGGCCACCAGTGGCAATAGCGGGGTCGCCTTGGCGATGGTGAGTCGGGCCAAAGGTCACCGCCTGACCATTTTCATGCCCAGCAACGCTCCGCTGAACCAGCGCCGGTTGGTGGAGCGCTACGGAGCGGAGGTGCAACTGACATCCCCTAACGCCGGAATGATCGGAGCATCGGAAGCGGCCCAGAGCTTCGCACAGGACAACCCGGATTGCATCTTGCTAAACCTTTTTCAAGACCCCCAGGTGGTGGCGGCCCATTATCACCACACCGGCTTGGAAATCATCGAAGCCACCGGCGGCAAGATCGACGCTTTCGTCGCGGCGGTGGGGACCGGCGGAACAATCACTGGCGTGGGGAGGAGACTCAAGGAGGTTAATCCCGAGGTCCGGATAGTCGCGGTGGAACCGGCGGGTTCGCCCGTGATCAGTTCCGGTTTGGCGGGCCGCCACATGATTCCGGGTATCGGGGCCGACTTTGTGCCCCCCTTGTTGGACCAGTCGGTGGTGGACTCAGTCCTCCAGGTTACCGACGAGCAAGCCAGCGGTACGGCGTCCCGGTTGGCTCAGGAGGAAGGGTTGCTAGTCGGGATTTCCTCAGGAGCCAACGTTTTTGCGGCGCTAAGGGTGGCTGGGGAATTGGCGCCTGGCGGGACGGTGGTTACCGTGTTGCCCGATACCGGCGAGCGGTATATCGATTTCCCCCTCTGAGCGCCCCAGTAGACTCCGGGGTTTGGGACTCCAGAAATGGGGGTTAGGAGCCCTGGGCAGACTAAAGGGCTAAGAAACTATTTCAAAATCAACTGGCCCTTCTGATGTACCGGCATCGCTGACCGGAGCCCCTAGATTCCCGCGAAGGCGGGAATCTAGGGTTGGGTGCCGCGCTGCGTTTTGAGATAGTCTCTAAGTGGCTCCGCATACCAGAGTCACCCAATCTTCTTTGGGCCAAATTTCCTGGACCGCCAGACCGGCCTGCTCCAACGCTTCTTCGGTTTCCTCTTGCTGGGAGTTGATTATCCCCGAGGCTATGAGCTTACCGCCTTCCCTGAGAGGCGGAAGCAAAAATGGGGCCCGCTCCCGGATGGCCCGGGACGAGATGTTGGCCACCAGAAGGTCGAAAACCCCGTCCTTGGCTTGGCTATGGGGTAGAGTGCCCTGGGCCAAGGTTACGCTGGGCAGGATGCCCAACCGTTGGAAGTTTCCCCGCGCGGCTTTAATGGCCACCGAGTCGATGTCCAGGGCCATCACATGACCCGCTCCCAGCTTGACGGCGGCAATAGTCAAGATGCCCGACCCGGCTCCCAAATCGAGAATCGTCATTCCGGGCTGAACCAAATGTTCCAGGGCTTCCAAGCAGGTATAGGTGGTGGGATGGTAACCTGTCCCAAACGCCAGTCCCGGGTCCAGTTCAATTAAGACCTCGTCCGGTTCCTGGGTGTAGTCAATCCACGACGGTTTAATTACCAAGCGTTGCCCGAGTTTTAAGAGACTGAAGTGAGATTTCCAGGCGTTTTGCCAGTCCTCGTCCGGAGGCAGCGGTTCAACCTTCAATTCTCCTAACGGCTGCAACAGGTTGGTCAGTTTTACTCCCACCTCGATGTGGGCCAGCCGCTGCCGGGAGGCCGATGGCAGGTAGGTGGTGAGCTTGACGCAGTCGCCATCAAGAATCTCCATCGACAGGCCGTCGCCGTAACGGTCAAATAGGTAGGAGATGGGCTCCACGTATTCGTAGGGAGTTTCGATGCTAATTTGGTGCCACTGCATGTGGAGGGCACTCCCTATCCGGCGGAAACTTTGTGGCGCGAAATGGTCGGCGGCGTTTAAGCAAAGGGGTCTTTAATGCGGTCGAAGAGGCCTTTTCCCTTGGGTGGTTCTTCGCTGTCAACGGGCTCAACGGGCCCGCTCTGGCCGAAGGACTTGGCCAATTCTTTCAACAACTGTCGTTGCTTTGAATTCAGGTTTTTCGGTACTTGCAAGTCGACCTGCACGCGGAGGTCTCCGCACCGTTTGCTGTGGATGTGGGGTACGCCCTTCCCTTTGATTCGAAATTCCCGGCCCGGCTGGGTGCCTTGCGGAATCTTCAAGAGTTCAGTCACTCCGTGCAGGGTCGGCACTTCTTTTTCGACTCCCAGGGCTGCTTCGGCCAGGTTCAACGGGAGTTGGTAGATAAGGTCGAACTCGTCCCGTTCGAAGACGGAATGGTCCTTAACGCTAATTTGTACGTAAAGGTTGCCCGCCGGGCCTCCATTCCGTCCCACGTCGCCCTCCCCGGTAAGGCGGACCTGCATTCCCTCCTGGACTCCGGCAGGGATCGAGACCGCAGTCTTGCGTTTCCTCCGTTCCCGCCCGGCCCCCTTGCAGTTGGAGCATGGGGTTTCAACCATCTGCCCCACCCCTTCGCAAGTGGGACATGCCGTTACTTGGGCGAACTGGCCGAATAAGCTTCTTTGCATCCTCCGGACCTGGCCGCTTCCTCGGCAGGTGCCACAGGTATTGATCCGGGTCCCAGGTTCGTTGCGTTGCCCCGAACAATGCAGGCATATTTCAACTCGGGTAACTTCCAGTTCTTTCTCGACGCCGAAGACCGCCTCTTCAAAGTCCAACGCGACCCGTTGTTGCAGGTCGCTTCCCCGCTGAGGCTCCCGGGCTTGCCGGGCGGACTGATTACCGAAGAAGGAGTCGAAAATGTCGCCGAACCCGCCAAACCCGTCAAAACCTTCAAACGGGCTGTCGAACCCGCTGTTGCCGTTTACTCCGGAATGGCCGAAACGGTCGTAGGCAGCCCGCTTCTGGGAATCGTTTAGGACCTGGTAGGCTTCGTTGATATCCTTGAATTTGGCTTCAGCATCCGGGTTCTTGTTCCGGTCCGGGTGATACTCCATGGCCTTCTTGCGAAAGGCTTTGCGGATTTCCTCTTCGGGATCCCCTCGGGAGACCCCCAAGACCTCATAATAATCGGGTTTAGGCATTCAGACCGCCAATTTTTTGGAATTCTTAAGGAATGTTAATGGAAACATTATAGTCCACAGACAACAGGGCGCTCAATGATTCTTCCCGTGGTTTGGTCCGGTGGAGGGCGAGAAACTTCGGCTAAGCAAGGTTTATCCTCTTGCCGCGAAGCACAACATGGGTGCTCTGAGATAGGCTTTTGGGGTCAAATTTGGAACATGAAGAGGGCCAAAACAGGACCTCGCTTCGTTGACACTGATGGTGGTAACCGATAAAATTACACCCTTAGAGACATGGTCTCTAATAGAATGGCAAACTAGGCGGAAAGGGAACGACTTTATGTGGATACTTGTCATTTTCCTCGCCGTCCTAGCGGCCGCAGGGATAGCCGGGTCGGGGTTCGCCGTTTGGCTGATCATCCGGTCCAAAATAGACGGTAAGCGGGTAGCAAGCGAACAAGACCAAGCCAAAGGAGTGCTTAACCAAGCGGAGGAGGAAAAACGCAACATCCTCCTCAATGCCCAAGAAGAAGTCATAAAACTGCGGACTTCAGGCGAACAGGAGATTAAAGAACAGCGCCAGGAACTCACCCGATTGGAACGCCGTTTCCTGCAAAGGGAAGAGGCCCTGGACCGCAAAACAGAAACCCTGGAGAAGCAACAAGGCAACCTGGTCAAGAAAGAATCGGAAATCCAAGAAGCACTGAAAGAGGTTGACAACCTTAAAGACCAGCAAGTAAGAGTGTTGGAAGAAGTTTCCTCCCTTAGCGTCGCTGAGGCCAGGGAAATGATTGTGATCAAAGGCCAGGAACAGGCCGAGCACGATCTCTCCCGCCGTTACTACGAGTTGGAAAAGGAATCCAAGACCAGAGCCGACGAAAACGCCCGCAGAATCATAACCCTAGCCATTAACCGTCTGGCTACGGACGTGGTGTCCGAAACCACCACCTCCACGGTATCCCTGCCTAATGATGAGATGAAGGGTCGTCTCATTGGCCGCGAAGGGCGGAACATCCGAGCATTGGAAGCTTTAACCGGGGTGGACATCGTTATCGATGACACGCCGGAAGTGGTAACCGTATCATGTTTTGACCCGGTTCGCCGGGAAATCGCCAAGCTGTCGTTGGAGAAATTAATCACCGACGGCCGCATTCAACCCGCCCGGATCGAAGATATGGTCAACCGGGCCCATAACGAAATTGACCAAGCCATCTGGAAAGCCGGCGAACAGGCCACCTTCGACCTTGCGGTCAGCGGCCTTGACCCGGAATTGGTGCGCTATCTTGGGCAACTGAGGTACCGCTATAGCTACGGCGAAAACGTGCTGAAGCACAGCATCGAGGTTGGACTGCTGGCAGGGATGATGGCCTCCGAACTCGGCGCCAATGTGCAATTGGCTCGAGTTGGCGGTCTGCTCCATGACATAGGCAAGGCCCTGACCCACGAGGTCCCTGGGCCGCACGCCGAAATTGGCGCGGAACTGTCGGCCAGGTATGGCGTGAACCACGCCACCTGTGCCTGTATCAAAGAACACCATGACGACGAACATTCGTCCATTGAGTCCTTCCTAGTGGCCGCGGCGGACGCCATCAGCGCGGCGCGTCCTGGGGCCCGTAAAGAGTCCCTGGAACAGTATGTACAGCGCCTTCGGGAACTTGAAGACGCTGCAACTAGCTTCGGAGGCGTCGAACGCGCATTTGCAATCCAAGCAGGCCGGGAGGTTCGGGTCATGGTTAAACCTGGCGATGTGGATGATATCCAGTCGGCCAGCTTGGCCCGGGACATCGCCAAAAAGGTCGAAACCGATTTGGTGTTCCCCGGGCAGATTAAAGTCACGGTGATCCGGGAGACCCGGAGTACCGAGTATGCCCGATAGCTGCGCCGGAGGTCCAACCGGGCGTACCAGGTTAACAACTTAAAGGGACTGAAACTTAAGGGGGCCCAAGACCGGAACTATGGGAATGGGCCCCTGTTCTTATTTTAAGAGCCCAGGGAATTTGTTTTGCGTATCCTTATGATCGGAGACATCATCGGCCGCCCAGGCAGGCAGGCCGTTAAAAACTTGTTGCCCCACCTCAGGGACGAATACCGCATAGACTTGGTAATTGCTAACGGGGAGAACACCGCCGGCGGGTTCGGGATTACCCTGGACACCGCCCACGAGCTTTTGGATTACGGGGTTGATGTCCTTACGTCGGGTAACCACATCTGGGACCAAAAGGAAATCATTCCCCACATGGACGAAGGTCTGCCGCTCATCCGCCCTGCCAATTACCCGGATGCTCCCGGACGAGGGTACTTGATTCAAGACGGGGTCATGGTGCTAAACCTGATGGGCCGGGTGTTCATGCCCGCTCTGGACTGCCCTTTTCGCACCGCGGATGCCATCCTGGACGATGTGATGGCTTCCGAGCAACCCCGGGCAATTGTGGTGGATTTCCACGCCGAAGCGACCTCGGAAAAGCAAGGATTGGGTTGGTATCTGGACGGCCGGGTCAGTGCCGTTTTGGGCACTCACACCCACGTCGGGACTGTTGATGCCAAGATTCTGCCAAAAGGAACAGCTTATCTCAGCGATGTGGGAATGACCGGGCCCATAAACTCAGTGATCGGGAGCAACGTAAGCGACGTTTTAGACCGGTTCTTAACCGGTATGCCTCAGCGGTTGAATGTGGCCCAGGGGCCGGTAACCTTGAACTCGGTTTTGTTCGACGTAGACTTGGAAACAGGCAAGGCAACGTCGATACAACGCATCGATAGGACGGTTGATTAACAATGAGCGCTGTCGTAGACCTGCACCTCCACACTACCGCCTCCGATGGCAGGCTGCGGCCCGCCGATCTGGTTGATTTGGTGGCAGGCAAGGGGCTCCAGGTGATCTCGGTTTCCGACCATGACACCACTGAAGGCTTGAATGAAGCCTATGCCGCAGCCCAAAAGCACCCAGGATTGCGGATCATCCCCGGCATTGAGCTAAGCACCGACATACCCGGGGACGAACTTCACATGTTGGGCTATTTCTTCGATCGGGAAGACCCCAAGTTCCAGGAGATTTTGAAACGATTCCGGCAGGGCCGGCTAGAGCGGGGCCGGATGATTGTTGAAAAGCTGGCGGAATATGGCCTACACGTGGAATGGGAACGCGTCCAGGAGATAGCCGGCGAAGGCACCTCGGTGGGCCGGCCTCATATCGCTTTGGCGTTGGTGGAAGCGGGTTACTTCAAAGAGCCCAAGGACCCATTTATGGAATACTTGGGACGCAACGGTCTGGCCTACGCCGAACGCGAAAAGATGACACCGGAAGAGGGCGTGCGGATGCTTGCCGATGTCGGAGGCGTGGCTGTGCTGGCTCATCCTGCGGGGCTTGCCGACTTGGACGACAAGGTGGCCGAGTTGAAAGCCGCCGGGCTCGTTGGAATGGAAGTCCACTACGCCATGTATACACCCGAAACCATCGAACGGCTGTTGGATGTAGCCCAAAGGCATGACCTCATCCCCTGCGGAGGCAGCGATTACCATGGGCTCGGCAACACGGGTGAGCAGCTCCCCGGTCTATTGGGGCCGCCAATGGAAACGGTGGAACGGTTGGAAGCCGCCGCGTCCAAAATCACTCGAACGTCGGCCTAGCTCGTAACTCTGGGAACCGGTAAAGGTGGCGCTCGCCGGGCTTTACCTTTGTGCCTATTTAATCGGGTCTATTCCTACGGCCTATCTGTTGGCCCGGTTGGCCAAAGGCATCGACATTCGTTCCTACGGGAGTGGCAATGTCGGCGCGACCAACCTTGTCCAACATGCCGGGAAACAATGGCTCATCCCGCTAGTGGCCTTCGATTTCCTCGGCAAAGGGGTTACGCCTTTCTTGGTCGGACGCGTACTGGGCCTGGAAATCGGGTCGGTGGAATTGCTGGCGGCTCCTCTTCTAGCCTTGGCGGGTAACAATTGGTCAGTGTTTTTGAAATTCCAAGGAGGCCGGGGAATAATCGTGGTCTTGGGCGTGTTCCTCGCCGTCTCCCCCTGGCTCTTGCTGGCTGGTTTGGCGGTCTATTTTGGAGGATGGTTTCTGACGCGGAATTCCCCAGTTTGGGTCTTGGTCTCCTTGGCATCGCTGCCTGTGTTGGCCACCCTCCTCGGAGGAGGACCGGCGACGGTGGGCTTTTGCGGCGCGATCTTGGCCCTTATTCTGGTGAAAAGGTTAACCGCCAACGGGTTAAGCATTCATCCCAAGATGCCTGGTGGAAAGGTGCTCCTGAACCGGTTATTGTTTGACCGGGACGTAGGCCGGCGCGACGACTGGATCCACCGGGCGCCTGCGGTTCCCAGGCGATAAAGGTTTTCGTTGATGGTTGAATCCCAACAACCAACTGAACTCGAGCAATCCCCGGTCGGCCGCTGCTTTTGGCACTCTGATCGGGAGACCGGCCTTTCTTGCAGCCGCTGCGGGAAACAAATCTGCGCCCAGTGCATGGTGCAAGCGCCGGTGGGAGTCCGCTGCAAAGAATGCGGTAGGCCGGCCCCTATGCCGACCTTTGACGTTACTGCGGTTTATTACGGACGGGCCGCCGCCGTGGCCATTGCGGTGGCCGTAGTGGGCGGTATCCTCTGGCTATTCGCCAACGCGTTGCTGGCGGGTATTCCCTTCCTTAATGGACTGGTTGGCATCGGGATAGGATACACAGCAGGGGAGCTGATAAGCCGGTCGGTTAACCGGAAACGCAGTAAAGGGCTTGTTTTGCTGGCCGGCGGTTCAGTGGCCGGGGCTTTCCTGGTTACCCTGGTTACGGGATTCTTCCCCTACAACCTCTTCGAGTTGCTATTCATCGTTGTCGGCGTCGTTTTTGCCGTCCAACGGGTCCGGCCCTAATTCCTCCCAGAGTTCTTGGACCACCTGCCGCACCAAGCTGAATCCAAAACCCCGCCGCCGCAGGTGGGCTCCCACCCCGCGCCGGAACTCCTCTTCCGTAACGCCGCGATCAGCCAATCGGCGCGCTTGCCGTTCCGCCGCCAAAACCGCGTTGGCGTGCTCGTCAAACCCTTCTAAAGATTCCGCAATTACATCTGACGAGACACCCAAGCGAAGTAGTTCCATGCGAATCAACCGCTGGGCTCGCTGGCGGCTTTGTTCCCGGCTGGTCCGCCACTGCTGGGCGAAGGCCAAGTCGTCGATTAGTCCCTGCCGGAGCAAGGTCTCCAAAAGCGGCGCGATTACCTCGTCAGGGTAATTGCGGGCGAGACGGCGGCGCAATTCCGCCTCGCTGCGGGGACGATAAGCCAGAAAGCGGAAGGCCGCTTCCCTGGCTTGGACAATCAATGGGTCGGATCCGGCGCCGACCCCCAATTCGAGATTACCCATCGCTTCTTCGCGGGTGGGACTTACCCGTCTTTATGAGGAGAGCGGGTCGTTAGCAGCAGCGGTGTTCAACTCGGTTTCTTCACCATCAGGGTGCACACCGTTACTGGAGGGTTGAGAGGTTGCGGTTGAGTTCCCCCGAATCCGGTCTTCCACCGAGTCGGCTATTTCCGGGTGGTCCGTTAAGAACTGCTTGGAGTTCTCTCGGCCCTGTCCCAGACGGGTCTCCCCGTAGGAGTAAAAGGCGCCCGCTTTCTTGATGATCCCCTGGTCAACGCCGATATCCAACAAGTCTCCCATCTTGCTGATGCCCTTGTTAAACATGATGTCAAACTCGGCAACTCGGAAAGGCGCGGCGATCTTGTTCTTTACAACTCGGGCCCGGACCCGGTTTCCAATGATTTCGGAGCCTTGCTTGAGAGATTCCGTCCGCCGCAGGTCAACACGGACCGAGCTGTAGAACTTCAGGGCCCGGCCCCCAGGAGTGACCTCCGGGCTGCCGTAGACCACTCCCACCTTTTCCCTTAACTGGTTGATAAAGATTACCGCCGTGTGGGAGTGGTGGATGGCAGAGGTAAGTTTTCGTAATGCCTGGGACATCAACCGGGCTTGCAGGCCGACATGGGTGTCCCCCATGTCCCCCTCAATTTCCGCCCGGGGCACCAAAGCCGCCACGCTGTCAATCACCACCGCGTCGATCGCCCCGCTGCGGACCAACTGCTCGGTGATGTCCAAGGCCTGCTCGGCGCTGTCGGGTTGGGAGATAATCAAACTGTCTAGGTCCAATCCGCAATTGGCGGCATAGGTGGGGTCCAAAGCGTGTTCCGCATCTATATAGGCTGCCAAGCCGCCCAGCTTTTGGGTTTCAGCCATGATGTGGATTGCCAGGGTAGACTTCCCTGCGGACTCGCTGCCGTAAATCTCCGTGACCCTTCCCCGGGGAATCCCTCCGGCTCCCAACGCGATGTCCAGGCTCAACGATCCCGTTGGAATGACATCGGTAACCAGGCGTTGGGCTACCTCACCCAACCGCATTACGGCCCCCTTGCCGTGGTCTTTTTCAATGCGTCCCAGAGCTATTTCCAGGGCGGCCAGTTTGTCCTTTTTGTCTTTCTTGTCAGTGGTCATGTTCCCCCTTCGACCCTTCCCAACTTGTTCGGCATCCTAGCATGGCTGTAGCGGCGGGGCAACCGGCAAATGTCAGTAAACAAAATTCCCTAAGCGTTCCGCCCCCGAGAGTTTGGTTGAGGACGACCGTCCTCAGCTAAAATTCTCAATTACCACCCTTGAATCCGATGGTAACTTGGCTGCCCTCGACAATGACCGGGGTTACCCGCTCGCCGTTCGTTAGCGCCAACAGGTCGGGAATCTTATCGGGTTGTTTGGAAACGTCGACTTCCACGTACTGGACTTTGTTCCGCCGATACTCCATCTTGGCCGCGGCGGAAAAGGCACAGTCTGGGTGGGTGTAGATGGTGATCTCTAGCTGTTCGCTCTGGGTCACTGGAAACTCCTGAACCGCTTGGTGATTAGGTCTCATTTTAAGAGCCGCCAAGCATTTATTCAATGAACATAATCTCCAAGCCTACATTGTCCGACCCCGAGCGGTTTCATGCGTCGCCGCCAGTCTTGGGGCGTGATATTCTATGGGGAAGACGCATTGGCTGGGACCGGGTGAAACGAGACCGGCTGAAATTGAAAAGTAGGTGAGAGAATGGCGGCAAGAGTACCATATGTGGCCCGGGAGGAATTGGATTCCGAAGGACAACAAATTTACGACCAGATACGCCAAGACCGCAATTCCCCGGAGGTCGGTCTTCAATTCAGGGCTCTGCTCAACAGCCCCAAAGCGGCTGGTTATCTAACTTCGATGGGCGCCCAGCTCCGCTTCCAAAGCGCCATGCCCGACAATTTGAAAGAGCTGGCCATCATCCTGGTGGCCCGGGAATGGAACAGCGGGATTGAGTGGACCGGTCATTCGGTGGCAGCAGCCCGGGCCGGCGTCGCAGACAACGCCATCGAGAACATCCGCACCTGGAAGGCTCCTGAAGGGTTGTCCGGGGACGAAGTGGTGATAGCCCGGTTCGTCCAGGAAGCCCTCCGAGAGAAAGAGATTTCCGACGAGGCTTTCCAACAAGCCCAAAAGCTATTGGGCGACCAAGGGGTGGTGGACTTGACCCTGACCGTTTCCTACTACACTGCCTTGGCCATCGCTCAAATTGCGCTGAATCCGGAAATGGGGGAAGGCAGGGTTTCCACCCTGTAACGGGCGATATGACGGCCTTGAAACAGCTAACCCGCCTGCTCAGGGAGTGTTCCGTGGGCGACGGGTTGGTTACCCCCCCACCCCGCGGCGCCAGTCTGACCGGAGCGGCGCGGACCGCCGTTCAAGACCTGCTGCAATCCCTGGAACTTGACTCCGGCGTGACCCTCTCGTTGGTGTACGGCAACGGTTGTTTTGCGGTAGGCCGTTACGAAGATGCTGTACTGGTCTACGCTGGGTTGTTGGACTTGGAACCTGCCAATGAAGTGGCCCGTTTCAACCTGGCGTTGACCTATATCCGGTTAAGAAGCCCTCGGGATGCGGTAACTTTGTTCACCCAAGTTTTGGAGTCCGATCCGCTGCTGACCCAGGGCTATTACCAGCGGGGTAACGCCTACGATGACCTAGCCGAATACGAACTGGCGCTAACCGATTACGCAACCGCCATTGACCTTGACCCAACCGGCCTCCGCGCCCATTACAACCGGGGCATAGTGTTGGCCAAGGTGGGCCGCCACGATGAAGCCGTCGCTCAATTTGGACAGGTAATCCAGCTTCGGCCGGGGTTGTCTAACGCTTTCCTCAACCGCGGAGCCTCCTACGACGAACTGGGGCAGCACCAAATGGCTATCAACGACTACCACCAGGCGATTGAACTGGACCCGGACAACGTCAACGCCCGGTTCAACCTGGCCCGGACCTGCTACTACCTGGGACGGGTCGAAGAAGCCGTCGACGAATATTCCCAGTTGTTGGGCCGAAGCCCCGAAGACGCCGAGGCATTGAACAACCGGGGTCTGGCCTACGATGCCCTGGGAGAGTACGAACAAGCGCTGGAGGACTATCAGGCCGCGCTGGTATTACAGCCCGGTTTCGCGGAGGTGTTTAGCAACCGAGGCGCGGCGTTGGAGGCCTTGGGCGACAACGAAGCGGCATTGGCGGAATACCTGGCTGCGTTGGAGACTTCTCCTAGTTTAGCCGTGGCCCACTTCAACGCCGCCCGTCTGTGTTCCAAGCAGGGCAAACTGGATCAAAGCCTAAAGCACTTGGCCCAGGCCGAGGAACTGGAACCTGGTTGGGGGGCCGAGGCAGCCGAGGACGAACACCTTCAATGGGTATTGGAGGTCCGCCGTTTGAGGGACCGGAAGCTCGGAGAATAGCTGCTTCGGTGGGCTAGGGATTGTTGGGGGTTGACGGTTTATGGTCAGGGTCCCCGGGCTCGTCTGACGTCAGGTCCAAGTCTAATTCCAAGGTATCGAATTCGTCCCTGGGCACCACTCCCGTCGCCCCAACCCGCCGGCGGATGATCACGTTGTGGGTAACAACCAACGCGGCCAGGGTGGTCAACGCCAAGGTCAGGTCCAAGGGATACGATGTCAAAGGCCTCAGAGACAAGATAACTACAAAGCAGACTGCAACCCCCACCGCGGACCGGAACGGGGACTTCCAACTGATGATTACCGCTAGAAACCCGGCGCCGATGGCGAACAGGGCCAGCAGGGGAATCGCGGAGATCGTAACACCCAACAGAGTGGCCATGCCGTCCCCGCCTCGGAACCCGGTGAAGACCGATTTCCAATGCCCCAAGACCGCGCCGCCCCCGGCCATGACAACCAACGGGGCGGGAAGATCAATCATTCGAGCTATAATTACCGCCAACGCCCCTTTGGCGACATCGGCGGCAAACACCACCGCTCCGGTACGCCTGCTGATGTTCCAGAACACGTTGGCAGTGCCCGCCCGCCGGTTCCCGGTGGTGAAGATGTCTACCCCTTTGAGGCGGGCCGCTAGGTGGGCAAAGGGGACTGAACCCAAGAGGTACCCGATGAGCAGCGATGCTAGTAGCTTTTGCAGGAGTTGGAAATCGTCAATAAACATTCACAAATCGCAAAAGGCCCACCGGGGGAGCATTAGTCCTCCCGCGCCGCCGTCAGGCTAAACTATAGGGCTGACCAACATTATAGAGTAGAACGGCGAACCGTGCCTAGAGTACCGTCGCCCTCCCCGGGATGGCTCACGGTTCTTCAGGTTCCGCGAAGCGGGAGGCAAAGCAAGGAAGGGTTAACGGGGTTTTTCAGCAACAAAAAGCCAGTAGCCCAGTTCGCGTCGGGCGACCACTTCGCGGATTAACAGTAGGGCGGACCTGGCTTGGTCCTGCCAGCCACCGTCATCTGCTCCGCTCTTCTCCCCAACCCCCTGCCAGGCCGAAAACGCTTCCAGCTTGGTTTCCAACTCGTTCAGAAGGTTGACCACTTCGCCGGAAGCGTCTTCGCGAAGGCTCAATACAAGCCCGGCTTGTTCCATCAACCCCGTGTAACCATCTGGATTCAGGGCGTCCGTCAAGCAGAGTATGCGCCCGACCTGGCTGTCCAGCTCAGGGGGGAGGCAATTGTGCTCCAGCGTGACGTCGCTCAACCCCAATTTACCGCCCGGCCGTAGTACCCGAGCGACCTCACGCAGGGTTTTGGATTTGTGGGTAAAGATGCTCATGGAACATTCGCAGATGGCTCCGTTTGCTATGGAGTCTTTGAGCGGAGGACTTTCCGCGTCGGCGCGGGCAAAGTGCGCTTCCGCCGGGACAGCCGCTTCCCCGGCCCCCCGGCGAGCATCCGCCACAGCTTCAGCGCCGTATTCCAGGCCGAGAACCCGGCACTTGAAGGCCCGGGCTAAGGCCATGGCCGAGGCCCCCCGCCCAGATGCCAGGTCGACAACCCAGTCTCCGGGCTGGATCCCCATCAGGCGGCCCAGCCGGTGGGTCAACCGCAGTCCCCCTGGGTGAAGGGTCTCCCCCAAGATTAGACGCGCAATCTCCGATTGGTAGAGGTCGGCGCAGCAGTTTTTGATTTGGGCTTCTTCAGATGGGGTCATGGCCAACCTGGGACTGCTCCAACGTAAGTTGCTCCCTGATTTGTTCCCGGTAACCCACCGAGTTGTACGCGCAGAAAGGTATGGTCCGCCCGTCCGGCACCAACACGCCTACGCAGCATTTCATAACCTGCTTCACGTTGAACGTGTAGGGGTCCAGGAAGTCTTTGACTACTATTTGGAAGATGTGGTCTTTCAAATGGTTTAGGTCGGCGGGCAACTCCAACCCGGGCCCGCAAGCGCATTGGAATTGGGTGGCGGCTTGCTCGCTGCCCGCGACCGCAGAAGATGACCACAGGCCTTCCAACGCGCGGCGAACGTCGGTTGCGTTGGGCAACCGGGGCAGAGCGCGGTTGGTGATGTAGTCCAGATAATCATCGACGTTGAGGAGCCGGGGCAAAGGCGTTACCCGGTCACCGTCCACGAAAACATAGGTATTGACCTGGCAAGTTGGAAAACAACACGGGACGGGCACGAAGTCCTCCAGGACAAACCTTCCCCCGGTCTGGTTCACGATTCCATGAATCACATCAGGGATCGTCACCCGTTTCATCGGGTCGAAATCGATGTGCCTACCAACGTGAGTAACCGGTTGCAGCACTACTCCCCTCACCGCCGGGTGTTCCAGCCCAAACTCAACGATGCCGCCGACCTCGTCGACGTTGACCCCGTGTTCCACCGCAGCCACTAGCACCGCCGTCAAGCCGGCTTGGTTGAGGCGATCCAAGGCTTTGAGCTTGATGTCCAACAAGTCCTCCCCGCGAATTGTCCGGTAAGTCTCGTCGCGCAGGCCGTCAAACTGAAAATAGATTACCGGGTCTAGTTTGGCCAAGCGGTCCAAAAACCGCTGGTCTCGGGCGATGCGTACCCCGTTGGTGTTTATCATGACCTGCCGGATTCCGCGGTCCTGGGCCGCCTGCACCATTTGCAACAACTGGGGGTGGATTGTTGGTTCACCGCCGCTGAACTGAACGACCTCCGGGTCTCCTTCGGTTTCGACGAACCGGTCCAACATTCCCTCAACTTGCTCCAAGGTAAGGCTATAACCGGGTCCGGCATTGGCGAAGCAGATGGGGCAGTTCAGGTTGCAACCGGTGTTAATCTCGATGAGGGCCAGGCAGACGTGCTGCTTGTGTTCCGGGCATAACCCGCAGTCCAATGGGCATCCTTCCCTGACCTCGGTGCTGAACTCCAGAGGGATTTCCCCAGGTTTATTGAACCGGAAGGAATTGACATACATCTCAGCGTCGGAACTGATGATTCCCTCAAACCAACCGTGGTCCCGGCACCGTTTCCGCATGAAGACCCGGCCGTCTCGGATTATCACCTGGGCGTCAATGACGGCTTTGCATTCCGGGCAAATGCTGCGGGTCAGTTCGTGGAAAATGAAATCGGAGGTCTGTTTGGTGCGGGATATTCGTTCCATTGCATCCCCCATACGGAAGGTTTCTTAGGCTGTATTTTTAACCTGACCGGGATAGTCGGGTCAACACCGCTGCCAGTGGCAGCCCTGTTGCTATCCCCATATACTGACCCGCAACAGGGAACCTATCGGCCGGGAAAGGAAGCTTCCGATTGTTGGCAAGGCTGGTTCCCCAGACACTGGCGGGGGTTCCCGCCCTCCTTTTTGTGGGTGAAAGAATGACTTCTGACCAAGGGCCTTTGGCCGGAATGGTGGTGTTGGACCTGACCCAGATAATGGCGGGGCCGGTTTGCACCATGCTGCTGGCCGACCTGGGCGCCGATGTGCTCAAAATAGAGAGACCCAACGGCGGCGATGACGCCCGCCGTATGGGGCCGCCGTTCATCAACGGGTGGGGCGCGGGCTTCCTGGCCCTTAACCGCAACAAGCGTAGCCTAGCCCTGAATTTGCAGGCGGAAGAGGGGCGCGGCGCCTTCCTGCGTATGCTGCAAAGCGCCGACGTTGTAGTCGAAAACTTCCGGCCCGGGGTTATGGACCGGCTGGGTTTGGGCTACGAGTCTTTGGCCAAAGCCAAGCCAAGCTTGATTTACTGCACCATTTCCGGGTTCGGCAGCACCGGTCCATACCGGGACCGGGGCGGGTTTGACCTGGTGGCCCAGGGGATGAGCGGCTTAATGAGCATTACCGGGTTTCCAGATAGTCCTCCGGCCAAGGTGGGAGTGCCGATCACGGATATTTCCGCCGGTTTTCTGGCGGCCAACGGTATCCTCAGCGCATATATCCATGTCTTGAAAACTGGCCAAGGGCAGTTGGTGGATACTTCCTTGTTGGAAGCGGGCATCGCCTTCACTATTTGGGAATCGTCCGGATATTTCGCCACCGGGGATATTCCCGGCCCGCTGGGGTCGGCCCACCGGGTTTCCGCCCCCTACCAGGCGCTGCGGACCGCCGACGGGTACATCAACATCGGCCGCCGCAACCCAAAACACCTGGGAGCAGTTCTGCCGCGCCATATAGGGGTGCCGGTGAAGCTTTCGGCGACTCCGGGCCGGGTACGGCGTCGGGCGCCGGCATTGGGGGAGCAAAGCCGGGAAATTCTAAGCGAACGCGATTTTACCGACGGGGAGGTGGAGGACCTTATTGCCCAGGGGGTTGTGTCCGAGGGTTAAGTCGGATTACCGGTCCGTGCGCCATGGCGTGCCGTCGGTGGCTGCCAGGAAATTGGTGATGAGTTGAGGGCTGGAAGCGATGACGCTGGGAGTGTAAAGAGTGGAACGTGCCCCCTGCTTGTCAACCACGTCTCCGCCGGCTTCCCGCACCAGCAAGAGGCCCGAAGCGACATCCCAAGCCGAAAGGGAGTGGTGGAAGTAGATGTCCAGCCGCCCCGCCGCCGCGTAGGCCAACCCCAACCCCGCCGAACCCATTAACCGCATTCCCTGAATGTTGGGCCAGAGGCTCCGGATCATGTCCAGGGCCAACCCCGCTTTTTCGTCCACATACCCCAGGTCGAAACCCAGAATGGCTTGGGGCACCTCTTCCCGGGTCGAGACACTCAAGCGTTCCCCGTTGAGAAACGCTCCCTGGCCTTTCTGGGCGGTGAACAACTCGTCCTGAAGCGGGTCGTAGGTGACTCCTACGACTATTTCATCGCCTTTCGCCAGCGCCACTATCAGGCAAAAATGGGGTATGCCCTCGGCGAAGTTGCGAGTCCCGTCGATGGGGTCCACCACCCAGGTGTAGTCGGAGTCTGTGGTGACCGGCTCTGATTCTTCGGAAAGGATGCTGAAGCCCGGGAATTCGGCGGTCAGCAACCCCAGGATGGTCTTTTCCGAGGCCAGATCGACGTCGGTGACAATGTCGGCCCTGCCCTTGAAACTAATTTCGTTGTCCATCTGGAACCGGCTGCTGACCAGGGCGCCGGCTTGCCGGGCCGCGTCCACGCAGACGTCCAAAACCGAGCGGCCGGTCGTTGAGGTGGGCAGGGGTTCGGGGACCGAGTTTGTCATAACAACCAAGCCTTCAGTTGAGGATTAAACGGAGTTCGGGGTTGGGACAGACTCTCTAACGAGCCGACCGGATATACGTTCCCAAGCCCATCCTCTGGTAGACTTCGTCCACGGTTTGCTGGGCGATGCTGCGGGCGCGTTTCCCGCCCTCATCCAGGATTTCCTTGACGAACTCGGGGCGCTTTTCGTATTCCCGCCGCCGTTCTCTGAGGGGTTCCAAGTAATCGTTGACCGCTCCGGCTAGCTGCCGCTTGCAATCGACGCAGCCCCGCTCGGCAGCGGTGCATTCCCGGTACACGGTCTGCACTTCCCCGGGGTCAGAGAACAGTTTGTGCAAAGAATAGACGTTGCATACTTCGGGCCGCCCGGGAATGTTGCGGGTGGTACGCTGGGGATCGGTGAACGCTGCCCGAACTCGTTGCGCGGTCTCATCCGGGGTCGAAGCCAGCTCGATATGGTTGTCCAGGGACTTGCTCATCTTCTGCTGGCCGTCTAGTCCTACGATGAGAGGAGCTTCGGTCAGCTTGGCTTGGGGTTCGGGGAAGGTCTCCCCGAACCGGTGGTTGAACCGGCGGACGATTTCCCTGGCCAGCTCCAGGTGGGGAAGTTGGTCCTGCCCTACCGGAACCGTGTCGGCCTTGTAGAGGATGATGTCCGCGGTCTGCAACACCGGATAACCGACCAGCCCGTAGTTCACGCTTTCTTCGGTCTGATCCATTTGGCGGACCTTTTCCTTGAAAGTCGGGACCCGCATGAGCCAGCCCAACGGTGTGACCATGCTCAACAGGGTGTGCAACACCATGTGCTCCGGCACCTGGGACTGTACGAAAATGGTTGATTCTTCCGGGTCTACGCCGGCGGCCAGCCAGTCCAGCACCATTTCGTGCACGTTGGGTTGAATGTCCGCAACGTCCTGCGGAGTTTCCAGGGTGGTCAAGGCGTGAACGTCGACCACGGTGTAGATGCAATCGTACTCTTGTTGGAGGTCCACCCAGTTTTGCAAAGCGCCCAGGTAATTGCCCAGATGCAGGCGTCCGGTGGGTCTCATTCCGGAGAGGATGATTCCCTTGGTTTGGCTCCCATTTTGGGTTGGCGTGGCCATAAATCGTTCCGTAGGGCGCGCGGTACGGGGTCCGAAAGGGTACTCCGGCGCGGCCTGTTTGTCGTTGGGCCCTTCCTATTAGGCAGTCTAGCACGCCCTCAAGAATCGCTTCAAGGCAGTGTAAGGGCGGGTTCCTGGGGGGTGCTGTTTCGGGGCTGGACGGAAAAAATTAAAAACCTGGGACTTTTTGGGACATTCAAGGACACGGGGCATTTCTGCCGGGAAGCTGCCGGATTTTTCCTCAAGCCTTGACATAAGTGTACGCGGCTTTCCACGGATTTGGGAAGGGGCTAATGTCAGTGGGCGGCTTTCCCAATGATATACTTCAACGGATGAGAAACGAGGAATCGAGACCCTTGGTTGGAGTTGGGGTGGTGTTTGTGCGAGGCGGGCGGGTCTTCTTGGCCAAGCGGCAGGGTTCCCACGGGGAAGCGACTTGGGCATCAGCGGGGGGACACCTGGAATGGGGCGAGTCCCTGGAGGAGTGCGCCCGGCGGGAAGCGATGGAGGAATTGGGGTTGGAGGTTGGCGACCTCATTTTCCTCTGCCTTAGCAATATAATCGCCTACGGCAAGCACTATGTAGACATCGAGTTTTTGGGCGACATCGGGGACCAGGAACCCAATTTGGCCGAGCCGGAAGCTTTCGCAGAGTCGGGCTGGTTCGACCTTGATGACCTACCCCAGCCTTTGTTTAAAGCGGTGGCGTATGCGGTGGACAGTTTGAAGAGGGACCGCCATTATTATTCCGGCGATTGAATAGAAACGGAAGCAAAATCGTCATGAATCGGCGTGAATCGGCGGCAAACGCGCACCGAATCTGCTATAATTAGTATATGCTTATTGAGGGGAAGGTGGAGTGTTCTCTGCGTTCCCTTTTCTTTGCCTCTAACTGGGGCTTCAATCTTGATTTGGACGGTATAGGGTAATAGATGCAGCAACAGATGAACCTGGCAAGGGAATATACCTCCAAGGATATCCAAGTCTTGGAGGGTTTGGAGGCGGTGAGGGTACGGCCAGGCATGTACATCGGGAGCACCGATCAGCGGGGCCTGCATCACCTGATTTACGAAGTCTTGGACAACTCGGTCGATGAAGCCATGGCCGGGTATTGCACCAAGGTAGACATTCTGATCGACGAAGCCGGCCTGATTTCAGTGGCCGACGACGGGCGGGGTATCCCGGTAGACACGCACCCTTCCACCGGCAAGTCTGGCCTGGAAACCGTTATGACCACGCTCCACGCAGGAGGCAAGTTCGGCGGCGGCGCATACAAGGTAACCGGCGGCTTGCACGGCGTTGGAGGCTCGGTGGTCAACGCTCTTTCCGAGTATCTGTTGGCTCAAGTCCAACGGGGCGGGTATGTTTACCAACAGGAATATTCTCAGGGGATCCCCGCCGGTGAAGTGGTCAAGAGCAGGAAGACCCCGCACAATGGGACGACAATTTCCTTCCGGCCCGACCCGGCGATTTTCCCAATCATCGAGTACGATTTTGATTTGCTGGTCAGCCATTTCAAAGAGATTGCCTTTTTGAATAAGGGCTTGAAGATTAACTTTGTCAGCGACTGGCATACCGAGCAGCGCAAGGGCGATGTTGAACGCACCTACTACTTCGACAGCGGCATAGCCAACCTGGTCCGCAACGTCAATCGAAACCGCAAGGTTATCCAGAAAGAACCTTTCTACTACCAGAAGACGGTGGATGACACCGCGGTGGAAGTTGCGATCCAATATAACGACAGCTTCACCGAAACCGTTTTTTCCTTCGCCAACTGCATCAACACCCAGGAAGGGGGCTCCCATCTGACCGGGTTCCGGTCGGCCCTAACCCGGGTTATCAACGACTACATCCGCCGCCAGGGCTTCATCAAGGATGACCAGCCCAACCTCATCGGTGAAGATGTCAGGGAGGGCTTGGCGGCTGTAATTAGCGTCAAGTTGACCGACCCCCAGTTTGAAGGGCAGACCAAGACCAAGCTCGGCAACGCAGAAGTCCGGAGCATCGTGGAATCGGTGGTGGCTGAGGGTTTGAGCCGCTACCTGGAGGAGAACCCGGCTGCCGGCAAACTGGTGGTGGATAAGTGCCTCACCTCGCAGCGGGCCCGGGAGGCAGCCAAGAAAGCCCGGGAGCTGGTCATCCGCAAGAACGCCCTGGACGGCTCGTCCCTTCCGGGCAAGCTGGCCGACTGCGCCGAGCGGGACCCGGCCCGGTCCGAACTCTATATCGTAGAGGGTGAGTCAGCCGGCGGCTCGGCCAAGATGGGCCGCGACCGCAGCTTCCAAGCGATACTGCCGCTCAAGGGGAAGATTCTCAATGTGGAGCGGGTGCTGCAACAACCGGATAAGATCCTTGGTCACGAGGAAATCCGGTCCATGATTGCGGCGGTGGGCGCCGGAGAAGGCGAAGATTTCGACTCGGCCAAGGTCCGCTACCACAAAATCATCATAATGACCGATGCTGACGTAGACGGTTCCCACATCCGCACCCTGGTATTGACCTTCTTTTACCGCCGAATGCAGGGGCTCATCGATGAAGGATACCTTTACATCGCCCAGCCGCCCCTTTATCGGGTGCAGGCGGGACGTCAGATTGATTACGCCTTCACGGAAGAACAGAAGGACGCCCTGCTCAAGAAGGTCGACGGCCGCCGCGGGGTCCAGGTGCAGCGGTACAAAGGGTTGGGAGAAATGAACCCGGACCAACTTTGGGAAACCACTATGGATCCGGAGACCCGCCAAATGCTGAGGGTCAAGATTGACGACGTAATCGAGGTGGATAAGGTTTTCACCACCCTGATGAGCGAAGCGGTGGCGCCCCGCAAGAGCTTCATTCAGGCCCATGCCCGCAGCGTCAAAAACCTGGACGTTTAAATTGCTGCTCGATTCCGAAGAGGTGAAGGCTAACGGGACCGGCCCAACGGGTCCGGTTTCCAGCCACCGCCAAGTCCATGTTCCGGTGGGTAACTGTTCAGAATTAAGCAGTTAGCCCAATCCAAGGTTCGTCATTCCGGCCCCCGAGCCGGAATCCAGAATGGTCAGGGAGATACCAGCGTTCAAAATGACTGGGATTCCTGGATTCCGGCTCAAGGCCGGAATGACGGTTTAATGCCAGGATGACTCCTAACCTCTGAACACTTACTCCGGTGGTATCACCGAGCCAGTTGAGGTATAATCGACTTTTACTCGTTAAACGCTAGGAGGGAGCCCGTTGCCTGCCAGGAAGTCCGCCCGCAAAGCGGTGAAACGTTACCAAAGGAACCACAGCCTCCGCCGGGCCACCAGGACCGCCGTGGGCCAGGCCAGAAGGGCCGTTGCCGTTGGAGACCAAGAGACGGCGCAAGAGGCCGTCCGCCAGGCTTTAAGTTCCTTGGACAAAGCCGCCAAAAAAGGAATCCTCCATAAGAACAACGCCTCCCGTAGTAAGTCCCGATTAGCCGCGCGCCTCAACAAAATGGAGGCTGTTTCTTGATCTAACCTGACCCTTTGAAACTCAGGCGCTAGTGAAGGCCCGTTTAGCGTAGAACGGGCCTTCTGCTTTATTTTCGCAAGAACTGACGGACCGGCGTTGACACAACATAAGACGTTTGTTAGCCTATCGGCAGAACATTCGTTTTATGGGGTTGTTATGCCAGCTAAGAAACTTTCCGCCCGCCAACAGGGTATGTTGGAGTTCATTCAAGAGTTCATGCAGGAGAACGGGATTCCACCCACGGTGCGGGACATCCAAAAGGCTTGCAATATCAGCTCAACCTCGGTGGTGGACTACAACCTCCGGCTGCTGAACCGGGATGGGTATTTGAACCGTCGTCCCGACGTGGCTCGGGGAATAGAGCTGTTGGACGCTGATGGACAACCAGTGTCCAATTCGCCCCGGGTCCCCATTGTTGGCGCCATCGCCGCCGGCCTGCCGTTGCCGGTCTTCTCTTCCGAAGATTCCGCCGCTACCCGGGAGTTTGAGACCATCGAAATCGCTCCCGAGTTGGCCCGGAGGTATGGCAACCTGTTTGCCCTGGCGGTGAAAGGGACTTCGATGATTGACGCCCTCATCGATGATGGGGATATCGTCGTAGTGCAGCCCAGCAAGCAGGCTCGCAACGGTGAAATGGTGGTGGCTTGGCTGAAGGGAGAGGAGGAAGCGACCTTGAAAAAGTTTTACATGGAAGGGGACACCGTCCGGCTCCAACCCGCTAACAGCCAAATGGAACCCATTTACTGTTCCGCCGCCAATGTCGATATTAGGGGGAAGGTGGTCACCGTAATTCGGAAATTCTAGCGGACCTGGGCGTGAAGCTTGGGCGATTGCGAAGTGATGCAATTCTGAGGGAAAGGGACGCTTGCCAGGCCAGGTACGACCGTCATTCCCGCCTTCGCGGGAATGACGGTCGGTGTTCGTAGGGACTTTGCAATTGTCCTGGGCGTGAAGCTTGCCGGGGGTTTGGGGGCGGGGTCCGGCTATTTCTTGCTGTTGGCCAACGCCCCGTAACTGGCGACTATAAAGGGCACGCAGTAGGTCAGGGGGATTTTCCAATAAAGGGCGTTGGCCCATTGCCCTTGTATGATGGCGTCCCCCTGGTTCAACGCCGTTAGCACGGTCCCGACCACCAACGCGGCAATCAACGACCGTTTCAGCATGGGCCGGTGCAAGAGGGCGCAGGGCAGGCATTTAGCTCTTTCCGATTGGGCATCGCTGCCGCCGGGGGCGAACAGGAAAGTCCAACCCGGCGACAGGGCTTTGTTGCACCGATTGCAATAGTGGGTGTCGCTGGCGGACGTTAGAGTTGCCGGTGTTTGTAAACTCATTTACGCCGCACAGTCTCAGGCCAGAGGGAACGCTAACGCGGGGATTGTTTGGGGGCGTAGGGCGACGGTCCCAGGTTTTGAAACACTTTAACCGGTTTCCAAGTGCTGGACCCCAAATCGCAACGGGCCAAGGACAAGAACCGGCCGTCTTCGCTGTAAATTCGGAACTGTTCCAGGAATCCGGCATCGGGGGCAGCCCGGCCGACTCCCACCGACTGCCCGTTCCGTAGATACTGCTCTGCTTGATGGTTGACGGTTACAGCACGCAGCCCGGTTAGCACCGAGTCTATGGGGTGCAAGTATTCCAACCAGCCGTTTTCCTGAACCTTGTTGGCTTCCTCTAACTGTTCCAGGGTTACCGCGTCGTCAATGGAAAACCCGCCGCTGTAGGACCGGACCAAGTCGGTAACGTATCCTCCGCATCCCAGGACCCCGCCCAGGTCGTGGGCCAGGGAACGCATGTAGACCCCTTTGCCGCATTCGACTTCCAAAACCAACTTGGGGTTGTCGAACTCCACGATTTCTATGTCGTAAATTTCAACGGTCCGAGGTTCGCGTTCCACCTCGATACCGGCCCGGGCCAGCTTGTAGAGCCGCTGACCATTGACTTTGACTGCGCTGTACATTGGGGGGGTCTGTTGGACTACTCCGGTGAAGTGGGGCAATGCCGCCTCAACGGTTGCTCGGGAAATGCTGCTGGGGTCTCCAGATTCCACGACCTCGCCTTCGGCGTCAAAGGTGGCGGTGGTCTCTCCGAGTTTGATGGCGACCCGGTAACGCTTGGTCCCGCTCAAGACGTACTCCATCAAACGGGTAGCCTGACCGAAGCAAATGGGCAGCACTCCCCAAGCCAACGGGTCCATGGTGCCGGCGTGGCCTACTTTTTGCCGCTGCCCGGAAATGGCCTTGATCCGGCGCAGACCTTCCATAGAAGTTATGCCAGTGGGTTTGCGGAAATTCAAAAACCCCGTGTGCATGACCGAAGGTTTGGCGTTCTCTTTAGGCATGGTTTAATTCGCGCTGGGTGGCGGCGCAACCGGCTCCTGGGCAACGTCCGGACTCTCTGTCTCGGACGGGTCCTCTTGCAGTTGGTCCATGACCCGGAACAAACGGTCGGCGTCGGCGATGGACTCGTCCAACTCAAACTTCATGAAGGGAACGTAGCGCAATGCCAGCCGGCCCCTCAACTCCCGCCGCAAAAAGGACGATGCTGACTGGATTCCTTGCAACGTGCTTTGCTTGGTTGCGTCATCACCTAACACGCTTACGAAAACCCGGGCGCTGCGCAGGTCGCTGGAGGTATCCACATGGGTAATGGAAATTACCCCGCTCATTCGCGGGTCTTTTACCGCCCGGGAAATTAACAGGCTGAGTTCTTGGCGCAAAAGCCCGTTGATGCGGTCTACCCGTCTTGGCATTGGAAGCTCCCGGGAACCTGGTTGAAGTTCAAAACCTACGGAGGGCCGGGCAACTACCGCGGGGCCCGCTCTTCCCGGTGGGCTTCGATTATGTCCCCGTTTTCGTATTGGTTAAACCCTGCCAGGATGATTCCGCACTCGGTGCCCGCGTTGACGTCGTTGACCTCATCCCTGAAGTGCCGCAAGCCGCTGATAGTAGACTCGGCTACGACTTGTTGGCCGCGGACAACCCGGACCGACGCGTTGCGGGTAATCCGCCCGTCCAGCACCCGGCACCCAGCGATTTGGATGCCTCGGCGGGAGGGGAAAATCTCCCGGACCTCGGCGCGGCCCAAGGTAACATCCACCATCGTGGGTTCCACCATGCCGTGCAGAGCCATTTCAATGTCTTCCACCAGCCGGTAGATGATGTTGTAGTGGCGGATTTCCACGCCCGCGCGATCGGCCACCCGTTCTACGCCAGGTTCATCACCGATGCTGAAGCCGAGAATAATAGCGTCGGAAGCTTCTGCCAACAGGACATCGGACTCGGTTACCGCCCCCACTCCAGAGTGTAGAATCCGGACCTTCGCGTCTTCGCCGGGTAGCTGTTCCAAGGAATGCCTGACGGCTTCTGCGCTGCCATGTACATCCGCTTTTACCACCAAGTTCAATTCTTTGACATCGCCGACGTCGATTTGTTTGACCACTTCTTCCAGGGTCAACGCGCGCGCCTGCGACTGTTGGGCCGACTTGGCCCTTGCCCGCTCCGTCGCTATCGCCCGGGCCTTTTGTTCGGTGGCGGTGACGGTGAACAAGTCTCCGGCTTCGGGCAGGCTCCCGAATCCAAGGATTTCTCCGGGTTGGGCGGGGGTAATTTCCCGGACGGATTCTCCCAGATCGTTGGAAATTGCGCGGACACGGCCCCAGGTGCTGCCCGCGACCACATGATCGCCGATTTTCAACGTGCCACCTTGGACCAGGACCGTGGTGGTAGGGCCCCGGCGCCGGTCCAGCTTGGTCTCGATGATTACTCCATTGGCGGGCTTGTTCGGGTTGGCCCTCAGCTCGGACACTTCCGAGAGGACCTGGATGTCGGCCAGGAGCTCATCCAGCCCGTCGCCCGTTCGAGCCGATACTCCCACTGAGATGATTTCACCGCCCCAGTCTTCCACCAGCAGGTTTTGTTCGCTGAGTTGACGC
Organism: Dehalococcoidia bacterium; assembly: GCA_965205495.1. Lineage (GTDB taxonomy): Bacteria > Chloroflexota > Dehalococcoidia > Lucifugimonadales > UBA3495 > CATOSK01. Next base: position 684,931 of record CBDBHA010000002.1, read on the forward strand.
TTGACCCGTTCCGGGTCTGCGGCGGGCAAGTCCATCTTATTTATTGCCACAATCATCGGAACTTCGGCTGCCTTAGCGTGGTTGATGGCTTCGATGGTTTGGGGCATAAGCCCGTCGTCGGCGGCCACCACCAAAACGGCTATGTCGGTGACGCGGGCTCCCCGGGACCGGATGGCGGTAAATGCTTCGTGGCCTGGAGTGTCCAGGAAAGTCATTTTTTGGCCTTCGTAATCAATTTGGTACGCGCCAATGTGCTGGGTAATGCCGCCAATCTCGCCCTCGGCAACATGGGCTTGCCTGATGGCGTCCAGCAAGCTGGTTTTTCCGTGGTCGACATGGCCCAGGATGGTTACGACCGGAGGCCGGGCCATCAAGTCGGCGTCATCTTCGCTGCCCGGAACTTCCCCCGAAAGCCGTTTGCCCGACTCGGCGGATTCCGCTATCCGGGTCCTGATGCCGAAAGCCGAAGTGACCAGGGCAGCCACTTCGTGATCAATGACTTCGTTCATGGAGACCATGATCCCACTTCTCATCAGTTGTTTGATGACGTCGATTGGGCTCTGGTCAACCAACTCTGCCAAGTGTTTAACGGTCAAGGTCTGGGGCAGAACCAAGACCCGGGCCGGGCCGCGCCGTGCTTCTCTGGCGCCTCGGGGTGTCTGGGGCCGCGTTTCGCTGGTGGTGCCTCGGGCGCTAGAGGTCATATTAACTCTCCGCAGTAATCGTCTTGGATATGGTCGATTGATAGAACTCCAGCAGGAGGTCTTTGTCGTTCTGGGACAAGCCGGTACGAAGTCCCCGCTCCAAACCACCTCTCTGCACACCCCGCTCCCAACAAGGGGCGGCGGTGCAAAGGTAAGAGCCCCGTCCTGGACTCTTGCCGGTGGGGTCCACGGTTACGCTGCCTTCGGGGGTGCGGACAATCCGGACTAATTCCCGCTTGGGGAATTTGCCGCCGCAAGCAGAACAGGTGCGTTCCGGTACGTGTCTGGTCCTGTGCAATCCGGCCTCCCTTCGCACCGCCGCATCGGAAAGGGCCTATCGCCGAGGTCCGGGACGGTTGCCACCCCGGGCTGCTGCCCCACCGCGCCGAGCCCTGCGGTCCCGGCGGCCGCCTCCCCGGTGTTCCCCGACAATGTCCTCGGCGAACCGGATCTTCCCCGCGTCGGGGGGCAGAATGGAGGTCTCGGGCAAGATTTCTTCTGCCCCTTCCTCGACCTCTTCTTCCTCTTCGACAACCTCGTCCAGGGTAAAGGACTCCAACTCGTCCACGCTGAGTCCCAGGACAGGTTCTTCGGTTTGCGCCTCGGCTGCCGCTGATTCTTCTTCCTGGATTAAGGCTTCCAGGAGCAGGTCTTCGTCGATGACTTCCACCGGCGGGGCCGTTACGGGCTCAACGGCCTCTACCACCACGGCTTCCGGTTCGGCCACGGCGGCTTCCGCCGAGACGTCCGCCACCGGTTGCTTAACGCCGACGGCATCCGCTTCGAGAATCGCTTCAGCTTCGGCTACGGCGGCAGCGCGGGCCTCTTCGGCAGCCTGTTGGGCTCCCAACTGTTCCAGCCGCTCCTTTTCCTTCTGCCGCTGTTCCTTGATTTGTTCCCATTCGGACATCCCTTTGATGTCCAACCGCCAGCCAGCGAGGCGGGCGGCCAAGCGGGCGTTCTGGCCTTCCTTGCCTATTGCCAGCGACAGTTGACGGTCCGGCACCACCACCATCGCGGTTTGCTCTTCCGGAGCCAAATCAACGTGGACTACTTCCGAAGGGCTCAGCGCCTTGGCAATGAAGGTCCGAGGGTCCTTGTCCCAGGGCACGACGTCAATTTTCTCGCCCTGCAACTCGTTGACGATGCTCTGGATACGGTTGCCTCGAATTCCAATGCAGGAGCCAACCGGGTCTATGCCTTCCTGGGTGGAGAACACGGCAACCTTGCTGCGGAAACCCGCTTCGCGGGCGATGGCTTTGATTTCGACGACACCGTTGTAAACTTCGGGGACCTCAATTTCAAAGAGCCGCTTGAGCAGGTTCTTGTGGCTGCGGGAGACCAGGATTTCCGGCCCCTTGTTGCTGTTGCGGACGTCGAGCACGTAGACCTTTACCCGTTGGCCCTTACGGTACCGCTCGGTGGGTACTTGCTCTTCGGGGAGGATGACCGCTTGGGCGCGGCCCAAGTCCAGGGCCACCGCACGGCCCGGTTCAATTTGTTCCACCACACCGGATACAATGTCGTCCTTGTGCTGGATGAACTCTTCGTAGAGGCGTTGGCGTTCCGCCTCGCGCAAGCGTTGCAAGACCACCTGTTTCGCGGTCTGGGCGGCGATGCGGCTGGCGTTGTGGGGGAGGGGTTCCGGGGAAGCGATCTCGCCCCCGATTTCCACCGACTTTTGAATCGCTTGGGCGTCGCGAAGGCCGATTTCCCTTTCGGGGTCCTCGACCACATCCACCACCGATTTCAGGGCGAAAACGTTGACGTCCCCAGTGTTGGGGTTCAACTTCACGGAAATATTTTGGCCGGAAGCCGGATTGTCCTTTTTGAAGGCCGAAGCCAGGGCAACTTCAATGGCTTGCAACACCTGTTCTTTTGGCAAGTGCCGTTCCGCTGCCAATTGGGTCAACGCTATTAAGAAATCGCTTTTCACCGCGCATCCCCCCTGTCGTTAAACACTGCGGGTATCAACCCGGTCCCATCAACAAGAAAGCGGGTTAACCCCGCTTTCGGCACCCGTTGATGTTGATGCTCAGTATAGCATTGGACGATACCGGTTTCAACAGCGGCGGTAAGCCGATGCTGCCGGAACTATCGCGATTTCCCTTCGGTGAGTCCTGGCGGATTTTACCACCAGATTTTACCTTGGGCCTCTTTCTCCAGTTGTTCGTAGTCCTTGGTCCACAGGCTGGTGCTGAGGTACTTCCAACCACCGTCGGCCAGCAGACAGAGGATGTTGCCCGATTCCATGCGCTCGGCTTGGCGCAGGGCCGCGTAGACCACCGAGCCCGATGACACTCCGGCGAAGATGCCCTCTTGCTCCAACAGAGCTTTGGTGGTGCGGAAGGCGTGGAAACTGCCCACCATCATCCGGGAATCCAGGAGGTTCAGGTCCAGGATGGGCGGGATGAAACCGTCTTCCAGCCGCCGCAGACCTGAAATAAAGTCGTCGGGTTCCGGGGCTACCGCGGTTATCTTCACGTCCGGGTTGTGCTCTTTCAAGCGGCGGGCCACGCCCATCAACGTGCCGCCGGTGCCCAGCCCCGCAACGAACATATCCACGTCCGGCACCGTTTCCACGATTTCCCGCCCGGTACCTTCGTAGTGGGCGTCCGGATTGCCGTCGTTCCCGTACTGGTACATCATCAGGTAGTCATGGGGGTTCTTCTCAATGATGTCGTGGGCGACGTCAATTGAGCCGTTGGTGCCCAGGGAACCGTCGGAGTAGATTATCTCGGCGCCGTAGGCGTGCAGCAACTGGGTCCGTTCTTCGCTCACGTTTTCCGGCATGACCACCTTGACCTTGTACCCCTTCACCCGGCCTATCATGGCCAGGGCAATGCCGGTGTTGCCGCTGGTTGGTTCCAAGATGGAGCGGTTGGGAGAAATTTCCCCGTCCCCTTCCGCCCGCTCAATCATTTTCAACGCGATGCGGTCTTTAACGCTGCCCGTGGGGTTCTGGCCCTCCAGCTTGGCGAAAACGCGCACCTCCGGCTTGGGGCTCATCTTTTGAAGCTCCACGACCGGCGTATTGCCGATGGTGGCCAGGATTCCCTTGTAGGTCAGCTTTGTAACCATTTCGCTGTTCAATTCCTGCCGGACATTAACTAAGCCGCCGGAAGCGCCCGGATGGGTTCGCCAGACTAGTCGTTGGCCGCGCCAACTTCAGCGTGTTCAGCAACGCCGCAGAAGATTTCGTAGTCGATTAGCTCGGTGACCGTGGGATTGTCGCCGCACAGCGGGCAGTTGGGATTGCGCTTCAACCGGACCTCCCGGAAGTTCATGGACAGGGCGTCGATCAACAACAAGCGGGAGCTCAATGATTCACCAATGCCCAGGAAATATTTCAGGGCTTCGGTGGCTTGGATGCTGCCCACAAGACCGGTTAACGCCCCCAAAACCCCTGCTTCGGCGCAGTTGGGGACCATACCCGGAGGCGGAGGCGACGGGAACAGGCACCGGTAACAGCCCTGGCCGGGGAGAAATACGGTGGCTTGGCCGTCGAAGATGAGGATGCTGCCGTCCACCAGAGGTTTGTTCAGCAGGTAGCAAGCATCGTTTACCAGGTAACGGGTGGCGAAGTTGTCGGCCCCGTTGACCACCAAGTCGTACTGGCTGATTATCTCCATAGCGTTGTCAGATTCCAACCGGACCTCGTGGAGGACCACGTTGACATCGGGGTTGTAGGCGTAGATGTTGTCCTTGGCCGATTGCAGCTTGGGGCGGCCAACGTCCGGGGTGTGGTGCAGGATTTGGCGTTGCAGGTTGGACAACTCCACCACGTCGAAGTCCACCAGCCCGACGGTCCCCACCCCCGCCAGGGACAGGTAAACTGCCGCCGGAGAACCCAAACCGCCCGCTCCGATAATCAACGCTTTCGACTGCATGAGTTTCCGCTGCCCCACGCTGCCTACGTCCCCCATGATGATGTGACGGCTGTACCGTTTAACCTGGTCCGGAGTCAAAATCTGCGGTTGTTGTGTCATCGGTGGTCTCCTCTCTCGCTGGCTGGTCTGGGTTACCCCGAGGTTCCATGAAAAAAGCCTGCGCTCCCACTTTTCGGGAGTCCCATTTCAATGGGTGCAGGCTTAAAAGCTGTTATTTTCCGCCCGCCCCCCTATGTGCGGGGACAGGTACAATTGACTACAAGCGTCGTAAAGTGCATGGTCTTTCGTTTTCGAGTCTATCCCCGCTGTTAACCTCTGTCAAGGCAACCCGGCGGCCCCCAACAGACTAGATTTGGTACATCCCCTGCCCGCTCAGATAACTCTGCCGTTGGGCAATGTGGGCCAGGGTGGTGTTGCTCAAAACGCTGTGAATCGAGTCCTCCACCGACTTCCAGACCTCTTGTTGAGCGCACGACTCGGCGAACATGCAGTCGGTGGGAGAAGTGAAGCAGTCCAATGGGGAGGAATTGCCCTCCAGGGTGTTCATCACCATGCTGAGGGTGATTTCCGACGGTTCCATTCCCAAAGCGTGGCCGCCCTGGGGACCTCGGCGGCTGCGCACCAGCCCAAACTTGTTCAGCGTGGTCATTACCTGTTCCAGATACGGTTCAGGAATGCCTTGCTTGTTGGCGATTTCGGAGGTCTGGACCTGCCCTTCCCCGTAGTGCATGGCCAACTCCACCAGGGCGCGGACACCGTAGTCCACCTTCATAGGGATCCGCATGTTATCCACCTCCGGAGCGGTCTTTTAGCGAGTATAGCACCCACTCCCTCGGCCTTTCAAGGCTACCCAAACGTGAGTAGGAGGATTGCAAAGTGATGCAATTCTGCGGGAAAGGGGGCGCTTGCCAGGCGAGGTACGACCTGGATTCCCGCCTTCGCGGGAAAGACGATAGGTGTTCGTAGGGACTTTGCAATTGTCCTGAACGTGAGTAAGTGTTCAGAATTCATGAGTTATCCTGACATTAAACCGTCATTCCGGCCTCGATCCGGAATGACGGATCTTCGGTTGGGCTAACTCTTTTATTCTGGACAGTTATCGTCGCGACGCAGGGTCTTTTGGTTGTTGTTGTGGGGAGTTTGGGCCGACTAGTCCGGTGCAAACCGGCTGGCGGCGGTGGATTTTAGATTCCTCCCTACGGTCGGAATGACAGGTAGGGGGGCTTGGGATGTCCCCCTTCGACGGGGCTCAGGGCGCGCCTTCAACGGGTGGTTCCCCCTTCGACAGGCTCAGGGTGGAAGGGGGGTTGGGGATAACTTAAAGACCTTATTATCCGGCGGAAATCACGGATGTGATGTAAGGAATGGTGGGTGGGTTATACTACCAAGCCGGGTGGATTCCCGGCGGAAATTTCCTTCGTGAAAACCAGGATATCTTTCAAGGTGAGGGCAATGCTAAAAGGCGTTTTCGTGGGCGTGGGGATCATGATTGTCTGTCTGCTGATTCCTATCGCCCACTTTGTCCTGGGACCCGCGGGGCCGTTCATTGGGGGTTACTTCGGGATATCCTACGGCGCCGGCGGAAACGGTCATTCCGCAACCCGAGCCCTGAAATTTGGCGTTGCCTTCGGCCTGTTCTGGCTGGCCATAGCAGGTACCGCCGGCGCGGTCCTTACTTTGGTGTTCAGCCTCAGCCCAAGGATACTCATCTTCTTGTGGGTTGGAGTAGCCATCCTGACCTTGTACACCGGCAGTATGTCCGCCCTTGGGGCGATGTACTCGTCGCTAAGGACCCAACAACGGGCTGTTCCTGCCTCCAGTTCCGAGTAGCGCCAGGGCCAGATTGACAAGGGGGTTGCCCACGGGTAACTTTAGGCCACCTCGCTCCCCTGTGAGAATCCATTGTGTCCGGAGGGTGGACTATGACCGTAGTTGATACCCACTGCCATGCCTCTCCCTATTGGTTTGAACCGGTGGAGGTCCTGCTCCACGAGATGAGCCGCAACCAGGTGGACAAGGCGGTGCTCACCCAGTTCTTTGGCGTGTATGACAACTCGTACCTGGTGGAGTGTATGCGCCGTTTTCCCGGCCGTTTCTCGGTAATCGGCCTGGTCGACGTCAACAACCCTGAAGCTCCGAACCACCTGGAAGACCTGCACGGTCAAGGCGTCGAGGGCATACGGTTCACCACGGGGATGCGCTCCCCCGGCGGAGACCCCCTGGCAGTTTGGCGCAAAGCCGCCGACCTGGGAATGATTGCCAGCGTTATGGGCCCGGTGGAAGGTTACGCCGAGGCCGAATTCGAGAACATCATCAAGGAATTGCCCAACCTCAAGGTGGTCATCGAGCACCTGGGGGGTGTTGGCGCGTTCTGGGGCCCGGGCCGAGCCGACCGGGTTATACCCCAGGAAGCCTACGAGAAGGTCCTAGCCCTGTCCGGCTACCCCAATACCTACATGAAAATTCCGGGGTTGGGTGAGTTTTGCGCCCGCCCCGTGCCTTTCCAGCAGCCATATCCCTTCGAGGAGGTCCCGGCGCTGGTGGAAATGGCAGTCGAAGCCTTCGGCCCGGAACGGCTGATGTGGGGCAGCGACTTCCCGCCGGTAGCCAACCGGGAAGGCTACGGCAACGCCTTGAAGTTTCCCAGGGAACGCCTCCAGGCCCGCAGCCAACAGGAAGTGGATTTGGTTTTTGGAGAGACTGCCGCCCAGATGTGGCGGTTCGGCGAGTAACCGAGTAATGAGGAGGAAAAGGGACTATGCCTAGATTCGCTGTAGACCTGAATAGCGCCGAGGGCCGTCAAAAAGTCGGAGCCCAGTGGCGGGTCGGTCCCGGGTTGGTTCCGGGGGAGGACAATGAGGGGCTGACCGCCCGGTTGCTGTCGACTCCCGCCCGATTGGCCGATTATGACGACTCCGGTTGGGATATTTGCGGCAACGTGCGGCAAAGCCTTTCCGAAGGGTTTACCTTCGCCTGGTACCGCACCACCGTGGAGGTCCCGGCGGCGTTGGACGGGGTGGACGTGACCGGTCACCGGGTGGTCTTTGAGACGAACTTTGATAACTACGGGGAGATTTGGGTGAACGGGGAAATCGACCGGGGCACGGGTTCCATCGGAGGTTTGAATGCGCCCATGAGGGTGGAATTAGCTCTGGAAGCCCAGCCCGGGCAAAGTTTCGTTATCGCTTGCCTGGCCCTGAACGGTCCGCTGGCCAACCCCCGGGGCGGAATTTTCATGCGCTACGCCACGTTGGCCTTCGAGGCTACCGACAACTAAGCTGGCTGGTTACTCCAACCCCACGGTCTTGACCAAAGCCAAGAACTCCTGACGGGTAGCGTCGGTTATCTGCGGCCCGGGGTGCCTGACGTTGGCCGACGCGATCAATCCCCGGTGGTTTAGCGCGTACTTGCGGATCGCCACTCCGATTCCTTCCTGGAACTCAAATAAGAGCAGCGGCAGGTTGCGGTAGAAGACTTCTTCCGCGTGGGGCCGGTCCCCCTCCGCCATGCTGCGGTATATCTCCAAGAGCACTTCGGGATAGGCGAACCCGGTCATTGCCCCGGCGGAACCTCGGGCCAACTCGTCCAGCAGGAATACACCGCCAAGCCCGCCGAAGATGGCCATTTTGTCACCGATCAGGCTTCTAATTGCGCTAATCTTGGTGGGGGTTGGCGGGTCTTCCAGTTTCAAGTATTGGGCCGAAGGAATGTTCTCGGCCAGCCGCGCTATGAAGGCCGGCGACATGTGAACGCCGGAGGCCTGGGGGTAGTCCTGGACCACGATGGGAATGTCCAACGCCTCGGCTAGCCGTTGGTAGTGGTTGAACAGGAATTGTTCGTTGGGTTTACCCATGGTTGGGGCGGACACCATCACCGCCGCCGCCCCCATTTCCTGGGCTTCGACGCTGTATTCGATGACCGCGCTGGTGCTGTTGGCGGTGGTGCCCAGGGTGACGGGCATTCCTTTGGCGGAGTCGACGACCCGTTGGGCAACCTGCCGCCGCTCCCGGTCCGTGAGACGGGCCACTTCGCCGGTGACTCCCAGCGCCACCACGCCTTGGCAGCCGGTGTCCGCCGCTTTTTCGACCAGCCGGGCCACGGACTCCAAGTCAACGCTTTCGTCTTCGTGAAAGGGGGTAGCCAGCATCCAATGGACGCCGGAAAATCGGCTATTCATCGGGAATACCTCGCTCAGGGGTTAACTGATTCCCAGGCGGGCCAGCGCGTCCAACCCATCGGGAGATAGCTCCAACCCGGCCTGGCGGCTGACGGCGAATTTGCGGCTCAAGGCCCGGGCTAGGTGGGCGACCGGCCGGTGCCCCTGCTGCATATGGCCGGCCAGGTCGGACAGGGTGTTGAAGGCTTGGTCCACGTTCCAGTAGAAAGACAGGAGCCAGGCCAGTTCCCGTTCATTGGCCGGCGTGGGAATGTCGTCCAGGTCAATGAGGGCATCGGTTACCTTGGTGTAACGCAGGATCCCGGCCTTGTCTGCGCCGTCTTTCCCGAAGTACCGCCGCGCTTGCAGCTCCAAGACCCGTTCGTTGTACTCCGCCTCGCCGTAAATGTTGATGGGCAGCCACTCCTGGCGCAAGTCCATGACTTCGCTGCCATCCTGGTCCACTATCGCGACACCGATGTCGGAACCCAGGGTTGCGTCGTATTGGAACTTGACCGCTTCGCGCAACAGGGCTTCCTGGAGCATCAGGGTAAGTTCGCGGGGGATTTTCTTGTACTTTTCCCCGGCAGCCTGGTCATTGGTATCGGCGCCGACGCCGCCGGTGTTAAACACATAGTAGTGGTGGGGCAAACCGCCGCGTTCCATCTGCTGGAGGACGTAGTACATCAGGTTTGCGTTGTCGTCTTCCAGGCCGATGATGAACGGGTCGGAGAAATACTCCACGTAGGGCCGCCCGATGGCCCCCACCGCGGCCCCCATCTGCACCGCTTCACCGTACATCAACACCCGGATATATTGCTCCAAGTTCAAGCGGCGCAACGGCGGAATCACCGTGTTTTGCCGCATGACCGCCTGCCAGAAGACCTGGTCGGTATACCGCATCGGCACGTGGACGGAATCGGTAACCCGTCCTCCCGTGATGTTCTTGACCAAGTCCTGGGTCCCCTTCCTTGCCAGGAGCCGGGACCTGGACAGGATCATCCGCATATTGCGGACCGGGTTCTCCAGGTAATTCGGGGTGAAACCCTCGACATTGACCGGGACGTTTTCCAAGGTTTCTTGCGGGTTGGGTTCCTCCGGGGTTCCCCGCACCACGTCGAAGGTGATGGGGTCGTCGTCCCGCGTTAGGCCGAAGGGCATGGCGTAGAAATTGTTTTCGGTGCCGTCGATGCCGTGGGTGATGCGCAACCGGTGTTCCCCCCGGGAAGTCTCGATGGGGTCGTCCAGCGGTTGGACCAGGACGATGTCGTCGTTCATCGGGTAGACGCCTTCGTCCGGGTCTTGGGGAAGTTTCAGCAAGCGGGCCAGGTCGCTTCCCGCCAGCTCAATCATTATGGTCAGGGTGCTCTTGCCGTGCAGGGAGGGGCCAATGGTCACCATGCCGGTATTCTTTGATTGGCCCTGTAAGGTCTTGACCCGGGCCATGCTCAGGGCGGCTTGGACCGCCAACCCGTTGTTCTGTTTCACCTGGAACATGGCGATGGACAGCGGGCCCATCTTATGCTCACCAACGTAATCGAACCCCAGGTGGAGGGACAGGCCCTTGGTGGGAGCTTTGAAGATTAGCTGGGTCAGCCCGGCTTCCCGGACCCGTTCCTTCAGTTCGTCGGAAAGCCCCAGGTCTTCCAGCCAATTGGGGATGGAAATTTCCAAAATGTCCGGTTCGTCCTGGTATTGGCTCTCGGGCAGGTCGAAGGTAAGCTGACGCCACATATACGGCGCTTGGAGATACCGGGGCCCAAAAAGCAACTGCCTGGCGTGGAACGACCGGCCAGGGGCGTCGCAGATTTGCCGGTCGCTCTGGACCACCGTGTCGCCTTCTGCGAAACATTTCCGGAGCCGCCGGCCGATCACCTGGAAGACCTCGGTGAAAAGGTCCTGGTCCGCTTCATCAAAGGCGTCGGCGTCCCGGTTGCGGTTGAAACCGTCGACGAAATACTTGGTTAGGTCGGGGCGCCGGACCACCCCCAACTGGCTGAAGAAGTCGAGGCCCCCGTTGTCCAACCGCACCACTACTTCAGGCCAGACCTTGGTGGCCGCCCGGCCCGCCGCGTTGGCTTCCACGGCGGTGTTGCGGAGTTCTTGGACTTCCCGGAAAATCTCCTGCTGGGCGCCTTCGGGAAGGTCCTGCAGGATGGGCATCCGGTCGATGAGCCATTGGTTGGAGGGGTTGTAAAGCCTTGAGTCGGACCGTTGCCCGGACTTGGCCGCCTGGACCATTTCATCCAACGCCCGGCGGAATGCGGGGTTGATGGGGGGGCCTGCCAGATGAGAGGCGGAACCATCGTGGGGTATGGGTTTGTTATCTTCGTCCGTCACACCGAATCCTCTTCATCCGCTTATAGCCCGCCAGTCTTGCCGACAACCCGGGGACCAACGCAATACATCCTTTTTGGGCCCGGAATATGCTACATGGTTCCATTTGCCCTGTCAAAAAACTTGCCCGTCCGGTAAGCGTTCAGACTTGATGAGTCGTCCACGCGACCGAACCGTCATTCCGGTCCCCGTATCGGGTACGGGGCAGGCTTTGAGCCGGAATCCAGAACGCTTTGCAGCAGGCAAGGTTGTTTATCCGCGCCATTTCTGGATTCCCGCTACCGCGGGAATGACGGTTGGGGCACGGAACGGCCCCTTGACTCTGACCAGTTACCCCGACCGGGAGAGACCGATTCGCGGTCCCGGGTATAATCTTAATGATGGGCCCCGGCGTTAGCCCGCGGGCATAAACGCCCTTTTCCCCAAATCCGCAGTTTCCGGAGTTGGTTATTGTTGAACTGCCCAATAGTCGAGCCCTTGGCGGCGTTGATGGTTGACTTGGATGGTACCCTCTTGGACCGGCCGTGGATTTCTCCCCGGGTCGCCGGGGCGGTGCGCCGAGCCGCTCGGCGGGTCCCGGTAAGCATTGCGTCGGGCCGGGAAATCTTCGACGTGCTGGAATTCGCCCGCGAATTGGGCCTTACCGCGCCGCAGATTGGGGACGGGGGCGCGACCTGCGTCAACCCGCTTACCGGAGATAGGATTTGGACCAACTCCCTCCAGGCCGGTCACGCCCGCGCCTTGGTTGCGGCCCTGGGAAAAGCCGGGGTTCCGTTCTTCGCTATTCATCCCGAAGGGACCGTTGCCAGCATCCCGGAAATTACCCATTGGGACCTGACCCGGGTTGCGACAATGGACATCGACGAAACCGCCGCCGATGTTTTGGTGGACCAGTTTCAAGAGTGGGCCTCAGTTGACGCGGTCAAGGTCTTCCTCCACTACAACGGTTTGTGGGCCGTGGATTTCAACCCCGCCGGGGTGGACAAGGGGACCGCGGTGGTGAGGTTGGCCGGGTTGCTAGGGATTAGACCCAGCCAGATTGTGGCGGTGGGGGACAGCTTCAACGACGTGCCGATGCTTGCCGCCTGTGGGGTCGGCGTGGCAATGGGCAACGCCCCGCCGGAAATCCAGGCCATGGCGGACTTTGTCGCTCCGCCGGTCGACCAAGACGGCTTGGCTTGGGTCATTGATAATGTCTTGCTGCCCCGGTTGAAATAACCCCGGCAACCGGGTGGGGAAGCCGCCGCCTTCCTGGTAAGTGTTGAGAATTGATGAGTCATCCTGACATTAAACCGTCATTCAGGCCCGGAGTCGGAATCCAGGAATCCCGGTCAATTCGAACGCTGGTTTCTTCCTGACCATTCTGGATTCCGGCTCAAAGCCTGCCCCGTACCCGATACGGGGGCCGGAATAACGGCCCTTGGGTTGGGCTAACTCCTTCATTCTGAACGGTTACGCTTCCGCGCCGTCCTTGACATCCCGGTGGAGCCCTCGCTACCATCCCCCAAGTTTCTCTCGGGGAGTCTCCCGACTATGGGCCCAGCGGACATCCGCCAACAACTCCTTGATTTGCAAGAAGGCCGCCGGAGCATTGAAGACGTGCTTGAAACGCTCCGCGATCTTCCCTACCAAGACCTGGATTTTGCCAAGGTGGACCATCACCGGCCGCTGCGGACCGGGTTTCCCGAGGTGGTGCTGGGCCGGGGGAAATCGCCGGACCAAGTGGCGGATATAGTTGCGGCGTTGTCGGGCCGGGGCCAGGCCGTATTGGTCACCAAGACCAACCAAGACGCATACGAAGCGGCGCTCCGCCAAGTCCCGGCGGCGGTTTTCAACGAGTTGGCCAGCGCCATCGTCGTCCCCGCAACGGCCCAGTCTAAAACTGTTTCTGGGGTAACGGTCTTAACCGCGGGCACCGCCGACTTGCCCGTGGCCGAGGAAGCGGCTCTAACCGCCGGCCTGATGGGATGTCCGGCGGAACGAATCAACGACGTTGGCGTGGCGGGCCTGCACCGGTTGTTGGACTGCCTACCGGAGCTGCGCCGGGCCCGCGTAATCGTAGTTGTGGCCGGGATGGAAGCAGCCATCGCCAGCGTAGTGGCCGGCTTGGTTTCGGCCCCCATCATAGCCGTCCCTACCAGCGTCGGTTACGGCGCGAGCTTTGAGGGACTGGCGGCGTTGTTGGGGATGTTGAACAGTTGCGCCCCAGGCGTGGCCACGGTGAACATCGACAACGGGTTTGGCGCCGGATACCTGGCGGCCCAGGTAAATTTGCTGGCAGCGTAAATGCCGGGGCGTCCCGACAAATTGCCGCCCGCTGTTGTTCTTCCTACTCCGTCTTGGCCGGTGTGACCCCCAGGATAATTGCAACGTGATGTAATTCTGAGGGAAAGGGACACTTGCCAGGCCGGGTACGACCTGGATTCCCGCCTGCGCGGCAATGACGATTAGGCGTTAGTTGGGACTTTGCAATTGTCCTGATATGCCGCCTTGTACCGGATTACGGATTCTGGCAACGCTGGTAATATGGATTGGTGAATCAGTCCAGCGTGTCGAAACAACGGCGTTCCTGGGGAGTCTACCTTGAGGCGCTGCGGCCCAAGCAGTGGGTCAAGAACGGGTTGGTGTTCCTACCCCTGTTGTTCGCCATCGACCTGGCCTGGGCCCCCGGTAACCTGGAACCCCTGCCCCAACTGGGGCTCCAGCTCGGCGGCCTTTTCCTCGCGTTTTGCCTGCTGGCCAGCGGGGTTTACCTGTTCAACGATCTGATGGACCGCCGGTCGGACCGGCTGCATCCCATCAAGAAATACCGCCCGATCGCTTCCGGACGATTGCCGGTTTCCCGGGCCGGTTCCTTGGCCGTGATCCTGGTGATCGCCGGCCTGGTCCCGATGTTTTTCCTGGGCTGGATGTTGGGGGTGCTGGGAATTTTGTACGGGTTGGTCAATCTGGCCTACTCTTTGGGAATGAAGAACATTGTGCTGGCCGACGTAGTCCTGGTGTCCAGCGGGTATGTGATTCGAGCCGGGGCGGGCGCCGTGGCCATCGGGGTGACGCCTTCTCCGTGGTTGTACGGGGTGACGGCCGCCGGGGCGGGGTTCCTTGTCCTGGGCCGCAGATACGCGGAAGTCCGGTTGGCCGGCGACAACCCCGGCCAACAACGGAGGGTCCTAAACCTCTATGCCGGCAAGTTGATAAAAGGGCTGCTAATCGCCTCGGCAGCCGCGGCGTTGGTCAGTTATACTCTTTATGCTGTTCAAGCGCCCAACCTCCCGCCCGACCGTTCCATGCTGATTACCGTGCCCTGGGTGGTCTTGGGATTGGTCCGTTACATGTTCCTGTTGAACCGCAGTCAACACGCCGAATCACCCGAGCAACTGGTTACCCGGGACCTCCCCTTCGTCGTTGCGGTTGCTGGCTGGCTGGCGACGGTTCTGGCCGTGCTTATCTTGAACACCTGACCTGCCCCGCTTTTCGCGCCAAGGAGATACCGAATGACCACCGGCGATAGTCCTTTCCCCGACCCGGCGCAGACAGCCCAGGCCCCGCCAGCAAAATGGCCGGTTGTGTCGGTGGTTGCCACCAGGCCCGAAACCGTTTTGGAAGATGTTGGGCTGGCGATGAAATTGGCCGGGGTCGAGCAGGTCCTGGACCCTGCCTTGGCGGACCTGCTCAAAATCAACATTTCCTGGCAGCATTGGTATCCGGGGTGTTCCACCACTCCCTGGCAGTTGGAAGGCGTAATTAAAGCGTTGCACGGCCTGGGACACCACGACCTGATCGCCGCCCACAACGGCACCGTGGTGGTGGACTCCTTCGAAGGCGAGGTCAACAACAAGCACAAGCCGGTCCAAGAGCGGTACTCCCTGCCCACGGTTCACCTGGACTCGCCTCCCAACGTGTGGGTCGATTACAAACCCCGAGCCGAGATGTTGGTCTTGGACGACATTTTCCCGGAAGGCATCCAAATCCCCGAAATATTCCCGGGGAAAAACATAATCCAGCTTCCGACCATGAAGACCCACGTCTTCACCACCATGACCGGGGCTATGAAAAACGCTTTCGGTGGGTTGCTGCACCGCAAACGCCACTGGACCCACTCGGTAATCCACGAAACGCTGGTCGATCTCCTGGCCATCCAACAGGAAATCCACCCGGGTATTTTCGCCGTGATGGACGGCACCTTTGCCGGTGATGGGCCCGGCCCCCGGGCCATGCGGTGGCACATCAAGGACCGGATTCTGGCCGGCGCCGACCAGGTGGCTATCGACGCGGTGGCGGCCCACATGATGGGTTTCGATCCCATGGAGATCAAATTCATCCGGTTGGCCCACGAGCGGGGACTTGGCTGCGGCGACGTGTCCCAAATCGAGGTGGTGGGCGAGGATATCTCCAACGTAAATTGGGGGTTCAGCGGCGTTGAGAACACCCTCGCCAGCCGGGGACAGAAGCTAATCTATTGGGGCCCGCTGAAATTCCTGGAAAAACTCCTCCTCCGTAGTCCCTTGGTCGGGTGGTCTTTCCTGGCATCCAACCTTTACCACAACGGTTATTGGTTGAACACCTACGGACGCCGCCGGATTAACGCGGCCCTGCAAACCGAATGGGGCCAACTGTTCCAGTCCTACTGACGCTCCGGGTGTGCCAGAGGTAGCCGATGACCGTTTACAGCATCAGCGCCGTTACGTTGGCGGTCCGGGACATGGCCCGTTCCGTCGACTTTTACCAGGCCAAGGTCGGCCTGACCATGTTGTACGGGGGCAAGGACGCCGGGTTCACCAGCTTCCAGGTGGGGGATGGGTTCCTGAACCTGATTGCGGCCACCGATTCGGAACCCGGTTGGTGGGGACGGGCGATTTTCTACGTGGACGGGGTGGACAACCTCTACCAACGGCTGTTGGACGCCGGGGTAAAGCCCCAGAATCCCCCGCAAGACGCGCCGTGGCGGGAACGGTTTTTCCACGTAAACGACCCGGACGGGCATGAGTTGAGTTTCGCAGCGCCCTTGGCCCGGACCTAACCTCGCAGGTCTTTCTCGAAATATTGCACGGTGAACTTGCCGTAGGGCTCCTGTCGCAAGGGCCGGTAACCGTATCGCCGGTACATGTTCATTGCCGCCGCCAGATGGACCACGGTAGACAGGCCCACCCTTGAATAGCCCATCTCCCGGCAAAAATCTTCCACCGTCGCCAGAAGCCGGGCGCCTATCCCCCGGCGCCGGGTTCCGCCGTCCACACTCATGCGGCGCAGTTCGGCCTCCTCTTCGTCAATTTCCTGGACCCCGACGGTCCCAACAACCCGACCGTCCAATAGGGCAACCCAGAAGTGGCTTCGGGGCGGGTCCAGATAGTTTGCGGAAATGTCGGCCAGGTCTGCCTGCAAAGACCGGGCGATGTAGCGGCGGGCTTCTTCTTCCAGGTCCGTTCCCTCGGTCCAGTCCAACTGACCCCGGGCGAAAAGAGCCCGGGCCGCGTCGAAATCCTCGGGGCGGAACGTGCGAATGGTCACTATCTGGAAACCCGGTCTTGTTGGAAGCCGGGCTAGACGTTGATCAGGAAGTGAATAACGTCGCCGTCCTTCACCGGGTAGGTCTTTCCTTCCGAGCGCAGGACACCTTCCTTGCGCCCCTGCGCCAGGCTGCCGCAGCGGGCCAGGTCTTCATAGGGAATTACTTCGGCGCGGATGAACCCCCGGGAAAAGTCGGTGTGGATGGTCCCCGCCGCTTCCACCGCCGGCAACCCACGCTTTACGCTCCAAGCCCTGACTTCGTCCTCTCCCACAGTCAAGAAGGACACTAGCCCCACTGTCGCGTAGCTGGCCCGAATCACTTGGGACAATGCGGACTCCCCCAATGCCAGTTCCTCGCGGAACTCGGCGGCTTCGTCATCCGGCATCAATGCCAACTCGGCCTCTATCGCGGCGGTGAGGTTGACCTGGCCCAGACCGGCGGAAACCACCGGGTTAAGGTCCAACTGCTCCAACCAAATCTCCGGTGCCGACTCGTCGGTGTTAAACGCGACGACCACCGGCTTGCCGGTTAAAAGCTGGTAGTTGACCATGAAAGCCGCTTCGGACTCGGTAAGCTGCTGGAGCCTCAACGGAGCGCCGGCCTCCAGACCGGCTTTGACCTTGTTAACCGCTTCCAGGTGTCGCCCCACGGTGGGCCGTTCATCCGGCTTAGCCTTCTTGAGACCATCGCTGAGCCGGTCCACCGCCCGTTCCATGACTTCTAAATCGGCGAAGGTTAACTCTTCCAGCATAGCGGCAAGGTCCCGGCCCGGGTCGATACTTCCCAGGGCATGAGGGACCGCGGGATTGTTGAATGACCTAACCACCAGCAGGTAGGCATCCGCGCTTTGCAGGACGTTCCGGTGCCGGCCGGCAATTCCTTGCGACTTGCCGTCGTGGTGAACTCCTGGGATGTCCCAGTACCGGATTTCAGCGGGAACCACTTTGCGGGGTTGATAGATGCCCGCCAGGACTCCCAGCCTTGTGTCTGGGACCTTGACCGAGCCGATGTGGACCTCGGAACCGCCGCCCCCGGTGACTTCAGCGGTACCTCTGGTCAAGGCGTTGAAAACGGTGGTCTTGCCGCTTTGGGCGAGGCCGATTATTGCGATATCCACTGGTTAGAAACGCTCCGCCGCCCTAGCCGGTAGCCAGCACCACGGTGCCGGTGGACGAAAGGGAGCCGCCGGTGCCGTTGACGATAGCCAGCTTGGCGTCTTGCCCGGCGTCCCCGCGGCGCTTGACTTGCCGTTGGCCCGCTTCACCCCGCAATTGCCGGACCGCTTCCACCAACAGGAAACTCCCGTACATTCCCGGGTGAGTGTAAGACAGTCCCCCACCGCTGGTGTTCAGGGCAAAGTCCCCGCCCGGCGCCGTCCGCTGGTTGGCCACGAAGTCCGGAGCCTCCCCGGGCCCGCAAAAACCCAGCCCTTCCAGGGTGAGCATCACCGTGTAAGTAAACGAGTCGTAAATCATGGTGAGGTCCAGGTCGTCGTGGGTGACACCCGCCCGCCCCAGGGCTTTGGGCCCGGTATCCCTGGCGATCAGCGAGGTGAAATTCGGCATCATGCTGATGATGTTGTGGTCGTGACTTTCCGCCGCCCCCAACAACCACACCGGCTGTTTGCGGCAGTTGGCCGCCTTCTCGGCGGTTGTAACGATAATGGCTGCCCCGGAGTCGGTGACCAAGCAGCAGTCAAACAGATGGAACGGCCAGGAAACCCAACGGGAATTGTGGTAGTCATCGAAGGACATCGGCGTGTCATACATGGCTGCTTTCGGGTTCAGGTTGGCCCACTTACGGGTCGATACCGCAATTTCCGCCATAGCTTGGCGGGTGCGTTCCTCACCGTATTCGTGCATGTACCTGGTGCAAGCCATCGAGTAGTTGATGGGCTGCCCCACCAGGCCGTAAGGGGCCTCATATTGGGCCACCGGCAGGTTGCCGTCCACCGCGACCCGGGCGCGGGTTGACCGTCCCGCCTGCCCGTGCGTGATGAGCACGGTATCACAGTAACCGGCCTTGATGGCGGCGGCGGCGTGCGCCACGTGAATTACGAAGGACGAACCACCCACCGAAGTGTTGTCGGTGAACCCCGGCTGTATGCCCAGGTATTCGGCGGTGGCCAGGGTGGAAAATCCTGCCGTCAGCAGGCCGTTTATGTCGCTCTTGGCCAACCCGGCGTCGGCCAACGCGTTGTAAGCGGCTTCGGCGTGGTGTTGCAGCGAAGACTTGTCCGGCACTGTTCCCATCACGTCGGACTCTGCCACCCCAACGATGGCGATTTCCCTTTCTCGAGATGCGCCGGTTGCCATACTTGCTGCCTCCACTCTGGACGTCTTGGTCTTAGGACTGACTGATGTTACAACAATCGGTTGGTTTGAACAACGCCAAAAAGAATAAGGGGAAGGCCGCTCAAGGTTTAATTGGGGCTGTGGGGTTGGTAAGATAGAGGCAGACTAAAAACCTGCCGAACCTTGGGTTCGGCCGAGGGACCGAATGCCCCGCAACTTTTGGATGGTTGTTTGCAACCAGGAAAATTTTGAGATTTCCAAGCGCATGAATTTCACAGTCCAAGGACTGAAGGCGGAACACCGCCGTAAGGTCCAACGGGTTGAGGCCGGCGACCGGTTGCTCTACTACGTCTCGGGAATACGCCGGTTCGCGGCCACCGCTACCCTGACATCAACCTACCGGGAAGAAGACTCGGTGGTCTGGAAAAACGAGGGGAGCGCCAACTGGTTGTACCGCATCAACATCAAACCCGAGGTCGTTCTGGACGAACGGGAATATATCCAGGCCGGTCTCCTGGCCCATCGGCTGGACTACATCCGCCGTTGGCCGCCGGAAAACTGGTACATGGCTTTTCAGGGCAACCTGCACCTTTTGCCCAAGAACGACTTCTTCCTCATCGAAGAGGAAATGAAGAAGCTGAAGTTCGGGCCGGGATATACCCCGCCGTTGGAACCGCCTCCGGAGAAGACCAAGGCCAGGCCCCGCCGCGGCCGGTCCGGCGGCGCCAGGAACGCTCAACCCAGCCGGGAAAACAGCGGGACACCCGCCCTTCCCCAGCCCACGGGTTCTAGCCAAAGTCCTGCTTAACCACTGCCGCCGCTTCGATTGCGGCGTGGATTTCCAGCACGACTTCGGGGTCACTTTCCCGGGAGACGGCCCGGCGTAACGCCGCCGTTGCGCCGTCCCCGCCAATTTGGCCCAGAGCCCAAGCCGCGTGGCCTCTCACCAGCGGTTCTCCCTCAGCTAAAGCCTCGCTGAGGGAGGGAACAGCCGACGGGTCCTTTTTGTTGCCCAGCGCGACACAGGCGTTTCGTTGCATCCCGGTCCGCTTGGCCCGCATTATGGGTGTGCCCCGGAAACGCTCCCGGAACCCTTCTTCCGACAGGCCCAGCAGTTCAATCAAGTCCACGGCGGCTAGCTCGCGTTTCCCGAAGGCCGTTTCACCGGCCGGCAGGGCCCGCCGGTTGACCGGGCAAACCTCTTGGCAGATGTCGCAGCCAAATACCCAGTCCAGCATCTTGGGCCGCAATTCCAACGGAATGGGTCCCCGGTTCTCAATCGTCAGGTGGGAGATGCACTTTTCGTTGTCAATGGCGTAAGACGCGGAGATGGCGCCGGTAGGGCAAGCGTCGATGCACCGAACGCAAGAACCGCAAGTCTTCCTCAAGGGGGGATCGGAGTCCAGCTCCAGGTCCGTAATGACCTGGCCCAAAAACACCCAAGAACCCAATTCCGGGGTCAAAATGTTGGTGTTTTTGCCGAACCACCCCAACCCCGCCCGGTTGGCCGCGGCTCGGTCCAGCATCGGACCGTCATCAACGTACCAGCGGGCTGTAACTTCCTCCCCCAGCCGTTCCGACAGGCCCAGCACGTAGTCCTTCATCCGGCTCTTCATAACCCGGTGATAGTCCCGTCCCCGGGCATAACGAGCCACCTTCCCGGCGGGTCCCCGGTGGTCTCCGCTAGGCGGGTTTTCGTGGTAGTAGTTCAACCCCAGGGAGATGATTGACCGGGCCTGGGGGAGCAGGTTCTTGGGCTCGCTGCCGCGGCGGACCCGCTCGGGGGTATACCAGGGCAGCCCGCTCATCATCCCCGACTCGATTCGGTCCAGCGCAGCGTCCCGATCCTCGGCAAATTCTTCCGCCGTGGTGATGCGTACCAGGTCGAAGCCCACTTCCAGGGCGTGGGACTTGACCAGGGCTGTGACGTCCGAGGCTAGCATTTGCTGCCAGGTTCTCCCATTACAGATTTTCGCCTTGGTAGCGGCCCCGGTAGCCTTCCGTCGGGTCCCCGTCCAGCCGGAAGAAGACCAATTGGACCACGCGGGCCCCTTGCTGCACGCGGAACCCCTCCGGGTTGTGCACCACCATCAACGACTGGGAACGCCCGGAATATCCGGCATCCCAGACCCCGGTATGAATGCTGACCCCGCTTCGGAGCAGGCTGGAGCGCGGGCGTCCCAAAGCCGCCAACCCGAGGGGAAGAGATACAATTTCGCTGAAGGTAATCAGGTATTGGCCCGGACCCAGATCTACCCAGCCTTGGTCGTCGAAGGTGACTGGCTCCAGTCTTGAAACTTCACGTTGGGCGGCTTCCCGGCCCATTGTTCCCGGGGTTTCCAACCGGCTGACGCTGCCCAATGTCAGGTCAAACCCGTGGGGTTGAAGCTGGTCTTCCAGGCACGGAAATTCCCCCACCAACGGCGGTGTTCCGCGCAGCAGTTGGGCGATGGAATCCCTGCCAAGCAATAGACGGGCCCCCTTTACCTTGGTGGACAAAATTATAGGCCCAGTGGCGTTCTTCCGAAACCGCCCACCGGGCCTTTGGATTTCCGGGTAGCCCTGAGAAGCTAATCGTGCATGAAGTCCTGGATGTCCGCCGGCAGAGGCACGTGCTTGGGAATCTCGGTAATCAGGGCCTGGGTGGTCAGCATCATTCCGGCGACGCTGCCAGCGTTTTGCAGGGCGGAACGGGTCACTTTCGCCGGGTCGATGATCCCACGTTCCACCATGTTGGTGTACTCGCCCTTTTCGGCGTCGAACCCCCAATCGCCTTCGCTGTTACGGACCCGGTCCAAGACCACTTGCCCCGGGTATCCGGCATTGTCGGCAATCACCAACAGCGGTGCGCTCAACGCTTCCTTGACGATGCGGACCCCAATGCTCTCGTCGCCTTGGAGCCGCCCTTCCAGTTCTTCAAGCACCTTTTCCGCCCGAATCAGGGGCACCCCGCCTCCCGGAACGATCCCTTCTTCAACCGCTGCTCGAGTCGCGGCCAGCGCGTCTTCGGTGCGGGACTTTCTCTCGTTGAGTTCCGGTTCCGTGGCGGCGCCAACTTTGATCACCGCAACACCTCCGGCCATGGCGGCCAGGCGCTCCTGGAGCTTCTCCCGGTCATAGTCGGAGGTGGTATCGTCAATTTGGACCCGGAGTTGCTCGATGCGGCCATGGATGGCCTCTTCGTCACCGGAGCCTTCCACGATGGTGGACTCGTCCTTCAGGACCAGCAGCCTCCGGGCGCCGCCCAGATGGATTAACTCAACCCCGTCGAGGCTCAAACCGGTATCCGCGCTGATTACGGTCCCGCCGGTCATGATGGCCATGTCTTCCAGAAGGGCTTTGCGGCGGTCGCCAAACCCGGGGGCCTTGATGGCCACGCAGTTCAGGGTCCCTCGCAGCTTGTTAACGACCATAGTGGCCAGCGCTTCGCCGTCAACGTCCTCGGCGATTACCACCAAGGGCCGCCGGCCGGCCTCCAATACCGTTTCCAGGGTGGGGATGATATCGTTGGCGGAACTGAGTTTCTGGTCGGTAATCAGGAACAAGGGTTGTTCCAGGACCACTTCCATTCGCTGGGCGTCAGTCACGAAATGGGGTGATAGATAACCCCGGTCCAGACGCATTCCTTCCACGACGTCCAGTTCGTCGATTAGGCTCTTGGACTCTTCGACGGTGATAACCCCCTCACGGCCAACTTTGTCCATGGCTTCAGCGATGAGGTCGGCAATTGCTTCCTCGTGGGCGGACAGGGCGGCCACCCGCGCCACTTGCTCCCGGTTTTCCACCGGCGCGGACATCTTCCCGATTTCCGCGACCACCGCGGCCACGGCTTGGCTGATGCCGGTCCTGAGACTGATTCCGCTGGCTCCGGCGGCAACGTCCCGGAACCCGTTGCGGACTATCGACCGGGCCAGCACTACCGCAGTTGTGGTGCCGTCGCCGACCACGTCGTTAGTCTTGGATGCCGCTTCTTTAACCAATTGAGCGCCCATGTTCTCGTAAGGGTCCGGCAGGACGACTTCTTTCGCAACCGTGACTCCGTCGCTGCATACCACGGGCAGGGCCCATACCCGGGCCAACAAAACGTTGCGTCCGCTGGGGCCCAGTGTCAGGCCAACTACTTTCCCCAACTCGTCGACGCCCCGCATCAGGCTGGCGCGAGCTGTTTCGTCGAAGGATAACTGTTTTTCGGGCATTCTTGACTCCTTGCTTTGGGACAAATTCCGGTGCCGGTCTCGTGTCTAAAACCCGTGGAATTTACCCTTTTTTCCAACTAATGAATATGCGTTAGACGACGCCTATTGTCAACCTGGAAACGGCGCGCGTAACTGTTCAGAATTAAGGAGTCATCCTGACATTAAACCGTCATTCCGGACCTTGGGTTGGGCTAGCTCCTTCAATCTGGACAGTTGCCAGCGCGCGCCGCTGCCCCGGGTCGTTCATCCGGCATCCTGGGTTGGTCTCCGGCTTAATGGCGTTGCCGGGTGAGGGATTGAGGACGCTTCCAAGCAATGTTCCAGGTTGGAAACTAGCCCGCAGAGTGGCAAAGAGGCCGCTCTTATTGACTTTTTGGAGCTCTTCAACAGGACTGGAATAGGGGTGGACCCCAAATTTTTACCCCTTCTTGTTCGTCCACCACCCCGGCCAACCGGTCGATGGTCGCGTGAAGCACCGGGTGGACCACCTGCCCCGCGATTTCCGCCAGCGGCACCAAAACGAAGGCCCGTTCCGCCATGCTGACGTGGGGAATCTGTAAGTCCGGTTCCGTCTCATAAACGCAAGAGTCCGCATAGAGAAGGATGTCTACGTCGATGGCCCGGGGGCCGTACCGGAAACTGGGCTTCCTCCCCACCGTTTGTTCCACCTCTTGGGCCAGTTTCAGGAGCGGGACCGGGTCCAGGCCGGTTGCCGCCTCTACGACGCAATTCAGGAAGCTGTGTTGGTCCAAATACCCCCAAGGCGCGGTTTCGTAAACTGAAGAGCAACGCAGAACTTCAACACCGGGGTTTCGCGACAGCAGGGTTACCGCTTGGGTCAAATTTGTCCGGCGGCAGCCTTGATTCGACCCCAGCCCCAGGTAGACCGTCACCCGTTCCAACTGCCCGGCCTCCATCCGCGAACTATGGAGTCCGTCATCCGGCAGACCCGCACCATCTCCAGGACGTCATGCACCCGGACGATGTCCGCTCCGCCGGCTATGGACAACGCCACCGTTGCGGCGGTCCCTTCCAACCGTTCTTCAACCGGCAGGTCCAGCACCAACCCGATGGTGGACTTGCGGGAGGTGCCCACCAACAATGGGTACCCCAGGCTGGTGAACTCTTTCAACCGCCGCAAGACCTCCAAATTGTGGTCCGGCGTCTTTCCAAACCCAATCCCAGGGTCCAGGACGATGTTCCCTTGGGGGACTCCGGCGTCCCGGGCCAACTGCGCGGAACGGCGCAGGCTCTCTTGGATATCGGGGACCAATTGGTGGTACTCCCGAGTCGTCTGGTTGTGCATCAGAACCATCGGCGCGCCCTGGGCCGCGGCTATTGCTGCCAACTTCGGGTTGGCCTTCAAACCCCAGATGTCGTTGATCATTACCGCGCCCGCGGCCAGGGCCTGGCGGGCTACTCCGGCTTTGTAGGTGTCGACGCTAATGGGCAGACTCACCGTCGCCGCCAGCGCTTCCAACGCCGGGATCAGGCGCCGCAACTCTTCTGCTTCGCCGACCGGTTCATGCCCGGGGCGGGTGGACTCGGCGCCCACGTCCAGGATGTCGGCGCCTTCGGACTGAAACCGCAGCCCCTGCTCGACAATCGCCCTCGTGTCCGAGCCCAACCCGTCGCCGGAAAAAGAGTCGGGAGTCACGTTGATAATTCCCATCACGTAGGTGCGGCGCCCCCAGACCAGGGTTTCGCCGCCGGCTACGGTGAGGTCCTCCAGGGAGTGGACCGTTTGGTTCATAGAATCAACCAAGAATCAACCAAGGTTTTCTGGGGTGTCGGCCCAGAGCCGCATCCCCGCTGGGAATTTTACACCGGCCCAACCTGCCTTGCATGGCCTTCCGGCCCTCTGCTAGCATGGGCCCAGCCTCGGCATCCCACGGCGGAAATCGCAGAATGTCAACGGAAAAACGGCTTATCGACCAGAAGCTGGAAGCTTTGAACGAAATGCGCCTCCAAGCCCAACTTGGCGGCGGGCAGCAGCGTATCGACCAACAACACAGCCGGGGCAAGTTAACTGCCCGGGAGCGGCTGACCCACCTGTTGGACGAGGGGTCCTTTCAGGAAATCGGCTCCTTCGTAACCCACCGGACCACCGAGTTTGGTCTGGCGGGAAGGACTTTCTTGGGCGATGCCGTAGTTACCGGGTTTGGGACGGTGCAAGGGCGGCGAATCTTCGCCTACGCGCAGGACTTTACGGTTTTCGGCGGTTCCCTTTCGGAGGTGGTGGGCCAAAAGATTTGCAAGGTGATGGACCTGGCGGGCAAGACCGGTTGCCCCGTTGTTGGCCTAAACGACTCCGGCGGGGCCCGCATCCAGGAGGGAGCCGATAGCCTGGCAGCCTACGGGGATATATTCCTGCGCAATACCCGCTACTCCGGCGTGGTGCCCCAGATTTCCGTGATCATGGGGCCATCAGCGGGCGGAGCCGTCTACTCTCCCGCCATCACCGACTTTATCTTCATGGTCCAGGGAACGGGCCAGATGTATATTACCGGGCCCGACGTCGTGAAAGCGGTTACCGGCGCCGACGTCACCCACGAGGAGTTGGGGGGCGCGGATTCCCACGCCACCCGCAGCGGTGTCGCCCATTTCGTCTATCCCAACGAAGAAGAATGTCTGGAGGAGGTGCGGCGTCTGCTCGGTTTTCTGCCCTCCAACAGCGCCGAAGACCCGCCCATCTATAGCTCCGGCGACTCGCCCAACCGGTTAGAACCCGGGCTGCGCTACCTTATCCCCGACGAGTCCAACCGCCCTTACGACGTCAGAGACATCATCGGGTTGATCGTCGACCGGCAGGAACACCCCGGCACCGATGGCTTGGAGGTACAGGAAGAGTTCATGGAAGTCCAAGAGCGTTACGCCCCTAACGTGGTGGTAGGTTTTGGGCGTTTCAACGGCCGGTCGGTTGGAATAGTCGGCAACCAACCCGCCTATCTGGCTGGGGTTCTGGACATCAACGCTTCCGCCAAAGCGGCCCGGTTCGTCCGTTTTTGCGACTGTTTCAACATCCCCCTGGTTACGTTGGTCGACGTGCCCGGCTTCATGCCTGGGGTGGAGCAGGAATACGGGGGAATAATCCGCCACGGCGCCAAGCTCATCTACGCCTACGCTGAAGCGACCGTGCCCAAGATTAGCGTTATCACCCGCAAGGCCTACGGTGGCGCCTACATCGTGATGAGCAGCAAGCACCTGAGTTCCGACATCAACCTGGCCTGGCCTTCGGCGGAAATCGCGGTGATGGGCCCGGACGGGGCCGTTAACATAATCTACCGCGAGGCAATTTCCCAGTCGGAAGACCCTCAGCAGACCCGCCAGGAATTGACCCAGGACTACCAGGAACGGTTCACCAACCCCTACGTCGCGGCCAGCCGGGGTTACTTGGATGATGTCATCGACCCGGCGGAAACCCGGGTCAAAATCATCCAAGCCTTGGACATTCTCCCCGACAAAAGGGACAGTTTGCCCGCCAAAAAGCACGGCAACATCCCGCTATAACCGCTGGTTTGTCCGGCCCCTGTTATACTGCCAAAGTACCCGGCCCGACCCGCCGCCGCCCAAAATTCGCGTTTTTGAAGTAAGGCCCGCTGATGGAATTTGGACTATTCGACCAGTTGCCCTGTGCCCCGACCCAAAGCACGGCAGCCCGTTACGAAGACATCATCGCCCAAGGCCAATTGGCCGATGAGCTGGGCCTGGACTCAATCTGGCTGGCCGAATACCATTTCAACTCCCGTTTTTCCATCATGCCCTCCCCCTGGCTGCCCGCCACGGCCATTGCCCGTTGCACCCAAAACTTGAAGATTGGCACCGCCGTCAACCTCCTTCCCCTGCACCAACCGGTGCGTTTGGCCGAAGAGGTTGCCACCTTTGACGTCCTTTCCCAGGGCCGGTCCATCTTTGGCATCGGGCGGGGTTCCAACCCGGGCCACTACGAAGGTTTGGGTATCGCCACCGAGGAAGGGCGGCCTCGTTTCCAAGAAGCCCTTGAATTGGTGCTGAAATGCTGGACGCAAGACACCGTCAACCATCAGGGCGAGTTCTACCAGGCCCTGGACGTTGAGGTGGTGCCCAAACCCGTCCAGGTCCCCCATCCTCCCGTGTACGTCGCCGCCAACAGCCCCGAAACCTTCACCATGGTAGGCGGTTTGGGGCACAACCTGTTGGTGACCCCGCTCATCATCACCAACGAAGGCGTATGCGAAGGCTTGGCCGAATACCGGTCCCAGTTGGCCCAAAACCACCACGATCCCGGGTCGGTTAAGGTCCTGCCAACCCTGGCCGCGTGTGTCGGCGAGACCCGCAAGAAAGCCGAGGCGGTCCTGAGACCCACCATCGACAATTACCTGGAGGTGCTGCGTGGGGGCCGGTCACGGGGTTCGGGACGGGCCGCCCGTTTAACGACGGATGAGTTTATCCGGGACTACGCGATAGTCGGCGACCCGGAAGAATGCGCCGACAAAATTCGGGCCATCCAAGAGATGTTCCAGTGCCAGGGAGTGATTTTCTGGCACAACATCGGCGGCATGGTCCCCCAAGAAGAAATCAAAAAATCCCTGCAACTCTTCTCCGATAAAGTCCTGCCCCAATTCCGCTAACCTTCCCCCAAGGCCCGGCCCCCGGCTCCCTTGAATCTGTACCCGCCCCTTGGCCGGTGAGATGGCGCATTGACACTGTTTGAGCAGCAAGGCCAACGATTTGCCAAGGGCAACGCGCCATTGCCGGAACGAGTGCGGCCTCGCTCCTTCGACGAGTTGGTCGGTCAGGAGCATGTATTGGGCCCCGACCGGGTGCTCCGCAAGGCAATCGACGCCGACCGGGTCCCCTCGTTTATCCTCTGGGGTCCGCCGGGCAGCGGCAAGACCACCATCGCCCGGTTGGTGGCCGGGGTAACCAAAGCCCACTTTGAACCCATCAGCGCGGTGACCGCCGGCGTTGCGGACCTGCGGCGGATTATTGCCGAGTCCAAGGACCGGCAGGGTATGTACCAACAACCGACGATCCTATTCGTTGATGAGATTCACCGCTTTAACAAGGCCCAGCAGGACGTGATTCTGCCCCACGTCGAAGACGGCACCGTGACTTTCATCGGCGCCACCACGGAAAACCCTTCCTTCGAGGTCAACGCTCCCCTGCTGTCCCGCTGCCGGGTGGTGACCCTGCGCGCGCTGACTCCGGAGGAGATGGAATCGGTTATCCAGCGGGCGTTATCCGACGATGACCGAGGGTTGGGAACTCTGCGTTCTCGGCTGGCCGAAGACGCCATGAAACACCTGGTAAACATCGCCAACGGGGACGCCCGCGTCGCTCTAAACGTTTTGGAGTCTGCCGCCTGGGTCAGCGCCCCTGACGAACAGGGCAACCGCACCATTACGTTGGACACCATCTCCGACGCTTTGCAGCGCCGGTCTCCCCTCTACGACAAAGCCGGCGACGAACATTACGATACAATTTCGGCCTTCATCAAGTCCGTGCGCGGCTCTTCCCCAGACGGGGCGCTTTATTGGCTGGCCAGGATGATTGAGTCTGGAGAAGACCCACTGTTTATCGCCCGGCGCCTGGTGGTGCTGGCGGCGGAAGACATCGGGCTGGCGGATCCCCAGGCTTTGCCCGTTGCGGTGGCGGCCCAACAAGCCGTGCATTTCATCGGGATGCCCGAAGGCCGAATCCCCCTGGCTGAAGCCACGGTCTACTTGGCCACGGCTCCAAAAAGCAACGCCGCCTACCTGGCAATCGACCAGGCGTTGGAGGACGTTAGAAGATTGCCCAACGGACCGGTCCCTTTACACTTACGCAACGCGGTCACCGGGTTGCAGCGCGACTTGGAATACGGAAAGGACTACCGTTATTCTCACGACTTCCCCGGGCACTTTGTCCCCCAGGAATTCCTCCCGCCGGAATTAAAGGGACGCCGTTATTACCAGCCCTCCGAAGAAGGCCGGGAGCCGGAAATAGCGGAGCGGTTGCGGCGGTGGTGGGGTTACCCGGAAAGCGCCTGAATTACGTCGGCGGACTGGACCACATCGGCCTGCCGGGGGAAGATGCGCTGGGTGAGGAATTCGTGGACTTCCGGGTCCGAGTCGGAGCAGCAGTCCTCAATGATGTAGAGGCGGTAGTCGGAGTCCGCCGCGTACCGGGTGGTGGACAACACCACTCCGCTGGTGGCGTAACCCAGCAGCACGATTGCTTCTATGTTGTTCGCCTTGAGGGTCATGTCCAGGTCGGTCCCGTACAGCGCGTTGACCCGATGCTTCCCCACCACCACTTCCCCCTCGATGGGCTGCACCGCTTCGTGAATGACCGCCAGGGGATCGCTGACTGCCGGTTGGCCCGATGCCTTGCGCTGGCTAAAGGTCTTGTTCCGGTCGCTGATTTCCACATAACCGGGCCGGAAAACGGTGGCGGAATAACAGACCAGCAACCCGGCATCCCGCGCCGCCTTTTGCACCGCCTGGGTTTTTTCAACTACTCCCCGGTCGACGGCGTGGGGCAGCGTGGTCATCATGTCACCGTAGAAGTCGGCGATGAGCAGCGCCGTGGTTGTTTTGTCCAGTGTAATATCGGCCACGATTAACCTCCCGGTGTTCGGTGGTTGGGCGTCCCAGCGTTGCACCTTGCCGCGGCATTGGTTGGGTAAGGGCCGGTTAGGTGTTGCGGGACCCCCGAAGGGCCGCGACGGCTTTGGATGTCCGGCTGACGGCCTCTTCGATGTCCCCGCCGTCCACTTCCCGGTGGGTCACCATGCGGATGGAATGGGGGCCCGGCGAACTGACCAGCACCTCTTCTTCTGCTAACGCGTTAATCAGGCCGGCGGCGGGCCCAACGGCTTCGTCAACGTCGAAAATCACGATGTTGGTCTGGATGCTGTCCGGGTCAACAGTCAAGCCGTCAATGTTGGCCAGGCCTTGGGCCAAGCGGCGGGCGTTTGCGTGGTCGTCGGCCAGGCGGTCAACCATGGTGTCCAGGGCGACAAGCCCGGCGGCCGCCAGGATTCCTGCTTGGCGCATCCCGCCGCCCACCATCTTCCGCCAGCGCAGTGCCTCTTCGATAAACTCTTCAGACCCGCATAAAACGGACCCGACCGGGCAGCTAAGGGCCTTGGATAGGCAGAAGGAAACGTCGTCCACGTCCTTCGCCAGCTCTTTCGCGGGAACTTCCAGGGCTACGGCGGCGTTGAAGATGCGGGCCCCGTCCAAATGCACCTTGGCGCCGGCCTCGTGGGCCACCGCCGCTACTGCTTGGGTGTCGTCCGGTGTCAACACCCCGCCGCTGCAACGGTTGTGGGTGTTTTCCAGGCAGACCAAGGTGGTGGGAGGCATGTGGATGTTGCCCTGGGGCCGGATGACATCTCTCAGATCGTCCGGAGCTATCTCTCCCTGGGGCCCGTTGGGGACCAGCCGGATTTGGGCTCCGGCCAGGGCGGACGCCCCCGCTGATTCGTTCCAAAAGATATGGGCCTGGTCTCCCATCACCACTTCGTCTCCCCGGTGGCAGTGGGCCAGCACCGCAACCAGGTTGCTCATGGTGCCGCTGGCCATCAATAGCCCCGCTTCCTTGCCCAACATCTCCGCCGCCAGTTCCTGCAATCGGTTGATGGACGGGTCCTCCCGGTAAACATCGTCGCCCACCTCGGCCTCGGCCATCGCCTTGCGCATGACGTCGGTTGGTCTGGTGACGGTGTCGCTCCGGAGGTCGATAACGGCCATGATTCTCCCCCATTAATGTTGTGTTAACGTAAGAACTCAGGCAAAAACCGCTGAAGTCCGCCGGTTATTCTACCAGCATTCCTTGCCAAACACTACCGGTTTAACTAAGATGGACTACATGCCAACGTGAGGGACTTAAAGTGCGCCAAAGCGCGGTTTCGTTCAAGACCAAGGGTCTCAGTTTCGAAGGAGTCGTATCCACTCCCGACGACATGGGAAACGGTACCCCCGGCGTCGTTATCTGCCACCCCCACCCCCTCTTTGGCGGAAACATGGACAACAACGTCGTCCTAGCCGTTTCCTCCAGTCTGGCCCAACAGGGTTTCGCCACCCTTCGTTTCAATTTTCGTGGTGTTGGCAACAGCGAAGGTGAGCACACCAAGGGAGAGAAGGAACACCAGGAAGTGTTGGCAGCCTTCGATCTGCTCCAAGCTTGGCCCGGGGTGGACGGCAAGACCATCGGCCTGGCGGGTTACTCCTTCGGCACGCGGGTAATTTGCGGCCATCCGGAACTCCACAAGAAACCCAAGGTTTTCGCCCTGATCTCCCCGTCTTACGAGGCGTTGGAGTTACCGGACCTAAAAAAGAACAAGCAGCCCAAGCTCATCATCACTGGGGACCGGGACAAGCTGATCCAAGCGGAAAACCTACAACCGGTGTTGGACTCCTTCGCCATGCCCCCCACCTTCAAGTTGGTGGAAGGCGTCGACCATTTCTGGTTCGGGAAAGAGGACCTGCTGGTGGACCAGGTCACCCCCTTCTTCGTCGAGAACTTGCGCTAGGTTATGGCTGGCCTGTCCCCACCGCCGGAGCCAACGTTGTCCCGACCCCGCCCCATTTATAAGGACTACAATGTCCTGCAATTGGCCCTGGTGGTCTTTCTCCTGGACCAACTTACCAAGTACCTCACCATCCAACTATTGGTCCCGGGTCACTCTTTCCCCCTGCGCGGTTTCTTCCGGTTTACTCACGTCCACAATTCCGGCAGCGCCTTCGGCATCCTTCAGGGCCTGAACACTCCCCTTATCTTCGTATCGTTTATCGGCATCACCATCTTGGTGCTGATTTACCGCAGCCAGCCCCAACCCAACAACTGGCTGCGGTTGAGCTTGGGCCTCCAACTGGGCGGGGCGTTCGGCAATCTGGCCGACCGGTTGCGGTTGGGATTCGTAACCGACTTTATAGACATCGGCCCCTGGCCGGTGTTCAACTTGGCCGACGCTTCCATCGTTACCGGCCTGGTGCTGCTGGTCTGGATTTTCACCCGCGCCCGTCCCGCGCCGCTCCCGGCGGATACCGGGCAGCCCCCCGACCCAGTCCCAGCCGACCGGGGCCCCCTAGGAGAAGACGAGACCTCCCCGCCAAACGCAACCCAACCTGGCGCCACTTTGCTCCGGCCCGTTGGCAACGATAACCCGGAAACTCCCCCCGGGTCGGGCGAACTTGAAAATCAACCTGGGCCCTCAAACGCCAATGACGCAACGGCCCCGGCAACCCCCGAGCCTGGCGGCGAAACGTCCCAAGAAGAAAAGGCGGTCTAATGGCTTCGCCGACGGTTACCAGCGGGCGGAGGCTCCAGTCCGCAAAAAGTTGGGAGTTTCGGGCAGGCCGCGGTCCAGTCCGGTTGGACCAATTCCTGGCGAATCAAGCAGTCCAGTTGACCCGAAGCCGCCTTCACGCCCTTATCGCCGAGGGGCACGTTACTCTCAACGGCAGCGCCGCAAAACCGTCTCAAAAGGTGCGGTTGGGGGACCTGGTGCGGCTGACCGTGCCTCCGCCGAGGGAGTTGGACCTTACTCCAGAGGCCATTCCGGTCGAGGTTGTTCATCAGGACTCTCACATTATTGTCTTGAACAAACCGGCCGGCCTGTCGGTCCACCCGGGCCCCGGCCATTCCAGCGGCACCTTGGTAAACGCTTTGCTGGCCCTGTGTCCCGACATCCAAGGCGTCGGCGGCGTGGTGCGTCCGGGTATCGTCCACCGGTTGGACAAGGACACTTCCGGCCTGATGGTGGTCGCCAAGAACGAGACCGCTCATCACCGCCTGTCGGACCAGATCAAGTCCCGCGAAGTTACCAAGGGGTACCTCGCCTTGGCGGCCGGGACTTTGCCCTTGCCGGAAGGTGTCATAGACGCTCCCATCGCCCGAGACCCCCGCAACCGCAAGAAAATGGCGGTGGTGGACGGGGGGAAACCCGCCCGGACCCAATACCGGGTCCTGGAAAACCCAGCGGGGGATTCCTTCTTGGAACTGTACCTGGAATCGGGCCGCACCCACCAGATTAGAGTCCACCTAGCCCACCTGGGGCATCCCCTAATCGGTGACCCGGTTTACGGCAAGCGGTCTCCATTGGTTGACCGCCAGTTTTTACACGCCCATCATCTGGGCTTGACCCACCCGGCCACCCGCGAATTCCTTGAATTCCGGTCTCCCCTGCCTCCCGACCTGTCGGCGGTTTTGGAAAAATGCCGGGCCGAATAATGGGACCGTCGCCGCAACGTCGATCAATAATCGGTGTGCTAGAATACCGAGAAATCCAATCACTACCGGGAAAGCCTCCCTTTGACCCGAGTGAAACACCCATACACCACAGGGAAATGGCAGTATGACAGCCCCTGAATCCATTCAATCCACGGATTTCATCCGCTCCATAATCACTCAAGACAACGAGACCGGAAAATATGGTAAGCGGGTGGTCACCCGTTTCCCTCCCGAGCCAAACGGCTACCTGCATATCGGCCACGCCAAGTCCATCTGCCTAAATTTTGGAGTCGCCGAAGAGTTCTCCGGCACCTGCCACATGCGCTTCGATGATACCAACCCCACCCGGGAGGATGTTGAGTACGTTGAATCCATCCTCCAGGATGTCCGTTGGCTGGGATATGACTGGGGGACCCACCTTTACTACGCTTCCGATTACTTCGGCCAACTTTACGAATTCGCCGTCGAATTGATTAAACTCGGCAAGGCCTACGTCGACAGCCTTACCGCCGAGGAAATCCGCCAGTACCGGGGCACTCTTAATGAGCCCGGCCGGAACAGCCCCTACCGCGACCGCAGCATCGAAGAAAACCTGGACCTCTTCGAGCGGATGAAGGCCGGCGAATTCCCCGACGGCGCTCACGTCCTCCGCGCCAAAGTCGACATGGCCTCCCCCAACTTGAACCTGCGCGACCCGACCCTGTACCGCGTCCGTAAGGTGGACCATCACCGCACCGGCGGGACATGGAACATCTACCCCATGTATGACTACGCCCATTCCCTTTCGGACTCCATCGAGCGGATAACCCATTCCCTTTGCACGTTGGAGTTTGAAGACCATCGCCCCCTTTACGATTGGTTCCTCGACGTTCTCGATGTCTATCACGCCCAACAAATTGAGTTTGCCCGCTTGAACCTGACGCATACGGTGATGAGCAAGCGCAAGCTGAGGGCCTTGGTGGAGGGGGGCCACGTCAGTGGATGGAACGACCCCCGTATGCCGACGATTTCCGGCCTCCGCCGCCGGGGTTACACCCCGGAGGCCATCCGCAACTTTTGCCGGCGGGTGGGGATCGCCAAACGGGATACGGTCACCGAGTTGGCGTTGTTGGAACACTCCCTCCGGGAAGACCTGAACCAACGCGCATCCCGGGTTATGGCCGTGTTGGACCCCTTGAAGGTGGTCATTATCAACTACCCGGACGGGCAGGTTGAAGAGTTTGACGCAATAAACAACCCGGAAGACCCGGGCATGGGCACCCGCAAGGTACCCTTCTCCCAGGAAATCTATATCGAGCGCGACGATTTCCTGGAAGACCCGCCCAGCCGGTTCTACCGGTTGGCCCCCGGAAGGGAGGTCCGCCTCCGTTACGCCTATTACATAACCTGCGACGATGTTATCAAGGACGAAGTCACCGGCGAGATAACCGAGGTGCGGTGCACCTACGATCCCCAGTCCCGGGGCGGTTCGTCTCCCGATGGACGCCGGGTCCGGGGAACGCTCCACTGGGTTTCCGCGCCCCACTCCATACCGGCCGAAATCCGGATTTACGACCACCTGTTCCTGAAGGCCAATCCGGACGATGACGAGGGCGCCGACTTCACCAGCCAGCTTAACCCCGATTCTCTGACCACCTTGACTTCGGCCCGGCTGGAACCCAGCTTGTCCCACGCGCAACCGGAAGAACGCTTCCAATTCGAGCGCCGGGGTTACTTCTGCGTAGATGCCGAAGACTCCCAACCGGGACGCCTGGTTTTCAACCGCACCGTCCCATTGCGCGACACCTGGGCCCGCATTCAGCAAGCCCAACAGCCGTCCTCTAGCTGACGGACCTGGGCCTAGAGGAGACCATCCCGTGGTATTTACCCGCCCCCAACCAGCCGAGTACTGGGCCGGCATCGGCGAACTTCGCGTTAGGTTCCTTGATTGGGGAGGCGAAGGGCCGCCGGTCTTGGCCTTGCATGGGTTGGCTTCGTCCGCCAATTGGTATGACCTGGTTGCCCGTTCCCTCTGCGGCGAGTTTCGGATCATCGCTCCCGACCAGAGGGGCCACGGACAAACAACCCAGGCCACTTCCGGCTTTGATTGGCAGACCCTGGCCGCCGACGCTGTGGCGTTTTTGGACCATCTGGGCATTGCCAGGGCCACCGTTTGGGGCCACTCCTGGGGTTGCAACGTTGGCATCAACGTTGCCGCCCGTTTTCCCGACCGGGTTGCCGCCCTGGTGTTGATCGATGGCGGCACCGGCAGGTTCCAGGACCAGGAGCCCGGGGGCTGGGAGGCTTTCCGGGCCCGGACGCGGCCCCGGGACATTTCCGGCACGCGGGAAGAGTTTTTACAGCGGCTGCGGAAGCAAATGTGGTTTTGCTGGAACGGCGAGATCGAACGGATTGTCCAAACCATGGTCTACGAGGATGAATCGGGGCAAATGCAGGACATCCTTCGGCCCGAAAACCACGCCCAGGTGATGAAGGCCATGTACGACGAACCTACTTCCACCGTCTGGGACCGGGTTGATTGCCCTACCCTGTTGGTGCCTGCCGGGCCCCGTCCCGGGCAGGCCAACACCGACCGCGCCCGCATCAAGGTTGAACGGGTCCAGGCCGCCGTCGAGGCGATGAAGGACTGCCGCGCCAGGTGGGTCCCGGAAACCGTTCACGACATTGGGTACGACAAGCCCCAAGAGTTGGCCCATGTGATCCGCCAGTTTATGTCCGAAAACCGTTAACCTGTAACGAAACTAAAATTCGAACCAATCAGGCTAGACAGGAGAGGTA
Source organism: Dehalococcoidia bacterium (assembly GCA_965205495.1). GTDB lineage: Bacteria > Chloroflexota > Dehalococcoidia > Lucifugimonadales > UBA3495 > CATOSK01. Next base: position 720,995 of record CBDBHA010000002.1, read on the forward strand.
GAGTGGCCGACGCCGTAAGAGTCAGGTACGCTCCCAGCCCCACCGGCTTTCCCCACATTGGCAACATCCGCACCGCGCTTTTCAACTGGCTCTTCGCCCGCCGCAATGGCGGACAATTCATCGTCCGGGTGGAAGATACCGACCAACAGCGGTTGGTCCCAGGGGCGGTGGACGCCATTTTAGACGGCTTGGAGTGGCTGGGAGTCGATTGGGACGAAGGCCCTCGGGTGGGCGGCCCGGTTGGTCCTTACTTGCAGTCGGAAAGGTTGGACTATTACCGTGAGGCCGCCGATAAGCTGATTGCCCAGGGGTCGGCCTACCGTTGCTTTTGCACCCGGGAACGTCTGGACGAAGTCCGCAAGCTGCAACAACAGGAGCAGCGTTCCATCGGCTACGACCGCCGGTGCCGGACCTTGACCCCTGAGCAACGCCGGGACTTCGAGGCGGAACGGGCCCCTTCGGTGGTGCGGTTTGCCATGCCCGTATCCGGCTCTACCGAAGTCAACGACCTGATCAGGGGCCATGTCGAATGGCAAAACGACCTGGTTGACGATTTCGTTCTGCTCAAGAGCGACGGGTTCCCAACCTACCACCTGGCGGTGGTGGTCGACGACCACCTCATGGGAATCAGCCACGTTCTCCGGGCGGAAGAGTGGCTGTCCAGCACGCCGCGTCACCTTCAGCTTTATCGCGCCCTGGACTACACGCCGGCCCAATTCGGCCATCTGCCCATGATTCTGGGCCCCGACCGGTCCAAGTTGTCCAAACGGCACGGCGCAACGTCGATCATGGAGTACCGGGACGCCGGGTACCTGCCCGCAGCCTTGAAGAATTTTATGGTCCTGCTGGGTTGGTCCCTCGACGACCACTCCGATGTCATGCCGCTGGAAACCATCAAGGAGAATTTCTCCCTGGAAAGAGTGGGCAAACCCGCCGCCATCTTCGACATTGAGCGGCTGGAATGGATGAACGGGGTCTACATCCGGCAAATGGAGGCCGAGGAATTGGCCCAAACCATGCTTCCCTTCCTGGAGCAGGGCCTGCCGCCGGAGTGGTTGCCGGTGGATTGGGATTATCTGCTTACAATTGTTCCGTTGGTCCGGGAGCGTTTGAAGCTGTTGGCCGATTCCGCCGACTTGATGTCGTATTTCTTCACAGACCATTTGGACTACGGGTCAGCCAACCTGGTCCAAAGGGCCATGGACTCCGCTTCCGCGCAAAGCGCCTTGACGCGGACCGGCCAAACCCTGGCGCAGCTCCAACCCTTTGAATCCGGCGCCTTGGAACAGTCCCTGCGGGATTTGGGCGCCGAGTTGGAGTTGCTCCCAAGGGACTTCTTCGGCACCTTGCGGGAAGCCGTAACCGCCCGCTCCGCTACTCCGTCGCTCTTCGATCTCATGGAAGTGCTGGGGCGGGAACGGGTGCTGGCACGGCTCGAAGCCGCCGCCCAATACCTGGCTGCCTAGTAGCAGCCCCCCGCACTATTCCCCCTGCGGCCCGCTAACCACGGGCATTTCGTTGTCGTAAATCCCAACGCAATTAGGTGTGCGGTTTGCTGCCTTTTCTCCGTTGCTCCGCCATTTTAGAATGGCGCGTTCCTGACGGAGACGGCACTGTCGGTTCCCCCCAATATGGTTCTCTCCAACCTGGCGCCTCTGCACCCCAGCTTCTGTTGTCCTTACTGCTGATCCTCGGTGAAACTTTTGTTCCATAATTTAAAATTTGTCTAAAATTTTTACAAATTCCCGTCTAAAACGCCTTGACAGGTACTCACATAACGCCAGGTATCTTGGCAGGGTGGCATATCGGGAAAGGCCCGTTTGCCACACCGTGCATCGCAATACCAAGGATTGGATATTCTCCCACCGGCTGGGAGCAGTCAAGAGAAAATGCTTGCCGGCTTGGTAACACCCAAGGCCCATTTGGGCGGATCGTGAGTTTTGTGGAGGTTGTGAAAGCCTATGATGGCAACCGCGGTAAAGATTCTCAGTGACGGGGTCTTGAAATTGGACGGCGGGTCCGTGTTTGGGCAGGTTCCCAAGGTGGCCTGGGAAACCAACGTCAACACCGACCGGAAGAACCGTATCACTATGGGGCTAAACTGTCTTTTGCTCCAGGTTGGCGGCAAGAACGTCTTGGTCGATACCGGTGTCGGCTCCAAGGACAACGACCGGGACAAGGACGCGCTGGGGTTGGTTCCCAGCCGCCTCCTCAAGGGCTTGAAAGGGGCCGGGCTGACGCCCAAGGACATCAACGCAGTAATTTTGACTCATCTTCATTTCGACCATTGCGGGGGCTGCACTCGGCTCGACCGGGCCGGCGACCTGGTCCCAACCTTCCCCAAAGCAACCTATTACGTCCAACGCGAATGCTGGAACGACGCCAGCCATCCCAACGAACGCTGCCAGGGTTCCCATCGCCCGGAAAACTTCCTGCCCATCGAAGAACGCGGCCAGATTGAACTCATCGATGGCGATTCCGAAATCCTGCCCGGGTTGAACGTCATCGTCACCGGAGGCCACGCCAAGGGCCATCAGATGGTCCTGTTCAACCACGGCGGAGAAAGGGTGGTCTTCCTGGGCGACATCGTCCCGACCCACCACCACCTGAACCTGCCCGTCATATCCGCCTTCGACTACTCCCCGGAAAATACCCTGGAGCAAAAACGGGAGATCTTGGGGGACGCCGAGCGGCAAGGGTGGCTGATTGTTTTCGCCCACGGCCACGACCCGAAAGCCGGCTACCTCGACCGGCGGGGCGACACCACCTATCTCAGGCCCGTGGACCTCTAACCCGGATAGCGGCCGCCCGCCGGTGATTTTGGTGGCAGGTTGGCCTGACTGTTAAGCAGGGACCATTCCGGCCCGAGCGGATGGTGATTATCGGGAGCGGGGCTAGCAGACCTGCGCGGTTACGGTTTGCCCCGTCAACAGGTTCAACCGCGCAGGAGTAATGGTGTTTTTCAAGTCTGCGGAGCAGACGGTAGAAACCCGGATGTAATTGTCGGTCAATCCCGACCAGAGCCGGCCGCCATCTTCCGCCCGCTCCGATTCCCACAGGACCGGCCTGACTTGGCCCAGGGATTTTCTGCGGAATTCCTGGAAATGCCGGGTGGTCATTGCTATCATCCGGCCGACCCGCTCCCGTTTTTGCCGTTCATCGACCTGTCCCGAAAAATGAGCGGCGCTGGTCCCGGGACGTATCGAGTAAGGAAAAACGTGGGCATCCCCAAACTCCATGTCTTCGGCGAAGCTCAGGCTCTCCTCGAACTCCCTTTCCCCCTCGCCCGGAAATCCGACGATTATGTCAGTGGTTATCCCCGCCACCGGAATGGTTCGTCGAATCCACTCTAAGGTTTGGGCAAACTCGGTGGTGGTATACTGCCGCCGCATCGCCTTCAATGTCTTGTCCGAACCGCTTTGCAGCGGCACGTGAAAATGAGGACACAACCGGCTGTTTTGCCACAGGTCAAGCAGGCCGCCGCCAATTTCCTGGGCTTGCAGGGAGGACACCCGCAGCCGGGCTACCTCGGTTTCCGTCAATAACCGCCCCAGCAAACCCGGCAAGTCGATGCCCGGCAGGTCGAAACCATAGGTTCCCAGTTGGGTTCCTGTGAGCACGACTTCCTGGGCCCCTTCCCGGACCTCCCGGTTGACCCTTCCAACCAGAACGTCGGGGGGGATGCTGCGCTCCCGTCCCCTGACTTTTGGCACGATGCAATAGGCGCAAACTTGGTCGCAGCCCTCTTGGATTTTCACCATCGCCCGCAACCGTTCCCGTTTTCGGGTCAGTTGGGCTGCCCCGTCGCCTTCAGGCACAAGCGGTCCCACTGGAATCACACCGGAATTGCCCTTGAACCCTCCGGTCACCATCGGGACCAATCGTTCCTTTTCAGTGTTGGGAACTACCAACGAGACGGCGTCCATATTTTCCAGGTCGCCGGCTGCCCGTTGTGGGTAACAGCCGGTAGCCACCACAAAGAGGTCCGGGTTGAGACGCCGCGCCGCCCGCAGCGCTTGCCGGGCTTTTGCGTCGGCCTCTGCCGTGACTGTGCAGGTGTTCAACACGAAAACGTCGGCTTCTTCCGCCAAATCCACCAGCCGGTACCCGGCCTCGGTGAACCGGCGGGCTAGTTGGGCGCTGTCCGCCTGATTCAACTTGCAGCCGTGGGTATGGATTGCCACCGCCGGTCGGGAATCGCCGTTCATTTAAAAACCATGACCCAAAATCACAACTCTCGTCCCGTGGTGGCCGCCAGTTCCCACAGCCGTTCCACGGCAGCGCTGATGTCGTCAAGTTGGAGGAACAGGTAGTCCAACCGCATCCGGGAAGACTGGACCCGGTCCACCGTGTCGGCGAAACCTGATAGCAAGTCAAAAGCCTCCCGAATGCGCCGGTCCCGGTGTTGTTGTCCCAACTGGAGGGCATAGTCCCGAATGGCGGCGTCCCCTTCCAACTCGTGCCCCCGGACCAACGCGACGCCTTTAACCGCTAAGGTGAGGCTTCCCCAAATCAACTCTTCGGACCGGGCCCAACGCCCGTTACGCATCTCGGTCAAGGCGTTGCCCAAGAAGCGCAGGCTTTGTTCCCGGTACCGTTGGACTTTCTGGGCGTCGTTGGTGTCAGGCATTTGTACCGGCCGGTAATTCCAAAAATCGGCCCTAATTCTAGCATAGCCCAGGGTTGGTCCCTCCGGCGAAATTGCCAAACCGACAACGGAATGGCAACATAGGTACGGCAAACCCTGGACCTCGATAATTCCCGCCCGCCTCCACCGGAAAACTTGGCCGTTGGGTCTTGGCGGGACACTCTAACGGAAGGAGCCGCCGTGAAGTACGACTACATCATCGTCGGTGCCGGTTCGGCCGGTTGCGTCTTGGCCAACCGCCTCACCGAAGACGGCAACAAAACGGTGTTGCTGTTGGAAGCCGGCCCGGACTATCCCGACTATGACCGGCTGCCCATCGACCTGAAAGACGGATACAACGTCTGGCGTTCCGCCTACGGCCCACACAACTGGGGCTATACCGCCCTGGCGACCCCTCTGCAACCTGAGCCCATCCAAATACCCCGAGGGCGGGCCACCGGCGGCTCCAGTTCCATTAACGGACAGGTCCTTTTCCGCGGGGTTCCCGAGGACTACGACAATTGGGCCGCCTGGGGCAACGACGAATGGGCCTTTACCAAAGTCCTGCCCTACTTCCGTAAGCTGGAAACCGACCTCGACTTCCCCGGCGGCGATTTCCACGGCAACGAGGGGCCGATACCGGTGCGGCGTTTCAAACGCCAGGAGCTGCTGCCCACCTCGGTGGCCTTCTACGACGCCTGCGTTGCCTTGGGCTTCCCCCAAGACCCGGACCAGAACCACCCGGACTCCAATGGCATAGCCTTGCGCCCGTTGAATAACATCGACGGCGTCCGCATGAGCACCGCTTTGACCTACCTTCGCCCCGCCGGCCACCGCCTGAACCTGACCTGCCGGGCCGACGTAACCGTTCACCGCATTCTGTTCGACGGCAAGCGGGCGGTAGGGGTGGCTGCCGAAAGTGGTGGCGACTACTTTACCGTTGAAGGCGACAGCGTAATTGTTTCCAGCGGCGCCATTGCCTCTCCCCAAATTCTGATGCTGTCCGGCGTCGGCGAGCCGGAGCACTTGCGGAGCTTCGGTATCCCGGTGGTCCACGAACTGCCCGGCGTCGGTGAGAACCTCCGCGACCATCCCGCCGTTTTCACCCTCTTCAGGGGCCTTGGCCATGAGCCGCCCGAAAACGCCCCCAGCATCCAGGTGGGGCTGCGTTTCAGCCCGCCCGGTTCCTCCACCCGCGCCGATGTTCAACTGGCACCAATTCTAATGACCAGCGAGCACCGCCCGGCCAGCGTCAAAATCGACAGCGACGACTTCCATTTCGGGTTCAGCGCCGCCCTCCAAAACGCCGTCACCGCCGGCAACCTGCGGCTGGCCTCCACCGACCCCCACGTCCAACCGGTCCTGAACTACGACTACCTCGCCGACGCCGGCGACCGCGAGCGGATGCGTCACGCCGTCCGCTTGGGCTTGGAATTGGCGGAACACTCCCTTTTCCGCGACATTATCGACGAGAGGTTGAACCCCACTGACGAAGATTTGGCATCGGATAACGCTTTGGACCGCTGGCTCCTCCGTAACGCCTACACCCAGCATCATTCCTCGGGCACCTGCAAAATGGGCCCTGCCGACGACGATATGGCGGTGGTTGACCAGTTCTGCCGGGTCTACGGAATGGACAACCTTCGGGTGGTGGACGCGTCGGTAATGCCCGATGTTATCCGCGCCAACACCAACGCCACTACCATAATGATTGCCGAACGGGTGGCCGACTGGCTAAACGGCGCCGGCTAGCCTGACCGGCTTGGGACGGTTACCGAAAGGGCTGCTCAGAGGCTAAAATGTACGGCCCAACTATCCACTTAAGGACGGTGTGTCAATGTCAACCAGCGAAGTGAGAATCGAGCGGGACTCCATGGGGCCCATGGAGGTGCCCATCGACGCACTCTACGGCGCCTCCACCATGCGCGCCGTGTTGAACTTCCCCATCAGCGACCTCCGGTTCCCCCGCATTTTCATCCGCGCCTTGGGTCTCATCAAGCAGGCCGCCGCCAAGACCAACATGGCGCTTGACGTGTTGGACCCTCAAATCGGAAACGCGGTGGTCGAGGCCGCCCAGGAGGTCATCGACGGCAAACACGACCAGCATTTCGTCCTCGATGTATTCCAGACCGGCTCCGGCACCTCCACCAACACCAATGCCAACGAGGTCATCGCCAACCGGGCCTCCCAGATACTGGGCGGCGACCTGGGCTCCCGCATCGTTCACCCCAACGACCACGTGAACCTGGGCCAATCGTCTAACGATGTAATACCAACCGCCATTCAACTGGCTTCGCTCATCGCCATCCAGGAAGACCTGATTCCCGCTTTGCAAAACCTCCAGGGCGAGCTTCAGCAGAAGTCCGACGAGTTCTGGCCCATCATCAAGACCGGCCGGACCCACCTCCAAGACGCGACCCCCATCCGCCTGGGCCAGGAGTTCCTTGGGTTCGCCGGTCAGGCCGGGTTTGGCGTCGACAGACTCCGCCGGGCGCAGCAGGCTTTGGCCGAAGTAGCCCTGGGCGGCACGGCGGTCGGCACCGGAGTCAACACCCATCCCGAGTTTTCCCGGCGTACCTGCCAGACTCTCTCCGAGGTAACCGGGGTGGAAATCCGGGAAACCAGCAACCATTTCCAGGCCCAGTCCACGTTGGACTCGGTGGTCGAGGCCAGCGGCCAGCTCAAGACCATTGCCGTCAGCCTCCACAAGATCGCCAACGATATCCGCTTTCTCGCCTGTGGGCCCCGGGCTGGGCTGGGCGAGATCGACCTTCCCGAAGTCCAGCCGGGCAGTTCCATCATGCCCGGGAAAATCAACCCGGTCATCGCCGAGTCCGTCGTCCAAGTCGCCGCCCAGGTGATCGGCAACGACGCCACCATCACCCTGGCCGGGCAGGGTGGTTATTTCGAGCTGAACATGATGATGCCGGTGGCCGCCTACAACGTCCTCCAGTCCATTGCGCTGCTGGCCACATCCGCCAACAACCTGGCGGAACAATGCGTTTCGGGGATTCAGGCCACCACCGTCGGCCCCGAGATGGTCGAACGGGGCCTGATGTTGGGTACCGCTCTATCGCCGGCCATTGGCTACGATGCCGCCGCCGCAATTGCCAAGCAAGCGGCAGCCACCGGGCAGACCATCCGGGAAGTGGCCTTGGAGGAAACCGACCTCACTCCCGCCCAGTTGGATGACTTTCTCAACCCCGAAGAAATGACCAAGCCCAGCCTGGAGGTGCGCGGCGGAGGAGGTTAGTTCTTCTTTAACCAACCATCAAGTTCGGCTAAACCTGCCGTTGTTGGATTTGCCAGTAAGTGTTCAGAGTTTAGGAGTCATCCTGACATTGAACCATCATTCCGGCCTCGAGCCGGAATCCAGAATGGTCAGGGAGAGACCAACCTTCAAAATGACTGGGATTCCTGGATTCCGGCTCCAAGGCCGGAATGACGGACGCAAAAGGGGTTGGGCTAAATACTCAATTCTGAACAGTTACATTTGCCAAGTCTTATTGACAATAACCGGATACTGTGTATAATAGCCGGTTACTGGTCTATGCCACGTAAACCTTCTTGGTCTATCCCTCAACATCCCCTCAAGACCCAACCCCTTTTCCCCGGCCCCCGTTCCCACACGAATAACTCACTCTAAGGAGAACCCAGTATGAGTATTGCTCCCGCTCATAACGGCCTTGCTGTGCGGTCGTCCAGGTTCAAGTCCTACGCCCGGATTCCCCAGGTGTTGGACGTCCCGAATCTAATCCAGAGCCAGCTTCAGTCCTACGAGTGGTTCAAAAACGACGCTCTTTCCGAGGTTTACCGGGAGATTTCTCCCATCGTCGACTACACCGGCAAGAAGTATGAGTTGCATTTCTTGGAGCATTATTTCAAGGAGCCTAAGTATTACCCCCCTGAGTGCAAGGAAAGGGAGATAACCTACTCCCAACCCCTCTACGTGAAAACTCAGTTGGTCACCAAAGAAACGGACGAGCGGAAAGAGCAGGAAATCTTCATGGGCGACATTCCCATGATGACCGACAACGGGACCTTCATTATCAACGGCGCCGAACGCGTTGTCGTTAGCCAGTTGGTCCGTTCCCCGGGGGTCTATTTCGTTTACGAAAAGAACCTCCCCACCGACCGGAACCTCTGTTTCGCCAAGCTTATCCCCACCCGCGGCGCCTGGCTGGAGTTCGAGACCAGCAACAAGGACATCCTTTCGGTGAAGGTTGACCGTAAACGTAAGGTTTCCGCTTCTTCCTTCCTCCGCGCTCTGGGAATCGCTTCCGATGACGAGTTGCTGGGCCTCTTCGAAGCCGTGGATACCGACGAGAACCACCGATACATGAGTTCCACTCTCGACCGGGACCCGGTCCCCGAAGACAAAGACCTCAACTTCCGGTCCGACGACCTGAAAGCGGTCTGGGAATGGCTGCGCCCCAACGACGAATATGACGTCGCCCTGGCCAAGCGCATCGCTAACGCCCAGATCGAGTTCTACCGCCGCCTCCGGCCCGGCGAACCGCCCAGCTTGGAAAACGCCCGTAACCTCATCCGCAGCCTGTTCTTCGACGGCCGCCGTTACGACCTGGGCCGGGTGGGACGCTACAAGCTCAACCGCCGGTTGAGCCAGACCGAGCGTGCCAACGAACGGACCTTGACTTTGGAGGACGTTATCGAAGTCCTCCGCACCATGATCCGGGTTAACCAGGGTCAGGGACGCCCCGACGACATCGACCACCTGGGCAACCGCCGGGTCCGCGCCGTCGGCGAACTGGTCCAGAACCAGGTCCGGGTCGGCCTCCTTCGCATGGAACGCATGGTCAAAGAAAAGATGACCCTGGTAGACCCGGAAACCGCCGCTCCCCAGGGCTTGGTGAACATCCGGCCGGTGGTCGCGTCGGTCCGGGAATTCTTCGGAGGTTCTCAGCTCTCCCAGTTCATGGACCAGACCAACCCGCTGGCCGAGCTGACCCACAAGCGCCGCCTGTCCGCCCTGGGCCCCGGCGGTCTTTCCCGGGAACGGGCCGGTTTCGACGTTCGAGACGTTCACTTCTCCCACTACGGGCGTATTTGCCCCATCGAGACTCCTGAAGGCCCCAACATCGGCCTGCTTAGCTCGCTGGCCTCCTACGCCCGCACCAACTCATACGGGTTCATCGAGTCCCCCTACCGGCGGGTCCATAAAACCCTGCCCAATACTTCTACCGACTTGGCGGGGCGCACGGTCACCGAACCCGTGCTGGACGAGGACGGCAAGACCATCGTCGCCAAGGGCAAGCGGATTCCCAAAAACCGGGTTTCCACCATCAACAAGCTACCCGCCGCAACCATGATTCAAGTCCGGCCTTTCGTGGCCAGCGCCGAATCTGATGTCATCTACCTATCCGCCGACCAGGAAGAAATCTACCACGTGGCCCAGGCCAACTCGGTGCTGGACGACCTGAACCAGTTTGCGCGGGACCGGGTGGAAGTCCGGGTCGGTGAGAACTACATGGAAGAGACCCCCGACGTGGTGGACCTCATGGACGTTTCCCCCATGCAAATCATGAGCATTTCCGCTGCCCTCATTCCCTTCCTGGAGCACGACGACGCCAACCGCGCCTTGATGGGGTCGAACATGCAACGCCAGGCGGTGCCTCTCCTCCGTCCTCAAGTTCCCCGGGTCGGTACCGGAATCGAACGCCGGGTCGCTAGGGACAGCGGCCAGGTCCTCTTGTCCCGGGTCCCCGGCACGGTAACTTCGGTCGACGGCAGGGCAGTTATCGTAAGTGACGGCGAAGGCACGGAACACCACCACCCGTTGATTAAATTCTCCCGCACCAACCAGGGCACCTGCTTCGATCAGCGGCCCACCGTTCAAAAGGGAGACCTGGTAAAGCAAAACGATCCCCTGGCCGACAGCTTGTCCACCGACAAGGGCGACCTGGCCTTGGGCCAGAACGTCCTGGTGGCGTTCATGTCTTGGGAAGGCTACAACTACGAGGACGCCATCATCCTCAGCGAACGGCTGGTCAAGGATGATATGTTCACGTCCATCCACATCGAAAAGCACGAAATGGAAGCACGGGAGACCAAGCTGGGCCCCGAGGAAATCACCCGGGACATCCCCAACGTGGGCGAAAACAGCCTGCGTGACCTGGACGAACAGGGCATTATCCGCGTCGGCGCCGACGTCGGCCCCGGAGACATCCTGGTCGGCAAGGTTACCCCCAAGGGCGAAACGGAACTGACCGCCGAAGAGAAGCTTTTGCGCGCCATCTTTGGCGAGAAATCCCGCGACGTTAAAGACACCTCCCTCCGCGTTCCCCACGGGGAGCGGGGCAAGGTCATCGACGTCAAGGTGTTGAACCGGGCGAACCGGGACGACTTGCCCCCTGGGGTTAACGAAGCCGTCCGGGTTTGGATTGCCCAGACCCGTAAAATCTCGGTGGGCGACAAGATGGCCGGACGCCACGGCAACAAGGGCGTGGTTTCCCGCATCCTGTCCCAGGAAGACATGCCCTTCCTGGAGGACGGCACTCCGGTCGACATAATCCTCAACCCCATCGGCGTGCCCTCCCGCATGAACCTGGGCCAGGTATTGGAAACCCACCTGGGCTGGGCCGCCCGAGGCTTGGACTACAACGCCCAGACCCCGGTCTTCGACGGCGCCAAGGATGATTCCATTGAAGATGCCCTGGGGCGGCTCTGGTTTGCTGAGCAGGCCAAGGCCATTGACTACAGCCCGGCGGCCAACGAGTCTCCGCTGATCGACTTCGAGAAGGTGGACGAATGGCTCGCGGAACGCGGGTACGACTCCAAACGGTTATTCGACGAAGAAGTCTACGGCGAAGCCCGGGAGGTCTCCCTCCGCCTTTGGCTCAAAGAAATAGCCGGTGAGAATGTCGACGGCCTCACCGTTGATGATATGCACCAACTGGCCCTCAAGGTCCACCGGGAACGGCTCATCGCCCCACCGACCTTTGGGAAGTTCCAGCTCTACGACGGCCGGACCGGTGAGCCCTTCGACCAACTGATTACGGTGGGCAGCATTTACATGCTCAAGCTCATCCACTTGGTGGAAGACAAGATTCACGCTCGCTCCACCGGCCCCTACTCCATGATTACCCAGCAGCCCCTCGGCGGGAAAGCCCAGTTTGGCGGGCAGCGGTTCGGTGAAATGGAGGTCTGGGCCCTCGAAGCCTACAGCGCCGCCCATAACTTGCAGGAGGTGTTGACGGTCAAATCCGACGACGTGGCCGGCCGGGTGAAAACTTACGAGGCCATCGTTAAAGGAGAACCCATCGGCCAGCCGGGTGTGCCCGAGTCCTTCAACGTGCTGCTCAAGGAGCTGCAAAGCCTGGGACTGGCCGTCGAGCTTTTGAACGAAGAAGCGCGGACCCCGCTCAGGGCGGGAATCCGTGACGAAAGCGAACTCTATCAACCTCTGGAGGCCGACTAATGGTTAGAATGAGCGACCGGACCGAGGCGCCGGCTACCAACTTCAACGCTATTAAGATTTCTGTAGCCTCTCCCGAGCAAATCCTTAACTGGTCTCATGGGGAAGTCACCAAGCCGGAGACCATCAACTATCGAACGCTCCGGCCCGAAAAGGACGGCCTCTTCTGCGAGCGTTTGTTCGGCCCCACCAAGGACTGGGAGTGCTTCTGCGGCAAGTACAAGCGCATCCGCTACCGGGGCGTGGTTTGTGACCGCTGCGGCGTGGAAGTAACCCGTTCCAAGGTTCGCCGCGAGCGCATGGGTCACATCCGTTTGGCCGCCCCCGTTGCCCATATCTGGTTCAGTAAGACCACCCCCAGCCGGTTGGGTCTCCTTTTGGACCTATCCCCCCGCAACCTGGAACGGGTGCTCTACTTCGCCCAGCATATCGTCATTTCCGTTGACGATGAGGCCCGGGAACTATTGGTCGAGGAAGAGCGGGCCAAGTTCGATTTCGAGTCCGGCAAGCTCCACCGCATCGCTGAGGAGAAGCTGGAAGAGTTCAACCAAAAAGCCGCCGCCCTGCCCGAAGAGGGCGAGGACCCGGCCGCCGACGCCGAACGCTTTGCCATTCAGACCGAGATCGACGCCGTCAACGACCAACTGCTCAAGGACCAAGGGCAGTTCGAGGAACAACTCCATACCACTGTCGACGAGCTCAACTCCCTTCAGGTCTTCCAACTCATCGCTGAGTCCCGGTTCCGGGAACTCAAGGAGCGTTACGGCGAGGTGTTCCAGGCGTCCATGGGCGCCGAAGCAATCCTGGCCATCCTTCGCACCATCGACCTGGAAGTCCTGCGAGAAAAACTGGCCCAGGAAATGCGCTCCACTTCCGGCCAACGCCGCAAGAAGGCCATCAAGCGGCTGCGGGTCGTGGAGTCCTTCCGCAAGAGCGGCAACCGCGTCTCAGACATGATTCTGACCGTCCTGCCGGTGCTTCCTCCGGAACTCCGGCCCATGGTCCAACTGGACGGCGGGCGTTTCGCCACCAGCGACCTCAACGATCTCTACCGACGGGTAATCAACCGCAACAACCGTCTCAAGCGGTTGATGGACCTGGGCGCCCCGGAAATCATCATCCGCAACGAAAAGCGGATGCTGCAAGAATCGGTGGACGCCCTGATCGACAATGGACGCCGGGGCCGCCCAATCCAGGGCAGCCACAACCATAAACTCAAGTCTCTGTCCGACCTGTTGCGGGGCAAGCAAGGCCGCTTCCGGCAAAATCTGCTGGGCAAGCGCGTAGACTACAGCGGACGCTCCGTTATTGTCGTTGGCCCCGAGTTGAACATGAACCAGTGCGGCCTGCCCAAGCGCATGGCCCTGGAACTGTTCAAACCCTTCGTCATGCACCGGTTGGTTGTCCTGGGAATCGCTCCCAACATCAAAAGCGCCAAGCGCATGGTCGAACGGGCCCGCCCCGAGGTCTGGGACATTCTTGAAGACGTAATCCGGGACCGCCCGGTCCTGTTGAACCGGGCCCCCACCCTGCACCGTCTGGGAATCCAAGCCTTCATGCCCACCTTGATTGAGGGCAACGCCATCCAGATTCACCCCCTGGTCTGCTCCGCCTTCAACGCCGACTTCGACGGCGACCAGATGGCGGTACACGTGCCCCTCTCCCGCATGGCGGTCAACGAGGCCCGGGTGGCCATGCTCAGCACCCATAACATGCTCTCCCCGGCTTCCGGCGAACCGCTGGTTGCCCCCACCTTGGACATGGTGATGGGGTGCTACTACCTCACTGCCACCCAGGAAGGCGCTCTCGGGGAAGGCCGCCGGTTCTATGACTCCGATGAAGCCCACATCGCCCACTCCTCCGGCCTCATCGACTTGCGGGCGGTAATCCAGCTCCGCGAAGTCCCCGGTATCGACGGAGACGACTGGGTTGAGACTACCCTGGGCCGGTTGATTTTCAACGAAATCTTGCCCGAGTCCGTCGGCTTTAAAAACCAGTTGATGGACCGTACCGCAATTAAAGACTTGACCGCCGAGCTTTACCGGAGTCTCACCAATGAAGAGACCGCCCAGGTTTTGGATGAGATCAAGGAACTGGGGTTCCAGTACGCTACTACCTCCGGCATCACCATCGCCATCAACGACATTCAGGTCTCCCCGAAAAAGTCGGCAATTCTCAGCGAAGCCGCCGGGTTGGTCAGCGATTATGAAGACCAATTCCTTTCCGGCTTGATGACCGAACAAGAACGCTACAATCTGGCCGTTGAAGCCTGGACCAAGGCTTCGGACAAGACCGAGGACTTGGTGCGGGACGAACTGGCCAACTACGGCGGTATCGCCGTCATGGCCGTTTCCGGTACCAAGGGTAACATCTCCCAGATTAAACAGATGGCCGGTATGCGCGGCTTGATGAGCAACCCCAAAGGCCGGATCATCGACCTGCCCATTAAGTCCAGTTTCCGGGAAGGTTTGACCGCCCTCGAGTACTTCATTTCCACCCACGGCGCCCGCAAGGGTCTGGCCGATACCGCCCTGCGTACCGCCGACAGCGGATACCTTACCCGCCGCCTCATCGACATCGCCCAAGAGGTCATCGCTCTCCAAGAGGACTGCGGCACCTATGACGCCTACTGGGTCATCGCCCGCCCGGACGACACCTCGGAATCCAGAAACGAAACCCTGATTGAGCGGGTCATCGGCCGGTTGGTTGCCACGGCGGTCGCTAACCCCCAGACCGGCGAAATCATTGTCGACCGCAACGAGGAAATCGACGAGCCCAAGGCCCGGGCCATGGTGGAGGCCGGCATCACCGAGATTCCGGTCCGCTCGCCCCTTATCTGCGAGTGCCGCCGCGGCGTCTGCCAGTTGTGCTACGGGCGGCTACCGGCTACCGGCGTGCTAATCGAGCAGGGTCAGGCCGCCGGCATTATCGCCGCTCAAAGCATCGGCGAGCCCGGCACCCAGTTGACCATGCGTACCTTCCACACCGGCGGCGTCGCCGGCGTCGACATCACCAGCGGCCTCCCTCGCGTCGAGGAGCTTTTCGAGGCCCGGGTGCCCAAGGGCGCCGCCCTGCTCGCTGACATCGACGGGTTGGTGGAAATCAACGCCGAAGACGATGGCCGCCGCATTCGCGTCGTCAGCCGCGAGGAGTTCCGCGAGGACTACTCCCTGCCCGAAGGCGCTTTGGTGCTGGTCGAGCACGGAGAATACGTCGAACCCGGCATGATTTTGGCCCAGGCCGCCGCGGAAGATTCCAGCGGCGAACCCGAAACCGAGGAGAGCGCGGCCCTCGAGGAGCGCGCGGCCCTCCCGGCGGAAGAAGTTATCGCCAACATCGGCGGGAACGTTGAGGTGACCCCCGACGGTATTTCTATCGTTTGGGAAGACGTGGAAGAACGGGAGCACTTCGTCCCCGGCTCCGCTTACCTGATGGTGGCCGATGGGGCTCCCATCCGCGCCGGCGACGCCCTCACCGCCGGCCCGCTGAACCCCCACGACATCCTCCACATCCGCGGCAAGGACGACCTCCAGCGTTACCTGGTCGACCAGGTACAGGCCGTCTACCGTTCTCAGGGCGTGGGAATCAACGACAAGCACATCGAAATCATCCTGCGCCAGATGCTGCGCCGGGTCCAGGTGGAGTCCACCGGAGACTCGGACTTCATCCCCGGGCAGATGGTGGACAAGTTCGAGTTCCAGGAGAAAAACGCCAGGATCCTAGCGGAAGGCGGCGAACCCGCTACCGCCAAACCCATCCTCCTTGGCGTGACTCGGGCCTCCTTGCTCACCGACAGCTTCCTGGCCGCCGCCTCCTTCCAGGAGACCACGCGGGTGCTAACCCAGGCTGCCGTCAGCGGAGCCCACGACCGGCTGCTGGGGCTAAAGGAAAACGTCATCATCGGACGCTTGATCCCCGCCAAGCTGGAAAGCCTGAGTGTCATCGAGGAACCGGAACCCACGATTCCTTTGGAAATTGAAGATATAATGCCTGCCGGTTGGTTGGACCTGGCCAGCGAAGCGTCGTCCCAGTTCCCCTTCACCCCCCAAGAACCCCAGGGTACGGAAGGCGCCGGCTTTTTCATCGGGACCCCTGATGATGCAGGCGTAGCCCAGGATTCTGGCGAATCTCAGGCCGCCTCGGACAACGGCAACGAAGCCCGCGGGCCCTTTATCTTCTCGCCCCTGGATGAGTCCGACGAAGCCTAAAAATCCGTCAATCTAGCAAATCGGGGGCGCTGTGGTTTCACACGAAAGGCCAAACTTGAGCGTGGACCTGGCACCCCACCACCAATCCCCCCTCCGGCTCGCCAACCCCATTATCATCGCCTCGGGTACCTTTGGGTACGACGGTTATGGGCGCGGCATTTCCCCCGATATGCCCTTGGGCAACTTGGGGGCCGTCATTCCCAAGACCGTTACCCGCTACCCCAGGGAAGGCAACCCTGAACCCCGCTGGTACCCGTCATCCTACCGGGAGGGCCGGGAAGCGGGGGAGTGCATCTATCTCAACTCCATCGGCCTCGCCAACCCCGGCATTGAAGCGGCCTTGGAAACGCTGGCGCCCCAATGGGCCGAGTGGGATGCCACAGTTTTCCTGAGCCTGTCCGCCGAAAGTGTCGCCGAGTTTGGTGAGATGGCCGGCATGACTCCGGGAGTCAAGGGTTTCCAGGCCGTCGAGCTAAACCTCAGTTGCCCCAATATCGAAAACGGGGCGTTCTTCAGCCACGACCCCGAGTCCGCCGCTGCCGCCGTGGCAGCGGTCCGGCCCCACGTCGATTTGCCCCTCTTGGCCAAGCTCGCTCCCAACGTTCCCGACATCGTTCCCATTGCCCAGGCGGTGGTCGCCGCCGGAGCCGACGCCTTGACCGTTTCTAACACCATTCCCGCTATGGTCATCGACGTAGATCGGCAGGAACCGGTCTTGGGGGCCGTTACGGGAGGTCTATCCGGCCCCGGGCTCCGGCCGGTGGCTGTCGCATTGGTCTACCGTACCGTCCAGGCTGTTGACGTTCCCGTCATTGGCGTCGGCGGGATTTTCACTGCCCAGGACGCCCTCCAATTCTTGATGGCCGGCGCGACCGCTGTCCAAATCGGCAGCGCTAACTTGGCCAACCTTTGGGCCCCGTTTGAAATCTTGGAAGACCTGGAACGGTTCCTCGTGCAACGGGAAATCCCAGACATCCAACAGCTCATCGGCGCCGTCAACCCCAGGCCCAGGGTTTAAGCGCAAAGAAAAGGCCCGGGTCGGTGAAATGCACCCCGCCCGGGCCCCTGTTGGACCTCTGTCCCATTCTTGGGAGATTTAAACCGCCGCAGGCTCCCGTACTCGTTTGCTCAATGCCAACTCCCCTTCCCCCGCGTCTACCATGACGTGGTCGCCGCTTTGGAACTCGCCGGACAGGATGCCCTTCGAAAGCGGGTTTTCCAGGAACCGTTGCAAAGCACGGCGCAACGGCCTGGCCCCGTAGTCCGGGTCAAACCCCTCCCGGGCAACCCAATCGCTGGCGGCGGGAGTCAGTTCAAAGGTTATTCCCCGCTCGGCAATGCGTCCCTGCACGTCTTTGACCATCAACTCCACCACCTGGACGATTTCCTGTTGCGTCAGCGGTTGGAAAACGATGGTCTCGTCAATCCGGTTCAGGAATTCTGGCCGGAAAGTCTTTTTCAACGCCTCATCCACTGAGTTGCGGAGCCGCTGCGGGTCGCTCTTTGGGCCCCCGCCGTCAGTGCGGAACCCGTAGGGTTGGCGGGCAAAATCCCCAGTCCCCAAGTTGCTGGTCATGATTACCACCGTGTTGCTGAAGTCTACCGTGCGACCGTGTCCGTCGGTCAGCCGCCCGTCCTCCAGAATTTGCAACAGGGCGTTAAAGACGTCGGGATGCGCCTTTTCAATCTCGTCAAAGAGCACGACCCGGTAGGGCCGGCGCCGCACGGCTTCGGTCAGTTGGCCCCCCTCGTCGTACCCAATGTAACCCGGAGGCGCGCCAATTAGCCGCGAAACGGAGTGCTTCTCCATGTATTCCGACATGTCGATGCGTACCATGTTGGTCTCGTCGTCGAAAAGGAACTCAGCCAGGGCCTTACTCAGTTCGGTCTTGCCAACTCCGGTAGGCCCCAGGAAGATGAAACTGCCGATGGGCCTCCGGGGGTTGCTCAGGCCGGACCGGGAGCGGCGGATGGCTTCCGACACCGCGTCCACCGCCTCTTCTTGACCAATTACCCGCTGGTGCAAGGCCTCTTCCATGTGAATCAAACGGGCCGCTTCCTGCTCCAGCAGCCGTCCGGCCGGGATGCCGGTCCACCTGGATACCAACTCGGCAATGTCCTCTTCGTTCACCACCATGTCGGGCGTGGACCTTTCCGAGGCCCTCCTCTGTTCCTCTCGGTACTCCGTTTCCAACCGTACCCGTTCTGTTTTGTATTGGGCTGCCGCTTGGTAATCACCCTTTTGTGAAGCAGCCCTTTCCAGGTCGGTAAGCCGGCTGATGCGGTCTTCCGTTTCATGGAGGCTGCTCGGTTGCGTCTCGGCGTCGATCCGCAGCTTGCTGGCCGCCTCATCCATGAAGTCGATGGCCTTGTCCGGCAATTTCCGGTCGCTGATGTACCGGTCGCTGAGCCGCGCGGCTGCCAACAACGCTGAATCGCTGATGGTAACGCCGTGGTGGGCTTCGTAACGTGGCCGCAGCGCCCGCAGAATTTCCACCGTGTCGTCCAGACTGGGCTCTTCCAGGTACACCGGTTGAAACCGCCGCTCCAGGGCGGTGTCCTTTTCAATGTACTTGCGGTATTCGTCCAAGGTCGTGGCCCCAATGGCCTGCAACTCTCCGCGCGCCAGGGCCGGTTTCAGCATGTTGCTGGCGTCGATGCCGCCTTCCGCCGCGCCCGCGCCCACCATGGTGTGAATCTCATCCAGGAACAGGATGATCTCCCGCTGGGCTTGTTTTACCTCGTCCATGACCGACTTGAGCCGTTCCTCAAATTCGCCCCGGAACTTGGAACCCGCCACCAATGCGCCCATATCCAGGGCCAAGACCCGCCGTCCCTTTAACGACGACGGAACGTCCCCCGATGCAATGCGGGCTGCCAACCCTTCGGCTATGGCGGTCTTACCCACCCCAGCCTCTCCGATTATGACCGGGTTGTTCTTCTTCCGCCGGGTCAGGGTCTGCATCACCTGCCGGATTTCTTCCTCCCGGCCAATAACCGGGTCCAGCTTTCCTTCTATCGCCAGCTTGGTCAAGTCGATGCTGTACTTCTCCAAGGCCCGGTACTTGCTCTCCGCTCGGGGGTCGTCCACCCGGTGGCTCCCCCGCACTTTCAGCAGGGCCTGGTAAACCAGGTCTTTGTTCACCCCGAACTCCGTCAGGATTTTCGCGGCGTCCCCTTGGGGCTCCGTTGCCGCGGCCAAGAGGAGGTGGTCGACGCTGATGAATTGGTCGTTAAGCCGTTGGGATTCCTGACGGGCGTTTTCCAGCAGCCTTTGGACGCGAGGCGTGGTAAAGATTTGCGTTGGCCCCTGTACCGCCTTGGGTCCCGCTTCCAGAACCTGGTGCAAGCGCGTCTTCACCGCCTCTACCGGAACTCCCAACTCCTCCAGAATCCGCGCCGGGATGCCGTTCTCCACGCCCACCAGGGCCAGCATGATGTGTTCTACGTCCCACTGGGTGTGTTGGTAATTCCGCACCAACTCGTGGGAAGAATGAATTACCGATTGTGCTTGCTCAGTGAATTGGTCAGGACTAAAAACCATTATCATTGCCTCCTTGGGTGCGCCGGCAGCGCTTTAGCTGCGGCGGAATGACCTTTTACTCCAGGTCTAAAATTGCGGTCCCTGGGCGCTTTATCCGTTACTTGGCGCCGGTCCGGGAGCGGCTGTTGAGCCGGCCGACTTGATCGGTCAACGACTGGACTTCTCGCTCCAGCTCTTCGATCCGGTCCACCAACTTCAGCGCCACTTCCGCCCCGGCCAGGTTCAGGCCCATCTCGTCGGTGAAAGTCTTGATGCGCCGGAGCCGTTCAATGTCCGCCGGAGAGTACAACCGTTGCCTCCCCACGGTGCGGGACGGCCAAATCAACCCCACCCGCTCGTAATAACGCAAAGTTTGAGCGTGCAGCCCGACCATGCGGGCGGCGATGCTGATGACGAAACAAGGTTCGTCTCTATGTCCGTCTTGGTAGAACATGGTTACCTCCTGGTGCCCGAGCGAAGTTCCTTCAACTGCCGGAAGAGCTCCTTCTCTTCTTCGGTGAGGTTGGTCGGAAGCTTCACTTTCACCACGGTGTAAAGGTCGCCCTTCGAACCGGGTTGATTCAGGCTGGGCATCCCTTGACCCGCCAACCGGAACCGTTGGCCGTTTTGGGTCTCGGGAGGAATTCGCAGGGCCACCCGGCTGCGGAGGGTCGGCACGGTAATTTCGCCCCCCAATATGGAGTCTTCCAGCGAGACTTCCATTTCCCGGTACAAGTTGCCGCCACGCCGTTCAAAAACGGCATGGGGATGCACCGAAACCATCAGGTTGAAGTTGCCTTCCCTGCCCTGTCCCGCCGCCACCGAAACCTTGGACCCGTTGTCCACCCCAGCAGGAATCTTCACCTCCAAACGCCGCCCGCCCGCCAGGTCCATCAAACGGGTGGTCCCTTCGTACGCTTCTTCCAACGTCACGTCCACCGGAATATCGGCGGTCGCCGGCTGCCGCAGGTCCTGGCCCAGATTGCGAAAAAGGTTTTCGAATATATGACCGGCCCCACCATCGTCAACGGTCGCCGTGGACTGGTCTCCTCCCAGGTTGGACCAGTGGAAGGAGCTGCGCGAACCCCGAGCCCTGGCTTGAGCCTCGGCCTGTTCCAACTGATCGGCCTGCTCCCAGCGGTCCCCCCATTTGTCGTACTTCCGGCGCTTGTCCGGGTCCGACAACACGCTGTGGGCCTCGTTCACCTGTTTAAATGTCTCTTCGGCCGTTTTGTCCCCCGGGTTCACGTCCGGATGGTACTTGCGGGCCATGCGGCGGTAAGCCTGCCGCACGTCCTTTTCTTCGGCATTCTTGGAGATCCCCAGCAGTTCGTAATAATCAGCCATCGATCAAATATCCATAACTTTTTCAGTGATTAAATTGTAGCGAACCTTACCGGTTGAATCAAGTTTAGTTAATAAAATACTTCTCATCTAAGTGATAAAGAATAGTATTTATACTTGATAATATACCATCAAGTCTATCGGATCGAAAATAGTTGAGCCTCCGGAGCCAAGCTCAATTCCCGGTCAACCTACCCGTCCTGCTCATTGGTCGAAACCCAAGGAAAGAAAAGAACTATATTGCCTGGAAAATGCGAACCCTTCGCTGGTATAGCCAAAGCGTGCTACAGTGTCGCCCCGATGTTCCTGATACTCCAAGGCCCGGCACCAACAGACTAGTACTCAGTCAACCGTAAAATCGGAAGGGTAAAGGCGGTGAAGTTTGGTTCGTGCGTCCCGGGTGTTGAACCGCCAGTTGATGGTGGCTCTGGCGGCGTTGCGCTCCGTGACCAGAGCGTCTACTTCCCTCCTCAGGGCCTCCTCGCCGGAGAGCCGTTGTCTGAGGCAGGAGCGGGACAGTACGCTGAACTCGATTTCCGCCATATTTAACCAACTCCCGTGCTTGGGGGTGTAGTGGAACTCCAGTCGCCTGGCAATCCTCCGGGCTTCCTCAGCCGGGAAAGTCTCGTACAGCGATGCCCGGCGATGGGTGTTCAGATTGTCCAAGACGACCCTTACCACCTCGGCTTCCGGGTAGGCTTCATCCACCAGCCAGCGCATCCGGCGGGCGAAGTCTTGCATCGTGCGCCGCTCGGTCACTCCCCACATGCCGCCAGCCCGCCAAGGGCTCACAGGCCAAGAATAGGTTGCGGGTACCCTCCCGCCGGTATTCGTAGTCCTGCCGCAGCGGACGTCCCGGCCGGGGCGGGAGCGGCGGCCGGGTCTCGGCCAGCAACTGGGTGGAGGTCTCGTCAAAGCAGACCACCGGACGTTGGGGATCATGAGGTTCCTCGTACAGGTCCAGGACATCCTCCATGTTAGCCACAAATTCCGCGCTCACCTTGGGAATGCACCACTCCTTCTTCTGCCACGGCTTGAGAGAGTTTTTTTGAGACGCTTTCGGATTCCCTCATGGGACATGGAGGACGCCAGCCCCAACTCGACCACTTTGCCGGCCAGCAGACGCAGGGTCCAGTGGGCATGTCCTTCCGGGGCGGGGCTGCAGGCCAAGGCAATCAGGTGGGCCTCGCCCCGGTCGTCCAACTTCCGGGGCCGGTTGGCCTGGGGACGGTCCTGCAAAACCCTCTCCAACCCTTCTTCGGCAAAGCGCTGCTTGACCCGGTATACCGTGCTCAGGGCCACATCCAAAGCTTCGGCCACTTGGGGCGCGGCCCAACCGTCGTCGCTCTTTAGAAGAATCCGCGCTCTAGCGGTCACTCGGGCTGAGTTTTTGCCAACCCGGACCAGTCGCTGGAGCCCTTCCCGCTGTTCCTGTGCCAGCCGCACCGCGTATTTGTCCCTGACCATCACTCCCACCCCCGCCATCAACACTTCCCACCAGCCAGGATAGCTCAATTGGCCCCTTTCTTAAACAAATCCCAAAACCAAGTTGACTGAGTACTAGTTCCCTTGCAAAGCGGTCCATCTCTCCGGATATGCCCCGCGAAAATGACAAGGTTTTCCTCCACGCCTCCATCGAAAACAACATCCCGACCATCCCAAGTCTGTCCAAGATCGAACAGGAGCGCCAGAACGGCGGCTTCGTGATGTGGCGGCTTAACAGCGGCCCAAAAGGTCAAGAAACCGGCCTTGACCAGCGAAGCACGGTCTTAAGAGGACCATAACCGTAGCACCCCCTGACCTCGAGGGAGCGAATACGGCGCTTGCGTTCCCTGCAAAATCCGCCCACCCTGCCAACTTCTACTTCCTACATGAATCGGCGAGCCGTAAAGCCCCTGGCTGCCCCCGGCAAACTACTCTTCTCTGGCCGGGGTCAACCCGAGGGCAGCTACTTCCTTGACGTTACGACTCCGCAGGGCCTTTTCATTCTCCCCAAATGCCGCCCCCACTTTCACCCTGAGCCCGTCGAAGGTGTATTCTGGCCCCCCTACCTGTCATTTCGACCGTAGGGAGAAATCTAAAATCCATCGCCGCCAGCCGGTTTGGCCTTGGATTGGCCGTCGCAAACTCCCCACACCGACAATGAAAAGGCCCTGTACGACTCCGGCCCCCGGTTGTGGGTTCAAGAAGGAAATGCTAAAATTGCCTCGGTTATGCACCTAGCTGTGCATCCTTTGATTCCCCAGTAGCTCAGCGGTAGAGCGGGCGGCTGTTAACCGCTAGGTCGCAGGTTCGAATCCTGCCTGGGGAGCCACAAGCACAAAAATGCACTCCGGGGCTGTCAAAAGTTGATGCCTCCCATTGGTATTACGGTCGTTTTGGAGGCGCGTTGGTTGCTATGATGTTCAACCCGACTCCAAAGCCTATCAAAAGCACGTCCACCAAAAAGTCCAACGCTTCTGCGTCTTGGGGCCACTCGGGTACCACACCCAGGCCCTGTGGGTACGCTTCATTGGCCGCCAGGCCGAAATTCCAAAAACCCATCGCTCCAGAATGGCCGGAGAGCCGTTGCTCAACACTGGGGCGCCCTGGGGAAAAAGCCCTGGGCCGCAAGAGAGGCCCAGGGCTGACGGCTGGGGGCGGGTTAAGGGCCGCGTTTACTTGTACTCAACCCACCGCCTAGTCAACAGCGTCTCTCCGGCAAACCCCACCAGCACCAAACCTGCCGGCCGGTCGTACATCAACCCTCGGACCCGTGGATCGTCCGGGTCCACACTCAGAGACCAGTCGAAGAGCGGGGGATTTCCGCCGGAGCGGGTAATTGAGGTGACAGTCCACGTTTGAGCGGTTAGCCAAGGAACGTCGTCAATGTAGATCTGCGGCCGGCCCGACCCGGAACGGAATTCCTACTGGTAGGGGGTTACACCGGAGCTTTGCCCCTCGCCGATAGAGGCTATGGGCCTCAGAGTGGAGCAGTCCTGGTCCACCTCCTTGGGCAGTAGAGATTGCCAAACCTGAAGCTGAGAAGGCGCCAGGCCATCGCCCTCAACGACAGCGCGGAAGGTAATGAGAGTCCCGTCGACATCTGGGCCGGAGGTGAACTTGAAGCCCTGCTGGCTGGTGTTTGCCGGACGGGGTACGGCGCGGAACCTTCGGGTAGGGGCCGGTGTGGCCGTGGGTAACGGTGTAGGGATAGGGGTAGCTATTGGGACGGGTGTGGGCGTCGCGGGTATGGGAGTGGAGGAGGTCGGCGGCGGTGTGGGGAACGGGACCGGCGTAACCTCGATGTAAATTACCTCCGGGGCCGGGATGAACGGCGGTACGGCCGTAACCTCGATGTAGACGATGACGGGGGTCGGACTGGGGGGCGGAGTGGGACTTGGGGCTGGCACGGGCCCGGAAGTGGGATAAGGTGTGGCCGTCAGCGCAATGGGAGCAACAGCCGTCGGGTTTCCAGCATCCTGTGGAGATGAACAGGCGAGCAACGTGGCCAGGACCAGCCCGAGGCCGAGGGCCGCCAATGCCGAAGGACCTCCGGTGTGGAGCCGGCTCACCGTCTTGCGCCGGACCCGGGACGATTTGGCCTTAGCCGCCCCTTGCCGGACGTCTGAGGCCTCCATGCCGCCGCACCTCGACTTCCACCGGTAGTAGGTGGCCTTGGAAATGCCGTTCTGCCGGCATAGATCGGAGACCTCCATGCCGCCCTCGGCCTCCTTGAGTATCCCGATGACCTGTTCCTCAGTTCATGGTCCACTCGTCATTCCCAGTTTTGCTTCGCTTCAGTCCTGCCGGAGAACTCTCACCGCTTCTGGTACAGTTCCAGCGGGCAAGGTCACCACCGCTACCAGCAGGGGCAAACCTCTTTGTCTGCCCCGGGACTTTGAACCCGTCCTCTCGACACACTCTGGTGCATCAGGGGATAATTCCCCAACGGGCATCCTCCTGGGCGACGGGTAACGGGACTCCCCGGCAGGTGCAGACCTTGAAAGGGTAGGTGCTACTATGACGGCGAATGAAACGCAGCAGGACCAAGCCCCGGCCGCTTCCTTTCCCCAGGAGCTGCTCGGCGCATTGCGGTGGCGTTGCATCGGTCCGCCCCGGGGCGGGCGGGTGGTGGCGGTCACCGGCCATCCGGTCAACCCCATGGTCTTCTACTTCGGCGCGTGCGCCGGCGGGGTATGGAAGACCACCGACGGCGGGTCCTATTGGGAGAATGTTTCCGACGGTTTCTTCAACACCGCCTCGGTGGGCGCCATCGCCGTCGCCGGGTCCGATCCCAACGTGATTTACGCCGGCATGGGGGAGTCCTGCATCCGCGGGGACGTGACCTACGGGGACGGGGTGTACCGGTCCACCGACGGCGGCCAGACCTGGACCAACATCGGCCTGTCCGATACCCGGCACATCGCTCGAGTTCGGGTACACCCCGCCAACCCGGACCTGGTATACGTGGCCGCCTTGGGACACGCCTACGGCCCCAACGAGGAACGGGGCGTTTTCCGCTCCAAGGACGGAGGGAACACTTGGGAGCGGGTCCTGTTCCGCAGCGAGAACGCCGGGGCGGTGGACCTGTCCCTGGACCCCAACAACCCCCGCATCCTCTACGCCTCTATCTGGGAGACCCGGCGCACACCCTGGAGCCTCATCAGCGGCGGGCCGGAAAGCGGCATCTTCAAGTCGGCGGACGGGGGTGATTCCTGGACCGAGATTACCGATAACCCCGGCCTGCCCGGGGGCCTCAAGGGGCGCATCGGCGTCGCTGTATCCCCGGCCAAACCGGGGCGGGTGTGGGCCACCATCGAGGCCGAGGACTGCGGCCTGTACCGCTCCGACGACGGGGGCGATACCTGGGAGTTGGTCAGCGGCAACCAGGACCTGCAAGGCCGTCCCTGGTACTACCAGCACGTCTTCGCCGACCCGCAGGACGCGGACACGGTGTGGATACTTAACTACGAGTGCTGGAAGTCCGTTGACGGGGGACGCAATTTCAACCGGGTCACCACGCCCCACGGCGACGACCACGACCTTTGGATTGACCCCAACAATCCTCGACGGATGATTGAGGGCAACGATGGCGGCGCCTGCGTCACCTTCAACGGCGGGGAGAGCTGGTCCAGCATCTACAACCAGCTCACCGGCCAGTTTTACCACCTGACCACCGACAACCGGTTTCCCCACCGGGTGTATGGTACCCAGCAGGACAACACCGCCATCAGTGTGCCTTCCCGCACCCACAGGGGGGCCATCCCCTGGGGCGATTGTTACGTCGTGGGCAACTCGGAAAGCGGCCACATCGCCGTTCATCCCCAGAACCCCAACACTGTCATTTCCGGGGCCATTGGCAGCTCTGCCGGCGGCGGCGGCAACCTGTTGCACTACGACCACGCCACCGGTCAGGTCCGGATAATAACGGTGTGGCCGGAGTTGTACACCGGATGGGGGGCCAGGGACATGAAGTACCGCTTCCAGTGGACCTTTCCCATCATGTTCTCGCCCCACGACCCGCAGACCCTGTACGTGGCTGGAAACGTCGTGTTCCGCACCACCGACCTGGGCAGCAGTTGGGAAGCCATCAGCCCCGACCTGACCCGCCACGACCCGGCTACCCTGGAACCCTCGGGAGGCCCCATAACCAAGGATACGTCCGGCGCCGAGGTCTACGCCACCATCTTCGCCTTTGTTGAATCTCCCCACCGGCCGGGGGTCTTCTGGGCCGGTTCCGACGATGGACTGGTACACCTGTCCCGCGACAATGGCGTTACGTGGGACCCGGTTACACCCGCCGACCTGCCGGAATGGACGCTCATTAGCATGATTGAGGTCTCCCCCCACGACCCGGCCACGGCCTACCTGGCGGCCACCCACTACAAGCTGGACGACACCCGGCCCATGCTCTACAAGACTACCGATTACGGCCAGACCTGGACGTCAATAACCGCCGGCCTGCCTCAGGATGATTACACCCGGGTGGTGCGGGAAGACCCCGCCCGTCCGGGCTTGCTCTACGCCGGCGCCGAGACCGGAATGTATGTGTCTTTCAATCAGGGGAAGTCCTGGCAGCCGCTGCGGGCCAACCTGCCGGTGGTCCCGGTGTACGACCTGGCAATCAAGGACAACAACCTGATTGCCGCCACCCACGGGCGGGCTTTCTGGATTCTTGACGACCTGAGCCAACTGCACCAGCTCACTCCATCCCTGGCGGATCAGTCCTTCCACCTCATGCAGCCCCGAGACACCCACCGGGTCCGGTCGCCCTTCCGGGAGCGGAAGCCCACCGTCGGCAAGAGCTACCGCGCCGGGCTGGGTGCGGACGTCACCTACAGCGAGTCGTTGGGCAAATGGGGCGAGACCGTGCGGAAATTCTGGGACGCCGGGGAGAACCCGCCCGACGGGGTGATTGTTCACTACTATCTGAAGGAGGCGCCCGCGGAGATAACCCTCAGCATCCTGGACGAGGACGGGCAGACCATACGGAGCTTCTCCTGCAATCCTCCGGAGGCTGACGAAAATACTCCGGAACCCCGGGTGCCGACCGAGCCGGGAATGAACCGTTTCGTCTGGAACATGCGCTACCCGGCGGCCCGCAAGGTGCCCGAAGACAAGAGTACCGAGGACTCCCTTGTCGGCCCCCTGGCAGCGCCGGGGACCTACCGGGTGACGCTGCAAGTGGGCGACGATTCCCAGACCCAGACTTTCCGCATAGTCAAAGACCCCCGGGTGGAGTCCAGCCAAGAAGACCTGGATTCCCAGTTCCAATTCCTGATTCAGATTCGCGATAAGGTGTCGGAGACCCACGACGGCATCAACCAACTGCGCCGGGTCCGCCAACAGGTAGACCAATGGGTAAGTCGCGCCCAGGGGCATCCCTCGGCGGAGACGGTCGCCGAAGCCGCGGAGTCGATGGAGGAGAAATTGAAGCAGATAGAAGACCAGCTAATCCAGTCGGCGTTCCGGGGCGCCCGGGACCGGTTGGACCTACCGGTGCGGCTCAACCGCAAGCTGGCGGAACTCACCGCCGCTGTCGCCAACGCCGACTTTGCGCCTCCTCAGCAGGCGTACCAGGTCTTCGACTACCTCTCCGCCGACATAGACCAGCAACTGGCGGCACTACAGCAAGTTATAGCTGTTGACGTGGCCCAATTTGCCAACCTGGTGAAGGACGTGGACATCCCGGCCATTGCGACGTAGGTGGCCGTCCGATATCATTGGCCCTTGCCATTCTGAGGATGGACCGGTTCAGGGCCGGCTTGGCCCTGACCTTTCTTCCTGGGTTTTAGGTACAAACCCGCGCGGAGGATGACATGCTGGCCAGCAGAAGTGGGGGAAACCAGATATGAAGTTCGGCATTTACAGCTCCATCGCCGACCCGCCCCGGGGCGAGCGGTTGGACCAACGGATAGATGAGGTTATTGCCGAGGCGCGGCTGGCGGAGGAGGTGGGTTTCGACTCCTGCTTTTTCGGCGAGCACCACCAGGACCGGGACGGGTTCCTGCCGTCACCGTTAATCGTGGCGACGGCGGTGGCCGCCCAGACCAGCACCTTGAACGTGGGCACGTCGGTAATCCTGCTGCCCCTGCACAATCCGGTACACCTGGCGGAAGACGTGATCACCCTGGACCTGGTGTCCAAGGGGAGAATCATCCTGGGCGTGGGTCTGGGATACCAGGAAGCGGATTTTCGGGCCTTCGAAGTGCCGGTGCGCCAGCGGGTGGGCCGGTTCGAGGAGGGGGTGGAGATTATCCGCCACTGCTGGAGCGGGGAACCCTTCTCCTTCCACGGCGAGCACCACCAACTGGAAAACCTGCACATCCGGCCCAGTCCCTTCCAGCATCCCGCTCCGCCCCTGTGGATCGGGGCCAGCACCCCGCCGGGAGCCCGCCGGGCCGGGCGCATGGCCGACGGGTTCGTGGCCGGACCCAGCACCGACCTGGCCAGCACCATTGAGCTGGTGGAGACTTACCGGGAGGCGGCGGTACAGGCAGGTCGGGAGCCGCTGGTGGCCCTGATGCGGGACGCCTGGGTGGCCGAAACCCGCGCCGAGGCCGCGGAGGTCTACGGCCCGGAGGTAATGGCGGCCTACAAGTATTACTGGCGCAACGGCCTGTCGGAGTTCCGCAGCATCGGGTCGGAGGATGAGATAACCCTGGACAACCTGGGGGCGGACCGGTTGATACTGGGGGAGCCGGATGAATGCGTGGCGGAGTTCCAGCGCTGGAGCGAGACCGTGGGCGCGGAATACTTCCTGCTGCGGCTGCGTCACGCCCACTCGGGAGGCCCACCGCACGAGAAAATAATGGAGGCGATACGGTTGTTCGGGGAAGAGGTCTTACCCGCGTGCGGCTAGGGGAATCCCCCGGCAAGGCCAAGGTTCTTGTGGACCGGGGTTATCGGGTTGGGATGACCAGGTTGCCGGTTACCCGTCATAAAGGCGAATGCCGGTATGACAGAAGAGGTAGAAAGGGTTGGGAATGAAGGGTAGGATAGATCCAGGCCGTGAGGACGGGTGACCAGTGTCATCAAGATGCTATTGCTCTGATTTGTGACTGCCACAGGGTTTACCAGGGTATCCAATACAGAAATATACAGGGGGCGGAATGGCAATATACCGGGTATTTCCGGGCGCCGACGGCGAGAGCCACATCGAGGACCTGAAGCTGGAGGAGCACCCGGAGCTGGGTGCGCTGATCAACGTGTCCGAGGTGCGGGTGCAGGAGTTTGACGGGTCGCGCCACCGGGACTTTCATCCCCTGCCCGAGCGCAGGTTGATCATCCACCTGTCCGGCGAGGTGGAAATCGGGGCCAGCGACGGGGCGAAACGGGTACTGCGGGCCGGGGATATCCGGCTGATGGAGGACGTCACAGGCAAAGGCCATTCGCACAACGACCTGAGCCCATCGGCCGCGGTCTACGTCCTGCTGAACGACTGATTTACCATTCTGCACCGCATCGCCTGGGCAGAATGGGAGGTGTGTAGAAATCCTGGCACAGTAACCCAAGCTGTCCAGGTTCTTCGACATGTCCAAGGCGTAGACGGCGCTCCAAAGTCGAGACAGTGGATTCGGTAAGTTCACAAATCAATGCAACACCTTAACTCGGTGTCGCATTAAGAGTTCAATATAACCAGTTCAGCATTGATGAGCGGTGTGAAATTGCCCGGTTACATTACCAGGGACAAACAATCCGTCAAATCGCAGCAATTCTGGATCGCGCGCCATCAACGGTGGCTCGGGAGTTGACGCGCAATGGTTCCTGGAGCAGAGGCTACCGGCCCCGGTATGCCTACTAATACTACAGCCGCACTAACGCTAACTCGGCACTTTCGGCCTCAAATTTAGCTCAGTTTCATGGAGAGGACAGACGTTGGCCGTAGCTAGACGTTGCGATTTTCAAGACCGCCCAACACTCCAAGCGACCATCTGCGGCTGTAGTACTAGAACGTCCAACCTTAGTGGGACGTGAAAAAGTGGCGACAACCCCACAAGGAAACACGCGACACTGGTTTTGTGCCCTCATCTTGCCGCGGTTGGAGTGTAAAGATCAATCTTTGGCTCCGAGGCTGGCCTCACAGTTCGAGGATCTACAATAACTGGACCACGGCTTACCCTTTGGACTCTTGAGCGGAATTATCTGGCCGGGGAAATGAAGGGGGAACCGTGGTCGATTGGGGAAGAGCCGAATGCGATCAGGTAGGAGCGGTAGTCCGCCAGCTTTGCTCCTACCTGCCGATAGAAGTGCCGGCAATCCATGCCGAGCCTCCCGAGCAAGTGCCCGGCGCTTACAACAAACTCTTGGTCCACAACGCCGGCATGACGGCGACCCTTGAGGCGCACTGGGGCCAAAGTTTGGTCGTAGACCTAATAGCGGATGCCCCGGTTATCGATGAACGCTCGCTCTACCGCTTCGTCGCGCTGTACACAAAAGGAGACGTCGAGCGCCAGGTGGTTGAACTGGCCGCCATTCGCATCGCGTTGGACGCCTTCCCTGCCCTCTTGCGTACAGACTTTATCGAAGGCGTCCGCCCCTTTGGGGGCATCCTAGCTGCCGCGGGCATCCCTTTCCGCGCTGCGCCATCAGGATTCTTCCGGCTTGAAGCCGACGAATTCATCGCGCGGAAAGCGGGCATTGCTGTCGGCGCCACCCTCTACGGCCGGGTCAACGAACTGCGCGGTGAAGGCGATGTGCCGCTATGCGAGACCGCGGAAATGTTGCCCCGCGTCTGAACGCCGCAGAATGCTGGTCCGACGGAATACCCGCCGGTGCCGGTCAGAAACCAAACGGAAGGGGTTCCACATCCCAAACGGAGCGGGGGTCAACAAGCCAGCGGAAACGCTGGAGTTTGTCCCCCTAAAAATTCGGGCGAACAGGGAACTCGGTTGACTCGGAATCTTTCTTTTTCTTCCGGCCTCTTCGACGGCGAGGCAGCGCCAACACCTCAAGTAGCAAGAATACCCCCCGCTCCTCCGAAAAACACCTCAATGGGCGCTAAGGTTCCGGCCAACGGTATTGAGACTCCAGGGGGAATAAACCGGTGAACAACGGCTACCGCAATTACCCCGGCGACCACAGGAAACCCGATGATCACGGCGAAGGACTTGATAACCCAACCCCCGGGCCCGTCTAACATCTTGTGGAGGTCCGGTTCGTGCCATCGGTATTGCATCAAAACCCTCGATACAGCCCACGCCAGGTTGGGTCCGGGTAACTCCGACGAAGGCCAAAGGCTAAAGTCCCGCCGGCAGATCGACGGCGTAGGAGTCGTTTTCCCTAAAACGCCGGCCGGTTCAAGACCGACTGGTCGATCTTCCTCGGTATAAGTTGTCCATCGTCCGGAGTCCCCAGCAATTCCCCGCCGTCCACCATCACCTTCCCCCGCAGCATCACCGTTGTCGGCCAACCCTCGATATCCCACCCTTCCCAGGGGCTATAGTCCCGCAGGTGCAGGTCCGCCATGGCTAGGGGCTTCTTGATGGACGGGTCGATGATGGTGATGTCAGCGTCGCTGCCGGCGGCAATGACGCCCTTGCGTGGATATAGCCCCAGCATCTTTGCGGCATTGGTGGAGGTGATGTTGGCGTACTGCTCCAGCGATACTCCCCGCCGCACCACCGCTTCGGTGTAGTTGACCCCCATCCGGATTTCGATCCCGATATTCCCGCCCCGCACGTCAACCACGTTCCGCCCGGCGATCTTGTCCAGGTAGGTGGTGAAACTGCTGTCGGTAGCGGTGAACGACAGGTCCCGCCTCAGCAATCCGTCCCACAGGTGCGTCCGGTCGTCTTCATACTTCAGTGACGGATAGGTGTGGTACTTCATTCCGTCGCTCTCCTTATAATTGTCGCAGTTGAAGGACAGGGCCAAAGTTAGCACCTCGCCGTACACCGGCAACCCGTCGGCTCGGGCCTCCGATATAGCGTCCAATCCGTCCTTGGCGGTAACGTGGACGAAATAGACTCCGGTCTCGGTTCTCCGGGCCAACCGGATTACCTGCTGAAACGCCAGGTCCTCCACCAGCTTGGAGTGAATCTCGTGGACGTTGTACCAGTCCCACAGACCTCGTTGCTGGGCCAGCAGGTAGTTGTACATAACCAATTCGTCGTCTTCCCCGTGGACCGCCAATACCCCGCCGTGGCGGGCAATCTGGCCCATCACGTCGGCCAACCGCCCGGTGTCGATTTTCCCGATGGGCGTCAGGGTGTTGACCCTACCCTCCGGCGGCCGGATGTCGGTGGTGAATACCTTGATGCTGGGGAACCCGGCGCTGATCAGCTCGCTGTAGCGGGAGATGGCGTCCGGCGTGCTGCCGCTGGAGTAAATGCAGTGGGTGGAATAGTCGGTGTAAGCGTTGCCCCGCCAGACGGAGATAAAGTCGTTGATGCCAGCCGCCAAATCGCCTTCATTGGGAACCGGCGCAAAGTCCATTACCGTGGTGGTGCCGCCCCAGATCGCGCCCAGCGAATGGTCCCGCGGCCCAGCATTGGGGGTGTCGGCCACCAATTGACGCGCGCCAAGCTGGAGGTTGGCCGCAGCGTGGGCGTGGGGCTCAATCCCTCCCGGCACCACGATTTTATCCGTGGCGTCAATTACCGTGGCCCCCTCCGCTGGCAAAAACCCGGGCAACGCCACCGCGACAATCTTTTCCCCCTGGATTCCCACGTCCCACAGGCCCGCGCCCCCGGGAATAACCACCGTTCCCCCGCTGATAATTTTGTCCAGCATGGCTCTCCTCCAAAATCGACCTTTGGGTTTGCATCTCGTCGGGCGGCCCCGGCGGTCCCTTTCTTCGTGACCAACTTTCCACCGCCAGCCTTTTAGTGCGCTTTTAGACCATCCAGCCTGTCTTCGTCAAGTAAAGGCGGCCATTTTCCGGGTCTTCCAGTAATCTTCCCGGTCCCTAAACCCCTGCCTCCTTCATCGTAAGCCCGTCGAAGGAACGTCCTGAGCTCATCAAAGGGCGTCATTCCGGCCACGCCTACCCGCCATTCCCACCACCCCTACCCTGTCATCCCGAACCGCCTACCTGTCATTCCGAACCGTAGGGAAGAATCTAAAATCCAACGCACCCAACTCCCCCCAACGAAACTCAAAACACCATGCCCTCAGCGTCGGGTCCTAAAATTTCCCAGGCAAGGCCGTTTGAGGTTGAAGGACAGGCGTGAATCCAGGGTTGGGGATTGTGTTGGGCAGGGAGTTTAGATTCCTCCCTACGCTCGGAATGACAGGATAGGGGCCGGAACGACTAGGGTAGGGTCGGGGGACAATCAAAAAACCCCTGCCCGCCCTTGTGACTTCGCTAGCCAGACCGCCGAAAATAAGGTTCAATATCGGCAACCTGTACCCCGGCTTTCCCCAATTCGCCTTGTAATGGTGTCGCCCTTGAAAAAAGACAACCCCAGTCCACCTTCCAGGCTGCCAAACCAGGCGGCCTCACCTTGAGCCTTGGATTGTGTGTCTTGGGCTGTGGTTCCTTCGCCCGGGTTTTTGCCCGGGCCATAACCGGCCTGCGGGACGAAATTGATCTCTACTTCGCCAGCCGCGACCTGCACCGGGCCCGCGATTACGCCGCCCGCTTCAACGGGTTGGACGCCTTCGGCAGCTATGCCGCCGCCGCCGCTGACCCTCGCGTGGACGCCCTCTATATCTGCACCCCTCACCATCTCCACCTCGAGCACGTTACCCTGGCCGCCCGCGAGGGCAAGCACGTCCTGGTGGAAAAACCCATCGCCGCAACCCTCCTGGACGGCAATGCCATCCTGGCGCAAGCCCAAACCGCCGGTATTAAATTGATGGTGGCGGAAAACTACCGGTTCCTGCCTCCGGTACGCAAGGCCAAGGAATTGATCGGCCAGGGCCGTCTGGGGGACCTCCGGCTGGTCCAGTTGCAGGAGCAATACCCCTTCCAACCCTCGGGATGGCGCAACCGGACCGAACAGAACGGCGGCGGGGTGTTCATCGACGGCGGAATCCACAAGGTCAGCGCCCTGGCCTACCTAGCCGGCCGCCCCAACCAGGTCTTCGCCCATCAGGTCCCCCCCGGCCGCGCAGGATTGCAGGCCGAAGACGGTATCATCGTTGTGACCCGTTCCCAGGATGGGGTGGTTGGCCTGATCAACCATTCTTGGAGCGCCGCCCCGCCAACCCCAGCCCATTGGGTCTCCATTTCCGGCACCCACGCCAACCTCTATTTCGAAGTGGGCAAACCCTGGATCAAGCTCTCGGCTGCCCATTCCGAAGAAATGCTTGAACTGGAAGACTCCGGAAGCCTGGCCCTCATGGTCCACGAGTTCCACCAAAGCATCCTCCTGGACCGCGAGCCCGCCATGACCGGACCGGACGGGATCGCCGACCTTGACCTGGTTCTCAAGGCCTATGAGTCCATGGCCCTGGGCCTGCCGGTGCCCTGCAACTGAGCCCCCGCCAAAACAACCCCAAGAGTAAAAGTTTTGCGCAGCTTTTTCAAAAGCGGGTCCCCCGTCCTCAAGTCTGAACATGTACCCTCGACACCGCGCCGTTGTTCGCCAACGGGCCGCCCAGTATAATTGCAGCGCGCCAACCACCGCGCCTTGCCAACCCGGTACCTCAACCCTAACCCGGCCACATCAAAGGAAACATCAATGACTACATCATCGAAAGTCTTGGACGGCAAAATTGCCGTCGTCACCGGAGCCGCCAGCCCCATCGGCATGGGCCGTTCCATCACGACCGCACTGGTCCGGGCCGGCGCCCGCGTCGCCATGCTGGACATCAACGAAGATTGGTTGGATCAGACCGCAAATGATATGCGCGAACTGGGCGGCGACGACGCGGTCCTCCCCGTGGTCGCCGACGTCACCGACCCGGAATCGGTGGAGCAGGCGGTTGAACGTACCATCAACGAGATGGGCGGCCTCCACATCCTGGTCAACAACGCCGGCATCAACCTCCGCTCCGGCGGGTTTGCCGCTCCCGGTGAGACCGGCAGGCGCACCGATTTCTGGGACATCGACCCCGCCGGTTGGCTGCGGGTCATCGCCGTCAACCTCAGCGGCCCTTTCATCATGTCCCACGCCGTCGCCGGCCACATGATTCAACAAGGCCACGGCCGCATCATCAGCGTAACCACCAGCATGGATACCATGTGGCGCAAAGGTGGCGCCCCCTACGGCCCCTCCAAAGCCGGTCACGAAGCCCTGGTCGCCATCATGGCCCAGGATTTGGAAGGCACCGGCGTCACTGCCAATGTCCTCACCCCCGGCGGCGCCACGGCTACCAACATGGTCCTCCCGCCGGAAGGCGCCAGTGCCAACACCCTCATCCAACCCGAAGTCATGCAGTCCCCCGTCGTTTGGATCGCCTCCGACGAGGCCGGACATTGGAACGGACGCCGCATCATCGCCTTCAATTGGGACGACAACCTGCCCCTGGAAGAGCGTCTGGAAAAGTGCAGCGCCCCCTGCGCCTGGCCTCAGCTAGGCATCCAAGCCGTCCACCCCGATTGGTACGGCCAGGACTAACCTAGAGCGCTTCCCCCGCACCCCGGCCTTTCCCGGTCCGCCCCGGTCCCAAGTGGGCGGGCCTTTATAACCGCCGCCCATACCGTACCAGGACAATTGCAAGGTCCCTCCGAAAACCTATCGTCATTCCCCCCTATCGTCATTCCCGCGCAGGCGGGAATCCAGGTCGTACCTTGCCTGGCAAGCGTCCCTTCCCCTCAGAATTGCATCACTTTGCAATCGTCCTGCCCGTACCCCGGCCGGCGATCGATTATCGCGGTTTCTGTCGCCGTTTCTGTTATCGTAACTGAGTGCCCGGAACTGTCCCGTTCTTGGACTACCCCATATCCCAACCCACGGGTCTCGTCTCAATGAAAAGCCGCACTCTGGACATTCACCGCGTTTTCCGGGCCGTCAAAAACTCCATGGTCGGCCTGCGCAACGCCACCTTCAGCGAAGCCTCCTTCCGCCAGGAGTTGATCATCGCCCTAATCCTGGCCCCCATCGCTATTTGGCTGGGTGACTCCGGTGTAGAACGCGCCTTGATGATTGGCGTCCTTTTCTTGGTCCTCATTGTCGAACTGCTTAACTCCGCCATCGAGACCGCCGTCGACCGCATCGGCACCGAGTTCCACGATTTGTCCCGCCGCGCCAAGGACATTAGCTCCGCCGCCGTGTTGATCTCGGTAATCGCCGTTCCAACCGTCTGGGCCTTGGTCCTGCTGGGTTAGCCATAACCCTCTCCCCGGTCCACCGGTTGGCAACCCAACATTCCGGTATGGTATCCTCACCCCAACCTATCGCAACACCGCCATCCCCAACCCCCTCTGAGGTGAAAACGCATGGCCGCCGGACACATTACCGTTTTCGACCCCACCGCCGACGAACGGGTCGGCCAGGACTCCTTGGCTGGCCGTCTTACCTCCCTGGATGGCAAGGTTGTCGGCCTATTGGACAACACCAAGGACCGGGCCGAAATCATCCTTAACCAGGGGAAAACCCAGCTTCAAGACCAGTTCCCCGCCGTTCAATTCCGCTGCTACCGCAAACAGAGCGTCAGCGGCATGGGACCCCAGCTAGAACAGCAGCTAACCGAGGAGGTCGATGCGGTCATCTCCGCAGTGGGCGATTGAGGCTCCTGCACGTCGTGGAGTGTCCACGACTGCATGGCCCTAGAACGCCACGGCATCCCCGCCGTCACCATAGTCACCCACTCCTTCGCCGAATACGGCCGCCGGTTGACCCGGCTGCAAAAGATGCCCCAGCTTCCCCTGGTAATAATCCAGCATCCCGTTGCCGCCCAACCCATCGAACAAGTCCAGGACGACATCGCCTCCCAGTACCGGGAAATCGTCCGTTCCCTGGTCCGCGAGTAGCGGGGTAGTCTCTCCCGATGGCCGATTCTGGTCCCGCCGCCCGGCGCCTGGACGTCGACGATGACGCCGCCGCCATCTTCACCCGGTTCTACGAGTCCGGGTGGACCGACGGCCTGCCCATCATCCCGCCGACGCAGCCCCTCCTTGACGCCATGCTGCGTTACACCGACCGCGGCCCCCACGAAATCGTTGCTGAGTTGGAACCCCGCGGCGGTGAGGCAACCGTCGAAAAAATCGGCATCAACTCCATCATGGCGGGCTGCCTCCCGGAGTATTTGCCGGTAATTATCGCCTGCGTCGAGGCCATCGCCGAACCCGCTTACAACCTCTATGGCCGCCAGACCACCACCCATCCCGGCGGGCATCTGGTAATCATCAACGGTCCCATCCGCCAGGAACTCGACGTCAACTGCCGCCAAAACGTCTTCGGCCACGGCTTGCGGGCCAACGCCACCATCGGCCGCGCTGTCCGCCTAATCTGCACCAATATCGGCGGCGGCATCCCCGGCCTCACTGACATGGCCACCCACGGACACCCTGGCCGTTACTCCTACTGCATCGGGGAAGACGAAGAAAACAGCCCCTGGGACTCCCTCCATGTGGAGCGCGGTCTATCCCCCGGGACCAGCTCGGTTACCGTTTTCTACGCCGAAGCGCCCCACAACATCAACGACCTGGTCAGCCAGACCCCCGAGGTCTACCTGGAAAGCGCCGCGTCTGCCATGCGCCACCTGGGGGCCAACGGCGTTTACCGCAGCGGCATCGAAGGCGAGCAAATGTTGGTGGTAACCTCCGAGGCCGCCATTTGGCTGCAAGAACGGGACTGGTCCAAGCGGCGGGTCAAGGAATACATCTACCAACAGGCCGAAAACCCAATTGGCTTGCTCCGCAACCGCGGCGGGTGGGGCACCGTCATCCCGCCCGCCTTCGTCGACATGGACGACGATGACGCCATGATGCCCATCGTCCCCCGCCCCGAGAACATCCTGGTCGTGGTCGCCGGGGGGTATGGCCGCCACATGAACGCCGTCCTGTCCTCCGCCTACAACCTCAGCGTCACCAGGCCCATCGCCTTGCGCGACGGTTCCCCCGCCCGGTCGGTCCAGGATTTCCTCCGTTCGCCTTGAGCCTGTCGAAAGGTCGCCCTAAGCGTGCCAGAGGGTCACCCCCAGCACCAGTCCGTTCGTCCTGAGATTGTCGAAGGGCCAACGGACGGTCGCATTAAACCCTCAGCCCCGCCTTAAACCAGTCAGAGGAGTCTAAACTCCCTGCCCAACACCATCCTCAACCCCGGATTCCAACCTCCCCCAAATAGCCACGAGGATGCCAACGTGCCCTCCAACACCGACCGGCTTCTACCAAAGACCTGAAACAACCTGCCGTAGCGCCAGCGCAATCGCGTCATAAAGCCCGGAAGTTCATTCACCCTTCAATCCCGCACACACCCGTCTTTCCCGCGCAGGCGGGAATCCAGAAGTCGCGGACAAGGACCAATTTGCCGAAGCAAGACAGTGTCCATTGCCTCTATAGCGGGAATCATGGGGGTTTTCCAGCGATTTCGGCTTGTTTGGTATGTTGAAAGTTAAGACCCGATTAATCTGCCCGTCGCCCCATCTTTGGCATTGCCACCGCGTCGAATGTTGTAAAATTGCCCCATACCCGGGCCGCCGCTTCCCACCGCCAAACACCCGTTCCCCACGCTGGCCGGATACGGCGAAACTTCTATCCAGCTCATTCCACTAACGGAGGAGTCCATGTCCCAGATGATGACCGGCAAGCAAGCCCTGCTGGAAATGCTAAAAGCCGAAGGAGTTGAGTGTATCTTCGGCAACCCAGGCACCAGCGAAGGCCCCATAATCGACTTGCTGGGCGACTACCCCGAATTGCGGTACTTCCTTTGCCTTCAGGAAAGCGTCGCCGTCGGTATGGGTGAGTCCTACGCCCGCGCCACCGGCCGGGCCTCCTTCGTCAGCCTCCACGTCGACAGCGGCTTGGCCAACGGCATCGCCCTGATGCTCGACGCCCTCAACACCGGCACTCCCATGGTGGTAACCTCCGCCAACTACGACGTCCGCAAGGTCAACGAGACCCTGACCGACCTGGCCCAATTGGTCCGCCCCGTCACCAAGTGGGCCGTCGAGCTTTCCCACCCAGACCAAATTCCCAGCGCCATCCGCCGCGCTTTCAACGAAGCCAACACCCACCCTAAAGGCCCGGTCTACGTCGGTTTCACCTCCAACGCCCTCGAAGGCATGGCGGAAATGAACATCGTCCCCTCCCGCCCGGTTTACGACGCTCCCCGCCCCAGTGAGCAAGGTATCGCCGAGGCAGCGTCGCTGCTGCTCAATTCCAGCCGCTCCATCATGCTGGTCGGCGACCGCGTCTCCGACGACGACGCCATCTCCCAAGCGGTGGAACTGGCCGAATTGTTGGGACTGCCGGTCTACCAGGCCCGGGGCGCCGAAGTCGCGTTCCCCACCACCCACGGCCAGTTCTTCGGCAACCTGTCCCTCCGTGTGACCTCCCAACGCAACGTTCTGCAACGGACCGATTTGGTCCTCGCTGTTGGCGCCGACCCCTTTGAGGAATTGTTCTACTGGGGCGACGTGATTCTTCCCCCGGAAGCCAAGCTCGTCCACATCGACCCCAGCGCAAGCCGCATCGGGCGGTCCGAACCCACCGACGTTGGCATAGTCGCCCATTGCGGTCTCGCTTTGGCCGAGTTGACCGCCGCCCTGAAGGAGCGCCTGTCCCCGGGCGACTACCGGGAAATCGAGGACCGCAAACAGGCGGTGGTAGCCGAGTCCTGCCGCAACCGCCAGGCCTTCGAGGAATCCCTCGCCGAAAAATGGGACCACACACCCATGACTCCCGCCCGCATGATGGCCGAGTTGGCCTCCGCCATTCCCGATAACGCCATCGTGGTGGACGACTCCATCAGCAACCGCGGCGCGATGCGTCACTACTTCCAGGCCGAACGGCGCGGCGACCTGCGCGGTGTCCGTGGCCAGTCCATCGGCGGCGGCATCGGCGCAACCATGGGTACCCAGGTCGCCAACCCCAGCCGTCCCGTTTTCGGGATAATCGGCGACGGTAGCGCCATGATGACCGTCCAGGGCCTCTGGACCGCCGCCAACGACAATATCCCCTGCATCTTTGTCATCTGCAACAACGGCATGTACCGGGTCCTCAAGGTCAACTTCAACGTCTATCAGCAAGATGTCCTGCAACTCTCCGAGACCTCCGGCGGAAGGTTGCTCTACTCCGACTTCGCCACTCCTTTCGACATGGCCTCCATCGCCAACAGCATGGGAGTCCACGGCGAACGCATCAGCGACCCCGCGGAGATAAAGCCCGCGGTCGACCGCGCCGTCGCTTCCGGTAAACCCGCCCTGCTGGACATCGTTATCGACGGGTCTCTCTAACCACCTCCCAGTCCAATCCCCAGCCCGCCAACATTCCAAAACTAACCAAGAAAGGAAACGATTCATGCGTACCAACACCACCAAGGCAAAACTCGACGAGGGCAAAGTCGTCTTCGGCGCCATCATCACCCGCTACGCCCCGGACATGGTGGAAATCTTCGGCGCCCTGGGCTACGACTTCGTGATGATTGACTGCGAACACGGCCCCGCCGGTTTGGACCAGGTGGAGCACATGGTCCGCGCCGCCGAGTCCTTCGGCATTACCCCCATCGCCCGTATCCCCGACCACCATGAGCAAACCATCCTCCGCTACCTCGACCGGGGCCTCCAGGGAATCATCGTTCCCCACTGCAACACCGGCGAGCAGGCCGCCGCTATCGCCCGGGCCGCCCGCTACTACCCCGATGGCTACCGGGGCATGGGCGGAGGCCGCGCCCAGGACTACGGCATCGGCGTCAACCGCGACGAGGCCACCGCCTGGATTAACTCCCAGGTCCTCGTCATCCCAATGGTCGAAGATGTCGAAGCCGTCGCCAATTTGGACGACATCCTGAAGGTGTCCGGTGCCGACGTCCTTCACGTCGCCGCATCCGACTTGGGCCAAAGCTTGGGCAACCCCGGCGTCGCCGAAGTCCGCCGCGTTATGAGAGAAGTCATCCCCCGTATCCGCGCCGGTGGCAAATTCGTCGGCGTCGGCGGCAACAATCCCGCCGATACCGCCGGTGTTGCCGAGTTCATTAACCTGGGCGCCAATTTCGTAACCGTCTCCGCCTGGGGCCTCCTCCGCATCGGAGCCGAAGACTTCCTCCGCAAAGTAAACGATGCCCTCTAAGCCCCTCTCCATCCCGGGATGACGCCATCCCAACCTGATGTTAGAGTAACCTAGCTTGGCCGCCGGACCGGAATCCGCCGGCAGGAGGACGTTTTAATGACCATCGACGCAGCAACCGGTATCGCCCGCATTTTGAAACAAGAAGGGGTCGAGTGGGTGTCCACCTTCCCCGTTTGCCGCGTGAACAACGCCCTGGGCCGTGAGGGCATCCCCATGTTGATGATGCGCGACGACCGGTACGCCGTCGCCGTGGCCGACGCTTTCTCCCGCATCACCGCCGGCCGCCGGATCGGGGTCTGCACCTTCCAGGGAGGCGTCAACGCCGCCGGAATGCAGTACGCCTACGCTGGCATGGCCCAGGCTTTTGAGGACGGCTCCCCGGTGCTTTGCATCACCGACGGCGTTCCCATCGGCAGCTCCGGCAACAGCCAGTTCGACGTATTTAACAGCATGAAGACCGTTTCCAAGTGGTTCGGCTACATCGATAAGCCGGAACGGGTACCCGAGTTTATGCGGCGGGCCTTCACCCTCCTCCGCAGCGGCCGCCCCGGGCCCGTTATCCTCGCCGTCCCAGATCCCACCGGCGCCTACGACGAAACCGCCGACCCCTACCGCCCGGTCAAGGGCTGGAAGTCCGCTCCCGACCCCGAGGACGTGAGCCTCGCCGTAGACCTCCTCTCCCAAGCCCAAAACCCCTTGATCTACGCTGGCGAAGGCGTCATTTACGCCGGAGCCTCCCAGGAACTATTGGCCTTCGCTGAAATGGCCAACGCTCCGGTTGTTACCACCCTCAAGGCCAAGGGTGCCTTCCCTGAAAACCATCCCCTGTTCGTCGGCGTCCGGGGCGATCACGTTACCAACTACCTGAACAAGAGCGACCTGATTTTTGCCGTTGGCTCCAGCCTCTCCCCTGGCCGGTTCAGTCACGGCATCCCCAACGCCGCCGGCAAGACCATCATCCATTCCAACGTCGACGACCTTCACCTGAACAAGGTCTACCCCACTGCCCAGGCCGTCATCGGCGACGCCAAATATGTCCTGCAAGCCCTCACCGATGAGATGGCTGCCCGCCCGGCACCAGGTGGAAAATCTCCGGAAGATGTCGCCCTGGAGGTCAAAGGGGAACGCGACGCCGGCCTCGCCAAGTACCGTGAAGCCATGGCCTCCGACGACCAGCCTATCAACCCCTACCGGGTCTACGCCGGCCTGATGGAAGTCCTGGACCCCTACAATTCTTTCATCACCCACGAGTCCGGCAACACCCGCGACCAGTTGAGTACCGTCTACGACACCCTGGTCCCCCGCGCCTTTCTCGGTTGGGGCAACGTTTCCACCCTCGGCTTCGGTTGGGCCGCCTCCGTGGCCGCCAGGATGGACAACCCGACCCGCCCGGCGGTGACCGTCACCGGCGAGGCCGGCTTGGGGTACATGCTGG
Organism: Dehalococcoidia bacterium; assembly: GCA_965205495.1. Taxonomy (GTDB): domain Bacteria; phylum Chloroflexota; class Dehalococcoidia; order Lucifugimonadales; family UBA3495; genus CATOSK01. Next base: position 764,169 of record CBDBHA010000002.1, read on the forward strand.
GCAACTTGGAAGTGGCCCTGCGTCAAAAGCTCGGCGTCACCGTCGCCCATATCAGCAACGGCGGGTTCGCCGGCTACGGCCCCGGGTTCTGGGGCCCCGGCCACGACCCCTTTACCCATTCGGTTCTCGGCCCCGACGAAGTCGATATGTCCAAGGTCATCGGTGACCTGGGTTTCCACACCGAGCGCGTCGCCGATCCCTCCGAGGTTGTCCCGGCCCTCCGCCGCGCCCTGGCCGCCAACGAGGCCAACCAGCCGGCCTACATTGAGTTCCTGTGCAGCCAATTCCCCATCTACGGCGAATGGGTCGGCAGATAACCAGGCCCAGATCCTTAACCTTCACTTAACTTAACGAGGAAAACTTATGACCACCGTTGGTTCAGGCCAATTTACCTACGACTACATTCAAGACTGGCCCAAGCTTCCCGCCGGCGAAACCCTCGGAACCGTCAGCACCGTTGCCACCGACTCCCAAAACCGGGTCTACGCCTTCCAGCGTCAGGACCCTCCCGTAATGGTTTTCGACCCCGACGGCAACTACCTCAACCGCTGGGGCATCGGCGCCATCGCCGACCCCCACGGCATGACCATCGTTGACGACGTTGTTTACATAACCGACCGCTCCGACCATGTGGCGGTGAAGTTCACCCTTGAAGGCAAGCCCCTGCAAATCATCGGCGACCGCGGCGTTTACTCCGACACCGGCTGCGAAAACCCCGGCGATCTGGTCCCCCGGGCTGCCGGCCCCTTCAACTACTGCACCGAAATGGCCCCCCATCCCTCCGGCGACATCTACGTCTCCGACGGCTACCGCAACGCCCGCGTCCACCGTTTCAGCGCCGACGGTCGGCTCATCCAGTCCTGGGGCCAGCCGGGCAAAGAAGACCCGGGCCAGTTCCACCTTCCCCACAGCCTGGTAATCGACCCCGACGGCAAGATTTATGTCTGCGACCGCGCCAACCGCCGCGTTCAGGTCTTCTCTCCCGACGGCGAGTTTATTACCATGTGGACCGGCATGGGCGGCCCCGACAACCTGGTCCTGGGCAACGACGGCATCTTCTATCTGGCCGAGCAGGCCGACGAGTCCGGCCACTCCCATTGCAGCGTCTGGGACGCCGACGGTAACGTGCTTGAACGGTGGCCCATCCGTCACGCTCATGGCATGGCCGTGGACTTAAACGGCGACCTCTATCTTGGGCTCACCATCGAGCAGAGCGTCGACAAGTACGTCCGCCGCCGCTAGCCTGTCAACCTGGGTCCCGCCTGTCCAACCGCCCGCCAAATATCGCGCAACGAGGACCTCAACCCATGACAACCAACGGAATTACCGCAACCCTGGGCCAGTACATGGCCGGGGCCCATCAACGCTCCCTTCCCGAAGATGTCGTCCTGGCGGCCAAGCACCGCATCCTCGACTCCCTGGCCGCCTGCGTTTCCGGTGGCCGCCTCAAAGCCGGCGAAATGGCTATCAAATACGTCGGATTGCAGGGCGGCACCCCCGAATCTTCGGTCTTGACCACCGACATCAAGACCTCGGCCGTTAACGCCGCCTTGGTCAACGGTATGTTCGGTCACGCCGACGAGACCGACGATTTCGAGCCGGTCACCAAGTCCCACCCCGGTTGCTCCGTGGTCCCAGCGGCCTTGGCCATGGCTGAGCGCGGAGCCAGGTCCGGCCAGGAACTCCTCCGCGCCGTGGTGCTGGGTTATGACCTCTGTTGCCGGTTCCTGCTGGCCCTGGGCCCCGACCTGGTCCGGGGCAACCACCGCAGCGCCGAGGGCACCAGCTCTACCATGGGCAGCGCCGCCGCCGCCGCATCCATCGCCCAACTCGACCAGACCGGTATGCGCTACGCCCTATCCTACGCCGCCCAGCAGGTGTCCGGCGTCTGGAGTTGGCCCCGCGACTTGGAGCACGTCGAAAAAGCCTTCGATTTCTCGGGAATGGGCGCCCGCAATGGCGTCACCGCCGCCATCATGGTCCAGGCCGGTTTCTCCGGTGTCGCCGACGCCCTCGAAGGCCAGCACAACGTCCTGAACGCCCACTCCCCTTCCCCGGAACCGGAGTTGATGATCGCCGGTTTGGGCTCCCGGTTTTACATAACCGAGACCGCCATTAAACCCTACCCGGTCGGGTACCCCATCCAGGCCGCCCTCGACGCCTTCTTCGCCATCCACCAACGGCACAATCTCACCGTCGAAACCGTGGACCGCATCGAGGTGAGGCTGCCCGAGGACGGCGCGGGCATCGTCAACGACCGCGCCATGCCCGACGTTAACTGCCAGCACATGATCGCCATGGCCCTAGTCGACGGCGAGGTAACCTTCGAGTCTACCCACTCCTACCAGCGCATGACCGACCCGGCCGTGTTGGCCGTGAAAGAGCGCGTCGCGCTAATCGCCGACCCCTACCTGATGGTCCCGGAAGCTCCCCGCAGCGGCAGGGTCGAGGTAACCCTCAAGGACGGGACAACCCTGTCCCACTTCACCCCCCACGCCTACGGCACCATGCAAAACCCCATGGACACCGAGACGGTCAACGCCAAGGCCCGCTATCTTCTGGAGCCCGTCCTTGGTTCCCAACGGACCGAAGCCCTCATCCAAGCGGTCAACAACCTCGAAGCAGTCACCAACGTCCGCGACCTCATCCCCTATCTGACCTTGGAACCCCGGGAGATGACCGGCATCACCTTCACCCATTAACCACCCCGGAGCAGTACCCGGTAAAGACTTACTCCGGCAGCACCGAATTGACGAACCAGGTGTCCCGCTTGGCTATCCACTGCGCCGGGTCCGGGTCCAACGCCAAACGCTCCGGCGAACTGTAATACGCCTCTTGCTTGGCGTCCCAGTCTTCCGGTCCGTCGTAGGAAACTTCCCAGACAAACTCGTTCCGCTCCGGAACGGTTCCGGCCCGCTCAATCTTGTAACCCTGCTTCAGGTGCAGCGGGTAAACCCCCGCCAACCACCCCTGCACGAAGTCGTCCAGATGACCCTTGTTTATCGTGTAAACCCTCAATTGCCTGATCACGTTAACCGTTCCTCCATTGGGCAGACATTAAAAAACTATCTCAAAACGGCTTGGCAACATCCCGTCGTTCCTGCGGAGGCAGGAACCCAGAAATTCCTAACAGGCAAATGTCCTTCCCCTTCGGGCAGGGTCTTGTAATTCCCTCTAAAACCCGCTTCCAGCCCCCTGCCCAATGTCATTCCGAGTCCCCGCTACCGGTCATTCCGACCGCAGGGAGGAATCTAAAATCCATCGCTGCCAGCCGGTTTGCCCCTGGATTCGTCGCCGCAACCTGCCCAAAACAACAATTAAAAGACTCTGCCCGTTCGGGTACGTCCCAAATCGCCAACGATTTATTGTCCGGTGGACTTCTTGATCAACTCTCGAATGTCTTCGGCGCTCAGGTCCCCAAACGTGGGCTCGCCACCGTTGATTTGGTACGTTGGCGTGCCGCCAATACCGGCGCCCCGCGCCGCCTCGTTCTCCCGGATTACCTCGTCCTGGAACCGCCCCGACTCCAGCGCTTCCTTCAACCCTGCCGCGTCCAGCCCACACTCCCAGGCCAACTGCTCCACCACTTCCCGGTCTCCCAGGTCGGCCCCCGATTCCCAGTAACTTTGGGCCGCCCGATGGTGAAACTCCCCATCCAACCCCTGCTTTTTCGCGAAAAGGGTAGCTTCGTGGACCAGCGTCGTGTTGGGCGACCAATTGGGCCGCCGCATCGTAATCCCCAACGCTCCCGCCCGCTCCTGCCACGCCGCCGACAACTCGCCTTCGGTTTCCCCGTCCCGCAGCGGCCGCTCCGTCCCTTCCGCAGGTTTGTCCGGCTGCAACAGGAAGGGCCGCCGGTCAATCGTCATCAGTATCTCCTCCGCTACCTGTTCCAGCCTAACTAGGCCGACGTAGCAGAAGGGTCAAGTATAGTCGAACCAAACTTTCATGTTTAATGGCGTTTGTGTACTCATAAGTTCCCCTCCATTCCTGAAAATCTGATGGGTCCTCGTCGTGAAATCTCCCCTAACCCCGCCCTAGCCAGGACGATTGCAAAGTCCTTACGAACACCTGCCGTCATTCCCGCGTAGGCGGGAATCCAGGTTGGACCTGGGCTGGCAAGTGTCTCTTTTCCTCACAATCACATCACTTCGCAATCGTCCTTCGCCCCTAGCTCTCGGCCCTAACTAAAAAACTCCGGCCCCACCGGTTCCACCAAATGCGCCCCTTGGTTCCGTGAATTATTGACCTCAGTTGATACCGGGTACGCTTTCATCAACGCCGCATCATAAGGCTGCAACAACTCCAGCAGGTCCTCAACGCTTTCGTTGTGCGGGTCCATCCAATGCCGGTAGGTGTCTGGAGCCAGAATCACCGGCATCCGGTCGTGAATCGTCCCCACCAACTCGTTGGCGCCGGTTGTGATGATGGAGCAGGACAACATTTCTTCGCCCCCCGGGCGCGCCCGCTCCCAAATTCCCGCGAATGCGAAGGTGTCCTCCGATTTCAAAGTGAACCGCATCGGCCACCGGGCCTTGTCCGGCCCCTTCTTCCACTCGTAAAACCCGCTGGCCGGAATCAAGCAACGTTGGCTCTTGAACGGCCCGGTATAGGACCGCGTGTTCAGGATTCTGTCATCGCGGGCGTTGATCATCGTGTACTTGGAGCTAATCTCCTTCGACCACCGGGGCACCAACCCCCACCGCATCAACCGCGCGTGGTTTTGTTCCCCATCCGAAAGAATCGTCAGCACCCGGTTGGTCGGGGCAATGTTATACGCCGGGTATGCCAACGGCCCTTTCTCCGGGTCCGCCAACCCGCTCAGGTCCGCCCCAAAATTGATTTCTAGCTGGTGCTCGTTCAAGTCGAAACGCCCGCACATAGCTCCGGCTCCACCCAAAGTTTGTATACCCCAAAGTTTCAATACATTGTACCAGCAAAGGGGTCTAACCCCACCCCGTTCACGGCAATCCCCACCCCCGTTCGTCCTGAGCCCGTCGAACCAGCCCCAACCTCCCATTCCGTTCGTCCTGAGCCCCGTCGAACCACCCCCGCCGATACCCAGTCCGTTCGTCCTAAGCCCCGTCGAAGGGCCAACGGACGGTCGCACTAGACACCTCCCCTCACCCCTGAGCCCGCCTATGGGTGCACCCCGCCCCCCACCGTCATTCCCGCGCAGGCGGGAATCCAGAATGGTTGGGGAGAAGCCAGCGTTCGAAGTGACGGGAATTCCTGGGTTCCCGCCTGCGCGGGAATGACGTTTTAATGCCAGGATGACTTAGCAATTCTGACAGAGCCTTGTAATGGCATTCCCCCCCCAACCTGTCATTCCGACCGCAGGGAGGAATCTAAAATCCCCGCCCACCACAATCCCCAACACCAAAAAACCCTCCAGTCCGCCCGTCCTGAGCCCCGTCGAAGGATCGTCCTGAGCTCGTCGAAGGGCAACGGACGGTCGGGCACTAGCCACCCCCCAACCTCCCATTCCGTTCGTCCTGAGCCCCGTCGAAGGGCCAACGGACGGTCGCACTAAACACTCCCGTTCGTAGTGAGCCGTCCCCCTGCCCAACACCATCCCCAACCCCGGATCTCGCCCTCCGCCACAATCACCACAGGAATGCCGGCTTACTCTCCAACACCTACCGTCCTCCACCCGGAAAATTAAAACCCCCGCCCACCGCCCCCAACAATTGACAGGCGGCTAAAACCTGCTCTATCCTCGGAAAGTTGGAATCATGCCATTTGCCCGCCGCCCGTCTACCCCAGCGCGGCAACTTATAGCCGGATTGGAGTCACAGAATGCCAAAGGTCATCCCCGTAGCCGACGAGTTGAGCAAACCCTTCTGGGATGCCGTCAATGAACGCCGCTTGCTCATCCAAAACTGCACCTCCTGCGCCAAACTGCAATACCCGCCCCAAGCTTCATGCCAGGTCTGCGGTTCCGCCGACACCCTGGAATGGAAGGAAGCCGAAGGCCGCGGCCACATCGCCACCTACATCGTCATCGAAGATGGCCGCCTCAACCGCAGGATGCCCGACCAACCCTACAACCTCGCCCTCATAACCCTCGACCAGGACACCACGGTCAATTTTTACTCCAACCTCCCCGGCGTCCCACCCTACGAAGTCCCCGTGGGCGCCGCCGTGGAAGTCACCTTCGAAGAAGTCGCCCCCGGCCAGCTCATCCACGAGTGGCGGGTTATCCAATAACTCCTCCAACCCCAAGAGCCGTAATCCGGTCCGCCTTGACTACATAGTGGGCGGACCATTCAGAAAGGGTGAAAAATGACCACTAACGCTAACTACCAATGGCGCAGAGACCGCGACGGCCTCGGAGTCTGGGAGCATCGGGGGCAGGTTGCAATTGCCGGTGTCGGTCACTCCTCCATCGACCGGCGGTGGGACGGCGAGTCCATGGACCGCACCCTCGGCGCCTTTACCATGCTCGCCTGCCAACGCGCCATGGATGACGCCGGCGTCACCCCCGACCAGGTTGATGGCATCATCGTCTGCCAGAGCCACATCGCCGGTCCCAGTGGCGGTTCCTCCTCCCGCTGGGCGCCCCGCCCCTACTTCGACCCGCCCTACGACTCGGAACTCGGCCTCACCCTCATCAACGCCCAATGGCTGGCCGACAACATGGGCCTAAAAAACGTCAAGTACATGCCCGACAACGTTCCAACCATCGGCGAGATGGTCGGCTGGGCCTCCCAGGCCGTCGGCGACGGGCTTTGTAGCACCTGCCTGGTCATCTACCCCACCGGCAACCTCGAAGGCCGCTACCGCCGCGGCGGTGAAAACGCCGACGACTACGCCCGCGGCGCCCGCCAATGGACCGTCCCCTGGGGCAACCACGGCGGCAACGACTTCATCAACATCTTCCCCCACAACCAGTACTGCCTGAAGTACGGCGGCCACCACGACGACCTCGCCCCCTTCATCATCAACCAGCACCGCAACGGCCTGATGACCCCCTGGGGTTTCAACGCCAACCACGGCATCGATCAGATTACGGTGGACGAATACGTCAACTCCCGTTACATCCTCAACCCCCTCCGTATTTGGGACTGTGACCGCCCCGTTAACGCTTCCGCCGCCTTCCTGTTCACCACCGCGGAACGCGCCCGCGACATGAAGCAGCCCCCGGTTTACGTGCTCAACCACTCCCAGCACAACTTCCGCCAGCGCACCACCCAACCCGACTTGGACGAAATCGAAGACTGGACCGACCACGCCGCCCGCCGTATGTACGAAGGCGCCGGCCTCGGCCCCGAAGACGTCGACGTCTTCAACCCCTACGACGGCTACGCCACCATGTCCCAGTTCTTCCTGGAAGGGTTCCAGTGGCACGGCGTCAAGCGCGGCGACGCCTTCGCCTTCTATGCCGGGGACATTCGCGTTGAAGGCCCCCATCCCTTCAGTTCCAGCGGTGGCAACCTGGGCAATGGCCGCACCCGCACCTCCATGTATACCGACAGCATTGAACAACTGCGGGGTGCCGCCGGCTCCCGCCAAATCCAAATCCGTTGCGAGACCGCCCTGGCCGCCTTTACTACCCCCAGCAGCGGCGGCTGGATAATGTTGAGCAAATACCCCAGCTAGCCACGGGCCATCCCAAAGGAGACGATCCCTTGCTCAAGCTCATTAGTTTCGACATCGACGGCACCCTGGAAGTGGGCGATCCCCCGGGCGTGGTCACCATGGACATGGTACGCGCCGCCAAGGAGTCCGGTTACATCATCGGCAGTTGCTCCGACCGCATGATCCGCAACCAGCAGCGCATTTGGTCCGAGCACGAGATTCCCGTGCAGTTCACCGTGTTGAAGCACCAACTCGACCGGGTCAAAGCCGATTTTCCTGCGGCGGTCTATTACCACATCGGAGATACCAACATCGACCGTCAGTACGCCGAGCGCAACGGCTTCGTTTTCCTCTTTCCTGATGACGCCGTTGCCAATTTCTGGAACTCCGACTAACCCCCATCCAACCGACAACAACCCAACGGGAAAAGACTATGTCTCAGGCCGATCGCATCAAGTGGGACCAAAGGTACTCCCAGACCGGCCCTGTCCCCCTCGTCCCTCCAACGTGGCTGTCCGACGTGGAGGAGTGGGTCCCAACCCAGGGACCCGCTTTGGACATCGCCGCCGGTTCCGGGCGCATTTCCCAATGGTTGGCCACCCGGGGTCTGGACGTTACGGCGGTGGATATTTCCCTTCGCGGGTTGGAATTGGCTCGCCAAGCATTCCAGGCCCAAAATCTCTCCCTCGCCACTCTGGTGGCCGATTTGGAAGAAGACCCCTTGCCGCCCGGCCCTTTTGCCGCCGTCACGTCTTTCATGTACCGGCAACGGGATCTGTTCCCCGCCATCAAGGACCGCCTGCAACCCGGCGGCGTATTCCTTGGCGAGGTGGCTTGCCTGGCCAACCTGGAACGGCACCAAAGCCCTTCCCGCCAATTCTTGGCCGAGCCCGGCGAATTGCGGCAGGACTGCGGTAAGTTGGAAATCCTGTACTACCAAGAAGGCTGGTTCGACGATTGGGCCTTGGCCCGCGTCGCCGCCCGTAAACCAAATTAGCAATCGGGAGGCATGTTATGAAATGGTGCCGCTTTCAGTCCCGGGACAAGATCAGCTTTGGAATCATCGAAGACGACGACAGCGTCAGCGAGGTTTCCGGCCATCCCATCGAGGGTTACCAGAGGACCGGAGTTAACCACGCGTCGGCCAGTTTCAAGCTCCTCGCTCCCATAATCCCCCCCATGCTCTACGCCGCCGGCCCCAACCATCGGGGCCACGTCGAGGGTATGGCCGCCCGCCGTGGCGCACCCCCTTCTTACCCCGCCTTCCCGGAGCCTAATTTCCGCTCCGTTCACGCCATTATCGGCACCGAAGAAAATATCGTCGTTCCCAAGGATTGCGTCGGCGCCGTTCAACCGGAAGGCCAGCTTGGCTTGGTCATGGGCAAACTCGCCCGCAATGTCCCAGCCTCCAATGCCTTGGACTATGTCTTTGGGTACACCATTGGCAACGACATCAGCCAACGCGTTTGGCAGTCCAACGACCGCACTATGTTCCGGGGCAAGAACTGCGACACCTTTAAACCCTTGGGCCCCTGTATCGTCACCGGTCTGGACCCCACCAATCTACGGATTATCGTCCGCCACAATGGCGGCGTTTGGGAGGACTTTTCCTCGTCCGAACAGATTTGGGACGCCGCCACCTGGATTCAGGAGCTTAGCAAGTACACCACCCTCCACCCGGGCGATGTCCTTTGGATGGGTACCCAGGGCGCCGATGGCGATATGTTCCCCGGCGATACCATCGAAGTCGAGATTAGCGGTATCGGTACCCTCCGCAACTACGTGGTCGCCGAAGAGTAACTCGCTAAATCGCAAGTGTTCAGCGTTGAGGAGCCATCCCAACATTAAACCGTCATTCCGGCCTTGGGGCGCCCGTCAGAATTTCGCGGAGGACATTCCGGCCCTCTACCTGTCATTCCGACCGTAGGGAGGAATCTAAAATCCATCTCCCCCAACCCGTTGGCCCCTGGATTCGTCGTCGCAAGCACCCCCCTACGACGAACAGACTTGGCCCAACCGCCCAAGGGACCGCTTCCCGCGAAAATCTGACGGGTACCCCTGGCCTTGAGCCAGAATCCAGGAATCCCGGGCAATTCGAACGCTGGTCTCTCCCTGACCATTCTGGATTCCGGCCCCCGAGCCGGAATGACGGGTCCTGGGTTGAGCTAACTCCTTAATTCTGAACAGTTGCGCTAAATCGCCCTCGCCGCCCGCAACACCCCCATCTCTGCCAGGGGAATGCTCAACTCGCCGTTGAGAATCTCTACGTTGTGCTCCCCCAACCGGGGTGCCGCGCGCGCCGTTTCCATGGTGTTATTTCCGTCCATGAAAAACCCGGCCCCCGGGTACTTCAAAGGCCCCACTTCCGGGTGGTCCAGCTCCACGAAAAACCCCCGCTCCTCCAGGTGAGGCGACTCGACCACCTGCCGCGGGCTTTGCACCAGCCCGACAACCAACCCTCGGGCCATGGTCTCCGCCATCAGGTCCAGGTTCTTCCACTGCGCCAGCTTCGGCGCCACCAACCCGTGCAGCTCCTCCCAATGTTCCATCCGTCCCTGCCGCGAGGAAAACTTGGGGTCCAACAACCCGGGCTCCTCCAAAAACTCCGCCCAAACCTCCATCGGACGCCCCCCCGTACCCGCCGTGGTCAACGTTACCTCGCCGTCCAGGGTGGGAATGTGCATCCCGTCCATCACGTTGCCGTCGCTGCCTCCCCGGTGAGGACTGCGCCCCGTGAAGGTGTAGGGGTGAATCAACCCCGACGGTGTGCTTACCACCGCTTCCATGACTGAAACATCGATATGGGTCCCCGTCCCCGTCTGGTCCCGCCGCAGCAACGCGGCGGCAATGGCGATTGCCCCGTTCCGCGCGGCGGTAATCTCCATCTGCTGCAACGCCGTCCCCATGGGCGGCCGGTTGGTCGAACCCGTTACCGCGTAAAGGAACCCACCCATGGCCTGTGCCACCAGGTCGTTCCCCTGGTAATCGGCGTAGGGGCCATCCTGCCCAAAATAGGTTATCGAAACCAAGACCACTTTGGGACTCAATCCCTTCAAGACCTCGTATCCCAGCCCCAGTGTTTCCATGTGCCCGGGGAAAAAACTCTCAACAATCACGTCGGCCGATTCCGCCAACCGTAAAAAGATGTCCCTCCCCGCCTTCTGCTCCAGGTCCAGCGTAATCCCCCGTTTGTTGGTGTTAAACGCCAAGAAAGACGTGCCCTTATCCGGATGCGGCTCCCCGCCGATAAACGGCGGCTCATGGCGGGCTTGCTCCCCCCAACCCGGCGGCTCCACCTTTATGGTGTCCGATCCCTGGTCCGCCACCAGCTTGGCGCAAAACGCCCCCGAAGGCCGGTTCGCCAACTCCAACGTCCTTATTCCCTCAAGTATCCCTGCCATAAATTCCTCCGCCGGTGCTTCTCGGCCCTAGTCTCCCGGTCCGTTTCACCAGCCCACTTAATTCTCCCCCGCCTCCCTACTCATCCTGAGCCCCCAAACTGTCATTCGATCCTCCACCTGTCATTCCGAACCCCCCCACCTGTCATTCCGACCGTAGGGAGGAATCTAAAATCCCCCGCCCCCGGCCCGTCCCCCCCGGATTCGTCGCTGCAAACTCCCCAAAACGACAATGAAAAGGCCCCGCCAACACCAACCGCCCTCTGCCCGCAAAGTTAAAAGACTCTCCGTCCCCTCTCCCGGCCGTTCTAGCCCAATTCCGGGATTATGGCGCGCGTTCGTCGGGCCGAGGTTCCGAGCCAATGACTCCTTCTTCGGCCAGTTCCGCTATTTCCGCAGCGGAAAGCCCCGCTATCTCCGCCAAAATCTCCTGGTTGTCCTGTCCCAACCCCGCCGCCTTGGTGATGGACAAAGGTATCTCCGGTGTACGGAAGGGCCGCCCGGCGTAGACCCTGGGCCCAACTCCTGAACTGACCCGGCTCTCGAACTCCCAAAGGAATCCCCGTTGGTTCAGGTGGTCGTCATTGGCCAGTTGCTGGGCAGTCATAGCCGGTCCGGCGCTGATCCCTTTCCCTTGAAGCATCCTCCCCAGTTCCAAATCGTCCCACTGCGCCGTCCACATTCCCAACTCTTGGTCGATCTCGACCCGGTGCTTCCACCGGCCCACCGCCGAGTCAAACCGGGCATCCGCCGCCCAGTCCGGGTTGCCCATTGCGTCCTTCAGCGTTTCCCACTCCCGGTCGTTGGAGACCACTATCACAATCCACCGGTCATCCGCCTGGCAGGGGTAAACGTTATGCGGCGCCTTCCACCAATGGCCGCAGCCCACCCGCTCCCGGGTAATCCCCCGCTGCGCCTCCAAAATCGCCGGGCCGATGGCCGAAACCCCCGTCTCCTGCATAGTCAGGTCAACGCGCATCCCCTGGCCCGTCTTGTTCCTCTGGTACAGCGCCAACAGCAAAGCGTAGGCTACGTTGTTGCCCACCGAATGGTCCATGTAGTTGTTGCTAGCCCGGTACGACGGCCCTCCCTCGTAACCCGTCAAAAAGGAAAGCCCGCAAGAGGCATCCACCGTCCGGGCCCGCGACCCGGCCCGCCGCCACGGCCCGGTGTAACCATAGGCCGTACTGCTCAAACTGATTATCTTGGGGTTCACCTTCAAAAGGCTTTCGTGGTCAAACCCAAACCGCTGCATCGTCCCCGGCCGGAAGTTGTCCGTTACAATGTCGGTCTTGGCCGCCAATTTAAGAAACACCTCTTTGCCCTTGGGCGTGGTCACGTTTAAGCACAGGCTTTTCTTGTTCCGCGTCCCGAAATACACCAGGTTCCCGCCTTGGTTCCACCACTCTTCACCGGGCTTGCCCTCTGGAAACGGCCCCGCCTTGCGGTCTTGCAGGTGGTCCAGGCTTTCCACCCGGATTACCTCCGCTCCCAGGTCCGCCAGAAAACCCGTGCCCCAGGGCAGCGCATGGACCTGCTCCAGCGTCAACACCCTGACTCCTTCCAAAATCCCAGGTTCTGCCATCTGAAACCTCCTCGAAACCCCCAATAATTAAAAACCACCCAAGATCCCCAACTAAGACCCGGTTAATCCTCAGGGTCTTTCGATTATCACATTTTTGGGCATGATACCCCGATCTGGGGTCGAACCCGTCATTCCAGCCCTGCTACCTTCCATCCCGCTCTCCCCACCAGTCATTCCCGCCCTGCCCACCATTCATTCCGCTCCTCCCCACCAGTCATTCCGCCTCGCCACCCATCATTCCGGCCCTGCCCACCTGTCATTCCGAACGGAGTGAGGAATCTAAAAATCCCCGCCCTTATCTCCCTTGCGAAATCCTGACATTCCTGGGTCCCCCCCCCCGTGAACGCCGGCCACTCCCCTAAAATCCCAACATGAACAAAGGAAAGACCCTGGTTTAACCCTCAACCTGCTTACCCCCTGTCCTCCGGCGGGTCCTCAACCTTAGCTTGGTAGTCGCGATGGTAACGCACCGTCCACCCCAATTCCACTTGCCGGTCCATCGGCACCGCCGCGGGCGTCCCCGTCCCCTTCAACACATCCCCAATTGCGTCGGCCTCTCCAAGTTCCTCAATCTTGGATTCCTCCATCCCCAGCAACCCGCCTAAGATATGCTGGTTGTCCTGCCCCAGCATCGGCGCCGGTTTCCTGATGCGGACGTCGCCATCCCCCAACTTCCAGCCCCGGCTCGTATACTCCCTCTCGCCCAACCCCGTCTCCGCCGCGTGTTCCACCCTTTCAAAATAACCCCGCTTCCGCAAATGGGGGTTCTTCCAAATCCCTCTGCCGTCCAACGCCGGCCCCGCCGGAACACCCTGTCCTTGCAGCAGTCCCATAACCTCATACTGGCTGAATGTCGAAGTCCAAGCCCCGATGATGCTGTCCAACTCGTCCTGGTAGCCGTGCCGCGTCACCGGTTCGGCAAACCTGGCGTCCGACGCCAGTTCTGGCCGGCCCAACGCCCGGCACACCCCTTTCCATTCGGCGTCGTTTCTCGCCGCAATCACCACCCACTCGTCGTCCCCACGGCACGGGTAACAGCCGTGGGGCGACCAATACTCATGCCGGTTCCCCAGCCGCCGGGTCCGCCGCCCGTTGAACGCGAAATCCAACAACCCCTCTCCCATGTACGAGACCCCCACCTGGTACATGGCCAGGTCTATCCACATCCCCTGCCCCGTCTGCGCCCGGTGAAACAAGCAGGCCAACACCGCCAGTTGCCCGGTCCAACTCGCCAGGAAGTCGGTGTATGAGTTGGCGATTTTATTGGGTACCGTTCCCGGGCCCAGCCCGCCCTCTTCGCCCGGTTCCAGGTAACCCATGAACGCCCCGGTCCCGTGGGTCGGCTCCAACGCCGTCGCCATCGCTCCGAAGTCCGTCCATGGCCCGCTGTGCCCGTACCCCGTGTTGGAAACCATTATCAGGTCGGGACGGTGCGCCTTCAATTGCGGGTAGTCCAACCCAAACCGCTGCATCACCCGTGGCGTGAAGTTCTCCAGGACTACGTCGCTGATGCTGACCAGCTCCTTCAACACCTCCAACGCTTTCTCCGACCGCAGGTCCAACGTAACCGACAGCTTTCCCCGGTTCAGGGTTTGGAAAGTCCCTCCCCGCTCCCAGAAATTGTCGCCCGGCTCGTTGTCGGGATACGGCCCGTTCAAGGTCCGCGTGGTATCCACAAACTGGCTGTGATGGGTTTCCACCTTGATGACTTCCGCCCCCATATCCGCCAGATAAGCCCCGCAGTAGGGCATGGCGAAAACCCGGCTCAGATCGACAACCCTAATCCCTTCCAGCGGCAGTCCGTTCAAATCGCCCCCCAGCACCGCAGTTGGACCAACTCCGCCGCCGAGCAGCCCAATTCCCCCTGGAAAACTTCCCGGTTATGCTCTCCCAACAACGGCGCCGGTTTCCGCCCTTTCTTTTCCAACCCCGACAGCTTGGGTCCCATCCCCGGGTATTCCGCCGCCCCAGCCACCGGATGGTCCACCCGGTCAAAAAAGTCCCGCGCATCCAGGTGGGGGCATTCCATCAAGTCCCCCCCGTCCTGGGCCATCCCGAAAACCAACCGCCGCTCTCCCGAAGCCTGGAACAGCTCCTTCCGGTCCCACTCCGCCAACCCCTGTAGCAGCAGTTGGTTCAACTCCTCCCCGTACTCAATCCGCCCCGCTCCCGTGGCAAACCGCCCGTCTTGAAGTCCCTCAACCCCCACCAGGTCCGCCACCGTCGCCCAGGGTTGCGACCCCTGCACCGAAGGAATCACGTACCCGTCCTTGGCGGGCATCAACTCCTCAAACCCGGACCCCCTCATCGGCCGCCGGCCCTTGATGGCCCCCGTGAAGCTGTAGTACGGGACCGCTTGTACCAGATGCGACGTCAAACACTCCGCCGCCGATACGTCAACGTGCTGCCCCCGTCCTGTCGCCAACCGCTGGAACAACCCGGCCATTGTCGCCACCACTGCGTTGACCCCCGCCACGTAAAACGATTGGTTCAAGGCGTTCCGCAGCGGCTCCTTGTCCGAGTCCCCCGAGTGGTACATCAACCCGCTCAACGCGAAGACCACGGCGTCCGTTGCCGCCAGGTCCCGGTACGGCCCGCTCTGCCCGAAAGGAGTGATCGAGGTAATTACCAACCCCGGGTTGACCTCCGCCAACCGCTCATAACCCGTCCCCAGACCTTCCAACCACCCGGCCGGAAAATCCTCCACCACCACGTCGGCGGTCTCCGCCAACTGCCCCAGTAGCCCCCGCCCCGTCGCGTTTTCCACGCTTAGGGTAACCCCCCGCTTGTTTGTGTTCAGGTACAAAAAGGGGATGCTCTTTTCGTGGTGAGGGTCGTCGCCAACAAAGGGCCCGGTCCGCCGCGTTTCATGCCCTCGGGGCTGTTCGCACTTAATTACGTCCGCGCCGTAATCAGCCAACAGTTTCCCGCAGAACGACGCCCCGATTCCGTCCCCCAGCTCCAACACTCGGACCCCGTCCAGGATTCCGCCCATTACCAGGGTTCCTCTTCCCATACCAACGGCAGCGTTTGCCCCCGCTTGGGCAGCGCCACCGTTGCGGTCCCGCTGGCCGTTTGCTCCCCACGGTCATTCCCCAGCGTTACCTGGCAGTCCACGTACCCTAAACCATCAACCTCCCTGGTCCCCGTGACCGTCCCCCGCGCCGTCAGGGTGTCGCCGGGGAAGTCCATACCCCGGTGCTCCACGAAAAACCGCTTGAACCACCCCTCTTCCCCCGCGAAGTCCAACAGCAGTTGCCCCAGGTATTGGTTCTTCAACGACCCGTTGACCACCACGTTGGGCAGCCCTTGATGCAGTTGGGCAAAGGGCAAGTCCCAATGAATCCGCGCGTAGTTCCCGTTGGCCGCCGCCCACCGGATTAGGTGCGACGTGGTCATCGGCCCCTTCACCACCGGCGCAAGTTCCACCCCCGCTTCCACCTCTTCAAAATAAATCTGCGCCCCCTTGGTTGGTTCCGGTTTCGCCAACACCACGTCCGGCCCCGGCGGAGCAACCCCCACCGTGGTCAACCGGTCCGCCACCCGTGCCCCCGCCCGCGATCCGTCTTCCGATGCCAGAGCCCGGTGGATGCTAACCCTCTTGGCGACGCTGATAACCTGCCCGTCCTGGTCCGTCTGCGTCTCCTGCCGCACTATGAACACCAACGGCCCCGACCGCCCCTGCTTTTCAAAAATGTCCAAAATCCGGAACCCCCGGGTTATCCACGTCCCAACCCCCGCCGGACGCAGGAACTGCCAATCGCTGCCCCCGTTCAACCCGTAACTGTTGAACGGCAGCGGCACTTCAAAGTGCCAGTCCTGCCCCGCCCCGAAATACCCAATCGGCGGCGCAATATCCTTCCAAGTTGCCAGCGGCGGGCACAACAACCCACCGTATCGGCTCCGGTCCGCATGGTCCGCGTCCACGTAAAGCGGGTTGTAGTCTTCAATGGCGTCGGCGACGTCATAGGCCATCTCGGCGCTGATGGGAAACCGGTTCCGTTCCGGTTCCGTCTCCCGTCCGATGAGGGCTTTAACCTCGTCGGTAATCAAGCTTTCGGGCACAAGCAGGACTCCTTGCTGAGTTAACCGGCAACCCCCGGAAACGCCGCACCGATTTTAGCCCAACGCCAGACATTCTACAAACCGCCCCGCCACCCGGTCCAGGACAATTGCGAAGTCCCCACGAACACCTACCGTCATTCCCGTCCCCTACCGTCATTCCCGCGAAGGCGGGAATCCAGGTCGTACCTGGCCCGGCCAGCGTCCCTTTCCCTCAGAATTACATCACTTTGCAATCGTCCTGCCACCCGGTCCAGGGCCTTTCCACTCTCCCCTGCACCCCCTCATCTTGAGCCCCGTCGAACCACGAACCACCCGTCGAAAGGATCATACTGAGCTTGTCGAAGGGGGGCATCCCGACCCCCCAACCTGTCATTCCGACCGCAGGGAGGAATCTAAAATCCTTCGCCCCCAGCCCGTTTGCCCCCGATTTCGCCTTCCCAAACTCCCCACGACGCCAAAAAACCCCCGCTACCCGGTCCTCAACAGCGCCGTCAGTTCCCGCACGCTGCCCATCTCATCCAACCGCGACACCGCGTCAACCACCTCCCCCACCCGGTGGCCCCCCAACGTCTCCACCGTCAGCGCATAGAATTTCCCAACCAAGTCCTCTTGGGTTGCCGGGTTGGTGGAGTCCCCATATTGGGCCGTCACGCTCTCTTCCACCGCCCGCCCGTCTTTCAGAAACACCTTCACTCGGGCCGCCGGGTAGTCATACCGCCGCAGGTCCATCTCCCCGTCGGCCGACACTTCCACCCGCCGCGCTAGGGCAACGGTCTCCGGGTCGTGTAGTTGTTCCGGGTAGAATGCGGTCACATCCGTTCGCCCCGTGTTTATCGCTGCCGCCACCGCGTAGGGAATGGAAAACTTGGCCGAAAGCATGTTCTCCGGCTCAGGGTTCGTCATAATTTGCACAATCGCCGGCGCCGTCACCTCGATTCTTTCCACGTCCTCCGCCCCAAACGGCGTCCGCCCTCGCGCATTCTGCACCGCGTCCAGCACGGGATGGTTGTAAAGGCAGCAGGCGTGCAGCTTGATGTAGTTCTGTTCAATCCTCAGCGGGCCCGTGGTACCCAACCCCTCAACCACCGTTTCCGGGTCGAACTCCCGGCCCAGAATCCCGTTGTAAATGTCCTTCGGCCCGTCTTCAATCCCGCTGAACCCGCATTGGGTCAGGTAAGCCGCCATAATCCCCTGAAACCCCGACCGCCCCGGGTAAAGGTTGCGGATGGTCGCCCCTTCCAAGCATGGCGTCCAGGTATTCGCCGGGCTCATCGACACCGCCAGGTTCATCGCCCGCCGCGTCTCTTCTGCGTTGAGTCCCATCAACCGGGCCGTTGCCGCCGCCGCTCCAATGGTCCCCCAAGTCCCGTGGGAATGGACCTCCGGCCGGGGTTTGGTCCCCGTTCCAATGCGCGACGTGACCTCATACCCTACGACGACACTTTCCAGCATCTCCCGCCCCGTCCGGTCCAGTTCCTCCGCCACCGCCAGGGCTCCCGGCGTCACATGAATCGAAGGGTGCCCGCCCCCTAACCGGCTCCCCTCGTCCATCTCCAACGAGACCCCCGCCGTGGCATTAACTAGCGCGGCAAACACCGGTTGCACCGTGCCGAAGTGACCCAACAAACTTGCCGCCCCTGTCCCGCTCATCGTCAGCGCCAACCCTGCAAACTTGGCGTTTTCCGGCTGACGGCTCCCGGCAATAATCGCCCCTATCGTGTCCAAAACCACCTTCTTGGCAGCTTCTATCGTTCCGGCGCCCAGGTCTTCCGGCTTGGTATCCGTCACGAATCCCGCTAGTTGGTCCAGGTACTCCCCGGCCATAACCCCTCCTCTTGCCGCGTCCACGCTAGTCCGACAAAAACTCCTTCAACAACCCGTAACATTCATCGGGCAGTTCTTCGGCGATGTAATGCCCGCAAGCCAGCGATTGCCCCCTAACGTCGTTGGAGTAGTCCCCCCAAACCCCCAATACGTCCTGAGTCCGACCCACGTAGCCCGTTGCGCTCCAAAGTGCCAGGTGGGGGCAGGCAACCTTTTCCGCGAAATCCGCTTCGTCATGCACCAGGTCGATGCTGGCCCCCGCCCGGTAGTCCTCGCAGGCCCCGTGAATCGCCGCCGGATTGCTGAAGCAACGCACGTATTCTTCAATCGCATCCCCGGGGAAAACAGTCTCCGCGTTTTCTACCCGCATGAACCGCGACCTGATGAAATAGTCCGGGTCCGCCCCAATCACCCGCTCCGGAAAGTCATAGGGCTGAATCAAGAAAAACCAGTGGTAGGTATTGGTAGCCATGTCTTTGTCCACCATCTGGAACATCCGCCGCGTCGGGACGATATCCAGCGTCGCCAGTTTGCGGACCCGGGCCGGATGGTCTTTCGTCAGACGGTGCGCCACCCTCGCCCCCCGGTCGTGGCTCGCCAGCAGGAACGATTTATACCCCAGGCTTTGCATCACCTCAACCTGGTCCAACGCCATCGCCCGCTTGCAATAGCTATAATGCTCCGGGTCCCGGTTGGGCTTCCCGCTATCCCCGTAACCCCGCAGGTCCGCCGCCACCACGGTAAAGTCCTCGGCCAGCCTCGGCGCCACCTTATGCCACATCACATGGGTTTGGGGATAACCGTGCAGCAATAACAGCGGCGGCCCGCTCCCCCCAACCACGCAATTGATAGTCGTCCCGCTGGTCTGCACCTGCCGCTGCTCAAATCCCTCAAACATTTCCCATAGCTCCTCCAAAGCCGGCACTCACTCCCCCAGACTTATCAACCCAACTCCCGGCCCTCCCATGATGAACACCCTCCCGCCTCTTTGCAAACCCAACCAACAACCCCTCCCATAACCCTGAGCCATCAGGTGAGCCCCGTCGAACCACGAACCACCCGTCAAAGGACGAACCACCCGTGAAAAGCCCTGCCTGAGCTTGTCGAAGGCGTACCCTGAGCCCCGTCGAAGGGGGGCATTCCGAACCCCCTACCTGTCATTCCGAACCCCCTACCTGTCATTCCGAACCGTAGGGAGGAATCTAAAATCCATCGCCACCACCCCGTTTGCTCCCGGATTCCCCTCCGCACCCCCCCACCCAGGGCGATTGCAAATTCCCTACGAACACCTACTGTCATTCCCGCGAAGGCGGGAATCCAGGGCGTACCTGGCATGGCAAGCCTCCCTTTTCCTCAAAATTACATCACTTTGCAATTGCCCTGCCTTCTCCCATCCCTTTTGACACTGGAACGACTCCGGTTGTAATGTTGGTAATAATCCTTACCGCGCCACCAACCCACCCAAGCATTTCCCCCAACCGCTAATCCGCCCACCAAAATCACGCCAAGGACTGGAACAACTTCGCCAATGGTAAATTCCGACATCGGCTTCTACCTGGAAAGAGCATCCCTTCTCGCCCAAGATGTGGCCAACAACGCCGACCGCATCGACGCCGATCGCCAAATGCCCCCCGAGTTGGCCGGTCGGTTGGCCGACGACGGATTCTTCCGCCTCTTGCTCCCCCGCTCTCTCGGCGGCGCCGAATTGCCCCATCCCGATTTCCGCCGCATCCTCCGCATCTTCGCCCGCGAAGACGCCAGCGTCGCCTGGTGCCTCAACCAGAACAACGTTTTCTCTACAAACGCCGGCCGAATGCCCGAGCAGACCGCCCGTGACATCTGGTCCGAGCCTCGGGCCGTCGTTACCAACGGCCCCCCAACCTCCGCATCCAAAGCCGTCCCCGTCGACGGTGGTTACCGCCTCAGCGGACGCTGGAACTTTAGCAGCGGCAGCGACCACGCTACCTGGATCGCCGCCCTGGCTCCCGTCGGTCCCCCCGGCCAAAAACAGGACGCCTCCGTCAACCGAACCGGCGCCCGAATCCTCCTGATGCCCAAAGATAACGTCCAAATGCTCGACTTCTGGCACGTCCAAGGCCTCCGTGGTACCGGCAGCTTCAGCTTCGAGGTCCAGGACCTCTTCATTCCCGGCGCTCGTTCCTACGAGCCCGGCGGCCCCACCGCCGAAGAAGGCCCGCTGTATAAAATTCCCACCACCCTCCTCTTCGGCTCCGGTTTCGCCACCGTTGCCCTGGAACTCGCCCGCCGCAGCCTCGACATCGCCATCGAAACCGCCGCCCGCCGGGTGCCCCGACAGGCCGGCACCCTGCTTCAAAATCAGCAGACCGCCCACCGCCTCATCGGTCAGGCCGAGGCAACCTGGCGTTCCGCCGACGCTTTCCTCCAAGCCTCCGCCGACGCCCTTTGGGAAGATTCCACCCGCAGCCCCGTCTTGGCCGCCGAAAAACGCATCGCTCTGCGGTTGGCCAGCACTCACGCCATCCGCATGGCCGCCGAGGTGGTGGACACCTCCTATAACCTCTGCGGTTCCGGCGCCATCTTCGCCTCCAACCCCATCCAACGCCGCTTCCAGGACATGCACGTCATTACCCAGCATACCCAGGGCAGCTACGGCCACTACGAGACCGCCGGTCAATTCGCCCTCGGATTGCAGCCCCAGGGCAACTTCTAGCAGCCCCCCACCATTTCGCGGACAGTAGCCAAGAATCTCGTGACAATCACCAACGACCTAAACTTCCAAGACCTCCCCCGCAGTTGGCCCAACGTTTCCGGTTCCGTCTCTTTGGACGGCCTTTCCCAGCCGGTGCAGGTGTTCCGCGACTCTTTGGGTATCCCCCATGTCCGCGCCGCCAACGAAGCCGATGCCTTCTTCGCCCAGGGGTTCGTCACCGCTCAAGACCGGCTCTGGCAGATGGAATTCGACCGCCGCCGCGCCCAGGGAAAGTGGGCCGAAGTCGTCGGCCCACCCGCCGCCGACCAAGACCGGCTCATGCGCCGCTTCCGCCTGGAAGACAGCGCCAAGGCCGACTACCAGGCCGTCGATGAACCAACCCGGGCCATGCTCGACCGCTATGCCGCCGGCGTCAACGCCTTCATCGCTTCCACCCATTCCCTACCCATCGAGTTCCGCATCGCCCGAATCCAACCCGGACCCTGGCAGCCCTGGGACGGGTTGACCGCCTACAAAGTCCGCCACCTGTTCATGGGTTCCTTCGAAGCCAAGGTGCTTCGCGCCCAGATGTTGCTCGAACTGGGCCCCGAAAAAACCGCCGCCTTGTTCCCCGGCTATGAACCCGGCCAACTCCTGATCCTCCCGCCGGGCCTTCCCTACAGCGGCCCACTGGCAGACGGCCTGGCCGAGTTGACCGCCGGCCTGTCTGCCCTGAACTACCTCAACGAGCAGGACTTGGGCAGCAACAGTTGGGTCGTTTCCGGCGCACGTACCGCTACCGGCGGCCCCATCCTGGCCGGCGATTCCCATCGGGCCCTCGACACCCCCAACGTCTACTACCAAAACCACCTGGCCTGCCCGGAATTTGACGTTGTCGGCCTCTCCTTCCCGGGCCTGCCCGGCTTTCCCCACTTCGGCCACAACCCCTGGGTCGCCTGGTGCGTTACCCACACCGCCGCCGACTATCAAGACCTCTTCATCGAACGATTCCACCAGGAAAACCCTGGCAACTATCTCTGGAAAGACCAATGGAAACCCGCAGACCCCCGGGAAGAAGTGGTCAAGGTTAAGGATGCCCCCGACCTCCACTTCACCTCCTGGGCTACCCGCCACGGCCCCGTCATCGCCGGTGGCCCCGCCTCGGGAGCAGGTCTGGCCTTCCGCTACACCGCCACCGACGGTCCGTCCAACTGGCCCGTTGCCCTCCGCCCAATGCTCACCGCCCGCGACGCCGCCCAGCTTCGAGAATCCATGCGCCACTGGGTCGATCCCGTAAATAACTTCGTTCTCGCCGACGTCCACGGGACCATCGGCTATTTCTGCCGCGGTGAAATCCCCCTCCGTCCCTCCGCCAACGCCTGGCTGCCGGTCCCCGGTTGGGACGGCGCCCATGAGTGGACCGGAGCGATTCCCTTCGATGAAATGCCCCACGCCACCAATCCGCCCCAGGGCTACTTCGCCACCGCCAACAACAAACCCGTTGGTGACGATTACCCCTACCATATCGGCGTCGATTTCGCCCCCGGTTACCGCGTGGAACGGGTTACCCAAGCCCTCCTGGCCCTGGACTCACCTTCCGCCGCCGCCATGGCCCAGGTCCACTCCGACCGCTTCTCCATTCCGGCCCAGGTCTTCAAACAACTCCTCCAAAAAGCCGGACCCTCCGATCTCGCAACCGCCCAGGCCCGTGCTCTGGTCTTGGACTGGTCCTGCGAGATGGACGCCGCGCTGGTTGCGCCTTCAATCTACAGTGCGGCCCGCGACGCTTTGTTGCAGCGTCTCCTTTCCCACAACCTCGGCCCCAAGTTGGCGGCCCTGGCCTGGGACCCGGCCGGCCGTGGCCAGGGTGTCTTCTTGACCCGCTTCAAAAACTTGATGACGACCATAATGGCCTCCGGCGATCCGTTCCTCTTGCCCCCCGGCGAAAGTTGGCCCTCCCTCGTTGTCGCGGCTTTCTCCCAGGGCGTGGCCTCGCTAAGAGAGCGGTTCGGCGATGATATGGACGCCTGGACCTGGGGCGCCCTCCATCAGGCCCGTCCCACGCATACCCTATCCGCCGCTTTCCCGGCCCTGGCTTCCCTGCTGGACCCGCCGCCCATCCCCATGAGCGGCGACGGCGAAACTCCCCTGGCCGGCGCCTATTCTCCGGCCCAGTTTGCCGATGTCGTCGGGGTATCCGTAGCCCGTTATTCCTATGACCTGGCCGACTGGAACAATTCCCTCTGGGCCGTGCCCCTCGGCTCCTCCGGCCATCCGGGTCACCCCCATTACCACGACCAGTCTGAACTCTGGCGGCAGGTCCGCATGGCCCCCATGCTCTACGACTGGGCCCGCATCGCCGCCGAGCACGAGACCCAACAGCAGCTCCAACCCAAAGCCGCCTGAACCCGCCCCAACCTCGCCCCTCCCAGGGCGTCCCAATGGAGGATAACCCATGCCCTACGCCGGATTGGACCTGGACGGCAAGGTTGCCCTGGTAACCGGCTCCGCCCGTGGCATCGGTTCCGCCCTCGCCGTGGGTCTGGCCGAAGCCGGCGCCGATGTAGCCATCTCCGACATTCCCGCCAACTTCAACCAGGCCCGTCTCGTTGCGGAACGAATCCAGGGATTGGGCCGTCAGTCCAACGCCTACCAACTGGACGTTCTTAACCTTTCCCAAATCCGCTCGGTCGTCCCCCAGGTCGCCGCCGACTTCGGCAGCCTCGACATCTTGGTCAACAACGCCGGTATCCGCCGGCGCAGCCCCGCCCTGGAAGTAACCGAAGCCGACTGGGACGACGTCATTGACACCAACCTGAAGGGCGCTTTCTTTTGCTCCCAGGCCGCTGCCCCGCTGATGATTTCCCGGGGTCACGGCCGCATCATCAACATATCTTCCCAATTGGCCGTGGTCGCCGCCGAAAACCGCTCCGCCTACTGCGCCAGCAAGGGTGGACTTGTCAGTCTTACACAGGTTCTCGCCCTGGAATGGGCCCGCCACGGCATTACCGTCAACGCCATCGGTCCCGGCCCCACCGAAACCCCCGGACTTCTCGAAGCCGACACCCGCTCGTCAGAAGCACTCGCCGCCGACCTGTCCAACAACATGCCCCTCGGCCGCCGGATGACGCCCCAGGAGTTGATCGGCGCCGCCGTCTATCTGGCCAGTCCCGCCGCCGCCACCACCACCGGCCACCTCCTAATAGTAGACGGCGGTTGGACCGCCCGCTAACCCAACCACCCCTCCCGGCCCCAACCCCCAACCCCGCCAACACCCAATCCGCTCGTCCTGAGCCCGTCGAAGGATCGTCCTGAGCCCCGCCGAAGGGCCAACGGACGGTCGGCGCTAACCCCCCGGTTCCCCCCGACCCCCCTGCCCAATGTCGCCCCAACCCCGCCAACACCCAGTCCGTTCGTCCTGAGCCCCGTCGAAGGATCAACGGACGGTCGCACCAAACACCCGGTTCCTCCCGAACCCGTCAAGGGGCTACCCCGACCACCCCTACCCTGTCACTCCGACCCAAGGGAGCAATCGAAAATCCATCGCCGACAGCCGGTTTGCCCCTGGATCAGTCGTTTCAAACTTCCCACAAAGACAATGAACCGGCCCTCAAGCAAATCGGGAAAAAGATCCGCACCCATAAACAAGCAGGAGCGGTCTAGCCCCCCGCACCCACCTGCTCCTCCTCGCACCCCCGCTTCTAACACTAAACCCGCAGACCCATCACGATGAAGCGTCCAGCCATGCACTGAAGTTGTGCCTACCCTCGTGCCAGTAAGACGGCAGGGTCAGACCAAAGTTGAAGGCTACCAATTCAACCGCCAGTTGACCCCTCTGGTCGTCATCTGCGACTATAGTACAAATTGGAGGCTTCCATCTTGAATATCCTCGTAATCGGCGGCACCGGCTACATGGGCAAGATTATGGTCGAACGCCTTCTCGACCGGGGCGACCAGGTCACCATCTTCTCCCGTGGTACAACCCGCCCCTCTTGGTGGGACCGGGTTACCCATATCCAGGGCGACCGCAACGACCGTTCCGCTTTCGTATCCCGCCTCCGGTCCCTCCCCTTCGACGCCGTGGTGGATACCCAAGCCTATCAATGGGAAGATGTTCGCGCCGCCGTAGCAACCTTCTCCGGCAGCATCGGCCGCTACCTCCTGGTCAGTACCAGCTCCGTCTACCTGGAAGGCCACGTCGACTTCTCCCGCAACTGTCCCTACGACGAAACCGTCGTCGACTGGTCCAACCTTGCCTACGACTACCCTCCCAACGAAGACCTCTACGCCGTGGGCAAGCGTCATTGCGAGAAATGGCTCCTCGAAAACGGCGGCTCCCTCCCCTCCACCATTATCCGCATCCCCGCCGTTATGGGCCCGGAAGACCCCACCGGCCGCATGTGGTGGTGGGTCCAACGCGCTTTGGACGGCGGCCCCCTAGTCGTTCCCTCCACCCACCGCGGCGCTTTCCGCACCTTTTACTCCGCCGACGCTGCCGAAAATTTCATCCGCGTTTTGGACGCTCCCCACACCATCGGCCAGACTTATTACATCGGTATGCCTGAAATCATGACCTTGGAACGCTGGGCGAACCTCGTCTGGGATGCCGCTGGCGCTTCCTGCTCCATCTCCTACATCCCTCGGCAGGTCATTGACCGCCGCGAAGGTCTCTCCGGCTACCAGCCGCCCATGACCCGCCCCCAATTCAACATCCACGATTTATCCAAAGCCCAACGCGACATCGGCATCGTCGCCACCCCGGTCGAGAATTGGGTCCCAACCACCGTCAACTGGTACCGCACCCAATACCAGGGCCCCGATTCCAGCGGCTACCAATACCGCCAACAGGAAATCCACCTTGCCAACCAATGGGAAGAACGGTTCGCCCGATTCACCGACACCTTCTGACCATCCCAACCCTCCCCGCCCCTTCAATCCTATCCAAACTCCGCTCCCCTCCCAATCATCCTGACCCTGTCGAAGAGCTGAGCTATCGAGGGGACCCCTTTCTTCCTGGACCCCGTCGAAGGACGAACCACCCGTCGAAGGCGCGCCCTGAGCCGCGTCCAAGTGATCGCCCGGCCCCCTACCCAGCGCCATTCCGACCACCCCTACCTGTCATTCCGACCGCAGGGAGGAATCTAAAATCCTTCGCCCCCAACCCGTCTGCCCCCGCATTAGTCGTCCTAAACTCCCCAAAACAACAATGAAAACCCCTCAATCCAACCCTCCCCGCCATCTTGCCTCCACCCGGCCCGCCCGCTAACCTAACGTTGTTCGCCCATCGAAAACCGTCCCAGTCCACCCTTCAAGAACACCGTCAACTCATGAAAATCACCGACGTAAAAGCCGTTTACCCCAAATACCACCACGTTGTACCTTCCTGGCGCACCCACTTCTGGCAGATCGTGGTCAAGATTGACACCGACACCGGTGTTTCCGGTTTCGGCTACGGCGTCGCCTCGGTCGAAATAGTCAACCGTCACTTCCGCGAACTCCTTCTGGGCCGCCAACTCGACACCCGGGAAGACATAACTGCGATTTGGGACAACCTCTACGCCGCCTCACCCCCAACGACGCCCCCGGGTTCGGTGTAACCCTGAATGAAGACCTGCTCTAACCATCACGAGGCTCAGGATAAAAACATGACCGCTGCCCGTCCCACCATTAACGACCCCTTCAACGCCTTCTGTAAAGACTCCACCGCTTACCTGCCCGGCTCCCCCGGCGGCCCCTTATCTGGCCTGACCTTCGCTGCTAAGGACATCTTTGGCGTGGCCGGCCACGTCACCGGCGGCGGCAACCCCGACTGGAAAGCAACCCACCAGCCCGCCGAGCGCAACGCCTGGGTGGTCCAAACCCTGGTAGACGCCGGCGCGGAAATGGTCGGCAAGACCATCACCGACGAGTTAACCCGGGGCATCTTCGGCGAAAACGTCCACTACGGGACCCCCACCAACCCCCGCGCCCCCGCCCATGTTCCCGGCGGCTCCTCCAGCGGCTCCGCGTCCGCGGTGGCTGGCGGACTTGTCGACTTCGCCCTCGGTTCCGACACCGGCGGCTCCGTAAGAGTCCCTTCCAGCTTCTGCGGACTCTACGGTCTCCGCCCCACCCACGGGCTAATCCCCTTGGATGGCATCCTCCTCCAAGCCCCCAGCTACGACACCATCGGCTGGTTCGCCCGCGACATTGAGACCTTCGCCCGCATCGCCGAGGTCCTGTTTCAAGGCCAGGAACTAAGCCGCAACCGCCCCACCCGCCTGGTCATCGCCCAGGACGCTTTTGACCTGGCCGGACCCGAAATTTCCCAGGTTCTTCTTCCCTTGGCCCATGCCCTCGGTTCCCTCTGCGGCTCCACCACCGCCCAAACCCTCGCCCCCCAAAGTCTCGTGGAATGGTCCGGCCACCAGCAGGTCCTCCAAAGCCGCGAGGCTTGGAACTCGGTCAAAGACTGGATCGACTCCGTCAACCCCCGTTTCAGCTTCGAGGTCTCCGACCGCTACGTAACCGCTCGGGAAATCACCGACGCCCAGGTCGCGGCCGCTCAGTCGGGCCGCGACGCCATCATTCAAAGAATGGACCAGGTCTTCGTCGGAGAAGAAACCGTGGTCTGCCTGCCCACCACCGTAGCCCCGGCTCCCCCGGTGGGCCAAAAAGTCTCGGACCGCCACGCCCTCCGCCTTCGCAACAGCGCCCTCACTTCCGTCGCCGGCAACACCGGCCGCCCCCAGTTGACCATACCCGCCGCCGTCGTCAACGGCCTCCCCGTCGGCCTGTCCCTCTTGGGTAACCACCGGTCCGACCCGTCCCTGATCGCGCTGGCCCGGGAATTCGCTTCAGTCCACCCTTCCCCTTAGTGGCTATCTCAAAACGTGGCGCGGCACCCAACCCGTCATTCCCGCGAAGGCCGGGAATCTAGTCCCTTCCCCCTTGACGGGGGAAGGTTAGGATGGGGGTGAAACCCCATTTCACACACACCCTTTTAGTGGCTCAACACCACGTCGATCACAGCGGTTCTTCCTTCTTGCACCGCTCCCAGGCCGTTTAGCAGCGCCTGTTTCAGTTGGCCCGGGTCTTCCACCCGCTCTCCGTAACCCCCGAAAGGCGCCGCCAACTGCCCGTAGTCCGGCCCGGGAATGTGTACCCCGTGGAAAATCCCCGACTCTGCCGCGTCCCCCTTCGGGTAGTAGTGCAAGTGGTTGCTGCGCATCGCCTCGTAGTTCCCGTTGTTGAAGACCACCACCATAATCGGCAGATTGGCCTCCCTTGCCGCGCCAAAACTCTGCACCACCGGGTTGTAGAGCAGTCCCCCGTCCCCCATCAGCGCGATCACCGGCTGGTCCGGCTTGGCCAACTTTACTCCTAGAGCCAGCCCCAGCCCTTGCCCCAGCCCACCGTTGGGGTGGAAATAACTATGCGCGTCTTCCCACTTCACATGCCGGGAAATCGCGCCCCGGTGCGACGTCACTTCTTCCACGTACACCGCGTTGTCCGGCATTACCTCGCTCAACGCGGCGCATAACCACGCCGGATCAATCGGCTGCTTTTCCCGCGCCTCTTCCTCCGCCCTTCGCCATTCGTCCGCCAACTTCCGGTGTTCCTCCCCAACCCGCTTCCTGCGGCCTTCAATCCCCTCCCGTTGCGGCCCAGCCATTGGTTCCAACTCCGCCGCCAACAACCCCAACGCAACCGTCAAGTCGCCCTCAACATATCCATCCGCCAACAGGTTCTGGTAAACCATCTCCTTCTTTATCGGCGTTTCCCCCATGGCGATGACCGTAGCCTTCTCCGGCCCCGCGTTGGGCGGGTACCATGGCGACCGGCAACCCGCCAATAACACCAGGTCCGCGTCCTTCAGGTACGGTTTCGGCTCAAACCCCAGGTGCAACGGATGGCTCTTGGGGAAGTTCGAGTAGACCGCCGCGCTCTCCACCACCGGAATGGCGAAAAGCTCCGCCAAACGCACCAGGTTGGCAAACCCCTCTGGCTCATGCCCCGCCGAGTCCGTGATTATCAACGGAAACTCGCTTCCTGCCACCAGCCCCGCCAACTGCTCGATCGACTCCGGCATCGGCCTCGTTTTGGGCGCGCCGGCAATCCGCCGCAGCTTGGCCGCAGGGCGCCAGTCGTGGATCATGGTCTCAATGGGAATGTCGATAAACGCCGGTCCCTTGGGGACCCGCTGCGCTATCTCCCCCGCCCTCACTACCTGCTCGTAAAGCGTATGCGGGCTCGTAGCCTGCCCGCTCCACTTGGCGAAGGCGTCCGCGAACCGGTTCGGGCCCCCTACCACGCTCAGGTTCCGGTACCACTGCCCTTGCGGGTCCAGCTCCGGGTCCTCCCCGTAGCTGATTGCCTCCCCCGAGCAGACCAACATCGGCACTTCCCCTAGGCTGGCGCTGTGAATCCCCATGCTCCCTTGCAGCAGCCCAACCCCGGCGTGCAGCAACACCGCCTGCATCCTCCCCGTCGCCCTCGTATACCCGATAGCCATGTCCACCGCCAGCGTCTCATGCCAGCAATTGATGTACCTCGGCCCGGGCGTTTCGTTAATCTGCTGCCGCGCCAGCGCTTCCCACACCGGTGCCCACTCCGAACCCGGCGAAGAAATGATGTAGTCGATGTCAAGGTTGCGGAAGGCCTCCAAAATGGCCTCCCCCCCATCGTTGCGCTGCCTCATGCTGGCCTCCTTTTCCCGTCGCCTTGACGTTAAGTCGGGCAACACCGTTGCCCAACACTCAACCCCTGGTCTTAGTTGTCTGCCGGTTGGGGCTGGACCACCCTCGCCGCCAACTCATCGTAATGCTCCCCAGCCTGTTCGGAAATCCCCGGCAGGTCCTCCTCCAGGATGTACCCTTCCGAAACCATCCCTTCCGCTGCTGCCGCAACCAGGGAAATGTACTCTTCCCGAGACCCGTACCGCTCCTCAATTGACCGGCGTGGGTCCCCCGTAGCCCCCCGCTCCCCCTTGGTAGCCGCGAAGGGAATGGTCGAACCCGTCAAAGTCCCTCCCGTAGCCCCGCCCGACGACAATATCTGCCCCTCTCCCCCAATCTTAGCGTGTCTCAGGTTCCAACCCGTATGGGTCGCCAACGGTACTTGCACAATGGGCATTCGGATACCCGCCGTTTCGTTGCCGTCTTCGTCCACCGAACATACCAAGTTGGGATAAGCGGTCCCGAAAACCGCGGGCACCACCCCCGCGACGCCGTCTTTGAACCCAAAGTTCATCCTGCGGAACCTCCGCAATGGATTCGGGAAGTTCACTCCAGGTATCCCCCGCAATGTCCCCTCCACCGCCTCCGGCAAAACCGCTGTTCCGTTGTCAATTCGCGGGTGGCCGCTCGCCGCCGCCGCCACACCTTCACTCACCCACCGGTCCAGGCCAACCAACGCCCCTCTCAACAGCGGCCGGTAATCTACGCAGTTGAACGGTTGCTGACCCCGCGACCCGTTAACCGGGTCCCGGTCCCGCAAACGGGCCGTCCCCAAGGGGTGCTGCGCCCCGCCAAAAACGTAGACCCGTACATTTTCTGGGACTTCCAGGTCCCGTTCCCCGGTAAGGTCCGTGTGTACCAATCTCCCGCCGCCGCCCCAATACTCCGAAGCCGTGTAGGTGTAGATCACCTTGGGCGCGCGCTCCATCGCCGTCAAACGGGCCATGACTCCGTCGGTAATCCCCGTTTCCGGGTCCGTTTGCGCCACGTCGCTGAACGGGAACAGGTTGTTCGGGCTGCGGCTCGCCTGGCTCGACGGTTGGGCAAACCGTTGGTTAAATTCCCCCTTCTTGCCCCCGGCCACATGGGGAATCAACCCGTCAAATACCTCCCGCCACTCTTCATCCACGTTCATTCCCAGGTGCAAAAGGTCCCGCAAGAACCGCCCGCTCTGCGACGACCCAAACGTATAGGCATGTACCAGGTTCCCCGCGCACGGGTTCCCGCCGCTGTCCTCTCCATACCTCAAAAACGAAGCCAGGTCCCGCGTCGCCGCCAGCCCCAGCCCTACAATGGGCGCTCCCGTGGTGGAAAAGATGACCTGGTAGACTTTCCCCGCTTCAAAACCGTCGGCCATGCAAACGTAGGAAGCGTCAGGAACGACCGTTCCGTTCTCAATCCGCCCAAACGCCCACTTGTCCCGGGCAATAACCACTTCCGGCGCGTCTTCATGCTCCTGAACGGTCAATACCGCCTCCGGGTCCTCCAGGTTGTTGGTGGGGTAGGGCCGGTGGTTCCGGTCCGACAAAAACTGCTGCTTTATTGGTTCATTTGGGTGAAACGTGACCACCAGCTTGCCGGAAATCGGGTTGCCCCCCGCGTCCAACGCCCCCGGTGCATTCAACCGCATCACCCCGGGCATATCCGGCGCGTCATGCTGCCAACCGCACCAGACCACCGTAAATCCCCGCCGCATCAGGAACCCGTTCCCCGGGTCCAACGGTTGGTCCGCTGCCAGGTCCGGCGCTTCATTGAAATTCCGTAACGCCGTGCCCCTCCCCCGGTTCAGAATGTCAAAAAACATCCTGTGGTTGCCCTTGCCGGGGTCCTCGGGCCGCAGGATGCGGAAGTCCGCCGAAAAGGCTACCTTGCCGTCGCCGTCCCGCGCCGCCAGCTTCAAATCGGTAATCAGCTCATTGCCCCCTTGGTCCGGGTCCACCGCGAAATGCGCGATGCCGTCAATCTGCCGGTACGCCCCCGCATCACCGAACTCTTGCCCACCGGCCAGCGGCTGTTCCGACGTAATCTCTAACCTGGTTACTGCCATGGTGCGCCTCCTCCGTTTACCCTATATCGGGAGTCGCCTGGGCCCCCATTCCTGAATTGCCCCTCATACTGTCATGTACCCAAAAAATTGTCCACTAGCCCCCGCCCTCAGGGCAATCGCGTCATAAAGCCTGGAACTTCATTCACCCGCAATTCCCACCCACCCCCGCAATCCCGCCCGCCCCACCCGCCATTCCCGCGCACCCCCGCCCCCACCCGCCATTCCCCCGCACCCCCGTCATTCCAGCCCCCACCCGTCATTCCCGCGCAGGCGGGAATCCAGAAGTCTCGGGCCAAGACGAATTTCCCAATGCAAGACAGTGTGCATTGCCTCTTTCCCGGGAATCATCGGGGGTTTCCGGCGATTTGGGCTCGTTTGGCGTGTTGAAAGTTAAAACGCGATTGCCCTACTCCCCCACCCCCCCCGTCCGCTCGTCCTGAGCCCCGTCGAAGGGCCAACGGACGGTCGCACAAAAACACCCCGCCGCCCCCCATCCGCTCGTCCTGAGCCCCGTCGAAGGGCCAACGGACGGTCGCACAAAAACACCCCGCCGCCCCCCAGGCCGCTCGTCCTGAGCCCCGTCGAAGGATCACCCCGACCCCCCCTGTCACCCCGAGCGCAGCGAGGGGTCTAAAATCCCTCCCCCACCAAATCCCCAACCCCGAATTCCAGCTCGCCGCCAACTCCACCGGCCTCATCCTGGAAAAACAACCCCCCCCGTCGGGCGTCATTCCGGCTACCCCTCCTTCACCGCCGCCCCCCTGCTTGGCCTCCCAATTGGCCGGTTCAACGGCAACGTTGAAATGAGCATCGCCGTCAACAAGCACCCCACCATGGTCAGATAGGCATACCTCAACCCCTGGGTGAACGCCTCCTCCACGCCGCTTTCAGTAGCGCCCCGCACCGCGTCCAGGCTGGGCTCGAATCCCATCGACCCCATCGTGATCGTGACCACGGCGGTGGCCGCCGCGATGCTTATGACATTGCCCGCGTTCCGGATGAGGTTCAAAAACGCCGAGACTACTCCGTAGGATTCCCGCTCCACCGCGCTCAACACCGAGCTGGAGTTGGGAGAATAAAACACTCCCATCCCCGCGCTCTGTAGCATCAACGCCGGCACCACCGACAACAGGGACGAGTTCTCCGTCTGCTGTGACAGGATGAAAATGCCGCAGCACGACAGGCACAAACCACCGGCGGTAAACTTCCGCCATCCAAACCGGTCCGACAACCGGCCGCTCAACGGCCCCACGAAAGCCATCAACGCCGCCCCCGGCACCACCGCCAACCCCGCGATCCTGGGGCTGTAATCCAACACGTTCTGTAGGTAAAACGGCGTCATGAACAGTACCGCCGACGACCCCAAAAAGGTGACGAAGTTCGCCGAAACCCCCAGGAAAAAGTTCCGCCGCCGGAAGAACCTTAGTTGTAACATCGGATTGGCGTTTCTCAGTTCCCACCAAACGAAACCGGCCAACAACGCCGCTGCCCCAACCATCGCGGCCACAATCAGAGGCGAACCCCACCCCGACCGGTGGACGTTGGTGATAGCAATCAAACACAATACCAACGCGCCCGAGGACATGGCCGCGCCCAGCCAGTCAAACCCTCCCCGTTCCCTCGCCCCGGGCCCGCCTTCCTCAACCCGGTTCCGCAAGACCGCCAGTCCCGTCCCCACGCTCAAGACCATAATGGGTATGTTGGCGAAGAACACCGACCGCCACCCCAGGGCATCCACCAGCAACCCGCCCAGGGCCGGACCCACTATCGCCCCGGTCCCAACCATGGTCATTATCAACCCGATGGCTTTCCCCCGCTCCGAAGGAGGAAACGCCGCCACCACAATTGCCATGCCGGTCCCTTGGGTCATCGCCGCCCCCGCCCCCTGCACAATCCGGGACAGCACTAGCATCACCAGGCTCGGTGAAAATCCCGACAGCACCGCTCCGCCAATGAACACCAGAGACCCAATGATGTAGACCCGCTTCAAGCCGATTAGGTCGGCCAGCCGGCCCATGGGCAGCAACAGGGCGATAATCGCCACTGCGAAACCAATGACCACCCACTGCACGCTGGGAATGTCGGTGCGGAAGTGCGTGGCAATGGACGGCATGGCAACGCCGACGCTGCCGTAGTCCACCACCGACGCGAACGTCCCGATGGCCACCGCGCCAAAAGCGTACCAATGATACTTGGGACTGCGGGTTAAGGTTGCAAGCAACGAAATCTATGGCCCGCCCTGGAGTATCCGCTGGCTTATCCGAACGCTACTCACCTTCAAAGAAACGGCGGGGATTGTCCACGGTTATCTGCCGGATTTCTTCCTCCGATGCTCCCAACTCCTTCAACCGGGGTAGCACGTATCTCCCAATGAAGTTGTACTGGTCCGGATTCGCCCGCCGCCGTTGCTCCTGCACCTCCGCTCCGTGCCGCGCCTTCGGCACCGAGTAGTCGTGCGACAGCATTATCCGGTTGGTGAATCCCGCGTCCATCAGCCGCTTGGCCACTTCCGTCCGTTGCTCCCAATTTGGCGTCCCCGCCACCAACCCTCCCGGGTACCGGTCCAGTCCCAGCCACACCCCCTGGTTCAACAACCCCAGAAGGTATTCCATGTCGGTGTCGTCGTTGCTGTGCCCAATGTAAACCCGGTTTAGGTCTACACCCTCTTCCTCCAGAATCCGCACCTGCTGCTCCCCAATCCGCTCCGGCGACCAGGTATGCGTGGAAATCGGCGCCCCCGTCGCTTTCTGCGTCCTGGCCGCCGCCCGCAGCACTACCTCCTGCGGCGGCGTGATTCCTCCCCGGTCGCTGGCCACCTTGATGATACCTGCTTTGATGTCCGTACCCTCAATTCCCTCTTCCAACTCCCGGATGTAAAGCTCGGCAATGACATCGGGCGAAACGTCACCAAAGGGCCTTGGCACCGCCAGGTGATTCCCGGTGGCCGCCACTATCTGCATCCCGCTCCCCTCCGCCACCTCTTTCATAACCAGGACGTCCCGCCCCAGGTCAAACGTGCTGACATCGATGATGGTCCGCACCCCCTCGTCGTAAGCCTCTTTCATCGCCGCCGTCGACTGTTCGACAATTCCCGCCCGGTCGATGAACTCCGGATAAGTATTCCGCAGCCCCGCCGCATTCGTTCCAACGTGTTCGTGGCTCAACGTAAACCCAAAATCCGCCGTGTCCACCGTTCCCAGGACTGTATTAACAGATGCCATCCGCCCGCCCCCTTTCGGAATTTTGGTCTGCGTATTTTAATATGGAATCCCCCCCATTGATACCAGCCCCAACCCCCGTCAGCCCCAGGATAATTGCAAGGTCCGTACCAACATCCATCGTCATTCCCGCGTTCGCGGGAATCCAGGGCGGACACGGACTAGCAAGTCTCTCTTTCCCTCAGCATCACATCCCGTCGCACAATTCCCGGAGTCACCCCAACCCCCCAGCCCGCTCGTGGTGAGCCCGTCGAAGGATCGTCCTGAGCCACGTCGAAGGGCCAACGGACAGTCGCACTAACCCCCCCCGGTTCGTCCTAAGCCCGCCGAAGGATCGTGGCAACCCCCCCCCAACCCCCCCACCCCGCCAGTCCGCTCGTCCTGAGCTTGTCGAAGGGCCAACGGACGGTCCCACCAAACACCCCCCGGTTCGCCCTAAGCCCCGTCGAAGCATCGTGGCAAACCCGCCAAACCACCCCCAATCCGCCAGTCCGCTCGTCCTGAGCCCCGTCGAAGGGCCAACGGACGATCGCACCAAACACCCCCCCAAAAATCACTGACACTTGCCCCTTGCCAACTCCGGTGACGACTCTCTATCATAATAACTACCAACTTGGCCCCGACTCCCCAGCGCGGCTCAAGAATCCAACCACCGGACCGACCGGATGAGACAAATGCCTCCAGATGTCCAAAAATGTCCCAGCAGATGAAAATTCTGCCCTAACCCCCCGTCAGCAATCCGTCCTCCCCGTCATGGCGTCCACCTTCAGCATCTCCGAAGCCGCCCGCCAGGCCCAGCTAAGCCCCAAAACCCTCCACCGCTGGCTCAAGGACAAAAACTTCCGCCGGGAACTCGCCCGCCAGCAGCAGGAAGCCGCCGAACTCGCCCGCTTCGAACTCCAGGGCCTCATGCTCGAAAGTGTAGCAGTCCTGTCCGACGCCCTGCGCGACCCCAACCCCTCCATACGGCTCCGCGCTCTCCGTATCGCCCTCGCTTGCAACAGCCATCTAAACGAGGTTCACAAACTTCGCCAAGAAATCAAAGATTTGGAGGATTACATCAAATGACTGAGTTTCCCAGCCTTGCTGGCCTAGCCAACCGCATCCGCGCCCTCAGACGCAAACTCTACCGCCCCCGGCACGAGGTTCTCCTCGGCCGTCACGTGAACCAACTCTGCGAAGAATGGGCCGACGCCCAGTCCCAGAACAAACTACTGCCCGACCCCCATAACTTCATCCGAAAGGTGGCCGACTCCGGCTTCCGATTCCTCCCCTTCACCGGTACCTTCGGCTACCTGGACTACTGCCGCCGCCACAAAAAGGAGCCCGACCACAAGTTACTCCTAGACGCCCTCCTGCCCTGGCGTCAATCCCCCTGTCTCTCCTGACCCCACCCAAACCAAGAAATATCCCAAAATGTCCCCAAAAGTCCCAGCACCTTAAAAATCCCCCGCTCATCCTGAGCTTGTCGAAGGATCATGGTGAGCCAGTCCACCCCCAACCCCCAGTCCACCCCCAACCCCCAGTCCGCCATCCTGAACCACGTCGAAGGATCGTCCTGAGCCCCATCGAAGGGCCAACGGAAGCCGCACCAAACCCCCAACCTCCCCGCCCCGTCTTCATCCCAGGGTTGTCCTAACTTCTTCGCGGATTCCTAACGGTTGTCACCCGGTACCCAGGCGGCTATCATGCGGATTGAGCGGGTAAACATAAATTGCCCCGCTCCACGAACTGTTCCCAACCGGGGAAACTCAAAAAACCAAGGGAGGTAACCCATGCCCAGAACCCCCACCGTTACCCGAGACATGGTCCCCGAAGCACTGCGGGAAACCTTTGACTCCGAGACCGCCGCCACTGGCGGAACCGTTACCGCCGGCCCCGGCTCCGTCATGCTCAACAGCCCCGAAATGCGCCGCCGCGCCAACTCTCTAGTCAACTATCTGCGCGACGAATCTTCCCTACCCAAGAAGCTCCAGGAATTGACCATGATCCTCGTCGCCCGCACCATGGACTGCCAATACATCTGGCACGCCCATTCCGCCCGCTCCCGGGAACAGGGCATCAGCAACGAGTTCGTCGACAATCTCCGCGACGGTAAACCCCTTCCCCAGCTGCCTCCCGACGAACAAACCGTGGTCAACTACGTAACCGAACTCTTCCGCGACCATCGCACCAGCGACGTCACTTTCCAAGCCGCTATCGACCAATTGGGCGCCTTGGGCGTCACCGAACTAAGCACATTGATGGGCTACTACACCATGCTCGCCTTCAATGCCAACTCTTTCCAAATCGACACCCCGGACGGCGGCGAGCCTAAGCTCCCCATCTAAAGCCGGTTCGGCGTCTTTAATGCTCCGGACCGCCTGCGGGAATCCGCTATCAACCGTCTTTCAAAAATCCGCGGATTTCCCGCAGCGTCAATTCCGGGTACTCCATCGGCAAAAAATGCGTCCCCACCCCCATCGGCTTAACCCGCGCCCCCTCGACCTGCTCCAAAAACCGCCGCACCCCCACCGAGTCCGGCGTCTGCGCTTGCGGCCCGTCGTAGTCCCCCAACAAAAGCAGATACCGGGCCCCCGCTCTCGGCAGGTACTCCAGCCTGTCCAACCCGGCCCGGTCCTCGTAAAATGCCGCCTCCACCGCCGGTTCGCACCTCAACCGCACCTTCCCGTCCGCCTCGACCGCCCCAATCCCGTCAATGAAGTCCCCGAAAACCTCGTCATCCCAGGTACGGTAGGCCGGCCGCCTCCGGTAACCTTCGAATATCGCTTCCCGGCTCTCCCAGACCCGCCGTTTCCGCCGCGTCCTCGCTGCCACCTCCGCCAGGTCCGGCCCCGACGCCCCCTCCGACCGTTGGATCACCACTTCCGCCAACACCGCCTGACCAATTGCCCCAGGCTTCATCGAATCGGCCATGATCGCCGCCAATCCCCCCGACGAGTGCCCCACCACTGAAGCGCCCTCCAAACCCAACCGGTCCAGAATCGCCAGCAGGTCTTCCGCCAACGCTTTAAAATCCAGCCGGCTCCCGGGTCCTCCGTCCCTCCGTGACCCCTCTGGTCGAAAGCCATCACCCGAAAGTCCTCCGCCAGCCTCCGGGCGCAATAACCCCAAACCCCCGCGCAGTGCCCCGTCCCGTGCAGCATCACCAGCGCTGGCTTGTCCGCCCCGCCCCATTCCAGGTAGTGGTGCTCTATTCCGTTGGCCGGGACATACCCGCTAGTCCCAGCGGTACTTTGACCTCCCAACTCCCCCAAACCCACCGGAGCGGTCCCCTTCCTACGCCCGCCCCGGGGACATCTGGCCCAGAATCCCCATAAGCTCGGCAATGTCTTCGACGTTTTCCAGTCCCTCCAGCATCTCCAACGCCCGCTCGCAGTCTTCCCGGGGAAGTGCCCGGCCAATGCAGTCCCAGACCTTGTCCATCCGTTCCTCCCGGGTCATCGGGTTGCCCGCCGACCCCTTGAACGCCCGGCATTCCCCCGAGACTTCCCGCCCGTCCTTCAACCGCGCCGTCACCCGCACCACTCCGGTGTCCTCCGCCTCCGGGTCCACCGCAACCTTGGCCAACGTCTCCTCCATATCCGCCGCAAACCGCCGCGCATCGGTGAAAGTGTCAATGACCACCCGTCCGTCCAGCAGCGCCGCCGCCGTGCAGTACTCCACGCTGAACTTCCCATCCAGCCCGCTGCGGGGAATTGGTCCCGAATGTCCCCGGCCCCGCCGGTGAATGGTCAACCTATCCACCATGTCCGCCTCAACGCCGTGGTCGTTCCGCAGGTTCAAGACCGCTTCGATGGCGTTCTGCATGTAGACTTGGGCCGGGAACCGCTTGACGTCATACCCCGGATCAACCAGCCGGTACGACTCTCCCAACCCTCCGGTGACTACTCCCCAGTCCACGTTCCCCTGGAACAGTGCCTCCCCCAACCCGTTGGGGGCCTCCAACGCGGCCCCGTTGGCGGTGTAACCCATCTCCGCCAAGAGCCCCGCTTCCGCTCCCATCCGCGCCGCGTTTCCGGGATGGGTGGCCTTCACCATCGTCCCCGTATTGGCGGTGATTCCCCCCGTCCGCGACGCCGCTATCCCCAACGCCATCTGGGTTTGCTGCGGGTCCAACCCCAAAACCTTGGCGCTGGCCGCCGCTCCACCCAACGGCCCCACCATCCCCGGAGGGTGGAACGCCGGGTTGGAAGCAGCCGCCGACGCCGCCCTCAGCCGCCCCTGAATCTCCCAGCCCAAAACGTAAGCCTCAATGATGGTCGGTCCCGAAACGTGGCGCGCCTCCCCCAACGCCAGCGCCGAAGGCAGGCAGGAAGATGTCCCGTGGGTTGGCGGGAACCCCTGTATTTCGTAGTCCAGGGCGTGCCCGAACACCCCGTTGGCAAAGGCCGCCGCTGGTGCGTTGGTCTTGAATCCCCACCCCACTACGCTGCAATCCGGCGTCCCGCCCAACAACCGCGTGTACTCCCCAATAATATCCGCCAGTTCCTGGGTCGAACCGGCCAGCACGTTCGCCACCCCGTCCAGGATTGCCACCTTGGCCGCTTCCACCACATCCCCCGGTAGCCGCTCATACCTGGTATCCACGATAAACTGGGCCAACGCCTCGGTTTCATTCATGCTTGCTCTCCAAACTTAATCGATCAGCTTCCGCCGAAGAAATCCCCCTCGGCCCAACTTGCCCTCAAAAATATCACACGGACCCAATAAAGCAACCCCAACTCTCACCCGGTTCCCGTGTAAGCCGCACGTCCTTAACCCCCCAACTGACAATTGCCCCTTGCCAACTACGAGACCAATTTGCCATCATAATAACGATATGGACCCACCCAACCCCCATCATGGTCATCATCGTGAGCGCCCTTTCATCCTGAACAACGTCAAACCACGAACCACCTGCCGAAGGCCCGCCCTGAGCCCGTCGAAGGAAGGTCATTCCGACCCCCCCACCGTCATTCCCGCGCAGGCGGGAATCCAGGCCGCACTTGGGCCGGCAAGTGTCCCTTTTCCTCAAAATTACATCACTTTGGAATCGTCCTGGTTCCGTCCCTCCCAGTGTTGCCTTTTCCCGCGCCCTTCTGCCAAAATATGCCAGTTATAGCAGATTCGTGGCGCCAGTCCGGGTGCAAATAAAGTACCCCGCCGTCCTGCATCCGGTCTTCTAATCCGCCACACCCACAAGGAGGCCCCTCTTGAAATACGACGTAGTAATCGTGGGCGCCGGTTCCGCCGGCTGCGTCCTGGCTACCCGCCTTTCCGAAGACCCCAACCGGTCGGTCCTGCTCTTGGAAGCCGGCCCCGACTACCCCACCTTCGAGCAGTACCCCGACGACCTAAAATACGGCTACAACCAGATCGCTTCCGCTGTCGACGCCCCCCACAACTGGTCCTTTAACGGCTTCGCCACCCCCGAACAGGGCAATAACATGCCCGTCCCTCGCGGCCGGGTCGTCGGCGGCTCCAGTTCCATCAACGGCCAGGTTCTCCTCCGTGGCGTCCCCGAGGACTACGACAACTGGGCCTCTTGGGGCAACGACGAATGGTCCTTCATCAAGACCCTCCCCTACTTCCGCAAACTGGAAACCGATACCGACATCCACGACGACTTTCACGGTTTCGACGGCCCCATCCCGGTCCGCCGCCACAAGACCGAGACCTGGCTGCCTGCCCAGGTCGCCTTTCAGGAGGCCTGCGTCGCCGCCGGTTACCCCGAAGACCCTGACATGAACCATCCTGAGTCCTGGGGTGTCGGCCCCATCCCCATGAATAACCCCGACGGCGTCCGCATGAGCACATCCCTAACCTACCTCAATCCGGTACGGCACCGGCTCAATCTAACCGTCCGCTCCGCCGTCACCGCCCGCCGGCTCCTCTTCCAGGGCAAGCGGGCCACCGGCGTTGAGGTCCAAAGCGGCGAGGAAGTGTTCCAGGTCGAAGGTGAACAAATCATCCTCTGCGGCGGTGCGATCGGCTCCCCCCAACTTCTGCTTCTCTCCGGCGTCGGCCCCCCAGAACACCTCAACGAAATGGGCATCCCGGTCAACCACGAGCTTCCCGGCGTCGGCCAAAACCTCCGTGACCACCCCAACGTTCGCATCCCCGTCCGGGTCCGCGAAGACTTCCCCTTGGACCCGGAAGCGCCCCGCACTCAACTTGCCCTCCGCTACACCGCCGAAGGTTCCCCGGACCGCAACGACATGCAAATTCTGCAATCATCCTTCTCCTCCCCCATGGGCGGCGACCCGCTGGAAGGAGAGGGTATCCGGTTAACCGCCATCATCGAGTTGGCCGAGGGCGCTGGTGAGTTGAAGCTCATTTCCACCGACCCCACCGAGCAGCCCTTCCTAAACTATCGCTACCTGGAACATGAGCGGGACCGCGAACGCCTGCGGGAAGGCGTCCGCATCTGCCTGGACCTCCTGGAGCACGAGTCCTATAAGGACTTCGTCGTCGATTGCATCAGCCCCACGCCCGAAGACTTGGCCGACAACGACTCCCTCGACCAATGGCTCCTACGTAACGTCACCACCACCCAGCACATCTCCGGCACCTGCAAAATGGGCCCTGACACCGACCGCATGGCCGTCGTCGACCAATATTGCCGCGTCCGGGGACTCGAAGGCCTCCGCGTCTGTGACGTTTCCGTCCTCCCCGACTGCGTCCGCGCCAATACCAACGCCACCACCATCATGATTGCCGAGAGGGTCGCCGATTGGATTAAAGGAGAATAACCTGAGTCACCATTAAGAGACTATCTCAAAACGTAGCGCGGCACCCAACCCGTCATTCCCGCGAAGGCGGGAATCTAGGGGCTTCGGTCAGCGATGCCGGTACATCAGGAGGGCCAGTTGATTTTGAGATAGTTTCTAAGCCCCGAACTCCCCGCCGTACACGCGGCCAAGAGAGGATAAGAATGAAACTCCTGACTTACGACACCGGCAACGGTCCCCGCTGCGGCGTATTGCAAGACGATCAGGTCGTCGACGTCTCCGCCTTGCTCGGCGCCCGCCGTTCCCTGCGCGACGTCCAAGCTTTGTTGGAAACCGGCGGTTCCGCCATCGACCGGGTTGGCGAAGCCCTCGCCGCCAACCGGCCCGCCCCTTCCGTACCCTTGGCAAATGTCCGCCTCCGGTCTCCCATCCTCCGCCCTCCAACCATCCGCGACTTCATGATTTTTGAAGAGCACGCCACCCAACAGGGCACCCGCGAGCGCGAGGAAGCTTGGTACCGGATGCCGATTTTCTATTTCTCCAGCCCGTTATGTGTGTACGGTCCCGGCGAAACCGTACCTTATCCCTCCGCCGGCGAAATGTTGGATTACGAGTTGGAACTCGCCTGCGTCATCGGCAAGGAAGGCGCCAACGTTTCCGAAAGCGACGCCATGTCTTACATCGCCGGGTTTTGCATCTTCAACGACTGGAGTTGCCGTGATCTCCAACGGGACGAAAGCGCTGTGGGGTTGGGGCCCGCCAAGGGCAAGGACTCCGCCTCTACCATCGGCCCCTGGTTGGTCACCACCGACGAGTTAGCTCCCTACCTCAAGAACGGCCGCCTTCACGTGAAATGCTCGTGCAAGGTCAACGGCGAGTTTTGGGTCAAGGATAGCGACGCCGGCGTCTCTTACCACACCTGGGGTTCCCTCGTTGAGCGTGCCTCCCACGACAGCCGTATCGCCGCTGGTGACATCCTCGGTTGTGGCACGGTCGGCGGCGGTTCCATCGGCGAAGCCATCCGTAAGGGTTACCCTGCCCGTTTCCTTCAACCCGGTGACGTTGTCGAGATGGACGTGGAAGCCTTGGGGGTTCTCACCGGCGTCATCGGTGACAAACCGCCCCTTCCTCCTGGCTATCGCTACGCCGCCAAGGAACAGCCTCCCCTCCCTGAATCCGGCATCGCCAGGGACTACGCCTACCAACTTCCCATGCGTTAGGCCTACCTGCCGGTCTCAGACGCACGCCTGACCCAACCTACCCCGCCGCCAAAGGAGGGGGCCCTGCCGCCCCCTCCACCCTTTTCAACCCTTCCCCCATCGCAACCACCGCCCGGGTCAAGGCTCTCAATCCCTCAATCCCCGCCGGGTCCGTCAGCCGTCCCGACTCGAAATGCCGCGATTGCAAATATACCGAGGTGGGGACAATCTGCGCCCCGAACCAGTTCAACACCGGCCGTAGTTGCGTATCCACCGCCAGGAAATGGTGGTCCGTTGCCCCCATCCCTATTAACCCGCAGACCTTCCCCATCAACGCCTCAACCGGCAATAGGTCCAGCAGGTTCTTCAACGCCCCGGTGTACGATGCCCTAAAGATGGGCGTGCCGATTATTAGCATGTCTGCCGCCGTCACTTGCTGTACTACCGTCCCCGTATCGTCGCCAAACTCCTCCGGAGCCCTCCCATCGGCAAACGATACCCGGTAGTCTCCCAGGTGTAGCAATTCCGTCGTCACCGGTTCTTCAGTCCCGCTGGCCGCCTCCAACGCCATTTGCAGCGCGTGGTGCAACCTACCCTGTGCGGTCACCGCCCCATGAATTCCCAAAAGAATAGCCAATGGTCACCTCCTCTCCCGGTAATCCAGCTCACCGGCAACCCACTATCTTATCCAGGATCTGGCCGGATTGAACCACTTTACCCCACCATGTACAATCATCCTGAATCCCCCAGCAATTACAAAGCCCAAGGAGGTTGACCCATGGCTATCTTTAGGTTGTACACCGGCGACGATGGCTTATCCCACATGGAAGAGTTGGACATGGCAACCCACCCCGAGTTGACCACGTTGCACAGTTCCGCGGGCGTCGTATTCCGCGCTGCCGAACCCGGCCGGTTCAGCGACTGGCACAATGCCCCCCGCCGGCAGTACATCATCACCCTTTCGGGCAACGCCGAGATCGGGTTCCGCGACGGCTCGGTCCAGCCTCTCGGCCCCGGTGATGTCAACTTGGCCGAAGACATAACCGGCTCCGGCCACACCACCCGCGTAGTTGGCGATGCCCCCCGCGTCACCGCGACCGTGCATCTCGACGACTAGTTCGGGCTAGGCAATCGCGCTAAACACAATGAGAAAGCCCCCGGGTCCACCGGGGGCTTTCTATATGGATCGGAGTTGGTTCCCGATTCTCGGGTTAGTGCATCGGCGAGAAAGCTGCCGGCGCCAGCACCTTGTTCTCCTGCTTCACCATCAGCTCCCTGTAGTCCCCGCCCGGAGGCCAAACGCCGTCTGCTCGGGTCTGGGCCCGAATCCGGTCCCGCTCGCCCATGTCCGCGTAGGGCCAGATGTGTACCCACTTGTTTAACCCGCCCAACTCGGTATACATCCCCGCCGCCAGCGGCGAATACTCCTCCCGCGCCGGAATGGCCTTGCCCCAGCTTGCCAACAAACCCGGCATGGCGCCAGGCAGGAAGGTGTAGCTGCGCATTTCATAAACGTTGCCCAGTGCCTGGTCGCCGCCCATCTCGTGCATG
The DNA here is from genome assembly GCA_965205495.1 of Dehalococcoidia bacterium. Lineage (GTDB taxonomy): Bacteria > Chloroflexota > Dehalococcoidia > Lucifugimonadales > UBA3495 > CATOSK01. The sequence goes on from CBDBHA010000002.1 coordinate 808,738, forward strand.
AACGGGGCCGGAAGGTAAATCTCCGATTCTTGCCCAACGATGAGGTCGGTGCCCCGATACTGTTGTAGCTCTTCGTCCTTCGCCATGGCATCCCGCACTTCCATGCGGTGCTGGAGATTTTCATAAGGCCAAACGTGGACCACCTGGTTCAAGGGCCCAAACTCGACGTGCCAGAACGCTCCCAACTTGGAGTGCTTCTCCCTGACTGGCATCCTCTTGGTGAACCGCTCCTCGAATTCAGGTACCGCCCCCGGCTTCAATGTGTACGTCCGCAGTTCGTAAATCATCGTCCTACCTCCGTCTCGTTCGTCGGTTCCGTGAGCCGCCCCTGGCGCTCGTGGCTGCGGCTCCCGGCCAGTTTAACAACTATCGGGATAAGGGACAAATTGGGCGACTCAGCCGCCCGTCCCAACAGCCCTCCGCACTGCCGCATTCTTCGGTTGACACGCCTTCTACGCCCGTCTTATAGTCGGCTAGTCGGCGGCATCCCGGCCCACTCTTCGTATCGCACTGGTTGGTCCCCACACCAAAACCACGGCCCGGTTTTAGAAAGGAGTACCTGTGGCAGGAGCGCTTGACGGAATCCGTGTCATCGATTTTGGGCAGTACATCGCCGGTCCCTTGTGCGGGATGCTCTTGGCCGACCAGGGCGCCGATGTCATTAAAGTCGACCCCCCCGGCGGCCCCCGGTGGGACGTCCCAGGTAATGCCACTTGGAACCGGGGCAAACGCAGCATTCTTCTTGATCTGAAACAAGAAGCCGACCTGGCCACGGCCCGTTCGTTGATCGAATCCGTCGATGTCCTTATCGAAAACTTCCGGCCCGGAGTCATGGACCGCTTGGGGCTAGGTCCCCGGGAAACGACCGAAGGGAACCCGCGGTTGGTCTACTGTTCTATCCCCGGCTTCGCCTCCGATGACCCCCGCGCCGACATGCCCGCTTACGAGGGCATTATCGGCTCCGCCGCCGCCACCTACCGCTCCTCCGGCGACCGCCCGGTGTACACTGCCATCCCCATTGCATCAACCTACGCCGCCTTCCAGTCTGCCGTCGCGATTCTGATGGGGTTGAACGCCCGTGAGCGGAGCGGTCTCGGCCAGGCCATCGAAGTCCCCTTGTTCGACAGCATGTTTCAGTCCATCGGGCGGTTCGGTGTGCGGGTGCACAACGCCTCCAGGACCGGCCCGACCCTTGGCGAACTCTGGGGAAACATCTACCATTGTAAGGATGGCGAATGGGTCCGCTTCGGCGGCCCCGGCAATCAGAACTTCCGGCATTTCGTTGAGCTGGCCGGGATCACATCCTGGGATGAAGAAGGTCTAACCGATCTCAGCCGCTCTCTGGACGACCCGGCCTTCGCTGAGGAAGCTGAACGGCGCATCAACCAGCTTTTCATGACCCGCACTGCCCAGGAATGGGAAGACCTCATAGCCGAGGCAGGCAGCGAAGGCGCCGTCTGCCGTACCAGCGCCGAGTGGTTCGACCATCCCCACGCCCGGGCTGCTCAAATGGTCGTCGAAGTTGACGACCCGGTCTACGGCAAGATGCTTCAACCTGGGATCAACGCCCGCTTGTCTTTGACGCCCGGCCAGGTCCAGGGCCCCGCTCCTACTCCGGACCAACACCGCACCCAGATTCTAGCTGAGTTGCGGCCCCGCGCCGAAAACCCTCCCCGGCCTTCTCTCGAAAAAACCCTCCGGTCTGCTCTCGAAGGGGTTAAAGTCCTGGATCTTTGCATCATCCTGGCGGGGCCCACCATGGGCCGCACCTTGTCCGAATACGGTGCCAACGTCATCAAAATAGACAACCCTCGCCGCGGCGCCACCATCGCCCGCCACAACGACATCAACCGCGGCAAACGCAGTCTCCTGCTCGACCTCAAGTCCGAGGAAGGCCGGGAGGTTTTCTGGCGCTTGCTCGAAGACGCCGACGTGGTGGCCCAGAATTACCGGGCCGGCTCCCTCCAAAAACTGGGCCTGGGGTACGAAGAAGTCTGCCAGCGGAAACCCGACATAATCTACGCTTCCCTGAACGCCTACGGCCATCTCGGTCCTTGGGCCGGCCGCCCCGGTCACGAGGGCTTCGCCCAGTCCGCTGCGGGCATGACCCGCCGGTTCGGGGGCGGCGGTAAACCCGAGTCCCAACCCAACCCGGTGAACGACTATGGCACCGGGTTCATGGGCGCCTACGGTGTAGCACTAGCCCTCTTCCACCGCCTGCGCACCGGCCAGGGGCAGCACATCGACTCTGCTCTAGCCTATACCGCAATGACTCTCCAGTCCCCTTTTATGCAAATGTACGAAGGCAAGGAATGGAACGAGACGATAGGCCAAGATGCTCTTGGCAGCGGTCCTTTGCAGCGCGCCTACCAGGCCAACGACGGCTGGTTCTTCCTCGCGGCCCAAGAAACTGATCTTCCCCGCTTGGCTGCCGTCGAAGGCCTCTCCGGTGTCGACTCCCTGCCCCGGGAAGGCCTTGCCCCATCTTTGGAAGAGCGTTTCCTGGGCAATTCGGTCGCTGCTTGGGTGGACCGGCTTAGGCTGGCTGGCGTTGGGGCCCAACGGGTCGTCACCAACGTCCGGGAGTTGATGGAAGACCCTTGGGTTGTCGGCCACGGGCTGAGCCTAACCAGGGAACATGATGAACTCGGCCTCGTCACCACCTGCGGACCGGCTCCCCGGTTGTCCAGCACCCCGGTTAGGCCCGGCATCCCCGCTCCCAAACCCGGGTCCCATGCTGAAGAAATCCTAAGAGAACACGGCTTGGACGCCGATTACCAACGCCTGGTTGAGGCTGGTATCATTCTCACTGACGGCGTTTCCGCAGGATAACCGATTCTGGGTTCCTGTCTGGACCCCCAAACAGTATCGAATAATTGACGCGATGCCAGAACTGAACCTCCAGCTCAGCATCCTCGACCAAAGCCCCGTACACGGGTCCGAAACCGGCCCCGAAGCTTTGCAGCGCACTATCCTTTTGGCTCAATGTGCCGAAAAGTGGGGTTATCGCCGGTTTTGGGTCGCCGAGCACCATAACTCGGAACGGTACATGGGGTCGTCCCCGGAAGTCCTTTTGAGCCATCTCGTCGCTCACACCTCCCGTATCCGCCTCGGTTCCGGCGGCGTCATGCTCCAGCACTACAGCCCCTATAAAGTGGCCGAGAACTTCAACCTCCTCGCTTGTTTGGCTCCCGGCCGGGTTGACCTGGGAATCGGGAGGGGGCCCGGTGGCCTGCCCCGCTCCACCGCGGCCCTGCAAGCCGAGTTTGCCCATGAAAAACAGCCTTTCCGCAACAAGTTGGAGGAGTTGCAAGACCTGCTGGGAAACCAACTCCAACCCGGCAACCCCCGTTACGGCTTGCAGCCAAAACCTTTGCCGCCACAGCCAGCCGGCCTTTTCTTGCTGGGCACCACCACTTCCAGCGCCGAAATGGCCGCATCTCTCCGGATTCCTTACGTATTCGCCCTGTTCCTCAATAGCGACAACGCCGTAATGCACGACGCTGTTCAGACCTACCGGCGTCTTTTTGAAACCACAGCAAAAGCAACCCCCCAGGTAATCCTCGCCCTTCCCATAATTGTCGCCGACACCGACGCCGAAGCTGCGGCCTTGGCATCGGACATCAAGGTGGTTAGAATCAAACTGGCCGGCGGGCGCACCTTTACTGTCGGTTCCCTGCAAGCGGCCGAAGAGTTTGGCCGCCAGGCCCAGGAAGACCTGACCGTTGAGGTCCTTGAAAGCAACGTTGTCCACGGGTCCCCCTCCACCGTCCAGTCCCAGTTAGCCGAGATTCAAGCCCGTCACGGTGTAACCGAGATAATCGCTGTCACTGCGGTCAAGAATTTCGCCCAAAGGCTCCGTTCCTTTCAACTTTTAGGCCAATTGGTCGGCCACCAACCAGTTATTCCTGGAATATGACCCAAAGGCAGGATTTTATGAGTAATCAGCGGAAGTTGCGTTTGGGAGCATTCTTGGCCGGCACCGGCAGCAATATGGCCTCTTGGCGCCACCCAGAGGCGGTTGCCGATGGCGCCATCAACCTGGAATATTACAAGGAATTGACCCACAAAGCCGAAGAAGCCAAGTTGGACTTTGTCTTCTTCGGTGATGGCCTTTACATCAGTGAAAAGTCCCATCCGAATTTTCTCAACCGGTTCGAACCTTTAACCCTGCTTGCTACCCTTGCCGCCCATACCAGCCATATCGGCTTGGCCGCAACCCTGTCTACCACCTACAGCGAACCCTTTACCGTCGCCCGGCAATTCGCATCGATAGACCACATCAGCGGCGGCCGGGCCGGGTGGAACATCGTAACCTCCCCGCTGGAGGGCTCAGCCCTCAACTACAGCAAACCCGAACATCCCCAACACGATCTCCGTTACCGCATGGCCCATGAATACCTGGAAATCACCAAGGGCCTTTGGGACTCTTGGGAAGACGACGCTTTCGTCCGCAACAAAGAGACCGCCCAATTTATCGACCCCAACAAGTTGCACCGGCTGGACTATCAGGGCGAGTTCTACTCAGTCCAAGGCCCGTTGACTATATCCCGCTCGCCACAGGGCCGCCCTGTTCTAATTCAAGCCGGGTCCTCCGAAGCCGGCCGGGACTTCGCCTCCCGACACGCCGACGTTATCTTCACCGGCCAACCTTCCATCGAAGAAGCCCGTAATTTTTACAACGATGTTAAAGGCCGCGCCGCCAAATACGGCCGCGACCCTCGGCAAATCCTTATCCTGCCGGGTTGTGCTCCTATCGTCGGCCAGACCGCTGAAGACGCCGAACGGAAATATCAGGAAATAGCCGGCCTGGTTGAAATCCAAGACGCCCTGAATTACCTGGGCCGCTACCTTAACGACATGGACTTTTCGCCCTACGGCCTGGACGACCCTTTCCCCGATTTGGGTGATTTCGCCCGCAACGGTTGGGAAACCGCGACGGACCGGCTAAAGAAATTGGCGAAAGACGAAAACCTTACCCTTCGTCAGATGGCCCTCCGGACTACCACCCCAAAAAACAACTTCAGTGGCACTCCCGAGCAGGTGGCCGACACCATGCAGGAGTGGTTTGAGGCCGGCGTGGTTGATGGCTTTATGGTTAACTGCGCGGTCTTGCCCGTTGGATTCAACGATTTTGTCGATTTGGTCCTTCCTATCTTGAAGGACCGCGGTCTCTTTCGCACCGGCTACGAATTCTCTACCCTGCATGAAAACCTGGGCCTTCCCATTCCGCCGAACCGGTATCAGGCTGAGGCTTCCCAGGAACGGTTGAAAGTCGAGAGTTCCTAGACGCGATAAAGAATCGCAATTGCTCGCCGCGGTTGACGCCCATTTGGGCCGTTGCTACACTCAAGCTCGACTGGACTCGCGACCCATCATTATCTGCGCTGGAGCCTTGGTCAAGCCCCCGATCGCAACGCAAACCCTTGGAGTTGCCGCATGGATTTCGGTATTTTCCTTGATTTTTCCACCCGCCAAGGCCTTACCCAGAGCGAGGCTTTCCGTGAAGCCTTTGGACTGGTCGACCTTGCCGAAGAAAGAGGCCTGGATACCGTTTGGTTGGGCGAGACCCATTTCAACGCTCATCGCCCTATCTCGGCTCCCATCGTTGTTGCCAGCTCAATAGCCACCCGTACCCAGCGCCTCCGCGTGGGCATGGCGGTACAGGTCCTACCCCTCATTAGTCCCCTCCGTATCGCTGAAGAAGCCGCCACGGTGGACCAAATCAGCGAAGGCCGCTTTGAGTTTGGCGTTGGACGCAGCGGCAACGAACGTGCGTACCAGGCAATGGGTATCCCCTACGGAGAGAGCCGGGAACGCTTCCAAGAAGCCCTCGACATCATCATTGAAGCCTGGAAAGGGGAAACCTTTTCCTACAGCGGAAAATACAACCAAATCGAAAACGCCACCGTCGCTCCCATGCCTTACCAGACCCCCCATCCCAAGGTCAGGTTGGCGTCAACCACTGACGACAGTTTCTCCCGCGTCGGCCGGTTGGGATTCCCCATCTTCTTGTCCATGCGGGGCATGGATGTGAACGACCTGGAAACCAAGCTGGAGGACTACCGCCACTCGTGGGCCGAAGCCGGTCACCCCGGCGACGCTGGCGACATCTCAGTCCGAGTCCCGATGTATATCAGCACCACCGCCGCAGGAGCGGTCGAAGAACCCCGTGAAACGATTGAAGCTTTCTTCTCCCGGATGCGCGCCCGCTACGAACAGGGCCGGGACGAAGAAGGTCCAGGCGGCACCGGCCCAGAACGCGCTGCCTTATTGAAGGAACGCGCCGAACGATTGGCCAAAATGACCTACGAGGAAATTCTTGATACCAAGGTCATCTGCGGTACTCCCGAAGGCGTAATCGACAAACTCTCTCAGTTTGAAAAAACCCTCGGCCTAACCGGCTTCACCGCCGAATTGAATCCTGGCGGCCTGCTTCCTCCCGAGGCGGTACAGCGGAGCCTCAAGCTGCTCACCGATGAGGTCATGCCGGCTTTTAAATAGCGTTAACCAACCCCGTCCGAGGCCTTTTCGGACAGCCGGACCCGGACCAAATCGTCTCGGTTCGCCAACCAAAACCGTTAGGAGGATGCCCCATGGTCGAGCAGCAAGCTGCGGTACTCAGCCCCCAGGCCCTGATTGACGAGTTCCAAAAGAACGACGTTACCCACATCGTCACTATTCCCGATAGTGAGACTAACTACCTCTATGAACTCATGATGGAGCAAGACTGGTTGGAAGTGATTCCGTCGGCCCGGGAAGGGGAGACCTTCGCGATCGCCTTGGGGTTAATCATCGGCGGTAAGAAACCGGTGTGCCTTATCCAAAATACCGGCATGTTGGAGTCCGGAGACTCCATCCGCGGGATGGCCATCGACTCCGGGTTCCCCCTGGTCTTTGTCGTCGGCTACCGGGGTTGGACCCGCCACGGCCCCATCTCCGATTCGGTTGCCCGTTATACCGAGCCCTTCCTAAACGCCATGCGCATCAACTATTACCTGGTGGAACAGGACCTAGACAGCTCCCGCATCTCTATGGCCTTCGACGAGGCTAAACAGTCCAACCGCCCGGTCGCCGTTCTGGTCGGAGACGAGTACCACGGGTTTAACCGGTAATCCGTCGCCCGGTCCCCTAAAAACCGAATCAAGTCCAGGGAGAATAAGTTTTGATTGAACCAGCCGAAGTTTTCCGCGTTTTCCAAGAACACCGGGGCGACTCCATCGTAATCCCCACTGGTACCTCTGGCCGTTTCTGGATGGACTATAGCGACAACGAGAAGCGTGACCTCAATTTGGGCGGTGCCATGGGTCAAACCACCTCCTCGGCCCTCGGGCTTGCCCTCTCTCTCCCCGATGAAAAGGTGGTCCTTTTCGACTCCGAAGGCGCCTTGACCATGAACATGGGTATCCTGGCTACCATCGCTGGGAAAAAGCCCAAGAATTTCGTTCATATCCTCATGGACAACGAATGTTACGCCACCACCGGCGGCCAACCTGTTCCCAACGCCCAGGAAATTAACTACGCGGGCATGGCCAAAGAAGCCGGCTACACCTCTGCCTACAACTACGACAACTTGGAAGATTTCGCGACCAACATCGGCCGCATTATGCACGAGACCGGCCCGGTCTTCGTTGGCATAAAGGTCGTGCCCAAGGTCGAAAACGAACCCATCGGAATGCGGGAACGCCGCGCCACCCGAAACCGGGCTCAGTCCATCCGGGATCTTCAAGAGGAATTGGGGGTTACCGTAGCGTAACCACTGCTTCCCCAGTTTTGTCCCGCTGCCGTGCTTCCAGCCGGCGCTTGGCCGTTTCTGCCCCGGACAGCAACGGCAACTCGACGGGGCAGCGGCGTCCGCCGGACCTGGTTCCTAACGGGGTATTATCACGATTGCCAACAAGGAGGCGCCGCAATGAAGCTAGCCAGATTTCGAATCGACGGTTGGGAAAGCTACGGCCTCGTCGAGGGCGACCGAATCCGAGTTATTCAAGGGAACATTTTGGGCGAGCATCAGGTTACCCAAGCTTCTTATCCCTTGGACCGGGTGAAGCTGCTCCCCCCGACCCAACCCACCTGCTACTGGGCTATTGGGTTGAACTATGCCGCCCATATCGCCCACCAGGAAGGCGCCCTCGACGCCGAACGCATCCGCCGGGAGTCCCAGGGATTCCGTCCTTGGAATAAAGGCGCCAACTGCGTTATTGGTCAGGACGACGAAATCGTCCTCCCCGCCGACTCCGACTATGTCCACTACGAAGGCGAACTCCTCATCGTCATTGGCAAGCCCACCCGCCGGGTTTCCGTTGATGACGCGCCCAATTTCATCCTTGGTTACTCTTGCGCCAACGATGTCAGCAGCGAGGGCTCCTGGCATAACGACCTTTCCAATTGGCGCAAGAAATGTTCCGACACCTTCGGCCCGGTCGGCCCTTGGATTGAGACCGACGTGGGCGACCCTCACCAGTTGGATATTATTACCCGCCTCAACGGACGGGAAGCGGACCGGGGCAGTACCTCCGGAATGACCTTCAACTGCTTCGAAATCGTTAGCGGTATCAGCGAGTACATAACCCTCTTGCCCGGTGACATCATCCTTACCGGCGCGCCCGGCGCTGTGGAACAGCTCAACCCCGGCGACGTGGTTGAAGTAGAAATCCCAGGAATCGGCGCCCTAAGAAACCCGGTAGTAGCCGAGAGTTAACTCCCCGATAACCGGAAAAGTTTTGCGCAGCTTTTCCAAAAGCGGGTCCCCATCCCGGACCCCAAAAAAATTACAAAAGGAGGGCTCTAATGGCCCGTGTACCAGAAGTACAACGTGAAAACCTGCCCGCCGACCTCCGTGAAGCCTTCGACCAGGTTTTGGAAGCCAACGGAGGCCGCGTCAGCGGCCCCACCTCCATTACCGTCAACAGCCCCGAAATGGCCCGCCGCCGCGGCCATCTAACCAGTTACCTCCGCTACGAAAACGACATTCCCCAGAACCTCCTTGAACTGGCCATTTGCACCACTGCCCGCGCCATGGACTGCGCGTACGTTTGGAACGCCCACGCCCCGGCGGCCCGCCGCGCCGGCGTAAGTGATACGGTTATCGACGCCTTGCGCGAAAAGAAAGCCCTGCCTGAAATGGACCCGCAAGAGCAAGCTGTCGTCAACTACTGCCAGGAGTTCTACACTACCCACAAGGTTGCCCCGGCCACTTTCCAGGCTGCCTTGGACCTGTTCGGCACCCAAACCCTCGTTGAGTTGACCACCTTGATGGGCCACTACGCCCAAACCTCCTTCATCCTCAACGCCTTCGATGTTCAACTACCCGATGGGACCACTGAACCGGTCTTGCCCGTCTAATCAATCCTTCCGCACCGTCCCTGCCAGGAGCCGTTAATGCCCACTATTGACATCCACGCCCACCTAATGCCTCAGTGCTTTTGGAACGCGGTTGGTAGCGGCGGAGATTGGTTCGGGATGACCTATGAACCTGAACCCGGCAACGGTTTTACGGTCAGCAACGGTAAGCGCGACGGCGTGACCAGCCCCCTGCTCCGGTCAACTCCGGAAGAACGCCTGCAAGACATGGACCGGCAGTCTGTCGATGTTCAGGTGGTTTCCGTGGCCACGCCCTTGTTCGGCTATTTCCTGCCACCCAGGGACGGTCTTTTCTTGGCGCAGGAAGTTAACGCAGAAATTGCATCCATGACTCAGCGGTGGCCCGACCGCTTCCTCGGTTTGGCCACCCTGCCCATGCAAGACGTTCCCGGGTCAATAACCGAGTTGGAACGCGCCATGGACACCTACGGGTTCAAAGGCGCCGAGCTAGACACGGTGGTCAACGGCAAGTCCTGGGACGAACCGGAATTCCTCCCCTTCTTTAAAGCCGCCGAAGAAATGGGAGCGGTGCTCTTCTACCACCCCCAACCCAACAATAACCTGGTTATGGAGCACTTCCCCAAGTTTGCCATGGGCAACAGCTTCGGCGTTCCCTTGGAAGATACGTTGGTTGTTGCCGCTCTAATCTTCGGCGGAATTCTGGAAAAATGTCCTGACCTGAAGGTCTGTATCGCCCACGGAGGCGGCCCCGCCTGCTTCGGGATGGGCCGAATGGACCGAGGTTGGCAGGTCCGCTCCGAAGCCCGGACCAACATTCAACGACCGCCCAGCTATTACCAGAGCAGGATTTATTACGACTGCATTACTATGAGCGAACCGGCCCTGCGCTTCCTTATCGACAACGTCGGAATCGAGAGAGTGGTCTTGGGTAGCGATTGGCCCTACGTCGGGTGGGACCCCTCCCCCGTTGCTTGGATCAACAGCCTTGAATCCTTAACCCAACACGAAAAAGAGCTAATCCTGGGCAAAAACCTCGCGGACCTTCTGGGTCTGTAGCCCCCCTTCCCCGACCCCTTAGAGACTATCTCAAAATGCAACGCGGCACCCAACCCGTCATTCCCGCGCCTTCACCGTCATTCCCGCGAAGGCGGGAATCTAGGGGCTCCGGTCAGCGATGCCGATACATCAGGAGGGCGAGTTGATTTTGAGATAGTTTCTTAACCTTTGTCTTTCAACGCCTGCCGCACTTTTTCGGCGGTGATTGGCAAGTCAAAAATCCTCACGCCCACAGCGTCAAACACCGCGTTGGCAATGGCTCCAGCCACTGGAATATTACTGCTTTCTCCAATTCCTTTGCTCTGGAAGGGCGCCGGTCCGCTGACCGGTTCCAGTAGCACCGTCACCAGTTCCGGAATATCCTTCATTGTGGGCAGCTTGTAGTCCCCCATGCTCAAGGTCGAAACCCGGCCCTCGTCGGTGACCATCTCTTCCATCAACGCATAACCCAACCCCTGGATCACTCCGCCTTCGATTTGCCCTTGATGCCCTATCGGGTTAAGCACAGTGCCCACGTCATGAACGGTTACAAACTTGTTGAGCTTAACCACGCCAGTTTCCGGGTCCACCTCCACCTCGGCGGCCTGGGTGCAGTACGAAGTTTCTTCCACCGGGGGCGATTCATAAGTATGACTCCCGGAAATCGGTTCCCCCGTGGCTTCTATCACCCGTTCCGCCACCTGTCCAACCGTCAGCCCTTTCTGTTCGGCGTCCCCGGCGAAGAATTCCCCCTGTTCAAGGCGCACCGTATCGGCCTGGGTCCCCATGTATTCCGCCGCCAATACGGTAAGCTTTTCCCGCAGGTCCTCTGCCGCCCCCATCGCCGCTTGTCCAGCGGTGTAGGTCACCCGCGTCCCGCCAGGCCCCGACTCGAAATCCACTGCATCCGTGTCCCCTACCTCGATTGAGACCTGGTCCACGGGCACCGTCAGGACTTCCGCCGCAATCTGCCGCATTACCGTAAGGGCGCCGGTCCCGGTATCGAACAATGACATGAACACCGTTACATGCCCGTCCTCGTCAACAGCAACCTTTGCCGAAGACTGGCCCGACCCTTGGGACTGGTCACCCATGGCCAACCCACGCCCAACGTGCGGCCCTGCCTTGTGTTCGCCCCAACCAACGGCGGCAACCGCCTTCTCCAAAGTCTCTCCTGCCCGAATGTTCTCCCATTCCTCTCCCACCGGCGAAGGGTCACCGGGTTGCAAAGCGTTGATGCGGCGGAACTCATACGGGTCCATCCTCAGTTCTTGAGCAATCATGTCGGTGTGGGATTCCACAGCAAAAGCCACCTGGGGCTTGGCTGGCGCCCGCATATGTCCGCAGGGAATATTGTTGGTGTAAACCATGTAACTATCTATTTGAACGTGAGGAATCCGGTACGGTCCCCCGCTGTGGTCCGCCCCTCGCAGGTGCACCCGGGGTTTGAACGCTCCAAAAGCCCCGCTATTGAAAACCACCCGAGCTTGCCTCGCCCAAATCCTGCCGTCCCGTTTCACCCCGGTACGCATGGTGATTACTCCGGGATGACGCGGGTTGCCCGCCATAAACTCTTGAATGTAGTCCATCACCATCTTGACTGGCCGTCCAGAATGCAACGCTAGGTAATAGCACAAAGGCACGTCCATGAAGGACCCCTTCCCGCCAAAATCCCCGCCGATGCTGCAAGGGTTAATCCGAATTTGTTCCCGGCTCACTCCCCAGACCGCGGCTAGCTGGTCCCGCAGCATGAACGGCCCCTTGTTGTTGGCCCAAATCTGCACCCGCCCTTTGTCGTCAACCTCTACCACGCAGGCGTGGGGTTCGATGTACCCTTGGTGGGCCAACTGGGTTGAAAACGAGTGTTCGAAGATCAGGTCCGACTCCCCAAACCCTCGGTCAATATCGCCCTTACTCCAGGAATTGTAGGCGAAAACGTTATTGACCCCCGTTAAAGGTTGCGGCAGGCCAATGTATCCTGCCATGTCCTCGTGCAGCGTCGGCGCCGAGTCCGCCATCGCCTCTTCCGGATCAAAAACCGGCGGTAGTTCTTCATACTCGACGTCGATCTCCAGCAGCGCCTCTTCCGCCAGTTCCGGGCTTTCCGCGGCCACAGCCGCAACTTTGTCTCCTACAAAAAGTGTTTTCCCCCGGGCCAACACCGGGTGGTCTCTCAACAAACGTCCAACCCGTCGGTCCGGCAAATCCGAACCCGTAACAACGGCATGGACACCAGGCATCTCCTTGGCCTTTGAAATATCTATCCTAACAATCCGGGCGTGGGGATAAGGACTCCGCAGTACCTTCCCCCACAGCATTCCGGGACGGTCCACATCCGCCGCGTAAACTGCCTCCCCCGAAACCTTAGCCGGGCCTTCGGCTCGGGGCACCGGTTGTCCGATAACCGAATAATTCGTCACGATTCTTCTCCCAAACATTTCAAAGGCCAAATTTCCCGCAGTATAACCCGTCAACCAACATCCTCGCACCAGTCAACCTCGGACGCCAGAGCATTTTAATTGTCCCCCCAACCCTCCAGTCCGTTCGTCCTGAGCCCCGTCGAAGGGCCAACGGACGGTCGCACAAAACACCCCCCGCGCATCCTGAGCCCCGTCGAAGGGCAACGGACGGTCGCACTCAACACCCTCGGATCGTGGCAAGCCCGCTGAACCACCCCCCAATCACTGACACTTACCCCTTGCCACTTCCGGTGACAACTCTCTAACATAACTGTAGATAGACCTAACCCCAGCCCCCAAAATCCAACCCCCGGACCGACCGGCCGAGCCAACCAACCCCATGTCCTAAAATGCCCCAAAATGTCCCAGCATCTAAAAAATCTAACCACGTTCATCCATCCAACCCCCCAAATAAATCCAAAACCCGGAGGAACCTCCAAAATCATGGGATCAACCAGCCTCTCCAGCCTAGCCAACCGAGTCCGCGCCCTGAAACGAAAACTCCACCGCCCCTACACCGAGTATTTCGTCGGCCGTGAGGCAAACCAACTCTGCGAGGAATGGGCCGACGCCCAATCCCAGAACAAGCCCCTGCCCGACCCCCACAACTTCATCCGAAAGGTGACCGACTCCGGCTTCCACTACCTCTCCTTTACCGGCGCCTTCGGCTACCTGGACTACTGCCGCCGCCGCAAAAAGGAGCCCGACCACAAGTTACTCCTAGACGCCCTACTGCCCTGGCGTCAATCCCCCTGTCCCTCCTAACCCCGCCCAACCCAAAAAAAGTCCCAGAAAGTCCCCAAAAGTCCCAGCACCTTAAAAATCCACCGCTTATCCTGAGCCCGTCGAACCATCATGGTGAGCCCGTTCATCCTGAGCCCCGTCGAAGGACGAACCAACCCACGTCGTTCCGGCCTTGAACCGGAACCCAGAAATCCCCCGTTCATGGTGAGCCCGTCGAACCACCCCCCAACCGCCAGTCCGCTCGTCCTGAGCCCGTCGAAGGATCGTGGTTAGCCCGCCAAGCCACCCCCCAGACCGAGGGTTCCGCAGGGCCCATCGTACTTGGATTTCGGGAGGCCAGGTGAGTAGCAAACTGTTGCTTCCGACCGCTGATTTTGAGTGATTCCGTCGCGGCATCAAACTATGTCACGGCGAATGAACCCGAAATCACCGCCGGAGATTAAAAATAGGGGGCCCGAAATGTTCTAACGCGTTAGCCCTGGTGCCAGTCGGAAAATCGCTTGCCAACCGATAATAGACCGGGCATACTCTGGGCTAATATCGATCCCCATCCTCTGCTACCCAACCGGAGAATCTCAATGGATACAGGCCTCGATGGCAAGGTAGTCCTCATTACCGGAGCAACCCGCAACCACGGGCGAGCTAGTGCTTTGGCCTTCGCCGCCGAGGGAGCCAACCTCCTTCTTTGTACCCGCCAAAGCATGGACCTGCTGGAAGAAACGGCGCAGGAGGCCTCCGCCAGCGGGGTCCGGACCGTTACCAAGCTTTGCGACGTTACCGACCCGGACCAGGTTGACTCCCTCGTCAAGACCGGCATGGAGAAATTTGGCCGCATCGACGTGGTGGTGAATAACGCCGGTTGGCGGGCCCGGGGAAGCTTACTGGACATAACCGCGGAACAATGGGAAGCGGCCTTGGCGGTTAATGTCCATGCCCCCTTTATCATGTGTCAGGCGGTCATCCCAGGCATGAAGGAACGGCGTTTTGGGCGCATCATAAACTACTCCGGTATCGCTCCTTTCCGGGGGGCTTCAGGTCAAGGGACCTTGAAACGCGCCAACGAAGGGCTAACCAGAGCTATCGCCCGCGAATACGGACGGTTCAATATAACCGCCAACTGCATCGGCCCCGGCAGCATCGATGTGGAACGCACCGCGGGGCAGGAGTCTGGTCATGAAACGGCCCGGGAACTGCCCGATGTTCCGGTCCCCCGCCACGGCACCGTCCAAGAATGTTCGGCCATGGTGGTCTTTTTGGCCAGCGAACAGGCCGCTTACATTTCCGGCCAAACGTACCTGGTCAACGGGGGCGCTTATTTTCTATAGGCGTAAATCTCAATCTGGATAATCCCAAAATCGAGGACCACTATTGGAAAGTAACCTCAGCGGCAAAACTGTCCTGATTACCGAGGCGGCCCGTAACTTCGGCCCTCCCACCGCTCTGGCCTTCGCCGCCGAAGGCACAAACCTGGTCTTGGCCACTGGAGACTCAACGGACGACCTGGCGGCAACCCTCCAATCGGCCTCAACGGCGGGCGTCCGCGTCAAGTCCTTTCACTGGGATGTCGCCGACGCTTCCCAGGTCGACCTTGTGGTCCGGGATGCCGTGGCCGAGTTCGGGAGGATTGACGTAGTCGTTAACAATTCCGCTGTTGCCAATTCAGCCCAGTCCTTCGAAACCATCTCTTTTTCGGAATGGGAGCGCAAGCTTGGGGTCGAGATCACCGGTACGACCTTGGTCTGCAAGGCCGTCCTCCCGGGAATGATTGAACGCCGGTGAGGCCGCATCATCAACTACATCGGACTCTCCGCATTTCTGGGGTCCAACGCCCCCGACAGTGCTTCGGAATTGGGAATGGTGGGTTTGGCCCGCGGTATTGCTCGCGACTACGGCAAATACAACATCACCGCCAACTGCATTGGGCCCGGTGGTATCGAATCGGCGGAAGAATTGGGGATGCTCTCTTTTCCGCCCAGCGATGGTGACCCTCTTCCCCGCTGGGGTTCGACCCGGGAATTGGCGTTCCTTGCCGTGTGCCTGGCCAGCGAAGACGCCGGATACGTGACCGGTCAGTGTTTGTTGGCCAACGGCGGGAAGTATTTCCTTTAGCCCAAAACCTCCAACAACGTCAGGAAAGGCTGCATTATGGACAATCGATGGTCGGACGCCCACTCCCACAACCTGGACGAGTTAGACAAGCTGGTCTATATGAGCAATCTTATAGGCGCGGATACGTCCCTGGTTGTTTGGGGCGGCGGAAACACGTCAATTAAGACCACCGAAACCGATTTCAAAGGGCTGGAAGTCCCCGCCATGTGGATCAAGGGCTCCGGTTCCGATATGAAGTCCATCGTCCGCCGCCAATTCCCCAGGCTAAACCTGGATGACATCCTCCCCCTTTTCCAGCGGGATGAAATGTCCGACGAGGACATGGTCGCCTACTTGGAACATACCCTGATGGACCCAAGTTCCCCCAGACCCTCCATCGAAACCCTTCTCCATGCCTTCCTGCCTTTTATGAGCGTGGCCCACTCCCATGCCGACGCCGTCGTTGCCCTCACCAACAACCAAAATGCTGACTCGGTTCTTAAGCGCGTCTACGGAGATACCGTTGCCATCGTTGACTACTTCCGCCCCGGGTTTAAGCTGTCCAAGCTCGTAGGTCTCGCGGTCCAAGAGGCTCCCACCGTCCAGGGCGTCGTCCTGGTCAACCACGGCCTCTTTACCTGGGGTGATAGCGCCAGGGAAGCTTATACCCAACACATTGACTTGGTTAACCAAGCTGAAGCTTTCATCCGTGCCGGGTCCCCTACCCAGTTCGGCGGTTGGGCCAACAACCCCCTCGACCAGGCTTCCCGCCATCAGGTAGCCGCCCGAATCGCGCCCACCCTTCGCGGACTAATCACTCAGCGCCAAGGGATGGTCCTCCGCTTCGATGATTCTCCGGATGTCCTGGAATTTATTGGCAGTAACCACGGCCAACGCTTGAGCGCCATCGGCCCTGCCACGCCTGACCACCTGATCCACACCAAGCGGAAGCCCCTTTGGTTGGACGTTGAAAACCCGTCCGATACCCCCGCCGTCGCGCAGTCCCTTCGACAGAGTTTGGAATCCTACACCGAAGAATATTCAGATTGGTACCAAGCGCAAACCTCTGGGGAACACCCCATGTTGGACCCTTACCCCCGGGTGGTTCTGCTCCCCGGCGTTGGAATGTGGACCACGGGCAAGGACGCCCTAGCAGCCCAAATTACCGGGGATATCTACCACCACACCATCAACGTCATAGGGTCAGCCCAGGCCAACAGTGAGTTCACCTCCCTCACCCCCCAGGACGCTTACGATGCGGAATACTGGCCCCTCGAACTCTACAAACTGACCCTTGCTCCTCCGGAAAAAGAGCTCGCCCGGCGGGTTGCCTTGGTAACCGGAGCTGCCGGCGGAATCGGTAAGGCCATCGCTCTGCGTCTGGCATCCGAAGGCGCCCACGTCATCGTTACGGATATCGACGTTGAAGGTGGGGCTGCCGTCGCCGGGGAAATTAACCGCGCTAACGGCCCCGGCCGAAGCGTTGCCTTTCCGATGAACGTCGCCTCGGAAACAGAGGTGGCCCAGGCCTTCCAGGATATTCGTCTGGCCTACGGAGGGCTCGACATTCTGGTCTCCAACGCCGGCATCGCCCCGGTCGGCGCCATCGACAAATTGACCTTGGCTGAATGGCAACGAGCCTTGGACATCAACACCACCGGCCATTTCCTGGTGGCCGCTCAAACCGTCCGTTTGATGAAAGAGCAGGGTACCGGAGGCAGTATGGTGTTCATTGGCACTAAGAACGTTCCGGCCCCCGGCGCCGATTTCGGAGCTTACAGCGTTTCGAAAGCCGCCGAAGTACAACTCGCTCGTGTCTTGGCGTTGGAAACCGGAGAATTTGGGATTAGAGTTAACGTCGTTAACCCAGATGCTATTTTTGAAGGTTCCCGTCTTTGGTCAGACCAAATCCGCCAAGAAAGGGCCAACGCCCATGGCGTTCCCTTGGATAAACTTGAGGACTTCTACCACCAACGGACCCTGCTCAAAACCCAAATCCGGGCTGAGGATGTTGCGGAGACAGTCTTGTTCTTGGCATCGGACCGCTCTTCCCGCACTACCGGGGCCATGGTCCCCGTCGACGGGGGCGTCCGAGAGGCTTTCCCCCGTTAGAACCGGCGGATGTGTTAGCCCACAAACAGGGTGTAGGTCGCGCCCGAACTGTGGGCCACGGTCTTGGGGTCCAATACCCGCCGGTCTGGCGATAGCGCCCGCTCCGCAATCTCCAGGTTGACGGCTGGCACCTGTTCAAGTGCCCGGATTTCCTCCAACGTGAAGAATCCAGCCCGGTCAACTTCGTGATTGTCGGGCTGCGGGTCCACGTCCAACGGGTGCAACAGCATTACAACGTACAGGCTGTTGTCGACGTCGGGATCGTAACGGTTCCGGATCCCCAACACGCCCCGGACTTCAGTGTTCACCCCCGCCTCTTCCATGACCTCCCGAACCGCCGCCTGCTCAATCGTTTCATCCGGTTCAACGAACCCGCCGGGCACCTGCCAATTGCCTCGCCCTCTCCGGGAAGACCGGCGGACCAGCAACAACCGGTCGCCATGGACCACTGCTCCGCCAACTCCCACGTTGTACTTGCTGTTGTATCGTTCCGGAACTGGCATTTTGCCCCCATTCGTTTTGGATTCGACGGCTCCATTCTACGCGACAACCTCGTCCGGTGCATGGGCCCGTTCCTTTCTTGAGTCCCTGGCGCAACCACGGGCTGACCGCCGTTACCTCCCGGCGGCCGTCCTTCGTCAGTGTTACTCTATGCAGAATGGGTTGTGGATAGCGGGCTATCGTTAGGGGTTAACTGGTGGAAACCAAACATGACACAAACCCAATCCGGCAAGGACGCAGGTTGTTTTACGGGTGGTGGCTTGCTGCCCTGGCAGCCTTGGTCATGGTTATTGGCACCGTACCTCTCTTCCAAGGGATGACCGCTTGGTTCGTCGTACTGGAGCAGACCTTTGGGTGGAGCCGTGGCCAGCTATCCCTGGCCTTTTCCTTGACCCGAGTCGAGGGTTCCATTATGGGCCCCGTCAGCGGGTTCCTAATTGACAAACTAGGCCCCCGCCGAATGGTCCTCTTTGGGATGCTGATTCTGGGCGTTGGCTTCCTCTTGTTTAGCCAAGTCCAGGGCCTCTGGCAATTTTATCTGGCCTTCATCGTCATGAGTTCCGGCGCCGGTCTGGGAACGTGGATGCCCATGATGACGGTACTCAACAGTTGGTTTCGACGCCGGCGGTCCACCGCAATGGCTATCGCCATGGAAGGGTTCTCACTGGGAGGTGTTCTGTTGGTCCCCCTGCTGGCGTGGTCTATTGACCCCGGCATTGCCGGCCGCCCTGGGTGGAGGGCAACGGCCCTGGCAATTGGAGTCTTCGTGATGGTTGTCGCCTGGCCGATTTCCCACCTGGTACGGAACCGTCCTGAAGAGTTCGGCTCGGCCCCCGACGGCGATCCGCCTCGTCTCGTTCAAACCCGTGGCCTACAGTCCCAGTCCACCGACCCCGACCAAGGGAGCTATACCTGGCAGCAGGCCATCAAGACCAGGGCATTCTGGCTGATTACCTGGGGCCATGCTTGCTCTTCCATAATCATCGTGACCATCATGGTCCATCTCGGCCCGATGCTTACCGATCGGGGCTTTTCCCTGCAAACGGTAGGATGGGTCGTTTCAGTTCAAACCGCTGTAGGGGCCGTTTCCACCGTGGCGGGAGGTTACATCGGGGACCGGATGCCCATTCGCATCGCCCTATTCGCCTTTTCCTCCCTTCAATCAGTGGCAGTGTTCGTCTTGTTGGCGGCCGATACCGTGGCGATGGTGATGGTCTTCGCGGTTTTGATGGGTATAGGTTTCGGAGGGCGGAACCCCATGACCACCTCCATTCGGGGAGTCTATTTCGGCCGACGGGCCTTCGCCAGCATAACTGGTGTATCCATGGTGCCGATGAACATTTTGTTGCTGGCCGCACCGTTATTCGCCGGTATCATGTTCGACCTCCGCGGGAGCTACGTCCTGCCGTTGGCCGTCAACGCCGTGGTCTCATTCTTTGGCTCGGGGTTGTTCCTCTTCCTGGGCCGGCCCTCCCCCGCTCCTTCCCATCGTACCTAATTTCGCTGCGGGCTTCATTCTGGATCGCTGGAAGCGGTTTCGAAAGCCGAGTCGGTTTAACATAATGACTTTTCCCTCTGAAACTGGACCATTGGAGATGAGAGTGTGAAGACCCGGTTGGAACCTGATCATGCTTACTTTGTTGGCAGGGTTCGTAACGAAGGTATAGGCCCTCGACGGTGTTAGTCGTTTTCTGGTTTCCTTTGACATGCCGGATACGAACCCCTGGCAGGCTGGGCAGACTGCAAGTTTTTGCCGTATAGTTGTCGAGAAGCGTCGGCCCCACCGGCTCTTTAACTAGAAATCCTGTACTTTTACCTACCTGCGGAGGACTTTATGAGCGTTCACGTTTATACCAACCCTGGTTGATTCAGTTGCCGGACGTTGGAGGAATTCCTCACGTCGAACGGTGTTCAGTTTGAGCACCACGATTTGGCAACCGATGCACCTGCCCGGTCCGACCTGGACTCACGGGGCATCAAAGCCGCTCCGGTGACTATCATCGACGGGTCCGAGGTTATCATTGGGTATTACCCCAAGAAACTCATCGCCGCTTTGGATTTGGACGTAAAACCCGACCACTCCAGTCGCACTTCGTGGATGGCGGACAAGTACGACCGAATCCTGAGCGCCACCATGCGGGCAACCGCGCAGTTGTCTGCCGAGCAGTTGATGACCGAAGTGCCCTGGCGTCCCGAAAGGGTCCGGGATACCATCGTCCATATTCTCTCGTTCCCGGAATTGGCATGGCGGAGTCACGAACACGGCAGCATGATCACAGACGACATGCGGGCGTGTCGGGAGCGATTGGCCGGTGTCCTAACATCTGACGCCATCAACGCCTACGGGGAAGGGGTCGGCGCCGACGTCGTCCGTTTCCTGAACAGCGGCAACGCCGA
Organism: Dehalococcoidia bacterium; assembly: GCA_965205495.1. Taxonomy (GTDB): domain Bacteria; phylum Chloroflexota; class Dehalococcoidia; order Lucifugimonadales; family UBA3495; genus CATOSK01. Next base: position 829,398 of record CBDBHA010000002.1, read on the forward strand.
GGGTTTCGACCGTGTCGTGCCGGCCCACTACGGCGGCGAGGTGACAGTGCTGGAACTGCTTAACATCATCCTCAGCCACAGCACGCATCATCTCAAACAGGTCTACTGGTTCATGGAAACCGAACTTGGGTTAACTCCCATTGACCCGGCCACCGACGAGGATATGGAAGGCATCTTCACACCGGCCCAATTAATCTAAGGATATACCACCTAATTTCAGGAGTGCAGGTTGCGTCTCTAAGGTAAAACAGCGCTCATAACCGGCGCTAGCCGAAACATCGCTTTGCTAACGGTTTCGGACGAAGACTGGGTCCGGGTGTTTAGCGTCAACCTGCATTCCTGTTTCTACCTGTCGAAAGCGGCCCCTGCCAAACATGACAGAACGGCAGCACCATTGCCATCGGCGGCATGGCAACGATCACGGGACGTCCCTCCACTGCCGCAGTCACCGCGGCCAAGACCGGCCTCTGGGGATTCATTCGCGCGGTGGTCGCCCAAGGGCAATAACCCTTGGCGGCCCCCTGGATCTCGGGCTCCGGATTTATTAACGCCGAGACCGCGACAACGGGGCCGTTGGGTGGGTCTAAGAAACCAACTCGTTGACGACTTGCTTGTAGTTGTCTCGGCCGGTCCGGCGAATTTCCCGCCGGTCCGTCACCTCTAGGTCCTCAGTGTCTTCCAACAGTTCAATGTGGGCCACAATTTCCGCCATGGCCGCCCGCAGGTTAATCCCCATCAACTTGCGCCGTTCGAATATCCCTCGGGTCAGCGCTTCCAGCCCGACGGTTTCCTCTCCGATGGTGTCCAGGATATGACCCAACCGCTCTCCATGGTGCTCGATGATGTCCCGGGCCCGCAAGCCGTTGATGAAATTAAAATGGGAACGGTTGAAGAAACGGTGAGCCGGCAGAGCCTGAGTGCCTTCTCCCATGTCCGAGACGATTTTCAACGATTGGAGGTAAGGGAGGAGCCCGTACCAATCGCTTTCCCGATGGTAACGCTCCGGCAGGTTGTTCTTCATTTCGGGCGTGAACACGGTTTTCATCGTGGGGTGGGGAGAGATTTCCGGCAGCACATGGTCGCCGGTAAAGACCACGTCATCGAGCTTCATGCAAAGCTCATCGGGGGAGTGACCGGGAGCATGGATTAAGGTCAGGTTGCCGAGTTGTTCGTTGGGTTGGATGGGGTGGTCAATCTTGAGGTTTTGCCGCCGTTCCAAATACTGGTCCCGTTGGGGCGTCGGTGGCGGATACGCGTCCTCGACGTCGCAAACCCGGGTAAACTCTTCCTGGATTGGTGAGGTCGGCCTTCGGGTGATCGCCCTCGGATCGTACCCCTGTAAGTGGGAGTAGATGTCGTGGGCCCAAACCTCGGCTCCCGTTGCGTCGACCAGTTCACCCACCGAGCCGTCATGGTCCTCATGGCCGTGGGTGATAATCACCCGTTGGATATCCTTAGCCCGGAACCCGGCGCATTGCAGTCCTTCGTCCAGTTCTTGGAATGACCCAAACTCGCCCGCGTCGATCAGCGTGAGCCCCTCGTTTTCGAAAAGCCAGGCCCAGGTCGGGCCGGTATAGGAAAAATTGACCCTGGGAACGGAGACCGCGTGGATGGTAGCGCCCCGGTGGGTTTCAACTTTTATCACCATCCGGTTCCCACTGGCGTCACCTTCCCGAATTACTGAAAGGTCTTTAAAACTGTGGTCCATGCACTCGCTCCTCAGATTGATCCGTACCCCAGATTATTCCTATACCGCGGCAACGTCAAATATTTTGCCAGCTTCCGCTAATGGGGTTGTCGAAAATGGTCCAAAACTGGCCGCACAATCTGCGAGTGAATCTGTTTCTTGGACGAAAGGTGGAAGGTCAACCATTGGGTGATCACAGGCAGTCCCCGGGACTTGAGCAGCCAGGTCATGGTCCACTGGGTCCCGCCTTCCACGGCCTCAAAACGGTCGTCCCGGTCGGACCAAGTCGAGTCCAACGCCCGCATATACCGCTGCGATGGAGGTTGAAAGGTGTATTCCCAACGGGCCCCGCCACCGATTTCTTCCCGGAAAACCAACCGGTTGCCATTTCTTTCCAGGAATTTTCCATACTTGGATTCCAGCCGGGCCAGGTTAACGTCGCCGTTCGTTGGGAATCCGGTTACGAATTCGTAAACGGATCTCGGGTCCCCGGGGATTAGGTTGGTTACCGATAACGTGGCCATATTCCGTTACCCGTTTCCAGTCTTTGTTGGTGCCGGCAAAACAATTTGGGGGGATAACCCTTAGTTGCGGAACGCGGGCATTACCTGTCTGGAAAACAGTTCCATCTGACGGAACATGCCTTCCGGTTCTCCGGCAAGAAAGCCAAAGTTGAACTCCCTCACCCCCGCATCAACGCGGTGTTCTATAGCTTTGACGCATTCTTGAGGCGTGCCCGTAACACACAACGCCTGGGCGATGCTTTCGGCGCTTCTCTCCGGGGTGACGTATCGCTGTCCGACATGGGCTACCGCCGCGCTCAGGGCTTCGCCACTGTCTTCGGATATGGACGTTGGCTGGTTCAACCCCCACTTAAACCCCGTGAGGTCCCGGCCGGCGTCTTCAGCGAGCCGTTGGATTGCTTCGTTGGTGGCTTTGAGACGCCGCACCGTGAACAAATACGGATACCAACCGTTTGCGCGCAGTGCTGCCCTTTCCATGGCTGCGTCGCTGCGCCCGGCAATCCAGATGGGAGGGTGCGGCTGCTGGAAGGGTTGGGGAAGGAGGGTAACATCTTCAAAGCTGAAGAAGCGGCCCTGGTGAGAAACGTGCTCCTCAGTCCAGAGGCGTTTCATCACTTCTAGCATTTCGTCGGTGCGGCGGCCCCTCGTGTTAACCGCTACGTCCAGAGCGTCAAATTCCACGCCGGTACCCCGTTGGCCGCTAATACCAATCCCAAAATCCAACCTGCCCTGGGACACTTGGTCCAGCGTTGCAATCAATTTGGCAAGCATCACCGGATGGTATAACGGAGCGATAACGATGCCAGTCATTACCCGGAGGGTCCGGGTCGCCCCGGCTGCCGCCGCCATAGCGGGTATGGTCATTAGCGTTGGCCGAGGAGGGTTGCCGTCCATTACGTGCTCGCCGGTGGTCACCCGGTCAAATCCCAACTCTTCGGCCCGGCGGGCGAATTCGGCTACGTCCCAGTAATTTTCCACCCCCAGGTTGCAGCCAAAACTAATATCTGGTCCCGCCATATTTGCTCCTTCGTTCGCAGGTTGCGTTTTAACGGATTTTAGGCTCAGTCGTTACTGGTTGACAACCAAGGCCCCCATAGCGTCCCAGGGTTTTGGAGCGATGCTGGGCGCTTGGCAGGTTTTCAGATTGGAAAGCCTTTTTTGGCAGGGCCCAGGTGATTGTCTTCAGAGTGGAAACCGGAAGCGGGAACAAGGGGAGTCCAGCCATGATTGGCAAACCCTGCTCCCCGGTGACCGCCGGTCTGCCGGAGTGCGTTCTTTGAGCGATTTGCTAGATCCCGTTCAAAAACAGCAAAACGGCCGCCGACCGCAACGGCGATTGATCTTTACAAAGAAGAACCTAACTGGCGTCCGCGCCCAGCATTTCTTGGGTCAGCTCAACTAGTTTTTCCTTGTTTATTGGCCCGCTCCACTTGCGAAATATTTGCCCTTGGGGAGTTATGAAAATCGTGGTCGGCATGGTTAAAACCCCATAGTCTTTAACAATGGAGCTTTGGGGGGTTGATCCCGTGGGGTACTCGATCCCCAACCTTTCCAACAAGGCTTTGGCGTCGTTACTGTCGCCCAAACCGAAATAGGGGCCGACGTCGATTCCCAGTAATAAGATTGCCTGGTGGTTCTCGTCGTAAAAGTCCTGCATATCCGGCATTTCAGCCCTGCACGGAGGACACAGGCCCGCCCAAAAATTTAGGGCGATGGGCTTCCCCCGGAGGTCGGCAAACGAAATCTCATCGCCTCCTACGGCGGCCGATCCGGTGTACATGGTCATGGGAAAGTCCGCTGCCAATTCGGGTTGGGCGGCTCCGTCGCTGCAACCCGCCAACACCGCCGCCAACAAACCCAAAACAACCATCAGTGTTGCCAGTTTCCCCGTGATCACGCCCGTGCGCCTTCCCAAGGGTCCCCTGCAGCGCCGCCTTAGTTCCATTTGACCTCCCGCGCCAAACTTATTATGTGGTCCTTTCGTGAATCTATACGTTGATTGGGTGTATACTCGTGTCGCGCCGAGCATGTTGAATTGGGTCGGGATTCCCTTGTTTTAGGAAGCGTCATGGCACAACAACAACCGAAAGATGTTGATATTCATGCTTTGGCCCTGATGGCTCACCTTTTCCGGCGCGCCGGATTTGGCGCGACCCGGGATGAGCTTGACCGCTATTGCCTCCAAGGGTACGACGCAGCGGTTGAAGAACTGCTGCACCCCGAAGCCGCCGCCCCCATTGAGGAAGACGTCATCCGGCGGTACCACGTCGACCAAAACAGCCTGATGCTCATCGAAAGCTCGCAAGCTTATTGGTTGTACCGGATCATCAACACCAACGCCCCGCTGCAAGAAAAGATTGCCCTCTTTTGGCATGGCCTTTTCGCCACTGCCTACGGGAAGCTAAATCACGCCAAAGCGGTTGTCAACCAAACGGACCTGTTCCGGAACCGCGGGTTGGGTAATTTCCGCACCCTTCTCATCGAAATTTCCCGCGACCCGGCCATGATTTTTTGGCTGGACAATAAGGACAACCACGATGGCGCGCCCAACGAAAACTACGGGAGGGAGTTGCTGGAGCTCTTCTCCATGGGGATCGGCAACTACACCGAGGAAGACGTCAAGAATTGCGCCCGCGCCTTTACCGGGTGGACCATCAACAACGCGCGCTATATGGGCGTCCGGGCCTCTCGCGACTCCATTTGGCCTCACGGACGGCTGGATTGGCAGTTCTGTTACCGTTCCGACGACCATGACGACTCGGTCAAGACCTTCTTGGGAGAAACCGGGAGGTTTAACGGTGAGGACGTCGTCGACATCATAGTCCGGCAACCCTCCACCGCTTGGTTCGTCGCGCGCAACCTCTACCAGTTTTTTGTATCGGACCAACCCGACGAGGCCGCGATACAAGAGTTGGCGGGGGTTTTCCAGGAAACCAGCGGGGACATCCGATCCGTGATGCGGGCGATGTTTCTCTCCGAATTCTTCCGGTCCGAAGCCGTAAGATTGGCCAAGGTTAAGAGCCCGGCGGAGTTGGTCGCCGGGACGGCGCGGCTGGCGGGGAGCCACCAATTCCCTGAATGGACCATCGTCAACCTGGCCATGGACGCCAATTTCATGGGCCAAGAGATTCTGAACCCTCCCACGGTGGAAGGATGGCATACCGGTCAAGAATGGATAGACACCGGCAACCTGGTGGAACGCATTAACTCCGCCGGATTGGAAATCGGGAATGCGGAGTTGCCAGGGGTCCGACGAATTATTGCCAGGCTCCGGGCAGCGGGTGATGTCCTGACCCCGGAACTGGTCGTTGACCTTTGCCTTGACGCGCTGGGGCAGTTCGAAACGGGCGCAGACACCCGTAGGAACTTGATCGCCTACGCCAACAGGTGGGGTAATCTGCATTTTGACCGTCTCGATTCTCTCCCCTGTTCCCAGGAGCGGGTTGGGGAATTGTTGCAGTTAATTGCCGCTACCCGGGAATACCAACTGGCCTGAGGACAGGAAATCGTGCCGCTCCGGCAAGTAGATTCCACTCTAGAATTCCCCTATAGCCATACGATAGGGTTCATGGCCAACCAGGGTCGAGGTTTCAACAACCCAATCGACTTGGCCTTGTCCCCTTCGGGAGCGCTGTATGTTCTCAACCGGGCGGGCCCCGAGGTAGGTACCCGCCTTCCCTACAAGCGGGTAACGATATGCACCGGCGACGAGCAATACCTGGGAGAGTTCAGCACCGGTGGGATTCAGGACGGCCAACTTTGGTGGCCTAGTTCTCTTGCCTTCGACAGCGAAGGGCTCCTGTACATAGCCGATGAAGCTTTAAACCATGTTTCCGTATTTGCCGGTGACGGCCAATTCCTGGCCAAGTGGGGGGAGCCAGGTCCCAACCAAGGTCAGCTCAACCGTCCTTCCTATATCGCTTTCGATTCCAACGACGACCTCTACCTAACCGATAGCCTCAACCATCGGGTGCAAAAGTTCACCAAAGGCGGGCAGTTTCTGGGCGCTTGGGGCGGAGCCGGGACTGGCCCTGGCGAGTTGAATATGCCCTGGGGTTTGGCCGTTGACGGCCGCGGGAACGTATTCGTTGCGGACTGGCGCAATGACCGGGTCCAGATGTTTGACTCCGAAGGCCAGTTCATCCGCCTTTGGGAAACGGATTCCGATGGGACTGAGCTATTCCACCGTCCCGCTAACGTGGCCGTAGACTCCGACGGCATCATGTACGTTGCCGATTGGGGGAACGAAAGAGTCCAAGTCCTGTCGCCTCTTGGGGAAGTGTTGGCCGTGCTGCGGGGGGACTCGGTAGACTCCCGCTGGGCTCAGGACTACTTTGCGGCCAATCCCGACGAGGGCGGCGCCCGGCTGGCTGCCAATCTGGAGCCGGAAATCGCACCAGCCACCGAGCAACGTAGGGAAGAATCGGCCAACGTTGAGAAGCTGTTCTGGGGTCCGACGGCGGTAAAGCTGGACCAGGACGGCCGGATCTACATCGTGGACAGTTGTCGGCACCGCATCCAGGTTTATCAGAGGCGTCCCGCCGCTCGTTAAACGCCGAACCGCCCCAACCTCGGAGACCGGTTGGAGCGGTGCGTAGCCTCAGTAACCGCAGTTCAATTGGGCAGGTCTTAGACGGGCAGCAACGGTTCATCCCGGTCGGGCAGCAAGTCGGTGTCGAAGGCGTTGATGGCCAGCGCCAACATGCTGTAATTTCCGATCAGAATCGTCAACTCGACCAGTCCTTGGCGGCCGAACTGCTCAAGGGCGGCCTGGAAAGCGCCTCGGCTGGCGTAGTGGTCGTTGATAACTGCCCTCGCATAGTTGACAACTGCCTCTTCATCGGGGGATAAGTCCGCCAACTCGTTGCCGTCCCGCAAGTCGTCGACGATGTCGTCCCGCATACCGGCCTCCCGAGCCGAGGCGGCGTGAGCGTTCCAGATATGTTGGCAGTCCATCTCCCGAGCCGTTACCAGCATGGTGAACTCTTGAATCTTCTTGGGAAGGCTGGAGTCGTTGCGGAGGTAGTTGTTTAGGGCGGTGGCCCGTTTGGAAAGCTCGGGAACGTGGGCCAAGACGGAACCTGGTCCGTAAGGGGGGGCGGAACCGCCGCCGAAAAGCTCGTCGAAAGTGGCCTGCTGGTCGGCGGGGACGCTGTCTCGGGTTGCGGACGGGATTCGGGCCATGGTGACCTCCTCAGTGTTGCTAATTTGGATTTCGAGCGGGGATGGTACGGGTAGCAAGAGTTTATCCGAGGGGGAGTTTTCGGTCAAACCAGTCCCCGGGTTGGCTACTGGACGGGCTTCTTGCCGGTTTTCTCTTCGAAGAGCTTCCAGGTTAGGTCATTGAAGGGGTAGTACTTCCCGGGCGAGCACTGTTCGACTTCCAACTGGGCTTTGATGACGCCCTCCACCTCTTCGCGTTGGTGGGCGATTTCTATGACCTCATTGACCAAGGCGCGGGGGACGACGACGGCGCCGTCGTCGTCGCCGACGATGGCGTCGCCGGGGCGGACCAGGACCCCGCCGCATTGGACAGCGTCGTTGACCTGCCAGGGCCAGAACTCGGCGGGGCCCTGCTTGGCGGTGGTGGCGGCGGAGTAAACGGGGAAGCCGTATTCCTTGAGGGAGTTGCTGTCGCGGACCGCGCCGTCGGTGACCAGGCCGCCGACCTGGCGTTGGTAGAGGCGGAAGAACTTGATGTCGCCGCCGATGGAGCTGTACTTCCAGCCCATGGCGTCGATGACCAGCACTTCGCCGGGCCCGCAGAGCTCGAAGGCCACGTACTCGGCGGACTGGTCCCCTTTAGGTTTGTCCTGAGCCAAGTCGGGGCGGTGGGGAACGAAACGGAGGGTTACCGCCCGTCCAGCCATGCTTTGCCCTGGTTGAAGAGGGACTGCGCCTTCGATCATGGACATGGGCCAGTTCTTGACCCAGAGGGCGTCGATCAAGGTCTGGGTTGGGATGTTGCGGAGGACTTCCAGGGTCTGGCCGGAGATCGGGGCGGGGGTGGTCATGGCACACCTCGGGAGTAAGAGTCTGGGGCCAGTTTACAGCAACGGCAAAAGAGAGGGGCGACCCGGCCGGGCCGCCCCTGAAAAGCCTGTGGTTGGTGTGAGGGGTCTTACTCGGTGGGCCAGCCGTCAGGAATCTCGCTGGCGGCCAAGGCCGCTTTGATGGCAGCGCCAGCATCGGCAGTTACCCAGCCGCTCCAGATGTCCGCGTTGCTGTTGAGCCACCACAGGGCGGTGTCGTTGTCGTTGGCGTCCGGGTTGCCGTCGCGCCAGCGGACGACAGCCTTGTAGATGCCGATGTTGAAGTCCCAGTTCCGAAGCATCTGGATGACATCAGGCGCTTGGCCGGGAAGATCGGGATTAACCGCGATGAGGATGGTGGCGTCTTCGTAGGCGCAGGCTTTGGTGGTGAACCAGCACTGGTCGCTGTAAGCAGGCTCTTCCAAGCGGACCAAGTCTAGCTTGAGGGCGGGGTCGTTGGTGCCCCATTGGTAACCAAGCCAGGGCTCCTGGCGTTCATAGGCGCCGGTAAGGTCGGCGTTGAGGGCCGAGCCGTCACCGGGGTTAACGATATGGACGTGGTCGTCCAAGCCGTAGCCGGTAATCTGCTTGGAGTTGACCTCTTCACAGGCCCAGCCGATGATGCAGGAAACCAAGCGGGCTTTGTCGCCGGTCTCGGCGGTCTTGAACAGGTCCTTGTACTGCTGTTCCTTCAAGTCTTCGACGCTGTCCAGGTCGGGATACTGCTCCTGAAGATAGGCGGGAATCACGAAAGCGGACTGCCAGTCCTGGCCGAGGCTCTTGCCGACGGAAAGGACCGCACCTTCGGAGCGGGCTTCTTCCCAGGCTTCGTCCTGGTTGGGGAGCCAGATTTCCATCGTGACGTCGGTGTCGCCGCGTTTCAAACCCTGGAACAAGGGAAGGGTGGCGCCGAGCTTAACCTCGGTGGGATAACCGTATCCCTTTTCCACGATGTATTGGGCGATACGGTTCTGGACAAGGGCGCTGGACCAGTTGAGGTCCCCGAAGATTATTGTGGGCTTGGGGCCGGGCGGAGGGGTGACTTCCACAATTTTTTCAACCTCAACGATTTCCGGAGCGCAGGCGAAAACGGCGAAGCTCGCCACCAAGACCAGAACCAGGGTGAACCCCCAGAATCTATACTTACTAACCAAAATGAATTCCTCCAATTTGTTGCTAAATTGCCGGATGGGGCCGACGGGATTGTACCAATCGGCATACTTATATCAGCGAATATTGCCAGTGTCAACCTGCGTTTTGCGTTGTTTGACATAACGTTATGACAGGTTTACGTCTAAACATTTGTTTTTGATGCAATAAAGACGTTATCAGGAATAGCCGGGTCTGGAAAGCGTCACCTGATTGAGTATTTAGGGTTGGGCGCTTAGGGATTCCTGACGGCGTCGGGCAACGGCCTGAGTCAGACGGTCGATGACGATGGCAAGGAGAACGATGGCGATCCCCGCCAGGACCCCGTTGCCGGACTGGTTCTTTTGAAGGGCCCGCAGCACGTTATCGCCCAAACCTCCGGCGGCGACCATGCTAGCAATGGTTACCATGGCCAGCGCCATCATAGTGGTCTGGTTGATGCCAGCCATGATGGTGGGAAGGGCCATCGGAATCTGCACCTTAGTTAACACCTGGAAGGGTGACGCACCGAAGGAACGGGCGGCCTCGACGGTATCGGGAGACACTTGGCGGATACCCAAGTTGGTAAGCCGGATGACTGGGGGAACGGCGTAAATGATGGTGGCGAAGATGCCGGCGGGTTTTCCCAGCCCAAAGAAGAGGACACCGGGCAAAAGATAAACGAAGCTGGGCATGGTCTGCATGGCGTCGAGGACGGGGCGCATTAGGTTATCGGCCCAGCGGTTCCGCGCGGCAAAGACGCCCAGGGGTAACCCGATGCCAATGGAAATTGCGACCGCTACCAACATTAGCGCGACGGTGGCGACGGTATTAGTCCACAAGTCCATGAAGCCGATGTACAGGAGGGCAACAGTCGTAAAGGCGGCCAGAGGCCACCGGCCAACGGCGAAGGAAGCCAGAGCTAGACCCAGGATCATGGCGGGCCAGGGAATCCACTTGAGGCTACGTTCGATGTAAATCAAGGCGTAGGTTACGGCGGAACTCAAGCCGTCGAACAACCAACTGGCCTCCCTGGTTATCCATTTCACGCCGGCGTCGATGGTGTTAGCAATTACCTGCCTTACGGTTTTCTTCAGGGTGATGGTGTTGCCGCCCTCGGTGGCGACTTCGCTGGTGGAAACAGTGGTGGGGAATTCCATTGCGGAACCCCAAACGGCCACGCAGACCACGGTAACGACAAGTATGGAGGCCAAGGCGATGGCCCATTTCCACGAAGGGGGAATCGTTTCTAAGACGGTTGCGAAGGACGGCCTGAGACCGGTGGAAGCGGATGGTTCCATGGTAGGTTGTTGGGCTTCGGCTGGTTGAGTGCTGGTAGCTGCCATTATGGCCTCCTGACGTTGGGACCGCCGCCATATAGCGACACGAGGGGCGACGCGCGGGAAAGCCGCGAGTCAGGGGAGGGCGGTCCGGTTCAGTTGGTTTCTTCGGGTTCTTCCTCAGGCTGAGCGGCCAAGGCGATATTTTCAGCGGCGTTTGCGGCGTAATCTGCGTCGGCGGATGCGGAAGAGGTCTCGGCGATGGCTTCGGCGATGGCGCTGCGGTAGACCTCGCCGACTAGGACCTGGTTATCGTCAATGATGGGTATTGGGAAATCGCTGGCCATAGCCAGGGAAATCAAATGGTCAAAGCTGGTTGCCGGGCGGACTCCGGCGTACTCCCGATCGATGTATTCCCAGGCCTCGTCGAAGCGTTTGACACCGGCTCGAAGGGCGTTTTGAGCGTTGGTTATGGAAAGGAGGCCGATATACTTCTCGCTCCGGTCTACCACCCAGGCCACGTCGCCGTCGCTTTCTCCGATGGTGTGGAGGGCGGCGCGGGGGCCTTGGTGCCCCATGACCGTGGCTTTGGGGGCGGCCATCACCCTATTCGCGGTAAGAATAGTCTCGGCGCGGACGTCCTGGGTGAAGTCTCCGACGTACTCGTCCTCGGGCCGGAGGACGATGTCTTCCGGAGAGCCGATTTGGGCGACCTTGCCGTCGTGGAGGATGGCGATGCGGTCGCCGAGTTTGAGGGCTTCATTGAGGTCGTGGGTGATGAAAATTATGGTCTTTTGGAGTTCGGATTGGAGGCGGAGCAGTTCGTCCTGCATCTGGCGGCGGATGAGGGGGTCGAGGCCACTGAAAGGCTCGTCCATTAAGAGGACGTCGGTTTCGACGGCGAGGGCGCGGGCGAGGCCGACCCGTTGCTGCATTCCTCCGGAGAGCTGGCGGGGGTAAGAGTCTTCCCAACCGGCCAAGCCGACCATTTCAAGGACTTCGCGGACTCGGGCGTAGCGGGAGGGTTTGTCCATACCCTGGGTTTCGAGGCCCCAAGCGGCGTTATCGAGGACGTTACGGTGGGGCATTAGCCCGTAGTGCTGGAAAACCATGGCGATTTTACTGCGCCGGAATTCGGTTAACTCCTTGTCGGTCATGCTGACGACGTCGCTACCGGCCATGGTGATTTCGCCGGAGGTAGGTTCGACCAAGCGGATGAGGCAGCGGACCAAGGTGGACTTCCCGCTGCCGGAGAGGCCCATAATAACGAAAGTTTCGCCTCGGTTGACGTCGAAAGAGGCGTCTTGAAGAGCCACAACACACCCCAAGTCGGCCATTAGCTGGGCTTTGTCCTTGCCTTCATTCTCAGGTGAATGAATCTGGGCGGCGTTCTTACCGAAAACTTTCCAGAGGGACCTTACGCTGACGTAAGGTTCCGGGGAGGGGGGATTGTTAGAACTTTCGGCGGATTCGACTTGCATAATTTTGCTCCGTCCGGGACGGGGGAAGTGGGCCGGGGTAAACAGGTCCCGGCCAGTCTTAACCTAACCGGTCTTAACCTAAAAGGTACCGGGCGGTTTGTCAAATGGGCCCGGCTTTTCGCTTGCTAACTCGCGGGGATATTCCGTGGGATGGGAGATGGGGTTTTTGGGCCATCCGTTTCCTGTTCCTGGGCGAGCAATGGTTGAGGCGGGGGAGGAAAATCGAGGTTCAAAAAAATCAAAAAGCAGGAGAATTTGGGACATTATTGGACATAACCGGGATGTTTATTTTGGAGGGCCGGCGAATGTATTTGCGGTCTTTTTTGGGTCCGTTCCATACCGGGCCCGTTTCGGACAGTGGAACCCGGTTAGGATATTTAACCAAGACAATCATGACAAACCGACACCGGAGTTGGCAAGGGGCCGGTGTCAGCGGATGAGGTTTGACGGGGGGTCCAGGGCAATCGCGTCTTAACTTTCAACACACCAAACAAGCCGAAATCGCCGGAAAACCCCAATGATTCCCGCGAAAGAGGCAATGGACACTGTCTTGCATCGGCAAATTGGTCCTTGTCCGCAATTTCTGGATTCCCGCGTGCGCGGGAATTGCGGGTGAATGAACTTCCGGGCTTTATGACGGGATTGCCCCGCGCGGGCAGGGTCTTTTAATTGTCCAGGTAGAGGCCGATTGGTGTTAGCGGGGAAGGTGGAATCCCCGTGGTAATTGTGGTGGAGAGTGGAATCCGGAGTTGGGGATTGAGGTTGGCAGGGAGTTTAGACCCCTCGCTACGCTCGGGGTGACAGAGGGGGGTCGAGGTGACCCTTCGACGGGCTCAGAGCGAACGGAAGGGGGGTGGGGAACAATTACAAGACCCTGTTTGACGCGGGAGTCCCGGTTTCCCGTGGGCGGCCCATGGTGTAAGATAACCCGGCCAATTTGAACGCCGAAACCCGAAGGAGGGAACCATGCCAAAGGTAGCGATAGTCGGGACGGGCCTCATCGGTACGTCAATGGGCTTGGCGTTGCGGCGGTCGCAGTTGAAAGACCTGGAGGTTGTGGGCACCGACTCGGAGCACCAAGCCAGGTCGCAGGCCAACAAGATGGGGGCCTTCCACAAGGTAGAAAACCGTCTTTTCGCAGCGGTGGACGGGGCGGACATCGTGGTGCTGGCCACTCCGGTCATGGCTATGAAAGGCGTAATGGAGGTGCTGGCCCAGGGACTGAAGGAAGAATGCACAATTACCGACGTCGGTAGTTCCAAGGGAGTGGTGATGAGTTGGGCGGAGGAACTACTGCCTGACCACTTGAACTTCGTCGGCGGACACCCAATGGCGGGAAAAGAAACGCCGGGTCCAGCAGCGGCGGAAGCGGACCTTTTTGAGGGGAAGGTCTACTGCGTAGTTCCAAGTCCCAAGGCGGACCGGAACGCAGTGGCGGACGTTACCACCCTGGTCGAAGCCGTTGGGGCTAAGCCGTACTTTATCAGTGTTGACGAACATGACAGCTTCGTGGCGGCGGCGAGCCATTTGCCCTTCGTACTTTCCACGGCTTTGGTTAGTTGCATGTCCAAGAGTCCTAACTGGGAAGACATCGCACAACTGGCATCGTCGGGTTTTCGAGACATCAGCCGGTTGGCCAGCGGGGACCCGATAATGCACCGGGACATCTGTGTTTCCAACCCCGGTCCCATCGTCGCGTGGATAGACAATTTCATCCGGGAGCTGCATGAGTTCCGAATGATCTTGGACGCGGAAACGACGCCGGACTCGGCCGAGGTAGGCTCGGTGTTCGAACAGGCCAACCAAGAGCGGGCTAAGTGGATGGCCGGAGCCGTAACTCCTGCGTCCCGTGACTACAGTCCCCACCGAGAAATACCGAGCTTTAGCGAAATGTTTCTGGGCACCAAGGCCCACCAGATGCTTGCCGGGCAGCTCCGTGATCGTAGGGACAAGCGTTAGCCGGCCGGAGCAATGGGGCTATCGGGCGACCGCTACGGATGGGACAGGCCAGGCCAGGTGGGTGATATTGCGATTGCCAACCCCGCGCCGCCGTTGCTGGTGGTCCTGTCAGGGCCTTCGGGCGTGGGTAAAGACGCGGCCCTTTTGGGGTTGAAGGAACTGGACCGGCCCTGGCATTTCGCGGTAACCGCCACCACCAGGGAACCGCGGCCCGGGGAAGTTCACGGGGTGCACCATATTTTCCTAGACACAGATACTTTTGCGCGGATGCGGGAACGGGACGAGTTCCTGGAGTGTGCCGAGGTCTACGGGCGTTGGTACGGTGTGCCGAGGGCACAGGTGCGGCAGGCATTGAGGGACGGGAAGGACGTCATCGTCAGGGTTGACGTTCAGGGAGCGGCGTCGGTGAAGAAGCTGGCTCCGGAGAGCGTGGGAATATTCATGGTGCCCGGGTCGGTGGAGGAGCTAAGGCAGAGGTTGGTGGGGCGTCAAACGGAATCGCCGGAGGACTTGGAGCGGCGGTTAAACGCGGCGCGGGAAGAACTGGCTTTGGTGGGGGATTTTGACTACCGGGTGGTCAACCGGGAGAACCAACTGTCGCACGCGGTGGCGGAAATTGACGCGATAATCGCCTCGGAAAAATGCCGGGTGGTGCCGCGGGTGGTGGAACTGCTGTGATGGCAAAGGCCGGCTGAAAAGAGAACATGCAGGAAGACGGGAACAAGATTAGCGGGCAGGAACCGAATGCCGCCGCAAAGGAAATCGAGGTGCGGCCCCGGCTGCCCGAATGGTTAAAGGTCAAAATGCCGGGGAGCCCCCGGTACATGGAGTTGAAGCAGTTGATGCGGGGGCATCAGCTTCATACGGTTTGCGAAGAGGCGCGGTGTCCGAACATAGGGGAATGTTGGGACCGGAGCGCGGCGACGTTCATGATTTTGGGGGACATTTGCACGCGGGCTTGCCGGTACTGTGCGGTGACCACGGGGAAGCCGGTAGGGTTAGATTTAGGGGAGCCAGCCCGGCTGGCTGAAACGGTCAAAATGATGGGGTTGCGTTATTGCGTGATAACGTCGGTGAATCGGGACGATTTGGTGGATGGGGGGGCGTTCATTTTCGGGGCCTGTATCGGGAAGATACGGGAAGAGGTTCCCGGGTGCAAAGTGGAGGTCTTGATACCGGACTTTGCCGGGTCTTGGGACGCGTTGGGACGGGTTGTTGACGCGAAGCCCGATGTATTGAACCACAATTTGGAATCGCCGCGGCGGGTGTTCGAGTTGGTACGGGCCAAGGGGGACTACCGCCTGTCCTTAGACCTGCTGGCGAAGGTTAAGGAACTGGACCCGGGGATGGTTACCAAGTCGGGGATTATTGTGGGGATGGGGGAGGCGCGGGAGGAATTGGTGGAAGCCATGAGAGACCTGCGATCGGTGGACTGCGACCTGCTGACCATTGGGCAATATTTGCGGCCTTCGGGTAAGCACATTGCCATCGACCGGTATTACACTCCTGACGAGTTTGACGAGCTGCGGCGGGTAGGGGAAGGGCTGGGGTTCAAGCACGTAGCGTCGGGGCCGCTGGTGCGGAGTTCGTATCACGCGGATGAACAGCAAGCGGCGGCTACCTCTTCCGCGTAGCTTGGAATGCGGGGCAACTGGTCCCCGTCTGGCTAGGGGATAGCCGCGGGTTTTGCCTCGAGGGGGCAGTCCTTTCCCCCCAATTACGGTTTTATATTTCCAGTTTTGAGGTTTTTACCGTGTTGCATGTTACGGGCGGCGATGGCGCCGGCTAGCTTGATTTTTCACAACGCCCGGGTTTGGACTTTGGACCGGCAGGGGACGGTTGCGGAGGCAGTTGCGGTTGGGAAAGGCAGGATTTTGGCCGTTGGGAGCAACCGGGATGCCGCTGCCCGGGTTGGAGACGGAGCCGAGTCTGTTGACTGCGAAGGACGGACGCTGATGCCTGGGTTCGTTGACGCTCATTGTCATTTGCTGGCGACGGCGGGGACTTTGACTGGGTTGGACTGCGGGTCTGGAAAGGTTGCTTCAATTGAAGATTTGAAACGATTGGTGCGCAATGCGGCGGCTGGAGGATGGGTACGGGGCTACGGTTATGACGAACTCAAGTTGGCCGAGGGAAGGCATCCCAACCGGTGGGACTTGGACGAGGCGGCACCTGTTTTGCCGGTCAGGTTGGACCACCGGAGTGGCCACGCGGTGGCGCTGAATTCCACAGCGCTGGAACTGGCAGGGATAAATCGCGACACCGTGGATCCGGTGGAGGGTGTTATTGAGCGGGACGAGGAAACGGGGGAACCAACCGGAGTACTGCGGGATATGGGAGAGTTTTTGCGGGAACGGCTGGGGGCGTCGCGGGATGAGGGGTTGCGCGAGGAGGGGATTGGACGGCTGGACCGGAAGCTCTTGAGTTGCGGGATTACGTCGGTGCAGGATGCGGGGCCCAACAACGGGCTGGAACGGTGGCGGGAGTTTCGGAGGTTGAAACAAGAGGGGAGATTAAACAGCCGGGTGACCATGATGGCGGGGTGGCGGCACCTTGACGAATTTCGGGAAGGTGGATTGGATTACACATTCGGGGATGACGGACTTCGGCTGGGTCATGCCAAGATAATGTTGACTGGTACCACGGGTACGTTGCTGCCGGGGGAAGAGGACTTGGGGGAGATGGTCGCGGAGGCTCACCGGTTGGGATTTCCGGTAGCAATCCATGGAGTGGAACGTGAAGCGGTAGCAGCGGCGGCCAGGGTTTTGGGGGAAAGGCGATGGCCCGGGGACCGCATCGAGCATTGTTCGGAGTGTCCGCCGGAAGTCCTGCGGTTGGTGGGGCGCAGCGGCGCGAGAGTGGTTACGCAACCGGGGTTCGTTTATTGGAACGGGGATGACTATTTGGCGCGGGTTGAGCCGGAGTTGTTGCCTTGCCTGTACCCAATGGGGGACTGGCGGGACGCTGGAGTGCCGGTAAGTTTCGGATCGGACGCGCCGGTTATCGACCTGAATCCGTGGCCTGGGATCGCAGCAGCAGTCACCGGATTGACCCGAGAAGGCGAGTTGCTTAACGGGATGGGTCCGGACGGGGAGCCAAAGACGCTGCCGTTGGTTGCAGCGTTACGGGCTTATACGTTGGAGAGCGCTATAGCGGAGGGTAGAGGTCAGTGTAAGGGGAGCATCGAGCCGGGGAAGCTGGCGGATATGGTGTTGTTGGATAGAGATTTGGATGACGCGGCCGGACCGGAGTTGTCTGAAATGGGGACGGTGTTGACCGTCAAGGGGGGAGAGATTGTTTGGCAAGGCGGTAAATAGGCCGGGATTGGTGGGGTGACGAGTTAACCGCCGACACAGGCCGATTGCAAAGTGATGTAATTCTGAGGGAAGGGGACGCTTGCCAGGCCAGGTACGACCTGGATTCCCGCCTTCGCGGGGATGACGATAGGGGGCGGGAATGACGACAGGTGTTCGTAGGGACTTTGCAAATGTCCTGGCCGCCGCCAACGGGCAAAGCGTGATTGGGTCCGGAGGAAGAGGGAGGGTCAACGGCGGCGGTACCAGACGTATTCAGTAAGGTCTTTTAGGGAGCGGAGAGCGTCGCAGTCGGGGAGGCCCTGGAGGTCATTGGCGGCGGCGGCGCAGTACTTTTGGACTTCCGCGTTGCAATCTTCGAGGATCTCCGAGTTGTTAATAAGGTCGAGGGCCGGTTGGAGGAAACGGTCAGGGTCGCGGGTCTCGAAAAGGGAGGTGATAGGGTTATCGTTGGGGGAGTGTTCCAACAGCATGATGCTGGGGAGAGTGAGGACTCCCTGGCGGAGATCGTTGCCCACGGGTTTGCCCAATTCGCTGGGGTCTCCTCGGAAGTCTAGGAGGTCGTCGACGATTTGGAAAGCCATGCCCATGTTGCAGCCGTAAGAGCTGAGGGCCTGGATCTGGGGTTCCGGCGCGCCGCTGAGGACGGCGCCGGTTTCGGCGGCGGTCCGGAAAAGGGAAGCGGTCTTGCGGAAGATACGGTCGTAGTATTGCTCGCGGGCCTGTTGGGGGTTAAAGCAATTAAACAACTCGGCGATTTCCCCGCTGGCTAACTCCATGATGGTCTGGGAGAACCGGTGAATCACGCGAATGTTGTTGGTGTCGCAGACGAAGGTGGCTGAGGCGGCGAAAACGTAGTCTCCCAACAAGACGGCGAGGTGTTTACCCCAAATGTTGCTAATGGTAGCGCGGCCGCGGCGGACCTCGGCATTATCCACGGTATCGTCGTGGATAAGGGTAGCGAGGTGGAGGAGCTCGGTGGCGGCGGCCATGATGACGGAGTTGTCCTGGTCGTGGGGGTAAAAATCGGAAGCCAGGAGGGTGATGGCGGGACGGACGCGTTTGCCGCCAGAAGAGAGTACGTAGTCCAGCAGGGCCTTTAGCTCGGCATTGGTCTCGCCGGTTAGGCCGTGGAGGCGTTGCTCGACGAGGTCGAGGCGGGACCGGACAGGGGCGTAGATAGCCGCAGTCTGCTGGTCGAGGCTAGTGGACAACCCGCCCCCTAAGCCGCGTGCCCGGCCAAGCGTTGCTGTTCCTGCTCGACGACTTCCGGGTCGAGCTTGGTATACAACGGCTTGGGTTGGCGAAGCGGGTTGCCGGGTTTTACCTGTTCGACGGCCTGTTGGAAGTCCCAAGGTTGGTCCTCGATTTTGCCGTCGAAACCCAGGAACTCGTGGACACTCTGGGAGCTGAAGGGGAGGAAGGGGGCCAGAACGATTTTCAAAACGTTCAGGACCCGGATGGCGTTCCACAGGGTCGTAGCGGCGGCTTCGCGGTCGGACCGGATCTCCCGCCAAGGGGCCTTGGTGTCCAGATAGCGGTTAGTGTCCTGGGCCAGGGCGAAGGCTTCGGCAATAGCGGCCTTGAACCTGGTGTGGCAGAGGTGGGCGCCGACCTGTTCCATTCTGACGCGGGCGATCTCGACGATTTCATGGTCGACGGTGGCCAAGGTAGAGGGAGAGGGTATCACGCCGTCGAAGTTGCGGTAGGTAAAGGACAGGACGCGGTTGACCAAGTTCCCATAGGTCGCCACCAATTCCTCGTTATTGCGGCGGAGGAACTCGGACCAGGAAAAGTCGGCGTCGCCGCTTTCGGGCATGTTTATCGAGAGGAGGTAGCGCAAGGGGTCGGGGTCGTAGCGTTCCAGGTAGTCGGGGACCCAGAGGGCCCAATTTTGGCTGGTGGAAAACTTGCGGTTTTCCAGGCTAAGGAACTCGTTGGCGGGGACGTCGTAAGGGAGGTTGAGATCGTGGCCGTAGCCCATGAGGATGGCGGGCCAGATGATGCTATGGAAAGGGATGTTGTCCTTGCCGATGAAGTAATATGACTTGGTAGCCGGGTCTTTCCAAAAGTCGTGCCACCGGTCGCCGTAGCCGTGGTTCTTGGACCATTCAATGGCGGCGGACAGGTAGCCAATGACGGCCTCGAACCAGACGTAGATTCGTTTGTCGTCGTAACCGTCGACGGGAACGGGGACGCCCCAGGCCAGATCGCGGGTAATGGCCCGGTCCTTGAGGCCCCCTTCCAGGAAGCTCCGGGTGGAATTGGAGACATTAGCGCGCCAGTGGTCCTGACCGCGGACCCATTCGAGGAGGGGTTCCTGGAAGGCGGAGAGCTTCAGGAAAAAATGCTCGGAGTTACGGAACTCAGGGGTCTCACCGCTGAGGATGCAGCGGGGATCGACCAGGTCTTGGGGGTCGAGGGTGCGGCCGCAGAGGTCGCATTGGTCGCCCCGGGCGCGGTCGTTGGCGCAGTGGGGGCAGGAGCCTTCGACATAGCGGTCGGGGAGGAAACGCTGGCAACCGGGGCAAAAGGCCAGCAGCATTTCGCCGGGATAGATGTAGCCTTTATCGAGGAGGTCAAGGAAAAGGTCTTGGACCACTTCCTGGTGGTTATCGGTGTCGGTGGTGGTGAACAGGTCGAAAGAGATGCCGAGCTTTTGCCAGGTGTCGAGAAACTGGGGGTGGTACCGTTCCAAGACCTGTCCCGGAGTAATGCCTTCCTGCTCGGCGCGGACCGTGATGGGGGTGCCGTGGGCGTCGCTGCCGGAAACCATGAGGACTTCGTTGCCGGCCATGCGGTGGTAGCGGGCGAAGATGTCGGCGGGCAAGTAGCAACCGGCAATGTGTCCCAGGTGAAGGGGCCCGTTGGCATAGGGCCAGGCGACGCCGATGAAGATGCGTTCAGACAAGTTATTTCCTTGGGGGATGTGTTGTTACAAGCCGGGTCCGGTCACGAAAACGCTGAAGGATATTCTAGCATACCGGGGTTGAGGGCAGGAATTTTTTTCTTGGGGGACATTTTGGGACATTTGAGGCGTGGGGAAAGGCGTAGTCGTTGAGTCTTGGACTGGGTTGGCGTTTTGGCTATTGATTGATAGCATGGCAAAGCGCCTTCGGTTTTGGCAAGGGGCAAATGTCAGTGGGACCGGCGGGGAAGTGGGGACGACGCTGTAAGTCGAACCTTCGGCGAAGGGAATATTGACAAAAACCGGGTGGATTGATAGCATCATTAACTGGCGTTTCCCGCGAGGAATGGGAGTAATGAGGGTACCCTGTCCCAGAGAACCGGCGGTTGGTGGAAGTCCGGTGACAGAAGGGTCCTTAACTCGCCCAGGAGCGGCCCACCTGAACGGAGTAGGGTGCGGCGAATCAGCCCCGATAAAGGCTGTCGAGTTGTTCCGAGGTTTTGTCCTGAATGGGAAAATCTGGGGAAAGAAGGGTGGTACCGCGGGAAAATTAGCCCGTCCCTTCAGTGGGACGGGCTTTCTGTTTTAGGTTCGTGAGAGGTCATAGATGGACGTGACCAGGCAGTTAACCGGGGCGGAAATCGTTTGCGAGAGCCTTCTGCGGGAAGGGGTCGAAGTGGTTTTCGGGATCCCGGGCGGCGCGGTCTTGCCCTTTTACGGGGCCATGCCCAAGTACCCGGAGTTGCGTCATGTGCTAGTGCGGCACGAACAGGCCGCGGCAATGGCGGCGGACGGTTATGCGCGGGCCACGGGACGAGTGGGGGTTTGCACCGCCACTTCGGGTCCAGGGGCCACCAACCTGGCCACGGGAATAGCGGCGGCGCAGATGGACTCGGTGCCAATTGTAGCGATAACGGGCCAAGTGCCGCGGGCAGCCATTGGAAGAGACGCCTTCCAGGAGACGGACGTGACCGGGCTGACGCTGCCCATAACCAAGCACAACTACCTGGTAATGGACGTCAAGGACATTGCGCCGGCCATTAAAGAGGCGTTTCACGTAGCCAACACCGGCCGGCCTGGGCCGGTCCTTGTGGATATTCCCAAGGACGTATTGCTGGGTGAGCGGGCCGAATTCATCTGGCCGGACCGGGTAAACCTGCCCGGATACAACCCCCCGGGGGAAGCCGACGAAGAGCAAATCGCGAAGGCGGCGCACCTAATCAACCGGGCGCAACGGCCGGTAATCCTGGCGGGGCACGGGGTAATAATCTCGCGGGCGTTTGATGAACTGCGGGAATTGGCGGAAAAGGCGCAGATACCGGTCATTACCACATTATTGGGTCTCAGCTCGTTTCCGACGGACCACATCCTCTACGTTGGGATGCCGGGAATGCACGGTATGGCTTACGCCAGCTTGGCGATAGACCAAGCGGACCTGTTGATCTCGCTGGGGGCGAGATTTGACGACCGGGTCACAGGCCGGTTGTCGGACTTTGCGCCCAACGCGCGGGTCGTGCATTTTGACATAGACGCTTCGGAGTTTGACAAGAACGTAAAGGTTGACGTGCCGGTTCTGGGGGACCTGAAACTGGCGCTTCGGCAGTTGTGTCCGCATATCGAAAAAGGCTTGCGGATGGGTTGGCTGGAAGAAATTGAGGAGATGCGGAAAGAGCATCCTTCGCTCAACATCCGGGAATCGGCGGAGCTATTGCCTCAGTACGTGATGCAGCAGCTTTCGGAGGTTACCGAAGGAGAGGCGTTGGTGGTCACCGGGGTTGGGCAGCACCAGATGTGGGCGGCGCAGCACTACCGGTTCAAGGAAGCCAACTCTTGGATCACGTCCGGCGGGTTGGGAACGATGGGATTTGAGGTGCCGGCGGCGCTTGGAGCCAAGATGGGGCGGCCGGACAAACTGGTGTGGTCGGTGGCGGGCGACGGCGGGTTCCAGATGACGATGTGCGACCTGGCGACAGCGGTGGAGAACAACATCGACGTGAAGTTCGCCATCTTGAACAACGGGACGTTGGGGATGGTGCGGCAGTTGCAGGACCTGTTCTACGGCAGCGACTTTGTGGCGACAATCTACTCGGGGAACCCGGACTTTTTAAAGATAGCCGAGGCTTACGGGATTGCGGGAATCCGAGTCACCGACAAGGCCCAGGTCGCCGGTGCTATCCAGAAGGCGATGGACACTCCCGGTCCGGTGATCGTTGACTTCATAGTAAAGCAGGACGAGCATGTATTCCCGATGATTCCGGCCGGAGAGTCGGTCAACGAGATGTTGGAAGAGCCGGTGCCGGAACAGGTCTCCCGATGAAGAACCACAACCAATACCACACGATTATTGCTTTGGTTGAGGACAAGCCCGGGGTGTTGACCCGGGTAGCCAGCCTCTTCCGGCGGCGGGGATTCAATATAGCCAGCCTGGCGGTGGGGCATAGCGAGAAGCAAGGGTTGTCGCGGATGACCTTTGTGGTGGAGGGGGACGAATACACCGTTGACCAGGCTACCAAGCAGTTGGACAAGCTGATCGACGTGGTGAAGGTCTCGGACATTTCGGGCGAGGACGTGGTGGCGCGGGAATTAGCGCTGGTGAAGGTGCATACCACGTTGGAGACCCGCAGCCAGATCATTGAGATCGTGCAGCTTTTCCGGGCGAAGACAGTGGACGTCGGAGCGCAGTCGTTGGTGATTGAGGCCACGGGCGAAGAAGGGAAGATTGACGCTCTGCTGGAATTGGTGGAACCCTTTGGAATCATGGAGATTATGCGCACCGGGCGGGTCGCCATGGTGCGAGGGAAATCTGACGGGCAGGTAAGCGACAATTTTGGCATCAGCTACTTGGGGAACGGCAAGTTCCGGGCTGAGGCCAGCGAAATCGGCTCGTACTAATCTTGAGGGCCGGTTTTTAGACGGCGCCGTAAAGGAAGGAAAGGGAATCAATGGTTAACGTTTACTACGACAGTGATGCCGACCTGGGAATCCTGGAGGGGAAAATCATTGGTATGGTCGGATATGGGAGTCAGGGACACGCCCACGCGCTGAACCTGAGGGACAGCGGACAAAACGTCGTTGTGGGACTTTACCCGGAGAGCCGGAGCCGAGACGCCGTGCGGGAAGCCGGCCTGGAAGTGGTCGACGTGCCCGAAGTGGCGGCGCAGGCGGACGTGCTGATGTTGGCCATTCCTGACCATATTCAGGGAGAAATTTACCGGGAGCAGATTGGGCCGAACCTGCGGCCCGGTTCGGCATTGATGTTTGCCCACGGGTTTAGCATTCATTACGGGGAGGTGGTGCCTCCGAACAACATTGACGTGATGATGGTGGCGCCGAAGGCTCCGGGGCACCGTATGCGGGAGCAGTTCATCGACGGGATCGGAGTGCCGGGGTTGTTGGCGGTGCATCAGGATGCCACCGGGCACGCCAAGGAGATTGGGCTGGCGTACGCCAAGGGGGTTGGATGCACGAAGTCCGGGGTTTTGGACACGACGTTTAAGGACGAAACCGAAACGGACTTGTTCGGCGAGCAGACGGTGTTGTGCGGAGGGATAACCGCGCTAATCAACACGGCGTTTGAAACGCTGGTCGAGGCCGGGTATCCGCCGGAGATGGCGTATTTTGAAGTGCTGCACGAGATGAAGTTGATCGTTGACCTAATTCAGCAAGGCGGGTTCAACTACATGCGTTACAGCGTCAGCGACACGGCGGAATACGGGGACCTGACCCGGGGACCGCGGGTGATTGACGAGCACGTAAAAGAAAACATGAAAAAGATTTTGGCGGACATTCAGGACGGGACCTTTGCCCGGGAATGGATAACGGAGAACCACGAAGGGCGGCCCCGGTTCCGGCCGTTGCGGGAGCAGGCGCGGAACAGCCAGATTCACGAAGTGGGCCGGGAGCTGCGCTCGATGATGCCCTGGTTGGACCCGAAAGAAGTGTAGATTAACCATGACGACCGCCATAGCCGATACGCCTGACGGTGAAAGACTCGCCCGCCTCGAAACCCGGGCCGAGCATCTTGAGCAACAAGCAGGTCAAATTAGAGAAGACATTCGTGATGTTCGAGCAGAAATCAGGGATGTGAGATCGGAGGTCAGCGACCTGCGAGCTAAAGTAGACAGAAACTTGCTGTGGATTCTGGGCGTAATCATCACAATGTGGGTTTCCCTGGCGGCGATGTGGGTTACGTCCATGCTGACGGTGCTGAACAAGTTGGATGGCTAGAAACAACGCCTTGAAAACCGGAGCGCGGTCCAGGGAAGGAGCGTCGGCCCACGATGCCCTGGTTGGACCCGTTAGCGATGTAGGAAGTGTGGATGGCATGGAGATGTCGCCAATGCTATCAGAGCCGAAAGACAGGCTGGTGACCGGGAAGAAGGGGTAGTTATTGCCAACGATGAGGAGGCGACAACTGCGATGGGACTAGAACATCCGGACTAAGCAAGTCAACCAAAATGTGTGAGAACTTCAGAACGATTGCAAAGTGATGCAATTCCGAGGAAAAGGGAGGATTGCCAGGCAGGTACGACCTGCATTCCCGCCTTCGCGGGAATGACGATAGGTGTCCGTAGGGACTTTGCAATTGTCCTGGGGAGAACTATCTGGAGGTAGCAAAAATGGATGCGGAGGCGCTGTTTAGAGCAGTTCACCATCGTATGCTGGTCTTGGCTGGGCTGGCTGCGGTGGACTGCGGGGCCCTGCTTTCTAATTCTTCGATCATTTAGTCGTAAACAACACAAGATTGAATTGGAAAAGGAAGAACGAACATCATGGCCTACGAAAAAGTGGAATTCCTGGACACGACCCTTCGGGACGGCGAGCAGTCGGCCGGGATCGGGATGACCCAGGAAGAAAAGATGGAGATCGCCAAGCAGCTAGAGCGGTTGCAGGTGGACATCATCGAAGCGGGGTTTGCCGCCAGCTCTCCGGGGGACTGGCAGGCAGTTAACAACATTGCCCGGGAAGTCCGGGGCCCGGTGATAGCGTCGCTGGCCCGGGCGCATCCCAACGACGTGGACCTGGCCTGGGAAGCCATCAAGGTGGCGGAGAGGCCGCGCATTCACGTTTTCCTGTCCTCGT
Organism: Dehalococcoidia bacterium; assembly: GCA_965205495.1. Classification (GTDB taxonomy): domain Bacteria; phylum Chloroflexota; class Dehalococcoidia; order Lucifugimonadales; family UBA3495; genus CATOSK01. The sequence goes on from CBDBHA010000002.1 coordinate 854,793, forward strand.
CCGAAATCCACGTCATGCACCAGCTTCGGAAGAACCGGGAAGAGGTCATGGACATGGCCGTAAGCATGGTGCAGCGGGCCAAGGGGTATTGCGACGACGTTGAGTTTTCGCCGATGGACGCAACCCGGACGGACCCGGACTACTTGTTCCAGATGCTGGAGGCGGTTATCCGCGCCGGCGCGACCACCATCAACATCGCCGACACGGTGGGATACGCCATCCCGTCGAACTTCGGCCAACTGCTGAAGAACATTCAAGAGCGGGTAGCCGGGGTTGAAAAGGTGACCCTGAGCGTCCACTGCCACAACGACCTGGGCCTGGCGGTGTCCAACAGCCTGGCGGCCATCGAAGCCGGGGCACGGCAGGTCGAAGGTTGCATTAACGGAATCGGAGAACGGGCGGGCAACGCCTCTCTGGAAGAAATCATCATGGCGCTGGACACCCGGAAGGACCTTTTCCAGGTGGACATTGGGATTGATACGACCCAGATTTACCCGTCCAGCAGGCTGGTGAGCCGCATCACCGGCATGGCGGTGCAGGCCAACAAGGCGGTGGTGGGCGAAAACGCTTTCCGCCACGCTTCCGGGATTCACCAGGATGGTGTTTTGAAAGACCGTTCCACCTACGAAGTGATGCAACCGGAACGGGTTGGAGTTCCGGGAAACAGCCTGGTCTTGGGGAAACTCAGCGGCCGGGCCGGGCTACAAGCGCGGTTGGAGGCGTTGGGATTCAAGCTGGACCGGGACGAAATTACCAAGGTCTTCGAGTCGTTCAAGGAATTGGCCGATAAGAAACGGGAAGTGACCGACCGGGATCTGGAAATCCTGATGGACGAAGAGAAGCGGGTCTCCGGCGAGCCGATTAGCTACTCGTTGGACCAGGTCCACTTCTCCAGCGGAGACCATGATATACCCACCGCCACGGTCAGGCTGGTCGACCCCGAAGGCAATGTCAACACCGACGCTTCGACCGGCAACGGGCCGGTGGACGCGGTGTGCAAGGCCATTGACCGGGTAGTGGGGTGCTCCAACAAACTTTCCGAGTTCAACGTGCAGGCGGTGACCGAAGGGGTGGACTCCATCGGAACTGTAACCATCCGCATCGAAAACGCCGGGCGGACCTTCTCGGGACGAGGAGCGTCTACGGACATTATCGTTGCCAGCGCCAAAGCGTATCTGAGCGCGGTGAACCGGATGCTGGCCGCTGACGAGGAAGCGAGTCTGCCGGCGGTAGGCACCACGCCGGACTAACCGGCCGCGGGCCAGCCAAGGAAACACGCGAGGGAGCGGTTTAAGGACCGCTCCTTTCTTTTGGACAACGAAGTGTTTGTGTTTTCGGCGGCGGTTGGGGATGGCGGGATGCGAGGTTGGGATGTTGGAATGGGCCGGGGAAAGCTAGAAGAGTTGGATTTGGTGGCCGGTTTCCGCGAGTGGCGTCTTGCCGTCGAGGTGCAGGGCGGGGTAACCCAGTTGGCGGAGGTGGGCGGCCAGATCGGGAAAGCCGTTGACGGTGTAGACCTGCTGGGGTTGGACTTGCCGGACATAACTAACCAGGTCGTTGAAGTCGGCGTGGTCGCTGTAGGGGAGGCTGGCATCGGAGCGGCTGCGCCACCGGGGGTTGCCGCCCTGGGCCCAACCCGTCAGCTCCATAACGCGTTTGTTGCGGAAGCCGTCCAGCGCGGAAAAGCTGCGGCGGCCCGGCGGGCAGATGACCACTCGCCCCTCGGGCCAATGGCCGTCCAAGGAGGAAAACTCGGCCGGGAATTTGATACCGGCTTCCTGGTAAATCTCGGTGGTGCGGAAACAACTCTCTTCCATGGCGGTGTCGATGCCGGCAGCCAGTAGATGATGGAGGACTTCCTGGGACTTGCCCAGCCGCCAGACTTGGACGACAGGACGGTCGCCACGGGCAAGCCACTGGTTCAAAGTGGCGACCGCATTTTGGATAACCATTTCTTCGTCAGGGAATACATACTCGGGCCGTCCGTAGGTGGCTTCGATGACCAAGACATCGCAGTCGACGGGTTGGAGGGGTTCGTTTACCGGGCTGGAGCGGGTCTTGAAGTCGCCGGTATAGAGTAGGCGCCGGCCGGTTGCCTTGGACCGCACCAGCACTTGGGCAGAACCGAGGCAGTGGCCCGCCGGGAACATGGTCAGAGAATATTTCCCGTTTTCGAGGGGTTCCCCGTATTCGAGGATGGTTGGGCTGGACTTCTTGAGGTATTCGGCGAGCAGGCGATGGGTGTTGGGGGTGACTCCGGGGCGGTGGTGGCGGGCGGTGTGGTCGGAGTGGGCATGAGAGATAATGCCGTAATCCTTGCGGCGGAGGGAGTCCAACCACAGGTCCAATTCGGGGAGGTAGACCCCTTTTTCGAAAACAACTTCCACGCTTACCCGCCCCTTTTGTTGGGCCAGTATAGCATTGGGGCGGGGCCCATGGATGGGCTAACCTGGAACTGGGTTGAATTGGCCGATGGACGGGGGTTGCAGGGTTTGGATTGGGAGCGAGGGGCAAAGCTGGCTGACCGGAGGGGGTTTGGGATAGTATAATTTCCAGACCCAGCTTAGGATGGGGATGGGACCTGAATCGAGAGAGGAGAAAAAATGCCCGCAGAAATAGGCGACGCTGCACCGGACTTTACGCTCCCTTCGGTAAACGAAGGGGATGTATCGTTGGGTCAATACCAGGGTGAAAAGAACGTGGTACTTTCCTTCCACGTACTGGACTTCACGGGTGGTTGAACGGACCAAGCTACCTCGTTCCGGCGGTTTTTCAGCCAGTTCGAGGAGAATGATGCCCAGGTCTTGGGTATAAGCTGCGACCACCTGGCGGCACACCGGGCTTGGACCACTTCCATGGGAGGACTGCCCTATCCGGAGCTGTCTGACTGGCACCCCAAAGGGAAAGTGACCGGAGACTACGGCCTGTGGAACGAAGAACGGGGGGCGGGGACCAGGGCGGTAATTATTGTGGACAAGGGAGGTGTAGTCCGTTACCGGCAGACCTATGTGCCGGGGACTCTTCCCGACCCGGCGGAAATAGTCGCGGAAGTCCAGAAGCTCAACTAGGAAACTGCCTGGTAAAATCAGACCCCGGACGATATTCGTCCGGGGTCTTTCCTTTTCCTGGGATAAAGAGTTGAGTTAGGTGCCGATGTTCTCGACGGTGTAGTGAAGGGTGCCCTTGGGGACATTGATGGAGACCTCGTCGCCGACGGTCTTGTCCAAGAGGGCTTGGCCGACGGGAGAGGCGGTGGAAATCTTGCCGGAGGAGACATCGGCTTCGCGGATGTCCACAAGGGTATAGTTGAGGCGGCGGCCAGACGAGGAGTCTTTGAGCGTAACCTTGGCCCCGACCACCACGCGGAGGTTGCCGGCGCGGGCGGCGGCGCCTTCGGCGAGAATCTCGGCGTTATTGAGGCTGGATTCCAACTCGCGGATGCGGGCCTCGACCAGACCTTGGCGTTCCTTGGCAGCATCCAGCGGGGCATTTTCTCGGAAGTCTTTGTCCTCCATGGCCCGCTTGATGTCTTCGACCACTCGCACCCGTTCGCCCTTCAACTCTTCCAATTGGTTTTGGAGGCGGTCATAACCGGCCTGGCTAAGCTGGGCGCCGGAAGGGTTTTGGGCGCTAGAACCCGCGCCGCGGCCGGAGGATGTGCTTCGGCGGGTGCGGGGAACGCGGAGGTGGGTAGCGAGGCTGGTCTCGACCCAGCCCTGGGTCTTGAGGAAGGCCAAGAAAATCTTGACGGGTCCCAGACGTTGGGCTGATTCTGAGCCGCCGAGACCGACGTACTGGGCATAGTCGGCGACCTCGGAGGGGGTCACTTCTTTGATCAAACGTTCTCGGCCGACCCAAGTTATGAAACGGCTGATTTCCTGGTGTCCTTCCATGGACTTCTTGCCGTTCTTTTTCATGGTCACGAATTGGCTGAGGGCCTCGCTAAACGACAAGCTTGTTGGAGTCACAGTCATGAACCTCCTTATCGGTGGGCGTGCAGAGTAGTCGATGGGTAAGTGGATTGAGGGTGAAGAACGCGGAAGGACTCGAGGAAGGTACAGCCTGGAAGGTGGGTTGGTGAAGAAGGGAGGCCGTGGGGCCAACGGTCGGAACTGAACTGGAGGGGGCGTCGTTGAAAGGTGAAATTACCCATGATGGGAACCGTTTCGACGGCAAACAATGGCCAAGGATTCTTCTCCTGGGAAACCGCCCTAATTGACCACCACCCGCCGCACTTCGCCCCAAAATCATACCAGTTTCCGGTGGCAAAGGCAATGAACAACGGACATTTTGAGGGGAGAGACCGTGGCGAAGCCGGGTTAAATTACCGCCGGGGCAGTCTCTGATCCCGGTTGCCCAAAAGGTAAATCTGTGTATACTACCGGCCAAGAAGCCGGGCCCGGTCCGTGGTTGACCAAGGTCGGCGAAGGCCGGGGGGTTCTAGTTTGAGCCGGAAATGTTGGAACGGGAAAGAGGAGGACCAGGATGAAAGCGGTGCAGATAGCGGAATACGGCGGGCCCGAAGTGATGCAATACCGGGACCTGCCGGACCTGTCGCCGAGCGAGGGCCAGGTGCTGGTGGAAATCCAGGCTGCGGGCGTGAATTTCACCGACACGTACAGCCGGTCCGGGGTAAACCCTCCGCCGCTGCCCTGGGTGGTAGGCGTGGAAGGAGCGGGGGTAGTAAGGGGACTGGGCGCAGGGGTTAGCGGGCTGCGGGAAGGGGATGTGGTGGCGTATTCCAGCGTGGCCGGTTCCTATGCCGAACAGGCATTGGTGCCCGGGGACCGGTTGATAAAAATGCCGGAGGGTCTGGACGCGCAGGCGGGAGCGGCGGTGATGCTTCAGGGCATGACGGCGCATTACCTTTGCCATTCCACCTACGCGGTGCAGGCCGGGGACCGGGTGCTGGTTCACGCGGGAGCCGGAGGCGTCGGCCTGCTGCTCATCCAGATGTGCAAGCGGTTGGGCGGGTATGTCTTCACCACCGTTTCCACCGACGAAAAAGCGGAGTTGGCCAAGGGAGCCGGCGCCGACGAAGTCATCCTTTACACTCAGCAGGACTTCGCGGACGAGGTGAAGAAGTCAACCGGCGGGGCAGGGCTGCAAGTGGTTTACGATGCCGTGGGACGGACCACCTTCGACCAGAGCGTCGATTGCTTGGGGAGGCGGGGGCACATGGTGTTGTACGGGCAGGCCAGCGGACCGGTGCCGCCGGTGGACCCGCGGGTTTTGGGTAATGGGTCGAAGTACCTGACGCGGCCGGGGTTGGGAGATTACACGGTGACCCGGGAGGACCTGGAACAGCGGGCCGGCGATGTCTTGGGATGGGTGAAGTCGGGGGATTTGAAACTGCGGGTTGAGCACGTCTTCCCGCTGGCGGACGCTCCGGAAGCCCACCGCCAGTTGGAATCGCGGGCTACTACCGGAAAGTTGCTTTTGATCCCGTAAGGCCAAAACGGGGCGGGGCCGCGGCTTCGCCCCGACGGGTTTGTAGTGGTCCCAAAGGCTCACGACGACAGTGGAGGTATTGTTGACCAGTTTGGTCAAGAATGCCTATACTGGCAGTATGCAAACGGGCAGGAGGTAACCATGGCTCAGACGGTAAGCGCCGAAGAGATTTACGAGGCCCTGAAGACGGTCTACGATCCGGAAATTCCGGTGAACGTAGTGGACTTGGGGCTGATTTACGACGTTCAGGTTGACCCGAACAACGACGTTTTCGTGCAGATGACGTTGACCTTCCCCGGTTGCGGGATGGGGCCGCATATCGCGCAGCAGGCGGAGTGGGCGGTGCAGGACGTGGAAGGTGTGGAAGACGTTCAGATTGAACTGACGTTCGACCCGCCTTGGAGCCCGGACCTGATTAGCGAAGAGGCACGGTCCCAACTTGGAATCTAAGGGCCTTAGCAGCGGACCTGCCCAGACCAAACCGTTGTTCGCCAGCGTACTGCTGGAGGTGGCATGACCTCACGGCAAGAACAAACCCGATTGGAACAGATCAAGCGCAGTTGGGATCAACGTCGTCAGATTACCGACCGTCTGGCCGGGATTACGACGAAAATAGGGGTCTACAGCGGAAAAGGCGGCGTTGGAAAGACCACCGTTTCGGTCAACCTGGCGGCTACCCTGGCCAAAGCGGGCAAGCGCGTAGGATTGCTGGACGTTGACATTGACTGCCCCAACGCCAATAAGGTCCTGGGGATTACGGACCCTCCCGGCTACGTCGACGGGGAAATAAAGCCCTCGGAGAAGTGGGGGGTGAAGCTGGTTTCGATGGCTTTTTTCCAGGAAAACGAGGAGGAAGCTATCATCTGGCGGGGGCCGATGATCCACAACGCCATCAACCAATTCCTTCAGTCGACGGACTGGGGGGAGTTGGACTACCTGGTGGTGGACCTGCCGCCGGGGACTTCGGACTCGCCGCTAACGGTGATGCAGACAATACCGATGGACGGATTTGTGGTGGTCAGCACACCGCAGCTTTTGGCCAACGTGGACGCGAAGCGGTGCATCAACATGATCCGGAAGCTGAACCTGAACATCGTCGGAATTGTCGAGAATTACACTGGCGAAATTTTCGGGCAGGGCGGCGGTGAGCAGTTGGCCAAAGACGTTGAAGCGCCGTTCCTGGGCCGGATGGCTCTCCGGTCGTCGTACCGCGAGGGGTCAAGGCCGACGGTGCTGGTGGACGACGCGGTGGCTGAAGAGTACGAAGCGGTGGCCAACGCGATGAAAGTCAGTTTGAGGGAACTGGGGCGGGAAGCGGTTTAGCCCGGGTTTCGGCTCAGTCGGAAACGGTCAAAGGGGCTTCGGGGGTTGTATCCGCCGCAGCCTCTTTCTTTGGCTCAGTGATGGCCGGCTGCGGCGGCCGGGGTTGGGCGGAGAGGTCCATTAGCAGTTCAATTTCCCGGCCCATGGCCTCCCGGGAGTGGGAGCTAAGCTCGCCCATCTTGCGGAACTTCTTGTAGCGCTGCTTCAACAATTTGCCGGAAGAGAGCTGCGAGACTTGGGCGAACTCTTTCATCAGGGACGATTGGAGGATCAGGGCGGCTTGCTTGGGGTCGGTGTGGGCGCCCTGTTCGGGTTCGGGGACAACCGAGTCGACGATGCCCAGTTCTAGGCAATCGGAGGCCGTGAGCATTAGGGTTTCGGCGGCTTCCCGATTTAGGGTCGGGTTTGGGTAGGGGCCGCCGAGGTTGTGGTTGAGAGAGACCGGGGAGTAGATGGCGTTTTCCTGCATGAGGACCCGGTCGGACATGCCGAGAGCCAAGGCGCCTTCGCTGCCGCCTTCACCGATGATAACGGAGAGCACCGGAGTGGGAATGTCGGCCATAGCGGAAAGGGTATTGGCGATGGCGTTGCCGATCCCTTGTTCCTCGGCTTGGAGGCCGGGGTCGGCGCCCTGGGTGTCCACGAACGTCATAAGGGGCAAATGGAACCGCTTCGCCAGGTGGATGACCCGTTGGGCCTTGCGAAGGCCGTCGGGGTAGGTATGATTGCGCTCCCCATCCATCTGGGGTCCGCGTTGCTGGCCGATGACGGCCAAGGGTTCACCGGCCAGGAAACCGACGCCGCCGATGACGGAGCGGTCGTCGCTCTTGAGCCGGTCGCCGTGAAGTTCGACGAAAAGGTCGACAATGGAGCGGATGTAAGCCATGGCGGTGGGGCGTTCAGGATGGCGGGCTTGGCGGACTGCCGCCCAGGCTTCGGGGGCTTTGGGAAGGGGCAACTCGGCTTGAAGCAAGGGGCGTTGGCCGTTGCCGCTTATTTTCTGGCCGGTCAGGACCTTCAAAAGGGTGGAAAGACGCGCCCGCAAGTCCTCACGGTCCACGACGCCGTCCAGGAGCCCGTGGGCCAGGTGGGCCTCAGCGGTGTGGGCATCTGAGGGGAGCGGTTGGTCCGAGACTTCGCGGAGGGCCCGCAGGGGGGAGAGGCCGATCAGGGAACCTGGTTCGGCGAGGATGATGTCGGCCAGGTTGGCGAAGCTGGCGTAAGCCTGCCCGGTGGAGGGGTTGGCGAGGACGGCGATGAAGGGAAGGCCCTTGTCCTTCAACCGGTTGGCGGCGCTGACGGTCTTGGCCATCTGCATCAGGGAGAGGACGCCTTCCTGCAACCGGGCCCCTCCGCCGGTGACCAGGGACACGACGGGCAAATCGCGCTTGGTGGCGGTTTCAAGGGCCAGGGCGACCTTTTCGCCCACGACGCTGCCCATGCTGCCGCCCATGAACCCGAAATCGAGGACGACCAGCATGACTTCAGTTGAGTCGATCCGGCAGCGGCCGATGACGGCGGCTTCGGTGAGGCCGGTACGATTTTGGTCCTGGTGGAGCAGTTCCTGGTAGGGTCCTCGGGAGGTGAAGGTAAGAGGGGTTACCGACCGGACGAACTTATGACTCTCTTTGAACGTGCGGCGGTCGGCCAGGAGTTCGATGCGCTGGCGGGCCGAGAGTGTGTAATGGAACCGGCAGTAAGGACAGACGCGGTAAGTCAAATATGCGTCGGACTCGCTGATCTCTTCCTCGCAGAAGAGGCACCGGTCGTGAAGGGCGGACAGGTAAACACGACCCAAATCGTGATTACGTCCAAAAAGATGGACCAAAAGGTTGGCTAAGTTTCTCAAACGGGTCTCTGTTGCTGCGTCGGGGTAGTTGAGAGGGCGCGGCAGATAGAAGCAGTTGACTAACATGATACAACCCGGAGGCGAACCTTGAAAAGCAGGGTAACGGGTGGGTTTGGCGTTCAGTTAGCTGGCCACTGCCTGGGGCGTGGGATTTTCTCTAGCCAATCCTCGTTAATTACTAAGAAAGCCGAACTGTGTAGTCTGATAAACGGCTAAAAATATCGCCCCATAACCCATTTTGAGGCGCCAATTTTGGTGATTCCGGAGCGGAAGGCCGCTGATGAGCAATGCTAGCCGGTTGATGGAAAGGGCGATGGACATTGACGGGCATTTCGCGCCTGACCCGAGGGTGCGACACGGTGGGGCGACACCATTGAGGATGCGAATCGGGCTCCCGGAATTGAGATCATGACCGAAGGACAACCCGTCCTGTTTGTTGGGCCTATAGCAGCAGCCTTGAGCAGGGGCGGGGTTATGAGGACGGTTGGTCCCGGCGGATGAACTCGACGCGCAGGGCCGAAGCCGCGGGGGAACCGTAGGAGTCCGCTTTGGCCCAATCGGCGATACGGCAGCCCACCACCCAAGCGATTCCTTGGTCCGAGACCAACAAGGGGATGCGGTCCCGCCAACCTCTTGGGACTTTGGCGTCGACGAAGAAGTCTTGCAGTTTTTTCGCGTTCTTCATGCCCAAGGGCCGGAATTTATCGCCGGGGAGGCGGGTGCGGACGGTCAACCCCTGGGAAACCAGGCCCGGGTCGAGATGGGCCACCATCGGGGTGGGCCCGACGGCGCTTTTCGCGGGAGGGAAGAGCGACAATTGAACTGTCACGGTCCACGGGCCGGCCAGGGTTTCGACACAAAGTCCTGGGACTTGAGGCAGCGACAAGGTGTAGTTGTCCCGAAATTCGGGAAGGGAGCAGGGCGGTTGGGGGCTTTGGGAAAAGACCACGGAGCGGCGAGTACGGTGAAACCAGATTCCCCGTGGGAGGGATAGGGTGGCTTCGGGGTCTTCTCGTTCCAGGGTCCGGGCCATTGCCGAGATGTGGTCTTCCTGAAGTCTGCGGGGATCGCCGGCTAGGGTTACGTAAGCTTTTTTAAGGAGCAATCGGCGTAGGGCAGCATGGGCCGACAGCAGGATTGAGAGGTCTAGCTCAATGTGTTCCCCGCCGGGAGGTCCCGTGTTGGTGGCTGCCTGTTCCCAAAGCAGGCCGCATTGTTGTTCCAGGTAGTCCAAATCAAGGGCGGCGATGCCGGACAACCTTACCAAGGCTTCCTGGACGCGGGGGTTGTATTCCCTGGCCAAGAGAGGCAATAACTGGTGCCTGACTCGGTTGCGGGTGAAATAGGGTTGGGTGTTCTCGGAGTCGGTGCGGAAAGGGCGGCCCAAGGAACGGCAATACTCCTCGGTTTCCGATTTCGTCACCTGTAGGAGAGGCCGGAATAGCTCCAATTTGGGAGAATGGCCGGGCCAGGGCCAGGGGGTTACTTCCCGCATTCCCGCCAGGCCGGTGAGCCCGGTTCCCCGCAGAAGGTGCTGTAGGACGGTTTCGGCCTGGTCGTCGCGGGTATGACCTACGGCAACGGCGGAGGCGTCCAGCCGGCGGGCATTATCCGCCAAAAAAGCGTAGCGCAACCCGCGGGTCGCTTGCTCGAAGGATGAGATGCGGTTTTCGCGTTGGTAAGTGACGGGGTCGGCGCGGTGGACGGTGACGGGGAGGTTCAAGTCTGCGGCCATTCCCGCGACAAACTGGGCATCTTCATCGGATTCCTGGCCGCGCAGGTCATGGATCAGGTGAGCAACGTGGAGTTGGACCTGGTGGGATACCGCCAACCGGTGGAGGGCCAGCAGCAGGGTTGAGGAGTCGGGGCCGCCGGAAACTGCGACGACCAACGTTGCGTTGCGGCCGGAATAGCCGCAACGCACCAAGGTATCGGCCACCAGGCGGTCGACCCTGGAGACAACGGTGGGCCGGGGCATCAGTCGGGGAGGTTATCCGGGGACAGGTGGCCGGTGGAATTGTATTTGAGCATGCGCCATCCCATGCGTTCCCGGTCGAAGATGCAGACGGAACTCAAGTGGAGATAGGTGCGGTGGAAATGGCTTAGCGGAATGCCAAGGAGCTTACCGCAGATGGCGCGGATGGCGAAATTATGAGAGACGATGACAATGTTGTCGCCGTCCTTGTGCGATTGTTCAACCCGGGAGAAGGAGGCCCAGGCGCGGTCTTCCAACTGGACCAGAGACTCGCCCCCTGGCATAGCCACAGTTTCCGGGGAGTCGCTCCAGACCTGGTGGAGTTGGGGCCATTCGTCCCGCATTTGCTGGCCGCTGATGCCCTCGACTTGGCCCAGGTCCAGTTCCATGAGGCCGGGGTAGGGGGTAACGGTAAGACCCACGGTCTTGCCTATTTGCTCGGCCACTTGCATGGTGCGGGTTAGGGGGCTGGAATACAGAGCGGTGGGACGCCAGGAGATAGCGGCTTTGGCGACATCGCGGGCCTGGGAGACGCCTCGGTCATTCAGGGGGACGTCGTACTGGCCCAAGAACTTGCCCGAGCGGTTCCATTCCGTTTCGCCGTGTCTGACCAGAAATAGCTTCATGTTGATTAGTTGGGTTAACGGGGTTGCGGGTGTCAATCAGGGTAAGATTGTCTTTCGGCGATGATAACACCCGCCAAGTTGGGCCGCAAAGTTGACGCTGGTTGGAGTGCTCCTTATCATCGAAGCCGGTCCGGGGAAGGGGCCGAAACAGGCTGGGAGGAAATCCGTACGGACGGAAGATATTAGCAATGAAGATATTGGGGATCGAAACGTCGTGCGACGAGACGGCGGTGGGAATCGTAGAGGATGGCAGGGTTTTGCGGGCCAATGTAATCGCGTCGCAGGTAGAACTGCACTCGCGGTACGGCGGGGTGGTCCCGGAGGTTGCGTCGCGGCAGCACGTCCGGGACATGGTGCCGACTTTGGAGAAGTCGTTAGCGGACAGCGGGTTGGTCCTGGAGGACATCAGCATGGTGGCGGCCACTTACGGACCGGGGTTGGCTGGCTCGCTGATAACCGGGCTGAACACGGCCAAAGCCCTGAGCATCTCCCTGGGAGTCCCGTTGATGGGAGTCAATCATTTGGAAGGCCACGTTTACGCCTCCTGGTTGATTGAAGGGATTGACGACCCTGCGGAATCGCCGGGGTTTCCACTGGCTTGCTTAATTGCGTCGGGAGGGCACACGGACTTGTTGCTGATGGAGGCGCACGGCGTTTACAAGCTGCTGGGACGGACGCGGGACGACGCGGCGGGGGAGGCCTTTGATAAGGCGGCGCGGATTTTGGGGCTGGGGTTTCCCGGGGGCCCGGAAATCCAAAGAGTTTCCCACGGGGCGACGGGCACGTTGCTGCCGGCGCTGCCCCGGGCGTGGATGCGGGACACGCTGGACTTCAGCTTCAGCGGGGTAAAGACGGCGTTACTCCACATGGCGCAGGACCGGGGCGTCTACCCCGCCGAAAGCGGTGAACTGGATGGTGAGCAACGGGAGACGCTGGTACGGGAAATGGCGGCGGTTTTCCAGGAGGCGGTGGTGGATGTGATGGTGGTGAAGCTGCTCCAAATGGCGGAAAGATACCAGGCCAAGGGGATTGTCATTGGCGGAGGGGTGGCGGCCAACGCCCGGCTGCGGGAAAGGGTTGCGCGAGAATCCCCGCTGCCGGTCATCATTCCGGCCCCGGTGCTTTGCACCGACAACGGGGCAATGATTGCGGCGTGCGCTTATTACCAAATGCTGCGGGGGGACCAATTTGGGCCGGAGTTGGATGTTAACCCTTCGCTGACGCTGGGTTAGGGCATCAACCGGGAAGGGCGCCGCCGGGCGGGGCGGGGGTTGTTTCGGGTTGCTTTGGGCTCGTTAGCGCGTGAGATAGTTCAAAGAGCTGGTTGACCAATTGGTTGAGTTCGTGGGTTGGGCGGTCCTGGTGGTAAGGGAACGAGAAGTCCCAAGCCTGGCCCTGGAAATGCAGGGAACCGGCTCCGGGGGTGAAGTAATTGCGGGAAATTATCCAGCCTGCGGCCAGAACGGTGATAAGGACCAACAAGGGACCCAAATCGATGTTGATGACCGGAACGTTGGGGCCTTCGAATTTCCCGGTGAGCCAGTAGGAAACGGCGATGTAGACCGACAAGCCGGCGACTAAGGTGAAAAGCCACTGCAACATGTTCAGGGAACTCTTGGGGCTGGGCCTGACGGTGATACCGCGGAGTTCGGCAAGGGGCAGGAAAAGGGTTTGGCGGGAGCCGCGTTCCTCGGAAAAGGCGATGATTCTTTGGCCGGTGGCCACCAACAGGTGGTCCGAGCCGACGGGTTCAGAGAGGAAACCGCGGGAGGCGGAAAAGACGTTGACCACCCTTTCCATTGGAAAAAGGGGCACGTTGCGAACGCGGGTCAAGTAGCTGGAAGGCGATGGACGGTCGGTGGACAATTAACTGCTCCGTACCACATACTAACACACCCGTTTGAGGCAAAGTAAACGGTCATGAAGGGTCAGAAAAGGCGATTCTGGAAGACTGGGGGAACGACTATGGAGCGGTTAACTGACGGCGAGGTTAAGGCCCTGGGGAAAGCGGTGGGGTTGGACCTGGACTCCCCGGAATTGGGTAGGGTTGCCAACTGCCTGAACGCCATTTTGGAACTGATGGCGGAGATTGAGGTCCCGGGGGCCAACATGGTGGAACCGCTGGCGGCGCCCTGGGCCGCCGAGGAGGGGCAAGATGGCTAACGCTGAATTGGTGTTTCTGCCGGCAACCGAGTTGGGGAAGCTGGCTGCCGCCAAGGAAGTCTCTCCCGTCGAGATTACCGAAGCGTATCTGGAGCGGATTGAACGGGTCAACCCGGCGCTCAATGCCTATATCACGGTCTGCGGCGAGGAGGCTTTGGCGGAAGCGCGGCGGTGTGAAGCTGAGATTGGGCGGGGAGAGTCCCGGGGGCCGCTGCATGGAGTACCGGTGGCAGTGAAAGACCAGATTCACAGCCGAGGGATTGTTACAAGTGACGCCTCGAAGATCCGCGCGGAATTTGTTCCTGAAGAAGACGCTACGGTACTGGCACGGCTGAGGGAAGCCGGGGCGATACTGCTGGGGAAGCTGAACATGAGCGAGTTCGCCCTAGGGGACCCGGTAAGCTCGGCTTTTGGACCCGCCCATAATCCCTGGGACCTGGCGCGGAACCCGGGGACTTCCAGCACCGGGTCGGGGGCTGCAACGGCGGGTTTTCTGTGCGGGACTTCGTTGGGGGAGGACACGGGAGGGTCGATACGCGGCCCGGCGGCCAACTGCGGTTTGGTGGGACTGAGGCCGACGTGGGGACGGGTCAGCCGGTACGGGGTTGACGGGGCGTGTTGGTCCATCGACACGATAGGGCCGATTTCGCGGACGGTAGCGGACTGCGCGGCGACCATTGGAGCTATTGCCGGGTTTGACCCCCGGGACGGGTACACCCGCAGGGAACCGGTGCCGGACTATTTGGGAAGGCTGGCTGAGGGTGTCCGTGGACTGAAGATGGGGTTGGTCAAGGAGCTATTGGAGCCCGGCCTGGTGGGAGTGGAGGGTCAAACCAGGGACGCGGTTATGGCGGCCGTAGAGGTCCTGCGGGGGTTGGGAGCGGAAGTGAAGGAAATCTCGCTGCCGTTGGCTCCCAACGCCGGGGCGATTGTACGGACCATTACCCATGTCGAGCGGGTCAGCCTGCACCCGGAATGGCTGCGGGATCGTCCCGAAGATTACCATCCCAACACCCGGGTTTCTTTTGCGACGGCCAACTTGATACCGGCGCAGGTCTATTACAAAGCCCAAAAGCTGCGGGCGTTGATGCGTCGGCAGGTGTTGGCCGCGTTGGAAGATGTGGACGTTTTGCTGCAACCGACCTCATCGGGGCCGGCTGGAGTGATGTCACTGGAGCCGGGAGAGAGCAGCGTGGAGCTGGCCAAAAGCGCGTTGGTGGAAGGCAGTTTTCGTGGAGTGTACAGCTTAGCCGGCGCGCCGGCTTTGTCGATTCTGTGCGGGTTTACGTCGGAGGGGCCGGGAGCTTTGCCGCTGGCCTTGCAGATAGCAGGGAGGCCTTTCGCAGAGGAAACGGTGCTGCAGGTGGCGCACGCTTACGAGCAGGCCACCGAATGGCACAACAGGAAACCACCAATCTAAGGTTACGAGCCAGGGGATTGATGGCCGCTGGGTTTCAAATCACGGCGGCGTTTGATTGCAGGAACAGACTGGAAATCAACGATTACGTATAAGGAGATCGAGGAATGACGTTACCAAATCCGTGAGCATGGCAGTCGGTAATCCAAGCAAACGCGCCGCAATTGTACGAGGATGTCAGCGCCGTGCGGGACCACGTTTTGACGGAGGGGGCGCTGCCATTGAAAGTTAAAGTCCTGATGACTATGCTTTGCGACGCATTGCTGGCCCATGAGGACGGAGTCAAGAACATCGCCAACCGGGCGCGGGCAGTGGGAGCCACGGAGGAAGAGATAGCGGAGACGGTGGCGGTGGCATTTGTCATGGGAGGGACGCCGGCGTTGGTAACCGGCGCCAAAGCCTTTAGCGAGTAGGACAGGCCGGCTTCGAAAACGCTGACGAACCTGGGGGTGGGGACCGGTGGGGGTTGCCTGGAATGTTTTGTTATTAGGGCCGCGTCGGGAAATATTGACACTGAAAAAGGCTTGTGTTACGTTTACAAAGTAAAGGCTTTGATGGAGACGAGTAGGTAGGCTGATGCGTTCAGCGAACCTGGGCCGGTGAGAGCAGGTACGCTAACCCTACCCAAAATCCCTCCGGAGCCGCCAGTCGAACGCCAGAAGAACGGTTATTAGACCGGGTCGGGGTCGTCGCCCGTTAGCAACGACGGGACATGATGGTGTCCTGCTAGAGAGGTCCGAGCCATCGGACAAATAGGGTGGTACCGCGGGCAATTAATAAGTCCCGTCCCTATGGGGACGGGATCTTTTGTGTTTGGGCGCGGCGGCTTTTCCCGAGAACCTCGGCAGGAAAAATTCTTCTAAATACTGGGGGCTGCCGTGGCGACTGGGGGCTGCCGTGGCGATAAAAGGTTCGGAAATCATCTGCGAGAGTCTACTCCGCGAGGGAGTGGATGTAATCTTCGGGCATCCTGGAGGAGCGATTCTCCCTTTTTACGATGCCCTGTGGAGCTATCCCCAACTGCGGCATATTCTGGTGCGGCACGAGCAATCGGCCGCCCATGCCGCCGACGGTTACGCCAGGGTGACCGGTAAGCCGGGGGTATGCGTGGCGACGTCTGGTCCCGGAGCTACCAACCTGGTAACGGGGATAATGGGCGCGCGGGCGGACTCGGTGCCGTTGTTAGCGATTACCGGCCAAGTGGCCCGCGCCGCGCTGGGGTCGGAGGCGTTTCAGGAGTGCGACATTTGCTCCATTGCCGCCGCCTGCACCAAGCGGACTTATCTGGTCATGTCGGCCCAGGACCTGGCGCCGACCATACATGAAGCGTTTAGGACGGCAATGGAAGGCCGGCCGGGGCCAGTCCTAATCGACGTTCCCCGGGACGTCCAGTTGGAGTTGGCGGAGTTTGAATATCCGCCGATTCCCGAACCCGCGCCGGTTCCCGTGTCGCCAGAAACACTGGAGCAGGTGCCCCGAGCGGCGCAGTTGATCAACGAGGCGAAGAGGCCGGTCATCATAAGCGGGCACGGCATCCTGGCATCGGGAGCAGTCGAGGAACTGAAGGCGTTGGCGGAAACCACGGGCATCCCGGTTATCAACACCTTGTTGGGGTTGAGCGGTTTCCAGAGGAACCACCCGCTCAGCCTGGGGATGCTGGGAATGCACGGGATGTACTGGAACAACATGGTTGTTGACCAAGCCGACCTGCTGATCGGACTGGGGATGCGGTTTGACGACCGGGTAACCGGCCGGGTTTCCGGGTTCGCGCCGAACGCCAAGATAATCCATTTGGATATTGAACCGTCCCAAGTAGGCCGGAACGTTCCGGTGGAAGTCCCGTTAATCGGCGACGCCAAAGCGGTGTTGAAAGAACTGGTGCCGCTGGCGAAATACGTTGACCGGCCAGAATGGATGAAACATATCGGTGAATTGCGCGGCGACCATCCGTCGCTGGCGATCCCGGCGGCAGACATGCTGCAACCCCAGGAGGTCTTGGAGGAGCTTAACGAGGTGCTGCAAGAGCAGCCCGATACGATAATTGTGACCGGAGTGGGCCAACACCAGATGTGGGCAGCGCAATTCCTGTTCTTCAACGCCTATAACACCTTTGTGTCGTCGGGGGGGTTGGGGGCGATGGGGTTCGAGCTGCCGGCGGCGATGGGAGCCCAAGTCGCCCGGCCGAACACACCGGTATGGACCATCGCCGGGGACGGGGGATTCCAGATGACCCTGCAAGAACTGGCTACGGTGGCGCAGGAAAACCTCCCCATTAAAATCGCTCTGTTCAACAACGGTTACCTGGGCATGGTGAAACAGTGGCAGGAGCTGTTCTTTGAAAATCACCTGAAGGAAGTGCCGATTCCCGGGCCCGAGTACGTCAAGCTCGCGCATGCTTACGGCATCCCGGCGCGGCGCGTAACAACGCGGGAAGAGGTTATGCCGGCGCTGCAAGAAGCCAGGGAACACGATGGGCCGTATCTGATTGAGTTTGTGGTCAACCCGGCAGCCCACGTTTACCCGATGGTGCCGCCCGGTGGTTCGTTGGGAGATACACTGGAAGACCCGTTAACAGCTTCCCCTGTTTAACAGGTTGGTCTAAAATTACCTCAATTGGTCCGGTCGGCTTGGACATGGGGCAGACCGCATTTCCCGCTCGGCAACAGCGGTAAAACAACGGAGGAGAAAAATGGGGGAGTGGGTATCCATCCAGGAGGCGTCGCGGCGCCTCAACGTATCCCAAGACGCTGTGCGGAGGTATGCCCGGGAAGGGCGTTTAGCCGCGAAGAGAGAACCCGGGGAGAATGGCCGGGCAGCTTGGGTGGTTGAGCTACCCGAAGGCGAGTTCGAAGACGATTTCAAGGGGCGTATTCGGGCCATTGCCGAGGCGCTGACCCCGTGGTGGTGGTCCGGCCCGGACAAGAACGCAAACGTTCACTACGTGGACGGGCTGGGCGTGGAAGAGATAGAGGCCCTGTTCATGTGCGGGCTGATGACGGACAACATCTGGGCAGCGGTGGGGCATGATCCCAGCCAGCGTTGTCCGGAGTGTCTGGAAGAAGTCACCCGCCGCGGCCTTCCCATAGAGACCCGGGAGTAGGACACAAAGGGGCCCTCGTTGCCGACAACGAGGGCCCCTTCAACTGCTGAGTGTTTTTCGGGTTTTCCTAGATTACCTGGAAGACCCGGACCTCGTGTTCGACTTCGGGCTCGCCCTTGGGAAGGGGATGGTACCGGTCGCTTATCTCGGTTAGCTTCCATTTTCCAGCAGCGATCAATTCGTCCTGCTTGGATTTGAACCCGCCCGTTTCGTCAATGTCGGGGCGGATGGAATAGACGATGTACCCGCCGGGTTTGGTGACGCGGATTAGCTCATCCAGAGAACTGGCCGGGGCATGACCCAGGGTAAAGACGCCAACGCTGATCACGGCATCGAACCGGTCGCTGGGGTAGTCGAGGTTGTCGCCCAGGGCCATCTTGTCAAATTCCTTGTAGACGCCCTTTTTCTCAGCCTCGTCCAACATCCCCTGGGAAAGGTCCATCGCGACAAGGTTGGTGAAGCCAATCTTAGCCAAAACCTCGCCAACCAGGCCGGTACCGGCTCCGGCGTCGAGAATTTCAGCAGTGGGAGCAACGTGCTTGGCTAGGGACTCCGAGGCGGCGCGGGGGGCAATCCAACCGAACTCGGTATCAAGGTCGCGATCGTACTCGCCGGCCCACTGGTCGTAACGGTCCTCCAACTCCTGGTCGGTGGTGGAAGAGTAGACCCATTGGACGCGGTCTTGTGGTTGCATTGACATATAGTGTTCCTGACGGGTTACTTTTTGCAGACGAAGGCGGCCCAGCCGACCTCGCCGCGGGTTACAGCCAAAGCGGTCTCAGCGTAGGCCTTGTGCAGGTAATCGAAGCGTTCCTGGTGTTCCGGGTCACGCCGGCCAGCGAGTTCGGAAAGGCACTCATAGCTGGTCTTTAGGTGTCCGGAAAAGTCGTGGGCTTCCAATATTTGAAAGCCGGCGTCTTTCAGGGCTTGCTGATAGGACTCGAAGCTGAAATCGGTATCAAAGAGGAGGCGCTCGTAGACGTACTTGCGGGCGTCTTCCCCAATGTCCGGATTGGGTTTGGTGAGGTCGTCGAACACGAAAACTCCGCCGGGAGCCAGGACGCGGTAGACCTCACGGAGGACGGCCTCTTTGTCAGGGACATGGTAAATCGTGGCCTGGCTCCACGCGCGGGTGAAGCTGCCTTCCTCGAAGGGCAGGTCGGTCGCGGAGGCCTTATGGAAGGCGGTCCGGGCCTGGATCTTTAGGGGTTCCCGGGTCAGGGCGTCTTGGGCGTTTTCAATGCGGACACCGCTGAGGTCGATGCCGGTAGCCCGGCAACCGGTTTCGCTGGCGAGCCAAATAGCGTTGGTGCCACTGCCGCAGCCCACGTCAATCAGGGAGTCGGCCTCGGTTATGACCCCGCGTTGGCGCATGAAGCGGTTTAGGTTACGGGCGGCCTCTATGAAATTCCGGCCGGTAGTCTCATCGAAGAGGCCCCAATGAACGATCCCGTCCTTGTCCCACAATGCCCGGTATACTGCATCCTCACCATCGTAGTAGCTTTCGGTTTCAGATTCAGTGTACTTGTGCAACATTGGGAGCGCCCTCCAGGTACTCGACAAACTGGTTATCGCTGTCGACCAGGATTGAAAGAGGCTGAATGGGTTCTTCGGTAACTTCGAAGGCCATGATAATAACCTTGTGGCCAATACCGCTTAGTTTGGCGGCGGCGCCTTGGATGGATATGTCGCCGTTGCCGCGTTTGCCGGGGATAACATAGGTCTCAAAGCGGGCGCCGTTGTTGATGTCGCAAATAAGGACCTTTTCGTGGTCCCAGATATCGACGTGGTCCATGAGGTCTTCGTCGACCACGATGCTGCCAATGTAGTCCTCGTTACAGTCCGTCACGGTGGCACGGTGGATTTTAGATCTCAGCAGTTGACGCATGGTGTTATGAAACTCCTAGAAATGTTGGTTTGGGAGCAATCCGAGATTAGGGTGCGTCGCCAGTCAGCCATGTTTATGGCGGGCGGCCCACCGCGCCTGCGGTAAGCTACCGTTAGTTTAGAAAGGTAACCAGGGTTGTTTAGTTATTTTTTAGGGGAAGCAGCTAAGGCTCGCAGGGGAGCGTGTGCTTCCGGTGTCCGTGGACAATTGTGTCCGGGGAGAGGTGGGGCGGGAATGACCCTGCAATGGGGTCCCAACGCATAGACTGGCGCTTTAAATAACCTGATGGGTCGTTTGTACTCATCTGGTAACCTCCTAAACCCACCACGTTTCGGGCACGTTGGGCGCGAAAACCAAGCCCATACTTGAGATGTGCCGTCAACCGCGGTGACGGGACGAGAAGCCAAGGGGAGTACCGCAATACAAGAAAGCGGCCCCGAGATAAGCCGGGCTCATGCCGGTAGCGTACAGACGTTTCGCTCGGGTCAAGATTCGCGTTGAAACCGGCTTGGGCAACCCGATGTTATCGGCATTTACGAGCAATGTCAAATGAGAAATGGCACTTCCACGAAGGCGGCGGAAGCGTAAACAGCGTGATATTGGGATGATTCGGGGGGGTGAACAGTGCCGTTTAGTGAGGCGTGAACGATTTGCTAAACAGGTTCCTGCCCCTTCGTTTTTCCCGCGAAGGCGGGAATCCAGGGGTAAGGGAGACGGAAGTTTTGGGATTGATTCACGCATCAGTAATAACGGTTGTGGGGAGGTTGCGGCGACGAATCCGGGGGCTAACGGGCTGGGGGCGATGGATTTTAGATTCCTCCCTGCTGTCGGAATTGCGGATAGGGGTGGTTCATGGTTAGACAAGCTCACCAGGATGGCCCAGGATGGCCCTTCGACGGTCTCAGGATGAAGGTGGGTTGGCGAGAATGAAAAGACTTTGGGGGTAAGTTTGATTCCGTTGCGTTCAGATTGGCGGGGAGGGTATGCTGGGCCACTGTATAGTTCGCCGCTGGCGAAGGAACGATGATCATGACCTGCCGGCCATCCAATCGGTTTTCGGTGTCGCTTCTCCTGAAGCTCTCTATGCTGGTGGTGGGGCTTTCGATTCTGGCGGCTTGCTCGTCTTCCGACCACGGCGAGTCCCAAGCTTGTGGGGAAGAGAATAAGACGTTTGACCTGGCATTTTACGCGCATTTCGCTCCGGTCAGTTATAGCGAAGCCGAGGATCCCTCCTCGCCTCAATTCAACGTTCATAAGGGCTATGAGGCGGACCTGCTGGCGGCGGTTGAGGCGATGAGCAGTCCGGAGCTTTCCTTCAACCGGCGGGGTATTGCCCAGTGGGATAACATTTGGCTGCAAGCCGCCACTCCGCAATACGATATTGTCGGCGGCGGTATTACGATACTGGACTCCAGGACTCGCGACGCCGAGGGCAACAAGGCGGTAGCCTTCACCTCGGGCCATATCAAGTTTCGCCAGTCCCTTCTGGTGCGCCCTGAGGACGGGGAACGGCTTGCCGGTTATGCCGATCTGACCGGGGATGTTAAGGTTGGAGCGTTGGCCGGCACTACTGGGGAACACCGGTTGCTGGAACTGGTGGGACTGGTAGATGCGGAGGGCGCGTTGGCCGGCGGCGTGCGCGTTGACACCCCGCAAGGCATGGTAGCCGCCGACGGTAGTACGGACTACGTTATCACCGCTGGGGGAGAATCTCCCAACCTGGTGGGCAGAACCCACCTGCATCCGCCGACCCAGGATATGCCCCAAGTGGTGTACTTGGGAGACCGGGCCGGAGAGGGTGAGCTTCTTGAGGCCCTTGGCAGCGGCGGGATAGACGCGCTGGCCAGAGGCGAAGTTGGCAATCGGGATGCGGCCCAGGGGCTTGGCGGGCCCTTTGTGGTTACCGCCTTGGATGAGGCGGTGGAGGTTGGCGGCTTTGCAGTTGCGTCGGATGATGCGTTCTTGGCCGCTTGCCTTGATGAACGGCTCGACTGGTTGACCGACACCCAGGAAATCGGCTACGGGGAATGGGCCGAAGACCCCTCAGTTTTTTTGCGCCGCGCTCGGATGTGGAACGACGGCGTTAGATGATGTTCTCAAGGAACCACATCGAAAACCTGGGACGGCGATGCGTCTTGGGTTGGGGGCTGGCCCGGGTATCCGCCTGTCAGCGGATTCTGGAACTCACGGTAGCAATGCTGGAATGGCACGGTTTCGCTTTGGCCTGGGAGACCGCGCTGTTCGCGGACCCGGACCGCAACGAGCGGGTGACCGGCGGCGGCGGGAACCGGCGAGTGTCCAGCGCAAGCAGGCGGGGCTCGAACTGCTTCGCTTGGCCCGGCGGTCCCTGACCTTGGGGCCGTGGCGGAGGTGACGGGAGCCGGTCCCGGAACAGCGGTTAAATATTTGTGAAAACTTTGGGCGAGGATTGAGCCCTGTTCTCCCGATGGCGTCCGCGAGGGACATTGCTGAGGCGGTAAGCAGTTGTCGGCTTGGCTCCAGCCGGCAACAGCTTACTGACGGAGGGGCACCGCGGGCTTAACCTGGTATCCAACCTACGGCGGGGAATCTCTATCCCAACGCTTAGGTCGGCCAGCGGCGGCAGACTGGACGATTGCTAAGTGGTTTAATTCTGAGGAAAAGGGACGCTTGCTGGGCATGGCGCTGCCTGGATTCCCGACTGCGTGGGAAAGACGGGTGGGGCGCGGGAATTTAGGATGGCTTAGGATGATCCCCTTCGATGGAGTTCAGGGCGAGCTTTCGACGGGTGGATCGTGGTTCGTCCTTCGACGTGGCTCAGGATGAAGCGGGGGTCAGGGGATAATTGAAAGGCCCTGGGTAGAGGTCAGGACAATTGCAAAGTCCTTACGAACACCTACCGTCTTTACCGCGTAGGCGGGAATCCAGGCAGCGCCATGCCGAGCAAGCGTCCCTTTTCCTCAGAATTGCATCACTTTGCAATCGTCCTGCGGTGGAGTCAGGGCAATCGCGTCTTAACATTCAACACACCAAACAAGCCGAAATCTCCGGAAAAACCCCATGATTCCCGCGAATGAGGCAATGGACACTGTCTTGCATCGGCAAATTGGTCCTTGTCCACGACTTCTGGATTCCCGCCTGCGCGGGAAAGACGTATGAATGAACTTCCGGGCTTTATGACGCAATCGTCCTGCGGTGGAGTTGGATTTGATTGGGGCTTGGCCGGATTTTTGATATAGTTGTCGGAACGGCCTGAAGGGGAGATTGTTGTGGGGAATGGGGAAAAACGGACTGAAGCAAACAGCGACGGGCCGAGGGGAGATGTCGAGCAATATGATGCCAGCGTAACCGGGGCCGTGGTTGCCGGTCTTTGCCAAGTGTATTCCCGGCCCTACGGCGTTTCCGGTGGAAGCCCCGGGGGTCCCGGCCAGGGCCGACCTTGACCTGCGTAAACCACGGGAAACCCCATCCCTTTTCCAAGGTGGCCATCTGCACCGCGGACACGCCCGACCGGGCGGCGCCTGGCTACCCAAGAGGTCCCGAGACCGCATCGGCGCCTTCAACCGGCAATTCGCCATATTACACGGAGCTAAAATGACGAAGCTATGGAATGCCCCTTTCCGGGTTATGGCCTTGTTTCTGATTTTGGCCGCGTCCCTGATGATTGTTGCGGCAATAGCGCCAACTTCCGGCGCCGCCAGATCGCAGCCGGCCAACGGGACGTATGACACTGACGGCGACGGCCTGATAGAGATTTCTACCCTCGAGCAACTGGACGCCATGCGCTACGACCGAAACGGGAACGGCAGAACGGACAGAAGTGACGCCGATGTCTACGCCGCAGCCTTCCCCACCGGAGGAGCGGTATGCCACGGCTGCATCGGCTATGAACTGGTCCGCTCTCTGGAATTCCGGGACGTCGGCAGCTATGCCTCCGGCAAAGTCAACCTGGCATGGACGGGGGGCCGAGGGTGGGAGCCTATTTCTTCGAGTAGGGAAAATTTCGGGGATCCCGCCAAGTACATCTTCGACGGCAACGGGCACACCATTTCTAACCTGTACATCAGTCACCAAGGGGACCTTATTGGCCTTTTCGGCCGGTCCGAGGGAATTATCCGTCAAATCGGGCTGGTCGATGTCAAGGTAAGTGGAACCGGTTCGGTCGGCGGGGTGGTTGGGGAGAATTACGGCACCATCATCGCCAGCTATGTCACCGGCGTGGTTGTGGTTACTGGTCAGGGAAATGCCGGCGGGTTGGTTGCGACCAACGGGGCATACCGTAAAACTGGAGCAGTTATTAGCGCCAGCTAAACCACCGCCGACGTGACCAGTAATTATGAAGCGGGCGGGTTGCTTGGTGACGAAGCCGGCGGGTTGGCTGGGTCCAATGACGGCCTCATCATCGCAAGTTACGCTAGCGGGGACGTGACCGGTGGTTCTGAGAACGCCAGCGGGGCCGTTTGGAATGGCGCCACCGTGGACGCGCGGCGCAGCGCCAACCCCGCCGCAACAGGCGGGCTGGTTGGGCGACAATTCGGGCGCAATTATATCGTCGCCAGCTATTGGGACACTCAAACCTCCGGCCGCGCAACGGGAGTCGGTAAAGGAGACGACCCGGGCGCCGAGGGGAAAACCACCGCCGAGTTGCAAGCGCCCACCGGCTATACCGGCATATACGCCGGTTGGAATGTTGACCTCGACAACGCCGATGGAGATGACGACCCGGCTACCGGGCCCGACGACTGGTGGGATTTCCGCTCCGGAAGCCGGTATCCCGTTCTCAAGCTCGACCCGGATTCCCGGCCGTCAGCCAACGGGACGTATGACACCGACGGCGACGGCCTCATAGAAGTTTCCACCCTCGAGCAACTGGACGTCATCCGCTGGTCCAAAGACTCCCCCGGGGAAGCGGTGGGGGGCTGGGGGAACAATCGATCCGCCGCCGCCGCCTTCCCCACTGGGGGAGAGGTATGCAATGTCTGCTACGGCTACGAACTGGTCCGCTCGCTCGACTTCCAGGACGCGGGAAGCTATGCGTCGGGCGAAGTCAATACCGCGTGGATAAGGGGCGAAGGGTGGGACCCCGAGGACTTCGACGGCACTCTCTATGGCAACGGTCACACCATTTCCAACCTGTACATCAACCGTCCCGATAAATCCAATGTCGGTTTTTTTGGCGAAGTCGAGGGAACAGTCCGCAATATCGGGTTGATCGATGTCGACGTGACCGGCAACAAACGTGTCGGCGGGCTGGCCGGAACGAACGATGGGCTACGGTTAGGCTATAAACGTGAGGGTAACATCATTGCCAGCTACGCCACCGGCAGCGTGACTGGCAACGAAGGAGTCGGCGGGCTGGTGGGGGCAAACTACGAATCCGGCGTCATCATCGCCAGCTACGCCGACGCCAGCGTCTCGGGTAAAGATTATGTCGCCGGGCTGGTGGGACGGAATTATGAGAGCTCCAGCTACGCCACCGGCAGCGTGACCGGCAACGAAGGAGTCGGCGGGCTGGTCGGATAGAACGAATTTGATGCCTTCATCATCGCCAGCTACGCCACCGGCGGCGTGACCGGAGCCAACGGAGTCGGCGGGCTGGTCAGAAGCATCGATAGGACCCATGACGAAGGGGGCATCATGGCCAGCTATTGGAACACCCAGACCTCCGGCCAGACTGCCGGGGGCCGGGTTGGGGAATTCGCCGCGGGCCTGGAGGGCAAGACCACCGCTGAGTTGCAGGCGCCGACCGGCTACACCGGCATAAACGCCAGTTGGAACACGGACCTAGAGAACGCGACCGGGGATGACGACCCCGCGACCGGGGCTACGGACTTCTGGGACTTCGGCACCAAAAGGCAGTACCCCATCCTGAAATCGGACATAGACGGCGACGGAACCGCGACCTGGCAGGAGTTCGGCAACCAACCCGGCGTTCTGCCCGCGCGCAAGCCAACCGCGGCACCGGCGGCCACTTCCCCGCCGTCTGCGCCTGAGGCACGGGTCAGGCGAGCGGAGGAGAAGAGCCGGCTTCAGGGTCGGGCGGAGGGTGCGGCGTCTCGAGCAGCGACGTGCCCGCAGGCGCAACTGCGGCCAACCTGCTCCTGCTGCTGGCCCCGCTGGCGATGATTGGGGGGCTGAAAGTCCGCGGGCGGCGGAAATTGGGGCGGAGGCCGGGCAATGGCAGCGTCGGCTGACAGACGGCTTGGAGCAAGGCGCTTACCTACCCACTTGTCCAGTTTCCTGTGTCCGAGCGCAGGTTCCCATTGGCCCTTGCTGCCTATTGACGGGACATCACACCGTTTAGATTGCCGGACGTGGGGCGACATGGTTGTCGTGTATGGTTCAGGGACGGCCTTACAGACCGTTCACCTCAAGCAAAATGGGGTGTGAGGCATGAAAGTAGTAGATTCCCGTGGCAAAAGGATATCGGACCTGGATGAGTGGCGAAGCCGAATCTTTGATGGGACTTCGAAGGCCAGACATTGGAAGAAGGGTCGAAGCGCTTATTCCCTTGCCGAGTTCATCATGGGCCGCCGGATGGGCGCTGAATATCTGGAAAAGCGTATATCTTCAGTCCTGTCGCGGCATGTAAATTTAGAGCAGGCCAAGCCGGAGTATCGGGCAAAGTTCGACTCTTATCCGGGAAACACCAGCAACCTGGACCTTGGAATCACCGGCCGTGTGGGCCGGTTGGCTCCCTTGCCAAGTCTCTTCGTAGGGGTGGAAGCCAAGGTCGATGAAACGTTTGGGAGTACGGTGGGGAGCAGGTATGCGTCGGCCATGAAGATACGGAAGGCCGGCGAGAATACCAACGCGCCGGAGCGGGTGAAGGGCCTATTGTCAGAGTATTTTTCGGTGGAGGGTTCGCCCGAATCTTCCCGGTTCGCAGATATTCGCTATCAACTGTTGACGGGAAGCGCCGGCACGGTTGCCGCGCCTGGCAAGGTCTCCGTGTTTTATATCTTGGTTTTCAGAACTTCAATCTACGATGGACGGAAAGGCTTGGCGAACGAGCAGGACTACGAGAGCTTCGTAGAAGCCACCCGCAGCAAACCCCTGAGGCGGGACGGCGGGAATTTCCGAGCCGATGAACTCAAGCTCGGCGGAAAAAAGTTAGTCTGCGTCTATGATTACGTGGACCTCTGAGGCTACCCCTTTGCGTACACCCATGCTTCCCCCGGATCTTCACTGAAGGAATATCCCACACCTTTTACGCGCCCCCGTCATGAGACTGCAACTTGGTGGCCTTGCCCCATTTTCTGTACCATTCATAGTGTGAGTTTTGCGGGTCGTTGGACTCAGGATTCAATACATGGGCCGTTTGGCGATTAGATAACTGCTCCTTAGCGGCTTCTACGATCCGCTCCGATGCGGCGCCGTCCAAGGAGAGGTCAAAGGCGAGCCCTATAAGTTCCTCAAAAGTCGTCCAGGGGACCCGGGTGCCCTTTGAGGGTCCGCTGGGGCTTGTTGCAACCTGCATACGCTAACGGCGGAATTGTTCGCTGGTTCGCGCCCGAGCGGGTTAAAACGCGGGCTTGATTGCAACGCCAGATTGTTGGTGATGGTGAAGGTTCTTGATTTTGTCTGGTTTGGTGGGCCTACACGTACCGAATTGCGAACTTTTCGCTGGGAAGTCCAGATATAAAGAGTACAGTTTGGTGGCTCCGGTAGGGCCAGCACCGCTGGGCCAGGCTGGGGAGAATCCCATTATATGAACCGTCTTTATTCTACTTGGAGCAGACCTTTCTCCATGCGGCTCCTGTAGCGAACAGGCCTAGACAGCTTTTCTAGTTGCTGTTCTCTCATCCCGCGTTTGAGCCAATCTTCAACTTGCCCTGGCTTGACTTCTAACGCTTCGGCTATTTCTCTCACTGATAGTGGCTTGTTGACAGTTGCTCGATCCATGAATTTCATGAACAGGCCGAAGAAGGCTTGACCGTTGGGGGTCTCATCGGGGGCGACGGACGAAACTTCTGGCTCAAAAGATGTCTCGAGAGGTAGTTCAGGAGCCTCGAAATCAGTCAGTTTAGGCATTCCGACAGGCGGGAAACCGTCCAGGAGAACCCTCATATCTGGCAACTTTTCCGGCAGCCATCGCCCCCCACGCCTCACCAATTCTGGATTGCCAGAATCTGCCCGGCCGTTATCCCTTACCCACAGTGGTACCCACCTACTCTTTAGGTTTTCGATTGCTCCGTTCCATGTCCCACCCTTATTCAAGTCGGAATCCATTACAACCGCCACGTTAGCGAGACAGTATATGTAACGATTCCGGTCCATGGCATTCCTGACATTGAACCCAGCTTCCGGATTGAATGGGGAGATCAGCGTAAGGTCGCCGGACATGATGTATTTGCGGTATTTCGCAGAGGAAGAATCCGCCATGAGCCCACCGGATAGTACTCCTACTACCGTTCCCTCTCGTTCCCGTTCCCACTCACGAACAGGACAGGTGGCGAATTCTCCTTCAGACGTTCAGGGCGGATACTCGGAATCTGCCCGGGTGAGGACTCTCAGTCCGGCCCGCTCCCACCGTTGCTAGTACTCAGTCAACCGTAAAATCGGAAGGGTCGATCCCCCGGGCACCTCCGGACACTATCGAATAACCTTGGCCTGCTGCTTGCGAGGCGAACTTAGATGCAAATTGGCAGTCCTCTTCCGCGGCGTTCCGGGAGCCGACAACGGCAATCCCAGCGCTATTCAAAAGCCCCATGTTCCCACTCACGAACAGGACAGGTGGCGAATTCTCCTTCAGACGTTCTTTGAAAGAGGGCGGATACTCGGAATCTGCCCGGGTGAGGACTCTCAGTCCGGCCCGCTCCCACCGTTCCAGACGCAGCGCTAGTGCGCCGCCTCGCCCCAGCAAAGCCTCGATTCGGGGCAGCGTAATCTTGCGATCGGCCCAATCAGAAGGTAATACCTTCGTCCCATCCCGCATCAAATCTTGCGGTTGCAGGCCGTGATTTCTAAGCCAGGTTGCAAATCTTGCCCATTCACTGACTGAAAATGGCTTAGCCAAGTCGTCATCCGCTTTCCCGAGAGATGCCGTCAAGAGCAAGATTGCGTGGGTCTGACTGTTGGACTGCATTTCTGAATACCTAACTCGAAGACGTGCTGGCCAAAGCTATTGGATAAACTGGCCCGCTGCCACTATGCAGCAACAAAGCTGAAACGATGGTGAGCCTCCATCCGGAATCGACAATATCGTCGACCAACAGGACTGGGCCGCCCGGAACATCTCCTTGAATCTCGAAAACTCCGTCCAAATTCCGGCATTGGTGATAGCGATTTTGTTGTTCCTTCTGCGGCGGATTGTCTTTGACCTTTGTCACTCCCTCCCAGAACGGGATTTGCAACATCGCGGCCAACTTTCTGGCAAAATCAGGGACCAACGTAGGGTGGTTGAGCGAGGGGACGCACGCGACGGAAGTTGGGGCAGGTTCCGGATTCCACGTGTCCCTTATCATTTCTGCCGCGGCCTGGACCAGTTCGTCTCGGAAATCACCCTTGCGCTTGTCCTCAGCTACGATTCTTCCCCATCCAGCGTCTCCCCAACGCGACAGGATTCGGCCAGTCTGTGGCCGATGTTCAGGCCGCAGATTTCCACTAAACCCGTATTCGGGAAAAGCGTTTCGAGGGACCTGGACCGGGCTGTTCAGCGCAAGCTCAGAGCTGCGAACAAACCTTGCTGCGCTAACTGCCGCATCAAGCCTGGATGACGTTTCGACGACGGAACGACCCATACAGGATGCGCACTTCCCGCAAGGCTGTGGATCAGGGTCATCCAGTACCTTGGCAAGGAACTCCATCAAGCATCCCTGTTCGTCGACATAATTTTGGACTTCGAGCCACTCGACACGACGCCAAGTTCACCCGTACCGGGAATCCTGACGCCGGCGTCGAGGGCTATTGCGTCTTGCCAAGTGGAGACGAATGGGGTTGGCAAGCCAAATATTTCTTTTCACTCGGCCCTTCCCAATTGGAGCAAATCGACGACTCCGTCGAAACTGCTCTCGATAAACATCCCAATCTCAAGCGCTACTACATTTGCGTTCCTACCGACCGAGCCGATGCACGCATCTCAGGGCGTACATCGGCTTTGGATCGGTGGAACCAACGTGTTCAGAAATGGGTGGATTGGGCTCAACAACGCAATATGCAGGTTGAGTTCGTGTGGTGGGGTGCATCAGAACTGGTGGCAAAACTTTCTCAGCCCCAGCAGATCGGACGACTGTATTACTGGTTTGGCAATCATGGTTTCGATCAAGACTGGTTTCTCGAACGTCTAGCTGAAGCCATCGACGCCGCTGGTCCTCGATATAACCCCCAGCATCACGTCGAGCTAGATATCGCCGAATCTCTTGAAGACTTTGCGCGTACTATTGGCTCATTCAATCGAATCAAATCACTCGCGATCAACGTGCGCCAGAGGGCCATATATCTAAGGCATCCAAGGTCGGACGATCATCAGCCATTGGACATACCGGCGCTTCAACCCCTGTTGGTCGCGGTAGATTCAGTCTTGGATGAATTCAGGGCGTTGGAATTCAATCCCGCTAGTGAACTGCACGTTCAACCTATTCAGCAGGCTCTCGCTCGAGCAACCGGTATCGCGAGCGAAGCTAAAACCATTGTCGCCGCGCTTCAGCGCGAATACGTAAGCCAACGAAACAATGGCGGGGAACGTTCCCAACATCAAAGGAATCCTTACTCTCGCGTCACCCAGGACGTCAGCAGCCTTGAAACGGAACTCGATAGCGTAGGGTACGAACTGCGACAAACCTCGGGCGTGTCAAAAACCACCTCATGATTCTCAAGGGCAGTGCTGGCACCGGCAAGACCCACTTAATGTGCGATTTTGCCAGACGGAGGGTCGAGGCAGGTGCACCAGTCGTACTGTTAGTGGGTCAGCGGTTCACTGATACAGGCGACCCTTGGCGTCAACTCCTCGAGCAAGTTGGGATGCACGGGGAAACTCCCGACATGTTCATAGGGGCGCTTGAGGCGGCCGCTCAATCGGCCAATTCCCGTGCGCTGTTGATGATAGACGCGGTGAACGAGGGTCGCGGTCGCGACATTTGGCTAAGCCATCTCGCTGCATTTCTGTCCCGCATCCAGCAATCCCAGTGGATTGCCACAATTCTGTCTGTCCGAAGCACCTACGAATGGACGATAATCCCCGAGCACATAGGGAAGCGTGCTACGTCTGTCACTCATTTCGGTTTCAGAGGTCATGAATACGAAGCTACTCGCATATATTTCGAACATCACGGCATTGAATTCCATTCAACGCCAATTTTGTACCCAGAATTCGCGAACCCCTTGTACCTGAAGACGATATGCCATGTATTACAGTCGACCGGGCAAACCCGCCTGCCGAGAGCGCGTCAGGGCATAACCGCCGTATTGGATTCGTTCATCGACGTCACAAATGAGCAGCTGGCTGGTCGGCTCGACTACGATCCTAAGAAAACCTTGGTTAGCCTTGCGCTGCGAAGGTTAGCCGAGGGGTTCCTCGAAACCGGCAACAATTGGCTAATCCGGGAAGACGCAGCCCGGGTAGTTGACGGTCTCCTTCCCGGCAGAGATTTCAACCGTTCCCTGTATCGCGGAATGGTGGACGAAGGAGTCCTGTTAGAGGATATGCGCCGGTCCCGCGGCGGCGACTCAAGCGAAGTCGTATCCATTGCGTTTGAGCGCTTCGCTGATCACATCGTTGCCGAAGTGATCATCCAAAATCATCTTGAGAGGAATATCCTGTCTAGGATATTCGAAAGACTACCTGCACGATGGAGGCGTTCTGCCAGGCGTTTCCTGCATCTGTTCGGGAACAAAGTAGCAGGATTTATCGACAGGAGGGATTCTCTAGTTAACTTAGCAGACCGCGATTGTTTCGTTGCCCAAGGCGTTGTCGAGGCATTGTGTATCCAGATGCCTGAGCGTACCGGTCGTGAGGTGGTCAGCATAACACCACGATTCCGGGGCCTTTGGGGGATCGGAGAAGCGTTTTTGGAGAGTTTGGTATGGCGCGAACTAGCCGCTTTTTCCGAAGAAACCTGCGTCGTCCTAGACGAGTTGGTCGCCAACAGGCTCTTGTATTCCGAACACAAGGATACCCTCATAACAGTCTCAGCTATCCCAGGGCATCCCTTCAACGCGGGCTTTTTGGACCGTAGACTGCGCCAGGACAACCTGCCTGACCGGGACGCCTGGTGGAGTACGTATCTCCACCATACTTGGGGTGGCCAAGGACCAGTGGACCGGCTGGTCTCATGGGCGTCCAATATCTCCGCAGACGACACAGTGGACACCGAAGTGGTTGACCTAGCCGCGACAACCTTGGGTTGGATGCTATCTACTCCCCACCGTTTTTTGCGAGACCGGGCAACCAAGGGATTGGTCGCCCTTTTGACCGGCCGGCTGGCATCATTGGACCGACTCGTAAACCTGTTTGCGGACATCGACGACCCGTATGTCGTCGAACGTATATATGCCGTCGCCTACGGTGTCGCCATGCGTAGCAACGACGGGACCGGAGTGGGCCGCGTAGCCCGATCGGTCCACAGGCGTGTGTTTGCTGGTGGAACCCCAACGGCGCATTTGTTGCTGAGAGATTATGCTCGGGGCGTGATAGAACGTGCAGCCTATCTTGGTGCCGCTGGAGATCTCGACTTGGATCTGGTCCGCCCTCCTTACTCAAGCACGTTCCCGGAGATCCCCGATGAGCAATTAACCCAAGATTTGATACTCAAGATGGAGCAGTCGGCTGGTGGCGACGCCGACCGATCCGCTTGGGATGCAATACGATCCTCCGTCCAGGGATGGGACTTCGCAAGGTACATCTTGGGCACCAATTACACGAACGCTTCCCACCATTGGTTGTCCATTGGGATCGAGCAGGAACAATGGAGATCTGCCGATGAGTGGGAGCAACTACTCATCCCGAGATTCAATGGTATCGAACGAAATGCGTGGGGAGAGTACCTCGAAGCCTGCCAATCAGTCCCACTCCCGCAGTTTGATTTCCTCCCAACCGAAGATGATGATGAAGACCCCGTTCAGCAAGACGGCGACACATCAGAGCCGCCAATAGATTCCTATTTTGAGCTCTCCAAGCGTTTGTCGATCCATCGAGCGGATTCCAGCGAAGTTGATGATGCGTACTGCCGGTTCGTGGCCGCCCTGTCCGAGGAGCACTGGGATGAATGGTCTTCACGGCACGAAATCCGTCCAGGTTTTGATACACAAGCTATACAGCGGTATCTCCTCCAAAGAGTAGTTTCATTGGGATGGACCGCGCGACGCTTTGGGGCTTTTGATAGTTCCCTACGCTTTGCCGGCAACGACCTCCGCGGCACGCGCAAACCAGAGAGGATGGGAAAGAAATATCAGTGGATTGCATACTATGAGATATTGGCGTTCATGGCCGATAACTGCCAATTCCACGAACAGTGGGAAAATGTACATGACTATCAGGGACCCTGGCAGGTGGGCCGTCGGGATATAGATCCATCCACGATCGTGAATCCCCGCCTTAGCGGAGGCGAGACCTCAGATTCGCGCCTACCCACTTGGTGGGCGCCATTGGAGTACGACAATTGGCAGGTAGAGTTGCCCATATCCACTTGGACTGCCAACGCCTCGGATGTGCCTGCATTGGATCGTGGGCTATTGATCACTGATCCAAACGACTCCGACACCCAATGGGTAAATGCCTACTGTTTTCAGGTGCGTGGTGAGCCCACTCCCCCCGATATTCGAGAGTACGATGTCGAGCGCAAAGAGATTTGGACCCGATCCATCGCCTTCTTGGTGCCCCAAGGTAAAGCGGGTGATTTCGTGGAGTGGGTACTTACCGGAGCATATTCAGACGAGCATTGGCCACTATCAATTCCCGACCTCGGCGGCGGTTATAGCGCGTTCTTGGGCGAATACGCTTGGGGTCCTGCTTTTGATCAATTGACAAATTCAGGAAGATTAAATGAGCACGAATGGTGTCATCCACCGGGGTCAGATTCGTCTATGGCTTACGGCCTTGCCGCGCATTGTTCAACTTCGGGGGGCGAGTACGATTGTTCGGCTGATGAAGATGCGATCTCTACGTTGTACTTGCCGAGCCATTTAGTAGTTCGAGGCTGCCGATTAACCTGGACAGGAGTTGGCGCCGACTATGTCGACGCTAGTTCGAAAATGGCAGCATTTGACCCATCCGCCCACGAGCCTGGTCCCAACGCACTTCTATTGCGTTTGGATTTACTCGAGAGGTATTTCTCTGAGCACGACTTGGAAATGTGCTGGGCCGTCACCGGAGAAAAGCAGTCTACGGGGACATTCGGGCAGCCATACGGTTGGCTCAAATTCCAAGGAGCGTACGTTTTGCGGAACGGAAATCCTGTCGGAAAATCAAAATGGCTCCACAACCGTCCGAGTGGTCCACGCTGAAATCTGCCAATCTGACCGAATTGAAACCGACCAATGCAGTCCACCAACCTAGACTCCTCAAATCCGGACTTCCCACCGAAAAGTTCGCAATTCGGTACGTGCAGGCCCACCCACCAGGGTTCGAACCACATTGGGCTTCGTGATCAATCGTCAAGCCCAACCGCCCATGTGTACCTGATTTTTTGGTGTTGATTGGATAACCTATATCTTGGCACAAGATGTGGTCCGGGGCATGAGGAAAGCCGCTCCAGTTGACGCTGCGTTTAGCCTCAGATACACTTTGCTTCATACAGCAATGCCTGTGATGGTGGCGTTCATGATTGCCGAATTTTGAGCCACCGGGCGACCGAGGATAGTAATGCATGTGCGGCGTTGGCGGCATTCTTTACAAGAAAGGCGGGTACCAGGGCAAATCCCCCGTAGGTAGGGACTTGGTCAAGATGCTGGAGTCCATGACCCATCGGGGCCAAGACTCCAGCGGTTTCACCGTGGTTGGCGAAGATATTGACGGCGACTTGGTGATCCGCATCTGGACCGATGACCCGGCTCACGCTGCGGATGTAATGTCTATGTCCGAGGACGCGTTGCAGAAGGCTGGCGGCGTGGTGAGAACCCGCAGGGCCTGGGGCCAGTTTTTGCGGCTGACAGTCAACTACGAGGGAGAGATACCCGCTCTGGCGGAAGCCATTTTGGACACGCAAGGCGTGGCCCTCCACAGCATAGGCGAAACCTCCGAGGTCATCAAAGACGTGGGCACACCCGTCGCGATGGACGGCATCCACTCTTTGAGTCAGATGAGGGGCACCCATGGCATTGGCCACGTTCGCATGGCCACCGAGAGCCGAGTCGACGTTAACCACGCCCATCCTTTCTGGGCTTATCCCTTCACCGATGTTACAGTGGTCCACAACGGCCAGCTAACCAACTACCACAAGCTAAAACGCATGTATGAAGACCAAGGCCACCGTTTTCAGACTGGCAACGACTCCGAGTTGATCGCCGTTTACCTGGCCGACAAACTTGCCACTGGTGACACGTTGGACTGCGCTTTGCGGAGTTCGCTGAGTGACCTTGACGGCACTTTCACGTACCTTGTGTCCACCAAGAACGGCTTGGGCTACGCCAAAGACCAATGGTCGGCCAAGCCGCTGGTGACTATGGAGACCGACGATATTATCGCTATAGCATCTGAAGAGATTGCGCTCCGGGGTATTTTCAACCAGGAAATCGACCGGGTGGAGCCTCAGAACAGCGAGGTCATGACTTGGTTATTGTAGACGCCGCCGGGCTGAGCACCCGGGAGCTGAACGCCCGTCTTAAGGAGCTGGCAGCCAATGGCCTAGAGATTACTGTTCTGAACCCCAAAGCTCGGCACAACATTGCCGTGGGGATTTTCGAAAATTGCAGAATTAAAATAACCGGCAGCGTGGGCTACTATGCCGCCAGCCTACTGGATGGTCCCGAGGTCGTCATCGACGGTAATGCGGGCTGGGCTTTGGGCGACAACCTGATGGCCGGTAAAATCACCTTGACCAAAGATGCCGGCGCCTCGGTAGGCTCGACAATGCGGGGGGGAGAGCTGTTCGTGGCCGGTAACGCAGGGGCCCGGGCTGGCATATCCATGAAGGGCGGAACTCTCATCGTGGGCGGCAACGCCGGGTTCCTCGCCGGATTTATGATGCAGAAAGGCCGGCTCATTGTTTGCGGCGACGTAGGCGAGGCTGTGGGCGATTCCATGTACGAAGGCGCAATCTACGTAGGTGGAGAAATCGGCTCTTTGGGCAGCGACGCCGAAACCGAGGAAGTGGGTGAAGAAGAGTTATTGGATATCCTGATCGTTTTAGAAAGGCACGGAATTAAACAGAGGTACTCATTCACCAAAGTGGTTTCGGCCAAAAAGCTGTACCACTTCGACTCCTTGGAACGCCTGGAAAAGACTGTTATCTGACCACAACCTCGAAGTTTCACCGCGGAGTGGGCCAAAAGACGCGGAAGAACATACTCGAATTCTCTGCGATGAGTATCGACACACTAGTGAAAATGTAGGTAAGAACCTTTTATGGTGATGGGCAACAGCCAGCTATGGCCACCTTGGGTCACGGAAGATATCCATGCCAAGTCGGAGCTTGGCCGCTACCGGATCCGGGGATTCAGCACCTTCCAGAAAGTAACCCACTTTGACGACCTCACCTTCCTGTCAACCGGCCTCACTCGTTTCCCCCTAGAAGGTTACAAGGAACGCTGCAACACCCGGACGGTCATAGGCGCTCGTTATGCTGGGAACCCCTTGGTGCTGGAGACACCCATCTATATAAGCGGCATGAGTTACGGCGCCCTTTCGGCCAATGCCAAGATAGCCCTTAGCAAAGGCGCAGCCATGGTCGGCTCCGCCAGTTGCACCGGAGACGGTGGCCAACTGCCCAGCGAAAGAGAGGCGGCGGACAAGCTAATCTACCAGGTCTTGCCCAGCCGCTACGGATTCAACCCCCACCATCTGGCCCAAGCCCAAGCCATTGAAATTGTGGTGGGCCAGGGCGCCAAGCCCGGCACCGGCGGCCTTCTCATGGGTGTCAAGGTGCTGGACGATATCGCCGACATGCGGGACCTGCCCCAAGGCATTGACCAGCGCAGCCCAGCCAGGCATCCTGACTGGCTAGGACCCGACGACTTGGCCGTCAAGATCGAACAGCTGCGGGAGGCGACAGATTGGCGAGTCCCCGTCCACGTCAAGTTGGGGGCGTGCCGTGTCGACGACGACGTTAAGCTGGCTGCCAAGGCAGGGGCCGACGCCGTAGTCATCGACAGCATGGTGGCGGGCACCGGCGCTTCGGCGGAGGTGTTAATCGAGCACAGCGGCATTCCCACCGTCCCGGCCATCGTGATGGCACGGGAAGCGCTTCGTGAGTTGGGACTTTACGGCAAGGTCAGCCTCATTGCTTCTGGCGGCATCCGGCACGGGGCGGATGCCGCTAAGGCTTTGGCCCTGGGGGCCGACGCCGTGGCCATCGGGACTGCGGGGTTGATTGCCTTGAATTGCAACAAGGAAATTCCCGAGTCGGACTTTGAATCGGAGATAGGCGTGCCCGCTGGCTTCTGCCACCACTGCCACACCGGCAAGTGCCCGGTGGGAATCGCCACCCAAAACCCCGACTTAACCAAGCGCCTGGACCCAGACGAGGCGGCCGAGCGAGTGGCCAATTTCCTGAATTCCATGACCATGGAATTGGCCCTCCTCACTAGGTCTTTGGGTAAAAGTGATGTTCATAGCCTTGAGCCCGAGGACTTGGCCGCCCTCACCATAGAGGCTTCGGCCATGGCCCGCGTGCCTCTGGTTGGGACCAACAAGGTTTATTGAGCAATCGGCGGCCAGTGGCGGGCCGCCGGCCGGTAGGATGGAGGGTATTCCCGGCAGAGTTTAAGTAATGGCCGGAGCGTTTTCTTATCTAGACTTCCTAAGCTGAAGGCAAACGGATGACCGCCAACGGGTTTCTAAAGGAGAAATTCCATGGCCACTATTGAAGAAATCCGCCAGCGAATGAGCGAAGACAAAATCGAGTACGTCCTAGCGCAGTTCGTGGACATCAATGGCTCGCCCAAGGTCAAGATGGTCCCCGCTCCCCACTTGGATGACGTGGTGGAAACCGGCGCCGGGTTCGCCGGTGGGGCGCTTCCGGGCATGGGCCAAGGTCCCCACTCCCACGACATGCTGGCCCGGGTTGACCTGGACAGCTACACCCTGGTGCCTTGGACCGAGGGCGTGGCCCGTTTCGCCAGCGACCTGTACGTGGACAATGAACCCCACATGTTCTGCCCCCGCCAGAACTTCAAGCGGGTGCTTTCCAACCTGCGGGTCGATGGCTACGTCTTCAATGTGGGCATCGAGCCGGAACATTTTCTGGTCACTAGGAATGGAGACGGCTCCATTAAAGTCTGGGACCCCAACGACGTGGACACCCTAAGCAAAGCTTGCTACGACTTTAAAGGCATCGCCAATGTCATGGGCTATCTGCGAGACATGATGGACGGCATTAATCGCTTGGGTTGGGACACCTACCAGTCGGACCACGAAGACGCCAACGGACAATATGAAATCAATTTTGTCTACGACGACGCCTTGATCACGGCAGACCGCTACACCTTCTTCAAGATGATGAGCAGCCAGTACGCCCAGAAGTACGGGGCCATCGCCACCCACATGGCCAAGCCTTTTACAAATCGCACCGGCAGCGGAGGGCATATCCACTACCACCTGGCCGACGCCGCTACCGGGGAGAACGTGTTCCTGGACGAAGAAGACCCCCGGGGTCTGGGTCTCTCAGAAACGGCCTATAACTTTATCGGTGGTGTCTTCGCCCACGCCCCGGCCCTATGCGGCGTGATGTCTCCTACCGTCAATTGCTACAAGCGCCTTCAGGTCGGCCCGGCGTTGATGGGTTCAATCTCAGGGTTTCTGTGGACGCCCGCCTTCATTTCCTACGGTGACAACAACCGGACTCAAATGATCCGCACCGCCGGTCCTGGGCACCTAGAAGACCGGACCATGTCAGCGGCCTGCAATCCCTACCTGTCATTCGCCGCCTACGTCACGGCGGGCATGGACGGTATCCGGCGCAAGCTGGACCCGGGAGAACCAAACCTGGGCAACCTTTACGACCTGGGGCTGGAGGAAATTCGGCGCCGGGGAATCCGACTGCTGCCACAGTCCTTGGCGGAAGCTCTGCAAGAGCTAAAGCAAGATGAACTAGTCCAGTCATCACTGGGCGTAATCTACGATGAGTTTGCCACTCTAAAAGAGAGAGAATGGTGGGATTACCACCGCCAGGTAAGCCAGTGGGAACTTGACCGATATTTGACGATGTTTTAGCGGTCTCCCGAGATATGGCTTTTCTTCTAAACTGTCCCAACTGCGGGGAACGAAACGTCCACGAGTTCCGCTTCGGCGGCGAAGCAACGTCCCGGCCCGTTCCTAACAGCACGCCCGACGAGTGGCTCAGCTATTTTTACAACCGAGGCAACGTGGCCGGTGTGCAGAGGGAGTGGTGGAACCACCGCTACGGTTGCCGTAAGTGGTTCCTCGCCCTGCGCGACACGGTGAGCAACCAGATACAGGAAACCTTCTGGCCGTGAGCAACCGCGTGCATGGTAGTCGCCGGGGCGGAAATCCCCCCACCCCCTTTAACAAAAGCTATGGCCAACAATAGCCACGACCAAAGACTCAAACCCCAACCCGCAGAGCTGATTGACCGCAACAAATGCGTGGAATTTCAGTTTGATGGCCAGCGGGTCAACGCCCATCAAGGCGACACAGTTGCTTCCGCTCTCCACGCCGCAGGTGTGTCCATCCTTAGCCGGGGCTTCAAGTACCACCGGCCTAGAGGCCTGCTGTGCGGGGTGGGCCGCTGCCCCAACTGCCTAGTTAACGTGGACGGTGTGCCCAACGTTCGCGCATGCACTCAGCAGGTCCGGCAGGCGATGAATGTCCAGCACCAGAACGCTTGGCCTTCCCTGAACCTGGACTTCCTATCCGTCCTGGACCGCCTGCAATGGTTGATGCCCGTGGGCTTCTACTACAAAGCGTTTCACCGACCGAAGTTCATTTGGGGCCTGGCCCAACGGGTTATTCGCCGGATCGGGGGTCTAGGTACCATCGACATTGATGCGGACTCGGTCACCAACTATCGCCACCGATACCAACACTCGGACGTTGCGGTGGTCGGCGGCGGCCCGGCTGGATTGGCGGCAGCCCTGACAGCGGCGGAGCAGGGCGTAGGGGTGACCCTGGTTGACGACCAGCCGGAGTTGGGCGGTCACTTGCTCTTCAACTCGAGGAACCTCCGCGGTCTTCCAGACTTGGTTGACGGGTCCGGGCCAGAGGTCGCCAACAGGCTGATCCAACGAGTAACAAAGTCGCCCCATATCGAGGTTCTTTCGGGGGCAACGGTCTTTGCCCACTACCAGGACAATCTGCTGACCATACTCCACGGCGATGAACTGGTTAAGCTCCGGGCTAGGGGTGTGGTGTTGGCAACCGGTGCCTACGAAGTGCCCTTGCAGTTCCAGAACAACGACTTGCCAGGCATCATGCTAGCCACAGCCGCCCAACGGCTGATCCATCTTTACGCCGTCAAGCCGGGCAACACTGCCGTGGTGGCGACGGTCAACGACCAAGGTTACCAGGCTGCGTTGGACCTGCTGAACGCAGGCGTGGACGTGGCTGCCGTCGTGGACGTGCGGCCAACATTTTCCCACGGACTGGAAGCCGCCACTGCCCTAATTTCCCGTGGAGTTCCGTTATTAGCTGGTCACGCCATAACCCACGCGACAGGGAAGAAAAGAGTGAGGGCAGTGGTTGTGGCCAGTCAGAACGCGGGAAGCCCTGATGGCTCCGCCCGCCGCATAGCCTGCGACCTAGTTTGCATGGCCGGTGGCTTCCAGCCCGCCAACTCTCTGCTCCAACACGCCGGTGGTTCGCTAGATTACGACGAGAAATCGAGCGAGGGGATTCCCCATGATTTGCCTAATGGCGTTTACGTAGCGGGCGAAGTTGCAGGAGTCCACAATTTGGCATCGACTTTGCTTCAAGGTAGGCTAGCCGGACTGGAGGCCGCAAGGCTGGTTTCAGGCCCTGGTTCCATCCAAGAAGAAATTGGTCGGGTCAGGCAGCGACTAAACGGTTTGAAGGCCGAACCAGGAAGCATCCCGCCGTCCCCGGTCTCAGCTGCACCGGTTTCGGCTCCGACAGAAAGCCAGGTAAAGAAAAACTTCGTCTGCTTCTGCGAAGACGTGACAGTCAAAGACGTCGCTCAAGCCATCCAGGAAGGGTTCGAGGACATCCAAATGCTAAAGCGGTACTGTACCGCTACAATGGGTCCTTGCCAGGGAAAGATGTGCCTGAAAGCCCTGGTTGGCTTATGCGCCCAACACACAGGCCGCACCATTAGCGAGACGGGAGGCACCACGGCTAGGCCGCCGGTGCAACCAATACCACTGGCCGCCCTAGCTGGGCCTTCCCACATGGCGGTCAAGCGAACGCCTATGGACCAGAGTCATCGAGACCTGGGCGCCTCTATGGTTGACCTTGGCCCCTGGCAGCGGGCCCACAGCTACGGCTCTCCCCAAGAGGAATGTCTGGCCGTTCGTCAACGGGTGGGCATTATCGACGTTACCACCTTGGGCAAACTAGAGGTCACCGGCCGTGACGCCGGCGTTTTATTGGACAGGGTGTATACCCACCACTTTTCCAATCTCCGAGTCGGCGGAATCCGTTACGGTCTGCTTTGCGCCGATAACAGCACCATCATGGACGACGGCACCGTGACCAAGTTGGCCGAAGACCGCTACTTTGTGACCACTACCACTGGCAACGTGGACCTGATTGAAGAGTGGTTCAAATGGTGGCAGGCCGGTACCGGCTCCTGCGCCCACATTACCAACGTCACCTCGGCCTACGCTGCCGTCAACGTAGCCGGCCCCCGGGCCCGGGACACCCTCAGCAAACTAACGGACGTCGACCTCTCAGAACAATCTTTCCGGTACATGAGATCGGCACAAGGGGACGTTGCCGGGGTGCCAGCCATGTTACTACGTATTGGTTTCGTGGGAGAAACGGGATGGGAGATTCACGTTCCCGCAGAGTACGGTCAACATATCTGGGAAACCAT
This sequence comes from Dehalococcoidia bacterium, assembly GCA_965205495.1. GTDB lineage: Bacteria > Chloroflexota > Dehalococcoidia > Lucifugimonadales > UBA3495 > CATOSK01. The sequence continues at coordinate 896,667 of CBDBHA010000002.1, forward strand.
CATGGAGGCCGGGAAGGAATTTGGCATCGCTCCGTTTGGACTGGAGGCCCAGCGCATATTGCGGCTGGAGAAGAAGCACGTGATTGTCGGCCAAGACACCGACGCTGACTCCAATCCGCTGGACAGCGGCATGGACTGGGTGGTGCGATTCGACAAGGAAGACTTCATAGGTAGAGAAGGCCTGAAATTGGCGTCGGAACGGATCCCGCGCAACAAACTTGTGGGCTTCATCATGCAGGACGGGCAGGTGCCCGAGGACGGCGTGCCTGTGGTGTCGGGGTACAAGCCCATTGGCAAGGTAACCAGCGCCCGTTTAAGTCCCACTATGAACAAGGGATTCGGCCTAGCCTGGGTTCCGGCGGAACTCGCCCAAGACGGTACGCAGATCAGCGTCCTGGTTAACGGCGAACCCCGGCCGGCTCAGGTCACCCTTCAGCCCTTCTACGACCCGGAAGGGGAACGGTTGAGGCAATGAGCATTACCACCCAAAACCAGGCCCAGTTCAATCCGATCAGGCGCAGCGCCATGCACCATAAGCATTTACTATTGGGTGCGTCAATGGTGGAGCGGGATGGTTGGCAACAACCGGCACACTTCGGCTCGGCAGAGGCTGACGCAAAGTACTTGCGGGAAGCGTTGGGCCTTTGCGACATCAGCCCACGGGCCAAGTTTGTTATAAAGGGTGACCAAGTAGACCAGCTTGTCTCCAGGGTTTTCCCCACGGCCTCGATTCCAGACGTAGGCCAAATAAGCGTGGAAGCCAACCCTGGCGAAATTCGTGACGCAAATGCAGCATTATGCCGGCTGGCCCAAGACGAAATTCTATGCTTGGCCCCTGCCGGATTGGCGACAAGGTTGACCGAAGGCTTGAAAAACGATTCCGGACAATGCGCTCATTCCCTGGACATATCGTCCGGTTTGGCTGGAGTGAGCATTGCCGGCCCTCAGGCCAGTCACCTGCTGGCTATGCTCTCCGAGTTGAACACGTCTAACGTGGCATTCCCCAACCTGCGTTGCGCCCAGTCCAAGTTTACCGATATTCACGGAACTGTGCTCAGATTCGACCTTGGCGACCTGCCCAACTACCAATTGTACTTTGGGAGGGAGTTCGGGGAGTACCTTTGGGACGCCTTGGTGGAAGCTGCCGGGGTTTGCGGCGGCGCGCCCGTGGGCTTCGAGGCGATGGATCAACTGCAAGGATAGGCGAAGTTGACCGCAGAGATGGAAGACATAGATGTTCCAGATATTTGCAAAGAGTAGGATGTGGCGGAATTTGCCGCTGAAGGACCGCTACGAGGTTGTCATTATTGGCGGCGGAGTCCACGGATTGTCTGCGGCCTATTACTTGGGGAAGCTGGGCGTGACCGATGTGGCGGTGTTGGACAAAGGCTACCTGGGGGGAGGGGCCAGCGCCCGCACCACCGCCATTATCCGCTCAAATTACCTGACGCCCGAAGGCATATCCTTCTTCAACGAAAGCGTCAAGCTGTACGAGGGCTTGGCCAAGGAGCTGAACTTTAACCTGCTGTTCAACCAAATGGGCCGTTTAGACTTGGGCCATACCGACTCGGCGGTCTACGGGTTGAGAATGCGCACCGAATTCAACCGTATCTTGGGCGTGGACAGCCGCCTAATTGGCCCCAAGGAGATAAAAAAGCTTGTCCCATCCATCGATTTGCGGGAGGGCAAGCACTTTCCCATCTTGGCGGCCCTGTATCACCCGCCCTGCGGTGTTATCCGCCACGACGCTGTGGTTTGGGGTTACGGTCGCGGCGCCGACAGACAGGGCGCTGAGCTACATCCCTTTACCGAAGTCACCGGCATCGATCGCACCAATGGCCGGGTAACCGGGGTGGAAACCAGCCAGGGTCTGGTAAAGACCAACACCGTGATCAGTGCCACCGCTGGATGGAGCTCCACGATCGCCAAGATGGTAGATTTGCAGTTGCCTATTACCACACACCCGTTGCAAGCAATGGTAACCGAGCCACTAAAACCATTCTTAGATAAGACCATCTCTTCGGCCAATCTCCACGCCTATGTGTACCAGACCGACCGGGGCGAGGTGGTAATCGGCGGTGGCGTGGACCCCTACCCCAGCTACAGCCAACGCTCCACCTTCCAACCAATAGAGGAACTGGCGGCCCATACTCTGGAGATGTTTCCTTGTCTGAAGAATGTCAATGTGCTGCGCCAATGGACCGGGCTGTGCGACATGACTCCAGACTACGCGCCTATCTTGGGCCTAGTGGACGGCATTGAAGGATTCATCTTGACCTGCGGTTGGGGAAGCTGGGGGTTCAAGGCCGCCCCGGTGGCTGGCAAGCGTATCGCTGAGCTTATCGCAACGGGAGAGACGCCGGAGTTGATAAAGCCTTTCTCCCTTTCCAGATTTCGAGAGGGCAATCTGGTCAACGAAAGGGCCGCCGCTCCCGCCGCAGCGATACATTAGCCCGCAAATCCGGGAGGAGCATGCCAGACCCAACAACCGGTTCGGTAAAAGCTATAGGGTTTCTCACACGATGACCACCTGCGGCGCTCGAGAGCCTTTCATCGATCCTGGTTCGTTTAGTGTCCTCCCTCGCGCAGTTGTTGCGGAACCAGGTCCCATCGTAACCGATTAGAATAGGGTTAGAAAAAGCGAGAACCAAATGTCGGTGATGAAGAGGAAGAGTTATGCCAGAGAATAAGCGTATGACTACGCGGCTAAAGGAATTGTTCGAGCGCCCGGAAGTATTCGTCTTGCCGGGCGGTATGAATCCGATGGGGGCCAAAATGGCGGAACTCTTGGGATTCGAGGCTTTTTACATGTCGGGAGGCAATACCTCGGCACAAGTGCTCGGCTTGACTGAAGGCGGTACCAGTATGCGAGATATGGTAGATAACGCCCGGCGCATTACTATGACCGTAGATATTCCAGCATTTGTGGACATGGACACCGGCTACGGCGACGCTGTAACCGTTTACCAAACCGTGAAGGAGTACATCCGAGCAGGGATAGCGGGTACCCATCTGGAAGACCAGACTTACCCACCCAAGTCCGGGCCACGCCGCCGTTGTGTCTCCATCGAAGAAATGGTGGGCAAGTTGCTCGCCGCGATAGATGCCAAGATGGAATTGGACCCTGACTTCGTCATCGTGGCCCGGTGCGACTACGCCGGAGTCCCCGGAGCGACATTCGAGGAGGTTATGGAACGTTGTTTGGCCTACAAGCGGGAAACTAACGTGGACGTGGTCTGTCCTGCAGTGCAATCTTGGGAAGATAACAAAGAAGCCATTCGACGCATCCCCGGGCCGGTCCTGCCCTTGTTTACCCACGGGAGCCAGACCCACCCAACACTCGAGGAGTTGCAAGAAGCGGGAGCCGCCGGGGCCTGGTATCCGGCCCTCACCAGCATGGCAGGACTACAAGCCAACTGGGACTTGCTCAGCGACTTCAAGGACCGGGGTACCGGCGCCATAGATGATTTCCTGCAAAACGCTGCCCAGAGCAAATGGGGCACCGTCAGCAACGGCAGCGTCCTCGGCGCACAGCTTATCCGGGAGATGGAATATAAGTATCTGCCTTGATTGTCCCTTAGAGCGTCAACCAACGCGTCGCTGAGTCCTTCTCGACGGCCGGACGCTGCGTGGGCGTTCCAGATGTACTGGCAGTCCATGGCTCGGGCCGCTGTTAGCATGGCTAATTCCTGCACTTTCTTGGGCAGGCTGGACTCATTCCGAAGGTAGTCCGACAGGTGCATTGTCAATCGAGTTTTTGAGAGGTTCCCTCACACCTGCAAAGGAAGTTGTGTGGGAATATATTAATCCCTACTGGGACCGGGGACCGGATGGGTTAAAGAACAACTCTGTCTTTCGCTCCACCTACTACCTGCCCGAGGAAATTCCTCAGATGCGCTAGCTCTTTGTCAGTTGGTGGGCTCGCCGCCTGGTGAGTTCAAACGGTAGCTGCTGGATAAGCTCAGCGGTAGGATTTCGGCCGAAAGGGGGTTCAAAATCGGGATCTGCCGCCCGGTCGGATATGTCGGACACGGGTGATACTCCAACTACCGCTGCCACTTGGCTGCTCACACCGGGGTTTCCACCGTCCCCCTCGGACTTTTTTACATCTTTGCTGCCCCCCGCCACCAGTGCCAGGAGCCCGGCCGCCGATTTGCCAGCCACAACCATTTGGGAAGGGTCGAATATTACGCGGGGCTAGTATTATCTGCTGTTGGGACTGCGTCGCCTGTGCCGCACCAAGAAGATACCGGAGTGGACTATTACTGCACAAACTGCTCTATGTAGCACTTCCGCTCTTTGGTAGACAAGCTGCTGCTTCCACGGCTACCATTCCCTGAGCGCGGCCGATGAACGTGTTCATAGGGCGTTCACGGTCTCATAGACCTGCCGATGCAGCAGTTGCCAGATAATGCTTCGCTAGAAGGGTTGGACGCGTCATAGACATGCCGGATCTACCCAAGAGAAAACTTAGACGTACCGGACTGGACGTCACTGCCCTGGGCTTTGGCGCGTTAGAGTTGCGCGGCATGGTTGCGGGAGTCGGCCGGCCGTTGAGACTCGGCCAGCCCGAAAGCATCCTGAATACTGTCCTGGATGCCGGCATTAACTACATCGACGTCGCCGTTAACTACGTTGAGGCCGAAGATCACATAGGCAGGTGCATCTCCGTCCGTCGCCAGGAGTTTTTCTTGGCCACCAAGTGCGGGTGCCCGATAGATGTGTCCAGATTCTCGCCGAGCGAGCGCACGAGGTTCGGCGTCCCGTTGCCCAGGCTGCATGACTACAGCCGCGAAAACATCATAAAGGCATGCGAGCAAAGCCTGCGACGCATGAAGACCGATTATCTGGACGTCTTGCAGCTCCACTTTGGCCCCGCCAGGGATGTCCTAGAAGTCTGGCCGGAAAGCCATTGGCCGGGTTTCGCGCTACGCCAAGCAGACGTATCCCAGTCTTATACGGCATGGTAGTGTATGCAATACGTTTCAATAACCAACTGTTACATCGACAACCGACGTTAAGAAAACGACGGCTTGGGGAGAATCGGGGTTTCCGTCCGAGTTTCTAGAGCAAGAGGGGGCAATACAAACGCTACAAGACCTGAGGCGAGAAGGCAAGATTCGTTTCCTCGGCTGCTCCTCCATCCTTCCCAACGTCACAGACCACATCAAGATGGGTGTGTTCGACGTGTTGCAGATTCCTTATTCGGCCCTCCAGCCTGAACACGAAGCGGCGGTTGCCGCTGCCGCTAAAGCAGGAGTCGGCACCGTCATCCGCGGTGGGGTGGCCCGCGGCGGGGCTGGCGAAGGTCAAGGATCTGCCAAATTATGGGAGTTGTGGAAGAAGGCATCCATGGACGAGTTGTTGCAAGGTATGTCCGCCACCGAGTTCATGCTTCGCTTCACCATCACCAACCCGGACGTTCATACCACCGTCATTGGGACCCTCGACCCGGCGCACCTTCAAGAAAACGTGCCCGCCGTGCTGAAAGGACCGCTGCCTACTTCCCTGTACAACGAGGCTAAGCAACGTCTGGCCGCAGCTCGCTCTGCCTGACGGAGCAGCTACAACAAGTGATGTCAGAAGATAATGACAGCCAGAAACAGCGTAGAGCAGAAGACAGGATCGGCCAAAGATGAGCGCAGTCTATAGTCCTCATGTCAAGTTCCTACGTAAGTGGGGGATCAGGGGCGGCGGAGACGGGGAGTTCAGGTGGCCCCTGGGCCTGGTCATAGACAGTGGCGGCAACGTCTACGTGTCAGAATGTAGCAATGATAGGATACAGGTCTTCGACCCACAGGGCAGATTCCTGCGCAAGTGGGGGAGCGAGGGCAGCGGAGACGGGGAGTTCATCCGGCCCCAGGATTTGGCCATAGACAGTGAGGGTAACGTCTACGTGTCAGATCGAGACAATAATAGGATACAGGTCTTCGACCCACAGGGCAGATTCCTGCGCAAGTGGGGGATCACGGGCAGCGGAGACGGGGAGTTCAGGTGGCCCCAGGGTCTGGGCATAGACAGTGAGGGCAACGTCTACGTGTCAGATCGAGGCAATGATAGGATACAGGTCTTCGACCCTCAGGGGAGGTTCCTGCGCAAGTGGGGGGTCACGGGCAACGGAGACGGGGAGTTCAGGTGGCCCCAGGGTCTGGGCATAGACAATGAGGGTAACGTCTACGTGTCAGATCAAGGCAACGATAGGCTCCAGGTCTTCGACCCACAGGGCAGGTTCCTGCGCAAGTGGGGGATCAGGGGCAGCGGAGACGGGGAGTTCAGTTGGCCCCAGAGTCTCAGCATAGACAGTGAGGGCAACGTCTACGCGTCAGATCGGGGCAATCATAGGCTCCAGGTCTTCGATCCACAGGGCAGGTTCCTTCGCAAGTGGGGGATCAGGGGCAGCGGAGACGGGGAGTTCAGCCAGCCTCAGGGTCTGGCCATAGACAGTGAGGGTAACGTCTACGTGTCAGAATATGGCAATGCTAGGATCCAGGTCTTCGACCCACAGGGGAGGTTCCTACGCAAATGGGGGAGCGAGGGCAGCGGAGACGGTGAGTTCAGGACTCCCCAGGGTCTGGGCATAGGCATTGAGGGCAACGTCTACGTGTCAGACCATTGGAATGATAGGATCCAGGTCTTCGATCCACAGGGCAGATTCCTGCGCAAGTGGGGGATCAGGGGCATCGGAGACGGGGAGTTCAGCCAGCCGCAGGGTCTGGCGATAGACAGTGAGGGTGACGTCTACGTGTCAGAATATGGCAATGATAGGATCCAGGTCTTCGATCCACAGGGCAGATTCCTGCGCAAGTGGGGGATCAGGGGCATCGGAGACGGGGAGTTCATCCGGCCCCAGGGTCTGGCGATAGACAGGGAGGGCAACGTCTACGTGTCAGATCAAGGCAATCATAGGATACTGGTCTTCGATCCACAGGGCAGATTCCTGCGCAAGTGGGGGATCAGGGGCATCGGAGACGGGGAGTTCAGCCAGCCCCAGGGTCTGGCGATAGACAGTGGGGGTAACGTCTACGTGTCAGAATATGGCAATGATAGGATCCAGGTCTTCGACCCACAGGGCAGATTCCTGCGCAAGTGGGGGAGTGAGGGCAGCGGAGACGGGGAGTTCATCCGACCCCAGGGTCTGGCCATAGACAGTGAGGGCAAGGTCTACGTGTCAGAATATGGCAATGGTAGGATCCAGGTCTTCGATCCACAGGGCAGATTCCTGCGTAAATGGGGGAGCGAGGGCAACGGAGACGGGGAGTTCAGCCAGCCGCAGGGTCTGGCGATAGACAGTGACGGCGACGTCTACGTTTCAGATCAAGGCAATCATAGGATACTGGTGTTCAAACCAACCGTCTAGACGGGCTATTCAAGGACACTCAAGTAGTATGGATATTGACGATGGTAACGCAGGGATTCAAGTGATCGCTTCGAACCCAAAATGTACTTAGGATGACATTGGCAATGCACCACTCTGTCAGTCTTTAAGGTGGACCCCATCATTAAGACAGCCCGAGGGCTAAATTAAGAGAGTCTCCCGCCCCTACGCTAGATTTCACCAGCCCCGATGGCAGTCCTACTTCTGGTGCTGCTACCTTCTTTCCTTCTTGGCCATTTTGGTACACCTGGGCTGGTGTCCGGTAGCCCAAAGCCTGGTGAGGCCTCTGCCGGTTGTAGAACTCCAGGTAAGCATTGATCCCAGTTCGGGCCTCGGCGACAGTCTGGTAGGCTTTTAGATACACCTCCTCGTACTTGATGCTCCGCCACAGCCGCTCCACCAAGAGTCGAGTGGCGTGGGGGAATATCACCCCCACGCTCTCACAGAAACGGATGTGAGCCTCTCAGCTCATCCGGCTCCTATCGTCCAACCTCAGGCGGCACCAGATGCCAGTGGGCAAATAATGCTGGCTGACGGGTCGCAATGCGACCCAGCCAGTGCATCGCCCGGCGGCGGTGCCTCCCCAATCTCTTGTATTTCCTACCAGCCCAGCGGGCCAAGATTCGGTTCAGGTGGCGTAACGTTGGATACAGCGCCGACTTATAGAAGCGACTGTAGTAGTTAATCCAGCCCCGTATCATGGGGTTGAACATGCGAGCCAAATCGTCCAGGGATTTGTCGCTGCGCCGGTGCAAGCTCCAGCCTCGGATAGTCTGGCGGATCCGCTTGGTCGCCTGGTTGCTCACCGCCGGACTGAAGTTGACGAAGTATTCCCCCCACCGATTCTTCGGCCGCAGGCCCTCCGCAGGCCATAGACCTTGAGGGTCACCTCGGCGACTAGACTGGAACTCTTCCTGACAATATCCTGCAACGCCTCGTTGGAGAGGGTATGCCAGGGGAATCGTTTTGCCATTGCAGACCGAGCCCGTCCGACGCTGGATCTGGGACAAGGGTTGGGGAGAGTTGCACGACATTCAAGAGCGCGCGATATTCACCCTTCTGGACGGGGAAAGTGACTTGATCATCGCAGCCCCCACGGCAGGAGGTAAGACCGAGGCAGCATTTCTTCCGCTTATATCCTCCGTGCTGGCCGCACCAGGAGAGGGTGGATTCGATCTGGTCTACGTGGCCCCTCTCAAGGCGCTCATAAACGACCAGTTGGGACGAATGGAAGATCTCTGCAAGCAAACGGACCTTCCAGTCTACCCTTGGCACGGGGATATTTCGCAGGGCGTGAAGTCCCGCGCCCGGGCCAACCCGAAAGGGATACTGCTGATCACCCCGGAATCCCTGGAGGCCATGTTCGTCCTCAGGGGCCTTCAGATTCCTGCCCTGTTCATGGGCACCCGCGCCATCATCATAGATGAACTCCATGCGCTGCTGGACAACGAAAGGGGCGTACACCTACGGTCCCTCCTCAGCCGCCTGGAGCACGCTGTCGGCCGACAGATCAGGCGAGTGGGCCTGTCTGCCACATTGAGCGACATGGAAGCGGTTAGGGAATATCTGCGCCCGGGAAATCCCGAGGCAGTGGATATTCTTGAAAGCGATTCGGCTGGAGTCGAGCTCAGAGTTCAGATTCGTAGCTATACCGACGGAGATGACACGGAATCGGAGGACGACTCAGCCAAGCGGGAAGTTACAAAGCATCTGTTCTCTCGCCTGAGGGGCAAGCCTAACCTCGTCTTTGCCGGATCACGCCAGAACGTGGAATGGTACGCCGACGCCCTTAGAGAAATGTCTGAGAAAGCTAAGGTGCCGGTGGATTTTCTGCCCCATCACGCGAACCTCTCCCGTGAGCACCGAACCGAGCTGGAGAGGAGCCTCAAGACCCGGCGCACAACCACCGCCATATGCACGTCCACCCTGGAACTTGGAATCGATATAGGCGATATCGAGTGTGTCGCGCAGATAGGACCTCCTTTCTCGGTGGCATCCCTGAGGCAGAGGCTGGGACGCTCCGGCAGAAGGCCTGGGCAGCCAGCAGTGCTGCGAATCTATGCGATCGAACGAGAAACCCAAGCGGATTCCCACCCGTTGGACCGTCTTCACCTGGATCTGGTCCGCTCCATCGCCATGGTGGAGTTGTTAAGAGAGAAGTGGTGTGAACTCCCCGCTCCCCAGGCGCTGCATCTATCGACCCTCTGCCATCAGGTACTCTCGGTCATCGCGGAACGTGGAGGGGTGAATGCCGGACCGCTGTACGATGTGCTTTGCAGGACCGGACCTTTCAAAAAGGTAAATCCAGCAATGTTCGCATGCCTTCTGCGCGACCTCGGTTCTGCAGAAACGGCGTTGATTGAACAGGCACCAGATGGAACTCTCCTGTTGGGACCACGAGGAGAGAAGCTGGTGGAGCACTACAGTTTCTACGCCGTATTTGAAAGCGCCGAGGAATTCAGGGTTGTTGCAAGGGGCAAGCAGATTGGATCCCTGCCCGCCACGAATGTGTTCGTTCCTGACATGACGATAATTTTTTCCGGCAGGCGGTGGCGCATCACCCAGGTACATAACGAGGACCGGGTGATCGAGGTTTCCGAGGACAGGACGGGCCGTCCTCCACCATTCGGAGGGACCACCGGACAGGTACATGACCGCATCGTCGAAAAGATGAGGGAGGTACTTTACGAAAAGCAGATCCCCACATATCTCGATACCAACGCCGCACGCCTGCTGGAAGGTGCAAGGTCCGAATTTCTACGCCTCAATCTCGACAAGCGTTCAATTTGCAGTCTCGGGGAGAAGAGCGCCTTGGTAGCCACCTGGGCGGGGACCGTCAAGACTACCACGCTGGCGCTGTGGCTCAGGAATGTGGGTTACACCGCGGTAGTTCACCACGGATTCTTGGAAGTAGAAAAGAAATCAACTGATCTGTCAGTTGAGTCAGCGCTGCGGGATATTGCAGAAATTACTCCGGACTTGAGCCGCATCTCGCGGTCGGGACTCGAGCGATGCATGTCGGAAAAATTTCACCGCTACCTCAGCTCCGATCTACTTTATGAAGACGTGGTCACAAGTGTCGTTGACTTGGCAGCAATGCCCCAGTTGGCCGAAAGCATAATTGGGGCTAATTGCAGCTCCTGAAATCAATATGGTCTGCATCGCGAAAACTGGTCCACCAAATTGGACTCCTCATATCCGAACTTCCCAGCGAAAAGTTCGCAATTCGGTACGTGTAGGCCCACCTAACTGGACAAAATCAAGAACCTTTACCATTACCTTCACTCTGCAGCTGTAGCGGGCCTACCGCCCGGTCTGGCAGTGAATCCTGTCAGGAGACAAGGGGACGGTCAGCCTAAACTAAAGCCAAGGTGGGATCTACATTTAATTGGCGATGATGATCAGCTGGGTTACGCCGGTGAATCCCTCTCATCCGTACTTGGAGAATGACCCGGCTCCGTCGTCTGACCCTCACCATCCGCGCATTTCACCTTGGCTTTAGTTTAGGAGGAACGCTGGCCTGCCTAGAAACTCGGACGGAAACCCCGATTATCCCCAAGCCGTCGTTTTCTTAACGTCGATTATAGATGTAACAGTTGGTTCTTGAAACGTATTGCATGCACTACCATGCCGTATAAGACTGGAATACGTCTGCTTGGCGTAGCGCGAAACCCGGCCAATGGCTTTCCGGCCAGACTTCTAGCCACCAAGAATGGTCGGCGGCGATGCCACACGGGTGGTCTCGGTCCACGCCTCAGGGGGTCAGGAGCAGCTCCTTGAGGCCCGTCCTGACCACCCGGTACAGTTTCCGCCACTGCTCGATGAGAACTAGCACGGCAGCTTACACTGCGCGCTTGGACACAATCTGCGATCCTTCGTCAAGAGCGGTATCGAGCAACTCGTTGCATCTTGATTCCGATTCTCGAGCGGGCCATTTCCTGCCCATTTTCCACGCCGACCAATTGGTAACTGACTAGCCTCAGGCTAGGACATATCGACACGATGTAAAGGCCGATGACCGCATATTCTACGTATTGGCCTCAACAGGGTCACCGGTTCCCCCAAACATTCCCTCCACCTACCTGGACAATTCAAAAACCTTCACAATAAGGTTCACTTTAGTCGAATGGGTGATGCGGAGCTGATCTTTAGGTCCTGTCCGGACTTTGTTGATGGCGTAGCTGACAGACAAGGCTTCAAAACCCTCACCGAAATGGAATTGATTATCGTTCTGGCCCGCGCCACCATTGGCAATGTTCCATTATCGGGTGTGTTAATAACTAGAGGATTTGCTTTCCAGTAGAGTTTGTTGATCAATTTGGGGATTGCTCTTAGAGTAAGCCCCAATCCACCGAAGGAGGGCGTGTAGCGGGGTCCTGAAGAGACCAGAAAGTGCTCCTGTGCCTCTGGGATAATGGTTTTCGAGACAGAAAACCGGTCCCAAAACAGGAGCACCCAACAGATGCTATCACGCAACCACCCCGACCGCATCCGTATCGCCTTCGACGACACCCGCCTGGTGGCCAACGCTGGGCTGCTCCTTCCGGCCACCCTGGCCCTGCACTTCGGCCTTTCCCAACTGGTACAGGAGCACCTGGACCTGGGCGATGCGCCGGGACGGGCCAACACCGGCGACAAGATCATGACGCTGGTGGCTTCCGCGCTGGCGGGCGGCGACTGCATCGACGACGCCGACGCGTTGCGCACCGGCAGGACGGCCTGCGCTCTCGGCTGCGTAGTCAAAGCGCCATCCACCCTGGGCACCTTCCTGCGCAGCTTCCGCTGGGGCCACGTCCGCCAACTGGACCGAGTGAGCCGCGAGGTGCTGGCACGGGCATGGGCCGCTGGGGCCGGACCCGGCAACGCACCATTCATCATCGACCTTGATTCGACCATCTGAGAGACCTCCTCCTCACTAACCACAGTCGTTACGCGGCAATCGGCGCGCGAGGAGGTGCGTAGGTTGTGTGTTTCGGAGCATCGGGCATGGGCACCAGCCGGTAGCCCAGTTGCGCCGCCCGACGCCTTGCCGCGCGCAACGCCCGCTGCTGATATCGACGTTCGTAGTATTCGGCCCCGGCGTCCACGTACTCTTGGCCGTAGCGCAGCATGGAATAGATGATGCGAGCCAGCTTGTGGGCCGTGGCGGTGATGGCCTTGGGCGCGCCCATCTGTGCCTTCTTCCGGCGCAGGAAGGCGCCCAGGGCGCTATCGGAGCGGTGCAGCGCGTTGGCCGCCAGACGTAAGGCCGCCGCCGCACGGTTGGCGCTGGGCTTGGTCTTGGAGCTCATGACCTTGCCGCCGGTGATGCGGTTGTTTGGGCTCAGCCCCAACCAGGACGCAAAGTGCTTCGCACTCGGCCATTTCGTCATGTCGGCGCCAATCTCACTCACCACCTTGAGCGCGGTGTAGGCATCCACACCGTCGATCTGGGTCAGGTCAACCCCCGTCATACGGTACAGGTGCGTCCAAACGTCGAAGCGTGGCGCGTTTCCTTTGCTGCGTCTCCGGCCGGACTTCGCCGCTGGAGGATCACCATTGCTGCGGTCCTCAAACCGCTCCAGCTGGGCTTCAATCTCCCGGTCGCACTCGGCAATCTTATCCTGATAGAACCGGTACAGCTCCAGGGCCTGGGTCAGCTCGAAGATGTGCTCTTCCCGCCAGTGGCCTTGCAGCGACTTGGCAATGGTTGCCTCGTCGGCCTTGATCCTGGGGTCGCGCAATTGCGCCAGTTGTCGCGGGTCCCGTTGGCCGCCCACGATGGCCTCGATGATGTCCAGGCCGGTCTTGCCCGTGATGTCGCTGATGACGTGGTGGAGCTTCACGTTCATCTGGGTCAGCGCCTTCTGCATATGCTGGATATGGTGGGAGGCGTACTGCACCAGCATGACCCGCTGCCGCAGGTAACTGCGTAAGCGTCGGACCTCCCCGTCGGGTCGGAAAGCCCCCGACAGCAGGCCGTAGGTGTGCAGCTGCTGCAGCCACTGGCAGTCCAGCACGTCGGTCTTGCGGCCGGGCACGTTCTTGATGCGCCGGGGGTCCACCAGCATCACCTGGAAGCCCCGTTCTTCCAGCACCCCGAACAGCGGTATCCAGTACACGCCGGTGGACTCCATGACCACGGTCTCCACACCACACTCGGCCAGCCAGTCCGCCAAACGGTACAGGTCCGCCGTGAAAGCCTCAAACTCTCGCACCGGCGGCTCCTCTTGGTCGGCGGGCACCGCCACATAGTGGCTGGTGGCGCCCACGTCGATGCCCGCCGCGTTCAGGTTCAGCTGGGACAGCCCTGCCGGTTTTGCGCTGCTCTGGCGTCTGCTCATCATCGCCTCTACCATTGCGGTGTAGGCGTGTCGCCGGAGGGAGCCGCGGACTGTAGCCACTCTCCCCAACGGGATAGCCCCGATCGGGGCTTCACCAATGATGCCGTCGTAAGGCTCCCGGACCATGCTACGGTTCGGGCAATACGCACCAGAGTCTGCTCGGTCTTTGTCCGGACGACACGCCTCGCCATGAGCATACATCCTTGGGCGGACTCGCCAGTTAGTCGCCTCTGCACAGGCCCGGATAGGGGCATAACTCTGCTACGGACTGGCCAAGGAAGGAGCTCGCCACCACGGCTACACCGGTGCGCGGGGCTATCACCCGCTGCTGGCCGTCGCCGCCGGCACCGGCGACGTGCTGATGGCCCGGCTGCGCGAGGGCCGGGCCAACACCGCTCGGGGCGCCGCCCACTTCCTGCGTGAGACGGTGAGCCGGGTTCGCTACGGCGGAGCCCGGGGGCAGCTCACGGTGCGGGCCGACAGCGGCTTCTACACCCATGGCGTGGTCGCCGTCTGCCGCAAGCTGGACGTGCGCTTCTCCATCACCATCCGCCAGCGCGCCCGCCGGCGGAATCTCATCGAGGCGATACCCGAAGATGCCTGGACGCCGATTCCTTACTGGATGGACGGCGCCGCCAATGTGGCCGAAATCACCTACACCCCGTTCCAGGCCGAGGCGGACGCCGCGCCGGTACGGCTCATCGTCCGGCGGGTGAAGCCCACGCCCGGTTCTCAACTGGCTCTCTTCGCCACCTACAGCTATCATGGCTTCATCACCGACCGGGACGGGGAGATGCTGGAACTGGAGGCCGATCATCGCCGTCACGCCGAGATCGAGAATGCGATACGCGACCTCAAGTACGGCGTCGGGCTGAACCATCTCCCCTCGGGCCGCTTCGCCGCCAACGGCGCCTGGCTGGCGGTGCAGGTGATGGCGCACAACCTGGCCCGCTGGACAGCCCGCATCGGCCTGGGTGAGCAGATCGTGACCACCAAGACCCTCCGGCGGCGGTTCTTCGCCCTGGTCGGGCGGCTCACCCGCTCGGCACGCCGGATCACCCTGCATCTTCCCAAGCGCTGGCCGTGGGAGCAGCAGTTCAGCCGCGCCTTGGCCCGACTGCGAGCCATTCCACTCCGAGCCTGAGAGTGCCCGTCTGCCCCTGACCCGCCATCCGGCCATTGAACGTCCCCGCCAACTCGCGCCATCTCGGTCCCCGCGAGTGCCTCTTGCCGTGTCCGATCCCGCCATCTCACTCACCACAGCCTCTGCAGGCCGCCAGCGGTGCCCCAAAAGCGCCTCCAGTTCGCCCACCAACTTCCCGTCTACCCCAATTCGAGCCCGGATCATCGCGCTTGTAACTCCCTCACCCCCCTTCCCCTGTCCTCACCCGTCTATCGGTGTCCACCGGTGGATTCGGGCTAAGCTTCCCCAAACAACGCGTCCCTTCCTGCCTAATGTCAATCTACCTCTCGGCTTACCTGAAGGCGGACGCCCCGGAGCGCCTTATTGCCTCAGAAAGGCTAAGGACAAAACACATGTCCCATTCTGTTGTCACGGAGCCTGAATTCAAAGCCAGAGACAGGGCAGTCCAGAATCAGCTTCGGTTGACGAGGACGGGAGGGGCACGTAGACTCCGTTCATCCGAAAGGACGCGATTAATGCGGTGCATCCTCCAAGGGGGTGGAGATGCCATTGGCTAAACTGGGGGAGAAGCGAATCTGGTACGGGCTTAACGGCCAGGGTGAGCCGCTGGTGCTGCTCCCCGGTGGCGCCTTGGAACTGCGAAACTTCTCCCGGGTCACACCGATGCCCGCCATGAGTAGGGAACGTGGCAACAAGTCTAGCCAAGCTTGGGTAGAGGACTAGGCATTATATTGCTGGGCTACTAGACTTGGCCGCTGGAGGTTAGTGATGGCCGAGATAATCCTGGACAAATCCAAAACGGCGCTGCTGATGGCGGATTTCGCCACCAGTGGCATCGGGCAGAACCCTGTTGCCGAAGAAAGACATACTCTGGAACGGGCGAAGGATGTGCTTGACGCCGCTAGGACGGCCGGAGTCTTTGTAGCCTACTGTGTCTCCCATTTCCGTCCAGGCTACCCAGAGGTGTCAGACCGCGACCAGACGCGCGCTGCGAGAAGAGACTCGGGCGAAGTGCTTCCGACGGACCCCACGGAACTGATACACACTTCGGTGAAACCCATGCAGGGGGAGCCTGTCATCGGGAAGCACCGTACCAGCGCCTTCTCTGGAAGTGCTTTCGAGATGGTTTTGCGGGCTAAGAACATCGATACCCTGATATTGATGGGCCATTCCACCAGCGGGGTGATCCTGTCAACAGTTCGTTTAGCCGCCGATCTGGATTACCAGCTGGTAGTGGTGGAGGATGGGTGCGCCGACAGAGACCCTGAGGTGCACAAACTCCTCATGGAAAAGGTATTTCCTCGGCAGGGCACGGTAGTCAGTTCCAAGGAAATGGTGGAGGCGCTGGCTGCGTTGTAGAATTGCGCGACCCGCTTCAACCCCCCGAGGTGGCCGCCCCGGCAGGGGCGGATTGGTAGACCTACTGGACCTTCCGAATAGTGAACACGCCGCGCCTGCCGAAGAAGATCTGCCTGTTCCGGCGCGGCATCTTCGGCCTCGGATACGCTAACTGTATGCACGGTGAGGAGCGAAAATGGATCGGACAACTGAGATGCTAAGTTCATTTGCCTGCGGCCTGAACTACGACAACCTGACTCCTCAGACAGTTCATCAGGTGAAACGTGTCCTGGTGGATACCCTAGCGTGTGCTATGGGGGGCTACCTCTCCGAACCAGCTAAAATTGCTACTCAGCTGGCGAGAACCGTCACGAGTACTTTGCCATCACGCATTCTGGGCACCAACGACTACAGTAGCCCGGATATGGCTGGCTTTGCCAATTCAGTAATGGTGAGGTATCTGGACTATAACGATATGAGTGTGGGCGGTCACCCCAGTGACTCGATTCCCGGCGCCCTTGCCATGGCCGACTATCTGGGAAGTAACGGTCGAACAGTCCTTACCTCCGTCGTGGTGAACTACGAGGTGGGTCGCCGGGTGGGGGACCACGTGCAACAAGCGCTGGGTTGGGATCATGGCATCCTTAGGTCCTTAGGGGCTGCCTGTGGCGCCGGGAATATCATGGGCCTGGATCAAGAGCAAATGAGCCATGCCATCTCCCTGGCGGTGGTGCCCAATCTGGCTCTGGGCCAGACTCGGGTGGGTGAGCTATCCATGTGGAAGGGATGTGCCGGTCCCAGTGGAACCCGGGCGGGTATTTTCGCTGCCCAACTGGCCCAGCAGGGCATGACTGGCCCCTTTGAGCCCTTCGATGGATCAGAAGGACTGTGGGCTAAGATGTTGGACAATCCAGTACGGTTGGAGGGTGGCTGGGGTGAGCCCTACAGTATCAACGACACCAGGCTCAAGTTCTTCCCGTCCCAAGGAGGCACCCAAGGGCCGACTGGTCTTGCCGTTGAGCTGCACTCTCAGCTGTCCACCACGGCGGAAATAGAGGCAATCCGTATTTATCTTCCGGGCCAATTGCTACTTAGAGCTGTTAGTGAGCCCGAAAAATGGCAACCTAAAACTCGGGAGACGGCAGATCATAGTATCCCTTACCTGGTTGCAGTGGCTCTCGAGGATGGCGCTGTCACACCCGCCAGTTTCAGTGACCAGCGGATTGGGGACCCAGATCTGCGCTCCCTGATATCCCGAATGAATGCCGAGGAGGACCCGGAGTTTACCCGTCGTTATCCCGACGAGATTAACTGCCGGATAGAGGTCACTACCACCTCGGGGAAACAGTTATCCGCCCACACCGCCTACCCCAAGGGGCATCCAAACAACCCCATGACTGACGCTGAAATAGACGCCAAGTTCCGAAGTCTATCCGCTGATTTATTAACCGCCCAGCAGTGTGACCGGGCCCTGAACTTGTTGTGGCATCTGGAGGATCAACCCAACCTGGGAGAATTGTTCGACACTCTGGTAGTCCAGGTCGAATCCGTGCCGGGGGGATGAAAGCGGCCGGCCACCAACTTTAGGCGGCCGCAGAGAACAAACCAACGATGAGAGAACAACCCTAGAAGTCTGGCCGGAAAGCCATTGGCCGGGTTTCGCGCTACGCCAAGCAGACGTATTCCAGTCTTATACGGCATGGTAGTGCATGCAATACGTTTCAAGAACCACCTGGTACATCGATAATCGACGTTAAGAAAACGACGGCTTGGGGATAATCGGGGTTTCCGTCCGAGTTTCTAGGCTCGCGTGGCTCCGGCTGGGCCCGCCCGCTCGAAAGGAGAACGCGGATTCGGAGCACCCGGAGGAAAGGGGAATCCGCGCATACCCACGAAGGGAAACTAGTAGACCAACATCTTTCAAATGAGGATTAGTTAAGGTCGGCCTGATTGCCCGGCAACACTTGGGCAATGGCACTCTCCCTTCAAGCTGCGAACTCCAAAGACCATCAATTCAAAACTGTTGGACTACTAGTAGTCAGTCATCTTTGGAATTAAAAAGTTTAGCAGCCGAGTCGGAGCCAGTTAGACAACCACCCCGGGGTTATGCTGTTCTAGGGTTATTCCGAATCCAAGATTGACTGACTACTAGTGGTCCAACAGCGTTGAAATGATGGTATGAAGAGTAGGCGTTTTGGTGGAGAGCAACATTGCCCAAGTATCGCGGGGTGCTCGCGCCAATCTCGGTTACTCCTCATTACAAAGATTTCGGACTACTAGCCCTGGCGGTACGAGGGATTGACGAAGTGCCGCCCATGTGCCAGGGCAACCGCATTCTAACTTGACGCAAGGAATTTATGGTCAACTTCTTGGCTAATTACCGTTGAAATGACCGATTTGGGGGTAATCCAACGGACGCTTTTACTGGTTGTCGAAGGAATTCCGACTTCCAGACTCGTCGGAATTTAGAATGCGGTTGCCCTGGCCCATGTGCTAGTTTGGGCTTGAATTCCACCCCGCCCGCTGGATCGTGGCCCCGGCCATGTCCCTGGGCGGGTGTTTTTTATGCGCGCTATCGTACTCATAGACGGTCAAAATCTCTATCACCTGGCGCGGAGGGCCTGGGCTCCGGCCCGCAGTTTCCGTATGCTTGGCCGAGCTACGACGTTGAGAAGCTGGTGGGCGCCCTGGTCGCTGGAACTTCCGGACGCTCCCTTGTAGAGACTCGCTTCTACACGGGCGTCCCCGATTCGGCCTTCGGCCCTTCTCAGCTGTTCTGGCACGGCTTCTGGTCGAACAAGATCAGGTATTTGAGGAGCCGGAGCGTGTACGTCTATCGGGGCAGGGTGAACGCCGGAGGGCAGGAGAAGGGCGTGAATGTCAGTCTGGCGCTGGACCTGGTGAGAGCCACCTACGACCGGCAGTTTGAAGTCGCCATCATCGTGAGTCAGGACTGGGATTCCGGGCCTGCGGTGCGCCTGGCAAAGGAGATCGCCCAAGCACAGGGCCGCAGGCTCGTCTTCGAGTCCAGCTTCCCGGTCGGACCTGGAAGCCACTCACGGAGAGGGGTTCCGGGAACTACCTGGGTTCCGATAAACCAGGAGACCTACGACGCCTGCCGCGATCCGAGAGACTACCGCCCAAGCAGGCTGTGAACAGCCTGACATTGAGATAGTCTGCCACTATGATATGGCAGGGGCAATCTGGGAGACCCTACAGAGCCCTCGGCCAAACCTCGAAGACGGTTCTGTTTACCGTCAAATTAGGTCCGTTTGAGCAGGATGGATATGTCCCTGTGATCCTACATGCTGGCATCCAGATTGACCGCCCACGAGTAGTGCAGTTTTCCGTTGCTATTGTGTCTTTCGTATGAAGGTTCTTGATTTTGTCCAGTTCGGTGGGGCTTATAGGGGCGCTCACACATGAGCGCCCCTATAATGTCAAACAGCGTCGCCGGTGGACCAAGCGGACCCAACAAGTACTCCGTAGACGATTCAGGCGTGGAGATTGCAACGGGTGACCCCGCTGCAGGCGGCCTCTACCTTCGTGGACTCGCGCGCGAAGGCGTCGCCCTACGGCGGTAGATCCTGCGATTCCTGACGCGTCTGCGCTCGCAATCTGGCCTCGCGCCGGTTGATTTCACTCGCTACACGACGATGCTCAGCTAGGGGCGCGGCCCGGTTGCGCGCCTGGGACCTACAGACGTCCTGGCGCAAGAGGCTGCGCTACTCACTTCGCCGCCCGAGCGGACGTGCGTAGCCAGGGGTGCATCGGCGGTGAGAAACGCCTAGACTCCGTGCAGCCTAGCAACTGCATGGGGAACGGTTCTGCCATGCGTGCGTCGGTTCTATTAAGTCTCACCGGAAAGGACGGCAATGATGGAAACTTACATCGGGAAGACGATTTCCGATTTCACACTTCAGTCCAGCGATGGACAGACGATATCCCTTAGCAGTCTTCGCGGACAAAAGGTCCTGCTGTACTTCTTCACGAGTCCGGGCGGTGGTAACTGAACCCGCATGGCTCTTGGGTACCGAGAGCATGCTGCCGAGTTCACCGAGAAGAACGTTGTGCTGTTCGGAATCCATGACGGAAGCTTGGATGCTGCACGCCAGTGGGTCGAGAAAGAGCAGCTTCCGTTCGCGGTCCTGAACGACCCCGATCGACGAGTAGGCATTGAGCTAGGCATGTCCGCTCTCGATGGAGAGAGGTACGTCAAAGACCCGTCAGACGGGAAAAGGCCCGCAGTTGTCATCGACGAACACGGTGTGATCTGCGAGTGGGAACCCGACATGAACCACACCGATCAGATTGCAAAGTTACTGGAGCGTCTGTAGGACGACCTCAACGGTGCGGGCTTTTCGACTGTTGCCCGCCCTTGTGCAGCCGGCAAAACGGGGTTCAGCCCGGACTGTGGCTTAGCAGGCCGATGAAGAACATGTCGAGGGCGGCGAGACCCTGAACTAAAGCCACGGTGGGATGTGCATTTCGAGGGTCTTGAAGACTACCGAAAGGACCCTAATACTACAGCCGCAGATCAGTAGCAGGTCTCCTCTTGATCGTCGGCGCTACCTTACCATTCCAGTTTTGGGGCTGTTACAATTAGTCCCGCAACCCCAAACTATCGAAACTTTTGGAGAGTAATCATGGCTGTTTCCGCCGGGATATCCAATGCTCTGGAACGTAACTGGGGTATGGTAGACCGCGCCATAGACGGGCTGAGTGATGAGACACTGGCGCGCCAGATATCCGACAGCGACAATTCCATCGGTTGGCTCCTCTTCCACATGAGCCGGGTGGTAGACGTTTTCATGAATGCCAGGTTCCAAGGCAAGCTTCAGATATGGATAGAGGACGGTTGGTGCGAGAAATTCGGCCTGAGCGACGACCCGGAGACGACCGGCCAAGGCTGGGACACGGCGCGCGTGGCCGCGTGGCCGCTTCCCTCCAAAGACGTCCTGGTAGGGTACTACGAGGCCATGAAGGCCTGCTGCCGGGACTATATGTCCTCCGTGACCGACGAGGAGTTGAGCGCCACCATGAGCCTGAGGCCCGGTTCGGACCCCGAGCCGAAAGAGACCATCATGGGTGTCCTGGTCTTTGACAACATCGTCCACGGAGGCCAGATAGCCTTCCTGCGCGGCCACTTGGAAGGCATGGGCTGGTTCGTCTAGCCCGAACGCAGGCTTCCCGGACAATTTCTACAGGTTTGCCGAAGAGCACGGCGAACTCAGCCGTGCTCTTCCTTAGCTCGACTTTATACACTCCACAGGTGTGCATCGTATGTCAGATCACGTAGCTAAACCAATACCAAGGTGGGATGTGCATTTCGGGGAGATTGACGATGACCGAAAGGACTCCACGGCACCTCATATCACCTTTAGGCCCCAACTGGGTGGGCACCGATGGTGCGGTCTAGCGATATGTACATTTCACCTCGGCTTTAGTTTAGTCATATGTGCCTGAAAGCATAGACGGCTGAACTTTCAATTAGCCCGCCGCCCGGCGTTCTGTGGCCCCCGGGTTACGTCCAGCAGTCAGAAGACCGGTTGTGCGAAGCGCAATTTTGGGGGGGCAGGTCAGAGGTTCCTTAAGCAGGAGCGGTTCCAGGAGCCTCCGGCCCACAAGCAGCAATCGCAACCAGCGCGCATATGAGTCAAGCAAATCAGAGGCATGAGTTCATGGTGTGTACTCCACGATGGCGATATCCACCCACCACCCTGTGGGTCGGCAGCGGAGTCAGCCAGCGGCGCGGCGCCAGGTCCTTCGGCGTATCGCCCGCGACGGTCAGGCGCGCCATAAAGCGTGAGTAGCGCCTGCGCATCATGCACCCGTCAGGTTGATGCGCAGCGTTTTTCAGGGTGCTGTTGTGTCGACCGGTGTGGACCGTGGACGTGGCCCAATATCTCGGCGCCAGGTACCGATGTCAAGGGCGTCGACAAAACATACCAGTGGGGCGGAGCAAAAGTGTACCACCAGAGAGGTCATTGGCCAGCGTAAATGTCCGCGCCAGTTGTTCGTGAGAAGTGTCACAGAGGCAGGCTGGCAGCAGGCTGGGCGGGTGAGTGAGTGAGGACGGCTTCTGGCACGGCTTATGGGTTGTCTGATTCGTCCGGGGCTTGTGCTGCAGCGTTCTCCCTGCTGCGCTTGAGGCGGTAGCTCTCGCCGTTCATCTCCAGGATGTGGACGTGGTGGGTGAGCCGGTCCAGCAGCGCGCCGGTGAGCCGTTCCGAGCCGAAGACTTCGGTCCATTCGTCGAAAGGGAGGTTGGTGGTGACCAGGATGGAGCCTCGCTCGTAGCGCTGGCTGAAGACCTCGAACAGCAGTTCCGCCCCGGTGGTGGACAGGGGCACGAAGCCCAGTTCGTCGATGATCAGCAGGTTGAGCCGGGACAGTTGCCGCTGCAGATTCAGCAGCCGTCTCTCGTCCCGAGCTTCCATCATCTCGTGCACCAGGGCTGCGGCGGTGGTGAAACCCACGGACATCCCGCGTTGGCAGGCGGCCAAACCCAGTCCCAGGGCCACGTGGGTCTTGCCGGTGCCGCTGTTGCCGACGGCGATGATGTTTTCACGGCGCTGGATGTATTCGCAGCGGGCCAACTCCATCACCAGGGACTTGTTCAGCGATGGGATGGCCGGGAAGTCGAAGGTGTCCAGGCTCTTCACGGAGGGGAATCGGGCCGCCCGTATGCGCCGCTCCACCATGCGCTGGTGGCGGTCGATGAGTTCCAGTTCCGCCAGCCTGAGCAGGTACTGGGGGTGATCCACACCCTCGGCGGCGCACTGCGCGGCCATCTTCCCGTATTCCCGGAGGAAGCTGGGCAGCTTCAGTTCCTTAAGGTGATGTTCCAGCAGCAGCGTCGACCGGTCGTTCATGCCGCCCTCCCCGACAGCAAGGTCATGTAGTCCCCGGCGGACGTGGCGCTCACCCGGACCCGTGGCAGGTAGGGATACAGCTCCAGGTCCAGCCGGGGCGGCCGCCCCTCCAGCCGACACAGGAGCAGGTGTTTCAAGGCGTCGAAGCTGATGGCTCCCAGCCGGAGGGCATCTTTCACCGCTGCGTGCACTTCCTGCTGGGAGAAGGTCTCCAGCAGCCTGAGCACCTGCACGTACTCCCGCTTGCCCCGCCGTCCCATTCGGGACTCCAGAAGCCGGCGCAGCGTGCCGAACTCTTCTGGCAGAGCCCAGCCCTGCAACGGCGCGGCCTGGTCCAGGGCGCCAGTCTTCTTCTCCAAGAGCGGCAGGTAGTGGATGGGGTCGTAGACGAAGTCGTCCAGCTCGTAGGAGCGTGGGTGCTTGGCGATTACCTCTGACCCGCAGCTGATCACCACCTCATCAACGTAGCCCCGAACCAGCCGACGTCCCGGTATCCGTAGGCCACTGGCACCGAGTAGTCGTTGGTCTTGTACCGGACCAAGGACAGGGAACTCACCCGGCCCGCCTGCTTCTCGCAGGCGTCGTATGCTACTGGCGGCAGGGGCAGCAGGGCGTCCAGGTCCCGCTCCATCCGTTGACCGATGGTCTCCATATGTCCCCTGAGCTTGCGGTCCATTCGTTCCAGGCAACGCCGCTCCAGGTAGGCATTGAGCGCATCGAAGCTCTCGAAGGACGGCACCGGAACCAGGAAGTTGCGGCGCACGTACCCCACAAGGCCCTCCACTTTGCCTTTGTCGTTGCCCTTGCCGGGACGCCCGAACCGGTCCTCGAACAGGTAGTGGGACTGCAGCTCGGTGAAGGCGCGGGTGCGCTGACGCCGGCCGTCCCCCAGTATCTTCGCTACGGCCAGCCTGGTATTGTCGTAGAGGATGCTCTGGGGCACTCCGCCCAGGTAGGCGAAGGCGGAAACGTGCCCGTCCAGGAAGGCCTCGGTGGTCTCCGCCGGGTAGGCCTTCACGAAGCAGCCGTCGCTGTGGGGCAGGTCGATGACGAAGCAGTGGGCCTTGCGCTCCACGCCGCCGATGACCACCAGGGCCTCGCCGAAGTCGCACTGGGCGTGGCCCGGCGCATGGGACAGAGGGACGAACATCTCCTTGGTCTGACGGCGATTCTCTCTTACATAGTCCTTGACTGTGGTGTATCCACCGTCGAACCCGTACTCGTCCCTGAGCCGCTCGAAGATGCGCTTGGCCGTGTGGCGCTGCTTCCTGGGACGCCTCAGATCGTCCTCCAGGATCCGGTCGATGACGCCGGTGTAGGGCTCCAACTTGGGCTTTCTAGGCGGAGACTGCCGGCGATAACCCGGCGGGACCGAATAGGCCAGCATTTTGCGCACCGTATCCCGGTGCAGGCCAAACGTCCGCGCAGTCTTCCCGGATGCTCATCCCCTCCACCATCACCGCCCGGCGAACCCGCAGATATACGTCCACTCTGTACATCCGTCGCACCATCCATGGGGTCGGCTACAACCCTATGAATGATGGCAGGCGGTACAGTATTAAGTCGCCGATACTCAGCAATCTTCCGCCCACGCGGCCCACTTTATCTCCGCCGTTTACAGTTCATTGACGTTTCCTTCGTTAGTACGGTGGGTCTGAGGTCATGTTCTGGTATTGCGGGTCCTCGTTAGGGTATTCTTCATCCAGCGCAAGCTGAAGTTTTCCAACAAGCAGGAGCTGGTGTTCTGGGCGGTGCAGAACGGTCTGGTGGGTGCGGGTTCTGAGGCGTCGTAGCACGCGTTCGGTTGATGACCGGTTCTGCACGGTCACCATGTGGTTACATCTGCCCTATGGGTTGCTATCAGAAGGAGCCGGGCGGGGGAACGCCGCGATTCCGAATCCCATGTGGGGCGTGCCGATGGGGGTGCCCCAGGCGGTATCTGGTGCAAGCAGGCGCTTGGATCGGGCGTGCATCAGGCGAAGGCGTACCGATAGTTTCCAGCCGTCGCTGTGGCGGTCCATGCCGCCGGGCATGAATATCTCGATCAGGTGGTGGTTGTTCTGCTTGAGGCGGCGTATGCTTTGGTACGGCTATTGCCTTTGGTCTTTCGTTTTTTACGAACGCCGCCTTCCTGCGGCAACTGCGGGGGCGGCATACCGAGCCGCTGACCCTGATTTGGGACAATGTTCCAGCCCATCGAGGTGATGTCGTGCAAGCCTACCTGACCACGGCCCGATTGCGTCTGCGCTCGTTGACCCCCGTGTCAAGCACGGGGCAGGCTCTTGCCCAGCTATAGCCCGGACTTCAAGATGCGACTGCCCGGTGGTCGGGTCTCATTGCTGGGGGGCAGGCCATCATCAGGTTCTTCAACCTGCTGGTGTAAAGTTGGGCTTGGACCGAGTTGCCCAAAGCAAACCACACGACGAATCCGCAGGAGGATAGCCATGACAGTGCTGGCGGACTATGCGAACAAATACGAAACGGTTAGTGTGCAACGGGAGGATGGGATTCTCCAGGTGACGTTCCACTCCGGGGACGGAAGCCTGCTCTGGGGCGAGGCGTCTCACCGGGAGTTGGGTTACGCCTTCGCCGACATCGGTGCGGACCCGGACAACCGGGTGGTCATTCTCACCGGTACCGGCGACGACTACTGCGCTGATTTCGAGCCCAACCGTCCCACCCGGCGAATGCCTCGGGACTGGGACAAGACCTACTGGGAGGGTAAACGGCTGTTGACCAACCTGCTGGAGATCGAAGTACCGATCATCGGCGCAGTCAACGGCCCGGCGACCATCCACGCCGAGATTCCGGTGATGTCCGACATCGTGTTGGCGTCGGAGACCGCCACCTTCCAGGATGCTCCCCACTTCCCACGCGGCGTGGTGCCCGGCGACGGCGTCCACGTGATCTGGCCTTTGGTACTGGGGCAGAACCGAGGCCGGCACTTCCTGCTGACCGGTCGGACGCTGTCGGCCCAGGATGCGTTGGAGCTGGGCTTGGTGGCCGAAGTGCTGCCCCGGGACGAACTGGTGCCAAGGGCTTGGGAAGTGGCCCGGCAGTTGGCGGAACGGCCGCCGCTGACGTTGCGCTACACGCGTGTCGCCCTCACCCTGCAACTGAAGCGACAGATGCAGGACATGCTCGGATACGGTCTGGCCGTTGAGGGCCTTGCCGCGGTCGATGTGTCGCTGTCGCAAGGCTAAACTAAAGCCAAGGTGGGATGTACATTTGAGGAGTTGTGAAAACGGGCTTGGGAGTGCCTGAGAAGTTCTTCCGCTCTCGACTGGAGGACGGTCCGGCACCGCCGCTTCACCTCATCCTTCCGGCTGGCCAGCGCGGTTAGGAAGTTTCCGACCCTCTCCCGCACCCGGGACTTGGTCCCCAAGCACAGGTTTCCGGTTGCCGCCTCCCTCACCCAGCCCCAGATCGCCTCATCGGCGTTGAAGTCCGGGCTGTAGCCCGGCAGGTTCACCAGCCGCATCCCCAGGCCAGGTGCCCGGAGGAACTCCCGCACCGCCTCGCCACTCCTGAGCTTGCCGAAGGGGCGCCGGGGCGTTGTCCCAGATCACGTTCAGCGGTCCAGGGTGCCTCTCCCTCAGTTGTGTCAGGAACACGGCCGATGTTTCTGAGTTGCTGTTCCCCTCCAGTTCCATCCACTCCACCTCCCCGCTCTCCAGGCACACCTCCGAGTAGTAGCTGGCCTTTTCGCCGTACCGCGGGCTGCTGGAGTCAACCAATGCCGGCTCTCCCTTCAGCACCCATTTGCCCCGCAGTTCAGCGTCCGCACGGAAATGGGCCTCGTCGGCGAAGAATATCTTCTCCCCTGACTTCATCGCCCGGGACGCGAGGACCGCGTACTCCGCCACGAAGGCCTCCCGCTTGGCTTCGTCCGCCTTAAGCAGCCGTTTCTTAGGACGCTTTAGCGCGAACCCCAGACGGTGAAGGTAGTTAAGGCAAGTGCTGCGGCTCAGGCCAATGCCGAAACGTTCCAGGACAAAGTGCCGCACCGCCCTCCAGTTCCAGTTGGCCAGTTCGATGCCCGTTTCGCCAGGCAACCCCAGAACCGCAGCCTTCAATGCCGCCTGCTGCCCCTCGCCGAGGGCGGGGGGGAACCCCCGGACTGTTCGAAAATCAAGGCCGCCGGCCCGCCCTCACCGAAGGCGGCGGCCCATCGGCCAATGGTGTGGGGATCCCGTTCCAAGGCCTCCGCCGTGGCCGAGGCGGTACAGCCTTGCGCCAGCAGCAACATGGCGTACCACCGCTCCCGGGGCGTGGGCGACAGAATCAGCCGCCGATGCAAATCCCTGGCATCCATCTGCCACTGTTCCAGGAACCGCTCCATTTCCCTCACACCCATCGCCATACCCTCTCTCACTCCAGGACAGGCTAACACAGTCTTCCACAACTCTACCCCATGCTTCTGCGTATTTCACCTTGGCTTTAGTTTAGAGTCGTAATCGGGGACATTCTGGAAGATGAAGGTCGCCGAGTAGAAGCCGAGATAAGCGAGACCGGCGGGGAATGCCTTTTTGTCACTCTGGACGTGGTTAACGAGGGCCACTGGAAAGAGGCAGTGGAGGCCACAGTTCAGCGCTTCGGCAAGCTTGATGTTTTGGTCAACAATGCCGGAATTTTCAAGTTAGCCAATGTGGAACAGACCTCCTCCGAATTGTGGGATGAAATCATGGGCATAAACGCCAAGGGAGTCTTCCTGGGAACCAAGTACGCTATACCCGAGATGCGCAAAAATGGGGGCGGCTCCATAGTCAACATTTCTTCCGTTGCGGGCTTGATTGGTACCCGCTACTCGGCTGCCTACGGCACTTCCAAGGGGGCGGTGCGGCTCCTTACCAAGTCCACTGCAATCCAGTACGCCAAAGATAATATCCGCGCCAACTCCATCCACCCCGGTGTGATAGAGACACCTATGACCGCACCCAATCTGTTAGCTGACGAACAGGCCCGGCAGATTACCATATCCCGCCATCCTATCGGCAGGTTGGGGCAGCCGGAAGACGTGGCATACGGTGCCCTGTTCCTCGCATCCGACGAGTCATCTTTCATGACGGGCAGCGAGCTGGTGATCGATGGCGGCCTAACAGCCCAATAAAATGCGGTAACGTAACGAATATGACCCTTCGCCAGGTATTAGCCCGATCAAGATTGGACGCCGATGATCTTGTCCCAGTCGGTTGACTGCTGGTAGGCGTAGGCGGCCCTCATGAGGAGCGGGTCGTCGAAGTAGCGGCCGACCAGCTGCATGCTGACTGGGAGACCAGCTGACGACTTGCCGACGGGAAGGGCGAGGGCTGGATGCCCGGTGTAGTTGAAGGGCAGGGTGTTGCGAGAGCCGCTCGAGTTCATCGTCGCCAGGTTCTCCTCCACAGCCTCCAGGTAGCTACCCGGAGTTTGGTTCTTGGGCGCCGTCATGATGCATGTGGGCATCACGAGCACGTCGAGGTTAGCAAGTACGGCGTCATAGGCTTTGATGTAGGTGGGACGCACATTCTGGGCCTTGGCGTACACCCGGCCGTGGTAGTTGCGCCGGCTCAACTCGGCGGCGATGAGCGACAGCTTGCTGCGTGGCGCAAGCACGTCGGCCTGAGAGGCCCACAGCTTGTTAATGGCGGCGATGACGGAGGCGGGGTAGTAGGTCCGGGCGAAGGCGCCGAAGAACCCAGTTTTAAAAATGGCAAGGGCGCCTTCGCCCGTGAGCGCGGCCTGGGCCGCGCGGATGGTGTGGTGCTCCGGGACGGACACCTGGGATACGTCAGCACCTGCCTCTGCGAGGACGTCGACCGCCGCCATCACCAGGTCGCGCACATCGGCCTCGGCATCGTCGAAGCCCTCCTCGAGCACCCCGATGCGCAGCCCGGACACACCGTCGGCCAGCCGGCCGAGCAGGTCAATGCTGGTGGGGACGTCTCGTGTCTGGCGGGGATCGTAAGGGTCGTAACCCGCCGTGGCCTGGAGGGTAGCCGCCGCATCCTCCACGGTACGGGTCAACGGACCCGTGTAGTCGATGCTCTGGTCCGAGCCGAAGCTGATACCGAAATGCGACAGCAATCCGAAGGTGGGCTTGTGTCCGACGATGCCGGAGAAAGCCGCCGGGATACGGATGGAGCCGCCCTGGTCGCCGCCGAAGGAGATGTCCACCTCGCCGGCGGCCACGGCCGCGGCGGAGCCCGAGGACGAACCGCCGGTCACGTGATCGTGGTCGTGGGGATTGAGGGGACGGCCGTAGTCGCCGATGGCGCCGCCGGTGCCGAAGCCTCCACTCAGGCCGTTCATGACGTTCTTGCCGATGATGGTGCCCCCCTCCTTCAGCACCCGGGTGACGACAGTTGCGTCGAAGTCGGGGATGAAGCCTTCGAGGGCGAAGGAGCCGAAGCTCATGGGTATGCCTGCCACGGCGACGTGGTCCTTGTAACTGACGGTCTTGCCGGCAAGCAGACCTTCGGCCGCCCCTTCGATTCGGCATTTCCACATCCAGGCGTTGAGCGGGTCTTCTTCCGCGCTCGGCCGGTACCCGGGCTCGCGGGCGGTAGAGACCATCGGAGGTTTGGGCTCCTCCAACCGGGCCTGCACGAAGGTGTCCAACTGTCCCAGCTGTTCCACCAGGTACTTCTGGTACTTAACGGCCTCATCGGGACTCAGGTGAATCCCCAACTCCTTGGCCACGGCCACCACTTCATCGACGTCAGGTACTGCGTACATGAGGCTCTTCTCCTCTGACTGTAGACTTCCTGCTGTAGACTTCCTGGATCGGCGGGATTTGAATCGAGATTTTCCATTTCCACCGGTCCCGGCCTTATCCGATGAAACGAGAGGAGAGTACGCCCGCCCCTGGAAGCCTGTCAACAATCATCCCCCCGTCTTCAGGTTCGATTTCGCCCTTCCCCAGCATTTGCGAGCATTATTCATTGTCATACAGAACCACGGTAAGCCACGGAGCGCCTTGCCGCAGAGGGGATCGCTCCGTGCCAACCTGGAACTCAGGTCAGGGTAACGCTCGTGGTGCGCGGGCAGGGTACCGTGAAAGGGCATTTTCCTCCTTGGTCAGGAATTCTAGCAATGCCGGACCGCCGCTGGACATTGCCTCCCTGGCCCGTCCTATGGCCGGAACTATCTCTTGCGGGTCTTCGACTCTTTCGCCGTAACCGCCCAGGGTTTTAGCTAAACCAAAGCCAAGGTGAAATGCGCAGAAAGATGGGGTAGATTTGTTGGAAAGAGTGGGTTAGCTTTTGCAGAAGAGAGGGGTTGGTGATGAGTGTGAGGGGGATAGAGCGGTTGCTTGAGCAATGGCAGATAGGAGTCAAGGATCTGCGTCGGCGGATGATTCTGGCGCCGACGCCTCGGGAGCGGGAACGCTGGCACGCCGTCTGGTTGCTGGCCTAAGGATGGACCGCCTCGGCGGTGGCAGAGGCGCTGGAACGGGACCCGCACACCATCGGAAGATGGGCTGCCGCCTTCGGTGAGGGTGGGCCAGCGGCCCTGATCTTCGAGCAGACTGGGGGTTCCCCCCCGCCCTCGGTGAGGCGCAACAGGCGGTGCTGAAAGGGGCGGTGCAAGAATTGCCTGGGGCGGTGGGTATGGGCTTGGCCAATTGGAACTGGAGGGTGATCCACCAGTTTGTGGCGGACCGGTTCGGCATCAGCCTGAGCCGCAGCAGTTGCTTGAACTACCCCCGTCTACACGAGGGCAGGCTCTGCACCGATTGGGGTTTGCTTTCAAGCGTCCCAAGAAGCGGCTCCTGAAGGCGGACGAAACTAAACGGGAGGCCTTCGTGGTGGAGTACGCCGCCCTCGCCCACGGGGCAAAGCAGTCTGGCGGCAAGATATTCTTTGCTGACGAGGCCCACTTCCGGGCCGATGCGGAGTTGTGGGGCAAGTGGGTGCTGAGAGGAGAACCTGCTCTGGTGGATTCGAACAGCCCGCGGTATGGGGAGAAGGCCAGCTACTACTCGGCGGTGTGTCTGGAGACGGCAGAGGTGGAATGGATGGAACTGGAGGGAAACAGCAACAGCGGAACCTCGGCAGCCTTTTTGGACCAGTTGCGCAAGAGGCACTCTGGGCCGCTTCAGGTAATCTGGGATAATGCCCCAGCCCATCGTGGCGAGGCGGTGCGGGAGTATCTGCGGAGGCCTGGCTTGGGGCTGAGGCTGGTGAATCTGCCGGGCTACAGCCCAGACTTCAACGCAGATGAAGCCATTTGGGGATGGGCGCGGGAAGAGGCGACCGGGAACCTGTGCTTGGGAAGCAGAGCGGCGGTGCAAGAGAGGGTGGGCAGCTTCCTGGCTAGGCTGACCAGCCGGAAAGACGAGGTCAAGAGCCGCTGCCGCACAGTCCTGCAAGCAAGGGCCGAATCCCTCCTGCGAGACTCCCAGCCCGATCCCCGACTTCCGGCAAATGCACTTCCCACCTTGGTATTGGTTTGGGTTTCTGTCGCCGTCGAAGTGGCCCAGGCCCTGCTGCCAACGCCCATGACCATAGTGTACACCGCCTTCCAGTTCGACCCAGAGGCGGCCAAGGGCTTCGACGAGACCAATGGCGGGGCATCACCCTGATGAAGGCCCAGCAGGAGGTGCTAGCGAGTCAAGTATGCAAAGCCCGAGACTCCGGCGAGTGGAAGGTGACGGTGTAGGGCTTCGACTATTACAATACTATGACTGGCGACGTGGAATCCGATGGCGAGGACAAAATTGCCATATGGTTATTGGACTTAGATTACGACGGCCGCATTGTTCTTCCCCACGCTGGTGCCAACGATGGCTGAACCCGCCTGGCCCGCCAGCTCGATGCCGAAATTGGCCAAGACCTAATAGAAGCCGACCTGGGCACGGTTTCTCTCCCCTTCGAACCCGGAGAGAATCAGCGTGTCGGCGTCAAGATAATCGACGGCTGGGGCATCGAAAGCCGCAAGGTGGTCTTAATGGGAGGTTAAGCTCGTGCTCTCCGAAGTCAAACTCTCCAACTTTCGAATCTTCGACGACGAAGTAACGGTGCGCTTCCGGCCCATCACCGTCCTCATAGGCCGCAACAGTTCGGGCAAGTCAACTATCATCAAGTTCCTACTGATGTTGCAGCAGTCTACCATGTCTCCGAGTTCACGATTCCCAGATTTGCATGGTACCAACGTCAGATTGGGCACCTTCTCGGAACTGAAGAATTCCAAGACGAGCAAGGGTAGTCTTGGATTCGAATTGCACTTACGTGCGCCTTTCGTTCGTCGTTCAAATACCATCTCTCGTATCGTCGAACAATACGAGAAGGCAGATATAGACGACTTATTGTTTGCGGTCCAAGGCGAAGTTCCTTATACAGGCACCACAGCCGAAGGAACCATCGCTTATTCCCTGAAACAGGCCTCCCCAGCGGTCTTCCACGCGAGGTTCATCAATCGTATTTCCGACGATTTTGCTTTCTCTGCGGATACCCACCGTCGTAAGGTGAACGAGATCCAGACGACCCTTCAGCAAATTAAAGACCCCAGTCATGTGGACCCAATATTGGCTGAGAAACTCCGAAAGCTAATCGATGACTATACAGAGAAGTCTGACCTGGGAATGCTCCTAGTGAATGAGTTGGACTTTGCTTCGCACCTTCAAGCTGTCAGGGCTGAACCTGACAGAGCGGTAGGTAAGTCTGATACCCCGGCCAGCGGTGTGGGAACGGAAGGCCGCCATACCATCACGAACCTGCATCGAATCAAAACGGAAGATGAAGAGGCATATCAGTTCCTCCTGCCTCACCTGCTTAACGTTGCTGGGATAGAATCAGTAGAATTCGAGGACTATTGGGAGGACTCGGTTCAAGCCTTTGCGAGAAACAAGACCACTGGCGCGAAGTCTCTCATAGCGGACTTTGGGTTCGGAGTGGGTCAGTGTCTTCCCGTCATGGTCCAGGGAGCAATAATGGCTCCTGCCACCACATTGATGGTGGAACAGCCCGAAGCCCAGCTCCACCCCACCGCCCAATTGGAACTAGGCAGTTTCTTCGCCGACCTGTGGAACAAGAGACAGGTCAGTTCCATTATCGAGACCCATAGCGATAAAATCCTTCTTCGGCTGCGGCGCCTCATTGCACAAGGTGCCCTCTCCTACGAGGACGTCTCCGTCGCTTTCTTCACCTTCGACGAAAACAACCGCAACATGCCCGTCGTTAAGAACCTCGACATCAACCAGGACGGCTCAATGCAAGCTGGCCTGCCAATGGAATTCTTCGGTGCTGATATCATAGAGGGGCTAAAACTCGGAGCGCGGGCATGACCAACTCCCGCTTACAAGATACGGTGGCTATTGATACCAACGTGTTCCGGCATCTCTTGAATCCCCAAGACAATACTTGCTTGCATATAAACAAGCTATTGGGCCATCTAATCAGAGAGGGCACAACCCTCGTTTTCGATGAAAGAAGAGTCATAGCAGGGGAGTACGACTACCAGTTGGCTAGGCGACTTGCAGATTCTAACGACACAAGAAACGAGATACAAATTCTGCGATATTTTATTCTGTATGCTCCGCGCCTGGATATAACTCTCGACAAGAACGACAAACTGATGGCGGCTATCCGGAAGGTTATCTTCGAAGTTTCAGAGAACGTTGACCGGAGTTTTGTTTATGTCGCTTTCCGGCAAGGAACGACGCTCATATCGAACGACCAAAGGCACATAGTAAGGGGGCCTCGGGATGAATCTCCGGAGAGAAGAGTCCGCTTGCTGAACGACACGGTGAATCTCCGCCCTTCAGGGGCCGCCATACTGACCTCTAAAGAAGCATATACCCAGATTCAGTGATACATCAGGCTACCCTTTCCCTCTCAGCGCCGCCTCGCGCTTTCCAGGGTCCAACAGGCTGGAGGCCTTCACCGACCGTTGGGGACCGTCCCATCAGGGTCGCGTACCCGCCCCGGTCCACGAAGTAGTCCCTTCCCCTGTGCGCAGCAGGAAGCACTTATGGGCCTGGAGCCTCCGCCAGGCCGCCTTGGCTCGGGGTGTATAGGTCGGCAGAGTCGTCAGGTCAATTGTCAGTCCTCCCATTTGCCGGGATTATGGATACATCTACAGCCGGCTCAGGCGGCGATTCCCGTCCCAGCCCCCGCGCCACTGGTGCATTGGTGTCCACCGCCGTCATCCGCGGCTGACCATTACCTGGCCGAGGCCTCAGCTGCACCAGGACGGGTAATGGGTTCATTCAGTCATGTGTTCCCCGCCCCCGAGGAATCCGGCTGGCTACCGGGCGTACAAGATGCGCTGTGCCCCGTGCCCCAGTCCCTGGCGTCCACCAGGTTGTCGGCGAGGTGGACGCCGGCAGGGCATGGGACGGTGGCCCGGCCGTCGCCGATGAGAATGGTCGCCTGGGTCCGCGGGACAGCGGCGAGCAGACCCTGCATTCCTGCCAGCGGCTGGGGTAGGCGGTAAGGACATCCTCCGGCATCACCCCCTCCTCAGGGTACATTCATCGGCCGCGGCGGCCGACATATTGGCCATTAACCGGCCAGGTCCTAAACCAAAGCCAAGGTGGGATGTGCATTTGCCTGAGGCGGGGAATCCGGATGGAAGTCGCGGGGGAGTGCTTTGGCACTTGATTCCATGATCGTCCGGCAGCGCCGTTTCACCTCGCCTTTCCTGCTGGACAGTCCGGCCAGGAAGTTGCCGGCCCTCTCCTGCACAGCCGCCTTGGTTCCCAGGCACAGATTGCCAGTGGCCTCCTCTCTCGCCCAGCCCCAGATAGCCTCATCGGCGTTGAAGTCCGGGCTGTAGCCCGGCAGATTCACCAGCCGCAGCCCCAGTCCCGGCGTCCGCAGGTACTCCCTCAGCGCCTCGCCTCGGTGCGCTGGCGCGTTGTCCCAGATCACGTTCAATGGCCCAGGGTGCTTCTCCCCTAGTTGTTCCAGAAAGGCTGTCGATGTCCCTGAGTTGCTGTTACCCTCCAGTTCCATCCACTCCACCTCCCCGCTCTCCAGGCACACCGCAGAGTAGTAGCTGGCCTTCTCCCCATACCGCGGACTGGTGGACTCAACTAACGCTGGCTTACCCCTCAGCACCCACTTGCTCCGCAGTTCGGCGTCCGCCCGGAAGTGGGCCTCATCAGCGAAGAATATCCTGGCTCCGGTCCGTGCTCCGGTCCGTTGGGCCCCATCCCACAGGGCAGCGTACTCCGCCACAAAGGCCTCACGCCTGGTCTCATCAGCCTTGACCAGACGCTTCTTGGGACGTTTGAAGGAAAATCCCAAGCGGTGCAGATAGTTCATGCAACTGTTGCGGCTCAGGCTGATGCCAAACCGCTCCGAGACAAACCGGTGCACCACCCTCCTCCTGAGCCTGCCGAAGGGTCCAGTTGGCCAATTCAATGCCAGCCTGCTCCGGCAATTCCTGCACCGCCGCCTTCAACTCCCCCTGCTGCGTCTCGCCAAGGGCGGGGGGAACCCCCACTCTGCTCGAATATCAATGCCCTGGGGCCCCCCTGTCCAAAGGCGGCAACCCATCGACCTATGGTATGCGGGTCCCGTTCCAGCGCCTCCGCAGTAGCTGATGCCGTCCACCCCTGGGCCAGCAGCAGCATGACATACCACCTTTCCCGCTCCCGGGGCGTCGGCGACAGGATCATCCGGCGGCGCAAGTCCTTGGCATTAATCTGCCACTGTTCCAGATACCCGTCCATGTCCCTCCCTCCCATCACCAACCCCTCCCTGACAACACTGAAAGCTATTCTGGTTACACCGCCAATTTACCCCATCTCTCTCTGCACATTTCACCTTGGCTTTGGTTTAGCATCTCAGCTTCCTTCGTTTAAAGGGAGACCTCCCAGCGAAAAGTTCGCAATTCGGTACGTGTAGGCCCACCTGAGAAGACTCGAACCGATCATTCAGGCCGAGGCGGGAGCCCCAGCCACATCTCGAAGATGGTACCGTCTACTGTCCACTCAGGCCCCCGGACGTAGTCCAAAGAAGAAGCAGAATGGGGAGGTAGGACTATGGAAGCAAGTAAGCAGATAGAGGACTCTTAGCCGGAGCTCTTCCCGAAAGATTTCGGCGAGCGGCTCAGGGAGCTTGCCGGCCTGTCGTGGGAAGAATTCGCCGAGCGACTCAGCGCCGATGATGACCGTGTGATGGAGTGGCGCAAAGGTTCGGTTCCCTCCGGGGGGGGTGGCACATCATGCATCTGGCATCGACGGTTCCCGGGGGGGGTCGAGGTAATGCTTACTGAGGCCACCGAGGACTACCGAAAGGCGGAGTAGCGACGCGACCCGTTGGCGGGGACATCAGCCCTCCGGCCTGAGCGGGTCCTCAAGTGTTGTCACTGTCAGTCTTCTCTATAGGTCAACCGCCCATGAGTACCGTACGTTTCCGTAGCTATTGAGTCCAGAGAGTGAAGGTTCTTGATTTTGTCCAGTTAGGTGGGCCTGAGTGCACGGTAGATGGAACCGTGTTCGAGATGTGGCTGGGGCACTATTAGCTTGCCAAGTCCCTCAGTCCAGAAACATGGAGGTGTGGCGTTGGCGTCTGCCGTATCCCCTACGCCTCGCCCGGGTTCTCTGTCTTCTGAATTGACACAAACAACGCCGACACTCCTGGGCGGTGGACTTGGATGCAACTGGGAGTGGTTAAGTTGGAGCAGGTTGCCAAGCATACGGGCCTCCCCTCTTTAGTGTATGGAAGAACAAGTCTGGCGACCGTCCTACGGCTTCGAGCCTTCTCAGGTGGCCTGCCATACCAATGCTGCGGCTCTGCGCCGCTACACAGATCATATCTCCGAGTCTCTCGCCCTACTGGACATTGCTTATGCCGGCTGAGAATGAAGAATCCTAAGAGGTGGGCGTAACCCATGGTTCGGTTTACAGCCCCCTTGATGATAAAATATGAGGACAGGCACGATTAGTGAGGTAGCGTCTATGACCACGGAACGGGTTGATTCCGAAATCGAGGAACCAGAAGGCATCGGTCCCGATGAGGATTCCTCTTGGGGCGACTACCCGCTCGATACAGTACTCATCAGAAATGAAAGCCGTACGGTCCTCGATGTGCTCCGGAGGATTAAGCAGGATCGTTATGTCCTAGACCCTGAATTTCAACGCGACTTTATTTGGCCAGATCTCAAGCAAAGTAAACTAATTGAGTCTGTACTGATGCGTATCCCTCTGCCGGTCTTTTACCTTGCGGAAGATTCAGAAGGCAAAATGATCGTAGTGGATGGCTTGCAACGTCTGTGCACGTTCAATAGATTCGTGGAAGGTGATCTACAACTGAGACTCAAAGACCAAATTGAACTGGACGGAAAGCGATTTGACGACCTTTCCGCCAATCTGCAAAATAGAATCGAGGACTGCAATCTTACACTCTACATCATAGACTCCAAAGTACCCGAACGAGCGCGATTGGACATTTTCGACCGCGTCAATAGTGGAGTGCCCTTGACCCGTCAGCAAATGCGGAATTCCCTGTACTCAGGGGCAGGGACACGCTTTTTGAAACAAGAAGCTGGAACGGGTCTTTTTTTGGAGGCCACCGGCGGGAGCCTACGTACATCTTCAATGCGTGACCGCGAGTTCGTCAACCGATTCTGTGGTTTCCAACTCTTGCCGCTTGACATTTATCGCGGGGAAATGGACGACTTTCTGGCGGAAGCGCTTACGCGTATGAAAAAAATGGAGGCCGCCGAGCTTTCAAGGCTATCCACCGAATTTCGGAATGGACTAAGTAACAACCTAATGGTTTTTGGGGAACATGCTTTTCGAAAACATTTCGAGGGCCAAACTCGCAGAAGCGTCATCAATGCTTCCCTGTGGGATATCATGTCCACTGGCCTCTCACGGTTCCCACCAAGCGTCGTCAAACCCCGAGCGGATGATCTCAGAGATGCATTGCATGTATTGATGGAAGATGATGATTTCGTAGCCTCCATTACTTATGGAACAAACGACACCAGAAGGGTCAATCATCGGTTTGATGCGGCCAGTGTCATGTTCCGGGAGGTTTTCGGTGCTCAACCAACTTGATCTTAGTACGTTCAAGTGCTTTGAATTGTTGAGGCTTCCGCTAGCTCCTTTAACGCTCCTTTGCGGGACCAACGCTTCCGGCAAGT
The DNA here is from genome assembly GCA_965205495.1 of Dehalococcoidia bacterium. Lineage (GTDB taxonomy): Bacteria > Chloroflexota > Dehalococcoidia > Lucifugimonadales > UBA3495 > CATOSK01. Next base: position 934,803 of record CBDBHA010000002.1, read on the forward strand.
CTTCGGTGCTCCAGTCCATAGCTCTGTTGCACCAGACCATGCGCGACCATGAGTGGTCAACGCGACTGATGCTTAATGGGTCACTAACGAAACTCGGAACCGTAACCGATGTTGTTGACCAGTTAACTGGCCGCGGAAGTTTCGACATTGGATTGACCGACCAAGACATAAACTGCCGATGGGAGTTTTCTGGTGACCGGCAGGATATGTCCTTGAAAGTTAAACGCGTACAAGCGGGAGACATCGTACACGATGACCCTGCTGAACTCCGATTTCTGTTGCCCGTTGATGCTGTTCCCGCGTCTGTCTCGCTGGCCAGTCGAGTGCGGGACCTTACCTACATCACGGCTGAAAGAGAGGGGCCGCGGGAAACGTATCCATTGGAGGACCAAACCGCGGTCAGGGTTGTTGGACCGCAGGGACAAAATGCGATCAGTGTGCTGTATAGGGGCAGGGATGAACACATCGCAGCAGAACTTATGGTAGAAGACACTGCTCCAACTTTGTTACATCAACTTGGGGCAAGACTGGCTTCGTTTTTCTCTGGTTGCGCCATTGACGTACAACAGGTACCCAACGCCAATGCGGTGACCCTCGGAATCCGCACCTCAAACGATACGAGATTCCTTCGCCCCGTCCACTGCGGGTTTGGCATTACGCAAGTCTTGCCTATCATCGTCGCCACGCTCTCCCTCACTAGAGGCAGCACAATGCTAATAGAAAACCCTGAAGTGCATTTGCACCCAGCCGGACAAGCCCATATGGGCCGGTTACTGGCGGAAGCTGCCCACGCCGGCATTCAAACAATCGTAGAAACCCATAGTGACCATGTCCTCAACGGGATTCGCCGATCAGTCAAGTCCGAGCGCATCTTCCCCGAAGAGGTGGCGATTCACTTCTTCAGGCAGCGCACTCCGGATGCTTCCCAGGTATTGAGTCCCATCCTTGACAGTTCGGGCAACATAGATGTTTGGCCGGAGGGCTTTTTCGACCAGTTCGACAAGGACATGAACTACTTTGCGGGTTGGGGCGAATAGGTGGAACTGCTCTTCAACGACCTGTCGATTCAGGAACAGTTTTACGATAGCGCCGATTTTCGGGATGCTTTGGGGCGGATATTCGGTATGCAAAGAATCGCCCGGCAGTTCGGACGAGAATTGCACTGCCACAGGAATACCGTAAACCGTCGAATCAACCCCTCGGCATCGGTGTTCGAGGCAGTCCAAACATTTACACAAGACGAAAAAAGGTCGCTTCTATCGTGGTTAACGCGATACGGGCCATTCTGGGAAGACGTACCCTTGCATGGCCCCGACAACTGGTTAGAGTGCGACAATGAAATTGTGACAGATACCGCCCTCGGCGAGGCGGCTTACTGTTCTACCGTTGGAATTGACCGTCGCCTAGTGGGCCTAACCCCTTCAACCTGGGACCGCACTCCAATCGCCGTAACCATGCTAGATGATGCTCGGAAAGCTATCCAAGTTGACAACTATTGGACAGCACCCGAATTAGAAGAGGCCTTGAGCGAAGCGGAACCGCCCATCACGTCATGGAATCAACTTGAGATGGTCTCTATTTCCCAATTTCAACGGTTGAGGTTCTCAGGGGAGGCCTTCCACCCTTTGAGAGGCCTCTCATTTTCTCCTACAGCGGCTGCCTACATAAAGAGCTGCTTGCACACGTTAGACCACGTAATGGGATGTCGTGACGAAGCCGGCAATTTCACAGCGGAGGCCAAACCTATTCTTGACGCCCACCTTACCCGAGGCAGTGCCCAGTTTTCTGACTCTTCAACGGACGAAAAAAGGAAGTTCAGGAATGAACTCTCTTTCCCGCATCCAGACATCCCCGGAGAATTGTTGGATTGCACTTGGCACGGAAAGGTGAAGCCCCTACTTATTCGCTTACACTTTCGATGGCCAGTGCCGTCAGGAGAGGACCTATACATCGTTTACATTGGTCGCAAAATAACAGCAGATAACTGACGAGTTCTCTGTCTTCCGACCCACACAAAGATTACGGTACTCATGTGCGGTTGATCTGCATGCATCTATGGTTGAGTAGGTGCAAAAGGCTGCGGAGGATACAAACCTGTCATCTATTGTGGAATCACAACGGCCCGACCGGCCGCCCTCAGGGAACAAGCTATCTCAGGCGTGGCTTGCTCCGCCACTCAAGCCCCCTGCCTGTTCTCACATCAACTACTCTGGCCAAATTCGGCGGGTTGTCATCAGCCGCGGATGCACCATCAAGTTGATCTTGCGTCAAGCCTTTGGCTGGAGCCTGTGCATTGTGGCTAAAGTCAGTGCCCGAAAGTATTGTCCCATACAAGGTTGCCTCAGACAGATCAGCGGCGTGCAAGTCGGCGCTTGACATGCCCGATCTCAACTACGGGATCCAGCTGAACCTGCCACCCTCCAGGAAACAGTTCCACCAGAGGCTGGGCCGCGTGGGCCGTTCCAAGCCCGGGGTGTTTGTACTACTGGCCCGGCAGAACCAGTTCAGCAACTACGGAGAGACCCTCCAGGACTACTACGACAACTCCGTCGAGCCCTCTCACCTCTACCTGGACAACGAGTACATCAACTACCAGCAGGCGCTCTGCCTGAAGGACGAGCTGGAGCGGAACCGGCGGGACACCAGGACTCCGCCCAGCCACATCACCTGGCCCAGCCTCTTCCCGGACTCCCTGAGAAACGCTCACGGACGGCCGCCCCGGCACCTGCAGAACCCCAGCATGATGGGCGACACGCCGCCCCAGATCGCCAACAGCCTGCGCAGCTGCGGGGAGGAGACGCTCCAGATCATCATCCTGGAGGAAGGGCAGCCGGAGCGGAACATCGGCCAGATCAACATCCACGCAGCCCTGAACGAAGCCTACCCGGGCGGCGTCTACCGCCACCAGGGAGTGTCCTACCATGTCGTCGAGTGGGGGCGGCGCCGGGAGAACCGGAAGGGCTTCATCCGGGTACGGGAGCTGTCCGGAACGGCCAAACGGACCGACCCGATGTTACGGCAAATGGCGACCTTGTTTCACGATCCCACCATGACGATGCGGCGGCGGGAGATGGCCGCTGGGGACGTGACCGAGCGCAGGATCATGATAACGGAGTCCGTAGAGGGATTCGAGTCCAAGGACGGGCAGAGGGTCCGGTACCGGGACGAGTCCAGGAAGGACCCCAGGCTGAGCCGGAAGCAGAGGGAGATACCGACAACGGCCGTGCAGATACGGATCAGCAAGCCCTGGTTCGCCGGCGGCAGCGGCGACCCCTGGCAGGCCCGCCATCAAATAGCGCAGGCCCTGGGGCTGCACCTGGGATACCAGCGCAGCATCGCGCTGCCCGACATCGGGTACCGCGTGGAGAACATCTTCCAGGAGACCCCGCAGGGGTTCGTGGAGCTGGAGGACTCCATACTGGTCCACGACAACATTCACGGCGGGCTGGGACTGGTCAGCGACCTCCAGCAGAACCTGGACCGGTATGTCCGGAACCTGGTCGCCGACATCTCCGGCGAACCCGGGACCGTCTACCCCCAGCACGTCGAGGCCATGATCCGCTGGGTTGAACGGGAGGGAAGGCCAAGCGGGGAGCCACCGGCCCCGCCGGGGTGCGGGAGATACTGGAGGATCATCCGGCCCGGGACGGAGGTCAGCGCCTACTCACCCCAGAGGAACGAGGTCGTCCCCGGGGAGGTGACCGGATACGAGTGGAGGGATCGGATCATCTACCTGGTGGACGCTGGAGGCGAGACCATCGAGGCTCGGGACGGAGAACTCACCCCCCTGAAAGCCCCCTTCAACTGGCTGATCTGGAAGCCTCAGGAAAACGTGCTGCAGGAGCTGCAGGGCGGCTAGAGCAGGACCGGAACGGCGCTGCATATGGCCGGCAACACAAGAACCGGTCCCGTGGCAGACAATATTCTAAAGCCGGGCCAAAACCCAAGGAGGGGCACGATGAAACGCAAGATGAAGCTGATTTACAAAATACTGAAGTGGACCGAGTGCAACGCTGACGGTGATCCCCAACCCTCTCCGGAGATGGACGGCTACCGGGACCCCGAGATCAACTATCACGTCGGCCTGTGCCTGCAGGCAGGATACCTGGAGGCCGAATACCGGCCAGTGGACCAGACCTACCGGATCATCAAGCTGACCTGGGAAGGGCACAACGAACTGGACCGCCACCGGGGACGTGGATGAACCTGGACGCCCCCCGTGATCCCCCGGTCGAAAGCGGAACCCAGTACCCGGGGGAACCCCCTTCGGCTGGCTGATTTGGAAGCCCCAGGGAGACGTGCTGCAGGAGCTGCAAGGCTAGGACGCCAGGGCGGAGCATCGTTGAAATGAGGGAAAGCACACATCAAGGTGATTTCCGGATCAGAGGGTCGGGCGAACCCGTCCCCGTGAAATTGTTCAACTGTCAGGGTACCGGGACAGAACCGGCGCAGTAGGCTGTCAACGCCACAAGCGGCCCCGTTTTGCAGGGATGCCGGCCATCCAAAGGCATCGAACGAACCCCGGGAATCGAGTTGTTATACAATCCCCAGAGCCAGACCTTCGGGCACGGTGAAAACGATGCAAGGCACTATGCCAGACCCCCACGCCCTCAATATAGCGCGTGCCGTCCAGCGGGAAGTAACCCCCAACATCGTGATCCTGTTTGGATCCAGGGCCACCGGGAAACATCACGAGGACTCGGACGTAGACCTGCTGGTGATCTCACTGGATGGACCCAAAATCGGAAGCGGCGCCGGACGTGCCGCGAGCAACTACATGAACGAAAACCCACCGTTTCTGGACATCGACATAGTCAACATGACCCTGGCCGAATTCCAACGGAACCGCCGGGCCAAACAGCATCTGGCTGGACAGGCCGACCACTACGGAGTAACCATAGACATGGAAAGATTGGACTACGGCGCAGAATACGAAGATGACTACCCCGAGCATTGGCCAGCTACCAGACAGCGCCTGGAGAATGCCGCAGAATGGAGACGCGAGTTCAACGTGATGGTGGACAACGATGAATGGAATCAGAAACTGATGGGATTTTCAGCTGAACAAGCGGTGGAGAATGCGTTGAGAGGACTGCTATCAGCACACAACGATCCGACCATGTTCCGCCACGGGCTAGACCGGATTTGGGAACACTACGTAGACACGTACCACAACCCAAACGATCCGGAAACCAGGGAACTCCAGGACGCGGTCACCTCATTGCTCAATCACACCACATATGAAAATCCCGAATCCCCCACGGGGTACAGCAACTGGCTCGTCAGATACGCCGCCGACTACCGTTACAACATCGCGCCCAGGCCGATGGAACGGAACGAAAAAGTGGATCTCCAGGATGTAGTCAACAATGCCATCGACCGATTGGCGGAAAGAATTCACAAGATGGGCGGAACAACGGAAGAAGACGTATTTCCCGATGGAGCGCCCTGGGAGTAGCAGGACTGGATATCTCCCAGGAATTCAACGGAAGAACGGCCCCGTCCCCGTACCACCAAAGTTCCGGCCATCTTGTCGTGGAGCGCCTGGCAGCGGGGTCCCAGAGAGGCCAGAGGCCATCGGCCAGCGGATACAGTCCCGCGAAGAGCCAGAGGACCGACCCCAAGACCCGCTTGACCACGACCTCCCGCATGAAACCCAGGCCCCAGCCCAGGTCGGACCCGTCCTCGCGGACCGCCCGGATGCCCACCAGCAGCTTGCCCGGAGTCAGGCCCCTGCCCAGAAGAACCATGAAGAGGGCCCAGTAACCGGCGAACGCGAGGATGCCGGCCAGCCACAGGTGGCCGGCGGGCAGAAACCAGAGAAGGACCGAGACGCCCAGGGTGGCCCAGCCCAGAAAGACATCCAGAATACTGGCCAGCAGGCGGCTGAGCCAGCTGGCCAGTATCAGATTGGGGTCAACCAAGCTAAGGGCGGCCTAGTAAAAGTTCTCATGCCACTGCTTGAGGCGCGCGTAGTAGAGCCAGCAGCTGGCGCCATCCGAGGGGCGTTTGTCCGCATCCAGGTTGAAATGGATGATGATGTTGTTCTCCGAATCGCGGCCTGAATTACTCCGGGCCGTGTACTCTGTAGCGCGAGAACTCGGCGCAGCCAGGCTCTGGGGAAGCCTCTGGGTCCCAACAGTCGGCAAGGCATCAGCAACAGCTGGGGCGGGCACTGCTCCGTAGCAGTTGCCATCTCCCGAATTTGTACCGACAACACCGATCGTCGTTCCCAAATTGATGACCGTCGGGTTCCAGACCTCCGCGTCGCACTCCTGCTGCTGGGACTGGATCTGGGAAACCAAGGTGTTCATCCGGTCAGCAGTGCTAGCCCCCCGCTGGAAGGTCAGCTGGTTCCGGAAAACGCTGTCGCAGTTCAGGCCAGCTTCAGCCTCGATGGCAATACCGCCCACCGGCTTGACCACGAGGTCGATGAAGATGCGGGGACCTATGAAGGACAGCGCCGCGATGCCGAGGCCGATGAAGGCCCCCATGAGAGTCTGCTTGGCCTTGCCGATCGCCTGGGGATCGCCCGCCGCAGTGACGTACAGCCATCCGGCCCACCCCACGACCCCCGTGGACGCCACCCCGACCAGGATCGCAATGAGCGTGGCGATACTGGTACCTACACTAGTCAGTTCCTGCATTATCCAAAACCTCCGAAATTTGATGCTGGAAACAGGCTAGAACACATCTGTCAAGTCAGGCATTTGCATTTCGGGGAGGGAAAATCAGTAGCCCTGGATCCACCTGCCAACAGAGCTCACGTACAGCCAGCAGAGTGCAGAGTCCGAAGGAAGACCCCGAACCGAACTGAGGACTCCCTCAGGAAACTCGGCCCAGTGCACGATGATGTTGTTGAAGGCATCCCGCCCCGACTCTCCGCTGGTAAAACTCGAATGCCTCATAAGGCCATTCGGGATCGGAACTCCGGCGATGGAATCCAGATCATGAGGATCATCAAAGCAGACAAGGGAAATGGAGTAGTCAGTCTTGGCCACCGGGCTCCAGTTCTCCTCCCGGCAGTCATCAAATTTGGCCTGGATCTGTTGGATGACGAAGTTCATCCGGTGAGCGTTAGAAGCCTCCCGGTTCAGCACCAGCTGGTCCCGCAGGATCTGGTCGCAGTTGACGGCGCCCCCCACCTCGAAAGTGACACCTCCCACGGGCGCCACCACGGCATCACTGACTATGCCGGGGATGAGAAAGGCACAGCCGATGATGACGATCCCGACACAGACGCAGACGATCGAGTTCCGGGCCGACGCGGAGCGGTTTGGATCCCCCATGGAACTCATGTACATCCAGCCCGCCCAGGCGAACAGGGAGGTCGATGCGAGTATTCCCACCATGGCCACGAACCGGCCGAAGTTCTCTATGAGCAGAAATCCAGGATCCATAAGACCTCAGATGAAAATCAATCGGGACGGTATCCCTCGGACCAGGCACTGAAGGCAACGACGTACATCCAGCAGACAGCGCCGTTGGAGGGGAGCCCCTTGTTCTCATCGCTGCTGTCATCGGGGTGTATGAAATAAACCATGATGTTGTTGTCCGAATCCCGGGTGGAATTGGTCGCAAGCTGGCTGCCATCCCGGAGCGAGGTCTCCGGAACCTGCACCCCGCCGATATGCCAGATGGGCTGGGGAGGAGAGGAGGTATCAACATCCCGGCACCCATGGGCAAAACCAGTACCATGAACCTTTATGACCGGGTACCAGAGATCAGGACGGCACTCATCGTTCTGGGCCTGGATCTGGTTGACAACGTACTGCATCCGCTCCGGGGTGCTGGCATTCCGCTGGAAGACCAGCTGGGTCCGAAGCAACCCATCGCAGTCCGCACCCACCCGGGGATCGATCTTGATGCCGCCCGCGGGCTCGATAACATAGCGGCTGATGGTGGTGGGGATGATGAAGGCGCCGCCGATGATGACGATCCCGACGACCACTCCGATGAGGGACATCCGGGCCCGGGCAATCCCCTGGGGGTCCCCCTGGCTGCTGATGAAGAGGTAGCCGGACCAGACGATAAAGACCACCGACAGGGCAATCCCAACCGCTGCAACAATCCAGGCAACCCCATTGATAACATTGATTACGTCTTCCACGGGGGAGAGCATCCCATGAAACCTGACAGCTGAGCTTTTGCATTTCGAGAAGGGCAGCGCCGGGGAAAAACGGGGCCGCCGGAGTCGGGAGAAAATACGGCAGGGACAAGATGAGAAGGAACTGGGAAAGGGAACGGAATTACTGGCTGGACCACTTCGGCCAGTACCACCCGGGCAACCGGAGGACATCGGACGACCCGAGAATCACGCCTGGGGACTACGTCGCGATACCGGTCCCGATGAACATCACGGTCCCGCTGAACCCGCCCTGCCTCATCTGGCGCTGGCAGCTCCGGGGCGGCGGATACGGAGCCCTGAACGGGAAGGGCGCCCACCTGGCCGCCTTCGAGCAGACCAGGAAGCGGAGGCTCCGGCCGGAGATGCAGATCAACCACCTATGCAACAGGCCCTTCTGCATCCAGCCGGCCCATCTATATGAGGGAACGCCCCGGCAGAACTCCGAGGACCGGCAGGCCGAGCTGGCCAGCGGGCGTTACCCCCACTGGCAGGTGATGGCGCACCGGTTCGACCGAGCCCTGACCCAGCACCACTGGGAGGGACCGGAGACGGTGGCGATCGCGGCCGGATGGAATGAACCCCTGGAGTGTCCCCACGTCGACAACCCGGAGATGTTCGAGAAGAGGGGAAGAACCGGAAGAATTCAGTTCTGCGCCAACTGCCAGGAGGTCAGGATGGTCCGGGACGGACGCGAAATCAAGGGCTGGAAGCCATGCGGGCTCCCACAGCCCTGCCGGTGCGGCCTCCCAGAGGCATCAGGAGAAGAAATTCATGCCCAGGATCAGGAGAAAATACCACGGAGAGACTGGAACCAGGGAGCGGGACAAACCTCCGGAAAAGCCCCCAGCTTTTGGAGTAGCGCCGGCCCCGCCATCCGGAGGCGCTGGCCTAGCCGGGAAGGAACCTGGGGAAAAGGCGAACAGACCCGGAAATCAGGGCAACTCCCCGGCGAGCCCGACATAGTCTGACATAGTTTGACATAGTTTGACATAGTCACCGAGTTCAACCCGATGTTGCCCGGTGTTGCACGAGGAGCGGAATGAGCACACTCCCTGCAACCCGGTGACGCTCAAACGGGGCAAAAAAGAGCACCGGAACAGATTAAAAGTCCGGTGCTCTACCAAGCTGAGCTAACGGCCCAAGGGTCTCTGGGGAGCTCCGGGGGACTCAATTATACCCCCGCGCCGGGTCAATTCTATAGAACCGCTGCCCGAGGGCCAGGACGATTGCAAAGTGATGTAATTCTGAGGGAAAGGGAGGCTTGCCAGGCCGGGTACGACCTGGATTCCCGTCTTCGCGGGAATGACGATAGGTGTTCGTAGGGACTTTTCAATTGTCCTGGGAGGGTGAAGGCGGGCAATTTCCGGGCCCCGGGGGTTCCTGTATCATTGGTGGCGCGGTTCATCCAGAAGCTTTTGTTTGGCAAGGACAAGCATGGTCGACATTTTGATACGCAATAGCCTGGTAATAGACGGCAGCGGACAACCTGGGTTTCGCGCCAGCGTGGGAGTTACCGGGGATACGGTAGAGATCATTCAAGGGGACACCGCGGATGTCGAGGCCGGGAAGGTCATTGACGGAGACGGGTATGTCGTTTGCCCTGGCTTCATCGACATGCACTCCCACTCGGACTTGATGCTTTTGAGCGAGCCGGAGCACCACCCGAAGGTGCGGCAGGGCGTCACGACCGAGGCATTGGGGATGGACGGGCTGTCGTATGCGCCGGCGTCGCCCCAGAACCTGGAGTGGTTATTGAACTATTTGGCGGCGGTCAATGGGAGGCCACCGGAGAGCGTGCGGTGGGGAAGCGTTAAGGAATTCCTGGAATTGCTGGACGGGAAAGCGTCGTGCAACGTGGTGTATTTCGTGCCCCACGCGGCGGTCCGGGTGGAAGCCTTGGGTTGGGAGGACCGGCTGCCCACTGGGGCTGAGTTGCGGCGGATGCAGGAGTTGGCGCGGCAAGGAATGCGGGACGGGGCATTTGGGTTCGCCACGGGGTTGACCTACCCGCCGGGAGCCTACAGCGATACGGACGAACTAGTGGCGGTGGCGCAGGCGGTGGGAGAACTGGGCGGGTTCTACATGACCCACGCCCGTTACAACCTGGGGGACCGGCTGTTGGACCCCTTCCGGGAGGCCATCGAAATCGGCCGCCGCGCCAATGTGCCGGTACACATATCCCACTACCACAGCCCAGTGGAGGGGATGGGCCAGCAGATGGTGGCGCTGGTGGACGAGGGCTTGAGCGGGGGGATCGACGTTTCCTACGACCAATATCCCTACCCGGCGGCCAGCACCGTGCTCCATTCGTTGCTCCCTTTTTGGGTGCACGCGGGAGGTCCCGGCGCCCTCATGGAGCGGATTAAGGACCGGAACATCCGTGGGGAGATCGGGGACTCGGTGTACCCGCAGTGGGGGATGACCTTGGACCATTACATTTTCAGTCACATTAAGACTGAAGCCAACAAGGAATGGGAGGGCCGGTCGTTAACCGATTTGGCGGAAGCGCGGGGAGGCCGGATGGTTGACGCCATCTGCGATTTGCTGATTGAAGAAGACCTGGAGGTGGCCTTTGTGGCCCGGACGGGTAACCCGGAGAACATCCGGACCATCCTGAGGCATCCGGCGCAGATGGTGGGGTCGGACGGGTTGTTGACTGGGGGGCATCCCAACCCGCGCAGCTACGGAACGTTCCCCTACGTCTTGGGGCAACTGGCGCGGGACGAAGGAATCCTGCGGCTGGAGGAGGCGGTGCGAAAAATGACCGGAGCGCCGGCGCAGCGGTTGGGGCTGCGGGACCGGGGTATCATTCGGGACGGAATGAAGGCGGACCTGGTGTTATTCGACCCGGAGCGGGTCGCGTCGCGGGCTACTTTTGAAGAGCCAAGGGAGTACCCGGTGGGGATCGACTATGTGATAGTCAACGGAGAGGTTGTAATAGATAATGGGGCCCACACCGGGGCGATGCCCGGGCGGGCGCTCCGGTCTCAATAGTGCAGATTTGCCAGGGTAACCTAATTCCAAGAGAGTAAACTACCAGGCCTGGTTGCCAAACGAGGAGGCCGCATGGACTTTGAACCGAAGTATACGGAAGAGCAAGAGCAGTTCAGGCAGGAGGTACGGGGCTGGCTGGAAGAGAACGTCCCCAAGGAAATCTTCCATCCGGCGGACCCGGCGGACTTGACCTGGGAGCAATACCAACTACGGCGGGATTTGGGCCGGAAACTGGGGGCCAAGGGCTGGTTGTGGCCGACGGCGCCAGCGGAGTTTGGCGGTGGGGGGCTGGACGTGGACCGTGCGGTGGTCATCGAGGAGGAAATTGACGCCTACGGGTTGACCAACCCGCCGTATTACGATTCGGGCGGGCGGTTAGGGGGAGCGTCGATCCTGGTCTGGGGAACGCAGAAGCAGAAAGAAGCGTTCCTGCCGGAAATCTTCACCGGCGCGGTGCGTACCTGGCAATTGCTATCGGAGCCAGAAGCGGGTTCTGACTTGGCCAACGTGAAAACCATGGCGATCCGGGACGGGGACGAGTACGTCATCAATGGACAAAAGATTTTCGTGGGAAGCTCCCTGGGCTGCGATTACATGTGGACCATCACCATGACCGATCCGGAGGCCAAGCGGCACGAGAACCTGGGCTGGTTCATGATCCCTTCGGACCTGGACGGGATAACGGTACAGCCGATGGACCTGCTGATTTCGGGCGGGGAATCCGGGGCCGGTTCGGGCATAAAGAACACGGTCTTCTTTGACAATGTGCGGGTGCCCGCGTTCAACCTGATTGGCGGGGAGAACGAGGGTTGGAAGGTGGCGACAACGCACCTAGAACTGGAGCATGGCACCGGAGGCCGAATCGGACGCAACTGGCTGGTCGACCGGTTGTTCGAGCATTGCCGGAATAACCCGCGCCGGGGAGAACCAATGACCAAGGACCCGGAGGTGCGCGACCGGTTGATCGACGTCTACATAGAGGCGGAGATTGTCCGGCTGCTGAATCTGCGGAACTACTGGATGCGGCACAGCGGGGCCAACATAACCTACGAGGGTCCGCAGGCGTCGTACCTGCGGAAGACGGCAGGGTTGCGAATGGCGGGCACGATGCTGGACATTCTGGGGCCGGCGGGGTTGACCTACGACGAAGAACTGGGCGCGGCGGAAGGGCACATGGAGGCCCACGCCCGGGCCGGGATTGTCGCCATCCATCCCGGAGGAACCACGGACATACAGAAAGTGATTATGGCGCGGCGGATTGGAATTGGCAGGGAGGTCCGGGAGACAGCCGGGACGCTGTCTTAGGCTGTGGGGGCCGGTTTAAAGTCCTAGGCACATTGGGAGAGACATGGACCTGTCATTAACACCTGAACAGGAGATGCTGAAAGCGGCGGCTCGGCGGTTCGTGCAGCAGGAATGCCCGAAGGAGACGCTGCTGCGGATTGCATCGCCGGACGAAACGACTCCTTTGGAGGTCTGGGAACTGCTGGCGGGAACCGGCTGGCTGGGGATTTTGATTCCCCAGGAGTACGGCGGCGAAGGAGGGTCTTTCACCGACGCGGGGGTGTTGTTCGAGGAGTTGGGACGGGGTCCGGTGCCGGGGCCACATTTGAGTTCGGGAGTATTGGCCGCGCTGGCGATTTTGGAAGGGGGAACTGACGAGCAGAAACGGGACTGGCTGCCGAGAATTGCCCAGGGAGAGATGCGGGTGGTACCGGCGGTCACCGAGGCCGATTACGGGTGGTTCCGAGAGGATGTCCGGATGGTTGCCGCCGGGGACGGCGACGGTTACCGGCTACTTGGCTCCAAAGCTTACGTTTACGACGGCGGTACGGCAACCCACTACCTTTGCGCGGTCAGGGAAACGCCGGGTGTTGCCGGCAACGTCGGGTTGGTGTTGGTACCGGGCGATGCCGAGGGGTTAAAGGTTAGGGAGTTGGCGGGGTTTGCCTGGAACACTTCAGAAGTCCGGTTTGAGGACGTTAGGGTTGGGCCGGGCACCGTCTTGGGGGGCGGATTCCAAGGGGGTTGGGAGGCGTTGGAGCGGGGAATTGGGAAGGCCATTCCGGTGGTTTCCGCGTTTCAGGTTGGGGGATGTCAGGCGGTGTACGAGCTATCGGTGGACTACAGCCGGACGCGGATTCAATTCGGGACCCCCATCGGCCGGTTCCAGCGGGTGCAGGACCACGTGATAAACCTGGTGAACCAGTTGGATGCGGCGCGGTGGACTGCTTACGAGGCGCTGTGGAAGCTGGACGCCGGGCGGGAGTGCGCGGACGCGGTGCATCTGGCGAAAGCAGTGGGGAGCGAAGGGTATTACCAGGCGTGTAACTTTGCCCATGAGGTCCATGCCGGGGTGGGGAGCATGACGGAGTATGGTTTGACGCTGCACACGGCGGCGTCGCGGACGCTGTACCACTACCTGGGTGACCCGCGTTTCCACCGGCGGAAGCTGGCGGAGGCGTTGGGGCTTTAAAAAGTGGGCGGCTGGCCGGCCGCGGCAGGGGTTGCAATGGGGGCGGGGCGCACTGACCGGTGCGCCCCTAAGTATTTGCCGGCGGTCCCGGAACTTTAGCGGCCCTTCCAGACGGGGGCGCGTTTTTCGGCGAAGGCTTTGACGCCTTCCTGGGCGTCCTCGGTGTGGAGTACCACGTCGCGTTTCATCTGGGCAAAGGCCACCCGGCGTTCCAGGTCCATGGCCGCGCCCATTACGGACGATTCCTTGATGGCGGCCAGGGAAAGGGGAGCGTTGGCGACGATTTTACGGGCGATTTCCTCGGCCTTGGGCATTACGTCTTCGGGTTCCTCCACGTAATTGACCAGCATCAACTCGTGGGCGCGGGCAGCGTCGATGAAGTCTCCGGTGAAGAGGATTTCGAAAGCGATATTTTTGGGAAGGACCTGGGCCAACAGGGCAGGGCCGCTGACGGAGGAGATGCCGCGCTTGACCTGGGGCCAACCAAATTGGGCCTGGGTGGAGGCGATGCGGATGTCGCTGCCCAGGGCAAGGCCGCAGCCCTGGGCCAGGCAGATGCCGTTGATGGCGGCGATGATGGGCTTCCAGATGTTGGATTGGACCACGTAGAGGTCGCCGGTGCTGGGGCCTTCGTTGGCCCGGGCCCCGGCCATAGCGATCAGGTCGTGACCGGTTGAGAAGGCGCGGCCATTCCCGGTTACGATGGCGCAACGGACCTCCGGGTTGTTCTTAACGTCCTGGAAGTAGTCCCACAGGAGTTGGCGCATGGGCGGGTCGATGGCGTTGAGCTTTTCGGGGCGGTTGAGGGTAATGTAGGCGATGCCGTCCTTGATTTCGTAGAGCGCTTCAGCTTCGGGCAAGGGTGTTACCTCCAAGGTCGGTCGTTGGGATTGGGGTTACGATTTCTGCAACCAGGGATATTCTTGGGACATTTCAGTTTGTGAGTCAGTTTTAAATGATCCGGGAGCCGGTGGGTTTGGCGCCTATGACGCCGTCCTGTTCCAACTGGGTGATTTGCTCATCCGACAGGCCCAGGAGCTGGGTGTAGATTTGGCGGTTGTGCTGGCCCAGGGTGGGGGCCGGCCAGTGAACCCGACCCGGGGTGTCGGACATGCGCCAAGCGATGCCGGGGTACCATTTGGGGCCAACCTGCGGATGGCTAACATGGCTGAAAGTAGCCCGGTCCCGGTAGTGGGGGTCTGCCAAGAGGTCGGGGCCGCGCATGACAGGAGCGGCGGGTATACCGGCGTTCTGGAGATCCTGGGACAGTTGGAAAGGGTCTTGCTGGGAGGTCCACTCCGCAATGATACCATCCAGCGCGTCCTGATGGGCCAAGCGGCTGTCATTGGACTGGAAGCGGGGGTCCCGGGCCAAGTCCGGGTTACCCATGAACCCGGCGAGGTGGCCGAATTGGTGGTCGTCGGTAGCGGCGATGGTTACCCAACGGTCTTCACCCTGGCAGGCGTAGGAGTTATGGGGAGCGAAGTGGGGCGAGTGGTTGCCGCGCCGTTCGGGTTCTTGACCGGTCATCTGGTAGGCGAGGACGTCGCCGCCGATAAGGGCAACGGCGGACTCCTGTTGGGAAACGTCGACGAACATGCCCTGGCCGGTGCGTTTGCGGTAGCGGAGAGCGGCGAGGAGCACCCCGGCGGCATGGGCTCCGGTGATGGGGTCGCCGTGGTTGATGCCGGACTTCATCGGGCCGTCGTCCTGGTAGCCGGTCATGTGGGCCATGCCGGAAAGCTGTTCCTGACCGATACCATAGGCGACATAACCCTTCCACGGACCGCTGTTGCCAAAGGCGGGCATGGAAACGTAAATGATGTCGGGCCGAATCTTTTTGAAGGTCTCGTAGGTATAGCCGAGGCGTTCCAAAGACCCCTGACGGAAGTTTTCTACTACCACATCGCTGATGGAAACAAGTTCCTCGAACACCTGACGGCCCGCCTCGTGGGTCAATTCCAGGGTGATGCCGTACTTGCTCATGTGGAGGCAGTTGAACCACCCGTTGCGGTTCCAGGGTTCCTCCCCGGGCTCGGAATCAGGGTAGGCGGCAATGCCTGGGGCGGGGGCCACGGGGCCACGGTGGGAATCGTAGACCCGGAGGGACTCCATTTTGATGACCTCGGCGCCCATGTCGGCCAAGAGTTTGGTGCAGTAGGGGCCGGCCCAGATACGGGAGAGGTCCAGGATGCGGAAGTTCTTCAAGGGCTGTTGGGGCATTTAGAGCACCCCCTGGTCTTGCCAAGACTGCACTTGGGCTGGGGAGTAACCCAGGTCTTCGCTCAGGACCTGGCCGGTGTGTTCGCCGAGCAGGGGAGCGCGGCGATAGACCCAGGGCTGTACAGGAGACCGGGGGCTGATGGGCGGACCGGGATATTGGAGAGGTCCGGCTACGGGGTGGTCGAGGTTGACGAAATAGTCACGGGCTTCCAATTGCTCCATTTCCAGCAGGTCCTGCATTGTCGAGACAAAGGAGAAGCCGAGGCCGTGGTCTTGGCCGGCCTTAAAGATGTCGACTTTGTAGTTGTCGAGGAGCCAAGGGAGCATGAGGGCGTCGACTTCGTCGGCGTAGAGAAGGCGGCCCTGGCGGGAGGCGTACTTGGGGTCGGCAAGTTCTTCACGCTCCATGATGTTGGCTACCTGGGGCCAATTCTGGTCGGGACCGGCGATTATGCCGACGAAACCGTCCTGGCAGGGATAGATGCCCCAGGCGGCGCGGCCGTAACCCCGGTTGCCGACGCGGGAGTATTCAACGCCGGAGTAGCTGTATTGCATGAGGGCGTTTTCCAGGACGTTGGTAGCGTATTCGGCAATGGAAAGGTCGATTTGCTGGCCGGCGCCGGTGTCCTCCGCGTGCATCAGGCCGGTCATCGAGGCGACGAAGGCGTTTTGGCCGGCGCCCAACTGGGCCAGGGGAGCACCTTCTTTGAGGGGAGGCTGGTCGGTCTCCCCGGTGATGTTCATCAGGCCACCGGCGGCGTAGAGGTTAAGCTCGACAGCCTTCCAGTCGCGGTAGGGGCCGGTCTGGCCGTAGTTGGAGATTGAGGTCAGGACAACCGCGGGGTTTTGCTCCTGTAGCTGGGGGTAGGAAAGGCCGAGGCGGTCCATGACGCCGGGGGCGAAATTCTCGACCACGACATCGGCCCAGCGAGCTAGTTTCAAGGCGATTTCCCGGCCGGGGCCGGTCTTGAGGTCCAGGGTTACGCCGCGTTTGGAAGTGTTGAGGTAAAGGAACCAGGCGCCGGACTCGGGGTCCGGTTCCGGCGTGGCGAAAGGGCCGAAGGAACGCAGGGGGTCGCCGGAGCCGGGGCGTTCGATTTTGACCACGTCGGCGCCGAGGGTGGCGAACAGCTTGGTGCAGTAGGGACCGGAGAAGTTGTGGGTGAGGTCGAGGACCTTCACGCCTTCTAAGAGACCTGGCATAGCGTTGAAAAGCCTTGTTGATGCTGGTTTGAAGGGCTGACCGCGGACCCGATGGGCCGGGGGTTATTGTGGCATCCGGCTACGGTGATGGCAAGGGCGGGCCGGTTCGACTGCGGGGCCTTCTCAATGTGGTTGTGGGGAGGGTGCGACGACGAATCGAGGGGAATACCGGCTGGCGGCGATGGATTTTGGATTCCTCCCGGTGGTGGGGGTGAGCCTTCGACGGGGCTCAGGATGGTCCTTCGACGTGCTCGGGATGAGCGGGAGGTCGGGGGTTGTCCGGCGGGGCTGACCACGATCCTTCGACGGGCTCAGGATGCGCGGGGGGTGTTTAGTGCGACCGTCCGTTGGCCTTCGACGGGGCTCAGGACGAACGGACTGGGTGTTGGTTGCGGTAGATTTTTAAGGTACTGGGACTTTTGGGGACATTCTGGGACATTTTTTGGGTCGGGTGGGGTTAGGAGAGGCAGGGTGAAGGACGCCAGGGCAGTAGGGCGTCTAGGAGTAGCTTGTGGTCGGGCTCCTTTTTGCGGCGGCGGCAGTAGTCGAGGTAGCCGAAGGTACCGGTGAAGGGGAGGAATCGGAAACCGGAGTCGGCCACTTTTCGGATGAAGTTGTGGGGGTCGGGCAGGGGTTTGTTCTGGGATTGGGCGTCGGCCCATTCCTCGCAGAGTTGGTCCACGTGACGGCCGAGGAGAACCTCGTGACGGGGGCGGTAGAGTTTACGTCTGAGGGCACGGACGCGGTTGGCTAGGCTGGCAAGGCTGGCAAGGCTGGGAAATTCGGTCATTTTTGGGTTCCTCCGGGTTTTGGATTTATTGGGGGTTAGGATGGATGAACGAGGTTGGATTTTTTTAATGCTGGGACATTTTGGGACTTATTAGGACATGGGATTGGTTGTCTCGTCCGGTCGGTCCGGGGGTTGGATTTTGGGGGTCTGGGGTTAGGTCTATCTATAGTTATGTTAGAGAGTTGTCACCGGAAGTGGCAAGGGGCAAATGTCAGTGATTTGGGGGAGGTGGTTTGATGGGCTGACTACGATCCTTCGACGGGGTGGGAACGAGGGGACTGAGTGTTTAGTGCAACCGTCCGTTCGTCCTTCGTATTTTAAGATACAAGGATGAAAGGACTGGAGGGTTGGGGGTGGTGGCGGGCTTGCCACGATCCTTCGACAGGCTCAGGACGAGCGGAGTGAACGGCTGGGGATAGGCTGGCAGCACGCGGGGGTGGTTGGACGGGGTCATCACGAACGGACTGGGTGTAGGCGGGGTTGGGGAGAGTGTTGGGCGGGGATTTTAGACCACTCGCTACGCTCGGGGTGACAGGTGAAAGGTCCTGGGCATGGGTTGGGAGTGTTTAGTGCAACCGTCCGTTGCCCTTCGACGGGGCTCAGGATGAAGGGGCGGTTGTCCCGGACTGGAGAGTTGGGGGGGCGGGCTTGCCACGATCCTTCGACAGGCTCAGGATGAGCGGAGTGAACGGCTGGGGATGGGCTGGCAGCACGCGGGGGTGGTTGGACGGGGTCATGCCGAACGGACTGGGTGTTGGCGGGGTTGGGGAGAGTGTTGGGCGGGGATTTTAGACCCCTCGCTACGCTCGGGGTGACAGAAAGGGGGTGGTGGTGACGGCAAGGGGGGGTGGTTCTACGGGCTCACCACCGACCGGGGTGGGTGTTTAGTGCGGCCGTCCGTTGGCCCTTCGACGTGGCTCAGGACGATCCTTCGACGAGCTCAGGACGAGCGGATGGGAGGGTTGGGGGTGGGGCCGGTTCGGTTGGGGCGCTGGGAGCCCGCCCGGTTGTTGGTGGAGGTAACAGTTTTTGGGGTTAGGAGGGCTGGTTACTTGGCCCGGGGCAGTTGGGATACCTGGGACTCAAGGCGGTCTATGTCCTGCTCGGAGAGGTTGAAGTATTTGGCTTCGGGGTGGTGGAGGACGATGGCGGATACCGAACCCTCCGGGTCCATCATAAAGCCCTCGGTTAGCTCGACGCCCAGGTTGTTGGTGACGTCCAAGAGGCGGAAGAGCTGTTCCTGGTCTTCCAGGCGGGGGCAGGCGGGATACCCAAAGGAGAACCGCTTGCCGTGGTATTGGGCCCGGAAGAGATCGGGGAAAGAAAGGCCCGGCGGGTCGCCGATGCCCCACATTTGGCGGATTTGCTGGTGCAGGAGTTCGGCGAAGGCTTCGGCGCCTTCCAGGGCCAGTACCTGGAGAATATGGGAGTCGAGGAATTTCCCTTCGGTCTTCCACTGTTCGGACAGGTCGCGGACGCTGGGACCGATGGTGGTGGTGAACATGGCCAGGTAGTCGGTCCGGCCCAAGGACCGGGGGCGGACGTAGTCGGAAAGACAAAGACCGTCGCGCTGGGACTGGCGGCCGAAATAGAACTCTTCCAAGACTTGCCGGCCGTCGGGGGAAAGCACGTAGGTCCAGGGACCGTCGGAGTTGCAGGGGAAGAACTTGAAGACGGCGTTGGCGGCAATATCGGGGCGGGCTAGGATTAGCTCCTCGACGCGGCGGACGGAATCACGGAGCTGGAGGGCCGCCTGATCGCCCGCTTCCAAGGCGTCGGCGAAGCGTCCCTTGAAACCGAGGTGGCGGACATAGAGCATCTGAGGGTTGATGTAAGGGAAGATGCTGCCCATGTCGTAGTCTTTGATGACGTGGAGGCGAAGGTCGGGAGGGTTGGGAATGGGGAAATCGTGACTGACCTGGGCCGGGGCGACATCGGGAACGGGTGAGGCGGCGCCGGAGGCCGGGGCGGAGCCGGAGTTGATAAGCTGCTCCGTTTCCTCCTCCACCTGGGTGATGAGCTTTTGCCGTTCATCAGCGTCCTGGAGCCTGTTGGCCAACGCGAGGCCGGTCATGGCGTCCTGGGAGTAGACCACCAGGCCGTCGTATTCCGGAGCGATGCGGAGGCGGGTAAAGCGGTTGGACAGGGCCGCGCCACCGACGAGGATAGGGGAGGCGACGCCGGCCTGACGGAAATCGCGGGTAGTTTCCACCATCATCTGGGCGGACTTAACGAGGAGTCCGGAGAGGCCGATGATGTCGGGCCGGTGCTCCTGGCAGGCGGCAATTAGGTCTTGGGGAGGTACTTTGATGCCCAGGTTAATCACCTGGTAGCCGTTATTGGAAAGGATGATTTCCACCAGGTTCTTGCCGATGTCGTGGACGTCGCCCTTGACGGTAGCGAGGACCACCTTGCCCTTGGCGGCGGAGTCCAGGCGGTCCATAAAGGGTTCGAGGTGAGCCACGGCGAACTTCATGGACTCGGCAGACTGGAGGACCTCGGCGACGATGAGTTGGTTGGCGTTGAACTGGCGGCCGACTTCATCCATACCGGCCATGAGGGGCCCGTTGATGATTTCCAGGGGTACGCGCTCTTCGAGCGCTTCGTCCAAGTCATCGGCGAGGCCCTCCTTGGTGCCCTCGATGATGGCCAGGGCCAGCCTTTCATCGAGGGGTAGGGCCTTGCGGTCTTCGAAGGTGGAGGCGGGTGGCTTGTCGCGGAAGTGGGCGACGAAAGCGGCCACCGGGTCGTCCCCGCGGTGCCAGATCAGGTCTTCGGAAAGCCGGCGTTCTTCCTCGGGGATGGAGGTGTAACGCTGCATCAACTCGGAGTTGACGATGGCCAGGTCCAGGCCGGCCTGGACGCAATGGTAGAGGAAAACGGAGTTGAAGACCTCCCGGCCGGCGGTGGGAAGGCCGAAGGAGACGTTGGAAATGCCCAGGATGGTCTTGGCATTGGGAAGTGCTTCCTTGATGAGGCGGACGCCCTCGACGGTCTCGGCGGCGGACCCGACATAGTTGGCGTCACCGGTGCCAGCCGGGAAAACCAGCGGGTCGAAGATGATGTCTTCCTCCGGTACGCCGTACTTCTCGGTAAGAAGTTGGTGGGAGCGGAGGGCGACTTCCAGCTTGCGTTGGCGGGTGACGGCCTGGGCCTGTTCCTTGTCGTCGTCGATACAGCCGACTACCAGGGCCGCGCCGAAGCGTTGGGCCAGGGGTATGACGGCCTGAAAGCGGGCCTCGCCGTCTTCCAGGTTGATGGAGTTGATGATGGACTTACCCTGAAGCCGTTTGAGGGACTCCTCGATGACGTTGGCGTCGGTGGAGTCAATCATGATGGGAGACTTGACCTTCTTGGTAACGTGGTCGAGAAACTGGATCACGTCCGAAAGTTCGTCGCGGTCGGGGTCTTGGAGGCAGACATCAAGGACGTGGGCGCCGTTGCGGACCTGACGGCGGCCAACTTCGGAGGCTTCCTCGAAGGAGCCCTGGTTGATGAGGCGTCGAAACCGGCGGCTGCCCAGGACATTGGTGCGTTCACCGACAATTACGGGGCGGGTGTCTTCGTCGATCACGAGAGCTTCGATGCCGGAAACGCGAGTCTCGTTGGACCGCGCGGGGCTGCGGGGGGGCTTTTGGTTAACGGCGCCGGCCAGCCGGGTGATGTGTTCGGGCCCGGTGCCGCAGCAACCCCCAACGACGTTGAGCCAGCCGTTGTCGACGAAGCGGGAGACGGTGTTGGATAGCATTTCGGGGGTCTCGTTATAGTTACCGTCCTCGTCGGGAAGGCCCGCGTTGGGGACGCAGGCGACGGGAAACCGGGAGAGAGAGGCCAGGGTGCGGACGTGGTCGGTCATAAACTCGGGACCGGTGGCGCAGTTGAACCCGATCCAGAGGAGGTCGCGATGGAACAGGGAAGTGTAAAAGGCTTCAGCGTCCTGGCCGGCGAGGAGGGTACCCATAGGTTCAACGGTACCCTGGACAGCGACGGGGATTTCAAACCCCAGTTCGGCGAAGGCGCGGTCGATACCCTCGAGGCCGGCCTTGACGTTGATGGTGTCCTGGGAGGTTTCGAGAAGGAGGAGGTCGGAGCCGCCTTCCATAAGACCGGCGGCCTGATGGTGGTAGGCGTCGGCGAGCTCGTCGAAGGTAATGCCGCCGGTGACTGAAATGGTCTTGGTGGTGGGGCCCATGGAGCCGGCGACGAAGCGGGGCTTTTCCGGGGTGGAGGCGGCGTCGGCCGCGCTGCGGGCGATTTCAGCGGCGGTCCGGTTGATACGGCGGGCTTCATGGGCCAGGCCGTACTCGGCCAGGACGGTAGAGGTGGCGCCGAAGGTGTCGGTCTCGATGATGTCGGCGCCCGCTTCCAGGTAACCCTCATGGATGTTGGCGATAACGTCGGGGCGGGTCAACACCAGGTTTTCGTTGCAGCCTTCGTAATCAAGGCCGCCGAAGTCGTCGGGGCCAAGGTCGCGGTCCTGGATGGCGGTGCCCATGGCGCCGTCGACCACCAGGATGCGTTGTTTCAGCAGGGTTTTCAGGGTTTCGATGCGGTTGGCAAGGGACATGAAAATAGGACTTCCTTTTTGCTGGATGGGGTTATTGTAACATCGGCCGGGTCCCCGTTTGGGGAAGCCCGGCGCGGTGGGGTTGGACCGGGACGCAAATAGTCCGGGTCGCCGTTGATCGACGGCGGCGCCAATGCGGACGCCCCAACAACGGGCGACTAGCGCTGAAAGCAGCTAGTGGTTGAACCAGGCGGCGAGTTCGGCGCGGTTGCGGTCCACCCAGGCGGAGTTCAGGCGGATGCGTTCCAATGCCTGGCGTATCGTGCGCTCGGCGGCGGGGGCCGGGTTTTCCTGGAAGAAGTTCTCCACGTCGTGGTAGTGGTCCATGTCGGCGAAGGTGTTGGAAATACCCACCAGCCGCATGAGGCCGAATCCCCCGCCACCGTAACGGCGGTCGAACTCGCCCCAGTTGTCTTTGACGAAATCCCAGGCGGGTTGGCGGCCCTGGATGTTGGAGGCCACGGCGGATACTACGGTGATGGTGTCTTGAGAGCGGACATCGCCGGTAAGGGAACGATGGAGGGTTTCCTGGAGCAGTTCAGGTTGAGTGAAGCGGGCCAGGCTGAGGAGGAGACGGACCTTTTCTTCCTGGAGATCAGCGGCGCGGGCCAGGTCCCAGAGTTGGTTGTAGGTTTCTTCGCCGCCGGCCTGGGCCGCCAGGCTGTAGACCACGCCGCGCAGGTCGGGGTGGACTGACGAGGGTTCCTGGAGGTAGCGGGAGAACCGCTGGGCGGCTTCCTGGAGGACAGCCGCGTCCTGGTAGTTGCCGGCCTGGCTGAGGACGGTGCTGCGTAGAAGGGCATCGAGGTGGCCTTCGCCGGTGCGGGGGTCCCAACCGATGCGCTGGACTGCCCCCTGGAAGAGACCGCGGGCGAAGCCGCGGTAGGCCGGGTAACAGGGCTCGCCGGAAATGAGGGTTTCCATTTCCTTGAGGTTGCTGGCCAGGTCGCTCCAGACGGAAGCGTCAACCTCGTTCTGGTAGGCGCGGGCCAGAGAAAGGAATTGGGTTACGGGCAGCAAGCCGGCGCGGGAGAGGGCGTAGGCGTCGTTTTGGATGCCCAAGCGGTCGGTGGCGGGGAGGACCAGGGATTCGATGGCGGGGACGAGGCGTTCCCAGTCCTCGGGGGAGTAGTTGACCCGGAAGAACCCGGTCTGGGAGGGGTTGACCTTGAACCATTGCTGCTGGGTTGAAGCGAGGTTGAGGCTGGCCTGGGGCTGGTCCATGACCATCGACGCGCCCGATGAGGGATCGCTGGAGGCGACCCGGACGGGCACCTGCCAGGAGCCGGTCTCGGGTCCGCCTTCCTCAAGGAGACGGTCGTAGACGAAGCGTTCTTGGGAGAGGGTGATTTCGGTGCCGGAGGCGGACTGCCGGGCGGCCACGTCCAGGACCGGGTAACCCATTTGACCGGTCCAGCTACCCATTATCGACGTGACGGGCTCTCCGGAAGCCTCTTCGAGAGCAGCCCAGAGATCGGCGGTTTGGGCGTTCTGATACTGGTGGCCGTTGAGGTAATGGAAGAGTCCCTGGCGGAAGACTTCCGGGGTCAGGAACTGCTCCAACATGCGGATTACCGAGGCGCCCTTGCTGTAGCTGATAGCGTCGAAAAGCTGGGAGACCTCGGCCGGGTCCTTGACCTCTTGCTCGATGGGGTGGGAGTTTTTTAGGCCGTCCAGGCTGAGGGCGCGGTTGGTATCCATGTTGACGAACTGGGTCCACATCTGCCATTCGGGAAAGAGCCAGTCCACCGCCTTGGTGCCCATCCAGGAAGCGAAGCTTTCGTTGAGCCAGAGGTCGTCCCACCACTCCATGGTGACCAGATCGCCGAACCACATGTGGGCCATCTCGTGGGCCACTACCTCAGCGACGCGCTGGCGGGTGCCGGCGGAGGAATTTTGAGGGTCAACCAGCAGGGCAGTTTCCCGGTAGGTGACCGCGCCCCAGTTTTCCATGGCGCCGGCGGCGAAGTCGGGAATGGCGACATGGTCCAGCTTTTCCAGGGGGTAGGGGATGCCGAAATAGTCGTTAAAGAAGGAGAGAAGCTTAACGGAGGTGTCGAGGGCAAAGCGGCCATGCTCCTCCTTGCCCCGGGTGGTCCAGACGCCGACCCGGGTCCCGCTGGCGGCCTCTTTTTCGATGTGAGTCAGGTCGCCAACCACGAAGACCAGGAGATAGGTGGACATAACCGGAGTTGCGGCGAAGCGGACGGACTTGAGCCCGGGGCCGGCCGGCGTGTCGGAAATTATGGGGGTGTTGGACAAGGCGGTCAGTTCCTGGGGGACGATCAAGGTTACGTCGAAACCGGCCTTGCGGGATGGCTCGTCCCAGCAGGGGAAGGCCTGACGGGCGTCGGTAGCTTCAAACTGGGTCGTGGCGAGGTAGCGGGTTTCTCCTTCGGCGTCGGTGTACTGGCTGCGGTAGAAGCCGCGGAGCTTGTCGTTGAGGATGCCGGTAAAGCTGATTTTGAGCTGGGCCGGGCCGGAGGAGGCGGGTTGAGCGAGGGTCAGGGTAACCGCGTCGGCGTCGGGGTTGAAACTAATGTTGGAAACTGCGATTTCGCTGCCAGCCTGGGACAGGGCCGCCGACTGGATTTCGATTTCGGAAGAGTTGAGGACGATTTCCGAGACATCGCCGCTGATGGCGATGTCGACGGTCTCCGCGCCCGTGAAAGTGAAGTTTTCCAGGTCGGGTTGAAGGGTCAAAGTGTACTTGTTGGGAATGACGTTGTCGGGAAGGACCACAGCCTCGGTTGCGGGCATGATTGTTGCCTCCGGTTGGGTTGAAGGGCGCCCGGGCGACAACAAGGGTTGCCGGGGCGCCAGCAGCCAGTTTACCACCAACGTCCGGGTAAGTCTGCCGGGCGTTGGTGGGGCGTGGGCGTATAGGACGATTGCGAAGTGATGTAATTGTGAGGAAAAGGGAGGCTTGCCAGGCCAGGTACGACCTGGATTCCCGCCTACGCGGGAAAGACGGTAGGCGTTGGTAGGGACTTTGCAATTGGTCTGGGGGGGTTGGCCGGGGGTTCTTTTACTTGGCGTTGTTGGGGAGTGCGGGGACGAATCCGGGGGTGAACTGGCTGGGGGGCGGTGGATTTTAGATTCCTCCCTATGGCCGGAATGACGGGTAGAGGGTCGGGTTGACAGGAAGAGGGGGTTCATGGGGAATGGGGGTTAGGTCTGTGCCGGAAAATTGATCGGGGGTGGCGGAGTTGGGGCGGCGGGTGAGCAAAGACTACGAGGCATCATTGCCCGCCCCCACCGAGTCTTGGGTATAAATGGCGGTCGTTTATCTTGTTCTCCAGAGGTTGGGTTCCCCTTTAACGGCTTTGGAAACAATCTCTAAGGGCCGAGTTTCAGCTTGGGAAACCCCGCTTCGCTGTGGGCTTCGAATAGCTCATAGAATTCGTCCACCGTCATGCCGAAGGCTTCTTGGAACTCCTCTTGCCAAGTGGTTCCAGGCTGCAACAGGGTGGGGTAGCGGGAAAGCGCACTTTCCCCCGCGAGGGAAGCCAATAGCTCCGCTGCCCACTTGCCGTACCAGTCGCCAGCATGGACCGGCCAAACTTCGTCCCAGGTTTGCAGGCGGTTTAACGGAGGAAACCCTCCGCGGGGGCAAAGCGAATGGCGTCATAAGAGAGGACGCCACCTCGATCCAGTGCCAAATCGGAATGGAGATAAGCCACTCCTTCTCATAGCCAGACCGGGCCGTGCGCCTGTACTTTGTCCGACCAGCCCAGCACCTTGAATCCATTCATAGCTATAATAGCTCGCCATTGTCCGTGGCTAATTTCGTGGGCAACCACCCCCATCAGATTCTCCTTACCGGGGAAGGCGGAAGTCGTGAGGAAGACGCTGCCTTTCCACACCTCGGCGACGGCTCCATCCGACCAGTCCCGGTCCCGGTCAGCATTCCCGCCAGTGACTGCTTCCCATGCGGGTACCAATCCCTCTACGTCGTGATAGAGATAGAACGTGATTTCCTGGTCAATTTTAGGAAGCCCCAGCGATGAGGCGTATTCGTGCATCAGCCAGGCCCCTTCTATCGCGGCCTCTATGGCCTCCGTTGTGACATTGGGCCCAATCTGCCATTTGACATAATGAGGCGAGCCCACAATCACTTCACTCTTGGCTTCGATTGTGACACCTTGCTCGTGGCCAAGTGCGGTAATCTCGTATCGGCCTCTTCGTTCTGGGGCCGTATACTTACCGGCTCGGTTGACCAGACCTCCGGTGGCTTCCCACAGGAACGCCAAGTCGATCGTGTTGCCAAATTCGTCTAATCCCTCTGCCCGAAATTGAAACTCTGTCGAGGGTGTCAAGGTGAGATAGGCCG
The DNA here is from genome assembly GCA_965205495.1 of Dehalococcoidia bacterium. GTDB lineage: Bacteria > Chloroflexota > Dehalococcoidia > Lucifugimonadales > UBA3495 > CATOSK01. Next base: position 961,517 of record CBDBHA010000002.1, read on the forward strand.
GCTCAAGAGCGATGGAGGCCAGCGGCCCGGGACTGACGGACACATTAGCAGCGGCCATTGCGCCGTAAGACCCTTCCACGGCATCTACCCGGACTCCGTTGGCAAAGGAACCGGCGGCATTGCCCGCGGTAAACAGGCCGTTGGGGTCGACGGAACCGGCATCGTCCAGCGAAGACCAACGCACCAGGGCGCCGGTCACCTCGTTTCCGAATTCGTCGAGAACCTCAACCGAGAACTGAAGCTCTTCGCCAACCTGCAACGAGATTTCCATTGGAGTCAGCACGACGCTGTAAACACTTCCCGGCAGGACAACCACATCGGCATTTGCGGTAAGCGCCTGGCCGTCCTGATCCAAGTACACAACGATTGTATCGGTGAAGGTCCCGGCCAGCGTCGCGGCGGTGAAGATTCCATCAGTAGAAATGCCACCTCCACCGTTCGCGACCTCCCAATCCGGCTTCACTGGTACTGAGTTGCCGAACCCGTCCGTTGCCGTAACCTGCACCTGGACCGACTGGTTCGGACGCACCTCCAGGTTCTCTGTGACCATTATGAAGGAGACCGGAAGGCCCGGCCGCACGGTAATGAGCTGGGACCGCACGACCGCGTCGTTCCCGCCGGGTCCTTCGACCCTCAATTCGACATCGAACTCGCCGGCCATTGTGTATTCGTGGACCGGTGACGTCTCTTCGCTGTGGCTGCCGTCACCAAAATCCCACCTGACCGCTGAGACTTCGCCCGTGGAAGTGGGCGAGAAGCTAACGGAGAGCGGGGCTGCGCCGTCCAAAACATCCACGGGAAAGTCGGCCGATGGAGGGGGAATCGGTGTCGGGGTGGGATTTGGGGACCCGGACGGAACGGGCGACGCAGATACAGGTCCAGCAGCGGATGTCTGGGTTGAAACGGGTTCAGGGGGTTGGAGGAGAGTTGGGGTAGTTGGTTGGGGCGTTTCGCACGCCATTAGGAAGGCCGCGATTACAGCCAACAACCAGAGGTAACCGCAGAGCTTAATCCACATCACTACGGGGCCGCTATTTGGGGGAAGGTTGTCGTTCGGGGAATAGGGCGTTGGGTGTCGGTTTTGAAGTTTACAGCCCCGGTATGAGGAGGGCAATCGGAGTTTGATTCCGGCGCTGAGGCTTTTAGTTGTCGTTATTGGGAACTGGCGGCGACTAATCCGGGGGTGAACCGGCTGGGGGGCGATGGATTTTAGATTCCTCTGAATAACGGGGACCCAACTGACTTTTAGAGTCAGTGGGGCTTGCAGTAAGCGTTGATTCCATTGATCGGACGTTTTGCGCGGTGGTTTCCCGCCCCTTCCCAACCCCCCCGTCAAGTTCTGGCCGAGTCCTGGGCCCAATGCCCCTGGGTCAACCGGCCGCCATCCAGCGGTGGGCTTTCTTCAGGTTGGACAGGCCCAGCAGCAAGGCCAACCGGTCCGTGTTCTTGGCCAAACCCCAGTAGCGGACCTTGGCATAGCCGAAGCCTCCCTTCACGTCCAGGAAGGGGTGTTCCACTTTGGCCCTAATTGACGCCTTGACCCGCTCCGCCCAGGCCGCCAGAGTCCCCGGTTCCAGCTTACGCCGTTGCCCCGGCCGCATGGCAACCTGCCAGTCCACCGCCAACCCCAGGTTCTCCTCCAGTTTCTGCACTCCCACGTACCCCGCGTCGCCCCACACCCGCAACTCCCCGCCATGCAGCAGCCGGTGGGCTTGGGTAACGTCATGCAAATTGGCTGGGGTGGTGGCGAAGCGGTGCACCAGGCCCGTCTGGGCATCGACTCCGATGTGCAGCTTCATCCGAAAATGGTATTGGTTCCCCTTCTTTACCTGATGCATATCCGGGTCCCGCTGTCCGATCCGATTCTTGGTGGACGACGGCGCCTCAATGATGGTGGCGTCCACGATGGCTCCCTCCCGCAACCGCAGTCCCTGGGACTCCAGATGGGCGTTGATTTCCTGAAACAAACCTTGGCCCAGACTGTGCTTTTCCAGAAGGTGGCGGAAGTTGAGAATCGTGGTCTCGTCGGGCAGGGCCTCCGACAGCTTCAGACCTACGAACTGCCTGACCGATTCGGCCTCGTAGAGCAAATCCTCCATACCAGGATCACTGAGATTGTAGAACGCCTGGACACAGTGGACCCGCAACATCACCGCCAAGTCGTAGGGCCGCCGTCCCCGCCCGGCTTTAGGGTAGTAGGGGCGGATGCGTTCCTCCAACCGTTGCCAGGGAATCAGCCCGTCCAGCCGTTCCAGGAACAACTCCCGGCGGGTCTTGCGCTTCTTGTTCTCAAATTCCAAGTCGGCAAAGGTGGGCTGGTCCATCAGGCGCTTCCTCCAGCAGAGTTGGCTCTTCAAGGCCCAGTATGCCACAACCTAATTGACTAACGCCGTTTCAATCCTCATTCGGCTAGCCTACCGGATGCAACCTTGTGGCGCATGCGTTGAGAGTAGAGTTGTTCAGAGGTTCCCTAACCTATCGCGCTATTCCCCCTGGGGGTCGGTAGCCATCGGGGTCTAGACAGTCCGTCCCCTCTCATTCAATGGTAGCGGGTTCCAATCCATGTTCAAGGGGCCGCAAGGAGCTTTCGGGTAGGTCGAAATTCTGGTCAAATCCAAAATTGACCGTACCATGAATGCGCCCGCCCGCCCGGTCTCGCGAGGTTGGTTGGTAATCAACGCCGGAATCTAGCAATATTCGAATCACGGTTCAAACTACCTGTTGTCAATCGGTTGAAGGCGCATTATTTTGGCCTTTGTCCGATTTTGGTCCCAACTACATAAAATGAAGGGGAGTCCATTGAAACTGAGTCAACTATCTAAGTTGTCCCTGTCGCAATTTCTATGTGAAATACCCGAATCGCAACTGGAAACCTTGTTCGAGAAACACGCCTTTGTTATGGGCCATCAAAGCACGAACGCTCCGAGGCTGCCAAGTGTCAAAGAAGGAATTCTGGGTGCCGAAGACGACCAAATAAGAGAACTTCTTGAAGAAGTCCTTCGTACCTTCCAATCTCTTCGGTCTGGCAGTTCGCCAAAATACCCATTTGATGAACGTTGGAAGGAATGTCTCCGTTGTATGGCACTAGATGGGTATCACCGGGAAAAAACGAACAAGGGGTTGCCCTTCCATATTTCGTTCCCGTTGACTCATCGATCCCAGAGGTCATTGTTGTTCGTGACGATCTCGAAATTGCCTTAACGTGTTCCCAACTTGATGGGTCTGAGCAAGTTATTGGATTCTTACACGCATCGGAAAAAGCGTTCGTCGAGGCTGACTTTAATGAGTGTCTCGTCAAGGGACGCCTTGCCCTGGAAACCCTAGCTAATATGATAGGGACGTCAAAACACATCGACGTCCCTGGGCAAAAATTCGATAAAGCCAAGTGGGGTAAGCTCATCAAAGGCTTACGCCGGTCGCAGTTCATTGATGAGAATGCTGAAAGAGGGATCACCGGAGTTTACTCTTTCGTCAGCAAGGGGGCGCACAAACCTGTTGGATTGTCGGAAACGGAATTTGCGCGACTAGGCAGAGTGCTAATAGTCGGCCTTTGCTACTTCCTGATTAAACAGTTTAATTCTTTTGAACAGCCACCCAATTGATTCGTACCAACCATTCGTTTCGACGGGCCTACCACCCAAGATGGAAAGTCGCGGCGGAACGCGAGGAAGATGAAACCAGGGGGCAGAGTTAGAGGTCCAGGACTTCCTGGGCCAGCCGCTTGGCGGCCAGTTCGCAATTCCGCTCTTCTATCTCAATGGTCCGGCGCCCCAGGTCTACGCCAGTGGCAGAGGAATCCCCCGAAGGCGCTGGGCCGCCAGTTCCAGGTAGTCCGAGTTGGGGTCCACCCCTACGCTGCGCCGGCCCAGCCGTTGGGCCATGGCGCAGGTGGTACCAGAGCCGACGAAGGGGTCCAGCACCAACCCGCCCGGAGGACTACCGGCCAGAACGCAGGGTTCCACCAATGCTTCGGGGAAGGTGGCGTAATGGGCTCCCGGGTAATTCTGGGGAGCGATGGTCTACACCTTCGGCCGCATCGGGACCGTGGTGAAAATGGACGTCGGGGATTATTTCCTGGACGGCCGACGCCGGACCTTCCGGCCGCGGGAGAAGGGGGAAAGCACCACACCGTACCGGCCCACCACAACGATATCGAGTACGTCGGGGACTCCCTGGACGCCGCGGGGCTCTGGACCACCCCCAGAGATCCCCTTTTCCAGTCAGTCACTCGGTCCCGCCGACAGTTGAACGGTCGGCGGCTTCCGGAGGACAACGCCCTCCAGATGATCAAACGGCGGGCGGGCCGGGTTGCCGGCGACCACCTGCTGCCACACCTTCCGCGCCACCGGCATTACCAACTATTTGGAAAACGGAGTGGCTTTGGAGACGTCCCGGGCGTTGGCGGCCCACCAGTCCTCCCAGACCACTCGGCTCTACGATCACTCAGGGAATAAAGGTTCCCTGGACGAGATCGAGCGGATTCGCATTTGACCCGGGGACGTTTTAGTCAGGTTCAGCGTGACTCACCCCCAAAGCAGGGCTTTACCCGAGTGGAGACCCTGGACGAGTGGCGGTCTTCAGGTTGCTGCCGGAGGGTTGATCACCCTCAACAAGCCCCCGACCTAGATGGGCAGCACCGGCTCGGTCATGTTGCTGGGAAGGTCCAGCACGACGGCATTGGCGTTGAAGGACAGCATCGTGTAGTACCCCATGAGGCCGACCAACTCCGCGAAACCCTGTCTGCCGAACTGTTCCAGCGCCGTGTCGAAGATCTCCTGGCTTACCCGGTGGGTCTGGTAGAACTCATTCCCCAGGTTGATGGCCGCGGACTCGTCGGCGGCCATTTCCGGAAGCGGCTGCTTGTCCCTCAACGCGTCCACCAACCCGTCGCTGAGACCCTCCCGCCGTCCGGAGGCGGCGTGAGCGTTCCAGATGTACTGGCAGTCCATGTTGCGTGCCGCAATCAACATGGCCAATTCCTGTATCTTCTTCGGAAGGCTGGACTCGTTGCGTAGATAAGCCGAAAGATGCATCGCCCGTTTGGCCATTTCGGGACTGTTTTTCATTATGGATGTGGGGCCGGACCCAACACCGTCAGGGGGAGCGGAAACCTCATCGAAGGCCGCTTGATGTTGTTCTGCAACCAAGTCCCGGCTAATGGGTGAAAGGCGTGCCATGATACTCCTCCTCGTTTGTCAGAATATAATGATTAACTGGCCGCAAGCGGCGTCAGCATCGCAGAGTGCGTAAGGAAGTCGACATTTCCAGGTCAGCTCCGGGACTGTGTTGGGCAGGAGGGAAAATCTCCGAGAGGACCGGACCAGGTTGCCGGGGAATTGGCAGTATGCGTCCTGGTATGCTAAGGTACCTGGGCTGCTGTCGATGTTCAGGGAAAATGTCACCTCAAGCTGGACGAGATCGAGCGGATTAGGATTTAACCGAAGAAACCGTTCGCGGTTAATGTGTGATAAACCCCGCCCGCTTCAGGACACGGTGACGGGCTTCTTAAGCCGCGATCTCAGCCTCCTCCAGGACCTCAAGCAGCTCTGCAAGCCTCTACCTGTGCTGCGGGGCAATTTCCAGGTGGCCTCGAAAGTAGCGGCTCAAATGCGCTCGGTCAAACCCGAGATGCTTAGCCACCTGCTCTTGGGTCACCCCCATCTACCCCTGACCCACCTCCTAGAAACTCGGACGGAAACCCCGATTATCCCCAAGCCGTTGTTTTCTTAACGTCGATTATCGATGTAACAGTTGGTTCTTGAAACGTATTGCATGCACTACCATGCCGTATAAGACTGGAATACGTCTGCTTGGCGTAGCGCGAAACCCGGCCAATGGCGTTCCGGCCAGACTTCTAGTAGCGTCCAGGTCGTCAACGTTATCGTAGGCCATCCGTCCCTCCACGGTCCAGTTATTAAATCCTATCACAATATGTGTTGATTTACACCCTGATCCAGAGATTTCCCAGTTAGCTCAGCCCGGGTCCGCGGTTGAGTTTTAGACGCTACATTTTCACAGGCACCAGCCCATCAGGAACCCGGGACACAAACTTTTGGGCGCCACATTTTCACGAACACTTGGCCATCAAGGACCCGAGACGAGAATTTTTAGGTGCTACATTCAACGAAACGGCCAAACCAAACGGGAGGTCGGGAGCCGGAGCCCTTTAGCGGCAAGCCCGAGCCGATTTGCTGACATTTTCCGGTTGGAGCTCGTCCCGATTTCGGGTAGGGTATCCCTAAACCTTTGGAGGGACACCAGATGGCGGACGTCCGGGGACTACTGCAAACCACCTACGAAAACGGTTGGACCGACCGGGTGCTGGCGGAGCACCTGGAAGCCTCGGATCTGCAAATAACTCGGTGGCAGCTGGGCCGGGAGCGGCCCGATTCCCCGGCCGTCCTCTCCCTGGCCCTGGATCACCTCCTGGAGCAGGGGCAAGAGCCGGACAACAACCGCCGCCGCCGAGATTGGGAACCGGTGGTACATCGAGCTAGTGGAGGGACTGGCGCACAAACTGGTCCAGCCGGATTTCCCCACGGAGGATCTGAGAGTCTTGGGGTTGGCGAAGGGTCTGCGAGACCCGTCGGTGTTTCGGTTGCTAGCCCAGGAAGGGGAGGAGGAAGCCCTGGCGGAGAAGCTGAAGGCGTCGGTCAGGGCCAAGGTGGAGCACCCCTTCCTGAAGGTGAAGCGGCTGTTTGGCTATGCCAAGGTGCGCTACCGGGGCTTGGCGAAGAACACGCAGCGTCTGGCGTTGTTGCTGGGACTGAGGAAACTGATGGCAGCCGAAGGTCATCTGGCGGGATAGCAGCGGCGTCGGCAGGCCCAAACCAGGCGCCAAGGCCGTTTCAGGCCCCAGCGGTCCTGGCGGGGGCGAAATCAGAGGCTGCCGACATTCACCAACACGGCCAGAAGGCGGGCCATATCCGCGAATCCTGGCCCATTAAATACAAGACCGGCCGGACCCGTCTTGTTCAGAGGATTCCTAGATTCCTCCCTGCGGTCGGAATGACAAGTTTGGGAGTCGGGATGACAGGTAGGGGATGGGAATGCCTCCCTTTGAGGGGGGGGACGGGGTAGCCCGTTCGACGGCGCTCCGGGTGAAGGGGGACCGGTGCGGTATTTGGGGGAGAATTTAGGGGGGCGCACTGGTAGGGGTGGGGGGCGATGTTATAATGGGGCGGGTTTTAAGACTGGGGAATGGGCGTCTGAAAAAGGTGCCTGTTAGGAGAGAATTTCATGGCTTCCAAGACCATGTTTGAGAAGATTTGGGACTCCCACGTGGTGCACCAGGAGTCCGGCCAGCCGGCCGTTATTTACGTCGACCTGCACCTGATTCACGAGGTCACGACGCCCCAGGCGTTTGAGGGGTTGAGGATGGCCGGGCGGACGGTGCGGCGGCCGGACCTGACGGTGGCGACGGTGGACCACAACACGCCAACCTGGGACTTGGCCCTGCCGGTGATGGACGAGATTTCCAAGAAGCAGCTGGACGCTTTGGCGGACAACGTGAAGGACACCGGAATCATATTCTATGACCGGTACAGTCCCAACCAGGGCATCGTTCATGTCATCGGGCCGGACCTAGGATATACCCAGCCCGGAATGACGGTCGTATGCGGAGACAGCCACACTTCGACTCATGGGGCGTTGGGGTGCTTTGCGCTGGGAATCGGCACGTCGGAAGTGGAGCATGTTCTGGCGACGCAAACACTGCGGCAGTTCAAACCCAAGACCATGGAAGTCCGCGTCAAGGGGCCGCTGCCGCCGGGAGTCGAGGCCAAGGACATCATTTTGGGAATCATCGGTCAAATTGGAATTAACGGGGGAATTGGGCACGTAATCGAGTACACCGGCGAAGCCATCCGGGGTCTGTCCATGGACGGGCGGATGACGGTGTGCAATATGAGCATTGAAGGGGGGGCCCGGGCGGGAATGATCGCGCCCGACGAAACCACCTTCGAGTACGTGCGGGGGCGTCAGCACGCGCCCAAGGGGGCGGACTTCGACGCCGCGGTAGATAGGTGGCGGGAGCTGCCAACCGACCAGGGAGCGGCCTACGACAAGCTGGTGGAGATTGAGGCGGCGGACCTGGAACCCTTTGTCACCTGGGGCACCAACCCCGGCATGGTGACCAAGGTAACCGGACGGGTGCCGGACCCGGCATCGTTTGAACAAGCGGCGGAGCGGGAAGCGGCGGAGCGGGCATTGACCTACATGGGCCTGGAGCCCGGGACGCCGATCCAGGACATCAAGATTGACCGGGTGTTCCTGGGGGCCTGCACCAACAGCCGCATTGACGACCTGCGGGCGGCGGCGGAGGTAATCAAGGGGAAGCAGGTGAACCCGGACGTTTACGCCATGGTGGTGCCGGGGTCGGCCCGGGTCAAGATGCAAGCGGAGCAGGAAGGGCTGGACCGCATATTCACCGACGCCGGATTTGACTGGCGGGTGGCGGGATGCTCGATGTGCCTGGGGATGAACCCGGACATACTGGCGCCGGGGCAGCGGTGCGCGGCTACGTCGAACCGGAACTTTGAGGGACGCCAGGGCAAGGGAGGCCGGACGCACCTGGTGAGCCCGACGATGGCGGCGGCGGCGGCGATCACGGGACACTTTGTAGACATACGAGAGTGGTAAGAAGGAGCGCAGGATGGACCCGTTTGTGACACTGAGCGGCGTGGCGGCGCCCATTGACCGGGTGAACATTGATACCGACCAGATAATACCGGCGATTTACCTGAAGCGGATTGAGCGGAGCGGGTACGGCCAGTTCCTGTTTTCCAGTTGGCGGTTCCTTGAGGACGGTACCCCGAACCCGGACTTTATTTTGAACGACCCCAACTACCAGAACCCCAAAATATTGGTGGCGGGGCGAAATTTCGGGTGCGGGTCGTCGCGGGAGCACGCGCCGTGGGCCCTGGAAGATTTTGGGATTCGCTGCGTAATCGCGCCAAGCTTCGCGGACATCTTCTACAACAATTGCTTCCAAAACGGGTTGTTGCCGGTTGTCTTGCCGGAGGATGATGTGCGGCGGATATTGGACAAGCTGAAGGACGACCCTGGGGCGGAATTGACGGTTGACCTGGAGGCCCAGCGGGTTTGGGACGAGGACGAAGAAATCGCGTTCAGCTTTGATGTCGACCAATTTAGGAAGTACTGCCTGCTCAACGGGTTAGACGACATAGGGTTGACCCTCAAGAACGAGGACGCGATTGCGGCGTTTGAAGCAAGCCGGTAAGACGAGCTTCGGGGAGGACTAAACCGCCGGGGTTCGGGGGGGTTTCCCTGGGCCCCTTTTTTGTTGGGAAAGGCCGGGATTGAATGCCCAATGGTATACTCCCGCCACGCCTGGACGGGGTATTCCGTCGAAAAACTTTAGCGGGAAGGTCTGGATATGAGGACAATTGACGCCATTGCGGAAATATTGAAGCGGGAGGGGGTTGAGTACCTGAGCTGTTTCCCGACCACGCCGGTTATCGAGGCCGCGGCGGCGGCGGGAATCCGGCCAATCGTTTGCCGGCAGGAACGGGTCGGCGTGGGGATAGCCGACGGGTACAGCCGGGTGACCAACGGGACCAAGCCGGGGGTATTTGCGATGCAATACGGGCCGGGGGCGGAAAACGCCTATTCCGGCGTGGCGACGGCGTATTCGGACTCGACGCCGATGCTGCTCCTGCCGTTGGGGCATCCCACCGCGAGGCAGGGGGTTTTCCCATTGTATTCTTCGATGACCAACTACGTTGGGGTCACCAAGTACATTGAGCAACTGAACTCAGCGGACCGCACTACCGACGTGATGCGCCGCGCTTTCGCGGCGTTGTACCAGGGGCGGCCCGGGCCGGTGATGGTGGAGATACCGGCGGACATAGCGCTGGGTGAGGTGCCGGAAGAGTCGTTCCTGTGGAGCAAGAAGGTCAGGCCGGCCGGATCGCAGGGGGACCCGCAGGATGTCGAGGCGGCGGCGCAGGCGTTGTGCCGGGCGCAATATCCCGTGATTCATGCCGGGCAGGGGGTGTTGGCGGCCCAGGCGACGGACGACCTGGTAGAACTGGCGGAGCTCCTGTCGGCGCCGGTAATGACCACCCTCCTGGGGAAGAGCGCGTTTCCCGAAGTGCATGCCCTGGCGTTGGGAAGCGGTTCCGGCGTAATGTCGGGAACCTTGTACCACTTCATGCGGCGGGCCGACCTGGTGCTGGGGATCGGGGCCAGCTTCACCAAACACGGAATGTCGATGAATCTCCCGCCGGGGAAGGTGTTGATCCAGGCGACCAACGATCCAAGGGACGTCCATAAGGACTACGAGATCGACCACCCAATAATCGGGGACGCCAAGCTGGTGCTTCGGCAACTTATTGAAGCGTGCCGGGAGATTGTGGGGGAGTCGAGAAAAGACAACGAAGCGGTCGCCGGCGAGATTAGAGAGCAGCGGGACGCCTGGTTGGCCCAGTGGAACCACAAGATTACCGACAACGGTAGGCCGATCAACCCTTACCGGGTGATTTGGGACTTCATGCAAACCGTCCCGCCGGAAGAGGCGATAATCACCCACGATTCAGGAAGCCCTCGGGACCAGATTGTGCCCTTTTACCGGACCAACGGACCGCGCACCTACCTGGGTTGGGGGAAGTCCCACGGGTTGGGGACCGGATTGGGGCTGATAATCGGGGCCAAATTGGCAGACCCGGACAAGATGTGCGTCAACTTCATGGGTGACGCGGCGTTTGGAATGACCGGGTTGGACTTCGAAACAGCCGTGCGGTCGGGGATACCAATAACCACCGTGGTCTTGAACAACTCGACCATGGCCGTGGAGACCCACGCGATGCAGACATCCCACGAGCTGTACGGCAGCCGTGACCTGGGCGGAAACTACGCCGACATGGGCCGGGCCATGGGCGGGTACGCCGAGCGCATCGAGGACCCGGCCGAGGTTGCCGGGGCGTTCCGAAGGGCGCGGGAACGGAATGAAAACGGGGAGGCGGTGTTGTTGGAGTTCATAACCTCGGCGGAGATTGACTACTCGCACCGGCGGGCGTTTTAGGTCCCAAACCGATGGCGGAGTTTAGGTTCTCCAGGTTAGGAGCAACTGTTCAGAGTGAAGGAGTTAGCCCAACCCAAGGGCCGTTATTCCGGCCCCCGTATCGGGTACGGGGCAGGCTTTGAGCCGGAATCCAGAATGGTCAGGGAGAGACCAGCGTTCGAATTGACCGGGATTCCTGGATTCCGGCTCCGGGCCGGAATGACGGTTTTATGTCGGTTTAACTCGTCAATTCTGAACACTTACGGTTAGGAGGAGAGGGATGACCCAGCGGGCCAGATATTTGATGATTGCCAGCATGGACGTGGATGGGGACAAGGAAGGGTTGTTCAACGAGGTTTACAACGAGGAGCATTGCCCGTTGTTGTCCCAGGTGCCCGGGGTGATTTCAGTGGCGCGTTTTGAAACGGAAGCGTTAACGATGATCATCGGCGGGGAGGAGCGGCGGATTGTGGTAGACGGGCAGCCGAGGCACCATGCGCTCTATGAATTGGAACGCCCCGAGGTGTTGACCAGCCCCGAATGGGGAGAGGCGGTGGACACGGGCCGTTGGCCGGACCAGGTGCGGCCGTTCACCAAAAACCGCCAGCACCGGCTTTGGCGGTTGACCTACCCGGCCGGGTAACGTCTTGGAATAATTTAGGGGAGGGCCTCCGGGTTCGCGCCCAAGTATTGGGGGGCGTGCAACGGGCCGACGCCGGGAACCAGGACGATTGCGAAGTGATGTAATTCTGAGGAAAAGGGATGCTTGCCAGGCCAGGTACGGCTTGGATTCCCGCCTTCGCGGGAATGACGATAGGGGGCGGGAATGACGATAGGTGTTCGTAGGGACTTCGCAAATGGCCTGCCCGGGAACAAGGGACTTTTGATTGTCGTATTGGGGAGTTTGCGCCGACGAGTCCGGGACAAACCGGCTGGCGGCGATGGATTTTAGATTCCTCCCTACGGTCGGAATGACAGGTAGGGGTGGTCGGAATGCCTCCCCTTCGACCGGCTCACCACGGTCCTTCGACGGGGCTCACGATGAGCGGGGGTGTGTTTTGTGCGACCGTCCGTTGGCCCTTCGACAGGCTCAGGACGAACGGACTGGGTGTTGCGGGTGTTTCGGTAGGCTCACCATGGCCTTTCGACAGGCTCAGGGTGTTGGGGCTCACCATTGTGGGTCGGGATTGTTTTGCTGGAGGGCGCATTTGGGGACCATAGAGACTATCTCAAAACGTAGCGCGGCACACAACCCGTCATTCCCGCGAAGGCGGGAATCTAGTACTCAGTCAACCGTGAAATCGAAGTATCCTTGGAACAGCGTACCCGCCAAATGGTTGTCCAACCGGCCTTGCCGGGGCCGCTAAACCCCTTGATTCCAAAAATGACTGAGTACTAGTAGTCAGTCAACCTTGATGTTGAAAGTCATACAGGAATCTGGCCGATAGTCGTATACTGCTTGGGATGAAGTTCTGATGGGGGGGGGTGGCAGTGATGATCAGGGACAAGTACGCCGTGCGGCTGGCGCCGGAACAACGGGAAGAACTCCAGAATCTGATTCGGGTTGGGAAAAGCTCGGCCCGAGTGACCGCCAGGGCGCGGATTCTCCTCAAGAGCGACGACAGTTGGGCCGCTCCCAAGGTGGCCGAGGCGCTGGATGTGGCGCTGGGCACCGTGCCGGATTAAGCAGCGCTTTACCGAGGAAGGGTTGGACGGGGCCCTGTGGGACCGGCGCCAGGTCAACCGGCATCGGAAGTTGGACGACCGGAGCGAAGCCCACCTCATCGCGTTGGCCTGCAGTCCAGCGCCGGAGGGCCACGACCACTGGACCCTGCGCCTGCTGGCTGGCAAGGTGGTGGAACTGGGGCTGGCGTCCTCCATGTCCCACGAGGGAGTGCGTAAGCGTCTCAAAAAAACGTTCTCAAGCCGTGGCAGAAGCAGGAGTGGTGCATCCCCAAGGTGAGCGCCGAGTTCGTGGCCCACATGGAGGACGTGCTGGACCTGTACGCCGAACCGTATGACCCCCAGCGTCCGGTGGTCTGCTTTGACGAGACCTCCACCCAGTTGCTGGCGGAGACCCGGCCCTCTCTGCCGCCCCGGCCTGGACTTCCCCGGCGGCAGGACTACGAATACCGGCGGGAAGGCACCCGCAATCTGTTCCTGGCCTGCGAGCCGCTGGCCGGGTGGCGGCAGGTGGCGGTGACCCAGCGGCGCACCATGCAGGACTTCGCCCACCAGATGCGCTGGCTGGTGGATGAAGCCTATCCGGAGGTCCCGGTGGTGCGGGTGGTCCTGGACAATCTCAACACCCACCGCGCGGCGTCGCTGTACGAGACGTTCCCAGCGGCCGAGGCCCGGCGGATTGCGAAACGGCTGGAGTTCCACTACACCCCGAAGCACGGGAGTTGGTTGAATATGGCGGAAATCGAGTTCAGCGTGCTGTCCCGCTGCTGCCTGAAGCAGCGGCTCCCCGACGAGGATGCGCTCGGGAGGGAAGTCCAGGCACTGGTGCGGGAGCGCAACGCCGCCCGAGTTGGTATCAACTGGCGGTTCAAAACCCAGGATGCTCGAACCAAACTTCACCGCCTCTACCCTTTTGATTCCAAAGTTGACTGACTACTAGGGGCTGCGGTCAGAGATTCCGGTCGATCAGGAGGGCCAGTTGATTTCGAGATAGTTTCTAAAAGACCCTGCACCGGCTACTTGGTTAGGAGTTGGCGGCGAGGGCTTGTTCGATCCGCAAGGCCCAGGGTTTCAGGACGCCGTAGATGGTGTCGTTGACCGGCGTAGGAACTCCGACCTCGCGGCCCATCCGGACGATGGTGCCGGTCAAGCCCTCCAGCTCGACCGGGCGGCCTTCAGCGAAGTCTTTGGCCAACGAAGCTCGTCCTTCGTAAGGGAAATTGTCCAGGGCCGTCATGGACCACTCCATGCAGTCGTCACGAATGGGGGCGCCCCGGGCCCGGGCGACGGAGAACCCCTCTTCGATGGCGGAGCGGATGGTCTCCCGGGTCTCGGGGATGGAGCGCATCTCGCCGATGGTTGAGTTGCTGGCAGCGCAGACGGCGGCGGAACCGGCCAGATAGGCGAACTTTTTCCAAAGCATGTCCTGCATGTTTTCGTGAAGCTCGACCCGCCAGTTGGCTTCCTGGAAGATCGCCAGAAGCTGTTGCGCCCGGTCGGTGATTCCGGGCTGAAGCTCCCCGAAGTTGGCACGGCCCGGACCGCCCTGGGTTACCCGGCCTGGCTCTGCGATGCGTCCCTCCAGCATCACGGAGCCGATCATCACCCGTTCCGCGCCGAAGGTTTCCACGAGTTGGTCCCCGTTGTCGATACCGTTTTGGAGGGTCAGGACGATAGAGTCCGGCCCCATGAGCGGTTTTATGGTCTGGATGGCGGGCTCATTGTCATACATTTTGACGGCGAAGAGGACCAGGTCCTGGGGACCGACATCGGAGGCATCGTCCACGGCAGGGGAGTTGACGTGGAAATTTCCGTCGTTGGAGCTTTCGACGCTGAGACCATTTTCCTGGATGGCCCGGAGGTGGGCGCCGCGGGCGACGAAGGTTACGTCGTGACCGGCTCGGGCCAGGAGCCCTCCGAAGTAGCCGCCGACGCCGCCGGTACCCATGACTGCAATTTTCATAACGGTCCTCCTTCGTTTATGGTAAGTCGTTTGTGGTAAGTCTGGGGATCAGGCCGGGCTGCCGAACTGTTGCCGGAGGTCGCGTTTCAGGACTTTGCCCATGACGTTGCGGGGCAACTCGTCGATGAAGACGACGGAAGTGGGGCGTTTGAAACTGGCCAGGCGTTGGTTGCAGTGTTCGATGAGGGCCTCCTGGGTGATGCCGTTGGAGCGGCGGACCACCACGGCCCGGACCTCTTCGCCCCATTCCAGGTCTGGAACGCCAATTACTGCGGCGTCATCGACTTCGGGGTGGGCGATGAGGGCCTGCTCGACTTCTTCGGGGGAAATCATCTCGCCGCCGCGCTTGATGAAGTCCCGGGCCCGGCCGGAAAGGTAGATGTACCCGTCCTCGTCGCGGTAGCCCAGGTCTCCGGTGTAAACCCAGCCGGAGCGGAGGGTATCGCCGGTAGCGGCCTCCTGCTGCCAGTAACCCTTCATCATCCGGGCGCCCCGGGCGACGATTTCCCCGACTTCGTGGGCCGGGACAGAGTCGCCGTCTTCAGAAACGATGTCCACCTCCACATCTTCCAGGGGAAGGCCAATGGAGGTTAGGCGTTTCAACTTGCGCTCGATTTCCTCCGGGGAGCCCTGAAGGATATGGTCTTCGGGAGGGAGCATGGTGATGGTCGAAGCGGTCTCGGTCTGGCCGAAAGCGTTGATAAAGCGGGCATTGGGGAACTTTTCGATGGCCTGGCGGATAACTGGCAAGGGCATGGGGGCCGCGCCGTAGGTGATAACGGAGAGGGATGAGAGGTCGAAATCGTCGAACTTGGGGTGGTCCATGAGACGTTTCAGCATGGTGGGCACCAGCATGGCCCGGTCAACCCGGTGGCTTTGGGCCAGGGTCAGCCATTCCTCGGCGCCGAACTGACGCATCACAACCAGAGTCCGGCCACCGTAAATCGCGGCCAGGGCGGCTTGGAGCCCGGCGATGTGGTAGAAGGGGACGGTCAAGAGGTTGCTCTCCTCAACGTCGGGGTCGGCGGGGGAGACGCTGGAGAGCAGGTAGGACGAAAAGCTGTCGTGGGTGAGCATAACGCCCTTGGGAACGCCGGTGGTGCCGGCGGTAAACATAATCACGGTGGTGTCTTCGTCGCCGGCTTCGGGGAAGTGAAGTTGGTCTTCCAGGCCGGCAGCGAGGAGGTCGTCGTAAGCGGGTAGGCCGCCGACGGGGGGGCCGTCGAGAAGGACCACCAGGGGCGATGCGCCGCCGTTGGCATCTTGGGTTTGGTCCAGCAGGGGGAGATAACGTCCGCCCACAAAAAAGACCGAAGGTTGGGAGATGGCCAGCATCTGCTGTAGCTCTTCGGCTTTGGCGCGGAAGTTCAGCGGCACGAAGATTGCATCCAATTGAGCGGCGGCGAAGTAAATTTCAACCACTTGGTTGGTGTTGACCTGCATGGTGGCGATGCGGTCACCGGGCTGGACGCCATGTTCCGAGAGGGCGTTGGCCAAGCGGTTGACGCGCTCCTGAAGGTCGAAGAAGGTGAATTGCCGGTCATCGAAAACCAGGGCGGGGCGGTCGGGGACGATGGCGCTGGCAATCATCAGGAATTCAGAAGTATTCATGTGTCGTTACCTCGAAAATCAGGCGGGGCAGCGGGACCGGCGAGGGCCAAGGCCGCCAAGCGGGTCTCGGTTTGCAGGGCTGAAGAAAGCGGAAGTTCCGAACCTCGGCGCTGGGCCGTGCGGACCGCCGACAAAGTTACCGGGTCCAGGGCGGCCAACTGTTCCGTGATGGACCAGGCCTGCCCCAACAATTCCTCAACCGGGCAGGTGCGGGTGATTAGTTTGAGGCGTAGAGCCTCGGCGGCATCGAACCGGCGGCCGGTGAAGAGAAGGTCGAGTCCGGCGGCGTCTCCGGCATTGAAGGGGAGCGTCTGGGTACCGCCGGCGGCGGGAATCATTCCCAGGTGGACCTCGGGCATGGCAAATACAGTGGATGCGGCGGCGATGCGGAGGTCGCTAAGCAGGACCATTTCCAGTCCCGAACCAATGCAGTAGCCATGGACGGCGGCGACAACCGGCTTGGGGAGGTTTCGCCACTGGCCCCAGAGGTCGCGCTCCCAACGGACCTGGCGGGCAATGGCTTGAGACGGAGCGGAACCGAACTCGGTAAGGTCGGCTCCGGCGCAGAAAGCGCGGCCTTGGCCGGTAACCAGCAGGGCTCGGACATCCGGGTCTTCCCCGGCGGCGGCCAGGGCTTCGGAAAAATCGTCCCGCATTTGGACGTTGAAGGCGTTTAGCGCCTGGGGCCGGTTTAGGGAGAGGTGGCGATAGCCCCTTCCTTTTCGTAAATGAGGGTTTCAAAAGCGGACATGGTGGTCAGTCCAGCGGCATGGCCCGGCGGTAGAGGTCGTCGAGCTCGACCTCGGTAAAGCGCAGGCCGATGTTTTCCAGGTTATGGGCGTCGCTGACCTGAAAGGTCATCAGGTCGAAGCGGTCGGCGACAGCCGCGACCTGGGGTTTGCGAATATGCCAATTGTGGATGTAGTTGTCGATTTCAATGCCGTGGATTGGGTCTTCAAAAATGATGTTGGGCGTGTAGTAGCCCGGGTGGCAGTAGATGCGGAACAGGCCCCCTTCCGGGAGGAAAAGCTCCGCCACCTGGTATTCATCGAAGGGGCTGACAGCGGGCCGGACTTCGATTTCCCAGCCGGGAATGATGATAACTTCGCCGGGAAAGTTTTGTTCGACCAGTTCCCGGAACTCGAAAGCCCAGTCCTTGTTATGGTGGTCGGTAATGGCGATGCCGTCGATACCCTGAGACTTTACCTGGGCGATGACCTTCTCGGCGATGTCCAAAGAAGGGGGTTGGAAATTGAACGCTTCCCAGATGTGGGTATGGAGGTCGAGTTTCAACTTCATGCTCTAACAGTCCTGGCGATGGCGGCAATTGCCGGTTATGGATTTTAGCGGCCCGTGAATTGGGGCGGACGTTTATCGGCAAAAGACTGGAGGCCCTCGGCGCGATCTTCGGTAGTGTGAAGAAGGAAATTCAAGTCGGCTTCCAACCGGAAGCCTTCGGTCAGGCCCAAGTCACTGGAACGGTGGACGGCTTCCTTGGCGTAGCGGGCGGCGACGGGAGCAGCCTTGGAGATGTTTTCAGCAAGCTGGGCGGTCTCGGACAGGAGGTCACCTTGGGGAACAACGCGGTTGACCAGGCCGATTGCCATGGCCTCGGAAGATCCGATGGTCCGGGAAGTCAAGAGCAGGTCGGCAGCCCAGGCAGGACCCACCAGACGGGGAAGGCGTTGGGTGGCGCCGTCCCAAGGGAAGTTCCCGCCCCCCTCCAGGCCGGTGAACCCGAAACGGGCGGACTCGGCGCAGACCCGGAGGTCGGCGGCCAAGGCCAACTCCAAGCCGTGATCGAAGGCGTCTCCGTTGATGGCGGCGATGGTGGGAATGGAAAGGTTGGCGAAGGATTGAGCCACTTGCATCTCTTGGAGCCATTGTATGCGGGCGTCCGGGCCCCCGGAAATGACGTCGGGCGGGACCGGTTCCCGGGCGGTGGAAAAGACCGGACCGCCGGCGGTGATCAGGGCGACGCGCACGGATTCGGCCTCTCTGATGAGGCGGCAAGCAAGATGGAACTCCCCGGCCGACTCCTGGGTAATGCGGTTGGACGGGTGAGTTTGGGCCAAGGTGATGGTGGCCGTGGGACCGTCAAATTTGAGAGTCAGGAGACGAAAATTAATGGCGTAGGCTCTGCGGGTGAAGGGTGGCTAAATGGTACGGTGCCAGGGTCGTCTTGACAAGTGTTGGCACCTTGATTACGATGAAATGGCAGTCTCCCCAAAGAGATTGTTAATACTAGATGTGCTAAAAACTAAGGTAAATTCAAGCAAGGAGGCGCAAGTGGTAACTAAGGTAAACATCCAACCGTTGGGGGAACGCATCGTAATAAAACCCATGGAACAAGAACAACAGACCAAGGGTGGGATTTACTTGCCTGATACCGCTAAGGAAAAGCCCCAGGAAGGGGAGATTATCGCGGCAGGCCCCGGACGGGTCAACGACGACGGTACTCGCATTCCCATGGAACTGGCTGTTGGGGACAAGGTAATTTACTCGAAGTACGCCGGCACCGAATACAAGGACGGCGATGACGAGTACCTGATCCTGCGCGAAAGCGACGTCCTGGCGAAACTGTCATAAAACGCTCCGAAGATTGGAGCAAGAAAGCAAGAATTAGATTAGGAGGATAGGGAATGCCCGCCAAAAAACTAGCTTACGCGGAAGAGGCTCGGAAGACCCTCCGCGCCGGTATCGACACTCTAGCGGACGCGGTAAAGGTGACCCTGGGGCCAAAGGGTCGCAACGTGGTCTTGGACAAGAAATTCGGGCCGCCGCTGGTGTGCAGCGACGGCGTCACCATCGCCAAAGAAATTGAGTTGCCCGACGCTTTTGAGAACATGGGCGCACAGCTCTTGAAAGAAGCGGCCACCAAGACCAATGACGCCGCCGGTGACGGGACCACCACTTCCATCGTGTTGGCCCAGGCCATCATCAACGATGGATTCAAGAACGTAACCGCCGGCAGCAACCCCATGGCGATTAAGCGCGGGATTGAAAAGGCGGTTGACGCCATCGTAGCGGAACTTCAAGGAATGTCCCAGACGGTGGAGACCCGGGAGCGGATCGGCCAGGTCGCCAGCCTCTCGGCCCACGAAGACGCCATTGGCGAGACCATCGCCGAAGCCATGGAAAAAGTTGGCAAAGACGGCGTCATCACCGTTGAAGAGTCCAAGGGTTTGTCCGACGAGATCGAATACGTTGAGGGGATGCAGATTGACCGCGGTTACATCTCTCCCTACTTCATCACCAACTCGGACCGGATGGAAGCAGTCATTGAGGAAGCTACCCTGATCATCACCGACAAGAAGGTCTCGGCGGTTGCCGACTTCCTGCCGGCGTTGGAAAAGCTGCTCCAGGTCGGCAAGAAGAACGTGGTAGTCGTCGCGGAAGACGTTGACGGCGAAGCGCTGGCCACCCTGGTAGTGAACAAGCTGCGGGGCACCCTGAACGTCTTGTCGATCAAGGCACCCGGGTTTGGCGACCGGCGGAAGGCCATGTTGGAAGACATCGCCATCCTGACCGGCGGGACCGTCGTCAGCGAAGAGACGGGCCGGAAGCTGGATTCGGCCGTGGTAGAGGACTTCGGCGAAGCCCGCCGGGTCAGTTCCACCAAGGACGAGACCACCATCGTCGAGGGCAAGGGTTCCGAGTCGGCCATCCAAGCCCGCATCAACCAGATTAAGACCCAAATCGAAGAGACCACGTCCGAGTTTGACCGGGAGAAGCTGCAAGAGCGGATGGCCAAGCTGTCCGGCGGCGTCGCGGTCATCAAGGTGGGAGCGGCGACCGAGGTCGAGCTGAAAGAGCGGAAGGCCCGGGTTGAAGACGCTCTGTCGGCGACCCGCTCGGCCGTTGAAGAAGGAATTGTCCCTGGAGGCGGAGTGGCCTTGGTCCGCGCTTCCCGGGCCCTGGACGCGCTGAATAGCCTGACCGGCGACGAAGCCGTCGGCGCTTCCATCATCCGCCGCGCGCTGGAGCAGCCGTTGAAGCTCATCGTTGAGAACGCCGACGCGGAAGGCGCGGTGGTCTTGAACCAGGTGAAGCAGCAAGCGGACGACTTCGGTTACGACGCCGAGGTTGGCGAGTTCGGCCCCATGCTGGAGCGGGGAATCGTGGACCCGGTGAAGGTTACCCGTTTCGCGTTGCAGAACGCGGCCAGCGTTGCGGCAATGGTCCTGACCACCGAGTCGATGATCACCGAGATTCCCGAGCCGGCATCGGCGGGCCCGGCTATGCCCCCGATGGACTACTAGGCTACCCGGCCTAGAACACACCAGCGGATCGGAGACCGCCCCGGGAAGCCGGGGCGGTCTTTTTTGTTGGAATTAGTAACTGTTCAGACTTGATGAGTCGTTCACGCGGCCGAACCGTCATTCCGGCCCCCGTATCGGGTACGGGGCAGGCTTTGAGCCGGAATCCAGAGCGCTTTGTAGGAGGCAAGGTTGTTTATCCCCGCCATTTCCGGATTCCCGCCTGCGCGGGAATGACGGTTGGGGCACGGAATGACCCCTTGACTCTGAACAGTTACTGGAATTAGGCATCCTTCACCCGTTGGAGGTTTCCTGGTAGAATTTTGCGGCGAGAGGGAGGGTAGAATTGCCGCGCGAAAAAGTTTTTAGCTCTTGTGAAGCCGCCGTTGCGGATATATTCGACGGGGCGACGGTCATGATTAGCGGGGCGTTGGGCGCCGATGGCCCCGTTGCGTTGATCGAAGCTTTGGCCGCGAGACCGGTTAACGGGTTGACCTGCGTTTTTTCCCCGGGAGCTGCTCCCGATTATGATGGGCCGCTGGGTATCGAACCTCTGATCGCCAACGGGCAGGTGGCAAAACTGATCACAGCTTTCCCGCTTATTTCCCTGAAAGACAGCGGCCCGAAGGACCAACGGCTAGCCGGAGAGTTGGAAATCGAAGTCCTGCCCCAAGGGACTTTGGCGGAGCGGCTGCGGGCGGCGGGGGCCGGCCTGGGTGGGGTGTTCATTCCCACCGGCGTTGGGACGCGGTTCGAGGACGGGAAGGAAACGCGGGACATTGACGGGCGCGAATGCGTGCTGGAACTGCCGTTGCGGGGGGACTTTGCGTTGATTCGCGGGCAACGGGCCGACACACTGGGAAACGTGGTATACCGGGGGGCGGGACGCAACTTGGGCCCAACCATGGCGATGGCCGCGCGAGTCAGCATTGCCCAGGTGGACGAAGTCTGCGAACCCGGCGGAATAGACCCTGAGACGGTTATCTCCAGCGGGATTTTTGTAAATCGGGTTGTTGCTGGCGGTGCCTGATGTGTAATAGCGCCGCCGCAATGCGAACAATATGGTAGAAAAAGGCCGGTTGGACCGGAACGCAATGGCCCGCAGAGTGGCCCGGGAGCTTTCCCCGGGGCAAGTTGTTGCGTTGGGTTCTGGATTGGCCGCTTCAGTCGCTTCCCAAACGCCAGCCGGCCTTGGGGTTACTTTCGTAACGGAAAGCGGATTAGCCGGGGATTTTTCGCCACGAGACCGCAACGGCAGGGAGGAACACACGCCGGATGGGTTGGTTGACTCCAATGGACAACCGGTTATCCTCGGCGCCGGTGGGTCGATAAACAGCGCGGTTGATGCCGCGGCGATGTTGCGGGGCGGGCATGTCAACGTTGCCATTGTTCAGGCCTCTGAGGTCAATGCCAATGGCAGTTTCAGGCATTGGAGCGCCCGGGGTCCTGAACAAGAGCCCGCGCCGGGATGGGCCGTTGATATCGCCGCCGGGTCTGGGCGGGTAATCGCAATGTTGGAGCACGTTGGCCCCGGCGGGTCCGCCAACCTGGTTGAACATTTGTCCGGCCCGGCGGATGGTGTAGCTTGCGTTGATTTGATTGTCACCGACCTGGGTGTCCTTGAGGCCGGACCGGAGGGGCTGGAGTTGGTGGAATTGGCGCCGGGGTTTACGGCGGAGGAAGTGGTTGCCGCAACGGGGGCGCCGTTGAAAATCTCGCCCAACATCAGGCCGGTGGACGATTCGCCCGTGTCGCAAAACGGCGCTGCGGGGAAGGTCTACGGCAGCGGACTGGAAGCGTTGGCCGACGTTCCCGACGGGGCGGTGGTGATGATTGACGGGTTCGCCGGGCCTGGCGGAACGCCGCATTACCTGTTGACCTCGCTGCGGGACAACGGGGCCAAGGGTTTGACGATTATCAGCAACACCGCGGGCATTGCCAGAGTGGTCAATTTTGGGACGCCGCCGGGGAAGCAGGCCATTGACCATACCATTTTGATTGACAACGGACAGGTGGCGAAAGCGGTGGCGTCGTATCCGGTCTCGCCGTCGGCGTCGACGCCAACGGCCTTTGAGATGGCCTACCGGCGGGGCGAAGTCGAGCTGGAGCTAGTGCCACAAGGGACGCTGGCGGAGCGGCTTCGCGCCGGCGGGGCCGGAGTTGCGGCGTTCTACACGCCCACCGGCGTGGGAACGTTAATTGCCGAGGGCAAAGAGACCCGGGTAATCGAAGGAAAAGCCTACGTCTTGGAGCACGGGTTGCGGGCCGACTTCTGCATCATTCGGGGATTCAAGGCCGATACCCTGGGCAACGTCGTGTACAAAGGCACGTCGCGCAACTTCAATTCGGTGATGGCTCCGGCCGCCGACGTAACGATTGTCGAAGTTGACGAGGTCGTGGAGCTTGGCGAATTGGGGCCGGAAGCGATTATTACGCCGGGAGTGTACGTGGACCGGATTGTGGTGCGGCCCGCGGACTTCTCGCCTTACGAGTAAACCGGAGACGGGACGATGTTGGAAGACAAGGAACGGTTGGACCGGGAAATCGTAGCCATGCGGGTGGCCAAGGAGCTTCCCGACGGCGGCTACGTCAACCTGGGAATCGGGATTCCCACGCTGGTATCCACCTTCGTCTCCGACGATAGCGTGGTGTTTTACCACAGCGAAAGCGGGGTCTTGAACTGCGGTCCCTTGGCCGGCGAAGACGAGCAGGACATCGACCTAATCAACGCCGGGGGACAGTTTTTGCAGGTGGTGCCGGGGATGGCGTTTTTCAGCTCGGTGGACGGGTTCGCCATGATCCGGGGCGGTCACGTCGACGTTACGGTCCTGGGCGCCCACCAGGTATCGGCAAAGGGGGACTTGGCCAACTGGATGCTGCCGGAGCGGGGAGTGGGGAACATCGGCGGGGCAATGGACCTGGCGGCGGGGGCCAAGACGGTAATTGTGGCAATGGAGCACACCGGACGCCAGGAGCAGCCGAAAATCGTGGATGAGTGCACCTATCCGGTTACGGGAAAAGAATGCGTGTCTTTAATCGTGACGGACATAGCGGTTATGGAGCCGACGCCGGAGGGTTTGGTCTTAAGAGAGGTAGCGCCCGGGTGGAGTCCGGAGGAGGTCCAGATGCTGACGGCGGCCGAATTGATAATTCCGCCGGACTTGAAGGAGTATGAGCTGTAGGGACCGGACAGGAAAAGTAACCCTGAATGTCGCCAAATGTCCCAAACTTTGAAATCCCCAACCTCAGAATACGGCGGTTAGACCTCCCGCCTTAAAGCAAGGAACCGGAAGCCGCCCGGTCCGACAATCGATATCCGTCGACGGGCTTAACCGCGCGTTGACTTCGGAAAGTTGCGGTGCTAAGCTTGGTTTTTCTAAGAAAAAGCCATTGTTCCGGCGGGGGCTTGGGAACGGCAGGACCACCCACCGCCTGCAAGGGAACCAGGTAATACCGGCGGATAAAAAATGCTGGTAATGTACCGCTAGGAACAGATCCTGGCGGTTTTTTGCACCAGAAATGGAAAAGGAGCCGGAGCCATGTCAGATAATCTGGTAATAGCGGGGAAGGAATTCAGTTCCCGCCTCATCGTTGGGACGGGGCGATACCGCACGATGGAAGACCAGGTGGAGGCGCTGGAGTCCTCGGGCACCCAGATGGTCACGGTGGCCATCCGCCGGCTGGACCTGGACAACCCCAACGAAAAGACCATCTTGGACTATATCGACCCCGACCGTTACAACATCCTGCCCAACACCGCGGGGTGCGCGACGGTGGAAGAAGCGCTCTTCGTGGCGCGGCTGGGGCGCGAGGTTACCCAGACGAATTTCGTTAAATTGGAAGTTATACCGGACCCCAAGTACCTGTTCCCCGACCCGGCAGCCACACTGGAAGCGGCGGAGAAGTTGGTCAAGGACGGGTTCATTGTTATGCCCTACATTCACGCCGACCCGGTGTTGGCGAAGCGTCTGGAAGAGGTTGGGTGCGCCACGGTGATGCCCTTGGGTTCGGCCATTGGTTCGGGCCAGGGAATCCACACGGTGGAAGAGGTCCGCATCATCATCGAGCAGGCCAACATTCCGGTGGTTGTGGACGCCGGCTTGGCGGTACCGTCGGACGCCTCCAAGGCTCTGGAATTGGGAGCCGACGCGGTATTGGTCAACACCGCGATCGCCCAGGCCGGCAATCCTGGCTTGATGGGCGAAGCGTTCAAAAATGGCGTGGAAGCGGGCCGGAAAGCCTACCTGGCGGGCCGGATTTCGGTGCGGACAGCGGCCATCGCCAGCAGCCCGACCGCCGACGTACCCCAACCTGCGTCAGCCCGCAGCTAACGTCATGGCGGCGCTGCCCTTCTTCCCTTGCCTGGCCCTGGTAACCGACCGCAGCCTGGCCCATCCCCTGCCGTTGTTGGAGCGCATCGACCGCGCGGTTGCCGGCGGCGTGGACTTGGTGCAACTCCGGGAGAAAGACCTCCCGGGTGGCGTCCTGTTGGAACTGGCCGGGGGAATCAAAGATTCGCTCCCCGAAAGCGCTTTGTTGTTAATCAACGAACGGGTCGACGTTGCGGCGGCATTGGGGGTGGACGGGGTCCAACTTGGCGAAGCAGCCCTGCCGGTCCCGAAAGCCCGGGGGATCTTGGGGCCGGATGCCCTGATCGGCCGGTCGGTCCATTCGCTGGAAGGGGCGTTGGCGGCGGAAGCGGAGGGAGCGGACTTCCTGGTGGTAGGGACGATGTTTGCCAGCCGGTCGCACTTGGGAGAAGAACCGGCGGGGCCGCAATTGTTGGGGCAGATAAGCGCGGAATGTTCCCTGCCGATGCTGGCAATCGGAGGAGTAACCGCTGGAAACGTCGGGCAGGTGATGGCAGCGGGAGCTGCGGGAGCTGCGGTTATCAGCGCGATCCTGGGCGCCCCTGACCCGGAAGCAGCGGCCCGAGAACTGAAAGAAACGATGCTTAGCCTCGCTGGAAAGGGCGCGGGCCGGGCGGCAGGAGGAGTTGGCTTCAAGTGATTAACCTGATGGTCAACGGGAAACCGCGAGAGGCGGAAGTCGACATCGACCTGGAAAAATACCTGGCAACCTTTGATGTCAACCTGCGGTTTGTGGCGGTGGGTTACAACGGCGAGGTAATCAAAAAGGAGAACTTTTCCGGGATTACCCTGGCCAACGGGGATACGCTGGAGATTGTGCGGCCGGTGGGCGGGGGTTGAGGGTAACCGTGCCCGAGCCGGAACCGCTGACCAACGAAAGACTGGACCCGGTTTTGACCCGGTTGGTGCGGGAAGAGCAGGACAAGGTGGTCGGCTGGCTGCGCGATGAGCCGGGGTGTTGGGGATACCTGGCGGGCAAGGCGGTGGCGGCTTGCCGGGACCTGTTGGCACGGCCCTTGGAAGAGGGTGAGCGGCGGTTGGTGTGGGACCGGCTTTGGTGGTGGCTGGAAAACGTCAAAAAGCAGGTTATCGGTTAGGGAACCATCAGACCACCTGGGCGCAGGTTAGCGAGTTTATCGGCGGCAGGTACTCCACCATCAACTCCCAACTATCCCTTTCTTCGTGCCCACAAGCAGCAGAAGGTTGCCGGACCGGGCGGAGGCGGCTTGAGTCATGGTTCCTTCTTCTACTAAGGGTTAAGCCGAGAGCGTCCAGCCGGATTAAGGGACCAAGATTACCTTTCCACGAGTTCCGCGGTTGGCCAGGTGTTGGTGAGCCTGCCCGACCTGGTACATGGGCAAGACTTGGTCAACTATGAGCTTGACCTGGCCGTTCGCCATCATTGGGAAAAGCTCGGACATGGCGGACTGGTGATCGAGGGAGCCGGCCGGAGAACGGCCCATGCTGAAACCAATGATGGTCCGGTTGGCGGAGGTAAAATCGGTGGAGGGAATATTAGCCGTGACGCCGGAAGCGTTGCCGTAGCTGATGAGGCGGCCATACGATGCGACGCAGCGCAGGCTTTTCTCCAGCACTTCACCGCCGACACATTCCAGGACCAGTTGGACGCCGTTGCCGCTGGTGATTTCTTGGACCCTGGCTTCGAAGTCTTCCTCGGTGTAGTTGATGGTCTCGTCGGCGCCGAGGGAGCGGCTGAGTTCCAGCTTGTCGGGAGCGGAAGCGGTGGTGATTACCCGAGCGCCCCAGGCCTTGGCCAACTGGGTAGCCACCGTGCCGACGCCGGACGCTCCGGCTTGAATCAGTACGGTGTCGCCCGGCTGCATTTGGCCGCGGGACTTGAGAAGGTGGTACGCGGTGAGGAAGACGATGGGCATTCCTCCGGCCTGGACCGGGTCAGTGGCTTCGGGGTAGGGAAAGACCAGATTTGCATTAACAGCGACGTACTCGGCCTGGCCCTGGGGTCCCATGGCCATGACGCGTTGGCCGACGGTGAGATGGGTAACGTCGCTGCCCAGTTGCTCGATAACGCCGGCGGCTTCCAGGCCCAGGGTGGAGGGCAGGTCGGGGCCGGGGTAACCGCCCCGGCGGCGCATGAGGTCAGCGTAGTTGACACCGGAGGAGTCGACCTTGATCAGGACTTGGTGGGGGCGGGGTTCCGGAATGGGAGTTTCTTCCCAGCGGAGGACATCGAGGTCGCCAAACTCGTGAATGCGGACGGCTTTCATTTCTTGCTCCTGGTCTTTGCAGTTGCGGCGGAGCCGGGTTTAGGCTTCCGGCCCCCGGAGTTGGGGGGATTCGAGCACTTCGGGGTTGAGGGTCCGAATGGGTTCACCGGCAACGAAAGCCAGTATGTCTTCAACGGTCCCCTGGTAATGGGAGCGGTAAGCCTCGTCGGTGACGTAGCCGATGTGGGGGGTGATTACGGTATTGGGCAAGGAACGGAAGGGATGGTCCGCGGGGAGGGGTTCGACGTCGAAGGTGTCGAGTCCGGCGCCGGCAATTGAACCGGAGCGCAGGGCCTCCACCAGGGCGGGTTCCTCGACGATGGGGCCGCGGGAAATGTTGATGAAGAAAGCCGAAGGTTTCATCAGGGCGAGGTCGGCCGCGCTCACCAAACCCCGAGTGCGAGGGCTCAACCGGACATGGATGGAAACGATGTCGGAGTCGCGGAACAGGGTCTCTTTATCGACCAGGGTCGCTTGACACTCGGCGGCCCGTTCAGCGGTTAAATTTTGGCTCCAGGCAATGACTTTCATCTCAAAGGCGTTGGCGACCCGGGCCACCCTGGAGCCGATATTACCGAGGCCGAGGAGTCCCATGGTCTTGTCTTTGAGGCCGTAGCCAACATGGACGCCCCAAGCGCCGTTCCGGGTCTGCTGGTCTTCCCGAGGGATCTGCCGCATGAGGCCGATGATAAGGCCCCAGGTCAACTCGGTAGGACCCTCGCCGGAGCCGTCAGTGCCGCAAACGGTGACGCCAAGCTCGGTGGCGGCGGCGAGGTCGAAGGAGGCGTTGCCCCGGCCGCTGGTAATCAACAGGCGGAGGTTGGGGAGGCGTTCCAGGACTTCGCGGGGGAAGGGAGTGCGTTCCCGCATCCCCATGATCACGTTGAAATCAGCCAAGCGTTGAACCAAGGCAGAGTTGTCCGATAGGTGATCGGAGAAGAACTCAACGTCCAGGCTCGAGGGCAACTGAGACCAGTCGCCCATACCGGCGGCCACGCTTTGGTAATCATCGAGAATAGCAATCTTCATTTAAGAAACTCCTGGCCGCGTCAAGGGTGGCGTTTGTCGGGAGAACCTGTTATTGGGTGGCGTTCTGGTCCGGAATTCGGTGGTGGTCCAATAAGACCGCCACCCAGGAATCGCACGCCATATTCCAAGTCCTTGGAATTCCTGAGCCCACCGGTCTTAAATCCGGCTATTTAAAGGCGGGCATTACCTGATGGGTCAGGGTCTTGAGACTGGAGAGGACCTTTTCTTCGGGGATGAGCCCGCCGGCGTTCAATTCGGCTACGACGCTGTTGATTCCCAACTCTTCTTCAAGATAGTGGAAGCGGTCAACCAGGCTGGGGCCACTGCCGAAGGCTACCTTGGTCTGAAGAATGTCTTCGTAGGACAGGGACACGAGACGTTGGGCCCGGTCGTTGCGGAGTTCGGTGGCGTCGATCCCGGCCCGGCCGGCCGACTCCCGGTAGAGGGTGCCCATCCTCCCGAAATACCCTTTGATACTCTCGAAGGGCTCGTCCAGGGCCTGTTCCTCGGTGGCGCCAGCGTAAACGGGGATCCGGAGGGATACATCGCCGTCGCCGGGGTGTCCGGCTTCCTGCCAGGCCTTCCGGTACTCCTTGATGCAGGCGCTAAGTTCGGGGATGTCCATGCCGCGAAGCCCGACGAAAATGGGGTTGCCCTGCTGCCCCATGAAGGGGAAAGTCTCGGCGGTGGTGGCAGCGATGCGGACCGGGGGATGGGGTCTTTGGTAGGGGAGAGGGGTAACCATAACGTTGACAAAGTTGTAAATCTCTCCGGCGTAAGAGAAGGGCTCGCCTTTCCACGCTTCCCGCAACACATCCAAGGTTTCCGCGAAGCGCTGCCGGCTGTCCTGGTAGGAGATGCCGTACATATCGTAGGAACGGGCAAACCCGCTGCGGCCAATGCCGAACTCGAACCGGCCCTGGCTGATGTGGTCGACCGTGGCAACCTCTTCCGCGACCCGGAGGGGATTGTTCAGGGGGAGTACATAGACGGCCATGCCGATACGCATCCGCTGAGTCCGCGTGGCGATGGAGCTGGCGATAGTGATAGGGGACGAGAGAACGGAGCGGTTGGGGTTGAAGTGCAGCTCGGCGAGCCAGGCTCCGTCCAAACCCCAAGTTTCGGCGGCGTCGACCAGCTTAAATCCCTCGGTGAACGCCTCAGCCTCGGTGCCGCTTTGCCGAGTGCCGAACTCCATAAACATGCCAAATTGCATAAGTCCTCCTGGGAACAGGGCCGGAATGTCGGGTCAAGTACCAGGCCGGGTTGCGCCGGTACAGTTAATCATAGGCCCAGTTGGAGGGTCAAGGAAGGGCATCGGCCCGTAACTGTTCAGAATTAAGGGGTTAGCTCAACCCAGGATCCGTCATTCCGGCTCGGGGGCCGCAATGACGGTCTAATGTTGGGATGCCTCCTCAAGTCTGAACCCTTACATCGGCCCCGTTGATCAAGGGGCTTGATCACCTACGGGCTGCGCCGGGCTATGGGCTAGGGGGATGGGGATTAGGCCAAGTCTTCAGTTAAGGCCGGCGACTTTTGCACGTCGATCAAGCCGATTCTTACCCCATCCATCGCCCGAACGGTCAGGGTGAGGTTGCCGTATTGCACCGCGTCACCGGCTTCGGGAACCCTTCCCAACCGGTCCAGGATGAAACCGGCGACGGTGACGTACTCACCCTTGGGCAGGTCGAAGTCCAGTTCTTCGTTAATCTCGGCGATACTCAGGCGGCCGTCCAGACGGAAGAGGTCGTCACGGATCCGGGAATAAGGCTCTTTCAGGGCGTCGCCTTCTTCGGCGACGTCTCCGACGATCACTTCGAGAAGCTGTTCCAGGGTAACCAGCCCGGCGATGCCGCCAAACTCATCTATGGTTATTACCATGCCCTGGCCGCTGAGCTGCATTTCGCCGAAGGTGTCTCGGACGAGCTTGGTTTCAGGGACGAACATGGCGGGGCGGGTCAGGGAGGTGACGGAGTCCTCGGGACCAAGGTGATTTTCGCCGATGGCGGACAGCAAGTCCTTTATGGAGATCAGACCGATAACGTTTTCGGTGGTACCCGCGTAGACCGGGAAGCGGGTATGGCGGTGCTCGCTGTAGATGGCGAGAAACTGCTCCAACGTGGCGCCTTCCTGGACCCAAATTATCTGGGGGCGGGGGGTCATTATTTCGGTGACCCGCTGGTCGCCGAAACGGAAAACCTTTTCCAACAAAGCGGCTTCGGAGGCCTCCACTTCGCCGCTCTGGGCGCCGACGGTTATCAAGGCGCGGATTTCCTGCTCGCTGTCCCTGGGGAGAGGGTTGCTAATTCCCACCATCCGGGTGAACAGGAGGGTAATCCCCTGGAGGAGTTGAATGGCGGGCATGAAAAGCCATTGGACGGCGGCGAGGGGGCGGGCGAAGGTAAAGGCCACGCCTTCAGAGCGGTTCCAAGCGACGGTCTTGGGCAGAGTTTCGCTAAAGACCAGGAGTAGAACGGTGACCACGAAGGTGGACACCAACACGGCGATGGTCGAATTCTGGATGAGGGATATTGCAAGGGCGGTGCCCAAGGCGGCGGCGGCGGTGTTGACCAGGTTGTTGCTAAGAAGAACAGTCGCCAGGAACCGCTCCGGGCGTTGGACCAGGCGGGATACCAGGCGGGCGCGGGACTCGCCACTATTGACCCGCTGCATCAACCGGGTGCGGGGAAGGGCAATAAAGGCGGTTTCCGAGGAGGAGAAGAAAGCCGAAAGAACGAGGCAGACGACAAAGAAGGCTAATTTCCATAAGTCGCCGGAGTCCAGCGGAACCATCGGTACTACCTCCAAGGGTGGGTGAAAAAGATAGGCGCTAACATTTTATAACGGCCGGGGGCGCGGGAAACCGGCGGCGGGTTGGATTTACTGCCATTTCACCCGATGTTACTATACCCGATGCTAATTATTGAGCAATATTAGGGTAAACAGGCTAGGAGGCGTTAGATGGAGTCCCAAGAGTACGACATAGTCATCATAGGCGGGGGAATCTTGGGACTTTCGACGGCGATGCAGTTAAAGCAGCGCTACCCGGGAGGCAAGGTCGCGGTGTTGGAGAAAGAGAGCGACCTGGCCACCCACCAAACTGGTCACAACAGCGGGGTTATCCACAGCGGGATTTACTACCGGCCCGGTTCGTGGAAAGCGCGTTTTTGCGTGGATGGAGTTCGTAAACTGGTGGAATTTTGCGACGAGAACGAAATTGAGTACGAGCGGTGCGGGAAAGCGATTATAGCCACCGACGAGTCGGAGTTGGGCCGGTTGCAGGACTTATACAACCGAGGAGTAGCCAACGGCGTAGAAGGGTTAGAGATGGTGGGCCCGGAGCGGCTGAAGGAGATTGAGCCGCACTGTCAGGGAGTCCAGGCTTTGTGGGCCCCCCGAACGGGAATCGTGGACTACGTAAAGGTGGCCAACGCCTATGCCAACCATTTTCAGCAGTTGGACGGGGACATTTTTACCGACGCCGGAGTTGAGTCGGTGAAACCCTCGGACGGGTGGCTGGCCATCGAGACCAGGCGGGGAAGCGTGAACGCCAAGCACATTATCAACTGCGCTGGGCTGTACGCCGACCGCATCGCGGCAGCCACCGGGCAGGTGAGCGACATACGGATTGTTCCGTTCCGAGGGGAGTATTTCACGCTGAGGCCGGAGAGCCGGGACCTGGTAAAGGGTTTGATATATCCGGTGCCAGACCCCAGATTTCCCTTTTTAGGGGTGCATTACACCCGGAACATTCACGGCGAAGTCGAGGCGGGACCGAACGCCGTGTTGGCGTTGGCGCGGGAGGGGTACAAGAAGGGAAACGTGAACCTGATTGAAACCCTGGGGACGTTGGCCTTCCCGGGGTTCTGGAAGATGTCCGCCAAACACTGGAAGACCGGGATGTCGGAGTTGAACCGTTCGTATCGGAAGAACGTTTTTGTTCGGGACTTGCAACGGCTGGTACCGGAAATTACCGAAGCCGACTTGGTGCCGGGGGGAGCCGGAGTCAGAGCCCAGGCAGTGGCCAAGGACGGTTCCTTGTTGGACGACTTCAGCATTTTGCGGGGTCGGAACGCGGTCCATGTATTGAACGCGCCCTCCCCGGGGGCGACGTCTTCCCTGGCCATTGGCGAGCACATAGTTGATCTGGCCATGGAGACATTTGGTCTGGCGGCTTAACGTCGGTGAGCAAAAACGGCGGGATGCGAAGGGGTCGGTTACCATAACGTTGATGGGCCCTGGGGCAGCCGGTATAATCTGGCCCACCCGAATGACCGGGCGAAACTGGGCATAGGCGGCGGATGTTGGCAACTTCTGGGAACCTGGTGGTGCAGTTGGGGCGGTGGGACATTCGCGAGGATTTTATCGCGGAGTACCTCGCAGCGGTGGACGACGGGCAAAAAGAGTATGGTGAGCACCGGCTGGTACCGCCGTTGGCGTTAACGGCATTAGCTTTGGGAGCGTTGCTGGAGAAGCTGAACATGCCCGCGGGAGCCATCCACAGCCTCCAGGAGGTGGAGACCCGGCGGGGTTTGCAATGGGGCGAAACGGTGGCGGGAACGGCCACTTTGCAACGGCCACGCCGCCGGGGGAACCTGCACTTTATTACCGCCGAGTACGTAATTACCGATCATGGCGGCGCACCGGTCCAGGTGGGTAAGACGACGGTGCTGGTCACGATGGAAGCAGGGGTTGAATGAGGGGCGATTTTGAGGAGCTGCCAACGGTGGTGAAGACCATCACCCAGGAACAACTGGACAGCTATGCCCAGGTGTCAGGGGACCACAACCCGTTGCATTTAAACCAAGAATTCGCTCAAGCTACGCAATTCGGAGGCATTATCGCTCATGGTATGCTAACCATGGCGTTCATTTCTGAGATGATGCTGGCCCGGTTTGGCCGGTGTTGGCTGGAAACGGGCTCGTTGAACGTGCGGTTCAAGGGAGCTGCGTTTGTAGGGGAAGAAGTGGAGGCCTGGGGACAAGTCCGGCAAGAAGAAAACCAGGAGACGCACCGGCGAGTCACCTGTGGGCTCGGCGTCAAGAACCGGTTGACCGATCAAGAGATTATTAGCGGCACTGCTACGGTGTTGGTACCCAACGTACAGGATTAGCACCGCCAGATAAGGACGACGAACGTGCAAGACAATCATAGGGACCGAGTGGTGAGGGTGGTAGTAGACGCGATGGGGGGCGATCACGGTCCGGCGGAAACCGTCGCGGGAGCCCTGAAAGCCCGGGAAACCGAAGAGATGGAAGTCCTTCTCGTTGGCGACCGGGAAGCGATCGAGTCCGAGTTGGCGCGCCATGACGCTGGCGGACCGGGAATAACCGTCGTCCCGTCGGTGGACAAGATCGGCGACGATGAACATCCAGTATTTGCATTGCGGCAAAAACCCGAAGCGTCGATTTTGGTAGCGACCAAACTCCTCAAAACCGGACAGGGAGACGTTCTGGTTTCCATGGGTTCCACCGGAGCGTCCATGGCCAGCTCGGTAATGGTGCTGGGGCTGATGGAAGGACTGGAACGGCCCTGCATCGGAGGGCCTTTTTTGGGGTTGGCGCCGCGGACGGTAATGGTGGACATGGGCAGCAACGTCGACTGCCGGCCGTCGCTGCTCTTGAGTTTTGGCGCCCTGGGGGCGGCCTTTGCCAAGCGGTTCCTGGGGATTGAAAACCCGCGGGTCGGGTTGTTGAGCGTGGGAACGGAAGAGGCTAAAGGAAATCGGCAAGTCCAGGAAAGCAACCAGGTTTTCCGGGAGAGTCATCTAAATTTCGTGGGCAATGTGGAGGGGATGGACTTCTTCCGGGATAGAGCGGACGTGGTGGTATGTGATGGGTTCGTGGGAAATATTTTGATGAAATTCACCGAAGGGCTGGGGACGGTCTTGGGTGAGTACCTTAGAGAGCAACTTTCCAGCAGGAATTCGGTCAACGGGGCCACCAACCTGGTCAACGACCTTTGGACATCGATGAACCTGCCCAGGAAGATGGGCGGACCGCTTTTTGGGGTCAACGGAACAGTGGTTCTGGGACACGGGGCGTCGCAGGCGGACGGAGTAGCCGGCGCCATCAACACCGCCGTAAGGAGTTTGGAACGAGACCTGGTGGGTGGTATGCGCCGCGAACTGGCCGAGTTAAGAATGCAGACCCAGTCCAGCTAGCCGGATCGCTTTGCCCGATTTAACCGGACAAACAGCCTTGGTCACCGGCGCGTCGCGGGGAATTGGCGCGTCGATAGCCTACCGTCTTGCCCGCAGCGGAGCGAGGGTAGGGGTCAACTACAACACCAACAAGGCAGCCGCGGAAC
This sequence comes from Dehalococcoidia bacterium, assembly GCA_965205495.1. Lineage (GTDB taxonomy): Bacteria > Chloroflexota > Dehalococcoidia > Lucifugimonadales > UBA3495 > CATOSK01. The sequence continues at coordinate 996,010 of CBDBHA010000002.1, forward strand.
AGGTCGTGGCTAGAATTGCCGGCCAGGGCGGGGAAGCCATCGCGGTGGTGGGGGACGTATCCCAGGAAAAGTCGGCCGAGCAAGTGGTCAAACAGACCTCTGAACGATGGGGGAAGATAGACATCCTGGTCAACAACGCAGGAATCACCAGGGACCGGTTACTGTTGCGGATGACGCTGGAAGACTGGGACCAGGTTATGGACATCAACCTGCGCGGAGCGTTTCTCTGCACCAAGTTTGTCATGCCGCAACTGATCCGAAGGCGGCAAGGACGCGTAGTAAACATATCATCGGTGGTCGGAATTGGGGGCAACCCAGGGCAAGCCAACTACGCCGCCGCCAAGGCCGGGTTGATAGGGTTCACCAAAGCGGTAGCGCGAGAAGTGGCATCACGCAACGTGACGGTAAACGCGGTGGCCCCAGGGTTCATCGATACCGGCGGGATGGTGGAGCAGCTAACGGAAGAGGCCAAGAAGCAGATACTAGGGCGGATACCAATGGGGCGGTTTGGCAGCGGGGAAGAAGTGGCGGAAGTGGTGGCGTTCTTGTGCAGCGCCGGCGCCGGTTACATTACCGGCCAAGCGCTGACCATCGACGGCGGGTTAATCGCCTAATTCCTTCCCACCCGAAATCCCCAAAGACCGGCGCCAACATCCCCGGGCCAAGGGGGCTGGGCTACACCCCGTTGCGTTAAAGGAGGGTTAGGGATGCGTTCCACGACGAAATTCCGGCAACTGCTCAAAGAACCGGGGGTTATTATGGCTCCCGGGGCTTACGACTGCTTGACCGCCAGGTTGATTGAGGCGGCCGGGTTTCCGGCGGTCTACATGACCGGGGCGGGAACCTCCGTGGCGGCCCTGGGTTACCCGGACCTGGCGTTGGCGACGATGACGGAAATGGTTGCGAATGCCGCCGCCATCGTAGAGGCGGTGGACTTGCCGGTGGTAGCCGACGCGGACACGGGTTACGGCGGGATGCTCAACATCCAGCGGACCATCCGGCAGTACGAACGGGCCGGAGTGGCGGCCATCCACCTGGAAGACCAGGAATTTCCCAAACGGTGCGGACATCTGGACAACAAGCGGGTGATTTCCTCGGAGGAAATGACCGGGAAAATCAAGGCGGCGGTGGACGCCAGGACCGACGATGATTTTGTAATTATCGTCCGCACCGACGCGCTGGCGGTCACGGGTTGGGACGACACCATGGCCCGCTGCGAGGAGTACGTGGAGGCCGGGGCCGACATGCTGTTTGTGGAGGCATTGCGGAATCCCGAAGAAGCGGGGCAAGTTGCCGGGCGTTTTGAGGTCCCGTTGATGTACAATTTCGTAGAAACTGGTAAGTCGCCGCTAATACCCGCGGCGGAACTGGAGCGGTTGGGGTTCAAGATGGTGATTTACCCGGTCAGCGCGATGCTCACGGTCTGCAACGTGGTTGGAGAGGTAATGCGGCAATTAAAGGACCGGGGGACGACCGAACACCTGATGGACAACATGGTTTCGGTTGTAGACGCTTTCGAGTTGGTGGGGCTGTCTCCCATGCTGGAGCGGGACGCCAGTTACTCAAACACCGCTGTTAGAGCGGCCAGGTAACAAGGCCCGGTTTAGACCCTGAGCCCCGTCAGGCCCCAGGTTATAGAATGAGCGCTGAACTAGACACTTTCGTCAGAGATAGCCTGCTGCGAGGTATCGGCAGGGAAGACATCGGCCGGGCCCTTACGGAAGCCGGTTGGCCGGAGGACGAGGTCACCAACGCCCTTCGGTCATTCGCCGAGGTGGACTTTCCGGTTCCGGTGCCCCGCCCCAAGCCCTATTTCCACGCCCGGGAAGCTTTCCTTTACCTGGTATCCTTCATCGCCCTTTACATTTCGGCGTTTAGCCTGGCCTTCCTATTTTTCATATTCATCGACTGGGGATTTCCCGACCCCCTCAACCGGTTGGGTAGCCATCGTTCCGGTCCTTTGACAGAGTCCCTGGCCGCGGTCATCGTTGCCTACCCTCTGTACGTTTTCTTAATGTGGCGGATTTACCGGGCGGTCGCTTCCAACCCGGAACGGCGCCAGTCCTGGGTGCGCCGCTGGCTTACCTACCTGACCCTGGTGGTGGGAGCGGGCATCATAATTGCCGACTTGATAGCCCTGCTGTCAAACTTCCTCCAAGGTGACCTTTCCATTCCTTTCGTTCTTAAGGTGGTTGCCATTCTGGTAATAGTGGGGACTATCTTCGGGTACTACTTATGGGACATCCAGGAAGATGAAGGAGGAGTCCCGGCATGAGGTTCCCCTGGGGCGTCAAACTCCTGCTGGGTATAGTCACCGCGGTTGTTTTGGCGGCGGTGGGGCTTGGCATTTACATTGGCGATTCGCCATCGGAAAGCCGCGCGGTCAGGCTGGACCAACAACGGGTCCGGGACCTGCAAGGCATCGACCGAGCCGTCAAAGATTACTGGGAAGAAAACGAAGAACTGCCCCAGACACTGGACGCGTTGAAGGATGCCCCGGCGCGGGTCCGAACCGTAAGCGACCCCGTAACAGGGGAAAGGTACGAATACCGGGCTCTCGAAGGCTCCAACTACGAACTGTGCGCCGTGTTTGAAACAGATTCTTCCAAAGGGAGATTCGGGTCGGAGCCGGCCTTTGCGGGCGGAAGATGGGCCCACGGCGAGGGAAGGGTTTGCTTCGGAGAGGATGCCAAGCCGGAGGAACCCCCCGGCCCAAGGTAGGGGCCTCCCCCGCAACAAGGGTTAAGCTCAGCCCTGACCCTGCCCACCCGGGGTTGCTAGGATTGGATTTGGCGCCTCGTTTGAGCAAGTCGATTACGGATGGCATTATTGTGGGACTGTTATGGCGAACGTAATCTTGGTGGTTGACATGGTGCGGGTTTTTTTGGAACCGGGCCATAACCTCTACTGCGGCCACGAGGCTCGGGAAATCATCCCAAATGTAAGCGGAACCCCGAAGAGGCGGGGAAAGTTGCCGGGCGTTTTGAGATCCCGTTGATGTACAATTTCGTAGAGACTGGTAGGTCGCCGCTAATACCCGCGGCGGAACTGGAGCGGCTGGGGTTCAAAATGGTGATTTACCCGGTCAGCGCCATGCTCACGGTTTGCAACGTGGTTGGAGAGGTGATGCGGCAATTAAAGGACCGGGGAACCACCGAACACTTGATGGACAACATGGTTTCGGTGGTAGACGCTTTCGAGTTGGTGGGGCTGTCTCCCATGCTGGAACGGGACGCCAGTTGCTCAAACACCGCCGTTAGAGCGGCGAGCTAATCTAGGAATCGGGAGGGGCCGCGCATTGGTGGGTTGGAGATGAACGAAGAAGCGGGCGCTAACCGCGGCGGTGATCGGGGATTCGCGGCCCGGCTGCCGGCGGCGGTAGCCGATTGGGAGGCTGCGGGCATCGTCAACGCTGAACAGGCCGCCGCCATCCTGGCGCGGTACGAGGACGAGGACGCAGGGGCGGCGTCCCGGGGGCGGCTGGTCACCATCCTGGTGACCCTGGGCGCAGTGCTGATTGGGTTGGGAGTTATTCTCTTTTTTGCCGCCAATTGGCAAGAAATCCCCAAAGAAGTGAAGCTGGCCCTGATGTTGGTGGGGGTTCCAGTCGTTTATGGAGCGGGTTATTGGGCCCGGTACCGGCGGCATTACGCCAAGGTGGGCACCGCGTTAATCCTGCTGGCGGCGTTGCTTTACGGGGCGGCGATCCACCTGGTGGCCCAGGCTTACCATGTTCCGGTAAACCATCCCAACCTGGTCCCGTTGTGGTTCTTGGGAGTTATCCCGCTGGCCTATGCAACGCGATCACAGTCGGTATTGACCCTGGGCATCGTGTTGTTTTTGGCGGCGGTGGGGTTCCGGGGACAAAAGTGGCTGGCTGATGTCGATTTGATACCCTTCCTGGGGTTCCCCTTGTACCTGGTGTTGGGTCTGGCGGTCTATAGCTTGGGGCTGGCCCATAGGACGTGTAGCGTTACCAAGGTATTCGCCAAACCCTTTGAGTTGTTGGGAATCGTGGTTACTTTTGCGGGGCTCTACTCGCTGACGTTCAAGTTCTGGTGGGAAGAATTTGCCCACTTTTGGGGAGGCGGAGCCGAGGGGCCGCCCTGGCTGGACGTTACTTTGGAGTTTTGGGCGTTAGCGGCGGGGGCGGCTGCGGTAACGGTTGCGGGGTTTGCCACCGCCTGGATTTTGGCAAGAAAGCGCGGCTCCGGGACGCGATTGTTGCAATGCCAAATGTTGGCGGCGGCGGTTCTCCTATCCTCCGCGTGTCTCGTCGTGTATTCGCCCCAGATCGGAGATTGGGTTTTTCCGGTCTTGTTTAACTTGCTGCTTTTGGCGGGCATAGTGGGACTGTTGCTCCTGGGGTATTTCAGCGGCCGGGAAACGTTCATCAATTTGGGAGTGGTGTTTTTCAGCATCGATGTTTTCACCCGTTATTTCGAGTTGAGCTTTGATTTGTTGGACCGGTCGGTAGTATTCATTGTAGCGGGGGTAATCTTGCTGGCGGGAGGGTTCCTGATGGAACGGGGCCGCCGCGTGGTGTTGAACCGGCTACGGACCCAGGGAGGTGGCGAATGAGCCTGAGATTCAACGTTTCCTTCTGGTGCATCGTTGGAGTCCAAATGGCGGTCCTGCTGGCGATGATCGGGGCGAAAGAGGTCGACTTGCGGACCGGGACCGAGGTGGTGTTGGAGACGGTGCCGGTGGACCCCCGGTCGCTTTTCCAGGGAGACTACGTTATTTTGCGGTACGAAATTGGGGTTTCTGGGCGAAATGGGAGTTTGCCTGAGGGATGGCAGGACCCGATAAGGCATGGTCAAGGAACAGTGGTTTACGTGCAGTTGCGGGAAGCAGGGGACCATTGGGTGGCAGAAGGGTACAACTCAACTCGGGAAGGCGCCGGGCCGGTGGCGATCCGGGGAGAGATGACCCACGGAGGGTGGCTGGACTTTGGAATTGGAACGTATTTCGTCCCGGAAGGGACGGGGCGTCCCATTGAACGCGCCCAAGATGTGAAGGTTAAGGTGGTGGTGGCTCAGGATGGCAGCGCCGTTATCAAGGAAGTGTTGGTGGACGGCCAACCGTTTGAGCCGATGAGAGACACCCCGGAGACCCAACAACGGTAAGCCGTGGCCTTTTGGGACCGCTCAAGGAGACCGTTTCACGGGGCCGAGCAGACCAGGAGCGAGGAGGTACAACGATGAGTTCCATTGTCCTGGTGATAGACATGGTGCGGGGGTTTTTGGAACCGGGCCACAACCTTTACTGCGGCGAGCCGGCCCGGGAAATCATCCCAAATGTACAGCGTTTGTTGGAGCGGGAATCGGCCGCCGGTTCAGAGATTATTTTCCTGTCGGACCACCACCTGCCCGACGACTTGGAATTTCAGATGTTTCCAGTGCACTGCATCATCGGAACGGAGGAACCGGAGGTCATCCCGGAACTGTCGCAATATGTGACGCGGAACAACGTGGTGCCCAAGAACCGTTATAGCGGGTTCTTCAACACCGACCTGGAAAAACGGTTGGCGGAACGGGCGCCGGACAAGCTAATAATCTGCGGGGTCTGCACCGATATTTGCGTGATGCACACCACGTCGGACGCCCGAAACCGGGATTACCCGGTGGAAGTCCCAGCGGACTGTGTTGCCACCTTTGACCCGGATGCCCACCAATGGGCGTTGGGCCATATCAAGAAGATTTTGGGGGCGCAGGTTACCTAACCCAAGGGTCTTGAACAATCCCACTTGTCACCCCCACCCTCTTACTGTCATTCCGACCAGCGGGAGGAATCTCAAAATCCTTCACCCAAGCCACCATTCCAGACCCAAGACCACCCTCGCCACCAAAGGTTCCCGCCGCCGTAGGTCATGACGCAGACCTGTTATACCCGGCCAGTTCTTTGCCGCATGGATTTTAGATTCCTCCCTTCGGTTCGGAATGACAGGTAGGGGCCCGGAATGACAGGCAGGGCCGTTAAGTTGTGGTTGGAAACTCCTGCTTAGGGTATATTGTCCCGGCTTGATTACATAAAAGGGGAAAGGGTGTCATGCCAACATCGTTTGAAAAGACCAGCATTACCCTGGAGGCTGCGAACCAGGCAATAGCGGCCGCGGCGGCCAAGGCACAGGAAATTGGCGTGCCGATGGCAATTGCGGTGGTAGACCCGGACGGGACTCTGAAAGCGTTCAGCCGGATGGACGGGGCGGCTTTATTGGCGGTCAGGATCGCCCAGCAGAAAGCCTGGACGGCGGTTTCCTTTGGGCTGCCCACGCTGGGACTGTGGGAGTTTATCAAGGACGATCCCCCGTTGCTGCACAGCCTGCCGCACCAGGAAGACATGATTTTGTTTGGCGGCGGCAGTCCCATTTCCGTCGGCGGTCAGATGATCGGCGGGATCGGGGTCAGCGGCGGCCACTACTCCCAGGACCAAGAATGCGCCGACGCAGGTCTGGCGGCGTTGGGCGCGGGTTAAAGGCCGGAGAGTTAATAGCGCACACTCCGGCGGCGTTTTTCCCGCTCTCAACGGCTTTCGTCGCAACCTGGCGGGTGACGCTTCCCTTTATTTTAACGAGGGAATTAGCGTTTAACCAACGCCGCAACGCGCCTTGCGGCCCGGTGCGGCGGCATGTATGATTCCTCGAAACCCCACTGGAGTCCGCCGGCGTAAGTGGCGGGCCGAGTAGAGGCCGTTATGCTTTTCGGCACCTTTCGTTATTCGCGCTGGGACGGCACGCAGGAAATCTTCGACATTGATGCCAATGAGCTGATGGAGCAACTGTCGGAAGAGTTGCTGCGCCAGGGCGACGTCATGCGGGCGTTGCGGGAAATGTTCCGCAACGGAGTCCAGAACCAGGAAGGCCGGCAAATGAACGGGTTGCGGGACCTGTTGGAGCGGTTGAAGAACCAGCGGCGGGACCAGCTACAACGGCACAACATGGACTCGGTGGTTGATAACCTGAAAGAACGCTTGGAGGAAATCCTGGACACCGAGCGGCAGGGGATTGACCAACGCCTCCAGGATGCCCAGGAACAGGTCTCCGGCGCTGGAGAAGACGAGCAAGAGGACCAGCAGCGGTTCTACGACCTGTTGGAGCAACGGGCCAAGAACAACCTGGACAAGCTGGACCAACTCCCCGAGAGCTTGGCCGGGCAAATCCAGGAGTTGATGGAGTACGACTTCATCGACCCGGTGGCTCGGCAGATGTTCCAGGAGTTGTTGGACCAGCTCAAGCAGCAAATGGCCCAGAACATTTCTCAGCAGATGCGCGACCAGGTCCAGGGGATGTCTCCCGAGGAAATGGCCGCCATGCGGGAGATGATGCGGGACCTGAACCAGATGATGCGGGACAACATGGAGGGCAGGCAGCCGGACTTCAACGGATTCATGCAGAAGTGGGGGCAGATGTTTGGCCCCAATCCTCCGCAGAGTTTCGAGGAGTTGATGGAACGGCTGCAACAACAGTTGGCCCAAACCCAGTCAATGTTGGAGAGCATGTCGCCGGAAATGCGGCAGGAGTTGGAAAATGCTCTTCAGGCGGCCCTGGACCCCGAAACCCAAGCGGCGATGAACGAGTTTGCCAGCTTGATGGAACAACTCATGCCCATGGACGATTTGCGGCGGCAGTACCCGTTCCTGGGAGACGACAGCCTCACCATGGAACAGGCCATGGAAATGATGCGGGAGTTGCAGGACCTGGACCGGTTGGAGCAGTCCCTTCAGGAGGCGATGCGGACGGGCAACCTGGACGACGTGGACCCCGAAAAAATCGCAGAACTGTTGGGGGAAGAGGCCCGCCGGGAGTGGGAACAACTGGACCGGTTGATGCAAATGCTGAAGGACGCCGGGTACATTACAGGCGATAAGGACCCGGAGTTGACGGCGCGGGGAATCCGCCGGATCGGCCAAAAGGCCCTGAAAGAGGTCTTCATCCACCTGAAAAAGGACCGGGTGGGCAGCCACGAGCTGGACCACCGGGGCGCCGGCGGCGACCTGATGGGCGACACCAAGCCTTACGAGTTTGGCGACCCCTTCCTGTTGGACATGCAGTCGACCATTAAGAACGCGGTGCTGCGGGCCGGCCCCCAGGTCCCGGTGCGGATGACGCCGGCGGACTTCGAGATTTACCGGCAGGAACACATGACCCGCTCGGCAACGGCGGTGCTGCTGGACCAGAGCCGGTCGATGGGGTTGTTCAACAACTTCCAAGCGGCAAAGAAAGTAACCTTGGCGTTGTTCGCGTTGATCCGGACCCAGTATCCGCGAGACTCACTGCACGTCATCGGGTTTTCCGACTACGCCCGTGAGATCAAAGAGGAAGACCTGGTCAAGGTCAACTGGAACGCCTGGGTCTCGGGGACCAACCTGCAACACGCCCTGATGCTGTCGCGGAAACTGCTTGATAAGGACAAGGGCGGCAGCCGTCAGATTCTCCTAATTACCGACGGGGAACCGACGGCCCACCTGGAAAACGGGCAGTCCCATTTTAGCTATCCACCCAGCTACCGGACGGAGCTGGAAACCCTGAAGGAAGTCAAGCGGTGCACCCAGGAAGGTATCGTCATCAACACCTTCATGCTGGAAAACAACTACCAATTGGTGAACTTCATTGACCGGTTGACCCGGATCAACCGGGGCCGGGCGTTTTACAGCAGCTCGGAAAACCTGGGTGAATACGTCCTGGTCGACTATGTAGCCAACCGCAAGAAAAGAGTGGCCGCGTAAGCCAAACCGGAGGAAATCGGCTTCGAATAAACTTTAATGGGGCTGCGGGCTCTGTTAAGATAGACCTAGAAAATTTAATATGTGTGTGGTGGGGCTAGCCGAGAAGTACTGTCGGCTAGCCCTTCTTTTAAGGCAGTCCTGAGAGGCTGGCAAAGCGCTACAGTCCATATAGCCCGGTGGGAGACCCCGGGTGGTATGTTTCGGGCTTCATCCCTTGCCAGCTTACGGGCAAGGGATTTTTTAAACCGGACGGGTTTTCCCAGGACAACTCCGGGCCGGCGGGGCAAAAGGGAGTAGGACAATCGCGGCAGCGGCAGAAAAACTGACAGCAGGTCACCAGGTCATGGGGCCGGACGAAATCCGGAGGGCCTTGACCCGGGTAGCCCATGAGATATTGGAGCGGAACCGGGGAACGGGAGACTTGGTGATAGTTGGGATTCACACCCGGGGGGTTTACCTGGCCCGGAGATTGGCGCGGAATATTGCCCAATTCGAAGGGGAAGAAGTTCCGGTGGCGGAACTGGATATTGGGTTGTACCGGGACGATTTGAGACAACGGGGCCACCCGGTTATCAAACCAACCAAATTCCCGGTCGACATTCGCGACCAAAAAGTGGTGTTGGTAGACGACGTTCTTTACACCGGCCGGACCATCCGCGCCGCAATCGATGCCTTGAATGACTACGGGCGGCCGCAACAAATCGAACTGGCGATCCTCCTGGACCGAGGGCACCGGCAGCTACCCATCCGCGCCGATTTTGTGGGCAAGAACGTGCCCACGTCGCAACAGGAACGGGTGATGGTCCGGTTGCAAGAGATTGACGCGCGGGATGAAGTTACCATTTCCCGGGGAGGCGAATAGGTTGATGGCCCAGTCCCAGGCAACACAGGCGGAAGCTACGCCCGAATTGGCGAAAGGACCAATCGCCGGAATCCCTCGTCGGCACGTTTTGGACCTGGACGATTTCTCCGCCGAGGAAATCACCAACGTCCTCGGCAATACCCGCGCGATGAAGGACGTTTTGCAGCGGGACATCAAGAAGGTGCCGACCCTGCGGGGGCGGGTGGTGGTGACCCTATTTTACGAGGCCAGCACCCGGACCCGAGTCTCGTTTGAAGAAGCGGGCAAAGTGTTGAGCGCTGACGTGATTAACGTTTCGGAATCAGGGAGCAGCGTGGAAAAAGGGGAATCGCTGCTAAACACCGGGCTCACATTGCAAGCAATGGGAGTGGACGTCATAGCCATTCGGCACCCCCATTCCGGTGCGCCGAATTTCCTGGCGCGGCACCTGAACAAAGTAAGCGTAATCAACGCGGGAGACGGGGTTCACGCCCATCCAACGCAGGCATTGCTAGACCTGTATACGGTAGAGGAGAAACTGGGCAGGTTGGCTGGGCTGAAAGTTGTAATAGTGGGGGATGTTCTGCACAGCCGGGTTGCGCGGTCGGCCTTGTGGGGCTTTGCCAAAATGAGGGCGGAGGTTGTGCTGAGCGGACCGGGTACATTGCTGCCGCTGGAGTTATTGGACCCCAGGAAGCAATTACCCGAAAACCACCCGTTGTCGGCGGTCAAGGTGGACACCAATTTGGACCGGGCCATTGAAGGGGCGGACGTGGTTATGGCCTTGCGCTTGCAATCGGAACGCCAGGACAGCGGGTTTTTCCCCAGCCTGCGGGAGTACATCCGGCGATGGCAGGTTACGGAAGCCAGGCTGGCCCGGGCGAAACCCGACCCGTTGGTCATGCACCCAGGACCGATGAACGAGGGAATCGAGATTAGCACCGGCGTCGCGCACGGAGACAACTCGGTTATTGAAGAGCAGGTCACCAATGGGGTAGCGGTGCGAATGGCGCTGCTTTACCAGGTCTCCAACGCTGCCCTGGCCGACGGGCAGAACTAACGATGGCAGACACGGTGGAAAACGGGCCGATTTTACTGAAAGGCGCTCGAATCATCGACGCGGCTACCGGGTATGACGCCGTGGGAGACCTGTTGGTCAAGGGCGGCAAAATAGCCGGGGTGGGCCGTTCCATAGCGGACGGCGACATTCCGGCGGACTGCTTGGTGCTTCCGGCCAACGGGATGGTCGCGTGCCCCGGGTTTATCGACTTTCATTGCCACCTGCGGGAACCGGGCTTCGAGTACAAGGAGACCATCGCCACCGGAACGCGAGCGGCAGCGCGGGGCGGGTTTACCACTTTATGCGCCATGCCCAACACGGAACCGGCCATCGACAACGCCGCGATGGTGAATTTCATTCGCGGGAAGGCGGAGGAAGAAGGGGAAGTCCGGGTTTACGCCATCGGGTGCGTCACCAAGGGGCGCCGGGGCAAGGAATTGGCGGACATGGAAGAGCTGGCCTCGGCGGGAGTAGTGGCGTTCAGCGACGACGGCGACCCCGTTTATGACGACAACTTGATGCGGTTGGCGCTGGCTTACAGCCAAGACCTGGGATTGCCGATCAGCAACCATTGCCAGGAACACTCTTTGTCCCGGGGCGGCGTTATGGCCGAGGGTTGGGTGGCGACCAGGCTTGGCCTGCCGGGGATTCCCGCCGCCGCGGAAGAAACGATGATCGCCCGGGATATTGCCTTGGCGGAGTTGACCGGGGGACGGTTGCATGTCGCGCACCTTAGCACCGCCGGCTCGGTGGCGCTGGTCCGGCAAGCGAAGGCGCGGGGGATACCGGTTACCGCGGAAGTATGTCCGCACCACCTGACCATTACCGACGATTGGGCCATGGGACCGGGAGCCGGGCCCGAGGACATATCCGGCCCTGCCAGCTATGACACGTCCACCAAGGTTTATCCGCCGTTGCGGGAAAAGCGGGACGTCGAAGCTCTGGTAGAGGGGTTGGCCGAAGGAATTATCGATTGCGTGGCTACCGACCATGCCCCCCATGACCTCGCTTGCAAGCTGGTGACCTACCAGGATGCGGCCTTTGGCATTAGCGTTTTGGAGACCGCTTTGGGGTCGTTGATGGGACTGGTAAGAACGGGCCATATTGGATTGTCGGCCTTGATTGAACGGTTGACGGTAGGTCCTTCGCGGGTGATTGGGGGACGATTTGACGAGTTGGCTACCCTGAAGGAAGGCACTCCGGCGGACATCGTCATTTTTGACCCGGACCGGGAATGGATGGTGGACCCGCGGGAGTTTGCATCCAAGGGCCGGAACACGCCGTTGGCCGGTACGACTCTAAGAGGCCGGGTTGCGGCAACGCTGGTGGCGGGCAAAATTGCGTACCAAGAGCAGGGGTCCAAGGAGGAGAAGTAGGTTGGCCGGTCGCGCGTATTTAGTGCTGGAAGACGGTTCGGTCCACCGGGGGGAAGCCTTCGGTGAGGACGCTTCCAGCTTCGGAGAAGTGGTTTTCAACACCAGCATGACCGGTTACCAAGAAGTTTTGACCGATCCCTCCTACGCCGGGCAACTGGTAATGTTGACGTATCCGTTGGTCGGCAACTACGGCATCAACCGGGAGGACATCGAGTCAAAGCGGATCCAGGTCCGGGGGCTCATCGTCCGGGAACACTGCGACCAACCCAGCCACGGCAACAGCGAGCTAACGCTGGACGAGTACCTGCGCTCCCAAGGCATCGCGGGAATAGCCGGTGTGGACACCAGGGCAATTACCCGGCGGTTGAGGACGCAGGGGGTGATGATGGGGTTGATTACCCAGGAATCTCCGGAAGAAGCGGCCCGGCTTTTGGGGCAAGCGCCGCGTTACGATGACCTTGACCTGGTGCAGACCGTGACCACGGAAGAGCAGTACACCTGGGAGGACGACGCTGACCAGGACGAGTCCCCCAAACGCCGGATTCTGGTCACGGACAGCGGGCTCAAGTACAACATTCTCCGGTTGCTGCGGCGGCGGGGGTGCGAAGTAATCGCGGTGCCGGCCAGCACCAGCGCCGAGGATATCCTTGCCTTGAAACCCTCGGGGATTTTGATGTCGCCGGGGCCGGGAGACCCGCAACTCTTGGACTACGTAACCGACAACGTGAAGCGGCTGGTGGGAAGGGTGCCGATGATGGGGATTTGCCTGGGGCACCAGCTTATTGCCCGGGCGCTGGGAGCGCGGACCTACAAGCTGAAATTTGGTCACCGGGGAGCGAACCACCCGGTGAAGGACCTGACGACGGGGAGGGTTTACATAACCGCCCAAAACCACGGTTACGCGGTGGACGGGGAGACGCTGCCGCCGGGGTTGGAAGTCTCGCTTTTGAACCTGAACGACAACACGGTGGAGGGCCTAACCCACCGGGAAATGCCTCTTTTTACCATTCAATACCACTCGGAAGCCTCGCCGGGACCCAAGGACAACGAGTATATTTTTGATCAATTCTTGGCGATGGTTGCCGAGTCCGAGACCAACTGAGGAGGTGAATGCTTAGGGGAACAAATTGAAAGGAAAATTTAATAACCGTTGAAGAACGAAACCCAGATTCTCTAGTTTTTATTGGTCACTTTTTTCGCATTATTCGGAGGTTTTGGATGTCTTCTTTTAGCATGGTCTTACTGGAGGAAGGGGTGGAGATGGAGATTCCGGCGGGAATGTCGGACGCATTGGGGTTGTTGGACAAAGTCGTGCCAACTTTCAGTTGCCACCAGTACGGTTACCGGCTGGGCACGGTGAGCCGGGCCCAATTGCGGAGCAGCTGGGCATTTTGGGTCCATTTGGTGGACCTGGGAACCAAGGAAACCATCAGCGACCCGGTGGGTTGCATCGAACTGGTCAAGGTGGACAACCAGTCGGTGAACTTGAAAGTGCCGCCGCGGTGCGATCAGGACTATCCCGGAATATGGAAATACGACAGCGACGGCCAGCTTTACGGGAGCTTCATCTCCCAACTGCTGAACCTGCTGTACGAAAAGAAGTTGATTGAGCTGCCTGGAGCTTTGCCCAGGGTGTAACAAAACGCCCGGGCAGGGCACAGGGGTGGCGTAGGAGGAGCCATAGACACGGAGAAGAAGGGGCCGCCCAAACCGGAGAAAGTCCTGGTTATTGGTTCCGGCCCGATTATCATCGGCCAGGCCGCGGAGTTCGATTACGCCGGAACGCAAGCGTGCAAAGCGCTGCGCGAAGAAGGCGTGTACACGGTGCTGGTCAATTCCAACCCGGCCACAATCATGACCGACCGGGAGGTGGCGGACAGCGTTTACATCGAGCCGCTGACCGTCGAGGTATTGGACCGGATAATTGCCCGGGAACGGCCCGACGGAATATTGCCAACGTTGGGAGGACAGACCGGGCTGAACTTGTCGGTGGCGCTGGCCGACGCGGGCGTGCTGGATAAATACGGCGTGCGCTTGTTGGGGACGCCGCTGGAGACCATTCGTAAGGCCGAAGACCGGGACTTCTTCCGGCAGTTCCTTCATGAAATCGGGGAACCCGAGCCGCCCAACACCACCGTATCTACGCTGGAGGAAGCGCGGGTTTTCGCGGCGGGACTGGGACTGCCACTGGTGGTGCGCCCGGCCTACACCCTGGGAGGCACCGGCGGCGGGATCGCCAACACTTGGGGTGAACTCGAAGCCATCGTCCAACAGGGATTGTCGATGAGCCCCATTTCTCAGGTATTGTTAGAGCGGTCGCTGGTGGGTTGGAAGGAGATCGAGTACGAGGTAATCAGGGACGCCGACGACAACTGCATCACCGTCTGCAACATGGAAAACATGGACCCGATGGGAGCCCACACCGGAGACAGCATCGTGGTGGCCCCCAGCCAAACCCTGACGGACAAAGAGCACCAGATGCTGCGAAGCGCCAGCCTGAAAATAATCCGGCAGCTTGGGATCGAAGGCGGGTGCAACGTCCAGTTGGCGTTGCGGCCTCATCCATTGGTGGAAGCGAAAATCGCTACGGACTGGGAGCCGGACTCCGACTACTACGTCATCGAGGTGAACCCGCGCGTCAGCCGAAGTTCGGCTTTGGCCAGCAAGGCCACCGGATACCCCATTGCCCGGGTCTCGGCGAAAATTGCCGTGGGCAAGCGGTTGGACGAAATCGCAAACGCGGTTACCGGGAAGACCGGGGCGGCCTTTGAGCCGGCGTTGGACTATTGCGTCGTCAAGATCCCCCGCTGGCCTTTTGACAAGTTCCCGGGCGGAGACCGGACCATCACCACCCAGATGAAGGCCACCGGGGAAGTGATGGCCGTCGAGCGGTCCTTTGAGGCGGCCTTACAGAAAGCCACGCGGTCCCTGGAACTCGGCAGCCACAACCTGATGTGGGAAGACCCCAAATGGCGGAACGAGGAAACCGGCGAGATTGAATTGGACCGTTTGCCGTTGCATCCCAGCGACCAGCGGCTTTGGGCGTTGGCGGCAGCATTGCGGAGGAACGTTTCCAAGGAAATCCTGCGGGACAGAAGTTTGATCGACCCGTGGTTCATCAACGCATTGGACCGCATCGTGAAGATGGAGAAAGAGCTGCTGTTGCAGGACCTGACTCCCGACCTGCTGTGGCGAGCCAAGCGGTTGGGGTTCTCGGACGAGCAGATTGGGACCTTGGCGGACATGCTGCCGGAACAGGTGCGGAACCTGCGCCATGCCTGGGACCTCAAACCGGTGTACAAGATGGTTGACACCTGCGCCGCAGAGTTTGAAGCGGTAACGCCTTATTACTACAGCACATACGACCAGGAAAACGAGGCGGCCCCCCTCCCGGGGAAGAAGGCCATCGTAATCGGCAGCGGCCCGATACGGATTGGGCAGGGTATCGAGTTTGATTATTGCAGCGTACATGCCGCTTGGGCGTTGTCCGAAGCGGGCATCAGCAGCATCATGATTAACTCCAACCCGGAGACGGTGTCGACCGACTATGACACCAGCGACCGGCTCTATTTCGAGCCGTTGGACGAAGAAGCGGTCAGGGATATCATCGACAACGAGACCACCGAAGGAGACGAACCGCCGAGTTCGCTGGTCCAGTTTGGAGGGCAGACAGGCCTCAACCTGTCCCAGTTGTTGGACCGGGCCGGGTTGCCAATATTGGGTTCCAGCGCCGAAGTGATCGACATTGCCTCGGACCGGCACAAATTCGAAGAGTTCCTGTCCCGTTTGGGTATCCCGCAGCCGCCGGGGGCTGCGGTGGGGTCGGTCTCCGAAGCGTTACAGGTGGCTCAGAACATTGAGTATCCGGTGGTGGTTCGCCCCAGCTACGTCCTGGGAGGCCGGGCCATGGAAATTGTCTACAACGCCACGGAGTTGATCCGGTATTTGACGGCGGCCACCGAGGTCTCGCCGGACAAACGGGTGTTGGTCGACCACTACATGGAAGGGAAGGAATGCGAGGTCGACGCCATCTGCGACGGCGAGCAGGTGTTGATCCCCGGCATCATGGAGCATATCGAGCGGGCCGGGGTGCACAGCGGAGACTCGATGGCCATCTACCCGGGATTGAACTTGTCGGAAACCGAGGTTGATACCCTGGTGGACTACGCCACACGCATCGGGCTGGCGATGGGGGTTAGGGGATTGATGAACATCCAATTCGTCATTCAAGGGGGCAGCGCGTACCGGAGTCCGTCTCAACCTTGGGACGATGCCGAGCCGACGTCGGTGTACATAATCGAAGTCAACCCGCGGGGAAGCCGGACCATACCCTTCATTTCCAAGGTAACCGGCGTCCCGGTAGCCAAGCTGGCCACCGGGGTAATGCTGGGCCGGACCCTGAAAGAGATGGGATATGAAGGGGGCTTGTGGCCCCGCCAAAAGCTGGTAGGAATCAAGGCGCCGGTGTTCTCCATGGGTAAACTGGTGGGAGTCGACTGGTACCTGGGGCCGGAAATGAAGTCCACTGGAGAAGTCATGGGAGTAGACAACGATTTCCCCAGCGCGCTATCGAAGGCCTTGCTGGCGGCCAACCTGAACCTGGAAAACGGTATGGGAATTTTGCTCAGTATCGCCGACCAACACAAAGCGGAGTCGCTGCCTCTGGTCCGCCAACTGCTGCGGGCGGGATGCCGTTTATACGCCACCGAAGGGACGGCGGCGATGATTGACGCTCTGGGAATGCCGGTGACCATGATTACCAAGAAGTTGAGCGAAGGCCATCCCAACGTAGTTGATGTCATTGAGAACGCCAGCGTGGGAGCGGTGATAAACACCGTCTCGCAATCGACGCCGGTAATGCGCGACGGATTTGAAATCCGGCGGGCGGCGGTGGAGCGCCGGATACCGTGTTTCACGTCGCTGGATACCGCGCGGGCCGCGGTGGAAAGCCTGTTGATGTCCCAAGGACAGTACAACATCCTGCGGACTGAAGAATATCTGGCTAGGAACTAACGCTACGGGGCGGCGGCCATGACCGGGCGCGTGGCGCCAGGTTCAAGGAAAGAAGGGAGGGGCGAGGGCCCGCCTTCTGGGTGAGGGAAGCTGACCGAATGAAATGCCACCGGTGTGGAACCGAGCTGGTCCGCGGTTCCCCGAATTGCCCTTCCTGCGGGTCGCCGGCCCAAGGAGCTTGTCCAAACTGCGGGTCGCTGAACGAACCCGACCACAACTTCTGCTTCTCCTGCGGGCAAGGCCTGACCAACGAGGTTGAAGAGGCCACCGGCGGCCCAATTGCCGCCGAAGCCTCCCCGGAAATAACCCCAATAACCCCGACAACGCCGGTTGCCCAGTGCCCAAGGTGCCGGGAGATTAATGTCCCGGGGGTCCCGTTTTGCCGGGGTTGCGGGGTCAACCTGAATGAGCCGTCCTACCGGACTGGAGCGGGGTTAAGCCATATCGCGGCGTTCTCGCTGGGAGAGCCCGGGGGATTTTGGTGGCGGGCGTTGGCGTACCTAATCGACATAGGATTGTTGTTTGGGGCGTTGGCCTTGATTTGGCCCCTTATCGCAGAGGGATCGATGTTTACGTATTACGAATCGATTTTGTTTCCCCCGGAAGACTTGGACTTGGAGCGCAACCTGTACGCCGAATTTTTCATCGGAGCACGGGACATTATCTATTTTACCGCCACGGTGGGAATTTGGAGGGCTACGGTGGGAATGTTAGTCTGCAAGCTCCAGGTCGTGCGTTGCGACGGGTCAAGAGTTGGGATAGGCAGGGCGTTGGCGCGGTATTTTGCCAGCCAACTTTCGTTCCTCATCTTCGGAGTGGGAGTGGCAATGGTCGCCTTTCGGGTAGACAAGCGGGCGTTGCACGACATCATCTGCGACACCGTGGTCATCCGCCGGGCCGCCCCATCAACAGAGCTAGACGCTGAATCGTAACTGTTCAGAATGAAGAAGTTAGCCCAACCCAAGATCCGTCATTCCGGCCCCCGTATCGGGTACGGGGCAGGCTTTGAGCCGGAACCCAGAATTGTCAGGGAGAAACCAGCGTTCGAAATGACCGGGATTCCTGGATTCCGGCCCGAGGCCGGAATGACGTTTTAATGTCAGGATGACTCATCAATTCTGAAAACTTGCGCCGAATCGATTACCAGTCCATCTCCACGCCCAGGCCCTTAGCTTTCGCATTGTCGTAGGCCAGCTTGGCGGCAGCGACGTCGGCTACACCGGTGCCCATTAACTTGGCGTAGATAATCTCGGAGGAGTCTTGGCGCCCGTCAACGACGCCCGCCACAACGTGGCGAAGCTCGTTAAGCTGGCTCCATTGGAGGATGCCACGGTCGACGGCGCTGGCCAGGTCGCCGGCTTCGACCGGGGCCTGGTCGGCGGAATCGACGATGATGCGGGCGGCGCGGGTCATGGTGGCGTCGTCAACCTCCCGGGCGCGCCAAGTGGTTGGCCCGGCGCCGATAGCCAAAGCCCCGGAAGATAACCACTCCCCTTCCAGGACCGGTCCCATGGCGGCGGCGATGCAGATTACCACATCGCAATCTTTTGCCGCCGCTTCGTTGGTGGCTACTGAGGACACCGCAACGCCCAGGGAATCGGTCATAGTCTTGGCAAAAGCGTCCCGGCGTTCCGCGGTTCGGCTGTACGCTTTGACCTGGCGAAGGTTTCTGACCAGGGAAACAGCTTCAAGCTGGGTGGGGGCTTGGTAGCCGGTTCCGATAATTCCGATGGTTTCGGCGCCGGTGTTGGCCAGGTATTTGGCGGCAACGCCGGTGGTCGCGCCGGTGCGAAGCTGGCCGAGGCGGTTTGCCTGGGTGTAAAGGAGGAGTTTGCCGGTATCGGCGTCGTAAAGGCTGACCTGGAAGGAGTATTGCCCCCGGACCACGGTGTAGGTCTTGACCCCCAGGACACCATCATAGAAAAGGCCGCCTCCCATGACGGACAGGAGACCGCCGGGCGCGATGATTTTACGTCGGGGAAGGTTGTAGACCTCGCCCTGCCCATAATGCCGCTGCATGGCCTCGATGGCCGTGAGCATTTCGGGCATGGTCACGCACTGGTTTACTTCTTCGTCGCGGAGAAACAGGGCCATGGTTGGGAACTCCAAGCGGTGATGGTTGGTTGTTCAGGCGCGGTAATTTATCGACGCAGGTAGTTTAGCTTGGGGGATTGGCAGAGGCAACGGGCAACAAAAAGGCCGCGAAAGGGCGGCCTTGGGAAGACAAGAATCACTCGGTTAATGGGGTTAGTCATCGCCGCCGGCGGGTTGAGCCGCGGGTTGGGAGGTGCGGCGGGGACCAATGCCTTCCGGCAGTTTTTGGAATATCGCGACCAAGCTGCCGGACAGCATAGTCCCAACCACGGCCAGGGCAGCTAGGCGGAACCCTTCACGGTACAACGCTTGAGAGTCGCCAATGGGCATAAGAGCGATGGTAATGGGCAAGGCCAAGCCCAGTACGGTAGCTCCCACCGTGGCTCCCAGGGTGTGGCCCATTTGGCGGGTCGTCTCCAACATTCCGGAGGCAAAGCTGCGGTTTTCCAGCAGGGTGTTCATAACCAGGGCGTTGTTCGCCGTGTTGAACAGGTTGGACCCGATGTAGGCAGGCAGCATGAGGAGCGGAATGCCCCAGACGGCAACATCGGCGGAGAAGATTCCCAATAGCAAGAATCCTAGCGCGATGGCGCCGAGAGCGCCCGGACGCAACCAACGGGGGTTGTAACGGTCATAGACCCAGCCGGCCAGGGTGGGCAGGAACAGTCCCATGATCTGGTTGGGGAGCAGGACCAAGGTAACGAAGATGGGAGGCTTGCCCAAGCCGTTTTCAACCATAATCGGGATCAGGGTGGTCACAGCCAACATCGAAAAGTGGAAGGTGGTGTTGCTGTAGAGGGCCATGGAAAAGTACTTCCTCTTGAAGTACCGGAAGTCGACGAAAGGTTCAGCACTACGGCTCTGGACCAAAATGAAGAGGCCAAGCAGGGACACAAAGAGCAAGTTCATGGGGATGTGGTACTTGAGGCCGTCAACCGAGGTAAAAGTGTCTGCGCCCCCATGCATGTGCAGCCCGCCCAGAACGAAGATACTGAGGGTTAGAACCATCAGGCCCGCACCCAGGTAGTTGATGGAAATCGCACGGGTCTGGCCGACAAATTGCTCGGCATGGTATTTCAACAGGGGATAGGCGGCCTTAAGAGCCAGCAGACCGATGGGCAGGGACGTCAGGAATACCAGACGCCAGCCGAATCCAGGGAAAAGTTGTAGGACGGAACCGAAAATGGCCAAGCCGATCAAGGAGCCGAACCGCGCGGCGACCACCGGTACCGAGAAGGCTCGCCCGCGTTCCTCGGGGCTAAAGACGATGGCGAGGATGGCGTTGGAATTGGCGGTAATCAAAGCGCCGCCGAGACCGACCATGCCGCTCCAAAAGACCAGTTGGATGATATTCATTGAGGCGGCGGAGAGGACGCTGCCGACACACATTACGATGGCGCCGGCGTAGAAGACGCGGACATGGCCGAATTTCTCCCCCAAGCGGGCAGCGAGGAAAACGGTGCTGCCGAGCATCAGGAGCCGGACAATGACCATCCAGGCGGCCTGAGCGACGTCCACATCGAAATGGCGGGCCACCGACGGGATAGTCATGGCAATGGGCATACTGGAAAGTTGCACCAGCATTTGGGTCGCTGCCAGTGCGATCATGGTCTCCCGGCGTTGCCGGTCGATCCCCAGTTCCAGGAAAGTGTCCCATATGTTGAGGCGGGACAGGGTGTCGGTGAGAAGACTCAAAGGTTCTCCATTTCAACCGGGGGAAGTTGGGCGTTCACCCGGGAACTGATGCGACTACGACGAGGACTGAGAGAAACGGAGGCCTCATCTGGGGAGGAAACCCCGGATTCTCGGCACCGCAACACCGGTTCGGCCGACGCCGCACACCAAGGCCCCGAGGGTTACTTCTTGTAATACTCTTCGTTCTTCCGGATGTAGGAACGCCACTGTGGCGGGACGGTAAATTCGTCAAAGATGGCGTTCACCGGGCAGACCGACTCACAGTAGGCGCAGTCGATACAGTCGTCGGGATTAATGTAGTACATGTTGTCTTCGTCCGTCGTGTGGATACAGTCCACAGGACATACGGTGACGCACGAGGCATCTTTGACATCGGCACAGGGTTCAGTTATTACGAAAGCCATGTTCCCTCGTCCATCAACAAGCGCTGGAGCCGTCAAGACAATGGTTGGCGCTGTTGCGTTCCGCCGACCTAAGCAGGTAGATTCAAGCCATTGTCATTTTGGAACGATATTTTGTCAAGTGATATTATATGATATATTATATCGGAATAATTGAGAGAACGGAACCCAAAAAGAGGGAATAAGGACGGATTCATGGAACTTCGGGAGATAATCAGCTTCTACCATGTGGCCCGCCTGCGTAGTGTTTCGAAAGCCGCGCGGCGGTTGGAGCTGGGCCAACCGACAGTCACCACGCATCTGAGGAAGCTGGAGGGGGAGTTTAACCTAACCCTGTTCGACCGCATCAAACGGCCGATTCAACTGACATCGGAGGGCGCCACCTTCCTGGAATTGATTACCCCCATTGTGGATTCGATAGACATCTTGAAAAACCAGATGGACTACTCAGAAAGGCGAGGGTCCTTCGTGGTCGGCGCTTATCCGGATCTGGTAATGCACCACTTGCCCCAACCCATCCAAGGGTTCCGGGCCGAATATCCCGATGTCCGGCTGCGTCTGATCGCCCGGCCCTACACAAACTTGATACAACTGGTGAAGTCCGGCGAATTGGACCTGGCCTTGTGCTCTGCTCCGCCGCCGGATGACCAGTCGTTGGAGTTCGTCGCGCTTTTCAAATACAACGCGGTGTTGATGACACCACCCAACCACGAACTGCTCAAAAAGCAGCCCATCCGCTTGCAGGACGCCGGGGCTTACCCGTTGATTTTGGCCGGACCGGAGAGCTTGACCCGCCGGACGGTGGAGCAGGCGTTGAAAGAGCAGGGTGTCAACTACGACATTGTCCTGGAGATGGACAATACCGAACTAATCAAGCGTTACGTCGAGATTGGGCTGGGGGTTGCCATTGGAAGCGACTTCACGCTGCATCCGGACGACCACGACAAGCTGGGAGTGGTGAAATTGGACCACCTGTTTCCGCCCTGGGAAATCGGCATGTGCACCCTGCGCGGAAAGTTCCTGGGGAAAGCGGTGCGGAACTTTATGGACGCGCTTCAGGAGCAACTGACCGGGTTCCACCCGGAACTGTCGGACTGGAACCTGACTTTGGACCTGAAAAGTTCCTCGATTCCGGTTCCCGCCGATTAAAGGCTAGCCAGGGCTGTGGGACGGGGCGGACCGCCGCCCGGCGGTTTCCCTCACCAGCAGCATAACCCCCACTGCCGAAATCCCCAACAGGATTGCGTCGACGCGCAGGGACCACCCGAACCCGAACAGGTCCGCAACACCTCCCAACAAAAACGCGCCCACCACCGAACCAAAGCCGCCGATGGTCCGGAATAGCCCCATGGTCACGCCTTCCAGGCCGGGCGGGGATATATCGGCGAAAAAGGCTACGCTGGGGGGCCCGGCCAGACCTTCTCCCAGCCCCAACAGAATGCCTGAGAGCATCAACGCGGCGAAGGTGCCGCCGTGGATAAAGATTATGATTCCCGCAACGATCAGCACCGTAGCCGGGATGATTGGGGATTTGCGTCCGAAACTGTCGGACAGAAACCCGGATGCCATGGTGGTGAAGAACTGGGGGAAGTGGGTAATGCTGATGAACGCCCCCAACTGGTCGGCGCGGAACCCCTTGGATTCACCAAAAAGCGGCATAACGCTGAAGCGTCCGCCCTGCCGGTTGGCGACGATCATCAGGCTAAACAGGCCGACGAATATGAAGGCGGGGCTAATGAGGAGCCGCCGCAGGGAACCGGGGGGAGCGGCGGGGGCTGGACGCCTTCGGGCAGGAGTCCGGGGGCTTTGGAGTTGAGACGGTTGCTGTTGACCGGTTTCAGGGACCCAAGCAGCCAGAGCAACCAGGGAAACTAGGATGAGGACGGCTTGCATAACCAGAGGCGTACGGAAGCCGAAATGCTCTCCGATGTAGCCGCCGGCGACAGGTCCCACCGTTTGTCCCACCAGGATGCTCATTTCATGGAGACTCAGGAAACGGGCCCGAGTTTCGGGAGTGGCAACGTCCCGGAGGTATACGGAAACGCCGGTGGTGTACATACTGGCGCCCAATCCCGAGACGAAACGCCAACCGATTAGCCAGGGGAAACTGAACGACACAGCGACCATTGCTGCCCCCAGCAGATTCAATGCGGTGCCCGATATCAGAACGAACCTCCGGCCGAACCGCTGGGTCAGGTAACCGGCGGGGACGCCGGAGATTAACCGGGCCATGCCAAAAAGACCCACGGCCAACCCCACTTCGGTTCGGGTGACATGGTATTCCTGGTCGGCGAAGAGCGGCAGGACCGGGGCGATGAAACCCATACCCACGCTGGTGATGAAAATGGTGAGGCAAAGAAAGACCACCCCCCGGTGGTAGCTCAGAATCCCCCTAATTTGTTCGAGGCTCAAGGAGCAGGACTGCCGAAACCCGAACCCGCGGTTGGTGGAGGTTCAGGACGCTCACGGGGCAGGACTTCCCTGACCCGGCGTTCCAAATAAGGGCGGGCCAGCATCACGTAGCGTCCGCATTGCTGGCAGACCATGCCAATGTCCGCGCCAAGCCGGGTCACTTCCCAAAGGCTATTGCCGCAGGGATGGGCCTTCTTCAACCGCAAGACATCGCCAATATTGACTTCTAATGCCAACTCAGTCCCTCGGACTCCAGGACTTGGTTGATGCTGTCCCGCAGGCTGGTGGCGGCGCGTTGGGCGGCTTGGGCGTAGTCGGGGCCGCTGGATGCGTAAATAATGCCACGGGAGGAGTTAATCAGGGCAAGGCGGCCTTTGGCGTCAATGCCTGCCCTGACCGATGCCTCCAATTCACCCCCTTGGGCGCCAACGCCCGGGACCAACAGAGGCATATCCGGGCAAATTTTCCGGACCTGAGCAAGCTGTTGAGGAACGGTCGCGCCAACAACCAACCCGAGGTTGCCGTTGGTGTTCCAGGAGCGGGATTGGGCCGCCAGGTGTTGGTAAACCGGGACTCTGCCCGCGGAGGTCTCGACAATCAAGTCCTGCAACTCGCTGGAGCCGGGATTGGAGCCGCGGCACCAAATGAATGCGCCCTTCTGGGGATCTTCCAGGAAGGGCGTCACGTTTTCGCCGCCTCCCCAGGCGTTGACAGTCACGGCGTCGAAGTCCCAGACCTGGAACATGGCCTTGGCGTAGGCCCGAGAGGAGGGTTCTACCCCGTCGCCCCGTTTGGCGTCGCCGATGACAATGGCGTGGGGTGCAGACTCCCGGATGTGGGATACCGTAACTTCGAGGGCTTTCATCCCTGCCGGGCCGAGAGCTTCGTAAAATGCCAGGTTGGGTTTGTAAGCGGAGGCGAGGCTGGCGGTGGCAGACACGATGGCCCTGGTGAATTCTTCCAGGTCATCAACCGGCAAGCGGGCGGGGTCCGGGTCGAGACCAACGCAAACCAGGCTTTGGGTCGCCGTGCAGGCGTTTTCCAAGCGTTCCAGGAAAGTGGGCATTGGCAAGCTGCTCTTCACAATAATGGACCAGGAGCCCCAAGGTTGGGGTTGGGTTATTATAGCGGTGCCGGGAGGCCGGGGGCCAACAAAGGCTAATGCCCAGCGCGGAACGCCAGCAGCCCGCCGAGGAGCGACGGAAGAAGTTGAGAGATGAAAATAGACGGGGAGTTGGTTGAGGGGAGGTTCGTAACCCGGTTGAACCGTTTTGCCGCTTTGGTCGATGTGGAAAAGGGGGAGGTGATGGTCCACCTGCCCAATTCGGGCCGTCTGCGAGAGCTGTTGGTGCCGGGGTTCCGAATGCTTCTGAAACCGGTCGCCGGGGAACACCGGAAGTGTCCGTATGACCTGGCGTTGGTCGACCTGGGGTTTACGTTGTGTTCCGCCGATGCCCGATTGCCCAACCCCCTTATGGCCGAGGCGGTGGAAGACAAGCGGACTCAGGAATTTGCCGAATACACCTCGGTAAGGCGAGAGGTTACCTTTGGAGAAAGCCGGTTGGACATGCTCCTGGAGGGTGATGCACCTCCTTGCATGGTTGAGACAAAATCGGTGACCTTGGTGGAAGAAGGGACAGCGTTGTTTCCGGATGCTCCGACGCTGCGGGGAGTCAAGCACTTAAACAGCTTGATTGAAGCGAAGAGGCAGGGTTACCGGGCGGCAGTAGTTTTTGTGGTACAGCGGCACGACCCGGAACGGTTCAAGCCTTACGACAGCGCGGACCCGCTGTTGGGCCAAACTCTTCGCAAAGCCGTGGCCGAGGGAGTGGAAGCGTTTGCGTACCGTTGCCGGGTTTCGGAAAAGGAAATCACGTTGGCCGAACGGATTCCGGTAGTCCTATGACCCGGGACCTCCCTGAGCTGCTGGTTGGCGGGAGTACGGTGTTTGCCGACGGCGGCGAGGCCCCTTTGTTGGAGGTCTACCAACGGTTGCTTGCCGGTTATGGCCCCCAGGGATGGTGGCCCGGCCACGGGCCGTTGGACGTGGTTATCGGCGCGATACTGACGCAATCAACGGCTTGGACCAACGTTGAATTGGCGTTGCAAGCCCTTAAACGCGCGGGCTGCTGGTCGCTGGAAGCAATATACCAACGCCCGGAACACCTTCTGGCGGAGATTATCCGGCCCAGCGGGTATTTCAACGCCAAGGCGCGGAAGTTGAAAGCTTTTGCAGCCCACGTTGTGGACAATTACGGCGGAGACCTGGAAACTTTCCTAGCCAGGAATTTGCAGCCGTTGCGGACGGAGTTGCTGTCCCTGCACGGGATTGGCCCGGAAACGGCGGATGACATTTTGGTGTACGCCGCTGGAAAGCCGTCCTTTGTCATAGACTCTTATACGCGCCGAGTTATTGATCGCTTGAGACCACCGGAAAGCGGCGAAAAGCGTGACTACAATTGGTACCAAGGCTTATTCCATCGTGGGTTGGTTCACGATACTGGTCTATTCAACGAATACCACGCTTTGTTGGACGAACACGCCAAAAGGGCCTGCGGCAAGACTCCGAAGTGCGGAGGTTGTTGTTTGCGGGACCTTTGCCCCGTGGGAAGGGGGTTGGAAAAGGGATAACGGCACCGAATTGACGTTGAAATTGGGCATTGCTATCATTGCGCTGCTTGGCTGGGGTGAGGAATTTTAAGTGAACGCGAGGAGCAAACAAGATGCAGGTAGTCAGGGTTTATACCGGTGACGACGGGGAATCCCATTTTGAAGAATTGGACCTTTCTTACGAAGCGGTTGCCGACGCGGAACGGACGGCGATGCAGGGAGCAACCGGCATCCAGTTCCGGCGGGCTCCGGTGGGGGACTTCATGGACTTCCATAGCGCACCACGGCGGCAATATGTCATAACCCTGGAGGGTCAGGCCGAGATTGGGTTGGGAAACGGCGCCAAGCGAATTTTCAACCCGGGCGATGTCCTGCTGGCGGACGATCTAACGGGAAGGGGCCACACCACGGCGGTACACGGAAACCAGCCCCGGGTTTCGATAGCGATTCCCCTGGTTGACTAACACCCGGCCAAGCGGGGCCCCCTTTTTGGGACGGGGTCCGGTTATTCAGGCGAAACATAGCCGAGGTAGATTGGAGGTGGCGTATGCCGGTGGCAAGTTTACCCGGAGACCTGGAAATGTTCTACGAGGACGACTGTTTCGGCGACCCGTGGCGGTCCCAAGAAACAGTGGTGCTGCACCACGGAAACGCCAAGAACTCCCGGCTTTGGTATGCCTGGGTGCCGTTGCTGGCCAGGCAGTACCGAGTGATACGGCTGGACGCGCGGGGCTTCGGGCGTTCATCGGTGCCGCCCCCGGGGTACGATTGGTCGTTGAGCGGGTTCGGGAACGACCTGGCCAACCTGCTGGACCATTTGCAAATCGACAAGGTACACCTCATTGGGGAAACGGTCGGCGGGACCATTTCTTTGCAGTTCGCCTTTGACCATCCCGACCGGTTGGACACGGTTACGGCATGCACGTCGCCCTTCAAGTTCGTGGGTGAGTCCAGTTACGTGGAGAACCGGCAACTGGTGTTGGACGAGGGCATTGAGGCTTGGGTGCGCGGTACGGCCGACCGGCGGTTGGAACCGGGCCATTCGGACCCGGCGCATCACGAGTGGTACGCACAGCAGATGATAAACACAACGCCTCATGTGGTGGCGGACACATTGGGATACCTGGCCAACCAAGACTTGACCCCCATCTTGCCGGAAATAAAGACTCCGGCGCTGGTGATTGTGGGGCAGGACAGTTCGATGAATACCGCCGACCGGGCCAAGGGAATGGCCGACCTTTTGCCCGACTGCCGGTTGGCGGAGATTCCCGGCGGGACCGGCTACATTCAGCACTCCGACCCCGAGGCGTGTGTCGACGCTTGGCGGGAGTTCATTGGGGTGTTGAGCCACCGATAAAACCCACCGCTCCGTAACCTGGAAGGGCGGACCCCATGGGCCCGCCCTTCCAGGTTACGGTTGGGCCGGGGCACTCAGAAGAGGGACTTGGACTGGCCGCCATCGACGTTGATACAGGCCCCGGTGATGAGGTTGGCCCGGTCGGAGGCCAAGAATGCTACCATTTCTCCGATGGGTTCCGGCCAGCCAAAGCGTCCCATTGGGAGGTTGCGGTTGATGAACTCAGCCACGGTGTCGGGAGTTTCGGAGCGTTGGAACCGGTCCCAGGTGCTGCCGGGGAAGTCGATGGAACCCGGGGCCACACAATTGACCAGCACGCCGCTGGGCGCCATTTGCAGGGCCAGGTGTTTGGAGAAAGCGATTAGTCCTGCTTTCCCGGTCATGTAGTCAATTGAGCCGCCGTGCTCCCTGCCGTAAATGGATGCGATGTTGATAATCCGGCCCCACCCTTGTTCCTTCATGTGGGAGATTACCATGGCGGAGAGACGTACCGCGCTTACCAGGTTGACCTCCAGGCCGGCCATGAATTGTTCCATGCTGGTCTCTTCGAAGCGCACCGAACCGCGGCGGCCGCCCACGTTGTTAACCAGGATGTCCGGCGGGCCCATTTCGGAGACAGTTTCGTCATAGAACTTGGCTGCTTCTTCCTCGACGGTAACGTCAGCCCCGCTGCCTCTGGCCTCGGCGCCGGCGCCGGCAAGTTCGGCCACCGTTTCTTGCACCCGGCGCTCGTCCCTCCCGCAGATGGAGATTTTGCAGCCCTCGCGTCCCAAAGCGGTGGCGATCTGACGGCCCAGGCCGCGGCTGCCGCCGGTAATCATTGCTATCCGTCCTTCCAGTGACAGGTCCATAACGTCCTCCCCATCTTGCCAAGCTTGTCCGTAGCCCAGTGGGATTATAAGGGTTGGGGATTAGGGCCGCACCAATGGCTAGGGGGGCCCATGTTATAATACGGCGGTGTTGGCCGGGGCGTTATTGGGATGACTGGTTCCCCACGGCCCAAACCTTCTCATTTCCGCGGAGATTATTAGCATGATTAAGCGATTCTCGGTACTTTACGTTGGTCAAATTGACTTCGAGAACGTAGGCGCCGACGGTACCCCGGCTGACGAGCGGCGATACTCCAATGACCGGCTCGTCCAGCCCTATTACCATTCGGTCGAACTAGCCAAACACATGGATGAGCTGGGGTTTTACTGCCTGTGGACGGCCGAGCACCATTTTCAGCACGAGGGGTACGAGGTCTTCCCCAACCTGAACCTGCTGGGTGTTCACCTGGCCGGGGTGACCAAGCAGCTAAAATTTGGCGCCGGTTTCAACATCGTCCCCATGTGGCATCCCCTCCGGCTGGCGGAAGACTTTGCCATGGCCGACGTCCTCACGGGAGGGCGGTTGATCTTTGGCGTTGGCCGCGGCTACCACTCCCGGGAAGTGGAAACCTTTGGCGCGCCGGTAATTGATAACGACGCCAACAAAGAACTCTTTGAAGAGCAGATGGAAGTCATCCTCAAGGCCTTCAACGAGGACTCTTGGAGTCACCATGGCAAGTACTACAACTTGCCGGCGGACGTCCCCTACCGGGGCTACCAGCTCAAGGAAATCACGCTGGTGCCGCGGCCTGTGAACCTGCCGGTGGAAATCTGGCAGCCCATCGCCAGCGGCAGGACCTTGGACTACATAGCTCAAAAAGGGTTCAAGGGAGTGGTGGCATTGACTGGCGAAGTGCTGGCGGAACGCCTAATTGGTTCTTACCACGAAGCCGCTCAACGGGCTGGACGCGACCTTACCCTTGGCCAGGACATGGCGTTGGGGATTGGGTTCTATATAGCCGATTCCCACGAAGAAGCAATAGACCGGGTGCGCCCGTACCACGATGAACGGTACAAATGGTTTGCGCCCTTTGGATTTGTGCGTTATACCGACTCGGAGGGGAGGCCCTGGGGTACCCCGGGCGCGCCCGTTAGAGTCCCTCACATCGAGGACGGGGTCCAACAGAAGGCTTGGTTCTGCGGCCCGCCGGAGGAGTTTATCGAATACCTCCGGGATGTGGAGGCCAAATATCCGGGGCTGGAAGACATGATCCTGCAATGGCCGGAAGGTATGCCTTGGCCCGAGTTCAAGGAACAGCTTTCCGTTTTCGCCCAGGAAGTCATGCCCGCCTTTACCCAACGGGAATCGGCCGGCGTAAGCGGGAATTAAGCGGGTCGAAGTCGCGACAGTGCATTTAACGCTGACTTGGGATTCTGGAACTCGGATTAGAATGACAGAAAACCCTCCGGCGTCAGAATAACGCTGGGGGGCGCTTTTTAGGCGCAAGGAGCGGGGGGATTGGCAAACCCGGAACATGTTGCGGTAGCCAAGGGAAGGACCTATTCGGTTGCCCGTTGGCGGGAAGCCCACTATCGGAGCCGCGCGAAACTGGACCTTTCCCAAGCGGTGCTCAGTGGCATCAAGATGCCGGGCGTCGACCTATCCCACGACGACTTGACCGGGATAGATCTGACCAAGTCCGACCTGCACAACGGACGGTTTGCGGGGTCGAAGCTGGAGTCAGCCCACCTGTCCCGCTCCAACCTGAGCTGGGCGGACTTGGCCTACGCCAATCTCAGAAACGTTTCGTTAATCCGGTCCAACCTCCGGGGAGCGTCGCTGCACCGGGCCGACCTTCAGGGGTCCGACCTCTCCCACTGCGACCTGTCCTTCGCGGATTTGACGGAAGCGAACCTCTCCGGCGCGAACCTAAACCAGGCCAACCTGTTTCTAGCCGATTTGAGAGGCGCAAAGTTACGCAACGCCAGCCTTCACGGGACCCACCTGACCATCGCCAACTTGACCAAGGTAGACCTCCGGCAGGCATCGTTGTTCCGGACCGACCTGGACGGAACGATGCTGGCCGAGGTGCGGTTGGAGATGACCTTGTTCGCCGACTGCGACCTGAGCGGGACCTTGTGTTTGAGTTCGGCGCAGCATTCCGGCCCCAGCATTATCGGGTTGGACACCGTAACCAGGTCCCGGGGTTTGATTCCCCCTTCGTTCTTGCGGGAAGCCGGGGTTCCAACGGCCCTGGTGGAGCTTCAGGATAAGCTCAACATCGGGCATCGGGAGGCGGCCCACATCCTGGTGGTTGGGGCCGAGAAAGACCGGTCGTTCGTGGAACGCCTCCGCGCGGACTTACTCGCGAATGGGTTGGGCTGCTGGGGGATTTTGATGGACGACGAAGATGGTGCGGTTCGGGATGGAATGAGTCCGGTGTCTGAGCAGTTAACTTACTACGACCAGATGCTGCTGGTCTGCTCGGACCGGTCGTTGGGGAGTCCCTATGGGTGGAGGTTCTTCGAGCAAATCGCGCAACAGCCGACTAGCAACAACGAGCCGATCCACCGGGTGGTCTGTCTATCGTTGGACTACGCGCTGAGGACCGACCAATACCCACTGGCCGAGGAGTTGCGGCGCTTTCCGGCGGTGGAGTTCAGGTATTGGCGGCGGCGGAACGAATACACCAAGAGCCTGGAGCGGCTGTTGGGAGTGTTGGAAGAGGAACCGGAACAGGTGATGTCCGAAGGTCTCACCGGGGAAGAAGAGTAGCGATACCCGGACTGGGTTAGTCCTCCGGCCGTCTCAGGGTTGGCCGAGTTCTTACGAAGCGGGCTTCTCTTCCTGAAAAGCCGTGTCCGCCCCCAGCATGAGGCACGGTTCTCCCCACTGAGCGGGGTCATTCAGGTCCCAGGGATCGGCGCCTTCGCTGGGCTGAAGCCGGATCCCGTCGTTGCCCCCATAGACCAGCAAAACCACGCCCTCTCCCGAATCTTCCGCCTTGGCGGCATAAGCTGGGCAGGGGCCGTCATCGTTCCAGCCGGTGACCCGGCACCAACGGTCCTCGCCCGATAGATCGGCAGTGAAAACGGCAGTAATCGTTCGAGGCTCATCCAACAAGTCGAAAACCCGGTCCAAGTCCATAGGGCTGTTCGACACGGCGGTGACTTCTACTTCATGCAACATGGACCAGTCCGGTCGGGGAACACGATGACATCATAGGCCCATTTTAGAGTGGCCGGAACAACGCATCAATAGCTCGGACCAGAATTGAGAGGGCAAGACGTATAGTTTATACTTGGCAACAAATTCAAGACGATTGACCACGGGCTACGGGAGGTGGCGGCCATGCAAGTAGGGTACTTCACCATGCCATTGCATCCCCCAGGATCCGACCCGTCGGAAACGATGGAAGCCGACCTGGTGCAGATGGAAACGTTGGACCGGCTGGGGTACCAGGAAGCGTGGATCGGAGAACACTTCACCACTGTCTGGGAAAATATCCCGGCTCCCGACCAGTTCATCGCGGCCGCCCTTTCGAGGACCAAGAACATCATTTTTGGCACCGGGGTCACCTGTATGCCCAACCACGACCCCTTCATGTTAGCCCACCGGGTGGCGCATTGGACAACCTGGCCAAGGGCCGGTTCCGCTGGGGGGTAGGCTCCGGAGGTTTCCCCGGAGACTTCGAAGTCTTTGGGGTTGACCCGTCACAGGGGGCGCACCGGGGGATGTCCCGGGACTCCATCGAACTGATTTTGAAGATGTGGGAAGACCCCAAGCCCGGGCTTTATGAGCACGATTTCTGGAAGTTTTCGATTCCGGAGCCGGTGCCCCAGATTGGGTTGAGGTTCCACATGAAACCATACCAGAAACCCCACCCGCCCATTGGGGTAGCGGGGGTTTCGCCCAAGTCGGACACTTTGATTTTCGCCGGTCAAAAAGGTTGGCTGCCCCTGAGCATCAACCTGGTGCCGACGGAAACCCTGGTAACGCACTGGGAGGCGGTGGAAGAAGGAGCCCAACAGGCGGGAAGGACCGCTGACCGCTCGGAATGGCGCATCGCTAAAGAAATTTACGTAGCGGACACCACAGAACAGGCCCGGGAAGAAGTATTGAACGGCACCATCGGACGCGATTTTCGCAGGTACTTCATCCCGCTGATGGAACACATGGAGTCATTGGGCCTCTTCAAAGGGGACCGGGAAATGCCGGACGAAGCCGTGACTCCTGAGTATCTAATCGACAACGTTTGGATCGTGGGCAGCGTTAACGACGTCACCGAAAAGTTGCGGCAGCTCTATTCCGACGTCGGAGGGTTTGGAGTGCTGCTCGCCATGGGGCACGAATGGGAACCAAAGGACAATTGGGTGAAATCCATGAGCCTGCTGTCCCAGGAAGTAATGCCCCGGCTGGCGGACCTGACCTAGTTACTTTTTTAAGCGAGTAAATCAGGATTTCCTCAAAGAGGAGGTGCACCGTGGCGCTTGGATTGAGGTCTTACCGGCCGTTGATGACCGGAACCACCCACATGGCATCCACCGGACATTACCTGGCCACCGCGGCCAGTTTCCGGATTTTGGAGCAGGGAGGCAACGCTACCGACGCGGGCGTAGCTGCCGGGCTGACTTTGAACGTCACGCTGCCCCAATACACCAGCTTGGGCGGAGTCGCGCCCATCATCGTTCACGACGCCGCCAAAGGGGAGACGGTAAGCATCAGCGGGTTGGGCCGGTGGCCCCAAGCCGCGAGCATCGACTACTTCAACCGGAACCACGACGGGCAATTGCCCCCGGGGGTTCTGCGCACCGTGACCCCCGCGGCCGCCGATGCTTGGCTGACGGGGTTGAAACTCTATGGAACCATGACCTTTGAAGAGGTAGTGACTCCTGCGCTGGAGATAGCCGAAGGCGGTTTCCCTATCCCCGAGTCGCTGCACCGGGCGCTGGAACGGGAAGGGGAAAAGCTGGTCCACGACGAGAGCGAAAACGTCCGGTGGCCGACCACCGTGGATGTGTTTTTCAAGAACCGCAAACCGTTGGGGATTGGGGATGTTCTGGTCCAGAAGGACTTGGCGAGGACTTTCCGGCGGCTAATCGAAGTGGAGCAAGGCAATGCCGGCCACGGCCGTGAAGCGGCAATAAAGGCGGCCCGCGACTTTTTCTACACCGGAGAGATCGCCAACGAAATAGTCGAGTTTATTCAAGGTCAGGGGGGCCTTCTGACCAAAGAGGACCTGTCAATGTTCCACGTAGGCGTGGACCAACCGCCGACGGTCAACTACAAGGGGATTGACGTTTACACCTGCGGGACGTGGTGCCAAGGACCCGTGACCCTCCAGACCTTGAAAATCCTGGAAGGGATCGACCTGCGGACAATGGGCCACAACAGTGTTGATTACCTCCATACGGTCATAGAAGCCTTGAAGCTGGCCTACGCCGACCGGGACGCCTTTTACGGAGACCCGGACTTCGTCGAAGTTCCGATGGCCGGACTGCTGGACTCAGAATATGGGTCTGGGCGGTTGGGTTTGATCGACGCTCGGAAGGCTTATCCGGGAATGCCTCCCCACGGAGACCCTCGGAGCTTCCAAAGCGGAGAAAGGCCTGAAGCCAGGTATCGGCAGCCGATCCCCGTGGCGGGAGCAATGGAGCCGGACACCAGCTATATCTGCACCGTAGACCGCTGGGGGAACGCCTTCTCGGCAACGCCCAGCGACGGTATTGGCGGGTCTCCGGTCGTGCCGGGCCTGGGGTTTGTGGTTTCAGCCAGGGGCTCGCAGAGCTGGCTGGACCCGGACCATCCGGCAGCGTTGGCGCCAGGCAAGCGGCCGCGATTGACCCCCAACCCAGCTATGGCGTTTAAGGACGGCAAGTTGTGGATGCCGTTCGGGACCCCGGCTGGGGACGTGCAGTGCCAATCGATGGTGCAGATGTTCCTTAACATGGTCGAGTTCGACATGGACGTCCAGCAAGCGGTTGAGGCTCCCCGGGTATCGACCTGGAGCTTCCCCAACTCCTTCTTCCCTCACGCTTACTACCCGGGCCTGGTGGGGGCTGAAGGACGCATTGACTCCGAAACGCTTGACGGGTTGCGGGAAAGGGGCCACGACGTGGAGGTCTGGAACGACTGGACTCCGCGAATGGGCGCCTTGTGCGGCATTGAGATTGACCGGGAGCGGGGCGCGCTCTTCGCGGGAGCGGACCTGCGGCGGGACGGCTACGCCATGGGCCGGTAAGGCTGCCCGTTACTGGGCGGTCAATCCGCCGTCGATTACCAGCTCACTGCCAGTCATAAACGACGATTCGTCGGAAGCCAGGAACAGGACTCCGTAGGCGACATCTTCGGCCTGTCCGAAGCGCCCCAAGGGGTGCCGGGCAATCGTCCGTTGCCGGGCCTCTTCGTCTCCCAGAAGGTTGTCGGCCGTCATCGGCGTCTCTATTACGCCTGGGTGGATGGAGTTGGCCCGGATTCCTTCCCTGGCATACTGGACGGCGGTAGACTTGGTCAGCAGCCGAACCGCGCCCTTGGAAGCGCCGTATGCGGCGGAGTACTGAGAGCCGATTAAGCCCGCCACCGAAGAGATGTTCACGATGGAGCCGCCGCCGGCCTTGCGCATCTCGGGTATAGCCACCTTGGTCCCCAAGAAGACTCCCTTCCCGTTGATGTCCATTATCTCGTCCCACAGTTCGGAGGAAGTTTCCTCAACGGTTGCCAGCCGGAAAATCCCGGCGTTGTTGACCAGAACGTCCAACTTTCCGAACTGCTCGACGGCGGTGTTGACGGCCCGTTGCCAAGCTTCTTCTCTGGTGACATCCAGATGTACGAAGACACAACTGCCGCCCAATTCGTTGATCTCCGCTTCCAAGCGGCGGCCTTCATCTTCCAGGATGTCACCAATCACCACCTTGGCCCCTTCCTGGGCGAACAGCCGGGCTTCCACCGCGCCCTGACCCCGCGCTCCGCCGCTAATCAATGCCACCTTGCCTTCCAGCCGCATGTCGAACTCCCTGCCGGGTTTGGGGCGATTGTAACCGGTTCTCCGGGCTAGTCAAGCGCGGGCTAATTGACCGGCCCGGAAGCGGTGTTTAGAATTGCCAAAGCCCTAGGACTTCCCTATTCCGGTCGCCTTGCGTTGAATTCCGCTCTTAACTTTCGTCTCCGTTTGCTGGTAACTGCCACGCTTTCGCTTTGCCTGCTGCTGATGTTGGCCGCCGGGTGCGCCCCGCTGGAACCTGCAAAAGACTTTGATGTGACGTTGTTCGACGGGGCAGAGTTCAAACTGTCGGAGCAGGCCGGGGAAACCGCGGTAGTGGTCAACTTTTGGTACCCTTCGTGCGCTCCGTGCCGAGCGGAAATGCCCCACTTTCAAGAGGTCTGGGAGGCATCGGAGGGGACCGAAGTGCGGTTCTTGGGCTTGTTCGTTCCGATGGGGTTGGACTCGGAACAGGACGCCCGAGACTTCGTCGATGAGCTGGGGTTGACCTTCGACTTCGCTGTCGACCCACGGGCGGCGATTGCCCAGTCGTACGAGGTTGAGTTCTTCCCAACGACGTACTTCATCAACAAAGACGGGGAAGTATTCCGGGTCCATATCAGCAATCTCGACCGCGAGGCATTGACCAAAACCCTGGCGGACATGGGCTAGGGCGGTTGGAGAGTGGCGGCTTGGGCGGCGAATTGGCAGAGCTTTTGAGAACTTGGACTTACTAGATTGGTTGCTGCTGGTCATCCGTTGGGCCCATGCTTTAGGGGCGGTGGCCTGGGTTGGCGGGGGAATCTTCTACCTCCTGGTTTTGCGCCCAGCCCTGGGCCGGGAGCCGGTGGGAGATGGACCCCGGCGTGCCATCGGGGCTGAGTTCCGGGGACTGGTCCACACGGCGATTGGGGTTTTGCTAATTACCGGGATTATCTTATCGGCCGCGCGTTTAACCGGGGATGGGGTATCTCCGGCGTACGTAGTGGTGTTGGCGGTAAAGATTACACTGGCGTTGTACATGTTTTACGTGGTGCGATTCCTGCGGAGGCGGGGGTACCCTGAAGAGGCAGTGGGGGACGCCGGTTGGCGGGGCAGGGTCAGGAGGGAGGTTGGCGGGCCCACCGGAGTGCTGGTGGCCGGGGTAGTCGTATTAGGGCTGGCTGACGTTTTGGGCATGATAGTGGAGAATAACCTGAGCGGTTAGCCGTGGGGCAGCCGTTTCTGACGGAGGCGCATTGAAAAAAGAGTTGATGGAAATCCTGGCTTGCCCGGTATGCAAGGGTGAGCTCGAGCTTCGGGCGAAGGCGGAAGAAGGGGACGAGGTCGTGGAAGGGTCGCTGGAATGCGCCGCTTGCCCCGAAAGCTACCCTATTACGGACAGCATCCCCAACCTGCTGCCGCCGCATCTTCGGAGCTAAACCACGGGGATTAGCCCCCCAGGGTCAGGACCTGGACCACCTGAGCAGCCAAGCCCTCGGCGCGTTCCCGCAACTGCTCGCGGGTCAGGTTTTCAATGGGGTGTTGGGTAAAGATCGTGGGATAATCGGGCGCGCCCCACATCCGGGCCATGGCCCCGGCGGTCTGGACGAACCGGTCGGTACAGATGGTGGCCGAGGGAATGCCGGCTTCCTCTACGTGAATCCCGTCGTGCACACTGCACGCGCTGCATGAGCCTCAATCACCCACGGCGACGATGACCGAGTCGCAACCGCTGACCAACTCCGCTACGGCGGCAGGGTCGGCGGGCCGGGATGCGCTGGGCTTGCGGTGCCAGCGTATTTCGGAGATTTCGTAACGGGTGCGGAGGACTTCGGCCAACTCTTCCAGGAGAACGTCGGCGTTGCGCTTGCTGTCGTCAATCAGGCCAAGGCGGGTGCCGGCCAGGGAAGGCAGACGGGGCGCGCCCTGGAAAGAGGCGATGACGGCTTCGGTGGTGGGGTTAACCAGGGTGTATTGCTGGTTGTTGGACTGGGTCATTGCGTTTCAACACCTCCGGGTGGGTGGTTTAACCGGATTGGGGCGGGATGGGGCGCGTTACGGCGGTGGAGGAGACTTTGGGCCCCCAACTGGGAATGACTGACGACATATTGGCTTCCTCGCCGCCCGCGAAGACCACGAGAATGTCTTCGGGGCCGCCAACCAAGTTTACCCTTTGATCTTCGTCGCCGGACTCCACGGGGCCCGGAAGGACCCGGGCGCGCTTCAGGTCGGCCAGGGAGCGGTGAAGACGGGAGTGGAGATAGCCCCGGACTTGGGACTTGGACCAGTCCCGCCACAGGTGGCTGTCGCCGGCGATGGTGACGACGATTTCCCCCTGGCGGATACCCACGGAGCGGTCGCCGGTTGAACCGCTGGTGGACAGGGAGGTTCCCAGGGTGGCGGCGGTATCGGCGATGGAGAAAAGGATGGCCTCCGGGTCGCCGATGGCCCTGACCTGCCGGGGGGCTTCACCGGCGAAGACGGTAACCGCGTTCTGCTCGGCGGAAAGGCCGCGCTCGGCGTGGAGCGGCGCCCAATGGGTCTCGGCTTCGGCTTCGGCAATGCAATAGGTGTACTTGCCGGGGTGTCCGATGACGCTGCGGTCGAAGAGCCCGGGAACAGCGGCGCAGGCGTTCATCAGAATAAGGCGGATGGCGCGGCCGATGGTGGCGTTGGCGCGGTTGCCGGGCCCAAAGAGGTTATTTCTGGAATTGACACCCAATTGGGCGGCGAGAGGGCCGTTGACGATTACCAGGATTCCCGCCCCGCCCAGGCTGGACGAAGGTCCGACGAGGTTAAAATCGGGGGTCAGCATAGCCTCGGTTGCGGTTAGGACTACTGGCATGTATTCTGGGAGACAGCCGGCCATGACGGCATTGGCGGCCACGACGCCGCAGGTGATTTGGCGGCGGCGTTCCGGGAGTTCGCCAATAACCTCGGAGGCGCTCCTGCCAACGGACTCCAGGAATTGGGCGACTTTGAAATCGGCGGGAGGGACCACGGGCAGGCCGTCGGTCCAACCCAACTGGTAGAGACGCTCAACGGCCTCGAAGACGTCGGCCCATTCCGTGTTGGTGGTTTCACCAAGGTCGGTCATTGCAATGATCCGGTCATTGAATTGGGCTTCCAATTGAACAGCGGCCCCCGGAGGCGAGGGCCGCTGGCGGGTTGGGGGGGTTAGGTGGTTGCTAGACCCTGGCGTATTTGGAGAAGCTGCGAAGCTCCTGTGGCGGGTCCATCTTGGAGCCGCGGATGGTGTAGGAAACCTCGGAGACGTAGATATCGCCATGGGAGTCGACGGCGATACCGTGGGGGGCGATGAACTGGCCGGGGCCCTCTCCCTCGTCCTTGTCGCCAAACACGCAGATCCGGTTGCCTTCCAGGTCATAGATGGAGACGCGGTGACCGAGGCCGGGGGCGTCGTCGACCCCGCCCATACCGTTCAGCTCACCGATGTAGATATGGTCCTGCCAGAGAACCATGGAGTCGGGGCGGTGGATGTTGCTCCACATGGTAATGAAGCCGCCTTCGGGATCGAAAATCTGGACCCGGTGGCATTCGCGGTCGACCACGTAGACGCGCTCGTTATCGTCGACGGCGATGTTATGGGGGCGGATGAACTGGCCGGCGTCGATGCCGGGTTCTCCCCAAGAGAACTTGTACTCGCCCGCGCCGGAATAGACGTGAATTCGGGAGTTGCCGTAGCCGTCGGAGATGTAGACATCGCCGTTGCTGTGGCGGATGGCGGCCGAGGTAGGCCGGTTGAAGGGCTGACCGCTCCAGCGGGGAGCCGGATGGTTGCGCTCCCCGATTTCCATGACCTTTTCGCCGTCGGGAGTGAACTTTTGGATGGTGTGGATGCCGTCGTCAACAGCCAGGAGGGTACCGTCGCTGGAGCTGTAATACAGGCCGTGGGTACGGTCGCTAAAGAGACCCTCGCCGAAGGTCCGGATAAAGTTGCCGTCCCGGTCGAACACGAAAATGGGGTGCTCGCCGCGGGTCAGGATGAAGACCCGGTCTTCGCCGTCGACGGCGACGCCGGGGCATTCCAGGAGCCTCATGCCCTCGGGAAGGGTCATCCAACCGTCGACAAAGGTGTACTGGAAATCGCCCTCACCAAAAGTGTCAGCCATTGCGGTTACCTCTCAAAAAATAAATAGCCGGGCGGGATTTTTTCTAACGGGAAGACCCGGCCAAGCTGGGGCTATCCTACGTTTTGCCACCGAGGGTGTCAAGAGAAAAGACACTACGGGCGGGCCCCTCCGATTTTCCACTTTTGCCACCCACTGCCCCGGAAATAACTGCAATTCTCAGGAGTTTGCGGCGCAGGGCATGGACTCGGGCGAAAAGGCTGGAAAGGGTCGTAGCTCCCAATATTTTGGAGGTTCCCTCGTGGATTGGAATGTTGGGTAGGGATGGCACGAGATAGATGGGGTCAGAATTTTTGATGGTGAGACATTTGGGGTCTTTTCAGGACATTGGGGGTCTTTCTCGTCCGGTCGGTCCGGGGGCTGGGTTTTAGGGAGGTGGGTTTGTTTGGTAATAAATATGGTAGAGATTGGTCATCGGTGTTGGCAAGGGGCAAGTGTCAGTGAATTTAGGAAATTGGGGGTGTTTAATGCGGCCGTTCCCCCTTCCTTCGACGTAGCTCAGGATAGGCAGGCGCAGCCTGATAATCGCCCTGTGTTGATTTCGGGGTTAAATGGTTGCCGAGGTGGTCGGGGGCATCCTGTTGGGACAGTCTAGCCCTGCTGGCGCTGCCGGCCACATGCTGACCGACGCTGCCGCGATTGCCCTGGCCCTGTTCGCCATTTGGATTGGAGGGCGGCCCGCGTCGGTGGAGCGCACTTTCGGTTGCCAGAGCACCGAGGTATTGGCCGCCATGCTCAACCCCCTGAGCCTGTGGTTAATCGCGGGTTGGGTCCTTTTCGAGGCTTTCCGACGCCTGCGGGAGCCGCCGGAAATAGAAGGCGGGTTTCTGTTAATCGTCTTTCAGATGCCTGGCGCGCGTCGCCAAAAGGCAATTCTGACTTGGCTTGGTCTAATAATTGCCGTGAAGCCACAAGGTATCGCGGCGCTTGCATTTCAGCTGCTTTCCAAATGGCCGTTCTTTTTTTCTGACATCAACCCTTCGAGCCATGCTTCCCATTCTTCACGTTTGGCATCATCGTCTTCTTGACGCACTTTCTCCAACACAGCTTGAATCACCGAATTACGCGCATCTTCGATGGCCTTTTGGACAGCTTGTTGGACAGCTTGTTCAATCCTCGATTCTTCCGCCTGTATACGGGCTCTTTCCCTTTTCTTGTGTTGTTCTATTGCCCACCAAACCATGTTAATTCCCCTTTCTATTGCCAAAGCTCCAATCGAGTAAAGCAACGCCACCAAGTCAACAAATGAGGCGATACTTTCGACAATGGCGGGCCATTGGAATTTCGACCCGTCGAATACCCATGCTACGAATACGGTTGCGGCTAGGATCGTGAACGGGGCTATTGTCGCGTGACGCCGCAACCACTGGGATTCTCCATTCATTGAAAGTAGTATATATCAGGTACTTACATCACGGAAGAAAAACTCTCCGTTGCGATTGAGTACAGCGGTGGACCCGTTGCGTCAGGAATCCGATTTAGAACAATACCCGGCGTCTTGCCATAAGCCTTGTTAGGCTAAGAAAATAGGACGTTGAAAATCATCTAACCACTCG
Organism: Dehalococcoidia bacterium; assembly: GCA_965205495.1. Classification (GTDB taxonomy): domain Bacteria; phylum Chloroflexota; class Dehalococcoidia; order Lucifugimonadales; family UBA3495; genus CATOSK01. The sequence continues at coordinate 1,037,074 of CBDBHA010000002.1, forward strand.
TATTGGGAATAGAAACGTCAGTTTTGGCAGAACCGGCCCTTTGTTGAGGCAAATTGTTCATTTTTGGAACAAATCTCTTTTTTGATGCAAAGCCCGGCCGGGCCGATATTGTCGTTGGGGGCAAGCCGCGCTAACCGATGGTGTCTCGGCCCTCGCCTTTGAGGTAATCGGCGGTGCGGAGGGCCAGGGACTCGATGGTGGTGGTGGGGTTGATACAGGCGCCGGTGGTGAAGATACTGCCGTCGATGACGAAGAGATTCGGAACATCGTGGGCGCGGCCAAAGCGGTCGACCACCGAGTTGGCGGGGTCGTCACCCATGCGGGCGGTGCCCAGCAGGTGCCAACCGGCGTTGCGGCGGATTTTAGAGGACATAATCTTCTTGGCCCCGGCCGCTTCCAGGGCTTCCTCAGCGCGGGCAACGGCGTGGTCCAGCATCCGGTTGGTATTTTCGCCCACGGTGTACTGAATCTTGGGCGCCGGGATACCGTGAGAATCGGTGAGGCTGGGATCGAGGGTAACCTGGTTGTATTCTTCGGGGAGGTCTTCGGTCATTAGCGTGATGCCCATCATGTGGCCGAAACGCTCGGCAAATTCCTGGTGGTGGCCGGAACCCCAACCCACGGACTGGCCAAGCAGGCCGCCCAGGGCGGTGCTGAGGGGAGGAAGCTCGTTGCCCAGGACCTGCATGTCGTAACCGCGGACAAAGCCCCGGCTGGCGTCGGTCTCGTAGAACTCCTGGCTGAGCATCGCGCTGCCCCGGGGCCCGCCTTTGCCCTCGAACCACTCGTCAAAGATGCCCAGCGCGATGCCGCAGGGATGGTGCATCAGGTTCCTGCCAACCTGACCCCTTGTATTGGCCAAACCGTCGGGAAAGAGGGGAGACTTGGAGTTGAGCAGCAACCTGGGTGTGCCGATGCCGTTGGCGGCCAGAACGACAACCTTTCCTTTCTGGACCTGGAGGTTGCCGTTGGCGTCGTAATAAAGAGCGCCGTAGGCCCGGCCAGTTTCGTCAACCAGGATCTCCCGGACGCGGGCGTGGGTCTTGAGCTGGGCTCCCTTCATTAGAGCTTTGGGCCAGTAGATGATGTCGGAGCTGCTGAAGGAACGGAGGTAGCCCCCGTAATCGGGTTCGCGCCCATCATAGGCCACGGAAGAGACCGCATTATCGGAGGACCACCAGTGCCAGCCCAGCTTATTGAAACCGCGAGCGACGGCCTCGCCGCCTTTGCCGATGGACAGGGGCGGGCAAGGTCGGGGAGCCTTGGGCGGGTAGGCGGGGTCCCCCTGGAGGCCGGAAACGCCGTGCATCCGGTCGTTGAGGTCGTAGTAGGGTTCAAGCTCCTGGTACGTCATGGGCCAATCGTCGGCGACGCCGTCCAGGGTCTTGAGCCGGAAGTCGGAGGGATGGAAGCGGGGGAAATGGGAACCCCAGTGGATGGTGCTGCCGCCGACCGCGTTGTACATCAAGGGGGAGATGGGGGTCTCGTCTTCGTTGACGGGATAGTCCTCGGGCAAGCCCCGGAAATTGGGGTTGGGGTTGAAGTCCGTCTGCCAATGAAGGAGATGGTCGGACTCGCTGGTGGGGAAAGCGTTGTTGGGGACCCAACCACCCTGTTCCAAGCAGACGACCTTGATGCCGGCCTCGGCCATACTCCAGGCAAAGGCCCCGCCGGAAGCGCCGGCGCCGATGAGGAGGATGTCGGCAACGTTTTCTTGCTTAGGCATAGCTACTCCGATTAACGGGTCCGTTGGGGTCGCGGAGGGACTCTCGGACTACCGGCGTTCAAAAAGGGCGGCCACGCCCTGACCTCCGCCGACGCACATGGTTTCCAGGCCAAACTGCGCGTCGCGGCGTTCCATTTCGTGGAGCAGGGTGGCCAGGATGCGGGCGCCGGTGGCGGCGATGGGGTGGCCCAGGGAAATACCTGAACCGTTGACGTTAAGCTTGTCTTCGTCGGACAGCTTCCATTCCCGAAGGACGGAAAGGACCTGGGCGGCGAAGGCTTCGTTAAGCTCGATGAGGTCCATGTCGTTGAGGGACATGCCGACCTTGTTCATAAGTTTGGCAGCGGCGGGAACAGGGCCGATGCCCATGTAAGCGGGGTGGCAGCCGGTTACGGCCCAACCCTTGAGGTAGCCCATGGGTTTGAGGCCCAGCTCTTCCAACTTATCGGCGGCGACCACCATGCAAACGGAGGCGGCGTCGTTCTGGCTGCTGGCGTTGCCCGCGGTAACGGTGCCGCCGGACATAACCGGGCGGAGACGGCCCAAGACTTCCAGGGAGGAATCGGCGCGGGGGCCTTCGTCACGCTGGAAGAGGACCGGGTCGCCGCGGCGTTGGGGGACTGGGATGGCGACAATTTCGTCGTCGAACCTGCCGGACTCGGCGGCGGCAACGGCGCGTTGGTGGCTGCGGAGGGCGTACTCGTCCTGCTCTTCCCGCGCGATTTCATACTGCTTGGCCAGGTTTTCGGCGGTCTCGACCATTCCGGATATATGGCCGAAGCGCTCTTCGGGGGAGATGGTCTCGCGGGCCCGGGAGAGGCGGTCGTGGAAGGTTACGGAGCCGAAACGCGCGCCCCAGCGGGACTCGTTGGAATAGAACTCGGCGCTGCTCATGCTCTCAACGCCACCGGCGATGACGACATCGGCGTTGTCGGTCTGGACCAGCATGGAGGCATTGAGGATGGCCTGGAGGCCGGAGGAGCAGCGGCGGTCCAACTGGTAGCCTGGGACCTCGATGGGGAGGTCGGCTTTGAGGGCGGCGAGGCGTCCGATGGCAGGGTTTTCGCCGCTGGGATAGCCGTGGCCGAGGATAACGTCGTCTATCTTTTCAGGAGCGATGCCGGTGCGGTCCAGCAGTTCCTTGATAACGGTGGACGCCAACTCGGCGGCGGAGATGTCCCGCAGGATGCCGCCGAAGTTGCCAACGGCGGTGCGGACCGGCGAAACGATTGCTACTTCTCGCATGATGACTCCTTGAAAGGGGGGGATTTTACGGGATCAGAGGGTTAATTGTTTGGGACATTATGATACCCGTTTGCCAGGCCGATGTCGAAAGCTGGCGGGTCAGAGATTGTCGATGGAAACAGGGTCAATCGGGTCGGCCGGGTCGAAGCGGAAGACGCGGGAATAGAAGTAAAGCTCGGCTTCCAGGGCGCGCCGGATGTTGGGCGCCTGGCGGAATCCGTGCTGCTCGCCGGGAAATTCCAGGTAGGCGGTGGGTATCCCCTTGGCGCGGACGGCTTGGTACATGGACTGGGCCTGATCGGGCGGGACGATGCGGTCTTCGGAGCCTTGGAAGAGGATGATGGGGCAGGACATCCGGCTGGTGAAGTTTATGGGGGAGCGGGCTTGGTAGAGGTCCTGACGCTCCGGGTAGGGGCCGATGAGGGTATCCAAGTAACGGGACTCGAACTTATGGGTATCCCGGGCCAGGGTCTCAAGGTCGCTGACACCGTAGTAGCTGGCGCCGGCGCTAAACACATCCCGGAAGGTCAGGGCGGCCAGGGTAGTGTAGCCGCCGGCGCTGCCGCCATCGATGGTCAGGCGGTTGGGGTCCGCCAGACCTTGGGCAACCAGATGCCGGGCGGCGTTGACGCAATCGTCGACGTCGACGATGCCCCAGCGGCCGTTAAGGCGTTGCCGGTAATCGCGGCCGTAACCGGAACTGCCGCCGTAGTTGACGTCAAGGATTGCGAAGCCACGGCTGGTCCAGAATTGGATGGTCAGGTCCAGAGCGGTAGACGTCGCGCTGGTGGGGCCACCGTGACTCTTGAGGAGGAGGGGCGGCTTCTCGCCGGTGGGAGCGGTGAAGCTGGGGTTGTGGGGCGGGTAGTAGAAGGCGTGGGCCGTGAGGCCGTCTTCGGTGGGGAACTCGATGTTTTCGGGGTAGGAGAAATAGGAAGGGTCGACGGTCAACGAGGCGGCGGTCTTGATGATTTGCAACTCTTGGGTCGACAGGTCGAGGGACAGGAGGGACATGGGTTGGGACGGGGAACCGGCTTCAAAGACGGCCCGATTGCCGGCGACTTTTAGATCGCCTCGGCCCATTTCTTGGTAAGGGAGGTCCAGGGGGTCGAACCGGTTGGTCGCCGGGTCCAGGATGGCAAGTTGCCAGGACCCGGATTGATTGTAGGCGCAGACGATTTGACCGGCGGAGTCAAAGCCGTAACAGCGGGCGCCTAAAGCCCACTGGGGTTTTCCAAACTCTGCCTGCATGGGGGCCAGGGGTTGGACTCCGGAGGCGTGCCGGTAGAGGTTCCACCAACCGGTGCGGTCGGAAACGAAATGGAGGTGGCCGTCGGGGGACCATTCGGGTTGAAAGATGGACTCGGTTGGGCTACCGGCGATGAGGGAAGCGGGGCCGAGGGAGCCATCGGGCAGGAAGGGAGCGGTCCAAAGCTGCGTACCGTCCCAGGGCATGTTGGGGTGGTCCCAGGAAAGCCAGGCCAAATGGGAACCGTCGGGACTGAGGCGGGGAGCGGCGTAGAAGTCGTTGCCGGAGACCAGGGTTTGGGGAGGGGATTGACCGAGGGGGTCGAAGGCGGCGATGGAGTTTGCAGGTTCGGTGGCGCCGGTGGTGTGGTCTTCCTGGACGCAAACAATCCTGGCGCGGGCCGGGTCGAAAACGTAGTCGGCGTGGCGAATACCGGGCTCGGAGGTTATCGGCACGGGGGTTTGGCCGGGGTCCTGGCGATAGGTGAGTTGGTCGGAGAAGTTGGAGAAGAAGATGGCGCCTTGGTGGACGGTGTAGGCACCGCCGCCGTACTCGTGGACCCGGGTGCGGACGTTAAAGGGCGCAGGGGTTACGTCGGTGTTTTGCCCGTCGCGGGTACGGTGGACGATGACGTTGCGGCCGGCTTCCGAGGGGCGCATTTCCGCCCAATAGATGTCGGCGCCGTCGAGGGCTATCTGGCCGAGGGTTACCGCCTCAGAGACGATGAGTTCGGTGGTGATGGGTGATTGCCAAGAGCCGTAAGGCCGGACTTCCGGTGTTGGCATGGGGCTACCGCCTCGCGTTGGAGTGGGGGAGGATTGTAGCCCCATGATACAATGAATCCGGCGTTTGCGGGCCGCAGCGCCGGGTATTCGGGGGTGTAGCTCAGATGGGAGAGCGCCTGCCTTGCACGCAGGAGGTCAGGGGTTCGAATCCCCTCATCTCCACCATATACCACCATTTCCTTATTGACACCTTGCCCGCCATGCCCTAATATTGCCTTATCGGTGGTACAACGCCGGTGGTATATGGTGGTACAGAAGGGGAAGGAAATGGCAGGGCTGACGGCAAAAGATATTCAAGGGATAACGGAACCCGGTAGGCACCGAGACAGTGAGGGCCTGTACCTGGTGATGACACCTGCGGGCACTAAACAATGGGTACAGCGGATTAGGATTAGTGGCAAAAGGCTGGACAAAGGCCTCGGAGGCTGGCCGGGGGTAACGGTCCTTCAGGCAAGGAAGGCCGCCGACGCTAACCGCGTGGCGGTGGCTAACGGGCGTGATCCTTGGTCCAAGAAAACCAAATCGGCGCCAGTGGTTACTCTTGTGGCAGACACAACCCCGACTTTTGAAGAGGCTGCCCGCAAGGTTCACGCGCTGAACGCTCCGACATGGCGGAACGGCAAGCACAACACATCATGGATTCAGTCTCTTGAAAAGCACGTCTTCCCGGTGTTCGGGGATAAGCCTGTAGACGAAGTGGGCAGCCGTGACGTGCTAGACATCCTGCTACCCATTTGGCACACCAAAGCGGAAACGGCGCACAGGCTGAGGGGCAGGATTCGCAAGGTTTTTGACTGGGCTGTCTCGGCTGATTACATGGAAGTGAACCCGGCGGGTGAGAAGATTAAAGGTGCGCTGCCTAAGCACAAGAGATTACAGGAACACCTAAAGGCACTCCCATATCAGGACGTGCCAGCGGCATACAAGACAATCTATTGGTCAGACGCTCAGAGGGAAACGATAGCCGCTTTCCTGTTCCTGATTCTTACCGCTGCCCGCACTATTGAGGTTCGGAGCGCAACGTGGGACCAGATCGATTGGGAAAATGAAGTGTGGATTAGACCCGGCGACAAAATGAAGAACGGGAAGGAACATCGGCAACCGCTATCCTATCAGGCAATGTTGATTCTTCACGGTATGAAAATGCGGGAACAGCACCGGGCCTCTGACCTTATCTTTGCCCGGACCGATGGCGGTATGCAATCGGAAAACACCTTTATCAACAGGTGCCGCAAAGACGGCATAACTTCGACCGGTCACGGCTTCCGGTCCAGTTTCAGGGATTTTGCAGAGGAACAGGAAGAGGTTGCCGCCAGTCACAACGCTATCGAAATGTGTCTGGCCCATGACGTGGGAAGCTCAGTTGAACGGGCATACCGGCGCACTGACTTGTTGGACAAGAGGCGGGAATTGCTACAGGCATGGGCTGACTATGTAGCAGGGTACGATAGGCCGCCGTTCTGATATACTAGACCTGTTCGGTTTTTTCCATGGCCGAACGTCCCCCAGGCTGCCCGCTTCACCCCTGCGGGCAGCCTTTCCTTTTGCCCTGGAAAGTGTGTATAATAGGGTGTACACCAACACGAATGGAGGTAAGCATGGGCAAGCAATCACGGCATACAGTCAACCTTGGGGAACGGGTGTTCAAGCAGTTGGAATATGCGCGGGGAGCCCTTCACATGGCCTTGGGGCGGGAAGTGGCAAACACTGAGGTTATCGCCTTTGCCCTGGAATCCGTCTTGACCGCAACGATGCCCGTCAAAATGGCTGAGGAACAGCACCGAAAGGCGATGGTCAACATTCTAGGGCAGGTCATTGCCCAGTTACGCCCGGACCTTGAATTTCGCGGGCTGGCAATCAACGAAACGCGCGGGACCGCAACCCTTGACCTGGTGGGGCTGGACACTCCCATTGAGTTTGAAAGCAGCTTAGAGGCAGCGGAAAAGGTGGCGGCAGCCCGGTGGAATTAGACAAAAAGAAACCCCCACCGTCCCACCGGCGGGGGAATCCCATAAGGAAGGTATTGAACATGAGTAGTATAACAAAGGAACGTTATCAATGTGAAGGTTGCCATCAGTCCATACGGGCCGATGATTACTGCCGGTGCGCCGTGGGACGGGACAAGGAAATTAAGGATTCCAAGGCTGACATTGCCAAGGTAAGGGAACGGGAAGCTATGGAAAAGACGGAACGGGCGCAGGAAAGGCAGGAATGGCTAGCGGAACGGGCGGCATGGGCCGCATCGCCAGAAGGCATTGCCGAGGCGCAGGAATGGGAACAAAAGCAGACGCGGGAGGCTGCGACGCGAGAGGCAGCACGGGAAGACAAGGAAGCTAAGGCAGCACTGGAATCCAAGCGGATAGATGATGGGCTGGCCGTGCTGAGGCGGCAAGCGGCCAAGGAACAGGCCGACGCCGCCCAGGATGCGCAACTGGCAGACCGTGAACGGGCAGTTAAGAGCCGGGAACTCTCACGGCGGGAACGGCGGCAAAACGACGGCGGCGCTGCCCAGGAAACCGCCGACACGCCGGACCCGTTCGACTGGGGTATCCGCAACCTTGCCGACCTTGCCTCTGAACCCGCGCCCATCCACGCCGTTCAAGGGCTGCTGATACAAGGCGCGTTGACTATGCTTTACTCCCCACCCAAGACCGGCAAAACGCGCCTGTTGTTTGCCATGCTCAAAGCACTATCCGCCAACGGGCCGGACTTCCTGGGCCAGCAATTGCCCGACATTCCAACTCTGATATTCACCGAGGAAACGCCAAGCCTGTTGGGTGAGCACGTGAGGCGGAACCAAATACCCGCCGAGGCCGGCCACCACGTCAACACCCTAACTAAAATGTTTGGGCCGGCTGACTTCTGCGAAGAAATCTACCGGACTTACACCGAGGCCGGCGGCGGCTTCGGCATTATCGCGGTGGACACCCTCGGCGCGTTCTGCAGATTCAACGACATAAACGACTACGGCCAGGTTGCCCAGATTATGGCCCCGTTCCGTGAGCTGGCCCGGCAACTGCCCAATACGGCGTTTCTCCTGTCACATCACCAAAACAAGGTTGGCGGCGATAGTTGGGATTCTGCCCTGGGCAGCACCGCCCTAACTTCCAACGTTGACCAGATTATCCGACTACGCCGGCATAAGGGCAAAACCACCTTGGCGATTGGCGGGCGGCATAACCCGGAGCCGCTGCCCTTCGACAAGCCTATAGTCATCGACATTGGCGCGGAGGGTGTCAAACTGCTCGGCAACGCCAGCGATGATGCCGCCGACATGATCCTGGATAATATGCCAGCAGGCGCAATGCTCACCGTGCGGGCTATCCGGGAATCAATGGGTGACGAAGTGCCAAGCGAGGGCAGCTTCAACCGGGCCTTGAAAGACCTTGTGAAGGAAGGATATGTAGATAAAGTATCAGAACCCAGCGGGAAGAAAGGGGCCGTCTATCAGGTGCCAGAATAGCCCTTTTGTTGTTTGCCAACCATATATATGCGGTTGGTTGGCAAACAAGAAAACCTATGGCGGAACCGCCATAGCGCCATAGGTTTTAGGTTTTTCCCCTTTGCTTGCCAACCAACCCATACCTTAAAGGCTGGCAAGCAACATAGCGTATGATTCGGGCAATCAACCTTGCCCCGATGTTCGGGTTAGAATTGAAGGAATGGAGGGAGAGTAACAATGGCAGCCGAACAGGAACCGACAGCCGAACAGGTACAGGCAATGAAAGACCTCATGCGCGGGATGAAGAACCTAGCCGATGGCCCGGATACCACCGATGCGCATATACGGGCTGCTCTGCTGGTGGCTGCCCTGGAGGGGGTGCCCACAAGAGTCGTGGCCGGCTTTGCCATGTGCGTGGGCCTGGTCGAGATGGATGTCGATGTCCTTGGCCTTGTGCAGACGCATAACTAGGGGGAGAAGGAGAGAGAATCACCCACACGCCGCAGACGTGCGCTATCGTGCCACAGCGCGGCGTGTGGGCAGCGTGGTGGTAAGGGAACCCTGTTGCGGAACGCTCTAGGGCCGCCCAATGCGCTGCCGGTATCTGAGTCTTCCGAGCGGCGTAACGCCAACCCAAAACCGGAGTAACGCCTATATGCCATACAAACACCCAACGGCGGCGGCGGTATCCAACCGGGAACGCCAACGCCGATTCAGGGAACGCCGACGGGAAGAACGGCGGCTGGCGGCGCTGTTGCCGCCTGAGACGCCGCCGGACGTGCTGCCCAGCGATGCGGCGGACCTACTGGCGGCGTGGTGCTCCGAGCGGCTGTGTGTGCCACCTGGACACCCCCTTGAGGGCCAGCCGATGCACCTACCCGCCTACGTTCGGACGTTCCTGGCCGATGTACTCCAACCCGCCGTCAAGGAAGGGCTGTTATGTACGGCGAGAAAAAATAGCAAAACCGGCGGAATTGCCATGTTCGTGCTGGGGTTGATGGTGGGACCGCTGCGCCGCCCTGGGCTGAGGATAGGAACCGTGAGCATCAACCGGGAAAAGGCCGGCGAACTGCTTTCCCAATGTCGCGCCATTGCCGAGGCGTCAAACCTTGAGGGCATGGACTTCATGCGGACGCCAGCGCCGGGGCTGATACGCGGGCCGGACGGGGCAACGGCTGAATTCCTGAGCGCCGACAAGTCGGCGGGCCATGCCAGCGGGTTTGATTGGACCATCATTGACGAACTCGGATTGATGGTTGAACGGGACCGGGACCTACTGGCGGGTATGCGCTCGGCAACATCGGCCAGGAACGGCAAGTTGATAGCGTTGTCTATCCGGGGTGAATCTGTGCTGCTTGAGGAAATGCTAGACCGGCGGGACCTGCCCACTTGCGCCGTTCACCTGTACGCGCCGGACGTGATTCAAGGCGCCGATGTGGACATACACGACCGCCGGATATGGGCGGCTGGCAACCCTGGGCTGGCGGTGGGAATCAAGGCGTGGGAATACATGGAAGCTGAGGCGGCGCGGGTTACAGTAACGCCGACGGACCTTTCAAGCTTCTTGGCCTTTGACATGAACCTGCCGCAAGCGCCAACGCGGGAGATGATATTTGCGCCGTCGGACCTGACCGCCTGTGTTGCTGGGGAACTGCCGGAACGGGCCGGGCATTGCTACCTCGGTTTGGACTTCGGCGGGGCCACCAGTGGGACGGCAGCTTGCGCCATCTTCCCGGAAACGGGGCGGGTTGAATTGTGGTTTGGGTTTGGCGACGTTCCCGACGTGGTGGCCCGTGGGCGGGTTGACGGGGCGCGTTACGACCTTATGCACCAACGCGGGGAACTGACCCTATACCCTGGCCGCGTTACGCCGGTGGATGCGTTCATGGCGGATGTTGCGGAATCGCTGGCCGGGGTGAACGTCAAGCGCATGGCCGCCGACGGTTACAAGGATGGCGAAGTCAAGGATTACCTTGACCGGGCTGGCCTCCACTGGCGGGCAGAATTCCGGCGGGTTGGAGCGGGCAAGGATGGTTCGCGGGGACGTTAGGGCGCTGCAACGGCTGGTCTTGAATCGGCGGTTAAAGTTGCCCGATAGCTTGGCGTTGGTGACGGCCGTATCTAAATCCGCGATCCGGCGCGATGGCAACGGCAACCCTGGCCTGGACAAGGCGGATTCACGAGGGCGGATTGACCTGCTATCGGCGGCTGTGATTGCGGCTGGGCTGGCGGAACCTGAATTCGACAAACCGGCGGCGAAGGGTGTCTACCTGGGGCTGGCCGGGTGAGCTGGCGACGTGGGCGGCAACCTGACCGCCGACGCTGGCGCGCGGCGCGGCGGGCCGTATTGGAGCGCGATAACTGGACCTGTCAATGTGGGAACGGGCCAGCGCACTACGGCAACGAAGTTGACCATATCACCCCCATTGACCGGATGGCCGCCGACGCCGACCTGTGCGCCCTGGACGCGCTCCAAACGTTGGCGCGGGGCTGTCATATTTTGAAGTCCCGCCATGAGGCGGAAACGCCGACGCCGGGGCGGGAAGCATGGCGGGAACTGGTGGCCCGGATGGTGGGACCGTAGTATAACTAAATGGTGAGTATTCGGTAGCATGATATAATGGACGTAAACCTTTTTGGGAGGGATACACCCATGCTACCGCGCCAGCAACTTGAACTTCGGCAATCGACCATTAGGCAGCGCCTCAGTGAACTATCGGGGCTGGACGTCCCGGAAACCGAACAACGGGCGGAAATGGACACCCTGGCCGCCGAATTCCAAGCCAACGAAACCCGTATGCGGGCGCTCGTGATAACCGAGACGGAGCAGCAGCGCATTGAAACCCGCACCGAAGACCGCCAGCTTGTGGAACTGGAACAACGGGCCAGCCTTGGCGAGATTTTCGACGGTGCGCGGCGGGGCCGCCAGCCTACCGGGGCCACCAAGGAACTCCTGGACCATCTCGGCATGGACGGCAACTTTGTACCACTGTCCATGTTCGCCAAGGGGCCGCAGGTTGAACAACGCGCCGCTGCCACCATCACAGGCGACACCCAAGGGAATCAGCAACCCGTAGTCCGGGACGTCTTCCCGGGCAGCGTGTCGGCGTTCCTGAATATCGACCAACCCACCGTTCCCGTTGGGACCTATTTGATTCCGATCATTTCCACGTCGGCCACTGTCCATTCGCCAGCCGAGGGCGCGGCGGCGGCTGAAACGACCGGAACCTACGTGGTTACGACCCTGACCGCCTCCAGGCTCCAGGCATCGTTCCGGTGGCAGAGGGAAGACGCCGCTAAATTCATGGAACTTGAATCCAGCTTGCGGGATAACCTGAATGAGGCCGTCATGTCCGCCCTGGACGGCGCGAACCTGAATCACACCGCCGACGGGCTGCTGGGAACCAACGGCTTGACCGCCCGGAGCGGCGACGCCGCAGCCGAGGCCGACTTTGCCGCCCATTGCGGATTCCTGTTTGACCGGCAGACCATTAATGGCTCGTATGCGTCGATGGCCTCGGACGTCAAGATTCTCTACGGGCCGCACGGCTACTCCCATGCCGCCAGCGTCTACCGGGGCGCATCGTCGGATATGACCGCCCTGGCCGCCTTGATGCGCGATTCCGGGGGCGTTATGACCAGCGCCCATGTTCCCGACCCGTCGACCAATGACCAGCAAGTGATTGTCCGCAAGGGTATGCGCCGGGACTTCTCGAATCCGCTCTGGATGGGACTTGAAATCGTGTTCGACGACATCACCGGGGCCTCTACTGGCGAGCTTGTCATCTGGGCCTACCTGATGGCCGCGCGGAAGCTGCTACGGGCCGATGGTTTCCAGCGGCGCGTTGTCCAGGTTGCGTAATGGCTAACCTGCTAATCAGCGGGGTTGCCGGGGCCGGAAAATCTGAGGCGGCAAGGCTGGAACTTGCCGCCTCCAACGAACCAGCCGTTATCCTTGAAATTCAAGAACTGTATGCAAGTTTGCTGGGCCAGCGGCGCGATCCGGCGACGGGGCGGTATCCTGAGCGCCTGGAGCGCGATAGCCACGCCTTGCGCCTTGCCGAGTACCTGCGGCGCGTTGCCATAACCGCAGCCGTTGCTAGGGGCCTAAAAGTCATTACGTCCAATTCTGATTCAGACCTGGACCGGCGGCGATTCCTTCTGGGGGAACTGGGGCCGGGCAGCGTTGAAAGAATCGTTAACGTGGATTACGACATTGCCATTTCCAACCTGCAAGGGCCGGGCGGCGCAACTTCGGACCAATGCCGGGAGGCGGTGGAACGCTGGTACAAAGGGGGAAGACGTGGACCAGTTACTTTGTGAAGTCCGGTTTGAGGAAGACGAAACTAGGGAAAGCGCGGGCCGCTTGATTGCCACCCTCTTGACCGAAGGCGTACCGGCGCGGGACCGGCCAGAACTCTTTGAACGGGGCGCGTTGCTTTGGGACGAAAACGAGGGAATCCCAATTGACATTCAACACGTCCGGTCTTCCTTGGCGGCGCGGGCCTACCCTGTGCGCGGGAGCGATGGCACACTGAGCATCGACGCGCCATTAGTTGACGGCGTATGGGGCCGGGAGGCGCGGGCATTGGTGAAGGGCAAGGTTGCCACTGGTATGAGCATCCAATTTGCTAGTCAAAAGGAATCCCGCCGGGGCGGGTTGCGCGTCATTTCCCAAGCTAGATTGCTGCGGGCATCCGTTGTTGACCGGGGCGCTTATGGGACAAATATTGAAGTCCGCCAAGAGGGTGAACCCGCATATCGGAGAGTCCATTTATGGCTGTAACAATCCTTCGGGCGCAATTGGCGTCAAGGCTACGGCTGGGCCGGACGCCGACCGAACTTGAGGAAACCGACGAACTACTGGCCTACGCTACCGAGGCCGTAACCCACCACGCGCCGGACGCGCCCGACGTGGTGCATAACGAGGCCGTCTATAGGCTGTGCGGATACGTGTACGATAGGCCGTTTTCCAGCGTTGGGGAACGCTTTAGCAATGCCTTTAGAAACTCCGGCGCGGCGGCTGCCCTGCTGCCCTACCGTCAACACCGTTTGGGTTTGAGCGGTAGCGATGATACGGCGACCGCACCGGCGACGGCAGCGGCCAACGCGATTACCGGGCTGGCGATTGTCGGCGGGAACATCGTATTGACCTTTGGCGATGGTTCAACCGTGGATGTTCCCTTGGCGCCGTCCATTGGCGGCGTGACCGTTACCAGCGTCACATACAACCCCATGACCAACGCGATTGATGTTGAGTACAGCAACGGCGCGGGCGTCGCAATCCCGCTACCTGCTGGCCTTATCACCTGGCCGGGGCTGTAAATGCCACTTGACCGCCCTATCGTCATCGGCATCCGCGGACCCGACGACACGAACGCCGCCGGGCAATTCGTTCCGGGTGTTGCCGTGCTATACCCGGGTGTTCGCTACCGCCCTTGATATTTCCGTTCAACGGAACTTGGAAGTTGGCGGGGCGCGGCTGGAAGCGGATCGAATTTTCAGGATTAGATGGTTTGAGGAATTGGCCCTGGCACCGCCAACTTCCATTGCCGTTACCGACGAACTGGGGTTGACCTACACCGTTACCGACGTCTCCGAATTTGTCGGCAGATTCTCCGACCATAGGCGGCGTTGGCTGGACATTGAATGTTCTAGGGAGGCGCAAACCCGAATATGAAATTACCCTGGACTCAAGACAAGGTTGAAGTCCGCCACGAGGCGGACCTAATACTTTCCGCGCTGATTGCACGGGGCGGCGCATCCGGTGGCCGTTCCCTTGTCAGTGTCCAGGCGACGGCGGCGCTTGAGGCCGCAGCCGGTTTGACGGGCCGTAGCTTTGCCGCTGCGGACGTTGAGGGGCCGCCCATGTTCACCAGCGCAATCACCCCGGACCTGTTGGAAGTCATCGGCAGAGAATTGATACGGCGCGGCGAATTGGTTTGTCTGCTCGACACTTCGGACGGGCTGGCGATATGGCCGGCGCAAAGTTACGACGTGGACGGGCCGCCCGATAGTCGGCGCTGGTGGTATCGCGTGACCATCGGCGGGCCGTCGCACACCTGGACTCAAATAAACGTACCTGCGGACGGGGTGTTGCATTTCAAGTATGGCGTTGACCCTGCCCAGCCTTGGCGCGGAAAATCACCAATGTTTATCGCAGCCGATAGTGGGCGTTTGAGCGCAGAAACCGTTGCGGCGCTGGCCGATGAGACAAGCGGGCCGCGCGGCGCACTCTTGGGGCTGCCCGTTCCAGGCGATGATCCGACATTGGTAGGGCTGCGGGCAGACCTAAAGGATATGAAGGGCAAGGTTGCTTTACTGGAAACCGGCGATTGGGGCGGCGCACCTGGCGGCGGCGACGTGAACGGCAAACCGCAGCGCGTAGGGGCGGACCCGCCTCAATCTTTGGTGGAACTGGCCGCCCATGCCAGCGCCGAAGTTTGGGCCGCCTGCGGCTACAATCCGGCGATTTTCGAGAGCGGGCAGGCGGCCAGCCTACGGGAAGCCAATAGGTTGGCGCTGGGGGTTGTGGCCGCCCTGGGCAAAAAAGTTGAGGCGGAACTGAGGCTGAAATTGTCGCCTGAAATTGGGCTATCGTGGGGTGAAATTCGGAGTACGGATATTCAGACCAGAACGCGCAGCGTGGGCCAGCTTGTGACCGCCGGGCTACCGCTGGCCGACGCCATGCAAGTAGCGGGGTTAACGATGGTGAACCATGACTAAAGCGTGTTGGAAGTGTCGGGGCCAGCATACGGACGCCAGCGGGTATTGCCGCCGGTGCGGGGCCGACTTCAATTACCGGCCAAGACCGCCCAGCGCGTTTGAGTCCGCACCGAATGGACGGCGGGAGGCCAGCGCACCTAGAGCCATCTACGTTGACCGGAACATTGCCAAGATTGAGCAAGTGGAACTGCGGCGGCGGCTGCGGCTGGGGCTGGAATAACCCACCACCACGCGCGCGGGCATCTGCTACACTGTTTGCACGTTAAACAGTGTAGCAGACCCACCCCCCCCAGCCGGGTTATTTCTTGTGGTGGTATTTTTGATTTGCGGTAGCTGATTTTCACGTTTCCTAGATTGATTTGCGATTCCCCTCATCTCCACCAACTAATTCCGCCCCGCCAACGGGTTTGCGGTGGTTTCGCGGCCGTTTCACGTTGGGCAGCGCCCACGGGTATCCCGTAGATGTTTTCGTTGCCGGTTTATCCCACAACGATTGCAATATATTTCGCAGCGCGTATCGGTTAGCGCGAACCGTGGTCACCGAGAACCAAGGGCAGCAACCCTACCGACCTCCCAAATCAGTACAATTAGAAATGAGGATGACATGGCTTTAGTTCAGGAACTTAAAGAGCGGCACCAAGCCCTTTGGTCCAGGATGGTCAACCACCCCTTTGTCGTCGAAATGGGGGACGACACACTCTCCTTTGAACGGGGTAGGCGTTATTTTCTCCAGGACTATGTCTTCGTCAACAATCTGGTGGCGATGATCAGCATGGGGGTAGCCAAAGCGCCCGACTGGGCATCCGCCAGCCAGCTTCACGGGTTTCTGTCAGGGATTCTCGACCCGGATGCGGCGGCGGAGAATGATTTTTTCGCCCGTGCGTTTGACGTTTTGGGCGCGACGGAGGAAGAACGCCTAACGGCCAGCGCTTCCCCGGTTACCCAGGCTTTCGGCGATTTCCTGGTGCGGACCGGCCTGGAGGGCAGCTTCGAAGAGATTGTGGCGGTCTGCTGCGTTACAGAAGGGACGTATCTTGATTGGGGAAGGCGGCTCCTGGAACAGGGCAAACGTCCGGCCAATCCCATTTACCGGGAATGGATCGACCTGCACGGACCGGCAGTGCTAGGCAAGTTCGTGGAGTGGTGCGAGGGTTACCTGGATTCCGTGGAGCCGGGGGAGCGCCGGGCCGCGATGAAAAAGCGTTTCACAGTGGGTTGCGTTACGAGTACCTGTTCTGGAAAGCGGCATACGACGGGGACCCTTGGCCGGACGAGGTTGACCCGGTTTAAGAATGGTTGGAACCCACCCGAGATATGCCGCATGTTGACCCACCGCAGGGTGAAGCGGACAGCAATGGATTGGGAACAATTGCCGGGTAACCCGCCGAGAAGTTTTGGTTAGCGCGTTCCTGCTGCCGGTACACATGGGGGCCGGAGCGTTGGCCCTGCTGACAGCGGTGGTGGCGTTGGTGACGGCGAAGGGGGGACGTTACCACATCCTGGCGGGAAGGACCTACGCGATAGCGACGACGGTGATATTTCTCACCGCGTTGCCGTTGGCGGTACTGGGTTCCAGCATCTTCCTGCTGCTCATCGCCGTGTTCAGTTTCTACCTGGTCTTGGCGGGATGGCGTTTTGCCAGGAATCGGCGGGGGCGGCCTCATTCCGTGGACTGGTTGGCCGCCGGGGTCATGGGAGTTACCGGGTTGGGCATGTGGGGGTATGCAGTGGTCCTTGGAGTACGGGGAACGCATCGTGGGTAACCATGCTGGTGTTCGGGGCTATCGCGGCGGCGTTGAGCTCGGTTGACGGCCGATATTATTGGGGCTTGTCCCGGGGAAACGCCCGGACTGGGGCGAAACGGATTCAGCGGCATCTCACCAACATGCTGGCCGGGACTATTGCCACGGTTACGGCGGTGTTGGTGGTCAACGTTCAGATGGACCCGGTTTGGCTGCCTTGGATTTCGCCGACCCTGATTATTACGCCGCTAATCGTCTGGTGGAACCTGCGGGTCAAGTCTGGGAGCGCCAGGCCAGCCCGGTCGGTTTAAATCGGGGGGTTTTGCCAGTCTTCCACAGCTCGGCCTTCGCGGAGGAATTCCGGGTTGGTTTTGGACAGTTATCGGGTGGATGGAAAAGACCCCCGGGGTTGTCCCCGGGGGTCCGCCGTTGGCTTAATTGGGGTTGTGGGGTCTTATTGGAGCTTGGGGCCAACTTCCGTGCCATAGAGCCGGATGGAGTTGAGGACTTGTTCGGCGGTCATCTGCCCGCCCACGTTGGGCTCCATGATGATACCGGAAAGGCCGAGTTCGTCCTTGAGGTGCTGGAGCTTCTTGACCACGGTAGCGGGGCTGCCATAAGCGAGGCGGTCCTGCAAAAGGTCATCGTAGGTGACGGAAGAGAGGCGCTCGTAGCGGGCCTGCCGCTCTTCGGAGATGGTGGTGCCGGCGGCGGAAGCGGACTGGCGAAAGGTTTCGGCCAAGCGCTCGTAGGAGCGCATGGTGCTCTCTTCGGGCTCGGAAATGCCTTTTTCGTCGGTCTCGGCGACGTAGATCGGGACCCGCAGGAAGACATCGCCGCCGCCTTCAAAACCCGACCCAGTCCAGGCCGACCGGTAGCCCTTTAGGTTGAGGGCGACTTCCGGGATGGTGAACCCGCGCAGGCCGGAGACGACCGGGAAGCCCATATTCCCAACGATGGGGAAGGTGTCCTGGGTGGTGGCGGCGATGCGGATGGGCGGGTGAGGCTTCTGGTAGGGGCGGGGCATGACGGAGAGGTTGTCGAAGGAGTAGTACTTGCCCTCGTAGGTGAGGCGGTCGGTTTCCCAGGCTTTGACGATGATCTCCAGGTTTTCCTGGAAGCGTTCCCGGCTTTCGGCGTAGGGGATGCCGTAGCCGATGTAGGAGCGAGGGAAGCCGCTGCGGCCGACGCCGAAGTCGAGGCGGCCCTGGCTAATCTGGTCGACGGTGGCGGCTTCTTCGGCCAGCCGGATGGGGTGGCAGAGGGGAAGAACGCTGACGCCGGTGCCGACGCGCAGCCTGCTGGTGCGGGCGGCGATGGCCGAGGCCCAGACCAAGGGCACCGAGACCACGGAAGGGATGCCGGCGCCCATGGCGTCGCCGGGGCGGCGGTGGGTGGCGAAGTGACGCTCGGCCAGCCAGACCCCATCAATGCAGGACTCTTCGGCGGTTTCAGCGATTTGGAAAGCCTCCTGGAACGCTTCTTCCTGGGTGCGGTCCCGGCGGTAATCACATTCCATTACAAGACCGATGTGCATGGTGTGCCTCCTCGCGCCCCGGTTTGAGCGCACATTTCAGTTGGGGATGTTGAAAGAATAGCCGGCTCCCGGGCGATTAGCTTGGAAGGGACCGGGACACCCCGCGGGTTTACTCGGCATAAGTATTGGGGCTGGCGAGAAACTTGGTGCGGCAGTCCAGGCTGCAAAAGTAGTACCACTGGCCGTTGTGGAAGCTTCGGGTGCCCATGTTGGGGTCAACTTCGGAGGCGCCGAAAGCGGTTTGGCCGGTGGAAGTTCGGGCGCCTGCTTCGTCAATTTCTTTGCCGCATACCGGGTCTTTGGGCATTTAGCTAACTCCTGGTTGGTTATCGTTTGGTGGGAAACACGGTTTGGTTCAAAACTAGGCAACAGGTTGGAAGTTCATTCCCAACCGCACTTTGCCGGGCTGGTCGAGCAGAGCCTCGGCCAGGCGGGCGCGGTGTTCGAAGCTGGTGCCCAGGCGCATCGTCCAGGCGGACACACGCCGGTACCAAAGGTGGAGATCGAACTCCATCATAAAACCCATTCCGCCGTGGAGGACCTGGCTGGAGCGGACGGCGGCTTGACATTTGTCGTTGCAGAATGCCTTGGCCTGGGAGACTTCGATGCTAGCGGGAAGGCCCTGGTCCATCTTCCAGAGGGCTTCGTAGGTCAACATCTGCGCTCCGTCGACCCAGATGGTCATGTCGGCGCACATGTGCTGGACGGACTGGAAAGCGCCAATGGGACGGCCGAAGGCAACGCGGTTCTTGGCGTACTCTATGCCCATCTCCACGTCTTTTCGGGCTGCCCCGACGATCTGGGTGCAAAGGAGGGCAGTGGCCTCGTCGAGCATTTTTTGGGCAATGGGCCAGCCTCCGTTAAACTCGCCCACCAAACAGGACCCGGGGACTTTCACCAGGTTGAACTCGACCTTGCTTTGCTTGTCCTTGGCCAGAGTGGTCAACGGGATGTGGGAAATCCCGGGGAGGTTGGTGTCTACCAGGAGAAGGGAGAGGGCGTGGGGGTCGTCGGAAGTGCGGCAGACTACCAGACACTTTTCCGCGACGTTAAAGTTGTCCACGAAGTTCTTGCCGCCGTTGATAACGAAGTCCGCGCCGTCGGCGGTCGCGGTGCAGGTAACGGCTTCGGGTTTCAGCCGGGGGTCCTGCTCCTGGAAAGCCCAGGTCATTATCAGGTTGCCCCGGCAGACCCGGGGGAGGACTTCCTGTTTTAGCTGGTCCGAGCCGGAGTTGGCTAGGACGAGGGCCGGAACCACGGTGCTGTGGAATGGGACGGGGGCGATGACCCGGCCCACTTCTTCCAGGATCAGGCCGAGGTAGGCCAAGGGCAGGCCCTGTCCGCCGTAGGATTCGGGGATGGACATTCCGAACCAGCCAAGCTCGGCCATCTTGTTCCAAAGCTCGGGGGAGTAGCCCTGCTCGTCCTTTTCCATGTCGCGAGCCAAGCGGGGAGGGCACTCGGCCTCAAGGAACTCCCGGGCCAAGTTCTTGACCATCTGCTCTTCTTCGCTGGGTAATATGTCCATACAACCGGCCGACCTTTGTTATCTATAAAGAGGATTGAGGGGTTAACCGCGGGGCATTCCCAAGCCGCGGCGGGCGACCTGGTCGCGCATGACCTGGGCGCTGCCGTGGTTGATGCCCGATTGGAAGGCTCCCATCAAATTGTGGGCGAAGATACCGTCTTCGATGGCGTCTTCGGAGCCGTTGAGGAGCTGACCGTATGGTCCCAGAATTTGGGCGATGGTCTCGGTGGTCTTGACGCCGTGATCAGGGGCCCACACCTTTTCGGCGGAGCCCTCGTAGGTGAAACTGCCGCCGCGCTCAACCAGGGACATGCTGCGCATGGTCATGAGGCGGCAGACCTGGGCTTCAATCCAGAGTTCGGCCAGGCGGTCGCGGACGGCCGGGTCCTGGGAAGGGCCATAACCGTCCAGGTCGTTTTCCTTGACCCAGTTGATGATGTCCTCGTCGCGCTGCACGGAAATCAGGTAGCGACTGGCGCCGACGCGGTCCAGATTGAGGCCCATCGCGCCGACGTACCAGCCCGTGTTTTCCTCGCCCAGCATGGTCGAAGCGGGAATGCGGACATCTTCAAAAAAGACCTCGTTGGTGCGGCGGTCTCCGTAGGTGGTTCGCGGCGGGGCCGGTGGGTCGTTTTGGATTGTCCAGAGGGGCCGGACGGTGATGCCCAGGGTGTCAATGGGGACCAGGAAGATGGAGATTCCCCGGTGGCGGGGGGCTTCGGGATCGGTGCGGGCCATGAGATAGATGTGGGTGCCGTAATGGGCGGCGGTGGTGAACATCTTCTGGCCGTTAATTACGAAATCGTCGCCGTCGCGGACGGCCCGGCACTGGAGACCGGCCAGGTCGGCGCCGGCCTGGGGTTCGGTGAATCCCAGGGCGAAGATGATTTCGCCCCGGATCAGGCCGGGGAGGAAGTACTTCTTTTGCTCCTCGGTTCCAGCCGCCAGGATGGCCGGTGCGCCGCTGCCGGCACCACCGACGGTGATGCCAATCCGGGCGAACTCTTCCTCGACGATGTACTGGTCGATACGGCTGCCGCTCTGGCCGCCGTACTCCTGGGGCCAGCTCATGCCGATCCAGCCCTTTTCGCCGATTTTACGGTACATCTCCCGGGTTTGAGGGCCCCGGTTGCGGATGCCCGACTCCTCGATTTCATGGAGGATTTCGGGGGTGACGTTGTCCTCGATAAACTGGTGGACCTCTTCTCGGAGGGCTTCCTGTTCGGGCGTGAATGCGAAGTCCATAAAACGCCTCTCAGTTGATTGCGCCGGAATGTGCCCGCAGGTTCAGAGTCGCGGACGCAACTATTATATTACGTCGGTTGGAGAGTGTCACCCGAAGGAGAGCGGGCCGTGGCCACCCGTAAGGGCGTTACGGGGCTGGCGCGGTTAACCCAGGCCGGCCAAGACGGGCCGCAACCTTTCGATCAACGGGGGCAGAAATTCCTTCCAGTCACCGATGATCCCGTAGTCGGCGGCCTGGAAAATGGGGGCTCGGCGGTTGCGGTTGATGGCCAGGATGACCCCGGCTTTTTGGATGCCGACGGTGTGGTTGAACGCGCCGCGGATTCCAACGGCGATATAGACCTTGGGGGCGATGGTCCGGCCGCTGATGCCCACCTGCACCTGGTGGGGCAGCCAGCCGGAATGGACCACGTTGCGGGTGGTCGCCAGGACTCCACCGATGGACTGGGCCAGGGTCTGGAGCTCCGGGAGGCTTTCCGGCCCGCCGATCCCCATGCCGACGCCGAGGACCACCTTGGACTGGGTCAGGGCGATAGCGCCAGTGTCTTCGGACCGGTGTTCTTCCAACAACGTGATGTCCGGGTCGTTGAACCCGACGTTGGGGATTTCGTCCATCAACGCCAGGGCAGGGCCGTCCGTCAAAACCGGGGTCAGCAGCCCGGGGCGCAGGGTTACCAGGTTGGGGAGAGTCTTCGACAGGATGGGGGCGACGACGTTCCCGCCGAGAGCGGGTTTTAGCTGGACCAACATGCCGTCGGAGTTGATTTCCAGGTCGATGGCGTCACCGGTGAGGCCGAGTCTAAGCTGAGCGGCTATGCGGGAGGCAAGGTCCCGTCCGTCGGCGGTGGAAGCGAAGAGGACGGCGTAGGGCCGGGCCCCGTCGATGGCGGCGGCGAGGGCGTGGCTGACGCCGCGGCTGCAAACCGGGCCAAGGGTGGAGTTATCCAGGGTCAGGACCCGGTCCGTTCCGTGGGTTATCAAGGCTTGCAGTTGGGGCGGAGCAGGGGAGCCGATGAAAACGGCGGCAACTTCGCTTTGGGTGGAAGCGGAAAGCTCACGGGCCTTCCCCAGCATCTCAAAAGTGACTTGCCGCAGGTCCGTCCCGGCGGTTTCGGCCACCACCCAGATGCTCTTGTCCCGTGAATCGGGATAATGCTCAGACCCAATGGGGGCAGCATCGCCGGCGGCTTCGGCGTCTAGTTCCTGGAGGCGTTGGGCCAAGGCGTCGGCTACGGTTTGAGCGGCGGCTTCGGGCTCTTCCTCCCCGATTACCTGGGCCAAGCGGTTGGGCTCCACCAACCGGATATCTTCGACCCGGGTGGGTGAACCGGAAGCGCCGAAGATGGATGTGTCCGACGAAAGGTCGGCGCAGGTCAACTCCGCGATGGGCCGTTCCTGGGCGGCGGCCATTTCTTCGCGGTTGGGGAACAATTCGGGGGCGATTCCTTCGGTGACGCAGACCACGGCGGGGAGAGGGCATTGGATAACCTGGTGCCCTTCGTCGGTGGTGCGTTCCACTACTATCGTGTTGGTATCGGCCTGGTAGTCCAGGGCGCGGACCTGGCTGACGTGGGGGAGGCCCATCAACTCGGCCAACTCGGGGCCGACCTGGCCGGTCTCGGCGTCGGCGCTGTTGCGCCCGCAAACAATCAGGTCGGGGCTCTCTTTTTCCAATGCCAGCGCCAGGGCCCGGGCGGTGGCCAGCGTATCGGACCCGGCTAGGGCCCGGTCCGTGAGCAGCACGGCCCGGTCGGCGCCGAGGGCAATGCAGTGAACGAGGCCGTCCTTAGCCTGGGGTGGTCCCATGGACAAGACCATCACTTCATCTTCTGGGCCGGTTTTGAGCTGGACGGCTTTGGTCAGTCCAAGAAGGTCGAAAGGGTTGACCTCGGAGGGGACACCCTCGCGGATGATGGTCTTGTTCTCGTAGTCGAACCCCATGCGGGCGACCACCGGGACATACTTGACGCACACGGCAATCTTCATTGGTAAAGAAAACTCCTATGATCACCGGCGGGACCGGCACCGGCGGGACCGGCGCCACGAAACGCGGCCGGCCGGAGGGACACGGTGATCAAACATTGGCGATTTTCGATTGTACCCTTTGGGTAAGGTCTTGCAAGTCTTGGCTGATGGCAACCGGGAAGGGGGCAGGGTCTTCGATTGCCTGGTGGGAAATGTCCAACGCCTGGAGGTCCTCGGCCAACCGCCGCCGTGCCTCGTCCAACGGCGGGCCGGGGAACAGGCGGACGCCGCCGGCCATAACCGGCTCCAGCAAGGGTTGGGCGCCGGGCAAGGACTCGCTTTCGCAGCCGATGACGTCTTGGGAAAATTTCCCGTCCGAAGTCCCGAACCGGAAAACCTGTTTTGGGCCGGGAAGGGAGGCCTTGCCGGCGCTGAGTTTCATAACCGGGCGGCCGTCGTACCCAACTAGTTTGTAGGCCATATCGGTCCAGGGGGCGTCGGCGGATACGCCGACCTTGGTACCAACCCCGAAGATGTCGATGGGAGCGTTGGCGGCGCACAACTCTTCGATGGCGTACTCATCAAGGCCGCCGCTCGCGATAATCTTGACATAACCCAACCCAGCGTCGTCCAAGATGCGTCGGACCCGCTGGCTGAGGTCCAGGAAATCCCCGGAATCCAGGCGCACCGCCGTTAGCCGGTGGCCCCGGGATTCCAACTCCCGCCCAACGGTGACGGCGTGGCGGGCCCCCTGAATGGTGTCGTAGGTATCTAGGAGCAGGACAGCCCGGTCGGGGAAGGAGTTGGCGTACTGGCGGAAGGCTTCCTCCTCGGACTCGAAGCTGGAAATGAAGGAGTGGGCCATGGTCCCCGAGGGAGGAATGGCGTAGCGTTGCGCGGCCTGAACGTTGCTGGTGGACTGGAACCCCGCAATGTACCCGCAGCGGGCCATCTTCAAGCCGGCGTCGGAGCCGTGGGTGCGGCGGGCGGCGAAGTCGGCCAGGACCCGTTCCTGGGCGGCGTGGACGCAACGGGCGGCCTTGGTGGCCAACAGGGTTTGAAAATTAAGCTGGTTGATGATGTAGGTCTCGGCGATCTGGGCTTCGATGATGGGGGCGGTAACCTCCAGGACGGGTTCGTTGGCGAAGAACACCCGGCCTTCGGGGAGGGCCCGGACCCGGCCGGTGAACCGGAACCCTTTCAGGTATTCCAGGAAACCGCCGTCGAAGATTCCGGTGGAGCGCAGGAAGTCCAGGTCGGCGGATTGAAAGGCGAGGGTTTCCAGGAAATCGAGGGCGTCCTGGAGGCCGGCGTTAACCAGGAATCCGCGGTTGGGAGGGAGGTGGCGGACGAAGAGGCTGAAGGTCGCTTGGCCGGTCATGCCCTGTTGAAAGAAGGCCTGGGCCATGGTGAATTCGTAAAGGTCGGCGAAGAGGCCCGAAGGGGAGGATGAAGGAGCAAGACCGGAGGAGTTCATGGCCGAACAGACCCGCAGCGGAGGACTTGCGAACTTATTGCGGTATTATGATTTCGGGCCGGTGGGCTGTCAAACGCCTGAAGGGGCGGGCCCGGAAGTAACTGTTCAGAATTAAGGGGTTAGCTCAACCCAGGATCCGTCATTCCGGCCCCCGAGCCGGAATCCAGGAATCCCGCGCAATTCGAATGCTGGTCTCTCCCTGACCATTCTGGATTCCGGCTCAAGGCTGGAATGACGGTTTAATGTCAGGATGGCTCCTTAACTCTGAACAGTTACCATCAGGAGGGCCAGTTGATTTTGAGATAGTTTCTTAGTAGTATTGGAAAGGTGCCTTAAAAATTGAATAAATCTGGATCCCTTATCCAGAACGGCGGAGGGAACGGCCCGATGAAGCCAGGCAACCGGCCTAGCTGCTAAACCGGCAGCAGGACACGGTGCCAAATCCGACGCCCCTTGCGGGGGGCGAAAGATGAGGGAGGTTAAGACTGCTTGAGCTTCTCTCGTTGAGAAGCTTTTTTTACGCCCAATTTCAAGGTGGAGTAACCAGGTTGGAAGAAATCAGACCGATACATTGGGAAGACGGCCAGCTAAAGCTGCTGGACCAGACCCGGCTTCCCCTGGAACAGGTGATTGTCCCGGTGGGAGACTACCGGAGCGCGACAGCCGCCATCCGCGATATGCAGGTAAGGGGGGCGCCGGCCATCGGCGTAACGGCGGCCTACGCCGTTTACCTGGCGGCCCGGGACATTACCGCCGGCCGCCACCCGGAGTTCATGGCCCAGTTGGAAGCGGCGTGCGCTGAGATTGCGGCGGCGAGGCCCACGGCGGTCAACCTCCAATGGGCGGTGGAGCGGATGCTGCGGGTAGCCCGGGACTGCCAGGACCTGGACCGGCTGAAAGAAGCGTTGCTGGCCGAGGCCCACCTGGTACGGGAAGAGGACGAGACCATCAATCGGCGGATGGGAGAGCAGGGGATGGACCTGATCCCCGAGGGCGGCGCGGTTTTGACCCACTGCAACGCCGGAGCCCTGGCCACGGCGGCCTTCGGGACCGCGGTGGGAGTGATCCGCGCCGGCTGGGAAGCGGGCAAGCGGTTTGAGGTCTTCAACACCGAGACCCGGCCTTTCTTGCAAGGTGCGCGGTTGACGGCCTGGGAGTTCCACCAACTGGGGATACCATCCAAGTTGATTGTCGACTCAGCGGCGGGGATGTTGATGCGGCAAGGGCGGATCGGCTGCGTGATTACCGGAGCGGACCGAGTCGCGACCAACGGGGACACCGCCAACAAGATAGGGACCTACTCCCTGGCGGTATTGGCCAAGGAAAACGAAATACCCTTTTACGTGGCCTGCCCGGTCAGCACCATCGACCTGAACCTGGCCCACGGGGATGACATTCAGATTGAACAACGGCCTTCCGAGGAAGTAACCCACTTCCAAGGGGTGCCAACCGCGCCGGCGGGAGTCGAAGCGTTGAATCCGGCCTTTGACGTCACGCCCCACCGGTACATTGAGGCTATTGTCACGGAAAACGGGCTTTGCCGGGCGCCGTACCTGGAAAGCCTGCAATTGGCCGCCCAATACAAGGCTCCACGGTAACCAGGGAGGGACCGAGTATCGCGAACGTTGACCAACAAACCAGACGCCGCATGGGCAAGACCGGACTGACGGCCCTTGATGAATCACGGGTCTGCCCCGGGTATGTGGTCTATGCGCCGATGAGCGGCAACGGCGAGGTCTACCTGGTAGACCACCACGGGAACGAAGCCCACGTTTGGGACCTGCCCCACCCGCCGGGGTTGTACGGATACCTGCTGCCCAACGGCAACCTGTTTTACGGCGGGAAGGTGCGGGACGAGACCTGGGACCGGTTCTCGTCCTGGAAGCGGTTCAAGGGCGGCGTGATGCTGGAAGCGGACTGGGACGGCAACGTGGTGTGGGAACACCATGACCGGGACCACCACCACGACGCGCGGCGCACCGATTCGGGCGGCGCAATCTACCTGACCGTTGAGCTTCTGGACGGCGATGTGGCGGCCCGGGTGCAAGGGGGCGTGCCGGGTTCGGAAGCGGCTCACGGGATGTGGAACGACGTGATTGTCGAGGTTGACGCCGACGGCAACCGCGTGTGGGAATGGCGGGCCGTGGAGCATCTGGACTTCGACCGGCATGTGGTCACCTTCAATGACCTGCGGGACGAGTGGAGCCACGGCAACACGGTGGCGCCGCTGCCCGGAGACCGGGTGATGTTCAGCTTCCGGAACATTTCCACCGTGGGCATCATCGACAAGGCCAGCGGGGAGATAGAGTGGCAATTGGGCTACGAGGTCTTGGCGCAGCAGCACGACCCCAGTTTGCTGCCCAACGGCAACGTCTTGATTTTTGACAACGGGTCCCACCGGAACCGGGTGGCGCTGCCGGCGTCGCGGGTGATTGAGGTGGACCCCAAGACCAACGATATTGTTTGGCAGTACCAGGACGTCCCGGCGTACAACTTCTTCAGCCCCTACATTTCCGGGGCGCGGCGGCTTCCCAACGGCAACACGCTGGTTACGGAAGGGATCTTCGGGCGGATGTTCCAGGTTACACCCGATGGGGATGTGGTCTGGGAGTACATCAACCCGTATTTCTACCCGGACATGGAGGACGTGGTAACCAACCGGGTGTTCCGTTCGACTTTCTACACCGCCGATGAGATTCCGGCGTTGAGATAGGGCAGGCAATGCAGAGCAAGGGAGCAACTACGGCGATCATTGGGGGCAGCGGCCTGTACGAGATGGACGGGCTGGAAAACGTCGACTTCATCGAAATTGACACGCCCTTCGGGGAACCCAGCGACGCCATTGTGCTGGGGGAGCTGGAAGGGCAGTCGATAGCGTTCCTGCCCCGGCACGGGCGTGGGCACCGGATAAACCCGTCTCACATACCCGTGCGCGCCAACATCTACGCGCTGAAGACCCTGGGCGTCGAGCGGATTATCTCGGTGAGCGCGGTGGGAAGTTTGAAAGAGGAATTCGCCCCCCAGGACCTGGTGGTGCCGGACCAGCTTATCGACCGGACCCGCCAACGGTCCAACAGCTTCTTTGACGAAGGTATGGTGGTGCATGTTGGGTTCGCCGAGCCTTATTGCCGGGTCACCAGCCAAGCCATTTTGAACGCCGCCCAGGGGATGCAGTTCACCGCCCATTCCGGCGGGACCATGGTGGTGATGGAGGGGCCGGCCTTTTCGACCAAGGCCGAGTCTTTCATGTACCGGTCCTGGGGCGTGGACATCATCGGAATGACCGCGCTGCCCGAAGCCAAGCTGGCCCGGGAAGCGGAGATGTGCTACGCCACCATGGCCTGGATCACCGACTACGACTGTTGGCGGGAAGCCACCGAGACGGTGACGGTGGAGATGGTGGTGCAGAACCTGACGGCCAACGTGGCCCATTCCAAGGAGCTAATCCATCGGGTGGTGACCAACTTGACCGCCGAGCGCACCTGCGAGTGCGCTTCCGCCTTGAAGGACGCCATCATCACCCGGCCCCAGGGGATTCCCGAAGCGATAAAACTCAAGCTGGCGCCCATAGTCGGGCGCTACATGAACTGAACTGGAGGTAATCATGCCCAGACAAGACCCAGGTGAACCATATTTCCGGGTGGACTCCTCCGAGGCCCGGTCCATTCTGGACTCGGACCCGGAGAACACCGTCGTGGTTGACGTCCGTCGCGACGACGAATGGGTAACGGGGCACGCCACCGGCGCGATCCACATACCCATCGACGACTTGACCGGCCGGATCGGCGAAGTGCCCCAAGACAAGAAGCTGCTGTTTATCTGCGCGGCCGGCGTGCGCAGCGGGTTGGCCTGCGAAGTGGCGGCATCCATGGGGTATTCCACGGAGAACCTTTTCAACATCGAGGACGGGACACCCTTCTGGATTGCGGGAGGCAACCCCACGTCCTACGGGACAGACCCTTAGCTGTACTATTTTCAACTCAATGCTTTTTGACTAGACCGGCAAGGAGAAATAGTTTGACATCGAGCCAAACGGCCGGGGACGTGCGAGACCTGTCCTTGGCGCAAGACGGAGTAAATAGAATCGAATGGGCCGAGCGGGAAATGGGAGTGCTGCGGCTGGTAAAGGAGCGGTTTGAGCAAGAACAGCCGCTGGCCGGCTACAAGTTTTCCCTGTGCCTGCACGTGACCACCGAAACGGCCAACCTGGCCATGACCCTTAAAGCCGGGGGCGGAAACCTTGTCCTGTGCGCCAGCAACCCCCTTAGCACCCAGGACGACGTGGCAGCGGCATTGGTTAAGGAGTATGGCATCCCCACCTACTCCATCAAGGGCGAGGACAACGAGACCTACTACCGGCATATCAACGCTGCGCTGGACCACCAGCCCAACTACACCATGGACGACGGGGCCGACCTGGTGACCAGTCTGCACACCCAGCGGGCGGACCTGCTAACGAACGTGCTGGGCGGCACCGAAGAGACCACCACCGGGGTCATCCGGCTGAACGCCATGGCCGCCGATGGAAAACTGGCGTATCCGATAATCGCGGTGAACGAAGCCGAGACCAAGCACTTCTTCGACAACCGTTACGGCACCGGCCAGAGCACATTGGACGGGATTACCCGGGCCACTAACATCCTGTGGGCCGGCCGCAAAGTGGTGGTCGGCGGCTACGGATGGTGCGGCCGGGGCGTGGCCAGCCGGGCCCGGGGACTGGGAGCCCACGTCATCGTGACCGAGATCAACCCCATCCGGGCCTTGGAAGCGGTGATGGACGGGTTCACCGTCATGGCGGGAGCGGAGGCGGCTAAGGAAGGCGAGGTCTTCATCACGGTCACCGGCGGGTACCATACCGTCGGCCGGCAGCATATCGAGGTGATGCGGGACGGGGCCATCCTGGCCAACAGCGGGCACTTCAACGTCGAAATCGACATTCCGGCGCTGGAGGACCTTTCCACCAAGCACCGGACCATTAAGCCGTTCGTCGAGGAGTACACCATGCCGGACGGGCGGCGAATCTACCTGTTGGGCGAGGGGC
This sequence comes from Dehalococcoidia bacterium, assembly GCA_965205495.1. Classification (GTDB taxonomy): domain Bacteria; phylum Chloroflexota; class Dehalococcoidia; order Lucifugimonadales; family UBA3495; genus CATOSK01. Next base: position 1,066,782 of record CBDBHA010000002.1, read on the forward strand.
GTCTAATCAACCTGTCCGCCGCGGAGGGGCACCCCTCGGCGGTGATGGACATGAGCTTCGCCAACCAAGCCTTGAGCGCCGAATACCTGGTGAAGAACCTGGGAAATCTCACACCGGGAGTCTACGACGTTCCCCGGGAGACGGACCAGGAAGTGGGGCGGTTGAAACTCGCGTCGATGGGGATAAACATCGACACGCTGACCGCCGAACAACAGCGCTATCAAGAGAGTTGGGACCAGGGGACGTAAACCGGCCCCTTCAGGAGGAATACTATGGCATTGCTTTTTAACGAATCACCCAAATACCTGCTGACCTCTGAGTCGGTAACCGAGGGACACCCGGACAAGCTGTGCGACCAGATTTCCGACGCCGTGCTGGACACGGTACTGCGGCAAGACCCCATGGGGCGCGTGGCTTGCGAGACGGTGGCTACCAAGAACCTGGTGATGGTCACCGGAGAGATAACCACCGGGTCTCCCCTGGACTTCAACGAAATTGCCCGCAGCGTGATGCTGGGAATCGGTTACACCGACGTAAAATATGGGCTGGACGGGAATTCCTGCGGGGTCGTCGCCCATGTTAGCCAGCAGTCGGCGGACATCAGCGCCGGTGTGACAACCTCGCTGGAGTACCGCGGTGACGGCGGCGCCGACGCCCGAAGGGCCACGGGAGCGGGAGACCAGGGCATGATGGTGGGGTTTGCCTGCAACGAGACCGAATCGTTGATGCCCCTTACCGTTGAGCTGTCCCACCGGCTGGTGCAGCGCCTGGCCAAGGTGCGGAAGAACGGAACGCTGCCCTACCTGGGGCCCGATGGGAAGTCGCAAGTTACGGTCGAGTACCGTCACGGTAAGCCTCACCGGGTCGATGCCATTGTAATCAGCACCCAGCACGAGGACACCGAGGACCGGGCCGCCTTCATGGAGCAAATCCGGGGCGACATCATCGACCACGTCATAACCCCGGTAGTCTCGGCGGACCTTCTGGACGAGGACACCAAGTTCTACATCAACCCCAGCGGATGGTTCGTCATCGGCGGACCCCAGGGGGACACCGGCCTAACTGGGCGAAAGATTTTGGTTGACACCTACGGCGGGATTGCCCGCCACGGTGGTGGAGCGTTCTCCGGAAAGGACCCGACGAAAGTTGACCGGTCCGGGGCCTATGCGGCCCGCTACGTGGCCAAGAACCTGGTGGCCGCGGGACTGGCCGACCGGGCCGAGATCATCGTTTCCTACGCCATCGGGGTGGCGGAGCCGATTTCGGTTTCGGTGGAGACCTTCGGGACCAACCACATCGCCAACGAGAACTTCGAGGGCCTGGTGGCGGAACACTTTGACCTGCGCCCCGGGGCAATCATCGAAGACCTGAACCTGCGGCGGCCCATCTACCGGCAGACGGCGGCTTACGGACATTTTGGCCGCGCCGACTTGGACCTGCCCTGGGAACAGACGGACAAGACTGATATTTTGCGGAAGAAGGCCGGATTGTAAGATCGGTTAACCTTCCCGGCCTTCCGGCGGATTCCAATAAAGGAGATCGGACGCCTTCGGGTGTCCGGTCTTTTTTATTGAAGACGGGCGCCGGTGTACCCGGATATTCTGCCGGTGGCTTACAATGAGGGCTGAGAGTCCAATTTGGGGGTTTGGGATGACTTCTAGCAGCGTTATCAAGTTCGGCACCGACGGCTGGCGGGCGATCATAGCCGAGGACTTCACTTTCGAGAATGTGGCGCGGTGTTCCCAGGGACTAGTCGATTACTTGAAGGACCAGGGGACTGCGGGCCGCGGGTTGGTGGTGGGTTACGACACCCGGTTCCTGTCCCGGGAATTCGCGGAAACCGTGGCCGGAGTCTGCGCGGGGAATGGCGTTAAAGCGTTTTTGGCCGAGAAAGCGGCCCCGACTCCGGTAATCAGCTTCAACATTTTGGAACAAAAGGCGGCGGGGGCGGCGATTATCACGGCCAGCCACAACCCGGGAATCTGGAACGGCTTCAAGTTCAAGCCCGAGTACGGCGGCAGCGCGACTCAGGAAATCACCGACGAGTTGGAAACCAAGATAGCGGCGGTTACCGCAGTCCAGTCTATGGAACTGGAACAGGCCCGCCGGGAGGGGTTGGTGGTGGAAATTGACCCTGACCCGCCCTACATGGAACGGCTAGCCAGCCTGGTGGACCTGGGGGTAATCAAAGAGGCCGGTCTTAACATACTGGTCGACGCCATGTTTGGAGCGGGCGGTGGCTACATTGGGAGGTTGTTGGAAGGCGGAAACACCACCATTACGGAGATGAACGGGTACCGCAACCCGGCGTTCCCAGGCATGGAGCAACCGGAGCCCATCGCCCACAACTTGACTGGGCTGGCGCAGCGGGTGCAATCCGAAGCCGCGTCGGTGGGCGTAGCATTGGACGGAGACGCGGACCGGCTGGGAATCATGGACGAGAAGGGTAATTTCGTCAGCACCCTGGAAGTTTTCTCCCTGCTGGCCCTTTACTTGCTGGAGGGAAAAGGACAACGGGGAGACCTGGTAAAAGGCGTGACGGCGTCGATGATGTTGGACAAGCTGGGGGAGGAATATGGGGTCGCGGTCCACGACATGAAAGTCGGTTTCAAGTACATCGGCCCTAAGTTTTCCGAAGTGGACGCATTGATGGGAGGCGAGGAGAGCGGCGGATTCGCCTTTCGAGGTCACATCCCGGAGCGGGACGGAATATTGAGTGGGCTCTACATCCTGGAAAACATGGCCACCACCGGCAGGACCCCTTCGGAACTTGTGGAGCACTTGTTTGCCCGGGTTGGCCCGCACTACTACCAGCGGCGGGACGTGGCGTTCAACCCCGGGGACCGGGAACGGATCATGGAACGCCTGCAAGACCCGGGCCTGACCCAACTGGGGGAAGCAGCGGTACTGAGAAGCGACGAGGTAGACGGGCGGCGGTTGGTCTTTGACGGGGCATGGCTAGCGTCGCGGTTCTCCGGAACGGAACCCCTGCTGCGGATTTATTGCGAAGCGGACAGCCCGGCGCGGGTTGAAGAGCTGCTGGACGCGGCGTCGGCGTATTTGGGAGTCTAAACCAAAGCCAAGGTGAAATGCGCAGATAGTGGAGGTCAAATAGCGGTGCCGGATCATTCTCCAAGTACGGATGAGAGGGCTTCGCTGACGCAACCAAGCCAATCTTCATCGCCCCTCGAATGTACATCCCACCTTGGCTTTAGTTTAGTACCAGTTCCAGATAGTCTTGTCGATACTGGAAAGTCACTTCCAACTGTGGATTCCAGCTTGCGCGGGAACGACGGGCAGGTGAAACGGGTATCTGGTATAAGGCATATCCAAGTGGAAACGATACTAGGATTATCCAGGGGGAAACGAAGATGTCACTAGCGGGATCATGGGCCAACCCCAACGGAGTGCGCCGTTTCTTGGCGCCGGTGTTAATCAGCGTTGGGGCGTTGGGCCTGGCGTGGATCGGGGCGTTTGTAATCGGCCGGGAAAACCAGATTGACGGCGTCAACGGATTCGTGGAGTTCCTGGCCGGGAACTCCGGTTCGTTCCTGGGTGGACTGGTGGGGGCGTCGTTCTTGTTTGCCTTTGCCGCCGGGTTGGCGTCGGCGGTGAACCCGTGCGGATTTGCAATGCTCCCGGCGTACTTGGGCCTATACCTGGGTACCAATGACCCGGACCAGGCCGGAAACAGCCCCATGCGGCTGGTGGGAAGAGCGTTGCTTATTGGTGCGGCGGTAACCGCAGGGTTTGTGGTGTTGTTCGGGTTGGCGGGGTCGGCCATTGGGCTCGGGGCCTCGTTCATCATCCAGTTCTTGCCCTGGATTGGGCTGGCCATCGGGACGCTGCTGGTGGTGGTGGGGGCCTGGCTGGTTTCCGGCGGAAAGCTCTACACCGGGTTGGGAGCGCGGGCCGCGTCCCGGATTGGGGACCCGGCCACAGTGGGGGTTAAGGGTTATTTCCTCTTCGGAATAAGCTACGGCGTAGCGTCGTTGAGTTGCACCCTGCCCATATTCCTGGCCGTTTTGGGGGTGAACACGGCCGACGGGAGCTTTTTAACATCGGTGGGGCAGTTCTTCCTTTACGCGCTGGGTATGGGGTCGGTGATAATGGTCCTGACCTTGGGGATGGCGTTCTTCCGCGGGGCGATGGTCAATGCGCTGCGGAAAGCGCTGCCCTACGTGCAGCCGGTGGGTTCGGCGCTGCTGATTGTCGCCGGGATTTACATAACCTTCTACTGGCTCACGCTGGGAGGTCTCCTGGCGGGCATGAATTAGAACACCGCCCTAAAAGTGGCCCCACGGGCAGCAACGGCCGGTGGGTCTTGGGCGGTTCGGGAAGGTTCGGGGTTAAGAGGACGAAAATGGGAAGGCGGGAACCTGGAAAGTCCCGCCTTTTTTGCGTCTGGGAACGAAGGGAAGTTAGCGCTTGGTGTACTGCGGGGCGCGGCGGGCGCGTTTGAGGCCGTACTTCTTGCTTTCCTTGATTCGGGAGTCGCGGGTCATCAACCCGTGACGGCGGAGGGTAACTTTGAGGTCTTGGTCGAAGACCACCAGGGCGCGGGCAATGCCGTGGCGGATGGCCTGGGCCTGGGCGTTGACGCCGCCGCCGGTAACCCGGGCAACGACGCGAAAGCGGTTGGTCGTATCGGTGACCCGGAAAGGTTCGTTGATGGTCACCTGCCAGGGTTCCCAGTTAAAGTACTCGTCCATGGGCTTGCCGTTGACGATTACCGGGCCGGGGTCGTCGGGATAGAGGCGGACCCGGGCGATGGCGGTCTTCCGCTTGCCGGTGCCGTAGTGATAGGGCTGTTGAACTTCTGCCTGTACCAAGTTTAATACCTACCCTTCGTTCTGTTGTGGTGATTCAGGGGCCTGTCCCTGGTGGGGGTGGGAGCCGCCGGGATAGACCTTGAGGCGGCGGAGCATCTGGCGGCCCAACTTGTTGTTGGGAAGCATTCCTTTTACCGCCAGTTGGAGTACGCGCTCAGGGTGGTCTTCCATCATGTCGCGGAGCGCGAAGGTCTTGAGGTTGCCGACGTACCCGCTGTGACGGTAGTACATCTTCTGGAGCAATTTCCGCCCCGTGACCTGGACCTGGGCGGCATTCAGGACGACGACGTGGTCGCCGGTAATTACCTGCCGCGAGAAGGTCGGTTTATCCTTGCCCTGAAGGGCGACGGCGATGTTGCGGGCCAGACGGCCCAGATTCTGTCCGGCGGCGTCCATAACGCGCCAGTTGTCGGGGACTTGGCCCGGTTTGGGAAAGTAAGTGCTAGTTCGTTTCATCGGAGTCAATAACCTTGCTGGCGAAATTGGGGTAGGTCACCTTTACCAGGCAGAGCCCCGCGGCGGGCAGAGAAGGAAGGGCCTGGCTGGGTGGGTTCTTGTTTTCCAGTAAGTCCTTTAACGCAGTCTCGGGAAGCTTGCCCTTGCCGACCTCCACCAGTATGGCGTTGGCCCGGCGGATTTGGTGCCTCAAGAAACCGCTGGCTTCAGATTCGATTATTAATGAGTCCTGGTCCCGCTGGATACTCCATTTTTTGACCTGCCGCACGGCGCTTTTATCGAGGGGATGTCCGGTGGCCAAGGGGCGGAAATCGTGGACACCGACCAGAAATTGGGCCGCCTGGGTCATGGCGTTGGTGTCCAGAGATTCCCGGACCAGATGGTGGGTCTTCCTTCGGAGCGGGGACGGGGGCCAGCGGTTAAGGATGCTGTAGCGGTAGGTGCGGCTGGCGGCGTCCCGGCGGGAGTGGAAATCCGGGTCCATCTGGTAAGTTGCCTGAATTTTGACATCTGCCGGCAGGTAATGGTTCAACGCCTGGGTGAAAGTCCGCAACGGATAGGGGGACTCGGTAAGGAAGTCCACCACCTGGCCCTGGGCGTGCGCTCCGGAATCGGTGCGGCTGGCGGCGCGGACCCTAATCTGCTGGCCGGTGAAATCGTCTAGGGCTTTTTCGATAACTCCTTGAACGGTAGGTTGTTGGTTTTGGAACTGAAACCCGGCGTAGTTGGCGCCGTCGTACTCGACAATCAAGGCCAGCCTCCGGAGGGAATGGCCGTTGGGACTAGCTGGCAGGTCTAACAAGGTGTTTCTAAGTTGGGCCGCCTACTCGACCAGCTCGATGACGGCCATCTGCGCGCTATCACCCTGGCGGGGTCCCAGCTTAATGATGCGGGTGTAACCGCCTGGGCGCTCGGAATAGCGTTCGGAGAGGTCGTCAAAGACTTTCTTGACCACCTTCTTGTTGGGTATTTGGCTGAGGGCCAAGCGGCGGTGGTGGAGAGTGCCCTTCTTGCCGTGGGTGATGAGCTTTTCGGCGACGATACGGGTCTCTTTAGCCTTGGCCAAGGTGGTAGTGATGCGCTCGTGCTCGACGAGGGCGACCGTGAGGCCCCGAAGGAGGGCCCGGCGTTGGTCCTTTTTCCGGCTGAGGTTCCGGCCGGCAACTCGGTGGGAAGCCATGGCTATTAAGAGTCCTCCTCGTCGTAGCTATCGTCGTCCAGGTCCTCATCGGCATCGGCGTCGGCATCCAGGTCGGGATCGTCGAGGAACTCGTGGGTTTCCAACCCGTCCTCGGCCACGGGAGAGGGCAGGCTGGATGGGAAGAAGTCGTCGGCGGTGGCCATCATGGTCGCGCCCCGGGTGTTGTAACTGATGCCCCGTTCAGCGAGCTTCTCGCGGAGTTCCTGAAGGGATTTGTCCCCGAAGTTGCGGATTTTCAGCAGATCGTCCTCGGACATCTCCAAGAGTTCCCCGACGCGGGTAACGTGGGCCCGCTTCAGGCAGTTGAGGGTCCGGGGAGTGAGGTCCAAGCGTTCGATGGGGGTCTGATAAATTTCCGGGGAGACCGAAACCGTCGAGCTTTGCTCCCCGGGTTCAGCGGCGCGGTTCAGGTTGCTGAACAGGAAGAAGTGCTTAACCAGGCCGTCGGCGGCTTCCCGAACGGCGTCGACCGGAGTAATGGTCCCGTCGGTCCAGATTTCCAAGACCAACCGCTCATAGTCCGTTACCTGGCCGACCCTGGTGCGTTCAATATCGTAGTTAACCTTGCGGATCGGACTAAAGATGGCGTCCACCGGAAGCACACCGACCGGCAGCCCGGTCACGCCTTCGGATTGGACGGCGGGAAGGTAGCCGAACCCGTGCTCGACATTGAACTCGATCGCCAGGTTGGAGTCGTCGGTGTCCAGAGTAGCCAAATGAAGCTCGGGGTTGACGATCTCAAAATCGGCGGAAGTGGCGATATCGCCCGCGCAAACCCGGCCTTCGCCCGTTACTTCGAGGCGCATCTTGCCCGTCCGCTCGGACTGGGAGTGGATGCGGATCCGCTTGATATTAAGGAGCAGGTCCATGACCTCTTCCTTGACACCCTTAACGGCGGTGTATTCGTGGACCACGTTATCGATTTTTACCCAGGTAATGGCGCTGCCCTTGATGGAACTAAGCAGGATCCGGCGCAGGGGGTTGCCTATGGTGATGCCGTAGCCCTTGGGCAGGGGCTCAATGGCGAATTTAACGTAGTTATCCCCGGCTTCCAGAACCCGGATTTCCGGGGTTAAGGTCTCAACGGCCGGTTCTGAAGGGGCCGGAGACAGGGAGAAATTGTCTAACATCAAGCGTGTTACCTCGAATAGAACTCGACGATGAGACGGGAGTTGATGGACTGTTGAAGGTCTTCATCGGCGGGCATGGTGACGACTTGGCCGGTCATGTCTTCCAAATTCAGCGACAACCAGGAAGGAACAGGACGTTTGGGGATGCCGGAGGTGCGGTCCCGGAAAAACTCGGTCGTTTTATCGGACTCCTTCCAACTAATGGAATCTCCGACGCGGACCAGGTACGACGGGATATCGGTCTTGGTGCCGTTAATCCGGAAGTGGCCGTGATTGACCAACTGGCGCGCCTGCTTGCGGGAGTCGGCGAACCCCAGGAGGAAGATGACGTTGTCAAACCGGCGTTCCAGGGTGCGGAGAAGGTTCTGGCCGGAAACACCAGGCGTGCTGAAGGCGTCGTCCATATAGGCGCGAAACTGGCCTTCCATGACGCCGAACATCTGGCGGGCCTTCTGCTTTTCCCGCAGGTGAACGCCGTAGTCGGAGGTGCGGCGGCGGCGGGTGGAGATGTCTCCCGGGGGGGCGTGGCGGCGTTCCACCGCGCACCTGGGGGTGAAACAGCGGTCGCCCTTGAGGAAAAGCTTTTCGCCGGCGCGGCGGCACAGGCGGCAGGATGGTCCGGTATACCTACCCATAGAAATACAGTCCTTAAACTCGGCGTCGTTTTGGAGGGCGGCAGCCGTTGTGGGGGATGGGGGTAACGTCGCGGATGCTGGTGATGGTGAGGCCGGCGCCCTGCAGGGAGCGGATGGCGGCTTCGCGGCCAGACCCGGGGCCTTTGATATAAACATCAACCAGGCGCAGGCCCATATCCATGCCGTGACGGGCGGCCTGCTCGGCGGCGCGCTGGGCGGCAAAAGCGGTCCCCTTGCGGGAGCCGCGGAAGCCCGAAGTGCCGGCGCTGGCGGAGGCGATTACATTGCCATCCGGGTCGGTGATGCTGACCAGGGTGTTATTGAACGTGGAGTAAATATAGGCGCGGCCCTGGGGAACGGTGCGCCGTTCCCGGCGGCGTGCTCTTGGTCTGGGCATAGTCTACTTCTTGCCTCCGGTGCGGCGGCCCCGGCCGGCTACCGTGCGGCGGGGACCCTTTCTCGAACGGGCGTTGGTGCGGGTCCGTTGGCCGTTGACCGGCAGACCCCGGCGGTGGCGCAGGCCGCGGTAGGAACCGATTTCAATTAGCCGGCGGATGTTCTGGTTGACCTCGCGCCGCAGGTCCCCTTCGGTGAGATACTCGCGGTCGATGATCTCCCGCAGGCGGTCGACCTCAATCTCACTGAGTTCGTTCATGCGGGGCGGGGAGTCGGAGTCCAACCCGGCCTTGTCCAGGATTTCAGCGGCCTTGGTGGGGCCGACGCCGTAGATGCTGCGGAGAGCCACATGGGCCCGCTTGCGGTCGGGGACGTCGACGCCTGCGATACGTACCATTACCAGTCTCCTTCTTTCGGGGTTAGCCCTGGCGTTGAGCGTGACGGGCGTTGGAGCAGATGATCCTAACCACGCCCTTGCGCTTAATTACCCGGCAGTTGTCACACCTCGGTTTGACCGATGCGCTAACTTTCATAACGGTTGCTCCTGGAGATTACTTGAACCGGTAGGTGATTCGGCCCCGGCTCAGGTCATAGGGAGAGAGATCAACCAGGACCCGGTCGCCGGGCAAGACGCGGATGAAGTGCATCCGGATCTTGCCGGAGACGTGGGCCAAGACCTGGTGATCGTTGGGGAGCTCGACTCGAAACATGCCGTTGGGGAGGGCCTCGGTAACCTTGGCTTCGACCTCAATGGCTTCTTTTTTGGCCATATATGTTTATGCCTCTAGTGCCTTGCTTTAAGAATGTACGGTCAGGATTTTAGGACCGTCTTCGGTGATGGCGATGGTGTGCTCGAAATGAGAGGAAAGCCTGCCGTCGGCGGTAACCACGGTCCATTGGTCGTCAAGAATGCGCGTATGCCAGTCCCCCATATTCAACATGGGTTCAATGGCAATGCACATACCCGGCCGGAGAAGATGCCCTTTCCCAGGGTCGCCGTAGTTGGGCACCTGCGGGTCTTCGTGGAGAAAGCGTCCGACGCCGTGACCCACGAACTCCCGGACCACACCGTAACCGCGGGCTTCGGCGTAGGACTGGACGGCATGACCGATGTCGCCGATGCGGTTGCCGGGCCCCGCCGCCTTAATGCCTTCCTCCAAGCTTTCCCTGGTAGCGTCCATCAATTCAATGGCTTCCTGGGAAACATCTCCCACGGCCACCGATATTGCGGCGTCGCCGATGAAACCGTTGATGGTCGCGCCAACGTCCATCTTGATGATGTCGCCTTCCCGGAGTACCCGCTTGCCGGGGATTCCGTGAACGATTTCCTCGTTTACCGAAGCGCAGATGGTGGCGGGAAAGCCCCGATACCCCTTGAAGGTCGGTTTAGCCCCGTGGCTGGCGATTTCCTTATAGGCAATCTGGTCCAGTTCGCGGGTGGTGATACCCGGTTCAACCGAGCGTTTGAGGAGGGTTAGGGCCGAGCCGACGATGGCGCCGGCCTTGGCCATGGCCTCCAATTCTTGGGGCGATTTGATAGTTACTCCGCCGGAATAAGTGGACGGGGAGTTAGACGCAGTTTGAGTGCTGCGTTTGCGGTTCATCCGGACATTGTACTCCTGTTTGGGCCGGTTGTGAACAGGATGTTACGTTGTCCTCGCCGCCGGGATACCGAGGGCGGTCAGGACTCGGTCGTTGACTTCGGATACCGAGCCGAGACCCTGGACATCGACGACCATGCCGCGCTGCTTGTAGAAGTCCACGACCGGAAAGGTCTCGTTTTCGTAGACTTCCAACCGTTGCTGGACAGCTTCGGGCCGGTCGTCGTCGCGCTGGTAAAGCTGGCCGCCGCAGTTGGGGCAGACCGCTTCGTTTTCGGGTGTGCCATCAGGAAGGGTTTGGGGGTTTTGACATTCCCGGCAGGTGTAACGGCCGGCCAGCCGTTTGACGAGTTCTTGGGTATCCACGTTGATCAGAACAACCTTGTCCAGTTGCCGGGATTGTTGCGACAGGACTTCTTCCAGCGCCTGGGCCTGGTGGGTGTTCCGAGGAAAACCGTCCAGGAGGAAGCCTTCTTCCTCCGGCATGGCCAGGAGCCGGTCCAGAATAATGCCGATGGTCACGTCATCGGGCACGAGCAGGCCCTGCTTGACATAACCGGATACCTGCTTCCCCAGATCGGTATCGTTCCGCAGGTGGTAGCGGAAGAGGTCCCCGGAGCTGATATGCTCCACGGCCAGTTGTTCCTTGAGAAGCTGGGCTTGCGTACCTTTGCCGGCGCCGGGAGGGCCGAAGAGGACGAGTCGGAGGGAAGAAGCCACGGGGTTTACCTCAAAAAGCCTTCATAATTGCGCATGAGAAGCTGGGCTTCCAACTGCCGCAGGGTATCCAGGCCCACGCCGACCATAATCAGCAGGCTCGTGCTGCTCAGGGTAACGGCCTGAACGTTGGTGATTAGCGAGGCCAAATAGGGCACGATCGCCACGAACCCAAGGAACAGGGCGCCACCCATGGTGATGCGTACAATCACCCGGTTAAGGTAGTCCTGGGTGGGTTGCCCTGGGCGGATGCCCAGGACGAACCCGCCGTTGCGTTGCAGATTTTCCGCCAAGTTCTGCTGGTTGAAGACCACCAGGGTGTAGAAGAAGGTGAAGATCATCACCAGAAAGAACACCAGGACCCAATACAGGGGAGCGGTGGGGGCGAAAACGTCCACGAAGAAGGTGGCGACATTGCCGACCACCCCACTGGCGGTGGTGAAGTACGTGGCGATGGTACCGGGCAGCAGAACTATGGAAAAGGCGAAAATGAGGGGAATCATGCCCGCCGAATTGATGCGCAGGGGAATATAGGTGGACCCGCTCTGCCGGTACATTCGGCCGCTGCGGAAAACGCTTCGTCCGTATTGGACCGGAATTCGGCGGGCCGCCTCGTTGAACAACACGATTAAGGCGATGATAAACACGCCGATGATAACGAAGAAGCCAATCCCCAAAATATTGTCCCGGTCCAGGAACCCCTGTGTCACCAGGGAGGGGAACCCGACAACGATGCCGGAGAAGATAATGAGGGAAATGCCGTTGCCGATGCCCCTTTCGGTGATCAGCTCGCCCAGCCAGACCAGGAACATGGTCCCGGCGGTCATGGACAGGACGGCGGCCAGGGTCGGGAGGAGGGCGTCTCCGGTGAGACCGACGTTGGTTAGAACATTGCTCTGCTGGAGCAGGGCCATCTGAGCAATGGCTTGGGAAATGGCGATCGGAACGGTGAGCCAGTGGACCATGCGGTTCATCTTGACCCGGCCCGCCTCGCCCTCGCGGGAAATTTGCTGAAGGCTGGGGATCACCGGGGTCAGGAGCTGCATCACGATAGAAGCGGTAATGTAGGGGAAAACGCCCAGGGCAACGATGGACATGCGGCTGAGGGCGCCGCCGCTGAAGAGGTCCAGGAAGCCGAGAATCTGGTTGTTCCGGAAGAGGTTGTCCAACTGGAACTGGTCAATGCCCGGAATGGGAATGTGGGCCACGGCCCGATACAGGACCAGCATACCCAGGGTAAACAGGATCTTGGCGCGAAGGTCGGGGAGGCTAAACGCATCGACCGCCGCTTGAATGAGCCTGGGGAATCTTCCGCCTTGGACCTCGGAGGAAATCATTTGCGGTTAAAGTTCCTCCACCGTCCCGCCCGCCGCCTCGATTTTCGCCCGGGCCGACCGGGTGAACTTGTGGGCCGCCACCGTGAGACTCTTGGAAATTTCGCCGTTGCCGAGGATTTTCACCGGCTGGCCTCGGCCCCGCAGGAAGCCGAGTTCCCGAAGCAGGTCGGGATAGACCCGCTCGCCGGCCTCAAACTGTTCCAGGGTATCCAGCTTGACCAGGGCGTAATCGGTCTTGAAGATATTGGTGAAACCCCGTTTCATGGGGAGACCTTTAATCTGGCGCATCTGGCCGCCCTCGAAACCGCGGACTATGCCGTTGCCGGAGCGGGACTTTTGGCCCTTCATGCCCCGGCCGGCGGTACTGCCTTGGCCCGCGGCATCGCCGCGGCCAACACGCTTGCGGGCGCGCCGTGCGCCACGGGGTGCTGAAACTTGGTCTTCTCTCATCTGGTTGAGCCCTCTTGACTATATTCTAGTGGTTCCGCCGGCGGACCCGTAAGCGGCGGGCGGACGGATAGCGGGGGTTTTTCGCCCTCATTGGGGGCGAAACCCGGCCAAGGGCCGGGCTTTGGTTAACCTGGGTCACCGCGGGAGCCGATTATTCTTCGGCGGCGGCAGCGGACGGTTCCTCCATTTCCTCCACTGACAGGAGGTGGATCACCTTGTTTACCATACCCCGGATGGTGGGGGTATCGCCGTGAACGACGGTTTGGTTCAGTCGGTGCAGCCCCAGAGCGTGGATTACCCGGCGCTGGTTTTGGGGTTTGCCGATGTAACTTTTGGTCCAGGTTATTTTGAGTTGGGCCATGAAAAACACCTGTGGGTTCTGCGATGGGAGATGGCGGTTAGGCGCGGGTAGCTTGGCCCAACCGGCGGGATATTTCTTCAGCGGGGTCCCGGAGTTTGCGCAGGGCTTCCAGCGTAGCCGCGACGATGTTGATGGGGTTGCGGGAACCCAGAGACTTGCCGACAACGTCGCGGACGCCGCCCAGCTCCAGGATGGCCCGCATTGCGCCGGCGGCAATGATGCCGGTGCCGTCGCCGGCGGGTTTTAGGATGACGATGGAAGCGCCGACTTTGACGGTAATGTCGTGGGGGATCGTGCTCCCCTTCAGGGGAATCTTGACCATGCCCCGGCGGGCGATGGCGTTGCCCTTGCGGACGGCGTCGGGGATGGCCAGGGCTTTACCCATACCGGCGCCGACGTTGCCCTCGCCGTCGCCGACGACGACCATGGCGTTGAAACGTAGGCGGCGGCCACCCTTGACCACCTTGGCAATCCGGCGGGTATAAACGACGCGCTCCTGGAATCCGGAGGCGTCTTGTTCCTGGAACCGCCCAGGCCTGGGCCTGGGCCTATTAGGCGCAAATACCATTAGAAGTCTAGCCCTCCTTCTCTGGCGGCATCGGCCAGGGCTTTAACCCGGCCGTGGTACTTATAACCGCCCCGGTCGAAAACGACTTTCTTGATTCCCTGGGCCAGGGCCCGTTCAGCTAACAACGCGCCCACCTGGCTGGAGGCGCTGGTCTTGGGCCGAACCGCCTGAGTGGCCTCGAGGCTGGAGGCGGCTGCCAGGGTGTGGCCTTTGGAGTCGTCGATGACCTGGGCGTAGATCGCTTTGGCGCTGCGGAACACGCAGAGCCTGGGCTGTTCGGAGTCGCCGGTAACCTTTTTGCGGACTCTCTGGTGGCGGACCAACCGGAGTCGTCGGGAATCTTTATCTTTTGGCATTATCTCTTAGAACCTTTGAAACCTGCACTGGCGAATACGGGAAGAATTAAGCCTTCCGGGCGGCGGCTTTACCAGGTTTGAAGCGAAGAAGTTCGCCCCGATACCGGATACCCTTTTCCTTGTAGGCGTTGGGGGGCCGCACCTTGCGGATTTGAGCTGCCTGGGAACCGACCTTTTGCTTATCGATGCCCCGGACATGGACTCGGTTGTTGCCCTCGACCTCCATGGTAACGCCGTCGATGGGCTGAATTTCCACGGTGTGGCTGTACCCGACGCTAAGGGTGATGCCGGACCCGGTCTGCTGGACGCGGTAGCCGACACCCATCAGCTCCAGCGTCTTGCTGTAACCTTCGGTGACGCCGGTAATTGCGTTGGCGATGAGGCTGCGGGTCAGGCCGTGGAGAGAGTGGTGGAACTTGCGCGGGGACTGACGCTCCACTATTACCTCGCCGTCTTCCACGCGGACGTTCACCTCGGGGTGGTAGGTCTGGGTCAGGGTACCCATGGGTCCGGTGACGGTAACACCGTTGCGCAGGACCTGGACCTGGACACCCGAGGGTATGGGGATGGGTTTGCGGCCCACCCGGGAGAGGGTCCGTTCTTGGAGTTCATCGCGAACCAAAAGGCTACCAGACATAACAAAGCAACTCCCCCCCAATTCCGGTCCGCCAAGCCTGCCGGCCGGTCATGACCCCTTGGGAAGTGGAAATAATGGCGGTGCCGATACCGCCATAGATACGGGGGATTTCCCCCTTGCCGACGTAGACCCGCAGGCCGGGCTTGCTGACCCGTTTCAGGCCGCTAATCGTCGGTTCGCGCCCAGGGCGGTAGGACAGGTGGATCCGGAGGTTGGGGAACGTCTGACCTCGGGGAATATCAAAATCCCGGATATAGCCCTGCTCCTTGAGGATCTGGGCAATAGACAACTTCAACTTGGAATGGGGAACCAAGATCGACTCGTGCCGCGCTTGAATCCCATTACGAATGCGGGTCAACATGTCCGCTACCGGGTCGGTTACAGGCATCCTTTTTCTCGCTCCTGTTCTACTCTACTGGGGGTTGAATGATTACCAACTGGCCTTGCGGACGCCGGGAAGCTCGCCGGTAAGGGCCAACTGGCGGAAGCATATCCGGCAGAGGCCCGTGTAGCGGATGTAAGCCCGGGGACGGCCGCAGCGATGGCAGCGGTTATAGGCCCGGCTCTTGAACTTGGGCTCTTTGAGCCACCGTTGAATCATGGACTTCTTGGCCAAGGGGTCTCCTCCTTAACTCTCGCGGACGAAGGGCATACCGAAGAGCTCCAGCAGGCGGGTGGCTTCGGCGTCGTTGGGTGCGGTGGTAGCGATGGTGACCTGGAGGCCGCGAATGCGGTCAATCTGGTTGTAGTCGATTTCCGGGAAGATGACTTGCTCCCGGATACCGATGGAGAAATTGCCGCGCCCGTCGAAGCCCCGCCGGGGGATACCCCGAAAGTCGCGGATACGGGGGAGGGCCGTATTCACCAGACGGTCCAGGAAGTGGTACATCCGGTCGCCGCGCAGCGTTACCGAAGTCCCGATGGGATTACCCTCGCGGAGCTTGAAATTGGCGATGGACTTGCGGGCGCGGGTGATGACCGGTTTTTGCCCGCTGACGATCGCCAAATCGTTGGTGGCGGCCTCCATCGCGCGGCCGTTGGTTAGAGCTTCCCCGAGACCGATATTCAGGACTATCTTCTGGACCCGGGGGACGCGCATCACGTTCTCGAAGGAGAACTCGCCCATCATCGCGGGGACAATCTCGTTGCGATAGATGTCCCTCAGACGGGGATACGGCCTCCCGTTGGACGAAGCCGGAGCCTCCGCCTCGGCGGCGGCCCCCCGGCGGGCCCGTTGGCGGCGGGGGCGGGCGGGTTGCTCCGCCGGTTCCGCCTGGGCTTCGGGCTGTTCGGCCTGAGCTTCGGGTTGCTCCGCCTGGACTTCGAGCTGGTCGTCGTTGTTATTGGGTGACGTCATCGATAACTTCCTTGCACTTGGGGCAGGACCGGACCCGCTTGCCGGTTTCCAGTCGCATGACATTGGGCCTGGTCGGGCGGCTGCACTTGTTGCAGATGAGCATAACGTTGGAAACGTGGATGGACGCTTCCTGCTGGATGATGCCGGACTGCCGGATTCCGGGACGGGCCTTCATGTGGCGCGTCACCATATTCAGGCCCTCAACGAAGATCCGGTCGCGTTCCAGGTCCTGCCGGTCGACGCGCCCCGTCTTCCCCTTTTCCTTGCCGGCGATTACCAAGATGTTGTCGCCGCTCTTGATATTCACTACACCACCTCGGGAGCCAGCGAGACTATCCGCATGAACCCTTTTTCCCGAAGCTCCCGGGCTACCGGTCCGAAGATTCGGGTGCCTCGGGGCAGCAGGTTGTCCTGAATGATGACCGCGGCGTTGTCGTCGAACCTGATGTAAGTCCCGTCCGGACGGGCCAGCGGTTGGACTTGGCGGACCACCACGGCTTTCACAATGGTGCCCTTTCGGACGGCGGAATTGGGGACCGCCTCTCGGACGTTGCAGACGATAACATCGCCAACCTTGGCGTACTTGCGCTGGCTGGCGCCGGGGATATTGATCAGGCGAATGCGTTTCGCACCGCTGTTATCGGCCACGTTTAAGCGGGTGTAGGTCTGAATCATGGCTAGTCTTCCTCTGGTTCGTCGATACTGACGTCGGCATCTTCTTCGTCGTTGACGGCATCGGCGGGAGTTTCAGCCAGGGCTTCTCCCGTCATCACCGGGGTAATCTCACTTTCCAGTTCGATGGGCAAAACCTCGGCCACCTGGCGGCGGCGGAGAATTTCGAGGAGCCGCCAGTGCTTGGTCTTGGATATCGGGCGGGTCTCCTGGATGCGGACCGTGTCTCCCACCTCGCATTGGCTTTCCGGATCGTGCACGTAGTAACGGGCAACCCGGCGCATCTGCTTGCGGTAAATGGGGTGGCGTTGCTTCCAGACCATCTCGACAACGGCGGTCTTGTCCATCTTGGTTCCGACGACCGCGCCGACGCGGATTTTGCGCATCTGTTTGGCCAAGGTTAAGCCTCCCCTTGCCGCTGGCGGATAACCGTCAGGACCCTGGCAATGATCCTGCGGATCTTCTTGGGCTGGTTGGTGTCGACAAGCTGGTTGGTGGCGGCGCGGAAGCGGAGGTTCATCAGCTCCTTATAGGAGCTTTCCAACTCTTCCTGCAACTGTTGATCGGTCAAATCTCTAATCTCGTGAATCTGCATGGTCTAGTCTAACTCTGTCCCAAGACAGCGCCGGCCATGGTGGCGACGCGGTCGCGTTGGACGGTCTTGGTGGGGATGGGGAGCTTATGGGAAGCCAGCCGCAACGCTTCAATGGCCTGGTCTGCCGAAACGCCACCGACTTCAAAAAGGATGCGGCCCGGCTTTACCACCGCCACCCAGTGGTCGTTGGCGGCCTTCCCCCCGCCCATCCGGACCTCGGCGGGTTTCTTGCTTACGGGCTTATCCGGGAACACTCGAATCCAGACCTGGCCCCCGCGCTGAAGGTGGCGGGTAATGGCGATACGGGCGGACTCAATCTGGCGGGCGGTAATCCATTCGCAAGCCATGGCCTTGAGGCCAAACTCGCCGAAATGGACGCTGCTGCCGGTAACGGCCATCCCTTTGCGGCGGCCCCGGCCCATTTTGCGGTATTTGGTGCGTTTCGGTTGCAACATGGTCTTGTCCTCTAAATGGCGGCGGCTAGGCCGTCATGATGCCGGTCAGACTGTCGTCATCGACGATGTCGTCGGCAAAGGTGCCGGTTTCCTGGTTTTCGTCATCGGCGCCGGGCTCCACGCGAACTTCAATGGTCTCCAGTTCCTCGGTGATTTCCGGCGGCGGCGGGAGAATCTCCCCCTTGTAAATCCAAACTTTGATGCCGATGCGCCCCATGGCGGTGGAGGCCTCGGCCAGGGCGTAGTCAATATCGGCCCGCAGGGTGTGCAAGGGGACCCGCCCCATCATCAACTTCTCAACCCGGGCGATTTCAGCCCCGGAAATCCGGCCCTTGGTGATAATCTTGATGCCCTGCGCTCCGGCTTGCATCGCTCTTTGGGCGGCCTGACGCATCGCCCGCCGGTAGGCTACCCGGCGTTGCAGTTGATCGGCGATATTCTTGCCAACCAGGTAGGGGTCCAACTCCGGCTTCTCAATCTCAATGATATTGAGCTGGACCCGCCGGGTGGTGATATTTTCCAGTTTGGACCGGAGCTGCTTCACCCGCTCACCGTCGCGGCCGATGAGGATGCCGGGCCGGGCGGAGTGAATGTTGATGACACTGTCCTGCGCCCCCCGGGCAATCTCGACTCGGGCGATGCCGGCGTCAGAAAAGCCCCGGTACTCGGAATGAATGGTGTCCCGCAGCTTCAGGTCTTCCGTCACCAGGGTCCGATACCCGGCGGCGTTATTGGCATACCAGTGGGTCTTCCAGTCCTTGATAATCCCGAGCCTGAAACCGTAGGGATGCGTCTTATGGCCCATAGGTTCGCTCTCCTATTATGCTTCGTCCACCACAACGGTGATGTGGCTCGAGCGCTTGGTAATCCGGCCGATGCGGCCCCTCGCCCGGGGGCGGAACCGCTTCAGAGGACGGGCTTGATCGGCGGTAATTTGGACTATTCGTAGGTTGTCCCGGTCCATGAACATATTGTTTTCCGCGTTGGCGGCGGCGGATTGGACCACTTTCGCCACCACCTTCGCCCAGGGAGAGGTGAGGAGCCGGAGCGTGTCCATCGCGCTGTCGACATCGCTGCCCCTGACCAAATCCAAAATGGGTTTAAGGCGTTTGGGGGAAGCGCTAATTTGCTTGGCCCTGGCTTGCACTGCGGGCATAACGTTACCTCACCCGGCTCGAGCGTTCGGACCGGGAGACATGGCCCCGGTAAGTACGGGTGGGGGCAAACTCGCCGAGGCGGTGGCCCACCATGTTTTCGGTGACGAAAACCGGAATATGCCGGCGCCCGTCGTGGACGCCCATGGTCAGTCCCACCATCTCCGGCATAATCATGGAGGCGCGGGACCAGGTTCGGATGACAGTCTGAATGCCCGACTGCTGCACCGTCATAACCTTTTTCATCAATTTTTCTTGGACGTATGGCCCTTTTTTGATTGACCTGGACATTCTTGCTACCGTCTCCTGGTTTTTACCTTCGGCGGGACCGGACCACGAACCTGCCCGAAGCCTTCTTTTTGTTCCGGGTCCGGTGGCCCAGGGTGGGCTTGCCAGTGGGGGACTTGGGGCCGGGCATCCCAATGGGGGACCGGCCTTCGCCGCCGCCGTGAGGGTGGTCCACCGGGTTCATCGCCACGCCCCGAACATGAGGCCGGCGGCCCAGGTTGCGGCTGCGTCCCGCCTTGCCCAGGCTTTCATTCTTGTGGTCGGGGTTGGAAAGCTGGCCGATGCTGGCCCGGCAATTAAGGAGTATGCGGCGCATTTCACCCGAGGGAAGCCGCAGAAGGACGTATTCGCCTTCCCGAGACAACACCTGGGCGGAAGAGCCGGCGCTGCGGACCATCTGACCACCCCGGTCCGGCGTCAACTCCACGTTATGGACCACGGTGCCGGTGGGTATGTTCCGCAGGCGCAGGGAATTGCCGGGTTTAATCTCGGCGTTGGGACCGGCCTGCACCCAGTCGTCCACCGAGAGGCCCTGAGGGGCCAGGATATAACTTTTCTCGCCGTCGGCGTAATAAATCAACGCGATGCGGGTTGTCCGGTTGGGGTCGTACTCAATGGCGACAACCCGGCCAGGAACCCCTTCTTTGCGCCGTTTGAAGTCGATGATCCGGTACATACGCCGGGGCCCACCGCCGCGGCTGCGGGTGGTGATGTGGCCTCGGTTGTTGCGCCCCCCATGTTTCGCCAGCGGAGCCAGCAGGGACTTCTCCGGCTTTCTGGTGGTGATTTCCTCAAAGGAGGGCCGCACCGCGTTGCGGGTGCCGGGGGTAATGGGCCTTAGATTCTTCAGTGGCATGGCAGCTTTCCTTGACCTACAGCCCTTCCACGAGGGTAATGCGGTCGCCTGGTTTGAGCGTGACCACGGCCTTCTTGATGTCGGGCATCTTCTTGACCCGGGGGCCGTAGCGCTTGCGTTTCCCGTGGAGCTTGGTGATGTTCACGTCGGTGACCGTCACGTTGAAATTCCTTTGGACGGCTTCCTTGACCTGAATCTTGTTGGCGCGGGGGTCGATCTCAAAGGTATACCGCCCCGACTCCTGCAAGAGGGTGCTTTTTTCAGTAATGGTCGGTTTTAGCAGGACCTGATAAATGTTCATGACTCTGGGCTCTCAGCGGCCGCGGCGCTCTCCTGGCCGGGTGTCGGTGTTTCTTCGTCAGACGGTTCGACCGGTTCAGCGCCAGCGGCATTGGGACGCCGGTTGCCCCGGTTGATGGGTGCGTTCCAAAACTCCTGGGCTTGTTGGGCCGCTTCCACCGTCATAATCAGGGTCTCCCGGCGAAGCAGGTCGTTGGCATTTAGCAGATTCAGCGGCAGGGTCCAAACGCCTTTGATGTTATGGGCAGCGCGGACCACGTTGGCGTCGGATTCACTGGTTACAACCAGGGCCGAACTGGAAATCCCCAGGTTTCGCAGCAGGCTGACCATGGACTTAGTCCTGCCGTCGAGGGTGTCCATGCTGTCGACGCAGACCAAGTTGCCGCCGCGGGCCTTCGCCGACAGGACGCACTGGACCGCTTGGCGGCGCAACCGCTTGGGTAGGGCCTTGCGGTAGCTGCGGGGATGGGGGCCGAAAACCACGCCGCCGTGCCGCCACTGGGGGGACCGGATGCTGCCCTGACGGGCCCGGCCGGTGTGTTTTTGAATCCAGGGCTTGCGGCCGCCGCCGGAGACATCGCTCCGGGTCTTGGTGGAGTGGGTTCCCTGCCGCTTGTTGCCCTGGTAGATGACCAGCGCTTGATGAATCAGGCTAGGGTTCATCGGCACGTCGAAAACGGCATCGCTCAACTGGATCGTATCGACGGTCTCACCCGCCTGGTTCTTAACCGGGACTTCCATAGTATTCTGACTACTCCTAACTGCTGGACGAGCCGATCCGGCGGGTCTTGCGGATGGTGAGCAGGCCGTTGGGAGCGCCGGGGACGCCGCCCTTGACCAACAGGAGGTTCCGCTCCGGGTCGACCTGGACCACTTTCAGTTTCTTGACGGTTATCCGGCGGTCTCCCATGTGGCCAGACATCTTGAGGCCCTTGAAGACCTTGCCGGGGGTGGTGCCGCCGCCGATGGAACCGGGGGCGCGGGCGCGGTCCGACTGACCGTGGGTGCGGGGTCCGCCGTGGAAACCGTGGCGTTTCATGGTGCCCGCGAAGCCGCGGCCCTTGGAGCGGCCGATAACGTCCACCAACTCGCCGGGCTCGAAAATATCAACCTTGATTTCCTGGCCCACTTCAAACTCGCCGGGGTCGTCGGCCTGCACTTCCTGGAGGATGCGCAGGGGACGGACGTTTTTCAAGTGGCCCGCCCGGGGTTTGTTCAGCTTCTTGGCGTCGCCGAAGCCCAATTGGACCGCGGCATAACCGTCAGTTTGCTTGCTGCGTACTTGAGTCACGAAGCAGGGACCGGCCTGGATCACCGTTACCGGCACCACGTTGCCGCCCTCTTCGTAAATCTGGGTCATGCCGATTTTCTTGCCTAAAAACGCCCGGAGCATTCTTCCACCTATCCTGCCGTTAGGCTACAACTTTATGGAGATGTCAACGCCCGCCGGCAGGTTGAGCCGGGTCAGGGAATCGATGGTCTTGGATGTGGGTTCCATGATGTCGACCAACCGCTTGTGGGTGCGTATTTCAAAATGCTCGCGGGAGTCCTTGTCCACGTGGGGGCCGCGAATCACGCAAAACCGGCGGATATGGGTGGGCAAAGGGACCGGTCCGGCAATGCGGGCTCCGGTGCGTTCCGCCGTCTCCACAATCTGCTCGGTGGACGTATCCAGCATCTTGTGGTCGAAAGCCTTCAGGATGATTCTTACTTTTTGTCTGGTAACCATAAGTTTTCTTTTCCGGTTAGATTGGGCTGAATTAAACGGCCTTGATAATGGTTTTCACCACGTTTTCCGGGACCGGTGCGTAGTGCTTGAACTCCATAGTAAAGGAGGCGCGGCCACTGCTCAACGAACGTAGAGCAGTGGTGTAGGCGAATGTTTCACCCAGAGGAATCAACGTTCGGACGGTTTGAAGGTCGTTCTCGCCTTCGATGTTGCGGATTTGCGCCCGGCGGGTGCCGAGGTCGCCGATAACATCGCCGAGAAATTCGCCGGGGGTAACGACCTCCATTTCAACCAGGGGTTCCAGCAGGACCGGCGCGGCCCGGGAGACCGCCTGGCGGATTGCCAGGGTTCCCGCGCTGCGGAAAGCGATTTCCGAAGAGTCTACCGTGTGGTAACTACCATCAACCAGGCTAACCTTTAAATCCACCAGAGGATAACCGCCGAGCGGCCCGTTGTCCAGAGCTTGCCGGACGCCGGCTTCCACCGCCGGTATGTACTCCCGGGGAATGACGCCGCCGGAAATGGCGTTTTCAAACACGATGCCTGAGCCGCGTTCGGTCGGTTCGATTTCCAGCCAGACGTGGCCGAATTGACCGTGGCCCCCGCTTTGACGGACGAAGCGGCCTTCGCTGCGGACCGCCTTGGTGAAGGTTTCGCGGTAGGCAACCCGGGGCGGGCCCACCCGCGCTTCAACCTTGAACTCCCGGCGCATCCGGTCGACCAAGACCTCCAGGTGAAGTTCTCCCATGCCGGAGATTACCGTTTGACCCGTCTCGTCATTGAAACGGACCTGGAAGGTCGGGTCTTCATCGGACAGCTTGTGGAGGGCGCCGGACAAACGGTCCTGGTCGGCGCGGGTATCGGGTTCTATGGCCACCGAGATCACGGGTTGGGGGAACTTGGGCGGCTCCAGAATTACCGGCTTGAATTCGGTGCCAATTGTATCGCCGGTAAAGGTGTCCTTGAGGCCAACGGCGGCGCAGATCTGGCCGGCGGTGACCTCTTCCAATTCCTCCCGGTGGTTGGCGTGCATCAGGAGGAGCCGGCCCATGCGTTCCCGCTTACTCTTCGTGACGTTCAATACCGGCGAACCGGCATTCACCGTGCCCGAATAGACCCGCAGGAAAACCAGCCGGCCGACGTAGGGGTCAGTGACGACTTTAAAAGCCAGCGCCGCAAAGGGCTCCTTGGCGTCCGGGTAGCGTTCCACAGGATCGCCCGTCTTCGCGTCGATCGCATCCACCGGGGGGACGTCGCCCGGGGAAGGCAGGTAGTAAACGATGGCGTCCAGAAGAGGGTGGATTCCCTTGCCTTTCAGGGCGGTGCCGCACAGGACCGGGACCAAGTGCTGCTCGACGGTGGCCCGCCGAAGGGCCTCCCGCAGGTCTCCCTCGCTGAGTTCCTCACCCTCCAGATAACGAATGAGGAGACCTTCATCGGTCTCCACAATCTTTTCAATCATAGACTGCCGGTATTGCTCATACTGTTCTCGGTAGTCTTCGGGCACGGGGCCCACCGTGGGGGGGTCCAGCGCAGCCTCACCGGTCATGACGCCGTTGTAGGTCAGGGAACGGCCGCCGATCAGGTCTATGACCCCCATGAAGGTGTCTTCTTCTCCCATGGGTAGCTGGATGGCCACCGGGTTGGCCTGAAGACGGCGGCGCATCGACTCGATGGTACGTTCGTAGCTGGCGCCGACACGGTCCATCTTATTGACGAACGCGATCCGGGGAACGTTGTAGGTGTTGGCCTGGCGCCAAACGGTTTCCGACTGGGGTTGAACGCCCGCGACGGCATCCAGGACGACGATACCGCCGTCCAGGACCCGCAGGCTGCGTTCTACCTCGGCCGTGAAGTCCACGTGGCCGGGGGTGTCGATGATATTGATGCGGTGGTCGTGCCAATAAGCGGTCGTCGCCGCGGCGGTAATGGTAATGCCCCGTTCCCGTTCCTGGGGCATCCAGTCCATTGCGGTGGTGCCTTCGTCGACGCCGCCGACTTTCCGGATGCGTCCCGTCAGGAACAGAACCCGTTCGGTCACCGTGGTCTTGCCGGCGTCAATGTGGGCGATAAAGCCGATGTTGCGAATTTTGTCGGTCGTTACTGTTGTGCTTACCATAACCTGCCGTAAATCTTTAGAGAACCCATCCCCAACCCATTACCTACGATAGTGAACAAAAGCCCGGTTGGCCTCGGCCATCCGGTGCAATTCTTCCCGGCGCCTCACTGCGGAACCCTCTCCGCGGGAGGCATCCATGAACTCGGTGGCCAAACTGCGCCGCATGGGAGCCCCCGTTCGGCCCCGCGCCCCGCGGATAATCCAGCGCATCGCCAGAGCCTCGCTGCGGTTGGTGCGAAGCTCGGTGGGCACCTGATAAGTTGCCCCGCCAATCCGGCGGGGCTTGACCTCCACGATGGGGGTAGCGTTTCGAATAGCTTGCTCAAAAACTTCCATGGGGTCCCGGCGGGACTCTTCCTGGATGAGTCCCAGGGCGTGGTAGACCAATCGCTGGGCGACGGACTTCTTGCCCTTGATCATCAGCCGGTTGATGAAACGGGCCAAGAGCAGGTTATTGTACTTGGGGTCCGGTGGTATGATCCTGGGTTCTGCCCGTCTTCGTCGAGACATAGGTTAACTACCTTACAATACGGGGTCCTCAAAAGGGATCCCGGGGTTAAGAGACACCTGCGGGAAACTAAGGAGGAGACGGCCGGTCTACGACCTCACCGCTCCGTACTTGCTGCGGCCCCGCCGCCGGCCCTGGACACCTTCGGTATCGAGAGCGCTGCGGATGACGTGGTAACGGACACCGGGAAGGTCCTTGACGCGGCCCCCACGGATGAGCACGACCGAGTGTTCTTGCAGGTTGTGGCCTTCACCGCCAATGTAGGCAGTGACTTCGACGCCGTTGGTCAGGCGGACCCGGCAAATCTTGCGAAGGGCCGAGTTCGGCTTCTTGGGCGTCATCGTCCGGACTTGAATGCACACTCCACGCCGCTGCGGACAGCCCGGGCCCCATTTGACCCGGTTGCGCAGGGAGTTCTGGACCCAATGAAGGGCCGGGGCCTTGGTGCCCTTTTTCACGGGTTTGCGGCCCTTGCGGACTAGCTGATTTACCGTTGGCATATCGTTACCTTTTCAACTGCGGTGTGCGATGTCGGGACAAACACTGATTCTACAAACGGCTTGGGCAATTGTCAACGTGGAACCCGGTGGTTTTGGACGGGCCACAACCTTGCCGCGCCAATGATCACACAGCTCATAAACCAGCTCCTCGGCCCGGCGGTGGCATGTATAATGCCGGAAAACCAAACGGCGTTATTGAAAATTAGCAAATCACGTCTTTAAGAGGTGACCCCAATGGCAGGCGAACCCGTAAACGTTTTCGAGTACGAAGAGATTGCCAGGGATAAAATTGAAAAGGGCCACTACGATTTCATTGCCGGAGGCGCCACCGACGAAATCACCATCCGGCGGACCCGCGCCGTCTATGACTCCATAATGCTGCGGCCCCGCATGATGGTGGACGTGGAGAACCGCAGCCTGGCGACGACAGTGCTGGGGCAAGAAATCGGGTTGCCCTTGATGCTGGACCCGGCGGGGAACCACGGCGCGGCCCACCCCGAGGCGGAAATCGCCTCGGTCAAAGCGGCCGGGGCGGCCAAGACGTTGATGGTCCTGAGTTCCCACGCATCCCGGACGTTGGAGGACGTTGCGGCGGCGGCATCGGGCCCCATTTGGTTCCAGCAATACTTTTTCAAGGACCGGGGGATGGTGTTGGAGATGGCGGCCCGCGCCGAGGAGGCCGGATTTTCGGCCATCTGCATGACCTTGGACGCTAAGATTAAGCCCAAGCGGGAGCGCAATATTCGCAACGACTACGTTGGCGCCGACTCACCCAACTACGCCCAATTGGACCTGGGGGAGCATCGGTGGACCTTCGCCGCCGACGCCCCGGCAGGCCCGGCAGACATCCGCGACGTGGGCGCGGTCTGGGACGACCTGGACTGGTTCGCCGCCAACATCCGGCTGCCGGTCGTGGTCAAGGGAATCATGCACGGCGAGGATGGCCGCCTGTCGGCGGAGCACGGCGCCAAGGCGCTCATCGTTTCCAACCACGGGGGCCGTTATCTGGACACCACGCCCGCCACCATCGAAGTGCTGCCGGAGGTGGTGAAGGCGGTGGACGGGAAGGCCGAGGTCTACCTGGACGGCGGCATCCGCCGGGGCACGGACATTTTTAAAGCGTTGGCCCTGGGGGCCCGGGCCGTTCTGATGGGCCGCCCCCTGTTCTGGGGCCTGGCGGTGGACGGGGACCAGGGCGTCCAGGCGGTGATCGAGTTGCTGCGCGACGAGCTGGACGCCACCATGGGAATGTGCGGCTGTCCAACCATCGACAGCATCGGCACGGCGACGATAGACACGGTTTCACCGCTCCTGGGAATGTTTCCCACGGCTCCGGATTTCCGGTAAAGTTTCCCGTGTTTCGGGGTTTGAAGGGTGTGGTGCCGAAGGTCGGATTCGAACCGACACGGGGTTGCCCCCACCGGTTTTTGAGACCGGCGCGTCTACCATTCCGCCACTTCGGCCAGTGGTTTGCGCTTCAATTATAGCACGCGAGTCGCCGGGAGAGCCGCCGGCTTTAGAACTTTTTCCGGGGCGGTAACTGTTCAGAATTAAGGGGTTAGCTCAACCCAGGAACCGTCATTCTGGCCCCCGAGCCGGAATCCAGGAATCCCCGCGCAATTCGAACGCTGGTCTCTCCCGGACCATTCTGGATCCCGGCTCAAGGCCTGCCCCGTACCCGATACGGGGGCCGGAATGACGGTCTAATGTTGGGATGACTCCTCAAGTCTGAACACTTAC
Source organism: Dehalococcoidia bacterium (assembly GCA_965205495.1). Lineage (GTDB taxonomy): Bacteria > Chloroflexota > Dehalococcoidia > Lucifugimonadales > UBA3495 > CATOSK01. The sequence goes on from CBDBHA010000002.1 coordinate 1,093,732, forward strand.
GCGGGGCCGGTCAGCTTGACGGGCATTTCCCGGCCACCCTATAATCTCTGCGGATTGGAGACCATTTATTTATGCCCAAACGCACTTATCAACCCAAGAAACGCCGTCGGGCCCGAGTCCACGGATTCAGGTCCCGATCAAGTACATCGGATGGCCGGGCGGTCTTGCGCCGCCGCCGATTCAAAGGACGCCATAAGCTGACCGTTTAGCCGATAGTCCTGGATAATGCAAAGTGGCTCCCGGCTAAGTGGAACCCGGCGGTTCTCCCAGATCCATCAAGAAGGCCGCAGCGTGGCCAATAACCTTCTAGTTGTTCGTGTATTGCCCAACGGGCTGGACCACAACCGCTTCGGATTTATGGTGAGCAAACGCCTGGGAAACGCCGTTACCAGGAACAAGATCAAGCGCCGGTTAAGGGAAGTGGTACGGCAGACCGACCTGATTGCAGGTTGGGACGCGGTTTTCATCGCCCGCCGCGGCGCGGAAAAGGCCAGCTTTGGGCAACTTAGGAACGCCACCCAAAACCTGTTGCGCCGGACCCATTTGATTTCTTCGCAGCCCAGCCGGAACTGTCCTTAATGAACCGAATCGCCATCCTAGTCATCGGCTTTTATCAACATTCAATATCGCCCTACCTGCCTTCGGCCTGCCGCTTTTCCCCATCGTGTTCCCACTATTCTAAAGAAGCCATCGAACGCTACGGACTTTTTAAAGGCGGCTGGCTGGGAGTGAAACGGTTGACCCGGTGCGTCCCCTGGGGCGGCGCCGGTTCCGACCCGGTACCATGAATTTATGACAGCAATCTTCGCGTTTCTCGCGTCCCGTCACTCCTCGACTATCACCATAAACCCACAACCGGATAGGCCACGGTCCGAATCGGCGGCGGCAACTCCGCTCCGCCGGTTCATTACGCTTTGCGCCGGGGGGCTGCTGGCCGCCTTCCTGTTGGCCGCCTGCCAGCCGAATCTGGGTTCATCGACCAAGGGTTGGACACCGGCCACCGCCAGCCAGGGCTCGGTTTACGTGGTGACCCAGGACGGGGATGTAAAAGCCCTGGCGGACAACGGGTTTGAAGGAGTGCGCCTGCGCTGGACCTTCTCCGCTGGTGAGGACCGGTTGGTCGGGTCCTACAACACCCCGGTCGCCGGGTACGGCCTCGTTTACGTCAGCGGCATCGACGGGGTGCTTTACGCCCTGGACCAGGAATCGGGGACCCTGTCGGGCAACGGCTGGGCCCAGCCTCAAGACCAGGGTAGCGACGACCGCAGCCCGCTGGTGGGCAGCCCGGCAGTAGACGAGACCCGGGGCCTGGTGGTGGTGGGATCGGAGGACGGCAACCTCTACGGCTACCGCGCCCGCACCGGGGAACGGCTGTGGCAGTTCGCCAGCGAAGACAAGATTTGGACGACGCCGGTCATTAGCAACGGCGTAGTCTACATCGGGTCCCACGACCGCAACGTTTACGCCGTCGATGCCGAGACCGGCGCCGAAAAATGGCGTTTCACCACCGGAGGTTCTGTGGTGGCCAAGCCGTTGTTGATGCGGGACATGGTGGTGATTGGTTCCTTTGACCGCAAGCTGTATGCCCTGGACGCGAGGACGGGAACCAACCTCTGGACCTTCGAAGGGGCCGCCAATTGGTACTGGGCGGGAGCGGTGGCCAGCGCCAATACAATCTACGCCGCTTCAATGGATGGCAACGTCTACGCGGTAGACCGGGGTGGCTCCCTGCTGTGGAAGCACGACTTGGGAGACCCCATCGTGGCGACTCCGGTGTTGCTGCCCAGCGGGTTGGTGGTGGCGACCAAGGACGGCAAGATTTCCCTGCTGAACCCCGCTCCCGGAGAAATCGGGCCGGAGCGGGAGATTTCATCGTTGTCGGTGGACCCGGCCGAGATCAAAGCGCCCATTTTCTCCCTCCCAGTCGACGAGGGTGCCCTGAGCCAATCAGGAATACAGGACCGGAGCGACGACCAGCGGGAATCGGTCTACATCGGGGCGCAGGACGGCACGGTGCGCCGGATTCAGGTGAAGTCCGGCCAGGTTTTGGTCTGGTGTTTCAACACCGAGGAAGACGCGGTATGCAACTAATTGATTTCAACCGCCCGGCATCGAGCGGCCACGGGGTAGGGTCTTCTTGGAAATAATCATTACCCTCTGGAACGAAATCATCATCCGGCCGATGCTCAACACCATGGTGGTGTTGTACGTCGTCTGCTTCAACAACATGGGCCTGGCCATCATCGTGTTCACCGCCCTGGTCCGGCTGGTCACCCTGCCCTTGACGTTGAAACAGATTCGGCAGATGCGGGCCATGACCGTGCTGCAACCCAGGATGCGGGAAATTCAGGAGCGGTATGCCGGGGACCGGGCCCGCATTTCTCAAGAGACCATGAAGATGTACCGGGAGTCCAGCGTCAGCCCGTTGGGTTGCCTGGGCCCCCTGGTCGTTCAAATGCCCATCCTCATCGGACTGTTCCGGGTGTTGATTCAAACCCTGTTCACCGCTCCCAACGACCTGGTGGGTCTGTCCGGCAAGCTGTACTCCTGGCTGACCTTCGTGCCGATTTTCCAGGCCCCCCCCTTGAACAACCAGTTTCTGGGGATGAACCTGGCCGAACCGGACCCAACCAAGTTCGTGCTGCCCGTTCTGGTGGCAGCGTCGACCTGGCTCCAGCAGAAGATGACCATGACCCCGTCGGCGGACCCGCGCCAGCAGTCCAGCCAGAACATGATGCTCTGGATGATGCCCATTTTCCTGGGGGTCTTCTCCCTGGGTTGGCCCAGCGGTCTGCCCCTCTACTGGATAGTTTCCAATATTATCGGTATCTCCATCCAATACTTCATAACCGGATGGGGGCCGTTGTTTCCCTTGTTTCCCAGATCTGCCCCTGCGCCGCCAGCCCCAACGCCGCCGAGCCAGGGCAGCCAAGACAATAGTCCCGAGGAGATTGTAGGTGATGGAAGCAATCGTACGAACCGCACGAACCGTCGAAGAAGCAGAAGAACTGGCTCTGAAAGAACTAGGCGTCGACCGCAGCGAGGTCGAGGTCGAAGTACTAAGTAGGGGCAAGTCCGGGTTCCTTGGCCTGGGGGCCGAGATGGCCCGGGTCCGGGTCGCATTGATCCAGGAAGGCGGCGATGACGCTGGCGCCGGTGAAGCCGCTGACGCTGGTGACGCCGCTGAAGCCGGTGACGCCGCTTCGGCGGCTATGAGCGCCGTGGACCAAATCCTTTCCCTCGCCGGGGTTGACGTTGTCAGCACCCTCCGGTCAGCCAACGACCCAGAGGTTGGAGGACCCATTATCGACCTGTCCGGGACCGACTCCGGGCTCCTCATCGGCCGCCGGGGACAAACCCTCCAGGCCTTACAGTTCGTGGTTAACATGGTTACCCGAAAAGAACTGGGCCGGGGCGTGAGAGTCGCCCTGGACGTCGAGCGCTACCGGCAGCGTCGGGAAGAGTCCCTGCAAGACATGGCTCGTAAGGTCGCGGCCCGGGTGGTGCAAACCGGCCGGGGAATAACCCTGGAGCCCATGACGGCGGCGGACCGGCGGGTGGTGCACCTTTCCCTGTCCAACAACCAGCAGGGAGTGACTACCGAGAGCGTCGGGTTCGGGGACGACCGTAAGGTAACCATTATTCCCACCCGGGGAGACTAACCTCGGCCGGGCCCCTGCCAAAGGCTCCACGGACCTTTCGGCAGGTCTAAAACAAGAGAAACTCTCCCTTTGGGAGCTTCCCAGGGTCATTGGGACATTCTGGGCGGCAATCCCCGTTGACCCCGGCATCCATTGGCCTTAGAATTGGCCCGTGCGCAACCGATTTGAGGTCTCTCAATCCGGTTTCCCTTGGGACCACCCCAAAGAAGAGTGTGGCGTCTTAGGAATTCACCTGCCGGGAGAAGAGGCCTGCCGCTCTGCCTTCTTCGGTTTGCTGGCGCTGCAACACCGGGGTCAGGAAAGCGCCGGCATCGCCACCAACCACCTCCGCGACATTAAGGTCTTGTCCGAAATGGGCCTGGTGAACCAGGTCTTCCGGGACGACAATTTCTACCCCCTCTCCGGCGACATGGCTATTGGTCATACCCGTTACTCCACCACCGGTAGCAGCCGCTTGGCCAACGCCCAACCAATTTTGGTGGAAGGCCAAAACGGGCAACTGGCCCTCGCCCACAACGGCAACATCATCAACACCATGAAGGTGAAGGCGCTGTTGGAAGAGCAGTGGGATTGCCCCTTCTCCACCACCACCGATTCAGAGATGATTGCCTACCTGCTGGCCAACGCGCCCGGGCAGACCTGGGCGGAACGGGCCTTCTATTGTATGCGGGTCCTCGACGGGGCTTACTCGTTCACCGCCATCACTGCCGATGCAATAATCGCGGTCCGAGACCCCTTGGGAATCCGCCCATTGTGCATCGGGCAAATCGGCGATGGCTGGGTGGTGGCGTCGGAAAGCTGCGCCGTTGAACACCTGGGCGCCACCTTCCTGCGGGAAGTGCAGCCCGGAGAAGTGGTGGTAATCGACCGTACTGGGTTCAGCTCGGCGGTGTGGCCCGCCCGCAGGGACACCCGGGCTTTGTGCGCCTTTGAACTCATCTATTTTGCCCGGCCCGACAGCGTGATGGACGACAAGCTGGTGTATTCAATGCGCCAGGAAATGGGCGCCCAACTCGCCCGGGAACACCCGGTCGACGCCGACCTCGTAATCGGCATTCCCGACTCGTCGACGGCCGCCGCCGTGGGCTACGCTCGCGAATCGGGCATCCCCTACAGCGACGGGTTGATCAAGAACCGGTACGTCGGGCGGACGTTCATTGAGCCGGAGCAGCGGCTTCGCGACCTGGGAGTTTCCTACAAGTTCAACCCGCTAACCGCCGTGATCCAAGGCCAGCGTTTGGTGGTGGTTGACGACAGCATCGTTCGCGGGACCACCACCCCCCACGTGGTCAGCCTGCTGCGGAAGGCCGGCGTTGCGGAAATCCACATGCGGGTCTGCGCGCCCCCCATCAAACACCCCTGCTACATGGGCGTCGACATGGCGACCCGGCAGGAATTGATCGCCGCCAACAAGACGGTCGAAGAAATCAAGGAACTGACCGGGGCCGACTCGCTGGGCTACCTGAGCGTCAAAGGCCTGATGAAGTCGGTGGGTGGTAACCACGGCGGCTTCTGCGCGGCCTGTTTCACCGGGAACTACCCGGTGCCGGTACAGCTTGAACTAACCAAGCTGGCTTTAGAAGGCCCCTAGCCCCTCCTCCTCTCCTTTTCCCACATCTTTAATCCACAACGCATCCCCGCCCCTGAACGCATCCCCGCCCCTGGCCTAACGTCGCGTAACGTTCCCCCATCCCCTCCGTTCGTCCTGAGCTCGTCGAAGGGCCGCCCTAAGCCCCCAGTCCGTTCCGTCCTGAGCTCTCGTCGAAGGGCCGCCTTCAGCCCCGTCGAAGGGGGGGTCAACACCCCAGGCCCCCAGTCCGTTCGCCCTGAGCTCGCCGAAGGGCCGCCTTCAGGCCCCCGTCGAAGGGTCACCCCCAACCCCCAGTCCGTTCGTCCTGAGCTCGTCGAAGGGCCAACGGACGGTCGCATAAAACACTCAGCCCCGGACTTGGACCAGACGGAGGGTCACCCCTCGCTACGCTCGGGGTCTAAAACCCTGCCCAACCCGATCCCCGATTCAACCCTCCGCCACAAATTCCACAGGGATCCCAGCTTGCCCTCCAACACCAACCGGCCTCCACCCGGAAAATAGAAAGGCCCTACCAACGGCCCCAGCCCCGCTTGCCATCGGCAAACCCATCCTTTAATCTGGTACTGCCTTCAAGGCGGCGATTTTCGTAACAGTTTTCATGGAGGACGAGTTGTCCGGCAACACTTACTATTCGGCCGGCGTAGCCCTGGACGAAATGGAAGGGCTGAAAGACCGCATCAAGGCTTTCTCAGCCATGACCCACGGACCGGAAGTGTTGGACGCCCGGGGCGGTTTCGCCGGGTTGTACCAACTCGCGGGGTACCGGGAACCCGTATTGGTGGCCAGCGCCGACGGGGTCGGCACCAAGCTGAAAATCGCCTCCCTCTTGGGCCACTTCGAATCCGTGGGCCAGGACCTGGTTTCCCTCAACGTCAACGACATCTTGACCAAGGGGGCCAAACCCCTTTTCTTCCTGGACTATGTCTCCTTCAGCCACCTGGACGAACAACGCATGGAAACGTTGATGCGGGGGATCGTCTGGGGTTGCCGGGAAACGGGGTGCTCGCTAATCGGCGGGGAAACCGCCCAGATGCCCGGCCTATATTCGCCCGAGGACTTCGACCTGGCTGGTTTCGTGGTGGGCGCGGCCGAACGGGACGCGGTCTTGAGGCCGGACACCATCGCGGTGGGGGACTGTTTGATCGGGGTCCCCTCCAGCGGGGTGCATACCAACGGGTTTTCCCTGGTCCGCAGCGTGTTTGGAATCGACGACGACCCGTCGGTCCTTTTCCGCCACTACGACGACTTGCAGCACCAACTGGGCGAAGAACTCCTGATCCGGCACCGCTGTTACTACCCGCTGTTGGAGCCGCTGCTGCCCCTGTTCAAGGGATTGGCGCACATAACCGGCGGCGGATTGCCCGGCAAGCTGCCTGGAATACTCCCGGAGGGGCTCGCCGCCCAACTGCAAGCGGGCTCGTGGACGGTACCGGCCATCTTCTCGATAATCCAAGAAGAAGGCCAGGTTGACCCAGCGGAGATGTACCGGGTGTTCAACATGGGCCTGGGGATGGTCGGCGTCTGCGACCAGGAATCGGTGGCGACGATTTTGGATACCGTCCCCGACGCCCAGGTGGTTGGCGAGGTTGTCGCCGCCCAGGGCCAGGACCGGCTGTCCATCAGCTAGGCCAGACAAGAAGACTACAGGGGAACCGCATTGAGAGCGTTAATTAGCGTATACGATAAGACCGGAGTCGTGGAGTTTGGGCGGAGCTTGAGCGCCGCCGGCTACCAGCTAATCAGCACCGGCGGCACCTTCAACACCCTGGCCAACGAAGGGGGTTTGCCGGTCAAACAAGTCGCCGAGGTCACCGGGTCGCCGGAAATTCTCGAAGGGCGCGTCAAGACGCTGCATCCGGTTATTCACGGCGGGCTGCTGGCCCTCCGGGATGATGCGGCGCACATGGCCGAGCTGCGCGAACACGGCATTGAGCCCATCGACCTAGTGGCGGGCAACCTGTACCCCTTCGTGGAAACCATCAACAAACCGGGCGTCACTCTAGGCGATGCGCTGGAAAACATCGACATCGGCGGGCCGACCATGCTGCGGGCGGCGGCCAAGAACTTTCCGTCGGTGGCGGTGGTTGTTGACCCGGGGGACTACGGCTGGGTGGCCGAAAAGCTGGCGGGAGAGGGTTTAACCCTGGAGGAACGGCGCGGGCTCGCGGCCAAGGCCTTCAGCCACGTGGCGGTCTACGATGCGGCGGTGTCCGGGTACCTGACCCAACAGCTAGAAACCGGAGAATTGCCGGAAAACCACCCCGTCGGGTTGATCAAGGTTGCCGGTTTGCGGTACGGAGAAAACCCCCACCAACAGGGGGGCTTGTACACCGTTTCCGGGAACGCCACCGGCGGAATCGCCAACGCCAACCAGCTCCACGGGCGGGAGCTTTCCTTCAACAACTTGATGGATGCCGATGCCGCGTGGCGGACCGTAACCGGCTTCACCGGCCCAACCGTGGCGGTCATCAAACACGCCAATCCCTGCGGGCTGGCTGCCGACGACAACATCGCGGCGGCTTACGAGAAGGCTTACCAGGGCGACACGGTCTCGGCCTTCGGGGGAATCGTTGGATTCAACCGGAGGGTTACAACCGCCGCCGCCGAAGCCATGGGCCCGGTGTTCTACGAGGTGGTTGTGGCGCCCGGTTACGAACCCGAAGCGTTGGAAGTCCTGCAAAAAAAGCGGAACCTCCGAATTTTGGAAGTGTCCGTTCCGGCGGCGGGCGAGGCCAAGGGTTACGACATCCGGCCCATCACCGGCGGAATGCTGGTGCAGACCCCGGACGACATTGAAGAAGACCCCTCGGCCTGGAAAACGGTAACCCTGCGGACCCCAACGGAAGCCGAGCTGATGGACCTCGCATTTGCCTGGACCGCTGCCAAGCACGTCAAGTCCAACGCCATCGTCTTCGTGAAAGACCGCCAACTCGTTGGAATGGGCGCGGGTCAACCCAACCGGGTGGTGAGCGTGCATCTCTCCCAACGCGCCGCCGGCGATAAAGCCCCGGGGAGCGTCCTGGCTTCCGACGCCTTTTTCCCCTTCCCGGACAACATCGAGTTGGCGGCGGAAGCGGGAATCACGGCCATCGTTCAGCCGGGCGGTTCCATCCGGGACGACGAGGTTATCGAAGCCGCCGACCGGCACAACCTGGCAATGGTGTTTACCGGCGTCCGGCATTTCCGCCATTAGACCGCCGGTGGGATTCTCACCTCGGCGCCCTGCTCCCGCGCCTAAAAAGCTTCGCATCCCGGCTTGTCCCCAAACCGTTCTCGACTATGCCAGCTTCCGTTGAAATAGCCATCCCCGTCTTTAACGAAGAGGACGCTCTGCCTGGCAGCATCGGCAAGCTGACCAGTTTCTTGGCCGCCAACCTGGAAAACCCCTGGACCCTGGTGATTGTGGACAACGCTTCCAACGACCGGACCCAGGCCGTGTCCCGGGAGTTGTGCCAAAATCACGAAAAAGTCGACTACCGGTACATCCCTCAGAAGGGACGGGGGTTGGCCCTTCGCACCGCTTGGTTGGAGAGCGCAGCCGACGTCGTTGCCTACATGGACGTAGACCTATCTACCGACCTGTCCCATTTCCCGCAGTTGCTTAGGGCCATAGAAGCGGGATGCGACGTGGCCGTCGGGAGCAGGTTGAGCCGGAACTCGAAAGTTACCCGGGGATTCAAGCGGGAGTTCATCTCCCGGTCCTACAACCTCATCGTCAACGGGATGTTTTGGACCGGGTTTCCCGACGCCCAATGCGGCTTCAAAGCTTTAACCCACGAGGCGGCCCAAGCGATTGTTCCCCAGGTAAAGAACAACAACTGGTTTTTCGACACGGAGCTATTGATTATCGCCGTCAAAAACGGGTTCCAGGTCCATTCCGTGCCGGTGAAATGGGACGACGACCCAACCAGCACCGTGCGGGTGGCGGCAACCGCCGCCGAGGACCTGAAAGGGCTTTTGCGGTTGAGATTCCGGGGTGTGCCCCGCGTAATGGCCCGCCCCGGAGACGGACCCGGTTGACCCAGTCCAGATTTGCTTAGAGCTTGTGTTCAAAGTGTCGAAATCTGGCGAGCTGAAGTAGGAACGCCAAATTTCCCGATTTGATAAGTTGGAGGCATGAATAGGGAATCATATCCAAGCGACCTTACCGATGCCCAATGGGAGGAACTAGCCCCTTTGATTCCGCCAGCCAGGCGAGGAGGCCATCCCCGCACCGTCAACATGCGCGAGGTCATAAACGGCATATTGTACGTGCTGCGTAGTGGCTGCACTTGGCGCATGATGCCCCATGATCTGCCTCCTTGGAGTACCCCGTGGGGATACTTTCGCCGGTGGAGAAAAGACGGCACTTGGGAAGGTATCCATGATACTTTGCGTCCCAAAGTGCGGGAGTTGGAAGGGAGAGAGCCGACGCCCTCAGCAGCCATCATCGACAGCCAGAGTGTGAAGACCACCGAAAAAGGGGGCCTCGTGGCTATGACGCTGGTAAGAAGGTATCCGGGCGCAAGCGTCACATTGTGGTTGACACCATGGGGTTGCTGCTGGCCGTGGTGGTGCATCCGGCGGACATTCAAGACCGGGACGGGGCTAAGCTGGTGTTGAGCAAGCTTCTGGGACGATTCCCCAGGCTCCACTTGATTTGGGCCGATGGCGCCTATGCCGGACAATTGGTGAATTGGGCTTTCGCCTTGGGAGGCTGGCTGGTTGAGGTGGTCAGGCGTGCCAAGAACAGCCACAGCTTTGAGGTGTTGCCTCGTCGGTGGGTTGTAGAGCGCACCCTTGGCTGGCTGGGCCGAAACAGGAGACTCAGCAAAGACTACGAGGAACTGCCGGAAACTTCTGAGGCTTGGGTTTATATAGCTATGATTCATCTCATGCTCAAAAGGCTCATGCCCGCTTGATTCTACTTTAAACACAGGCTCTTAGGAGGAACCGGAGGAATGGAACTCGGTCTTAACGGCAAAAACGTAGTGATTACCGGCGGCGGCTCCAACATTGGCCGCGCGATTGTTCACGCCTTCGCCGCCGAAGGTTCCAACATCGTCATCGCCGAACTCGCCCCGGAACAAGGGCGAAAAGTCGCCGCCGAAGTCGCGGCATTGGACACCGGCAGTAAAGTTGCGGTCGTTGCCACCGACGTTTCCAATCCCCAGCAGGTTGAAGCGATGGTTGAGCAAGCCATTGGGGAGTTTGGTGGGATTGATGTCCTGGTGAACAACGTCGGTTGGACGGTGGACCGGTTGTTCCTGGAGAAGCCCCGCGAAGAGTTCGAAAAAGAGGTCCAGGTTAACCTCTGGGGGGCCATCAACTGCATTCATGCCGTGCTGCCCCACATGATCGAGCGGCAGGCGGGAGCGGTGGTCAGCATCAGCTCGGACGCCGGGCGGATGGGGGAGTACCGGGAGGCGGTGTACTCCGCCTGCAAAGCGGGAGTCATTGCGTTGAGCAAGGCCGTTGCCCGGGAAACCGGGCGTTACGGACTGCGTTTCAACATGGTATGTCCCGGGTTGATTGTTCCCCCGCGCGAAGAGTCCATCAGCCCGGAGAGCATGTGGAACCAGATGCGGGACATCTTCACCGATGAGGTCCTGGAGCGGGTGGAACGAAACTACATCCTACGGCGCATGGGCACGGCTTCCGAGATTGCCAACGCCGTGGTGTTCCTGGCTTCGGACGCGGCCAGTTTTATTACGGGACAGACCCTGAGCGTCAGCGGCGGGTATACCATGATTTAGCGTAAGCGTTCAGAATTGATGAGTTAACCCGACATAAAACCGTCATCCCGGCCCCGAGCCGGAATCCAGGAATGCCCGTCATTTTGAACGCTGGCCTCTCCCTGACCATTCTGGATTCCGTTTAGCCAGTCCCGGCAAGAATCCCAAGGCCAACAAAGAGGGGCGGGAAAAATCCCGCCCCTGCTCTTTGCCTTAACGACTGGGAGAAGCCTTACTTTTTGTTGGTTTCCACCAGCTCCCAGGAGCGGGACTCAATCTTGGGCATGAGTTCCTGCACCAGGGACTCGTCCAGAGAATTGGCGATGGATGGGTAACCGGCTCGCTCAATCATGGACTTGAGGTTGCCAGCCTTGAACTGGCCCAGGGTCCAAGCCAGGGTGTCGCCGGAGGTCGTGGTGTCCCAATAAATCCGGACGTCCTGGTTGCGGGGTCCGTAGTGGTAATGGGGGCCGACTTCGAAACAGTCGAAGGCCAGCAGTTCCACTTCCTGGTCGGCGACGTCGGAGAGGACGTGGATGGCCAACCCGCGGTCATTGGCCAACTCGCGGTATTCCAGGCCAAAGCGGACGTTGCCGACGTGGATCATGTCGCCTTCAATCAAGCGCTCCAGCTTGTGGTGCACGGTGCGGCGCTCGGTGCGGGCCAGGTGCCGGGCGGTGCTTTCAACCTCGTCCATGGTGGACTCGGAAATGGGTTCGGCTTCCACGGCCTTGGCCAAGTCTTCGTAACCGGCGCGGTTGATCATCGTGGGAAGGTTGTCGCGAATATTGCCCAGGGTCCAACCCACCGGATTGTGGACGGTGGTCTTGTCCATGTGCAGGCGGATGTTGTGGTTCTCGGGCCCGTAGTGGTAGTGCGGGTCCTGGTCGAAGCAGTCGAAGCGAAGGATTTCGGTGTCCTTGCCTTCAACTTCGCCATACACCTGAATCATCAAACCCTGGTCGGGCATGAGTTCCTTGCGATAGTTCATCGCAATGCTTACCGGGCCGGCCTGGAAAATAGTATCTCCTTTGTCCACGGTGCTCCTCCTTAGTAAAATACTTCAAAAATTTGGGCCGCTTCCCGAACGGTGCCAATAATGAAACCGCCCGGATTTCCAAAATTATAGCACTGTACCGCCCAATGGCAAAACGCCGGCAAAAACCAAGACATTCCCCAAGTCCTTGCCAACACCCATCCTCTCTCCTCCGTCATTCCCGCGAAGGCGGGAATCCAGGTTGCACCCGGCCTAGCAAATGTCGCTTTTCCCCAGAATTACATCACTTTGCAATCGTCCTGGGAAAAGGTCCAAGCCCCCTTCCCTTCCCCCAACGCCGCTTCCGGCCTCCTTACCCTTTCTTCCTAACCCGCCCGTTCGCCCTGAGCCCGTCGAAGGGTCATTCCGGCCACCCCACCTGTCATTCCGGCCACCCCAACCTGTCATTCCGACCGCAGGGAGGAATCTAAAATCCATCGCCCCCAGCCATTTTGCCCCCGCATTAGCCGTCCCAAAATCCCCGCAACGGCAACGACCCCCCACCGAACTTCGGCCAAAGTAATTTGACGGTGCATCAAGCGTAAATTAAGCTGGAACCGAATTTGACGCTTGGCCTGGCCGTATCACCCCGCAAGAGGCCGAGCGCGGGGAGGCTCAGGAATTGGAAATAGCGTTAAGTATCCCCCGGCTGCCCTCGGCGTCGGGCAGCCGGCGGTTTTGCCAAAGGGCCGAGCAGTTGGGCTTTGAGGCGGTGTTGGCGGGAGACCACATCGTGCTGCCCACCGGAGGCACCAACCAATACCCTTACACCGCCGACGGATCGTTCTCCCGGCCCCCGGACGAACCGTTCCTTGAGACCATGACCATGCTGGGGTATATGGCCGCTTGCACCGAGCGCATCAAGCTCGGCAGCACTGTCATCATCCTTCCCTACCGCAACCCGGTCGTCCAGGCAAAGATGTTTGCGTCCCTCGACGTCTTGACCAACGGCAGAATGATTTGCGGCGTCGGTGTGGGCTGGCTGGAGAAGGAATTTGAGACCCTGGGCGTCCCCTACGCTGAACGCGGCCCGATGAGCGACGAATTCCTCCAGATCTTCAAGACCTTGTGGACCGAGGACAACCCGGTGTTTCACGGCCGCTTTTACCAGATTGACGGGATACAGTTCTACCCCAAGCCGGTTCAGGAACCGCACCTGCCTATTTGGGTCGGCGGACACACCCGCCGCGCGCTGAGGCGGACCGCCAAGTTTGGGGACTGCTGGCACACGACCCGGCAAACCCCGGACTTTGTGGCGCAGAACCTGCCCTACTTGAGGGAGCAGACCGAGCGGGCGGGCCGGGACCCCTCGGACATATCCATTTCCCTGAAACGGAGTCTGTATTTCACCGATCTGACCTCTTCGGAAGGCCACTCCGTCAGGACCGGCGGGCTGGTAATAGGCACGACCCAGGAAGTCATTGACGATGTTTACTACTGCCGGGAACTGGGAATCGACCAGGTGACCTACGACTTCCGGGTCGAAGGCACCGACGCCAACCTCGAGGTCATGGAGCACTTGGCGGACCAGGTCTTGCCGGTAGCGCAGCGGTTGGGATAACCGCCGCGGGCAGGTTGAGACAGTTGGGGCGCACCCGTGGGTGCGCCCCTAACTTCTTAGTAACTATCTCAAAACCGCTTGGCATCATCACGTCGTTCCTGCGGAGGCAGGAACCCAGAAATTCCCGACAGGCAACTGTCCCTCCCCTTTGGGTACGTCCCAAATCGTCACCGAGGAATCCTTATTTCAGACCGTTTTGAGATAGTTTCTTATTAGGCCCGCCGGGTTTTAAAGCCCGCTGTCCTGGAACTCCTTGGCGTGTTTGACCAGGCTTTCGGCGGTGTGGCGCATGTCGTCGATCTGCCGTTGGTCAACCTGACGCTTAATCTCGCCGGGAACGCCGGTCACGAACGATTCGTCGGGAATGGTTTGGCCGGCCAGGACCACAGAGTTGGCGGCGATAAGGCACCGCTTGCCCAAAGTGGAGCGGTGCAGGAAAGTGCAGTTGTTTCCCAACAGGCTGCCCTCGCCAATAAAGTCCCCGTGAACCACGACGCTATGCCCAATGGTGACGTAGTCCTCCACGACCAGGCCGCTGCCGTGGATCACCGAACCCTCCTGGGCGTTGACATAATTCCCGATGACGATCCCTTTATCGCCATCGCCCCGGATGGTCACACCGGGCCAGATGCTCGAGTATTCGCCGATTTCCACGTCTCCCACCACGTAGGCGAACTCGCTAACCCAGGCGGTTTCCGCAATTTTGGGGGTCTTATCACCGAGGCTTCTAATCAAACTATGGTCCTTTCTTTACCTTGTATTTTGGCGGCTTAACAGTTCTCCGGGGAGCTAGCGGGTAATTACCGGTAGGCGCTAACCGCGCGGCGGGCGGCCATGTCCAACTCCCGCTCGATAATAGCGCGCCGTTTGTCGTATTGACGCTTGCCCCGGGCTAGGCCCAGCTCAACCTTTGCAACGTGGTTCCGAATGTAAAGGCGCAGGGCGACGACGGTGAGTCCCTTCTGGGCCACCGACGCCTGAAGGTACGCAATTTGGTACTTGTGCAGCAGGAGTTTGCGGGGCCGGCGGGGGTCATGGTTGTTGGCGCTCGCCGGGTCGTATGGGGAGATATGGGCGTTGACCAGCCAAAGCTCACCATCTTGGGGGCGGGCGTAGCCATCCCGCAGGTCGACGCGCCCGGCACGCACGGACTTTATCTCGGTGCCCGTCAGGACCAACCCGGCTTCGAGCTTTTCCATGATTTCGTAGTCATGGAAAGCCCGCCGGTTGGTAACGATGTTGCGGTCTCCGCCGGTCTTGGCAGCGGCCTTTTTGCGTGCCTTAGCCAACGCGGACCATCTGCCTTTGCAGGAACTGAATCGCCCGCGCAAGTTGGACGTCTTCCAGGGCATCGGCGGGAAGCTCCACTACCTCGTCTGGGGTGATCCCCTTGCCCTCAATCAGCGTGCCCTTGGGTGTATACCAGCGGGCGATGCTGAAATAAATGCCCGAGCCGTCGCTCAGAGGCCGCAGCGTGTTTACGCTGCCCTTGCCAAAAGAGGTAACGCCGATCACGGTGGCCCGCCGGTGATCCACCAGCGCGCCCGCCAGCACCTCGCTTGCGCTGGCGCTGAACTGGTTAATCAGGACAACAGTGGGAACATCAGGAGCCTTGCCGCTCCCCTTGACCGGCCAATCGTTTCGCTCCCCCTGGGCGTTAATCTCGTAGAGCACCAGGCCATCGTCCAGGAACTGGCTGGCGACATCCACCACGGAGCGGAGTAGGCCCCCGGGGTTGTTGCGAAGGTCGATCACCAACCCGGTGCCCCGAGCCTTTTCGAATTGGTCCAGCGCGGCTTGGACTTCGTCATTCGTGTTGTCCGCGAAGTTATAGATTCTGATATGTCCGATACCGTCGTCCAGCATCTCGAAGTCGACGCTGGTTAGGGGGATAACCCCCCGTTTGACCAGGATCGTAACAGGCTGGGTAGCATCTAGGTGCATTACCAATAGCTCAACCTTGGTGCCCTTTTCGCCGCGAATTTTCGAGACGGCTTCCAGGAGAGTGATGTTCGTGGTGGGTTCGCCGTCGATTTCCAGGATGACGTCACCGGGAAGGATACCCGCCTTCTGCGCCGGGGTGTCCGGCATTGGGGCGATGATGGTCAATTGACCTTCCCGCATCGCAACCTGGGCGCCGATCCCCTCGAAAAACCCCCTGTAGTCCTGGGACTGCACTCCAAACTGCTGCGCGTTCAGGAAAGAGGCGTAAGGGTCGTCGAGAGCTTGCAGCATCCCCCGGATGGCGCCTTCGCTGATGTGGCCGGCTTCCAGTTCAGCGCGATTGACGTGCTCTGCTTCCAAAAGCTGCCAAGCCTCGGCCACCCGGTGAAACTCCGGGGGAAGGTCGGCGAACTGAGCGTCGTTGCTGGCGGAGGTGGTGGGTAGGTCAGGCAAAGAGTCGCAAGCGACTATTGAGCCGGCGAAAATCGCCGCCACAACCGCGAACAAAACCCTCACCCGGAAAAACCGGAACTCCCCCAAAGCGTCAACCCCCCAAAAATAAAAAGCCCAATATCATCAAGTATCAACCAATTGTAGCATAGCCACACCCAAGAACGGCCCAGCCCCAACCCTCCAGTCCGTTCGTCTGAGCCCCGTCGAAGGGCCAACGGACGGTCGCACTTAACACCCCCGCTCGTCCTGAGCGCGTCGAAGGATCAAGGTAAACCCGCCGAACCACCCCGCAACCGTCATTGACACTAAAATTCGCCACTGCTAGCATTGCCCGCAAACCCAAATCGGCGTCACCGGGGGGTTATTGGCAGGGATTTGCGGCTACGGGGGCTACGTCCCAAGGTTCCGCCTGGGAGCGGGTACCGCCGGCTGGAACTCGTCGCAAGAGCGGGCGGTCGCGAATTTCGACGAGGACAGCGTCACCATGGCAGTGGCAGCCGGGTTGGACTGCCTGCGCCACGTCGACCGTCGGTCAATAGACGCCGTCTTGTTTGCCACCACCACTCCTCCCTATTCCGAAAAGCAGTGCGCGGCGATCATAGCCGCCGCCCTCGATTTGCGGCCCGACATCTTCACCGCCGACATCACCAACGTATTGCGGGCCGGCACCGCGGCTTTGAAAACGGCGGCGGACTCCGTTGACGCCGGATCGGCCAAGCAAGTGCTGGTCCTGGCCGCCGACCACCGCCAGGGCCCGCCCCGGGGAGAAACGGAACGGTCGTCGGGCGACGGCGCGGCGGCCCTGCTGGTGGGAAACCAGGGAACCATCGCCTCCCTGGAAGGCTGGCGCTCCCTCACGGAAAACATGCTGGACTCATGGCGTTCCACCGGGGACAATTTCGTCCGGTCGTGGGAGGACCGGTTCGCCACCGAAGAGGGCCTGGAAAGGATTATTCCCCGGGCGGTGGCGGAGTTCTTGGAACAGCACGGCCTGGATATCGCCCAGGTCCATAAGGTCGCCCTTTACGCCCCCGACGCCCGGCGGCATGGGGGCCTGGCCCGGTCGCTGGGTTTAGCGCCTGAACAGGTACAAGACCCGTTGTTTGGCAGGCTGGGCAACACCGGGGCAGCCTTCCCTCTCATGCTGTTGGTCAACGCCCTGGAAAATGCCCTTCCCCTGGAGCGGGTCTTGGTCGTGTCCTACGGGGATGGCAGCGACGTTCTCAGCTTTTTGACGACCCCCGAAATTGCCCGGGCAAAGGGGCAATCCGTGGGGGTGTCCGGTTACCTGGAGGCCAGGCAAACCCTGGACAACTATGAGACCTACGCCCGTTGGCGCGACGTTTGGACCCTGGACGACGCGGCCCGCCGCCCCCAACCAAACTCCCCTTCCGTAACGGCCATGTGGCGGGAGAACGACAAGAACCTTCGCCTGTTGGGGGAAGAGTGCAACGACTGCGGGTATGTCCAATACCCGCCCCAGCGGGTCTGCGTCAATTGCCGCAGCAAGGACAATGGAAAGGCGGTGCGGTTGAGTACCCGCCCCGGGACGGTGTTCACCTATTCCATGGACTACATCGCCGGCGCAACGGATACCCCCCTGGTGGTCACGGTGGTGGACTTTGACGGGGGCGGGCGCATCCTGTGCATGATGACCGACCGCGAACTGAACGAAGTCCGGGTGGGGATGCCGGTGGAGATGAGCTTTCGCAAGCTGCGGGT
This sequence comes from Dehalococcoidia bacterium, assembly GCA_965205495.1. Taxonomy (GTDB): domain Bacteria; phylum Chloroflexota; class Dehalococcoidia; order Lucifugimonadales; family UBA3495; genus CATOSK01. The sequence goes on from CBDBHA010000002.1 coordinate 1,111,415, forward strand.
GGTCAACGGCATCCACAACTACTACTGGAAAGCGGTACCCAGGCGGGTAAACGAAGCAATCGGCGCGGGGGTCAACTGATGCCGGGAATACGAGACCGGGTAGCCATAGTCGGAATGGGATGCACCAAGTTCGGGGAGCGGTGGGACGCCAGCGCCGCCGACTTGATGGTCGAGGCAGCCTACGAAGCCTACGCCGACGCGGGGATTGAACCCGACGAAATCCAGGCGGCGTGGCTGGGCACCGTCAGCTCCTTCCGCACGGGGCAGCCGTTGGCGGAGGCGTTGAAACTCGACTACATCCCCATCACTAGGGTGGAGAACGCCTGCGCCACCGCTACCGACGCCCTGCGGAACGCTTGCTATGCGGTGGCCGCCGGGATTTATGACGTCGTCCTGGCGGTGGGGGTGGAAAAGCTGAAGGACTCCGGGTTTTCCGGCCTGGCGATCCCTGAAGCCCCCGGGGCGGACGTGGCCCCGCCCACGCCACCCCCCGCCCAGTTCGCAATGGCGGCAACCCGGTACTTCCACCAATACGACATTCCCTACGAGGAAGGCAAACGGACCCTGGCCCAGATCGCGGCCAAGAACCACCACAACGGCGCCCTGAACCCCAAGGCCCATTTCCAACGGGAAGTTGACCCGGACCAGGTGGTGAACGCGCCCATGATCGCCTGGCCCCTGGGGTTGTTTGACTGCTGCGGCGTCAGCGACGGCGCGGCCGCGGCAATCATCACCACTCCGGAAATCGCGGCGGGCCTGCGCCAAGACTACGTGCTGGTCAAGGCCCTGGGGCTGGCCGTCGGGGCCTTTGGGGTCCTGCGCAGCGACTGGGACTTCACCCATTTTCCCGAGACGGTGCGGGCCAGCCAGGCAGCCTACCACGAAGCGGGGATTACCGACCCCCTGGCCGAGATCGACCTGGCCATGGTCCACGACTGCTTCACCATCACCGAACTCATAATCTACGAAGACCTCGGTTTCAGCCCCAGGGGACGCGCCCGGGAGGACGTGGCAAGCGGAAAGTTCACCCTGGAAGGCGGCCTGCCCGTAAACACCGACGGGGGGTTGAAATGCTTCGGTCACCCGGTCGGAGCCAGCGGGATACGGATGATTTACGAAGTCTACAAGCAGCTCCAGGGCAAAGCCGAGCGGCGGCAATTAAAAGACCCCCGGTTGGGGTTGACCCACAACCTGGGAGGAAGGCCCGGTTCCTTCACCTGCTCCGTCGCCATCTTCGGACTGCCCGAATAGACTCCCCGGGCCGCTCCTTCTCGAAAGGGATACCCAAGACCGTCGCGGAATCCTCCAAAACCGGCGTCACCCGGCCTTGACGGGGGAAAGCCCCCCCTGCTATAACCGGGTTGCAGCGCCGGGTGGAAGCGGTTGGGTCGGGTGGTTGCACTGCTGTCTTCCTTCTCCTGATAGCGGCCCCGTCCGCCTTTTTCCAGCGCGTTTGCTTCGTTTTTAAAGATTAGATTGGCCTGCCTTTTTGGCGGGTTGAAAGTGGACGATGTCGGACACCAATGTTGTGCAAGTTACCGGCCGAGGGTCCAACGTAGACCTGACCATTGACGACGCCATCTCCTTCGATGAAGTCGAGATGGGACTGCGCGGCCACCTGTTGGGGAATTCGTCCCTTTATTCCAGTGGGACCATCACGGTCAACGTTGGCCGGCGGATGCTGGAAAAGGAACAACTCACCAAGATCAAGGAGCTTTTGGAGCGGGAGTCCGGGGTGACGGTGTCCAGCTTCTGGTGCCCCCCGGAAGTGCTCCAAAACGCCTTATCGGAAAGCGTGGGTTTCGGCGTGCGCTTCGCCGCCGAAGAACCCCGCCGCGCTCCCCAACCCCGCGAGATCGTACACAACGATCCCACCTGGCTACCCAAGACCCCGGACCAAAACGGCTCGCCCCCCCGGGGCTCGGGAAAATCGAAAGCCTACCTGCCGGAGCCCCAGGTTGGAGCAGCGTTTTCGGAAGTGCCGGTACCGCCCAACCGGGTTGAACCCGCCACCGAATTACCGGGCGATCAACCGGACCCAGCCCCGGATATTGACGCCCCGAACACCGCCGGTGAGGTCGTCGCCCAGGATGGGTCGCCCGGCGCTGATTTTGTGACGGTCGAAACGCCTCCTTCAACCGACGCCGCCCCGCCGGTCGCCGCCCCGCCGATATCCCGAGCCCAGGCGAAGCCCGCAACCAAAGGGTTAAACCGTGGCAACGAAGCCTTGCTCATCAAGACCAACTGCCGGTCCGGAGAGGTCATCCGGTACTCCGGCGACGTGGTGGTCCTCGCCGACGTCAACCCGGGAGCCGAAATCATCGCCGACGGCGACATTTTGGTTTTCGGCCGTTTGCGGGGGTTCGCCCACGCGGGAGCGGGCGGCGACGAGCAGGCCACCATCGTCGCGTCCCAACTGGAATCGTACCGGCTCCAAATCGGCCCCCATGTGGGCATCGACCCAGGCAATAAAAAACAGCCCAAGGCCAACCGGACCAGTCCTAAAATCGCCTACGTCAGGCGGCGCTCGGTTTTCGTCGCCCCCTACGCGGGAAGGTTTGGCGGATATAACGGAGGAATACTATATGACGGGTAGGACCATCGTAATTACTTCGGGGAAAGGCGGTGTAGGCAAGACTACAACCACTGCCAACATCGGCACCGGCCTGGCCATGCGCGGCCATAAGGTGGTCGTCATTGACACCGACATCGGCCTCCGCAACCTGGACGTAGTGATGGGCCTGGAAAACCGCATCGTCTACGACCTAATTGACATAATCGAGGGCCAGTGCAAGATGCACCAGGGAATGATCCGGGACAAGCACAAGTACGACCTTTACCTGATTCCCGCCGCCCAAACTCGCGATAAGAACTGCATCGAAGCCGCCCAGTTGAAGGACCTGTGCGAGAATCTGGAGCGGGAGTTCGACTACGTATTGATTGACTGTCCCGCCGGCATAGAGCAAGGGTTCAAGAACGCCATCGCGCCGGCCCAAGAGGCGATAATTGTCACCACCCCCGAAGTCTCCGCCATTCGGGACGCGGACCGCGTGATTGGCCTGTTGGAAGCGGAAGGTCTGCACCGCCCCAGGCTGATTATCAACCGGTTCCGCCCGGGCATGGTCAAACGGGGCGACATGATGGGGCGGGACGACATCGTTGAACTCCTCGCCATCGACATCCTGGGAATCGTTCCATCCGACGACCGGCTGATCATCGCCACCAACCAGGGGTTGCCGGTGATCCACGACAAGCGCGCGTTGTCGGGAGCGGCCTTCTCCCGCATCGCGGCCAGGATCGACGGAGAGGACATCCCGCTGATGGACCTGGAGCCCAAGAACACCATCATGGAAAAAGTCCGCAACATTATGGGCATTAACCGGGGAGCGTATTCCCATGCGTGATTTGATACGTTGGGTGGTAACCCGCAGAGAAAACACCAAGAACGCCGCCCGCGACCGGCTGCGGTTGGCGCTGATGCGGGACCGGATGGACCTGTCGCCCGAAACGGTGGCAGCGTTGAAACAAGACATCCTGGCGGTACTATCCCAATACTTGGTCGTCGGCGAAGAGTTCCAAGAGTTCGGCATCCGCCGTTTGGACGAGTCGGTTTTCCTCGTCTCCAATATCCGCGTCGAGGAAATGCACCGGGTTGCCGTCAACCAGGGGGTCGGTTGACCACCCCCAACGGCAACCCCTCCCTTCAGCGCCAGAACCGACACCCATCCCCCAACACCAAGGCGGCCCCGCCAACACTGGGCCGCCTTTCCTCCAGAGCCTCGTAATTCTCCCCAAATGCCGCTTCGAACCCCCTCCTCAATTTCACCCCGCCCCTCTCCGCTAGCCCTGAGCCCGTCGAAGAGTCACCCCGACCACCCCTACCTGTCATTCCGCCCCCCCACCTGTCATTCCGACCGAAGGGAGGAAACTAAAGTCCACCGCCCCCAGCCCGCTTGCCCCTGTATTCATCGCCCCAACCCCCATCAAAAAACCTTGCTTGAGCCCCCTGCCCAATGCCGTTCCGCCGCCCCTACCTGCCATTCCAAGCCCCCCCACCTGTCATTCCGACCGAAGGGAGGAATCTAAAGTCCACCGCCGCCAACCCGCTTGCCCCTGCATTCGTCACCCCAACCCCCATGAAAAGGCCCTGTCCTTTCCATTGGCGCGGGAACCGAGCCAACCCAGAGTGCTATCATGTTCCAGGCAATTCCCTCCAGGCTAATCCCATATTGGACCGCATCCCTCCCGTCTTTCCCGCGCAGGCGGGAATCCAGAACCCATTTTCGGCGGATACCCCAGTCTCAAAGGCAGCACTGTGATGTCCCCCCTCCGCCGAAAGCCGCCATAATGCAATAGCCCTGATATTCCCCTCCAGGAGAGTTGACCATGGCCGCCACGAGTGAACTGGACCGCTATCTGGAGTCCACCCCGCAATCCCGCGCGATTTGGGAGGAAGCAAAAAACTACCTGCCGGGCGGGGACAGCCGCAACTCAATTTTCTGGGGCCCCTACCCCCTATTCATCGAATCGGCGTCCGGCTGCCACGTAATGGACGCCGACGGGACCGCCCGGTTGGACTTCATCAACACCATGACCACCATGATTTTGGGCCACGGCCCGGCGGAAGTGATAAGCGCGGTCGCGGCGCAACTGGAGCGGGGGCTTGCCTACAACGGCCCCAGCCCTCAACAAGTGCGGCTGGCCCAGATCCTTTGCGGCCGGGTGCCCAGCTTCGACCTGGTCCGGTTCACCAATTCCGGCACTGAGGCTACTCTCAACACTTTGAGGGCCGCCCGGGCCTTCACCGGCAAGACAAGGTTCGCCAAGGTTGAGGGAGGGTATCACGGGACCCACGACGCGGTGAGCGTCAGCGTGCGGGTGGACCCGTCCCTGGCAGGGGAGGCCGAGCGGCCCATTCCCGTGGCGGCCAGCGCCGGGTTGGGGGAGAATGTCGAGCGGGACGTGGTGATTGTCCCCTTCAACGAAACGGAAGTTGCGGCCCGGATCCTTGAAGAGCATCGGGAAGAATTGGCGGCGGTGATTGTAGAGCCGGTGCTGGGGTCCGTTGGGATGCTGCCCGCCAAGGAAGAATTCTTGGCAATGCTGCGCAAGTTCACCCACGACAACGGGATAGTGCTGATATTCGACGAGGTCATCAGCTTCCGGGTAGCCCCCGGGGGAGCCCAGGAGTATTACGGTATAACGCCGGACCTGACGTCCCTCGGCAAAATCGTCGGCGGGGGATTTCCGGTGGGCGTCTTCGGGGGCCGTAAAGACATCATGGACCTCTACGACCCAACCCAGGGGCCCAAGGTCTCCCACGCCGGTACGTTCAACGCCAATCCGGTGACCATGGTTGCGGGATCGGCAACGCTGGAGCTCCTGACGCCGGAAGTTTACCGTGACTTGTCGCAACGGACCGAACGGTTGAAAGAGGGCATCGCGGAGGTCTGCCGGGAGACGGAAACGCCGGTGGTGGTCACGGGATTGGGTTCCCTGTTCGGAATCCACTTCACCGCCGGGCCGGTCAACAACTACCGGGACATAGCGGCGGGCGACTCCAAGTTGCGGGACCAGGTGTTCCTCGGCTTGTTGAACGAAGGAGTCTTGATGGCGCCCAACGTGGTGGGTTCGCTTTCCACCGCCATTGGGGACCGCGAGGTCGAGCAGTTTTTGGAAGCCTTGCGGCGCGTGTTGGCCCGCCGGGGCTAGCAAAAGGAAGGCCCACCCCTGGCCGTGGGGGTCGGCGTACGGGGTAGGCCGCTATTCAAGGTTAGGCGCCGGTTAAGTTCAGTCTACCGGAGGTCGCTTCTCCCACTTTTCCGGGGGAGGATACACCGGGGTGGCCACGCGGCGGACGTTTTCGGTGGCGAACCAGTCGGCGCACTCTTCCCGCCACTTGAGATAATGCGGGGCATTCCGATGGGCTTCCACCGCCGCGTCATCCTGGTAGACCTCGAAGAGATGGAGCCGGTTCTCGTCCTCGTTGTCCTGCAGCACGTCGAAGCGCAGGCAACCCGGCTCGTCGTTGTTGGAACCGCGGGCGTCACCCAGCATTGAGGCCATGAATTGGTCCTTAAATCCGGGTTTAATGTTGATGGTAACTACAAGGGCTATCAATCGGGCACCTCATTTGCAAGGTTTTGGGCCAGCAAAGACCAGCGACATTATAGCCGGGCCTCGGGGTTGGGACAAGCGTACCCCGAACGCTAATGACATAGGAAGGGCTTGGTTGTAAAATGGCCGCATCAAAACCGGGAGGTTGTCATGGCCGACATCCCTATTGTCTACACTCTAACGGTTTGACCGGCCAGCGACCGGTTGCGCGACGCGTGGCGTCGCCAGGGAATCGTTTATGAAGAACGCCGGGTGGACCAGGCCCAAGACACCCTGGATGAGGCCTTGGACTATGCCGACACGGTCCCCATCATCGTTTACCCGGACGGCCGCGTCGAAGTAGGCTTCGAAGGCCACACTGGTTGAGAAATCGGCTAACGGGCCGTTGGCCCGTCCTAAATTCACAAAAACAACGATTGTTAACCTACGGCTTCAAGGAGGTTGGAAATGGCACGAGAGACCAGCGTTGTTACCCCTGAGAGGTTTAATGAAGGAATCAGTTACGCCGATTACATCGGCCAGATTAACGTCAACAAGGCCCGCTTCGAGGAGTATTACAACAACTTTTCGGTAACTCCCGAAGAAACCTCCGCTTTGCGGGCGCTGGGTCAGGCCAACGGCGGTCCCACCAAAATGCTGGTGCTCGGTGAGGACTGGTGCGGCGATGTGGTGCGGGGCTTGCCGGTGCTGGCCCGTCTGGCGGAAGCCGCTCAGTTTGAAATGAAGATGTTTCCCCGTGATCAACACCAAGACATTATGAACGAGTTCCTCAAGAACGGGGAATGGATGTCGATTCCCACCGCCGTCTTCTACACCAAGGACCACCGGTACATCTGCCATTGGATCGAGCGTCCGGAAGTCGCCGACCGGGAAATGGTCGAGATTGAAGAAGCGATACGGGCCGAGAACCCAAACATCACCGACCAAGAGTTTGGCCGGGAACGCAGGGCCCGGACGGGCGCCAAGGCGGAAGAATGGCAGCGGGCCAGCGTCGTCGAAATTATTGAGCTCATCCAGAAAAGCGTTGGCTAACCGCTAACTCCCACGCCATCACGGGATGGCAATGTGACTCCGGATTTGACTAACCGGCCAATCTCTGGCCGGTTAGTTGTCTGTCTGGAAACCGGAGACCTAGCCGCTCAAAGGCTAGCCGACGGCCAGCCCCCGGACTTCTTTGGCCTCAATGGGCAGGGGGAAGGCGTTCCAGGTGGCCCCGTCGTCCGAAGACCCGAAAGCCTCACCGTCCCGAGCGACGCAAAAGACGTCGTTCGGGGATCGGGGATCGGCGCGGACGGCCATCATCGTGCTTTCGGCCTTTACCCCAACGCCCACCGTCTCGAAGGTCTTGAATAGGTCGCGGCTGCGGTAGAGGGCCCCCTGACTGCTGCGCGCGGCGGCGCCGATCGAAACATACATAACATTGGGGTCATGGGCCGCCGCCCACAGATCCCGCGTGTAGGTGATTTCCGAGTACTGGCGAAAATTGATGGGAATCCACTCGCTGCCCCGGTCCGGCCCGATAAAGGGTCCCTGCCGGGTCGTGATGAAAACGGTATGGGGAGAAGCTGAGGTGCATTGGACTCCGTGAAGGTCCAGGGTATCTTCGCTGGGAGCCAGGGAACCGGTGATTTCGTCCCAGGTGTCCCCACCGTCGGCGCTGCGTATCACCCCCGCCACTTCCAGCGCGGCATACATCTCATCGGGGAAGTTGGGGTCCGCCGCCAGGGCGATTACCCGGGTGGGGAACGCCATCTGGCACTCATTGGAGCCCATCACGGCGGGCAGCTTGCTCCAGGAATCACCGCCGTTGACGCTGCGGTAGATTTCCCCGGGAGCCGTTCCCAGGTACATGACGTTGGGCTCACCTGGCCGGAAGAGGAAAGACCAGACCCCGGGGCCGGCTGCCGGGTAGTCCAGGCGTTCCCAGTGGTCGCCCCGGTCCGCGCTGCGGTAGGGGCCGTTGTTGGTGCCGGCGAAAACCACATCGGGGTTATTGGGATGGACCGCTATGCCTTGTACCTGGACCCGCCCGGGCAGTCCGTTGCCGGGGACGTCCCATTGGTCCGAACCTGCCGCCAGCCGGTAGAGCCCGTGGCTTTCGGCTCCCACGTACACATTGGCTCTGGATGAAAAAGGCATTCCCAACCTCCTTTTCAGTTACATAAGGGTTAAAGCGGGATAATTCCAACAGAGGGGGAGGATGGTTGTCAAATGCCGTTTCGAGCCGCTTGCCAATTGTCATTCCCCCCGTTCCCCCCGAGCCAGTCAAAGGGCCATTCCGACCACTCCTACCTGTCATTCCGACCGTAGGGAGGAATCTAAAATTCATCGCCGTCAACCGATTTGCCCATGGATTCGTCGCCGCAACCTCCCCACAACGACAACGAAAATGCCCTGGGGGTTGCATGTCAAATGCCGTCGGCTCGTCGATGCGACGCGGCCTATCACCACGCCACCCCCGCCTGGACGGGAACCTGGCCCCTAACGTCGTGGGACCGGCTCAGGGTAGCTCTTCCAGATGGAAGCGGAACTCTTCAATCACCGGGTTGGCTAGCAGTTTTTCGCACATTTCACCCACCTGGGCTTCGGCGGCGGCACGGTCGGATTGGTCTATCTTCACTTCCAGGTACTTGCCCAGCCGGACGCTTTCCACCGAGTCGAATCCCAGCGTCTGGAGCCCGCCGGATACCGTAAGCCCGGCGGGGTCGTTGACGGTGGGTTTCAGGGTGACAATTACCTTGGCTAAAAACAAAAGTAACTCCGTTGGCGGCGGCGTTAGCTGCCCGATTCCGGCATGACCCCACCGGTGGTGCAGGCCGCGCCATTGGGGAATTCGGGCCCCAAGGTCCCGGCATAGGTCTTGAAGAATGTTTCGATTCGTTCCTTGTCAATGCCGTCCATCTGGTCGGATACCCCCCAAGCGGTCAGGACGACGGAACCCTCCGGTATCTTGGTGTAGCGCCGGGCTATCCCGTGGACATTGGAAAGGCCAATATCTTCAAATACCCCCCGCAGTTGCTCCACCTCTTCGGGGGTAGCCAGGTTGTAGCTGACCACGATGTTGCCGTGTTCCAGGTTGTGGACCACGCGTTCATCGGGCAGTTCCTGCTCGAAGAACCCACACTCAGACCACCAGGCCCAATGGTCGCCGGAAGTCGCCGGTAGGCTGTTGTACTCCACGTTCCTGCTTTCCGGGACATGCCGCCGGGTAACCATGATGTCGTGCTGTTGCCCAACTCCCGATACGTACTCATAGGAAGACCCGGTAGTCTGGCCCGCTCCCCCGCCCAAACCAACCAGGGATGGCACCACAAACCCGGCGATGACCAGCACGGCGATGATTGCCGAGGCCGCAACATAGAGCCAGCGGCGCCCGCTGCGTTGCCGAGGCCGTTGGCGGTAGGTCGTTAGGTTGGCGCCCCCGCGGGTCCGGGGAATGGGGCGGCCGCGGCGCCGGCGGCGTCTCGATTCCGGCAAGGTTTTTCCTCCGTTGGCGATCCCCTAAAGGGGTTCTCCAGTCAGCAAGCGGTAGGCTTCCAGGTAACGTTCCGTGGTCCGCGCCACGATTTCCTCCGGCAGTTCCGGGGCCGGCGGTTCCTGGTTCCACCCCTGCTCGGACAGATAATCGCGCACGTACTGTTTATCAAAGTTGGGTTGGGACTTGCCCGGTTCATAGCCCCGGGCATCCCAAAAACGGCTGGAATCGGGGGTCAGCAGTTCATCAATGAGAATAAGCTGCCCATCCAGCAGGCCGAACTCCATCTTGGTATCGGCCAGGATGATGCCCTTTTCCTTGGCGTACCTGTCGGCGTGGGAGTATACGGCGATGCTGACCTCTTCCAGTTGGCGGGCCAGGTCGGTCCCGACCATGTCAATTACCTGTTGCGGGGTCATGTTCTGGTCGTGTCCCTCTTCGGCCTTGGTCGTGGGGGTGAAGAGAGGCTCCGGGAACGGCACTCCTTCCACCATCCCGGTGGGCATATCCAACCCCCAGACGGTCCCCTGGCGGCGGTACTCGGCCCAAGCGGAGCCGGTGATGTAGCCGCGGACGATGCACTCCATGTCGATGCGTTCGGCTTTCTTCACCACCATCGCCTGGGGCGCCAGGTCGGCGGGCAGGCTGGCCATAACCTCGGTTCCACCGTAGTTGGCGGCGGCTTCAGGAGCGTCCGCCAGGCAAATCAGGTGGTTGGGGACTATGTCCTGGGTCTGGCCGAACCAGAACCCGGAGATGCGGTTCAGGACCTGCCCCTTGCTGGGAATACCGGTGGGCAGCACCACGTCGAAGGCGGAGATGCGGTCGGTAGCCACCATCAAAAGGGTTGATTCGTCGATGGAGTAGGTGTCGCGGACCTTGCCGCGATGGAGGAAGTTGGGAAGATTCGTTTCGGTATACATGGAGATTCCTTCGTTGCAGCAGGTTTGTCAGTTTAGGCGTTGACCTTGGACCGGAGCAGACCGATGCGTTGGAAATTTTCGTCGATATAACGAGTGTAATACCCGTAGTCAAAGATTTCATCCATTTCCTCAGCGGAAAGGGAGGCTTTGGCCTCGGGGTCGGTCTTCAGCAAGTCCCGGAAATCCTGGTTGTCGTCCCAACTTCGCATGGCGTTACGTTGGACAATTTTGTAGGCATCCTCCCGTGCTAGGCCCTTGTCCACCAGCGCTAGCAGGGTCCGCTGGCTGAACACCAACCCCCGGCTGCTTTCCACGTTGGCCCACATCCGGTCCGGGAAAACCCGCAGGTCGCGCACGATGCGGGTAAAGATGCTCAGGATGTAGTCCAGGGCCAGGCAGGAGTCGGGCAGGATGATGCGTTCAGCGGAAGAGTGGCTGATGTCCCGTTCTCCCCACAGGGCCACGTTTTCCAGCGCGGTGACACTGTGACCGCGAATGAGCCGGGCCAAGCCGCAAATTCGCTCGGCCAGCTCCGGGTTCCGCTTGTGCGGCATGGACGACGAACCGGTCTGCCCCGAACCGAAGGGTTCCTCCAATTCGTGGACTTCGGTGCGCTGCATCCCCCGAATTTCGGTGGCGAATTTTTCCAGGGACGCGGCGATGAGCGCCAGCGTTGTCACGAAGTGGGCGTACCGGTCCCGTTGTATTACCTGGTTGGAGACCGGAGCCACTTCAAGACCAAGACGGCGGCAGACCACCTCTTCAACCTCGGGGGAAATGGTGGCGTGGGTGCCGACTGCGCCGGAAATCTTGCCCACGCGTATGGTTTCCACGGCATCGGCCAGCCGGGCACGTTGGCGGCGCAGCTCGTCCCACCAGAGCGCCAGCTTAAGGCCGAAAGTCATCGGTTCGGCGTGCATGCCGTGGGTCCGCCCCATCATTATGGTGTCCTTGTACGCCACCGCTTGGGCCGCGCACACTTCAATGGCCTCGTCCAGGTCTTGCGAAAGAAGGTTGCCCGCTTCCACCATCTGGAGGGCCTGGGCAGTGTCCAGCATGTCGGAGGAAGTCATGCCCAGGTGGAGCCAGCGGCCCTCCGGCCCTATTTGCTCGGTGATGGAGGTCAGGAAAGCCGTAACGTCGTGGCGGGTAGTCTCAAAAATCTCCATCATCCGCTGGTGGTTGTACTTGGCCTGGCGAAGCCGGACCATATCGTCCTGGGGGACCACACCCTGGTCCGCCCACGCCTCTACAACGGCAAGCTCGACGTCGAGCCATTTTTGGTACTTATTCTCATCGGACCAGACCTGCTTCATGGCAGGCCGGGAATAGCGGTCAATCACGCTGGAGCCTCCTGGGCGTTAGGGTTCCCCTATAAACGGTATCGAAAACCAACCGAGGGTCGGCATCTCAGGAAAGCCGGGGCATCAACCCTTCCGGTCCTCGGCCATAAAGGACCAGACGATGGCGGCTATCCAACCTATGGCCGTCCAACCCGCCAAGAAATTCAGGATGAAAATCGCCAGGGAATTCCTCTTGTGGCGGAGTAACGCTACACAGGTCGGCAGGAAGTAAATTACCAGCATCACCACTGCGGGGATAATCCACAAGATGCCGGACAGTCCGAAACCGAACCAGTCTATTCCCAACCATTCCATCGTCGTTCAGTCCAAAATTCCATCGAAGCTAGCTCACCCCGCGTACTCTCGCAGGGCCTGCAATATATCGCCGAAGTCTCGAAAAGGCCGGAAAGGAATACTGCGCCGTTCGCATTCCTCAGCCAGATACTTATGGGCGAAAACTACATCGGCCCGTTCCGCCGCTTCCAAGTCAGAGAACCCGTCGCCGGCATAAAAAACATGGTGTCCCTGATCCCGGAACCGGTCGACGACCAACCCCTTGGAGTTGCCTTTTTCTTCCAGACCCGGATGGGTGAAGTGGTAATGGTAGCGTATCCCACCATCGTCAAACGTAGTGTTCACGGAGTAAACCGGAACATCGGGAAACCCTTCGGCTTCCAGCAGGGCCTCGATGTAAAAATCAAGCCCCTGGCTGACGACCGCCACCGGAATGTCCCGTTCCTGGCAATACTCCATCAGTTCCGCGAAACGGGGCCGCAGGTTGGCCTGTTCTTTGACATAACGCTGCATTTCCCCTTTGCCCGCCTGGATATTGGCAAAGGTGATTTCCTGGTACTCCTTAAGGTTCATTTTCCCGGCCCGGAATTGACCGCGCACCTCCTGCCAGCTCGGGTCGCCAAAGCGGTGCAACAGCAATTCCGCCACGTTTTGTTGCGCGGCGGTATCGTCGAAGTCGGTCAGGACGGCGGGGGTGAGGTTAGCGTTCCCGGAGGGACTGCCGGTAGTCTTCATAAGCCTGTCTTATTTCCGGGTGCTGAAGGCCGAGGATTTCGGCGGCGAAGAAGGCCGCGTTGCGGGCCCCCCACCCGCCGACCGCCATGCAAGCAACGGGGATGCCGGGGGGCATTTGCGCCGTGGCCAACAGGGAATCCATACCGTTGAGTTCGCTGGAAGCCAGCGGAATCCCAATGACCGGAAGCGTGGTCCACGAAGCCAGCACACCACCCAACGCCGCCGACCCTCCGGCCGCGGAGATCAGGACCTGGATGCCCCGGTCCCGGGCCTGCGTCGCGTATTCCTGGACCCGTTCCGGCGTCCGGTGGGCCGACATAACCCGGACTTCATAGTCAATCTTGAGCTGTTCCAAGGTGTTGATGGTCTCCTGCACCACCGGTTCATCGGTGGCGCTCCCCATCACGACTCCAACTAATGGCACGTCAGATGCTCCTAAATTTGGTTTCGACTCCTGGCAAGGTCTGGCACATAAAAGGTCCCGTTACAGAATCACACCTGCAACTCTTCCCGGAAGGCTGCCAACAGGGCCTGTTCCAGGGCCTCTTGCTCGGGGCGGATTTCGAGTTCGTTGACCTGCAAATATACCCCTTCTTCAGAGATTCCCAGGTCTACCGCAATCTCCCGTTCCCCATCCTCCTCCCAGGAGAGGACGGAACTGATGTAATCCGCGTCGTCTTCGTCGCCGTCATCGTCTAAACCCAGGAGGTCGGAGGTCTGGTCGGATTCTTCGGAAGGCGGGTCCCACGAGGAATAGGTCTCAATGGTACCCTTCCCCTGAAGCAGGACCGCGTTCATATCCCCCACCAACTCCGCGATGCGGAGGGAAGAGGCCAGATTGGTAATCTGATCCCGTTGGACCTGCCGGGTCGCCGCTTCTTCCCTGGCTAGGCGGAGGCGTTCGTCCCGGACCTGGGCGAGTTCGGATTGCAGAGATTGTAGGGTATCGCGCCAGGGCATTTTCAGTCTCCTTTGGCTGTTTGGCTCCCCGGAGCGGTGCAAGGGGAGATTAGTGACAGTTTCGTGTTTAGGTTCAACGGTTCAGTTGGAAGGTTTTTGGGCCGGCCGCGTCAACCAATAGGCGAACTGGTCAATTTCACTGAAATCGCCCAGCGGAAATTGGCGCATGACCCGGTGAAGGGCATCCAAGAGGTCAATGTAACGGAGCCCCCAGTGACCCCGGCGTAGGGTCCCAGGATCAAGGCCCAGCAGCCGCAGCGCCCGTTCGGCGTTGGCGTTCCAAACCCCGAAGAGAGCCGGCTCCCGCAGGCACAGCAGATAAGAAATGAACTCTTTCCCCGCCCCGGCCAATTTGTAGGCTCCTTCCTCCCCCATACACTCGTCCAGCCTACCCTCCAACTTGATAGTATCATAAAGCAGAAAGTCCAGGGAATCCCGAACTTCCTCGATGGGATTGGACTTAAACTCGGCCGTCTGACGGCTGTTGGACGCTCTGTAAAGCGCCAGAGCCTGTTCGGACGTGAGCAGGGGCAGGTTGTCTTCTGTCAGCCAAAGACCGTACTCCGGAACGGGCTGCCAGCGTTTCCGCCGGTAAGCCTCCAACGCTCCCGACTCCCGGGCAGCCTGGAACGCCTCGCCCAGCCCTAATTGGTGGGCGGCGCCGGGTTGGGCAACCATTGTTCCTCCTGTTCCAGGGCCCGCGGTTCGCCGATGTCGCTGCGATAGTAGGCGCCTTCAAATTCGATTTCCGCCACTCTCCGGTAGGCACTGTCCCGGGCGTCGGCCAGCGAATCGCCCCACCCGGTAACCGTGACCACCCGCCCTCCGTTGGTCACCGTCCTGGGACCGGACGCCCCCGCAACGGCGCCGGTGCCGGCGTGGAAAACGATGGTGTTGGGCACATCCCGGTCCAAACCCGAAATCTCAAAACCGGTCTGGTAGGGTCCCGGGTACCCGCCCGAGGTCATCACCACCCCGACGTGGGCCCGGTCGTTCCATACCACCGGAGTTTGGGCCAGGCGGCCTTCGACGCAGGCCAGCATCACTTCCACCGGGTCCGTGTCCAAGAGGGGAAGTATTACCTGCGCTTCGGGGTCGCCAAACCGGACGTTGAACTCCAAGACCTTGGGACCGGCGGCGGTCAACATAAGACCCGCGTAAAGCACTCCCCGGTAAGGGACGCCCCGTTCCGCCATCGCCTGAATTGTCGGGACCATGATGGTTCCCCTCACCTGCTGGGCTAGGGCCGGGGTCCAGAAATTCGGCGGCGAAAAACTGCCCATGCCTCCCGTGTTGGGGCCTTTGCCGCCGTCCCCCGCCTGTTTGTAATCGCAGGCAGCGGCCAGGCTGGAGACGCTCTCCCCATCGGTGAAGGCAAAAACGCTAACCTCCGGCCCGGTCAGTAATTCTTCGATCACCACAACGTCGCCGGAAGCGCCGAAAATACGGTCGCTCATGCAAGCCCGGACCGCCATCATCGCTTCTTCGGGGCCGCTGCACAGGGCAACGCCCTTTCCCGCGGCCAAACCGTCCGCTTTCACCACCAAGGGCATTTCAGAACCCTTCACAAAATCCAGGGCCGCCCGGGCATCGCGGAACACACGATAATCAGGCCCCGGGACCTCCGCCTCGTCCATGATACGGCGGGCGAAGCCCTTGCTGGCCTCGATTTGGGCGGCGGCGGCGGTCGGCCCAAAAGCCGGTATCCCGGCGGAAGCCAGGGAATCAACCAACCCGTTCGCCAAGGGGACTTCCGGTCCCACCACTACCAGTTCAACCCGGTGGGCCCGCGCCGCCTCCACTACCGCCGGCACATCCTCCGGGTTGATGTTCAGGTTGGTGGCGATTTGGGCGGTGCCGGCGTTGCCCCCGGCCACCCACAGGGAAGAAACCGCCGGGCTTTGTCCAAGGCGCCAAGCCAGAGCGTGTTCCCGCCCCCCCGAACCGGTTACCAAGACCCGCACGCCAACCTCACCCGAAAACTAACCGGTTGTGGGAGAACGAGCAATCGCGCCGAGGTTCCTGGGGAGTCTGCCAACGGAAGTCACCTACTCCCACTCAATGGTGCCTGGGGGCTTGCTGGTGATGTCGTAGACCACCCGGTTCACGCCCGCTACCTCATTGACGATGCGGCTGGACATGCGGGCCAGCAGGTCAAACGGCAGGCGCACCCAATCGGCGGTCATGGCGTCGTCGCTGGACACCGCTCGGATGGCGCAAACGTGCCCGTAGGTCCGGTAATCCCCCATCACCCCCACGGTGCGGTTGTCGCTGAGGACGGCGAAACTCTGCCAGATTTCATCGTACAAGCCCGCCTCGCGGACTTCCTCCAGGACGATGGAATCGCAGCCCCGCAGGATTTCCAGGCGCTCTCGCGTAACCTCCCCAATGATCCGAATGGCCAGGCCCGGCCCGGGGAACGGTTGGCGGTTGACTATTTCCGGGGGCACTCCCAGTTCCAACCCTACGTCACGGACCTCATCCTTGAAGAGGTACCGGAGGGGTTCCACCAACTTGAGCTCCATCCGCTCGGGAAGTCCGCCGACGTTGTGGTGGCTCTTGATTCGCGCCGACATCCGGTCATCCGGGGTCTCGCTCTCGATGACGTCGGGGTAGAGTGTGCCCTGGGCCAGGTACTCGGTATCCGAAAGCTCGGAAGCCACCTCTTCAAATACCCGGATGAACTCTTCGCCGATGTTCTTCCGTTTTTGTTCCGGGTCGGTAACGTCCTCCAGGCGGGCCAGAAACCGTTCGGTGGCATCCACGCACATCAGGTCCAGCCCCATGCCCTTCTGGAACGTTTCCTGGACTGCTTCCGCCTCGCCGCGCCGCAGCAGGCCGTTATTGACGAAAATGCAGGTCAACTGGCTGCCAATGGCCCGATGCAAGAGCGCCGATGTAACCGCCGAATCAACACCCCCGGAGAGGGCGCAGATTACCCGCGAATCGCCAACCTGTTGCCGGATGCGGTCGACGGTTTCACCCACAAAGTTAGTGGGCGTCCAATCCGGTGGGCAGTGGCAGATTTGGCGCACGAAATTCTCGATTATCGTGGTCCCCAGGGGAGTGTGCGCCACTTCCGGGTGGAATTGTAGACCGTACCGTTGGCCCGGGCCTTCGATGGCGGCCGCGGCGGAATTGCCGGTTTGCCCAACGGTGTTGAACCCAGGAGGCAGGGCATTCACCCGGTCCCCGTGGCTCATCCAAACTTCCAGTGAGTCCGGCAGACCCGCAAACAACGCGGAGTCGCCGCAGCGTTGAAGCTGGGCGTGCCCATACTCCCGGCGGTCTCCGGGCGCGACCTCGCCGCCCATTTGGTGGACCAACGCCTGCATCCCGTAACAGATCCCCAGCACCGGCAGGCCGGTTTCCAGCACCCACTGGGGAATGGAAGGGGCGCCGGAATCATAAACGCTGGCGGGGCCGCCGGAGAGGATGATGCCCTGGGGAACGACCCTCTGCGTAGCCCGTTCCCAGCTAGCCGACGCCGGCACAATTTCGGAATAGACGTTCAATTCCCGGATACGTCGTGCGATAAGGTGAGTGTATTGCGAGCCGAAATCAACTACGACAATGCCTTGGTTCCCGGCTCCGGCATTTCCATTTGGTGTTGTCATAACCTTAAGGCCAAACGCAACAAGTCCCCGAAAAAACAAACAGCATCCAACCAAACCCTAAACCTGGAATTGGTGGACGTCAAGGATACAAAAGATTATCGGTGAAGGCACCCCCAATCCCCCAGTGTACAGGGCCTTTTCATTCTCCCCAAATGCCGCCCCCACTTTCACCCTGAGCCCGTCGAAGGTGTATTCCGGCCCCCCTACCTGTCATTTCGACCGTAGGGAGAAATCTAAAATCCATCGCCGCCAGCCGGTTTGGCCCTGGATTGGCCGTCGCAAACTCCCCACACCGACAATGAAAAGGCCCTGCCCCCAACACCCAGTCCGTTCGTCCTGAGCCCCGTCGAAGGGCCAACGGACGGTCGCACTAAACACCTAACCCCCCAAGAAATCACTGACACTTGCCCCTTGCCACTTCCGGTGACAACTCTCTAACATAACTATAGATAGACCTAACCCCACCCCCAAAATCCAACCCCCGGACCGACCGTCCGAGAAAATAAACCCCATGTCCTAATAAGTCCCAAATTGTCCCAACATATAAAAATCTAACCCCGTTCATCCATCCCAACCCCCAATAAATCCAAAACCCGGAGGAACTCCCAAAATGATGGAATTTACCACCCTACCCAGCCTCTCCAGCTTAGCCAACCGCGTCCGCGCCCTCAGACGTAAACTCTACCGCCCCCGTCACGAGGTCCTCCTCGGCCGTCACGTGAACCAACTCTGCGAAGAATGGGCCGACGCTCAATCCCAGAACAAACCCCTGCCCGACCCCCACAACTTCATCCGAAAAGTGGCCGACTCCGGCTTCCGATTCCTCCCCTTCACCGGTACCTTCGGCTACCTGGACTACTGCCGCCGCCGCAAAAAGGAGCCCGACCACAAGCTACTCCTAGACGCCCTACTGCCCTGGCGTCAATCCCCCTGCCTCTCCTAACCCCACCCGACCCAAAAATGTCCCAGAATGTCCCCAAAAGTCCCAGCACTTTAAAAATCTACCACCCCCAACCCCCACCCCGCTCGTCCTGAGCAACGTCGAAGGGCAACGGACGGTCGCACCAAACCCCCACCCCGTTCATGGTGAGCCCGCCAAGCCACCTCCCGAATTTGTCGAAACCCCAACTATTGACCCCCCAACCCGCCCATGTTAGCGTGACCCTCGACTTCCCCGCTCCAAAAATCTCCACTCAAAACATTGCGGTGGCCCTATGGCAAGTATCGCCGGCATGAATTCCACCTCCACCCAATTGCCCTGGGAACGCACCTTGGGCGACTTCCTCAACCTGGCCGTCGCCAACAACCCCGAAAAAACTTTCGTCGAAATAGCAAGCCACACCCTCACCTATCGCGGTTTCCAAGACAAAGTTTCCCACGCCGCCGGCATGTTCCAGTCCCTGGGCATAAACCCCGGCGACCGCGTCGGCGTCTTCCTTCCCAACTGCCCCGAATTCCTCTATTCCTGGTTCGGCCTCGCCACCATCGGCGCCATCGCCGTTCCCATCAACACCGCCTACAAACGCGACGAGACCGCCTACATCCTCAACAACGCCGAAATCTCCCTCCTCGTCGCCCACACCTCCCTGCTGGATACCGCCCATGCCGCCGCCGATTTGGCGCCCAGCGTCCAGACCCGGCTCTACGTCGCCACTCCCCCTTCCCCCGATGCCCCTGCCTCCCCAGACTCCATTCCCGCCGGTTGGTCCGGCTTCAACGCCCTCCTTGACCAATCCCATCCCCCTTCCCGCCTACCCAGCGTCTCCCCCCTCGCCATTTCCATGCTGCAATACACCTCCGGCACCACCGGCAACCCCAAGGGCGTCCAGGTCACCCACCAGATGTACGTCGCCGCCGGCCAGGGGTTCGCCCACTGGACCCAGGCCACCGGCGAAGACCGGTTCTTTACCTGCCTCCCCTACTTCCACGCCAACGCCCAGTACTACTCCACCATGGGAGCCCTCGCCGCCGGTGCAACTCTGGTCGTCGCCGACCGCTTCAGCGCCTCCCGATTCTGGGACCAGGTCCGGGACGCCCGCGCCACCGTGGTCAACTTCATCGGCATGATGATGCCCGTCCTCGCCAAGCAGACTCCGGCCCCCGCCGATTCCGAAAACACCGTCCGCCTCTTTTACGGCTCCCCAGCCTTCGACCCGGAGTTTCTGGAAAACTTCCAAGAACGCTTCGGCACCGGCATCATCGTCGGCTTCGGCATGACCGAGACCTGCTACGGCACCATCGAACAAATCGGGGACCGCCGCCGTTCCAACTCCTCCGGCCTCCCTCGCCGGCACCCCGACCCCCGGTTTACCAACGAAGTCCGCATCGCCGGCGAAGACGGCCAACCCCTACCACCCAATACCGTCGGCGAAATCACTCTCCACAACCCCGCTACCATGCTGGGCTACTGGCGCAACCAGGAACAGACCGATGAAGCCCTCCGGGACGGCTGGCTCTTTACCGGCGACTTGGGTTGGCTCGACGAGGACGGCTTCCTCTATTTCGTCGACCGTAAGAAGGACGTCATCCGCCGCCGGGGCGAAAACATCTCCTCCCAACAGGTGGAAGACGTCATCAAAGCCCATCCCAGCGTTCTCGACTGCGCCGTCCTTGCCGTCCCCTCCGAACTGGGCGAGGACGAAGTTAAAGCCTACATCCTGCCCCGCCCCGGGTTCACCGCCGACCCCGAAGAAGTTGTCCTCTGGTGCGCCGATCGGCTGGCCTATTTCAAGGTCCCCCGTTACATCGAAGTCCGCGACGAGTTCCCCCGCACCCCCAGCCTCCGAGTCCGCAAAGACGTCCTCCGCCAGGAACGGGAAGACCTCATCACGGGTTGCTTCGACCGGGAAGCCGCCGGCATCCGCCTCCGCTAGCCAGCTCCCAGTCGCCTTCAACCCATCCAACACCCCCGCCGCCAGGACAATTGCAAAGTCCCCACAAACACCCATCGTCATTCCCGCGCAGGCGGGAATCCAGGTCGTACCTTGCCTGGCAAGCGCCCCTTTCCCTCAGAATTGCATCGCTTTGCAATCGTCCTGCCCCCGCCGCCCCAGGGATGTAACCCCCCACCCGGTGCGCTATAATAAATCGCACCGGGAGGCTGTTATGAACAAAATTGAAGCAATCATCCGCCCCGAAAGGCTCACCGCGGTTAAAGACGCGCTGGCCGACGCCGGGCTGGTGGGACTCAACGTCGCCCAGGTAACCGGCCGAGGCAACCAGCGCGGCATCGAAATGGGCGGGCCCCGGGGCGTCGGCAGTTACGTCGTCGACATGCTTCCCAAGGTCAAACTGGAATTGGTGGTCCTTGACCAGGACACCCGGCGGGCCATCGACATCGTCATCGAGACCGCCCGCACCGGCAATATCGGCGACGGCAAAATCTTCGTTTACCCCGTCAGTAACGCTATCCGCATCCGTACCGGCGAAGAAGGCGACATCGCCCTTTAGTCCCCGCCGTTGGCCGTCCCACTAGCGTCTGTTAGTCCTATTCCATTCCCCGCCAACGGGTTGCCCCAGGGAGAAACTATGCCCGAACGAAAATACTGGCTCTTTAAGTCCGAACCCGGCAACTATTCCTTCCAGGACTTGCTCGGTGAAGAAGGGCAAACCGCCGAATGGGACGGCGTCCGCAACTATCAAGCCCGCAACTTCATGCGCGACGAAATGAAGGTCGGTGACGGCATCCTCTTCTACCACAGCAGCTCTAAACCCACCGCCGTCGTCGGGACCGCCACCATCTCCAAAGAAGCCTACCCCGACAACACCGCTTGGGACCCCAACGCCCGTTACTTCGACCCCAAGAGCGATCCTGATAGCCCCACCTGGTTGATGGTTGAAATAACCGCGAGCCGACAGTTCCAACGCCCCGTCACCCTCCAGGAAATCAAAAAAAATCCCAAGCTCGCCAGCATGATGCTGGTCCGGCGCGGTATGCGCCTCTCCATCCAGCCCGTAACCGAAGAAGAGTTCGACGAAATCGCCGGCTTGGGCAACTCCTAACTCCACAGAGGCCGGAATGTCAGACCGGCGCTATTGGCTCTTCAAGTGCAACCCTGCCAAGGACACCTACGATGGCCTGCTGGCCAAGCCCAACCAAACCGCCCCTTGGGAAGGCGTCCGCAACTATCAAGCCCGCAACTTCATCAGGGACGACATCCACCCCGGCGACGGCATCCTCTTCTACCACAGCAGCATCCCCAATCCCCAAGTAGTGGGAACCGCCACGGTAACCAGCCGGCCCTACCCCGACCCCGACAAGACCGCCCACGACCCGCGATCCGACCGCTACGATCCGAAAAGCGCCCCTCTTGACCCCAAATGGTTCGTGGTCGACATCAAAGCCGGTGGCAAACTGCCCCGCTCCGTAACTTTGGCCGAAATCAAAGACAACTCAAAGCTGGCCGCCAGGAAGTTTCTGAACCCGCCCAACCAACTGTCCATCCAGCCGATAACCAGGGAAGAGTACGACGAAATCGTCAGAATGAGCCGCACTCCTTAATCTCAAAAGCCAGCGGCCAGGTTCCAGAGCCGCCCCCTAAACGTTGTAGGTCATAAACTCCAGCAGGTTCTCGTCCGGGTCCCGCAGGTACAGGCTCAACGAAGGCGTCGTGCCTCTCCCCCGCCCTCCCGGACGCTGCACCGGCCCCCGGATTACCTCCACCCTCGCCTCCTTCAACATCTCCTGACACTCTTCCACCGTCCCATCCCAAACAAAGCAAATGTCGGTGCAACCTGGCACCGCCGTCGGCCCCCGCAGCGAAGCCGTATGCCCCTCGGGATGTACGTTGATCTTCGAGTCCCCCACCTGGATCGAAAACGTGGGCGCAGTTCCGGCCCGCCAGGCATCCCCGTTGTTGATCGAAAACCCCAGCTTCTTGTAAAACCCTATCAGCCGCTCGGCGTTGGCTGTCGGCATCGCAATGTGGTCAATCCCTACTGTCGGCATTTTCCTACCCCAATCCTTGCCCGATTATTGGCCTAATCTCCGGCAACTATCGCCGGTGAAGCCCGGCGTTCCAAGAATCCTAACACCAGTTCCCGCATCAACGCCGGTTCGTTGGACATCAACCCGTGTTCCGCCCCCGGAATGATGTGCAGCTCCGAACCCCCAATCCTCTCGTGCAACTGCCGCCCGCACTCCACCGCTATCCGCGAGTCCGAGTCCCCGTGCGCCACCAACGTCGGCATGGCAATCTCGTCCAATCGCGATTCCAACGAGTCCCTGATGTCCAGATATGCCTGGATGGTCTTCGCGACTCCCTCGAACCGCTCCAGGTGAATCTTCAACAGACGGTCAAACCGCCCCGGCTCCTGTTGCCGCATCCCATGCCACCGGCTCTCCAGGGCGTTCTCCGCGGAAACCCGCTGTCCTCCCGCCGCCGCGTCCTCGTGCAGCCGGTCCAGTTCCCGTTGCCGCACCACCCGCTCCGATTCCTGGGCGTAGGACATGGTGTTTATCAGTATCAAGGTGTCCGTCATGCCCGGGTGGTCCAGGGCGAACTGCAACGCTATCGGCCCTCCCGCCGATGAGCCCAAGATGTGGGCTCGCTCTACCCCCAGCATCCCCAGCAATTGGAACAGGTCGTCGCTGAAACCGGGAATTGAATAACCCTCTTCCGGTGTCGAGGAGCGCCCCGCCGCCCTCCGGTCGTAAACCACCAACTGGAACTTCCCAGCCAGGGCCGCCGCGTGGTGCTCGACAAAAGCCGCGCAGCCCTCCCCGCCTCCCAACCCTCCGTGGATCATCACCAACGGCAAGCCTTCCCCGTGGACTTCGTAATACATCGTGTAGCCGTTTATCGCCGTTTCCGGCACAGTCCCTCCTCTTGCGCCAACCGAGGCGGCATCCCTGAATTGAAGCGTATGTTAGCCCCGCCCCCTCCCCCTGGCAACCCAAACTCCGACTAAAGCCGCCGACCAGGATAATTGCAAAGTCCCTACGAACACCTATCGTCATTCCCGCCCCCTATCGTCATTCCCGCGAAGGCGGGAATCCAGGTCGTACCTGGTCTGGCAAGCGTCCCTTTCCCTCAGAATTGCATCACTTTGCAATCGTCATGAGCCGCTGACACCCGCCCCTTCCCAAACCCGTTGCCCACTCTGTACCATTAACATAACCTCCCGAAACCACCTAACGTCGAACAAACGGAAAAAACCCAAACCGGACCGCAACGGCCGGAATAAAATTCTCCCGCCTTTGGTCCCTGCCCATAAGCTCCCTGGCCCGTCCCGGCCCCCTGATTCCCGCCCATCCTACCAGCGTCACTAACCCTTCAGTTCGCTCCTCTCCCGGTTGACAAATTCTCAATCCCGAACCTACAATTCCGGCAATTGCAATAGGTTCCGGCCCCAGGCTCCCCGGCCAACTTCGGGTGAAAATTTCCAACGTCCCCAAAAGGAGATCCCCTATGACGACACGCTGGCCCAAGGTTCTCTATAAAGAAGAAGGCATGCGCGAGGGTATGCAGATCGAAGACGCCAACATCTCCGTTGACGACAAGATCGAGCTGTTGGACGCCCTCTCCGAGACCGGCCTCTCCCAGATTGTGGTCGGTTCCTTCGTCAGTCCCAAGTGGACTCCCCAAATGGAGCGCATCGACGAAATCGTTTCTCGCTTCATCCCCAAGCCCGGCGTCACCTACACCGCCCTGGCCCTCAACTCCCGCGGTATCGAGCGCGCCCGCGCCTATTCCCCGCCTCTGACCATCGAGCGCGACGGCTTCCCCCGCCTGAACTGCCACATGTGCGACGTCTTTGTCCGCCGCAACACCAACCGCTCCCAGATGCAGGAAATGGAACGCTGGCCCCAGGTTGTCGCCCAGGCCCAGGAGCTCAACATCAGGCAGGCAGGCATCGGCTGCAACGCCAGTTGGGGCTCCAACTTCCTCGGCGAATTCCCCGTCGACAGCCTCATGACTCTCTTCGAGAAGCAGCATGGCATGTGGGACGAAGTCGGCATCGAAGTGGTCAGTTGCTCCATGGGTGACCCCATGAGCCACTGCCGCCCCGACAAGGTTGAAGAGAGTGTCTACCGGGTTAAGGAACGCTGGCCCGAAATCAACCACTTCCGCCTCCACCTCCACAACGGACGCAACATGGCCATCGCCTCCGCCTACGCCGCCATTCGAACCCTCGGCCCCGACGACACCGTTGAACTCGACGGCACCATCGGCGGCTACGGCGGCTGCCCCTACTGCGGCAACGGCCGCGCCACCGGCATGGCCCCCTCCGAAGACCTGCTCCACCTATTGGAGGACATGGGCATCGAGACCGGCGTCGACATCGACAAGCTCATCGATTGCGTCTGGATGGCCGAGCGTGTTGTCGGGCGCGAACTCTACGGTCACGTGTCCAAGGCGGGTCCCCGTCCCAAGACCGTGGACAAGCTCTACGATATGAACATGCCCTTCGTCGAGACTCTGGACCAGGCCAAGCACTTCAAGGTCGGCCCCAGCGCCTACGAAGGCGGTATCTACCCTTACAGCCAGCCCATCGAGAGCCCCTACCGGGAACGTCTCGACCAGGGCAAGCCCGCCTTCGACGACGCCAACGGAGACTTCCCCTGGAAGCAGAACTGGTTCCCCGCCAAGAGCTAGCCACCCTGCTCCAGCTACCTCGGCAACTCGGGGCTGCTCTTGACGAGCAGCCCCAATTCATTCCAGGTCATCATCCTAAGCGTGTCGAAGAACCCAGGCCCCTTTCGTGGTGAACACAGCGAACCACCCAAGCCCCGCTCGTGGTCAGCCCCACCCCGTTCGTCGTGAGCCTGTCGAACCGCCCCAACTTTACGTGAAGAGGTGCCCCCGTGACCACCAGCCCTGTTGACCCCAACCAGGTCCGCCTCACCGGCGAAAACTCCTTCATTCGTCTCCAGAACGAACAAGGCGGCCCTCAACCCACCCGCGTCAGCCACTGGCGGGTCCTCTATTCCCCCGCCGGACCCGGCCATGTCCTCTACCTCAAAAGCGACCTCATCGACGACGAAGTCCTGGTCTATTCCGACAACATCGCCCTCGCCCGCTGGCTCCAAGATGAAATCGAGTCGCTGCTCTTCCCTGAGTTCGCCAACCAGGAACTCCCCGTCCATCAGGCGGCGTTCTCCAAGTCCGGCGACGGCCGCTCCTTCTGGACCGAGACCATCGAGACCGAGGACGACACAATTAACCTGACCTGGCACGATTTCGGCGAACCATTTATGCTGACGGTGGCCGCCGGCAGCGTCCCCGGCCGCCCTCACGGGGTCTACAGTTGCTTCATCCCCGCCCGTCAGGCCCAGATTACATTCAACGGCTTGGTGGCCGGCGGGAAGCCCTTCCCGGAAACGCGCGGCGACCGGCAAAGCAGCACCGCCTGCATCGCCTGGTCGGAGACCTGGGTCCGCCCTTAACCCAACCGGGGTTGGTCCAACCCTAACCTTCCCTCGCCAGGGCCAACCCCCAAACCGACGCCGCTCCGGCATCCTTCAAAACCGCCGCGCAAGCCGACATGGTGCTGCCCGTGGTGCAAACGTCATCCACCAGAATCACCCTCATCCCGCCGGCATCCCCGCGGCTCACAAAACTTCCTCCCACGTTATCCCACCGTTCCTCCCGGGTCGCCACCCCCACCTGCGGCGGTGTGTCCACCCGCCGCGCCAACAACCCCGTTTCCACCGGCAGTCCCCTCACCTTCCCCAGCTCCTTGACCATCAGCTCTGCCTGGTTATACCCTCGGCTCCGCAACCTCCGCCGGTGCAGCGGTACCGGGACCAATACCTCCCCCGGAATGGGGTTCGCCGCCAAGTACGCGGCCAACAGACCACCAACCTCCGGGGCCGCCGCCCGCAGGTTCCGGTACTTGAAACGGTGTACCGCTTCCCTCACCACTCCCTCCATCCGGTAGGGTGCCCTGATGCCGTCAATTTGTACTTGCCGTGACCGGCACCAATCGCAACGCATGGCGTGCCCCGGCGCGGCGCATACTGGGCAAAATGGCCGCTCCAATTCCGGCAATTCCGCGATGCACTCCTCGCACAATAGCCGCCCTTCCGACCGGCAGGACAGGCACTCTAACGGAAAAAGCAGGTCCGACGCCCAACGCAATGCCAGTTTCACCCCCGCCCCAAACCTCATCGTCCCCATCAACCCAAACCCACTGTTGCCCTCAGCCTAGTTCCTTCCCTTCAACGCCTGCCATTGTTCCAATATCAACCGGTCCCGGGGAAACGCCATCTCCGGCAAGCCGTCCAACCCGAAAAACCCCACTTCCAACGCCTCGTCTCCCGCCGCCAACTCCCCGCCGGTTTCCCTCCCCGAAAACGCCGCTACCATGACCGGATGCCCCGGTTCGGAGAACAGCCCAATCAATTCCTCAACCTCAATCCGCAGCCCGGTCTCTTCCCAAACTTCCCGCACCGCTGCCTCCTCCACCACCTCCCCCCGGTCGACATAACCCCCCGGCATACTCCACAACCCGTACCCCGGGTAGTTCCCCCGCCGCACCAACAAAATCTTCCCATCCCGCGCTATCACCGATGTCGCCGCCACCTTGGGATCGTAATATATGATGCGCCCGCACTTGGGGCACACCGGCCGCCGCGCCCCCGACGCCTCCCGTTCCTCCAACTCCGCCGCGCAACTGGGACAAAATCTATCCCCCGATTGCATCCCCAACTAGCTCCCCATGCCCCATTCAGCCGCCAGCCGCTCTACCTCTGCCCGCTCCGGCATCGCATCCTGTGCGCCAATCTTGCTTACCGCCAACGCTCCCGCCGCCGTCGCCGTTACCACGGCATCTCTCATCTCTTTTCCTTCCGCCAAAGCCACCGCCAGCGCCCCATTGAAAGCGTCGCCCGCTCCAACGGTATCCACCGCCTCTACATCCATCGCCGGAACATGCCCTCCCCCTGCCGCGGTTGCCCAGCAGCACCCTTCTTCCCCCAGGGTGACAATGGCGCAGCCAACCCCCCTCGCCAACAACGCCTCTGCCGCTCTCGCCGCCGCGTCAACGTCTCCCACCGGAAACCCCACCAGCACCTGGGCCTCCGTCTCATTGGGAGTTATCACGCTGCAAAACCGGAAGAACTCCTCTGGTATCGGGCGCACCGGCCCCGGGTCCAATATCACCCGCTTCCCCGCCTCTGCCGCCAGCCGCGCCACCTCCAACGAAAGCTCTATCGACGTTTCCAATTGCAGCATCAGCGTCGACGCCTGGGCCAATAATCCCTCGATTCGTTCCCGCTCCGCGCTTCCGCAGGTATCGTTGGCCCCCAATACCTGAACGATCCGGTTCTGCGACGACCCGTCTATCCCGATGACTGCTATCCCGGAACTGGTCTCCGAAACCCCCACCGCCGACACGTCCACCCCGCTGGCCGCCAACGCTTCCAACAGTTGGGGCCCGAAGGCATCGTTCCCTACCCGCCCCACCATCATCACCCGGCCCCCCATCCGCGCCGCCGCCACCGCTTGGTTGGCCCCCTTCCCCCCGGGGTAGGTTACGAACCTGCTCCCCACCACCGTCTCCCCCGCCTCCGGGAAACGGTCCGACAGCGTCACCAGGTCCATGTTTATCCCGCCCAAAACGACAATGGCGGGCCTCTCCCTCATACCCATATCCCGCCCAACCTATCACCGCCCCTCGCCGCCGGTCAACCGCCCCTCGTCAATCGTAAGTGTTCAAAGCTAAGGAGTCACCCCAACATTAAACCGTCATTCCGGCCTTGAGCCGGATTCCAGAATGGTCAAGAAGAGACCAGCGTTCGAGTTGCAAGGGATTCCTGGATTCCGGCTCGGGGGCCGGAATGACGGACCTTGGGTTGGGCTAACTCCTTAAGCCTGAACAGTTACCGTCAATCCCAAGTACGTTGTAATTGTTCCGACCCTCCCTCTTCCGTCATTCCACCTCCCCCCAACCCCGGATTCCAGCCCCCGCCACAGTTACGACGGGGATGCCAACCTGCCCGCCAAAACCTACCGGCCCTTCCCTGGAAAATTAAACGGCCCCCCGGAGCGCATGGTGTCTCAATTGTCGTTGTGAGAACTTGCGGCGACTAGTCCGGGGCCAACCGGCTGGTGGGGATGGAGTTTAGGGCCTGTTGACGCTAACGCTTTCGGAAGAATGCCTCGAAGATGCAGGCCAAGAGCACGAATCCCAAGTACATCAAGTCCAACTTATCGTACCTGGTGCAGACCCGCCGGAACCCCTTCAACAGGCGGTTCAACCGTTCCACCACGTTGCGCTTGCCGTATAGAATAAGGTCGTATTCCCACTTGATTTTCCGGTGCCGTCTTGGCGGGACAACCGGAACGTATCCCAGGTCCCGGGCCAGTTGCCGAGTCTGGTTCCCCTCATAGGCTCGGTCCATTACCAGATACCGCTCTTCCTCTTGGCGCCCCAGACTCTCCAGCAATTTCCGCCCTTCCACCCCATCGTGGGCCTGCCCCGGCGACAGGGACACGGCCAGGGCCGTCCGCTCATCGGCCGCTATCAGGTGTATTTTGGTGTTCCGGCCGCCGTGAGACTTGCCCCTGGCTTGAGGCCCATGTTTTTGGGGGCGCCAGTGCCAGCGGGATGGGCTTTCCCACTGGTGCTGTCCAGGGCGAGCACCTTGGAATCAACCTTAATGATCCCTTCGTCTTTCAGGAACGTGAAGACCGTTGGCAGCAGCCCCCGTTCGTTCCACCGATGCCAGCGCCGATAGATGGTTGGCCAAGGGCCGAACTCCTCCGGCAGCGCCCGCCACTGGCAGCCGTTCTCGTTGACCTACAGCAGGGCGTTTAGGACGTCCAAATTGCTGAACCGCACATTGCCCCGCTGCACCGGAAAAAGGTGCGCAATCTGCTGATAGTGTTCCTCCAGGATTTCCATGCCGCCACCTCACAACCCTTCCTACTCCCAACCCTTCCTGGATTCCAGCCATCCTACCATCTCTTTATCATCCCCCGCCTTCCTCCCTAGAAGTCTGGCCGGAAACCCCGATTCTCCCCAAGCCGTCGTTTTCTTAACGTCGATTATCGATGTAACCGTTGGTTCTTGAAACGTATTGCATGCACTACCATGCCGTATAAGACTGGAATACGTCTGCTTGGCGTAGCGCGAAACCCGACCAATGACTTTCCGGCCAGACTTCTAGGGTCCAATTGCCTCGACTTTAGCGTCAACAGGCCCTAAAATCCATCGCCGCCAGCCGGTTTGCCCCCGGATTCTTCGCCGCAAGCTCCCCACAACGACAATCAAAAGGCCCTGGGGTTTCGGGAGGGTACTTCAATTTTCCAGGGAGAGGCCGGTAGGCATTAGCGGGCAAGCCGGCATCCCCGTGGCAATTGTGGCGAAGGCCGGAATCCGGGGTTGGGGATTGGGTTGGGCAAGGAGGTTAGACCCCTCGACGCGCTCGGGGCGACAGGGGGGGCGAGGAACAATTAAATGCCCTGCCGTCCCGGCACAGGACAATTGCAAAGTCCCTACGAACACCTATCGTCATTCCCGCGCAGGCGCGAATCCAGGGTGCACCCGGCCTGGCAAACGTCCTTTTCCCTCAGAATAGCATCACTTTGCAATCGCCCTGCGTCCCGCAACAAAACTTCACCTGGCCCCCGGTTTCTGTTATGCTCTTCCCCATGCTATTTTCAACGGCCCTTTCCCTTAAAATGGGAAAATCGGCCGGGGCTCCAGCTTCCAGCCGGGGACCCCAACACTGCAATCAGGAGGTCTTCCCGTGTTCCAAACTGCTAGCGGAGAAACTCTAAGCGCCCTTCGAAATATTGACGGGCCCAGCATTTGCAACGCTATCGAGGGTTTCAACTTCCGCCCCAAAAACGAGGGGTTCATGCTCCCGGAGATTCGCTCCATCTTTCAGGACTTCGCCCCCACCATCGGCTACGCGGTAACCGGCGTCATCAGCGCGGTCCAGCCTGAAGGCCGCAACGTCGCCCGGGAAGAATGGTGGGACCTCATCGCCTCCGTTCCCGCCCCCCGCTTCATCGTCCTCCACGACGTCGACAACCCGCCCCTGGGCGCCTACTGGGGCGAGGTCCAGGGCAACATCCACAAGGCCCTGGGCGCCGTTGGCGTCGCCACCGATGGCACTGTACGCGACTTGGATGAAGTCCACGAGCTGGGCTTCCACTTCTATGCCAAAGAGGTCTCGGTTTCCCACGCCTACGTTCACCTGGTCGAGATTGGCATTCCCGTCACCATCGGCGGCCTGACCGTCAAGACCGGTGATTTGATTCACGGCGACAAGCACGGCGTTACCCATATTCCCTTCGAACTTGCCGACCGGATTCCGGCCAAGGTCCAGGAAATAGCCGATTACGAAGAGAAGACCATCAGCGTCTGCAAGTCCCCGGATTTCTCCATGGAAGCCCTCCGGGAAGTAGCCAAGATTACCCGCCCCTATTAGGGCCGCCACCCCGGTATTCATCCCAAACCCGCTGGAGCAGTTTAAGAAGCAAAGCATGGTTAAAGGCCGAACTTTACTACTATCGCTACTATTGATTCCCGCAGCCGTTTTCCTCGGTGCCTGCCTTCTGGCGCCAGGCGAAGACCCCGAGGATACGCCTACGCCCCAGCCCACCATCATTCCGCAACCAACCATTGACCGGGGCGACCCGGCTCCGGCCGGCGGTGGGTCCTCAGCCCCATCGGGCCGGCCCCGCCGGTACTCGGCCCCGCCCCCTATGACCATCGACACCGCCAAGACCTACACCGCCACCATCACCACCAACCGAGGAGATATGACGGCGGAACTCTTCGCCGGCGACGCTCCCAATACGGTCAACAATTTCGTGTTCCTGGCCCGGGAGGGTTTCTACGACGGGGTAATATTCCACCGCATCATCAAGGACTTCATGGTCCAAACCGGCGACCCCACCGGTACCGGTACCGGCGGGCCAGGCTACAGCTTCGCCGACGAACCGGTCAACCGCTCCTACACCAAGGGGATTCTGGCCATGGCCAACGCCGGGCGCAATACCAACGGCAGCCAGTTCTTTATCGTCCATAGCTCCGAAGCCCCCTTGCCCCCGGCATACACCATCTTCGGGCAGGTATCCAACGGGTTGCAGGTCTTGGACGAAATCGCCAATACTCCGGTAAGGGCCGCCCCTCACGGCGAAGTTTCCGTGCCCACCGAACGGGTCTTCATCCAGCGGGTCCAGATTAACGAAACGCCCTAACTGGTCCGGGCCAACCCTCCCGTCGGCCCGGCTTTTCCAGTCCCGGTTCCCAGGTTGACCCCCGTTGAATTTATTATTGCTCCAAGAGGTTGCATTAGTGGCATTTCAGTGTCTCATCTACGAGAAAAAGGGCGCGATTTGTTGCCTTACCCTGAACCGTCCGGAAAAATTGAACGCCCTCAACGGCGCCCTGCTGGCCGAGTTCCGGGAAGCCCTGGAAGTCATCGATGCCGATCCGGATATCCGGGTTGTGATCCTAACCGGCGCCGGACGGGCCTTCTCCGCCGGGTTTGACCTGGAGCGCGGCCCCGATTCCAACGACCCCCACGATATGGAGCCCGCCGACTGGCGCGAACACCTCAAGACCCACATCGACACCTTCCTAATGGTCTGGAACTTGGGCAAACCCGTCATCGCCGCCGTCAACGGCTACGCCCTGGCGGGAGCCTGCGAGCTGGTCCAGGTCTGCGACATCAAAATTGCCTCCGACCGCGCGGTTATGGGGGAGCCCGAAATCCGGGCCGGCTTGGGCCCTCCCTTCTTGATAACCCCCTTTAGCGCCAACTTGGCCCACGCCAAGGAGTTGCTCCTTACCGGGGATACGGTCGACGCCCACGAAGCGGCCCGCATGGGCCTCGTCAGCCGGGTCGTTCCCCACGACGATCTCTTGCCCGAGTGCCAACGCATCGCCGCCAAAATTGCCATGCTCTCCGAGGTCGGCGTCCGCATGACCAAAATCTCCGTCAACCGTGCCTTGGAAGGAATGGGCTTCCTCGCCTCCCTCAACCACAACCTCGAGCTTATGACCCATTTCGACACCAGCATCTCCCCCGAACAGGAGGAGTTCAACGTCATCCACCAGGAAAAGGGCCTCCGCGCCGCCTTGGACTGGCGCGACGCCCGGTTCCGCAACCTGTAACCGGCGCCAACAGAATCGCCGCTATGCCTGAAATAGAACAGAAATTGACCGCTCTGGGCTGCACCCTCCCCCCTCCGCCCCCTCCTGCGGGCAATTACCTCCCCGCCTCCCGCTCCGGCAGCATCATGTGGCTGGCCGGAGTCGGCTCCCGCCAGGGCGACGGCCCGGCTGTAACCGGACAACTAGGCGCCGATCTCACCACGGAACAGGGCTACCAGGCCGCCCGTCTCTGCGCCCTCAACCTCCTCACCCGCATGAAGGGCGAACTGGGTGACCTCGACCGCGTGGCCCGCATCCACAAGGTCGTCGGTTTCGTCAACAGCGCCCCCGGCTTCACCGGACAGGCCCAGGTCGTCGACGGCGCGTCCGACCTTTTCGTCGCCCTCTTTGGCGACGCCGGACGCCACGCCCGCTCCGCCCCGGGCATGGCCGCCCTTCCCGGCAATAACGCCGTCATCGTCGAGTGCGTCATAGAAATCACCCTCGATTAAATTCTCCCCAGTCCCCCGGTTAAGGAGCGTCCCATGCGTATCTGCTCGTTGCAACCCGGCGCCACTGAAATCGTTTACGCCTTGGGGCTGGAAGACCAGCTCTATGGTGTTACCTCCCGTTGCGACTATCCGCCCGCCGCAACTCGGAAACCCATCATCGTCCACAGTTGTTTCGACGGCGCCCACCCCACCAGCGGCGAAATTAGCCAGACCATTTCCCAACGCCTCGCCCAGGGCCAAAAAATCTACGAAGTCGACCAGGCGCTCTTGGAGGCCGCCCAACCCGATTTGCTGCTCACCCAAGCCATCTGCGAGGTTTGAGCCCTCTCCGCTCGGCAGGTGGCCGAGCTCAGCGATCTTCTCAATAAGCCCACCGACGTCGTATCCCTCACCCCCACCTACATCAACGACGTCCTCGAAGACATCCGCCGCGTCGGGCTCGCCACCGGTACCGAGCAAAAGGCCCAAGCCCTGATTACCCAGCTTCAAGCCCGCATCGACGCCGTCGCCCAAAAGACCCGGCAGGTGGCAAACCGCCCCAAAGTCCTCCAACTCGAATGGGTCGACCCCCTCCTGTGCGGCGGCCATTGGGTGGTGGAAATGGTGGAACTCGCCGGCGGCGCCCCCTGTTTCGGCTCCAAGGATGAAGGAGCTTCCCGTCTCACCTGGGACCAAATCGTCGCCAGCCAGCCCGAAATGGTGCTGTTCATGCCCTGCGGCTTCGACGTCCCCCGCGCCCTGGAAGACGTCCCCTTGCTGACCGCCTTCCCGGGGTGGAACGCCCTCCCCGCCGTCCAGCAGGGCCAGGTCTACGTTATCGACGGCGGCGCCTACACCAGCCGCCTCGGCCCTCGCCTCATTACCGGCCTGGAAATACTGGCCGAAATCATCCACCCTAATCTCTTCTCCGGCCTCATTCCCGCCGGCTCCGTCGTCCAACTCAACCCGCCCTCTTAACCGTAAGTGTTCACCGCGTCCCGTCCCGCCATCAACCCCTTGTTGCCCCGCGCCCCCTCCTCCGCCGGGGCCCGGCCATGCCACTTTCTTCAATATCCGCATCCGTTCCCCTCGGAACCCTCTGCGTCCCCAAGGGTAGAATCGGTGTACCGGTTGCGGCGGCCCAGCCGGAAAGCCGCTCTCCATCGCACTATTTTGTTTGTATTCTCACTAAGGACGCAGTCTATGGAAAATGCAATTAAATCTTTCTTACAGCACCTCATAGTCGAAAAAGGCTTCTCCCGCAATACTCTGGACGCTTATCGCAATGACCTCACCCAGTTCGAAGGTTTCGTCAAGGAAAAGCTCAACGGCGTCGGCAACGGCAATGGCCCCTGGGCCTCCGTCGATTTGAACCTGCTCAACGAGTACATCTCCGACCTCCGCAACCGCAAGGGCTATCGCGACACCACCACCGCCCGCAAGGTCGCCGCCATCAAGTCTTTCTTCGGTTTCCTAACCGATAACGGCGACGTGGAGGAAGACCCCACCGAGTCCCTCGGTTCCCCACGGGTGGGCCGCGCCCTGCCCAAGTGCCTCTCCCAAGACCAGGTCCAGCTCCTCTTGTCCGAAGCCGACAAGTCCGGCACTCCCGAAAGCGAGCGTGACTCCACCATCCTGGAACTCCTCTACGCCACCGGCCTCCGGGTCACCGAATTGGTCTCCCTAAACGTCCAGGACCTGGACCTCCAGGAGTCCTACATCCGCTGTTGGGGCAAGGGTTCCCGCGAGCGCATCGTCTATCTCTACCCCCAGGCCACCGAAGGCCTGATAGATTACCTGAAAGGCGCGCGCAAGACCCTGGTGGGCAGCCACAAAGAAGAGACCGCCCTCTTTATAAACCACCGGGGCGAACGGCTGACCCGCCAGTGGGTCTGGAACATCCTCAAGACCTACGGCAAGAAGGTGGGGGTCGACGAGCGCATCACTCCCCATACCCTCCGCCACAGCTTCGCCACCCACCTTCTGGAAAACGGGGCCTCCCTGCGCCACGTCCAGGAACTCCTCGGCCATTCCAGCATCTCCACCACCCAGGTCTATACCCACCTGACCAACACCCACCTCCGCCAGGAATACGAAAAGAGCCATCCCAGGGCCTAGACCATCCCGTCCCGCCCATACCAACAACCTATGGGCGGGCTCCACCCCCGGAGACTCAACCCAACCGGAATTGGCCGCCAATAGCCGCAACCTTTTGGCGGGCCCGGTGGTATAGTATACTGGATCTCTATGAATGATCGGTCCGGCATTAACCTGTAATCTGGACCAAAGGAGCTCTCCATGCCGGGTAAAGGCCGCCGTATGGCGTCACGCCAGGCCGAGTTGGGGCGCCGCCGCAGAAGGCAGAACCGCGGCGTCGGTACCGCCGTTGCCGACCCCCCGGAATCTGCCCCCTCTCCCGCCGCGACCCTGACCGCCGCCCAGGATTCCGCCGCTCCCGCTGCCCCCCTGCCCCAACCCCGCGCCGCGGTCAGCGCCGTCCCCCGTTCCGGTTCCCGGACCCGTTTTGACCGGCCCACGGCCTACAATTACGTCAAACCCGAAATGCGCCGCATCTTCATCATGTCCGGCGTCCTGCTGGCCGGACTCATCGGCCTGTCCTTCGTCCTGCCCTTACTTATTTAAGGGGGGTTATGGTCACACCTCTGATCGAACACCGCCTGCGGGTTGCGCCGGAAAAACCCGGCGTCTACCTGATGAAAGACGCCGAGGAAAACGTTATCTACGTCGGTAAGGCCCTGGTTCTCCGCCACCGCCTTCGCTCCTACTTCGGCTCCAACTCGGGCCACGGCGTCAAGGTCCGCCGCCTCGTCTCCCAAATCGCCGACTTCGAGTTCATCGTTACCGATACCGAAGCTGAGGCCCTCATCCTGGAAAACACCCTCATCAAGCGCTATAAGCCCCGCTATAACGCCCGCCTCAAGGACGACAAGACCTACCCCTTCCTCAAGATCGACCTCAAGGAAGAGTTTCCCCGGGTTTACATAACCCGCCAGGTCGCCAAGGACGGCGCCCGCTATTTTGGGCCCTTCGCCTCCGCTGGCAGCGTCCGGCATACCATGGACCTCATCAAAAAACTGTTCCCCTACCGCTCCTGTACCAAGAACATTACCGGCGCCGACCCCCGCCCTTGTTTGGAATACTTCATCCACCGGTGCGTCGCCCCCTGCACCGGCTACGCCACCAAGGAGGAGTACGCCGAAGTCATCCACCAGGTCATCATGTTCATGGAAGGCAATACCGAAGTGGTGACCCGCGACCTCCGCCAAAAGATGGGCCACGCCTCGGAACAACTCGAGTTCGAACGCGCCGGAGTCCTCCGTGACCAAATCCGCAGTATCGAAAAGGTTATCCTGGAGCAGCAAATCAAGGTAGATTCCAACCCCCGAGGCGACTTGGACGTCATCGCTATGGCCCAAGACGCCAACGAGACCTGGGTGGAAGTCTTCTTCATCCGTAAGGGCAAGCTAATTGGCCGCGACCGCTTCTTGATGGAAGGCACCGAGGAAGAACCCCCCGGCTTTGTCCTCGGCCAGTTCGCCCAGCAGTTTTACGCCTCCGCCACGCTGATTCCCCCCACCATCCTCCTCCAACATGAGTTGGACGGCCACGATCTCATAAGCAACTGGTTAAGGGAGAGCCGGGGCGGACCCGTCAAGCTCCTCTATCCCAAACGTGGCCAGAACAAGAAACTCCTCGACATAGTGGCCGAAAACGCCAGCCAGGGCCTCACCCAGTCCCGTGTCAAGTGGTTGAACAACGCCGACGTTATCCACCAGGCCGTCGCCGACCTCCAGGAAGAGCTCAGCCTCCCCGCTCCCCCCCAGCGCATGGAGTGTTACGACATTTCCCACATCCAGGGTTCTAGCTTGGTCGGTAGCATGGTGGTGTTTCAGGACGGCCGCCCCAAACCGGCCCACTACCGCCGCTTCAAGATAAAGTCCGTGGACGGCGTCGACGACTATGCCAGTATGCGGGAAATGCTCCGCCGCCGGTTCCGCCGCCTGGCCGCCTCCCGTTCCAAGGCCCAGCAGCAGGAGGAACTCTCCCGGGACGCCTGGGGCATCGTCCCCGACCTGGTTTTGATCGACGGCGGCAAGGGCCACCTGTCCGCCGCTCTGGAAGTCTTCCTGGAATTGGGGCTCGACGACGTTCCCCTGGCCTCCCTAGCCAAGGAAAACGAGTGGCTCTACGTTCCGCACACCCCTGAACCCATCGCCCTGCCCCGTGACTCCCAGGCCCTCCACCTGGTCCAGCGGCTCAGGGACGAAGCCCACCGCTTCGCCATTACCTACCACCGGTCCCTCCGCAGCAAGGGCAGCCTCAAGTCCTCCATCGACATGGTCACCGGCATCGGCCCCAAGCGCAAGCGGATGCTGCTTCGCAAATTCGGCTCCACCCAGGCCATCAAGGAAGCCCCCCTGGACGAAATCGCCGCCGTCCCCGGCCTAACCCGCTCCCTAGCCGTCCGACTCAAACAGACCCTCTAAGCCGTCCCAACCCCCAAACCCATCCAGTCCGTTCGTCCTTGTATCTTAAAATACGAAGGACGTGGCAGGCCGTTTCATCCCAGGCCTGGAGAGGCCGTGGCTCAGCGGGGCCGCCGCGTCCTTACCCCGGCTCAGAGCCCGAACAGTTGAAGGGGCAGCAATAGCCCGTATTAAGCAAGGCTGGGCCAGAGTCCGGAACCCGAAGACCCGGAACACAACCCAACCGGAACACAACCCAAGAGGAGGAGGCAGAAATCAGATGAAGGAAGCGGGATTGTTTGTCGGCATCGACGTGTCCCAGGACCGGTTGGACCTGGCGGTGCGGCCCACTGGGGAAACCCGGCAGGTGGTCTACAACCCAGCGGGTACCGAGGCAATGACCGAATACCTGAAGGAACTGGGCCCCCAATTGGTGGTGGTGGAGGCCACCGGCGGTCTGGAGATGGCGGTGGCGGCGGAGATGGCGGCGGCGGGATTGCCGGTGGTGGTGGCCAACCCGAGAAAGGTGCGGGCCTTTGCCCGGGCGACGGGGCGGCTGGCGAAGACGGACGCGTTGGATGCCCAGGCGCTGGCGCACTACGGGGAAACCCTGCGGCCCCAGCCGCGGGCGCTGCCCGACGCCGCGACCCGGGAACTGAAGGCGCTGGTGGTGCGGCGGCGCCAACTGGTGGAGATGATCACCGCGGAGAGGAACCGGCTGCGGATGGCAACGCGGCGCGTCCGGCCGAGGGTGCAAGAGCACATAAATTGGCTCAAGGAAAACCTGGCGGAGTTGGACCAGGACTTGGACGACACCATCCGGTCGTCGCCCATCTGGAAGGACCAGGACCGGCTGCTGCGCAGCGTCCCCGGAGTGGGGCCGGTGCTGTCGCTGACCCTGCTGTCGGGACTGCCGGAGTTGGGAGCGTTGAACCGGGGGGAGATCGCCGCGCTGGTGGGGGTGGCGCCTTTCAACCAGGACAGCGGCAGCTTCCGAGGGAAACGACGGGTATGGGGCGGACGCAGCTCAATCCGCGCCGCCCTCTACATGGCGGCCCTGGTGGCCACCAGGTGCAACCCAGCGATAAAGGACTTCTACCTGCGCCTGTGCAACGCGGGCAAGCCCAAGAAGGTGGCCCTCACCGCGTGTATGCGCAAGCTGTTGACCATCCTGAACGCCATGGTCCGGGACAACCGCCCCTGGACCCCCACCGAGGCCAACTCTTAACCCTCAAAACCCTTGACACCAAAGACAGTTGCTGAGCCCGTCGAAGGGCCAACGGACGGTCGCACCAAACACCTACCACCCCCCCAAATCACTGACAAATACCCCTTGCCACTTCCGGTGACCACTCTCTAACATAACTATAGATAGACATAACCCCAGCCCCCAAAAACCCAACCCCGGACCGGCTGGCCGAGCCAACCAACCCAATGTCCCAGATAGTCCCAAATAGTCCCTGCACCTTAAAAATCTCCAACCCTGACCCCGTCGAAGAGCCGCAAAACCCAACCCCGCCTTGCTACCAGTCCCGGATGGGTTTAATATATGCCCAATTTCAAGGGCCAGGGTCCGGCGCATGGTTAAAGTTTCGATCACCCTTCCCAACAACGCCCAAATTACCGTCGAATCCGAAGAGTCCGAGATCATCCTCGAAGTCGTCGGAATGGCTCTTCGCGACCTCCCTCGCGATTTGATGCAGTCCGCCGATCCCCGAAACGGTCACGCTCAGCCCGATTCAATAAACGGCATCGCCCAAATCGCTCTCGAAACCCCTGAACCCGAGCCGCCCGTTGCGACCCCTTCTGTGGCCCCACCCCAATCGTCCCGCTCAGCGCCTGTGTCAGCCGACCCCGTTCCGCCAGTTGCGACCCCTTCCGTGGCCCCGCCCCAGGCATCCCCCTCGGAGCCTCTGTCCGCCGACCCGGTTCCAACCCCGAGTCCCCAACCGCCCTCTAGTCCCGAACCGCCTACGATCCTCTTTAACCAAGCTCAGAACGATTTCTTCCAATTCTGTCAGACCTCCAACCCCTTGGGCGATATGCGCCGCGTGGTGGTCGCCGCCGAAGGCGCTACCCGGTTTCTGGGTGACGAAAGCGTGGACACCGGCCGCTTGGAACAGCTCTTCGACCTCGCTGGTTGGCACCGTCCCCACAGTTTCGTCCAAACCCTCCGCAACGCCGCCCGCAGCAAGTTCCGCTGGTTGGAACGCGTCCCCGGCAAGTCCGGTCATTACACGGTGACCGTCCAGGGCCGGAAGACCGCGCTGGGCAGTTAGCGGGTCCCTTCAACCATCTGCCCCGGTATCGCAATCCCCATCCCCCTTCCCAACCCCTTTCCGCCCTCCGGCGTCTGACTCCGGTTGCGCCGGAACCTCGCGCAGACTATGCTAAGAATTCCATTAGACTCAAGCCAAGGAGACAATATTATGAAGATGTACATCAGCGGCCAATGGGTCGACCGGGCCGAGACCATGCCCGTCCTCAACCCCTTTGACCATTCGGTTTTGGACACGGTGCCCCGGGCCGGCGCCGCCGACGTCGAGGCCGCCATTACCAGCGCGGCCCGTGGCGCCGACGTCATGGCCAAACTGCCTTCCTACGACCGTTACATGATTCTCCGCCGCACCGCCGACCTAATGGCCGAGCGGGCCGAAGACCTCGCCCAGACTATTACCAAGGAAGAAGGTAAGGTCATTTCCGAAGGCCGCGGCGAAGTCCAGCGGGCCATCCAGACCATCACCCTCTCTTCCGAAGAAGCCAAGCGTCTCCACGGTGAAACCGTCCCATTGGACGCCGCCCCCGGCATGTCCACCCAATTCGGCTTCACCATCCGCGTCCCGGTGGGCGTGGTTGCCGCCATCGCCCCCTTTAACTTCCCCCTGAACTTGGTCTGCCACAAGGTCGGACCGGCCCTCGCCGCCGGCAACGCCGTGGTGCTGAAACCCGCCGGTGATACCCCCCTTTCCGCCCTTAAACTCACCGAAATCCTTCTGGACGCCGGCCTTCCCGAGGAAGCCATCCAGACCGTCACCGGCTCCGGTGCCGAAATCGGCGATGTACTTACCGGCGACCCCCGCGTCCGCAAAATCACCTTCACCGGCAGCATGGAGGTCGGCGACCAAATCTGCCGCAACGCCGGCATCAAAAAAGTAACTATGGAACTGGGCTCCAATAGCCCCCTCATCGTCATGTCCGACGCCGACATCGAAAAGGTCGCCGCTGCCACCGTCGCCAGCGGCTTCGCCAACGCCGGTCAGGTCTGCATCTCAACCCAACGCGTCTTTGCCGACCAAAACATCTACGCCGACTTCCTGGATGCCCTGGTCACCCCCACCCAGAATTTCATCACCGGCAACCCTCTCGACGAAACCATCAAAATGGGTCCCATGATTCGGGAGTCCGACGCCGCCCGGGTCCACGAATGGATTGCCGAAGCGGTGGGCCAGGGTGCGCGGGTCGTCGCCGGCGGCGACCGTGAAGGTACTCTCCACGCCCCCACCGTGGTGGCCGACGTCCAGCCCGACATGCGTGTCTCCCGTGAAGAGCTCTTCGGCCCCGCCGTGGCCGTTAGCTCCTTCAGCAACATCGACGAAGCCATCGCCATGGCCAACGACACCAGGTTCGGTCTGTCAGCGGGTATCTTCACCCAGAATGTCGACTGGGCCATGCGGTTCGCCAAGGAGGTCCACTCCGGCAACCTCCACATCAACTCCTCCCCCCAATGGCGCGCCGACGTCATGCCCTACGGTGGCCTCAAGGACAGCGGTATGGGCAAGGAAGGCCCCGGCTACGCCATCGAGGAAATGAGCGAACTGAAAATGGTCGTTTTCCACCTCTAGCCAACCAGAACGGGGGACCGGTTTCCGGTCCCCCGTCATTATTAACCTCTTAAGACGGGGTCTTTCTCAATATGGAAGTAATAACCGGTCCGCCCCAGCGGATGATGGTCGTAACCCCCCATCCCGACGACGCCGAGGGCGGCTGCGGCGCCACTATGGCCAAGTGGGTCAAGGAAGCTAACACTCAGGTCGTTGTCGTAATGTGTACCAACGGCGACAAGGGTACCTCCGACCGCGAAATGTCCCCCCAGGAACTGGCCGCCATCCGGGAAAGGGAGCAGCGGGCCGCCTCCGCGGTGCTGGGCGTCCAAAACGTGGAGTTCCTGGCCTACCCCGACGGCACCCTGGAAAACAGCCGCGAACTCATCGGCAAAGTGGTCCGCGAAATCCGCCGCTACCGCCCCGGCATCGTCTTTTGTATCGACCCCTACCGCAGCGTCAGCCATACCCACCGCGACCACCGCATGAGCGGGCAGGTCGCCCTCGACGCCGCTTCCTCTTACGCCTGGAGCTATCTCCATTTCCCCGCCCAAATCCAAGAAGAAGGCCTCCAACCCCACCGGGTGAAAGAGGCTTTCATGTGGAGCACCGAAAGCGCCGATGTTTTCGTCGACGTCGAAGGCTACCTCCAGGCTAAGGCCGACTCCCTCGCCGCCCACGCCAGCCAAATGCGAGGCCGCAGCGCCGACCAAAGGCTGGAACGAATCGCCAACGGCTGTGCCCGCCAGGGAGAACAGGCCGGCTTGGCCTACGCCGAGGGTTTCCGCCGCCTCCGCTTCGGGCTCGATTCCCTGGAGTGGCACTGCCTCAACTCCTAGCCCCCGCCCGTCGTGCGCCTCACCCGGGTGGCGCGTTCTACTCCTGGCCCGCCGTGGTCTCCTGGTAGAGCTGGTCCGTCTTCGCCGCCATGATGAAGTCGTTCTGGTGCAGGTTCCTTATCTTGTGGGTCCACCAGGTCACTCCCACCGCCCCCCATTCGGTGACGATTTTTGGGTGGTGCCCTTCGCTCTCCGCCAACTGCCCCACGGCGTTGGTGAAGTCCAACGCTTGCTGGAAGTTCTTAAACCGGAACCCCCGGTCCAACTTGGGAATCCCACTGTCCTCCAGCAATTCCCAGTCCGGTACTTCCGGCTTCAACTGGCCGATTTCTTCGTCGGTTACATGGGGAGAGTCGCGGCGGCAGGCGGTGCACTTGCGTTCATACAATTGTTCCGGCATTCTGGTCCTCCACGGCGCAAAATCTGATGTTCATCTTCAGGTCGCAACCCCATTCTAGCAAATGCCCAATCCCCCCGCCCGCCTCCGCTCATGGTGAGCCCCGCCGAAGAACCAACCGGCAACCCACGAAGCACCAAGTCCGTTCGTCCTGAGCGCGTCGAAGGGGCACCCAGACCACCGAGAGGAATCTAAAACCCATCGCCGCAAACTCCCCACAACGACAACGGAAAGGCCCACCCCCTCCAGCCAGGGCCTTTTCATTCTCCCCAAATGCCGCCCCCACTTTCACCCTGAGTCCGTCGAAGGAGTATTCCGGCCCACTACCTGTCATTCCGACCGCAGGGAGAAATCTAAAATCCATCGCCGCCAGCCGGTTTGGCCCTGGATTGGCCGTCGCAAACTCCCCACACCGACAATGAAAAGGCCCTGCCCCTCCAGCCCCCAATATTGAAGCCCCCCTCCCTTTGGGAGTATAGTCACCCCAGAATTTCCGCTTAAACAACACCGATAAGAGGTAACGTCATGATTTTTGGCGCAATTTCCAACTCGTGGCGCTTGCAGCTCGAAGCCCAGGACTTGGGCGACTTGGTGCAGCAGGCCCAGGACCACGGCGCCCACCACGTCGAGCTCCGCCAGACCTGCTTGGGTAGCTACGAGTCCGGCGAAGGCATGGAATGGCGGCCCGTCATGTCCCGGCTCCAGGAACTGGTCGACCGGTTCCCGGACCTCACCTTCGACCTGGCTATGGCCCTCCCCTCAATCACCCAAGAAATCGACCCCAAGGGCGAGCTTTTCCAGTCTGCCCTCGCCGCCGCCAAACTGGTTGGCGGTTCCTCCCCCCACCTCCGCACCGTCGACTCCGGTTCCTTCGATAAGGCCTGGGAAACCCCCTCCGACATCCCCGAGTCCGCCTACGGTCTGATGGGCCTCGCCGAGGAAGCCGCCCGGCAAGGCGTCATCCTCTCCCTGGAAAACTCCGGCCAGCCCATCGGCAGCATGGCCCTGCTTATCGAACAGGTCCGCGCCCGCCTCTCCCCCGAAGCGGCCCAGGGCCTTGGCCTCTGCCCCGATCCCACCAATCAGCTCCGCCGTTTCCCCGATACCAACGCCCTGGGCGACCTGGACAGCCTCCCCTTGGACATGATTAAAATCGTCCACTTCAAACAGGCCCGCAACGGCAACGCCCACCCCACCGTCGATACCGGCGACCTGGACTGCTTGGAGATGCAGCGGGTTCTGGAAAACAAGGGCTACCAGGGTCAGGCCATCATGGAAATCCCTCCCGCCCATGAGGTTTTCGAGAATCTGGCCCACAGCTTCGCCTTCCTGGAAGCCCGCGCTTAAACCCCCAGCCGCCCCGACCGGTCAGGAGAATTGTTGAAAATGGTTTCCCAAACAAGAAACTTGGTCGAGGAGCACCAGCAACTCGGCCAAGCCTGGATCGACGCCGAGCAGCAACGCATCGGCATTCTCCAAAAAATTATCCAGGACAACCAGGGCAAGTGCACCATGGACTACCCTGAAGACCTCTTCGTTGAGTACGAAAACGCCCTGGTCCAGGCCTCCCAGGCCAACCGCGCCTATTTCCAGTGGCTGGCCGAGCAGGGCCTCCGCTCCCGTTAGCCGGACAGGGCCCCGCCTTCAT
Source organism: Dehalococcoidia bacterium (assembly GCA_965205495.1). Lineage (GTDB taxonomy): Bacteria > Chloroflexota > Dehalococcoidia > Lucifugimonadales > UBA3495 > CATOSK01. Next base: position 1,155,619 of record CBDBHA010000002.1, read on the forward strand.
GCCATGACCGACTCCACCGGTTACACCGTCTCCCTTCACTACGACCAGCGGCTCTACCGCCAGGACATCGCCGGTTCCCGGGCCCATGTCCGCATGTTGGCCCGTCAGTCCATCATCTCCCAGCCCGACGCCGATTTAATCCTCCAAGGCCTGGAGAAGGTCCGCGGCGAAATCGAGTCCGGCCAATTCCCCTGGGACCCCGCCCTCGAAGACCTTCACATGAATATCGAGACCCGGTTGTCCCAAATAATCGGTCCTGTCGGAGGCCGCCTCCATACCGCTCGTTCCCGCAATGACCAGATCGCCCTCGACCTTCGCCTCTACACCAAGGAAGTCATCGGCCAGACCGCCGCCGCCCTGCGCGCCCTCCAGCAGACCCTGGTAGACCTGGCAACTGAACACCAAAACGTTCTGATGCCCGGCTATACCCACCTCCAACGGGCCCAGCCGGTCATCTTCTCCCATCACGTCCTGGCCTATTTCCAGATGTTCCAGCGCGACGTGGGCCGCTTCGCCGACTGCTACCGCCGCACCGACGTCCTCCCCCTGGGCAGCGGCGCCCTCGCCGGTGTCCCCTACTCCACCGACCGGGAATCTGTCGCCCGGGAACTGGGTTTCAGCCGTGTCAGCCAGAACAGCATGGACGCGGTCTCCGACCGGGACTTCCTCCTGGAGTTCCAGGCCGCCGCCTCAGTCTGCATGATGCACCTGTCCCGCTTCTCCGAAGAAATCGTCCTCTGGTCCAGCCGCGAGTTCGGCTTTATCAACCTGGCCGAAAAGTTCACCACCGGCAGCAGCATCATGCCCCAAAAACGTAACCCCGACTTCGCCGAAATCGCCCGGGGCAAGACCGGCCGAGTCTACGGCAACCTCGTCGGCCTCCTCACCGTTATGAAAGGCCTCCCCTTAACCTACAACCGCGACCTTCAGGAAGACAAGGAAGGCTTCTTCGACACCGTCGACACCCTCCTGGCCACGCTCAATGTCTTCCAGGGTATGCTCTCCACCATGACCCTAAATGTCGACCGGGTTACCGAGGTATCCGCCGAAAGCTATATGCTGGCTACCGACCTTGCCGACTACCTGGTCGCCAAGGGCGTCCCCTTCCGCGAGGCCCACGGCATCCTCTGGAATCTCTGCCGCTACTGCGAGGAAAACCAAATCGCCCTCCAGTCCCTCCCCCTGGATGATTACCACCGGTTTTCCCCAGTCTTCCAAGATGACGTCTACCAAATTTCCGCCGCCTCTTCCGTCGCCGCCCGCGACAACCCCGGCGGCACCGCCCCACAACGGGTGGCCGAAGGCATCCATCAAGCCCAAGAAATCTTGAAGAGTAACGCCGATGGCATCTGAAGCCGACATCCAGATTGCCCCATCCCTCCTGGCCGCCGACTTCGCCCGCCTGGGCCGCCAGGTCGAGGAAGCCTCCCAGGCCGGCGCCGACCTCATCCACGTCGACATCATGGACGGCCAATTCGTCCCCGTCATATCCTTCGGCGAGTTGGTCGTCGACGCCGTCCGCCGGTCCACCCAACTTCCCCTAAACATCCACCTCATGGTGCGCGAACCCGATTACCTGCTTGACGGCCTGATGAAAAGTCCCACCGACCAGATCATCGTCCACGCCGAAGCCTGCACCCACCTCCACCGCACCGTATTCGCCGTCAAGGACCAGGACAAGCAGGTCGGCGTTGCCCTCAACCCCGCCACCCCCGTTTCCGCCATCGAGGAACTCCTCCCTTTCCTCGACATTGTTTTGATGATGACCGTCAACCCCGGTTTTGGCGGGCAAGCATTCATCCCCGCGATGTTGGGCAAGGTCAAGCGGTTGCGGAAAATTATCGAGGAAAACGGCTACTCCGCTCGTATCGAGGTTGACGGCGGGGTAAAGGCCGATGCCACCGCCCAGGACTCGGTCCGCGCCGGTTCTACCATCCTGGTGGCGGGCACCGCCATCTTCAACCAAGGCCAAACGGTGGCCGAGGCAATGGAGGGGATGCGAAACAGCATCCGGGGACTGGGGCCCGAAGACTAGGGGTATCCCCGGCGTCTAGCCGACGATGGAGCCCTTCTTGGCCCGAGGGCGTTTGTTCAAAGTCCGCAGGCAGCGGGTGCAAATCTTCACCCGTTGGACCCGCCCTTTAATCAGCAGAGTCTGTTTGTGGACGTTGGCCTTGAAGCGGGTCTTGGTGTGGCGGTTGGAGTGGCTGACGTTGTTGCCGCTCATTCCCGCCTTCAAGCAAATATCACAGCGCATAGTAGATAAGTCCCTTTCCGGGGAGTCCGGCCTAAAGCCGCTAGGCGACCAATTTAACACACGCGCCAACCCCCTTACAACCACCACGACCGCCCGGGTCTTCCCATTGTTCCCCGTTCGCCCTGAGCGCGTCGAAGGGTCGCCCTAAGCGCGTCGAAGGGTCGCCTTGAGCGCGTCGAACCACCCCCCCGGCCGTCACCGCCACCCCGTCCGTTCGTCCTGAGCTGCGTCGAAGGGCCAACGGACAGTCGCACTAAACACTCAGTCCGTTCGTCCTTGTATCTTAGAATAGGGAGGACGTGGGAAGCCGTTTCGTCCCAAGCCCGGCGAGGCCGTGGTTCACCGGGGCTGCGGCCTCCATGCGAACACCACCTGGTCTCGCCGGGCTTGGGGGGACAATTCCGCATCGAACCGTTCCCGCTTCACGGCATAATTAATGGTGTGGTTTATGTGTGATTCATCTAATACTACAGCTAATACTACAGCCGAAGATTGAGAACGGGTGGAATTGAGGCAGTCAAGCAGTGTTGAGGTGACGCGGTGGTTGTTGGGAGAGACGAGAGGTACGACATCTCGCCGCCCTTAACATTCAGGTAGCCCCTGGAGGGGCATTGGCGGTGAACTAGCAACGGGTGGCCATATCGTCCGGTTTTGGCTGCCAAGGCCTCCACTCCAGAACAATTTCCTTCTCACCGTTCAAAATCTGAGACGCTTGCTCGCGTGGCACCCGCGTTTTCCCGGAGCTGCGGTGATCGGTATCAGACCCGAGTTCCCTGCTGATCCATCCTTCGCCTCGGCGTTGCAGGTGCAGGGATTCTCGAAACCGCCCCGCCGGGACATCACTCAATAGCTCCGTAAACCTCTCGAACTCTTCCTCCGGCATTTCATCGCACGCATCGCAACCGCAGGATGGGAACCATTCGGTGTCCCAACGGCCGTACCGGACCGCAAGGCCAGGGAAGTCGGTGAAAGCAATGGTGATCGGCGCACAAGAACCCTGGAGCGGTGTCACCTTTATTGTTGTTCTGGAAAGCGGGAATCGTTCCAACTCGGTGTCCATACCCATGCCTTCATCCAGAGTGGCTTCATAATTCGTTTGCAGTCGCGCAACGGCCTCGATCGCCCAGTCGTGTAACGGCCGGAATCGTTCCGGCTCGGTTACACCCGAATAAGCATCGTCCGGCGGTCCCTCGACGCCCCGGCTGAACCATACCACTGTCGTTTCTCCTGATTAATTCCGTTTCGTCTATCATAATTCTACGGCAGCACATCCATTGAATTGGAAGAAGCTTAGGTATACCTCGCAAGAGGTCGCCTTCAACCTGCTCCAAGCGGAGGAGGGCACGCCGGTTTCCGAGGTCTGCCGCAAGAGGGGAATGATGGGACAAGGCCCCTAACCACCACCAGGGAAGACCTGCGGAGTAACTGTTCAGAATTAAGGGGTTAGCTGAACCCAGGATCCGTCATTCCGGCCCCCGAGCCCGAATCCAGGAATCCCGCGCAATCCGAACGTTGGTCTCTCCCGGACCATTCTGGATTCCGGCTCAAAGCCTGCCCCGTACCCGATTCGGGGGCCGGAATGACGGTCTAATGTTGGGATGACTCCTCAAGTCTGAACACTTACCCTGCGGAAAGGCACGAACATGGCCGTTGTTGGCTCTTGTAACCGATGAAACCAACTGTTCGGCATACCACTGCTCACCGGAGATGGTTCTAAGCGATCCCGCAACAATCCCAGTCAGCGATTGGCTCACCAACAAAAAGCCCCTCCGGACACGTCAGGGACTTGGTTATTCATCCGTTAGGTCGGGCTGGGAGTGCGGCCAATTACACCGTTATCGTGAACCTCAACACGAAGGCTCTTGATTTTGTCCAAAGCGGTGGGCCTGACCAGACTGAATTGCGAACTTTTCGGTGGGAGGTCTTGATATAGTGGGACGATCTAAACTGACTGGAGAAGGAGGATCGTCCCACTAAACTCGCTTTTCGGAACGTCCCGTTTTCGGGGAGCAGATTAATAGGTTTCTGGCACTGGGAACAAGCCATTACAATGACAGCAGTCTCTTGCCCAAATCAAGTCCTTTGCGCTGGAACGATGACCTACAGTTTCCTAATTTTGGCGGTTTGCACGCTGTTGTTTGCTCTGCGTGTCCTCGGGCAGGCGCTGGTGGTAGTTTGGGCGCCACAGTGGCTTCCATCAAACGAGCACTGGTACTCGGGTCTCATGCCATACAGATACCTGTTGCCGGCGCAGTTGGTGCTGGTGGCCGTCATGGCCGCAATTGCGTTTGACATCTACCGTGGCCAGGGAATATTCGCAGCGGCCTGGTGGGTTGGAGCGGCGGTGCCTCTCGCGGTCCTGTCGTGGGTCTACTTTGGGGCGATGGTAGTGCGTTATATCCTGACGATGGCGCTGCGCCCGGAGTTAAGGTGGTTCAGACGCACCATTCCAATCTGGTTTCACATGGTGCTGGCAGTCGCGTTATGGGCTTTCGCCTTCTACCATTGGGAGTGACCTTGTGCGATATGGCGCCCTATACGAATAGCATCGATGCGGATATTGTAAAGGCCTCCCCGTCCGTCATAGTTGTGGCCCACAAAATAGAGGTCCGGGTGGATAATACTCCGCACCCTGTCTCTCCGGTCAGCGAATCCACACTCATCCCTGTCTCCGTACACACCCATCCATTCGATTGCTGCACGATAGCCCGTCGCAAGTACCACTGTATCGCCGACCCACTCGGTCCCATCCGTGAAGCGCACACAATCTTCGCTCAATTCAGCCACACCCGGCAGCAACTGCACCCGTCCTGCATTGATGTGATCCAGGATGGTATGACCAACTACAGGCACATCCTGACAGCGACCGGATTCCGGTTTCCTCGGCAAACCGGTTGGCCTGGGTCTCAGGATACCGCCAATGAGACCGGGCACGCGCGCAATCCGTCGTTGTGCTGGCCCGGGGAGCCATGATATTGCCCAGCCGAAGTATTGGGAAGGGATGCCTCCGATGCTTCTCGGAATGACGTTGGCACCCGACCTCACCGATACGGCGACCTGTCTCCCTAGGTTGGCGAGTTCCGAGGCAATCTCCGCTGCCGAGTTGCCGATCCCGACCACCAATATCGACCTCCCCAATCGCTGGTCTGGACGCCGGTACTCCGTGCTGTGAAACATTAGCCCGGTGTAGGAGGACACTCCGGGGAAGCCTGGTAAGACCGGCGAGGACATGATTCCCGTTGCAACGACCACGGCGCTCGCTTGGTGTTGTGCTTCAGCGGTTTCAACAATCCAGCTGCCGTTTTCCCGTCGCAGCCCTGTCGCATCGACCTCCGTCCGGATGGGCAGTTGAAACTTGTCCGCGTAGCTCTGAAGGTACTCCGCGAATTCCGATCGGGTGGGAAACAAGGAGGTCCTTGCTGGAAATGCCATTCCAGGGAGTGAACTGAGGTGTTTTCCCGTGTGCAGCCTCATGCTGTCGTAGACTTGGCCCCACATACACCCGGCATGGCCCCCCCTTTCGAGGATGACGTTGGAAATGCCTCGCGCAGCCAATTGCTGAGAGACCGAGAGCCCGCCCGGCCCTCCTCCCACAATGACTACCTCGAAACGTTCAACCGGGAATTCGTCCAAACTGCCTCGCTCCATTCGTGGGTTTCATCGCACGGTGCATGATGTTAAGTCCCTGAGCCAACGATGCCCGGCAAAGGGTACTAAGAAACCTCTGAATAAGTTGTTGGATTGCCCCAGACCACGCCTTAGCTGAGCACGATTCCAACAGAGGACCGCCGTCGTTCCCGACTTGTTCAGAGGATTCCTAACGCCATCGACGCCCTGTTGCACTTGTTAAACAAGCTGGAGGGCTCAACTCTCATTACTATTGTCTCGGGGTCGACCACGGCCGTCAAATCCAACAGCTTGTCTTTGAACCGGATGTCCCTCGCTGCTGGAGCCAGCCTAGTTTCTAAACCAAAGCCAAGGTGGGATGTCCATTTGCCGGGTGTCAGGAATCGGGCCGGAGGTCTTGCAGCAATCTTCCGGCCTTTGATTGCAGGACCGTCCGGCAGCGCCGTCTCGCCTCGGCTTTCCGGCTGGCCAGCCCGGCGAGGAATTGGTTGACCATCTGCCACACCAAGGCTTTGGTCCCCAGGCACCGGTTTCCGGTGGCCTCTTGCCTTGCCCAGCCCCAGCCCGCCTCATCGGCGTTGAAGTCCGGGCTGTAGCCAGGCAGAGCCTGCCCTCGTCAAAAATGGGGGGTCACCAGCCGCAGGTTCAGGCCAGGGGCCTCCAGGTATGACCGCATCGCCGGGCCCCGATGCGCCGGCGCGTTGTCCCAGATCACGTTGAGCCGCCCGCTGTGCCTCTCCCGCAACCGTTCCAAGAAAGCCACGGAGCTTTCTCCGTTGCTGTTCCCCTCCAGTTCCATCCATTCCACCTCGCCGGTCTCCAAGCACAACGCCGAGTAATAGCTGGCCTTCTCGCCATGCATCGGACTGCTGGAGTCCACCAAGGCCGGCTCCCCTTTCAGCACCCACTTGCCCCGCAATTCCGCGTCCGCCCGGAAGTGGGACTCGCCGGCAAAGAATATCTTTCCGCCATTGCTCCCCGCCTCTCCCCACAGGGCGGCGTACTCCGCCACGAAGGGCCTCGCGTTTGGCTTCGTCTGCCTTGACCAGTCGCTTCTTAGGGCGCTTGAAGGCAAACCCCAGCCGGTGCAGAGCTTGCCCCCGTGGAAACGGGGGTAGTTCAGGCAGCTGCTAAGGCACAGCCTGACGCCGAAGCGTTGCCAGACAAACCGATGGGACACTCTCAAGTTCCAGTAGGCCAAGCCGATACCCGCCGAGGCGGGCAACTCCTGCTCCGCCACCCTCAACTCTGCTTGCCACGTCTCCCCAAGGGTGGGGGAGGGGGCCGATAGGGGCATGTATTTGGTGTTTTCCGCTTCGGGACAATAGATTTCTTCGGGTCAGGCGGCGGGCCAGGATGTGGTTCAGGAAGCAACAATGCCCTTGTTAACCCACCTGTTTAGTACCGAAAAGGTGCCAGAAAGCCTTTTGCCTTCCAAGTCCACAAATTTCTATATATCCCTGTCGGGGGGGGGGGGGGCCACCCAGAGCAATCGCGCCTTAAATGGTAGAGTTGTTGTGGCCTTGGGAACCGAGAGTGTGATGTGAAGAGGGGGAGTGATGGGGAAAACGCAGGGCGCGTCCATTATGGAGCATTTTCAGGCTTTGAAGGATCCCAGGATTGACCGCAGCAAGCGCCACAAGCTGCTGGACATCATCGCCATTGCCATCTGCGCCACCATCTGCGGGGCCGACTCTTGGGTCTACATTGAACTGTTCGGCAAGAGCAAACTGGAATGGTTCCAGAGCTTTGTGGAACTGCCCAATGGAATTCCATCCCATGACACCTTCGGTGAGGTGTTCTCTCGTTTGGGCCCGGAGCAGTTCCAAAGCTGTTTCATGGAATGGACCAAACAGATAGCCCGGCTGGTTCAAGGGGAAGTGGTGGCCATTGACGGGAGGACGGTGCGCGGTTCCCAGGACCGCAACTCCGGCAAGCAGGCTATTCACCCCGTATCGTGGTACGGGGCAGGCTCTGGTCAGCGCCTGGGCTTCGGCCAACTCCATGACCCTGGGCCAGGTCAAGACCGAGGAGAAGTCCAACGAGATCACCGCCATACCCCGTTTGCTGGAACTGCTGGACCTCCACGGGTGTATCGTCACCATTGACGCCATGGGCTGCCAGAAGGACATAGCCCAGGGGGTTGGAATGACGGTGCCACTCGCGCCAAATTAGAGACGTGGGTAGCGAACTTCGCCGCAAACGAATTTTCTGCAATGGACGAGATCATCGTTAGCTGCCTCCGCGAAGACGAGGCTGAGGGGCAAACCTAGTAGTCAGTCAACTTTGGAATCAAAAGGGTAGAGGCGGTGAAGTTTGGTTCGAGCATCCTGGGTTTTGAACCGCCACTTGATACCAACTCGGGCGGCGTTGCGCTCCCGCACCAGTGCCTGGACTTCCCTCCCGAGCGCATCCTCGTCGGGGAGCCGCTGCTTCAGGCAGCAGCGGGACAGCACGCTGAACTCGATTTCCGCCATGTTCAACCAACTCCCGTGCTTCGGGGTGTAGTGGAACTCCAGCCGTTTCGCAATCCGCCGGGCCTCGGCCGCTGGGAACGTCTCGTACAGCGACCCCGCGCGGTGGGTGTTGAGATTGTCCAGGACCACCCGCACCACTGGGACCTCCGGATAGGCTTCATCCACCAGCCAGCGCATCTGGTGGGCGAAGTCCTGCATGGTGCGCCGCTGGGTCACCGCCACCTGCCGCCACCCGGCCAGCGGCTCGCAGGCCAGGAACAGGTTGCGGGTGCCTTCCCGCCGGTACTCGTAATCCTGCCGCCGGGGAAGTCCCGGCTGGGGCGGCAGAGAGGGCCGGGTCTCCGCCAGCAACTGGGTGGAGGTCTCGTCAAAGCAGACCACCGGACGCTGGGGGTCATACGGTTCGGCGTACAGGTCCAGCACGTCCTCCATGTTGGCCACGAACTCGGCGCTCACCTTGGGGATGCACCACTCCTGCTTCTGCCACGGCTTGAGAACGTTTTTTTGAGACGCTTACGCACTCCCTCGTGGGACATGGAGGACGCCAGCCCCAGTTCCACCACCTTGCCAGCCAGCAGGCGCAGGGTCCAGTGGTCGTGGCCCTCCGGCGCTGGACTGCAGGCCAACGCGATGAGGTGGGCTTCGCTCCGGTCGTCCAACTTCCGATGCCGGTTGACCTGGCGCCGGTCCCACAGGGCCCCGTCCAACCCTTCCTCGGTAAAGCGCTGCTTAATCCGGTACACGGTGCCCAGCGCCACATCCAGCGCCTCGGCCACCTTGGGAGCGGCCCAACTGTCGTCGCTCTTGAGGAGAATCCGCGCCCTGGCGGTCACTCGGGCCGAGCTTTTCCCAACCCGAATCAGATTCTGGAGTTCTTCCCGTTGTTCCGGCGCCAGCCGCACGGCGTACTTGTCCCTGATCATCACTGCCACACCCCCCATCAGAACTTCATCCCAAGCAGTATACGACTATCGGCCAGATTCCTGTATGACTTTCAACATCAAAGTTGACTGACTACTAGTACCGTTTCCAGATAGATTTGTTGAAACTGAAAAGTTGCCTTTAACTCTGGATTCCTGCTTGCGCGGGAATGATTAACAGGTGAAACAGGTATCAGATATAAAGCATATTCAAAATGCAGTTATCGCGGGCCGGTTCGCTGTCTAACTACGCAAAGGGTCAAGCCCGTTCCCCAGGGTAATAATCCAAATCTTCTAGTCGCCGGCGAGCTTTAGCTAATTCTTCGTCAGTGAACAACGACCGCCACGGCTCTTGGAGCACCACGGCCTCCACTGAAAGTTCAAGACGATGTTCTTCCCAAAGCCGCGTGAATCCGCTGGACGGGTCATCACCGCTCAGTAATTGTTTGGCCGCTGCCAAACCGCCCCGTTCGTTGACCATCAGGCGAAACCTGGTGGGATAGTATCCGAATTTCGCCGCCTCCCGGTAAATTCTGAGCATCTCGTCTTGGAATCGTTCCTCAATCTTCATCGGTTGTAACCCATCCAATTAGTCCTTTGCAATTGTCGGCACCCGTTGCGGATCAAATGACATCACTTGGCGCCATCATACGCCGCTAAAGAAACCTGGACCCGTCGAAGGACCGAGCCCTGCCCCAACTGACACCAGCCCCTTGACAACTTCGGCGCTAATTTGTCATCGTAATCGTGTCGATTGTGGCAAAGATTTCCACCCAACACTGGGCCCTGCTCTCCACCCCAAAGCCCGCCCTTAGATGTCCCGAAGTGTCCCCAAATGTCCCATCAGCAAAAACCTCATCCTGACCAGGGTGTTCTCTCCAATCCCAGAAATCCCCTGAAATGGCTAAAAGGACCGGTATAAAATAGCCCGGTCCCTTGCCCGCCGTTTCCCTTCCGTGAAATTTTTCTTGCGCACCATCCCACCGTGGGGCATAATCCCCGCAATCTCAACGCAGTCGTAAAGGAGAGTGTCCATGCCCGCACAAATCCCCACCGAAGAAGAAGTTCTGGGCTACTTTTCCAAGCTGTCCAACTGGGGCCGCTGGGGTCCCGACGACGAGCTGGGCACCCCCAACTTGATTACCCCCGACAAGACCAAGCGCGCCCTCACCACCGTCCAGGAAGGCGTCACCGTTTCTCTGGCCCGCGACATTCTCTGGGATGCCACCGCCGACGTCCCCAACCCTCCCGTCCACTTCATGGTCGAAAGCGGCGAAGGCTGGGCCAGCGGCGACAAGGTTACCGGCCGCCCCAACGCCGCCGCCACCGACTACATCGGCATGATTTTCCACGGCTACGCCGTCACCCACGTCGACAGCCTGGCCCACTTCTTCTGGGAGGGCAAGACCTACAACGGAAAACCCGCCCACATGGTCTCTACCAACCTTGGCGCCACCGTCTGCTCCGTCACCGCCGCCAAAAAGGGCTTCATCAGCCGAGGCGTCCTGGTCGATGTCCCCATGATTCGCGGCGTCGACTGGCTGGAACGCGGCGAAGGCGTCATGCCCGAGGATATCCTCGCCGCCGAGGAACGCTGTGGCTTCCAAATTGAGGAAGGCGACATCCTCCTTATCCGCACCGGGCAGCTTCACCGCCGCAACGTGGAAGGCCCGGTCGACCGCTCCGCCGGTTCCACCGCCTGCCAGGCCGCCTGCCTGCCCCTCTTCCACCAGCGCGGCGTGGCCGTCATGGGTTCCGACACCGGCAACGACGTCAGCCCCGCCCAATATGAACGCGTGGCCCAGCCCATCCATCAAGTCGGCATCACCGCTATGGGTCTCTGGATTCTTGACAACGCCAACCTGGAAGACGTGGCCGAAGCCTGCCAGGAGCGCAACCGCTGGGAGTTCCTGGTCTCCATAGGTCCCCTGCGCCTCCACAACACCACCGGCTCCCCGGTCAACCCCATCGCCGTGTTTTAACCGGCAGTTGCCAACATAATCCGGGCCGTTTTAGGATGACGCGAAGCCATCCCAACGGCCCGGGCCGCCTAACCCATCACTTTGCCCAGCATCTTGATTATCCGCCCCGACCACCCCGACAGCATCCGGTCCAGTGTCACCGACAACGCTGCCTGCTGGTTGCCCATCGAATAGGTGGGGTAAACGTGCATCGTACTGGCAAGCGCGCCGAGTTTAATTCCTTGGTTCATGGCCAGAATCCACTCGTGGATTGCCTCTGCCGCGTGACCACCGGCGATGGTCACGCCCAGGATTTCGCCGTTGGGCCGGTGGACGACCTTGATAAACCCGTCCGTGTTGCCTTCCGTCACCGCCCGATCCACCCGCTCCATTGGCTAGCGGCAGACCATGAAGCCGGAGCCGTGCCTGCACCGCGCCTGAGCCTCGGTCAACCCGGCGTGGGCAACCTCCGGATCAGTGAAGATTGCCCTGGGAACTGTGGCGGGCCGGCCGCGGGCCTACCCAGGCAGTAGAGCGTTGCGCGCGGCGATGAACCCCTGAAACCCGGCCTAGTGGGTAAACTGCGGCCCGCCCAGGCAATCGCCCGCGGCGCAAATGCGCTCTTGGCTGGTGCGGAGTCTGCGGTCAACGGTTGTGCCCATCGGCGTAGCGGACTCCCCAGCTGCTTCCACATTCAACCCGTTCAGGTTGGGGCGGCGTCCCACCGCCACCAACAGCGAATCGGTCTCCAAATCAGCGCCGTCGCCCTTGACGTGAACCACTCCGTCCCGCTTCCCCACGCTTTCCACCCGGGTGCCAAGACGAAAAGCGACGCCCTCCGACGCCAACCGCTCCTGTAACAATTCCGCAACTTCCGGGTCGGCTTGGGGCAAAATCCTAGACTCACTCTCCACAACGGTAACACCAACTCCCAACCGGCAAAATGCCTGGGCTAGCTCGCACCCGATGGCCCCGCCGCCGATGATGACCATGCTTTGGAGCGCGTCCGCCAGACCCCAAACCGTCCGTAGGTCAGGATATCCACCGAGGCGATTCCCTCGATGGGTGGGACTGCCGGACGCGCCCCGGTAGCAATTACGAACCGGCGGGCGGTCAGTTGCTGGCCGACGACGACGACGGTGTTGGGATTGATGAACCCGGCCTCGCCCAATTAGACATCAACGCCCCTGGTCCGCAGCGCGTCCGGGGGACTCCGCCTGATAGACCTGCTCAATAACGGCGCGGACATGGGCCAGCACGTCTTTCAGGTTCACCGCCGGGTCGAACGGGACGATGCCGAACCGTCCGGCCTGACGCATTGACTGAGCCAAGCCCGCCGCTTTGAGCAGGGTCTTGTTGGGAACCACAGCCGGTCCAGGTGCAGTCGCCCCCAATCCGGTCCCTGTCCACAAGGGCCACCCCCAACCCCAGTCCGGCGGCAAAACGGGCCGCCGTCAAACCGGCCGGCCCGCCCCCTATTACCACAAGATGATAGCTGTGTTCCAAGCCCCAACCATCGGGGGATCGATAGTCACCCGAGGACTCTATTGGTAGTCCGGCGGCCAGAGGTCAACTTGAAGGACTTCCTCGCACCACTTGGCCGCCCCCAACAACTGTCCTTCTTGGAAGGGCCGCCCGGCCAGTTGTACGCTTAGCGGCAGTCCCGCTTCACCAACGCCCGATGGCAACGCCACCGTCGGCAGCCCCGCCGACGTCCAGGGCGCTTGGAAAACCGCGTCCCCGGTGGTGTTCAGGTCCCGAGGCGCGGGACTGGGACTCGTCGGCATCAGCAGCGCATCCACTGGCCCCAGAGTCTCAATCAGGTCCCGCCGGAACTCACCCCTCAGCCGCTGCGCCTGCAAGTAGCTGACCGCCGGGGTCAACATTCCGGCCTCGATGCCCGCCCGTATCCTCGGCCCGTAATCGTCAGCCTGCCGTTGGAAATTCTCCTGGTGAAACGCTGCCGCCTCGACGTTGCTGACGATCCGCTGGCAGCTATGGGCGGTGGCAAAGGACTTGGGCAGCGTGATTTCTTCCACCACGGCTCCGGCCTCCGACAACCGCTGCGCCACCGCCTCGGTGTGTGCTTGGATTTCCGGTGTGGAGCGTTCAAAGAAGAAGTCCCGCAGCAACCCCAACCGGGGAGGCCGCGTCGCCCGGGCCATCTCTTCCAGGTAGTTGTCCGCCGGCCTGGTGCTGGAGCCCCTGTCTTTGGGGTCGTGCCCTGCCATCGCTTGGAGCAGAATCGCCGCGTCCTCCACGCTCCGCACCAATATCCCCACCGTGTCCAACGACCAGCTCAGCGGCACCACGCCGTACCGGCTGATGCGCCCGTAACTGGGCTTCAATCCAACAATCCCGTTGTACCCCGCCGGCCGGCAGGTGGAGCCCCCTGTCTGCGATCCCAAAGCCGCTGGGCACATGCCCGTGGATACCGCCACCGACGAACCGCTGCTGGAACCCCCCGGAGTGTGCTCCGGGTTCCAGGCGTTTCGGCTGGGAGACGGATCGCTGGAAGCGAACTCCGTCGTAACCGCCTTGCCCAGGATGATGGCCCCCGCTTCCTTCAACTTAGCTACACAAGTGGCGTCGTACTCGGGAACGAAATCGGCGTAGACCCGGGAACCTGCCGTTGTCTTCATCCCCTCGGTGTAGAAAATGTCCTTCAGTCCCACCGGAACGCCGTGCATCGGCCCCAAGACGCTCCCCCGCTCCACTTCCTCCTCCCGTTGCCGAGCGGTGGTCAAAACCTCCTCCCGGTCAATGGTTACCCACGCTTGAAGAACTGGGTCCAGGGTGTCGATTCGTTCCAAAAGCGATTGCGCCAGGTCAACCGGGGAGAGTTCCTTGGTTCGCACCTGGCTGGCGGATTCGGCTACTCCAAGACGGTAAGGGACTGGCATCGGTATCCCCCTTTCAACTACTCGGCGGCAGGATAGCAGGAAGGTTCGCTGTTGGCCCCCGGCAGGTTTTCGCCAATTTCCCGCAACATGCGGGCCGCTTGCTCTAACGACGGCTGTAGTTGGGCGGCTTTCTCGGCTCCCCATAACAGCGCCGCATGGTCAGCTAACGCTTGGGCCAAGGTTTCGGTGTCCGTTTCGGGTTTATCCTCAGGCATTCGCATCCCTCCAACCTGCCCGTCCGCTAAGATTTCGTCGGGCCAAGATTTCCCCGCGGATGACCCAGGGAAGTGTATTCCCTGGGCCCGGGCCGGTCAACCAAAACCCCGTCTCTCGGGCCTCTGGCCGCCGGACCAAAAAATAAACGGGCAGGGACCGCTCCCAACCCGTCTATCAGGTTCTAACCGCCAATCGTCCCTACGGTTCGAAGTACCAAAGGTTGGCAAAAAGGTGCTTGTCAAACCGGGGGTTGTCGAACCCCCTCAACTTGGGGCTAACTCCGTAAATGGCGAACAGGTCGAACATGGGCAAGATGTACACATTCTCCCGCTGCCAGTCGGCGATTTCTTCCAACACAATTCGGCGTTCCTCGCCGGCCAGCGTCCTGGCTTGCTTCCACTCAGCGTCTTTCTCGGGAACGCAGACCGTGGAGCGGTTGGACTCGCAAAGCATGTGCCGGTTGATTAGCTTGGAGTAGTCCATCAGCTCATACCCGAACCCGATTCCGGTATGAATGTGGCGGACGGCTACCCCTCCCTCGCAGGACGGAGGTGTTGCTTCAGTGGACCCTTCCCAACCCACTTGGGTCGCTCCCGGACTGCCCATGCCGCAGTTGCTGACCAGGCGGCTGATCGCCGGTTCCACGAACTGGGCCTTGGCGTTGATTCCCACGTCTCCCATGTACGTCGCCATCGACTCGATTAGCTCGATGTTCTTGGCGATTCGGTCCGGCTTGCTGGTAATCTCAACATCCGCCTCGCAGTTGTCCGCCGAGTTGGCCAGTCTGCAAATGTACCCAATCTCTTCCAGCAGCGCCCGCGCCTTGACTGGGTTGAACTCGTAAGGAGCGATGTTCTCTTCCGTGATGCCCAGGACTCCCGGCGCTCCGTGGTTGCCCCGGCACGTCGTAGCCCCCCGGTATAGCGCGTCAACTATGGCTTGGCAGTCAATGGAGTGGCCCAGGGCTTGCCGCATCTTCAACTGCTTGAGCCACGGGTGCCAGATGGTGTCGATGGTGAACTGCGCGATCTCGGCGGTCCCCCCGGTGACGAACCGTTCCGGCCCCAGCCCTTCCGCTTCTTCCAACGTTATCAAAAACGCCCAGTCCGCCTCGTCGGTCTCGATCATGGCCGACCGTACCGTGGTCTCCGCCCGCCATTGCCATTCGATTTCTTCCAGTATAGGCGCGGCATATTCCGGAGACTCCGGCGCGGGCACGAAGTCCTCGAAGGCCTTGGTTACCAGCTTGATTCCAGGCTGGTAGCTGTCGATGTAGTAAGGCCCGGCCCCCGCCTCTTCGTTCAGTTCAATAAATTGCGCCTCCCCGGCCTCAACCGTTCTCAGCGGCCCCGGAGAATAGGTGTAGGACAGGCTCAACCCCCGGTCGAAGTTGGGGCAAGGCTCGCCGCACGTGATGTGTGCTGTCAGCTCATCAATGGGCTCCACGGTATATGGCCCGGTATGCGAGTAAACGGTCACGCCGTAGTCCGGCACCCCGGCAAACTTGGCGTACAGTTGCCACGCCTCCGCGTTCCACTCTTCCCCGTCATGGAAGGTGACCCCTGGCCTCAAGTTGTACACCCACTCGTCGGGCGCAGTCTGTTCCCAACTTTTTATCATTGACGTCGGCGAAATCTGAAGCGTGTCCTTGTCCAGGTGGCCGATGTAGGCCGCCAACGTGTCCACCAGTTGGCCGATGTGGGCATCAACGCCAATCCCCACTCCGACCAGGATGGTCGGCTCAGTCCCGATTACCGCCACCGCCTTGTTCTTGGCCGTCTTCGGCATCGCTTGCGGCGCAGCGGCCGGTTCTGGCACGGCGGTTGGCGCTGCCTCCATTTGGACCGGCGCCTCCGAAGCTTGCGGTGCCGGTTCCGCCGCTGTTTCCGGGGCCGCGGCGAGAGCTTCCGCCACCGGTGCCGCAGGCGGGGCCGCCGCGCTGCCGCAAGCCACTAAACCCAACAAAAGCAACGTCAACGCCGAAAAAATCAGGGCTCTTCCCAGCCGAATCCGCAGGATCACCAACCTCCTTAATTCCGAAACGTTGGATGTAACTCGCTCCCCCAACTCCACAACCCACCAGATTGCTAAAAACGATTAGTTCCTCAAAAGTGCCCAAAAACTATTGTTACAGTAAATTGGAACCCTCAATGAGACGCTATACAAATAGTTAAAACTGTAAGTTGGTTGCAATTCGTCTATGTTATTCAGTACATCAACGTAATGTCAACTGTATCGCCAAAAAGTTACGAATAGCGATATTACCAAAGATCTTAGTTAAGAAATAACCCAACCAATCCTTACTTGGACGAGTGTTCCCGACCCTACCTCCAAAATATACACTGGCACCACCCACTGCTATAATCCCGGCAATCGACTGAGGAGAAATCATCATGGCTTCAGACCTGTCCACCATCATCGAATCCGCCGAACCCACAGTCCTAACCACCGGTTGGGGCCGCACCGAAGGACCCCTCTGGCACCCAGAAGGTTACGTTACTTTCGTCGACCTGGCCGGCAGCCGCCTGCTCCGCTGGGACACCAACGGTCACCTATCCGTCGTGCGGGAGGGCACCGGCGAAGGCAACGGCTGCACCCTCGATAAGCTTGGCAACCTCATTATGTGCGAGGGCGCCGACCACCGCCGGGTTACCAGCATGGACCCTTCCGGCGCTGTCACCACCATCGCCGACCGCTACCAGGGCAAACGCTTCAACAAGCCCAACGATGTCATCTGCCGGTCCGACGGCACCCTGTACTTCACCGACCCGGAGCTCAGGCTCCCGGCCGATCAGCGGGAAATCGGGTTTTCCGGCGTGTACCGCATAGACGCCCAGGGCCAGCTTCACCTGGCCACCGACGAGTGCGAATACCCCAACGGCCTGGCCCTATCTCCCGACGAATCCGTCCTCTACGTCTCCATCAGCCGCTTGGACGACCGGTGTTTCCAAGAGGAAGCGGACGGCGCCGTTTGCGCCCACCGTAAAATCCGCGCCTTCGACGTCGCCGCCGACGGCTCCCTTAGCAACAACCGCGTCTTCTGCGACATGACCTCCGCCGACCCGGGCGTCCCCGACGGCATGAAGGTCGACACCGCCGGCCGCGTCTTCTGCGTCGGCTCCGGCGGCTTCTGGATTATCGAACCCTCCGGCGAGGTCGCCGGCGTGGTCCGCACCACCGAGGTCACCCGGAACCTGGCCTTTGGCGGTCCCGATAACCGCACCCTCTACATGACCCCCGGAGACTCCCTTTGGCGGATGCAAGTTACCACCCCCGGAATCGGCGCTTCCTAGCCAGGTCACAACTTAATTGACCGCCTACCCTT
This sequence comes from Dehalococcoidia bacterium, assembly GCA_965205495.1. GTDB lineage: Bacteria > Chloroflexota > Dehalococcoidia > Lucifugimonadales > UBA3495 > CATOSK01. The sequence continues at coordinate 1,173,305 of CBDBHA010000002.1, forward strand.
TTACTGCAATAATCGCCAAAGCTTGACCAGGAGGAACTGAACCGTGACGACAACTTCGAAAGTTGGCGAAGGCCAATACACCTACGAGATGCACACCGACTGGGCCAAACTGCCCGAAGGCTGGAAGATGCCCGCAGCCGCGGTCTACGGCGACAACGAAGACCGGGTTTACTGCTTCAACCGCGACCTCGACCACCCCATCGTCATCTTCGACCGCGACGGCAATTACCTTAATTCCTGGGGCGCCGGCCTGTTCGCCTTCCCCCACGCCATCATCCTCGACCACGAGCAAAACGTCTGGCTGGTTGAACGCAACCAGGGCCAGATTATGAAGTTCACCCAGGACGGCCAACTGCTCCGGACCATCGGCGAAAAGGGCTTCCGCTCCGACACCGGCGCCGATAACACTGACTTCAGCTCCAACGGCTGGAAGGACGTCACCCACGGCGGCGACCCCTTCAACCTCCCCGCCGGCATCGCCGTCAACGAGTCCGGGGAAATCTTCATCGCCGACGGTTACGCCAACGCCCGCGTTCACAAGTTCACCGCCGACGGAGCCCTGATTAAGTCCTGGGGAGGACCAGGTTCCGGCCCCGGCGAGTTCAACCTTCCCCACGGCTGCTGGATCGACCGTAAAGGCCGCCTCTTCATCGCCGACCGCGAAAACGACCGGGTCCAGGTCTTTGACCAAGAGGGAGAGCATCTGGTCGACTGGCCCAGCAAGCTCATCGGCCCTGCGGTCATCTACGTTGACGAGGACGACATCGTCTACGTCGCCGAGCACAATGGCGGCCTGGTTAGCATCCTCACCCTGGAAGGCGAACGCCTGGCCCAATGGGGCTCCCTGACCCACCGCTCCTGCCACGGCATCTGGGTCGACTCCCACAAGGACATCTACGTCGTCGAACCCTACGAGGGCAGCCAAGGCCGCACCGTCGTCAAGTTCGTCCGCCAAGGCTAATATCCCATTGCGGCGGAGCCGCTCGTTTGGTTTATTGATGGAGCGGTGTCTACGGGCACCGTTCCTCTTTGTGTGGGGATGTAGCTAATTTGGGACGGCGCTTCAATACCATAGAACAAGCAGTGGGTTCGATTTCCGCCACCTCCACCACCTCATAGTCCAGTTAAGCCCAGTAACGTCTCAAAAACACCAATATAGTGTTGGTGTTCTGTATCACTTTGTCTTGTAAGCTCCGGTAACGTCCTATAAAATCCAGTACATCACGTGGGGCAAAATGTGGGACTACAAGGAGGTTAGGACGTGGCTTCCCTGACCGCAGCCAAAGTTAAATCGGCGACCAAGCCAGGCAGGTATGGAGACGGCGCTGGCCTCTATCTCAATATCGCTGTTGGCGGCTCCAAGAACTGGGTCCAACGAATCGTCGTCGACGGGCGGCGCCGTGACATCGGGCTCGGCGGATATCCTGCTGTGGGCTTGTCAGAAGCCAGGACCCTTGCTGCTGCGAACCGGAGCGCAGTTGCGGCCGGGCGTGACCCGTTAGCGGAAAAGCGCAAACCCAACGTGCCCACGTTCGCAGAAGCGGCCCGTCAAGTCCATCAGGCCTACCTTCCCCGGTGGCGGAACGAGAAACATGCCGTTTCCTGGCTGCAGACCCTGGAACGGCACGCCTTCCCCAAACTGGGGAACATAACCGTAGACCGGATGACCAAGGCCGATATCCTGGGGGTCTTGACCCCGATATGGGGAACCCGCCAGGAAACCGCCAGGCGGGTCCGGCAAAGGATCCGTGCCGTGATGCGGTGGGCGATGGCCCAGGGCTTCATCGAGATCAATCCCGCTGGCGAGGCGATCGATGGTGCCCTGCCGGCCATGCCGAAGTTGAAGGCCCACCTACGGGCTTTGCCCTATCGGGAAGTCCAGGATGCCCTTCGGATCGTGGATTCGTCACAAGCCTCCAAATCCGCGAAGCTCTGCCTTCGGTTCGCGGTGTTGACGGCTGCCCGGAGTGGAGAGGCGAGAGGAGCAATGTGGAGCGAGGTCGACTTGGACCAGAGTCTCTGGACGGTTCCCGCCGAACGGATGAAGGGTCGTGCCGAGCACAGGGTCCCGTTGTCCGTCCCTGCGACAGTCGTCCTGGGGGAAGCTCTCCAACTGCAGGATAGATCGGACCTGGTTTTCCCTTCCCCCGCCCGTCCCGGACGAGCGTTGTCCGATATGACGTTGACCAAGGTGCTGAGAGCTACGGGCCTCGCTGAACGCGCTACTGTACATGGGTTCCGCAGCACGTTTCGGGTGTGGGCTGACGAATGCATGTCAGTACCGAGGGCAGTCAAGGAACTTTCACTGGCTCACCGGGTAGGATCTGACGTAGAGGAAGCTTATGCTCGAAGCGATCTCCTGGACCTGCGGAGGCCATTGATGGACGCGTGGGGCGAGTTCGTTGCCGGCATCTAACTTAGGTCACCTTCCAGTTATTCGGTTGAAGTGGCGAGGTTCTCATCAAGTGACAAGAACTCCTACCGGGAGAGCTAGGTTCTGGGCAGGGCGTTGCTCCCCGAGGAAGTCCAGCACTTCACCGACACGGCGCGGCGGATCGCCGCGATCCTGCTGCTGACCCAAAAGTGGGTTGCTCTCACGCCATCCCTTGGCGGGAAACACTGCGAGACCGGATGGACATCTTCCGGCAAGGATGGGAAGTCGGCCTGGGGATCATCGGCTTCAGGATCAACGGGTACCAGGTCCGGATGCCCCTGCCACTGCCCAGGCTCAAGGACTTTCAGTACTACGAGAGGGAAGACGGCCCACGCCACCCGGCGGGTCAGAGGGCTCCCGAGGCCGCGCAGAAGGCCCACGAGCAGGTGGAGCGGCAGGCCCTAGCGGGCGCTGCTGCTGGTCATCAAAGCCAAGCTGGAGGCCGTGGAGGCCGGCATCACCAGCATCGAGCAAGAGTTTTTGCCCAACATGGTCCTGCCCGACAACTCCACCGTTGCAGAGACCATGCCGCCCCGCCTGAAGGAGATCGTGACCAGCGGACACCTGCCGCCGATGCTGCCGGCCACTCACCCCATAGCCTTGGGACCGGCCGCGCAGTGATGGGGGACGGAACCTTCAAGTCGCCCAAACCTGGAGGGCTGGATTTACGCTCCTCGGAAATTCTGAAGCAGTGGAGGATGACGTAATGTCGAGTGGTTCGAGCCGGTTCACCGATGTCTCGTTCAGCAGGATCTGGGACAAGTTCGGCAACGACGTCACCTAGGAGCGAAACACCCTCGGTGGGAACAACATCTGGGGCGTCCGGGTTTACCCGCCCTACTGCGACGGGACCGTTCCGATCAAGCACACGGTCAGGAGAGGCAGGGAGTTCGTCATCGACGAGGACGGGAACGGCCGGCACAGGGAGCGGCACGTCAACTACGGCGACGATGCGGCGCTAATTCGGGCGCTGCGGGGCCAGCTGGGCTAAGGGAGCCCGAGTCATGAGCAGTGAATATGGATGCGATCACCCAGACCCGGGCGCCTGCTACGCGGAGGGCTACGCTGCCGGCAAGGAGCGGGCCCACTGGGAGGTCCGGAATGCTGGGCCCGTCACCCACGATGCCGGCTGCGACGCCTGCCTGTCGGGCGCCCGGATCCTGGACGAGGGTTAGCTGACCGGGAGGAAACCGGAAAGCAGGGACGCCCCCGCTTCTGCGGCGGTGAACCATGCCCGCCCGTTTCCGAGACTTGCCACCCAGGTACTGCCGCCCGGTGCGCCGACGCAACAGGAACCCGGGTGATCGGGCTGGAGTCAGCTGCGGACTTCTGCGCTTGACCGGCGTCCTCGCTGACCCTCGGTTTCCCGCCCGGTTCCGCCATCGCGTCCCTCGGCGTCTCCAGGGACAGTGCTAATCCCGGTGTCGTCTCCGGCTGCCCGCCCGCGACCGGTTGGGGAAGCTCACGAGGATGCCTGCCAACAGTCCGATGCCGGCGGCCACGGCGAGCATGATGACGCTTGCCCGGCCGGCGGCAGGGGCTCCCACAGTGACGGCGATGAGGGCGAGCACGCATGCGACCGCGGCCACTGCACTCATCGCGATGACGCCTCCCCGGATGATGCGGTCCTTCCACTCGTTGGACATGGTTTCTTCTCCTGGACGATGTGCCTTCGTGTGGGGCAGCGCCCCGGCGGTCCGGACCCCCGCCTGGGCCCGGATGCCGGAGACGCCGCTCCGGGGATGCTAACCTTCGGCTGTCAGGTCTGGGAGACCCAGCGTATCGATGCCCTCGGGCCCGACGTGGATATGCAGTTGCTGCACGTTCTGGATCACCACCTGGGGTGACGTCGGGCTGGTAGCGGGACCCAGCTCCGGCATGATGGCCATCACCTCTTGCTCGATGGTCTCCTCGGTGGGCCGGTGACGGATGGGGTGGCAGCTGGCCAGGCCGACCAGCCTCCCCACCCAGTCTTCCTTACCGAAAACGACCTCGACCTGCCTCCTGGCCGCCATGTCCAGGATGGCCTCGTCCCGCTCCATATCGGTCAGGCCCAGGACTGGGATGATGTACATCCCCCGCCCGATCTTGCGCTCTATGAACCGCGAGATCTCCATGCTGGAGTCCCAGACCTTGGCCAGCAGGCCGGGCTTGGGAGTCCTGCCATTGCTGTTGACCAGGCAGAGCTCGCCGTCGTGGATTTCGTACGGCCCTCCCTTGAGACCGACTCCGAACGTGGCGACGGCTTCGGCCCACAGGACCAGGTCGACCTGGGCTGCGTGCCTGGTGACCTTGACCTCGTAGAGGGCCCGTCCGGGGATGGGGCTGGCCTCCACGGCCTGGTAGATGTCCCGCTCGGCCCGGCGCGTGGGCTCGGTCAAGCGGGACGGTGGGAATTTGGGGTTTATCTGCATGTGTTCTCCTTTCGGATGGTTTCCCTCACCCAAGGCGGCAGGCGGGGCGAACAAGCCGCCGGGGGGACGTCCGGTAACTGACACCTGATGGAGGGGGTTCATCCGCTGCTGGAACCCGCCGGCCGGTCCCTCGTGGGATGCGCCAAACCGCGCCCCAGGCTCCGTGGGAGAGAATGGAGGTCAACCCGGTGCGTACCATCCGCACCTGCAGGAGGATGAACATGGGGTGAGCGCGGGAGAACCTGGTCGGACCGCCGGCGGGGTTGGGCTTATCTTTAGCGGCGGTGAGCTGCGGGCCACCAATCCCTACGGGCGCCTTCCCGGGCGTCCCATGGGCGAGTGCTACCACATACCGGAGCGGGCCCTGGGGGGCTTCCTGATGGGGCACGCCCACGAGCTCGACTCCAGCGACGTCGATCTGCCTCGGGTCTTCGGGATCATGGCGGGCCGGAGCAGGGACAACGGCGAGAACCCGCGGCACCGCCGTGGGCCAGCGGGGGCAGCCCAGGGGCTGGATCCCCACCGGCGCTGGACCGGAGGAGGAGGGTCGCCCAGGTTGGACTGGGCACCGTCGAAGCTTTTGAACATCCCGCCGCTGGTTGGGGCATCCACATCGGACAAAGGCCGGGTTCTCTGCCGGCTTTTTGTAGGTGTAGACCCAGACTTCCATGGTATTGATCGGCTCGACCCGAAGGAACTCCGCCAGCACCCGGGTAGCATGCAGAAATTCCATCCCCGCCTCCAAGCGCGGGATGGTTTAGCCCAGGGGCGACCCACGCCACCGCGGAGGGCCACGGTCGGTCTTCTATTCCATGTCTGCATCACCTCTTCGACTCCAAGTGAAGCAGCCGTGCATCAAGGAGTGACCGCCTCGTGATCCACGCGGTGATCCAAGCCGTGGAGCAGCCCTCGGCAGCCGCCCGGGCCAGTCTCAATAATCTTGATTTGGGCCGCGACCAGGCGCGCGAGTCCTGTCCCCAGGGGGCTGGCCAAAGGGGGGGTCTTCCGAGCACGACTGATGTCGGTTCCGTTACGGTGGGGCTGCCCAAACGGGGTTTGGGGTACCTTCCCCGCAGGATGGATGCACTTTTAGGAAATTTGTTCCGCGGACCGTTTTTGCAATCGGAACCTCTGCTTGGCGGTGTGTACCGCTTTTCCGGCAGCGCTTCTCCGCGGGGGGCGTGGGGGGTGGTTGTCAAGGAAATCGACCACGATTCAGGCTTAGCCGATGTCGATCTGGTTACGGGGCCGTTCGGGGCCCTTTTCCTGTCTCAATGGGTCTCCGGCAGGGCCCTTTCGCACGCCCCCTGGCGCGGTGTCCGGCGGGCCTGGATAGGAGGGCTTGATGCCGGCTTTGACCGGTGGTATTCATGCCGGCTCTCCCTAGTTCCGGTCCTGCAGGCAGATTAGAAGCCCAGGGCTCCGCCGGCACCGAAATGCCCGGACGGGGCGGAGGCTTTGCCTCCGGGACGTTCCAGATCACTTGGGCCAGCCTGGCCATCACCATGGAGGCCATATCGCAGTCGGAGCACCTGCACCGTGGCGCCCACCCACTTCCAGTGAACGCCTTAGCGGGAGCCCTCCCGACTCACTTAGGCGTCCCGTGCCACCGTCCGGTCCTCCCTGAGGAAGGGAGCCAGCTTGGTCCGCTCCGGAAGCTTCCCCGGGTGAGGTTCTTCCTCGCCAGCATCTCCGCCGGCCGGCGGTGGGTTGTCCCGTGGGACCGCCGGTTGGCCACCGTGTCGCACCACTGAAGCGCCTGCCGGTTTAGATCGGCGTCGTCGGTGAAGCGGATGCTGGGCCACAAGTTGCCTCGAACGTACTTCACCCCGCTCTCCACCTTGCCCTTGGTCTGGGCTCGGTACGGCTGGCACAGCTTCAGCTCAAAGCCCAGCCGCAGGGCAAAGTCCAACATCCGCCGGTTCCACTGAATCCCGCCTCCCTCATCCCGGCCCAGGGTCACCACCTTGGCGTTGTCAAACAGGCATCGCCTAGGCATCCCGCCCAGATAGTCGAAGGCGTCGACATGACACTGAATGAAGCTGGCCGTGTTCGCCCGCCGGACGAACTCCACATCTATGGCCCGAGACCAGTTGAGCACCATCACGAAGGCCCAGACCCGGTGCTGGCGGCCGTCCTCGCTGGTGTAGCTGAAGCTGCCCCAATCCACCTGGGCCTGCGCCCCAGGATCCGTCTTGAACCTCACCGTCGCCTGAACTTGACGCCGCCGGCGGTGTGGGAAAACATAGGTGTTTATCAGGGAGTAGCCTCCCTGATACCCCAGGCCCTGCAACTCGCGCCACAGCACCACACAGTTCTCCAGTCCTTCGCTCATCCGACAATCTATATAATCGGCATAGGGGTCCAGCTTGGAACCTCGTGGAGACCGGGCCTTGGGCACTATCGCCTCCGGGTCATTCAGGTACCGCAGAACCGTATTGCGAGCCAGATCCAGGGTACGGGCAATCTCTCTTGCCGAGTAACCTCGGCTCTTTAATTCGTAAACCTCTTTCACTTGGCCACCTCTCAGCAATTCTTCCGGGCACCTCCACCGATTCTTCGGCTATGATGCCTCACTCTCTGGGTGGCTCAACTCCAATCCGTAATTTTGGCTCAGTTTAATCACATTAACGACAGCTCAGGCCAGTATGGTCATCCTGACCATCGTGCCCTGCCGGTGTTCGGTTTCCAGCAGCTCCGGCTCGGCGTCGCCGTACATCACCAGCAGTCCGTTGCCCGAGTGGATCACGAGCTTCCGGCCCGGCTTCCGCATCTGCGTGAGGGTTATCCAGAGGCCAATTCCCCGGGTCGGAACGCCAGTGCCCGATACCAGCTCCTGGATGGCGAGCCCAATGGCCTCCGCGTCCGTTTCCGGTCTTGGCAGCGCAGGGTTGCCCGCCAGGGTGGCCCGGATGCCCGGACCCTGGTCCGCCACAACGGCGTCGAAGGCGTGGCCCCTGCGGTGGGGCATGAAGCGGACGTGGACATTGGCGCCCGTCTCTGTCATGCCGTGCTCGGCCGCGTTGTTGACCAGCTCGGAGAATATTTCCACGAGTTCGGGGCGCACGTTGGCCGCGCCCATGTTGCGGTCATGCAGGTTCTCCTCCAGGATATCGGCCAGCTCCTGGGCCTCCTCCATTCCGTGGAAGGCCGTGGATTCCAGGGCATACCGGATGTCCTGCGTGCTCATTCTGCCTCCGATGAAATTACACCGAACGATTTCCCTTGGCCAGGTCAGAACATCCTCCTCGGCGGGCAGGTCCAACTGGTGTCCCTCCAGGTATAGCCTCAGGGCCGCGGGTGTCCCCAGGTCAAACCGGATACTCATCGGGACCCACCTCCCTCAGTGTCCTGACCCGGTGACCGATGACCTGGTCAACTTGGCCCACCTCCACTCCGGGGAACAGCTCGGTGAACTCCCGGGAGGTGGTCCCTACCAGCAGGTTCTCGAAGAGGGCTTCCACCGGGACCCTCGTCCCGCAGAAGACCCATGCGCCGCTGAGCTTGTCGCTGCGGCTTTCGACAGCGCCGCAGTCCTTCCAATACATCTCGTGGCTCCGGTGTCTTCTCTTACCACCTGTCCTTGTTCCCTTGTGCAGCGGGCCTGCACCGATGCTGGCTCCGGCGATAACATCTGCCGAAATTCGCTCGGTTGCTCGCTTGGCAGGTCCCGTCACGGTCAGGGATTCGTTGGTCAACCTGATCTCGTGACCTGGCTTCCGCTGAGCAACCGGGTTAATAACGGGCTTAAGGGCTTGTCGAAAAAGCCGGAAGTCACGGCGGAGTGCGTAGTTCGATTCACCCAGCCCTGCCGGCTCGGGTGTTGGGGCATGTCGGGCTCAGTGACGGTGGCGCTCTTCTGCGGATCCGGAATGATGAAGAGTGTCACGCCGCCTCTTCGGCCCGATGGGCCCGGGCTTCCCGTGCGCGACAGGTTGCTGCCCTGCCAGGAACGGTTCACGCGGTTCACACCCTGAGGTTTTCTTCTATATCTGCCAGACGGGCGTAGGCTTCGGCGACCAGCCGGGCGTGCCTGGCTATTTCCTTGGGGCCGTTGCTCTTGTCAAGGGCCCGTTGGCGTTTTTTGGTCCGGCTCATCGCGATCCGCTCTACGCAGGTGGGACAGGTAATGCGGTGGAGCGGAGTTCGGAAATCGTCATCGTCGTGACATACCCGTCCTCCCCCGGAGCCATCAGCTTCCACCGGTAGCGGTCGCCGGTCTGGGAGGCCGTTGACGCCCCGCATCCGTCCAGCGTCTCGCGCATGGCTTCCTGGTCCCCGGGGCAGGCGAGGATGAGCAGTTCTCCACCGTTTTTGAGGACGGCGGTCTCGGCATTTCTGAGCATGCGGAGCGCCTGGGGCGGATCCGGAGTGCCCTTCCATTCCAGTTCCCATGCTCGCGGGTCCTCCGTCTCCCTGACGGAGGCGCTGACACCGTGGCTGCCCGATAGGACTGTGATGTTGCGCATGTATTCTCCCCAACAGTTCCCCGGCTTCGGGCTTGTTAAACTCCGTGGTTGATTCGCCGTCCCAGGGGAGCCGTCCGCGCCCCAGCTAGTCGGCCGCAAGGTGAATCATAACACTCCGCCTTCTCGCCCCAGCCGCATTCCGGATTCACTGACAGTTGTCGGTCGTGGGCCGCGGGGTAGTATGCTCCAATGCTGGGGAAGGGGACCCCACTTTCACCGAGGAGCTGAGTGCGATGCCGGATCAGGAACCGTTGATGGCCCGGTCGGCGGCCCTGCGTTTCTTGTGGGAGCGCCTGGCACGAACCGGTTGTTAGGTAACAATTCAGGTAAGACTTGGCACATTTTGCCTGCGCCGAATACCGACCAGGAGATGAAAGTGATGGGAAAGTTGACTCTGACGCTGCACAAAACCAAAAACACAAAGAACAAGGTCGTGTACGCTACCAAGGACGGCGACGTTTTCAAGAGCTTCTACATCGACAAGGATGCTCTGGGCGACTTGCCGCCGGCCACCCTCCAGGTTGTCATACTCCAGCAGTAAGCCCGGCAGCCTCCCAGGCTGGGGGAACCGCGCAGGGTCGCCCCGCCGGTGAAAACGATGCGAAGCGGACTGTTGGAAACTCGGGGCGAAAGACGGCTGTTCCACCTCCAGTGGAATCTGTCCCGCCTCGGCCTGTTGATCATCGACGGACTGGCCCTCTTTCTTCGGGTCGGCTAGGCTCACCGGAGCTCTGCTCGACCACCTGGCCCACCACGTCCACATCCTGGAGATGAACGGCGACAGCTACCACCTCAAGCACAGCCGGGAAACCGCCGCCTCGAAGGCTCCAGACGATCGCAAGGAAGAATAGGGCGCACCGTCAACGCTGTCTCTACCCGCTCCCGTAACGTCACCAGTTTGGCTGATTAACTGACGTTAGTCATCACGTCAGTGGTGCACTATCACGCCGCTCTAGAGGCCCAATATCTCGGAGCTATTGACAATCCTCAAAAACCTGACAGATAGACCTCATCGTTTAGTATCAGGGCCAGCGCGTAAACCTGGTGCTCCAGTCCCCATGTATGGTTCCCTAGTATTAAGGCAAGTTGGTATCGTCAGTGAAAGGGAACTCTAAAGTAGGGCTGGTAAGGTGGGGAGGGAAGCAGTGTTGTGGGAGGTGGGACAATCGTGGTGCAAGAGAAGTATGGGGTCCGGCTGGCCGCCCAGGATAAGGGGAAGCTGCGCCGGGTGATTAGAAGTGGCAGGAGTTCTGCCCAGGCGATTACTCGGGCCCGGATCCTGCTCAAGATAGATGAGGGCTGGAGTGGGCCCCAGGTGGCCGTGGCATTGGACGTATCGGAGCGGACCGTGTTTCGGGCCAAACGGAGGTACGCCGAGGACGGATTGGAAGAGGCGCTGCGGCACCACAACCAGGCCCACCGGCACCGGAAGCTGGACGATAGGGTGGAAGCCCATCTTATCGCTCTGGCCTGCAGCCCGCCGCCGGAAGGGCATGACCACTGGACACTGCGTCTGCTGGCCGGGAAGGTGGTCGAGTTGGGATTGGTGGAGTCCTTGTCCCACGAGACGGTACGCCGGCGGCTGAAAAAAACGCCCTCAAGCCCTGGCGGCAGCAGCAGTGGTGCATTCCGAAAGTAGGCGGGGAGTTTGTGGCAGACATGGAGGATGTGCTGGAGCTTTACGCCGAACCCTATGACCCCCACCGGCCGGTGGTCTGCTTTGACGAGACATCCACCCAGTTGTTGGCGGAGACCCAGCATGCTCTGCCGCCCCGGCCGGGACTTCCGCTGCGGCAGGACTACGAATACCGGCGGGAGGGTACCCGCAACCTGTTCCTGGCCTGCGAGCCCTTGGCGGGTTGGCGAGAGGTGGCGATCACGGAGCGGCGCACGATGCAGGACTTCGCCCGCCGGATGCGCTGGCTGGCAGATGAAGCCTACCCGGAAGCCGAGGTGGTCAGGGTTGCCTTGGACAATCTGAACACCCATCGCCGGGCATCGCTGTACGAGACTTTCCCGGCTGAGGAAGCCCGGCGGATAGCCAGGCGGCTGGAGTTTCATTACACCCCCAAGCACGGGAGTTGGTTGAATATGGCGGAGATCGAGTTCAGCGTCCTGTCCCGCTCCTGCCTGAAGCAGCGGCTCTCCGGCGAGGAGGCCCTCCGGCGGGAAGTCGATGCTCTGGTCACGGAGCGCAACGCCGCCAAAGCCACCATCAACTGGCGGTTCAATACCCGGGACGCCCGAACCAAACTTCACCGCCTTTACCCTTCCGATTTTACGGTTGACTGACTACTAAACTAAAGCCAAGGTGGGATGTACATTTAAGTGGCGATGATGATCAGCTGGGTTGCGCCGGTGAATCCCTCTCATCCGTACTTGGAGAATGAACCGGCTCCGTCGTTTGCCCCCCACCATCTGCGCATTTCACCTTGGCTTTAGTTTAGTAGTCAGTCAAACTGGATTTAGATGGTAATGTGAAAGACTGACTGAAGCAGCTACCCTGACTGTGGATAGTGTTGCTGGGAGGTGGCGGTATGGTCAGGGAAAAGTATGGAGTCCGGCTGAGTGCGGAGCAGCGGGACCAATTGGAGCATCTGGTTCGGGCTGGCAAGAGCACTGCCCGGGTGGTTACGCGGGCCCGCATCCTGCTCAAGACCGACCAGGGTTGGCCTGCAGCCCAGGTGGCCCAAGCCCTGGACGTGGTTGACGGCACGGTGTACCGGATCAAGCGGCGCTTCGCCGAGGATGGCGTGGACGGGGCGCTCAAGGACCGGCCCCAGGACCACCGGCACCGGAAGCTGGACGACCGGGGGGAGGCCCACCTGATCGCTCTGGCCTGCAGCCCGGCGCCGGAAGGCCACGGCCACTGGACCCTGCGGCTGCTGGCCGGCAAGGTGGTGGAATTGGGGCTGGCGCCATCGCTGTCCCATGAGACAGTGCGGCTGCACTTGAAAAAAACATCCTCAAGCCCTGGCAGAAGCGGGAGTGGTGCATTCCCAAGGTGAGCGCCGAGTTCGTGGCCCACATGGAGGACGTGCTGGACCTGTACGCCGAACCCTATGACTCCCAGAGGCCGGTGGTCTGCTTCGACGAGACCTCCTCCCAATTGTTGGCGGAGACGCGGCCGGCGCTCCCGGCTCGGCCTGGCACCCCGGCTCGGCCTGGGATCCCCCTGCGGCAGGACTACGAGTACCGGCGGGAGGGCACGCGCAACCTGTTTATGGCCTGTGAGCCGTTGGCGGGTTGGCGGCAGGTGGCGGTGACCCAGCGGCGCACGATGCAGGACTTCGCCCATCAGATGCGCTGGCTGGTGGATGAAGCCTATCCGGAGGTCCCGGTGGTACGGGTGGTCCTGGACAATCTCAACACCCATCGCACGGCGTCCCTGTACGAGACGTTCCCGGCGGCCGAAGCCCGGCGGATTGCGAGACGGCTGGAGTTCCACTACACCCCCAAGCATGGCAGTTGGCTGAACATGGCGGAGATCGAGTTCAGCGTGCTGTCCCGCTGCTGCCTCAAGAGGCGCCTGGCCGATGAGGAGACGCTGCAGCGGGAAGTCCAGGCCCTGGTGACGGAGCGCAACGCCGCCCAGACCACCATTAACTGGCAGTTCAACACCCAAGACGCCCGTTCCAAACTTCACCGTCTCTATCTCTTTGATTCCAAGATTGACTGACTACTAAACTGAAGTCAAGGTGAGATGTGCATTTGTTGGGTGGTGGGAACCGGGCTGTGAGTTTCTTAGGAGTGCTTCTGCCCTTGATTGCAGGACGGTCCGGCAGCGCCGTCTCACCTCGTCTTTCCGTACGGCCAGTCCGGCGAGGAAGTTGCCGACCCTCTCTTGCACCGCCTCCCTGCTTCCCAGGCAAAGGTTCCCTGTCGCCTCCTCTCTCGCCCATCCCCAGATGGCCTCATCCCCGTTGAAGTCCGGACTGTACCCTGGCAGATTCACCAGCCGCAGCCCCAGTCCCGGCGTCCGCAGGTACTCCCTCAGCGCCTCGCCTCGGTGCGCTGGCGCGTTGTCCCAGATCACGTTCAATGGCCCAGGGTGCTTCTCCCCTCAGTTGTTCCAGAAAGGCTGTCGATGTCCCTGAGTTGCTGTTACCCTCCAGTTCCATCCACTCCACCTCCCCGCTCTCCAGGCACACCGCAGAGTAGTAGCTGGCCTTCTCCCCATACCGCGGACTGGTGGACTCAACTAACGCTGGCTTACCCCTCAGCACCCACTTGCTCCGCAGTTCGGCGTCCGCCCGGAAGTGGGCCTCATCAGCGAAGAATATCCTGGCTCCGGTCCGTGCTCCGGTCCGTTGGGCCCCATCCCACAGGGCAGCGTACTCCGCCACAAAGGCCTCACGCTTGGTCTCATCAACCTTGACCAGACGCTTCTTGGGACGTTTGAAGGAAAATCCCAAGCGGTGCAGATAGTTCATGCAACTGCTGCGGCTCAGGCTGATGCCAAACCGCTCCGAGACAAACCGGTGCACCACCCTCCTCCTGAGCCTGCCGAAGGGTCCAGTTGGCCAACTCAATGCCAGCCTGCTCCGGCAATTCCTGCACCGCCGCCTTCAACTCCCCCTGCTGCGTCTCGCCAAGGGCGGGGGGGAACCCCCACTCTGCTCGAATATCAATGCCCTGGGGCCTCCCTGTCCAAAGGCGGCAACCCATCGACCTATGGTATGCGGGTCCCGTTCCAGCGCCTCCGCAGTAGCTGATGCCGTCCACCCCTGGGCCAGCAGCAGCATGGCATACCACCTTTCCCGCTCCCGGGGCGTCGGCGACAGGATCATCCGGCGGCGCAAGTCCTTGGCATTAATCTGCCACTGTTCCAGATACCCGTCCATGTCCCTCCCTCCCATCACCAACCTCTCCCTGACAACACTGAAAGCTATTCTGGTTACACCGCCAATTTACGCCATCTCTCTGCGCATTTCACCTTGGCTTTGGTTTAGTAGTCAGTCAACCGAATTTTAACAGTTTTACACTGGCCGGGAAGAAATCCTCATTAGGCGTAGGACACGGTTTTACTGCTGGAAGACCTTCTATTTCAGGGTTGACTGACTACTAGGGCTAATCGACAATTGCTAACCCCAGATGACAGAGGCAACCAGGTGCAGGGCCGCCAGAAAGTACAAGCTCTTCCTGTCGTACCTGGTGGCGATTCTGCGCCACTGTAAAAGGCGGCGCTAAAGTGTCCCGTGCGGGCGGGTAATGGCTGACATTCGGCGGTTGTAAACTGGACCACCAGCGGGCTGCGGGACCTGCCTCAAAAGCGGCGGTCGTACACCACCACGCGGTGCTCCTGGGTAAGGGCCTTGGCAACCCCTTGAAGCTCGCCCGCGGAAAGCATGATGGGCGGGCCGCTGCCGGACTCTTCATAGTGGATCTCCGATCCATTCACTCTCGCAGTAGCCATCATGCGGCCTCTCATCCAGCACATTTGCAGTTTCGTTGAGTCCGAGGGGTTCCTCCCTTCTTGGAGGCGCCGGTGTCCGTTGGGCAGCGAGACCCGCTTGCACGTCCAGCCCAGCGGCGACGGTCATCCTCCCGTACTTCTGTCCATCCGGGGGCGGTGCAGAATGGAGACACCAGAACGACCCGGAGGAATCAGGCGGGGTCGATCTCCAACTGCTGAAACAGGGATGCGACGTTGTCTTCCTGTTCCACGGCCAGCAGATTCCGCTCCAGTTCCAGGGCGCGGTCGGCGCTCACTCTGAGGCCCACGAGAGAGCGGAACTTCTGCTTGATTTCTTCTTCGGTCATCAGGGGATAACGCAGGTCCTGGGTTACGGCCTCTCCCCCACGGGTGCGGACCGTCAGGCCCATTTCCAGCCGGGCTCCCTGGGATGCCCTGCCGGCACGAGGAATGATGAGGATGCGAGCCCTTTCCTGGAAGGCGCGGCAGCGGGGATCCTCCAGGTAGGAGGGGTCATGGATGTGGCTGAAGGTGATGTCGCCGTAGACGGCGGCCAGGGTCAGCACAGTTTCCATGTGGACCGAGGGGTGGTGGTTGGTCTTGACCGTGTGGAAGGCCGACTCGGAAACGGAGACTTCGATCTGTTCGATATCGTCGGCGGTGAACTCATTGCTTTTCATGAGTTGCAGGAAGGCGTACAGGGGCGTCTGGTCCGGGCCACCCACGGGGTAGCGCTTGTAGGCGACCTCGCGCATCAGGTACCCGTCCCCCAAGCCGGTCATCACGTCGTGACCGGCACCGGGCAGTCCTAGGAAGGCATCGAAGAACCCGTGCTCGGTGGTCATCACCTCCCGCGGCCCGTGGAAACCGTCCTGGGCCAGGAGGGCCGAGACCACGGCGGCCTCCGCGGCGCGGCCGTGGTTGAGGGACTTGATCTGGTGGGTATCGTCCTGGTGGTGGCTCGAGAGACCGCAGGCTCCAGACGCGGCGAGGCCGAGGGCGTTTTCCATCTGGTCTTGGTTTAGGCCCAAAAGCAATCCGGCGCTGACCGCCGCGCCCATGGTCCCGCCGATACTGCCGACGAACTCGGGGCGGGTGCCGTAGTGGCCGAGGACGCTCTGAAAGCGGGCGGCAACCTCGGAGCCCAATGTCAGGGCGCGCATGAAGTCCTTGCCAGTGGCGGCGACGTGCTGGGCCACCGCCACCGCGGCGGGCACGGTGGTGGCGGCGTAATGGCCGGTGCCCTGCTGTCCAGTGGAGTCCACCTCATCTCCGTGGGCGATGGTGCCATTGGCCAGCGCGGCGTTAGTGACCGACGTCCGCAGGGGCAGACCGACTATGCTGCATTGTCCAGAGCCGCCCAGGCGGGCCACCAGGTCCGCGACGGGGCGGCAGGAGGGCAGGGTTGAGCTGGCAATCATCCCTCCCAACTGGTCGTAGAGGAGGGTTATCGACTCCTGGCGGACTTCTTCGGGGATGTCCTGGTATCCGGTTGCGTCTGCCCACCGGCAAAGTTGGGAGGTTGGGCCGTTGGCTGCAGCCATGTTTGCCTCCTTGGGATGTTGATGTTCCAGTCGTGAGTGGGAGCCGGAGTTGTCGCGGAGTTATTGACGTCATTACCGATTCCCCCAACCCGTTTCCGTTTGATGGATGGGTTGCGGGAACGAGACGCTCTGAGGAGACACGCAACATTTCCCACAAGCGGTGTTGGCAAGGCCATTCTAGCACGGGATGGCAGATGTGCCGACGGTTTGAGGCTACTCTTGCCGACGTTTGGTTTCCTTTAACGCTACACCAGGGAGTACCTACAATCCCGACACGCCATGCCCATACAAATGCCTCAAGATGGACGGTCGCTGCCGCCGTACCGGGTGCTGGATCTGAGCGGTCCGGAGGCGGCTTTCTGCGGGAAGCTGCTGGCGGACTACGGGGCCGACGTTGTCCGGGTGGAACCGGCGGGCGGCGATCCGCCGCGCTTTCGAGGGCTTTTTGCCGATGACAAACCAGGTCTTGATCGCAGCCCGTATTTCCTCTTCTACAACACCACCAAGCGTTCCGTCACACTGAACCTCTCGAGCTAACGAGGACGGGAAATGTTCCGGCGGCTTGCGGAGGGAGCCGACGTGGTGCTGGAGAGTTTTCCAGTAGGATACATAGACTCTCTGGGCCTGGGATATGAAGCGCTGCGGGAGATTAACCCCGGCTTGTTGATGGCGTCAGTTACCCCTTTTGGACAGACCGGGCCGGAGAAGGATCACCAGTCATCGGATCTGGTAGCGCTGGCAGCCAGCGGGTTCATGCAGATAACCGGCGAACCGGACGGGCCCCCAATGCGCCAGGGGAACGACCAGTCCCACTTCCCAGGCGCGCAGTACGCCGAGGCGGCGATCCTGGCAGCGCTCTACCATCGGGACCTGGGCGGCGGCCAGGGGCAGTACATCCACATTTCGCTTCAAGAGGCGCTGATCAACCACTACACCGACGCTCACCCGGCCCTGGCCTGGATGCAGCTGGGTCAGAATGTGACAAGGGTCGGGGCGACTTCCACGCTGGTCATACCGCTGGGGGCCTATCCCACCGCCAACGGCTGGATTTCCGCCGGAATTATCACCACCCGAGAGTGGGATGCGCTGGCGGAATGGATCTTCCAGGTTACGGGAAACGACGAAGTCCTGAACGACGATTATCGCGGGGCCAACCAGGGCCGGGCACCCTTCGACGGCATCATCGCCGCGCTGGTGGTTGACTTCACGACCCGTTTCACCAGCGAGGAGTTGTTCCACGAGGAGCAGCGGCGGAACCTGGTGTTCATTCCAGTAAACACGGTTTCGCACCTGCTGTCCGATCCGCAACTCGACGCCAGCAATTTCTGGTTTGGGCTGGCACACCCGGCAACCGGTATCCTTCGCGCCGGGGCAGGTTGCCGCGAGTGTCCTAAACTGATACCAAGGTGAAATGCGCATTGGGGAAGATCTCAAGCAGTGGGCTAGGGTAGTCCTCCAATACAGGTGGAGGAGATTCAGTGGGTCACATAAGCCAATCTTCATCGTCCCACAAATGCACATCCCACCTTGGCTTTAGTTTAGTATTACAACGACGGTTCAAAGAGGGACGTGTGGGGAGGCACGAAGGGCGGCTCGACGCTTGGCATGGGAGCGTCTGGCCCGCTCGTTGCATTCTTGCGTCTCCTCCAGCCACCGCAGCAGTTCAGCCGGCCCGAACCGTTCCCGGGGCAGCATTTCCCGCACCACCCGGTAGACTTGGGGCCGGGTGATCCGGGGCATCTTTTTCCCCCCAAGCCTGTTGCAGGCTCAGGAGAAACGCTCCGCCCAGCAGGCATAGGGCCACGTGATGATGCCACCCAGCCCAGGTCCGGGTCTCGTACTCGTCCAGTCCCAGGTCGCTCTTCTCCGTCTCGAACTCCGTTTCAATGCGCCACCTGGAACCGCTCACGTAGGCCAGAGTCTCCAGGGGAGTGTCCTCGGGAGCGTTGGACAGATAGTAGCGGGGCTCGCTGCCGTCCAGGTTCCGGCGATCGATGGCCCAGTGGATTTCGCCGGGCTTCCGCTTGCTGGTTGGCCGCACCCGCTGGGCTCTGAACCGGTAGCTGCGGGGACCCTGGCTTCCCTCGGCCACCGTTATCTCCCGCCAGGCATCCCCCGGCAATTCATCGCTGCGCTGCTCTATGGTCCGGCGCTGACCGTCTCGCAACCTGGGTTTGCGGGGACGCCCGAATCCCCGACACTCCGGACTGGTCCAAGTCGGCTCCAGCGGCCACACCGTGCTGCCGCCGGGGACGTCCAGCACGTACTGCATCCCCAGCGCCGCCAACCCTTCCCGGAAGGACGGCGACATCCCGAAGGCGTCGTCCCCAGCAACCCACTTGGCCCTGAGGTGGCCGCGCTCCAAGGCCCGCTCCAGCAGCTCCAAGGCCAACCCGGTCTTCGACCGTTAGCTCCGTCTCTCCTCCGGCACCCCTGCCGCTGCGCACCGGCCTTTGTCCAAGGTCCAGCTCTCCGGCAGATACAGCCGTTTGTCCACCAGGGCCCGCCCCAGCGGGCTGACGTAAGCCAGGAACATCCCCGCCTGGCAGTTGGCCACCTTGCCCAATCTCCCGCAGTACTGCCGGGCCACTCCCGCCGACTTCCTGCCCTGCTTGGGGAAGTCGCTGCCGTCCAGCACCCACACCGCATCCGGATGTCCAAGCAGGGGTCCCAGGTACTCTTGAAGGCGTCCTATGACTGTGTCATCATCCCTGGGTGATTCGGTGAGAAACCGCTGCATCACCCTGGCTGACGCCGGAACCGTCTCCGACAGATTCTCGGCGTTGCGCCGCTCCCCGGACTGTACCAGCAGGGCCCGGAGATAATGGCCGCTGTGGTCCCGCGCCTCCCTGCGGCCGAACAGCG
Source organism: Dehalococcoidia bacterium (assembly GCA_965205495.1). Taxonomy (GTDB): domain Bacteria; phylum Chloroflexota; class Dehalococcoidia; order Lucifugimonadales; family UBA3495; genus CATOSK01. Next base: position 1,192,447 of record CBDBHA010000002.1, read on the forward strand.
GAGCGAAGTAAGCGTGAAAATCCCCAAAGGCCCCGTACACCTGCTCGAAAACCGCAGCATCCTCTTCCCTGCCTCACCTGCCCAAGCGTTCCCCAACTACCCCGTCATCCTATCATCCCAACCGTCGTTGTAATAGTAGGGGCAGGTTTGAAACCTGCCTCTACTCCGGTGAGGCCGGCAACCACGGCGGCGGGACGCCATCCCCGGCCCGGGCGGGCACCGGTGGCCGCAGGGGTTGGCCTTGCCCAGGAGGAATCAACACCAGCGCCTCGGTGCCGGCGGTGGCCCCACCCCGGCTGGATTGCCCCCGGTCGCCGTTGGTGAAGAGCAGCAGGCCTAGGTCCTGGGAGTTATCGGCCACGGTGTCAAATCCCACCAGGGACATGGCCGCCCGTTCCTCCGCCGCCACGTCGGGCAGAGCCGTGGAGAAGTAGCGTTCTCCGAAGGGGGCGAAGGACAGCCCGGTGACCTCATCGCCGGGGCCGCCGAAGTAGCTGTCCACCGCGTACACGGTGACGGAAATCTGGCCCAACCGGGGTGGGCTGCCAATCTGCTCGGCGCAGACGTGGAGGACGGTGTTGGCGGTGTTGGTGGCGTGTTCGGTGAAGAAATAGGCCGACATATCGCCGCTGGATAGTTCCATTGCCCAGGTCACATTGCGGGCCTCAAACCCGCCTCCACCGAACCCGATGTCGGCGTTGAACACCAGGAAGTCCACCGTGCCATCCCGGTCAGTATCCAGTTGGAAGAAGTACATGGCAGGCCAATTGGCGTGGGTCTGCCGCTCCCAGGCGTTGACGGCGAAGGACAGGACGTAGGAGGGCCCGACCGCACATACTCCGGCGGGGGCCTCGAAGTTCTGGACGCCGACGGCGCGTATGTCCGGGACTGGAGACTGCTCCCCCCGGCCGCCCCGGGGCAGCGGCGGACTGAGGGCCAGCAGGGAGTAGGCCTGGTTCTGGGCCGCTCCCACCCCATGATTCGTCAACTCCACCGTGTTGGCCAGTCCCAGGGACTGGTATCCACCTCCGCCCGGATTTCCCCCGCCGCTGGGGACCAACCGGGCCGCCTTCCGGGGGAGCACGTGCCAGGGCATACGGATGGCTTGCCCTCCGTAGTCCAGGACCAGGTAGCCGTCATACTCGTTGATGCTCAGAGCAGCCGCGCTACCGCCCTGGGGCCCGGAGTTCATGTAGTTTTCCCGCAGCCTGGAGCCGTCAATTACCAGGGTCGCAACAAAGGTAGTGTCCGCCCCCGGTCCCACGGGGATGGTATCGGGAACGGAAAGGGAGACGGCGCCGGTGGCGGCATCGTCGGCAAACCGGTGGCCCCAACGCAGGCTCAGGGTCAGCTCCTCGGAAGAGTAGTTACGCAGCAGCACCCGCCGGGTGAGGGTGACGTTTCGCTCTGCCACATCCACAAAGCCGAAGCTGAGGGACCCGGTGGGTGAGTCCCGGTCCCAGGCGGCCACCGGGGAGACGAAGGCGCGGTCCACCCTCACCTCACCGCCCCCGATGCGGCTGACCGGGGCCAGGTCTCCACGCAGCGAGTTGCGAATGCCCACTTCGGCGGTGTTCATCAGCCTGGCCTTGACCTCCAGGGGAGAAAGCCGGACGTCTTCTTCCAGGGCGGGCACGTCTTTAGGCGGCCCGCAGGCCAAGACCCCGCCTAGCCGCCGCCCGGAACCCACGTCCTTCCTTGCGGGCGGCGGCGTTTGGCAAGCCCCGGCCCCTTGCTCCTGCATCAGCAGGGCCGCCGCGCCGCTGACCACCGGAGTCGCCCCGGAGGTGCCCCCGAAGGGTGTTGTTCCGACGCCGGCGCCCGCCTCCGCCGACACCGACGCTCCCGGGGCGCCGATGTCCGGCTTGAGGCTGCTGGCCTGGTACTCCGGGCCGCGGGAGGAACTGCTTACCATCAACCCGGCCAGGGAGAACCCCTGACCCGGCGCTATGCGGATGCGGGCCCGGCCCGACCGCAAGATGTTCCCGTCGGCGCGGCCAATCATGTAGGCCGGAATGATGATGGGGCTGCCCCCGCCGAAGCCTCCTTCAAAGGGCGGGCCGGGGGACACCCGGGCGATGAAGCCCAGGATTCCCCCAGCCTCCTGGATATGGCGAATTTTGTCGCTGAAGAAGCAGCGCCCCCGGTCCACCACCACTATCCGGCCCGCCAGCGTTCCCGGGGCAAAGGGACGACAACCCCGCAGGTTGCCGCCGGAGCCGTCGCCGTACTGGACCGGCCCCTCAATCACCCCGGCCAGGGGTCCCGACCAGGGCTGGTAGGCCAGGGGATAGCTGCCGGACCATGCAACGGGCTCCAGCACCGCCACCGCGGGCAAAAAGGCGGAAGGGACCTGGGTCTGGGCCACGGAGATTGCCGACGCAGCGGCTCCGGGCGTGGAGGTTATGTAGGGCCGGTCGCCGCCGTTCCCCGCGGCGGCCACGGTGAGAACGCCAAGCCGGGTCGCATTGTCTACGGCGGTGGACAGATCGTCGTCGAAGGGCTGCCCGTAGCTGGATCCCAGGGACATATTCACGATGTCCACGTGGTCTTCCGGGTCACCGTCGCCGTTGGGGTCAACGGCAAACTCCATTGCCAGTATCAGGGCCACGCCGCTACAGCTTGGGGACAGCGAGGCGCACACCTTCACGGCGTAAAGGTCCACCCCGGGAGCCACCCCCTTTTCCCCGCCGATTATATCGGCGACATGGGTACCGTGGCCATCGAAGTCTATAGGGTCCGGGTCCGGCGCCAGGGGAGCGAAGGGCCACAACTCACCGAGGAAGTCGTACCCGCCCACTACCTTGGCTGTGGGAAAAAATCCGTCCGTGGTCGTATTGCGCGGGTCGCCGGGCGACGACCCATAGGCGGCGCTATAGGCTTCACCGGAGCCAGGCCCTCCAAGGTTGGCATGGGTGTAGTCAACACCCGTGTCCAGCACCGCCACCCGGACGCCGGAGCCGTCCACCCCCAGGTCGTGGACGGTGTCCCCACCGATGTAGGGGACGGTATCCGAAAGGGCTACCTGGTAATCAACAACCCGTGAAATGCGCCGGACCGACGGGTCTGCCAGCAGCTCCGGCAGGGCTTCCGCATCCACCTCGGCCAGCACCGCATTCAGCACCAGTTGCACCCGTCCCAACAGCTTCATGTCCGGATACAGGTCGGCAGCCCGGACCAGGAAGGAATCCTGTTCGGCTACTATCCGCAGCCGACGCAATTGGGCCTGGCCCTGCAAGTGGCCGGCAGCGTCGGCCACCGGGGGCGTCTCCAGGTGAATCAGGACCTGCTGCGGGCCCCGGATTTCAAGCATCCCTCCGACCAGCGTCTCCGCCGTGGCGCCCCCTTGGTGCCGCGGTGACGGCAGCAGCAGACCCGCCACCGACTCGGGAAGGCTTCTGCCGGAATCCTGCATACCCTGGGGAAGGGCGTCCGGCTGGGCGCCTTCTTTGCCATCGCCGCCGCCCTCAAGGTTACTTGTCTCAACGGGCGGCGGCTCGGCGAAGGTCTTGGGCTGCGGCCCGCCTAAAGAGACGGCGGCGGCCAGAAGCAGCAACAAAACGCCCAACCCTACAACGTGCTTCATGCTGTCGAACCCTCCAGGTAGTCAATTGGAATTGGAAAGGGAGCCATCGCCCCGGCATCGTCCGAATTGTGCCATACCCGCAGTAACGCTGCCAGTGCCGGGATTCGCTGGCGGGGGTATGGCATTGGGAATCGCTAAGGTCAGCCAAGGACTATCCCGTCGTTCCGGCGGAGAGCTTGCCCCTGCGAAGGCAGGGGCCGGAATCCAGAAATCCCTCGTGCAAGCCGACCTTCTATTGGCAAGGCTACCTGGATTCCCGCCTAATGCTACAGTTGCAGATTAACGATGTAGAATAGGCCATCACCTGATGAAGAGGTGAGGCGGTGGCAGCGTGCAGGGATGAGGTTGGGGAAGTGGCCCGGTGGGCCGAGGGCATCGAGCGGGTGCATGAGTGCATTGGGGGAAGGTTCCGGCGACCGGAGCCGCGCCGTCGGGCGCTGGACTACCTGCGGGGACTGCTCAGTCCGGTGGAACGCAAGAACGGCTGGCAACTGGCGGAACAGGCGGGCGACGCCACTACCTACGGGGTGCAGCGTCTTCTGTCCACCTACCGCTGCTGGGACGCCGACCTGGTTCGTGACGATCTGGCGGGTTACGCTGTGGAGCACCTGGGCGACGCTGACGGCGTACTGGTGGTGGACGAGACCGGGTTTCTCAAGAAGGGGAACAAGTCCGCAGGGGTGAAGCGTCAGTACGGCGGGCCGGATTGAAAACTGTCAGATCGGTGTATTCCTGGCCTACGCCTCGGCCAAGGGGAGAACCCTGCTGGACCGTGAACTGTACCTGCCCCAAGTCTGGACGGAGGACCGGGAACGGCGTCGGGAGGCCGGAGTGCCGGAAGATGTTGGCTTTCGGACCAAGCCCAGGCTGGCCCAGCGTATGCTGGAGCGGGCGCTGGAATCGGGAGTCCCCTTCGGCTGGGTTGCCGGTGACGAGGTCTACGGCAACGACCGCAACCTGCGGTTGTGGCTGGAACGGGAAGGTATTGCGCACGTTCTGGCTATCAAGAGCAACGAGAAGCTGTGGGCTTGGACGGACCAAGGCCCCCTCCAGGTGAGGGCAGACCGGCTGGCGTCGCAGGTTGAAGAAGTCGGCTGGATCCGGTGCAGCGCGGGAGACGGCGCCAAGGGTCCCCGGGTCTAGGACTGGGCCTTGGTGGAGATACGGACCCTGAGAGAGCCTGGCAAAGGGTACTGGCTGCTGGCTCGGCGCAGCGTGGCCAAGCCCGAGGAACTGGCCTATTACGTATGCTTCGGACCGGCTGGAACGACACTGGAGGAACTCGTCAGGGTGGCCGGGACCCGGTGGGCCATAGAGGAGTGCTTTGAGGAGGCCAAGGGACAGGTGGGGCTGGACCAGTACGAGGTGCGCCGGTGGGATGGCTGGTACCGGCATATCACCCTGGCGATGCTGGCCCACGCCTACCTGGCGGTAATCAAATATCGGTCAATCTCGCAGGACGGGTCAGAAGAAAAGGGGGCTGTCCCGGATTGGATGAAAAACTGATACCCCTGACGGTGCCCGAGGTCCGGCGGTTGCTCTACCGGCTGATATGGAGACATCAACCTACGGACGAATCAGTGCGGTGGTGGTCCCGGTGGAGACGGCGGCACCAGGCAACGGCCCGGCGCTGCCATTACCGACGCCGCCTGAAAATCCTCACCACATTTCTGCAACTGTAGTACTAAGAAACTATCTCAAAATCAACCGGCCCTCCTGATATACCGGCATCGCTGACCGAAGCACCTGGATTCCCGCCTTCGCGGCAATGACGGGTTGGGTGCCGCGCCACGTTTTGAGATAGTCTCTAAGCTGAGGACAGCGGTTGCTGCCAAAGAGGAGTGGGAAATGTCCAAAGGACGGAGAAAGCACAGCCCGGCTGTCAAGGTGTCAACTAAGCCCGTAACTACTTATTCCGAACTTTTTTAACATATCGTCATTCACTTCATCTTCTAAGCATGTCCAGCAGGGGGTCAACTATTCTGCCCCCCCACCGAGGCGATTAAGCCCGAATCCACCGAAGCGATGACGTTACAGCAGCGGAATGGGCGATGAGGGGCAAGGGGGGATGGTCCGGGGACGATTTCGGGCAGATGGGGCCGGTGTCTGTCTTCAGCCGCCGCAGGGAGACCTCGTGACCGTCTGCGGACGTTGCGCAGGGCGAGATGGAGGGGACGAGGACGCAGCAAGAGACACTCGCGGACTGGGGTGGCGCGAGTTTGCGTGGACGTTGGGTCAGTTGCAGACGGGTCGTCAGGCTGGGAGTGGAATGGCTCGCAGCCGGGCCAGGGCGCGGCTGAACTTCTCCTCCCAGGGCCAGCGCTTGGGAAGATGCAGGGTGAGCAGGCGTGCCGAGCGGGTGAGCCGTCCGGCCAGGGAGAAGAACCGCCGCCGGAGGGTCTTGGTGGTCACGATCTGCTCACCCAGGCCGATGCGGGTTGTCCAGCGGGCCAGGTTGTGCGCCATCACCTGTACCGCCAGCCAGGCGCCGTTGGCGGCGAAGCGGCCCGAGGGGAGATGGTTCAGCCCGACGCCGTACTTGAGGTCTCGAATGGCGTTCTCGATCTCGGCGTGGCGGCGATGATCAGCCTCCAATTCGAGCAACTCCCCGTCCCGGTCGGTGATGAAGCCGTGATAGCTGTAGGTGGCGAAGAGGGCCAGTTGGGAACCGGGCGTTGGCTTCACCCGCCGTACGATGAGCCGCACCGGTGTGGCGTCCGGCTCACTCTGGAAGGGGGTGTAGGTGGTCTCGGCCACAGCAGCGGCGCCGTCCATCCAGTAGGGAATCGGCGTCCAGTCCTCATCGGGTATCGCCTCGATCAGGTTCCGCAGGCCGGCGTGCTGGCGGATGGTGATGGAGAAGCGGACATTCATCCGGCGGCAGAGGGCGACCACGGCGTGGGTATAGAAGCCGCTGTCGGCCCGCACCGTGAGCTGCCCGCTGGCCCCGCCGTAGAGAACCCGGCTCACCGTTTCACGCAGGAAGTGGGCGGCGCCGCGGGCGGTGTTGGCCCGGCCCTCGCGCAGCCGGGCCATCAGCACGTCGCCGGTTCCGGCGGCGACGGCCAGCAGCGGGTGATAGCCCCGTGCACCGGTGTAGCCGTGGTGGCGGGCGCCCTCCTTGGCCAGGCCGTAGGTCTCGCAGATCGTCGAATCAAGGTCGATGGTGAATGGTGCGTCGCCGGGGCCGGCCCCAACCGCCCAGGCCCGGGCCAGCAACTCGCGGCTCACCCGGTCCAGTTGGCGGACATGGCCCCACCTGAAGCTGCGCAGGAAGGTGCCCAGGGTGGAGGGAGCTTTAGCCCTGAAACCGAGAACGCGGGCGGTCCCGCCGGCGCGCAGCGCATCGGCGTCGTCGATGCAGTCGCCGCCAGCCAGAGCGGAGGCCACCAGCGTCATCATCTTGTCGCCGGTGTTGGCCCGGCCCGGGGCATTGCCCAAGTCGAGGTGCTTCTGGAGGAGTTGGGGCAGGCCCAGGCGCAGGGCGAGGGTGGCCGGAAGGATCAACCCGGCATTGGCCACCAGGCGGTGGTCGTCGAAGGCGATGCGGATGCCGTCGGGGTGGTGGCGTGGTAGCATCTATTGGGTGCTCCTTGTTCTGGGGTCGGTTTGCTGTTACAAACCATTATCCCAGATGCACAGGAGCACCTTCTTGCCGCTTCAGAACGCTGACCCGACCCTCTCCTTCGGTGGATTCGGGTTTAGTTTAGAAGCCATCCCAGATGCACAGGAGCACCTTCTTGCCGCTTCAGAACGCTGACCCGACCCTCTCCTTCGGTGGATTCGGGTTTAGTTTAGAAGCCAAAGAGAGTCCGCCTAACCCCGGACGGGAACGAGTTCGGGCACGCGCCGTTGAAAATCGCCGCTAGCTCAAAGAATTGAGCATCTGCAAAGATTCTCGGAAACCTGCCCTACCCGGGCAGGTCCGTTGCTGATCCTGCGCTGATAACCACCGCAAGTCGTGGAAACCTCGTACATCCAAAGGGGAAGGCCAGGACAACTTGATGAACTAATCCCACACCATCGTCTGCAAGCGCGGACACGGCACACCGAGCAGGCCTTCCAGCCCTCGCACGCAGCCGTCAATGCTCTATAATCACAACGTAGCGTTGAGAGGACAACACACCATGTACCCGCCCGAATATCAGAACCTGCTGGACTTCCTGGACAGCAACCCCGAGTACCTGCAAGACATGCGGACCCGGCTGCTGCTGCCCGACCTCATCGCCCTGCCGGAGCAATTCGCCCAGCTGGTCGGCCTCGTGACGGAACTCAGCGCCAGCTTCCACGATTTTGCCGCCGCCACCGACCGCCGCCTCACGTCAATCGAAACCGACGTGGGTGTTCTCAAAACCGACGTCAGCACCCTCAAAGAGGATGTGGGCACCCTCAAGGCCGACGTAGGAACCCTGAAAACCGACGTGGCGTCCCTGACCAGCAGCGACCTCGAAAACCGCGCCCGGCTGAACATCCTGAACATCGCCATGAATGAACTCGCCCTCACGAGGGGGCGCATCCTGCTCGCCGCCGGCCAGGACACCGACCACGGGTTCCTCGAGGCCATCAACGCGGCCGAGGAAGCCGGCCGCATCACCGAGCAGCAGGCGGACCACATGATGGTGGCGGACATCATCATCCAAGCCCGCCGCGCCGACGACAAACGGTACGTCTACGCCGTGTTTGAAGTCTCGCGCACCATCAGGCTGGACGACATCCGGAGAGCCCACGACAGGGCCGCCACCGGTGAGGCCACCATCGCGGCCGTGGTCGGCGAGGTGATCCATCTGCAACAACAGCGCCAGGCCGACGAGATGGACGTCAAGGTCCTGTTGCCGCCCATGCTCCGGCAGCAGACGCAGAGCGCAGACGAAACGGCGGACCCCATCTGCTGAACGCAGAGCGAACGCCCCGCTGGCGCGTCGCGAGTGTCACACCACCCAGCTATAGCCCGCACTTCAACGCCGCGGTTCTTGGCGCAGTTCGGCAACTACGCTGGTGATGCAGTCCGCGCCGTACTGTAGGACCAAGGCTTCGCAGCCCGAGATCTGCGTGATGAGAGCACCTGATGGGCGTCGATAATGCCCTGTCCAGACTGACAACAGAAAGGCAGGGCCTGGGGCGCAGCCCAAGTCCAGGCGCCGGTCAACCAGGTGGGGCAGGCCCAGGTGCAAGGCCAGGGTGGCCGGAAGGACCAGCCCGGCATTGGTGACCAGGCGGTGGTCGTCGAAGGCGATGCGGATGCGGTCGGGGTGGTGGCGTGGCAGCATCTATTGGGTGCTCCTTTTCCGGGACCGGTTTGCTGTTACAAAACCATTATCCCAGATTCAGAGGAGCACCCTTTGGCCACTTCAGGACGCTGACCCGACGCCCTCCTTCGGTGGATTCGGGCTTAATCGCTACCCTAATCAACTGGGTGGATACCGAAAATTCAGCGAAATGTTTTGGACCTCAATCGAGTCAATGCCTACGTTCGCCTGTTCTCGCATTGCCCCACACCAACCAATCGACCCCTAACGCCTGAGACATTCTCGGCCATTTTGTTGCCATCCAAGGTAAACTAGCCCGATGGTCACGTTGGCCGCCTCTCCCGAGACGGTCGAGAGGGGCACACTACGCAACGCTGCCCCAACCCCTTTGTTGCGTTCGACCTTGTGATTCCGGTCTACGCCAAATAACTGTGGCCACCATGTGCGGTAAATCCCAGATTTTAGGCGTCCTATACTCGGAATAGACATGCCTTTTGAGCTATGATATAAGTTGCATGCCCGTTAGGTCTGGAAGGTGAGCCATGGGAACCACCGAGCCAAACGTACTGTCCATAAACCTTGTTTTAGTCGGCGTTGATTTACTCGCGGAGCTTGAATCATTCGAAGGTTTCAGGAGGCAGGTCGACCCTGACTTGGAAATTGAATTCGGGCTATCTACCGAGATGCCCAGCGGGGTTACTACCACCACTCGCAGAGTCAACTTGAATAGGGAAAGGATCGTGTTGGAACTCTCTCCTTCCCGGTCCTCAATTACACGTGAGTTCCCCGCGGATCGGAACGAACTCACTAAATTAACTACCACAGCCCAATCCGCCATTGAAGGCAGCGGCTTGCCACCCGCACCCTCCGCATTTGGGTTTAACATCGAGCTCGTCTACGACCAAGATTCGGGACAGCCGGCTGACCGATATTTGGGCAGCCGGCTGTTCGGAGCCTCACAGCTAGGTAAACAAGAATGGACGCTAGCGGGCGGCACGGGCAATATTGTTTTCACTGACGAGGACGGGCTTCGCAGATGGACGGTGAACGTAAGACCTCGGTCGGCCAACCCGCCCAATACTAGGGTGGTGCTCTCCGTGAACCTGCACTATCGTGAAGAGCGTATTCCTTCAGGACAGCAGCTTCAAATTGCGTTGGAAGAACTTTGGGACGAAGCCCACGCACTTGTAGGCCGCCTGGATCAACTGGGGAATTGACTATGACGACCGAAACTACCATAAATACATTGCGCCTCATGAGAGGCTCCAACGACCTTCAGTGGTACGGCGGTGGCACAGAGTCCGCTTCGACCAGCTCGGTAGGGAAGGTTTGGGCCGGCCTTAGTGTCAAGGATGTCGGAGACTTCTTACGTGGAGAACGGGAGAATGCCGCCATCGATTTGATAGTAGATCATGGTGATGTGGGCCTCTATTTCGAAGCCAACCTTGGAAGTAACCCCATTGGCGACGCCGGTCTCGACCACAATCACCCGAGCCGAACCATCGACCCTCGGAGACTCCGAGAGGGTGCGTCGGGTCGTCACATTGTTCCCGAATTCTCAGCTTGGTTTGACTCAGAATGCCTTGGCAGGCGAGAAGGGTATCTCCTAAAAGAGACCAGCTATATTGACCAAGTTGGCTTCCAGTTGGCAATGGGGTCAGATTCAAGTATCTCTGTTGCTGCAAACAAATCCATGTCGGGAGAGTTTCTGCTACGCCAAAGCTACGGTGAAGGCTTGTCCTTCAGAGATTTGGAATCAATCCAGACCGCCCTTGTGCGACACCTGTCTGGAACGTGGACTAGCGCTGAACTGGTTGCCAGGGAGGGTCAATCAGGAATGCCCAAAGTGGCAGAGACTCGATACGAAGAAGATTCGGGAGAGGCTTCGGCGGCTCCTGAACCTCTTCTTGCGGAGGCTTTGGCGGATCTTAAACAGGTTGTTGAAGAAGCCCAAGAAGAAGGCTTCGACATTCCATCGCTCCCCGCGATTAGGAACGCTGAACGGCTGTTGCGTAGCCTATATCAAATAGCCCCCCGACGGTTCGAAGTGTACCCGGTGCAGGATGGCGACATCGCGCTTGATGGTCGGGGAACACCCCGCCGATGGTTCGTCCTCTACTGTTCCTCCGACGGCGGCGCCCTCTGCACTGCCGGGATAGATGGGAGGAGGTATTACCAACGCTATCCTAACGCCGACATCCTTCCTGACCCATACGTGCGCAGCGCACTGGACGCCTTGGACAATCACCAAAGGCATGACCTGTCCTAACCACGATCATGACAACCCACCTGGGAGCATCGCATCTAGTGAGGTCTTGGGGAGAGGGGTGTTCGGCAGTCGGGCGAGGGATCGCGCTGCCAAGGGAAGGGTCCCAACGTCGGTATTCTTTCAACCGGGAACCGTAGAACTCTCGGTTGATCGGCTCACTCATGCTCCCCCAGAAAAGGCAGCTCAGCTAGGTGAGGTCAGAGCCGAGAAAAGAGGCGCAACCTTCTATGGCTGGGCGACGATCGTGGCCTCGGGTGTCACCGAGGCTGGACTCGAAGTAGTCGCATCGCCTTTACCCGACGGCACAAACCCGTACCATGCCGACATTGTCCTACCTAGCTCCGTCGTAGATTGCGAAGCTGAGGCAAAGACTCACGCCGGCGACCTGGCGGAGCGTTCTAAATGGAAGCCCCGGCCTAGCCCATGAATACCGTGGGCTGCACCTCTACTCATCAACGGAGAGGGAGTAGCTACGCAACAAGAAACCCTTCGTTTAGGTTAACGTGCAAACCTCATGGGCCTAATGACCACCAATCAGGTCTTGATTCAACCCTCAGGTCGGGACACATTATGGCCATGCTTGAATATAATGTCGCCATGCATAGAAAACCGAGTACCCTGCTTCCCATCGAATGGACTCTCCGCTAGCTTGGGGGCAGTTGCTCGATGACGTGAATGGTCCGGTCTGCACCGACGCCGCACAGCTCCAACGCACCTATGATCATGGTCGCGGCGATCAAGAACGCGACCGCTACAGCAGTCCACTTCTGGAATCTGGCAGTTCTTTCCTGGGCATCTGCGACCCTCGCCTGCTGTTGGGCGATTTCGGTCTGGCGCTCCACTAAATCGACTTGAATCTGTTCACGCCGATTCTGTTGTCGGTAGCGCAATTCTTCATTGATATCGTTGTAGCTATACTGTCCAATTCTCTTTGAGACTCTAACTAATAACTCCTCTAGCACGTCGTCTTCGACGCGGGAAAGTGGCATGTTGCCCTTGTTTACGACCACACTTAAAACTCCTTCGGTACGTCATCCTATGGCACAGTGGCCAACCGGCCTGAAGGGTCCGGGACCAACTCCAAATATATCAGAGTAGTCCGAATGGACCGGTGGCCAAGCCACCGGGACAGGTAGTTGATTGGGATCCCATGCAGCAAAAGGTGGCGGGAGTATGAGTGGCAGAACGTATGGGTGCCGACCTGCCAGGGCAATCGTATATTAAGGTGAGAGGACTTTGAGCAGATAGGGATAGTCCCAGCCGGCCTTTTTCCGTTTGGCCTTGATCCCGACTTTGGCCGTGGGCTCCTGCTTGAGCAGGTTTAGCGCCCAATGCCGCGCCACTGCCAGGTTCTGGCCGGCGTGGCCGGTCAGAACCTGGCAGCGGTCTTCATCAAAGGCCACGTCCAGGGCCAATGGAGGCTGTTTTCGATGCCCCAGTGGTCCCGGGTGGCCTGCAGCAGGGATTCAGCCATGGCCTGGTAGCTGCATATGTAGTAACGGGTGTCCGTCGAGGATTCTTCATTCCCGTTGCGCCGGTAGTTGATCTTGGCTACTCCTTTCAGCCCCGGCCACTGCCGCTGGGGGTCCACGTAGGCCAGTTCATCCCGGTCGGTTATCACCCAGCACTCTCTGCTCTCCAGCCTTCCATGGCCCTTGTTGACCTGCTTATGGTGACTATGTTCCACTCCTAGAAACTCGGACGGAAACCCCGATTATCCCCAAGCCGTCGCTTTCTTAACGTCGATTATCGATGTAACAGTTGGTTCTTGAAACGTATTGCATGCTCTACCATGCCGTATAAGACTGGAATACGTCTGCTTGGCGTAGCGCGAAACCCGGCCAATGGCTTTCCGGCCAGACTTCTAGGGGGGAATGCTGTACATTAGGACGGATGCCTACCTGTACAAATTGAATAATGACGACGAGTGGGTTCATATACGCACGGCTAACAAGGTCTGCTTTGTCAGCAATAGCTGCACCGCCGAGAGGACTATAGATAATCCTGCTGATGGAGATTACCACCTTATGTACTGTTTCAGGGCTTTTTCCGTTGGCTCGTCCTGGCCCTACAGTTGCTTCTACGCTTATTATGATATCCCATGAAACCCGATAGACGGGAAGGTATGACCTTCGTGCCGGGCATCCGCAGGCGTTTCTTACCCAAAGGACCTTGGACGCCTGCGGACCAATCCCCTACTCATTTTGAGGTGTTCCTGGTGCAGGACCACCTCTATCATTGGCGGCTAGTGACTGCCGATGGCGATGTAATATCCAAATCGGCCCGTGGATATGAGCAGAAGGGCGAGTGTCTTGTTTCTATTGGTTTGGTGAAGTTAGCTACCAATGACCTTATCCGGGATTTAGGTAAGTTAGACCCGACGCGAGAGGCGTAAGCCTTAGTTGCTCAACATCACGGTATTGATTCGCTGGGGCGGTGAGGCTGTAGCTTCGCCGCCCAATGCGTCTGTAAACGGCGGAGTTAAAGTAGGCCACGTGGGCGGGAGATTGCTGAGTATCGGCGACTAAATACTGTACCGCCCGCCATCATTCAAAGGGTTATAGCCGACCCAATGGATGGTGAGATGGATGTACAGAGTGGACGTATATCTACGGGTTCGCCGGGCGGTGATGGTGGAGGGGATGAGCATGCGGGAGGCAGCCCGGGTGTTCGGTCTGCACCGGGACACGGTGCGCAAGATGCTGGCCTATTCGGTCCCGCCGGGTTATCGCCGGCAGAATCCGCCCAGGAAGCCCAAGCTCTCGCCCTACACCGGCGTCATTGACCGGTTCCTGGAGGACGACCTCAGGCGTCCCAGGAAGCAGCGACACACAGCCAAGCGCATCTTCGAGCGGCTGCGGGACGAGTATGGGTTCGACGGCGGATACACCACGGTCAAGGACTATGTAAGAGAGAGTCGCCGTCAGACCAGGGAGATGTTCGTCCCGTTGTCCCATGCGCCTGGCCACGCGCAGTGCGACTTTGGCGAGGCCCTGGTGGTCATTGGTGGCGCCGAGCGGAAGGCCCACTGCTTCGTCCTGGACCTGCCCCACAGCGACGGCTGCTTCGTCAAGGCCTATCCTGCCGAGACCACCGAGGCCTTCCTGGACGGCCACATCTCGGCCTTCGCCTTCCTGGGCGGAGTGCCCCCCAGAGCGTCCTCTACGACAACACCAAGCTGGCGGTGGCCAGGATCCTGGGAGACGGTCGGCGCCAGCGCACCCGAGCCTTCACCGAGCTCCAGTCCCACTACCTGTTCGAGGACCGGTTCGGGCGCCCCGGCAAGGGCAACGACAAGGGGAAGGTGGAGGGCCTGGTCGGCTATATGCGGCGCAATTTCCTGGTGCCGGTGCCATCCTTCGAGAGCTTCGAGGCGCTGAACACGCACCTGGAGCAGCGCTGCTTGGAGCGGATGGACGCCCAGCTCAGAGGCCACACGGAAACCATCGGTCAGCGTATGGAGCGGGACCTGGACGACCTGTTGCCGCTGCCTCCAGCGCCCTACGACGCCTGCGAGAAACAAGCTGGCCGGGTGAGTTCCCTGTCGTTGGTCAGGTACAGTACCAACGACTACTCGGTGCCGGCGGCCTACGGATACCGGGACGTCCTGGTAAGGGGATACGTTGATGAGGTGGTCATCAGTTGCGGGTCCGAGGTCATCGCCAGGCATCCACGCTCCTATGAACGGGACGACTTCGTCTGCGATCCCGTCCACTACCTGTCTCTGCTGGAGCGCAAACCGGGCGCCCTGGAGCAGGCCGCGCCCCTGCAGGGATGGGACCTGCCCGATGAGTTCTGGACGCTGCGGCGTCTGCTGGAGTCCCGGATGGGACGGAGGGGCAAGCGGGAGTACGTGCAGGTGCTCAGGCTGCTGGAGACTTTCTCCCAGCAGGAGGTGGCGGCGGCGACAAAGGACGCCATTCGGCTGGGAGCCATCAGCTTCGATGCCGTGAAACACCTGGTGCTGTGCCGGCTGGAGGGACGGCCGCCAAGGCTGGACTTGGATTTCTATCCCTATCTGCCCCGGGTGAAGGTGAGCACCACCTCCGCCGGGGACTACATGACGTTGCTGTCGGGAGGGCGGCATGAACGATCGGCCGACACTGCTATTGGAGCACCATCTGAAGGAACTGAAGCTGCCCAGCTTCCTCCGGGAATACGACAAGATGGCCGCCCAGTGCGCCGCCGAGGGCGTGGACCACCCCCAATACCTGCTGCGGCTGGCGGAACTGGAACTCATCGACCGCCACCAGCGCATGGTGGAGCGGCGGATCCGGGGCGCCCGCTTCCCCGCGGTGAAGAGTCTGGACACCTTCGACTTCCCAGCCATACCGTCGCTGAACAAGGCTTTGGTGATGGAACTGGCCCGATGTGAATACATCCAGCGCCGGGAGAACGTCATCGCCATCGGCAACAGCGGCACCGGCAAGACCCATGTGGCGTTGGGACTGGGTTTGGCCGCCTGCCAGCGGGGCATGGTCGGTGGGCTTCACCTCCGCCGCCGCCCTGGTCCACGAGTTGATGGAGGCCAGGGACGAGAGGCGGCTGCTCAACCTGCAGTGGACTCTGTCCCGCCTCGGCTTGCTGATCATCGACGAGATGGGCTTTGTCCTCCTGGCCCGCACCGGAGCGGAACTGCTCTTCGAGGTCTTCAGCCAGCGCTATGAAAGAGGCTCCATCCTGGTCACCACCAACCTGCCTTTCGACGAATGGACCGAGGTATTCGGCTCGGAACGCCTCACCGGAGCCCTGCTGGACCGCATCACCCAACATCTGCACATCCTGGAGATGAACGGCGACAGCTACCGCCTCAAGCGTAGCCGGCAGAATGCTGCTTCCCAGTCTCCAGGCTGGTCAGACGACGTCTGGTTCGTACCAGAACGGTTCCCCTTACCCCCTGTCACTGCCGGCGGCGGGACTTTTCCTATGAACAATTAGTGTGGACATTTATGCTAGCCAATTACGCCAAGTGGTACAGTTTTACTCCGCCCCAGCGGCCCAACTTCCCACCGCCATTGACAGGTATGGACAACGACCTTAATGATGCCGACAATCTTGAGGAAGAAGAGGCAATCGCAAACGAGGTGACCGCATGACGGACTGGAGCAAGTGCCCAGCGGTAGAAAGCGTGCCCGGCAGGCTCACGGGACCTGGGTGTTCACCGGGAGAGGGGACCGAATCACTGGCAGGAGAGCCGGGATTCTCACTTAACTCGCCCCTGATTCTGTCCTAATGATGGGGTCCACCTCAGTCATCCAGAACATCACAGGAGGACCATCCCAAGGCTGGAGTGGATTCGGTTGGTTCACTCCAGCCTTGGAAGTTCCTATGACTGTGGGAGCAAGGTCGTGAACTTAATGGTTTTGGAAAGGAGACGTATGGGACATGTCGATGCGACCAGATGACAGCGAGAGGGATGACCAGCAGGCAACGAAGGAATTGCTGGCTTTCACAAACTGGCCGGGCGGGAAAGTTAGCTTTCGTTGCACTGGGGTCGACTGCGACGACGAGGCAACGGAGGCGATCAACGACACTTTGGAGCAACTTGCCAGCGGATGGCATTTGATGTTCATATGGTTCACCGGTGTCCTCATGAGCCGTGAGAGCCTGCAGAAGGACCTGGCCGAGAACATCGGGCAGGATGAAACGGTCAGCTTTGGTTGCGAATATCCGGGCGGCAACCGCCGGTACATCCGCACGAGGGTCAAATGTAGCGATGCCGTAGCCTCCTTCTCAGACGAAATGTTCGGGAAGCTGTACGCTAAGTCGTTCGTACTCTCCATTTTTAGTCATTGGGAGGACACCATACGGCCGAGGATCGTCAAGATTCTTGGCCTTCCCATCAAAGAAGCGGGATCCGACATCATGGGTGAATTGCGCCTCTTGCGTAACTGGTTGACGCATCCGACCGTCGGCGGCGACGCAGAGAAGCGATACTTCAGCGATGCCAAAGTCCTGCCGCAGCTGTTGGGTTCCCAGCCCGGGAAACCGGAGGTCACCGTTGGCGATGTGTTCTTGCTGATGGACCAGTTGAACAGGCTGAGGATAACTGTCAACCCTCTAAAACAAGAGCAAATTGTCCAGTTTGTCATCCCGGACCCGGAGACGTTGGCGAAGATACAGAACCAGTTGGGGCCAAACGATAGAATCATCTCCTGGTGACTTTCATGTACCGACCACGAGATCCACTGGCAGAACCCGCTCAGGACGCAACCCTGTGGAGATACATGTCATTCACCAAGTTCGCGTCCCTCCTAACAAAGAGGGCACTGTTCTTCGCCAGAGCAGACAAACTTGGGGACCCCTTCGAAGGTTCATTCACAAAGCTCACCATCCAAGCCATCCACAACGACACAATGCTGGGCGAACACAAAAACACACTCATCCTCATGCTGAGAAACCGACCCAGGTACACACTCATCAATTCCTGGCACGAAAACGAGACCGAATCAGACGCCATGTGGAAGCTCTACGCAGGAAATGGGGAAGGAATAGCAATCAAAACGACCTACCGTTCGTTGAGGGAAAGCCTGGTCGGTAAAGAGGTCGTATCCATTGAAAAAGTCGAATACTCAGACTACGACACCACCCGGATTCAACTATCCAACCCGTTAGCGCAGTTCATCAAAAAACGAAGGAGCTTCGCACACGAAAGGGAAGTCCGTGCCATCATCCAACACCTATATTTCCGCGACGGCGAAATAATCGCCAACGGACCAGATACCTGCGATGTAGGTATCTACCATGATGTCGACCTACACAAATTAGTCCACGAAATTTTCGTCCCCCCATACGCCGAGGACTGGTTCAGGGAACTTGTCCAAACAACCGCAGAGAATTTCGGACTACGAGTACCAGTGAACAAATCATCACTATCTAACCCACCGGTATGGCCATAACTCGCCTCAGGAGGATATCCCGGGCCAAGATACGACAAGACCGTGGAATCAAGGCTATTTTCCGACGGGTTCGGGATCATGCGAGATGCTCGGACCGCCAAGCCGCAGGCCTTCCGGACCGGCAACGGCTGGTTCCCCTACAACCTCGCCACCAATCTGGCCGCCAACCTGGGCCGGCTCATTCCTCCCATGGAGTTACCGAGAACCTATGACAGGGTATTCAGCCGGGAACTTCCGAAGGAAGCGCCAGAGGAGGAATAACCCAGGCCTTGAACCATCCCTCGCCGGACTCAGCGGATAAAACCCCCGTTTGTTCCGCACCACGGGCGGGTGTCATTTTCGTGTTGCGGCCGATGCGGATGAAACGTAGCATGGCCGCATGACCCTTTTGGCCGCATGCGTTGCCTTGGTGAGCTCGGTCGTGTGAACTTGAGCGAGCAAAAGCAAGGAGTTTGGGTTGATGAGTTCCCAGGGGTATCCCAACCTGTCCAAGTCCCGGTTCACCGCAGGGTTGCAATGCCTCAAGCGGCTGTACTTGGAATACCATCGCAGGGAACTGGCTGACCCGGTATCGGAGAGCCAGCAGGCCATATTCGACACCGGTACCTCGGTGGGTGAATTGGCCCGCCAGCGATTCCCGGGCGGTACGCTGATCGTGGAACCCTACTACGAGCATGCCAGGGCCGTCGAGACCACTGGGACCCTGCTGGCAGATCCATCCGTCCCGCCACTGTACGAAGCTGCGTTCACCTTCAAGGGCATCAGGATCAGGGCTGACATTCTCATGCAGGGCGACAACAGGGATTTCGACCTGATCGAGGTGAAGTCCTCTACCGGCGCTAAGCCGGAGCACATCGCCGACGTAGCCATCCAGTTGTACGTCCTCGAGAACCTGGGAGTCCCCATCAACAACGTCCACCTGATGCATATCAACAACCGATACGTTTACCCGGGCGGAGATTACGACCTGGAGGTGCTCTTTGCATTGGCCGACGTCACAGGTGAAGCCCGGCGGTTCATGTCTGAGAGAGTACCGGGTGACCTCGCCCGAATGTGGGAAGCTCTGCAACAGGAAGACCCGCCGGACATCGAGACCGGACGCCACTGCACCAGTCCCTACCTGTGTCCCTTCTTCGGCCACTGCCACGAGCCTGAAGCCGCAGACTCCAGTGCTGCGGACGGAGGAGCGGCCGTCGGCCTGAACCTGGGATCCCAGCTCACGGGGATCAGCTACCCGTCGGGATTCCTGGACTTCGAGACTTTCATGCCCGCCCTGCCGGTTTACGCCGGCACTCGGCCCTATCAGACCATCCCGTTCCAGTGGTCGCTGCACCTGCAGGAGGAGGAGGATGGCCGTCTGACCCACCGGGAGTTTCTGAATGACGATGCCGACGATCCCAGGGAGCGGCTGATCGTCAGCCTTCTCGACGTCGTTCCTCCCAGAGGGTCCATAGTGGTCTATTCCCCGTATGAGCAACGGATACTGAACGAACTGGCCCGGGACTTTCCCCGGTACGGAGACCGGCTGATGTCCCTGAGCGACCGTCTGTTTGATCTGCTGCCCGTCATCCGAACCAGCTACAGTCATCCAGCGCTGCCCAACAATTCCCTGAAGTCGGTTACTCCGGTCCTTGTTCCGGAGTGGGGATACTCCGATCTGGATATCCAGGAAGGCTCCGCTGCTTCGGCCTCCTACGCCAGGATGATCTCGGAGGACATGACGGAGGATGCGCGAGTTGGGATCAGGGAAGCGCTGCTGGCCTACTGTCGAACGGACACCGAGGCGCTGGTCAGGGTTCTGGGAGCGCTGAGAGAACTGGCCTAAAATGTAGGCGGGGGCAGCCCAACCGGCAGAAAACTATCGATTAGGAGGTGCTCAGCGTATGAGCATATTGAGAATAGAGAACCGCACAGAGAACTGGAAGACCGCGTACCATTTCTCTGCCTTTTTCACGGATGCTGCTGCCCGTACCCGCCTGACGAATCGATTGCTAAAACCCATGCAAGAAAAACTCGAACTTGAAGATGAAGAAAAGACCGAGCTGCAACTGTTTTGGTACGGGATCCGCGACTACTTGAAGAGCGAAAGGCTCAAGATCAAAGACATGTCGGACAGGTTTGCGGCCATCTATAACGAGTGCTTCCCATATTTGCGTGAAGAAGTGGGCTCCTTCGAAACAGAGACACTTTCTCTCAAGTTCGACGCTTGGAAAGAGCACAACTACGACGGTTCCAAAAAGTACTCAACTGGAAGAAATACTGACAAACTGTCAGAAAACCTGAACAACACGGAATTCGACATCGTGATGGGGTCCCCCGGTCATCTTCTTGTTGGGGAAGCGAAACACGAGAGCGACCTCGGTGCGAGTGGAAACCTAGTCCTCGTGCATCAGCTAATCCGTCAGTACGTGACCGCAAAAGTTGTCGTCGAATTAACGGGCAAACAAGCAAAGATCGTGCCCTTTGTAGTCGCAGATTCGGAGGGGCTCGCTAGTAAAGCTAATACCGTCCAGGTCCAGTTCATGGTGAAGCAGGGCTGGCTCAAGGAGGAAAACGTTCTCTCGTGGGAACAGATCGAGCAGTTGGGTCGTGGCTCGTAACCGTGGTCTTGTTCAAGACAACTTGTGAGTTTGCATAGCGCAGAGGACTTACTGGCTGACCTGGGCCTGGGCGGTAGAAGATAACCATAGTCGTGGCCATGAGAAAATCGCCCAGCGCGGTAGGAAGGGGCGGATAGCATGGCAGCCACTATGGGCGGCCCCAGTGGTCCTCGGAGCATCAAGGCCGCGGAGTTCAAGGCCACTTGTCTGAAGTTGATAACGAGGTGGCGGAGAACGGCGGAGAGATCGTTATCACCAAGAACGGTCGTCCGACGACCCAGCTGGTTGCTTACCGGCAGAACCCCAGGACCCTCTTCGGCATCGACCAGGGCAAGCTGGAGATTCTCGGGGATATCACCGCCCCGGTGGGGGACAGGGGCACGAAGCCCAGTTCGTCGATGATCAGCAGGCTGGGGCGGGACAGATTCCGCTGCAGGTTGAGCAGCCTTCTCTGATCCCGGGTCTCCAGCGGTCCGCTTTACCTCTTCACCGGCGCGTCTCGCCAGCGCGGTTCCTCAGCCAGGGAGGCTACACGGGCTTACTGCGCGGTTATGACCACCTGGAGCGTGGCCGGTGCGATGTCGCCCAGAGCGCCCTTGTCGATGTAGACGCTCTGGATGACGTCGCCGTCCTTGGTGCCGTAAACGACCTTGTTCTTCGTGTCCTTGGTCTTGTGCAGTGTCAGAGTCAATGTTTCCATCGTTTTCATCTCCTCGTTGTAAGGGGAACTTACCCGCCAAAAAGAGTGGCGTGCATTGAGCATAACACCAGCCCAGCAGGCGGCGTACAATGTCCCAACACAACCGGGTAGCGGCCTTCCCGAGCTCCCCTTGGGGTGTCCATGTACTGCTACCGAAAACGGCGGCCACCTCGCTGGCGCCCGCTTCCCGGGACAGCGCCGTCGAGCCTCTACCCCCGACCTCCCTGGTAGTACTGGGCCACCGCCCCCCGGCCCGCCGCTTGGCGCTCGGTGTACCGGGTCGGCATCCGCGGGGATTTCCACCGGCCCGCCGTCATCAGCTCGGGGAGGCTGAACCCCGTGGCCGACAGGGCTTGGGCCATCCCGACCCGCCTAGCATGCCCACTGATGTTCTCCCAGTCCGGCAGCCCAGCAGCCCGGGCAGCCTGCTGCAGGCGCCTCCGGATGGTGTCGGGGTGAGGGCCGAAGACCGGCGTGGAGGCGTCAACTATCGCATCTTCGGGGCGGATGGCCAGCAGGGCTTCGACGGCCGCCGGTCCCAGGTATAACACCGTGCCCTCGGCCTCCTGGTCGGTCTTCGACTCCGGAATCCGGATGCGGCCGCTGCTGTCCCCCACCAGCTCCACTCCCCCCCAGCTGAGCGCGGCGGCCTCGGAGACCCGCAGCAGCCCGTCCCGCATGACCGAGGCCAGGGCGACGTCCACCAGGCCGCGGCGCTGGGCGTACTCCGCCGTCTCGGTATGACCGCCCCGGGTGCATCGGGGAGTGAAGGCGGTGGCCCTGATCGCCGACAAAGCCTCGGCGTGGAGGGGAGCCGCCTGCTTCTGGGGTCCCTTCAGGAGGTGGCCAAGCCCCAGCATCGTCTCCGCGATGTCGGAGGCCTCGGCCACTTCTCCATCTGGGCGCTCTTGACGATGGCCGCCCGGGCCTGCCGGATGGTGGCCATCCGCCGGCCCTCCCCGGCCAGGTGGACCAGGTAGTCGCAGAAGGCGGCCTCCAGGTCCTCCGGCAGGTCGAGCCCCTGCTCCCGGGCCCAGCCCAGGAAGCGGTTCCAGTGACCGAGGTAGGCCCGCTGGGTATTCCTGGCCCGGGCTTCCTGCCGGACCCAGTCACCCGGGGTGACGGGGGAGAGGGGAGCAATGGGGGCGGAGGTGGTCTAGGACAGCAAGATTCGTCCCTCCATAAACGCCGGATAACGGCAATTATCATCAGATGTTTGTGAGGCCGGTTTCAAGGGGGTGTACGATCTTCACAAGAGCAGAGGTGAAAACCGTGGTCAGGAAGCCCAGTAACCCAGCTCAGCCCCAAGCACAGGCAAGGCTCCACCGGGTCGGGGCACCCCCCAGGTCTACAGCGACACCGGAACCTCCGGTCATAGGAGAGAGATGCCATTCAGGACCCGGGTTCATACCGGAGAACCGATTTCCGCGATCCAGTCCCTGGAGGAGTATTTAAGAGACGGCGGAGTGTCCATCATTCAGGCTGCCTTCACCCACACCTACTTCGTCCACCCTGATGCGGTGCGGGAGAAAACGCCATTCTTTCCAGACCGCGTGCGGCGCAGCCGGGAACACTATCCCAAGCTGGACAAGGGAGCGGGCGCCACATGGGATGGGGGAGACGGCCGCGCGGTCGTCCTTGATGACAACTCGCGAGCCCAGATGGCGTGGGAGCGGTACACCGGGCACAAGCTCTCTCGGGGGTCCGGTTATGGCCTGCGCCACATTTGGGGCAACACCCATAACCCCGAGGCGTTCACGGCCGGCTGGAACATTTGCTATATGCCTTTCTGGGCGGGGATGCTGACGGAGGATCAGCATCCCCATCCTGAACTCCACACGGCCATCCGCCAGGCATCGTGGGAGCTGTTCTTTGCCAAAGATCCGGTCTGTCCATGCCCTGATTTCGTGAAGGACCCTGGATTTGACTTGACCACCGTACTGGAAGGCCTACCTGTCCGATTCCTGTCCAAGGAAGGCGGGGACAACTCCAGGCTGCGCCCATGTCCCAGCAGCGAGTCCACCCTACCGATCGAGCTGGATCCCCCAGAGAAGGGGGCGTTTCTGGATGCCCTGCTGCGGACCAAGGAAGCGTGGATCGAGGAATCGTATCGGGACGGTCGGCGAGAGGTGCGCCGCTGGGATGCGGCGCGCATGAAGCCATCATCCAATGTCATTAGGAATATCAGGAGCCGACCGGAGTTCCGGGCTGGAGAATGGCAGCGAAGGGGCATCACAAGCGTGCGGGTGAGCATAGAGGCTCCAACTGGAGACGTCAGTTGAGTCTTCCGCAACAGGCGGAGGAGGGCGACTACTACACGGCGGATCGCACATGACTTCGAGTGCTCGGCCATCACCGTCCTGAGGGCACTCCGGAAGGAAGGGGTGGTGCCATGACTGAGAGTGTCGCAATGGAGAGATGTTCCGGCTCGTTGAAGCCCAGTTGACGGAAGGGTAATATCAACGGCACTCCACTGCCCAGCAAGTCGAATTCGAGAAGAGTTCCGGAGGATCACCCATGCCGGTCTACAAAGTCACGGAAACCACCTTTGAACCGCTAGACCGTACTGATTTCGAGCGCGAAGGGATCCTGGAACGGCAGGGCATCCAGGCAAGGCTGCGGGACTCCCCCGAAGTTCTGGAGGATGGTCTCTACATTCTCGCGGAAGAATTCAGCAGCTGGGACGAATCCAGCAGGCGCATCGATCTGCTGGCCCTGGACCGGGAGGGCCGCCTGGTGGTGGTGGAGCTCAAACGCAGCGACCAGGACAGCTTCATGGACCTGCAGGCTATTCGATATGCCGCCATGGTCGCCGGCATGACCTTCGAGCAGGCGGTTGACGCTCACCGGAATTATCTCGACCAGAGGGGACTGGACGTGGCGGATGCCGCCTCCCGCATTCAGCAACAACTCAGCGGGGATGACACCGAGGTCGCCATTGACAGCGGCAACCCTCGGATCATCCTGGTTTCCGCGAACTTCTCAAAGGAACTCACCACCAGCGTGCTGTGGCTGAACGAGATCGGGATGGACGTGGCCTGCGTGAAGCTGGAACTCTACCGGGCGGGGAACTACCTCTACCTGGAGGGCAACCGGGTTATCCCTCTTCCGGAAGCCGAGGAGTATCTGATACGCCTGACCGGCGGGCAAAATGCGGCAGTCAACCCGCCGCCGCCAGCATCATCGAAGACCTACCAGGGAGGAGAGGAATTCCGCAAGGCCGCGGAAACGGCCCAGCCCGGCTCCAGGGACCTGCTGACGCGGCTGACGCGCCTGTGCGAAATGGCCCTGTCTCTGGAAACGGAGGGGATAGCCTCGATCTCCCCAGGGTGGGGTCATACAACACCGTGCTCAGGGCGTGGCTCCCCGGGAGCGACCAAGCACTGTTCTACGTGTTCCGGAATGAACCCGGATGGGGATACCTCCAATTCAGCGGGCGTAACCTTCAGAGGTACGCCCCGAGGTCCAAGGAGCAACTGGAGAGAGTCATCGAAAAGGACATCGGCCCCAGGAGCACCCTCTGGGAACTTCCGGAAGGCATCTTGGACGCTTTATCCAATGCCTACCGGGAAGCCGCCGGCCAAGTGCCTGAGGATGACCGCCAGGGGGAGGCCCTCGAGCAAGCCGCAATGCCTGAGACAGAAGTGGCGGGAGAGAATCCCGGCACGAATGAAACGTGAACCACGCCCTGGGCACGAGCTGCCTGTACAAACCCCCGCAGGCCGCAGTGCTGGGTTCCTGTCATCAGCGCCGATGGACCTGCAGCCACGGGTCCCGCACCAAGCCCAGCCGGATAGGGAAGGGATACTCCACCGGAGCAACCCCGACTGGTTTTTCATCCCAGGGGTGAGAAGAGAACGCAGCTATGACAGTACCGTTCATCATCATCTCCATTTCAGAGTGCCGGAGGTCAAACATGCCCACGAGTTGGGATCCGAAGTCGCCTTCTCTACTTCCAACCATCGTCTGTTACGCTGACATTCTTGGGTTCCGCAGCATGACAGAGCGGGCCCCAAAATCAGGCAAAGAGGGGGAATTCCTTCTAAGGGTCAAACATTCCGTAGCCGCGGCGTACGATAAAGTCCGGGAACGCGCGAAAGTCGACGGAGACGTTCCTCCCATCTTCGACATGAAGGTCTTCACCGACAACATCGTCGTCGCTTATCCACTCCGCGACCCGGGCTGGAATCTTGGTGAGCCCGAGCTTTTTACCTTGCTCATGCTGTTCGCGGAGGTGCAAGCTGGTCTCGCCGCAGATGGGTTCTTCCTTCGGGGCGCGATTGCCGCAGGTCAGCACTACCAAGATCATGACATTGCGTACGGAAAGGCTCTCTTGGAAGCTGTTGACCTTGACAAGTCAGGGGGGGGGCACCCAGGCTGGTCATCGCCTCGTCGGTTGAGCATCTGATATTGAAGCATCTCTCATGGTACCCTGGTGGCCCGGCACCACACCATGAAGTACTGCTGGAAGATCCGAGTGACGGACGATTGTTCGTCGACTATCTCAAGACTGCGTTTGCGAACTTCCCGGACGACCCGGTCGTTTATGAGCTGCTCAAGGCGCACAGGAGTAAAGTGAGTGATGGCTTACTGAAGTATGAGTCCGACATGCGCGTCGGGCAGAAGTACAGGTGGCTTGCCACCTATCACAACTACGCCTGTCGGACATTCGCCGATCGATTTCGGGTTCGGGGTGATTGGGACTCCAACCCTGAAGCGGGGGCCGCTGAAGCAGATGCACGGCTGGTACTTGACCACCTCGTGCCTTTCGACACCGGACCCACGGAGCAGCTTCCACGCCCACTCGATGCGGAGCAACTGCAACAACGTCTCGCCGAGGATCAGGCCTGATCGGGCATGTCAGGCTGATCCGGAAGTCCAATCGGATGGGTGAAGGTGGGACGGACCCTGGCTAGAAACTCGGACGGAAACCCCGATTCTCCACAAGCCGTCGTTTTCTCAGCGTCGATTGTCGATGTAACAGTGGGTTCTTGAAACGTATTGCATACACTGCCATGCCGTATAAGACTGGAATACGTCTGCTTGGCGTAGCGCGAAACCCGGCCAATGGCTTTCCGGCCAGACCTCTAGTATTACAACGACGCTTCCTAAATTTGGTCAGTTTTGGCCGGAAATCGCTTCCCGGAAACCAAGGCCACAAAGCTGTCAAGTGCGTGGGCAGACCGCCATGGAGAGGTGTTCAAGGTCCCTTTCTTGCGAAGCGTCGTTGTAATACTAAACTAAAGCCAAGGTGGGATCTACATTTAATTGGCGATGATGATCAGCTGGGTTGCGCCGGTGAATCCCTCTCATCCGTACTTGGAGAATGCCCCGGCTCCGTCGTTTGACCCACACCATCTGCGCATTTCACCTTGGCTTTGGTTTAGGAGGAGGCGGTGAACCCCACGGTAACCACTCGTCGGCACCTGATATTCTCACAACAGGACCACCATCTGCAGAACACTGACTCATGATGGAGATAACCGTATGGCGGGAAGATTTGAAGAAGCCCTCAACCAGTGGGGCTTTGAGTCCGTGCAGGAGTTCTGGGACTCCGAGGTATGGGGATGGCTCCCTTCAACCGTGAGACAGGGCAGTTTTGAGGGGAAGGTGCTAAAGGGCATAGTAGACAACGGTAAACTACGAGAACTGCAAAAGGAGGATGTCGAATCAGGGACACGCCCCAACGCCCTCATAGTATCCCAGGTGCAAAATCTCGAAAGGCCCCGGAACTGGAACAGGTCGCCGAAGCCCCCACCCCGAACGGGGAGGTTCTCAGCATTTATGGACGAGGTCGAAGAAGTCGCGGCCCGGGGCGGGTGCCAATACATCTGGGTTGAAAAAGTCGCAAACGAGTTCTTGCCGGAAAAACTGGAGGCCCGCGGATACCACAGGCTGAACGACCCCGAAGGATTCCCCAATCCGGATTACCTGAAAATCATGCCACGGCCAGACTAACGCTGGATTGATCGGTCGCGAACTTACCCCTTCCACTTTCTCCGGGATCGCTTGGTGGCTACACCCACGGGTTCGATATCGACAACCATATCTCCCACTGGGAGCCGTCTCAGGATCAGGGTTCTCGGTAGAGCGAAATGACCTGCCACTCTCCGTTGTTAAAATCCTAGGACACGATTTCTGGGAACATCGCCTACCCCGAGTCCAGGTCGTCGCCGAAACCGTCCCGTTCAATCCGATGAAGTCAGAGCAGTTGGCCCGGAATCACACGGGACGCCCAGACCGCCAAGCCCAAAGCCTTCCAGACCGGGGACGGGTGGCTCGTCTACAACCTGGCGACTAACTTGGTCAAAGACGGCTGAGCCGCACACACTCATACACCCTCCGCCCCACCTGTCCGGGGGAAACCGGTGGAGAAGCACGAGATGGCGCTGGAGGTTGCCAGGAGCATCGGCTGGAATCCAGCCATTCCCGGATATCAACGGTTCATGATAGCGTGGCACCCACGATACCAGCCCCACCGGGACAGGAGGATGCCATGCGGCCAGAGATGTTCGGAGACTCCTACGACTTCCCGAAAAGGAAACTGATCCAGACGCTGGCGGAAGGATGGATGACACACCCGATGTACTTCGACGATGAACCGCAGGAAGGATTCGTCGAAGCTCACGCAGCATACCTGGGAATTGACCTGGTCCCGGGAGACAGAGGAAACCGGAATGCGGTGGAGCAAGCGGGAATGGACTGCCGCTGCCACCTCCTCCTGGACCCGGACACCGGAGTGTGGAACCGACAACGGCGACCTAACGGCGGATGGGACAAGCACCTCCATGTAAAGGAGGTCGCCCGAATCGCCTCCGCCCCGGGACGGGAACACCTCCTCACCGTTGTATTCGATCAGAGCTACACCCGAGCCAACCAAGAAAGGCGGAGCCAGCTCGCCCAGGAGAAACTGACAGACCTTCGGGACCACCACGCGCAATGCCAGCACCAACCGGCATGCCCAGGCACCCTGTACGGCGCGGCGTATGTCACCCACGCGGTCTTCATCTGGGTATCCCTAGACGGGAACCTAGTGGAAGGGGCGACAAGACAGATGCTGGGACAGACACTTCTCCCAGATTGGCGGGTCGTACGTACACCGCCCGCCGACCAGCACCCAGCCGCCTAATAGGCTGAACAACTCCTCCCAGGAACCGACTAAACTTACGTCAGTACCTGACCACGAAGCCGCCTGCCCACCCCGACCGGGGCAGATCCAAAACCCCATCTTGCGATGATGGGCCAAAGCCCCAAGACAACGGAAGTGTGCAAAATTAAGTCAACCGGAAAACCGAATTTTGCACAGAACCACGCTTGTGGGTAAAACCAGGGCCTCGCCGAAGTCGCACTGGGCGTGGCCCGGCGCATGGGACAGAGGGACGAACATCTCCTTGGTCTGACGGCGATTCTCTCTTACATAGTCCTTGACTGTGGTGTATCCACCGTCGAACCCGTACTCGTCCCTGAGCCGCTCGAAGATGCGCTTGGCCGTGTGGCGCTGCTTCCTGGGACGCCTCAGATCGTCCTCCAGGATCCGGTCGATGACGCCGGTGTAGGGCTCCAACTTGGGCTTTCTAGGCGGAGACTGCCGGCGATAACCGGCGGGACCGAATAGGCCAGCATTTTGCGCACCGTATCCCGGTGCAGGCCAAACGTCCGCGCAGTCTCCCGGATGCTCATCCCCTCCACCATCACCGCCCGGCGAACCCGCAGATATACGTCCACTCTGTACATCCGTCGCACCATCCATGGGGTCGGCTACAACCCTATGAATGATGGCAGGCGGTACAGTATTAAGTCGCCGATACTCAGCAATCTTCCGCCCACGCGGCCCACTTTAACTCCGCCGTTTACATAGTACACTGGCCTATCTCATAATAGGAATAGCGATTTGCGGCACTCTGGCAGTCAGGGCCAATTTTGGCTTTCCTACAGCCGAAGAACACCCGAGCGAATCCGAAAATGGCTATCTGAGTGACAAAGACGAAAGCCGCTCTGACTAATAAAATGTGCCTATGATGGCGACAGCACCGACAGTCGGAAAGTAGGAGCAAATCAGCAACTCGCTTCCCGATTGAATGTAAACACACCCTCGGGGCAAAGCAATGAAAGCTGGAGGCCCCATGGGCCGAACCCGGAGGGGTTGATTGAGCAAAGGCCCGGTACTATGGCACCGGGCCTTTGCCGAATGGGTGCGCATCAAGCGAGAACCGGGCCTGAGCCCTCATCTTCCTTTTTCTTCCTCGGTGGCCAGACCACTGGCCCCTTGCGGTGGCCGCACCCCGGATGGCACTCACAGAGTTTCCCTCGTACTTCCAATCTCTTAGAAACTATCTCAAAAGTCCCTTCTCCCCTGGCGGGAGAAGGTTAGGATGAGGGGGGATCGTATCCGTCACCCTCACCTCAATCCTCTCCCATACAGGGAGAGGAGGCCAGAGTAGGTGTTTTGAGATAGTTACTTAGACACCGTCAAGTTGAAATTCGTCCACGTCCGCAGTCCCAAAATTCGGCGGATTCTCCACAAACGCCATGCGATGCTGCGGTTCCTCATGAACCAAACCTTCCTCACGTTGTCCTTCTCTGAACTGCGGGCCTCCCGCAGAATCGAGAAGGAACTCCTGTGGACAAGGAACTTGCGGCGCAGGGGATTCGTGGGCTTCAGCAATACGATTAAACGATTGTACATATGTGCCTCGTTCTTACCCGGGCCGCAAAACACCCCGGCGGATTTGGTGGTCCGGCCGGGGCATTGACACAACTCGAACTAACCGAGTAACCTATACGCGCTTGACAGCACAGCATAGGGGTACTCAGCCCCGGCTTTTGACACTGGCCCGGCAACCACCATGTGCCGGGCCGTCCCTTTTCCCAGAAACGATGGAATAGTGCGTTTCCTATGTTACATTGCTTCACCCCCCCTCGGTTTATGTTATCAACTATACCAGCAAGCCAGACAGCAAAGTTAGAACATCCCCTACCTGTCCTAGCCGACCCATCCCAACCAGGGATTCCAAGTCACTTGGCCCTGCTCCAAAGGACTGGCGCAGGAATATCCAGCCCACAAGGCACAGCAAGACGGTCGATAGGGCATGCGGACATTTGCCGAACTACTCATCACCTCGCAAAACAATGACGGGAGTTGTTGCCAAAGGAACACCGAGTCTGGGCAGTTGCAGCATGAGTAGGTACTTGGCGATTGTTCCGGTGCTTATCCTGGTGGTTGCGTGTGGCGGCGCAGCCACACCCACACTGGAGCCAACGGCAACGGTCAGACCTACTCCTACGTCGGAGCCAACGGCGACGCCCCGGCCCACCCCCGCGTCCACGCCGGAGCCACCGGCTACGGCTGTCGACCCCGGACCGGGTACCGAGTACCTGTCACCGTCGCTTTGGGCATTGTTACAACGCCACGCCAACGGCGACACCTCGGTGGCGGACACTGTGGATGTCCATTTTTGGTTCCATTTTGAGCAGGTGACCACGCAGCAACAGGTCATCGCCACGATGCAGCAGATCGTCACAGATGCCGGCGGTTCCGCGACCAGCTCCGGCGCATGGCGGGTGCCTACAGAGCGTCTGTTGTCTCTCGTCCAGATGCCGGAGGTCACGCGAGCGGAACTGGCAGATGAAGAGCCGGACGCAGGTGGCCTCGCCGCACGCGGCCAGAAGAATACCGCCTTGCAGCATGTAGTACAGGCATACGAGGGTGGCGTTCCGGCGAGCGCAGCAATTCAGTACGCCCTATTCATCGACGGCAACCACCGGATGTTTGTCACTATCGAGTCCAATAGCGCGGAGGATGACGACAATGTAAGGCAGTGGTTGAGAAGCAATGACATCTACACCCCACCGTCCCAATATGCGTTAACGGGAGGGTACACGACGTTAGCCATGCTGTCGGTGCCGAACACTATAGCGTTGGCCGACAAGTACCCGACGATCTCCCTGTCTGCTGAGGATTTCGAGGGTCAGGGTTTGCCGTTGAGCCGTGGCCATTGGCCCCAGGAAGCGCTTGACTTCGAACAAGCCTCCATTGATGCGGTATTGGAGGCAGAACAGGCGACCGGTGCAGGGACGACCGAACCGGTTGAAAATCCAGAGCTGGAGGAAGATGCAAGCGGATCACCAAGCCGGTAGTGTCTCAGTTCAAGAATGGCCCAGGTCGCCGCCCAATGCGCGGCTTGCCAAGGCGGGAAACCCCCCTTCAATTCTGAAAATCACGCATCAATCGGCGAACCGACAATCCACATCTGAATGTCAACAGACCTTAGGGACAGTTGGGGAATTAGGCCTGGTTGACCGTGACATAAACGGTCCGGCGCCTCGTGGGCCATTTACCAAACACGCGGCCAGTTCAACCGCTACTTATCCAGTTCTTTGGAACCATGATGCTAAACTTGAAACTCGAATCATTTGTGCCCCAGACTCTTCCCTCAGAGTAAATGAAGGTATGGAAGAAAAAGCGGGGAAAGTATGGGCCACCGCCAGCAGGTCACATTTGAACAGGGATCTGCGCTTTAATTCTCAACCGTTAGCAGCTTGCCTTACGAACCAAGTTTCACTGGGTGGTCGCTCATGGCCTAACGTAATTTTTGAAGACAAGAAATTCGATAGCGTTTTCTCTGTGTGGTCGAATTGTACGCTGGGGTTGTTGGCCTATTGGTGGCATTCCAGTCGGCAGGATTCCGGTCGTGGATCAATCACCATCCGCTCCGCCGAAACCCTCCCCGTCCTAGACTTCCGCACCCTCACGGACGCCCAACTCACCAAAGCCGAGAAAATATTCAAAGAGTTCCGCGACAAGGACCTAATGCCCGCTTACCTGGCCGACGCCGACCCCAACCGTGCCCTTCTGGACCGGCGGGTGGTATGCGACCTGCTGGGCTTCGACGAATCCGTCTACCAAGGGGTGCGCCGCCTGGCCGAGAAATGGTGCGCCGAACCCTCCGTCCACGGCGGTAAACCCCGTCCCACAGGCGCCAAATTCGTAAAGAAACGGTCGCGGAAGTCGTTGCCCATCCGGCTGCCGGTGGCAACGTGATGAATCTGCTCAGAAACTACGGCAAAACGACCATTTTGAAGCACGGAGCTCCCCAGACCATTAACCCTCACGAAAGGGCAGTTGGGAAAACCTTGGAGCATCTCACATTGCCGCCGCATATCGCGGGCCGGATTGAAGACAAGAGCACCCTGGCCCGATACGGTCTTGCCGTGCATATCTCGGCCCCGACCGTTTTGGCTGGCTTTGTAGGTCGGCTCTATCTAGAGATGTACAACTATGGGCCGTTCCCGATAGGGCTAGAAGTGGGAATGAACATTGCTCAGTTGATTCTGGAGCACGTGGGGTTGCCGCCGGTTAGTCCTTATGACGGGCAGTATTCCGGTCAGACTTAACGCCGCCAATACCCTCGGAAAGGAGAAAGAACAGCAGTTGAAGGGGGCAGTCATTCTGACTGCCCCCTTTTTGGGGCAACTAGACCTTAGCTGTTGAGACTACTACTTTCGTTGTCTCATGGCAGGGTCGCGGGGTTGTTCTCCGGCGCGCTGACTGCGCCTGTACGCCTGGGCTGGGCCACCGGGGACCTTATTCAGCCCGGTTACCTATAACTCCAAGGCTCCGAGGCGGTTCCTGCCAGATGGGGTAGTTTTGTAGGAGGACACGAGCATGACCAAGACCATCTACTTGGCTAATCCCTACGGGTTTTCGGAACAGCAGAAGCGTTTGCTCCTGCCGCCCATCATAGCGGCCTTGGAGGGCATGGGGCTGGAAGTTTGGGAACCCTTCGCCCGGAATAACCAAGAGGACGTGATGGGGACCGGCTGGGCCTACCGTGTCAGCCGTAAGGACTTGCAGGACGTGGCCGAGGCCAACGGTATCTTTGCCGTCGTCAACGGCGTTCCGCCCGATGAAGGCGTGATGGTGGAATTGGGGATGGCTATTGCCCAGGGGAAGCCTACTTTCCTGTTCCGGGACGACTTCCGGCGAGTGACCGATAGCGAAGAATATCCCTTGAACCTGATGTTGTTCAGCGGGATGCCGAGGGAGAGTTGGCGGGACTACTACTACACATCGGTCGAGGACATCGCCAACCCGTACAAAGCCTTGGCGAAATGGGCGTAGGGAGAAGGCAACATGACACCAGATAACCAACAACTGCCCGACTCTGGGATATGGTTCGTCCGTGCAGAACAGAAAAATGTCCTAGCTGATTACTTCCTGGAGAACGGCATAGTCTCAATGGGTTGGGGCATTGGTCCAGTGGGGCCAGTTGAGTCCGTGAAGGAAATCGCCATCCGCTTGAAGGACCCCTTTCCTGGTTACTGTCCTAGCACTCTGAGCAAATGGGCAGGCGAAATCAGGAAATTCAACCAGGATATGGGAGTGGGAGATGCGGCCGCCACCTACGAGCCGCGCCGCTGCATCTACCACATAGGCATAATCCGGTCCCTACTCGTTGATCTCATATCTGACACTCTTCGCGATTATGAGCATGGTTATGTTCACAGGGTTGAATGGTTACGCCAAGTGGTCAAAGATGCCCTTTCCCGAGATTACAGGAAGCACAACCTAGACCGTCGGGCGACTTTGCACCGACTCTCACCGGAGGCCAGCGTAGTGCTCAGACAAGCAATAAAACCAAAATGACATTACCTGAACGTGTAAACGGCGGAGATAAAGTGGACCACGTGGGCGGATCGACTGCCTGATTTGTGGCGGTTGAAAACGTACCGTCCACCGCCTTTTGTAAGGCTGAGCATCAGTCTTTGGAAGGTGTTATGGATGTACCACGTGGAGCTGTACGCGCGCGTTCGCCGGGCCTGTATGGTGGAAGGGCTGAGCGTTCGGGAAGCGTCCCGGGTGTTTGGCCTGCACCGTGTCCCGGTGCGCAAGATGCTGGCCTGGCCGGTACCGCCAGGTTACCGGCGCCAGGACCCACCCCGCAGGCCCAAGCTTGAGCCCTTCACCGGGGTGATTGACGCCATCCTGGAAGCTGACCGGCAGGTCCCCAGAAAGCAGCGCCACACTGCCAAGCGGGTCTTTGAACGACTGCGGGACGAGCACGGGTTCGACGGTCAGTACACCATAGTCAAGGACTATGTGAGGGAGCGCCGGCGGCGGACGCAGGAGATGTTCGTGCCGTTGTCCCATGCTCCGGGCCAGGCCCAGTGTGATTTCGGGGAGGCGGTGGCGGTGATCTCCGGTGTGGAGTGCAAGGTGCATTACTTCGTGCTGGACCTGCCCCACAGCGACGGCTGCTTGGTGAAGGCCTATCCGGCGGAGACCACCGAGGCATTCCTGGACGGACACGTATCGGCCTTTGGCTTTCTGGGCGGGGTGCCCCAGAGCATCCGGTACGGCAACACCAGGCCGGCGGTAGCCAGGATACTGGGCGATGGACGCCGTAAACGCACCCGGGCCTTCACCGAGTTGCAGTCCCACCACCGGTTCGAGGACCGGTTCGGTCGCCCTGGCAAGGGCAATGACCAGGGTAAGGTGGAGGGGATGGTGGGCTACGTGCGCCGCAACTTCCTGGTGCCCGCGCCCAGGATGGAAAGCTTTGAGGCGCTGAACGCCCACCTGGAGCGGAGCTGCCTGGGGCGAATGGACGCCAGGCTCAGGGGCCACGATGAGACCATCGGCCAGCGCATGGAGCGGGACCTGGACGCCCTGCTGCCCCTACCCTCGGCACCTTACGACGCCTGCGACAAGCAGGCCAGCCGGGTGAGTTCCTTGTCCCTGGTCAGGTACAAGACCAATGACTACTCGGTGCCAGTGGCCTACGGGTACCGGGACGTCCTGGTCAGGGGCTACGTGGACCAGGTGGTGATCAGCTGCGGCGCTGAGGTCATTGCCAAACACCCCCGCTCCTATGAAAAGGACGGCTCCGCCTTCGACCCCATCCACTACCTGCCCCTGTTGGAGCAGAAGACGGCGGCCCTGGACCAGGCCGCTCCGCTGCAGGGGTGGGAATTGCCTGAGGAGTACCGGACACTGCGCCGCCTGCTGGAGGCCCGCATGGGAAGGAGGGGCAAGCGGGAATTCGTGCCGGTGCTGCGGCTCCTGGAAAACTTCTCTCACCAGGAGGTCCACCATGCAGTCAAGGACGCTCTCCGGCTGGGCGCACTCAGCTTCGACGCCGTGAAGCACCTGCTGCTGTGCCGACTGGAAGGCAAGCCACCCCGGCTTGATCTGGACCTCTATCCCCACCTGCCCCGAGTGACCGTGAAGACCACCAGCGCCACGGACTACATGGCCCTCTTGCCGGGGAGGGCGGCATGACTAACAAGTCAACGCTGCTCCTGGAGCATCACCTCAAGGAACTGAAGCTGCCCACCTTCCAGAGGGAGTACCGCAAGCTGGCCACCCAGTGCGCCGCCGAGGGCACTGACCATCCCGGCTACCTGCTCAGGCTTGCCGGACTGGAACTCATCGACCGCCACCAGCGCATGGTGCAGCGCCGGATCAGGGCCGCGCGCTTTCCCGCGGTCAAAAGCCTGGACACCTTCGACTTCCTGGCCATCCCCTCGGTGAACAAACAACTGGTCATGGAACTGGCCCGCTGCGAATACATCGAGCGCCGAGAGAACATCATAGCCGTCGGCAACAGCGGCACCGGCAAGACCCACATCGCCCTGGGCCTGGGCCTGGCCGCCTGCCAGAGGGGAATGTCCGTGGGTTTCACTACCGCCGCGGCCCTGGTCCACGAACTCATGGAGGCCAGGGCAGGGTGGATGGAGAGCCCGGGCCACCGGCGGAATATCCTGGAGCCTTCCCACATGAAGGTCAACATCGGCATCGCCTGGGACCGGTACAACGTTCAGATGTTCCAGCACTTTGAGGGCGATTACGTCGAGTACCAAGTACTGCCACAAATACATGGCGGAGACCTGAAGACGTTGGGCAGGACCAGGAATGGAGCGCATCTTGGAAGCGAGAGATCTGGGGGTCCAAGTGTATTATGACCCTCCGCCGGGACCCTTGAAACGGGGGCAGGTCGCGCGGACCTATTGTTACGACAACGGCTTGCTGGTCGCTAGCCTGAGAGAGCGGCTAACCGACGGCAGTTTCTGGCCGGAAGACCAGTTGACTACGACGTACTCGCCGTGCCCCGACCCCTCCGGAATACCGGAGGATGCACCGCCGGCAAAGTCCCTTGCCGAGTCGAACCGCTTGTGGCAAGAAGCATACGACCAAAGCAAGTCGACGGACGATAGAAAGATTACGGTGCCGTGGATTACCGCCGGAACGTTCCGTGTCGGCGGAGGTGCCTTCGACGTAGAGGCGGACATCAGCCAGGTGATATCCAAGCACGGGAAAGGAGTCTATTCGGTCATAGTCTGGGGGTTGATTGACGGTCAGGACACGGTCATCTCAGAATACTCGATCTTCCACGGAGTGACCCTACCTGACACCTACGACCCCGGTGGGCGGCAACCTTGAAGCACAATCGATCCATCAGGAAACGGAGTCTGTACTTCTTGAAATGTGATCCTCGCAGGCTGACCGGCGGGTGACTGTTCTGCTGCACAGCGACACTATGATCGGGCACCGGTGGGCCGGGAGGCGATGATGTTTGCGCTGAGTCGTTCTGCCTTTCTGCTATCTGTCGCAATGGCTATTACGCTCATCCTGGCCGGTGCCGCCTGTACTACCCCGGTTCCCACCGCCACGTTGGCGCCTTTGGCCACTCATGGTCCCACGCCAACCCGAACACCACGGGTTCTCATTCCCTTCGCCAGTCTGGAACATGGCGATTGGTTGGAACAGTTCGAAGGGGGGCGGGCCAATGAACTCAAAGAGCTTCCCTGGGTAGCCGACGGCATTGACGAAAGTGAGCGCACCGCCGCGGAGATGCTGGTTGCGGCGGCCCGGTGGGACCCTGACACTTTCAACGCTTTGCTGCAAAAGCCCTGGCTTGGCGACGGAGTTACCGCTGATGAAATCCAAGCAATCGAGCACCTGAGCTTGATGGCTCAGGACGCCCCCTCACTGGCTGGCCATATGCTGCAAAAATCGTGGGTCCAGGACGAAATTACCCGGGACGAAGCGACGGTAATCAGACACCTCGATTTCATTACACTGTCAGATGATGAGACTTCACGGCCACGGGTTATTGAAGCGGCAGTCGCACTTCTGGATATGCCGTTCCTGGACAGCGTGGAGAGCGCCGACGCTATGGCGGTGTGGGATTTGAGCTATATTGCCGGCATTGCCCCGAACGATTTTCTGGATATCATGGGTCACCCCAAGGTGATCGACGGGATTACCAACCAAGAGGCGAAAGTCGTCGCGGTTCTGAGCAGCGCGTATGATCACAAGTCGGCATTGCTGCCTGTCCTGCTGGACGGACTGGATGGAACTCGAGGCGTGTTTCTGGAAGAAAGGGTCATCCAGCTGCCGCTGGCTGGCGAAACGTTGCTGACCATCATCCGGACCCGGGATCAAGTTACCTCCAGCATGGATTACCTGGAACACAGCGTTCGTTTTACAGAGAAGTTTATGGGCGAGCCTTTGCCCATCAACTATGTCGCCTTGTATTTCGGTGACGTCCATCCTGAGGGTATCGGTGGGCAAAATTTGGGCACTCACATGACGATGATCCTATCAAGCGATGACGAGTGGAACACGTGGAGAACGAGTAACGTCATCGCTCACGAGGTAGCCCACTATTACTGGGCCGACACCAGCACAAACTGGGTTGACGAAGGGGCTTGCGAGTTGATTAGTTTCGTCTCCGAATGGGAGCGGGAGGGTACGCTGCTTGAGACGCACCTGCAGACTCCGTGCGCCGATGTCGAAACCCTGGACCAGTCGGAAATCCTCGATCGGAAAGAGTGTGACTACTACCTGGGTGGAGGGTTTTTCCTGGACCTGTATCACACTCTCGGCGAAGAAACCTTCCGGCCAGCGTTCCGCAGCCTGCACCTGAAATCCCAGAAGGACGACCCTTCCGACGACTGCGAAGGGACCGACCTGACCATCTGTCACGTGGAAGAGGCGTTCAAGGCGGGTGCATCCGACGACGTTGTGACAAAGGTGGATGAAATAGTTGCACGCTGGTATGGCCCCTAGAAACTCGGACGGAAACCCCGATTATCCCCAAGCCGTCGTTTTCTTAACGTCGATTATCGATGTAACAGTTGGTTGTTGAAACGTATTGCATACACTACCATGCCGTATAAGACTGGAATACGTCTGTTTGGCGTAGCGCGAAACCCGGCCAATGGCTTTCCGGCCAGACTTCTAGGCCCTGACCGGCTTTGGCGGGGCTACCCTCACAATACCTGAACACCCGGAGGAAGCCTCATGGTTGCCATTGAGAACATAGGCCGGTCCACACTGCGCCAGGACGGAGCCTCCAAGGTCACCGGCGCGCCCCGGCCCCGGTACACCGAGGACCTGTCCCTTCCCGGAACGCTCTGGATGCGCTGCCGGCTGGTCCTGATATAGCCGTAAGCCGTCGTCATACCGGGACTATGCCTTTATGTGACGGGCTGGCGCAATGGGGGAATGACAGTAATGTGACAGTCACGCAAAGGAGCGTTTACAGGACGCTCGCGGGGTGAAGCAGAAGGCCGGGCAAGGGAGCTTCCGGTTGCCAAGACCGACAGCGTTTAATCTCGGGCCTCCGGCCCTGGGCCAGCGGTTATGCGAAGCCCTTTCCATTCTGCATGGCTCCCGGGTCTGTAAACGGCGGAGATAAAGTGGGCCGGGGCGGCGGTCAGTGGGACGAGTACAGGCTGGATATCCCGTGGTCCCTTTGGTTACCCGGCAAAAATTAGGGATCAACTATGTCGATGGGTGGTGGCATCTGCTTACCGATGCCTCAAACCTTCAACCGCTATACGGACTACACGCTGTCGTCAAAATCACGCTCTCGGCGGCATTAGACTGCTCAATGCCGCCGAGGAAAGCCTGACCTTATCCGGCACAACTCCCGGCCACGGGGAGCCGTCCCATTACAGAGGGGTTGCGGCAGTCGGATCTCCCCTTACCCGCCTAACTTTTCGGCGAACCAGTCCATCATCATGGGCCACGACTTGTACCGGATGTTGATGCACAGGTGATCGCCTTCGTCATACACCACCAGCTGGGTGGGGCCGCCAGCCTCCCGGGCCGCCCTTTCGGAGTCGGCCTGCTCTACCGTATCCCCGCGGCCGCCATGCACAATCAGGAAGGGACAGCGAACGTTGGGCAGAATGTCTTCCTGCGTGAAGGAACTGGCTATCTGCCGGCCCTCGTCGTAGGACACGTTGCCAAAAAGGTGCTGATAGGCGTCGGTTTGCATCTTGCCTGCATTGTCCCAGTCGATCAGGGAGTAACGAACCGGCATGGATACGCAGGCGCGAACCCTGCTGTCGGCCGCGGCCACCCGGGGTGAGAAGAATCATCCCATAGCCCAGCCATAAATGCCGATGCGCCCCATGCCAATTTCAGGGCGGGCCGCCAGGTAGTCCATTATCGCGATCGTGGCCAGCTCGTCGTCGGAGCGCATCTTCAGATGCTCCCACACCTCTCCTTGGCCCGGGCCGTCGTAGCTGACCGTGGCGATGCCGCGAATCAGGAACTCCTCCTCCAGGTTCTTGAACTCCTCTTTCCGAGCGTCGTTGCCAGCGATGATGATGACGCAGGCGGAATTGGCCGCTCCTGGGGGCACCCGAAGGTACCCAACCAGGTTGGCCCCCTTGAACGGGACCAGAATCCGTTCGGCCGGAATCACAAAGTGGGGCGCGGCTTTCCGGTAGCACTGCTGCGCCTTCTCGTCGGCCACCACCTTCTCGGCTAATTCCTGATAAAACCGGAACCCGCCGAAGTGGTAGCAGACCGCGGCGCGGTGCAGGGCCTGGCCGGCGGAGACCAAGCGCCCCTGGGACAACGCCTCGTCTCCCAGTTCTTCGTGCAGTGCGCCTTTGGCGGACCATTCCCGACACCAGACGTCCCAGGAATCTATGCTCTGCAAGAGATCCTGCAGGTCTTCGTACTGGACGCCCCCGGCGACCATGCGGGGTATCCAGTGAGTCCGAAGCGGGATCCTGCCGGAAGTGGTGTCGATTATTTCTTGAGTCACTGTTGCCTCCAAACCATCAGCGCCGGCTGTTCGGGGATCGGGGAGATGCGAGCCAATCAGCGGGGCGCACCCTGACCGAATGGTCAACCCGTTTCGGCTTGTCCCACCTGGGCCAAAAGGTTCAAGGCGCGGTCCACCGACCCTGCGCCGTCTTCTCCTGCAGCCACAGGGGAAGCCATAATCTCGGTGGCGCCCACGGAGAACAGTCCCTGCAAACCCTCGGCAACCTGGCCTTCATCGCCGTACAGAGCGACGGCATCAACCATCGCGTCGCTCCAACTACCCTCGGATACTTCAGGAAACCCGGCAGCGGCGAACATATTCTGGTAGAAGGGAGCGCGGGCGAAACCGGCAAACTGCCGCCGGACTGCTTCATGCGCCTCGTCCCGGTTGTCATGGACGCAAACCGGGACCTGGGCTACCAGCGGGGGTACCGGGCGATTCGCGCTCTCGGCGCCTCGATGCATCGCCGGCAGGGCCACATCCCTCAAGTAAACAGCGGGACAAACCCAGCTGATTGCGCCGTCGGCTTCCGCACCGCACAGTTCGTAGGCTTTAACGCCGAGGGCTGCGGCCATCACCGGCATTTCCACCGGCGATGCAATGCGGCTCCGCGCCTGGTAGTACCGCCCGGCATGATCGACCGATCCTTGCTGAAGCAAAGCCTTTTCGATGCGAATGTACTCCCGCAGGTGGGCCAAGGGCGCCCGAAAATCGGCGCCAATGGTTTGCTCCATTCCGCCCCGGCCGCTGGTGCCCAAACCCAGTCGAAGCCGGCCCGGGGCCAGTTGGGCCACAACCAAGGCCTGCTGGGCCATCGCCACGGGGTGGCGTGGGAAGGTCTGCATAATGGCAGTGCCCAGCATGATGCGCTGGGTCCGGCTGGCGGCAGCGGCGAGCACCCCCAGACCGTCACCGCCACCGGCGCTGCCGCTGGTCACCCATGCAGCCGAAATCCCTCTTTGTTCCAAGTCCTCGATGGCGGCCAAGGCCGAATTGCTGTCGGATGCCGTTACCGCTACACCTATCCTCTTCTGGATCATCATTGCTCCTGACTAGTTGCAGACTGCCCAGCCCAGGTACCGCCGGAAGAAGACCAGGGCCCCTTGCCCACCAATCCACCTGTCCACCAATCCATAGGTTGGATGCACAGGGGCACCCCGGGGTTCCCAGAAAGGATTCCTTACTTAGAGGAGGGCCCGGGCCGGGCGAACCATGCTGTTGAGGCAGGTCCTAAACGGGCAGTACGGGCTCGGTCCTCTCGGCGGGCAAGTCTATCGCGAAGGTGTTGGCGTTGAAAGCGAGGAGCGCGTAATAGCCCATAAGGGTGACCAATTCGATCAGTCCCTGGGTGCCAAACTGTTGCGACGCCGCCTGGAAGGTGGCATCACTGACCTGATTGGTGCGGGAGAACTCCCTCCCCAAGCCCACCACTGCGCTTTCGTCGGCAGGTATTTCGGGCAGTTCCTGATTGTCCCGCAGGGCATCGACCAGCGCATCGCTCAGGCCAGCGGCGCGGCCGGAAGCGGCGTGGGCGTTCCAGATGTACTGGCAGTCCCGCTCCCGGGCGGTTACCAGCATGGCCAATTCCTGTATTTTGGAGGGCAGGGCCGACTCCTGGCGCAGATACGCGGAGAGGTGGCTGGCCCGCTTGGCCATTTCCGGGCTGTTTATCAGCACGGAAACCGGACCACTGGCCACGGGCCCGCCTCGGGCGGAGACGATTCCGTCAAAGGTCCCCCGGTGAGCCTCGGGTACGCTCTCTCTGGTGGCAACGGGTATTCTGGCCATATTTATAACCTCCGAAGCGCTGGAATCGCGTATTCGCAATGTAACCCCAACTGGGAGCGAGCTACCCCGGAAGTAAAGTGGTTGGCAGCAACCTTTACAATCCACTCGGCATAAGGTGTTCGAGGGACTGCTTTTGGGGTCTTCCACGTCGGAACCTATGATACCCGCCGAATTGCACCGCTACAATCCTAAGGCTATCCAGGTGCCTGCTACGGATTTCGGCGACGAATGTTCTCACTGTTTGGATCACCGGCGTGGAGGTGATCCGCATCGGGCGGGCTCACGGCGTCCCGCGGTTTGGACACAACCCCGCCGCTGCCGCATCACGGACCTCCGCAGCAAATTAGTCCGGGTTGAAACCAACCTGTTCCTCCCGGTCCTGCCGCAACGCCCACCAGCAGCGGGTGATAGCCTCGTGCACCGGTGTAGCCGTGGTTGCGGGCGCCCTCCTTGGCCAGTCCGTAGCAGAGTTATGCCCGTATCCGGGCCGTGCAGAGGCGACTAACTGGTGAGTCCGCCCCAGCGGTCACGGCGTGACATCTTAAGTTAGTGGGGAGGTCTCGCAGATCGTCGAATCAAGATCGATGGTGAATGGCGCGTCGCCGGGCACGGCCCCCGCCTGCCATGCCCGTGCCAGCAACTGGCGGCTCACCCGGTCCAACTGACGGACATGGCCCCACCTGAAGCTGCGCAGGAAGGTGCCCAGGGTGGAGGGAGCTTTAGCCCTGAAACCGAGAACGCGGGCGGTCCCGCCGGCGCGCAGCGCATCGGCGTCGTCGATGCAGTCGCCGCCAGCCAGAGCGGAGGCCACCAGCGTCATGATCTTGTCGCCGGTGTTGGCCCGGCCCGGGGCATTGCCCAAGTCGAGGT
Source organism: Dehalococcoidia bacterium (assembly GCA_965205495.1). GTDB lineage: Bacteria > Chloroflexota > Dehalococcoidia > Lucifugimonadales > UBA3495 > CATOSK01. Next base: position 1,235,478 of record CBDBHA010000002.1, read on the forward strand.
GCTTCTGGAGGAGTTGGGGCAGGCCCAGGCGCAGGGCGAGGGTGGCCGGAAGGATCAACCCGGCATTGGCCACCAAGCGGTGGTCGTCGAAGGCGATGCGGATGCCGTCGGGGTGGTTGCGTGGCAGCATCTATTGGGTGCTCCTTTTCTGGGACCGGTTTTATGTTTCAAAACCATTATCCCAGATTCAGAGGAGCACCCTTTGGCTACTTCAGGACGCTGACCCGACGCCCTCCTTCGGTGGATTCGGGCTAAACTGAGGGCAGCGGTTGCTGCCAATAAGGAGTGGGAAATGTCTCAAGGACGCAGAAAGCACAGTTCGGCCTTCAAGGCCAAGGTCGCCCCGGCCTACGCCGGGGCAGACTCTGGAGGCGGTGAAGGGCGAGGAGACGGTGGCCGCACTGGCCGCCCGGTACGAAGTCCACCCCGGCCAGATTCAGGCTTGGAAGAAAGCCCTTGTGGAGGGCGCCTCCGGCATCTTCGGCAACGGCAAGGAACAGAAGGCCAAGGAGGTGCTCACAAGAATCGGTGTCGGTGTCAATGGCAGGAGCGGCAGAATTCTCACTTAGTTCCGCACCAATCCAGTCCAACTAACCAGGTCCACTGCTCTTGGTCCGGTTCCACGAGGAAAGGCCAACCCGCTGCTGCTACGGAGCAAGGCCCCCGATACAGTGAATTGTCAGCTGCGGCGGCGGTCGGCGAACTCGGCCTTCGCGGCCTCCACCAGGGTTGTGTCGCGCAGCAGGTCGCTCGCCGTCAGGCTCAGGGTTTTGGCCACCAGCAGGGCGTTGGATAGAGCCAGATCAGTAACGGCCGTCTCACACATTTCCCTGGTATGAGAGGCCACCGGTTCCTCGCTGACAGCATACCTCAGCTCGAAGGCCGGCATGACCTGGCTGACGTTGCCGAAGTCGGTTGAAGCCCCGCTGCCCGGACGGCCCGCCACCAGCTCATCCAGCTTGATTCCCAGCGCCTGGGCGTTGGCTCCCACCGCCTGGGCCAGGACCACGTTGGGCTGGACGTTCTCGTAAAAGGGATAGAATTCCTGGACCTCGAGGCTCGCGCCGGTCATGGATGCCGCCCCTTCCGCCACCTGTCTCACCTTGCCCACTACGACGTCGCTCAGGTACTGGCGGTCCCGGCAACGCAGCATGAAGTTGGCGGCGGCGAACTCCGGCACCACGTTGGGCGCCATGCCTCCGTCGGTGATCACACCGTGGACGCGAACGTCGTCCCTAAGGTGCTGGCGCAAGGCATCGATGCCGGTGAACAGGTGAATGACCGCGTTCAACGCGTTGATACCGGCCTCGGGCGCTGCGGCTGCGTGGGCGGCCTTGCCGTGGTACATGTACCGGTAGCCGACCATGGCGAGGCTCCAGCTCTCTCCCTTCGGCGCGGCCGAGGGTACCAGGGTGCGGTTGGAAAATGGATGGGACGAAAGGGTGGCGTCGACCCCGTCAAATACCCCCTCGTCCAATAGCCGTATCTTGCCTCCTCCTCCCTCTTCCGCCGGCGTTCCGATGACCACCACGCGGCCGGGCAAATCCTGAGCGTTAGCCTGCAGCCCCAGGGCGGCGCCCATGGTGGCCATCGCGATCAGATTGTGTCCGCAGCCGTGGTGGCCTATCTCGGGCAACGCGTCGTATTCCGCCAGGACGGCGATCGTTGGGCCGCCACCGGCGCCACCTGGAATGGTGGCCCGAAACGCCGTTTCCACGCCGCCGATTCCCCGTTCCACCTCAAGGTTGTGCTTTTCGAGGAATCCGGCCAGAGCGTTAGAGGAGTAATATTCCTGATAGTTCAACTCCGGATGGTCATGGACATCCACCGAGAGGTCGAACAATTCCTGCCTTGAGGACTCGATGGCCGAGTTGGAGCGGCCAGCCAACTCGTTCTTGTCTCCGGCGTATTGGGTGCTCATGAAAGGGCCTCTCCTTCGCGCGGGAAGTAGGAAAAGATCGCATTGTCCCCGGGGTTGATGTCCGGCATCGCGACGGGCTTCCAACTGGGCAGGACCGGGCGCCACGAACAACCTGAGTATTCTACATTAGATCGGAGGGGTCCCGTATGATGGCAGCATCACCGATTGAGATTCCCGCCAGGCGGGGCAAGGCGGCCCTGGTGGCCAGAGGTCAAGGCGTCAGGATAATCAACACCCACGGGCAGCAGGTCGTTGACACCTGGGCCTTCCGGCGGGACGACCTGACCGAGTTCATGTCCATGGAGCACTCCCGGACCGACCTGGGGCGCATCATGCCCGCTGTTGGGCAATCAATGGTCACCAACCGCAGGAGGCCAATCCTGACCCTGGCGCAGGATACCTCGGGCGGGATCCACGATACGCTGCTGGCAGCGTGCGACCGGTTTCGCTACGAGCTGCTGGGATGCACGGAGTACCACGACAATTGTACCGACAACCTGGCCGCGGCGCTGGCCGAGCTGGGCCTGACGCCGCCCGAAACTCCCAGCCCGTGGAACCTGTTCATGAACATCCCCGTGGGACCGGATGGGTCGGTCAGTTTCGAACCGCCGGTGTCCAATCCGGGAGACCACTTGATCCTGCTCGCCGAGATGGATTGCGTGGTTGTGTTCTCCGCGTGTCCGCAGGACATGGTTCCCATCAATGGGGTTGACTGTGTGCCGACTGAGGCCCATTTCCAGCTGACCTAGACCGTGGCGGAGGGAGTCACGAGCACACGGCGCATTCCCCGTATTGATCGTTCAAACGTTGAACTTCTCCGGTGATCAGATGGCCCACAGGCGGGTGCGGCGGGATGGTCAACTTCTTCCACCGCCTACCCGGTCTGTCATACCAAAGCCGCTTTGGGTCTTTCCTCGTTTGTTGCGTTATAATTGGCCTAGCCGCGCAAGAAGGGCGCAACCATTGGCTGGAATAACTGCCGAAACCGTCAATCCGGGAGGCAATCATGCTGGACGTGATCATCAAGGGCGGGACCGTGGTTGCGCCGGAAGGCGTTGGCCTGATGGATGTGGGCATCCAGGGGGAGCACATCGTGGCGGTGGTCTCTCCAGGCGTCCTGGACGAGACGGGGGCGGGGGAAACCATTGACGCCACCGGGATGATTGTCCTGCCAGGAGGCATCGAACCCCACGCTCACATCAATGTGCCGGTGCCTGATTACTGGGCCGGGGGCGATGCCGGCGTCTTCACTCAACCGCCCGAAGCGGCGAGCCGCGCCGCCGCCTTCGGTGGAGTGACCACCTACGTGGACTTCGCGGGGGCACTGCCCCTGACGCCCGGCGCGGTCCCAGCCGCCGACCCAATAATGGGCCAGATCGAAACGCGGCGGGAGACGTTCCGGGGACATTCCTACACCGACTACACCTTCCACTACATCCTCGCGGGGGCCGTCCCGCCCCGCACGATGGGCGAGATTGGCGAAGCGATCCAGTCGGGGGTCGCCAGCTTCAAGATTTTCACCACCTTCTTCGCCCGGGTGCCCATGGGGCATCTGTGGGAAATTTTCCAGGAGGTGGGCAAGCACGGCGGCATCATGGCAGTACACGCCGAAGAGGACGACATCGTAACCTATATGGAGGACAAGCTGGAGCGGGAGGGCCGGGACCATGCCTCCAACCTGCACTTGGCCCACAACAACATTTCCGAGGATATTTCCTTCCGCAAGGTCGTGCGGCTGGCCCAAAGCACCGAGACCGGCATCTACTTCGTCCACACCACGGCAAAAGAGGGCGTGAGCGCCATCGCCGAGGCCCGGGCCGCGCAACTGCCGGTCTACGGCGAGGCCCTGCACAACTACCTGGAGTTCACCTGCGACGATTACCTGAAGCCCGATGGCCTCGCCATCCACACCTACCCGGCCATAAAGTTCTCCGACGATCGCGACGCGCTGCAACAGGGGCTGGTGGACGGACCCATCTGCACCACCGCCACCGACGAATGGACGACCTACAAGAACGTCAAGCTGGCCGGAGACACGATCCGCACTCTCTGCGGCGGACACAATGGCATCGAGACCCGTATGTCGGTCACGTACACCAAGCTGGTGTCCTCCGGGCGCATAGACCTGCAGCGGTTCGCCGCCATCACCTCGACCAACGCCGCCAAGATTCTCGGAATGTACCCGCAGAAAGGCGCTATTGCCCCGGGCAGCGACGCTGACATCGTAATCTTTGATCCGAATCTCAAGAAGACGATAACGGTGGACGAACTGCACTCCGATTCCGACTATTCCATCTGGGACGGGTTCCAGTGCGAAGGCTATCCGATAATGACGATGCTGCGCGGCAAGGTGATCGTCCGCGACGGCCAGCTCCACGGCAACTCCGGAGACGGCCGCTGGCTCTCCCGCAAGGTCGCTCCGCGCGTGGTTACCCGGACGTCGGTGTAAGCTCGTCCGTATCCCATCGACCGGCACGTTCCCAACGCCAGAAAGAAACCTAAGGAGCTGAGATGGTAAGCGCACAATCTCATCACAACTTTGAACAGGGCGACATATCTCTCCCCGGCACCGGTCGTCCGGTGGTGCGCTCCACCGAGGGGGTCATCTCCTCCGGCCACTACCTGACTTCCATGGCCGGTATGCGAATGTTGCTGGCCGGCGGCAACGCCTTCGACGCCCTGGTGGCCGCCGGATTCGCCGCCGCCGTTGTCGAACCCATCGCCTCCTATTCCCTGGCCGCCGAGGGCGTCTTCATGCTCTACGATTCTTCCAGCGGAAACCTGCTGTCTCTCTCGGGACAGGGCACAGCGCCCGGCAAAGCCACCGCCGATTTCTACCTTTCCCGGGGCCACGAACGCATCCCCACCGGCCCCGGTAAGGACGCCCCCCTCTCCTTCACCCTGCCCGGGGTCGTTGATGCATTCATCTCGATGCTGGAACGTTATGGCACCATGGAACTGTCCGATGTCATCGCCCCGGCCATCAGCTACGCAGCGGAGGGAATCCCCAACTACGAGTACATGCTGGACCGGCTCCAATCCCGTTCCGGTCAACAGCAATTCGATAACTTCCCGCCCGGCGGATGGGATGTGTTCTACCATGGCCGGAACGTTCCGCCCGCCGGCTCCCTGCTGGTGCAGCCCGGGCTGGCCAACACCCTGCAGGCCCTGCGGGACGCCTCGGTGGAAGCCCCGGGTGACCGCTCCCAGCGGATGCAGGCCGCCCGCGACGCATTTTATCGCGGCCCCATCGCCAGGCTGATTGCCGAGTGTTCGGAAAAGGTCGGCGGCATCATTTCCACGGACGACCTCGCTGCCTACCGCAGCCGGTTTGAGACTCCCGTCGGCGGCAGCTTCCACGGTTACGATATCAACGGCCAGGACTCGTGGAGTCAGGGCCCCATGCTCATGCAAACCCTGAACATACTGGAGAATTTCGACCTCAAAGCGATCGGCCACAACAGCCCGGCCTACATCCACACCGTGTCCGAGGCGCTGAAGCTGTGTTTCGGCGACCGGGAGGCTTTCTACGCGGATCCCGACTACGCCACCGTCCCGGTGGACGGCCTCCTGTCGAAGGAATACGCCGCCGAGCGCGCCCAGTTGGTTGACCCCGAAGGCGCGTACCCGGCCCAACCTCCGGCCGGCGACCCGTGGCGCTTCTCCAAACGCCAAGGCTCTACGCCGTCCCCCGTCATGTCCGAGCCGGCGGTAGCTGTCGCTGACCCGGCTGCCGACGACGGCACCACCCACGTTTCAGTCCTGGACCGGCGCGGCAACCTCGTCTGCGGCACCATCAGCGGCGGTTCCTTCGCTAAATCCGTGTTCTTCCCCGAACTTGGCTGCGCCCTGAGCACGCGCATCGAGATGTTCAACTGCGAACCCGGCCATCCCAACGTCGTCGAGCCCGGCAAGCGCCCCAGGACTACCCTGGTAAACTACATCATCTCCAAAAACGGACAACCTCTGATGACCGTCGGATGTCCAGGCGGCGACAATCAGGTCCAGGCCAACGTGCAGCTGATGCTCAACTCCCTCGTTTTCGGAATGGACCCCCAGCAGGCCGTGGAGGCGCCCAGGTTCGCCACAGCCAGCAATGTCAATTCTTTTTATCCCCATGTCTATTTTCCGGGCCAACTCGACCTGGAACCGGGGATCCCCGAGTCCACCGCCGATGCGTTGCGGGTTCTGGGGCACAAGATAGAACGGACCGCCAACTGTGGTCTGGGAGCTACTGTCTCGGTCCGAGACGACGCAACCGGTTCCCTCAGCACCGGCGCCGACCCGCGGCGTGCCTGCTACGCGCTGGCCCTGTAGGAATTTTGCGGCTGGGCACCACCATTGTCGGTTCGCCCTAACATTCATCCTGGACCGGTTATCGGGGGTCACGTCAAGGTCGTTGGCTCGCGTCCATCCGGCCCATTTTTTCCGGCCAACGTGTACCATAGGCAGTGCCCAATGTCGTAGCGCCGCGTCTTGAACCGGCCTGGTCTCTCCTCTACCCTAGAAATCCGGCCGGAAACCCCTTGTTGGGAAGAAGGATTTGGTCAGGGAGGCCGACGCGAGCAAAGTGAGGGTCCGAATTTGCCCGAGCCACGCGGCCCCGGTATTAGCGGCGGAGTTGCCCATGCCAGCGGCCAGGGCGCTGCCGGCCCTGGGACCGGAGCGGGTTTCTCCCGTCAACCCGGCTTTGGCGGCCACCAGGGTCAGGTTGGCCACCGTGGCGGCCAGGTACAACTGGAACCGGGTTTTGATGCGGCCGAAGTAGCGGGACTGGCGGATTCCCAGTTGGACCAGCCGTGCCAGCCGGTGCACCACCACCACCCGGCGTTGACGATACTCGGCAAAAGCCTCGCTCTGCTACAGGGCGCGGGCCTGCTGCAATAAAGCTTCCTGCGGGTGCAGCCGGACCGTCCGTCCAGTACAAGGTTTTGCCGCCAGGCACTGGGACCGCAGCGGGCACGCTCCACAGACCGCCGCGTCGAATCGGAAGGCCTTCAGCCGGTAAGTTCGACCCATTTGGCCGGTGCGCCGCCCTGCCGGAACTATCGTCCGGGTAACCTGCCCCGCCGGACAGGTGCAGGAACCCGCCTCCAGGTCAATCCGAAAGTCCTCCTTGGGGAAGTGAGACCGGTTCGGGCGGCCCGGCACTCGGGCAATCAGGGTGCGTCCCGCATCGGCGAAGGCCTGCCTGGTATCGCCGTCGCCATAAGCGGCATCGCCCATGGCTTCTGCCACCGGCACACCGGTGCTGGCCTCACTCTGTTCCACCAGTTCCAGCGCCCCCAGGTTGTCCGGAGCGTTGCCGGGCAGTACCTCCACGGCGGTGATCAGCTGGGAATCGGTGTCCACCACAATCGCCGCCTTGTGTCCGTCGAACCGCCGGCTGCTGCTCTTGTGGCCGTGGCGCATCTCCGGGTCGTGCACCGACATCATGCGGTCCCGGTTCACCCCATCCTTGAGGCTCACTCCGTCATCAGTGCGCCCCACGTCCTGGAGCAGCAACTGCCCCAGCAGTTCCGCCGCGGCCACAATCCGCTGCCGCTCATCGCTGTCCTCGGGCAATTCCCCCTGCGCCTGCCGAGACAACTCCAAGAGCCGGTCCGCGTCAGCCACAATCCCAGCCAGCAGCGCCGCCCGCGCCTGCCGGTCGGCCCAGTCGATGGCTGCTTCGCCCTTCACGCTGGAGCCCAGGTATCTCTCATATCCCCGGGCCTGGGCCCATTCCCCGACATTGATTCCCTTCAGCTGCGCCAGCGCCCGCAGCAGTTTGACGATCCCATCGGTCAATAGATTGTAGGTGTCCTTCACCGCGCCCCGGCCCAGGATGTTGGTCGTGTCCAATGCCACCCGCATCCCGCGCCCTTTCAGGAAGCCCGACTCCCGGGCCAGCCGCAGACTGGACTCGAATACCTCCCGCACCTTGTCGTGCAGGATCAGTTGGGCGCGAAATACCTGCAGAGCGCTCTTGGCGAAGGGCCGGTCTTCCACCTCAATTCCCAGGGCCACTTTCCAGCGGAGGTCAAAGTCGACCCGGGCCTTGGCCTCGGCGTCGCTCACCCGGTCGTGGGACTGGAGCAGCAGGGCCGTCGCCAGCAGGCTGGGCGGCACGCTGTCCCGGCCGTTGTCAGGGCAGTAGAACTCGGCGAAATCCGCGTCTCGGAACAGCCGGCCCCAGCCTTTAGCCCTCCGGCTTGACCGGGGGGACGCCAGCAGACCGTAGAAGCTGTCCCGCCCCACGTGGTCCAGGTACAGCCGGTCCGCTTCCCAAAGTGCTCTCTGGTCCGAACGTTCTCCCAGCATCCTCAGCCCTCGCTACGCTTGTTGACCCCAAGTATAGCCGCTAGCCCGGCTCCCGCCACTTTCCGGCAGGATTTCCAGGGAATCAGTCCTGGGTCTGGACCGCGTTCTGCCGCAATGCTGCTTTAACGCTCGCCATCTTACTTGAGGAATTCCGATAGCCCTCCCATAGCAATCGTACCCCGCCCTCCGGTTGCCTCATAAAAGTTGTACATACCATCATGACTTTCCCCAGGGAAACTGAAAGCGGCCACGTAGGAACTCAACTGATCCAGTTGCCACTTCGTTGCCGGGTGGTTCTCGTCGATCAGCATGATGACTGCCGCCCGGAAGTCCTTTTGGGATTGGGACGAATCGGGAACCCGTTTCCCGTGTTTGGCCACGATATCCTCGATGGTATACGTCCTCACCTTACCCGGCTTGAAAATCCGGTACCCTCCTTGAGCGAGGGCCACCTCTCCCGACTGGTCCCGTACCCATTCCGCGTCCTCTCCCACCCAGAGGTTCGGCACGTCGTCCATGGGTAAGAAGCCCGCCACATACAATTCAATCGGACTGTAGACAACGGGGCCGCCAAACGAGCCGCCGCCGACCCATTTATCTCTGACGGCATAGTTGCCTTCGCCGAGATCCATCAAGGCGGCAATGTCGAATCCTCCCAGAAGTCCGTAGGCACTGCTGAAGTTCCAATGCGCCTGGGTACCCCCTGTGATGTAAGCCCCCCAGCGATGCATGATCTCATGCAGCACTATTCCTTGATGAGCCATCGTCCTGTAGGTGGGCAGCCTTACCAAACCTTGAAGCTTTCCGCGGGAACCCAGCTTCTCGGCATTGGAAAAAATGGGTAACCCGATTCCCGGCACACCATTGGACACCCTGTGATATTGGGGATTGGCGCCTCTCCTGAATGAATAAACGCTGCCCAGTCTTTGTTCTTCGAATTGGTACAAACTTGTGACAAATATCAGAAAATCAAACTCATCGTCAAAGTACTCATAGAAGCGGGGAGTGTGGTGAGCGGGATCCAGGGACTGCTCCGCGATCAGGTCTTCCGGGATGGGCAGGACGAATACGTTGTCGTTGTACACCTTGGGTTCTTCATCGGCGGTGAGCACCACATCCACGGTCGGGCAGATTTCCGGAACGTAACTAGAGCCCAAATCCTCGGTGGCGGCCCAGTTGACCGTCCTGAGGTACTCCAGGTTGTCGATGAGGTCAATGCTCAACAGGTGTTGGTACAGATCCTCAGGGATGCATTCGGCGAACCCGGTGGCAACGCGCACCGGCGTGGGCCGGGGCTTGGAAGGTTCACTCCAGGCACGGCAGATGTCATCTCTGCGGCCCCCAGCCCCGCAGATGCGGCCGTATCCGGCGTCAACCGTGGCATAAACGTCTCCGCCGAAGTTGGTCCGGCCCCAGCAGGAAACCGATCCGTCGGTCTTCAGGCCGCAGGTGTGGCGACTTCCGGCGGACACCGAGGCGTAGCTGCCTTGGCGTGGGGCGGACTGCCGGAAATGATTGGCACCCCAACAAGAAACCTCGCCGTCGTCTTTCACGCCGCAGGTGTGTTTCTCCCCGCCGTCTATTGAGGTAAAGCGGCCTTGGGGCGGCGTGGCTTGGCCCGCATCGTCCAGGCCCCAACAGACGACTGATCCCTCTTCCCGCAGCCCACATGTGTGGGCTCCTCCTGCGGTCACTGACACGAAGGGGCCTTGAGGCGTATTGAGCAGGCCGTAATCTTTCTTGCCCCAACAGGCGACGGTGCCGTCATCCTTCAATCCGCAAGCATGGATGGCTCCGGGGCTCACCCCGACGAAGGTGCCCTGGGGCGGGTTTAGTTCTCCGTACAGATTCCGGCCCCAACAAGTGATCGAGTCGTCATCCTTCACACCACAGGTGAAGCCCCACCCTGCTTCTACAGAGGCGAAGGAGCCCCCAGGCGGCCTGGTGGAACCGGCGAGGTTTTTCCCCCAGCAAGCGACGGACCCGTCGTCCATCACCCCGCAGGTGTGGTCCAGTTCGGCGCTGACAGAAACGAAGCGTCCCGCCCGAGGCGTGGCTTGGCTGAATTCATCCTTTCCCCAACATGCTATCGAGCCGTCGTCCCTGACGGCGCAGCTGTGGTACCTACCAGCGGCAACCGAGACGAAGGGTCCGCCATCCCGTTCCGGAGGGCCGGTTACTCCAGGTTCTGGCGGTGGCTGGTCCACCACGTCGGGACGGGTCGTGGGCGAGGGTTTGGGGGTTGGTGTCGGGATTACAGGAGTCGGCGGCGCAGCCACTTCCGGAACCGCGTTTCGGGAAGGTTGGACGTCTTGGACCAATGGAACATCCGTCGGTTGCGCCCCGCCGTTCGGGGTCCCTGAAACCTCGGCTGTTTGTTCCGTTTGTTCCAGATGACGCGCTATAGATTCCGGCAATGTTCTGGTTGGCGGCGTGTCGGACAAGACACAGGCAACTGCGGCCATCAACAGTATAGGCACAAGGGACGCCAGCGTCAGCATTTGGCGATTGATCGACTCAGTTAATCTACCCACAAACAGGAGAGGACTCATACAGCTCCGCAAGTCACGTCCCTGCCCTTCGGAGGGCGTTGTATCAATATACCGGACCCGCCCATGGCCACGGGACTTCCGCATGGCCCGATCATTGTGGACATCCATTACCGTGATTCAGACCCCTCCTGACGCAGCACTCTCAGGACGGTGCTGGCAGAGCACTCGAAGTCGCTGGCGATCCTCCGGAGGCTGGCGCCCCCGTCCCGCATCCGCCTCATCGCCTCCACTTGGTGAGGCCTGAACTTCCGCGGCGGCCCCAGGATCTTCCCCTGCTCGCGGGCCCGCTCCAGCCCCTCCTTTGTCCTCCGCTTGACGGACTGAAGTTCCTGGTCTGCCACCCAGGCCGCGAACATCGTGAGGATCTGGCCGAAGAAGGCTTCGGGGCTCCCTTCGTCAGCCTCCAGGTAGCAGGTCCACTGGGCCTCGGCCTCGGCCAGGGAACGAATCTTGACGCCACGGTCCCGAAGATCGCAGATGGACCGCACGATGTCTTGCCAGGTCCGTCCGATGCGGTCGATGGCGACCACCACCAGGGTGTCGCCGCCAGCAAGACGGACGTCGAGCTGGTGCCATCCCTGGCGTCCCTGAGTACCGGTGGTGCCGGAGATGCCGACATCGCGGTGGATGTTGGCCAGGGGCACTCCGGCTCTCCGGAGCTGCAGCTCCTGGGAGGCGGGGTCCATCCCCGGGACCCCCTCCTGGAGCCGGCGGCTGGTGCGGATGTAACCAAAAATGGAGGCCATGCCGGGAGTATACGTTTATGGAACACTTCCCGCAACGGGGAAGTGTTCCATAAATAGGGGTGTTCCATACTCCCCGTTTGTGCAACAGACGGGATGCGCCGGCAGGATAGTTGTCGTCAATGACCGGGACTCTCGCTTAATTCCACTTCGATCCTGTCCTAACGATGGGGTCCACCTCAGTGACGGTCAACGAGTTCACGCAGGCCCACGCGCTGGGCCAGAGTGGCCGGAAGGAGCAGCCCAGCATTGTTGACCTGGCGGTGGTCGTCGAAGGCGACTTGGATGCGGTCGGGGTGCTCAAGCGGCAGCATCTGTTGGGTGCTCCTTGTTTCTGGTCGGTTTCCTCTCTCGAAAACCATTATCCCAGATGCAAAGGAGCACTTTCTTACCCCTTCAGAACACCGACCCGACGCCCTCCTTCGGTGGATTCGGGCTTAAACCATGCTACGGATGTCGATAGTTTGCACCGAACGATACTATGCAGTTCGCACTTGTGCCCTATTTGTATTGGTGTGGGAATTGAGCATTTGATTCCTGCTGGAAGATATCCTGCTCCAGTTCCTGAAATACACTAGGGGTTTCTCGCAGTGCTGGAAGTAACTGAGATAGCGCGAAGCGTTGACGCCTTCTGCCCAACGTAGTGATACCTGTCTTCTCTCTAATAAATTCGAGCAGCTCCTGGGTAACGGACTTAACATTGTCCTCCATTACCAGAGATGCTAGCAATTCCTCCTGTTTATTCAATATGGCAGCCGCTAATTCTTCCTTTTCGTTTCGCCTCAAGAAAGTTCTTAGAACCTCTGGATCGTAAAGGTAGTTTTCGAGTTCTCTCCTCCTCAGAACGCGTATTCCGCCCTCAATTGCCGCAATCCTTTCGTCGGGATCCATATCATCACGATCAATCACTCGCCAGACCGTGATCCCCTTTGCAATTGCCCCTAGAACACTCATTAGGCTCTGACTGTTTTCTACTTCGCTCGAACTACCATATGATACGAAGAGCGTGTCTGAGTGCGTGTCTGCAAATATGAAGTTGTAGCATTCCGCGTCAAAACCCTTGTCGGCCTGAGTCTTACTCCCTTCACATATGACAACATTCTGTGGAGCTATTAGGTCCGCCAACTCATCCACAGCAACTCTGTACGTTGTCTGCCAAAAGGAGCGATTGGGCACTCGAGGACGGATAACTACGGGCTTGTCGAAATCATCTTTGCTAAAGTCTAAGAAGACGACATTGCCCTCCTTCTTCATTAGCTCGAAGGCTTGCCTCACTAACCCGATCGAGTGTGTTGCAATCCATAATTGAGATTCACCCGGCACAAGTTCGAGCATGGCCCTGAGTAGGGGCCCTTGGAGGGCTGAAGCAATGTGGGCTTCAGGTTCGTCAACGCAATATATGGCATCTTTGTACTCGCTGCGCTTGACGAATATATCGAGCAGAAGATCGAACGCGGCCTTCTCGCCTCCGGATAGATTTTTGTAATGAAAATCGACCGCAGTACCCTTGGAGAATCGGAAGACCCCGGCATCTTGCAAGCCACCAAAGTCTTGAAGACTAAGTGATGGCTCAGTGAATAAATTCCGCATCGCAACCTGAAGATCGTTAAGGAATTCTCTCCTGTATTGCCCAACAGTCATATCTTCTTTTGCATCCGTGTCGATGTCAGCCTGACGCTTCCATGTCAAACGCTTGTAATTGTCGGACACAGATTCGTCGGCATCAATAATCCTTGCGAATCTCCGAGACTGTTGAGAGGATTGAACGGGCTCTATGGATTGAAGTCTGAAGTCCGACTCATTTCTATATGCGGACCGTATGTTGAATGCAGCAGCCCATTCGTCTGGTGCGAGGTCGGTGCTGGAGTGAAACTCAATGCTTATACTATTAGCTATTTCAGAAGTGAACCGTGGGCCTCCTGGACCCCTGTTGTAATATCCTCCGTAGGAGCCATCACGCGATGTGTCGTAGTTGGTGCTCGGTGACCAGGACTTTAGTAAGAAGGAGTCGAATAGAGACGATTTCCCGGATCCGTTCGGTCCTATCAAGACCACTAGGCGCGCGTTCTCCGGAATCTCGGTTAACGTCAGGTCAACGAAACGCTTGTAGTCTTGCAGATGTACGCTTTTTATTCTCACCTAACCTCTTCCTCACTAGTCAGTTGGCTCTGCCTTGAACCCTGAATTCATCGGTGGGTGCATCTAGGGGAGGCTGATCACAGATTACCTTAATTCTCGTCACTCACGTCAGTCCAAAGAACTCCCACAAGGGAAGTTGTATTTACTCTGGTCTGAATCATCTCGATCCATCGGTCGCGGGAGGTCTTCATGCTGATGGCCTCGTCGCTGGAGATGCCGAGCCACAGCTCGACGGTCGTTCCGGCAGGCACGCGCTGCCTCCTTTTCAGTCCCAGCATCTCCTGTATCCTGCGTCGGATGGGCCTGATCTTGTAGTTCGTGGTGCATCGCCACCTGGCGATGCCGTCGCTATCGCCATCGCTTCCATTCAGATGACGGGTATGTCCATGTAGTTGCGTGAGCCTGAGTGGTTGGTGAGGGCCTTCACGTCCTCGTGCAGGCTCCTCCCGTTGTCCACGACGTACGGGGGGGGGGTGCCCTTTCAGGCTGGAGTAGACGCTGGGCTGTTTCCAGCGGGTGTCGTCGAAGGCGATACGGATGCGGTCGGGGTGGTTGCGTGATAGCATCGTTTGGGTGCTCCTTTTTGGGACCGGTTTTCTGCCTCGAAAACCATTATCCTAGAAGCGCGAGAGCACCTTCTTGCCGCTTCAGGACACTGACCCGACGCCCTCCTTCGGTGGATTGGGGGTTAGGCCACCGTTTCCTGGCCCTTCAGCGCCTCAAGAGCCACCTTGGCCTTGAAAGCTGGGCTGTGGCTTACTGCGTCCTTGCGACATTTCCTGCTCCTTCCGACAGCAACAGCTGTCCTCAGTTTAGGAGCGGGACTCTCACTTGCCTACCTGTACGAAATTCCGGGTCCACCTCAAACCAAGGATGATAGACGATGCCGAATGGCTATACACGGAATTGCCGTAGCCGTTTGACCAGCCTTACCGGGCCAACGCTCTCCCCTTGTTGGTGAGTGTCTCACCGTGGGCGATCCGTCGCGGGGCTAAACTGTCCGCTAGGATAGACCAAGGCATTCACAATCATTTTCCCTTAGCCCTGTGAACGAACGGTTTTTGCCCGCGTCCGGGCAGTGTTATGGTACGACCGTAGAGCCAACAGGAGAGGCAACGAAACGATGGTCGCAAGCCAGCATGATCTTAAAAGAGACTGGATAGCTACCGAGTGGCACCGGATTCCGGGATTCACTTGCGATGAGTGTAAGCGCGAAACCCTATTTCCCGCGTCAGCCAACGTCGAAACCGAAGTTCGTCACGGCCACGGCAGGTTTAGGGCGGACGTAGCAGCATTTGATGCCGACGGACAACTCATCGGGGTCGTTGAGGTTGTATGTTCCTCCCCACCTTCCGCAGAGAAACTGTCCTCGCAGGAGCTCTTGGGTTTTGCATACTATCGCCTACTGCCGCTTCCGTGGCGGAACGAGTCCCCCGCATGGCTTTGTTCTCCGGATTGTTGGTCTTTTTACACCCAGTTGGCTGGCAGAGAAACAGAGTCCCCCTGGGAACCCCGACGATGCGATGGTTGTTCAGGGTATTTTCACGAAAACTCCCTAAGTTGGTTCGAATTCAGGGATTGGGATAATGACCCACACTATGCTTATTGTATCCATTGTGCAGCTGCTCACAGTGAGGGTCAGTGGCGGGCCCCGGGAGAGTTGGCAGGTGGTGACCCCAGGGAGTGGACCCCCGACGACGATGCAGACCCGGTTATTCTTTTCTTGGCTTACTGCGATGCTGCTTTTTGGGCAATGGTATGGAGTCAAAGGGTTGCGAAATTAGAGAACCCCGATACCTACACGGGCCACAACGACGAAGCCGCAGAGGAGGCTACCGCACGGCGGTTGTTGGAGGTTGTAAACGCTTTCGACTCCCATGAATGGGGGAAGGGAACAGATTTGCTGTCGCCAGTGGGAGCCCCCGGTTGGGCAGCATATCCAGGCGAGCCACAACGTTTGTTGGCTTTCCGCCCTTCCAATTGCGTCGGTACGGCGGAAGCATGGCGCAGGCTGGCAACGTATCGTTTAGAACAACTTCCGGGGGAATTAGGGGATATTATCCGACGAGAATCGTGGGGGAAATGTTCCGGATGTGACAGATTAATTCCAACAACCGAACCTCAATTTCCGGTCTGTTTTACTTGCGATACTCCAAGGAGAGAGGCTGAAGCGGCGAGACGGACCGTAGAGCGTGAAGAGGAACTGGCCAGGCAAGAAGCAGAGGCCGCGAGACGGTCTGCCGAGTCAGCAGCCCGACGTTCCGCGGAGGATGCGTACATCATGGAAGGATTGGAATTGTTGAATCGTAAGCTTCGCACCAATCGCCAGATTGATCCTTGAGCCAACGGCAAAAGTGAGGTGAACCCGGTCATTAGGGAAAACCAAGGGGTCATCAAGTGAGGGTTTGGTCTTGCCCAAATCGCGCCAACGGGTCCTGATGAACTCTTTCAGGATGATCGTGCCCGTGGCTACCGGGGGTGGCCCCGCCTCCTTCCGACAACATCCTTTATGTCATCTCCTGCCAGAATGGCCCCAAACAGCACCGTTCCCCGGGAAACTGCCCAGAGGTCTTCCGGACATGAAATGTCCGGATCTGCCCCGGTCAGGGGCCGCCACGTGGATTTTTGCGCAGGGTCCAGGAGGTCAGTTCTCCGCCCCGCGGACGTGGTCCATGAAGCGGTGAAGCCTGGGGACAGCTGCCAGCTCGTCCCAGCCCAGTTGTTTGATGCTTCGGCCAGGCCGGCTCGGCGTCCCTAGTTTCCCCCCAGCGAACCTTCGATCAAGAGTGGGCACCGCATCAGAATCGGGTCATCATCGTCAACCAGTTCCATCCCTGCTCCAGCTGGGATGATTCCGGGCAATTGTAGATGGGTTAGCATGTCAGTACACCACCTTGTCTACGAGCCATGTTCCCACCGGTCCTGCCGCATTAACTCAAATGCAACTCGGCTCCCAAGGGGGAACTGCGGTTCCCATCCCCCTCGGTGCTTTCACCGCCGCCCCCTGAGACGAGGTTATCCCCGAACAGCTCCTGCCAAAGCTCGATAGCCTTCTCAGCCACGAGCTGATCCTTGACTTGCCTTCCGGTGCGCGCGTACCCTTGGACCCGATTCCTGAAATTGGCGTACCGCCGCTGGTCCCAGTGCCGGTTGAAGTTCTCCGCTGGAAGCACCGGATTCTTGATCTCCGGCATATTCGGATGCTGCTGCAGGTAGTCGTTCATCCGGGAGAGAACGGTCTCCAGCGTGTTGGCAACCGTGCTGACGGCCGCGGTGCCCTCGTCGTCAGGCCTGATGGTGTTGCCGGCCAGGGTTGTCAGCAGGATCGACTTGGCGGTGAAGCTGTTCTCGTGGTCCCGGAGGTGCTTGAGCAGTCTGACCACCCGCTTAAGATTGCCGCCGGTGATCCTGTTCTTCTCGTTGAACCAGTCGCGGTACCCGTTGCCGTCCGTCTCCTCGAACTTGTTGTCGATGCGGTTGCAGACGTAGTGCCTGCCGCCGATGGTCACCCGAGGGACCACGTCCAGGTGGAAGTCTCCGGCGTAGTCGACGGTCACGCACCTGGTCTTGAGCCTGAGCTTGTCGGCGTAGGTCTTGTTGCCGGACAGTGCCCGGTTGACCGCCAAGACGTAGTCCTTGGCTTCCCACTGGGAGTTGGGGTTCATCACGATCTGGATGTCGGCATCGTACTCATCGTTGTCGTCCACCGGCTTGATCAGCGTACCCAGGGCAAAGGAACCCTGCCTCTCCATCCCCTGGTATCCAGGCAGGTTGTCCCTGAGGTAGGCGCTCACTGCGTTCACGGCGGTCTCCAGCCGGTCCGACCGACTTTGGTTGAGGTTCACCTCATCGCTAAGGAACTGGGCGCTGGCGGTAAGGTCCGCCAAATTGCGGCGCACATCCGCTGCAACCTCGTCCACTTCCTTGGCAACGTGAGTTTCCTGACCCAGTTCCTGCTGCAGGGCGGTAACCAGGGGTACCAGTAGGTTTGCCGCCGGTGATGCCTGGATCAGTTCAAGGGTTCGGGCCAGGCCGGATATCATGGCCAATGCCGTCAATCCTTGGACGACGCCCGGACGGAGCTCACCCTCTTTGGAAAGACAGTCAAGCAATAAAGAGAAGTCACTTTCGGGAAGGGTTTCCCCCTGGCGGCGAAGGGCAGCCGCTTTGGCCATTAGTGCGCCGGTGACTTTCGCAACCAGGTTCTTCGCATCAGCAGCCGCGAATCTGGTTACTACGGCATCGAAGGCCACCACCGCTTCGCTCGGGTCTTGGTGTTCCAACAAAGCCAGCCCCTTGCGCAGCATTGTGTCAGCCATCAGTAGGTCGAGGTCCGGCGTAGGCACTGCGGCAAAACTTTCCAATGCCTGATCATAAGCGTGGACAGCTTCCGGTGCATTGCCCAGTTCAACCCAAGCCCTGCCCTTGCTGTTCAATGCGGTGGCCATCATTACGACGTGGGCTGGTTCTCTACTCGTCCCGAAACTGGCCAGCAGATCGTCGCACGCCCGGATGCTTTCATCATACCGGCCCGCTAGGTTCAGCTTCAGGACTTTGTTCAACGCCGCCACTACTGCCTGGTTCTGATGAGCTGCCACCTTGGACATCCGCAGCCTCTCAAAGACATACTCGAAAATGGCGATGGCTCCGTCCTCATGCCCTAGGTCCGCCAGCAGTTGTGCCTTATTGATCAACACCTGGGCCACCGGCTCCCGCACATCAAGCGTTGTAAGCTCGGTTTCCCAGTAGAATTCGAAAACAACATTCCAGAGCTCAGCTGGCGAATAAAGGCAGACCATGAAGTCGATCAGCGCCTCGACCACCCGGCTGGACCCGCTGTCCCTGCGCAACAGGTAGTAGATGTTGTAGAGCCGTTCGGTGAGGTAGTACTGCCGGCGCCGGGGGGTACCTCCAATGACCATCACGGCACCGCGTTCAACCAGGCGGGCCAGCAGGGCGCTGCATTTGTTGACATCCGTCCGGGATTGATCAGCAACCTCTCTTGCGGTAGCGGGTTTCCACAACCTGGCCAGGGAAAGGTAGACCCTGCGCTCCAGAGTCGGCAATGATTCCAGGTGGCTCTTAAAATACTCCGTGTGGTCGTCCACCAAGTCCAGCAGATTGTCCATCAATTCGCGAAACGACCGGCCGGCGCTGAAAAGGGCAATGATGGCAAGAAGCCTGGGATTGCCTCCGGTGAGAATCTCCAAAGGCCTGACCGATAGGGATGTGGAGGGTTGCCCGCTAATAGCCTCCCACAGGGACACGCACTCCTGGGTATCCAGGGGACGCAGCGTGATCACCCGAAACAGATCGTACAGGGCGTGGTCCGGATGATCGATCTCGTCGAATCGACTGGTGGCGCTGCCCAGCAGCACGATGCGGGGCTCGGTCTGTAGGGTGTGGCGCAACCGCCAGCCCGCATCGGGGTCATCCAAGTCGGCAAAAAGCATATTGAGGTTCTCCACGAGAAGTGCGACCCGCTTCCCATGGCGGTCGGCAAAGTCCAGAATCGCGCCCAGACAGCGATTGGCCAGATCACGGTCATCCCTCGTGTTCCGCAGATCGCCGTAGGTCAGGCACAAAGCGGAACGCTCGTCTTCAGGAGCCTGCTCCGAAAGGTGACTAAGGCACTCCAGCCAGAATTCACCGACGCTGGAAACCTCGTAGCTCTCCTCAGAGAACACGATGGGATAGAACCCCGACAGCGAAGGTTCTTGGCGGATCGCCGCAGCCACCCGCAGCAACAGATGGGTCTTCCCACTGCCCCGCGGACCGATGACCAGTGAGTGCACGTTGGAACTGCCGGTGCTGGCGTGGAGGGATTCCACGAGAGTTTCAAATTCGGCGTTCCTCACACAGAATGATGCTACTAACTCATCGTCGCTGAGGAAGCCTGGGTTGTATTTCTTGATTCCGGCAGACATGGTGACCCTCCGCTTCGTTCGTTATCGCTGGATAACCGAGGAAGTGCCGTGCCCGTACCGAGTGCGCCACCAGTCCTCCAACAATCCGGACACGAAGCCATAGCCTCCCGGCCGCCCTTCCAGATACCCGTCATGTTCAAGCACATGAAGCACGTCGTCGACCGGATTATCCTCGGTGACAGGGTCTTCCAGCTCACGGCGGGATTCAACCACCGAGTATTCCAACAGACCATCATTGAGCGCAGCTGCGGTCAAAAGGCTACGGGCAACGGCACAGGCCCGATCTCCCAGGACCGTCTGCAGGCGCTCCTCGTAATGCAGGAGGTCGGTCTGGCCCCTGGCCCCCAGCAGGTCGTCCTGGTACACCTGGGCGACGTCGGCCAATGTGGCCTCCTTCCGCTGGTCTCTGAGCAGGTGTTCATAGAGGTGATTGAAAAACCGTTGCACGTGATGAGGCACGCAGCAGCGGAGCCGCCGACACATCTCATCCCGCACCTCTTCTGGGAGAAATACACCATGACCCCGTGCCAGTGCCGCCAGACATTCCACAGCGATGTCGTGTCTCCATGGCTTCAAGTCGAAGGGCATGTAGACATTTGCGTGGGCACTGAGGTTCGCCTGGCTCAGAACAGGCTCCAGTCCTACGCTCCCAGAGATGATCAGACAGACCCGGTCCCGATGGGTCTGACAATTCTTGCGCAGCCAGCCCATGAAGCTGTCCGTAGCCGCTCGGCGCTCGGGAGTGATGCGGTACTCGTTTCCCTTCAGCAGACGGTTGACCAGTATGGGCAGTTCGTCGATGGCCAGCACCACTAGCCGCTCGTTGGCCGCCAGAGCTTCAAACACCTGATCTCCGGTCCGCTGCCAGTTGCCGGAGTTCATCCCAGCACGCAGCCTCACCTTCAGCTCAGAAACACCCAACTCTTCAACATTCTCGCGGACGCCTCGGAAACTCCCGCTCACCAACGACGCTATCCTGCGCCGGACGCTCTGGAGCGGCCGGGCTTGGATCGCCATCTCGGCCGCAGCATCCGCAGCATCCATAGCGGCTTCCACGTCCACGAACACGGTGGCCACCTCTCCCTCCTCATCCAGTCGGCGTAGTAGTTCCCGGACCAAGCTCGTCTTTCCCATGCGGCGCTGCGCGGTCAGCAGCGTATGGGTGCCGTTGTTCATGCGCTCCCGCAGCAATGCAAGCTCTGCTTCACGATCGAAGAACCGGTCTCCATCAACCCAGTTGCTGCTCATCCGTAGTGTGGTCACCGAACCTCCGACATCGGCAATGTCTGATTTATGGCCACATCATACCAAGCCAACGGTATTGTTGGCAACAATACCGTTGGAAAGGCCGAAGTTCGTTGTGGTTTATGCCGGTTAACGCTGGACACCTTAGCTAGGGTAGTCTCACTTTCTGTGTCGCCCTCGCGCGGATCCTGAAGTAGCGCCTCCAGTCCACGGGGTAGCCCACCTACCAGAGCGGACCCGCTGAAACTGTCCAATAATCCCTTGACGCCGTTGTTGAACGCTAAGTATTGTTGGACGTAGTTCTTGAACATCTGCCCGTGCTCGAATCTGGCGGTCAAGAAGAGCCGTTCACAAACGCCCGTTTTCTGAACGTCTCGATTCCCAGCGCCGGAGCTGCAAATGCCCAACCACTCCGTCACCTACGGCTACGCCCGGGTCAGCAAGGCCGACGACGAAGCCAGGAACCTGGAGACCCAGCTCCGTCTCCTCGACGACTCCGGCGTCCGGCCCAACCTGATCTACCGAGACGTGGCCAGTGGGCGCTCCCTGGCCCGCTCCGGCTGGCAGGACCTCCGGCCCGGGGACACCATCGCCGTGGCCTTCCTGGACCGGTTCAGCCGCAACTTTGAAGAGGGTGTCCGCATCCAGCCGGACCTGATAGAACGGGACATCGCCATCGTGGCCATCCGCGAGAACATCGATACCCGGGACTCCAGCGCTGCCGGCAAATACTTTCGGCGGGCCATGCTGGCCCTGGGCGCCTACCAGGTGGACGCCACCAGCGAGCGGATCCGGGACGGACAGTCCCGGGCCCGGGCCGAGGGACGCCGCATCGGCCGGCCTACCGCCCTGAGTCCGGAACAGGTGACGGAGTGCCTCCGCATGGCCCGGGAGGGAGCTGGGCTCAGGCACATAGCCCGGGTGACGCAGTGCTCACCGGCCACGGTCAAGAAGGCGCTGGCCCCGCAGTGAACCAACCCCGGTCGAGATAAATCATCCGATCCTGAGGTTGCCATGCCCAACGGCGCTACAACAACCGAACTCGTCAAGGCCATCGAGAGGGTGCTTCTCGAAGCTGGCACCAGAATAACCACTGCCGTGATCGTGGACAGAGTTGCCGAGCGGCTGACCCCGGGAGTCCCGCCGGTCAAGCGCAGGGAGGACAACCCCCAGGCCCTGATCTACGACACCGTCACGAAGGAACTGGCCTACATGACCGGCCAGGACAAGCGGAGCGGAGGGGAGAACCATCTCCACTTCCGCAGGTGGATCGTCCGGGACTACACCGGGGGCTACTGGGTAAACCTGGAGATCCCCGAGTTGGACCTGCTGCTCATGGATGGCGACTCCGTCAAGAACTACAAGCCCCGCCCTGGCAGCGCCAGCCGCGGTAAGGGCAGCAGGCGGCCCCCAGGGGCGACAGCCCGAAAGTTCCTGCCTCAACTCATCGAGGCGCAGCTCGCGAAGTGCGCCGGGTGCGGGGCCAACGAACGCCGGCCCACCCATCTGGAAGTCGACCACATCATCCCCTGGTTGGAGAGCGGACCCACGGAGCTGAGCAATCTCCAGGCCCTATGCACGGCGTGTCACCGGCAGAAGGGCACCCGGTCCCAGACCGAGTTATGGCAGTGGATGACCGACCACGGGGGCATGTGGGACGCCGAAGCCGCTCGATTCGCCCATCACGCAGCCGTCAACCTCAAACCCTGACGGCACAGCACGAGCATCGGGGTTTTCCGAAAACTCCTCAGGCTGTGGCGGGGAGGTCGTCGAAGAACAGGACTGCCTCGGGTTAACCGGCGTACCGGCCGAACCGGTCCTGCCCCCAACGGCGCAGTGCCTTGGGGATCTGGGGATGTCGCGGCAATTGCAGCGAAGGTAGCGCGACATGTGGGTGTCCACGGGGAATGCGTCCAACTGCTCAAGGGAGAAGAGCGCGATGCAGTTGGGCACCTTGTCCCCCACGCCGTCCAGGGGCCTCAGCCACCCGGTGAGATGGTTCCCGCGTCAACGATTCCAGGTCCAGCCTTCAGGGGAGGAACGCCTATGCCGCCCAGCCGTTCTCTTCCCTTGGTTCAAGCCAAGGCCCGAGCACTCCAGCGCCTGGGATGCTGGTGACCATGGGGCCTCCGAGTTCCACGCCTACATGGCTCCGTCTCTGACGCTGCTTGGAGCTGTGCCGGCAGATGGTTAACCCAATTATGAGGTCTACAGTTCCAATGCTCCTTTGCACCATTACAACTCTCTGGTGGGCAAAGTGGGCAAAGTGGGCAAAGGATTTATAAAGGAATCAAAAAATGCACCGACGGAGGATGGTAGGAGGAGGAGAGCAAAAGTTGGCGGGGGAGTCAGAGATATTTGCCCACTTTGCCCACTTTCATCCTTTCTAACCCCTGCTGGGATTTCCATCCCCTGGGGACCATATGGGCAGAAGACAGGCGGAATAGTGAACGTCTTCGCGAGTTTACTCGGGTATTCGGCGAATAGACTGGAGCACCCCGGCGTTAAGCGCCGGCACCTGGAGAGAATTAGGACCACGCCATCCCACGAGCTCCGCCCAGGGATAGCCTGATCTGCCGAGCCAAGTATTGTTCAGGGCATGGGCCAAACTGGTTTTGCCGTTTCCCCTACCTGCATCCGGAGTTACAAGGGTGCAAAGGTGAGTTGGCTCCAAGCATCGAGTTTCAACACAACCTAGTAGTTCAACAGCTTTGAATTGATGGGATGAACGCCCTCACCCTAACCCTCTCCCAGAGGGGGAGGGAACTATTGAATGAAAGACCCTGGGGGGTCACGCCAATCTCAGCTACTCATCGTTTCAAAAATTTCGGACTACTAGTCGTGGAGCACTTGGTCCAAGTGATGAGCGGGTCCCCTGGAATACTTGGTCCAGCTGCTCCAGCATAACCAGGGGAACCCGGCGATCCTCCAAAGTCTTCCAGCCTTGGGTACGAGGCAACCGGAATTCATTCCAAAACCGGTCGATCCGACCGAGGCCTTGGGTTGTCCATTTCCTGTTCTAGCACCCCCACGCATGTGTTGGTAAGAGACACAACCCGATGGTGCGCTTCGGCAATACCTCCGCGTTCTTCAGAAGTATGGCTTCACTGGAATGAAGTATCCGCGCGTCACGTACCGTACCTACCCCCCAGACCACCCCCAAAACCTCGGAAGGCCCCAGGGATGGAAGGTCCCGAAGAAGGTTCACTGTTTGATCAGCCGATACTTCAGTCCCCGCTTCGCCCTCCCGCTAGCATCGCGACCGCTTTGCTGGACCTTGACTATCACCCCATCCTCGGCTTCAAACACCTGTCCGTTAATGTCCCCGAGTTTGTTTGACAGTGATGTGGCACGCCTATTACCGTCGTCGCCTTTGAGATCCAATTCCTCGGCTAACGGGACCAGCTCAGCGGCCGACACCGTGTCCGACCCGTGTTTATCCCACCATCGACACACAAAGGACCAGACGTCTTCCCCGGCTGCGATTGCCTCCCCCAACATGCGCTTCCGATTCCCATCAAATTCGTGCATCCCGGCGAAAGTCATAAGCCCGGATACCGCCCTGGTGTAAGCTCCGAACGAACCCAGGGTCTCATTCCCTTGGGGTATTCCGGCTTCCACCCAGCGCTGTACGACGCTGGCTACCGCAGAGACCAAAATCGCCCTGTTGTTCACTACGGCATCGGGGAGGACGTGCCGGAAGCCCGTCCGAGCTTCCGGCATCGGGCAGTTGGCATCCAATCTGCACCTTAGACATCGGTTCAGCAGGTCCCTGTTGCCCTTCAAATTATTCCCAGTAAACATTAAAGAAAGCGCTTTTGTGAGGACTAAGGCATCTTCATTCAGGTTGAGCAGCCTACTGCCGAAATGGTCGTCGGTCATGCCTGACACGACCATCTCAGAATCCAAAACTTTCGTTACGTTATCGAAGATAATCGCCGCGGGCTGGTTTTTGAGTTTGGTTATCACCCTCTTGTCCAGTTCGCCCATGCTTTTCCCCTGCGTGACCACCGATGGGGTGCGGCCGTCGACTATCCAAGCGATGCAGCGACACAACAGAGACGCCCCGGTTTGACTGGCGGGTTTGTCACAAAACAGGCCTGGCGCGTTCCCTAGGGTTTTTAGAGGGGCACCGAGGACAACGGAATAAGCATTGGTCCGGTCAGCAGGAGTTTCGAATGGGAATTCGCCGAGGTAGTCGTCCAGAATGCGAAGAGCTTCCTCTACAGATAACCCGGTGTCCAGGTCCGCAGGGGGGTCAATGAAGTAACCGCTTTCAGGGTGATACCCGGGTTTGCACCACAATTCTCCATCCCACAAGATAGGGATACGTTTCAGACCATTGAACTGCGGCAGGTGTCTGCGGAGGGCAAAATGGACGAGCTTCATCAAGACGACGGTCGGAACAGCTCCTACTAGTACTCAGTCAACTTGGTTTTGGGATTTGTTTAAGAAAGGGGCCAATTGAGCTATCCTGGCTGGTGGGAAGTGTTGATGGCGGGGGTGGGAGTGATGGTCAGGGACAAATACGCGGTGCGGCTGGCACAGGAACAGCGGGAAGGGCTCCAGCGACTGGTCCGGGTTGGCAAAAACTCAGCCCGAGTGACCGCTAGAGCGCGGATTCTTCTAAAGAGCGACGACGGTTGGGCCGCGCCCCAAGTGGCCGAAGCTTTGGATGTGGCCCTGAGCACGGTATACCGGGTCAAGCAGCGCTTTGCCGAAGAAGGGTTGGAGAGGGTTTTGCAGGACCGTCCCCAGGCCAACCGGCCCCGGAAGTTGGACGACCGGGGCGAGGCCCACCTGATTGCCTTGGCCTGCAGCCCCGCCCCGGAAGGACATGCCCACTGGACCCTGCGTCTGCTGGCCGGCAAAGTGGTCGAGTTGGGGCTGGCGTCCTCCATGTCCCATGAGGGAATCCGAAAGCGTCTCAAAAAAACTCTCTCAAGCCGTGGCAGAAGAAGGAGTGGTGCATTCCCAAGGTGAGCGCGGAATTTGTGGCTAACATGGAGGATGTCCTGGACCTGTACGAGGAACCTCATGATCCCCAACGTCCGGTGGTCTGCTTTGACGAGACCTCCACCCAGTTGCTGGCCGAGACCCGGCCGCCGCTCCCGCCCCGGCCGGGACGTCCGCTGCGGCAGGACTACGAATACCGGCGGGAGGGTACCCGCAACCTATTCTTGGCCTGTGAGCCCTTGGCGGGCTGGCGGCATGTGGCAGTGACCGAGCGGCGCACGATGCAAGACTTCGCCCGCCGGATGCGCTGGCTGGTGGATGAAGCCTACCCGGAAGCCGAGGTGGTAAGGGTCGTCTTGGACAATCTGAACACCCATCGCCGGGCATCGCTGTACGAGACTTTCCCGGCTGAGGAAGCCCGGAGGATTGCCAGGCGACTGGAGTTCCACTACACCCCCAAGCACGGGAGTTGGTTAAATATGGCGGAAATCGAGTTCAGCGTACTGTCCCGCTCCTGCCTCAGACAACGGCTCTCCGGCGAGGAGGCCCTGAGGAGGGAAGTAGACGCTCTGGTCACGGAGCGCAACGCCGCCAGAGCCACCATCAACTGGCGGTTCAACACCCGGGACGCACGAACCAAACTTCACCGCCTTTACCCTTCCGATTTTACGGTTGACTGAGTACTAGTTGGTTCTTCTGACCAAACTGCTGGAACCGAACGCTCTGGGCCACCTCCAAGTGAGTTTCGGTAGGCGAACAAACGTGGACGTCCGGGGTTGACACGACACAGATTCCTCGAGCTTCAGGCAGTGAAAAAAGTGTCGGCGGCTGGTTGGCGGCGGCGATGGCCCGCATGCAAGCTGCGACATTCCTACCCTCGTCTTTCGTCAAGATCAGGATTGGTCGCGAGTCCTCGGCTGTGAAAGGGTCATCGACCGGGGTTTCCCTTCCAGATCCTGGTTGCTGGCCGTTGTTGGAAACATGGCGGGGATCTTCACTCTTCTTTGATTCCCTGAGTTCCTGCGCTCTCTTTAAAGTCCGCGCGTAGTAGTCCTCCCGAAGCTTGAGGTTGCAGCCATGCCGCCGCCGCCAGCAGATCATCAGGTTGACGACTTCCTGGTCGTCCCATCCGGCCCGGACGGCGATGTCCGCCAGCGACATGTTGTAGCTGCTGGCCGACTGGTCCTTGAGGTCGGGCCGGTTTTTCTCCCAGGTCCTCTGGAACTTCTTGTCCGCCTTGAGCAGGCTCTGCAGCCGCACCGCTCCCGGCTCCGCGGCGGGGTCCAGCGTCAGCCCGCTGCTGGTGGTCGAGGATGTCTGGTTCTGCTGTGAGGCCCTGCTGTTCCCCGTGTTCCGGCGCTGCTCGGGCGCGGGGAGGGTGGCTTCGAAGTCCTCCGGCACCAGCTCCATGAAGTCCCGGATGGAGTACCGGGGGCCATCGGCGCTGATGGCCACGACCTCCTTCCGGTCATCCCGAACCTTGTTGTTGAACGTCCCCGGTATCCGGAGGATCCGGCCTAGGTCGTAGACCGAGTCCGTGGTCCAGCCCCGTGTCTCCATCAGGTCCTTGGTGAGCTTGTGCCACCACTGGACCATCCGGCGGGCCTGCCCCCACTCCTCCTCGTCCCTGAAGACCCATGGTTCTTTCAGCAACCACCAGTACTGGAGCCCGTGCCCGCTGTCCACGATGATCGTGGGCTCGTGGGGGAGCTGCACCATGACCTCCCGGGCCTCTTCCCGGGTGCCCGGGAGCCTGGGGGCCTTGGTGTGGACCTCGTGGAAGACGTCGATGTCCGCCCAGACGCCGGCGATGGCGCTGGCCGCGGCCTCCTCGATCCGGTTCCGGGTGGTGAAGCGGCCCTTCTGCGGATCGGCCAGGGCCACCCCCGTGTAGACCTCCTCCATGGCGAACCGCCTCAGGAAGTTGTTGATGCCGCCTAGCTCCCGGTGCCATGAGGACGTTCGGTCCGGGAGCCGCCAGATGTTGATTACCCCGGGGGGAGGGTCTCCCCACAGGGCGGTCAGGAAGGCACTCGGCGTCATCCCAGACGACGGCCAATCCGGCGGATCGCCAGAGTGTTTATAATCTGCTGTAGGTTCCATGTGAGCGCTCTCCCGTGGGCCTGGCGCTCACTCGGCGGGTTCCGGCCGCCGGGTGAGCTTTTCGCCCCTTTTTCCGTTGTGATCCAATTGCCGTCCCGAGGACCGATGTCCGAGTGGCCGTCGACATTGTGTTCGAAGTCATTCTGAATCTCTCTTTCCCTGCATAGACCCCCGAACTGGTGGACGAGCGGCTTTCCATTCCTCGATTTGGCTTTCCCACCAACCGACGGCCCTGCGGCCCAGCAGCACTTGAGCTGGGAACTCCCCATAAGCGATCATGTCGTATATCGTGCTTTTGCTTAGGCCAACCAGCTGGAGTACTTCCGGTAACCGAAGCAACCGATCTTGGGCCATTCAACTCACCTCCGGGAAGGGTCCTGTCCGCCGGGTTCCGAGTCGGTCGAGGGCGGTATCACCCGGACCGGACAGGTCCAGTGTGGGGAAAACTTTTTCGCCAGGCTTTGTCACGAAAATCATGCCCGTTCATGCTCAAAATGGGGACAGATCACCCAAAACTCCCTGTCGGGCCACCCCTTTTTGGGTCCGTGACGGGGTTCAGCCTGGTATGGTAAGTTATCCAATTTCGGGGTATATTTGGGGTGGTTTACGGCTTGGCCGGGGTTCCCGGCAGCATTCCCGGAGTGCTGGTAGAAATGTCTTCGATTGCAACAACGCCCGTTTGCCCTGCCTGTGGGTCGACCCACGTTGTCTATTGCGGGCACGACAAACGCGGCACCCAGCGGCTTCTTTGCCGGGGTTGTGGGAAAAAGTCCCGGGAACCCGGTGGCTTGGGTGGACGTCATTTCCCGCCAGAAACGGTGGGAAGGGGCATCGAAATCTACTACCGGGGATATTCTTGCAAGGCGACGGCCCAGTTCCTCTCTACCACGCTGCGAATCCACGACCCCGACATCTCACCGCAAACCGTTTCGCTTTGGGTTCAAACGTACTCGCGGGTGGCGGCCACAGCGATGGAGGGTCGGAAAGCATTTCCCGGAGTCGATTGGGACTTGATTGCTGTGCTACTTGACGGGCTTAGGGTCTGGTGGGTGGTGCTGGACCAAGAGACCGGGTATATCCTCGGATGCCACTTAGCTCGCGGGGAACCCAGAGATGGCGCACGAGAAGCTATGGCCAAAGCAAAACTGGCGTCTGTAGGTCGGTGTAGGAGGGTGGATTATCGGGAGGTCAGACCCAGCCGCCGGTGGAGGACGGGGCAGATTCTCGAGCAGGAAGCGTTCAGAGGGATCAGGTCGGCATTGCCGCAGGTAGCCCTTTCCCGACCTTTCCAGCGGGCAGACGTTATCTACGGGGAGTTCAAGGTGAAGGGGTTCCTGACCGACTTGAAAAAGGTCGCACTGAAATTCAACCGTGTGAAGGATCCAACGGTACTCGCGACTTATTTGGGCGGCTGGGTGGTCTCCCGCAATTGTTTTGTCGGGCAGTGGGCGGGTCAGAGGCGTTCATCTGGCAACTTGGCCCAGGTCGAAGCGCCTTTTGCCGGTTGGACCGATGTGGTTCGGTATTCTGTGAGTAGTTCGCGCCGCCTTGGAAGTACCCGCCAAAATGTGGATTCCATGGATGATTAAATGTGGGGTAAAATGTGGGGTAAACCGCCGTTGAGTCCTCGATCCCTCTAAAAACGCGGTTAACCTGGCGATGGTGCGATACCCGCCAGCTCCACCACTCATTCTTCATCCACCGGTTCATTAACCGCAGTTGTTCCCCTCCTCCTTGCGGTCGCTGTTGTCTCCCAATTACCGCATCTTATTCCCCCTGTCCTCCTTCGTTTCAGCAACTCGCCCAACGTCAAATTACACGAAAGTCGCGTACAATACCCTAGTCGTATGCTAACCCCGGAGGTGGCAGTATGAAAAATATTACCTTGAGCGCCGACCAAGACTTGATCGAAGCCGCCCGCCGCCGCGCTTCCGCCGAGCGTACCACGTTAAACGCCCAATTCCGCCTTCGGCTCCAGGCCCACGTCGTCTCCGAACATCAGGCAGATGTGGCCCTGGCAGCCATTCAAACGTTGCAGGCTTCTGTATTTTCCGGAGGCCGGACCTTTGCCCGCGAAGAAATGAATGAGCGCTGAAGACTTTATCGGCACCAACGTTTTCGCCTACCCCAACCCCGGATTCCAGCCTCTCACAAAATTACCACGGGGCTGCCAGCTTGACCTCCAACGCCAACCGGCCTTGGCTTGGAAAATTGAAAGACCCTGGGAACCAACTGCGCAGCCGGCTTTGAGAAAGTCTACCATCGCTCCCTGCTCGACTCTGCTAACCATTGAAACCGTACTCAAAACCGGAGGCCACGGATGAACACCAATCAGGATGCCATTGAGGAGAACAATACCGGGGTGTCTGGGGGAGAAAAAGAGGGGCAGCCAGGCAATGGCCGCTTTGCCGTTTCGGACCAGGGAATGCGGGAATTGCACTCCGGTCGAGAACCCTGGATGTTGGTGAAGGAGCTAATCCAGAACGCTTGGGACGAAGCCCCCATCTCAACTTATTGCGAAGTCACCGCGACCGCCAATGGTGATAACACCCGGATCATCGTGGCCGATGATGGCCCCGGCTTCGCCAACCTGCCCGACGCTTGGACCCTGATGGGGAACACTCCCAAGCGGGCTGACCCGCTGAAGCGGGGACGCTTCAACCTGGGCGATAAGGAAGTAATCTCCGTAGCGCTGGAAGCAACCATTGATACCGTCGGCTCCAGCATCACCTTTCCCCCAAACGGTGGTGCACCCATCGTAACCGGCAATGACCAAGCCAAAGGCACCACGGTCTCGGTGACCATGCCCTGGAACGACGAGCAGGCCGACATTCTGGTGGAGCGCCTGCGCCGGTTCCGCCCAACGGAATGCGCCCTCACCGTCAACGGCCTCGCCGTCGCCACGCGCAAACCGGTGGCGGTAGGGTGTCCGGCCTTGCCCACCGTCGTCCAATCGGGACCGGGAGCGCCGATAAACAACACGCGCCGCAAGACCGAAATACACCTGCTTCAACCCGCCTGCCCTGGTGAAGCCTGGCTCTACGAAATGGGAACCCCGGTACAGCCGATAAGCTCGCCCTACGACGTGGACGTACAGCAGAAAATACCCATGCCGCCGCACCGCGACACCGTCACCGACCGGTACCTGCGGTATATCTACGTCGCGACGCTGAACGCAGCCCACCACCTGTTGAAAAAAGACGAGTTCCACGAGGAGTGGGTGAAACAGGCCCTATCCGATCCACGCGAAGTCAGCAAGGCTGCGGTAGACAGCACAAAGAAGGGGCGGTACGGCGAAAGGGCGTTGCTCATGTCCCCTAATGCGGACGCCAACCTGCACGCAATAGAGGAAGGATACCAATTGATCGACCGCCACTCGCTATCAGACCGAGAATACAAGCGCCTCCGCGAGGCGGGCACGGAACCCTCCGCGAAGCCTTCCCCCATGCGGTAGCGCCCCGGAACGCGTCCTTTGAGACAGCCGCAGAAACGGAAGACCATGTCCGATTCAAAACTTGGGTAAGTTCCCTTGCCGAGTGTTGCGGCCTGAACCCGGAGATCCTCATTATCGAATCTCCAAAGGCCACAACACTGGCGGACTGCACTGCCAACACCCGGAACCCAACCCTGAGATTCAACCAATCACGTTTGGGAGAACGGTTCTTCTCCCCGCCTTACTGGCGTCCCGACCAGCTAAAGCTGGTGTTTCACGAGTTGGGCCACGCCCGACAGGACAAGCTGGGCCACGGCCCGTCCTGGGGGGAAGGCGTAGCCGAAGTAGCAAGTCTCATAGCCAACCGCTTCGCCAAGGAGATCCATTGAATCACCGATGGAAGCCCAGCCTCCCGGCACCCCGCTTAACGGCGTTCCCGTGGCGAGAGCCAACCTGCAATTCTCCCATCCCAAATCATCCTCCAGGTCCAGGTCCTGCGCCGCCGCTCCCCGTGTGCATTCCCCAACCAAGAGGGTGACGCGCCGTCAATGGCCACCACGCGCGGATGCAGGGTCTTTTAGTTTTACAGGTAGAGACCGGTTGACGTTGGAGGTCAAGCTGACATTACTCTGGTAATTGTGGCGGAGGTTGAAATTCAGAGTTGGGGATTGTGGTGGGCAGGGAGTTTAGACACTTCGCTACCCTCGGGGTGACAGAGGGGCCAGGGAAAATTAAAAGGCCCTGCGCACGGCGGCGCAACTCCCGCCGAGTCCGCCCCAGCGTAACCCGCACTACCCACAACTCATCCATCATCCACCGGTTCTTAAACCGCAGTTGTTTCCCTCCCCTTTGCCGTCGCGGCATCCGCCAATACCCCCATGCTATTGCCTTCCTCCCACCCTCACTGCCATCGGCGGGTGCTACGTCTCGTTGACCTGCCAACTCCCTGAACAGGGCAGGGTCTTTCGATTATCATATTTTCCGGCATGATAACCCGATCTGGGGTCCAACGCGTCCCTCCGGCCCCCCACCTACCCGTCATCCCGCCCCTGCCTGTCACCCCCCCTGGCCCCCACCTGTCATCCGAACGAAATGAGGAATCTAAAAATCCTAGCAGGGATAACCGAAAGCCTCCCCTGACCAGGCCCACTCCACTTGACCGATACCCTATGATTCCAGGAACACCCTTGGACTTGTACCCCTTCAAAACAACCCGTCCTTTGAGCGGCCCCTTATGACTCCAGCCCAATTCCTCGCCAACCGCCTCCCCTTCTTTTACGGCTGGGTCGTCCTGGCCTCGGCCGGTTCCACCCTGGTTGTCCGCAACACCGCCGCCAGCTTGACCATCGCCGTCTTCATGTACCCTCTGTCCGAAGAACTCGGTTGGAGCCGCACCCTCATCGCCGGGGCCGCCAGTTTCGGCGGCCTGGCGGCCTCCGGGCTTTCTCCAGCCGTGGGTTGGTTGATCGACCGCTACGGGGCCCGCTTGGTACTCGCCTCCAGCGTGTTCGTCCTCGGCCTGTCTACTTTTTCCCTGGCCTTCGCCACCGTTCCGGTAGCCTTCTACGCCGCCTACGGCGTCAGCCGGGTCATCTTTTCCAGCCCGGTCCAAATCAGTACATCGGTCGTCGTTTCCCGCTGGTTTGTCCGGATGAGGGGCCGGGCCAACGGGATTCTCTTCTCGTCCCATACCATCGGCCTGGTCGCGTTTCCCCTCATCGCCTCCGCCGTAATCGCCGCCAGCGGCTGGCGGGAGGCCTGGATGGTATTGGGCGTGTTGGTCTGGGTCATCGCCCTGGCGCCCGTGTTGCTGTTAATCGTCCAACGGCCCGAGGACATGGGCCTGCGCACCGACGGCGACCCGGAGGAACCCGGGCCATCCGGCTCCGACACCGGCCCCACCGCAGAACCCGCCTGGACCCTGCGGGCCGCCATGCGCACTCCGGCCCTCTGGATTCTGGCCGGCAGCGTCGGTACCCTCTTCCTGGTCCAGGCCGGAGTCAACACCCACCTGGCGGCCTACCTGCGGGACCAGGGCCTCAGCGTCGCTTTGGCCGGGGTGGGCCTCAGCATCAACGCCGTTTTCATGGGTGCGGGCAGCCTGGCCTGGGGCTGGCTGGTCGAAAAATTCCCCGACCGCTACGTCTTGGCCGGTGTAGCCGCTTCCGTCGGCGGCACCGTCGCCTTGTTCCTGACCATAAGTTCCGCCGCTGAAGCGTTGATTTACTCCGGGTTGTTCGGATTTGCGGTAGGCGGGATGCTGTCGGTGCCGCCGGTGGCCTACGCCAACTACTACGGACGCCGGTCCCTGGGAGCCATTCGCGGCGTCACCGAACCCTTTACCACCCTGGAACAGGCCGTTGGCGCGGTGGTGGCCGGCTTGGTCTTCGACTATACCAACAGTTACGAAATAGCCATCATCGCCTTCGCCATCCTGGGCGGGCTGACCACCGTGTTCGTCCTGTTCGCCAAACCCCCCGGTCACCCCCCGTCAGTAGCCAACCCGGAAAGCGCCCCCGCCCCCGCCGAGGCCGCTGCAACCTAACGCCCCCAACATGGTCATTATGGTAAGCCCGTCGAACCACCATCATCCTGAGCCCCGTCGAAGGACGAATCACACCCGCCAGCGCGGGAACGACGGGGATTTCCAAGAATCCCAAAAAGAACAATTGAAAGGCCCAAGCCCCCAAGTCCTTTTAATTGTCTGTGGGTAGGCTGATTAGGGTAGGGCCTCCCAGGGGTTGCAGTGCGTTCCTTGGTCCGTTCAGCGGCAGCATCTGGGGGATGGGCCTGCTGCTGGCGGGGGAGTCAGTGTGGGACTCCTGCTAGGTGTACCATTCTGTCCCATTTGTACCATTTGGCCTCAGTGGGTGATTATAGAGTTGGTATTTCGGGGTTCCTTCGACAACCTCCAGGTGATGGGGTGGGATGTTGGATGGTTTTAGTTTAGCGTGGTGGTGCCGAAGTTGGGAAGGGGCAAGTGTCAGTAAGGCAGGGCTTTTGAATGTCGTTGTGGGGAGCTTGCGGCGACTGGTCCGGGGCAAACCGGTTGGGGGCGATGGATTTTAGATTCCTCCCTACGGTCGGAATGACAGGTAGGGGGTTGGAATGCCCCCCTTCGACGAACTCAAGGCGACCCTTCGACGGTTGGTTGGTCTTTCGAC
Organism: Dehalococcoidia bacterium; assembly: GCA_965205495.1. Taxonomy (GTDB): domain Bacteria; phylum Chloroflexota; class Dehalococcoidia; order Lucifugimonadales; family UBA3495; genus CATOSK01. The sequence goes on from CBDBHA010000002.1 coordinate 1,269,964, forward strand.
GGGGCTCAGGATGACAGGGCTCACCATGATGGCAGAGGATGGCAGAGGATGGGAGGGCTGGAAGCGGCATTTGGAGACAATTAATAAGTTCTGGTTGCGGTACGCTTCCGTTGACAAAGCGGACGGGGCGACGTAGCATCTCAGGAGACTGAAATTGTGCCCTTTTCGGCTCGGGGTGGAGTTTACGGCGAGGTGGATTTCATGGCTACGGTGCAAAACCGTGCTTCCTACTGGGAACAGGCTAAGGAACAGGGATTCGACCTTTCCTGGTTGACCCAGTTGGAGGAAACCGTCACCCAGGAAAACGTTGACGAGGTCTCCAAGAACAACACGGGCCGCGTCGAAGGCTCCATTCCCCGCAATAACGTCCCCCAATTCGGCGCCTACACCTTCCGGACCAAGAGCGAAGTCTGGGCCCATAACTTGACCAAGCTCTACCAGGAGTTTGTAACCCGCCAGTGGAGTTCCGCCACCGACATACCCTGGGATGCTATCCAGGCCCTCCCGGACGACATCGAGGCCGCCCAATGCCAGTTGGCTACCTTCTTCACCCAGGTCGAGTTCGTGGCTTCCGATGTCCCCGGCCGCTTCATTTCCACCATGTCCCCGGACTATCACGAAGTCCGGCTGGCCCTGCTGGCCCAGGTCATGGACGAGTCCCGCCACCTGGACGTCTTCCGCAAGCGGGCCCTGGCCAATGGTGGCGGCCTGATGCGCATGACCGATAGCGTCAGCGACGTGGTCGGTGGCAGCACCGACAACGCCCGTGAGTTCACCGAGCTGTCCTCCCGCCTCCACATCACCGGAGAAGGCAACGTTCTGACCCTCTTCCGTCTGGGCGAGCTCATGGCCTACAACGACGCGGAAAAGGCGATCTACCGCCGCTGCGCCCAGGACGAAGCCCGCCACGTTGCCATCGGTGTCCTACACCTCCGCTACATGAACGAGTTTACCCCCGAGCGCCGGGAAGAGATTCATTGCTACCTAGATGAAGGCGAAGCCCGCCAGTCCACCGGCGCCGGCGGCGAGAACCCGGCCGGCCGCAACCAGCTTACCAGCGAGGCCCTGGCCGTGCTGCTCGGTGGCGGCAAGGACAAGGTCGACGAAGGCCAGAAGATTCTCATGGCCATCCGCCAACGCCAGACCAAGGAATACTTCCAGCGCCTCAAGTCCGCCGGTTTCGACGACCGCATCCACAACGGACGAGTCAACCCGGCCTTGCTCGATATTTACAATCCGACCGCATAGCTCAAAGGGCGCTCTGCTTCAAGACCTCCCGCCAACCGTCGAAGAACGATTGCAAAGTGATGCAATTCTGAGGGAAAGGGACCCTTGCCAGGCCCCATGCACCCTGGATTCCCGCCTACGCGGGAATGACGATAGGTGTTCGTAGGGACTTTGCAATTGTCCCGCGAACCGTCGAGGGAGGTCTTCCTTTATCCGGGCCTTCCCATACCCGTCCCAACTCGACCCACTAGAGGACCGTGATGGCGTCAACCGAAGAAGAAAAGGCGGAATCGTCAGAAGAGCAAAGCGCTCCCGCCACCCCCGGCGAAACAACCGGACAACCTAAACCCAGTGCCGCTCCGCTCGCCTGGATGGACGATACCCTGGAATGGGGGGTCCGGGTCCAGCCGGGCAAGCATGGCATGACCATGCGCGGGTTGAACGTAAGCAGCTACGCGGAAATACCCGAGTCCAGCAATGACATGAGCCGGCGCCCCCGGGGCGCCTTCCCAATACCTGGCGTGCCCCGCACCGACTTCTACGCTCTCAGCGCCAAGGTGGACATCTGGTCCGACAACGCCGTCGACCTCTACGAAGAGGCCATCCAACGCCGTTGGATGGCCCACGCCGACGTTCCCTGGGACGAGTTGACCCCTCTGCCCGGCGAAGTGAAACTGGCCATGTGCCAGCTCTGCACCGAGTTGGCCCAACAGGCCTCCATCGAGACCGATTTAATCGGCCTGTGGCTCCACAAGATGAACTACGTCTACCACGAGGTCAAGACCTTCCTGGCCAGCGAGATCTTCGATACCGGCCGCCACTACTCCGCCTTTCGGCAAAGGGCCTTAGCCAACGGCGGGGCCCTGGGGTTGGAAAGTCCCGGCCACATGAATCGCCGTCTAATGGAAGTGCGGGCCGGCTGGACCGAAGCCGCCCTTTACCTATACATCCTCCGCGGGTCCCTCACCCTGCTGCTCTACCGATACGGCGAGGCCTACGCCTACAACCCGGCCGACAAGTACCTCTTCCGCCGCTGCATCGAAGACAAGGCCCGCCATATCGCCTACGGTATGGCCCACTTGAAGTACGCCGTCGAGCATCAGGACGAGGGTTTTGCCACGGGTCTCAGCAATCTAATGCGCGGCGTCGAACGAGACGTCAGCCTGGAACTCAAGGACCCGGTCCTCTGGGAAGCCCTGGCAATTATCTTCGGCGGTGGTTTGGCCAACATCTCCTCTGGAATGGAGGTGGTCAAGGACCTCCAGCAGCGTTACGTCGAAGGTTACTTGGCCCGGATGAAGTGGGCCGGCATACCCAAAACTGAGGCCAACCTCTCGCCGGACTTGGCCGTTTACCTGCGGCGGGAAGAACCCACCCCGGCTTAGGGGCCGGCCATGCCGATTTACGAATACCGGTGCCAGGACTGCCAGAGGGTGAACAGCGTGTTCCTGCGTTCCTTTAGCTCACCCGCTCCAACCAGTTGCCAGTTTTGCGCCGGTGAACAACTGCAACGGATAATGTCCCGCGTGGCCTACCTCCGGTCCGAATCGGATAAACTTGAACAGTTGGACCCCAAGTACACCAGGATGGTGGACCAGGCTTTGGGTAAAGCTCCGGCCAACTCCGACCCGGACTACCACATGAAGAACATGGTCCCCTTCAGCCAGGCCAAGGAAAAGGGGGAACCCTACTTCAAGGAGTAGCCTTCCCAACCCCAGGACGATTGCAAAGTGATGCAATTCTGAGGGAAAGGGACACTTGCCAGGCCACGTGCATCCTGGATTCCCGCCTGCGCGGGAAGGACGGTAGGTGTTCATAGGGACTTTGCAATTGTCCTGTCCCCAACCCGCCGGACCGTATCAACCGAACGTATCAACTAACCCCAAGTTCCCCGAAGAAACACCAGGAGGCCGTCAATGAGCGCCCACGGGGCGAAGGAGCTAGTTTTCCCCTCGGTGGAATGGTTTCAAGGCTTGCAAGCGCTGGTCAACAACGACCCGGAGTTCCGACGCCTGGGCAGCGTCGACGCGGTGATGGGCGTCAAGGTCGGAGAGCGGGTGTTTGTCATAACCTTCGAGGCTTTTGAATGCACCGAGGTCAAAGAAGGGACCGAATACGACCTGATCGACGCCGATTTCTTCCTCGAGATGAGCGTCGACCAATGGCGCGACCTCATTACCAACACCAAAGACAACGGGGGCGCCGATCTGAGCCACACCCTCAATACCTTGGATTTGATGATCGACGGCGGCATCTCCGACAACGCCACCGGGGACCAGTTGCGGGGCGACATCTTCTTCCGGGTGAACCAGAGCCTTCAGCACTTCTTCGACAGCTCGGCTCAACTGGACACTGTTTTCGATGCTGCCGGTTAGCCTGTAATAACCGCTCCCATTTCCTCGCCGGCAATCCGCACAACCGTGGGGATTTTAGTGGCCCGTACTCTCATCTTTTCCGTTTAGCTGCCCGTGCTAGTAATTGTCGTGACCCCTCTGGATTCCGGCTCAAGGCCGGAATGACGGACCTTGGGTTGGGCTAACTCCTTCATTCTGAACAGTTGCCGAAATGCGGTGGGTCTCTTACTGGCCGCTTTTCATCCAGTCCGCCACCCGTTCGCCGATGGTGATGGCCGTGGTGTTGGTATTGGCCCGGACTACGTTGGGCATAACTGAAGTGTCCGCGACCCTCAGCCCTTCCACGCCCTTCACCCGGCAGTACTGGTCTACCACTGCCATGGGGTCCGACTCCGGGCCCATCTTGCAGGTCCCCGCCAGGTGTTGGGATGTGGTTACGTTCCGGTTCAACCAGGCGTCCAACGCCTCGTCCGAGGCCAGGTCTTCGGCGCTGGGAGTCAGCGGCCCGGCGACTATATCTTGGAACGATTCATGTTCAACCAGTTGGAAGCAAATCCGGACCGCTTCCCGCAGCCGCTCCCGGTCTGATGGCTCTTCCAGGAACCCGTAGTACAAGTTGGGTTGGTCATGCGGGTCGGCCGACGCCAGTGTAATCTCTCCCTTGCCCGCCGCGAGTTCCAAAATGCACGAGAAACGCACCCCTTCCCCTTCCAGAGGGTCTCCCCCCAGGGGGAACGAGAAGGACGAAGGCATTATTTGTATGTCGTTGCGAAGATCAGACCCGCCGGCGGTGTAGCGTAGTCCCGCTTGAACCCGAGGAGCCTCCGCGTCCTGGGGAAAATCGTCCCGAACCCGCAGCCGGACCGGCGCCATCGGATGGTCTCGGAAGTTTTGGCCCACCCCGGGCAGGTCCTGCACCACCGGTATCCCCAGGCTTTGCAGGTGGTCCGCTGGGCCGATTCCAGAAAGCATCAGTATCTGGGGCGAGGCAATGGCCCCGCCGCTCAGAACGATTTGTTCGGCTTCAACCTGGAAGATTTCGCCCCCGCTTTCCACCTCTACCCCGGACGCCCGCTTTCCTTCAAACATAATCCGCCGCACCAGTACGTCCCCCCGCACGGTGAGGTTTAGCCGGTGCCGGTTGGGGTTGATGTAGGTCAAGCCGGTACTCATGCGGATGCCGTTGGGGTTGTTCATGGGGATGGGGCCGACGCCGCCCGAATCCGGGTGGTTCATGTCGGCGTCTTCCCGATAACCCGCGTCCACCGCTGCCCGGTAGAAGGCGTTTTGAAAGGGCAGCCAGTCCTCCCGGCGGAACCGCCGCACCGGGATAGGTCCGTCCATTCCGTGGAAGTCGTCTCGAATGTCGGTATCCGTTTCCAGTTTTCTGAAATAGGGCAGCACGTTAATGTAAGACCATTCGTCGTTGCCCAAGGCCGCCCACGAGTCATAGTCTTCCGGCACTCCGCGCAGGATCACCTGCCCGTTGATGGCGCTGGTTCCGCCCACCACTTTGCCCCGAGGCACCGGCATCGGCTCGGCCTGTTCCGGCCTGCCCTGGGCTTGGAAGGACCAATTGTGGGGCGCGCCCGGCGCCGAGGCAGTCGCGCTGTAGCCGAACTTCAGGTCGTCGGGATATGATTCGAAATCAGGATAGTCCGGCCCCGCTTCCAGCAAAAGCACCGAGACGTTGGGGTCTTCCGACAGCCGGCCGGCGACGACACACCCTGCTGATCCTGCGCCGATGACGATAACGTCGTATTTCATGGTCTCCTCTCTTCGTGTTGGATGCTCAGGAATGGGCCGAGGACTTTACCGCACCGGCGGCCACATTATCCAGCCCCGGCGTCCCGTGCCGCGCAGCCGAAGCAGATGCCCGCCGAGGGTGGTGACGTAAAGGCTGCTCTGGCCGGCGTCCCCAAAGCAGCAGTTGGTGGGCATGTCGACCCCCACCGGCATCGGGTAGGTTTCCAGCACCCGGCCCTGGGGGGTCCAGACGTAAATCATGGGCCCGGGTCCGCTGGCGTTGTTGCCGGCTGTTCCGACAATGTTTCCCTCCGAGTCCAGGCACATGCCGTCGATGCCCCGGTGCGGGCCGCGGTGGTCCTGGCCGAATTGGTGCAATACGATGTATTCCCCCAGGCTGCCGTCAGCGTTTATCGGGTAAGACCGCAATTCCCGGACGGAACCGGGCGCTACGTCGGTCTGGATGATGTAGAGGTGGCTTTCATCCGGTGATACCAACAACCCGTTGGTGCCGGTGGTGTCGAAGGTCATTCGTTGGCAGGTCCAGGCGCCGTCCGGGTCCGGGTCGGCCCTCAAGATGTCCCGCTCTTCCATGTCCGGCGATTCGCTGGGGTCGATGTTTATATCGTTCCAGGGGTTGCTGAACCAAATCCGCCCCTGCCGGTCGATCGCCAAGTCGTTGGGCGTGTTCAACCTGGTCCCCTCCAGGTTGTCTACTATGGTTTGGGTGGACCCGTCCGGGTCGAAGCGGACAATGGCCCGTCCGCCGGAACAGCAACCATAAAGCTGCCCCTCGGCGTCGAAAGCCAGCCCGTTGGTGTGGTTGGTGTTCTCCCGAAAGACACCGCAATCCCCGGTCTCCGGATCGTAGGCCATGATCCGGCTGGCCGGTATATGGGTGAATAACAACCTCTTGCCGTCCCAGGCGGGCCCTTCCGTCAAACGGCTGAACGGTCCCGCGACGTGTTCCCATTGCAATCCCATGTTTTCCTCCTAACCTTCTTGGGTAAGTAGGTGGCTTTTCCGCTTACAGTACGGGCAAATCACTTGAAAGACCGTTAAAGCCGGTAGGCCTTTTCAGCGGTCCCCTGGAACATGGCTGCCCGCTCCGTCTCGGAAAAGCCTTTGGACAGCTTCTTGAAGGCGTTCCACACCGTCGTATAACCATACGATTCCTTGTCCACCGGGAAGTTGCTCTCGAACATGCAGCGGTCCGGGCCGAACTGTTCGATAGTGAACAACAACCAGGGCTTGAAGACCTCTTCCAACTCAGCGGAGTTCGGGGGAGAGGGGCGCTGATGCCAGTCGTACCCGCTTATCAGGTTGCCGAACCCTCCCAATTTGACCACCACATTGGGGTGCTGAGCCACGGCTGTAATTCCTTTTTGCCATTGGGCGAAAACGTCGTCCTTCCGGCTGGCGTAGGGTCCAACTCCCAACGGCCGCCCAATATGGTTGAGGATAATGGTGGTGTCGGAAAAAGCTGCGGCTACCTCAGCGATTTCCTCCAATTGGGTATGGTATACCAGGGCATCGAAGCTCAGCCCCATGTTTTGAAGGCAGGCCAATCCTTCCCGGAAACGTCCGTCCTGCATCATCCCTTGGGTGTTGGTTCTGGATGATGCCACTTCAATATCTCCGTTCCAGGCGCAGGAAAACCGGATACCACGGAACCGGTTGCTGCCGGCCGCCAACTGGGCTTCCAGCACCGGCGTCACTCCGGCGCCCAGCATGAGATTGGCATTGCCAACTATGCCGGCGGCCACTTCCGTGGGGCCGTATTGCCCGCTGGCGCTTTGGGCGGCCAAGCCTTGGACGAATTCGGTCTCGCCCACGCCCCGCAGCTCTTCCGGCCCTTTCGCCCGATACATCGAGTGGCACTCGATAAACACTGTCTTAACGACGTTGTGTCCCCCTCCCTGGTCCTGGGTAAGCTGGTCGAGAAGATACCGGTCTCCCTGCCGGTCCCAAAAGTGATGGTGCGGGTCGCAGATGGGCAACTCCGGTTCGATAGCTTCTTCCACAACCTGGGCAAGCCAGGTTTCACGTTGGCTAACCATTTTCATTCCTCACTCAGGGGCGTCAGGACAGTCCAAAGAATTCTTGCAGAGCCGGAAACGCTTCCCGTTCCAGCATGGTGGGGGTGTGGCCCACGCCGGGGACCTCCACCATGCGGCAGTTTTGCATCTCATCAACCATGCGCTGCGCGATTTCCGGCGAAAGCAGATCGCTCTCCGCGCCCCGGAAGAGCAGCACGGGACAGGGGATATTCTTGGCCAGGGCCCACTGGGATTCCGGGTCGGGGCGGCGTGGGTCGGAACGGGCCGCCGGGTCCATTTTCCAGGCGAACCATCCGCCCTCCAGGGGTTTAACCGCATTGCCGGCGCTAATCCGCTGGTCTTCGTCACTGAGCTGGTTATAAGTGGGCCGCTGCTGCCTGTGCCACTCCACCACCTCGTCCAAATTGGCGAAAGTTGAGACGGCCTCCCGGGTCCCCGCAGCTATGCGGTTGCCGCCCCGGGGGTCCACTTCCGGGCCAATGTCGTTGAGGACGGCCCGTTCCACCCGGTCCGGGTATTTACCGGCATAGCTCATGGAAATCCGTCCGCCCATGGAGGTCCCAACCAAAGAGAATCGCTGCAAACCCAGGGCCTGGCAAAACCCGTCCAGATCGGCAACATAGGAATCGTTGGAGTAATCGCCGTCCGGGGCCCAACCGCTGTCGCCCCTTCCCCGCACATCCAGAGAAACCACATAGTATTTGGGCAGGAAACGGGAAACCAGGTGGTCGAAGGCGTGGGCGTTCCCGCTCAACCCGTGAATCATCACCACTGGCGGCGCGTTAGAATCGCCCCATTCCAAATAGTGCAGGTTCAGGGCGCCAACCTGTACGAAACGGTCTACCCCGGTTGAGACGCTGGTAGTCATGGTTCCTCCTGGTAAACGTAGTGACGCCGCGGGTCCTTCTTTGAAGGCATTTCAAAATCCCTAAATTGGTAGCGGCTCCTCGGTCCGTTCCGCCGGCAGTTCAACGCCGAAAGCGTTGACGTTGAAGGCCAACATCGAGTAGCAGCCCAAGAGGGTGGTCAACTCGGTGGTACCCGTAACGCCGAAGTGTCCCACCACCGCGTCAAAAGCTTCCGGGGTAACCCGCCGGGTGCGGAAAAACTGCTGCCCGTACTCCACCACCGCTGCCTCGTCCGCCGCCGGGTTGGGAAGCTCTTTCCGGTCCCGCAAAGTGTCAACCAATTCGTCCCGCAGGCCCGCCCGCCGTCCCGGGGGAGCGTGGGCGTTCCAGATGTACTGGCAGTCGTTTTCCCGGGCCGCCACCAGCATGGCCAATTCTCGGATTCTGGGTTCCAAAGAGGTGTCGGTCCGCAGGAAAAGGACCAGCCCCAAGGCGCGTTGGGCGACTTCCGGGGCGTTGAGCAGCACTGATCCGGGTCCGCCTTCGGGCACTCCTCCGCGTTCCGCCACTATTGCGTCGAAGACGCCGCGTTGGGACTCAGGTACAACTTCTCGGGTAACTGCCGGCGTTCTGGGCATGATTTCCTCCTAATTTTACCGATTCCTTCTCGGTCCAACCTTATGGATGCCCGGAAGGTTCCTCAAAGGCATTCTGGTCAAGCTAGTTTAACATCGTTCCACGGGTCCGATTCGGGCCCGCATTTTTTACCGGGTTAACCGGGCACTCGGAGGAGAAGGGGGGAGAAAAACGATCATTAAGGACATTTTCGGACATTCCTGGACATTTCGTTCGGCGGGAAGTTGTAACCGGGACCCTTGAAGCGCCAAAACTGGGAGCGTGGGACCTATATTTTGGCAGTTATTTGGGAAGTTTTAACGAATTCTCGGGGGGGAATTCCCTCCAGCCTGGGTCTGGAGGAATGTGAATGTTCGAGGTGAGAGCCCCGTGTAAAATCAATTGTAAAGAATGGTTACCGTAGTTGAAAAGGGTCCGGGCGTCAGTAATCCTTGGGGGGGCCTATAATTGCATCCGGCTATGATAAATCTCCAATGGACCTTGCCGTGTTAAAATCCTGGGGCACAGGCAGGAACCCCTGGCATAGAGTAGAGGTGCATCGTGAGCAGCGCGCATATCAACGGCATAGACCTTCATTACCAAAGCTACGGACAAGGCGATGCCATCGTCTTCGCGCATGGCGCCGGCGGCAATTTGCTAAGCTGGTGGCAGCAAATCCCCTTCTTTTCAGAGCGGTTCCGGTGCGTAACCTTTGACCACCGGGGTTTCGGACGATCGCTCGACCTGCCCAATGGGCCGGGAGCCGGTTCCTTCGTTGAGGACCTCCGCGGGTTGTTGGACCACCTGGAGATAGAAGCGGCCCACCTGGTGGCCCAGTCCATGGGTGGACGCACCATGCTAGGGTTCGCAGTGGCCTACCCCAACAGGGTCAAAAGCCTAGTCATCAGGCAGCAGCGGGACAGCACGCTGAACTCGATTTCCGCCATATTCAACCAACTCCCGTGCCGACACAGTGGGTGGAATGGAAGTCCCAGAGGTCTTGGAAGAACAACGCCTGTGGCGGGAATCCCAGCCCCAGAGCGGCGAGATCGGGTTTCGGGCCGTCTCTCCCCTCTTCGTGCAGAGAAACCCAAACCTGGCCAACCTGTACCTAATGGTCTCCCGCACCAATCCCCTCCGCCACGATCCCCCCGGAGGCGTCCCTTCCGGCCCCACGGCCTCCGACTTGGCCGCGCTGCGGGTCCCCACCCTTTTCTTCGTGGGCGAAGACGACCAGATCGCTCCTCCCCAGGTGATCGAAGCCGGAGCCAACGCTATTCCAGGCGCCAGACTGCTCAAAGTGCCGGAAGCCGGTCACTCGGTTTACTTCGAAAAGCCGGACATCTTTAACTTTGAAGCACTGAGATTTATCGAAGGCGCGGCTGCGGCCGCGGCGCCGGCGCAGGTCAGCGCGGCAGCGGCGGGCGGTAGCTAGCGGCCCCAGGCCGCCGGTCCAGGAAAGCTAACACCGGGGCAGTTCCCTCACTTTAACCCCTCCCCGGAGCGCAGGCTCTCATCACCGCCAAAATCGACTCAGTACCAGGGCGGGCGGGCACGACCCGCACTATGGCCAGGTCCAGTCCTTCGGCCAGCGTCAAAAATGCTTCCGATGCTCCGGCGGACTTGCCGTAATACCCCACGTTGCCGAGCAACTCGGGCGAAAAGGCCTGGGCAACCTCGTCCCGGGGTGCCCCCTTGGTCCGCATCTCGTCCAGGCCGGCCAGTTCTTCGGTGAACCCCATGCGTTCAAAATGGGCCCGATACCCCAGCCCTCGTTCCCGGGTGGTTGGCACTTGTGGCCCCAGGGCATATCCCATGGTGGCCCGGGCGTAGGCCAGCCGCGCCGCTTCAACATCGTCGTCAACGCAGACCCGGATGTATTGGACCATCTTGACCTCTGACGGGTCCCGCCCCACCCGGGCCGCGCCCTCAGCGATCCTTTCCCGGCTCCATGCGATCTGCTCCGGGTTGCACCAGTTCAGGCACGCCCCGTCCGCCAACTCGCCCGCCAACCGCAGCATCTCCGGCCCCAGCGCTCCCAGGTAAACCGGTGTCTGGGGCGGCGGGTCGATGTCCAACTTCATCCCCCGGAGGGTTACCACTTCTCCCTGGTAGTCGACTTCCTCTCCGGCCACCAGGCCCCTCACGGTGGTCAGGTAGTCCCGCATCAACGCCAACGCCGACAGGCGCGGCAACCCCAAAGCCCGCCGCGAGCGGGGCCGGTACGCTCCGCCGGTGCCGATGCCCATGTGGAATTTCCCGCCCGTAAGCTGGCTCAAAGTCCCGCCGCTCATGGCAAAGGCCACCGGGGAACGGTACAAAACCGGCGAAACCGCAATTCCGGTCTCCACCCCCTCGGGCGCCACCGACCGGCTCGCCGCCCACCGTTGGGCGCAAACCTGGAACATATCCTGACCGCTGCCCTCGTTGGTCCAGATGCTGGTGTAACCCAGCCGGGCAGCTTCTCGGGAAAGTTCCACCTGCTCCGCCGCCGACAACTTCAAGCCCCCATCCAGACCAATTCCTATATCCATCTTTCATCTCCTCCTAATCCTCAGCCAACCGGCGGCCAAGTCTCTCCGCATGACGATTGCAATGTGATGCAATTCTGAGGGAAAGGGACGCTTGCCAGGCCACATTCACCCTGGATTCCCGCCTTCGCGGGAAAGACGGTAGGTGTTCGTAGGGACTTTGCAATTGTCCTGTTCTCTCCGGTTGCCCTGTTGCGCTCAAACCGTTAGTCTGTTCCCAAATTCGTACCGAAACGTCCGCCGCTGGCCAAGGAGTTAACTATCATGCCTATCATCCGATTGTATACCGGCGATGACGGTCAGTCCCATATCCAAGAGATGGGTCTGGAGTCCCACCCTGAGCTTGGTGAGCTCGACAGCACCATCGGGGTGATTTTCCGCGAATCCCCGGCAGGCAGTTTTTCGGACTGGCACACCGCTCCCCGGCGTCAATATGTCATAACCTTGTCTGGTGAGATGGAGATTGGTCTGGGAGACGGTTCGGTACACCGTTTTGGCCCCGGGACTGCCTTGCTGGCCGAGGACCTTACCGGGCAGGGTCATACCACGCGAAATCCTGGCGATGCGGTCCGCCAATCGGCAACGGTGCAGTTGGACGGCTAGTACTCAGTCAACTTGGTTTTGGGATTTGTTTAAGAAAGGGGCCAATTGAGCTATCCTGGCTGGTGGGAAGTGTTGATGGCGGGGGTGGGAGTGATGGTCAGGGACAAATACGCGGTGCGGCTGGCACAGGAACAGCGGGAAGGGCTCCAGCGACTGGTCCGGGTTGGCAAAAACTCAGCCCGAGTGACCGCTAGAGCGCGGATTCTTCTAAAGAGCGACGACGGTTGGGCCGCGCCCCAAGTGGCCGAAGCTTTGGATGTGGCCCTGAGCACGGTATACCGGGTCAAGCAGCGCTTTGCCGAAGAAGGGTTGGAGAGGGTTTTGCAGGACCGTCCCCAGGCCAACCGGCCCCGGAAGTTGGACGACCGGGGCGAGGCCCACCTGATTGCCTTGGCCTGCAGCCCCGCCCCGGAAGGACATGCCCACTGGACCCTGCGTCTGCTGGCCGGCAAAGTGGTCGAGTTGGGGCTGGCGTCCTCCATGTCCCATGAGGGAATCCGAAAGCGTCTCAAAAAAACTCTCTCAAGCCGTGGCAGAAGAAGGAGTGGTGCATTCCCAAGGTGAGCGCGGAATTTGTGGCTAACATGGAGGATGTCCTGGACCTGTACGAGGAACCTCATGATCCCCAACGTCCGGTGGTCTGCTTTGACGAGACCTCCACCCAGTTGCTGGCCGAGACCCGGCCGCCGCTCCCGCCCCGGCCGGGACGTCCGCTGCGGCAGGACTACGAATACCGGCGGGAGGGTACCCGCAACCTATTCTTGGCCTGTGAGCCCTTGGCGGGCTGGCGGCATGTGGCAGTGACCGAGCGGCGCACGATGCAAGACTTCGCCCGCCGGATGCGCTGGCTGGTGGATGAAGCCTACCCGGAAGCCGAGGTGGTAAGGGTCGTCTTGGACAATCTGAACACCCATCGCCGGGCATCGCTGTACGAGACTTTCCCGGCTGAGGAAGCCCGGAGGATTGCCAGGCGACTGGAGTTCCACTACACCCCCAAGCACGGGAGTTGGTTAAATATGGCGGAAATCGAGTTCAGCGTACTGTCCCGCTCCTGCCTCAGACAACGGCTCTCCGGCGAGGAGGCCCTGAGGAGGGAAGTAGACGCTCTGGTCACGGAGCGCAACGCCGCCAGAGCCACCATCAACTGGCGGTTCAACACCCGGGACGCACGAACCAAACTTCACCGCCTTTACCCTTCCGATTTTACGGTTGACTGAGTACTAGCCCCTTCAACCTGAACACTTACGTTGAGAATCTTTTCGTTGGCCTGGTTCGGGTTCTTCTCTTCTTTCGGGGGTTTGTGCCGGCCCAGTTGGACAGTGGTGACATCCCAGGAAGACTCGCTTGCTGGGGAGTTAGACCACTTTTCCCTGCTATACTATTGCCGCGCGGCCAGTCCGGTCCCGCACCCTAAGAGCTTGTTTCCCCAGGGCGGCAATTGTCACTACACCGGAGCAACCCCTAAATGGTCTCACTTCAACCGGGAGCCAGCCTCGGCCGCTACCGGGTCTACCAACAACTTGGGCGGGGCGGCATGGCCACCGTATTCCGGTGCCACGACCCCAACCTGGACCGGTTCGTCGCGGTTAAGGTCCTGCCTTCCTATTACACCGATGCCCCCAGTTTCGTGGGCCGTTTCGCCCAGGAGGCCCGCACGGTAGCCAGCCTCAGCAGTCCCAATATCCTCCAAATCTATGACTTTGGCGAGGATAAAGGCTACACCTATATCGTCACTGAGTTGGTGCCCGGCGGGACCCTCCAGAACAAGCTCATCGGGAACCCTCTCCCCATCGAAGAAGTCCTCTGGTATATGAAGCCCCTGGCCCAGGCCCTGGATTACGCTCATTCCGAAGGTATCATCCACCGCGACATTAAACCAGCCAACGTGCTGCTGACCGAAGACGCCAACCCGGTTTTGGCCGACTTCGGGCTGGCCCGGATGCTGGAATCAGCCACCCGCTTCACCCAGGGCAACCAGGCCCTGGGCACCCCGGAGTACATGGCCCCGGAACAGGCCATGGGGGTCGACGCCGACAAACTTTCCGACCTGTACTCCTTCGGGATTTTGCTCTACCAGATGATCCTGGGAACGGTGCCCTTCCAAGCCGCTACGCCGGCCGCGCCCCTGATGGCCCACGTCCACCGTCCCCTTCCCCTGCCGAGCCTCCTCAAACCCGACCTGGACCCCCGCATCGAGGGGCTGCTGCTGAAAGCCGTCGCCAAGGAACCCGGTGACCGGTACTCCACAGCCGGCGAAATGATCGGGGATTTGGAGGCCGCCGCCGGTTTGGGTGATGGTCCCGGAATGAGTCCCGTCGCGCGCCTTCCGGCCTCCGACCCGGCAGCAGCAGGGCAATCCAAGCCGTCCCGTCTCCCCAAAATTTTGATAGGCGCCGGAGTCGTGGTGATCGTCGCGTTGGTTGTTGTCGGCGTGTATTGGTTTTTCCCACGGGGCAGCAGTCCAAGCCAGGCCTTGGCCCAAGCCGCCGGTTCGGTCGGGTTGGGTGGCGTGGCTTGTCCCGCCGTTGAGGATTCCGGCGGTGGCGGCTCCGGGTCCATCGCAGAAGCCCTCTCCCGCCTCCAAGAACTCCAAGACCGGGTCCACCGGCGGGTCGCGGACCTGCGCCAAATCCAGGACCCGCCTCCGGTTACCGCCGTCCTCCGTACACGGGACGAACTCTGCGAAATCACTGAGGACTCTTACCGCAGCCGGGAAGTCCGGGACCAACTCTTCGAAACCGAGGAATTGTACAAGGCCCTGGGCCTGATGCCGGAACCCCAAAGCCTGGAACAGACCCTCCTCAACATTCAACTACAACACGTTACCGCCTTTTTTGATGATGTCTCCGGGGATGTTTACGTCCTCAGCGACGCTTCGAGCATAACCCCCAGGTTCGAAGTTGGTTACGCTTCGGCTTACATGGGAGGTCTCCAGCAGCAATTGTTCGACGCCGCCAGGTTGCGGAACCGGGCCCGCGCCACCACCGGCGACCGGTTTAGGGCCGTGGGCGCTTTGATTGCCGGCGATGCCGCGGTGGTGGCCGGCGGTTACATCCAAACCGTGATGGCGGAGGACTTGCAAGAATTGAGCCGGCCCGTCGCCAATGACCCCTTGGCGCAAGCCCCCGAAATAGTCCGCAAGGCCGTCCTGTTCCCCGAGGTAGCGGGAGGCCGTTTTGTCCAATACGTTTTCGCCCAAGCAAATTCCTGGGATTACATAAACCGGGCGTATCAGGCCCCTCCCCTTAGCACCGAACAGGTTATTCATCCCGAGAAGTACCTGACCAAGGAACCGCCGGTGGAGGTTACCGTTCCCAACTTGGCCCCCCTGATGGGCGGCGGATGGTCTCTCACCACCGCCGATACCATGGGTGAGTTTGTCCTCCGCTCTTACCTGGAGGAATATCTTCCTACGGAAGAAGCCGCCGCCGGCGCCGAAGGTTGAGGCGGAGACCAGTTCCAGTTGATGAGCAGTAGGGAAATGGGACGCCTGCTGGTTGCGAAGATTGAGTTTGACTCAGTCTCCGAAGCCAATGAGTTTTACCGGGCTTTCCAAACTTTCATGGCCGCAGGGACTGAGGGTACCGATACCCAACCTGGATCCATTGGTGGCGGCAACCGGTGGGTGGTTGATATGGGCAAAACGGTCTTCCTTCGCGAGTCGCCACCCGGCGCGCTGTTGATTGTAGGGGACACGCCGGATGCCGTCGTCCAGGGGTTGTCCGCATTCAACCAGGCCTCAGCTGGGGCTCAAGGGCCGCCATAAGGCCCTCAATCCGGCCGGCCTGGTCATTCATGGCTCGGATTTTAAACAGTAACCAACCGTTTTCAACGGCTGAAAAACGCCAACCCTAAGTTAAAAATGGAAGTGGAGGACAAAGGAGATACCCCATGACCGAAGAACCAAGGAAGTCTTGGGTTAAGAAGCTGGGAGGGCATTTACGCACCACCATAATCGAAGGGATCATGATTCTGATTCCCTTTGCCCTGACCTACATCATTGTCAAATGGATGTTCGACCGGGTCGACGGGTTGTTGCGCAACCTCATCGAATGGGGGGTCCAAGAATTCGGTTTGGATGTTCCCAGCCTCCCTGGGCTCGGCCTGATAGCGCTCCTTTTGGTTGCCTATCTGCTGGGGTTGGTTTGGAGGAAGCGCGTTGGGCGCAGGGTCATTCGCACGCTTAGGCATTACATCCTAATGGTCCCGGTCGTCGGCGCAATCTTCGGCCCGGCGAGACAACTCATCGATTCGTTCCGGGGCGATGGAGCGGCGGGTTTCAAGCGGGTGGTCCTGGTTGAATACCCCAAGCAAGGGACGTGGATGGTTGGGTTCCTAACCGGGATAACCAGTATCGAGCCGGGTTCAGTCATGGGCGTGGTTTACCTGCCGACTGCCCCGACTCCCAACTCGGGTTGGGTAGCGGTTATCCCAGTGCAGGAAATTTACGACACGACCCTAACCGTTCAGCAAGCGATGTCCATGGTGCTGTCCGGTGGGATTTCTTCGCCGGTCAACATTGAACTGAAGGCCATGGACCCATTGGAAGCAGCTTCTTACGTCGAGCAGGGCGGAATGGCGGGAACGCCAGAGAACAGTCCTCAGTCGGGAATCTTCAATCTTCCCTTCGGCCGCCGGGGCGAAAACAACAACACTGAAAAATGATGGACTGGGATTTTGGAAAGGGGGCGGCTAACGTCCCGTTTCCAACCTGGCCGCCAAGTATTCGGGGAGCCCGTACTTCCGAATCTTCTTTTGGGTCTTGGGAATGTCGTACTCAGCACGAAAATGGGTGATGTTGTCCAAATCGGAGTCGTATACAGAAAAGCTGGCGGTGGAAATGCCGTCCCGGGGCTGGCCGACGCTCCCTGGGTTTATCATAAACCTGCCCTGCTTTAGGCTGACGGGCAAGTTTACCGGGAAGTCAAAAAACTCCGCGCTCTCGCCCTTTTCCTTGCACATAAACGGCAGGTGGGAGTGTCCAACCAGGCATCGTGGCGTTTCAAAATGCCGGAAATTGGCGGCCGCGGCAGACACGGAGACCACATACTCTCCGATTGGATCACGGGGACTGGCGTGGACGGCCGTGAAATCGTGGGTCTCCATACGGTACGGGAGCCCCTGCAAATACTCAAAGTGCCGGTTGTCGAGTTGTTCCATGGTCCATCGGGCCGCCGCCGCTGCGTGGGTGTTGAAATCCTCCAACCCTATCTTCCCCATCACGGCCAGGTCGTGGTTGCCGGCAACCCCGAGGTGGTCATACTCTTGGAGGAGTTCAATGCAGGCCGCCGGGTCCGGCCCATACCCGACCACATCTCCCAGATGCCAAATTTGGTCGAAACCCTTCTGTTTGTTGGCCAGATGGATCACGCTTCGCAGAGCTTCGAAGTTGGAATGAATGTCGGAAATTATCAAGAATCGCATTGATGCCCCAGGGTTCGTATTATTTTCATTATCGTTTGTAGCGCAACGCTATGTCGAGAGGTGGATCTTTCCGCCTCAGGGACTTTTAGTTGTTCGGCCCCCTACCCGTCATTTCGGCCCCCTTACCCGTCATTCCGACCTTCCCCCACCTGTCATCCCGACCCACCCACCTGTCATTCCGACCGTAGGGAGGAATCTAAAATCCATCGCCACCTGCCCGGTTGCGCACCGGATTCTTCGCCACGAGCCTCCGACAACGACAATGCTAAGGCCCGGCGTCCTTGAAATTTCGAGGTAGAGGCCAATTGTTGGTGGAGGGCAAGTTGCCATGCCCGCCGCAACTGTGGCGGGGGCTGGAATCCGGGGTTGGAGGTTGTGTTGGGCAGGGAGTTTAGATTCCTCCCTGCGGTCGGAATGACAGGTGGGGGGTGGCCGGAATGACAGGCAGGAGCGGTGGGAATGAAAGGTAGGGAGCGGTTGGAATGACGGGTAGGGGTGGTCGGATTGATAGGTGGGGTCCATCTGACTCTCTGGTGGGGGGCCGTTTGATTGCTTCCACCCGTCAAGTTGATTCCGCCTTGGTCCACCAGAGTTCGTGATCCCTCAAACGGACTGGTGGCGGGAGTTCTTCTCCGGATCGGTTCTGGATTTCGTTCGTTACGCCCGGGACCCGGAGACCACCCTGGCCGAGGTGGACTTTTTGGAGCAATTCCTGGACCTAAAACCGGGAGCCAGAGTGTTGGACGTTCCCTGCGGAGGGGGAAGACTGTCCCTGGAACTGGCGACTCGTGGCTATGACTTGGTTGGCGTGGACCTTAACGCCGATTTGTTGGCCTCAGCCCGCCGAGAGGCGGATATGCGCGCGGTTTCCTTGTCGTTTCGCCAGGGAGATATGCGGGATTTGCCCGGGAAGGGAGAGTTCGACGCGGCTTTCTCTTTCTGGAACAGTTTCGGTTACTTCGACGACCCGGACAACGCTGGATTCCTGGAGTCGGTGGCGGCCTCGTTGAAGCCCGGAGGGTTGTTCGTCTTGGACACCCCTTTGGTTGAAACTCTGTTGCCTCAAATTGAGGCCGAAGAAAGGGTTTGGTGGCGTGCCGGCAGCCTGATCGCCTTGGAGGAGCGATACTTCGACCACGAGACGAGCCGGGTTGAGTCGGACTGGACTTTTATTGATGCCGACCAAAGGGAGGAGAAACACCTTTCCCTCCGGCTGTACACCTACCGGGAATTGACGGCGATGCTGGAACAAGCGGGTTTCGGCGCGCACCGGGCCTTCGGGTCCCTCGATGGGGAGCATTTCCAACTTGGCGCTCCTTGGCTTTACCTCGTGACCACCAGGTCGGCAGGATAGGAGGGCGTTATCGGGCTGGCGCCGGATATTCCCCAATGTCAAAGGGCTGCCCGTTGAGGTTGATGGTGTCGTGGAATAGATCGGGCCGGTCGATCGTCTGCCGGACGTAGCACCCGTTCCGGGCGTTGCGCACTAGCCCGGCTATCCGGACCGGTTCGTCGCCGGACTGAATCTCACAATGGATTCCGATGCTTTCGGCCCGCGCCTGGACAGTTTGGGCCAACACCGAGCCTTCGGCCCCCACCTGCAATACAATGTGGGCTTGGACTTTGTCGAGGGAAACTTTCATCATCTGGGGGCGTACCGCTCCAGTTGGGTCATCTCTCAAAAGGTGATGCACGACGCGAAATAAGCCAGCGGGGAAGGCGCCGAATTGGACCCCATCGGTTCCCTTTCGTCGCACATGATGAAAAACCCCCTGATGCTGACCTCCTTTTTCATGTGGCCCAGCAACCGGACTTCCCCTTCCACGCTGATGGCCCGGGAAATACGGTCGGCATCCCCTTGGGAAGCAGCGGCTGCGGGTGTCGTCATAAGTCCTCCAAAACCCTTCAACAAGTCGGGAGAGTATACCATTAGGAACCCCCCGGCCCGTCTCTGGCACAGGACGATTGCAAAGCGATGCAATTCTGAGGGAAAGGGACGCTTGCCAAGCCACGTGCAACCTGGATTCCCGCCTGCGCGGGAATGACGATAGGTGTTCGTAGGGACTTTGCAATTGTCCTGGTCTCTGGCATTGGTCAAGTTGTAAAGGGCCGCGCCCGATGATAACATCGCCCCAACCCAACCCGGGGAAACCTGGGAGGGACTACCCGGGACGGCGGCCGTCCCAATCGACGCAAGGAGATAAGCGTGCCCTACGCCAACATCAATGGGGTCAACCTCTATTATGAAGAATACGGTTCCGGCCCGGCGGTGATTCTTACCCCAGGCGGCCGGGTGGACCACAATGGTCTCAGGCCCATGGCAGCGCTCCTTTCGCCCCATTGCCGGGTAATCATCCACGACCGGCGCAACTGCGGGAAATCGGGGGTGGTCATCGGTGGAGAACTCTCCGAACAACACCTTTGGGCCGAAGAGATGGCCGGCCTGCTCAAGCACTTGGAAGCGGCCCCCGCCTACGTGGCCGGCGGGTCCGCCGGTTCCCGCACTTCCCTGACCGTGGCGGTGCGGCACCCTGAAGTGGTTAAGGGTGTCTTTATCTGGGAGGTCAGCGGCGGCCCGCGGAGCGCCGAGCTAATGTCTCCCGGCTACTACGGCCAATACATTGAAGCTGCGGAACGGGGTGGGATGCCGGCGGTCCTGGATACCGAGTTCTTCGAGCAGCGGGTCAAGGACAACCCGGATAACTTGGAGCGGTTGCTGAATATGGACCCCGAGGAATTCTGCAACGTCATGCGCCGCTGGCAGGCCGACTTCTCCCAGCCTAATCCCGTGGGAGACCTGAGCGAGGAACAGCTCCAGAGCATTACCTGTCCGGTCCTGCTCTTCGAAGGCAACACCCCCGACGACGTCCACCACCGCTCGGCGGCGGAAAATGTGAAAAGGCTGGTGGCGAACTCGGAAATGCGCCCCTCAGCCTGGACCCACGAAGAATGGGCCGTCATCGGCCAACACGACAATACTTTCCCAGGAATCGCGGCCACCAACCGCTATCACATGAAGTCCACCTTCTACGCGGCCCAGCTCTTGGAGTTCATCGCCAAAGTGGAAGCTCTGGAGCCCTCGGTAGTCGCCTAGAGCGGCCTTCCCCGGGCCGCCGGTTCAATTGACAAGAACAAAACGTCAAAATAAATACAATGGAGGACAGCTATGGGTACCTATCGTTTGTATTCCGGTGACGACGGCCAATCGCACGTCGAGGCTATTGAGTTGGCCGAAACTCCGGATTGGACCAACGCCCAGGACGTGAGCACCATCCGGTTTAGCGCGTCTGCGCCCGGACGTCATTCCGATTGGCATACCGCCCCCCGCCGGCAGTACGTCATAATCCTGTCCGGTCAGTTGGAAATTGGGTTGGGCGATGGCTCCACCCACATCTTCGGCCCTGGCGATGCCCGGTTGGTGGAGGACACCACCGGAAAAGGCCATACCACCGGTACGCACGGGGATGTTCCTTGTGTGACCTGCACCGTTCCCCTGGCCAACCAGTAACCGGCAACTGCCCAGGAGTTTTTGCGCCTGGAGCCATTCGCTCCATAATCCCCGCCACAAAATCGGAGGTACAGGATTATGAACCTGTTGGTAATATCCGGGGGACGGCACCCCTACGAAGAGTCCACCCCCGTTTTGGAGTCCTTTCTCAAAGGCGCCGGTCACGACGTCACGGTGACTGAAGACGCCTCGGTGCTGGCAGACGCCTCAGCATTGGGCGGATATGATGCCCTGGTTTTCAACACCCGCCGCGAAAACGTGCCAGATTTCGGTGACTGGGCCTTATCCGAGGACCAACGCAACGGGATGCGGGATTACATAAACGGCGGCAAGGGTTTCGTCTGCATCCACATATCCACCTGCCTCGCCAGCACGTGGCCGGAATACCACGACATCACCGGCGGTGGTTGGATAAGCGGCACCAGCTACCATCCTCCCTACGGGGAATTTACCGTTAACGTCAGCAACAGCGCCCACCCCGGCGCCCAGGGAGTGGCCGACTTCTCTACCAACGACGAGCTTTACATGGGCTTGGCCATCAAAGAAGGCAACGACGTCTTCATTACCGGCACCGCTGAAGAAGGCACCTGGCCCTGGGGCCCGGCCCGGACACCCCAACTCATGCCCGGCGGCACTTATCCCCTGGGTTGGACCCGCCAGTATGGCGCGGGCAACGTCTTTGTCGTGCTGCTCGGCCACGACGGCCGCAGCTTCGAGACTCCCGAATTCCAAAAAATCGTCCTTAACGGGGTTGATTGGGCAACGGCTCGGGACTAATCCGCCGTTAACTTAACGCAAGGAGGCCGCTCATGGCGACACAAGTTCAGCAAGTCCCTGGGGTGCAACAACCCCTGGTCAAAATCACCGAAATGGACCACATCGTTCTTCGGGTCAAGGACGTCGAGACCTCTCTCCGGTTCTACGCCGAGACCTTGGGCCTCCAGACGGAAAGGGTCGACCAATGGCGGGCCGGCGAAGTCCGGTTCCCCTCGGCCCGCATCAACGACGACACCATTATCGACTTCTTCGGCTCCGACCAGGAACCCATGACCCGGGAAGGTTCCCGCAACCAGGACCACTTTTGCATGGTCATCGAACCCACCGACATGGAGGACCTGAAGGTCAAGTTCGAAACCATCGGCGTCGAGATTCAAGCCGGCCCCGGCAAACGCTGGGGTTCCCACGGCGACGGGATTTCCCTGTATATCTACGACCCGGACGACAACGTCGTCGAGTTGCGGCACTACTAGACCGAGACCGCTCCTAAAACCCGCAAAAAGGCCCCGGCGCGTTAATTGCCGGGGCCTCTGGTTTTGTTCCGCTTGTGCCGTGGTTAAAGAGCTTAGGCTTCCTGCCAACTCCAGTTGTACAAGTTGTCGTAAGCCAATGCCCAGGGGGGCCGCAGGTAACCCAAGGCCCTGACGTCTTCGAACCAAGCTCCCAGCGGGGAGTACCAGGTATACGCCGACCCGCCTGATAGCCGGCACAAACGGCCCAAAACCGACTCGGCCAGACGTGCCACGTTTTCCTTGCACATCAAGACAGCGGTACGGTCCAGATTGCCGGAGTCCAGGATGCGTAACGCGCCGTCCCAGGCC
Organism: Dehalococcoidia bacterium; assembly: GCA_965205495.1. Lineage (GTDB taxonomy): Bacteria > Chloroflexota > Dehalococcoidia > Lucifugimonadales > UBA3495 > CATOSK01. The sequence goes on from CBDBHA010000002.1 coordinate 1,292,478, forward strand.
TGGTCGATCAGCCAGGCTTCCTGTTCCGCCAGGGTCCATTCGACCTGTTGGAAGGCGCGTAAAGAACTGCCTCGGGCCATGTTGGTCTTAAGCTGATCCCTGGTGTAGGCCATGGCGGAGTCCACCACGCCGGTGACCACCGAGGTGAAAGACAACCCACCCAGCCCGTTGTTGGCGGCCATCAACTCCGGTTGGTGACCCGGCCAGGCAATCCTGGTGGCCGGGTAGTTGGTGAACTCAAAGGCGTGGCTGTTGGTGGAGCGCATCCCGTGTCCCCGCCACGGCGCCGACAGTTTTATGCCGGTGGTCCCGTCCCAGGGTTGGTTGCGCACCTCCATGAAGAACAGGTCGGGAACCGTTTCCCCGGCGGGAACGGCCCGCGTGGTCATGAACGAGGTCAGTCCCGACCCGCTGCCGAAATGCTTTTGGCCCGACAACCGGTACTCGAGCATTCCGTCGTTTTCGGGGATGCAGGCAGCCCTGGTCAATCCGGTGTCCCCACCGCTGCCGGGCTCGGAAACTATGGTGCCCCACCAGGCCCCGTCCGTTACGGTCGAGAACACTTCCTTGCGCTGCTGCTGCCACCCGTCGTTGAAGGGGTCGGGGACTTCCGGCACCCGCCACGAAGCCAGCACACCCTGGTGCATCGCGCTGGACAGGGTGATGGATGGGTCGCCGGCGGCCAACGTCCGCAGCATGGTGCAGATGGGCCGCGCCGACTGGGCCAGGTTCTCCCAGGTGCCGCCAAAATCCACCGGCACCGCCATCAAGTTAATCCCCAGTTCCCGCAGGCGCGCATAGTCCGCCGGGTCGGCCTCGATACGGTGTTGACGGTCCTCCCGTTGGGCGGCCCACTCCTGGGAAAGTTTGGGAACGGCTTCCAATATCGATTTGATACTCATGAACTAGGATCCTGGACTAAACGGTGCCGCGTTCGGCGTAAACTTGCTTGGCGCGGTCGATGGCCCGCATCCGCCCGGTGATGAGGTCTTCTTGACGTTCCCGGGCCCACTGGTTGGAAGCTTGGGTGCTCACAACCGAACCCTGGAAATGGGGCATCACATAACGGGCCATAAGTTCGTAGCTCTTGAGCATCTTTTCCCGGGGAGCCCAGTCTATGGTCTGGACCAAGAAAGCCCCGAAACCGCCGCTCTGCTCTCCCAACCGCTCGATGGCTTGGATGCAGTCGTCGGGCGTGCCGATAATCCAGGAGCCGTTGTCGGCCATGTGGTCGATTACCTTGTCCAAAGGGCCATCAAACACTGCCTTGCGTCCGTTGGTTCCCTCGGTGTATTCCCGCAAGTACCGGCCCGCCCCCATTCGGGCGTCGGCCAACGCTTCCTCCCTGGACTCGGCCAAGTGGCAGGGCAGTACCAACCGCCAATCATCCCGGTTCATGGTCTGTCCGTGTTCGGCGGCCGATTCTTCAGCGATGCTCCAGAGCCCTTGCAGGTCCGAGGGACCGGCCGAAGGGTCTCGAGGGACGGTGATCGTCAATACCGAGCAACCGTGCTTGCCCGCCAGGGTAACTCCGGCGGGAGACTGCACCGAGGCCACGGCCGTGTGCATGTAAGGCCGCTGGTAGGGCCTTAGTTGGAGCAGTCCTTCCCTTAGCTCGAACCAGTCGCTCTTGTAGGAGATGGGTTCGGTTTCAGTAAAGAGGCGCAGGATGATGCCGAGGGACTCGTCCATCCGCTCCCGCTGGAGTTCGTGGGGGATACCCATCATGTAAGCGTCGCCGGGAAGTGCGCCCGGGCCAACCCCGAATAGGACCCGCCCGTAGGTCATGTGGTCCAACTGGACCATGCGGTTGGCCACCATCAAAGGGTGGTGGTAGGGCAGGCTGACCACCCCGGTGCCCAGCTTGATGCGCTTGGTACGTTGGGCCGCGGCTCCAATGAACACCTCGGGAGAAGAGATAATCTCCCAACCGGCGCTGTGGTGTTCGCCAACCCAGGCTTCGTCGAACCCCAGGTGGTCCAGCCATTCGACCAACTCCAAGTCGCGTTCAATGGCCAGGGTGGGGTTTTCTCCGACCCGGTGGAAGGGGCCGAGGAAGATGCCAAACCTCATTCGCTCGGGAAAAGCCATGTCCGATCCTCCTCCAAAGTGGGAATGATCCGGTTGCCGGCCGATGGGTCCACTCCATTCCGAGTGACGCTAACCGGCCCAGGAATTAAAGCCCATTCTGCCTTCGTCTGGTTATCCTGTCAATTAACGAGAGCGACTTGACACCGCGTTCAATACTCCAGCGTATGCCGGACTGCGGCCACGACTTGGTCTTCGTCCGGTATGCAAAACCGTTCCAGCACCGGACTGAACGGGATGGGCACGTCGGGAGCGCAGACCCGTTGGGGAGGCGCTTGCAGGGACCGGAAGGTTTCCGCGTCTTCAACAATAACCGCCGCAATTTCGGCGGCGGCGCTGCCCGTAATCGTTGCTTCGTCAACCACGACCACCCGGCCCGTCTTGCGGACCGATTCCCGAATCAGTCCCTTGTCCAGTGGTACCAGCGTCCTCGGGTCGACCACCTCTGCTGAGATTCCATCGCCCTGAAGGGTTTCCGCCGCCGCCAGCGCTTCTTGCACCATGCGGCCGACGGCGATCACGGTGACGTCCCGCCCTTCGCGCTTGATGTCCCCGGTCCCCAATGGCAATACATAGTCGTCCTCGGGCACCGGCCCGGTTAGCCCGCTGATGCTATAGCTTTGGGGTTCAAAGAATACCACTGGGTTGTTGTCGCGAATAGCGGTTTTCATGAGGCCCTTGGCGTCGTAAGGGGTCGATGGCATCACCACTTTTAGTCCCGCCAGGTTGAGGAAGAAAGGATGAGAGCTCTGGCAGTGCTGCGCGGCGGCGGCTCTTCCCGCTCCGGTGGATGCCCGCAACACAATGGGAAATTGGGCCTGACCGCCCAGCATGTAATGAATCTTGGCCATCTGATTGACGATTTGGTCCATGGCGGTGAAAGCGAAGGCCATGACGCCCGGGCTAATGATGGGGCGGAACCCACAGCCGGCCGCTCCCACCCCCGCTCCCACGTAGGCGTCCTCCGAAATGGGACACACCCGAACCCGGTCTGTACCGAACTCATCGACTAGGCCCGCCAGCGGTCCCAGTCCGCCGCAAAGGTGAAAGACCTTTTCGTCCCGCCGCATCTCCTCTTGGAAGGCTTCGATGAGGGCATCTACGTAGCTAATTTCTCGCATGGCCGGTCATCCTTACAACAATGTTCAAAGATAAAGGTTGGGCTAGCTGGCGAACACGCCGGTCAGGGCGTCGGCTGGTTCAGGAACAGGTCCCGCAGCGGCGAAGGCAACGGCCTCTTCAACTCGGTCTTCCACTTCCTGTCGAATCTGCGCCAGGACCGCCGCATCCGCAAACCCCGCGCTCAATAGGTGCGTCCCCAGGGCCTCCAAAGGGTCCCTCAAGTTACCCCTGGCTTGGCGCTCCTCGGTTGGCGAATTACTGTCCCAACGGTAGTTCTTGCATTCGATCAGACTCGGACCTCCGCCGGAACGTGCTTGTTCCACCGCATGGTGCGCCGCTTCGTAAACCGCCAGGACATCGGTGCCGTCCACCGTAATTCCGGGAATGCCGTAGGACACCGCCCGGACCGATACGTCGTCCACCGACAGCGCGTAAGAAGCGGGAACTGCGATGGCCCAACCGTTGTTTTCGCATACAAACACGATGGGCAGTTTCCAAATAGCCGCCAGGTTCATCGAGCTGTGGAACGTCCCTTCGTTGGATGCCCCGTCCCCGAAGAACGCCACCGCGACCCGGTCGGAACCCTCTAGCTGCGCGGCCAAGGCGGCTCCCGTAGCGATGGGCAGCCCTCCCCCGACGATTCCGTTGGCCCCCAACATGCCCACGCTGAAGTCGGCAATGTGCATCGCGCCCCCCTTCCCCTGGCAGCAGCCGTTGCTCCGCCCGAAAAGCTCGGCCATGATGCTGCCAAGCCCAACTCCCTTGGCTATGGCGTGGCCCAGGCACCGGTGGGTGCTGGTTATCCGGTCGTCAGTACCCAAGGCCGCGCAGATACCCACCGCCGAACCTTCTTCGCCAACGTTGGCCTGCACCGGCATTGGAATATTCCCAGCCCGGGACTCTTCCGAGGCGCGGTGGGTGAATGTCCGTATGGTCGCCATTTGGCGGTACATCTTCACAAGCAACTCTTGGTCCAGGGCCATTTTTCCTCCCGATGGGGCTAATCCGTGGAAGCCGGGTGTTGGTAATTGTAACCGGTGGCCCTGTCTAGTGCCAAAACATACAATTCCGGGACTCCGCCGCCGGCCTGCCATTTGGCAAGGGTTCAGAATTGATGAGTCATCCTGACATTAAACCGTCATTCCGGCCTCGAGCCGGAATCCAGGAATCCCGGTCAATTTGAACGCTGGTCTCTCTCCGACCATTCTGGATTCCGGCTCGGGGGCCGGAATGACGGACCTTGGGTTGGGCTAGCTCCTTCATTCTGAACAGCTACTCCAATTATGCGCGGGTTGCCTTGACCACCGCCGAGGCGGTTTAATAACCCCAAGTTTCTGAACACTGGAGATAGTCCCTTGAGAGAACCGCACATTTTCGCCGGCAACCCGCTGGACCGGGGCGAAACGGAACGCCGGGACGAGGAATGGATTGTCCGGCAGGCCCAGGACCCCCAGAGCCGCTTCCTGCCCCTCTGGGGCAACCGTGTCCTGATTACCGAGTCCGGCCAACCGGAGTTGGGTTGGCTGCCCCGCACCGCCTTGGACGAAGCCGGCTTCGGGACCGCCCCCCTGTTCCTGGGTTTAAAAGATGGCAGCGCTTTCTTTGCGGTGGACCTGTCGAAGCATCCGGAGGCGGGGGGAAAGCTGGAGACCCACCCCGGCCTTTTTTTCGAGGATGCCAGGACCGCCGCCGAGCAACTTTCGGGCCCCGAGTCGGGAATATTGGCCCAGGGCCGCTGCCAAATCAACTGGCATAACCGCCATGGGTTTTGCTCCGTCTGCGGCCAGCCAACGGTGGTGAAACGCGGCGGGCAAAAACGCGAATGTCCCCAGTGCGGCGCGGAGCATTTCCCCCGGACCGACCCGGTGATTATCACCGTGGTCTACGACGAGGACCGCTGTTTGCTGGGCCAGTCCCGGGGCCGGTTGCAGGCCATGAACCGTTACTCAGCTTTGGCCGGCTTCGTCGACCAGGGGGAGAGCATTGAGGAAGCGGTGCGGCGTGAGGTGATGGAAGAGGCAGGAATCCTCGTCCGCAACGTCCGTTACCATTCCTCCCAACCCTGGCCCTTCCCGTCGTCGCTGATGATGGGGTGCCATGCCGAGGCCGCGACCACGGAAATCAAGATGGACCCGGAGGAGATGACCGACGTCCGGTGGTTCGACCGTCAAGAAGTGCTGCTGGCCTTGGAAGAGAAGAGCGAACAACTAGCGTTGCCGGGACGCATCGCCATTGCCCACCACATCATCAAGGCCTGGGCCTCCGGCGAGGTCGACTAGGCAAAGGGGGGGCCTGTTGGCGGCAGACCGCCGGCCGGTCCGCTAAATCACCAGTCCCGACTGCCTCAGTTGAGTCAGTACCGAGTTGGGACTGTTGACCACCACAACGGTCAGAAAAGAGTCCTTCAATCTGCACTGAGTGGCCACGTAGCGCCGGTTCGAAGCCGGCACTTCCCACCCAATGAGCAACGCGGCATACGAGGACGAACCGGCCAGGTCGATGGCTACGCCGTCGTCCTGAGTGGCGGTGACAATGTATCCGGACGTCTCCAAGATGCCGGTCAATTGGTCGATATTTTCCTGCCGCCTACCGACGAGCAAGAGGCGGTTGTTGTCCATCATAAGCGTCGGCCGGACCCGAGGTCAGGATAGTTGCGAAACCCGCCGGGCCCGATTGTAACCCCCCGGGGTGGGCGCATATAATCGGCGGCGCGGCTTTGCCCGACGGGTGGTGTCCCCCACATAAAAACTGCTGGAGGTCTCATGGACTTCGGAGTCTACATGTTCCCCACCGACTACGCAATGCGGCCCGACGACTTTGCCCGGGCCGCGGAAGACCGCGGCTTCGAGTCCGTCTGGTTCCCCGAGCACACCCACATTCCCGCCTCCCGCCAAAGCCCTTGGCCGGGCGGCGGAGACCTGCCTCGGGAGTACTGGCACAGCTATGACCCCTTCGTTGCTCTGACCGCCGCAGCCGCAGCCACCACCAACTTGAAGCTCGGCACGGGCATCTGTCTGGTGGTGGAACGGGACCCCATCATCACTGCCAAGGAAGTCGCCAGCGTTGATCGCATCTCCAAAGGGCGGTTCATATTTGGCATCGGCGGCGGTTGGAACGCTGAGGAGATGGGCAACCACGGCACCAACTTCCGGCGGCGTTGGCGGGTGCTGCGGGAAAACATCCTGGCGATGAAGGAAATCTGGACGCAGGAAGAGCCGGAGTTCCACGGGGAATACGTCGATTTTGACAAAATGTGGTCCTACCCCAAGCCGGTCCAGCAGCCCCACCCGCCCATCCTAATGGGTGGGGATGGCCCCACCACCTTTGACCGGGTGGTGGAGTTCGCCAACGGCTGGATGCCCATCGGCGGGCGCGGCGATACCGGGGTTGCTCTGGACCAGAAAATAGCCATCTTGCGGGAGCGGCTGGCTGAAGCGGGCCGAAACCCGGACTCGGCGCCGGTTACCATCTTCGGAGCCCAGCCCAACCCGGAAACCATCTCGCGCATGGAGCAATACGGGGTCTCGCGGGTGCTGCTAACCGTGCCGGCAGAGGGGCCTGAGACCGTTCTCCCGCTGCTGGACAACCTGGCCAAGCTGGTCCGTTAAGACCGGAAACTTGGGAGGTTAGGCCAGTCCTTTCAGCATCTCCGCCTGGCGGGCAATTCGCTGGTCGTGGTCCAACGCGAACCGGCGGATTCCCTGGTAGATGGACTCGGCGTCCAGGTGGGCTTCGGTGATGACGTCGGCTTCCGTGCCCCCGGTCAGCCATTGGTTGTCCCAGTCCGATACCAGCGAATACTCGTCGGTCAACGGTCCCGTGCGCTGCAACGGCCACATACGGCGGGTGCCGGTGGTCACCACCATCAGGTCGTAGGCCGCGCCGGGGGGAAGTACCGAGTCCCGGTAGCTCTCCGGCTGCAACTGGAACAGTTCGTCGCTGATGGCGGCCACTACTTTCACGTTGACGCCTTCCGACTCCAACCGCGGCAGTACCGATACCAGGTTGACCGTGGAAGACGACCCTTGGGTCAGCACGTAACCATGTTTGGGTTTGTCCGGATCGAAGTCCCGAATGACGTAGAAGCCCTTGGCGGCTGCTTTCAGGTCTTGGTCCGCGAATTTGCTCCGGTCCGCCACCGCAAAGTCCGGGCGGGCCACTTCCAGCACGATAATCCCCACCTTGGGGTCGCGGGCCGCCACTTCCGCCGCGGCGAAATACCCGGCGGCCACGTCGTTGTAGTCCCAAAAACTCAGGGTGATGGCCTGCCCCTTGGGAAACAGTTTCCAGACCTGGGGCGAGAAGATTCCAAAGTGGGTGCGGGCGTCGGCAGCGGTTTCCGGCCCCGAATGTCCGGCCAGCACGTTGAGCACGCCCACCCGGAAGGGGCTGTCCTGGTTCTGCTGGCTCCAGACCCGGGATGGCAGGTACATCAAGGGAGTGAACGCCCCGTAGGTGCCGGCTATGGCCCAAACTCCCACGTGCTCCTTGGGGTCCAGCGACGCCGATTGCCCTACGAATCCAACGGCGGTGGAAACGTTGCCCGCTTCCTGAATCCCAGCCTTCAGCCGCGTTCCCAACGGGTTGGTGACCGGATCGTAATGCCCCCAGAGGGAACCGTTTTCGACGTTGATGGAATCAGCCAGGTCGGCGGCCACAATGACGAACCGGTTGTCGGTGACGTAGTTCATCCACTTGACGATTTCTGAAATGGCCCTTCGGGTGCCTCTTATATTGCCGGGCTCTTCAAAAAGCTTGATGCCGATGTTTTTCTCTTCCCCCGATAGCGGGTTGGCAACGGTAACCTGCTGGGCGTCCACAGGCAGGTTGGCGACGCTCAATCGAGGGTCTAGGAAGGGGTCTACATTGCGGTTGATCCGCAACGGCATTTCGTCGTCCACCGAGTCCCCGATTTCAACCAGCCGGTCGGCCAGCCACTCGCCCAACCCTTCCCGTTCAAGTACCGACAGGGCAATGTCGATGTTTTGCTTAAACTGGATAATCCGTTCTCTTGGGTCGGAGACCGCGCCATCTTCTATGCCCTCAAATTTCACCCCGAACCGCCGCTCGAAAGTAGCGGCCAGCGCTTGGAAGTAAGGGCTGTTCATGGCGAAACCATAGGGATGGCTGGCATAGCTGACGATTTGCTCACCGTAGCCGGGGATTTCCCCGTCGATGGCCCCGGGCCACCAGCCCTTAACCGTGCGGCCAATCATGATCATGGGCCGGTCGTCGGTGGGGTCCCAGTCCTCCATGGTCTTCAGGGCCGCCACCACCTGCTCGTAGTCGTTCCCGTTTTCCGCCGTAAACACGTTCCAGCCGTAGGAGGCCCACTGGTCTTCGATGCGGTAGCCGTCGTATTGGGGCTTGATGACGCCGCCAATCAACTCGTCGTCAATACCGGCGTTGTTGTAGGACAGCAGAATCCGCAGCCGTTTGCCAACCTGCTGGGCCATTGCCTGGGTCTTCATTTCCTGGGAATGCCCCGAAGTCATGGCGAACTCCCCTTCGATGGCCATGACTTTCAAACTGTCCGGCGCGCCCACCATATCCCAGAAGGCCGCCTTGCCCGCGGCGGTGGCGATGCCGATACCCGACGGCCCCCCGTTGACGTCGTTGGTCAAGTCGGTGGTTTCGGAGTGCCCGGCCAGGGGCCGGATTCCGCGAATCTTGGCCTGGGCCATTAACGGGTGGTCTTCCAGGTCGTGGTCTTTCAGCAGAGTTTCCAAGGCGCCTCGGCCCCGCCGGAACCCGAGGCAGTCTATGGACAACATTCCCAGCTTGGGGTCCACCTCGTACCGGCTGTCGCCGGTTTTGGCGTGTTGGCGGGCCATGGCTTCACCCATGACCATCCACAGCGCGTAGGCAACCGGAACATTGTGCCCCCCGGCCAGCATGAATTTGTCGGCATAGGGGTGCTTGGGACGCCGGTAGTCATACCGCAGGCCGCCCAATTCCGGCCCAAGCAAATGCGAGGTAACCGTGTAAGGCGTGTAGGCCAGCGGCCCGCCGAAGTGACCGGTCTGGGCGTAGTTCCCCAATAAGACCAAGGTCATGGCGGTCAGGAATCCAACGTCTTCCAGCCGTCCCTTGTCGTATTCGGGCAGCGAAACCCCGTTTGGTTTTGTGGTGCTGTTGAGCACCACGCTGTTCACCGAGGCGCCTACGGTACTTGTCATCTCTATTGCTCCATGATTCGGGTAGTTGCTTCGGGATGGGCCGGTCATCCTCCCGGGTGAATATCAGCCGTGAGTGCGCTCGAACTCTTTCATGAAGGACGCCAGGGCTTGGACTCCTTCCACTGGGAAGGCGTTGTAAATGGAGGCCCTGATTCCTCCCACGGACCGGTAGCCTTTGAGTTCGGCCAACCCTTCGGCAGCGGCCTCGGTTACGAAAAGCTCCTCGGCTTCCTGGTCCGGTAGGCGAAAGGTCACGTTCATCCTGGAACGGTGGTCCGGCAACGCGTGTCCGGAGTAAAATTCGGATGCGTCAATAACCCGGTACAACGTCTCCGCCTTGTCCTGATTCAACCGGGCCATGGCGTCCAATCCTCCCTGCGCCTTGAGCCATTTGGCTACCAGGCCCAAGATGTACACGGCGAAAACCGGTGGCGTGTTGTACGCTGAGTTGCCCTTGACGTGGGTGTTGTAGTTCAACATAATCGGTAGGCTGCTTGGGCTCCGTGACAACAGGTCTTCCCGGATTATTAACAGGGTGACCCCGGCGGCTCCCAGGTTTTTCTGCGCTCCGGCGTAAATCAGGCCGTACTTGGCGACGTCGATGGGTTTGCTGAAAAGGTTGGACGAGGCATCGGCGACCAGGGGGACTTCCCCGGTCTCCGGTTCAACGCGCCATTCAGTGCCAAAGATGGTGTTGTTGGTGGTGAAGTGGAGATAGGCCGCCCCAGGGTCCAATTCCAGCTCGTCTTGGCTCGGAATTCGGACGAAACCCTCCGGCTCAGTGGTTGCGGCCACTTTAATCTCGCCCACCGCCCGGGCTTCCTTCAATGCCAGTTCGGCAAAATGGCCCGTGACCACGTGGCCCGCGTGATCGTGGTCCCCCAGCAGGTTCATCGGCGCCATGGAGAACTGTAGGGATGCTCCGCCTTGCAGGAACAATACACGGTAGTTATCGGGGATGTCGGCCAGTTGCCGGATGTCGGATTCGGCGGCCTCCATCATTCCTTGGATTTTCTTGGAACGGTGGCTCATTTCCAATACCGACATGCCGGTATCGGGCAACGCTATCAAGTCGCGCTGGGCTTCCTCCAAAACAGGCGCCGGCAAGACCGCGGGTCCGGCGGAAAAATTAAACACTCGGTTGGTCATTGCAGTCCTTGGTTTGAGTGGACCGCTCCAGCGGTCCCGCTACAATATTCTTAACCGCCGCTAGTCTATGGTTAGCCCGTTCCGCCGTCAAGCAATTCCGTTCCTGCGCCATTGCCGGTGTATAACGCCGGACAAATCATTCCAGCCGCCTCAACCTCAACCCCGTCGACGCCCTGACATTTGCCCCTTGCCAACTACGAGACCAATTTGCCATGATTACTTTGCGCGCGGCCGCTTTTCCCAACCTCCCGCGCCGGTGTCCCCTTCGGAAGCCAAATGGTACGAAATGGGTCGAAATGGACCGCACAAAAAATTTCCGGGTCCCGCTGTCCCGCATGAAAACCTACTATGCAGCGAGAAATGTCCCCAAGTGTCCCTGAATGCCCTGGTGTTTTGTTTTTTCGGCGGCGGATGTTGGTCCCCCCTTCCCGGTTGCGACGGTTGGCACAAAGAAAAATCCCCTCGGTGGGATGCTCCCAAACCGAAGGGATTCCATGGAAACCCGAAAGCTCCTGCATTGCTTCCCAACCCAATTAATCCGTGAGCAACGAGTTGGAGATAACGGGTTGATGTTGGACCGTGCGGAAACGCCCCAATGCGGCGTTCCGGCTAAAGGTGGGGCCGGACTAGGCCGCGGCGCCGATCCGAAAGACCTTGGTGGTGCACACCGGGCAGGTTCCCTGCGTCGCTGGCCGGCCGTTCTTCATGGTAATCCCCTGGGGGTTTTGAATCTCGACCTTGCCCTTGCACTTGACACAGTAAGCTTCCATAATCTCCACACTCCTTCAAAGAATAGCTTACCCTTTAAGCTATACCAGCAAACCGTCGGGCCGTCAAAGGCCCACGGGTTCCAAGTTCGACGAATTAAATATCATAATTTCCAGATGTTGTCAAAACCAGTCTCGATGCGTTAATGGCCCATGCAAAAAAGCGTATTTCCTATGTTGGCATAACCGGTATAGGAACGCCGGCAGAATCCGCCGCCTTGGTGCCCTTCGCATCCGCCCACGCCCACAGGCGGTTCATGGTTGGAGTTCTCGTCAGTTCTTCCAGCATGGCGGGACAGCCGGACCAATGGCCCAACCGCTATCCGCCGCCGTCGAAAATCGACGCCGTCTTTCCAGACCGTCCCAACGTCTTTAACGTGGTGCATTACAACACCCACGACCCAGCAACTCTGTCCCACCAATTGATCACCGTTGCCAACTTGGCCGGGCAGCGTCTCCACGGATTCCAGCTCAACATGGCCTGGCCTCCGCCCACAGAACTGGAAGCCCTCCGTTGCCAGTGTCCCGGAATGGAGGTCATTCTCCAGCTAAACCGGGAAGCCTTTGAGGCCGTGAAAGCCGTTCCCGGAGGTGTGGGCCGAAGGTTGACCCAGGACTACACTGGCCTGTTCGACCACGCCCTCTTGGACCTCAGCGCGGGGCGCGGCAAAATGTTGGAGCCCAATTGGGCGGTCCAAGAACTGCGGAAGTTGGAAGCGTCGGAGTTGAACGCCGGCTTGGGAGTCGCGGGCGGACTGGACGCCGAAACCTTGGCTATCATCCAGCCGTTGATCCAGGAATTTCCCAACCTGAGCATTGATGCTGAGGGAAGGTTGCGGGACTGGGACGACCGGTTGGACCTGGAAAAGGCCCAGAAATACCTGGAAAAGGCGTGGGATATGTTCTCGATCACGCCAAAAGATCAGCCCGGGAGGTAACAAATGCGTGTTGATGTCCACACTCACGTTTGGCCGGACCGCATAGCGGATGTAGTCTTAGACAACCTGGTGGACCTGTTGGGTATCCCCGCCATTGGGCTGAACACGGTCGACAGCCTAAAAGCCCACATGCGGGCCTCGGGGGTGGACAAGTCGGTGGTCCTGGGAGTGGTCGACCGTCCGGACCAGGTTACCCGCGCCAACGATTGGCTGATTTCCATTCAAGATGAAATGCTGGTGCCCTTCGGAGCGATGCACCCGGACTTGGAAGATAAAGCGGCGGAGGTCCGGCGGTTGCGGGAGAATGGCATCAAAGGTATCAAGCTCCACCCCATGATGAACTCTTTCTTCCCCGACGATCCCAAGATGTTCCCGGTCTACGAGGAAATGGGGGAGGACCTGACCCTGGAAATCCACTCGGGGCGGTTGCCCCACACCGGCGAGGGCGAGACGGTCTTTTCGGCGCCGGAACGAGTGATGAACGTGGTGCGGCAGTTCCCCCGGTTGAAGGTGATCGCCCTGCACCTGGGGGGGTTTTACATGCTGGACGAAGCGGAAAGAGAGCTTATCGGGCGGGAAAACGTGCTCATCGATACCACCTGGCCCCCAACCCTTCGGGAAGTAGCGGCCCAGACCCTGGCCACCATCATCAACAAACACGGGCCGGACAAGGTCTGCTTCGGCACCGACTATCCCCTGGCAGATCAATCCAAGGACGCGGATTACCTGCTGGAACTTCCCCTGTCGGATACGCACAAGGAGCGGATTCTGGGAGAAACCGCCCGGGAACTCATCGGGCTTTAGACCGGTTTATTCGTCCAGCCCGAACACCCGCAAGACAAAGGCGTACTCCAGCGCGACCTCTTTCAGCCGGTCGAACCTGCCCGAAGCCCCGGCGTGACCGGAGTCCATGTGGATTTTTAGCAGCAACAGGTTGCCGCCGATTTTGGTATCCCGCAGCTTGGCAGCCCACTTGGCCGGTTCCCAATAGGTAACCCGCGGATCGCTGATCCCACCGGTGATGAGCATGGGGGGGTATTCCTGCGGCGAGACGTTGTCATAAGGCGAGTACGACTTGATGTAATGGTAATACCGGCAGTCGTTGGGGTTTCCCCACTCGTTGTACTCCATGGTGGTTAACGGCAGCGTGTCGTCCAGCATGGTGTTCAATACGTCCACGAAGGGAACATGGGCCACGATTGCCCGAAACAGCCCAGGTTCCATGTTGGCCACCGCCCCCATCAGCATCCCGCCCGCGCTGCCCCCGGCGGCGGCGATGTTGCCCCGGGTGGTGTAACCCTGGCCGATTAGATAGTTGGCGCAGTCGATGAAGTCCGTAAACGTGTTCATCTTGTTCAACAGCTTGCCCTGTTCGTACCAGTCCCAACCCAACTCCATCCCACCCCGGATATGGGCAATGGCGAAGATGAACCCCCGGTCCACCAGGCTTAACCGCGCCGAGCCAAAATCGGCCTCCATAATTATTCCGTAGGAGCCGTAGCCGTAGAGGTACAAGGGAGCCGAACCGTCCAGCGGCGTTTCATAGTGGAACAGCAGGGATATCGGCACCAGGGTTCCGTCCCGGGCGGGGGCCAGCAACCTGCGGCTTTGGTAGTTGCCCGAATCAAAGCCCCCCAGCACCTCGGTCTGCTTTTTGAACTCCCGGTCGTGGGAGCCCATGTCGTAATCATAGATAGTTGGAGGGGTGGTCAGCGAAGCATAGGAATACCTAAGACTCGCAGTGTCCCACTCCCGTCCCGGCATGGCCCGAAGGGAGTAAACTTCTTCATCCACCGCAAGCTCGTGGGCCTCACCTTCCGGCAGACGGGTAACTTGGACTTGGGGCAACCCGGCTATTCGGTACTCCACGGCAAGGTAGTCTTGAAAGGCGTGGATTCCCATGATGGGTCGCCCCGGCTCATGGGCGATGAAGTCCTGCCAGTTGTCCTGGGAAGGCGTGGTGATGGGAGTCTCGGATACCTTGAAGTCTTTGGCGCCGTCTCCGTTATGGCGAATCAGGAACCGGTCTCCGTGGTCCTCGACGTCGTATTCGAAGTCCGGTCGCCGCGGTTCAATCAACACCAGGGGAGCTTCGGGCCGGCCGGCATCCTGGAAATACCATTCCGACATATTGTTGCCGCTGGAAACCACGTAGATGAACCGCTGGCTTAGCGACTTGCCGACCCCCACAAAGAACCGCTCGTCGGCTTCTTCGTAAACCAACCGGTCTTCCGTTGGGTCCGCTCTGAGCCGGTGGTGGTAAATCTTCACCGGGCGGTGGTGTTCGTCCAGCACGCTGTAAAAGAAGGACTGGCTGTCGTTGGCCCATTCCAACGAGTAGTACGTGCCAGGGATCGTCTCTTCCAAAAGCTTGCCGGTGGTCAGGTCTTTGACGTGGATGGTGTATTGCTCCGACCCGTCCGTGTCCAGGGAATAAGCCAGTTTCTGGTGGTCGGGGCTGTTCTCAAAGACGCCAACCCGGAGGAAGTCATGCTCTTCGGCCAAGAGGTTGGCGTCGAGCAGGACCTCTTCAAGGTTATCCAAGGACTCCCGTTCGCGGCAGTAGATGGCATACTGCCCTCCTTCAACGAAACGGGTGTAGTAGTAGTAATCGCCCTCTTTGACTGGGACGGTGGAGTCGTCCTCCTTGATGCGGCCCCGGATCTCCTGATAGAGGTTTTCCTGAAGGGCTTCGGTGGGGGCCATGACCGCGTCGGTGTAGGCGTTTTCGGCTTTCAGGTACTCCAGGGTTTCGGGGTCATCGATGGACCGCAACCAAAACCAGGGGTCAACGCGGGTGTCCTGGTGGAGTTCCAACTCTTGGGGGCGTTTCGGAGCCCTGGGCGAATCCATGTTATTCAAAAGCGTATCCTTCGGAGATTCAGGTTCTGCGTTGACCGTGGGACTTGCCGGGCAATGGAGGTTACGTTGAACCGACCAAATTGTTGGTCTTGGCGCTAATCTGCTGCTGGTAAAGGTCTTCCAGTTGGGCCAGGACTTGGGGCATGTCGTGGACCTGGATACGTTCCAGGCTGCGTTGTCCCATCTGCTCCCAATCGTCCCGGGCGGCCAGGATTGTTACCATCTGTCGTGCCAGGTCTTCCGGGGTGTGTTCAAACAGGAGGCCGTTGACATTTTCTTCCACAAGTTCCGGCAAGGCTACGGAATTGGCGGCCAGTATGGGTAGCCCGGCAGCCATTGCTTCCATGACGGCAATGCCCTGTAGTTCCGCCGCTCCCGCACCGATGTACACATCCGCGGCGTTGTAAAGGCTGGGGATGTCGGCGTCGGGGACGAACCCGGTGAAGGTCACTGAGTCTGCCAAGCCCAAACTGCGGGTCAGAGCTTGGAACTCAACTTCATCCCGGCCCTTGCCGACGAAAATGGTCTGGAAGTCTTGGGTCTCGCCGGCCAAGGCGGCGGCCCTTATGACCAGGTCCACCTTCTTGTCCTTCTCCAGGCGGCCAACGCACAGGAATGTGGGAACGCCACGGCGAATCCCGTACCGGTCATAGATGCTGGGGTCGGGGGAAGCCGGACCGTATGTTGAGAGGTTTATGCCGTTGGATATGACGCGGGATGGGGCGGTCAACCCTACTGACCGCAGCAACTCCTGGCAGGCGTAAGAAGGGGATACCACGCAGTCCAACTGGTTGTAGGTCCGCAGCCAATGGCCCCACATAACGGCTGAAATGGTGCGCCGCAGCGGTTTGGGTATGTACTCGTGAAGATTCTCCGGCATGAAATGGTTGGTGCCGACAACCGGAATTCCCCGTTTGCGGCCCTGTTTGAGGCAACCTTGCCCGAGCACAAAATGGTTCTGGACATGGATGATGTCGGGCTGGAACTCGTTGAAGATGCGTTCCAGCTTGGTGTTAATGCGGGCCCAAGAGGTAATGCGGAATTGGGGATGGAGGGGACGGGTGGGAATGGACTTGATGCGGTATACGGTGATGTCCTGCCCCGCGGCGCCGGCGGGCTCGACTTCTTCGCCGTCTCGAAAGGCCATGTTAGGGGCCACTACGGCGACCTTATGGCCGCGGAGCGCCAACGCCTGGGCTAGCCTTTGGGTCGCCACCGCCGCACCGTTCAACTGCGGTGGATACGTATCGTTGGCAATCAACACCCGCAATGGTTCCACAACCACCTGCCCCAACTCCTTTGTTAGTCCTGTTGCTGCTGCGCCATAGTCTCTTCGTTGGCCAAGTCTCGCATCCTTCCGGTAAACCTGCGGGCCACCCGGTTATAGACCACCGTGCTCAAGATGAACACCAGGAATATTCCGAATAGCGCAAACGTGCCGTATTGCGTAACTTGCCTGAGAACATCATACCCTTTTCCCGAAAAATAACCCAAGAGGGTGAACCCCAGGGAGGTCAACGCCACGATGACAGCGTCCCACCAGATGAACCGCCTGATGGGTAACCCCAGAGCGCCCATGACGGCCAGACCCGGCGGGCTGATTAGGGGAACGGTCTTGATGAAAAACAACCACTTGCCCATGTTGGCGTTGATGAGTTGAGCGGCCCGTTCCCGCCGGTTTTCCGGTATCCCGATGCGGGGCCCGAACTTGTTCAACACCCATTGCCCGCTGCGCCATCCCAGAGCGTAGTAGAGCATGTCGGGAAGGAAATTGGCCACAAAGGAGAGGAGAAAAACGATGAAGACGTTGAAGTGCCCCAGCGCCGCTCCCAGCGCCCCAGTGGCGGTCAGTACCGGGCCCTCCACCAACATGACCAGGAACATTAGCAGGTATCCGTTGCGGATGAGCCAGGCCAGGACGTCGGATTCGAAGAAAGAAATCAAAAGGCACCGTTATCTGCCCGGCGATGTTCCAAGATATCCCGGAGCGTGGGGGTTTGTATCGCAATCATCAGCGAACGTTCATAGGAGCAGCGACCCGGGTTAGCCGGGAATCTTGAAGGATCTGGAAACCGGGATCGTGGGCCGGATTAACGCCAACCGTACCCGGCTAACATTCCCCGGAGGTAGTTAATCTGTCCCGTATGCTCCGCTGAGTCTTCCACCACGCTGACCAACGCCCTCCACGCCGGGCGGGAAGAGCCCGGCGTGTACTCAACGGCGGCCTCCAGTTGGGCGTGTCCGGCTTGTGATACCCGGCGGACCAGGGCGTCGTGGGCCGCCTGAGCGTAGCCCGCCAACAGGTCCGGGGAAACCTTGAACGCCGCGACCTGTTCCAAGGTGTCTCCCAAACCGGTGCGTTCCGGGTCCATGCCAAAGTGTTCGTGCCAACCTTCTGATGTCCACACTTCAGGTTCGCCGGCAACGGCGGCGCTGATTTTATCCCGCCACCTGGAAAGGTGCCAAATCAACCAGGCGCAGGAGTTGGCTTCCTCGGTGGGGCGGAAAAACAGTTGGTCTTCGGTCAATTCACCCAGGGCTTGTTTGATCCAGCGATAAGGGGCCTCGAAAAGGGCGATTAAGAACCCATTGATGTCCAGGATTTCCTCAGTCATCCGCGCTCTCCTATCGATTAGGTGGGGGCCAGTCCCATTATACCCAACCAATCCGTCGCGGGCTGCTTAAGAACCGCTAGCCCGTGAGGGTACGGTCCACCACGGCCGGCGGGTGAAGAGTGGACCAAACTCTATGAAACTCGGCAAAAATCTTCAGGGGGCGCAGGAAATTCATTATGTAGAATGGTTCTTAGGATTATTCCGTACTCCAAATGGAGTTATACATTACATAACGTTTTCGGCATTCACAGAAATCGTCGCCCGTGGCGATTGAAGGTCAGGGAGCGTACTGAGGGGTAGAGGATGAAATTTGTAATAGTTGGCACCGGCCAAGGAGGCTCGAACATAGCGGATGAATTCGCCGCCATGGGCGAATGGATCTGGAAGAACCGCCGGGTCCGGATTTTTACCGGCAGCGGAAACGACCCCATTAACACTGGGGTCTTCGCCATCAACCTGGGCGCGGGGGACCTCTACGGATTGACGCATATTCCCCAGACCGATGACCACACCATCCTTATCGGGACCACCGACGAGTTCCGGGGACGGGGCGCCGGCAAGGTTAACGCCGACGGGGCAGAGCAGGCCCGGCGCAACGCCCGCAAAATCGCGGGGACCATCCGGGACTACGGCGACGTCTACAGCGCCGACGCCATCATGGTAATCGGCACCACTGCCGGAGGCACCGGTTCCGGGTCGGTTGGCGTGGTGGTCGACCTGCTGAAGGAGGAGTTCAAGAAGCCGGTATACGCCATGATCGT
Organism: Dehalococcoidia bacterium; assembly: GCA_965205495.1. Classification (GTDB taxonomy): domain Bacteria; phylum Chloroflexota; class Dehalococcoidia; order Lucifugimonadales; family UBA3495; genus CATOSK01. The sequence goes on from CBDBHA010000002.1 coordinate 1,310,959, forward strand.
ACTCCCCTTTGATAACCAATACGACGAACCGGACAGTGTGGTGAACACCGCCACCTGCTTGAAGAAGGTGTTGGACAACTCCAAGGCGGACGCCGTTTTTCTGGTCGACAACCAGAAGTTCGTGCGGAAAAACGAATCGATGGGGGTGAACTTCTCCCTGATTAACCGCCGGATCGCGGACTCCTTCATGGACCTGCTGTGCGTCGGCGAAGAGACGGACCGGCGTTTCATCGGTGAGGTGTTGGACGCCAACGACGTAATCCGGATTTTGAAAGGCCCCTCTGCCATCGGGGTTGCCCATGCCGAAGTGCCGCCGCAAAAGAACGGCGGGTCGTTGTTCGGGCTGTTCAAGGGCAACGTCGGCAAGTCCAGGCACTTCTCCGTTTCCAAGGCCCAAATCGAACGGGCCCAGATGGTGGTGCAATCGGCGTTGGCCGAGTTGTCCATGGACTGCGAACACATCGACGAAGGCCGCCTCCTCTACGACGCCCAAAGCGTGCTGGGCCTTTTCAGCGGACCGGCCTATGAGGCAACCGAAGAGATCGTGGAAATGATGGACACCACCTTCGCGGACAAAGTTCCCGGGGCCGGCCGCCGGAAGGGTACCTACCCGGGCCGTACCTCGGACACCATCAGTGTAACTGTAATGATGTGCAACCTGGGTCAAGGGGCCGCCATGAGTCAAGTGGAGTGGTTCTACCGGCAGGCTACCAAGATGATGGGCGAGACCAAGGACAAGCGCGCCAACCGGGAACAGCATTGGGGAGAAGTAACCAAGTCCGCCGAGTTGCTGCCCAACCTCTAGTCCCGGCGGATCACGAAGGTTTGACCGCATTGAATCGAATGAAGAGAGGGTCGTATGAGAGCATCCCGCGCGCCTGAAAAGAGAACTGGCGCCAGCAAGTATGGCGTCTACATCGCGCTCATCGTGGGCGTTGTCATCTTGGGCAGTGCAATTGCCTATTTCACCACAGGGTTTGGGGCAAAGCCCGCCACCGGCGTTCAGGCCGATGCCGCCGAGTCCAGGGTGGCACAACCGCCGGTGCAGCCTGTGGTTGAAATCGCGCCGCCGGTCCTGCCCGAACCCAAGGCAGAGATGAAACCCGTCGAGATCGACTGGAGCGTTTCTGAACCCGAAGAACCCGTGGCCAGCCCGGAGAAGCCCGAAGTAGATTTCGGGGAAGCCCTTTCCGAAGGGTTCGTGGAAGTGGACCTGCCGGGTGAACCCAACGCCCAGGCCTGGTATACCTACCAAGTGGACACCTTTATCCGGGACATAACCATGTTCTACGCCATCTACGGCGAGGACGGCTTCACCGTTGCCAGGACGGTAAAGATCGAAGGTTATACCCAGGGGGCTGACATTGAGAACGCTGAAGTGACCTTGTTTTACGCCGACGGATACCAGCGGAATATCCGGTTCGACGGCGAGCTGGGTTCCATCCAACTGACGCAGCATTACGCCCAACCCCAAGGGCCCAGCATGTTCTCGCCAGAGCTGCGGGTGGCTCTGGTCAACCAGCGGATGCAGCTAGCCGACGCGTCGGGCAATATCAAAGCCGTGCTGCAACTGGACCTGACCGGCTTGTCCGACAGCGAGCAGTTGGTATTCCAACGGACCGCCCCCGATTTGGTAGGCGAAGTCCTGACGGAGATACAGGAAGTAGTCGTCCAGATCGACAACCAACGGCTCCGCTAAATTCCGGGTCTCAGCAGCCAAGAGCGCCACCCCAACCGGTGGCGCTTTTTCTTTTGGGGCCTTAATGGGATTTATTGGAGCCCGGCCAACTCGTTCAACAGCTCCTCGTCCATGCCGAAGCTTTCCTCCAAGTTGGCGTAGCTTTCCTGGTCCTTGGGGAACTCGCCGCCGCGCACTTCCTGGGCGTATTGGATAAAGGCCTCTTTGATGGTTTCGCCCAAGTTGGCGTAGCGTTTGGCGTGTCTGGGCACGAAGTCGGTGAAGAGCCCCAGCATGTCATGGAGCACTTGGACTTGGCCGTCGCAACCGGGACCGGCCCCGATGCCGATGGTGGGGATGGTCAAGCGTTGCGAGATTAGCCGGGCCAGTGGGGTCGGCACCAACTCCAAGACGACCGAATAGGCGCCGGCTTCTTCCAACGCTTTGGCGTCTTTCAGGAGTTGAACGGCTTCCTTGCGTTGCCGGCCCCGGACCCGGTAGCCGCCGAAAGCGTTAACCGATTGGGGGGTCAACCCGATATGACCCATGACCGGTATGCCGGCCTCGGTGATGCGGTGGACGGTTTCAGCCACGGTTTCCCCGCCCTCCAGCTTGACGGTTTGAGCGCCGCCCTCTTGGAGGAGGCGGGCAGCGTTGGTTAGTGCCTGGGCGTGGCCGACCTGGTAGGTCATGAAAGGCAGGTCGGCGACCACGAGGGCCTGTTCCGAACCCCGGACCACGGTTTTTACGTGGTGAATCATGTCTTCCATGGTCACCGGTATGGTGGAATCATGGCCCAAGACCACCATGCCCAAGCTATCTCCAACCAGTAGGATGGGGATACCGGCAGAGTCAGCAATCCGGGCCGTGGTGTAATCGTAAGCAGTTACCATGGGGATGAGTTCCCCGCGGACCTTCATTTGGGCGATGTCCCGAATCGTCACTCTGGGCATTCTGTTGTCCTTTCCGGGTTGTGGGCGGCCAACCGCGCCATCTCCCGCAAGAGTTCTTCGCCGACCCCGCGTTGGGCCGCGATGGGTATGGATACCGCCGTGAGGGCTTGGTATACCGGCACGGCGTGGGGAACCCGGTTGGTCAAGGCTTCCAGGTGGGACTTCATGGTGGCGACATCGCCCCGCACCGCCGGGCCGGTAACGCTGGGGAGAATGCCATGAACCCTGATGTTGTCGACGGTAGCGGCGGCCAAGGGGACCAGGGCGTCCAATGCCTCTTCGGGTGAGAAACCGGCCCCGCGCAGACAGTCCAGACCGGCGTGGAGCAAAGCCGATAGGTAACCGCACCCCAGGATGGCGGCTGCGTGGTAAAGGGAACGGTTGCTTTCGTTGATGGCCACGGCCCGCCCACCCAGGTCCCGGGCCGCGCCATCCAGGAACGACGCCAGCCAACCGCCGCCGGCAACGGCAAAGGACACTCCTTCCAGCCGGGAGCGGATGCCCTCGGGACTGTCCATGCCCGCGAAGGTCTGGAAGGGGTGAAACCCGCCGGTCAGGGCACCCTGTTTAGCCGCGGTGTCCAAGACGGATAGGGGCAACGCGCCGCTGCAATGGACTACTCCCTGTCCCGCGCGCCATCGAACGGATTGGGCAATGGAGCCGATTACCGAGTCGGGGGTGGTTATGAAAACGACGTCGCAATGGTCGGCCAAGGCCTGGGCGGAGTTGAAGGCCGCGCAGTTGGGCAGGCGGCTGGTAAGCCAATGGGAGGAAGCGGGAGTCCGGCTTTGGGCGGCGGCAATGACGTACCCCTGCCCGGCCAAGGCCAACGCCAGTCCCTTGCCCAGCACGCCGATGCCGATGAATCCTATGGGCCGCTGCCGGTTATCCATGGGCCAAGGCCATGCTGCCGGATCGATGGGGGCGCATCGGCAAAGAGGGTTGAAGGTAAGGAGGAAATTCCGGCGTCGCAGGGGGAATGGAGGGGGTAGCTGCGCTAACCCTTGGGGAACCGGCCGTCTCGGTCAAAATTTGATCCCAGCGGCCCTCGGTGCCGGTGTGGCGGGAAACCATTGACGCTCACCCCCAAGTGGTGGATGGCGGGGTAATTGTATTGGCGGGTTTCCCAGGGTGTCAAGCCGAGATATTGGCGACCGGGGCAATTACAAAGTGCTTACGAACACCTGTCGTCATTCCCGCGCAGGCGGGAATCCAGGAATCCCGGTCAATTCGAACGTTGGTCTGTCCTCAACCATTCTGGATTCCGGCTCGGGGACCGGAATGACGGTTTAATGTCAGGATGACTCATCAATTCTGAACCGCCAAGGGCGTTTGGCGGTGAGAGGTGGGAACATCGGAGGTTAAGATTTTTTATGTGCTGGGACATTTTGGGATATTTCAGGACATCTGGTGCTTAGGAAGTGGGTACTTCTCCTGACGGCAGGTGTTGACGGGCCGGACCCAACATTAACGCTAGTCCATCATGACAAACCGGCATCGGAGTTGGCAAGGGGGAAGTGTCAGCAGGGTCTATGACAGGTAGGGGGTTGGGGACAGACCGGCGTTTGAAGTGCGCGGGATTTCTGGGTTCCCGCCTCCGCGGGAATGACGGTGGGGGGCGGGAATGACGGTATGGGGTGGGGTGCCCCCCATAGACGGGCTCAGGGTGAGGGGGGTGTCTAGTGCGACCGTCCGTTGGCCCTTTGACGGGGCTCAGGACGAGCGGACTGGATGGTTTTTTGGTGTTGGGGATTGTGGTGGGGATGGAGTTTAGGGCCTGTTGACGCTAACGCTTTCGGAAGAATGCCTCGAAGATGCAGGCCAAGAGCACGAATCCCAAGTACATCAAGTCCAACTTATCGTACCTGGTGCAGACCCGCCGGAACCCCTTCAACAGGCGGTTCAACCGTTCCACCACGTTGCGCTTGCCGTATAGAATAAGGTCGTATTCCCACTTGATTTTCCGGTGCCGTCTTGGCGGGACAACCGGAACGTATCCCAGGTCCCGGGCCAGTTGCCGAGTCTGGTTCCCCTCATAGGCTCGGTCCATTACCAGATACCGCTCTTCCTCTTGGCGCCCCAGACTCTCCAGCAATTTCCGCCCTTCCACCCCATCGTGGGCCTGCCCCGGCGACAGGGACACGGCCAGGGCCGTCCGCTCATCGGCCGCTATCAGGTGTATTTTGGTGTTCCGGCCGCCGTGAGACTTGCCCCTGGCTTGAGGCCCATGTTTTTGGGGGCGCCAGTGCCAGCGGGATGGGCTTTCCCACTGGTGCTGTCCAGGGCGAGCACCTTGGAATCAACCTTAATGATCCCTTCGTCTTTCAGGAACGTGAAGACCGTTGGTAGCAGCCCCCGTTCGTTCCACCGATGCCAGCGCCGATAGATGGTTGGCCAAGGGCCGAACTCCTCCGGCAGCGCCCGCCACTGGCAGCCGTTCTCGTTGACCTACAGCAGGGCGTTTAGGACGTCCAAATTGCTGAACCGCACATTGCCCCGCTGCACCGGAAAAAGGTGCGCAATCTGCTGATAGTGTTCCTCCAGGATTTCCATGCCGCCACCTCACAACCCTTCCTACTCCCAACCCTTCCTGGATTCCAGCCATCCTACCATCTCTTTATCATCCCCCGCCTTCCTGTTATCATCCCCCGCCTTCCTCCCTAGGGTCCAATTGCCTCGACTTTAGCGTCAACAGGCCCTAAATTCCTCCCTGCGGTTCGGAATGACAGGTAAGGGTGGTCGGAATGCCCTACGACAAGCTCAGGATGAAAGTGGGGGGTTGGGATACCCCCTTCGACGGGGCTCAGGGCGGGCCTTCGACGGGTGGTTCGTCCTTCGATGCGGCTCGGGATCATGACTCAGCCCTTCCTCTCCTGTTCCACCACCGACCTCTCCATCCCCTCATGCTATAATCCTTCCCGGTTCGCCCCACACCCACCAGTCTTTGGACGAGGGGAAAAATGACCTCCGCTCTGCACAATATCAAGGTCGTCGACCTCACCCGCACCCTGGCCGGACCCTTCTGCACCATGATGCTGGGCGACATGGGCGCCGACATCGTAAAAATCGAGGAGCCCGAACACGGCGACGAGACCCGTGGTTGGACCCCCTTCTGGAACGGCGAGAGCACTCAGTTCGTTTCCTTCAACCGCAACAAACGCAGCCTCTCCCTTAACCTCAAAGAACCCGAAGGGATAAACATAGTCCAGTCGTTGGCCCGCGATGCCGACGTGATGATTGAGAGTTTCCGCGCCGGCGCCCTGGAACGCATGGGTCTCGGCTACGACACCATCAAAGACCTTAACCCCGACATCATCTACTGCTCCATTTCCGGCTATGGCCGCACCGGCCCCCTGGCTAACAAACCCGGTTACGACCTCCTCATCCAGGCCTACAGCGGGCTTATGAACCTCACCGGGGACCCCGAAGGGATGCCCATGCGCGTCGGTTTCTCCCTGGTAGACCTCTTTACTGGCATGATGGCCTACGGCTCCATCATGACCGCCCTCTACCACCGGGAACAGACCGGGCAGGGGCAGTGGGTTGAAGCCGCCCTCCTCGATGGCCAGGTCGCGGCCCTCAGCTATCACGCCGCCGCTTACCTCGCCACCCAAAACGAGCCCCAACGCATGGGCTCCGGCCACCCCAGCCTCGTGCCCTACCAGAGCTTCCCGGCCGCCGACGGGTTCTTTATCGTCGGCGTCGCCAATCAAGGACTTTGGCAGCGCTTCTGCAATGCCCTGGAACGTCCCGACCTCACGGAAGACCCCCGTTTCATTACCAACGACGACCGCGTCGCCCACCGGGCCGAGTGCATTGAGACGCTGTCGGAAATCTTCCGTACCAGGCCCGCCGCCCACTGGGTCGAAATCATCAGCGCCGCCGGTGTCCCCTGCGGACCCATCAACCGTGTCTCCGAGGTAGTCCAGGACCCCCAGGTCCTCGCCCGCTCCATGATGGTTGACATTCCCCACCCCAAGGTCCCCGGCCTCCGCGTGACCGGATCCCCGTTAAAGCTCTCGGAAACTCCCCCCTCCGTCCGCCACCACCCTCCCCTCCTCGGTCAACATAACGAGGAAGTCCTGCTGGAACTCGGCTACGACTCCCAGAAAATCGCTCACCTCCTAGAAAAAGGTGTAATCGGCCCAACCCAGCAGTAACCCAAACTCAGGAGAAATCATTGGCTCCCAAGAAAAAAGTCCGCCTCATCCACACTTCCGACACTCACCTGGGCGACGAATGGCACGCCCACCTTTCCGAACGCTCCCTCCAAAGCGTGGTTTCCAGCGTTGAAAAGCTGACCGGCGACGCCCTCCTTATCGTGGGCGACGTCTTCGACCACGCCCGGGTCGCCGACCGGGTTCTGGAGTTTTTCGTAGAACAGGTCTCCCGCCTTTCCGTCCCGGTCATCATTCTCCCCGGCAATCACGACCTTTACGACTCCGATTCCTTGTACCTCCGTTCCCCTTTCCAAAGTGCCCCGCCCAACCTCCATATCCTCTCCCAGGAAACCGGCTCCACCATCAATTTCCCTGACCTCACCCTGGACGTTTGGGGCCGGGCCATGTCCAGCCACACCCCCCAGTTCCGGCCTCTGGCAGGTATGCCCTGCAACAACAATGGCCATTGGCTGGTGGCCCTGGCCCACGGCCACTACCATTTCGAAAGCGACACCGACCTCCGCTCCGCCCCCATCTATCCTCAAGAGGTCGCCGATGCCCCGTGTCACTACCTCGCCTTGGGCCATTGGGAACGCCACGTCGACGTCTCCCAGGGAGATACCAAGGCCGTTTACTCCGGTTCCCCCTTGGGCGCCCTACAGAGCAACGACCACGTTACGGTGACTGTCGCCGACCTCGACCCCCTCCACGGCGTCCAAACCCGCCAGGCCACCCTGGAAATCCAAGACTAGACCCAAGGGAGCATTGCCATGAAACGCCTGTCCCGCGACAACGTCATCTATTTCCTGGAACCCGGCGCACCGCCCGCCATCACCATAGATTCCGGCGAGGAGCTGATGGTCGAGACCTGGGACGCTTTTGAAGGCGTCCGTGATCCCGCCATTCTGGAAGAGAAGTCCCTCAAAGGCCCCGCCATTGGCCCCATCTACGTCAACGGCGCCGAACCCGGCGACGCCCTCCGCATCGAATTCCTCAGCATCACCCCCAAAGAAGGCGCCGCTCACATGGTCATGCCCGGCCGCGGGTTCCTTGAGGAAGAATTTACCGAAGCCTACCCCACTGTAATGACCTTGGAAGACGGCTGCGTGGTTCTTCCCAGCGGTCTCAAGCTGGCCCTCAATCCTTCTATGGGCGTCGTTGCCACCACCCCCACCTACCGCCAAAGCACCGCCAGCGACAGCGGCCCCTACGGCGGCGACATCGACATGAAGGAACTCGTTGCGGGCAGCACCCTCTTCCTACCCGTTTTCGTTCCCGGCGGCCTCCTCGCTCTTGGCGACTGCCACGCCGTCGTTGGCGATGGCGCGGTGGCCGGCACCGGCGCCGAAACCTCTTCCGACACCCACATCCGGGTTACCTTGGAAAAGGGAATGACTATCTCTAGCCCCCGGGCCATCACCCCCAACTACTTCGTGGTCCTATCCCACGGCGAAGACTTGGGCCCGGCTATGAAACAGGCCGTCCGCGACATGGTCCAGTTCTTGGTGGACGAAAAGGGCCTCGCCCCCTACGACGCCTATACCCTGTGCAGCCTCGCCGGCGACGTCCGCGTCTCCCGCACCTTCCGCCCCATCAGCCCGGTAAAAATGATGCTCTCCCGCGAAGCCCTAAGCCAACTGGACTAAGTACCTATCTCAAAACGTAGCGCGGCACCCAACCCGTCATTCCCGCCTTCGCGGGAATCCAGGGGCGTCGGTCATTTCGAATCCTGGTTTCCCCCTGCCCATTCTGGATTGCGGCTCAAAGCCTGCCCCGTACCGGATACGGGGGCCGGAATGACGGTGTAATGTCAGGATGACTCATCAATTCCGAACACTTACCCACCAAGATGTGACCGCAGGTGCATTACTCCGGCGCCCCCGTTCGCCGGCAGACCTGAACTAGACGGCGCCGGGCCTTTTAATTGTTCCGAACCCCCCCACCTGTCATTCCGAACCCCCAACCTGTCATTCCGACCGTAGGGAGGAATCTAAAATCCATCGGCCCCAGCCGGTTTCCCCCCGGATTCTTCGTCGCAAGCTCCCCACAACGCCAATGAAAAGGCCCAGCGTCCTTGAAATTGGAGGTAGAGGCCAATGGTTGTTGGAAGACAAGCTGCCATCCCCGTCATAACTGCGTCGGGGCCTGGAATCCGGGGTTGGGGATTGTGTTGGGCAGGGAGTTTAGATTCCTCCCTACGGTCGGAATGACAGGTGGGGGGCTCGGAATCACGTAGGGGGGTTCGGAATTACAGGGAAGGAGCGGGCCGGCCCCCTTAGACGGGGCTCAGATGAAGAGGGGGCAGGGGACCATCAAAAGACCCTGCTTGACGGCGGCCCCCAACTCGTGGCCGTTTCGGAACATTCTTAAAACACCGAATACCCCCCATCCACCGCTATTACCGCTCCGGTAACATAGTCCGACGCCGCGCTGGAAAGAAACACCGCTGTCCCCTGCAATTCCTCCGGCTCTCCCCAACGCCCCGTGGGTATCCGCCGGCATATCAGGTCGTACCGCTCCGGCTGCGTCGCCGGTACCGCCGCCGTCAGTTCCGTCATGAACCAACCGGGCAATATGGCGTTGCACTGGATGTTATCCTTGGCCCACGCCACCGCCAGGCTCTTCGATAGCTGCACCACTCCCCCCTTGCTGGACGAATACGGCGCGCCACTCCCCCCGCCTCCAAATATCGAGTACATCGAACCAATGCTGATTATCTTGCCCCCGCCTTGCGCTTTCATGTGCGGGTAAACCCCCTTGGCCGCCAAAAACGACGCCCGCAAGTTTACGTCCAAGACGTGGTCCCACTCGTCAGCCGCAAGGTCTTCCGGCTCTTTCCGGACCGTGACCCCGGCGTTGTTGATCAATACGTCTACCCGCCCAAACTCTCCCACCGTCTCCGTCACCATCCGCTGGATTTCTTCCTCCTTGGTGACATCCACCGAAATCCCCTTCCCCTTCACCCCCAACCCTTGAATTTGCGCCAACGCCGCCTCAGTTTTTTCCTCGTTCCGCGCCGCTACCACTATGTCTGCCCCGGCCTCTGCCAAGCCCAACGCCATCGCCAACCCCAATCCTCCGTTGCCGCCCGTCACCAGGGCCACCCGGCCCGTCAAATCAAAAAGCTTCTTTGCGTCCATTTCGCTCCGCCCCCAAACTTTGGCCTAACTCTATCACAACCTTCTCCCCCAATCGGACAACCCTCCGGTGGCTCCAATCCTGACAAAGTCCAGTTTTAACTTGACACTCCCAAAATCATTGTGACACAATTCCCCCGCTCCAATTCAGGGGCGTCTTCAAAGCGAGACTTTCCCAGAGAGGTACTCAATGATACCCATTATCGTAGCCCTTGCCGGTGGCGGTATCGCCCTGGTTTGCGCCGCCGCCTTCGCTGTGCGCGTGGTCAAGGCCGACTCCGGTAACGAGACCATGATCGGCATCGGTGAGGCCATCCGGGAAGGGGCTTCTGCTTTCCTTCGGCGCGAATACCTCGCCCTCGTCCCCTTCGTCATCGTCGTCGCCGTGGTCTTGGGCGTCCTCGTCGACTGGATAACCCTTGGGTCCACTATTCCGGCGACCGCCATCTCATACCTGGCTGGCACCATCTGTTCCGCCGTCGCCGGTTTAGTCGGCATGAACGTTGCGGTCCGCGCCAACGTTCGTACCGCCGCCGCCGCCATGCGCGGCCTCAACCCAGCCCTGCGCATCGCCTTCTCCAGCGGCACCGTTATGGGCCTAACCGTGGTTGGTATTGGCCTCCTGGGGGTCACCGTCCTCTACCTGGTCTTCCAGGACATCGGGACGGTTGCCGGCTTCGGCTTCGGAGCTTCCTCCATCGCCCTCTTCGCCCGCGTGGGTGGCGGCATCTTCACCAAGGCCGCCGACGTCGGCACCGACTTGGTCGGCAAGGTTGAAGCCGGCATCCCCGAAGACGACCCCCGTAACCCCGGTGTCATCGCCGACAACGTGGGTGACAATGTGGGCGACGTGGCTGGCATGGGCGCCGACCTCTTCGAGTCCTACGTCGGCTCCATCATTGCCACCATCGCTCTCGCCGCCGCTGCTATCTACACCGACGACCGGGCCGTCCTCCCTCTCATGCTCGCCGGCGCGGGCATTCTGGCCTCTATCATCGGCACCTTTGTCGTCCGCAGCGCCGAGAATGCCGACTTCAACGGCCTTCTCTGGTCCCTCCGCCGCGGCATCTTCGCCGCCGCCGGTTTGCTGGCAATCTTCGCGGTGATTATCGTCCTGGTTATGGGCCTGGAGTTCCGGCTCTTTTGGACCATCATTTCCGGTCTGATCGCCGGTATCGTCATCGGCCTGGCCACCGAGTACTACACTTCCTACGAAAATAGACCCACTCAGGAGGTCTCCGCTTCCTCCCAGACCGGCGCTGCAACGGTGATAATCAGCGGCCTGGCCGTCGGTATGTTCAGCACGGTAATCCCGGTCCTGGCCATCAGCATCACCATCCTGGTGGCCTACGAACTGGCCGGTTTCTACGGCGTAGCCCTGGCTGGCGTCGGTTTGCTCTCCACTTTGGGTATCACCCTGGCCACCGACGCCTACGGCCCCGTCGCCGACAATGCCGGCGGCATCGCTGAACAGGCTCAGTTGGAGGCCCACGTCCGGGAACGGACCGACGCCCTCGACGCCCTGGGCAACACCACCGCCGCCACCGGCAAGGGCTTTGCCATCGGCTCCGCGGCTTTGACCTCCCTGGCCCTCCTGGTCGCCTACGCCGCCGCCGCCGAAATTGACGTCGGCATCAACCTTCTCAGCCACACCACTCTGGTCGGCGGACTCATCGGCGCCATGCTCCCCTTCCTCTTCTCCGCCTTAACCATGAAGGCCGTGGGCCGCGCCGCGTTCGCTATTGTTAACGAAGTGCGCCGCCAGTTCCGCGAGATTCCAGGCATCATGGAAGGCACTGGCCGCCCCGATTACGCCCGTTGTGTCGACATCAGCACCTCCGGCGCCCTCAAGGAGATGATTGTTCCCGGCCTCCTGGCCGTCATAGCTCCCATCGCCATCGGCTTCATCCTTGGCACCCAAGCTCTGGGTGGGCTGCTAATCGGTGCGGTCTTCTCCGGTTTCATGTTGGCTATCATGATGGCCAGCGCCGGCGGCGCTTGGGACAACGCCAAGAAGTACGTGGAGTTGGGCAACTTCGGCGGCAAAGGCTCCGACGCCCACAAGGCAGCGGTTGAAGGCGACGTCGTTGGCGACCCCTTCAAGGATACGTCCGGCCCGTCCCTGAACATCCTGCTCAAGCTCATGGCCATCGTCTCCTTGGTGTTCGCCCCGGTGTTCGTAACCGTCACCCCGCTTATCGAGCTTCTTCCCTAGCAGCTAACCTCCCATCGCCCCAGAAAAAGAAACGGCCCGCGCCGGCGCGGGCCGTTTCTTTTTCTGGGGCAGCTTCCTCTCCGTTGGCTGCGCCTTTTATCCCACTTTATTGGACCTTCACGCTGCGTTCCAACTCCACCAACCGGGCGTAGATCGAACCTCGGTCCACCTCCAGTATCGCCAAGGTACCCAACGACCCGGGGACATGCTTCTTTCCCGGGTAAGTCGGACTCCCCGGGTTGATGAACAGCGTTCCGCCGTGACTGCAAATTAGCTCTTCATGGGTATCCCCGAACAGCACCGCATCTACCCGTTCCCCAAACTTCTTTTCTAAAAGGGCATCCAACCCTCCGTTGGGGAACTCCAACCCCGACCCGTCCGGCGTGGTTTCAATTCCCGTGGTCGGCCATTGGATGTCATGGACCATCCCCAGCTTTACCCCCTCCACGGAAACCACCCGGTGCTGGTACGCCAACCGCTCTCCCCGTTCCATGGGATCTTCGTAACCTCGCACAGCCAAGACGGGCGCGACCTCTTCCAATACGTCCAATACCCCCAGACACTCCAGGTCCCCGCAATGCAGGATTAGATCCACCCCGGCCAGTTCTTTTAACACCGGCCCTGGCAGGTCCCGCCCGCTCCCCGCGCTATGGGTATCCGAAACCACCCCAATCTTTATCACTGGGTATCTGCCAACGGCGCCAATGCCTCAAGGGTGCGCTGTATCGCCTCCAACGTCGCGCCGTGGGGAAACGCCACCACCGGCATGTCCGCTCCGTTGGCTCGGAACCGCTCCAGCTTGGCCCGGCAGGTTGCCGAATCCCCCAACACGGCGATGTTGTCCACCATGTCATCGGTAACCGCCGCCGCCGCGGCTTCCCGGTCCCGGTTGCCCCAAGCCTCCCGTACGGCTTGGCATTCCGTCTGGTATCCGTACCGGCAAAACAGGTCGTAGTAATAACTCCCCATTCCGCCGATGTAGTAGGCCATATGCCCGCGCACTTCCCGTTCCGCCCGCTCCAGTTCCCCCGTGTCGTCGGCGGCGTAGCAAAGGATTTGCGGCGCCACGGTAATCCGGCTTCCGTCTCGCCCGGCTCGGGCCGCCGCGGAAACCACCGTTTCCTTTAGGTCTGGCAAATGCCTCAGATGGGTCCACACCGGCAGCCATCCGTCCGCCAACTCGCCGGTTAGTTCCAGGTTTCGGGGCCCCAGGCTCGCCACGTAAATGGGGACCTTTTCCTGCACCGGCGACACCTGCATTCGGAACCGCTTCAGATGGTAAAATGTGCCCGCATGGTTCACCGCTTGCCCTGAAAGAGCGGTCCTGATTATCTCAATGTACTCCCGCGTCCTCGCCAACGGCCGCCGGAACTCCACGCCGTGCCAGTCTTCAATCACTATCCGCCCGCTCGTCCCCAGTCCCAGCGTCGCCCTACCCCCTGAAATGATGTCCAACGATGCAATGCTCTGGGCAATCAACGCAGGGGTCCGGCTGAAGACTGTGACAATTCCTGTTCCTACCCGCAGCCGCTCCGTGTGGCAAGCCACCATGGTCAACAAGGTAAAGGCGTCCCGGCCCCACGATTCGCCCGTGAAAAAGGTGTCGTACCCTAACCGGTCCGCACGTTGCGCCACCGCCACCAATTCTACATTGGCCGAGTCTTGCCTGCTCCCTAATGCCAGGGCTGTCCGTTCCATTCTATTTTGTCGTTCCACCAGCCAACCCGCTTGACATAAGACCGGTCAGTTCCGGTTCTCCCACAAGGAAAAGTAGTCCGGAGACTCGCTGTTTAGAGCCTCTGCCAACTCTTGCTGGTTCATATCCTGAAGGGCGTCATTTTCTTCCCGCACCAGCCGCGCCAATACCTCTTCCCATTGGGCCACCGCTGGCCGTTCTGGCACTGTCCCCAGCAACTCCCGCACCGTTTCCACTAGTTTCTCCGAGTGCATCGCCAACGCCCCCCCGCTGATGACAAACACCACGATCGACGGCACGTTTTCCTCGTCATCCGCGTCAATTCCCATTCGCTCCAACACGTAGTTCATCGCCACACCTCGGATTATCTCTTCTAACCGTAGGGGCAGGTTGATTAGATGAGCGAAGGGGTGCGGGTTATCCTCCCGCACCATCAGCGAAAACTCTTTCTCCACCGTCTCGAAAAAGTCTTCAACAAACACCTGGTCGGTGTTCAGCAATGAAACTTCCGGCGCTTCCTCCCGCAGGTCAATGGTTATGAATTCTTGGAGGTGGGGGAAGATGTAAATCTGAACGTCCGGGCGTTCACCTTCCGGTAGATAGCCCTTAAACATGTCGTCCATCGACGGTTGCGCTCCTTATTCTTGCCGGCATTCCAAGGGCCTTCGCCGGCTGCCCGGTCCCCAACTCCCACCCCAGTATCGCGGGGTCGGATGGATTCTCTAGTCAATCTACAGGTGCCGACCCGCCTATCCCGCTGCTTGGACCAATGCCCCCAGATCCGCCAGTTGGCTGGTTATCCAGTGCTGAATGTCCTCCCGCCGAACGCTCTCAGCCAACGTTTCAGCCCGGGCCTTCCGTTCCTCCGGCGACATCTGAATCGCCCGGTGCAGCGTTTCCATGGTCCCTTCAATGTCCGTGGGCGACACCGGTAACGCCCCCTTCGCCAATTGCTGATATGCTCCGCTGCTTTCCGATAGCACCAACACACCGTTGTTTTCGTTGACCACCGGTCCTTCCTTTGCCACCAGGTTCATCCCTTCGATGATGGTGTTCACCAAGAGGATGTCGTAGAGCTTCATCCCTGCGATAGCTTGGGTGTAGTTGTTCTCTAGGAACGGTCGTATCGGCTGCCACTCTTCGGTCCCGTACTTCCGGTTGATCTGTTCAATTATCTGGTGTATCTCATCCATGTACCGTTGGTACTGCCGGATGTGGGTCCGCGATGGTACAAGAAAGGCCAGAAAAGTCACCTTTCCATGGAGTTCCGGGTGCCGCGCCAGCAGCAGCTCATAGGCTCGGAACCCCCGCACCACGTTCTTGTTGGGTTCCGCCCGGTCAATCCGGACAATGGTCACCTCGTTCCGCAGGGGTTGCAGCCGCGACTCGTACTCAACCGCCCGCGGTGAACTGGCGATTCGCTGCACTTCCGCCACGTTAATGGAGATGGGGTAGACCTTGACCGCGGTGTGCTGCCCCCCGTGCTTCACCGTGTTGTCCCGCCGGTCCACTTCCGCTTCGGGCAAAAACTCCTCGACCGAGTCCATAAAGCTCTGCCGGTCTTGCGGGGTCTGGAACCCTACCACGTCGGCGTGGCACAACGCTGAGCAGATCTGCCGGATGATATACCGGGGCACCATCTGCCAATAACGGGGCGTCGGCCAGGGGATATGAATGAAGTGCTGGATTAACGCTTCCGGCAATTCCTTCCGCACCATCTCCGGCAGTAGGTACAAATGGTAATCGTGCCCAACCACCACCGGAGGTTTGTCGCTTGCCTCGGCTTCTTCAATTACCGCCCGGGCAAACGCCTGATTCACCGGAATGTACCCCGAATTCCAAGCGTCATGCACGCTGGCGTCCACATTGGGGTTGTAGGGCGGGTTCCACATGTAATGCTGGAGGAACCACAGCAACGGATTGCAAAATACGTTGTAGTACTTGTGGTATACCCGCCTCGGGGTGACTACGTAACGCAGCTTGATTTTGTGTCCGGGAAGGGTGGAATCGAGGTGCGGCCCGCTGCCATTGTTGGAGACCACCCGGTCCCCTTCTCCCATGGCGCTAGAAACCCAGGTGAATTCCGCGGTCTGCACCAAGCTGTTCAGCGCCGTTACGATGCTGCCACTACCCCGGCGGGGTTCAGGACGTCCTTCCGGGGTCATGTGGTGCTCCACCGGGCCGCGATTGCTTGCCAATATCAGGGAGCGGCGCGCCAATATATCGTCGCACAGCTGAATCAGGTCAGCCATGTCTTCCCTCAAGTAGACTCCGGCCAGTCTTGCCGTTTTCGCCGGAGTTTCGGTTGCTCCCGGTCCGTTGGTTAAGAATGGTAGGCGGTTTTGTTGTGTCCCATCGGGTTTTGCGGGAGGTAAATTCCTCTTCAGATTATCCGCAACGCAAACCCGTTGTCAAGCAAACGCAAAATTGGTAAGTGTTCAGACTTGAGGAGTCATCCCAATATTAGACGGTCATTCCGGCCCCCGTATCGGGTACGGGGCAGGCTTTGAGCCGGAACCCAGAATTGTCAGGGAGAAACCAGCGTTCGAATTGCGCGGGATTCCTGGATTCCGGCTCGGGGGCCAGAATGACGGATCCTGGGTTGAGCTAACCCCTTAATTCTGAACAGTTACCAAAATTGGCCGTTCCCAACAGCCACCAACCACCCTCCAAGCCCGTCAGCCCGCCCTCACGTTCCGTCCAATCCAACCCCTTTGGTCGTGAACCCTTCTAAACCCACCGTCAGCCCGACCTCAACCCTCGTATCGCATCCGGCGCCTTCCCCAAATGCGTCACCGTGGCGTGCGGGTCTGCCTCTTCTCCCGCTCCCTCCGGCCTCCCGTAGGAACTCTCAATCCAAACCGTCCTCATCCCCGCCAAATTGGCTCCCACCACGTCGTTGCTGATGTGGTCCCCAACATGCACTGCCTCCTCGGGTTCAGCCCC
This sequence comes from Dehalococcoidia bacterium, assembly GCA_965205495.1. Classification (GTDB taxonomy): domain Bacteria; phylum Chloroflexota; class Dehalococcoidia; order Lucifugimonadales; family UBA3495; genus CATOSK01. The sequence continues at coordinate 1,327,744 of CBDBHA010000002.1, forward strand.
AAGTTCCGCCAGGGTCATCAAGAAGATTTGAGCCCCAGGCTTGGATAGTTTAACTTCGTCCGAAAACGTCAAGGTCTCGAAATATTCCAGCAGGCCGTGTTCATCCAAGAATCGCCGGAAAGCCGTCCCCGGCGTCATGCCCGTATTGGAAATCAACCCAATCCGGTACCCCTCGCGTTTCAACGCCGCCAACACCCTTACCGCATCGAAGTGGGGCCGGGGAGGGTATACAAAAAATGAATCCCTGTAAGCCCGCACGATTTCCTCGATAACCGCAATGGGCAGCCTTGCCACCAAACCTTCGTCAATATTCTCGATGAATCGTTCCACCTGTTCCCGAAAACTGATGTCCAAGTTCTGTTCCCGTATCCGCCGGCAATACTGAAAACACGCCCGGTACGCCTCCCGGATGTGTTCCAGGTCATATTCCTCTCCAAACTCCAGCAGCGCTTTCTGCGCCCCGTCCAGCCTCACTCCCGTCCGTGCCCGCCCCAGCGTCCGGTTGTCCAGCAAAAGGGTCTGCCACAAGTCAAAGGTTACCGTGGTTATCGCCGGCAATTCGCTTCCCTCGGTGATTCCTAACTTTTCAACCAGACCTAAATCGGCGGCCGCCGCCGGTGCCATTCCGTCGCTTGCTCATAGGCCCGGGCCGCCCTTAACACCATTCCATCCTCGTAAGGCCTCCCCGCCAGTTGCAAACCGATCGGCATACCGTCCCGGGAGAACCCGCAGGGCGCCGAAACCGCCGGGAAACCCGTAATGTTGTAGGGCCTGGTGAAATGCGTCAACGCCGCCGTGGTCCCCACCGTTTCCTCACCGGCCTGCACCTGCGGGGCCAAAATCCGCGGCGCGGTTACCGGCTCCGTCGGCCCCGCCAACAGGTCAACCTCTTCCAGCAACCGGCGGGCTTCCAGGTCGAACAACGACCGCGCCTGCTGGGCCTTCAGATAGTCGGCCGCTCCCACGAACAAACCACCCTCCAACCGCAGCCGCACCGGCGGGTAAATTTTGTCCCCTTCGCGGGCAATTAGCTCACGATGGTACTGGGCCGCCTCCGCCATCAATATCGTTCCTGAGATTACCTGGGCGTACTTGAACATGGGCAACGACACATCTACCACCACCGCCCCCAACTCCTCCAACAAGTCGATCGCCACCCTAACCGCTCGGCCAACTTCCGGATCGATTGGTCCTTCAAAATATTCCTGCGGCACTCCGACCCGAACTCCCCGCAGGTCTCCGGTAAATTCCGCAGTGTAGTCCCCCGTTGGCCGGTCCACCGTCGCCACGTCCTTGGGGTCTTTCCCCGCGATGGTGTTCAACACCAACGCCGCGTCCTCTACCGTCCTGACCATCGGCCCCGGATGGTCCAAACTCCACGACAACGCCGTCAACCCGTGCCTGCTCACCAATCCATAAGTCGGCTTGAATCCAACTATCCCGCACAACGACGCCGGAATCCTAACCGACCCGCCCGTGTCGCTGCCCATGGTTATGGTGCATTGCCCCGCCGCCGCCGCCGATCCCGACCCCCCGCTGGACCCGCCGGTTACCAGGTCCGGGTTCCACGGATTGTGCATGTGGCCGTAGTCCGCGTTCTCGCCGGTCGGCCCATACGCGAAGGGGTGCATGTTCAGCTTCCCCAGCAGTATGGCCCCGGCCTGCCGAAACTTGGCCGCAACCGTGCAGTCCTCGGCGGGAATGAAATCGTCAAATATCCGCGTCCCAGAGGTTGTCCGCACGCCTGCGGTGTTGAACAAGTCCTTCAACCCCACCGGAATCCCGTGCAACGGCCCCCGGTAGTTCCCCCCCTGTATCTCTCCTTCAGCCCGCCGCGCCGCCGCTCGCGCTTCATCCGGCAGCAACGTGATGAACGAATTCAAGACCCCCTCCGTCGCTTCAATCCGGTCCAGATGCGCGTCAATTACCTCCACCGGAGAAACTTCCCGGTTCTGAATCAACCGCGACAACTCCCCCGCGCTGGCGAAACATAGCTCCAACCCGTCCATATCCCTACACCTCCGGCGCCGGTCGGAACGCCAAGTCCGGTTCGTAGCCTTCTACCCCAATCTCATCCAGTTCCGCCAATCCCGCTACAACGCTCCGAGCGTAGGGAAACAGCTCTTCCATGTGCGGGTCCCCCGGGTCCAACCCCACCTGCTGGGCCAAAAACAAAAATGCTTCCCGGCTCAAGGGTTCTCGTTCCGGCATCTACAATTCCTCCACGCTGGTACCTTCCCCATCTCCCAACCCTGTGACGGGGCCATTATTGCCCACGGCCCTCTCCCTGGCAACCAGCCTCCAACTCACGTAACTGTTCAGAATTGAGGAGTCACCCTGACATTAAACCGTCATTCCGGCCTTGAGTCGGAATCCAGAACCGGCGACAGGCATTGAGGTCCAGGCCAGCAAAGATTCTTGGATTCCGGCTCAAAGCCTGCCCCGAACCCTTCCTAATTTTTTGGCTGCTCCCACCCAACATCCCAAGCCACCCTGCTATACTCACCAACGGACTTTCGCCAAATATGAACTTCCCGGAGTTCTCGTCCTTGACCTGCCCCAACTGCTCCCAAACCATCGAAGCCGGTCATCCTTTCTGCACCAACTGCGGCCAACCCAACCCGTATCCACTTTCATCCCGTACCGGCGATCCTTCCGAAAATGCCCCCCTTGCAACCCCACAACCATTTCCCTGGGGAGTCTTCCAAATCGCCTTGGGCGCCTTCTTAGTCCTGGCAGGCGTGGCTATGTCGGGGTCCATTGTATTTGCCCTTCAGAGCATCAACCACGCTGCCGGTCTGCTCATTGGCAGCCTGATCGTCGGCTTGGTCATCGTTTCGGCGGTGTGGTTTTTCGCCCTACGTCCCCACCGGCTATCCTTTGGTTGGGTTGGGCTGGTTGCCCCCACAACTACACCCGTCCATACCGCCGCCCTCACCGCCGGCGTCCTCCTTCTCAGCCTCGGCTTCACCGGCGTCTACGGGTTCGCCGCCCAGGCTTCCGGGGTCAAGTTTCTGGTCCCTCCCGAGATTACCCCCGGCATCCTCCTCCCTGGTCCTGCCGCCGCCCTGTCTTTCCTCGCCTTGGCCGTCTGGACCCCTTTTGTCGAGGAAATGTTCTTCCGAGGGTTCGTCTACCGCGGCCTCGCTTCCCGTTTCGGGCCTCTCCAAGCCATCTTACTCAGCGCTGTCCTGTTCAGCCTCTTCCACGCCCTTCCGGGAGTGCTTCTCCCCATATTCGTAACCGGCATCCTCCTTGCTTTCCTTTACCACCGCACCGGCTCCCTCTGGCCCTGCGTCGCGGCCCACGCCGGCCAAAACGGCTTGGTCGTCCTCTACACCCTAATCCAGCAGTAGACATCTCCCCCGGCCTCATATACATTGAGCTGGCGTCCCTCATGTCCCGCGCTCGCCAACTCCCGGCGACTCCCTCAGCCCACTACAGGAGTTCCCAACCAATGCCCCCCGACCGCACCGCCCAAATGTTTGCCCGCATTCGCCAAGAGCGGCGCCCCGGCCTCATCGTTTTCCTCACCACCGGCTTCCCCGACCTCGACGCGACCCGGGAACTCGTTCCGGCGTTGGCCGCCGCTGGCGCCGACGCCATCGAGCTTGGCGTCCCCTTCAGCGACCCCCTGGCCGACGGCCCAACCATCCAGGAGTCCACCTTCAAAGCCCTGGAAAACGGCGTCACTCTCCAGGACTGCCTCGACATGGTCCAGACCGTCCGGCCCGCCGTTCCAAACACTCCGCTAATCCTGATGAGCTATTACAATCCCATCCTGACCTATGGCCTTTCCCGGTTCGCGGCTGCCGCCGCCCAGGCAGGTGTCGACGGCCTCATCCCCGTCGACGTCCCGCACAGCGAGGTGACTCCCTTGGCCCGGGTCTGCGCGCCCAACGGCATCCACATCATCCCCCTGCTGGCTCCGACCAGCACCGACGCCAGCATCCAGGCTTCCGCCGCAGCCGCCACCGGTTTCGTTTATTGCATCAGCCTCACCGGCATCACCGGCGCCCGAGATCAACTTTCCGAGCGCAGCTTTGACCTCCTCAACCGCGTCCGTGCCCATACCCAACTCCCACTGACCGTCGGTTTCGGCATCTCTACCCGCGAACACGTTGACGCCGTTTGCCAGGAAGCCGCCGCCGCCGTGGTGGGTAGCGCCTTGGTTCGAGTGATGCTAGAATCGCCCCGAAATCAGTTGGTGACCCGCTCCGCCGCCCTCGTGGCCGAGCTGGCCGGGTCTCCGTCTTCCATCAAGGGAGGGACTGCTTAATGTTGATGTGCCGAGGAATACGCGGGGCAACTACCGCCGCTGAAAACACCGATACCGCCATCTACGATTCCACCCGCGAGCTTCTGTCCCAGATGATTGAGACCAACCAGATGGTCCAAGGCAATGTAGCCGCCGCCTACTTCACCGTTACCCCCGACCTCAACGCAGCCTACCCCGCCGCCGCCGCCCGCCAATTGGGCTGGACCAGTACCGCCCTCATGTGTTCCACCGAAATTCCCGTCCCCGGCAGCATGGAACGCTGCATTCGCATCATGGTCCTCTACAACACCGAAATGTCCCAGCAGGAAATCGTCAACATCTACCTCAACGGTACCGACACCCTCCGCCTCCAAGGGGTACAGTCCGCCTAGTCTTCCCCCTCTTCCTGCATCAACTCCGAGGCATAACGCAGCAAGACATCCTGCCGCTCTTGGTCCGCTCCCCGGCTTTCCAGGTACAACCGCAACGCCTGCATCGGCTGTAACCCTTCTGCTGCCTCCCGGTCCAACCTCGTCCTCCGGGTGCCCGCCACCTCCCGGCTCACCGCCGCAACGTAATGCGCTCCGATCAACGCCTGCCGGATTTCCCCCTCCCGCAGTTGCGCGTCTAATTCCCCCGGCACGCTTATCCGCACCCGTACCACGGCATCTTCAATGTCCCGGCGCTCAATCGCCCGGACCACCGTACCGGTGGGATCATTGTCCGAAGCCTCTATTTGCACGTCCACCGTCACGAAGGTCCTTGCTTCCACCCGCCGGAACTCAAACCCCACCATCCGATCTCCCTGCCCCGCCGCCGGGTCCAGGTCCACCACGCAAAACCCCTTCTCGTCCCCTTCCTCGCTGAAGTCCACCCGCTGCAAGCTGCCGGAGTAAACCACCATCGGCGGGTCCTGCCGCAGCGCTTGGTGTTTATGCACGTGCCCCAACGCCACGTACTCCAGTTGCGGTTGATGCACCGCGCTGACCAGCAAGATGTGGTCCTGCCCCAGCATCATCGACCGTTCCGTTCCCACCGTCGCTCCGTTGATGGTTGCGTGGGCCGTTAAAATGGCCGGGATCCCCGGGTCCAGGTCATCCACCAAGGTCTGGATCCCCTCGGTCAGGCGCCGCCCAATCTCGTCCCGGACCTCGTCGATCGATAACCCCCGGGTCTCCTCCCGGCTCAAAATTCCGCCTCTTCTAGGCCACGGTACCGCTACAATCTGCAAAGGTCCCGCCGGCGTCGGCACCAAATAGGTCTGGAGCCGGTCCCCAATGTAGATGTTGGGCACTTCCAACGTTGGGAAAATTTCCACCGCCGTAGCCCGGCTGCTGGTGTTGGGCAGGTCATGGTTCCCCACTAACAGGAACACGGGTATTCCCGCCTCAGAGACCCGGTGCAGCCGCCGCGCGAACTCCCGTTGGTGGGTCTGCGATGGGTCTCTCCCCTTGTAAGCGTCGCCGGCCAGCAGTACCAGGTCAACGCCCTCGTTCACCGCGTACTCAACTACCTCGTCCAGGGAACCCAAAAAGTCCCCCAGCCGGGTTGAAAGCCCCGTCGCCGGGTCCAAACGGCCGTAGTTCTCCACGCCAATGTGCAGGTCGGAAAAGTGCAATATCCGCATCGCCGCCTAGTCGCCCTCTGGCAGGCGCCCGCAAAACCCCTCCATTCTGCGGCCGCCCCCTCCAAAATTTCCGTTGACAATGGCCCCCAACCTACCTAGAATCAGAATTGACCCCAACGGCCACTCGATTCTACAGGCAGGCTTCCGCTATGACCATCGTCAGACAGCTTTTCTCATTGCAGGAAATTGACCTGGCCTTGGACAGGGTCCGCACCCAAAAGGCTGCCGCCGAACGGGAGCGCGACGCCCGCCTCGTCCTGGACAAAATCGAACAAACCCTCGCCGAAGAACAGGGCAAGCTGAAAGAAATCCAAGCCGCCCACCGGGAACGGCAAGAAGAAGCCGAGAACGTCCGCCAACGCTCTCAAACCCTCGAAGGCCAACTCTTCAGCGGCGATATTTCCAACCCCCGCGACCTGGCCAGCCTGGAACTCGAGTCCAGCAACGTCAAGGCCCAGGTCGACCAGAAAGACATTCAGCTTCTCGAGCTTTCCGTCCGTGCTCAGGACACCCGCAACCGGATCTCCGCCCACCAGGAAGAACTTTTCTCTGCTCAGGCCACTTGGGACAAGCGCCACGCCGAACTAAACGTGCAGATTAAGTCCCTAACCGAAGAGGAAACCGGCCTGGCCGCCCAACGGGACCAACTGGCCGAAACCCTGGACCAGTCCGAAGTCCTCAAATACGAAACCCTCCGCCGCAGCAAGGGTGGCACCGCTGTCGCCAAGGTCGAGCGCGGCCTCTGCCAGGCTTGCCGCATGTCCCTCCCCAGCCAGCACCTCCAGCGGGTCCGCTCCGGCCGGTATACCGTCAATTGCAGTAGCTGCGGCCGATTGCTCTTCCCCGGCTAACCTCACCGGCCAATTCCCGCCACTCAGCCCAACCCCCAGCCCCAAAATCCCGTCCTTGACCCTCCCAACCCCCTATGCTAACCTGCCCACCGAGAGGACCGGGTAGACCGGGTGACCGCCGTCCCAAGTTCTTTGGGAGGGAGGAAAGTCCGGGCTCCTCCGGACAGGGTGCTGGGTAACTCCCAGGCTTCCGCTTAACCGCGGTTGACGGAAAGTGGCACAGAAACATACCGCCTCCGGTCTTACTTCTCCAGGCACGACGGGCCTCGGCCCCAATGCCAGGAACAAACCGGCGGTAAGGGTGAAATCGGACGGTAAGAGCGTCCGGCCGTTGGCGGTGACGCCGCGGTGGTCAAACCCCACTTGGAGCAAGGCCGAATAGGGGGACTATGGGCGTCCGGCCCGTCCCCGGGTTGGCTGCTCGACCCCGTTGGTAACATCTGGCCGCCCAAAGCGGTCACTAACGGCCCCGCGCCGTTAGGGGGCTAGATAGATGGTCACCGTCCCGCCGCCCAACAGCGCGGGAATACAGAACCCGGCTTACAGGTCTCTTCGGCCCTCTCACTTCCCGGCAAACCATGTCCCTATCCCAATCGACCCGCCGCCGTTACATCAACCCCACCAAAACTCAATTCTCTATGGAGGCCCCATGGTCAGGACCAATCACACCAAAGCCAAACTCTTGAACGGCCAGGTGGCCCTCGGCGCCAATCTTAACTTCTACGCCCCCATCATCGCCGAACTCTACGGCGTTATGGGCTTCGACTGGATCTGGATCGACTGCGAGCACGGCTCCTCCAACGACAGCGAGACCGAAAATGTTATCCGCGCCGCCGAACTCTACGACCTGACCCCCATCGTCCGCGTCCCCAATGCCGAACCCTCCACCCTCCTCCGCTTCCTCGACCGGGGTGCCCAGGGCCTCATTGTTCCTCATATCTCCACCCAGGCCGAGGCCGAAGCCGTCGCCCAGGCTTCCCATTACTACCCCATGGGCGACCGCAGCAGCGCCACCGGCGGCCGCACCAACCGGCTGGGCAGCGGCCTCTCCCCCGCCGAATACTATGAAGCTGCCAACCGGGAGACCCTCATCATAACCATGATCGAGACCCCCGAAGCCGTCGCCAACGCTCACGCCATCGCCTCCGTCTCCGGCGTCGACGCGCTCCTCGTCGGCAGCAGCGACCTCACCCAAGCCATGGGTATGCCGGGCCCCGCCGAGGTCGACGCCGCCATCGGCCAGGTCATCGATGCAACCAAAGCCGCCGGCAAAATCATCGGCGTCGCCGGTGCCGGCATGACTGTCACCAATATCGACCGCTACCGCCAGTTCGCCGAACGCGGCGTCCATCTCCTCTCCGCTGGCGTTCAGGACTTCATCCGCCAATCCGGCGGCGATTTCCTAAAGGCCTTCCGTTCTTAACCTCCCGCGCCGAACCCCGGCAAAACCCAAACCCCGTAGGGGCAGACCAATGTGCCTGCCCCTATCTCAGAACCTGTTTGCAATCTCTAAAATATGATAAGTTGAGACGATTACCGGAGGGAGGGGCAATCATGTCTCATTCCTATCCCAGCGACATCAGCCGGGAGCAATTTACCCGGATTCTGCCGGATTTGGAGTCGGCCCGCCGCCGGACCAAGCCCCGCACCGTGGACTTGTACAGTTCGCCGAACGCGGCGTCCATCTCCTCTCCGCTGGCGTTCAGGACTTCATCCGCCAATCCGGCGGCGATTTCCTAAAGGCCTTCCGTTCTTAACCTCCCGCGTTTCATCGCGAACCCCGGCAAAACCCAAACCCCGTAGGGGCAGACCAATGTGCCTGCCCCTATCTCAGAGGCGTGCCCACCCCGAACCGGACTTCCCCAATGCCCATCCCCACATTTGTGTTAAACCGCCCCCCTAAGACCGGTCCTCATCCTCCTCCCGTCCGGGGCTAGCCGAAAGCCCACAATCCCCCGGTTGATGATTTTCCCGCCACCCTTTATAGTGGTTTCCTAGCCCACCCCCAGGAGGCCTGCGCCCCAAATGTTCCTCGACCTTCACTCCCACTCCGTCTCTTCCGACGACTCGCGCGCCACCGTCGAGCAATACGTCAAATGGGTCCAAGTCCTCCGTAAACGCGGCCATACCGTCGACGGCTTCGTCCTCACCGAACATCGTAAGTTCGACGCCCACCTCGACTACTCCCAACTGGCCCGTGAATACAGCTTGCTCATTTTGAAGGGCTCCGAGTTGGACACCCTCTACGGCCATTTCCTCGTCTTCGGCGTCACCCCCGGCTTGACCAACGACCTGGACTTCGGCAACGTCCGTACCGACGCTCGGGAGCTGATGAAGGCCGCCCGGCACCACGGGGCCATCGCCATCCCGGCCCATCCAGGGCGGTTCGGTATCGGCCTCGTCGACTATATGGCCCAGGGAGAGGTATTCGAAGACGTCCACGTCGTGGAACGCCTGAATGGTGGCAGCCGCGCCGGCGAGAACGAACGCGCCGACGAACTGTGTCAGCAGCAAGCCTACCTGGGCACCGGTGGCAGCGACGCCCACCTGGCCAGCCATCTAGCCTCCTGCCTAACCCAATTCCCCGCCCAAATCAACAACGAACATGAACTGGTCGAGGCCCTCCTCGCCGGTGACTTCCAACCCATCCAATTAGAAGCCACCATCAACGCCCCGGCCCGCTAAGGAGTACCCAACATGGTCATGGAACTGGACTACGACCGCTCCCTCTACGGCGTCGAACACGAAGCCGGCCCCTTCGAGGTCACCCAGGATATGGTGCGGTCCTTCAGCGGCAGCATCGGCGAGGCCGACCCCGTTTTTAACGACCAGGCCGCCGCCCACGCCGCCGGTTACTCCGGAGTAGTCGCTCCCCCCACCCTCTGCGCCATCTTCGTCCGCCGCGTCCAACTTCCCGACATTAATCTCAAGTTCGGCCGCACCCGCTTCCACGCCGGCCAACGAGTCCAGTCCCGCTCCCCCATCTGCGCCGGGGACCACCTGACCGCCTCGTCTCACCTGAAGGAGGTCTATGCCAAGACCGGCCGCAGCGGCACCATGGTATTCATCGTCTGGGAGACCACCTTCCGCAACCAAGATGGCGTTGTCGTCGCCGATGTTCAAGAGTCTTACGCCGCCAGGGAGTGACCCATGACCCAGTCAAACCTCCCCTACTTTGACGATGTCGAGATGGGCGACGAAATCGGCCCTCTTGTCAAAGTCGTCTCCGACGAAGAAGTCGTCAATTTTTGCGAGCAGTGGGGCAACCCCATGCCTAACCGCTTCACCGACCCTACCATCGCCGAGAAGTCCCGTCTTCCCGGCCCTATCCTCCCCGGTGTCATGTCGATGGCCATCATGGCCCAGCTTCTGACCCAATGGGCCGGGCCCGCCGCCGTTAAAGACCTCGACCTGGTCTTCCGCCAGCCCGTTCCCCACAACAAGCCCCTTAGCATCGCCGCCACCGTCACCGACACCCGCCAGGAGGACGGCGAGAACTTGGTGGAATGCGACATCCTGATGACCGGCGAGCAGGGCGAACGCTACGTGGGCGGCACTGCCCTGATTTCTCTGCCCAGCCGGCCCGCCTAACCCCCGGAATACTCCAGTGCTGAACCGCCTGCGCCAAATCGCCTTCCTCGTCGACGACCTCCCCTCCGCCGAAGAAATCTACCACCGCGCCCTCGGCCTAACGCCGGTCCACCACCAAGACCTCCCCCAATACCACCTCACCAACTCCGTCATGCCCACCGGCGGAGAAACCTTCCTGGAACTGCTCCAACCCACCGCCGAGGACTCCTCCGCCGGCCGCTTTCTGGCTCGCCGCGGTTCCGCACCATATCTCCTGGTCTTCGAGACTCACGACTTCGACAACCTAATTCCCCACCTCCAGTCCCTCCACATCCCCATCACCGGTATAACCCAGGAAACCGGCTACCGCTCCGCCTTCCTCCACCCCTCCGCCACCAACGGGGCCTTCGTAGAAATCGTAGAGGTCACCGACCCCCTCAATCCCTGGCCCCCCGCCGGCCCCAACTGGCAGCAACAGCCCACCAATCCCAAGACCCGCCAGCTCCGCCAAATCGCTGTGTTGGTCAACGACTTGGACCAGGCCATCGACCAATGGGGCCGCATGTTTGGCCTCCAGTCCACCCGCCGCTTCCACATCAGCTTCACCGACTTGGAAATCGCAGTTTTGCCCCTTCAAGCCCAGGACACCTTCATCGAGCTTGCCCAGCCCACCAGCCCCGACACCTCCTCGGCCCGCTTCCTCCAACGCTACGGCGAGGGCATCTACCTCACGATTTTCCAAATCGACGACTCCCTTGCCGTCGACGCCTACCTCCAGACCGAGGAAGGCATCCGCTTTACCACCTCCCGGCAGACCGCCAACTACGTCAACCTGGGCTTCAATAGCATCTGGCTCCACCCGTCCTCCACCAAGGGCGCCTTCATCCAACTTTCCCAGGTGCTTTCCGAGACCAACCCGTGGCCCCCCGCCGGCGACGACTGGTTCCACCCCTAACCCACCGTCTACCCAGGACAATTTCAAAGTCCCTACCAACACCTACCGTCCTTCCCGCGAAGGCGGGAATCCAGATCGTACCTAGCTTGGCAAGCCTCCCTTGTCCTCAGAATTACATACCTTTGCAATCTTCCTGCCCGTCTACCCAGGACAATTGCGAAGTCCCTACCAACACCTACCGTCCTTCCCGCGGAGGAGCGAATCCAGATCGTACCTGGCCTGGTAAGCCTCCCTTGTCCTCAGAATTACATACCTTTGCAATCTTCTTGCCCGTCTACCCAGGACAATTGCGAAGTCCCTACCAACACCTACCGTCCTTCCCGCGAAGGCGGGAATCCAGGTCGTACCTGGCCTGGCAAGCCTCCCTTGTCCTCAGAATTACATACCTTTGCAATCTTCTTGCCCGTCTACCCAGGACAATTGCGAAGTCCCTACCAACACCTACCGTCCTTCCCGCGAAGGCGGGAATCCAGGTCGTACCTGGCCTGGCAAGCCTCCCTTGTCCTCAGAATTACATACCTTTGCAATCTTCTTGCCCGTCTACCCAGGACAATTGCGAAGTCCCTACCAACACCTACCGTCCTTCCCGCGAAGGCGGGAATCCAGGTCGTACCTGGCCTGGCAAGCCTCCCTTGTCCTCAGAATTACATACCTTTGCAATCTTCCTGCCCAGGGCCTATCGCATTTGTATTCCTAGAGGCCAAGTTAGGCCGGGCCTTTTAATCGTCCCCACAACCCTCCCTCCACCCTGAGCCCGTCGAAGGTGTCACCCAGAGCCCCGTCCAAGGGGAGACACCCAGAGCCCCGCCCGGGGGGGTCATTCCGAGCCCCCTACCTGTCATTCCGACCGCAGGGAGGAATCTAAAATCCATCGCCGCCAGCCGAGTTGCCCCGGACTCGTCGTCGCAAACTCCCCACAACCACGATGAAAAGGCCCTGCCCACTGACACCTCCCCCTTCCCAACTCCGATGACGACTCTCTATCATAACTATTAGTACACCTAATCCCACGTCCCAAAATCCAACCCCCAGACCGGCCCGACGAGGCAACCCACCCAATGTCCCCAATAGTCCCAAAATGTCCCAACACCTAAAAAATGTCACCCCAACCCCCTTCACCCTGAACCCGTCGAAGGACGAACCACCCGTAGAACGACGAACCACCCCGCAGCGAAATCCCAACATTCCTTCCTAACGCACTCCGGTAACCACGGGAAGTCCAAAGAATCCCAGCAGCGAAAATCAAAAGACCTTCTTCCTTATCCGCTCCCCCGGTTGATTATTTAAAAGCAAAATGGTACCCTTTCCCTTGTAGATACCAAGTATCAAAAACCAATCGCCGGATGCGGCCCCACCTTCACCTCACAATGAACCATACCTCCAACGGCTCCCATCACTCCTCACCAAATCCTGCCCTCCAGGACCTGGACCTCATCACCCCAGCCCTGGAAGTGCAAGACCTCAGCGTCCGTTACGGAAACGTGCCCGCCCTGGAAAACCTCTCCTTTCAGGTTGCGCAACAGGAAATCGTCGGCATCATCGGCCCCAACGGTTCCGGCAAGTCCACCCTGATGAAAAGCGTCATGGGGCTGGTTAAACCCTGGCAGGGCCGGATGCGGGTCCTGGGTCTGGAAAACTCCCTGCAACGTAAGCACATCGGCTATATGCCCCAGGCCGAAGACGTCGAATGGGACTTCCCGGTCACCGTCTCCGACGTCGCCCTCATGGGACGCTATGCCCGGCGCGGCCTCTTCCGCCGCATCACCAACGAAGACCGGGAGGCTGCCGCCCTTTCCCTGGAACGGGTCGGCATGTACCAACATCGCCAACGCCTCATCGGCGAACTCTCCGGCGGGCAACGCCGCCGGGTCCTCTTGGCCCGCGCCCTGGCTAACGACCCGGCCCTCCTCTTGATGGACGAACCCATGGCCGGCCTCGACGCCCCGGCCCAACACCGCCTCCTTGACATAATCTTTAAACTCCAGGAGGAAGGCGCCACCATCGTCCTCAGCACCCACGACCTCTCTTGCGTCTCTAGCTGCGCTTCCAACGTTGCCTGCCTCAACCGCTCCCTGGTTGCCTTTGGCCCCCCCGCCCAGGTTCTCACCGAAGAGGTCCTCAACCAGACTTTCGGCACCCATCTCCTCCTAGTCCATCTCGACGGCCAAGCCTACGCCTACCAACACCATACTCACCCCGGTCCCGAGTCCCTTGACGCCCGTGCCTTGGAACTTGGTGACGACTAGCCCCTCCCCCACGGTGCCTTCATCCAAGACCATTCCCATACCCCAGGATGAAAAACCCCACCGTATCCGCTAAACTTCACCCCAATCCCCACCCCGAAAGGAACGCCATGTACGACCTCTCCGGCAAAGTCGCCATCGTTACCGGCGCCAGCGGCCGCAACGGTATCGGCCGCGCCATCGCCAACCGCCTCGCCCAGGAAGGCGCCGACGTCGTCGTCACCGATGTCCCCCAGTCTGTCGAGGCCATCCGTCCCGAGGACCGCAACGCCGGGTGGCAGGGCCTCCCCAGCGTAGTTGCCGAAATTCAGGCCCAAGGCCGCCATTCCCTCGGTCTTTTCTCCGACGTCTCCGACAGCGCCCAGGTCGACGACATGGTCTCCCAAACCCTGGAACGCTTCGGGCACATCGACATTCTGGTTAATAACGCCGGCTCCCGCCCCGGCCGCGACCGGGTCCTGGTGGTTGACCTGGAAGAGGATGCCTTCGACGAAGTCATGCGCGTCAACGTCCGTGGCACCTACCTCGCCTCCCGCGCCGTTGCCCGCCACATGGTGGAGCGCGGCGGCCCCGGTAAAATCATCATCATCTCTTCCGGCGCCGGCAAACGCGGTATCGCCCGCTACGCCGCCTATTGCGCCTCCAAGTTCGCCCTCGTCGGCTTCACCCAGGCCCTAGCCCAGGAGATGGCCGCGCACAACGTCAACGTCAACGCCATCTGCCCCGGCTTGGTCGACACCGAGCGCGTCGACTTCATCGCCGCCGCCCTGGTCGCCGAAGGCCAGTCCGCCGAGGAACACCGCGCCATGATGGTCCGCGAACGGAACAATCGGGTCCCCCTCGGACGTATCGCAGTGGGCGGCGACATCGCCCGCATGGCCGCTTTCCTCTCCTCCGCCGAGTCCGACTACATCACCGGACTCTCCATCAGCGTCTCCGGCGGCGTTGAGATGAATTAGCCCCCAACCTTAACTTGGCCCAGAGGATATCCATGCCCCTCACCCGCTCCGAAGTCGAACACATCGCCGCCCTGGTCCGCCTCGGCCTTACCGAAGAAGAAATCGAGACCTTGCGGGACCAACTTTCCCAAATCCTCGACCAATTCGAGGTCCTTCTCCGGCTGGACACCTCCGGCGTAACCCCCACCGGCCACGCCGGCAACCTGGAAACGGTCATGCGGGATGACACTACTGAAGACTGCCTCCCCGCTCAGGACGTTCTCCTCAACGCCCCCCGCACCGACGGCGCCTCCATCCGGGTCAATGCCGTCCTGGACGAATAACTCTTGAACTCCCTAACCCAACTTTCCATCGCCCAGGCCTCCCAACTCCTAGCCCGGCGCGAAATCAGTTCCGTGGAACTGGTCCGCGCCCACCTGGACCGTATCTCCCAGGTCGAAGACCAGGTGCGGGCCTTCCTGACTGTCACCCAGGACTTGGCCTTGGAGCAGGCCCAGGCCGCCGACCAACGTATCGCCCGGGGCGAAATGTCACCGCTCACCGGCATCCCGGTCCAGGTCAAAGACCTGATTTGCACCCAGGGCGTCCCCACCACCTGCGCCTCCCGCATGTTGGAGAACTTCGTCCCGGTCTACAACGCGACCGCCTACGCCCGACTCCTTGACCACGGCGCGGTCCTCCTGGGCAAGGGAAACATGGACGAGTTCGGCATGGGGTCATCCTGCGAAAACTCCGCCTTTTTCCCCACCAACAATCCCTGGGACCTTAACCGGGTCCCCGGCGGCAGCAGCGGGGGCGCCGCGGCGGCGGTGGCCGCCCAAGAAGTCACCTACGCCCTGGGCTCCGACACCGGTGGCAGCATCCGCCAACCCGCCTCCCTCTGTGGCGTCACCGGCCTAAAACCAACCTACGGGCTGGTATCCCGTTACGGCCTCGTGGCCTACGCCTCTTCCCTGGACCAGATTGGCCCCATCGCCCGCTCCGCCGAGGACTGCGCCCACATCCTCAACGCCCTCGTCGGCCACGACCCCAAAGACGCCACTTCTCTCCCCCTCCAACCCCAAGACTATGCTCAGGGCCTCACCGAAGACATCCAGGGCCTCCGTATCGGTGTCCCTGAAGAATACTTCGGTTCCGGCCTGGAGCCGGGCGTCCTCGACACGGTCCGAACCGCCATAACGCATCTCGAGTCCCTGGGGGCGTCCGTCACACCCGTCTCCCTGCCCACCACTTCTTACGCCCTGGCCTGCTACTACATCATCGCCCCCTCGGAATGCTCCGCCAATCTGGCCCGCTACGACGGCGTGAAGTACGGCTACTCCTTCCAGGACACCGACGATATGTGGGAAGCCATGGCCCAGACCCGGCAGCACGGTTTCGGCCCCGAGGTCAAACGCCGCATCATGCTAGGGGCCTACGCCCTCTCGTCAGGCTACTACGACGCCTACTATCTCAAGGCCCAGCAGGTCCGGACCCTCATCCGGCAGGACTTCACCCGCGTTTTCCAAGAGGTCGACGCCCTGGCAACCCCCACCTCTCCGGTGGTCGCTTTCCCCCAGGGCGAAAAAATCAACGACCCGGTGCAGATGTACCTCATTGACGTTTGCACCCTTCCGGTGAACATCGCGGGCCTCCCTGGTATCTCCGTTCCCGCCGGCTTCTCCCAAAATCTCCCGGTGGGAATGCAGCTCATCGGTCCCCACCTCTCTGAACCCACGCTGCTAAGAATCGCCCACGCCTATCAGCAAACCACCGCTTGGCAAGCGTCCCAGCCGGCCCTGTAAAGTCTCCCCCGGCGCCACCCTGGTGCTATAATGGGAATACCCCCACGGAGGCCCGCCCTATCAGTATCTTCCGGTATCCCTGGAGATCAGCGGCCCGGCGAGCGCGGAATTTCAACGGGTGATAACCTTGGTGGATACCGGTTCGACCTTTACCCCGGTCCCGTCTGCCTTGCTCACCCGCTTGGGTATCCGGCCCACCGAAACATTCCGGTTCCGTCTGGCCGGCGGTACGCCCATCCGGCGGCCCATCGGTGATGCTCAAGTCAGAGTCGAAGGCCGGACCTTTTCCACCACCGTCGTGTTCGGCGATGACGATGCGGCGGCTTTGCTGGGAGTCTATACGTTGGAACGCGCTCTTCTGGCTGTAGACCCGGTGGGCCAACGCCTGGTTCCCACCGACGCCTTAATGATGTAACCCGAGTTCCTCCCCCAGACTGGAGTAGATTCGGAGGGGTCAATGCCACCTCTTGAAACCCCCGCCTCTCCCCAAATGCTAAGATCCTGACTTGGAACCCATCGGCAGGAGGTAGCCCATGCCTCGCAATCGCATTCAAGAACTGCTCCAACGCGAGTCCCCGGGTGGAAACGTCTTGGTCCAGGGTTGGGTCAAGACCAAGCGTTCCTCCGGCGCAGTTTCCTTCCTCCAAATCAGCGACGGCTCGACCCTCAACGACCTCCAGGTAGTCGTCGAAGAGTCGTGCCCGGACTACCCCTTGGTCGCTGCCCTGAACACCGGCGCCAGCATCAGCGTCCAGGGTGATCTGGTCCAGTCGGAAGGCCGCGGCCAAAAGTACGAGATAAAAGCTGCCAGTTTGGAAGTCCTCGGCTTGGCCGACCCGGAGACCTACCCCCTCCAGAAGAAACGCCACACCCTGGAGTTCCTCCGCGAAATCGCTCACCTCCGCCCCCGCACCAACACCTTCGGCGCCGTCGCCCGCGTGCGCAACGCAACCGCCTTCGCCATCCATAGCTTCTTTCAGGAGCGCGGCTTCCAATACATCCAGACCCCCATGATTACGTCCAGCGACGCTGAAGGGGCCGGATCCATGTTCCGCGTCACCACCCTCGACCTCCTCAACGTCCCCCTGGAAAACGGGACCGTCGATGCTTCCCAGGATTTCTTCGGCCGGCCCACCTTCCTTACGGTAAGCGGCCAACTGGAAGCCGAAATCTTCGCCCTGGCCCTCTCCGACGTCTATACCTTCGGCCCGACCTTCCGCGCCGAAAACTCCAACACCTCCCGCCACCTGGCTGAGTTCTGGATGGTCGAACCCGAAGTAGCCTTCTGTGACTTGGACGGCCTGGCCGAGTTGGCCGAGAATTTCCTCAAGTACGTCTTCGCCCGGGTCCTCGAAGCCTGCCCCGACGATTTGGCTTTCTTCAACCGTTGGTACGACCAGACTGCCATTTCCACCCTGGAAGACATAATCAATTCCAACTTCGAACGCCTCACCTACACCGAGGCCGTAAAAATCCTTCAGACGTCCGGCGAGGACTTCGAATTTCCGGTGGAATGGGGCTTGGACCTTCAGTCCGAGCACGAACGTTACATAACCGAGCAAAAAATCGGCCGCCCGGTGATCGTCACCGACTACCCCAAGGAGATCAAAGCCTTCTATATGCGCCTTAACGACGACGACCAGACCGTCCGCGCCATGGATGTCCTCGTCCCCCGCATCGGTGAGATCATCGGCGGCAGCCAACGGGAAGAACGGCGTGACATTCTGCTCCAACGCCTAAAGCAGACGGGCATGGCCGAGGAAGACTACTGGTGGTACCTGGACCTCCGCCAATACGGCACCGTCCCCCACGCCGGCTTCGGCCTAGGCTTCGAACGTACCGTCCAGTTCATCACGGGAATGCAAAACATCCGCGACATCATCCCCTTCCCCAGGACCCCCAAGAACGCCGAGTTCTGAACCCCGCCCATCGACGCCCCAGTTCCTCCCGGCTAGCAAGCTCTCCTAAGTTTGAGGCCAACCCGCTGAGACAGGCAGCTACCGGTCGCGGTTGGTGCGTCTGGTAGGAGTGTCGGCTATGAACCCCGAGAGATTCAGCGCGGTGTGGATCAACCCTATGTGGGAATAGGCTTGGGGAAAGTTGCCCAATTGCCGGTTATCGACCGGGTCGAACATTTCGGCGAAGAGGCCCAGGTGATTGGCCTGCTTGGTGATAATTTCGTGGAAATAGTCGAAGCCGCGGTCAGTCTGGCCGGTATATATAAGGTTCCCCACCAGCCAAAAGCTCAGCAAGGTGAACGCCCCCTCCCGCTGCCCGCCCAGCCCGTCATCCGTTTCTTCGGGGAGGTATCGCCAGACCAGCGGACCTTCGGTTAGCTCTCGCTCAATGGCGTCCAGATTTTGCCGCACGCGCGGGTCATCCCTTGGGATCAAACCCAGGAAAGGTATCACCAGGTTGGAAGCGTCCAGGGTTTCGCCGCCGTACCGCTGCCGGAACGCCCGCTTGTTGGAACTCCACCCCGCGTCCAGAATCTCCGCCTTAATCCGCCCCGCCGTCTCCGACCAGCGACGGAACAACCCACCATACCCCAGGCGCGAGGCCATATATGCGGCCCGGTCCAGAGCGGCCCAACACATCACCTTGGAATATACGAAGTGCTGCTGACCGCCCCGCACTTCCCAAACACCCCGGTCTTTCCTCTGCCAGTTGACCACAACGGTTTCCGCCAGGATTCGCACCAATTCCCAGGTTTCCGGCGGCACTTCCCCATGCAGCAACAGCAGGGAATGGGCCGAGATGATAACCTCTCCGAAAACGTCCAGTTGCAAATGTCTCGCCGCGGCGTTGCCAATCCGCACGGGCCGCGATCCCTCGTATCCGCCCAGGTGCTCCAGCGTATACTCCCGGAGGGACGATTCGGGACTGATGCCATAAACGATTCGCGTCCTATCGTTGTCCACGTGGCACTGTTCCAACAGCCATTCAAAATACCGGCCTGCCTCGTAAACCTCCCCCAATCGGTAAAGAACATCCACCGTAAAGCTGGCGTCCCGCAGCCATGAGAAACGGTAATCCCAGTTGCGCGAACCCCCAATGGTCTCCGGCAGGCTGGTCGTCGGCGCAGCAACAATAGCGCCCGTGCGCTGGTACACCATCAGATGCAGGGCCAAGAACGACCGCACAACTTGTTCCCGCCAAAGTCCGTCATAGTTCATCGCGGCCACCAGTTCCCGCCAATAACGCCGCGTATGCGCGAGTTTCTCGGCGGTGCGGTATCGCTCTACGCTAGCCGGCTGAGAGTTTCCATAACCAAGAATGAAGGTTTCGCTCTGTCCCGCAGTCAGGGCGAAACCGCAGACTACGCCGCGTTCGTCAAAAGGCAAAGGAATACCCGCCGCCAACGTCAGCGTCTGGCCTCCTCCGCTGGCTTGAACCGTTCCGCCCAACCCCCGAAACGCCGGAAGCGACCGAGCATAGTCATGCCTGGGCTGAAAATCGCAGGACAGATCCACCTTGCCGGAAAGGCAGGTCACAATGCGGTGAATCTCATGGGGAGCGTCCGAAGGCCCGGCCTCTCCGCCAACTTCTTCGCCGTCCAGGCTCATAAAGTCGGTGATAGAGACTACCCCGGTTTCCGTTCTGAAAGTGGTAACCAGGATGTTGGTGTCCGGTAGGTATTCCTGACCCGCTTCGATGCCGGCACTTGCCGGGGATATCCGGAAGTGTCCCCCCACCGCCGGGTCGAGAACCGCCGCGAAGACGCTGGGAGAGTCGAACCGCGGGAAGCAGCACCAATCTATGGAGCCGTCAATCCCGACCAGCGCCGCTGAAGACATGTCGCCTATCAGGCCATAGCGGTACAAAATCTGTATAAATAAGAGAGCTTAGAGGATGGGTGTAAATCTATCAGCCAAGTCAAACAACTTGCAATAACCGCCCGACGCGCGGCCAGGGCATCGTCATTCTCCCCAAATGCCACTTCGAGCCCCATCATACTGAGCCCCCTACCTGTCAATCCGACCACAGGGAGGAATCTAAAATCCACCGTCGCTAGCCGGTTTGCCCCTGGATTCGTCGTCCCAAACTCCCCACAACGACAATCAAAATGCCCTGTCCCAACTGCAGGACGATTGCAAAGAGATGTAATTCTGAGGGAAAGGGACACTTGCCAGGCCAGGTACTACCTGGATTCCCGCCTACGCGGGAATGACGATAGGTGTTAGTAGGGACTTTGCAATTGCCCTAGTCCTAACTATAACACCCCTTGCCCCGAGGCAAAAAACCCCAATATAATTACCACTAATCAACCTTACCCCCCGAAGGAGTTTCCATGACCACCCACGAAGCTGTGTTGCACCCCCCGGCCCTTATCGCAGAACTCAAGAAGAACGACATCACCCACATTGTCTGGCTGCCCGACTCCGAGACCAACTTCATGTACCAGATGCTGATGGCCGAACCGTCCATTGACTTGGTCCCCGTCTGCCGCGAAGGCGAGACCATGGCCATCGCCGCCGGCCTCTGGGTGGGCGGCAAGAAGCCCGTCGTCCTCATCCAAAACACCGGGATCTTTGAGTCCGGCGACTCCATTCGCGGCCTAGGCCTCGACATCAACCAACCCCTGGTCATGCTCATCGGCTACCGGGGCTGGACCCGCCGCGGTCCCACCCCCGACTCCGCCGCCCGCTACATCGAGCATATCCTCCACGCCTGGGACCTGAACTACTACCTCATCGAAACCGACGAAGACGCCGACCGTATCAGCGTCGCCATCGCCGAAGCCGAACGCACCCAACGCCCCGTCGGCGTCCTCATCGGCGCCGAATTTGGCTCAAGCTAGGAAAAGGAGTTCCCCGTGATTAACAACCAAGACGCAGTAAGGCTCATCGACTCCAAGCGGGACGGCTCGATGATCGTCCCCACCATGAACGCCAATAACGTTCATTTCGGCCTGCCCACCGTCACCACCGACCAGAGTTTGGACCTGCCCCTCTCCGGCGCCATGGGCAAGGCCTCTTCTCTCGGCCTCGGCCTGGCCCTGGCCCAGCCGGAAAAGAAGTGCTTCATCCTCGACGGCGACGGCAGCCTCCTCATGAACCTGGGCGCCCTGGTGACCCTGGCCAACAAGGCTCCCAAGAACCTCTACCATTTCCTCTTCAACAACGGCGTTTACGCCGTCACTGGGGGCCAGCCCATCCCGGGCTCCGGCCAAACCGACTGGGAGGAAATGGCTAAAGCCGCCGGTTATGCCGCCGTCTTCTCCTTCGATAACCTGGAAGACCTGACCACCGGCATCGACGAAGTTCTGGCCGCAGAAGGCCCGGTCTTCGTTCACCTGGCCGTTGAGCCGGAAATCGAAAACACGCCGGTCCAGTTCCGCCAGCGGCCCAGCCGCACCGTCCTCCAGGCTTTCCAAGACCTTCCCGAGGCCCTGGGTGTCCGCTAGCCCAACTCCCAAACCAGACTTAGCCCACGCACCGGGACGATACCCTGTTCTTCGTCCCGGTTCCCTTTGCCCCTTTCGGCGGGCATTTCCTTGCTGACCAATTTGGGCAAAGGGCTTTTGGCCCGGCTGTTGGCCTACGGCGTCTTCGCCCTGGGCTTTTGGGTCCTCTACCGAGCCCTCTTAAGCGAAAACATCCCCATGGGCATTCTTGGGGGCGGGCTCATCCTGCTCGGGACCTATCTGATAGTCAATGCCCGCCGCATCTCCAACTTCACCCCTCAGACCCCAACCCTCGACGACAAGGAGGAACCCCCCGGTGATTCCCTCCCTGGAAGCCGCTAAGGCCATCGCCTTCCACCGCCAGGACGCGCTGGTGGTGTCCACCTCCTCCGCCCTCCGCGATTGGAACCAGGTTTCCCGCCGCCGCGACCTGGACGTGGACCTCACCGATTGCATGGACCGCGCCCCAGCCGTTGGTCTGGGCCTGTCCATCGCCCAACCCGGCCGCAAGGTCCTGGTCCTCGATTGCGACGCCACCCTCCGCACCGACCTGGCCGGCCTGGCTACCATCGGCGAGTCAAAGCCCGAAAACCTGGTCCACTTCCTTTTCGATGACGCCGCCAACACCTCCACCGGCGGCATTCCCATCCGCGGTCTCGGCAACCTGGACTTCGCTTCCATCGCCCAAAGCGCAGGGTACGCCCACACCTACCATTTCGACGGCCTGGAAGAGTTCCTCATCGGCATGGAAGAAGTCATGGTCCAAACCGGCCCCACCTTTGTGGTGGTCAAAGTCTTCCGGGAACCCGCCCCGCCCTCCTTCCCCGACCGGTCCATGGCCGACGGCTGGGCCGAAGTCCGCCAAACCCTCAGCCAAACGTAAGAAACGCCCCCAAGCCATCCGGCCCAGGGGCGACGCTTCCAGGGCCGCAACCCTGGGCTTTTTCTCGATTTAGGGTTATCCCCTACGGGAATCTACTCCCAAATGGCGAACACCTTGAAGGACACCTGGGACTGGTCGTCCAGGGTTTCGACGATCTCCGCCGGCCTGTCTCCCACCACGCCCAAGGTGATGATCCAGTTCAAAAACTCGTGGTCCCCGGACAATTGGATTTCCTCCGGGGTGAACTGCGCCACATTGCTTCCTTTCCCTTCCTTCAACCAACCCAGCGTGCGGCGGTCGAAGTCTTCGTCGAACTTGCACAGGTTGTACCGGTGGGTTAGGAAGCTGTGGGACCAACTGGACGACGCTACGATCGCCACCCGTTCGTTGCGCCCTTCCAGGAATTTGCCGATGGCCTGCCCCAGCTCGTAGCACCGCTTGGCCGTGGGCCGCGGCGGATATCCGTCCCCCGCTTCCTCGCCGTAGCAGTTGACGAACAGCGGCAGCACCGGGATCGCCCCGTCCTGGTTCAGAAACATCAACGGGTTGATGTGGGCGTGGGGCAACCCGTAGTCCCACCCCTTTAGTTCCGTCGCAGAGGACATGTCAAACCCGGCCCGGATCAAGAACTTTACCATCTCCTTGGAGAAATCCCCCGGGGATTTGAAGCTGTACTTCTTGTCCTGGGACTCGTTCCAAATGTTGATCTTGCCCCCGGGCCGGTGGAACGGGTACCCGTCAACTTCGTTACCAGTGTAGAGGCAGAAGGTTGGTAGGTTCTCCCGTTTGAAATTCTCCACCTGGTCGTCCCCAACCACAATCACCAGGTCCGGGTTCCAGGCCGTCAGCTTCTCCCGCAGCACCGCGAAGGCGTCCACAATTTTCTGCTGGTTAACCTTGTCCCGGCTGGCCCCGTTGTCGTCGCCGAGCTCCTCTACCATCTTCGGCGGCGCTTCGTAGTTGGGGACCCCCCCGTAAATCCGCCGGCGAATTTCCGGCCACTGTTCCGCCGGATTCAGAATCATCGGGGCATGGCTGCACCCCAGTCCCAACACTTCACCCATTTCGTGTCCTCCTAAAGATAATCCCTCCGGCCGGCTTGCAACGCCGGTCAGGCAGCTTCCGATGATATTACCATTAACCTCTACCCTGGAAAAGCGCAAGTAACTGTTCAGAGTTAAGGAGCCATCCTGACATTAAACCGTCATTCCGGCCTCGAGCCGGAATCCAGAATGGTCAGGGAGAGACCAGCGTTGGAAATGACCGGAATTCCTGGATTCCGGCTCAAAGCCAGCCCCGTACCCAATACGGGGGCCGGAACGACGGACCTTGGGTTGGGCCAACTCCTTCATTCTGAACAGTACCAGGGTACAAGCACCAAGCAATCGCGTTATAAATGGTAGCCTTGGCGAGGCATGACAAGGTTTCCCGGGAAACGGGACCAGTTCGATGTCATAGACGTTTACCGGGCACCGGCTTGGCGGTCGTCCTGGGGCGTAACCCTCACTTGGGCACCGGGCCGTTTATCACCATGGCGGGGTTTCCCCAGCAACGGATACCGCCGCCGGTGGTCACCCCGCAGGTGCCGCTACCGCCCACGCCGACCGAGGCGAAGGAGGCGGCTGGTGCGGCCCTGGTTTCCGGCGCGGGCGTCTCCTCCCGGTCGCGGCCCCGAGTCCGGGAGGCCGTTTCGCCCGCCGCGGCCGTGGCCGGTCCAGAGGCGCCCCGGCGCGCCGGTTCCTCATCGGAGCCACAGGCCAATACCAGGGTCAAGGCGGTCAGGGCAACAGCACAGAGCAGAAACCGGAAACGTGTGGGCAGCGGCATTTTACGCGTATCGCGAACGCGGCCTTATAATAGAGTGTTTCGGTCCTTTGTCCCAAGCAGGATTTTCAGCATCAAGGGATTTGCGGGATTGGAAAAACCCTAAAAATTTCCTTGCCTCTAAAACCCCAGGTCGAAGACGGCAACCCGTGCCTTAAGCCGCATCCCTGGGAAAAGTCCCCGAAAACATTATCCTAGCCGCGCCATAGGAAGGCAACCGGAAATGACGAGGGTACATCAGCGCGGGTTTCCCGACGAGGATCGGGGAAACTTTTTTAGGACCGGACATTTAGGGACATTTCGGCCCATTCCTTGAAGTGGGGATGGGATTCGGACCCAATGCAGCGGTTCAAAATTGGGCTAGCCCAGGCGGAGAGGGCGGGAGGTCTCCCCGGGTCGTATCATAGTATCAATGATAGAGAGTCCTACCCGTACTTGGGAAGGGGCCGGGCGTCAGTAATTTCTTGGAGCCTTGGTACTGATGCGGGATAATGGCGACGGGCGGCAGGCCCAGCGGTGGGCAACCGCAAGATCTTTCCGCTGTTCCGCTATTTTGGACCTTGCTTCAGGCCAAAAATTAGGGGCGTACCAACTAGCGCGACCCTTTTTACTGTTGCCAACTTTGGCGCTTCTATTCGTCGCTGTCCGACGGCAATACCAAAATCTGCTGCGCCACGTTGTAACCGATTGGCACGTTGTCCTTCGCAGTGCTGACCGTCATCACTCCCAGGAAGGGAGCCGCTTCGATCACCGTGACCCGGCACCCGGGAATCAACGCTGAATCGTCCAAGAACCGCAGCAATTGGTCGTCCTCTTCCGGGATACGCTCCACCACATATTCGGCGTTCAACCCAGCCTGGTCCAACGTTACCGCACGGGGCGGCACCTTGGGTTGCCCGGTCCCCGGTATCGGCCGGCCAAAGGGAGACTTGGTGGGATTCTCCAACCTCTCCATCAGCTTGGCTTCAAACTCCGGCGACATCCCGTGTTCCAACTGGTGCGCTTCAATGTGGGCTCGGTGCAGTTCCATGCCCAGCAGCCGCACCACCAGCCATTCGGCCAGCCGGTGCCGCCGGGCGATGTCCTCGCCTTCTCCGAAGCCCCGCTTGGTGAAACGGATGCGCTTGTCCGGCCCCAGGTCCACCAGACCCTGTTTTTGCATCCGGCGGATCATACCTGCCACCGAAGGCACCGATGTCCCCAGCCCTTCCGTCGGTGGCAAATGCTTCAAAACGTCAGTCAGTTGGGTCACCGTGGGAGTCTCTGACTCTTCCCACAACTTGTACAGCGACAGGAGATAGTTTTCTGTGACCGAAGACAGCCGCTCATACGGGTGCTCTTTGCCCCAGCTTTCCTGCTCCGCCGTTGCTTTTCTTGAGCGAGGCATTATTCAACACCCGCCATCAAATTTGACTCGTCCCGCCGGACCGCCCGGCGACCGTTCTTGCAGGTTACAAACATAGTCCCTTAGTGTCAACCACGCGACGCCTCCCGCACAGGACGGTAGCTAAGCGATGCAATTCTGAGGAAAAGGGACACTTGCCAGCCCAGGTCCAACCTGGATTCCCGCCTGCGCGGGAATGACGGCAGGTGTTCGTATGGACTTTGCAATCGTCCGGGCCTCCCTCACCCTCAAAAGAAAACACCGGCCAGGCTTACTGCCCGCCGGTTAAGATACGCCCCGACTCCGGCCGTGAAACCACCGAATGGCCCCCGCTATTCCACCGCCCTGCCATCGACAAAGGGCCGCATGGTATGCCCCGGCCTGAGCCCCACTGTTACCCGGCTTCCCACGTCGTATTCTTGAGTGTGGGCCAGCAGGCACCTGACCTGCGTCCCCGACGGCAATGCTATCCGGTACAGGTTAAACCCGCCCCTAAACTCCCGCGCCGTAACCATCCCCAGCCCGTCTTCTTGAGGCTGGCACACCAGGCAGTCGGGCCGGACCATCACCTTGAGATCGCCGGTTCCCAATCCTGGCCCTTCCCAAGCTATAGCCCCAATTTCCGTGGTCAATTCCTCCCCGTCCAACTCCGCCGACAGAAAGTCCGCCGTCCCGATGAACTGGGCCACGAATTCCGACGTAGGGCGGTGGAAGATTACCTCCGGGCTGGCCGCCTGTTCCACTCTGCCATCCCGCATCACCGCCACAGTGTCCCCAATCAACAGAGCTTCGTCTTGGTCGTGGGTCACAAAGACCGCCGTTACCCGGCTTTGGCGGATGATTTCCAAAGTGTCTGCCCGCACCTGCTCCCGCAAAGACGGGTCCAGGTTGGAAAATGGTTCGTCCAACAGCAGGATTTCCGGTTCCGGGGCCAACGCCCGGGCCAATGCCACCCTTTGCTGCTGCCCACCGGAAAGTTGGTGGGGCATCCGATCCCGGTGTTCGGTTAATCCCACCAGTCCCAGCACCTGGGCTATCCGGTCTTCTTTATCTTCCCGGCGCCCCAACCCGTAGGCCACGTTCTGCTCCACCGTCAGGTGAGGGAACAACGCCCCTTCCTGGAACACCATCCCCACACGCCGCTTTTCCGGTCCCAGGGCACGCCCATTGCCGCAAACTTCCCGTCCCCCAATCAACACTTCACCGGTTTCCGGCGTTTCAAAACCGGCGATCATCCGCAACACCGTAGTTTTTCCGCACCCGCTGGGCCCCAAAAGGGCGACAATCCCACCCCGGGGGGCTTCCAGGTCCACATCCCAGACGGCTTGCACATCCCCAAATTTCTTGGAAATCCCCCGGCACACCAAAGCCAGCCCATCCCCGAAGGGTTCGTCCTGGGAGGCGGACCGGTGTTCGTGTTCCCGGCGCCGGTATTTCGAGATCAAGCCGCTGATGGTCACGTCAGCCACTTCTTCGGGGAACCGATAACCGGGGTGTTTGCCGGCCACTCGCCGCTAGTGTTGGCTGAAGCGGGGGTTGAGATTAGTCCGTACAACATTATCTTTTCGTAGGCATTCTTAATATGTACGTTGCAGGGCTCATGGTTGGCAAGTGTAGATGGTACTCCTTTCCATGTCAACAGCTTGGCGAGGTTAAGTAACCCACCCACACTCGCGCCCCAACCACCCGCTAACCTTCTCAACCAGCCCAGCCGGTTATCCTCCAGCCCCAGGTATTGTTCTTAACAACCTCGAATGGCAGTTAACTTCAAGCAATTCGTCTTCCAGAAGCAAATTATTACCCAAACACGGTTCCTTATTGCGTTCCAATGCTTTCAAATAATCCATACATACCTCCGTGTCTCATGTTCCGACTCCCACTTTCCCCTTTGCAAGTCGCAATCTCCCGCTCAACACTGGGCGCGAATTTCCCTCAAATTTTCGTGCCTTGGTGGCGCCCAAGGTCCAGGCAATAAAGGTATACATAAAACCCTTGAACATACACCCACTAAACATTTAAACTTCGGGTCATCACCCCTGCCGACGCCCATAGTGCAATGCTCCCCAAATCTCACCTACTTCAACCAGTTAAACGGACCAACCCAACACGCCCGATACGCTCGGGGGCGCCCCATCCCCCATTGCCCACCGCCGGCTTTCCCCTGGAACATGGCCTCACTGTTTGGCCGGACCTCTGATCTTGAGAACAGTCCGGCGCCTCCCCAATTTCCTGTCCTCCCGCCTTGGCCCGTCCCACTGGCCCCCGCCGGTCGTCCTCGTTCCCGCCATTGCCGTGGGCCTGCTCCTGGCCCTCTCTCCCGCCTACCTGGCCGTCCGCACCCTGGGCGCCGGTCCCGAAGCCTGGGACCTCATTGCCCGGCCCCGCATGTTGTTCATCCTCCTGCGCACCCTGGCCCTCATCGCCAGCGTCACCGCCGCCTGTATCCTCTTGGCGTTGCCGCTGGCCTGGCTGACGGTCCGCACGGATCTTCCGTTCCGCCGCTTCTGGAGCGTGGCTCTCCTTTTGCCCTTGGTCATCCCATCCTACGTGGGTGGCTTGGTGGTCCTCGCGGCCCTCGGCCCCCGGGGAATGCTTCAGCAGGTCCTTCACCCCCTCATTGGGCTCGAAAGACTCCCCGACATCAACGGCTTTCCCGGCTCCTTTTTGGTCCTAACTCTCCTCAGTTACCCTTACGTCCTGCTGACCATCCAGGCCGCGATGTGGCGGTTGGACCCTTCCTTGGAGGAAACCGCCCGCGCCCTTGGGTCCAACTCTTGGACCGCCTTCCGCAAAATCATCTTCCCCCTCCTCCGCCCTTCCATCGCCGCCGGCGGGCTGCTGGTCGCCCTCTATACCCTCAGCGATTTCGGGGCCGTCTCCCTCCTGCGCTACGAGACTTTTACCTGGGCGATCTTCGTGCAATACGACAGCGGTTTTGACCGCACCCTGGGCGCCGTCATGTCCCTGGTCCTGGTGGCCGTCGCCCTCGGCTTGGTCGGGCTGGAAGGAATGACCCGCTCCCGCTCCCGGTACTACCGCAGCGGCGAAGGCGCGGCCCGGCCGGCCACGGTGGTCCGGCTCCGCCGGTGGAAGGGGCCCGCGCTGGCCCTCTGCCTAGCCGTCGTCCTGGCCGGCCTGGCGCTTCCCGCCGCCGTCCTCCTATTCTGGCTGGTCCGGGGGGTAATCGCCGGGGAACCCTTCCTCCTACTCTGGGGCCCCCTCCGCAACTCCCTCTACGCCTCGGCCCTGGCCGCCGTCGCCGCCGTCGCCGCCGCCCTTCCCATTGCCGTCCTGACCGTCCGGTTCCCGGGCCTGTTAAGCGCTTTATTGGAACGGGTCAGCTACGTCGGCTTCGCCCTCCCTGGCATCGCCGTCGCTCTCGGCCTGGTCTTCTTCGGAGCCAACTACGCCCTCTTCCTGTATCAAACCCTCGCGCTCCTCGTGCTGGCCTACGTGGTCCTTTTCCTCCCCGCCGCCCTGGGCGCAACCCGCGCCTCCCTGCTTCAAATGAACCCCAACCTGGAACAAGCCGCCCGGGGCCTGGGCCGCTCCCCCCTCGGCGTACTGTCCACCATCACCTTCCCCCTGGTGCGGCCTGGAATCCTGGCGGGCGCCGCCCTGGTGTTCCTCTTGACCATGAAAGAGTTGCCGGCCACGTTAATTCTTGGCCCCATTGGCTTCAACACCTTGGCCACCTCGGTTTGGGCCGCCACGTCCGAAGCCTTCTTCGCTCGTGCCGCTGCCCCCGCCCTGCTGCTGGTCCTGGCTTCCGGCCTGGCCTTGGTGTTCCTAACCCAACGCCAGCAGCAACCATCTTGACCAGCGTTAGGCGGCCCGCCGGACCCACTGCCTTCAGCCCTTCTTGGTTGCGTTCTGCAAGACCGCTGGGTAGGATAATCCGGACCTCGGAACAAACTGCACCCGGCCAAAGGAGCCAACTTTGCATCATTGGGAAGTCGGCGGCCCCATCACCATCGGGTGGCCCGACCAAGGGGTCCCCGCCAAGACCTACGAAATTGTCGAACTGGAACTCCTTGGCAAAGTCTTCCGGGGCAGGGTTACCGACGGCAACCGCCAGGGAGGTTTCCTGGTTATCTTCAACACCCCCGAGGTGGTCCTGGAGCAATTGGCCGAACAGGCCACCCATGAGACCGGCTTCAAAGTTATCGTTTCCGGCCTCCGTTGCACTGTAGACGGCGTTCCCCTCCGCAGCTTCGACTATGAGTGGTACCCCACCCCGGAATACGCCGAGCGTCCTTCCCATCTGGCCCGCACTCTGGCCGGCCTGATGGAAAAGGTGCAGGGCTCCCCCGATGTTTCCTGACCCCCGTTGCGCGAACCCCGTCCACCGGCCCCCACCGGGTAGACGCAATTTCCGCCGCCGGGTATCATAACCACCGCGGCGCCTTCCAAGCCCGCGGTTACCGCGATTCCACCATCTCAAAAAGGAGCAAACCATGAAAATCGTCAAAATGTCCAATGTACCCAAGGAAGCCGCCGTCAGCGCCCTTTTCACCGGCGACGTCTCCCGCCAGACCGTTTTGGAGCCCGGCGACAGCAGCAACTTCAACTTCGGTATCGTCAGCTTTAGCGCCGGCTCCCGCAACAAGTTCCACAAGCATAGCGGCGACCAGATTCTCATCGTCACCGAAGGCACCGGCAAGGTAGCCACCGACGACGAGACCGTTGTGGTCAACGAAGGCGACGTTGTCATCATCCCCGCCGGCGAGAACCACTGGCACGGCGCACCCGACGCCACCGGCATGGCCCACATCACCATCACCGTCAACGGTTCCCAGACCGAACAGACCGAACCCTAAATAGACCCTTCTCCCAAAGACCAAACAAAAACCCCGGGGCAGAAACCCCGGGGTTTCCTATTTCTTAACCGGTCCGTAAGACCCCGTTGAAGGGTCTTCTTTCTATTTCTCCAAGAAGCCCGCCAGCAGCCGTATCGTCTCCTCCAGGGACCGTTCCCGGTCCCTCGACTCCGGCGTCTCGTCACCCACTGGCGTTCCGCCAATCATCCGGTACATCTCAGCCACTCCCTGAAACAGATGCGGCGTCATCCCCAGGTTCTCAAAGGTTGCCCCAATCTCCTTCATCTCGCTAACCCATCGCCGCGACTTGGCTGGTATCCCCGGAATCCACCCTTCCATCCGCTGGACCGTGGCGGTATGCCCCCGCCCAAACTCCTCCAATAACGGCTGGTACAACCCCATCATTTCGGCGGCAATCAAAAGCTGCGAATGCAACGCCGCCGACCCCTTGGTCATTGCCGCGTAGCACATCTTGATCCCCGAAGCCTGCCCGGTGTCCGGCCCAATCTCTCTAACGTCCAGTCCGAACTTTCTCAGGTCCAGGAGCTCGCCGGCGTTGGGTCCCGAAGTATAAAACCGGGGACTGTTGCCGTTTCGGGGCGGCCCGCCAATGATTCCGGCGTCCACAAACCTGGCCCCGGTTTTGTTGATGATGGCTTCCATTGCTTTGGCCGTTTCCGGGGCGATGGCGTTGCATTCCGCGAAAAGCAAGTCCCGGTGCCCGGTGGCCACCACCGCCGCCGCTACCTGACGGCAAATCTCAGGCACCACCTCCGACACGGTTATTGACATAACCACGTCCGACTGCTTGACCATTTGGTTGAAATCAGGCACGTCCTCTATCCCGGCTTTCTCGGCCAGTGTCCGCGTCCGCCCGCTCCGCCCGGTCAGGCAGGTTACGACCCGCAGCTCGTGTTCCCGCAGGAGTTGTCCCACCGCGTGGCCCATGTCCCCGGGACTCAATATCGCAACAGTGTTAATGTCCATTAAACGAATTCCTCATATAAATAAGTGTTTCCTGCTCATTCTATCACGGACGGGAGAGTTTTCCCGTCAACCCGGGTAAGCCTTACGGTTTAGCTAAGGGGTCAAAACGCTGTTCCTAGACTGCGCCGACCGGCCCGCCGTGATTTGGCCTCCCCGCCCGCAATAACAAAAGGGGCGAACTCAATCGTCCGCCCCTGCGTGGACCCCAGCGCAACCGGGCATGGGCACGGAAGCCAAAACTCGTCAATGCCGGTGCCCGTGCTCCCCTTCGTCGTGGCCGTGGCCGTGTTCACCGTGTTCGTGACCGCCGGCCCCTTCTTGCTGGTGCCCGGCGTCGCCATGTCCGTGCTCGGCGTGGCTCTCGTGCTCGTGATGACCGCCTTCGGCCTGATGGGCGGGCTCCTCGTGGTCATGCCCGTGCTCGGCGTGGCTCTCGTGCTCGTGCCCGTGATGACCACCTTCGGCTTGATGGGCGGGTTCCTCGTGGTCATGCCCGTGCTCGGCGTGTCCATGACCATGCCCTTCGTGGCTATCGTGGCCGTGCCCGCCGTGATCATGGCCGTCGTGGTCGTCCACTGCGGGAACCACTTGGGGCAACCGGATCATCAGCAAAATCAAGACCGCCAACCCGTACAGCGCCGCCACGTAGTAGAACAGGTTGTCCGGGTTAACTCCGTACAACCATGCCGCAAATATCGGCGAGATTGCGCTGAAGATGAACCGTGAAGTTGACATCAACCCCAGCGTAGTCGCCGCCGTGCCCTCCCGCACAATGTCCATGGCTGCCGCCGTCAAGATTGGCTGGTCGCTGTAAAGGAACAGCCCCAACGCCGCCAGCAGCACGGTCATCATTACCAGGTCCTCTTCCCCGTTGACCAACGGCGCCATCAGCAGCGTGACCACCGCCAGGACCACCATTCCCGGAACCAGTACCAACTTCCGGCCCAGCCGGTCCGCCAGATACCCCATCACCGGGCTAACCAATATGCCCACCAGCACCAGCAACCCGATTAACGACCCCCGAACGAACAGGTTTTCGAAATTGCTCTGCTCTGGGTTGGCCGCCAATCCCAGCTCGTCTGCCAGGAAAAGAGGCAAGACGCTGATGAATCCCAAGTACGCCATGCCCCGCAGCCCCGCCACCAGCGTGATCCCCCACATCCGCGGGTTCCGCAACAGGATCTTCGTCTCCCCAATCTGCGTCCGCATGGTGGTGGCGACTTGCGCTTCCGCAGCGGCCTGAGCCCGGTGCCCGATGTCTCGAAACGCCCAAAACACTAGGAAGGCCAGGAACAAGGGCACGGCGGCGTAAATGGTGATAATTGCCTGCCAGGTCAAGCTCACCAGGAGCAGACCGGTCAATACCGGCCCCGCCACGTCGCCGACGTTCCCTCCCACACCGTGGAAGGACAGTACCGACGCTCTCCGATGCGTGAAATGGGACGACAAGGCCGCCACCGCGGGCAAATGCCAAACCGACGCCGCTACCGCAACAATCGCCATCCCCATCAACAGCAGCGCGTAACCCAGGCCGTTAAGCGAGTTCCCCACCTCCGTCGATGCTCCCGTTTGCTCCGCCATCAGAAAGGAACTGCCCGGCAATTGCCAGCCCGCCGCCGCCATCAACAACCACCCCACGCCGAACAGGGCCATGCACACCGCCATTACCCAGCCCCAGTACCGCCGTAGCGCGTCGGTCAAGACCCCGCCGGGCAGCGCGACCACTCCCGAGGAGATTTCCCGGGTCGACTGGATGCTGGTGGCAGCTATGTTGCTGCCCCCCAATAGCACGTCCCGAATTTCGGGGAGCATTACTATGAAGCTTTGGGAGATCCAATGGAATACGCCATGCCCGCTGCTGAGACCACTGATGATGAACGCCGCCCCCCGGCGGACTCCGGTGCGGCCTTCTACCGCCATTTCTGGGGCTTGATGATGATGTGCGTGGGCCATCCCTCGTCCTCCTAGCTAAACCTCGCCGGTTTTGGTTCGGCCTGTGGCCTGGCCCCTTATCGGCAGAAGTCACCAACGGCGGCCCCCCGGCCAGGGCCCACCGTTACTATTGGTCTTTCGTTTCCTCGGCGCCGCACCCGGAACATACCCCGGTAATCGTAAAATGTTCCAGGTCGGGCTCAAACCCAAATTCGTTGACCAATGTCTCCCGGAACTCTTCCAGGTAATGGGGGCTCAGGTTGAACGCCCCGTGGCAAACCTGGCAGACCATGTGATGGTGGCGTCCCGCCGGGTCGGTCAACTCGTAATGCAACCGGTCCCCGATGGCCACTTCCGTCATTACCCCCAGCCGCTTGAATAAATGCAGCGTCCGATATACGGTCGCAATGTCCATATAAGGGTAAGCTTCCTTGGCGCGCCGGAATACCTCGTCCACCCCCATGTGGCCTTCGCCGCCCCCCACTATCTGGAGCACCAATAGCCGCTGCGGGGTTAAACGGTACCCCTGCTCGCGTAGCGCCTCTATGGCTTGTTGGCTGTTATGCGTCATTGCTTGCGTTATTGCAACTGGTTGCGGGTACTCTTACACCCACCGCCGCTCCCTTGTCAACATGCCCGGAAACTCCCCCGGCCTCGCGGGAACCCCCACCCCCTTTCTGCCGGGCAGCCCGGACAACTGCCTTTTGGTTATCTTAATAAAACCATTTCCTTATACCATTGACACCAACTTTCCATTGGCGTAGCATCCGATTTGTATGAAAAACTACCGCGTCTGCCCCGGATTTTATTACCTTTTTGCTGGCCCATATCCGGCTGGTAAAGGACTGGTGCGCCGAAGCAGTTAAGGCGCCAAGGCGAAAACAACACCAGACCCCAACCGGCCCAGGTTGGGGTCTTTTGGTGCATATTATTCCATAAAAGCCCGCCCCTCGCCGCACTCAGGGCATTTCGCATTTATTAAGGGAGGACACCGTGCAGCCGTCACCTACCAGAGACGTTCATATTCAGGACACCATGCCCCTCATTACACCCATCGACCTGGTCGACCAGCTCCCCATCACTCCCACCGTCGAGGAAGTCGTGCTCTCCGGCCGGGAACAGGTCCGCAAAATCCTCAACCGTCAGGACCCCCGCCTTTTGGTCATCTGCGGCCCTTGCTCCATCCACAACAAGCAGTCGGCCTTGGAATACGCCGGCCTCCTTAAGGAACTGTCCCACAAGCTCAGCGACCGCCTCATGATCGTCATGCGGGTCTACTTCGAAAAACCCCGCACCACAGTCGGCTGGAAGGGTCTCATCTACGACCCCCACCTCAACGACTCCTTCGACATCGAAGAAGGCCTCCGCACGGCCCGCTCCCTTCTCCTGGAAATCGGCGAGATGGGCATGTGCGCCGGCACCGAGTTCCTTGACCCAATCGTTCCCCAATATTTGGCCGGCCTGATTACTTGGGCCACCATTGGCGCCCGGACCACCGAAAGCCAGATTCACCGCCAGATGGCCAGCGGCCTTTCCATGCCCGTGGGCTTCAAGAACGGCACCGACGGCAACGCCCAGATCGCTGTCGACGCCATGCTCTCCGCCCGCAGCCCCCACGGTTTCCTCGGTCTCGACCACCAGGGCCGCACCGCCCTGGTCCGCACCCTCGGCAACCCGGACGGCCACCTGGTCCTCCGCGGAGGTAACTCCGGCCCCAACTTCGGCTCCGATTTCGTTGCCGATGCCAAGGCCCGTCTGGAGAAGGGTGGCGTCCGTTCCCAGCTAATGGTCGACTGCTCCCACGGCAACTCCAACAAAGACCATACCAAGCAGGCCGATGCCTTCAAGGACGTCATTGCTCAGAAGGTCTCCGGCGACCGCGACATCATCGGCGTCATGCTGGAAAGCAACCTCTCCGCCGGCAATCAGCCCCTCTGCACCGACCCCACTGAACTCCAGTACGGCGTCTCCATCACCGACGCCTGCATCGACTGGCGAGAAACGGAACAGCTCCTTAACTGGGCTTACGACTCCGTTGAAGACTTGGCCAAGGCCCCGGTCGCCTAACCCCAACCCCGATATGCAGCCCTCAAGAAAGGCGGGGCGGCGGGATCAAAACCTGCCTCCCGCCTTTCGTTTTTGCCCTCCCTCACTATCCGAAATTCCGATTGTTCATATTGCCTTTCCCCAAACCCGCTGTTATAATTCCCTAACTCGAAAAAACCATCGGTCATAAGAAGGCAGCCCCTGGTCCCACTCCTCTTGGGAGAGCGTGAAATGTTTCCACAGGTAACCCTTTCTCCAGTGGGACGCGAAGACGTTCAGCGCATGGTCGAATGGCTGGCTGACCGGGAGGTCAACTCCTCCTGGTATGGGCTGGGGCCCGATGGCGTCCCCCTCCACATCGGCTACAACCCGCCCCAAATCCTCGCCGCCTCCGACGAAGACTGGACCCTGGTCTTCGACGACGAAGACCGCAAGATTTTCTCCATCTATTCCCCCGAAGGCGAGCATATCGGCGAGGGCCAACTGGTTATCGAATGGGCCCTTCAAGAAACCCAACTGTTCATACTTATCGGCCGTAAAGACCTCTGGCACCACCACTACGGAAGTTCGGCCCTGCTCCTCCTGCTCGACGAAGCTTTTACCGCCCTGGAACTCCACCGGGTCTGGGTCGATGTCCCCGAATATAACGACCACGCCTTGGGCATGTTCCGCCACGTCGGCTTCGTCTTGGAAGGTCACTTCCGCCGTACCCACCGGCGGGAAGATGACTGGTACGACTCCTTCGCCATGGGCCTTCTTTCCGACGAATACAGCCGTCGGCGCGCCCGCCTGGTCAACGCCTCCACCAGCTAGGACCCCGGAATGTCAAGCTGGGTGCGGGAATCCTCTACCGCCCCCGTCCGTCCCCCAACTCCTCCATGAAGTGTTCCAACCCAAACTACCGATTAAATCCGAGTCATAGGACCGGTGGGAGGATGAAATGCCAGTAATTACCATTAACGGCACCATCGGCAGTGGAACCTTCGAAATCGGCCAAAACCTGGCCGAACTCCTGGAAATCGACTACGTCGACCGCATGGTCCTGGCCGAGGCCGCCCGCCG
Organism: Dehalococcoidia bacterium; assembly: GCA_965205495.1. Lineage (GTDB taxonomy): Bacteria > Chloroflexota > Dehalococcoidia > Lucifugimonadales > UBA3495 > CATOSK01. Next base: position 1,364,336 of record CBDBHA010000002.1, read on the forward strand.
CGTCGGTTCCCCGGTCGGGGCGCTAATCGAAAAGGAGCAGCGAGTCTTCCGATTCCGGGAACGCCTGGGCCGCTTCCTTCAAACCATGCTGGAACGCTCCGCCATCTCCGGAGTCAGCGGCGAACCCTACTTCGGCCGGGGTATCGAGATGCTCCCCGCCGAAACCTATACCGAGCTGGCCGGCGGCCCTTCTTCCGCCCAAACCGTCAACGACCAGGCTTTCATCGACGCCACTACAGAGGTCGTCCAAGACTTGGCCGGCTCCGGGAACGTGGTCATCATCGGGCGAGGCTCCAACATGATCCTTGCGGACCTCCCCGGCGTTTTCAACGTCAGTCTCGTCGCTCCTATCGAAGCCAGGATTGAAAACATCATGCGCCGCGAGGAACTCAGCAAGGAGGAAGCCACTGCTTACGTGGAAAACCTCGAAGAGGCCCGGGTTACCTTCTTCAGAAAGTTCTTCAAGGTCAACGCCAACGACCCCACCCTCTACCACATGGTCCTGAACACCGGCTTCCTTTCCCCCACCGTCGGAGCTCAGGTTATCGCCAAAGCTGTCACCGACCTCAACACCGAGTAAACCACCTAAGGCGCCCCGGAGACGGGGCGCCCCAAAACTCCCCATCAGGCCTGTTTTTACTTAGCCGCCTATCCTAATAACCCCGAACATACGGTTTTTCATAGCTGAAATGCAGGTCACAGTTGTTTTTAGGATAGGCTCTTAGCCGCCTGTGCCGATGTTGTCGTCCTTCCCTCCACCAGGTTCCTTCATACCCTCCATCCCCTTATAATCTTTCAATGCTCCAACCCGCTTTAACAAAAACCCTGCCAGCGGTTGGCCCCCCTTGATACCCATCTCCGACGCCACCACCCACCACCGCTCCCGCCCGTTCGTTAACATAACCCTCATCGCCATCAATGGCCTGGTCTTTCTCTATTCCCTAACTCTGGGCGGGCTCGGCTTCCTTTTCGGCGGCACCAGCCTGGACATCGTCCAATTCTTTTACACCTGGGGATTCATCCCCGCCGAATTGACCCGCGACGAGGGCTTCAGGACCCTGCAGGGCGCCCTGAACATCTTCACACCGCTCCCCACCTGGGCCACCATCTTATCCTCCATGTTCATGCACGGCGGGCTTCTCCACTTCGCCGGCAATATGGCCTACCTCTGGGTTTTCGGCGATAACGTCGAAGACCATTTGGGCCATATCAAGTACCTCGTCTTCTACCTAGTCGCCGGCCTTCTGGCGGCCCTTTCCCATTGGTACTTCTTCCAAGACTCCACCACTCCACTGATCGGGGCCAGCGGCGCGATTTCCGGCGTCCTCGGCGCTTACCTGCTGCTTTATCCCTACAACCGCATCAACGTCCTGGTCATCTTTTTCTTGATTACCGCCATCCGGCTCCCCGCCATGTTCGTTCTCGGTTTTTACTTCCTGCTCCAGCTCTACCAACTCCTCTTTACCCTGGGGGTATCCGAGTCCACCAGCGTCGCTCTATGGGCCCACATCGGCGGATTCGTCGCCGGGGCGATCATCATCGCCCTGTACAAGCTCTTTACCCGCCAACCCATCTGGCCTCCCCGCTACGGCCCCCCGTCGGGCCGATCGCCCATCCAGTACTGGCGCGGCCGCCCTCTCTAACCCAACCGCGCCCCCAATAATGCTACGGGCGGACCACCGGCCCGTCCGCAACCATTGCGTTCGACCCACCCCCGCCGGACGGCCCGCTAAGAAACCGCCGGCAGCAACCCCAACATCTCCCGCGCTTGCTCCGGCGTCGCCGGTTCCCTCCCATTCATCCGCGCCATCGTCGCCGCCCACTCAATGTACTCTGCGTTGGACCGGGGCTGCCGGTTGTTGGGCAAGAAGGGGCTGTCCTCAAATCCCACCCGTATGTGCGCCCCGGTGGCGATGGCGATACTGCACAGCACAAAGGTCTGCTCCATGCTGCTGTGGGCCAACCAGGTCGCCTCCGGGTAAAGCTCCCGGATGTTGTCGGTGATCATGGTGTAGTTCCGCGGTATCCCCACCATCGACTGCCGCCCGTCTCCCCAATGCGCCGAAGGCTCGACCAAAAAGTAACGGGAACTCCTCATCTTCCCTTCCTTCATCAACGTCACCGCGTTGTTCAACATCCCGGTGTCATGCACCGCCGGCTCAGGAAATGTCCCCCGGCGGTAGCAAGCGTCCAGGGTCTTGCAGATGTCTTCGTAGCTGTTGGGCGACATGGTCGTCCGCCGTTCCCCCGTCGCCGGGTCCACCGGCCACCTGACCCCGTGCCCCAAATTCAAAGACACCATCTCCACCGGCAGGGGGGTCTCTAACAAGTACTTGGTTACCTCTTCCACCGGCGCCCCTTCCTGCCGAGCCGTGGTGTGGTTCAACACCAAATCGCATTGGGCCCGGATCAACCCATCCGCTTGCGCGTACCACTGCGGGTCGTAGCTGATCCGCCCCTCACCGGTGCGGGCGTGAAAGTGTACGATCGACGCCCCCGCCTCGTAACACCGCACCGCCTCCTGCGCCACATCTTCGGGCGTCCAGGGCACGTTGAGGTTCTGGTCCCTCATCCGCCCCCCATTCAAACATCCTTTAATAATGATAGTGTCCATCAACCTCTCCTCATTTCATATTTGTGAAAGGACTGGTCCCCAACGTCTTGCGGCCAACTCCCACCCGCAATCCCCCAGTCCGGGGACCCTCGTTACCACAAACGAAAAACCTTCCCATCCACCACGAGTATGATATTATATTTCCCAACCCCATCCTAAGGTTCTCCCACCATACAACTTGGAGGCATTCATGCTGGACTACAAGCCCAACTTGGTCTTGTCCAATCAAGAGTTCAACGTTGTCGGCACCCGCCCCGTACGGCCCGACGGCGCCGACAAGGTTACCGGCAAAGCCCATTATTCCGCCGACATCATCCTTCCTGGCCTACTTCAGGGCAAGGTCCTCCGCAGTCCCCACGCCCACGCCCGCATCACCAAACTGGACGTGAGCCGCGCCGCCGCCCATCCGGGTGTCCGCGCCGTCGTAACCGGCGCCGATTTCCTGGAACCCGCCGGCCGAGCCTCGGACCTCACCGAAGGCGCCATGGTCAACTACAAGTTCCTTTCCAACAACGTCATGGCCAAGGACAAGGCTCTCTATAAGGGCCACGCTATTGCCGCCGTCGCCGCCGCCAGCGTCCACGTCGCCGAGCAAGCCTTGGCTCTTATCGATGTCGAATACGAGGTCCTCCCCCCCGTCCTCCACGCCAAGGAAGCCATGAAGGACGAGTCCGCCTTGGTCCACGAGCGCCTCGCCGCCATGAGCACCGCCGCCATCCGCGCCGGCGGTGTTCTCGACGATGACGACCCCAGCCGCGGCACCAACGTAGCCAACCACTTCGAGTTCCGCCTGGGCGACCTGGAGCAGGGCTTCAAGGACGCCGAAATCATCGTGGAAAACGAAACTTCCACCGTCGCCGTCCACCAGGGCTACATCGAACCCCATAGCGGCACCGCCATGTGGCACGAGGACGGGACCCTCACCGTCTGGTCCTCCAGCCAGGGCCACTTCACCGTCCGCGAATATACCGCCAGGCTCTTGGGCGTCCCCGTCTCCAGCGTTAAGGCCATCCCCATGGAGATTGGCGGCGGATTCGGCGCCAAACTCACCATGTACTGCGAGCCGGTGGCCGGCGCCCTGGCCCGCAAGGCCGCCGCTCCCGTCAAGGTCACCATGAACCGCACCGAGGTCTTCGAGGCTACCGGCCCCACCTCCGGCACCATTGTCTCGGTCAAGCTGGGAGCCACCAAGGAAGGCCGCCTCACTGCCGCCGAATGCCACTTGGTCTTCGAAGCCGGCGCCTTCCCCGGTTCTCCCGTCCCCGGCGGCGCCCAGTGCATCACCGGCGCTTACGACATCCCCAACGCCTACATCGAGGGCTACGACATAGTCGTTAACCGCCCCAAGACCGCCGCTTACCGCGCCCCCGGCTCTCCCGCCGCCGCCTTTTGCTTCGAGACCGCCATGGACCAGTTGGCCGAAAAGCTGGGCATCGACCCCATCGACCTCCGCCTGCTCAACAGCTCAAAAGAGGGCACCCGCCGGGCCACCGGCCCCCTGATGCCCAAGGTCGGCTTCATCGAGGTCCTGGAAGCGGCCAAGGCCCACCCTCACTACAGCGCTCCGAAGGACGGTAAATTTAGGGGCCGGGGCATGGCCAGCGGTTTCTGGGGCAATAACAGCGGCCCCGCCGCCTGCGTAGCCACCGTCACCCCCGACGGGTGCGTCAACCTGGCCGAAGGCTCCCCCGACATCGGCGGCACCCGCGCTTCCGTATCCCAGCAGTTGGCCGAGGTCCTGGGGATACCTATTGAGGACGTCCATCCCCAGATCATGGATACCGATTCCATAGGCTTCACCTCTAACACCGGCGGCTCCGGCGTCACCTTCAAGACCGGTATCGCCGCCTACACCGCCGCTCACGACATCAAAGACCAGATGATTCAACGGGCCGCCAAGATTTGGGACGTGGACGCCGCCGACGTCACCTACGAAAACGGCGCCGTCCAACACACCTCCGACCCGGAACTTAAGCTGACCTTCAAGCAATTGGCCGCCCGCCAGATTCCCACCGGCGGTCCCATCGTCGGCAGCGCCGGCGTTAACCCGCCCGGCCCCGGCCCCGCTATCGCTACCCATATCGTCGACGTGGAAGTGGATGTGGAAACCGGCAAGGTCGAAATCGTCCGCTACACCGCCCTCCAGGACGCCGGCAAGGCCGTCCACCCCAGTTACGTCGAAGGCCAGATTCAGGGCGGCGTGGTTCAGGGCATCGGCTGGGCCCTCAACGAGGAGTACTACGTAAGCGACCAGGGGCAGATGATGAACTCCTCCTTCCTCGACTATCGGATGCCCGTCAGCCTCGACCTTCCCATGATTGATACCGTGATCGTGGAAGTCGCCAACCCCAACCATCCCTACGGCGTCCGAGGCGTCGGCGAGGTCTGCATCGTTCCACCCATGGCCGCAATTTCCAACGCCATCTACGATGCCATCGGGGTCCGCCTCAACAGCCTACCCATGAACCCCGGCGCCGTCCTGGAAGCCCTCTGGGAAAAGAACGGCTCCAACTAAGGGGTTATTGCAATATGGCCGAAGTCTGGATACCTCCCCAAATGCAAAAAATCACCGGGGGCCTGGAACAGGTCCAGGTCCCCGGCGCTACTGTTCGTCAACTGGTAAATAACCTCGACCAACAATTCCCCGGCCTCAAGGCCCTCCTCTACGACGACGAAGAGGACGACATCATGCCCGGCCTGGCCGTAATCGTCGACGGCGAAGCCAGCCAGTTGGGCCTCCTGGAACGAGTCTCCGAAACCAGCGAAGTCCACTTCCTCCCCGCTATCGGCGGCGGCTGACCAATGCCCCGTCACGTCCTCAATTCCCCGCCCAGCCCCCACGCCGCCCGCCAAGTCCGAGAAAACTCCCCCCTACGCCAGGCCCGCACCTGCTACGACCACCTCGCCGGTGTCACCGGCGTCCAGTTGATGGACCAACTGCTAACCCTTGGCTGGCTGGAACCCACCGAATGCCAAAAAAACCGCCAACTGTTCCAACCAACCTTGCTGGGCGAAGACGAACTAACCCAACGCGGCCTCAACCTGACCACCCTCCGCAAAACCAACCGCCGCTTCGCCTACGGTTGCGTCGACTGGACCGAACGCGGTAACCACTTGGCCGGCTCCCTAGCCGCCGCCATCCTCCATTCCCTCCAAGCCACCGGGACCATAACCCGCCACCCCAACACCCGCACCGTCACCCTGGCCAAACCCCTCTGCAACTGGCTGGGACATTAAACCCCTTCGTAATCAACCGGCATAATGCCCCGCTTTCAAATGGACCCGCCGGGCCCCCTAAACCACCACTGCTTCAACCCGGACCGTCCTCCCCGTCTGCGCCGACTCAATCATCGCCAGGGTAACCTCCACCACCCGAAGCCCATCGATTCCGCTGGCTCCAGGCTCTCGGTCCTCCTCGATGGCCGCTTGGAAATCCTCGATCTCCGCGACAAAATTCCCCAGGAAGTAATCGGGGAACTCCCGCTCTTCGTTCCAAGTCTCACTGACAATTTCAACCCTCCCCTGTTGCGCCTCCCATAAGGTCCCCCGGCTGGTGATTCGGCCGTCGCTCCCGTAAACCGCGAAGTCGTTCCGCGAGTCCGGAAGCACCCGCCCGCAGCAAATCGTTCCAATCACTTCCCCGTCAAAACGCAGGCACATGGCCGCCAGTTGCTCCAAGGGCCGGTCCGCCGTCTGCCCGGTGGTCAAGGCCGCCACTTCCACCACCTCCTGCCCCAACAAGTACCGCAGCAGGTCTACCGCATGTACTCCGGTTCCCATCATCGTCGACGCGCCGCCGATTAACTCCGGTTGGTCCCACCAATGCCTGAGCCCTTCCCGGGGCGGCGGCGGCCCCTGCCCCCGCGCCCCAAACCCCCACTGCCCCTGGGCCAAGGTCAAATTCCCCAAACCTCCCCGCTCGATATGCTGCCGGGCCAATATATGCCCCGGGTGCTGCCGCAGGTGAAACCCCACCCCCAACTTCACCCCGGCCCGGCGGCAACCCCGCACCATCTCCGCCGCGTCGTCCAGCGTCGTCGCCATCGGTTTCTCCGACAACACATGCTTCCCCGCCGCTGCCGACGCCAACGTATGTCCCGCGTGCAAGGCGTTGGGCGAGCATACAAAAACCGCGTCCACCATCGGGTCCTTGAGCATGTCTTCCAACGAGTCGTAAGCTGCACTCGCCCCATGCTTTTCCGCGAACTGTTCCGCCCTCCTCCGGTCCCGGCTGTAAACCGCCACCAACTCCGACCCCTCTGCCGCCTTAATCGCCGGCGCAACCTTAACGTCTGGATGCTGGCCCGTGCTGATAATCCCCCAACCCAGCGCCATTTCACCACTCCTCGCAAAAACTCTCCCCAAACTACGTACCCCGCCCCCCGCCTGTCAAACCCCCGCCTATCCCTTCCAGGGCAATTGCAAAGTCCCTACGAACACCTACCGTCTTTCCCGCGTAGGCGGGAATCCAGGGTGCACGTGGCCCGGCAAGCGTCCCTTTCCCTCAGAATTACATCACTAATACATCACTTTGCAATCGTCCTGTATCCCTTCCCCAACCCCACGCCCCAGGGCCGTTTCATTCTCCAAAAATGCCATTCCAACCTCCCCTTCACCCTGAGCCGCGTCGAAGGTTCGCCCTGAGCTTGTCGAACGGGTCACCCCAACCCCCCCACCTGTCATTCCGACCGCAGGGAGGAATCTAAAATCCATCGCCGCCAGCCGTCTTGCCCCTGGATTCTTCGTCGCAAACTCCCCACAATGACAATGAAAAGACCCTGCCCCACTCCTAAACTAAAGCCAAGGTGGGATGTACATTTAAGTGGTGATGATGATCAACTGGGTTGCGCGGGGGAATCCCTCTCATCCGTACCTGGAGAATGCCCCGGCTCCATCGTTTGCCCCCCCCCCACCATCTGCGCATTTCACCTTGGCTTTAGTTTAGTAACTGTTCAGAATGAAGGAGTTAGCCCAACCCAAGGTCCTGGATTCCGGCTCGAGGCCGGAATGACGGTTTAAATCAGGATGACTCCTTGATTCTGAACACTTACCGCTCATAAAGTCTCCTTGACATCCAACGCCCACCGGTTTAAATTACCTGCGGTATCCACCACCTTAACAATCGGCAACACACTCCAGGCACCTTTAGGGTTTAATCGGACAAAGCGGTGAAATTCCGCTGCGGTTGCGCCACTGTAAACGGGGAGCCCGCTGGCATCCATGTCCCTGTTCCACCACCTTTGGAACGGGTACGCGCCAGCCGGTGACGATCCGTAAGCCAGGACACCAGCCTGGGTGAGTGGGGCTCTACTCTGCGCTCAACAGACGGGGGTTCCCAAGGGTGATTACTTATCACCCCGGAACGGCTTTTCTTTAAACCCCCGCCAGCTTCGGGGGGTTTTCTTTGTCTATCCTGCGCCTTAATCGAATGTCCAGATATGACTGACGCCAATAACCTGGCGATGACCGTCGTGGCCGTCGGCCCCGGCGACCCATCCATGCTCACCTTGCGCGGCCAGCAGGCCATCCAAAACGCCGACCTCGTCGTCGGCTTCAAAACCGTCCTGAACGTCATCGAACCCTGGGCCGCCAACGCCGAGCTTTGCCCCATGTCCTACCGGGACCAGGAACAGGTGCTTGACTACGCGCAGGAACAGGTCCGCCAGGGCAAGTCCTGCGTCGTCTGCGCCTGGGGTGACCTGAACGTCTCCGCCCGGGAACTGCTGGAACGAGTCCAACGCCGCGCCGGTCAAGTCGAACTCATCCCCGGCGTCTCCTCCATCCAGTTCGCCTGCGCCCGTACCGGCATCTTCATGGAGGACTCCCTCTTCATAACTTTACATAAGCGGGCCGACACCGGCTCCGATTTAGATGAACTGGTCAACCACCTCAACCAGGGCCTCCGCCATATCATCCTGTTGCCCCGTCCCTTCGACCTGATGCCTGCTCTCATCGCCGAAAACCTCATTTCCGCCGGGGTTTCCCCCCAGCAGCCCGTCATTGTTTACCAACGCCTCACCCTGGACGGAGAAAAGTCCTGGCGCACCTCCCTCCAGGAATGCGCCGCCTCCACCGAGGAGTTCAGCGACCTCTCCATCTTGGTCTTCCTCCGTCCGGAGCAGGCCCATGACTAACCCGCCAACCGTCGCGCCGAAAAGCATCGTTTTCGTCACCACCGCCGATACCGACATCCTAACCGCCGACCGGGCCGTGGCCTCCCTCGCCTTGCCCGATTTCCCGCCAGTGGTCGCCTACAACCCAGTCGCTTTCGAGGGCGAAAAATCCCGCCAGGAACTGCTCGATTCCATCGAGTCCGCTGGCGTGGTGGTGCTCCGTCTCCTCGGTGGTAAACGCTCCATGCCCGAGTCCTTCGACGCCTTGGTCGATAAGTGCCACTCCCGGGGTATCCCCCTCATTGCCTGCCCCGGCCACCAGGAATGGGACGAAGACCTGGTCACCGCCTGTTCCGTCCCCGTGGCCGAGCTTGAGACCGTCTTCTCCTACCTGATGCGCGGCGGCGTCCAAAACTTCCAAAACCTTTTCCTTTTCCTCACCGACACCTACCTCGGCGGCGCCTACGGCCACGAAGCGCCCGAGCCCGTACCCTGGGAGGGTATCTACCACCCCGACTTTCCCCCTGGAATAGACCTCGATTCCTACACCTCCCAACACTTTGACCCGGCCCAACCCAACGTCGGCCTCCTCTTTTACCGCGCCCACTGGATGTCCGGCAACCTCCAGTTCATCGACGACCTCATCCGCAAGCTGGAAACCCACCGGATTAACGTCCTGCCGGTCTTTTCCTTCAGCCTCAAGCACAACCCCGAGGAAGAGGGCGAGCGCAGCCGGACCCTCACCGAGTTCATGGTCGACGCGGACGGCCTCCCCCGGGTTGACTGCATCATCAACACCATGGGCTTGGCCATGAGCGATATTTCCCAGGGCGACGGCCCGACTATCGCCTCCGGTTGGTCCGTGGAACTCCTCGACCGCCTCGACGTCCCGGTCATCCAAGGCATCGTCAGTACCAGCTCCCAGGAGGAGTGGCAGGAAAGCTCCCTGGGTCTCGGCCCCATCGACACCGCGATGAACGTCGCCCTCCCCGAGTTCGACGGCCGTATCATTTCCGTTCCCATTTCCTTTAAGCAGGAGACCGCCTCCCCCAACAACGGCTCCCTGGTTTCCAACCGCCTCCAACGCTACGAGGCCCGGCCCGACCGCATCGACCTCCTGGCCCGCCTCGCCGCCAAATGGTCCAACCTCCGCCGCAAGACCAACGCCGATAAGCGCGTCGCCATCATCATGTCCAACTACCCCACCAAGGACGCCCGTATCGGGAACGCCGTGGGCCTGGATACCCCGGCCTCGGTGATCAACCTCCTGAACGCCCTCCAACGCGCCGGTTACCACGTTGAAGATATCCCTCCCGACGGCGACGAGCTGGTCCACCGCATCATCGAACGCTGCTCCAATGACCGCGACTCCCTCACCGAGGAGCAGCTCCGTCTGGCCGTCGGCCACGTAACATCTCGGCAGTACAACTCCTGGTTCCAGGACTTTCCCGCGTCGGTCCAGCAGGAGCTTCTCGACTCTTGGGGCGACCCCCCGGGCCAGGTCTACCGTACCCAAAACGACTTGGCCATCGCCGGCCTCCAAATGGGCAATGTCTTCGTGGGCCTCCAACCCCCTCGCGGCTTTGGAGAACACCCCATCTCCATCTACCATAGCCCCGACCTGACTCCGACTCACCACTACATCGCCTACTACCGCTGGATTCGCGACGTGTTCCAGGCCGACGCCATGATCCACATCGGGAAGCACGGCACCCTGGAATGGCTGCCCGGCAAGGGTATCGGCCTCTCCGAAGCCTGCTATCCGGAAGTCGCCCTTCAGGACCTACCTCTCTTCTACCCCTTCATAATCAACAACCCCGGCGAGGGTACCCAAGCCAAGCGCCGTACCCACGCCGCCATCATCGACCATCTCATCCCACCCATGACCACCGCCGACAGCTACGGCGACATCGCCAAGCTGGAGCAACTCATGGACGAGCACTACCAGTGCCAAACCCTAGACCCAGGCAAGCTCCCTATGCTGGAGTCCCAAATCTGGGACATGGTCCAACAGGCGGAACTCCATCGCGACCTCGGTGTCGACGCCCAACCCGACGATTTCGGCGGTTTTTTGCTGGATATCGACGGTTACCTCTGCGAAATCAAGGACGCCCAGATTAAGGACGGCCTCCATACCCTGGGCGAACCCCCCAGCGAGGAGCATCTGGTCGGCCTCATGTCCGCCCTTACCCGTCTCGACGTCGGCAGCATCCCCTCCCTCCGCCGCTCCATCGCCGAAGCCCTTGGCCTGGACTACTCCCAGCTCATGGACGACCCGGCCCAGCCAGTCGACGGTCAGGGGGGATTGCCCCCCGTTCAGATCCCCGAAACCCTCCGCGCCCTGGACCCCGACACCCCGGTCCGCAGCGTCGGGGATATCCTGGAACGCCTGGAAACCCTCTGCCGCCGTTGCCTCACCCACCTCCAAGAGCAGGGCTTTCCGGGTGATAAAGTCCCGTCCGTCGTTGAAACCGTCCTCGGCCGGCCCGACCCCCAGACCGAACGCGTCCTGACCTACGCCACCGAGTACATCTTTCCCGCCTTGATGCGCACTACCGACGAAATCGATAACCTCCTCCGGGGCCTTGATGGGCGGTTCGTTCCCCCCGGACCCAGCGGAGCCCCCACCCGGGGCATGGCCAACGTCCTCCCCACCGGCCGTAATTTCTACTCCGTGGACCCCAAGACCCTTCCTTCCCCCGCCGCCTGGGAAGTCGGCAAGGCCCTGGGCGACGCCCTCCTGGACAAGTATCTGGACGAAGAGGGCGCCCACCCAGAAATGGTCGGCATCGTCGTTTGGGGGACCTCCGCCATGCGTACCCACGGCGACGACATCGCCCAGATTCTCTACCTCCTCGGCGTCCGCCCCATCTGGCAGCAGGAAAGCCGCCGGGTCACCGGCGTGGAAATCATCCCCTCCGCCGAGTTGGGGCGCCCTCGCATCGATGTCACCGTCCGTATCTCCGGTTTCTTCCGCGACGCTTTCCCCAACCTGATCTACCTCCTCGACCAGGCCATCGAAACTGTCGCCAACCTGGACGAGTCCCCCAGCGACAACTACGTCCGCAAACACCTCCTGGAAGACCGTGAACGCGACGCCACCGAAACCCCGGCCCCGGAACCCGGAGCCACTCCGGGCGCCGGTTCCCTCTACCGAATCTTCGGTTCCAAGCCGGGCTCATACGGAGCAGGAATCCTCCCCGTCCTCGACGAGCGCAACTGGGAGACGGTCCACGACCTGGCCGAGGTCTATACCGCCTGGGGCGGCTACGCCTATACCCAGCAGGACTTCGGCGTCAACGCCCGCGACCAATTCCGCCTCCGCTTTAGCCAAATCGTCATCGCCGCCAAGAACCAGGATAACCGCGAACACGACGTCTTCGACAGCGATGACTACATGCAGTACCACGGCGGCATGATTGCCACCGTTCGGGCCCTTTCCGGCCGCAACCCCCGACAGTTCTTCGGCGATAGCTCCGACCCCTCCCGGTCCCGGGTCCGCGACCTCCAGGATGAAGCCCGCCGGGTCTTCCGCAGCCGGGTTGTCAACCCCAAGTGGATCGAGTCCATGAAACGCCACGGGTATAAGGGCGCCTTCGAGCTTTCCGCCACCGTCGACTATATGTTCGGCTACGACGCCACCGCCCAGGTTATCGACGACTGGATGTACAAGGACGTTACCGAAGAGTACGTCCTGAACCCGGATATGCAGGAGTTCTTCCGCCAGAGCAACCCCTGGGCCCTGCGCAGTATCGTCGAACGCCTCCTCGAAGCCATCGAGCGCGGCCTCTGGGAAGACCCGCCGCCCGATATGCTGGACCAGCTTAAAGAACTCTATCTGGACCTGGAAGCCGACCTGGAAGCCCGCCAGGAAGGCCGCCCGTAATGATTGCCAAAGCCTACTTTCTTCCCAAAGGAGCCCCGCAATGGAAATAACCTTGGAACTGCTCGAGGAACTGGCCTCCAACGAAGAGATGATGTGGGTGGTCGGCGCCGGCCAGGTGGTCAGCGAAAACCATGCCCACGGCATCAAGAAGCCCGAGGTCCATAACGGCTGGGCCACCATCGAAGCCGATAACTGGCACTTCCACCTCAAAATGGAGGATGTCGACGGCGTACAATTCGTCGTCGCCAATAGCCACGGCAATATGAAGTCCTACTACGTGCGTTTCTCCCAGGGTTGGGAGGATACCCTCGTCCGCTGTTATTTCCCCAATCCCCAGCTCGACGAAGACGAAAAGCGCACCGACTTCCAACCCGAAAAGCTCCAGGCCTTCGAGGAAATGCGTGACCGCTTCGTTGGCCGGGAGGGTATCGTCTTTGTCGAACGCTAACCCGTGCTCAAACTTGAAACTTATTGACTTCCCGGCCCTTGAACCCCTTGGTCCTAACCGGGTTCAACGCCGCCGCGCTCAATCGACGACCAATTTACCAAAATTTTAAACGACGCCGCTGCACCGGAAACGGTCTTCCGGCGCAGGCAAGAGAGAGGTGATATCAAAAAACACTAGCCGGTTGCCTTCATTTACTGTAAAATCAGCTAGATTGGAATCCAAGAGGAGAAGATTATGGCATCGATTTTGGTTAACGCTCTCCGGTCCCGCGAAACCCCCGCCTGGGCTCCCTGGTTCGCCCTCGGCGCGGTCGTCCTCTACTTCGTCGGTTTCGTCGACGGCTCGGTCCACGGTGCGGCCATTGGTTCCCCGGCCGTCTTGGGCGCGGTCCATGAGGTCTTCCACCACGCCCGCCACGTCGCCTTCATGTGCCACTAGGCCATCAGGCAGGCTCTACCCTAGTCAGTTTGTAAGGGGCAGTCCTCTGCCCCTTTCCCCCAATTGCACCCGCAGGATCATTCTGCGGTCGTTACAGGCAGCCGATTCGTCTCGCCTTCAAAAGGTTCACTGAATTTAGAGGCCGAATTATGAGAAGCGTACTCCCGGTCGCCGTCGTAATGGGCGCCATCATCGGCCTCTTAGTCGGCGGCTTCCTTAACGTTTTTAACGTCCCCGTTATGGAGTGGGCCATCTCCTTGGAAGAAGCGGCCGCTGCCTCGGGCGCCGAAGAAGCGGAAAGGGGCATCGTCATTGGCCTCGGTGTACAGCGCATCGGCCTGGTAACCGGGCTCGCTGTCCTGGGGATCATCTTCGGCGCCGTTTTTACCGGCCTTTGCCACCTGGTCCGCCTCGCCGCCCCTGGTTGGAATATCTGGGCCTGGGCCACCATCGCCGCCGGTTTGGGGTTCCTGTCCGTTTCCCTGCTCACTCAGGTTAAGTACCCTCTCAACCCCCCCGGCGTTGGCGAAGGTTCGTCCCTCTTGGCCCGCCAGGGTTTCCAGTTTCTCTTCGTCGCCATTTCCCTGCTGGCCGTCGTCGGCGGGACCCTGGCCGTTAAAGCCATCCACCAGTCCGGCTCCGATGGCCCCGTGCGTTTCCTCAGTTACACCGCCGCCGCTTTTGTCTACGGGTTGGTGGTGGTGCTGGCCTTCGTCCTAATCCCCGGCAACCCCGACTCCATCCCTGAGTGGATCCCTCAATCGCTGGTGGTCCTGTTCCGCACCTTCTCCCTCATAGCCCACCTGCTTCTCTGGGTCGGCATCGCCCTGGCCGTCGCTGGCTACATCAGCTACAACCAGCGCGGCATCAAGGCCTTCGACCCAACCAAATCCGCAACTCTGGTCTCCGGGTAAATCGACTTGGTGCAACCTGAACCCCAAAGGGAACCCTGGTTCCCCTTCACCGCCATCGTCGGTCAGGAGCCCATGAAACGCGCCCTCCTGCTGAATACCATCAATCCCAAAATCGGCGGCGTCCTTATCCGAGGTAAGAAAGGCACCGCCAAGTCCACCGCCGTCCGCTCCCTGGCCGCCCTGCTTCCCCAGGTTTCCGTGGTCCAGGGTTGTCCCTATAGCTGCCCACCGGATCTCCGCCAAGGCCTCTGCCAGTACTGCGATACTCAGGCCGCTGTAGCCCAGGCCGCCGACCATCAGGTCCGCATCGTTGATCTTCCCGTCGGCGCCACCGAAGACCGCTTGGTCGGTTCCCTGGACATCGAGTCCGCCATTAAAACCGGCGCCAAGAGTTTTGAGCCCGGCCTGATCGCCGCCGCCCACCGGGGAATCCTCTATATCGACGAGGTCAACCTCCTCAACGACCACCTGGTTGACGTCCTCCTCGACGCCGCCGCCATGGGCCGCAACTACGTTGAACGCGAGGGCATCTCCGTCAGCCACGCCGCCGAGTTCATCCTAGTCGGCACCATGAACCCCGAGGAAGGCGACCTGCGCCCTCAACTCCTGGACCGTTTCGGGCTGGCCGTTGAAGTCGACGGCGCCCTGGAACCCCCTGACCGCCGCGAGGTCGTCCGCCGCCGCATCGCCTTCGAGGCCGAACCCCATTCCTTCATTTCCCAATGGGACGACGCCGAAGCTGAGGAACGCGAACGCCTCCTACGCAGCCGCGCCCTTCTCCCCCAGGTCATCGTGCCCGACGACATCCTCGACCTCATTACCGACATCTGCGCCGAGTACCAGGTCGACGGCCTCCGCGGCGACATCGTCATGTACAAGACCGCCAGCACCATCGCCGCCTACGAAGGCCGTACCGAGGTCAACGTCGAAGACGTTCGCGAAGCCGCTCTGATGGCCCTGCTCCACCGCCAACGGCGGCTGCCCTTCCAGCAGCCCCACCTGGTCACCGAGCAGTTGGACACCATGATCGACGACCACCAGCGCCAGCGCGAACCCCACGACGAGTCCGGACCCCAAGATGCCAACGATTCCGACAACGACCCCTCTGATTTAGACAACCAGGGACCACCCAACCCGGAACCGGGCGAAGACTCCGCTCCCCAGGACCAATGGTTCGAGACCGGCGACCCCTTTTCCGTTCAAGCTCTCCAACTCCAGCCCGCCGACCGACGCGCCCGCCAAAGCTCCGGCCGCCGCGCCACCACCGTCAGCGATTCCTCCGTGGGCCATTACGTCCGGTCCGCAGTACCCTCTGGCCCGGTGTCCGACCTCGCCCTCGACGCCACCCTCCGTTCCGCCGCTCCCCACCAGCGCCGCCGCCGCGCCGCCGCCGCTGACTCTCCTGATAGTGCGTCCTCTGGATCTTCTGACCGGCTTTTAATCGAACCCTGGGACCTCAGACAGAAAGTCCGCGAGACCCGCACCGGCAGCCTCATCCTCTTCGTCGTCGACGCCAGCGGCTCCATGGGAGCCCAACGCCGCATGGTAGCGGTAAAAGGCGCCGTCTTGTCCCTCCTTCTCGACGCCTACCAACGCCGCGACCGCGTCGCCCTCATCTCCTTCCGGGGCACCGCGGCCGACCTGCTCCTCCCCCCCACCAACAGCGTCGACCTGGCCCAACTGTACCTCCAGGATATGCCCACCGGGGGCCGCACCCCCCTCTCCCGTGGCCTCTCCTTGGCCCTGGAAGTCCTGGAAACCGAGTTCCTCAAAGACCGCAACGTGCTGCCTTTGGTGGTCCTCCTTTCCGACGGCCGCGCCAACGTCGGACTTGACGGCGTTTCCTCCTCATCCCTGGCATCCCAGGAAGCCCAGGGCATGGCCTCCCTCTTCCAGGACAAACACTTTTCCTCCGTCGTGGTCGACACCGAGCTGGATTTCATCAAGCTCGGCCTGGCCCAACCCTTGGCCGACTCCATGGGCGCCCGCTATCTCAAACTCGACGACCTCCGCGCCGACTACCTGGCCGATGCCATCCGCGAAGAAACCGGCGCCCTCTAACCCCCGGCTTCCCGCTCCTAGCTCCGGCCCGCCCAACAACCAGGACGATTGCAAAGTCAGCAAGAACACCTGACGTCATTCCCGCGCAGGCGGGAATCCAGGTTCGACCGGGGCCGGCAAGTGTCCCTTTTCCTCAGAATTTCATCACTTTGCAATCGTCCTGGCCCAGCAGCACCAATGTTTACATCCCCCCCAACAATTGGTAACCTTACCCATCATCCACCCAACCCCCCAGGAGGCCCCTCTTGACCCGCGCTCTGCCCTTCGCCGACATGGACAAAATCCAATCCCTCTCCAAGCGTCGCGGCTTCATCTTCCAAAGCAGCGAAATCTACGGCGGCCTCGCCTCTACCTACGACTACGGCCCCCTGGGAGTCGAGCTTAAGCGCAACGTCAAAGAGGCCTGGTGGCGCGCCGTCGTCCGTGACCGTGACGATGTGGTCGGCCTCGATTCCGCAATCCTTATGCACCCCAAAATCTGGGAGGCCAGCGGCCACATCGAGAATTTCACCGACCCCCTGGTCGAATGCCGCTCCTGCCACCGGCGTTTCCGCGCCGACCAGCTCGAGTCCGAAACCTGCCCCGAATGTGGCGGCCAGTTCACCGATCCCCGCCGCTTCAACCTCATGTTTCGCACCTTCATGGGCCCGGTCGAAGACACCAGCCACGAGGTCTTCCTCCGCCCAGAGACCGCCCAGGGTATCTTCGTGAACTTCCCCAACGTCCTGAACGCCTCCCGCAAGAAGATCCCCTTCGGCATTGCCCAGATCGGCAAGGCCTTCCGCAACGAAATTACCCCCGGCAATTTCACCTTCCGCACCAGGGAGTTCGAACAGATGGAGGTCGAATTCTTCGTCCAACCCGGCACCGACGAAGAATGGCTCGACCGCTGGGTCCAGGCCCGCTTCGACTGGTACGTCAATCTGGGTATCCGCTCCGACAACCTCCGCCTCCGCCGACACGCTGGCGACGAACTGGCCCACTACGCCAAAGATACCTACGACATCGAGTACCGCTTCCCCTGGGGCTGGGGCGAACTGGAAGGCATCGCCGACCGCACCGACTTCGACCTGACCCGCCACGCCGAGTCTTCCGGCGAAGACCTCTCCTACTTCGACGACGAGTCCCGGGAACGCTACCTGCCCTACGTTATCGAACCCTCCGGCGGCGTCGACCGCGCTACCCTCGCGTTCTGGCTCGATTCCTACGACGAGGAACCCGACGGCAACGCTACCCGCACCGTTCTCCGCCTCCATCGCCGCCTCGCCCCGGTCACTGTCGCCGTGCTGCCCCTCTCCCGCAACGCCCGACTGACCCCCACCGCCAGGCAGGTCTACGACCTGCTCCGACGTACCTTCAACGCCCAGTACGACGACGCCCAGAGCATCGGCCGCCGCTACCGCCGCCAGGATGAAATCGGCACCCCCTACTGCGTCACCGTCGACTTCGATACCCTCGACGACCTCCAGGTCACCGTCCGCGACCGCGACACCATGCGCCAGGACCGCATCCCCATCTCCCACCTTCCCTCGGTCCTCCAAGACAAGCTGGAGCACGGCTGGTAAATGACCGGCGGCCAGGGCCAACGCTACATCCGCTCCATCCAACGCACCCTCCGGCGGCTGGAAAACCACCTGCGCGAAATGGAAGTCCAACTCCCCGAAATGCGCCCCCAGGACGCCCGCAGCGAACTTTTGGAACAGGTCCACGTCGCCGGCGCCCTGGAACAGCGCCGCCTCTTTGAACTCCTCAACCAGCGCGACATCAACCACACCTGGATCGGCGCCCAGGTCGCCTCCGAATACCTGGACCTCTGGCACTCCGCCGACGGACGCACCTTCTACCGCGTCACCGACCGGGCCATCCGCGACCTCCAGTTGGGCCAACTGGCCTCCGCCGCCACCTACTCCTCTCTCTCCGAGTCCACCATGGGCGACGACTGGATGAGCGAAGAAGACTCCGTCTATGACCGCCTATAACCCCGGCGACGTCGTCCTGGTACCCTTCCCCTTCAACGAACGCGCCGGCGGCCGCAAGCGCCCAGCCCTTGTTACCAGCTCCCTCCAACATAACGAAGAAACCGGCCAACTCACCATCGCCCAAATTACCAGCCGGACATCCTCCAACCCCCGCCCCGGAGATACCCCCATTCAGGACTGGAAAGCCGCCAATCTGCCCCGCCCCGCCATCGTCCGCGCCCGCTTCGCCACCATCAACGCTTCCTTGGTCCTCCGGCAACTCGGTTCCCTAACCGAAACCGACTTCCAATCCGCCCAATCCAACCTTAAATCCGTCTTCCCCTCGCCCCTACCCAATCGCTGACCCCACCTATCCCCTCGTCGTAACACTACCGTAACCCCTACGGGTGCGCGTTCAACCCCCCATCCACGTAAACCGCCTGCCCCGTCTCATAATCGCAGGCTTCCGAACACAAATACACCAACAACCCCCCAATATCCCGAGGATGCCCTTTCCGCCGAAGCGGGGTATACCGCACCAATAGCTCCTCTTGCTGCTCTTCCACCGGAATATCCTCCCCCAACGTCCATCCAATCCCCAGGGCGTTGGCCCGAACGTTGGCCTTCCCCCACTCCACCGCCATCGTCCGCGTCAACGACAACAACCCGGCTTGCGTAGCCGCATACGCCGAGCAGTTAATCACCCCCCGCTCCGCCATCACCGACACCACGTTAACGATTCGCCCGTATCCCCGCTCCACCATCCTCTTCCCGACGGCCTGACATAACATAAATGCGCTTCTAAGGTTGCGGGCTTGCACTTCCTCCCACTCCTCCCAGGTGATTTCCGCTAAGGGCTTGGCAAAGAAGCTCCGCGGATCGTTCACCAATATGTGCGCTCCCCCATGCGACGCCTCCAACTCCCCCATCACCCGCTCCACCTCAGCAGCCGACTCCAAAGCCGATGCCACCCCGCCGTGCCCGCCATCCCCCAGCGCCGCCATTACACCGTCCAATAATTGCTGCGTTCGGGCCACCACAAACACCGTAGCCCCCCCTTCGGCCAACGCCGACGCCAACAACGGCCCTTCATCACCCCCGGCCGTGGCAAACACCGCAACTCTCCCCGACAAACTGAACTCCGGCAATACGGGCATCTAAAATCTCCTACTCTCTAAACCTTGACGCGCTCCAGGCGCGGAATCTA
The DNA here is from genome assembly GCA_965205495.1 of Dehalococcoidia bacterium. Classification (GTDB taxonomy): domain Bacteria; phylum Chloroflexota; class Dehalococcoidia; order Lucifugimonadales; family UBA3495; genus CATOSK01. The sequence goes on from CBDBHA010000002.1 coordinate 1,383,975, forward strand.
GGCTTCCAACTCCGCCAACGGCGCGTGGCCGGTGGGCGAAATTCCCCCGGCCAACCCTCCGCCGTCCACGATAATCATCTCTCCGGTCATGTAGTCCGACGCCTCCGACGCCAGGAACACCGCGACCAGTCCTAAATCCTCGGGCACTCCCAGTTTCCCCACCGGCAAAAAGTCTCCCGACGCCGGCAGCGTGTTCCTCATGTCCACGTTGGTGCTGCGCGTCGGAATGAACCCCGGCGCTATCGTGTTCGCCGTTATCCCATGCCGCGCCAAGCTGAAGGACAACACCCGCGTCAGTTGGATGATCGCCCCCTTGCTGCAACAGTACATGTAAATGTCCCGGCCCCCCCGCAACCCAAACCCCGACGCGACGTTGACAATCTTTCCCTGCCCCCGGTCCGCCATCGGCTTGGCCGCCGCCCGCGCGCAGTAGAACGCCCCGTTAAGGTTAACGTCCATTGCCCCCTGCCACTCCCCGTCCGTAATCTCCCAAATGGGCTTCCTGACATTCTCCGACACCAGCGCCGCGTTGTTAATCAATACGTCAATTTGTCCAAACCTTTCCAGGGTCGCTTGGATCAAATGGTCCACCTGCCCCGAATCGCTGACGTCGGTGGACAACGCCAAGGCATCCCGGCCCAATCCCTCCACTTCCGCCGCCGCATCCTCAATGGGCCCCAATCGGCGTCCGGCGATGACCAGGTTCGCCCCAGCCCGGGCCAAGGCCCGTACCATAGCCAACCCCAAGCCTGTCCCGCCGCCGGTAATCACCACCACTTTCCCGTCTAAACTAAGCCGTTCCAGCATTTTCAAAGCCCCTGTTTTCTATTCCGTTAATCGCCAAGAAACCGCAACACCACCCCACGCCCTACACCAGTTAGACCGCCCCCGTCAAAGGACCAACCCCCAACACCGTAACCTCTTCCGCGCTCAAAGTGAGAATCTTCCCGTCCTGCAACTTCACCCGCAAATTCCCCGTGCTGTCCACACCTACCGCCAATCCTTCATAGCGTTCCTGGCCCGACGCCACAGCTACCTCGCGCCCCAGGGTATCCAACAAGCCCTTCCATTCCCCCATCGGTGTCTGGCCGCTCATCAGCCCCCGGTACAACCCGTCCAACTCCTCCAACAGCCTCACCAGGAGCTCGTCCCGCGCCACTTCCCCGCCCGTGGCCTCCCTCAAGCTGGTCGCCGCCACCGGCAACCCCTCCAACTCTGCCAAGTCCAGATCAACGTTAACCCCCACTCCCACCACCGCGTGCTTCACTTCTTGCCCCTCCACCGCGCTCTCCACCAATATCCCCGCCGCTTTCCTGCCGTCCAATAAAACGTCGTTGGGCCATTTCAACCGCGGCTGCAATCCCGTTACCCGCCGTATCGCCCGAGCGACGGCTACCCCGGCCAAACTGCTCAAGAATTGCAGCGCGTCTAGGGTCGGATACAACAACACCGAACAGTACAGATTCCCCGGCCTGGATACCCAAGCCCGTCCCTGCCGCCCCCGGCTGGAACTCTGGGTCTCCGCCACCACCACCGTACCCTCTTGCGCCCCATTTCCTGCTTCCTTGGCCGCTTGGTCCATGGTCGATTCCAACTCGCGGAAGTAGAGAATGCGCCGCCCTACCACCCGGGTATAAAGCCCCCGTCGCAGCGCCAAAGAAACCAAATTGCTAGGCATAACCCTCCCTCCCGTCCATTCTAACCCCTCGGGCCATCGCCCGATGTGACCCGTCGGTGGCCGACCGCTGCAACCACCCTCCTCCAAAGACCGGCCCGATAATACCCACGCCCCCACCCACTGTCAAGAAAACCCGCCTCCAACCCAGGGCGTTCTCATTATCCCCCAACCCCCTCCGTTCGCCCCGAGTCAGTCCAAGGGTCGCTCTGAGCCCCCCCGAAGGGTCACTCCGACTCCCCTTTGTCACCCCGAGCGTAGCGAGGAGTCTAAACCCCCTGCCCATACCCCGGTACTTCCTCCCCTCTCCGCCCGTCTTTTGAAAATTCCTTGCCCCATTTTTTGTTCCTGCGGTACAATACCCAACGCTGATGACCTCTCCCAACCGTCTCCCAACCCCTACTGCCAACCTCCCCGAGAACTGGGAGTCCCAACGCCGTATCCAAGACCATCTCCTTTCCCTCTTCGCCTCTTTCGGCTACGGCTACATCGACGTCCCTGTCCTCCAACCCACCGACCTCTTCCTACGCAAGTCCGGCGGCGAACTCGCCTCGCAAATGTTCTCCTTCCTCGACCCTGCCGGCCAGTCCGTCAGCCTCCGGCCTGAGTTTACCGCCCCCATCATGGTCCAACACCTCCAGGCCCCCGCCGCAAGGCCCCTACCGGCCCGCTGGTGCTACGCGGGCCCCGTCTTCCGTTACGGCGGCCCCGACCCCAATAGCTCCGGCCAGTTCTCCCAAATCGGCGCGGAACTCATCGGTTCCACTTCCGTCCTCTCCGATGCCGAACTAATTACCGTCGCGGCCCAGGTGCTCCAGGATTTGGGCGTCCAGGACGCGACATTCCAGGTCGCCGGGCTCCAGGTTCTCCAAAGTCTCCTTAATACCCTCCAAATCTCCGACCGCGCCAAGTCCTTCGTCGCCGCCCAAATCCCCCGCCTCCGCTCCGGTTCCGCCAACCCCCAAGCCCTCCTTGCCGAAGCCCAATACTTCCATCTCAGCGGCCAAGGCCCGGAAAACCACGACCTCGCCCCGGCGATCATAGGCCTCGACGACGACCAGGCCCGCCGGGTCCTCCGAGGGTTCCTCCACTGGCGTCACGGTGATTCCCCTGAGTTGGGCCAACGCCATCCCGACGAAGTCCTCGACCGCCTCTTGCGAAAACTCCGCGGCAGCGACGACCAGGCCCGCTTGGACCACGCCTTCTCCCTGGTTGGTGATTTGGCCCAAATCCAGGGGAGCCCCGTAGCCGCCTGCCACGAGGCCCGCCGGGTGCTCCAAAGCGCCGACGCCGATACCGTCCCCCTGGACCGCCTGTCAGAACTTATAACCACCCTCCAGCAGCAGGACGCCCTGGGTGACAACATCCAGGTCGATTTCGGGCTCGCCCGTGGCATCGCCTACTACAACGGCATCATCTTCCAGGTAAACCACCCCCAATTTCCAAATCCCCTTGGCGGCGGCGGCCGTTACGACCCCCTGGCCCTGGCCTTGGGCAGCCCTGTCCCCGTCCCCGCCCTCGGGTTCGCTTACAACCTGGACACCCTCACCCCTTTAGCCGCCCCAGGTTCCTCCAAGACTGCCCCTGCCCCCCCGCCGTCTCAATCCATCCTCGTCGCCCCAGTGTCCCCCGAAGCCAATCCCGCCGCCCTCCAAACGGCCCAGCGGCTCCGCGAAGCGGGAAATAAGGTCCACCTGGAAGTCAGCGGCCTGCCTCCCGTCGACCTCCCCGCCTACGCTGCCTCTCTCGGCTGCCAATCTGTCGTGACCGTAAACCCCGACGGCTCTCAGACCTCCACCCCCGTCCGCTAATACCCTTCATGGCGAAGCGTGCCGCACCGCCAATCCCCACCGCAAACCCTGCCGATTTTCTTCCCAGGACAATTGCAAAGTCCCTACTACCACCTATCGTCATTCCCGCGCAGGCGAGAATCCAGGGTACACCTGGCCTGGCAAGCGTCCCTTTCCCTCAGAATTGCATCACTTCGCAATCGTCCTGATTTTCTTCCTCCCGCCCTTGCCGTCTCAACTGCGACAAGGTACGATTACCTCAGCCGCCAACCCCGGTTATCAGGCTGTCAATGAACGACAACAACAACAAAAACTCCACCCTCCGCTTGGTCATACCCAGCGATGGCGAGCTTTACGAAGACACCCTCTCTTTCCTTAAGGACTGCGGACTTTCCGTCCGCCGTCCCAGCGCCCGCCGCTATACCGCCTACGTCCCAGCTCTACCCGGAATCGACGTCCTCTTCCAACGGACCGCCGACATCACTAACAAGCTCCAGGAAGGCAGCGCCGAAATGGGTATCACCGGCTTGGACCGCCTCTTGGAATACCGCAGTAACGACCAAGACGTCGTTCCCCTCATCGAAGACTTGGGCTACGGACGCTGCGAGTTCGTCTTGGCCGTACCCGACGCCTGGCTCGACGTTACTTCTGTCGACGACTTGGCCGACCTGGCACTGGAGTTCCACGAGAAGGGCGCCCAGCTCCGCATCGCCTCCAAATATCCCCGCCTTCTCCGTCAACACCTTTTCGATCGGGGTATTAACTACTTCACCGTGGTCGCCGCCAGTGGGGCCCTGGAAGCCGCCCCGACCGCCGGTTACGCCGACCTCATCGCCGACATTACCGCCACCGGTACCACCCTCCGTGAAAACCGTCTCAAGACCCTCGATGGCGGTACCGTCTTGTCCTCCCAGGCCTGCGTTATTGGCAACCTCACCGCCCTCTCCGCCTCTCCCGCGCGCCTGCGCCTGGCCCGGCACTTCATAGAGCTCATTGAAGCCCACCTCCAGGCCGACCCTTTCTATCGGGTGACGGCCAACGTCCGCGGCGGTTCCCCGGAAGAGGTCAGCGCCATGATCCTCGCCCGCGCTCAACTGGCCGGTCTTCGCGGCCCCACCGTCGCCCGGGTTTACAATGTCGAGGAAGAGTCCTGGTACAGCGTCAGCCTGGTCATCCCCAAGGACCAACTCATGGAAACCGTGGACCATCTCCGCAACTGCGGCGGCGTCGATATTTTCGCTTCCCAGGTCAGCTACCTCTTCCAGGACCGTTCCGCGGCCTACCGCCAGCTTCTGGACGGCGCAGCCCGCCTTCAAGACCTTCAAGGGGTCACCCCCTAATATGCCCAACCTCCCCATGCACATCTACCTGGCCCACCAGGTCGCCCAGGAGTTGGACTGGGGTCCGGTCCACGACCACCTTGGCAGTTGCTTCCTCGGCTCCACTGCCCCCGACGTTCGCGCCATGACCAAGTGGGACCGGGAACGCACCCACTTTGCCCCCCTTTCCATCCGCGAGTCGGGTTCGGGCACCCTGCGCATGTTCCAAGAATACCCCCGCCTCGGCGAAGCGGCCCAAAACTCCCCCGAAACCCGTGCCTTCCTGGTCGGCTACGTTTCCCACCTCACCGCCGACGAGGTCTGGATTACCACCATGTTCCACACTCACTTCGGCGCCGATAGCCAGGTGATTCAGTCCCAGCTCGAAGGCCACATCTGGGACCGGGCCATGCAGTTGGACATGGACCGCCAGGTCTTGGAGGAAAACGGCAACCTGGCCCACGCCGCCGATATCCTCCCCGGTTCTTGCGATTCCGTAGCGGTGGATTTCCTCGAAACCCCCATCCTCCAGGAATGGCAGGATTGGGTCGCCCGCTTCCTGTCCTGGGACTTTAGCTGGCAACGCCTCAAGCGCGCCCTCAACCGTATGTACCGTGAAAACGACGAAGTCCAGGAAGCCGTCGACCAGTTCCTCCTCCAAATGCCCAATAGCCTGGAACGCGCCTACGAAAAGGTCCCCGATTGGGACGTCGACGCTTTCCGCCAACGAGTGGTCAACGAGTCTATCGCCCAGGCCCGGGAGTATCTCAGTGAAACTTAACCTTGTCCAAGGCCTCGCCGAAGCCGGCGGCGTCCTCACCCGCTTCGATCCCCTGGACCTCACCTCTCTCCCCCAGGCCGTCGTCGATAAGACCACTGAAGTTTTCGGCCCCAAGGTCACTCCGGAACAGTCCGTCCACCAAATTATCCAAGATGTGAAACGCGACGGCGACGCCGCCGTTAAGCATTACGCCCAGGTTCTCGACGGCATCCGGTTGGATAACCTCCGCATCGACCCGGAAGAAATCGCCCAGGCCAAGGCCCAATTGCCTTCTAAACTCCTGGAATCGCTCCAGTTGGCCGCCGACCGGGTCAGAAAATTCCACGAGGCCACCCTCCCCCGCAACTGGGTTGACTTGGAACAGGGCTTGGGTGAATTGGTCCGCCCCCTCCAGCGCGTCGGCCTCTATGCCCCCGGCGGCACCGCCGCCTACCCCTCCACCGTCCTGATGACCGCCATCCCCGCCCGCGTCGCCGGCGTCCAGGAAATCATCATGGTCACCCCCCGCCGAGGCGGCCAACCCCTAAACCCCGCCGTGATGGCCGCCGCCGACATCGCCGGCGTTGACGCCTTCTACCAGGTCGGCGGCGTCCCCGCCATCGCCGCCCTGGCCTACGGCACCGAGTCCATCCCCAAGGTCGACAAAATCTGCGGCCCCGGCAACGTCTTCGTGGCCTACGCCAAGAAGCTGGTCCAGGGCACCGTCGACATCGACGGTATCTTCGGCCCCACCGAGACCATCGTAATCGCCGACGAATCCGCCAACCCCGTTTTCTGCGCCGCAGACCTCATCGCTCAGGCCGAACATGATCCCCTCGCCACCGCCATCCTGGTTACCAACTCGCCTCAATTGGTCTCCCAAATCGAAGACCAACTTGACCGGCAGTTGGCCGCCATCTCCCGAGGCGATTTGGCCCGCCAGTCCCTGGAGCGTCAGGGCCGCGTCGTCCTGTTGGATTCCCTGGATGACGCCGTTGACCTCGCCAACGCCATCGCTCCCGAGCACCTCTGCCTCATGGTAGCCAACCCCTGGGCTTGGGCCGGCAAGGTCAAGAACGCCGGCGGGCTTTTCCTCGGCGAATTCTCCCCCGAAGTCATGGGCGACTACATCGCCGGCCCCAGCCACGTCATGCCCACCGGCGGCACCGCCCGCTTTAGTTCCGCCCTCAGCGTCCACCAGTTCCTCCGCACCATGCCCGTCGTCGGCCTCAATACCAGCGACTTCCAGAACTTGGGCGCCGCCGCCGTTCAGATCGCCCAGGCCGAGGGCCTCTCCGGCCACTCCGAAGCCATCCAAGTCCGCTTGGACTACATTAAGGACCACGCATGACCAACGTCCAGGACCTCATCCTCCCCCACCTCAGACACCTCAATACCTACCAGGGCGTCGACCCCATGGAGGTGCTGGCCGAACAGGCCGGCATTCCCTTGGACGAGGTCATCCGCCTCAACGGCAACGAAAATCCCTACGGCCCCTCCCCCAAGGTCATCGAGGCGCTGGGTTCCTTCCAGCACTACAACCACTACCCCGACCCCAACCAGCGCCGCCTCCGGGAAGCCCTGTCCGATTACTACGACGTCGCCCCGGAACGCATCGTCTGCGGCAACGGCAGCGACGAGCTTATTGACATGCTTCTCCGCATGTTCGTCGGCCCCGGCGATAACATCATTATTCCCACCCCCACCTTTGGCATGTACGCCTTTAACACCGAGGTCGTCGGTGGCGACCCGGTTTCCGTACCCCGCGACCACGACTTTGAAATCGACCTGGAAGCCGTCAACTTGGCCGTCAATCCCCAAACCAAGGCCATCTTCCTGGCTTCCCCCAATAACCCCACCGGGAACATCGCCACCGAAGCCCAGATCCGGAGCTTGTTGGACACCGGCGTCATCGTCGTTGTCGACGAGACTTACTACGAGTTCTGCGGCGAATCTGTCATTTCGATGCTGGACGAATACCCCAACCTGGCCGTCCTCCGCACCTTCAGCAAGTGGGCCGGTCTCGCTGGCCTCCGCATGGGCCTCGGCATCATGGACCCCGGCGTCGCCGGTACCATGATGGGCATGAAACCCCCTTACAACGTCAACCTGGCCGCCGAAATCGCCCTCCTCGCCTCCCTGGACGACCGCCCCACCCTCATGTCCCGCGTCCAGTCCATCGTCCAGGAACGCGACCGCATGATGTCCTTTCTCGAAAACATCCCGGGCGTACATGCCTGGCCCTCCCGCGCCAACTTCATCCTCTGCCGCCTCCCCGAAGGCCGCGGCCGGGAAATCTTCGAGGGCCTCTGCCGCCGGGGTATCTTCCTCCGCTACTTCGGCAATGAACGCCTCCGCGACTACATCCGCATCTCCGTCGGCCTCCCCCATGAGACCGATATCGTCATGAACGCCTTATCCGAGCTGGTGCAGCAGGGGGGTCCGGGGGGATCGCCCCCCGTTGCGGAAGAGGGCCTGGGGGGATCGCCCCCCGTTTCAGGAGAGTAATATGGTTGACCAGCAAATCACCCCCGCCGGTTCCCGGGCCCGCCAGTCCACCCTGGAACGCCAGACCGGCGAGACCAAAATCTCCGTCACAATCAACCTCGACGGCCAGGGTATCTATCAGGTCGACACCGGCAACGGCTTTCTCGACCACATGGTCAACCAGTTGGCCCGCCACGGCCTGTTTGACATAACCCTCCAGGCCCAGGGCGATGTCCACGCTGGCTGGCACCACCTGGTAGAAGACACCGCCATCCTCATGGGCCGCGCCTTCCGGGAAGCTCTTGGCGAGCCCCGGGGCATCCGTCGCATGGGCCACGCCATCGTTCCCCTGGACGAAACCCTGGTTATGGTCGCCCTCGACCTCAGCGGCCGCGGCTACGCCTTGGTCGACACCAAGCTCGACGACACCATGGTCGAAAACCTCTCCGGCGACCTCATCCGACACTTCCTCGAAGCCTTCGCCATCGAAGCCCGCATGAACCTCCACGCCAACGTAATCACCGGCGTTAGTCCCCACCACAAGGCCGAAGCTCTCTTCAAAGCCCTCGCCCGTTCCCTCCGCGACGCCATCGAACCCGACCTGCGCGCCCAGGGCCAAGTCCCCAGCACCAAAGGCACCCTCGACACCTAACACTCCCTTCGCGGTGCGCGCCCAACCGTTCGTGGTGCGCCGTCCAACCACCACCCGTTCGTGGCGAGCCCGTCGAACCGTTCGTGGCGAGCCCGTCGAACCACCCCAACAAAAAAGACCCGGCCCCAATCCCAGGGCCGGGTCCCAATTTTATATTCGCTCTAAATCCCCGAAGTTACGAAGACAAAGGCCGCCCCCGCCGCGCGATGAACTCGGGGAAAGCTTCTTCCGCCCTCGCTCCCCGCGAAACGTTGGTCGTGTAGTCCTTTTCCAACAACCACTGTTCTTCCAGTTCTTTCCCAATCTGTCTATTCAACAGATGCTTGACCCCGATTACCGACTCTTGCTTGTTCTTGGCAATCGCGATTGCAATTTCCATAGTCTTTTCTCTCAATTGTTCGCAGGGCACCAGGTGGTTCAACAACCCAATCCGGTACGACTCCTCCGCTTCCACCACCCGCGCCGTGAACAACAGTTCCTTGGCCATCGGCCAGCCAACCTGGTTTGGCAGCGTCCACGTCGAGTTGATTCGCCCGTAAGCCGTCGCCAAGAACCGGAAGCTGGCGTGTTCGCACCCGATCCGGAAGTCCAAGGACGACGCCAATACCGACCCGCCGCCGTAGGCCAAACCGTTAACCATCGCAATGATCGGCTTGGGGGAAAGCGCCATGTCAAACCCGCCCCGGGCCCTCCCAGCGCCCCGTGCATCCAGTTCTTCTTGGGTGTACTTCGCGTCGTTTTCCCGCTGCTCGTGGATGTCGCCCCCAGCCGAGAACGCCCGGTTCCCCGATCCGGTAACAACTACGCAACCGATTTCCGGGTTGTCGTTCAGTTCCTTTACCGCCTCGTGCAACTCGACGTTAAGCTGGCTGTTCATCGCGTTCAGCTTTTCCGGCCGGTTCAGGGTCACAATCCCCACTCCGTCCTCAATTTCCACCGTAACAAACTCTGGAGTCATACAGTCCTCCTATAACCCCGGTAACGCCTTTCGGTCGCCCCGACCGGGTATTTTCTCTTCGGCCCCATTGTATGTTTAGCCCCAAGCTCCGTCAAATTGCTGCCGGCCCCGCCCGCCAAAGAGTCTTACCCACCCCCACCAACCCTCAATCCCTTCGCCCTTCGCCCTTCGACGGGCTCAGGGCCAACGGACGGCCCCACCAAACACCCTCCCGGAAAACCCACTGACATTCCCCTCTTGCCAACCCCATGAATCACCCTCTAACATGAATATTGGTTAACATAACCCCAGTACCGTAAAATCCCAACCCCCAGACCGGCCGAACAAGAAAACTCCCACAATGTCCCAATTTGTCCAAACTATCAAAAATATCCTAACCTCGAACCAGTATAAAGCCGTGCCGAATCCGGGCCTCAAACCCCAGAAAACCATTCAAGATTAGGCGGCTGCCAAACCTATCGCACTTGATTCCAACCTCCCGAAAATTGACACCCTCTCCCTTCCTATACCATCATGTAGTCAACCCCCGATCCCCAACCAACCAGGCGCATTTGGCTCAAGATGCTCAACTTAGCTCCCCTTCGGCTCATCCTCCTTACCTTCTTCGCCGCCTTCGTGGCCCTGGGGTTGCTCGGCCTAGCCCTCCCCCAACAACAGTCCCCCCACGGCCTCGTCGTCCGGGTCGACGGGGTAATCAACCCGGTTAAAGAACGCCTCATCAACCGCATCCTCCAAAGCGCCCAAGCCGAGAAATCCGACCTGGTCATCTTCGAGCTGGACACTCCTGGCGGCCTCCTCGATTCCACCCGAAAGATCGTCGCCGTCCTTCTCGATTCGGATATCCCCACCGTCGTCTACGTCTCCCCCTCCGGCGCCCACGCCGGTTCCGCCGGTACTTTCATCGCCGCCGCCGCCCACTTCGCCGTCATGGCCCCGGGCTCAAATATCGGCGCCGCCACCCCGGTCTCCGGGTCCGGCCGCGACCTGCCCGAAACCCTGGCCAACAAAGTTACCAACGACGCCGCCTCTTTCATCCGCAGCATCGCTCAGGAACGGGGCCGCAACCCCGATAAGCTCGAAGAGACCGTCCGCACCGCCGCCTCTTTCACCGCCCAGGAAGCCGTCGATTTCAACATCGTCGATTTCATCGCCCAGGACCTTGACGACCTCTTATCCCAGTTGCACCAACGCCCCCTTCCCGGAGCCCAGGACGACTCAATCTCCGTCAACACCAAAGACCTCCAACTCCGCCGCCTGGAAAAGACCCCCCTCGAAAATTTCCTGGAGTTTATCTCCAACCCCAACATCTCCTTCATCCTCCTTACCATCGGCGGCCTCGGCATAATGATCGAACTCTTCAACCCCGGCCTCTTTGTGCCAGGGGTAATCGGCGTCATCAGTCTCCTCCTGGCCTTCCTGGCTTTGGGCAACCTCCCGGTCAACTGGGTCGCCGTAGCCTTTGTTCTGCTGGCCGTGGTCCTCACCCTTCTGGAGTTCTATGTCGCTGGATTCGGCGTCCTCGGCATCGGCGCCATCATCAGTTTCGTGGTGGGCGGCTTTCTCCTCTTCGCCCAGTGGGGCGACAAGTCCCCAACCCTTCCCCAGATTTCCGTCAATCCCTGGCTCCTGGGCGGCCTCGGCGGCCTCTTCGCCCTCCCCGTCTGTTACGCCCTTTGGGAAGCCTACCAGTCCCGCAAGGGCCAACCGGAAACTCAAGACTCCTCCCTCTCTATCGTCGGTCAGCCGGGCCTGGTTACCCGCGACTTGGCTCCCCGCGGCGTCGTGCAGGTCGGCAACGATACCTGGACAGCCGTTAGTGAAGATGGTACCGTGATACCAATTGGCTCTCAGGTTACCGTAACCCGGGCCGACGGCTTGATTCTTACCTGCTCCCGATTACCCCAGCCCGAAGCCTAGCAACTGCAAAACCCCGCCTGCGGAGGTAGATATGGCTAGTGGACTCGTGGTCGTTCAACAGTACCAACGCATGGTTGTCCAACGGCTCGGTACCTTCGTCGGTATCCGAAGCCCCGGCCTCCATTTCCTGATACCTGTCGTTTACAACGGTACCAAAGTTGACCTTCGGGAAAGGGTAACCCGCGTCCCCACCCAGAAATACATCACCTCAGACAACGTCGTGGTAGACATGGACTTCGTTATCTACTACCGCGTCGTCGAGGACCAGGCCGACCGGGCGGTCCTGTCGGTCCAAAACTTCGAGCAGGCCGTAATCAACCTGGCCTTCGCCACCCTTCGCGCCGTCATCGGAGCCATCGACCTCTCTACCGCTCTCTCCGACCGCGAACGTATCCGCGATGAGATCCAGATTCGCATGGACGAGGTCACCAGCCGCTGGGGCGTCAAGGTCTCCCAATGCGAGATCAACGAAATCGACCCGCCCCCGGGCGTCAAGGCCGCCATGGAACGCCAAAAGTCCGCTGACGCCATCAAGACCGCCGAAATCACCGAGTCCGAGGGCCAACGCCAGGCTCAAATTAACCGCGCCGAGGGTGAAAAACAGTCCGCTATTCTCGAAGCCGAAGGCAAACGTCAGGCCGACATCCTGGAAGCTGAGGGCGAGCAGCAGGCCACCGTCCTTCGGGCCCAGGGCTTCAGTACCGCCCTGGAACGCATCTACACCGTCGCCAACACTGTCGACGCCAAGACCATGAGCCTCCAATACTTCGAAACCCTCAAGTCCCTGGGCTCCAGCCCCTCCACCAAGTTCATCTTTCCCATGGAGTTCACCTCCATGCTGTCCCCCTTCCTGGGTTTGACCGGCGCCCAAAACCAGGGCACCGGCGGCAACGGTAACACCACCAGCCAAAACCCCTAAACTCCGGTCAAAACCCACCAATAAAGGGGCGGACCTATGGGCCCGCCCCTCCCTTTTTCCCCCTCCGTTGAGTCCCGACCGCCCCGAGCCACCCCCACGCAACCCTTAACCGTTGCCGTTTTCACCTTATGGCGTTCCCCTACCGACCCGGACCATTCCCAGGACACCATCATCTCCCCAATCGAGCCTTCCTATAACGGTCCCGTAGGTACCGGCGCTCTACTGCTCGAAAAGACCGCCTTCAACTGGTCCCGGTTCAGGTCCGGTCAACCCTTCGAGGAGTACCAAGAACCCGCCTCCCCTTAATCCCAGGGGCCATTCCCCCCAACCAAAGAGACGGACTAGAGTGTGCGCCCGGGTCCGAATCTCGATAACGCCACCCAAAATCAGTCCGCCGCCCGAACCCCCTCTGGTACCAACCTGGGCAAGGTCAGCCAACCTTCTTCGGCCCGGCCCAAAACGTCGGTCTGCTCCCGCCGGTGCAATACGGCCGTGTACCCGTTGATCAACGCGTCGCAACCGTTCTGGTCCAAGTCTTCCAGGCGTCCTTGCAATCCCCCAATGAACCCGGGCAGCCGCTCCTTGATGTAGTCCAGACTCCCTCCGCTGTTTTTCGGCGGCACTCCGTCGCCAAACAAGATTACCTTGGTCGCGTGGGGGTACACTTCAATTACCTCAAACCCCAACTCTGCCAACCTATCCCTGAGCCGGATCCCCCGGTAAATCAGGTTGCGGATTATCGACCCCTTCCCCGTGAAAAAGCAGCTAATGCCCATCCGCGCCAGCTCCAATTCCAGGTGGCGCCCTTTCCGGTGTGTCCGCAACGGCCGGCACTCGCAACTGGTCTCCAGGCAGCACAACCCCTCCGGCAGTCCCAACGGCGTACCAATGGCCACCAGACTGGGCTTCACCTCTTGGATTCCTTCCACCAACTCATCGTCGGTGGACGCCCAATCCAGAGAAACCACCGCCGGACTACAGTCCAATGCCGCTAGCGCGCTGGCCAGTTTTGGCGAGCTTCGCAGGTCCACACCCATCACCACCATATTCCTACTCCATCCAGTCCCAGCCCATAAAAGGCGGGAACAGCTACGATGCCCTGCCGGGCATTCTAGTAATTCTCATGAAGGCCCCGACGGTATCAACCCGTCGACAGGCCCACTACTTCAAGCCAGGTCATGGTTAGCCCCATTCCCGTTCGTGGTGAGCCCGTCGAACCACCCCCGAGTCACTCTTTCCCCCACCGCAAAACCTGCCCCGTTGCCAAGAACTCCCGGGCCGCGGCCAAGGGCTCCGCCTCTCCACCGGCCACCGACTCCAGCATTTCCCCCAACTTCGAGTCATCTCGGACCCTCTCCCGCAACTGCCTTTGCACTTCCTCCTCCACCGTCTCCAAGAACTCTTGCCGGCGCCGCTCTTGCCGCCGCTCCCGAAGCCCTCCGCTGGCCGCAAGATGCTCCCTGTGCTCCTGAAGCCTCGCCCACACTTCGGGAATGCCCTCCCCCGCTTCCGCCTGGGTGAGAATTACCGGCGTCACCCATTGCGGCGTGGCCGCCCCCAAATGCAGCATCGACGTTATCGCCGCCGACACCTGGTTGGCTCCGGGGCGGTCCGCCTTGTTTACCAAGTAGACGTCGGCGATCTCCATAACCCCGGCCTTCAACGCTTGCACCGCATCCCCCGACTCAGGCATCAGGACCACCACCACCGAGTCCGCAACCCCCATGATTCCCAACTCCGTCTGCCCTACTCCCACCGTCTCAACCAAAATTACGTCCCGGCCCGCCGCGTCTAACAACCGCACCACGCTCTTCATCACCCGGGGCAACCCCCCCGCCTGCCCCCGGGTAGCAATGCTGCGGATGAATACCCCCGGGTCCAAGTAATGCCGTTGCATCCGGATACGGTCCCCCAACAACGCTCCTCCGCTGAATGGACTCGTCGGGTCGACCGCCACGATCCCCACAGTCAGCCCCTGCTTCCGCAATAGTTCCGTCAACCGGTCGACGATGGTGCTCTTGCCCGCTCCCGGCGGCCCGGTAATCCCTACCGTATAGGCCCGGCCGGTGGCCCCGTCCACTAAGGACATCAGTTCCACCGCATCCGCCGCTCCCCGTTCGACTACCGAAATCCCCCGAGATAACCCCCGTTGATCTCCGGCCAAGACCCGCGCCGCCAAATCCTCCATCAACACTGCCGTTCCAAAATGCGGCCTTTTCTCAAAACCCAACCAAACACGTAACTGACACTAGCAGACATAAAATTTCAGAGTCAAGACCCATGGATAGCCAGCTTTTCCTACCTTGGCCCTCCTTCATTACGACAAACGATCCCCCGCTCCCGTTGCTGAAACCTTTCCAGTACCACCTCCACTTCCCCTCAAGCTCACCCCGGAATCTAACCACCAAAACCCGCGTCCCGTTGGCCCTGCACCGCTTTTGCTGGTTTCCAAGAAAAAGAGCCGCCTAGCCCGGCGGCCCCACATTAAAAAACGAGCCCGGAGTGACCCCCCGGGCTCTATTTGATAACGCCGTTTATTAAAACCTAATGGTGGAATCCGGTATCGAACGCCTTGCCTTCCGATGTTACCAGCAGGTCGGGACGGTGGCCCCACCGCCTCAAAAACCGCCCAAAATTCTTGCGGCTCAACTCCTCCCGCTGGTTGTCGTCCAACTCCTCCCACTGCCGGTGCTCGTGCCGCACCAAGGGCAAGGTGTTGTCCGCCACAACCCGGTACCCCTTTTCCTTGAACTGGAAGCTGTAGTCAATGTCCAGGTTCCGGTAGAATCGGAATCCCTCGTGCATCAGCCCAACTTGCTGGACCGAGTCCCGCCGGAAGGCCATGCAATATGCCTGCATCGCGTCGGCGTCTCCCTGTTCCACCTCTTCGTGGAAGTGCTGCATGTCGTCGGTGGACAGGCCGTATGGCCCAAAGATACCCACGGTCTCGTCGGACAGCCGCTCCTCCACCGCGCTCAAAAGGTCGCCGACTATCTCCGTAGAGGCGTCAACAATGATGATGTGGCGTCCCCGGCTCTGCTTCAGCCCAATGTTCTTCCCCGCCGCGTCCCCTATCACGTGGTCACAATGCACCACCCGGACGTTGTCATGCTGGCGCTGGCATTCCTCCAGCCACTCGGCCGTCCCGTCGGTAGACCCGTTGTCCACCACCACAACCTCGGCGTCCCGGCCCTCGGAAAACGCCAACATGCTGTTGACGCACCGGGCCACGTCGTCGGGGTAGTTGTAGGCATTCAAGACGAAGGTGAAGGCGTATTCCGGCTCTGCTTGCAATACGGATTCCACCTCCCGAGACGACGACACAACCGGCCAACGGTCCAACTGCTGCTCCAGCGGCGTCTTCGGCCTGATTCTGCTCTGGTCGCCCATGTCCCCGACCCAGAACCCCTGGGACATTACATCCGACCGAAGTGTGTCCGCAGTGGCGTATTCGGCCTGTCCCCGCAACTCCCGCCGCTGGTCCAGCGAAGTTAACACCGGCGCCGGCACCTGGTACCTTTCCGGCACCTTGTCCAGGTCCAACCCCATAACTCGATCAAGGTCCAACAGGAGGTCGAGCTTTGCTTGTCCCGGCAACTCGCTTTTCAGCATGTTCCAAGTCAACGACAACGCCCCCGGGAGGTTCAGATCGTTGTTCAACGTTTCCCAAATCTTGCTGCGCCACTCCTCGGTTTCCGGTGGCAGACTCGCAAGTTCCGGCAGTCCCTTCCAGGTCCACACCCGGTCCCTAAGCCCGGTCAGTGCCTTCTCACTGGCCCGCAAAGACCCAAAGGTAAAATTCATCCGGTGGCGGTAACGCACCGTCAGGCACAGGTACCGGAACGCCAACGGGTCAAACCCCCGTTCCACCAGGTCTTCGATCAGGAATACGTTGCCCGACGACTTGGCCATCTTGGCCCCGTCAGCCAAAAGGTGCTGCCCGTGAACCCAGTAGGTGACGTGCTGACCCCCAAAAGCTCCCTCGCTTTGGGCTATCTCGTCTTCGTGGTGCGGAAAGATGTTGTCCACGCCCCCCGTGTGGATGTCAAACTTCTCTCCCAAATACTTGCTGGCCATCGCCGAACACTCGACGTGCCAGCCCGGGAACCCGTCTCCCCACGGGCTTTCCCACTTTACGTCCCGGCCCGGTTCTGCCGCTTTCCAAAGCGTGAAGTCTCGGGGGTCCTTCTTCAGCGGGTCCGCTTCCGCCCGCACACCTTCCAACAGATCGCCGCCAAAGTTACGCGAAAGCTTCCCGTAGTTTTCAAACTGCCCAACATCAAAGTAGACGTTCCCGTGGGTTTCATAGGCGTACCCCGCCTCAAGCAGCCGCCCCACAATGTCCAACATCTCCGGGATGTGCTGCGTCGCCCAGGGAAAAACGTGGGCCGGCTGGATGTTTACCCGCGCTTCGTCCTGGTGAAAACTGTCGGCGTAGAACTGGGCAATCTCCCCGATGGTCTTGCCCTCCGCCAACGCCGCGAGGATCATCTTGTCCCCACCCGTCTCCACCAACTCCTGGCGCATGTGCCCCACGTCGGTGATGTTCTTGACGTGGTACACCTCGGTGCCCTGGGCCTCCAACGCCCGCCTGATCCAGTCGGCCATCAGATAGGTCCGCAGGTTCCCGATGTGCGCATACCGGTAGACCGTCGGCCCGCAGGTGTACATGCTGGCCTGCCCAGGTTCAATGGTCTTAACTTCTTCGACTTGCTTGGTTAGGGTGTTATACAGTCGCAGCAAACTGGCACTCCCCAAAAGACCGGATTTTCACCAAGTTTACCACCTCCGCCTCGCCTTTGCATTCCGCCCCCGCCACCAACTCAGGGCCTTCTTAATTGTGTCCCCACCCCCTTCACCCTGAGCTTGTCGCAGGTTCGCCCTGAGCTTGTCGAAGGGGCCACCCTCCCTCCAATTACCACGGGGATGCCACCTTCCCCTGCAACACCAACCGGCCTCTACTTGGAAAATTGAAAGGCCCTCGCTGCCAAAACCCCTTGGACCTCCCGACGGGCGTTCTAAACTTGTTCTTATGGGGACAGTCCTCCGGGAAGCTGTCCTCCACAGGCGGGTGAACCCGCCGCTGGCGTCCCTAGTCAGCCTCGTCGATAGCCCGTTGTATGGCGGGGGTTATTAGGGAACCGGAACGCTTGAACCCCAGTTCCTTCCGCATCTCCCGGTGCATGTCATCGTCCGTGCGGAGTAGGGTGTCGGACAGTATCCAACGCGCCAACGCCACGAGTTCGCGATGAGAATAATCGGTGATTTTTTTACCGGGCATGACATTTGGCCGGGGCCCCCTGGCGGCCGGACCGGAGACAAGCGGCGAGACAGGGGGTTGGTTATCGACTTCCTCGGACGGTTCCCCGGCAGACCCGGCGTTTGCCAGGCCGGCATCGCTGCAGGCTTCTTCCCACGCAGCCACCGCCCGAGCCACTTCCTGATCCGGATTCCTGAACCAGGCCGTGGACCAGATGCGGTGGAACCGCCATCCCTTGATCTCCAGGATTTCCTGACGGAGGCGGTCCCGTTCCCGAGCAGTATAAGCCGAGTGATAGCTAGCTCCATCGGCCTCAATCGCCAATACCATGCGGCCCGCCTGATCGGGGTGGCCCACAGGCAAAATCCAGCCGGTACCCCGCAACCCCGTACTGGGGCGTCACCGGGATGTCTTTCTCCGTCAACCGGTCCATCACATCCAACTCGAAAGCGTTGAGCGGCACGCCGCTGGTGGTGGCCCCCAGTTCAGACCCTCCTGAAGCGGCGAACTCCAGATACTGGCGGAGCAGTTCCACCCCACGGGCGTTGGACCTTCCGGGTTCCATGTCGTGATGGGAAAACGACGAAACCAGGTGTACTTCATTGCGAGCCCGGGTGACGGCGACGTTGAGCCTCCGCTCTCCCCCTTCCTGGTTGAGGGGGCCGAACCGGTAGGGCAGCGACCCATTGGCGGACTTGTGGTAACCGACGCTGAGGATAATCACGTCGCGCTCGTCGCCCTGCACCCTCTCGATGTTCTTGGTGAAGAACCGCTCCCTTGCTTCCTCGGAGAAGAAGTCATCGAGTGCGTGCTCTCCCAGCCCGCGCAGACGCAGGCGCAGGGCATTGTCAATGTTGTCGGCATGGTGAATCCCGAAAGTGATGACCCCTAGGGATTCGCGCGGGCCGCGGCGGGCGTGGTCAATTACCATGTCAACCACCTTCTCGACCTCGTCCGGATTGGACCTGGTGGACCGCTCCAAATGGGCGCGGAAGGGCACGAGATGATGCGTGACAGGACCGTTCAAGGCGGTCCCCGGGAAGGCGGTCAGAGCCCCCTGGTAGATATGGGCATTGGAGAAGGCAATTAGGCGCCCATCTCGGCTGCGATAGTGCCACTGCAGCAGCTGTTCAGGGATGGGGCTGGCCTTGGCCACGTCCAGAATGGACTCGATGTCAGAGGTCAGGGCCGTGTCCTGATCGTCCTCCTCCTCATCGCCGTCATCCGGAATGGTCCTGGCGAAAAAACTGGTTGGGGGAAGCTGGCGGTCGTCACCGGCGATCACCGCCTGGGGAGCCCGAGCAAGGACCCCTATTGCCTCGGCCGGCGGTATCTGGGAAGCTTCATCGAAGATGACCACGTCAAAGAGGTCCGAATCGGCCGGTATCAACTCAGCCACCAGCAGGGGGGACATGGCCCAACACGGGCGAATCGCGGTCAGTACGTGGGGAGCCTGCTGAAAGAGCCTCCGAATGGGCAGGTGCCGAGTTTTCTTGACTGCCTCCCGGTTCACCAGATTGGTCTCCTCCGGGTAGGTATTCATCACTTCGATAGCTACTTCGGCGGCGGCTCGCTTGATGCGTACCGGGTTAATATTGATATGCTGGTGGTCAAGCTCGATGAACTCCTTTTGCCGGCGGTTGTGGGCCGCTCCAGTAAACCCCGCCAGGTGAGGGTCACCGAAAACCACGTCCTCCCAAACAGCATTGAGCCAGGACTGCTCAATGGCCTCGGCGGCGTTCTCCGGCGGGACCCCGGCGCCTACCGACCTGAGGAGATCGTCGAACCCCGCATCCACCAGGCGGGTCTTGAGTTCCCGAATCCTACACAGGCCCGCCGCCACGTTCTCCTGGGAAGCCAGCCTGTCCAGCTGATGCTGAAGATCGGCGTGAGTTTCCTGGAGCAGGTCCCCGTGAGAGAAGATATCCTCGGCCTTTCCAAGCAGTCCGGCCAGGGAAGTCACCGCGGCCAGTGCGGCTCCGAGCCCTTCCGGCGCTGTGGGGAAGCCGCCGTCCACGCGGATGCGGCTCCATCGCTCCGCCTGTTGGGCGGCCAGTTCCACCGCTTGCAGGGCATCCGGCCCCGATATTTTTGAAGGAGCCCTGAGGACTGACTCCACTGTTCTCCTGGCTGTCCGGTATTTGGCGGAAAACACGATGGCCATAGGTTCCCACCAGTGGCCCGCCAGGGACAGGTGCATCACCAGGGATGTGTGGTCCAGGTTGTACACGTCGGGATTGAAACGGTTCCCGAACTGCTCCACGCTCGCCAGCCACTGCAACAGTTCCAACCACTCTCCCACGGTAACGGGATGGGCCAAACCCACCTCGTCGAGGGCGGCAAACACCAGGGAGCGGGTGTCGGGAAGCGCTGCCGTGGCCAGGTCCCGGACCAGACGCAGGGCCTCCTGTGCCTCCTCCGGGCTTGAGACGTTGCTCCCCGCCCACTCCGGGTAAAGGGATTCGAGCCGATGGCCGCCCAGGTCCACCCATTCCTGGACGACCCGCATCAGTTGGTCCATTGTCTTCTGGTCCAGCTCTCGCGCCTGGTCGGACCGCATTCCTCCGCAGGACCGCGCCTGCTCCGGAGCGCCGATTATCTTCTCCTGGACTTCATACAGGGTCACGTTCCAGGGGGGCCGGCGCTGGTGCATGGCATCATTGTGGCCTATCAGTTGGGTGCGGCGCTCCGCCAACCTCAGGTGGAGGGCGGAGTGGTCCAGGTCAGGGATGGACTTGATGATGCGCATCGAGTCGGCCATGCCCTGGGCAAACTCTCGTTTGGACTTGATTCCCCCGTGGGCGTCCATTACGAGATCTGCCAGGCCGGCCCTGTCGAGCCGGTCGGACACGACGTCGATGACCGCTCGTTTCTCGGCCACAAACAGTACGCGCTGACCCATGGCGGTGAGGGCGGATATGAGATTGGCAATGGTCTGGGACTTCCCGGTACCGGGCGGACCCCAGATAACCACAGACCCTCCGGCTAGGACCCGGTTAATCGCCCGGTGCTGGCTGGCATCGGCATCAAGGACCAGGAACTCCGACTCCGGCGGATCAATGTCGGGTTGGCTGGGAGACGGGTCCCGAATTCCGGCGGCCAGGGCCCGGCGGGCCTCTTCCACCCCGGCAATGGCGGCGATCAAGTCGTTGCCGGCAAAGGATTCCAGGTTGTTTTCCAGGTCTGCCACCATGGGCATGTTGGTGTAGATGAAGTTGCCCAACACCATGCGGGGTTCAATGGAAAGGCCGCGCACCTGGGACCAGCGGCTGGCTTGCTCGCTCAGAAGGGCCGTTAGCCCGGAGACTGTCTCGGGCAACCCTCCCGCGAGGTCTCATCAAGGTCGGACGGGTCGATGCCGTACTCGGTGCGGAATACGTGGGAGAGAACGGGATTGAGGTGGGGGTCGCCCGACAACTCTATCTTGAAATCCCACCTAGCGGCATCGACCGGGGTGGCCGCAATGGGGATCAGTATGACGGGAGCATTGGGCCGGACTCCCGTTTCCACCGTCCAGGTGGCCAGTCCGGCAACGGCGAACAGAGTGTTGATGCCCTTTTCATACAGGTTTCCCTGAGCCTGCCGGTGGATCGCCGACAGGCGTTTGCGGGCATCCGCCAAGGCTGCTTCACCTGGGAACAGGCCCTTCATCTGCACGGTACGCCCTGCCAATAAGGACTCCAGGACCCGCAGGTCCATTCCAGGCGCTCGTTCCGGGGTCAGGTCCAGCGTCCCAGCCGTCAGGTCCCGGTAGTTCAGCAGGCGGTTGCGGCCGGAGATGTCAACCAGTTGGCGCTTCCACTGCTCCGCAGCGCGTTGCAGAGCTTCTGTTCGCTGAGAGGTCACTGTTTCCATCCCCATCTCAAATTGTTTTTAAGGAAAGTCTGAACAAGCCGATGCTGGATTTTTGATTACAGTTAATAGTGGGCTGGTTCAAAGCAGACTGGTCCATCGCGACCTGCTCCCGGCATAGAATCCTTTTCTGTAACCTTACTATGCCACAGTTCACCCCATTTGTTCAGAGTTTCCCTAGACCCCTCGCTCAACACAATCCCCACCCCTAGCCCCCCTGAATTACCGATGCTGGATTTTTGATTACAGTTAATAGTGGGCTGGTTCAAAGCAGACTGGTCCATCGCGACCTGCTCCCGGCATAGAATCCTTTTCTGTAACCTTACTATGCCACAGTTCACCCCATTTGTTCAGAGTTTCCCTAGACCCCTCGCTCAACACAATCCCCACCCCTAGCCCCCCTGAATTACCCAGGAAGACACCACCCGTTATTCCACCGCCTCTACCCGTCGTTCCGGCCTTGATCCGGAACCCAGAAACCCCCTTAATCCTCAGTTCCGTTGAAGGGGGCCACCCTCCGCCGCAATTACCAAGGGGATTCCAGCCCGCCCGCCACCACCAACCCGCCTCAATCTGGAAAATTGAAGGACCCTCGCCACCAACTCGTGATACCGGACCAGGCGGATGCCACCTTCTTGCTCAGTCAACCCGTTCTATCTTGACCAACGTGCCCGGCCTAACACCCCTGAACTCCCCGGCATCGCCCAATACCCTGCCAATCACCGTCACCGCGCTGGCCGCCCGTATTTCGTTCCCCCGGCTGGCTGGCGTCGGCCCGAAAAAGATGCAAAAGGCCCGCCCCGGCGGCCAATATCCCAGGTCACCAAATTCCACAACCTCCTGCCCTTCCTCCAATTCAGCGTCCACCGGTATACCGAAGTAAATCTCGTCTCCCCAGGTGTTCCCAGGCGTTTCTATCGGTAAGGCCGCCAGCACCGCCTGGGCCGGTCCGGTATCGTTCAACTCGGCTTCCATCTCCACCGTTCCCGCGGTTATCCGGACTCGCTCACCCATCTCCCTATCCCTCTTCCTCCTCGCCCCCGTTCCGGCCTCCCGCCACCGGCACGAACCGCTCCGGCGCGGAGGTTTCAATTGAAATCTCCGTCCTGCCATCCACGATCAGGTCCGCCACCGCCTTCCCCATCCCGGGACTCAACAGAATCCCCTTCCGTCCCGCCCCCGTTGCCAGGTAGACGTTGTCCCACCCGGGGGCCTTCCCTACTATCGGCAGCCAGTCCGCCGTCACCGGTCGCAAACAAGCGGTGTGCAATGCCAGCCGCGCGTGTTCCAATGCCGGAACAATCCTGACTACCCGCTCGATAATCGACTGGCGCGCCGATTCGCTGGGCTCTTTATCAAACCCCTGCCATTCTTCGGTAGTCCCGCACCATGCCAGCCCGTCCGGCTTGGCGTAAATCGAACCCCCGCCTCCGGAAAGGTCGTGCTTCAACCGGTCCCCTTCATACTCCAGCCGCAGCGTTTCGCCCTTCAAAGGCTCCACCGGGATTGAAACGTCCAGCCAGGTTTCCGCCTGCCGCGACCATGGCCCCGCCGCCAACACCAACACGCCACAGCTAATCTGCCCATCCCCCAACAGCACTCCCGCCGCGCCGCCCGTGCCCACGGCCAGCCCGTTTACCGACCCCGACCTGAACTCCGCCCCCAACCGCTCCGCCGCCGTCGCCAACGCAAGGGTGTATTGGTAACTGTCCACCGCCCCGTTCCCGTGGCACAAGAGCCCACCTACTATTTCCGGTGAAATCCCCGGCTCAATTCCCAAGACTTCGTTCCGTTCCAGGAGGCGCGCCTCGAAGCCGTCGGCTGCCGCCGCTTCAAATATCCCCAGCGAGTCTTGCAGCTCTCCCATTTCGGCGTCGTCAAAGGCTACCTTAAGCAGCGACACGATTCGTCCCTGGTAGTCCACCCCCGAAGCATCTTTCAATTTTTGGAAGTAATCGAGGTGCATCCGGTACGATTCAATGGCCAACCCGCTCAACGGGCCCGGAATCTGAGCCCCTTCCAAGGGGTTTAACCCTCCCGACGCAAACCCCGAGGCTTGCGTCCCAATTCCTTCCCGTTCAATGACCGTCGACTTCACCCCAGCCAAAGCCAAGTGGTACGCGACCGAACATCCAGCCACGCCCCCGCCGACTATTACAACGTCCCTGTTATCCGCCATCTAAGCCTCCATTTTCCAAGAAACCCTCTCGCAAAGCCGGGTTGAAGGACCGCCGTGCGGCCGCTGTCCCCAACCCAACCGCTAGCCACCCAACCCCTTGACCCGGTAAAATATCTCCAAAACCACCAGCACAAGAGGTTCCCGCCATGCCCATCTACGAATACTACTGCGCTGACTGCAACATCGAGTTCGAAGCTCTCCGCCCAGCTTCCAAGGCCGGCGACCCTGCCGACTGCAAGACCTGCGGGAAGCCCGCCGAGCGTCAGATTTCGACCTTCTCCTTTAAGTCCAACACCTTCACCGCCCCTAAGCTGAAACCCGCTGCCAAACCGCGCCGCAGCTACTCGGCCGGCAACGCGGGCGAAACACCGGCGTCCGAGGTAGAAACCCCCTAACTCCCGCTGGCCGCCCTTTGCTGGTTGCAGGCAATGCAGGTGCACTGGGCCCGCAAGAAGGTGTACGGGTAAATACCGGTGTAATGGGCGTCGTCCCAAAGAAACTGGATGGCGTAGTTGCCAACCTGCATCTGGTCTATTGCCCTCACGCCGGTGGGTACCGTGTCCGGGTCGAGCCGGGGTCTTCCCGTCATCTCTTCCACGCAATTGGCGCAACGGCACCGCAGCCGCAGCAACCGGTGCGGGTAGATGCTCCGGTGCCCATCGTTCCAGATGATGATGATGTGGTCCCCCGAAACGTCCACTTCCGCCGGTTTGACTATCTCTCGCATCGCTCCGCCTAACCGCCCTGGGGCGCTTGCACTTCCGCCAACCGCGCCGGCCTGGGCATCTCGTCCGGGTCCGTGGGTATTTCGATGATGCTTGGTCCATCCACGTTCAACGCCTGTTCAAAAACGGCCGCAATGTCTTCCGGCCGGTCCACGTAGAACCCGGTCCCGCCAAAGAGCTCGGCGTACTTGTCATAACGCGGGTTGTTGGTGTCCGCTCCAACGTACCGCTCGTTGAACGCGTAGCGCTGGTAAGCCTTTTCCGAACCCCAACAGCTATTGTTCATCACCACGGAAACCAGCTTCAACCCGTACCGCACCGCCGTTTCAAACTCCTGGGCGTTGAACAGGAACCCGCCGTCGCCGTTGAAGTTGATTACCGGCCGGTCGGGCGCGGCGAACTTGGCCCCGATTGATGCCGGGAAGCTGAACCCCAGGCCTCCCAGGTCCAGGGGCATCACCAGGCTCCGTGGCTGGTAGTAGTTCAACCGGTCCTGGCCAAAGTTGGGCGCCAACCCCGCGTCCAACGCGATTATCGCGTCCCGGGGCATTACCTTCCTCAATTCGGCGTACACCCGCTGCGGCTTGATGGGGTCGCCATCCAGCCGGGCTTCGTCTTGTAACCGCTTCTCACGACGGGCGTTCCAGTCGCCAATCTCCGACACCCACGCCGGGTTAGGGCGCGGCTCCGCCTCCCGTACCCGCGCGATGATGTCTTCCAACACCGCTTTGGCGTCCCCCTCGATTCCCACTTCCAACGGGTAGTTCCGGCCAATCTCGTTGGGGTCAATTTCAATCTGGACTATCCGCGTCCCTTCCCGCACGAACCGGTTGTCAAAGAAGGTGGTCGACTGCCCCAGCCGCGTTCCCGCCGCCAAAATGACGTCGGCGTGCTGGATGGCTTCAATCCCTTCCTCCGCCCCCAGGCGGCCCAGATGGCCCAGGAAATTCGGGTGGTCGCTGGGCACCGCGTCGGCCCGCCCGTAGGAAGTCACAATCGCCGCTCCCAGCAGCTCCGCCAGTTGCGTGACCTCTTCGTGGGCCATGCTCCACTCGATGCCGCCCCCGGCCAGAATCACCGGCCGCTGCGCTGACAGCAAGGTTGACGTTGCCTTGTCCACCAGGTTGCGGTCGCCCCGCGCCCTGGTCTGCCCCGTCCGGTAGGTTTCCGGCGGCAATATGTCCACGTCAATCTCGGCTCCAGGGAGCAGGTCCCGGGGAATGTCCACCATTACCGGCCCCATCTTCCCCGAGGTTGCCACCCGAAAGGCTTGCCGCAAGGCGTCGGGGAGCCGCTCGATCTTGTTGATGGGAAAGCTGGCCTTGGTGATGGGCCGGAACAAGGACACCTGGTCGAACTCCTGGGTCGAGTCCCGGTACTGGTGGTCCCGGGACGCCGACGGGGCAATCACCACCACCGGCGAATGCGCCACGTAGGCCGACGCTATTCCATAGGTGAGGTTCAAGACCCCCGGCCCGTTGGTTGCCAGGCACACCGAAGGCGCCCCGGCAATCCGGCTGAACCCGTCGGCCATCAGCGCGGCCCCCTGCTCGTGCCTCACCCCCACGAACTCGATGTCCGTCCGGTCGTAAAGGGGGTCCAATATGTCCAAGAACGACGAACCCACTATCCCGAATATCTTGGTTACCCCTTCTTGCCGCAGTAGCTCAATGACCGCTTCCCCGGCATTCATCCGTTGCGCCAACTTCGCAACCTCCAAACTAACAATTTCAACCCCAAACATCCCCACCCGGCAACCTCCCGCAGTTTATCACACCCCTTGCGGCTACCCTTGACACCGTCCACCTCCCCTATTAAATTCCAATCCGCCATCCCACCTGACAGGAGAATGAAATGCCCATCAACCTAGAACGCATCGGTCACTGCGCCGTTCGGGTCCGCGATGTTGAACGCTCCAAGGAGTTCTATACCGAGGTCCTGGGGTTCCAATTCATGGAACAGGACCCGGACCACGGCGGCTGCTTCATGAGCCTCCCCGGGGACGGCCATACCATCGACGTGTCCCCGGTCGACGACCCCGACACCGCCCACGGACGGGTCCAGACCTCCGGCGGCGTTGGCGTGGTCCACATCGCCTTCAAAGTCGGCTCCTACCAGGCGCTCAAGGAGGCCTACGACACCCTCGAGGAGCACGGTGTTACCGTCAACCGCATGATGGACCACGTTTCCCAGCGCAGCATCTACTTCACCGACCCCGACGGCAACGGCCTGGAAATCTACTACGAATACCCCACCGCCCGCGAGCTTTTCCTCAACGGCCGCGGCGACGAAGACCTGCCCTTCTCCTTCAACGACCCCCTTCCCGAATGGGCCGGGGTCACCTCCTAACCAACCGCAACCTCCAATGGGCGGACCGTCCGGTCCGCCCCCCCACAACCCCTCACCTCTAGCCCGCCCACGCTTATACACCCCAGCCAATTATCCTGACCGGCGGACGGCCAGCCCTTCACCGCAAAAATCCTTACCAATCTCCCTTTAAATGCCGGTGAATCCCGCTTGACAACCCCTCTTAAATGCCTATAATTGTCCCCAGATTCTTAATTGGTCAGACCACTTGTCGTTGTTGCAAGGGCCCATGACGCCAGACCGTCTCCACAGTATTAAACGCCGCCGTCTCCACGAAGACATCGTGCAGCAGTTCCATTCCCTCATCCGGCAGGGACGCCTCAAACACGGCGACCGGCTCCCCGCCGAACGCAACCTGGCCGAACAGTTCAAAGTCTCCCGATCTTCGGTCCGCGAGGCCATCCGCTCCCTGGAACTCCAGGGCCTGGTGATCTCAAAGCGCGGGTCCGGCACCTTCATCAATACCGACAACCTCGACTCGGTCCTGGCCCTCATCGCCGCCAACCTGAACGCCAACTCGGACAACCTGCCCGACGTATTTGAAATGCGGCACCTCCTGGAACCCCCCATCGCCGCTTTGGCCGCCGAGCGGGCCACCGCTGAAGACGTGCAACAGCTCCGGGAAATCCTGGAACAGCAACGGCGCCAAATCGAAGCCGGCGAGACCGGCGTGGAGTCCGACACCGCTTTCCACTTTGCCCTCGCCTCCGCCACCCACAACTCCGCCCTTATTAAGGTGGTTAGCGCGGTCGAAGACATCCTTCAGCTTTCCAGGGGCCGGTCCCTTCAGGAACCCGGCCGGCCCCAACGTTCCCTGGCATCCCACTGGGAAATACTGGAGACCATCGAGTCCCGCGACTCGCAAAATGCCCAGCGGGCCATGGAGCACCACCTGTCCACCGTCGAACCCGGCACCACGGCCGACAACCATCATACCCACCCCGAAAGCCATGCCGTGACTGCCGCTTCCAAAAGGGCCCATGAGTCCCCGAGAGATTCCCGCACCCCGGTGAACAACGCCAAATTTACGGAGGAGGAACCATTATGAGCACAGTAGCCGTGGAGGTGGTGTATCGCGGCATATTCCAGAAATCCCTCGCCCGAAACATCGTCCGCTCCATTGTCTTCGCCGCTAGAAAAGAGGGCAAAATCGGCACCGCTTTCGGGCGTTACGGCGACTCGCCGGAACGCAACGGCATCCCGGCCAAGCAGTTCGCCATCGTCGCCGATACCCCCGAAGAGCTGGAAGAAAACCTGGCCGTCTACGAAGCCCACGACGTCGACGTGACGATCAACGTCGACGATACCATGTGCAAGGGCGTCGAGTCCTGGGCCTGGTACGGCCTCCAGCCCATCAACGCCCTGACCAAGCCCAACGGCACCCTCATCGTTACTTCGCGCCAAGCCGCCGACGCCCTCATCGAGGATATCCACCAGCGGGACGAGCCCTACAACCTGTCCATCCTTCCCGCCGTCCCCAGCTTCTCGGGCCTCTGGGTCTACAAGGACGACCATACCGACGTCCGCGTCCTCGGCGCGCTGTGCAAGGTCTGCCCCCAATTGGTGTCCCTGGAGTCCATGGTGGAAGCCATCAAGGACCAGGGTTGGAGCGACCTGAAAGTGACCTCCGCCGAACGTGCCTTTGAACGGACCAACCAGCGCCCCGTCGAGCCCGGCGAGGGCAGCGACGAGACCCCCTTCTCCTTCGACCTCCCCGGCTGGAAGACCATGGAAGAAGGTCTGGTCATCCGTGGCATCGAGCAGGGCGGCGGATGGCGCGGGGGCGAGGAAGGTTTCCAGCCTGCCCGCAACGACGTCTTCAAGAAGTACAGCACCCGCTCCATGCGGCCGGTGGTCAACTTCGAGACCTGCATCAAGTGTACCCTCTGCTGGCTCCAATGCCCGGATACCTGCTTCGACGTGACCCCCGACGGGCTCTACGACGCCAATATGGAAGCTTGCTGCGGCTGCGGTGTCTGCGAAGCCGTCTGCCCCGTGCCCGACTGCGTCACCATGATCAACGAGGCCGAGTTCAACGACAACAGCAGCCAGTGGGAAGCCTGGCAGGAGAACAAGGACGAATACAAAGTGTGGATGACCGGCCTCATCGACCAGCAGAAGCTCGTCGACCGCACCCACGGTTTCCACCACGTCGGACAGTACGCCGAAGAAGGCGCCCAGGCCGAAGCGGACTAACGGAGCTTCCCTCACCGTACACCCACCCTCTAAAAGGAGGAATAAATGACCACCGCCCAAGAAGAGCTCTACCAAGTTGAAAAAGAGGAGCTGATTTCCGGCTCCGAAGCCATCGCCATCGCCTGTGCCCTGGCCGACGTCGACGTCATCACCGCCTACCCCATCCGGCCTTACGACACGGTGATGCAATACGTCTCCAAGCTGAAGGCTGACGGCGTCTTCGACTGCGACTTCATTGTCGCTGAGTCCGAACACTCCCAATTTGAAA
The DNA here is from genome assembly GCA_965205495.1 of Dehalococcoidia bacterium. GTDB lineage: Bacteria > Chloroflexota > Dehalococcoidia > Lucifugimonadales > UBA3495 > CATOSK01. Next base: position 1,413,299 of record CBDBHA010000002.1, read on the forward strand.
TCGTCAAGCACGCCTCCGCCGTCGGCGCCCGCACCTTCTGCGGCTCCTCCGGCGTCGGCTGGTTCTACGCCTTTGAGGCCATCACCGTCACCGCCGGCTTGCGGCTTCCGGTCGTCGCCATGGTGGGCAACCGGGCCCTGGACGACCCCGGCGCCTTCGGTGTCGAACACAACGACGCCATGGCGGTCCGGGACCTGGGCTGGATGCTCTACTGGGTGGCTACCGCCCAGGAGGCCCTGGATACGGCCCTGCTGGCCTGGCGCGTCGCCGAAGACCCCCGGGTGTTTCTGCCCTTCGCCGTTTCCTGCGATGGCTCCTTCCTAACCCACTCCCAGGCCATCGTCAACGTCCCCACCTACAACCAGGTGCAGCAGTTCCTCCCCAACTACGACCGGGGCCGCCTGCTGCTCCATCCCGACAACCCCATCACAGTGGCTCCCCAGGTAAACGAGGACTGGCTCATGGAAATCCGCCGTCAGACCGACGACGCCATGCGCCGGACCCAGGCCGTCATTAAGGAGACCTACGAGGAGTTCAAGCAGCGCTTCGGCCGGGGCGATCCCAGCCCCTTTATCGAGGAGTACATGACCGAGGACGCCGATATCGTCCTGGTCGGCATGGGCACTCTGGCCATGCCGGTGCGGGTGGCGGTCCGCCGCCTGCGGGAGCAGGGGGTCAAGGTTGGATTCCTCCGGATTAAGTTCTTCCGCCCCTTCGCCACCGAGGAAATCCAAGAGGCCCTGTCCCATTGCAAGGCCATTGGGGTCATTGACCGCGACTATTCCTACGGTTCCCCCTCCTACGGCGGGGTCCTATTCAACGAGCTTCGGGCCGCGATGTACCCCATGCCCCAGCATCCCCTGATGCTCAACTTCGTAGCCGGGCTGGGAGGACGTGAAATTCTGGTCCGCGATGTCAACGGGATTGTTGACACCGTTCAAAAGGCCGTTGATACTGGTATTATCGAACAAGAAACCACCTGGATTGCGGTAAGGGAGTAAAAACCATGACTACAGTGCAAGACCTCCCCCAGATTAGGGGTGTCAAGAATATCCCCGTTCAGGAAGGCTATACCTCCGGGCACCGCACCTGCCAGGGTTGTGAGTCCGCGCTGGTCATGCGGCTGATGATTAAGGCCGCCGGGCCACGGACCATCGTCGTTGGCAGCACCGGCTGCATGTACGTCGCCAACACCACCTACTACAGCACCCCTTGGGTGGTGCCTTGGATGCACACCCAGCTTGGCTCCTCCGGCTCCGCCGCCACCGGCACCGCCGCGGGCTTGGCTTCCCAGATGCGCAAGGGCAAGATGAAGGACGAACCCATCAACGTCATCGCCTTCTGCGGCGACGGCGGGGGCGTCGACATGGGGCTTTCCGCCATTTCCGCCGCCCTCCAGCACCAAGAGTACAACCTGCTCATCCTGTGCTACGACAACGAGTCCTACGCCAACACCGACATTCAGGTGTCCGGCAGTTCGCCCTGGGGCGCCAACTCCACATTCAGCCCCCCGGGCCAGAAGCACCGCATCATGAACAACCGCTGGAAGAAGAACACCGCCCCCATGTTGGCTACCGGCCACCCCGATTGCCGCTACGTGGCCACCGCCTGCGGGTCCTACGGCCTGGACTTCACCAACAAGATCCGCCGGGCCCTCACCATCGGCGGCCCCACCTTCATCCACAGCATCGACCCCTGCCCCAAGGGTTGGGACTATGACCCCAAGTACTCCCACGAACTGGGAATGCTGGCCGTCGAGACCGGCATCTGGGTCCAGTACGAGATTGTCGACGGCGAATTGATTCTCAACGGCCCAACCAAGGCCATCGCCAACGGCATCCGGCAACGGAAGCCTGTCAGCGACTACCTGCTGCGCCAGGGCCGGTTCGCCCACTTCACCGAGGACGACATCAAGATGTTCCAGGGCAAAATCGACGAGTCCTGGGAACGCTGGTGGATCCCCGGCGTTGTCCCCTTCGTCCCCGAAGGCCAAGCCTAACCGACCCACGCAGGGGACTGGACCACACCAAGAAAGGGCCGCCTCCAGCCAGGCGGCCCTTTGCTAACTGTCCCAAACTCTGCAAAATACTCCCCAGACGACTCCCTCTACCGTGTGAATTTCATGGACCCAGCCGAAATCGGAGCCATTGCCACCCTGCTGGCCGCTTCCTTGGCCATCATCGGCCTCGGAGCAGCGGCAATCTACCGCATGGGCAAAATAACCCAGGAAACCGCAGACCTCAAAATCGTACTCCAAGGCGAGACCCGTCGCCTCGACGAAAAAAACGACATCCAGTTCGCCCACGTCGAGCAGCAGTTCAGGGATATGGACCGCAAGTTCGAGCAGCGGTTCGACGACATGGACCACAAGTTCGACCAACGGTTCAAGCAAGTGGACCAACGGTTCGACGACATAGACCGCAAGTTCGACCAACGGTTCAACGACATGGACCGCAGGTTTACTGAACTCCTGGAACTCATTCGCTCGGAAAACGAGAGGACTCGCGGCCAAATCCAACAGCTTTCCACCATCATCATGTCCCATTCCCACGACACCGACGGAAGCGTCATCTTCCGCGTCCCGCCCCCACCCCAGGAAGAATAACCCCGTACGAATCTGCTCCTAGTCCGCCTCGGGAGGTAATCCAAATGCCAATACCTGTACTACTAGCGATAGGAATCGGAGCGGTCAGCGCAGTCGTGACGGCGGCTGCCACAGTCAAGATGCGGCGGGACAAAAAACGTTACAACGACCGTCGGTCTACATACAAACAATTCTCCCAAGAGTACACGGACTTTGTTGACGAAGTTAACGATCGGCTGGAAGCTCTCCATCAACAGCGTGTGTCCGCTCAGGAGACTCTTTACGAAGCTGCCGATTTTCTGATTCGTGCCAATGTGAAAGAAAGGGTTTTTGACCCTTCGGCAGACATCACAACCGAGGAATTCGCTGAACTGAAAAACGTCAGCGCAACCTTAACTAATTTTGCGATCAATGCTGGTAGCGGAGTCGCCGGCGGAGCCGTCCTCGGCGCCTCTGCCGCAGCGGGGACCTACGCGGCCGTAGGAGCTTTCGGCACAGCTTCAACCGGAGCAGCCATCAGCGGGCTTGCGGGAATAGCCGCCCGGAACGCGACGTTGGCCTGGCTTGGCGGGGGTTCATTGGCAACTGGTGGCGCTGGCATCGCTGGTGGTGTCGCCTCGTTGAGTAGCATCGCATCGGCGCCTTTGGCGGTAATCCCCGCAGTGGTTCTTGGTAGAAAAGCTCTGAAACAAGGCAACCAAATCGACGAGGAAATCCAGAAAATGGACCAGTCCACCGCCGAAATCGACAGACACCGGGCTGAGTTGCAGGCCCTTCTGCATCGGACAGAAGAAATGTCCAAAGCAGTCGATGAAGTGGAAGGCACCCTCAAAACCGTTTTGAAGTCTGCATTAGCTCGCGTCATCGAGGACGTTCACAGAGTGGCTACAGCTGCCAAAGCTCTGGCTCAACTTTTGGACATCAGACCCCCTTCAGATAATCAAAAACCCGCTTCCGGGGAAACAACCCATGACTAGGCGAATAGCTGCCACGGCCGCCAACCTTTTGGCAGGTCAACTCGTTGATTCGGCCGTCGATTACCTGAAACACCACGATTCGGAACACACCAGAAGGGAATATGTTAAGGCCCATAGGGACGCCTTGATAACCGCCCTCAACAACCAGCGAGATTGTCTGCTCGCCTACTTTGAACAACGGTTCGCCGAGCGTCGAGAGGCGTTGCAACACTTCTACGATATCTTGCACACCGCAGTCGACAACAAAGACACTACCGAACTGCAAGTTGCATTGCTGGGTATCCTTGGGATAATCCAAGACAACCCTCTGGCTGACTTGGCTGAATTCAGGGTCCAGTGGAACAACCCCGATTTCTTCTTGGAACTGTAACCGCCCAGGGAAAACCCGAGAACCCCCCACCTCCTCTCCTCAAATTAACCATCCCCTCTTTGCCATCATCCCCCGCAGGTGGGGATCTCGACCCATTCAACCCCCAAATCACTGACATTTGCCCCTTGCCACTTCCGGTGACGACTCTCTACCATAATATCTACCTAACATAAAACCCCACTCACCCCGAGCCCGTCCAAGGACGACCATCATCCTGACTTCCCCGAAGGACCCCAAAAATCAAATCTAATACCCGCCACTGAGGCAAAATGGGACACAATGGTACAGAATGGGAATGATAGTAGGAGTCCCAAACTCACCTCCCGCCAGCAGCAGGCCCTGCCCATAGTCGCTGCGGCCCCTTCTATAGCCGAAGGCGCCCGCCTGTCTAAGATCGGTCGAAGCACCCTCAACCGCTGGCTCGAAGACGCTGAATTCCGCGACGAATTGGTCCGCCTCCGTCATGAGTCTTCCGAGCTGGCCCATAGCGAGCTAAAGGGATTGTTGTTTGAAGCCGTTGATCGCCTGGCCCAACTAATGCGCGACTCCAACCCAACCATCCAACTGAGGGCCGTTCGGACCATCCTCACCTTCAACGTCAAGATTAACGAAGTGGAAAAGATGCGAGAGCAAGTCCAGGCCCTCGAAGAGGCCCTTCCCCTTTTCGACGGCCACTGGACCACGAAATGAACCCCACAACCCCACCCCCGCAACCAAACACGGAGCAGTCCACCGCCATCGGCTCCTTTAACCGCACCACCACCAAGTTGGGCGAACGGTCGTGGCTGGCCTTTCCCCGCCTCTCCTAACCCCAACCAATCCAAAAAATATCCCACAATGTCCCCAAAAGTCCCAGCACCTTAAAAATCTCCCACAACCCCACGTCGTTCCGGTCTTGAACCGGAACCCAGAAATCCCCCGTTCGTGGTGCACCCGTCGAACCACCACCGACACTCCGTCCGCTCGTCCTGAGCCTGTCGAAGGATCGTCCTGAGCTCGTCGAAGGGCAACGGACGGTCGCACTAGGCACCCAACCCGCGCATGGATAGCCCGTCGAACCACCCCAGAGGGGGAACCAACTCTTGCCAGAACGCCCGTCCCGGAGTAGATTATGGCCCATGTAGGGACCCCACCGGCGGCCTCCCCGCGCCCGCCGCTAAATCCGATTTCAGGAGGACCCCATGAGTGACGCCCCCGTATCTCTCCGCGACTACGAAGCCCGCGCCAAGCTGACTCTCCCCCACAATAACTGGGAGTTCATCGAAGCCGGGGCAATGGACGAGTCCACCACCCGCCGCAATACCTCGGCCTTCGAGGGCTTGAAACTCCGCCCCCGCTTCCTCCGCGACGTCGAAAACCGCAGCCTCAAGACCACGGTGTTGGGCTCCGAAATCTCCATGCCGGTCATGGTTTCCCCGGCGGGCGGCCACAAGCTGGCTCACCCCGACGGTGAACTGGCTACCGCCCGGGGCGCCGGCATGTCCGATACCCTGATGATGCTCTCCACGTCCACCCACTACCCCATGGAGCAGGTGGCGGAGGCCGGCACCGGCCCCAAGTGGTTCCAACTCTACCACCGGGGCTACGAAATCACCGAAATGCTGGTACATCGGGCCGAGGAAGCCGGGTTCCGGGCCATTGTCCTCACCGTCGATACGCCGGTGCCCAGCCCCAAGGAGCGCGACGTCCACAACCACTACCAGAACCCTTATCCCTTGGGGAACTTCATGGCTACCGAACACCTGCTGGCCATGAGCGGGACCGACGAGGCCCCCAACTGGCAGCCGATGCAGGTCCCGGCGCTGACCTGGCGCGAGTTGGAATGGCTGCGGGGCCTCACGTCCCTGCCGCTGGTCCTAAAGGGTATCCGCACCGCCGAGGACGCCCACCTGGCCGTCGAGAACGGCGTCAACGGTATCCTCGTCTCCACCCACGGGGGACGCCAAATCGACCAGACCCTGGGGGCCGTCGAGATGCTGCCGGAGGTAGTCGAAGCCGCCAAGGGACAGGCCGAGGTGTACCTGGACTCCGGCATTCGCCGGGGCAGCGACGTCCTCAAGGCCCTGGCCCTGGGAGCCCGCGCCGTTTCGGTTGGCCGCCCGTTGTACTGGGGTTTGGCCGTTGGCGGTGCCGAAGGGGTCCACGGGATGTTGGAAGTCCTCCGGCGGGAGCTGGACCACGACATGGGCGCCTGCGGCCAAGACGACGTCCAAAACCTGGAACCCGGAGTCATCAGCATACCCTACGGCTGGGGCGGCGGAACTCCTGCTCCTTAGCGTAAAACCCGGGGATTTGAACATCTGAAGCACATGGGGCGGGTTAGAAACCCGCCCCAGCAATTTGGGGACGGGGACCGGGGGGTTACGAATGGACATGCGCTGGCTGCGGAGGTTGCGGAGGTCTCTGGCGGCGTTTGCGCTGGTGGCGGTGGTCTTGTTGCTGGTGGTTCAGTTGGCGGAACCACCAGAAGAGATACTTGATCTGGATAGAGTGGGGGGCCCGCCCAACCCCATCGGGTTGGTGTTGAAGGGCTTGCCCGCGTCGTTGTACCTCGCCGGGTTTGCCGCCGCGTTGGCGTTGCTGGTGGGGGTGCCGCTTGGGGTGGTTTCCGCCGGGTACCGGGGCACAGTTTTGAGCGGCGTTATCCGGTTGACCGGCGTGTTGACCCATTCCCTGCCCAACTTCGCCCTGCTGATGGTAGCGGTCTGGATCGTGGTGGTCCTGGCGGAGTTGCCCTTCCCGTTTCCCCGTGGGGGCGGGATAGTTCACCTGGTTTGGGCGGGTTCTATATTGGCGTTATTCCACCTGGGGCCGGTGGCAGAGACGGTGCGGCGGGTTTGCCTGGAAGGATTTGAGGGGAAGCCGGGTCTGGCTGCCTTGCGCCCTGGAATGAAAAGGGCTTGGCGAGAGCTGGCCGAAGTTGCCCGGCATCAACCGCTTCAAGTCTTGTTCCTCTATTTTGGGACGGTGGGATCGGTGATGTTGGCGGGGTTAGTGATCGTGGAATCGGCCCTGGGTTGGCCCGGCGCCGCCCGATGGGCAGTAACCGCGGCATTGGCCTTCGACCTGGTTGCAGCCGCAACGGTGGTATTGACTTTTTCGCTGGTGTTCATTGCCGGCCGGCTGGTGGCGGATGGGCTGAAAACACGCCTGGGAGGGAATTCTTCAGGCGGCGCAGGAAGGTTTCTTGGCGGGCAGGGGGCCGAACCGCTGGCAGGGTTGTCGGTACCGGCGTTCGACGAAGAAAAGATGGTATCCGAAGGAGGCCGGGGCACGGCGGGGAACAAGTTGGCTGGGGGATTGGCGATATTGTTCCTGGCCTTAGTTTTGGTGGTTGCGGCGCTCCCCAATGCCATCGCGCCTTCGGACCCGAAGGACCAGCAATTGAGGCTGCGCCATTATGCTCCCTTGGCCACTGGGATGGCGGTGGACCGGACGGCCAACCCGCCAACGGAAGAGGGCCGGTTCTTCTTGCTGGGAACCGACCACTTGGGCCGGGACGTTCTGTCGAGGACCGTTTTTGGCTTGAGCCGAGCTATTTGGTTGGCCGTCGGGTCGGTAGTTATGGCGGCGGTTGTTGGAATTGGGCTGGGGTTGGCAGCCGGTTGGCTGGGAAGCTGGGGGCGGTGGGTGGTTTTGGTTCTGGCCGACGCCAGCCGTTCCATTCCCGCCGGCGGGCTAATCGCCTTCACCGCCGTGTCCCAAGCGGGATGGGTCACCATGGTGGTCGCGGCGGTGGTGGTCTTGTGGGCCACGTATTACCGGCAGGTTGAAGGGTTGGGGGCGGTTCGACAGGATACCCACGAATGGGTGGAGACTAGGGTTGGAGGCAACGGATGGATATGGATTTGGAAGGCCAAAGCTGTGGGGGCGTTGGCGGGGGCTCAGATAGGGTTTATTGTGATTCTTCAGGCGGGGATTGAAGCCGTCGGGCAGGGCTTTCCCGGGCTGGGGGTCTCTGCTCCCAGTCCCGGTTTGGGGCTGATGATTTCCCAGGGCCGGCAATACATGGTTGAGGCCTGGTGGGTGTTTCTGTTCCCTCTGTTGGGTGTTTTTGTGTTGGCCCTGGGGTTTAACCTGGTGGGCTGGTGGCTGCGGGGTCGGTGGGTTGGGGAAGGTTAGCCGCCGGCGGAGGCCGAGACTTCCCCAACGGAGATTCCAGCCAGGAAATCCGTCATCAGGCGGTTGAACGCGATGGGCTGCTCAAAATGGGCGGAGTGGGCCGCGCCGGAAACAACCTCCAACCTCGAGTTGGGGATCAACCGTTGCGCCGCCTCCATTACGTGGACCGGGAAGATTAGGTCTTCCTCTCCCACCACCAAAAGGGTTGGCACGGTGAAGCCAGCCAGGTCCGCCGCTTGCGGCCCAGCCGGGTCTCGGAACAACGGCGACACCACGCTGATGGGCATCGGCGGGTTCAGCCTTCCAATCTGTTGAAACAAGACCCGGCGGTTGGGATGGTCCCGCATGAACCCGGCCGACAACGCCCGTCCCAAGGGGTCTTCCGTAGGATGCACGTCCTTTAGCAAGTCGATCACAGAGGAGTCGCCGATTCCGCCGGTTGTGTCCCCCAAGACCAGCCCCAACACGCGCTCCGGATGCCGCAGCGCGAACCCCAGGTTGGTTATCCCACCCATGGATTGGGACACCAGGAACGCCTGCTCCACTTCCAGGTGGCCCAGCAGAGCCTCCAGGTCGTCGACAAAGGCTTTGGGGCCCGGGCCGCCGGGAACGTCGGCGGTCATGCCCCAACCCCGGTGGTCGAATACGATGCACCGGTAGTCCTCCTCAAAGGCGGCCACCTGTTGGAACCAACTTAGGTGGTTGCCGCCGCGCCCGTGGGCGAAAACCATTGGCGGGCCTTCTCCGAAGGTCTCGTAGTAAATCTCGATTCCGTTGACCTCGGCTTTAGGCATACTATCTCTCCTGCCCTTTGGCGTTTCTCACTGGGTCCCATATTCCCGGGCTGGTCAGCACCAGGGGGTGTTGCGCATTTCCTCGAAGGATGCCTCGGCAATGCGCCGGCGGCTCATCCCGTAATGGGCACGGCCCACTAGCTGGCCGGCCGCTCCCCGGGCAATCCGGGACCGGGCCAACGTCGCCAACGCCCAGGCAAGGGACGCGGCCAAAGTTCCGCCGGCCAACGCCGCCAAGCCAAAGCTGAACCAGGGTGGAGCCTCCAACATGCCGATTACTCCGTATTCGCTAAACCGGCCACCCTTCCCCCCGGTACGCCATATCCCAGAACATGAACTCATACCGGCTGCTGGTCAGGAAGGCTTGCCGCATGGCCTCCAATTCTTGCCCGCCGGCCGTTTCCGCAACCTGGTCCACAAAGCCGCGCCAGGCCGCCACGCTGTCTTCCAGCAGTCCGGCCACGTAAAACGCCGTCCATTTGGAATACAACGGGTGTTCCGACGCCCCAACCCGCTCGCGCAGCAGGTGGTACGTCCAGGGACAGGGCAACAGGGCCGCGGCCGTCGGGCCCAAGCCCTGGAGAGAAGCGACGGTGAGCATGTGATTCACATAACCGGTGTTGGTGGGCGACCGTCCCGCCGCGGCGATGTCGTCCTCCGTAACCCCGGCTTCGGCCATCAGTTGGTGGTGCAGAGGACGCTCCACCGGCGTCAACACCCGGCGGGAAAGGTCTTGCAGCGTTGCCGAATCGGGAGCCTTGGCGAGGGCCATGGCCACCGCGCGGGCGAACCCTTCCAGGTACTGGAAGTCCTGGGTCAGGTAGTACCGGAACGTTTCCAGAGGCAGCGTGCCCGCCTTAATTTCTTGAAGGAAGGGATGCTGAAAGATTTGGTCCCAGATGGGTTGGGCTTCCGCCGCCAATTGGCTGCTAAAACTGTCCATTGGCTCCTTCTTCATGCTGGGGTTTGCGCTTGGGTTGGTTTTGCAATCGGGGTGGGTTTGGGATCGGGTTGGGAGGCTAGGTCAGGGGGCTGGGGATAGTTACCCGAGCCGTGCCAGCGGATACTTTGTTGCCCTGCTCGTTTTCTACCCAGACCTCCAGGGCTAGGGTAACCCGTTCCTGGTTGACCTCCCGGGCAGTTACCTGGGCGTGGGCCGTAACGGTATCCCCGCCGTAGACCGGCTTCAAATAGGTAACTCCCAACTCGCCGCCCTGCCGGAAGTCGGCGCCGAACGCCCGGGCCAGCATTTCGTGGAGGAAGCAGAAACCCATCTGGCCCGAGGCCACCGGGCGGGTTAGCCCCATGCTCTCGGCCTTTTCCGCGTCGGTGTGGATGTTCACCGGGCCGTCGGCCGCTTCGGTTCCCCCTGCCGCCATTCCGGCCACCAATTCAAACCGGTCCATATTGTCCTGGGTCACCGTCTTGGGTTCCCCGGCGAACCGGTCTCCAACGTTCCAGTTAATTTCTGAAATCATGCTTCGTTTCCGGCCAAACCGCCCACCAAGAAGGCGTGTTCGCTGCGTACGATTTCCCGGCCGTCTTCGTCGATCGCCAGGGTCTCCACAACCAGCCAGTTGCGGCCCCGCCGCTGGTATTTTTCCCGGACCCAGCCGGCAACCTGTACCCGTTTGTTCACGATGGGTGGGTGGAAGTACCGGTCCTTGTGCTTGGCGCTGATGAAGTCCAGTGGACCGTGCTTGCGCCGCAGCACTTCCAGATATTCCTTCACAGCAAGGTGGGGGAAGGCCGCTTCCGGGTACCCCACGGCCGCCCGGAATTGCTCCAGCAGTTCCCCGGTGACCAGGTATTCCAGGTGGCCCAGTTGTTCGCCCACGACCAACCGGTCGTAGACAGGCTGGGATTGTCCCCGGGCTTGTCCCATGGGGTTACTCTCCGGCATCCTTCCCTCCTTCTCCGGTCAAGTCGGCGTATTTCCGCAGGTCCGCCTCGGCGGGTCCGTCCTGACCCGATTTCAGGAAAAGGGCCGCGCGGGCCCGGTACGCCTCGGGATACTCCGGCCTCAATTCCAACGCTCTGGTCAAAGCCGCCAGGGCTTCCTGGGTGTTGCCGAGACGGGCGAGGGCGTTTCCCTTCCCCAGATGAGCGTTGGTCAAGTTGGGGTCCAGTTCTAGGGCGCGGGCGAAGTCCTCCAACGCGGCGGCGTCCTTGCCCAGGTCGGCGAAGGCTACTCCCCGGTTGGCGAACAGGTTGGCAAAGGGGGCGCCGTGTTGTAACGCCGCGTCAAAGTCCGCCAACGCTTCCTGGGGTTTCCCCGCGTTCCGGCGGGCAATGCCGCGGTTGTACAGGGCGTTGGCGAAGCTGGGAACCAGCCTGACAGCCTCATCGTACTGAGCGATGGCGTTGGCGTAATCATGCAAGTCGCTGTAGAGGTTACCCAGAGCGTAGCGGTAATCCGGGTCGGTGGGCCGCAGTTCTATGGCTTTGGCGTAATACTCCAAGGCGCGTTCCCGCTGGCCGAGGTCCCGGTAGGCGATGCCCAGGTTGTAGAAAGCGTTGGGCATTTCCGGGTTCCAGTGGAGGGCATGTTCAAAATCCGAGATGGCCTGGTCGTAGTGCTTGAGCGAGGCGTGGGCTACTCCCCGGGCGTAGTAAAAATCTCCGTCTTCCGGTTCCAGGTCGATTGCCTGGTTGTAGTCCAATACGGCCTGGTCAAAGGCCCCCATCTGGCGGTGTACGACTCCCCGGGCGTAGAAGGCCACCGGGTAGTCTGGGTCGGCTTCCAAGGCCAGGGTGTAGTCGGCGATGGATTCCGCCAGGTGGCCGCCGTTACGGTGGGCCAGCCCCCGATAGTAGTAGGCGGGGGCCATCTCGTGGTCCAGGTTGATGGCTTCGTTGAAATCGGCAATGGCCTGGGGCAACATTCCTTGCTGCAAGAAGAACTGGCCCCGGGCCAGGAATTCGTACTCGGTTGGTGGTGTCCCCATCTGTATTCCCGCTTAGGATTTTGGGCTGCCCTTGGCGCAAAGATAAGATATCGGCCCTGCTCCGTCAACCGGGGATTTCTTGGGCTAAGCGGTGAGCTCCAACTCGTACAGGTCATAGTTGGACCGGCTCATTCCCATTCGCCGGTAAACCGCCTGGGCCCCGGCGTTGTCCCGGTCGACATAAAGCCGGACTCCGCGAACCCCGCCATGAGCTTTCGCCAGCCCGGTAACGTGCTCGGCCAGGGCACGGTATACCCCTAGCCGCCTGGATTTGGGACGTACAAACACGCTTTGAATCCACCAGAAGAATCCGTCCCGCCAATCACTCCATTCGTAGGTAATCATAAGCTGCCCCACGACCGTTCCGCCCAGTTCCGCCAGCAGGTAGAACCCCAGGTCCTCCCGCTGCAAGACCTCTCCGACCCCGCCCCGCAGGGTGACCGGGTCCAACGTCTTGCCTTCGGTCTCCAAGGCCATAGCGCGGTTGAACCCCACCACCGTTTCCAGGTCGCCAGGAACGGCTGCGCGTATGGTTATTCCGCTGTTTGATTCCGGCATGATAGTGTATTTACCAGCTTCTCTTGATAAACCCGGCTGTTCTTGAAGTTACGGGCTCGGCGGCACCGTTGTCAATGAGACCGGCTTCTGAACATTCTCACAGGAGTTATCTCGCACCATGCCAAATTCCTCTTTGCTAATCCGCGGAGCCCGGTTCCTGGTTACGATGGACTCGGAACGGAGGCTAATTACGAACGGGGCGGTCCTGATCGAGGGGCAGCGGATAACCCGCGTAGGGAAGACCGCGGAATTGACCGGGGTTGACGCCGACAGGATTTTTGATGCCCAGGAAATGGTGGTCACGCCCGGATTCATCAACGGGCACATACACATCAGCTACGCCCACGCCGTCCGGGGGCTCTTCCCCGACGACCTGGGGCCAGCGTACTTGCCGCATGTTTTCCGGCTCCAGGGGGCCATGACCGCGGAGGAAGAGTATTGGACGTCTTTGTTAGCGATAACGGAACTGCTCAAGTACGGGACCACTTGCTTCCTGGACCCGGGGACCACGAAATACCTGGACCGTTGCCTGGAAGCCTACCGGCTTTCGGGGTGCCGGATTATCACGGGGTCTCACGTTACCGACCGTCCTAACCCGTTGAATCTACCCGTTGCCGCCACCGAGGACGCGATCAGAACAATCGAGTCGACCATCAGGACGTACCATAACGCGCTGGACGGCAGGGTAGAGGTTTGGGCGATGCCGTTCTCTCCGCAATACTGCTCCCCCGAGCTGCTGACCGCCGCCAAGGACCTGGCGGACGAATACCAGACCGGTTTGACCACTCACCACAACTACTCACACGAGGCGATGAGCGAGTGGCTTGCCCACCACCAGGCCCGCCCGGCCCAATACCTGGAAGACATTGGCGTGCTGGGCGCAAACGTTACCTTGGCCCATGCCCTGGGTGTGGACCAGGCCGAGGTGGAATCCCTGGCCCGGACCGGGTGCCGGGTGATTGTGTGCCCCACGGCGGCCCTGAAGGGCGCCTCCGGCATGACCCAAAACGGGCTATTGCCGGAGATGCTGGACTTGGGGGTCCCGGTTGGCCTGGGGACCGACGCCGGGAACAACTCCAACCTCCTGGAAACCCTGCGTTCCGTGTACCTCGTCGCGGTGGTGTACAAGGACGCGCGGCAGGACTGGCGGATGGTCCCGGCGGAGAAGGCCCTGGAGATGGGTACGATTGACGGAGCGAAAGCATTGGGACTTGACGGGGAAATTGGCTCCATTGAGGTTGGCAAGAAGGCCGACCTCGTCCTCTTTGACACGAAGCGGCCCGAGTGGGGGTCCCTTTTCAACCCGGTCAACTCGTTGGTCTACAACGCTGACGGGCGGAGCGTTCACACCGTAATAGTGGACGGGGAAGTGGTGGTAGAGGACCACCGTCCCCTTTTCGTCGACGAGTTGGAGCTGGTCCACCGGGTCCAAAGCCTGGGAGAAGGGTTATTGCGGCGGGAAAACCTTTCATACCCGCCCCGTTGGCCGGTCGTTTAAGTGATGACCCGTCCGTGCCAATCCGGGACAGAAAACAAAGCCGCGCAGGGTTTCCCCCGAAGGATTTAGGGCCAGTTGCCGATGGAGGCGGGGTTATTTACATAAGGTAAGGGGAATTACCCCGGCTGGATTTCCCGGGTTACCGAGTGGGTTGTGCCTCCGAAGGTGGGCACCCAGGAAGAGTGCTTTCCCGGCCCGCCCAGGACTATTATCGCCAAGTCCTCGGGGGACCTGACCATTGGCACGGGGCCGGTGGGAATCTCGCCAAAGCGCTCCAACAAGGTTTCCTCGGTGTAGCGTTCCAGGGGAACTACCGCCTTCCTGCCCAGCCAATCGGCGATGTCCCGTTTGCCCATTCCGTCCCGGGCGATGGTGGCGGCGTGTTCCGGCCCCAAGGCCAGCAGGGTTTCCCCTCCGGTGTAGGCGTTGTTCGCGCCGGTCACCGCGATGGCTCCCGCGACGATGGTTAGGATGTCCTCGGCGCTGCTGCCGGTGTGGTCGTTGATGTTGTGGGGGGGCTCTCCGGCGACGACGGTGACGGTGTTCTGGTTGGGGGCAAACCCGCGCTCAACGTGCAAGGGTTCCCAGGGGTTGGCCTCTTCGTTCTCGGCGACGCAAAACCCATACTTGGAGGGCGCGCCCTGGGTTGACATATCGCCCGACCCGGGGTGGGCTCCCCCCACGTTGAGCAACGCCAACCGCAAGGCGCGGCCAACGGCGGCGTTGGGACGCCATCCCGGTCCATAGGCGCCGGAACCGCTGTTGAATCCCAGTCCGTTTCTGATGGGGCCGTTGACAATGACCAGGGGCGCGCAGGGGTGGGTGGTTGCCTGGACTGCATAGAGGTTAAAGGCGGGGTCGGCCATGGCTTCGACCGCCGCCACGACCACGGGAAAATAGGCGGGCAAACACCCGGCCATTACCGCGTTGATGGCCAACTTTTCCACCGTAGCCGCTCCCCAGTTCGGTGGGATTTCGCCAACGACCTGCTGGGGTTCCAGCGCGACCGCCGCCATCATCGCTTCGACGCGGGCGATGGTAGGGGGAACCAGGGGCAGCCCGTCGCCCCAGCCCCGTTCCAGGTACAGGGTCTGGACGGCCTCATACTCGTTGGGTAGTTCCAGCCGGTGGGAAACCAGGTCCGCCACGGCAGCCTAACTCCGCGCCGTTAGGGCGGCAACCACCACGTCCAAAACGCCGTCGGCTTTGGCCTGGACATCTTCGGACTTCATGCCGCCGATGGGGTGGGGGACGATCGCCATGGGCAGGTCGGGCATTCCCAGGGCGCGCCGCTCGGTTTCCGCCAGCCGCACGAACAGGTGGCTGCCGACGGTAACCGTGGCAATCCCCCGGCTCTCGAGTTCCACCGCGTCATGGATACTCCATGACGTGCAGGAGCCTCAATCCGCCAACCCGACGATTGCGACGTCCACCGAGGCGGCCAACTCTTCGATGACTTGCTGGGTGGCCGGGGCCGAGGAAGTGGGTTTGCGGCGGTAGATGGCCTCCGCGACTTCGTACTTTTCCCGGAGCAAGTCTTCCAACCGGCCAAATAAAACGTCGCCGTTGGGCTTGCTGTTCCAAAGAAACCCGAGCCGGAGGCCGCCGACGCCGTCCCGCCGGACTGCCATTTCGTGGGAAAGCTTGCGGGGGGGCGCCGAGGGGTCCAGCACCACTATCCGGTCGTCTTCTTGAGTTGCCATGGCTGTCTTCTCCGAAAGCCCGCGCGATTGCCTGAATACCCGGAAGGTTATGGGCCCGCCACCCCGGTGTCAAGTTGCCGCCAGGGTCTTGTAATTGTCTATGGGTAGGCCGATTGGGGTAGGGCCTGTTGGTGGCGGGGGGTCAGTTTGGGACTCCTGCTAGCTGTACTATTCTGTCCCATTTGGCCTCATTGGGGGGTTTAACTGATGCGTGAATGAATCCAGAAACTTCCGGTTCCCTTACTCCTGGTACACCTGGATTCCCGCCTTAGCGGGAAAGACGAAGGGGCAGGGAACTGTTTAGCAAAGCGTTCCCGCATCAGTATTTTAGCGGGGTGGTGTTGAGGTTGGGAAGGGGCAAGTGTCAGTAGGGGAGGGTTTTTTGATTGTCGTTGGGGTGTTCGGTGCGGCCGTCCGTTGGCCCTTCGACGAGCTCAGGACGAACGGACTGGATGGTTTTTTGGTGTTGGGGATTGTGGTTGGCGGGGATTTTAGATTCCTCCCTGCGGTCGGAATGACAGGTTGGGGGGTGGGGAATGCCATTACAAGGCTCTGTCAGAATTGTTGAGTCATCCTGGCATTAAAACGTCATTCCCGCGCAGGCGGGAACCCAGGAATCTCCGTCACTTCGAACGCTGGCTTCTCTCCAACCATTCTGGATTCCCGCCTGCGCGGGAATGACGGTGGGGGGCGGGAATGACGTGACGGACTGGGGGGCTTTTGATTGTTGTTGGGGGGTGGGGCCTTTTGTTTGTCCCCCGCCCCCCTGTCTGTCATTCCGACCCCTCCCCTGTCATTCCGAGCGTAGGGAGGAATCTAAACTTCATCGCCGCCAGCCGGTTTGCCCCGGACTAGTGGCCGCACACTCCCCACAACGACCATAAGGAAGACCGGGCGCTCCGGGCAGGGCGTTTTGATTTTTCAGGGAAAGGCAAGTTGGTGTTCGGTGCGACCGTCCGTTGGCCCTTCGACGGGGCTCAGGACGAACGGACTGGAGGGTTGGGGGGTGGTTCAACGGGCGCATCACGATCCTTCGACAGGCTCAGGACGAGCGGACTGGATGGTTTTTTGGTGTTGGGGATTGTGGTGAGCAGGGATTTTAGATTCCTCCCTGCGGTTCGGAATGACAGGTGGGGGGTGCGGGTGGTTCGAAAGGCTCAGGATGATTGGGGGGGTCGGGTACATTAAGAGGTGCTGAGGTTCTTGCGGTGGCGCGGGGGAGGCCGGGTGCGGCGGGTGGTTTGACAGGCAGGGCAGTTGATCCTAGACTTACTCTTAGAAAATCGTGCCGCTCGCGAACTCGATTACGCGGGCAAACTAATCGGAGGAGAACCAAGATGGTAACCGTTGAGCCAACCCGCAATGTGGTCTCCGGGTTATACCAAACCCTGGACAACAACCTGAACATCGTCCGGGGGCGGGTGAACCGGCCCTTGACCCTGGCCGAGAAAATTCTTCTGTCTCACCTGGATGATCCCACGGCTACGGACGTCGTCCGCGGTGAAACCTACGTGCAGTTGCGCGCTGACCGGGTAATTCTTCAGGACGTTTTGGGTCAGAGCGCGGTCCTTCAGTTTATGCAGACCATGCGCCCTTCCACGGCGGTCCCTACCAGCATCCATTGCGACCACCTGATTCAAGCCCGTGTCGAAGGCAGTTCCGACCTTCAGGAATCGTTGCTGGAAAACGACGAGGTGTATAACTTCCTGCGTTCCGCCGCCGGCAAGTACGGCATGGGCTTTTGGGGCCCCGGCGCGGGAATCATTCACCAGGTTGCTTTTGAGAACTACGCTCATCCCGGTGGAATGATGCTGGGCACCGACTCCCACACCCCGATGGGTGGCGGATTGGCTTCCATATCGGTCGGTGTCGGGGGCGCCGATGCGGTGGAAGTGATGGCCGGGCTGCCCTGGGAAGTCCTATATCCCACGTTGGTCGGAGTGCGGCTTACCGGCAAGATGAGCGGTTGGACCGCCCCCAAGGACGTCATCCTATACCTGGCGGGCGAGCTTACCGTCTCCGGCGCGACCAACGCCATCATTGAATACTTCGGGCCTGGGACCGCGTCCATCAGCGCCACCGGCAAGGCGACCATCACGAATATGGGCGCGGAACTGGGCGCGACCACCTCGGTATTCCCCTACGACGACCGGATGGCGAACTACCTGCGGGCCACGCACCGGGGCGACCTGGCCGACTTGGCCAACGAGTACCGCCACCTCTTCGTTGCCGACGCCGAAATTGAGTCCAACCCGGAGCAATACTACGACCGGGTGGTGGAGATTGACCTGTCCAAGTTGGAACCCCACCTGGTGGGCCCCCACTCACCGGACCGAGCGCGGCCCCTTTCGGAAATGTCCGCCGAGTTGCAGCAGGACAGTGGGCTGGTCGACCAAATTTCTTCCGCCCTTATTGGAAGCTGCACGAACTCCAGCTACGAGGATATGTCCCGCTCCGCCGATGTTGCCGAACAGGCCAAGGCCCACGGCATCAAGGCGGCTGTGCCCTTCATGGTTACGCCCGGTTCCGAGTTGGTCCGGGCCACCATCGAA
Organism: Dehalococcoidia bacterium; assembly: GCA_965205495.1. Classification (GTDB taxonomy): domain Bacteria; phylum Chloroflexota; class Dehalococcoidia; order Lucifugimonadales; family UBA3495; genus CATOSK01. The sequence goes on from CBDBHA010000002.1 coordinate 1,431,405, forward strand.
CGGGACGGTCAGATGCAATCATTGAAGGACATTGACGCAACGGTCTTGGCCAACGCCTGCGGCCCCTGCATCGGCCAGTGGCGGCGGGTTGGCGAGTCGGTGGGTCAAGCCAATACCATCGTTACCTCTTACAACCGTAACTTCCCGGCCCGCAACGACGGGCAAGCGTCCACCATGAACATCATCGGCAGCCCGGAAATTGTCACGGCCCTGGCCCTGGCGGGCCGGTTGTCGTTCAACCCCATGACCGACACGCTGACCGCCGCCGACGGTACCGAGTTCATGTTGGAGCCGCCCCAAGAGGCCCCAGAAGTGCCCGCGCAGGACTTCGACCCCGGGACTTCCCGGTACGAAGCGCCGCCCACTGACGGTAGCGACATCGAATTGTCGGTGGACCCAACCAGCGAACGTTTGCAACTGCTCCAGCCCTGGGAGCCGTGGGACGGCCAGGACTTGTTGGACATGCCGGTGCTGATCAAGGCGCAGGGCAAGACCACTACGGACAGCATCTCGCCGGCGGGCGTGTGGCTGCGGTACCGGGGCCACCTAGACAAGTTCAGCGACAATATGTTCATGGGCGCCATCAACGCCTACACCGGGGACGCCGGCAAGGGCAAGAACATGGTTACCGGCGAGGAAGGGCTCTGGTTCGCCCAAATCGCCCGGGACTACCAGTCCAAGGGCATCAAGTGGGTGGTCATTGGAGACTCCAACTACGGCGAGGGCAGCAGCCGAGAGCACGCGGCCATGTCGCCCCGGCTGTTGGGCGGCGGGGCGGTCATAGTCCGATCCTTTGCCCGCATCCACGAGAGCAACCTGAAGAAGCAGGGCCTTCTGGCGTTGACCTTCCCCGAACCCGCCGATTACGACAAGATACGGGAAGACGACCGTATCAGCCTGGTGGGGATCAACGAAATTACCCCCGGCAAGCCGGTCCATTGCATCATCAACCACTCCGACGGGACTTCGGAAACCCTGGAGCTTAAACACTCCTACGGCGACAGCCAATTCGAGTGGTTCCGGGTTGGTTCCGCCCTGAACCTGTTCCACAAGTAAGCCAGCCATCAGTACCTGGACAAAAGGCGAGGGAAAGGCGAGCCGGAAGACTCGCCTTTCTTGTTGACCGGAAAATATTGGAAGGTCCGGCCAGGGGAACAGTTCTCCGTAATTGCTTCGAGAGGACGACCCCGGGAGGAAAAATCATGAGAATCACCGGCGTCGAAGCTCAGTGCCTCAGAATACCGATCAAGGTCCCCATCAGTGGCGCGGATAGCAGCCTCGGCCTCATGGTTATCCAGGTGCATACCGACGAGGGTATTACCGGCGTTGGGATTGGGCGGGACTACGAACAACAGTCGACGCGGGAGTTGATTGTCCGGGAACTGGGGCCTTTCATCACCGGCCGCGATCCGCTGGACATCGAGCGAATTTGGCGGGACGCTGTTTGGGACATCAGCGCTTCCTACAAAGCGGCGGCCGGGGTCGTGGCCCGAGCGATAAGCGGGGTTGACCTGGCGTTGTGGGACATTAAGGGCAAGTTCCTCAACCAGCCGGTCCACCGGCTTCTGGGAGGAGCGTCCGAGTCCATACCCGCGTATATCACCTTCGGTCTGGCCATCCTCAGCGACGACGAATTGGTCCAGTTGGCCCGCTGGGTGGTCTCAGAAGGTCACGACCGGATGAAATACCAAGCGGTAGCCGCCGATCGTGGACAGGACATTTCAGTAGACGTCCGCCGCCTGGAAGCGGTGCGGGATGCCGTGGGTCCCGACGTGATGATTCTGGTGGACGGGAACGCCAAGTACGACTTTTACCACGCCAAGCAGCTTTTGAAGCGCCTGGAACCGGTGAACATCGGCTGCTTCGACCATCCGGTCACCATGCGCGACCCCAAGTTGATGGCTGAGCTACGCCGGTCAACGACCATCCCGTTGGCCGCGCGAGCCTACAGCGGGAACCTTTGGGACAACCGCGACCTAATCGCCAATGGCGCGGTGGACATAATGCACACCAACGTCCTGGACAGCGGCGGCTACACCGGCGCCTTGAAAGTCGCGCACATGGCGGAAATGTTTCACCTGCCCATGGCCACCGGGGGAGCGTTCCACCTGCACAATTCCCACATCATCGGAGGCGTCGCCAACGGGTTGATGACCGAGTACCATCTGGGGTCTTCTCAGACCACCGACGCCGTGTTTATCAACCCGCCCAAACCGGTGCGGGGACGGTTCACACTTCTTCCGGGCCCGGGGTTGGGCTTGGAATTAAACCACGACGCCCTGGAAGAATACGCCATTTCTTAACCGCTACCGGGAGGGTTGGGGGGTTAACACTTCAGAGTTTAGAACGGGGGACCCGCTTTTGGAAAAGCTGCGCCAAACTTTTCGGAAAGAGGGTTGGTTTGTTGGTCCAATTTTTGCTTGTTAATGAAAGGAAGTCTGCTGCCTGAATGGAATTTTTGAATAAACAGTCTTTGCGCAACCTGGCGATTATTGCTCACGTTGACCACGGTAAGACTACCCTGGTCGACGCTCTCCTCAAGCAAGGCCAAGCCTTCCGGGCCCACCAAAACGTGGGGGTGTTAATAATGGACTCCAACCCCTTGGAGCGGGAGCGGGGCATAACCATCATGGCCAAAAATACCGCCGTCACTTACCAGGGGGTAAAAATCAACATCATCGACACCCCGGGCCACGCCGATTTCGGCGGCGAGGTGGAACGGACCATCAACATGGCCGACGGGTGCTTGCTCCTGGTAGACGCGGTGGAAGGCCCCATGCCCCAGACCCGTTTCGTTCTACAACAGGCCCTGCGCCGGGGATTGGCGCCGTTGGTCGTCATCAACAAAATCGACCGCCCACAGGCCCGGATCGCCGAAGTCGTGGACTTGGTGCAGGACCTGTTCCTGGAACTGGCTACCGATTCGGACCAGTTGGACTTTCCCGTTCTTTTCGCGTCGGGGCGACAGGGTTACGCCGTCGCCGGCCTTGACGATCCCCGGACTGACATGGGCCCGTTGTTCGAAGCCATAATCCAGACCGTCCCTCCCCCCGCGGGCACTCCCGACGGTCCGTTCCAACTTCTGGTTACCGCTTTGGACTACGACAACTACCTGGGGTCCATTGGAATCGGGCGGATTTTCCAGGGGTCCATCACCCCGCGCACCCCCGTAGCCAGGGTAACCAGGGGAGGAGATTCCCTGGACTGCCAACTGGAAAAGGTTTTCATCTTCCACGGGTTGGACCGGTTGGAAGTCCCTGGGGCCTCGGTGGGAGAGATAGTGGCGGTGACGGGGATCGACAACCTCAACATTGGCGACACCATCGCCGACCCGGATTTTCGCCAGGCGCTGCCGCTGATCAACGTATCCGAGCCCACCGTCAAGATGACGTTCGGGGTCAATGCCTCGCCCTTCATGGGGCGGGACGGCGCCTATTGCACTTCCCGCAACCTCCACCAGCGGTTGGTGCGTGAACTCCGGACCAACGTGGGGCTCCGGGTTGAGACCACCGACTTTCCAGATGAGTTCCTGGTCTCGGGGCGGGGAGAGCTCCACCTGTCGATCCTGGTCGAAACAATGCGTCGGGAAGGTTACGAGTTCCAGGTCTCGAAACCGGAACCGATAACCCGCTTGGTTGAGGGCCGGCTGCACGAACCTTACGAATTGTTGACCATCGACACGCGCGAGGAATACATCGGCCCGCTGACCGAAAACCTCTCGGGGCGTCTGGCGCAACTGGTAAACATAAACAACGACGGGGATGGGAACGTTCGCTTGGAGTACCGGATTCCCACCCGGGGACTCATCGGATTCCGGTCCTTCTTTTTGAGGACCACCCGGGGCAACGGCGTCAGCAACAGCCAGCCCCTGGGATACGAACCGATGTCGGGCGCGGTCAAAGCGGACCCCGGCGGCGTGCTGGTAGCGTCCGAAGCCGGCTCCGCGGTAACCTACGGACTGCTCAACGCCCAAGGCCGAGGGTCAACCTTCGTTGAGCCCGGCGTCTCAGTCTATGAGGGGATGATAGTTGGAAAGCACCCCAAGGACGGGGATATTCCCATCAACGTCTGCCGGGAAAAGAAGCTGACCAACATGCGCTCATCCACGGCAGACATCGCCAGACGCTTGAGCCCGGTGGTAAACCTCAGCTTGGAGGAATCGCTGGACTTCATATCCGACGATGAATTGGTGGAAGTTACGCCGAAGGCCATCCGGATGCGGAAGAGGCACCTTACCATGACGGCCCGCCAGAAAGCCCGCCGCTGAACCTGGGTTCGGCCTTCGCTTTCTCGGGCGCCCGTCAGATTTTCGCAGGAAGCGGGGCGTTGGGCGGGCGGGACAGGGCCTTTTCGTTGGAGGGACGTTGGGACGACGAATCCGGGGGCAAACCGGTGGGGGGCGATGGATTTTAGATTCCTCCCTGCGGTCGGAATGACAGGTGGGGGGCCGGAATGACAGTGGAGGTTGAACCTGGGTTCGGCCTTTGCTTGTCCGCGATTGTGACGCCTGGCGGCTTCCCTGCTATACTTGGCGCAAATTGAAAAAATGAGGCATCTGCTATGACCACCTACGCAACCGTGGGACGCCCGGTCACCCGCCAAGAAGGCCCTGATAAGGTGTCGGGCAATTTCCTCTATTCCGCCGACGTCAATCTCCCGGGAATGATTTGGGGCAAGGTCTTACGCAGCCCTTATCCTCACGCCCGAATATTGTCCATTGACACCTCCAAAGCCGAGGCCCTTCCCGGTGTCCTCGCTGTTATCACCGGCAAGGACACCGCGGGAATGATGGTGGGCCGGATGGTGCGGGACACTCCCCTGCTCGCCACCGACAAGGTACGGTTCGTTGGGGAAAAGGTGGCCGCGGTGGCCGCTGACGACCCGGACACCGCCGAAGAAGCCCTTCTGCTCATCGACGTAGAATACGAACCCCTTCCAGCCGTCTATGACGCCTTGGAGGCGATGGAACCCGGCGCCCCGGTCGTACACGAGGGTTCGCCCACCTTCGCCATGGGTTCGGCAACGGTGCAGCCGGAAGGCAACATTCTGAACCATTCCGTTTGGTCATACGGGGATACCGCGGAGGGCTTCCAGGAAGCCGACCACATCTTCGAGCACAGCTTCACCACCACTTGGGTCCATCAGGGTTATATGGAACCCTACGCCTGCGTGGTGGATATCGACGAGGCGGGCCGGGTGCAGGTCTGGGCCAACAACAAGGTGCCCTATACTCTGCGGACCCAGTTGGCCGATTCCTTGGGAATGGCAGAGGACCAGATACTGGTCAACCCGTGCGGCGTGGGCGGAGATTTTGGGGGGAAGTCCCCAGCCATGAACGTCCCGTTGGCCTACCTGCTGGCCCAACGGACCGGCAGGCCGGTGAAGATGATAATGAGCTACATCGAAGAGCTCATGGCCGGCAACCCCAGGCATCCTTCCGTCATCACCATCAAGACCGGGGTTAGCAACGATGGCCGGTTCCTGTCCCGGGAAAGCAAAGTCGTCTACAACGGCGGAGCGTATAGCGGATTTCGGGGCCGCCCCGGGTTGGCAGGCAGCCGCGACGCTGCCGGCGGCCAGTATCACATCCCCAACTTCCGTATTGACAGCTACATGATCTATACCAACAACGTGCCCTGCGGTTCGTACCGGGCTCCCGGGCAGCCCCAGGTCGCCTTCGCCGTCGAGTCTCACACCGACATGATCGCGCAGGAGTTGGGTATGGACGCCTACGAGCTCCGCAGGATTAACGTGGTGCGGGATGGGCAGGTCTGCGCCACCGGAGCGAGGTACAACTATCTTCGGGGCGAGGAAACTTTGGACGCCGCCGCGGAGGCGGCCGGTTGGGGTTCTCCCAAGACCGGGGCTTACGTCGGGCGGGGCATGTCCTTGGGGCAGCGTCCCCAGGGACAGAGCGTTTACACCGTCACCGTTTCCATGGACGAGGCCGCCAAGGTGGAGTTCCGCACGTTGGTACCCGAAACTGGCACCGGTTCCCACACGGTGGGGCGGCAGGTGGTGGCCGAGGACCTGGGGATCTCAATATCCGATGTGGTGGCGGTGCAGATGAACACTGACGGCGGACCCACGGACAGCGGCGCCGGCAGCGGGAGCAGCGTAGGCGGGACCAACGCCGCCCTGGGAGCGGCGCAGGGCGTCCGTCGAGAGTTGACGTTGATGGCCGCCGAGTTTTACGGCTGGCCGGAAGAACACGTCGTCTTCCAAAACAGCCGAGTTTTCGTCTCGGGAGACCCCGACCAAGGAGTTACAATCCAGGAATTGGCGGCCCGAACCGTCGCCGCCAAGGGCGAGCCGGTTACGCATACCTTGACCACCCCGGCGGAAGAGCCGGAGGTAACCTGCTTCTGCGCCCAGGTCGCCGAGGTGGAAGTCGACCCGGAGACCGGGGAAGTCAAGCTGAACAAGTTTGTAACCGCCCACGACGTCGGTACTATACATAACCCCATCACCCACCAGGGTCAGATAGAAGGCGCGGTGGTGCAGGGGTTCGGTTACGCATTGATGGAAGAGCTGATTTCCGAGGAAGGGCGGATCTCCACCCTGAGCATGGGCGACGTTAAGACCCCAACCGTGCAGGACATACCTGAATTGGTGACGGTCCTCGTTGAGTCCCCGGGGGGCAACGGTCCCTTTGGCGCGAAGACAATTGGCGAGCAACCCCTGCCGCCGGTGGCTCCGGCCATCGCCAACGCGGTCTTCGATGCCGTTGGGGTGCGAATCGTGGACTTGCCGATAACCCCGGAAAAGGTCCTGGCCGCCCTCCGCAGCAAGTAACCCCCGGGCAGCGGGCCAACCGGACATGAGCATTACCGGCTACCTGGTTCCGTTCCCCGATCCGGGGGCTTGGGACTTGATGAGTGACCGGTTGGAGGAAGAGATACAGTCAACCGGGCCCGGACAGGTCCTGGTCCGGTTGGCGCTTCCTCCGGTTCCCTCGGTTGCGGACAACTTGCCCTTCGCTCGGAAGCGTCTTCTATTGTTGCAGCGGGAAGAGTCGGGATGGTCGACCGTCTATGACGCTACTACGAGCAGCCCTGAAGCCCAAGAAGAAGTGCGGTTGGACGTTCCAGGTCCCGCGACCTTGCGTTGCCGTTTGATGAACATAGGGGGCACGGAAGCGCAATTCACCCTTGAGTGCGTTTTCATTCCCGCCGCCGCATAGAAATGAAAACCGCCGCTCCCTTGTTGAGAGCGGCGGTTTATTGCTGCTTTACCGGGTCGGGGTAATGGATTGATGCGTTAGTCGGCGGCGGCTGGCGAAGGAGCCGGAGCCGCCACGGGCCGGGCCTCGCCTCGGAAGTAGACGCCCCGCCAGAAACCGCTGCCGATAATCGTACCGACTACGACAAAAGTGAAGGCCGCACCAACCACCGCCATGACCAGCCCCACGTTCCAGTAGTCCGTCAGGCGGCCGTAGAGCAGGTTGGCGAAGGCCATGCTGCCGCCGACGTGCATGGAGTACACCGACGCCACCCGGCCCCGGATCTCATCGGGCACCACCGACTGGATGATGGTGTGGGTTATGGTCATAAACCCGGCGGTGCCCAGCCCCATCAGCACGGCTGCGGTTAAGGAAAGCCCGGGAACCGGCGACAATCCCAAGCCGATGGGGGTCAGGCTGCTGGTGAATCCCAACAACAGGAAGATCCTCCCCCGGGTCAGGTGGCTAACTATGCCGCCGACGAAGATGGAGGAAAACAACGCGCCAACTCCCAAGGCAACCATTAGCGCGTAAACGTCGTTCTGGTTGAAGGTCATTCCCTCGGGGGTCAACTTTTCCTGGGCCAGCGGCGCCAGCATCGACTCGAAAGACATGACCAGGACACAGTGGGCCACCGCCATCAGGATGATGCCGAATACCAGGGGGGTGCTGTAGGCGTAGGCGAAACCCGCGGAAATATTGGCCCAGAAACTGCGCCGCCGGTCAATTACTCCGCTGGAGACGGTGCGTATCTTGAGCACCGACAGCAGGGCCAGCAGGTAGAAGGCGGCGCAGGCCCAGAACACGCTGGCCGACGTGCCCAGGGTGAACACGAGGCTTTGAATGTTAAACAAAGTCGTGCCGGAATCTCCGACGATCCCTCCCGCCGATGCGGCCACGATGATGAGAATGAGCGGGCCAACGGCGCGGGACCCCTGCTGCATCGCCTCGTTCAACGCCACGGCGTTGGGCAGCCGCTCCCGGTCGACCAAGTTGGGGGCCAGGGATTGGGCGGCGGTCTGCTGGGTGGCGCGCAGAGTGCCGTTGACCACCGCCAGCACCACCACGTACAGGGGGCTGTCAACGCCGGACATTACCAGCACGGCCATGATGGACGCTTGCGTCAACTGGAGAACATAGACCCACTGCAGGAGTGTCTTGCGGGTGACCCGGTCGGCCAGGTAGCCGATGAAGGGGGTGGCGAAGAAGCGGGGGGACATGGCGGCAAAGGTCACTAGGCCGACCCACAACCCCCGGGTGCCGGCCGCTTCCAGTTCCGGTATCCCGTAGACCCAGGCGCCGCGGGCGACAATCAGCGCCCAGGCACCGCTACCGCTGCACAGGGCGGCGAAGGCCAGGAACCGGAAGTCCCGGAATACCAGGGCCGCCAGAAACCGGTTCGCTTTTCTTTGGAAGTAATTTCGTTGGGGGCTTTCAGCGGTCGCCATTTTAAATCTCCTGAACTGCCGCCCTGGGACGGGACCCTGGGACGCTAAACCGTTCTGGCGGTGGTGGAGGGTTGCACATTGATCCCGGCTATCGGAATGGTCTAGGACGCCGGATAACCACCGCAGGGATGTTAGGGCGCATTATACCCCAACTGGGCCAGCGGTCAACGGTATGCAACCCCTTGGGGTTGACGAAAAACCTCCTCTATTGCGTCAAGTGTGGGGCAGTTCCGCAAACTGGAAATCTACATTTATTTCCCGACGGATCTTTGGTGGGGGAGATCGGAGATGGGGAGTGGTTGGGGGGTTGTCCCAAGACTAAGGAGGAAGGGTTGGTGGGCAGTGGAGGACTCGAACCTCCGGCCTCCTGCGTGTAAAGCAGGCGCTCTAACCAGCTGAGCTAACCGCCCAATGAACCCGCTCTTTTGGCGGGCTACTTGGCAATTATCCTTGGTGGCCACTTGCCAGTCAACGCTAACCAGGTCGGGTTTGGTAGGTTGGCAGGCCAACGCTGCCAGGATGGGGTGGGTGGTTTCCGGCCTTCGGGCGGTTTAAGGCTTAAAGACGCTATTCAATGAGCGGTGGATGGACCAGATTGCCATGTGCCAAGTTAACATAACATTGGCTTTGCCCTTGGTCCTGGTGGCGCTGGTAATGGTTGTGTCCATCGGGAAGACCTTCCCGGATTTCCTGGGGGGCCAATCCGGTCTGATAGGGCTGGTATTGGCGTCGTGGATTTGGGTTCGGTTTGCCGGCATCGTCCGGGTGGAAGAGCTGCAAATTGAGGCCATGGGTTACGTCGCACTGGAGAAGGTTGCCGGAGCGTTTTCCCTGCGGTAACCGACGAGCCGATTGTGGTGGCGACCCGGCAAGAGGGGTGGATAATATTTATAGAATCGACCCTTGGCTTCCTGGGCGGCGGGGGTTCCTCCGCCGACCCCAACCCGGGGTTCGATGGTTTCCGAAGGCCGCGGCTCCCTCGTCGAAGCTTGGTGGATTGCCACCATGCCGGGGCTGGTCATCTTGTTTTAAGTGGTTTCCCTGAACTTGTTCCGGGATTGGCTCCGGGACAGTCTGGGGCAACTGGCAACCAGTTAACCGCCCCGGGGACCAGCCAACCTATGGGGATTGTTTTGCCGTAGCCCGTTGGCCTGCCGGCTTCCTTGGGTCCGCCATTGGGCCACGGGCTCTGACTCTGGAAGGCTATGTTATTATTGGTTCGCCCGTTCCGAGGGGTTGTCCCTGTGGGAAACGCCAAAAAGCCCTCTTGGCGGCGCTACCAGGTCCAAAGAACATTACCGGAGGTTCGTGTCATGCCCTTTGGCGGTAACGATTGGCTAGCCCTTACCCAGGAACCAGCGTTGGAACCTGACTTTCCCATCTGCGATCCCCACCACCACTTCTGGGACTTGCGCCCGCAGCGCATCCCGCACCAGCACTACCTGCTCCAGGAGCTACTGGACGACATCGGCAGCGGCCATAACGTCCGTTCCACCGTTTTCATCGAAGCCAGGGCGATGTACCGGGAGGGCGGCCCCGAAGAAATGCAGCCCGTGGGGGAGGTGGAGTTTGTCCAAGGGCAAGCCGCGGCCAGCGCCAGTGGAATTTATGGGGACTCCCGGGCGGCGGCGGCCATCATCGGCCACGCCAACCTCAACCTGGGGGATGCCGTCGAACCTGTACTGAACGCCCTGCAAGAGGCGAGTCCAAACCGGTTCCGGGGCATCCGGCACTCGGTGACCTGGGACCCCCACCCGGAAATCGAGAACACCGCCGCCCACAACATGCCCGGGCAATTGGCCTCGGAGAGTTTCCGGGCCGGCGCCCGCGTCTTGTCCCACCTGGGAATGTCACTGGAAGGCTGGTTGTACTTCCCTCAGCTTTCCGAGTTGGCCGACTTCGCCAAAGCCTTTCCAGACCTTACCATCATTTTGAACCATATCGGCGGGCTGATCAGGGTTGGCCCCTACCAGAACAGGGACGACGAAGTCCTGGAGACCTGGCGCAACGGCATTGCCGCCGTTGCCGAGTGTCCCAACGTCAACATGAAACTAGGCGGCATCGGAATGACCCGCACCGGGTTTGATTGGCACGAGCGGGACAAGCCCATCGGCTCCGAGGAGTTGGCCCGGGAGACGGCGCCCTACATGGACTACTGCATCGAGCAATTCGGGCCGGACCGTTGCATGTTCGAGAGCAACTTCCCAGTGGACAAGGTCTCGTACTCCTACAGCATCATGTACAACGCCTTCAAGCGTTTGTCCCAAGGGTATTCGGCCACGGAGCGGGCAGCAATGTTCCACGATACCGCGGTAAGGGTGTATCGAATCGAACAGTAGTTTGTTAGCCGGGGTCGAAGCGGCTTCCGGGGTTACATAACCCCAGAACGGGCCCGGGGGAAGGCAAGCCTTCCCCCGGGCCCGTTGGCGGTTTCGGGACTTATCAGGGAGCAAAAATGGTACGCTTGGCGGGATTCGAACCCACGACCTCTGCCTCCGCAGGGCAGCGCTCTATCCGCTGAGCTACAAGCGCACGTTGACCGGTTGGTTGAATATTTTCAGACCCTAAAACCTTTCCCAAATGAGTTGGGGCAGGCTGGTGCCGAGGGAGGGATTTGAACCCACACGTCCATAAGGACACTGCGCCCTGAACGCAGCGCGTCTGCCGTTTCGCCACCTCGGCCTGGTTCTGCTTTTTTTAAGGAACCGGCGCCGGAAAAGCGCCGGTGGTGGGCGATGGAGGATTTGAACCTCCGACCTCCTCGGTGTGAACGAGGCGCTCTAACCGCTGAGCTAACCGCCCCAATTGCCAAGGTCAAATTATAAGGAGGCAGCTAGCATGGCGCAACCCCGGCGTTACTGGGCAGGGCAATCGCGTCTTAACTTTCAACACACCAACCAAGCCGAAATCGCCGGAAAACCCCGATGATTCCCGCGAAAGAGGCAATGGACACTGTCTTGCATCGGCAAATTGGTCTTTGTCCGCGATTTCTGGATTCCCGCCTGCGCGGGAAAGACGGGTGAATGAACTTCAGGGCTTTATGACGCGATTCCCCTAGTTACGGGGCTCAGGGTCTTTTAGTTTTCCAGGTAGAGCCCGACTGGTGTTGGCGGGCAAATTGGCATCCCCGTGGTAATTGTGGCGGAGGGTGGAATCTGGAGTTGGGGATTGGGTTTGGCAGGGAGTTTAGACCCCTCGCTTCGCTCGAGGTGACAGATGGGGGTTGGGGGGAATTCGAAAGACCCTGTTACTGGGCCGTGAACCCTCCGTCAATGACCAGTTCGCTTCCCGTAACGAACGAGGACTCGTCGGATGCCAGGTACAAAATCCCCGCCGCGATGTCTTCCGGCAGCCCCAGCCTCCCCAGGGGGGTCCGGTCCACCCGGGCGGCTCTAACCTCGGGTTCCGAGTGAAAACGGGCGGTCATCGGGCTGTCGACGAACCCGGGGTGCACCGAATTGACCCGGATGCCTTCTTTGGCGTACTGGACCGCAGCGGACTTGGTAAAGAGCCGCACGGCCCCTTTGGAACTGTGGTAGGCCGTGGAAGTCTCGCTGCCAATGAGGCCATAAATCGAGGAGATGTTGATGATGGAACCGCCACCGCTCTTGCGCATGGCGCCGATGGCCGCCTTGGTCCCCAAGAACACGCCTTTGGCGTTGACCGCCATGACCTGGTCCCAGATTTCCTCGGTGGTGTCTTCCACGGTGGTGCGGCCGCTGATCCCCGCATTATTTACTACCACATCAAGTTTGCCGTAGTTGCCGATGGCGGTTTCCACCGCTCGGGCCCAGTCTTCTTCCTTGGTGACGTCCAGGGGCACAAAGGTTGCCTGGCCGCCGGCCTCGCTGATTTCCGCCGCTGTCCGGACACCTTCTTCGTCCAGGACGTCCCCGATGACCACCGCGGCCCCTTCGGCGGCCAACAACTTGGCCGTAGCCGCTCCGATTCCCCGGGACCCTCCGCTGACCAGGGCTACTTTTCCAGAAACGCGCATTGTCTTCTCCTAATTACCCCCAGGAATTGCCGGGCCAATTGAAACGCAAGCGGCGAGCAAGTTATAAAGTGGGCGGTGTAGATTGGCTTGGACGGTTGGAGAACCCTGGCAAGTCCGGGAACCGGGCTTAACGGCGGCGCGGGCCGCACAGCGGGTTCAGAGTTCCAGGGCAGGATTTACGCCAGTCGGGTCGTAAAACACGTTATGTAAACGGTATCCCGTGGAAAATGTTACATAACCTACATTGTGCGAACCAACTTCCCGGGGTTTTTCCTACCCCTGGTTTCTGGTCCCGGCCGCCACTACCGTCAGGGGGCCTTCCAAGTCCACCAGACATGCTTCCAGGGTTTCCAGCAGCGAATCCAGGTTCCATTTCTTGGCCGCCGAAATCATCACCGGCGGAGTCTTGCCCGGATTGGGCAGGGAACGTCCGACGCCTCCATTGGCTCCAGACTCCAAGAGGTCCATCTTGTTCATCACAAGCAGGCGCGGCTTATCCTGCAACCCCAGATCCTCCAGGGTCTCGTCCACCACCTCCGCTTGCTCAACCGCCTTGGGGTGGTTGACGTCCACGACATGCAAGAGCACGTCTGAGCCGGAAAGCTCCTCCAGAGTAGCCCGGAACGCCGCCACGACCGTTGGGGACAATTTTTGAATGAATCCCACGGTGTCGCTCAATAGAAGTTCCCCTCCGGAGGGGAACCTAATTCTGCGGGTTACCGGGTCCAAGGTGGAGAAAAGTTGGTCTTCGGCTTCCACCCCGGCGGCGCTGAGAGCGTTGAACAAAGTGCTCTTCCCCGCGTTGGTGTATCCAACCAGGGTAGCCATTGGGATTCCGGCCTTTTTCCTGCGGCCCAGTTGCCAGCCGCGTTGCTGCTTGACCTTGTCCAGTTCGCCTTGGATTTTCTGGATCCGGCGGCGGATTATGCGGCGGTCGGTCTCCAACTGGGTCTCGCCGGGGCCCCGGGTGCCGATGCCACCGCCCAGCCGTTCCAGGTGAGACCATTGGCCTACCAGGCGGGGCAAAAGGTACTGATGCTGGGCCAACTCCACTTGCAGTTTGCCCTCGTGGGTGCGGGCGTGCCGCCCGAAAACGTCGAGAATCAGGGCGGTTCGGTCAATCACCTTAGCTTGGAGGGCTTCTTCCAGGTTGCGTTGTTGGGAAGGGGTTAGCTCGTCGTCGAAGATAACGACCTGAGCGTTTCGCTCCTGCGCAAGATCCTTGACCTCTTGGACCTTGCCCTTGCCGATGTAGGTCGGGGTCAAGCGGTCGGAGCGCTGGGTCACCTCACCGACCACTTCAGCGCCCGCAGTTTTAGCCAGGTAGGCGAGTTCCGCTAGGGTATCAGGCAGGTCCCAAAGGTTGTCGCGGTCTTTTACCTCAACCGCAACCAGCAGAGCCTTTTCGGGTTGGGGGTCGGTGGATACGGGTTTACGTGGAATAAGCTAACCTCCTCGGGGCGCCGGAATGGGCCAGTTTTCCAGACGTTGGCACCCTTTCTCGACCTGCTCGTTGGGGGTGGTCAGGGACAGCCGGATATATCCCTCGCCGTACTGGCCGTAGCTGGAACCGGGGGTAACGACGATGTCGATGTCTTCCAACAACCTGGCCGCGAACTCCGCAGAGGAAAACCCCTCCGGCACCCTGGGCCAGATATATAAGCTGGATTTGGGCACCTCCACCTGGAGTCCCATTTTCCGAAGGGCGCCGATTACCCGATCGCGCCGCCACTGGTAAATCGCGATGTTGTCGTCGATGGAGTCCTGGGGACCGGTCAAAGCCTCGATAGCCATCTCCTGGATGGCCTGGGGAATGCCCGAGTCCAGATTGGCCTTAATTTGGAACAAGGCCCTGATCATGTCGGCGTTACCGGCGGCCATTCCGATGCGCCAGCCGGTCATGTTGTAACTCTTGGACAGGGAGTGGAACTCCAAGCCCACTTCTTTCGAACCGTCCACCTGCAAAAAACTGGCCGCGCGGTACCCGTCGTACCCAATTTCGCTGTAGGCGGCGTCGTGCAGCAACGCTATATCATGGTTTCGGCAGTAGGCGATGGCCGAGGCCAAGTCCTCGGTGGACGCAACCCCGCTGGTGGGGTTGTTGGGGTAGTTAAGCCACATGACCTTGGCCGCTTGCGCTGCGCTCTCAGGAATGGCATCCAGCTCCGGCAGCCACCCGTTCTCCTCCCGCAGCGGCATGATGTGGCTCTCCCCGCCGGCAAACATGGTGCCAACGTCGTATACCGGGTAAGCCGGGTCGGGGATCAGGGCCAGGTCTCCCGGGTCGATAAAACAAAAAGCGACGTGGCCGATGCCTTCCTTGGCCCCTATAAGGGGCAGGACCTCGGTGTCGGGATTTAGTTGCACCCCGAAGCGTTGGTCGTACCAGTAAGCCATGGCCCGCCGCAGTTCGGGCAACCCGTCGGTCTCGGGGTAGCGGTGGTTGGGAGGGTCTTCCGAAGCCTTTAACAACCGGTCGATTATCGGCTGGGGGGTTGGGATGTCCGGATCGCCAATTCCAAAGGTCACCACGTCTGCCCCGGCGGCCCGCTTCTCGGCGATAATCCGGGAAATCTCCACAAAGGGGTAGGGTTTTAGCTTCCCCAAACGGTTAGAAAAATTCATGGTACGTTTCTAGTCCCACTCCCCGCTGAATACTTCTTCCGCCGGGCCTTCCAAAAAGACCTCGCCGGCACCGTCCCACTCAATGGTCAAGGTCCCACCGGGCAGGGTTATGTCAACCCGGTCCCCGGTATAACCCAGCAGACGGGACGCCACACCGATGGCGCAGGCCCCGGTGCCGCAGGCCATGGTCTCGCCCGAACCCCGCTCCCACACCCGGGCACGCAATGTTCCGTCCTCGTTGCGGTTAACAATCTCGTAGTTGACCCGTCTTGGGAAGATGGCGTGGCGTTCAATCTCCGGCCCAATGGTGTGCAGCGGGTATTCGTTTACCGGTTGGTCCACAAAGGTTACCGCGTGAGGGTTACCCAGGGACACAAAGCTCATCGGTATGGTCAGTTCCCCGTTGCGGACCGGGTGTTGCAACACGGGTATCCCGATATTGGCAACCGGCTCTCCCAAGTCGACCGGTATCTCATCGAGACTGAAGCGGGGCAATCCCATGGCTACCCTGGCCCGGGTAACCTGTCCTTGCTGGTAAATGGGGGTGACTTCCCGCACACCGGCCAAAGTATCAATAGTTACCTGGGACTGGCCAGCATCTACGATGCCGCGTTCCAATGCGTATTTGGCAAAGCAACGGATACCGTTGCCGCACATCTCGCCTTCAGAGCCATCGGCGTTGAACATCCGCATCTTGAGGTCGGCAATATCCGACTCCAAGACGAGTATCAACCCGTCGCTGCCGACGCCGAAGTGCCGGTCGCTGATACGCCGCGACAGGTTGGGCCAGTCTTCATCCATCCGGCGGGCGTCAACGTAAATGTAATCGTTGCCGGCGCCCTGCATTTTGGTGAATTTCATGGGGTGCAGCCTCGCATCGGTGGCTTTGCGGTTGCGTCCGCTATTGTACCACAGGGGTTTCGGCCCCAAAGAAATCGACCATGAGGGCGGCGGACCGCTCAACCAAATCTTCGTCCTCCGCGTCGAACCAATGAATACGGGAGTCGGTTGTTTTGAACCAGGCGTATTGGCGCCGTACCAGCCGGTGGGTTGCAAACTTGGCCCGCCGCACCGCCTCGTCCAGGGATAATTTTCCGGCCAGGTATTCGCCCAGCTCCCGGTAACCAGGGCCGTTCAGCGGGCCTGCGCCCAACGGGTAACCCAGTTCCGCCAACCGTTTGACCTCCGCGAGCAACCCCTGATCCATCATGGCGTCCAGGCGGTCGTCGATCCGGCGGTAAAGCTTTTGCCGGTCCATGGTCAGACCGATGGCCAGCCATTCTCCACCGCGGCCGTTACGGTCTCCCAACGACGAAGGTTTCCGGCCGGTGATTCGGAGAATTTCCAGGGCGCGGATAACGCGGCGGAGGTTGCGGGGGTCCAAATTCTGAGCACGGACGGGGTCGAGGCTCTGCAAGCGTTGGTATAAGGACTGCGGGCCCAGGCCCCTGGCTTCTTGTTCCAACTCACGGCGGATTTCGAGGTTGGCGGGCACCTCTGGGACGTTCCATCCTTCGAGCAATCCCCAGATATACTGGCCTGTTCCCCCCACCAGGAACGGCCGGTTTCCGCGCCCGGAAACGTCGCTGATGGCTGATTCGGCCAGAGGCAAAAATTCCCCCAAGCTGAACGGGTCGTTGGGATCTCGAATATCCCAAAGGTGGTGGGGTGATTTCTGCCGATCGTGGTCGGATGGTTTGGCAGTGCCAATGTCCATGTGCCGGTACACCTGGCGGCTATCGGCGTTGATGATTTCGCCGCCTAGCCGTTCCGCCAAGGCTACGGCCAACGTGGTTTTGCCAACGGCGGTGGGGCCAACGATGGCGGCCAGCTTGACCAAGGACCCCCCCCCAGCGCTTACGGCCTTGTGCCAGCCAGCCGAACTATTTCCAGGAATTGGTCCGCGTCCAGGCTGGCTCCGCCGACCAATGCTCCGTTGACGGAGGGTTGGGAGAGGTAGCTGGTGACGTTGCCAGGATTAACGCTGCCGCCGTAAAGGAGAGGGATATCGGCGCCGGGAGCGCCAAATTGTGCGGTTAGGGTTTGTTCAATCACCCCGCCCATGATTTCCTGGGCGATTTCCGGGGTTGCCGCCTGACCGGCGCCAATGGCCCAAACCGGTTCGTAGGCCACGACCAGGCCGGGTATGTCAACTACCCCCCGCAACCCTTCTTCAATTTGGCGTCCAACGACCCCATTGGCCTGACCGTTTTCCCGTTCTTCCAGGGTCTCACCAACGCAAAGGATGGGGAAGAGCCCGTGTTCAATCGCCGCTTGGACCTTGCGGTTGACCGTTTCGCTGGTTTCACCGAACAATAGCCGCCGCTCGGAATGCCCCAGGATTACGTACTCGCACAACCCTTGCAGCATCAACGGGGATATTTCTCCGGTAAAGGCGCCGGACTCTTCCGAGTGCATGTTCTGGGCCCCAACTTTGACTGACGTACCCGCCAGCGCTTCCCGAACACCGGTTAGAGCAACCGCGGCCGGGCAAATGACCACCTCAACCGTCCCATCCACCAAGCCGTCCCGGATTTCCCGGGCCAGCTCAACGGCCTCGGCGGAGGTCTTGTTCATCTTCCAGTTGCCTGCGATGACGGTCCTGGTCATTGCCGTACCTGCTTACGGTCCGAACTTGGTCAGCTTGCCAGCGTGGGCGAGGGCCAACAGCATGATGTTGGTT
This sequence comes from Dehalococcoidia bacterium, assembly GCA_965205495.1. GTDB lineage: Bacteria > Chloroflexota > Dehalococcoidia > Lucifugimonadales > UBA3495 > CATOSK01. Next base: position 1,449,380 of record CBDBHA010000002.1, read on the forward strand.
GCCGGTATGCGGCCCAGGGACCCTTGAGCGCAATCGGTTTCGTTGAACGCCGCGACCCCTTCGCCCCGGGTTAGGTGCGAGTGCAGCATGAACGGGACCGGATGCCAACTATGGGCGGCCATGATGGCCGGTGTGGCGTGGTCGCCGGCAACCATGAAGACGTCCGGGTTGAGTTCCTGAATCTGCGGGATGTACGGGTCGAGGTCTTCCAGCGTCTTGACCTTGCCGGGGAAGTCTCCGTCCTCACCGGCGGCGTCTGCCGGCTTGTAGTGGATGAAGAAGAAATCGTGATCGTGCCAGTTCTCCCGCAGTGTTTGAACTTCGTCGCCAAAGGTATGTCCGGTGGGGATAATCCGCATGTTGGCAACGGTGGCCAGTCCCCGGTACATGGGATAGGCGGCGATTCCCGCCGGGTTTAACCGGTATACCTCTCCCATTGGCGGCAGGGACGGGAGTTGGGCCCAACCCCGCAGCAGCACCATGTTGCCCCGCTCTTCTTCCGATAATACTTGGGCCGCCTTGGCGACAAATTGGTTCACCAGGTCGGCGGTCTTTTGGGCGTCCGGAGTTATGGCTTTCACCTCCAGCGCCGGTACTCCGTTGATTTGAGGGTCGGTCTCCGTAATCAGTTCGGAGAGGCCTTCCCCTCGGAGGCGCAGCACAAACCGGTAGTCCTGCACCGGGAAAACGTCCACCTGGACGCCGTCCAGTTCAATCTGGTCCAGCCTGGCGCAAAGGGGGGTGCTCAATTCGGTGGGGATGCGGCCCGCCCGCCGGTCAACCAGGTTACGGTTGCCGTCAACCGTGCTGAAATTCCCTCGGGCGGCGACGTCGCCTGACTGCAAGTCCACTTCGATACCCAAGGCTTCCAGGGCACCGCGCCCAATCATATATTTAAGCGGGTCGTAGCCGAACAACGCCAGGTGCCCCGGCCCGCTGCCAGGTGCGACACCGGGCAACACGGGAGTCGTCAACCCACAGGCGCTCTGTCGGGCCATGGCATCCAGGTTGGGGGTGTTGGCGGTTTGCAGTTCCGACTTACCGGTGTCAGGGTGGGCCAGCCCGCCCAGCCCGTCTACCACCAGCAAGACGATTTTAGAGTTGGTGGTGATGTAGCAGTCGCGCAGTTGCTCCAGGTCGATCATTCTCTTTTGCCTCTCGTTACTTGTTAAACGGCTGGACTCTTAATGAGGGCCATTATGCGTCGGGAAGGGCCGCGATCCCGGGCAAGTCCTTCCCTTCCAGAAACTCCAGCGAAGCTCCGCCGCCGGTGGAAACGTGGGTCATCCGGTCCATCAGGCCCAATTCTTCCACTGCTTCCGCAGTGGAACCGCCACCCACCACGGTGGTAGCGCCGGCCAGCCCGGCGATAGCGTTGGCCACGGTCTTGGTACCGTAGCTGAAGCGGGGCATTTCGAAAACCCCCATCGGCCCATTCCAGATAATAGTCCGGCAATTTTGGAGCTGTTGAGCAAAGGCCATAGCGGTATTTTCGCCGATGTCCATAATGTACCAACCATCGGGGACCTGGGACGCTGGGTAGGTGCGGGTGCGGGAGGGCTCGGCGGCGAACTCGGCGGCTACCACGAAGTCTTGGGGCAGGAATACTTGGATGCCCTGGGCCTGGGCCCGGTCCAAGATTTCCCGGGCGAACTCCAGCCGGTCTTCCTCGATAGAGGACGCTCCGGTGTTGAAACCCTGGGCATGGAGGAAGGTAACCGCCATTCCGCCGCCGATGTAGAGTTGGTCCAGCTTGTCCAGCAAGTTTTCCAAGACCAATATCTTGTCGCTGACCTTCGCCCCACCCATCAAGGCGGCCAACGGTTTCTCAGGTGCTTCCAACGCTTTCCCCATGGACTCCACTTCCCGTTGGACCAGAAGCCCCATGGCGGAAGGCAGGGCCGTAGATAATCCCACCGTCGAAGCGTGGGCCCGGTGGGCAACGGCGAAGGCGTCCATCACAAAACAATCGGCCAAGTTGGCCAACCCCTGGATAAACTGGGGGTCGTTCTTCTCCTCGCCGGGGTGGAACCGCAGATTTTCCAAGAGGACGATTTCCCCGGGTTCCATTGCCGCGATTCGGGATTCGATTTCCGGGCCAATGCAGTCCCGCAGGCTGGTCACCGGGCGTCCCAGCAGCAAGGCCAACCGGTCGCCCACCGGTCCCAGCCGCAATCCTTCGTCCACCTTACCGGCGGGCCTCCCAAGGTGGGAACACAGGATGACCTTGCAGTCCCGTTCGACCAGGTAATGGATGGTTGGTAGGGTGGCGCGCAACCGCTGGTCGTAAGAGGCGATGGCTTCGACTCCCTGCTCGATGGGAACGTTGAAGTCCACCCGAACCAACACCTTCTTGCCGTTGACGTCCAACTGGTCCAAATTGCGCTTGACCATTTCCTAGTCCCAAACTCCTGTCAGCATCTCGAATAAACCCGCGGGTTAAACCCGGCCGGACAACACCAACCGGCCCAGGTTTTCCAGGCGGTCCAGACCTTGTTGGTCCAGACCGGCGCCTTCCAACTCGTTAAGCGACTCGGCAACGAGGCCATCGGCCGCCTGTTCCGCGAACTCGCGGGCACCGGCGGATTCCAAAATTTCGACCACCCGGGCGATATCTTCCGGCTCCAGGGCCCGCTTGGTGTAAATCGTACCCAGTTCCCGCTTTTCAGCTGTAGTCGCGTTTTCCAAAGCGTGGATTAAGGGTAGGCTCTTCTTCTTGTTGACCAGGTTGCTGGGAGTAACTCCGTCGCCTCGGGCCCCCCAAAGGTCGTCGATGTCCCGGGCCAACTGCCAGGCCATGCCCAGTTTCGCCCCAAAGGCGCCGAACCTGGCGCTAACGTCATCGCCGACGCCGGCAACCAAGGCCCCGACGGAGGCGGCGCTATAGGTTAAAGCCCCGGTTTTTTGCCGCACCATCTTAAAGTAGGCATCGGCGGTAACCATCAACTGGTCGCGGAAAGTCAGGTCTAAGAATTGGCCTTCACACATGGTCAAGCAGGCCTGATCCAGCGATTCTACCGCCGTCAACACCCGGTCCGGGGCGACCCCTTTTTCCAACAACCGCATCATCGCGGCACGTCCCAGAGCATGGAGCCCATCCCCCGCGTTGATGGCTTGGGCCGGACCCCACACCCACCAGATGCTGGGCCTTTCCTGGGAGTCGATTCGGCCCGCTTGCACTTCGCCGTGGACCAAGGTGAAGTTGTAAACCAACTCAATGCCCGCCCCAGCCGGCAATGCCGTGTCGTAACCGCCGGTCAAAGCTTCGCAAGCGGCCAAGGGGAGGATGGCGGGCAGGGTCAACTCCAATTCGCGTTCCACGGGTTGCCCTTGTTCATCGGTCCATCCCAGGTGGTAGCGGAGCAGGTCGTACAAAAATCCTTGCCGGGAGTCGAACAACGCCCGGAGTTCCGCTTCCACCGCTTCCCGGTAAGTGTTGAATTCGGCTACCTGAGTAATTTTCTCACCCGGCTTCAGTCGCTGTCTTTTGGGACACGGCCCTGGATTACCGTGGTGTTCCCGCTGCCCGCAAAATCTCTTGGAAGGGGATAGCACCCTCCCGGATCAACCGGGGGCGATTCTCGATTATCTCCACCACAGTTGACGCGGTTCCCTGGGGTTCCGGTCCGGATTGTACGATGTAGTCAACCTCGCCGCCCAGCAACTCCCAAACTGCCGTGACCGATTTCAAGTCGGGGCCTCCGCTGCGGTTGGCGCTGGTGCCTGTAATCGGGCTGCCCAACTGGCCGATTAGCTCCTGGGGCACCCAATGATCTGGGCTTCGGAGTGCCACCGTGGTCCCTCCGCCAGTAACCAGGTCCGATAAGTTGGGGGCACTGGGCACAACCAGAGTCAACGGCCCGGGCCAGAACAACTGCGTCAACCGTTGGGCGGCTGCGGAGACCTCCCCGGAGATCCGTTGGGCCATTTCCCAACCGTTAACCAGCACCGGTAAGGCCATTCCAACCGGCCGGCCCTTGATGGCAAAAACCTTGCCCAACGCGACCTCGTCGAACACCGAAGCGCCCAAGCCATAGAGGGTGTCGGTTGGCAAAACGATAACGCCCCCGGACCGCAAAGCCAAAAGGGCCCGATTCAGGTCCTGGGACCTCTCTGGGGTGGTTATTTCTTGATGCTGTGCCACGCTTGTGTTACCGGTGAGAGTTTAGCACGGACGGGGGACCGGGTCGATATTGGCGGTTGACGGTGTTGGGGGCGGGACTTACACTCGCTGGAGTTTTCAGAATTGGCGTTGCCGGAGCGTTGAGGCAAATCATGGTTTCATCGATTGACCCGGAAAGGATGCGGTTGAGCAACTCTGGGACCGAGGGAGTATTGGTGGGGTTCCGGTGCGGGGATTGCGGGGTACGGGTTTTTGGGCCGGCGACCTTTTGCCAGGCCTGTACCTCGGGAAATCTGACCCAGGTAGAGTTTGGAACAACCGGAAAGTTATTCAGTTTTACCGTGGTGCGGGTGCCGCCGGCGGGGTGGACCGGGCCGGTGCCTTACATGTTAGGGGAAGTGGAACTGGAGGAAGGGCCCCATGTTTTGGCCGAGGTCGTCGACGCTGGGGAGGCCGAGTTGGCGATGGGAATGAGCATGGAGCTAAGCTGGCAGGTGGTAACCTCCGGCGGAGAAGAAAAAGCCGTCTACAAATGGCGGCCTGCCGGGGATACGGCCGACGGGAAGGGGGAATAATGCCGATGCGTCCGGGGCGGGAAGTCATGGTAGCGGGGGTGGGGTTGCACCCCTTTGGGCGGTTTCCCAGTGAGGACCTGGCGGGGATGGCCCGGGTGTCAGTACTGGAGGCATTGAAGGATGCGGGGGTCGCGTGGAAAGACATTCCGGTGGCATATTTTGGACACGTCTATTACCACGGCATGTCACTGGGGGAAACGGCCCTGAGCAAGCTGGGGCTGACCGGGATTCCGATTATCAACGTAGAGAATGCGTGTTCCAGCGGGTCGACCGCCTTTTGGCAGGCCTACTGGGGGATAACCTCGGGGATTTTCGACTTGGCGTTGGCCTTTGGGGCCGAAAAGGTACCCAGCGGACCGGTGACCGTGACCGGGGAGGACAGTCCGGAGCGGTACATTGGCGGGGACCACATGATGGCTGGATATGCGCTTCGGATGCGCCGCTACATGGAGGACACGGGGGCGCCGGCTACGGCTTTGGCGCAAGTGTCCGTGAAAGCGCGGCAAAACGCTTCGTTGAATCCTTACGCCCACCGCCCGCAGACCTACACGGTGGAAGAGGTGCTAAACTCGCGGCTGGTGGCGGACCCGCTGACGTTGTTTCAATGCTGTCCTACCAGCGAGGGAGCGGCGGCGGCGGTTTTGTGCGCCGAAGAAGCTTTGGACCGGTACGGCGTTGACCGGCGCCGGTCGGTGCGGATAGCGGCGGCTTGCCTGACGTCGGGGAACTACAACGGGCGGGGGAGCGACCATTCGGCGTTCAGCCCCTACCGGACCGAACCGGCGGCGTTGCAGGCCTACGAGATGAGCGGATTGGGGCCGGAGGACGTGGATCTGGTGCAGGTTCATGACGCGGCAACCATTGGGGAATTGCAGCAACTGGAGGCTTTACATCTTGCGGCCTTCGGAGAGGGTTGGCGGGCGACGGTGGAAGGGCGGACGGCGTTGACCGGGGACATTCCCACCAACACCGACGGGGGGCTGCTGGCCATGGGCCACCCCTTTGGAGCAACGGGGATTCGGATGATTCACGAAACGGTGACCCAGCTACGGCAGGAAGCGGGGCCCCGGCAGGTGGCGCGTGCCCGGGTGGGCGTGGCGCAGTGCTCCGGAGCCGGGGACGTCACCACCGTCCACATTCTGACCAAGTAATCTCAAGCCGGGGACGGACGGCCGATGGCAAATTACATTGTGCTCGCCGCCATGAAGGGCAGGTTTGTTTCCCAGCAGGGGAACTATTACGATAATTTCCAGATGATGGGGTATGTGGAGGCTGGAGACGCGCGGGACGCCGTGACCTATTTCTTTGACCAGTCGCCCTTTCCAATCCAGTGGGGGGATGTGGAGTACCTGTGGGCGGAGGAGCTGACGGCGAACCCGCAGAACGGGCACCACGGGGAGTACCAACGGGTGTACGTTGAGCACCTTCGGGAGCGGTGGGACCGGTAAAACCGGCCCCACGCATCCGAAAAGAGGAGCCGGGTTAAAAGCCGGCTGCGTAGTCCCTGAGCTGGGAGAAGTCGGCGCGAAAGCCTTCAATGAAGGCCCGGCGGTCGGTGCCGTGGAGAACGAACCGGGCCCCCTGTTCAATCCAATATTTGGAGAGGTCGGGGGACTGGTGGTGTACCAGGACGGGTATGCCGTGGGCTTCCGAGGTGTCGATGACCTTTTTGACGGTAGTCTGGTAAATTTCCTCGCCGTACATATCAGGGACACCCAGTTGGATGCTCATGTCGTTGGGACCGACGAAGATGCCGTCGATGCCGGGGACCTGAAGAATGGCTTCCAGGTTGTTGACGGCGGCTACGCTTTCGATGCCGATGATGGCGATGTTATTCTTGTTGCGTTCTTCCAGGTATTTCTTGGTATCTGGGGAAATGTGTTCCCCGCCGTCCATTATGCGGACGACGGCATCACCCTTTAAGGGGCGCCACTTGGTGGCGGCGACAACACTTTTGACCTGTTCCACGGACTCGCAGTACGGGGCCAGAACCCCTTGGGCGCCAGCGTCGAGGGCCATGGTAACGTAGTGGGAATCAGGGATGGGGATGCGGACGATGGGCACGACGCCGGTGGTATTGAACATGGCGAGGAAGTCGCCCAACTCGCCTCGGCTCCGGGAGTTATGCTCGGTATCGATAACGGCGTAATCGAGACCGACGCCGTCCATGAAGGGAATCCACTTGGGGTTTCGGCTGACACTAATCATCGTGCCGAAGACCCTGCCGCCTGACTGCAAGACCGCCTTTAGCTCCGCACCGTTCATTTTTGCTGCGCTCCTTGTGATTGGGGATGATTGGGGGTTGTTAATCAGGGTCAGTATAGCATCGGCTTTTGTTTGGTTTTGTTTGGGGAGAAGAAACGGCGGGCGGTGGGCTTGGGGTGAGCGGGTGGCCCTGACTGCGGTCAACGAAGGGGCTTGGGCCAAAGGGAACGGAATAAACCGGCGGCGGGTTGTTATACTGGCCTGGAGATTGACGGAATACGATCCCGCGAAACGGAGGGCAATGCCTAGCACATCGATCATCAGCAGCCAGGTTGCTTGGGACGCTGCGGCGGGCCGGTTGGCCACAGCCAAGGAACTTGCGGTGGATACGGAATCAAACAGTCTTTATGTCTACCGGGAACGGACTTGTTTGATCCAACTTGCGTCGGTTGACGAGGCGGTGGTGTTGGACCCGCTAGCAGTGGGGAACCTGGAGAGGTTGGGGGAGATGCTGGCAGATCCGGGGATGGTCAAGGTGCTGCACGGTTCGGACTACGACCTGCGGTCCCTAGACCGTGATTATGGGTTCCAGATTAGTCCGCTGTTCGACACCCAGATAGGTGCACGGTTTTTGGGATGTGCCCGGCCCAATCTGGGGGAGGTGTTGGAGACGTACCTGGGGGTGGGGATACCCAAGAGCAGGCGGCTACAGCGATGCGACTGGGGGCGGAGGCCGTTGACCGACGAGGCGGTAGAGTACGCCCGGAACGACGTAGAGTTCCTGGTGGGTCTGGGGGTCGAGTTGAGAAGGCTGCTGGAAGAGGCGGGAAGATTGGAGTGGGTGGACGAGGAGTGCGGGCGGTTGGAACAGGTGCGGTACTCGGCCCCAGAACCGGCGGAGACGGCGTTCCTGGGAGTCAAGGGCAGCCGGGGGTTGGACTCCCGGGAGTTGGGGGTATTAAAGGAGTTGTACCTTTGGCGGGAAGACCGGGCGCGGCGGGAGAACGTACCCAGTTTCCGGGTGGCGGTCAACGACGACCTGATTGCAGCGAGCCGGGCCGCAGTGGAAATAGGGGCCGGAAGCCGGAGATTGGGCGCGGTATTGGGGGAGGAAGCCCCCGGGTTGGCGCGGCAGTTGCAAGGCGGGGGAAGCGAGGAGATTTCGGCCGCGGTGGAGCGGGGGCTGAGAGAAGGACCGGTGGAAAGGCCGGACCGGACGCCCCGGGGGAACCCGTGGGGTGCCGAGACCAGGAAACGGTTGGCCGACCTGAAACGGGTGCGTACCCAAATAGGGACCGACTTGGGGTTGGATCCGGCTTTGATTTGGCCGGCGGCGAGTCTGGAACGGATGGCTTTAGCGCCGGAGGGCTTTCAAGAGGAGATAGATGGTTCGGCGGATGTCCGGGCCTGGCAACGCCGCAAGTTCAGCCACCGTTGGGCCGAAGCCCTGGGCTCCGGGTGGTAGGAACCGGGGCGATGCGGCGGGGCCCAGGGCGGAAGCTTTATGAGTGGGGAGGCTAGGAGCCGAAGGTTACGACCTGCTGACAGAATCGGGCGGTATTGACCAAGTCGGGGATGACCACGTATTCGTCGACAGTGTGCATAGCGTTGGTGGACATGCCGACCACGACGTTGGCGATACCGTTGAGGCGGAAGACGTTGCCGTCGGTGCCGCCGCCGGAGGGTCGGATATCCGGGTTCATGCCCATTTCGGTCATTACCCGGGTGGCCAGCTTAACGATGGACTCTTCCGGGTCCAAGTTGTACATGCGGAACATGACTTCCAAGTCCTCGTCGATGGTGGCGCCCGAGTATTTTTGGCGGGTTTGTTCCAGGGTGTCCAGGAATTGAAGGCGGAGAAGGTCGAAGGTCTCGGAATTTCGGCTGCGGAACTCGCCGCCGAAGGTGGCCAGGGGCGGGACGGCGTTGCGGACCGTTCCACCGGAAATGAGGCCCACGTTGAAGGTGCTCTCTTCGTCCAGGCGTCCCTGGGGGAGCTGGTTGATGATGTCGGTGGCGATGCGGATGGCGGAAAGGCCTTTTTCGGGTTCGACACCGGCGTGGGCAGCGCGGCCATGGACCGTGACGTCGAAGCGCATATAGGTTGGGCTGGAGCCGGTGATGGTATTGACCGGGCCGTTGCCATCGAAGACCACGGCTTCGGTGGCTTTAATCATGGACCAGTCGAGATTGGAAGCACCGACCAAGCCGATTTCCTCGCCCCGGGTGAAGACCACCTGGACCGGGCGATGGGCCCGGCTGTCTTCCATGATGGAGGACAGGCCTTCCATGATGGCGGCCACGCCGGCCTTGCAGTCGCCGCCGAGGATGGTGGTGCCGTCTGAAACGATGCGGTCGCCCTGGATGGAGGGTTTGATGCCCCGGCCGGGTTCGACGGTATCCATGTGGGCGGACAGGAGGAGGGGGTTATCGCCGGACTCGGAAGCGATGACGTTGCCGTGGGCATCGCGGGCAACGGACAAGCCGAGGGCTTCCAATTGGGGGATGAGGTGTTGGGCGACTTCCTCTTCTTCGTCCGAAGGGCTGTCGATTTGAACCAAATCACAGAAGGAATTTATCAATCGGTCCTGGTCAATCACGGCACGCTCCTGGGAAGGTTTTGGGGGCATTATAGCGCACCGGTGGAAACGTGGTCCGATGATGAGGAGCCAAAAGAAAACCGGGTGGCGGGGTGGGAAGCTTTGGTAGCGCGTGCGGGATTCGAACCCGCGATCTCCGCCTTGAGAGGGCGGTGTCCTGGGCCGCTAGACGAACGCGCCACCTAGAGAGGCCAGCCCACGGCCCAATTAACGGACTGGCCGAGCGAGTATACCAGCGGGGGGAAGAAGTTGTAAATCCGGAAAGCGCCGGTGGTTGGGATACCATGGATGGGAGAAACCCTTCCAACTGATTGAACCGAGAAGGGCAGGAGACGTAAAGATTGGACATCGGGAAATTTCCAGCGGAGCTCTTGGGAAGGTTGTTGGGGAAAAATGCGGTGGTGGACCCGCGGGTGTTGGTGGGTCCAAAGATTGGGGAAGACGCCGCGGTCATGGACATGGGGGAGAAGTTATTGGTGGCCAAGAGCGATCCGGTGACCTTTGCCGCTGACGCCATTGGGTGGTACGCGGTGCAGGTCAATGCCAACGACGTGGCGTGTACCGGCGGCATACCCAAGTGGTTCCTGGCAACGCTGCTGGTACCAGAGCGGTTTTCGGAAGCAGAAGCTGAGGAAATCTTCGACCAGGTATTGGAGGCTTGCCGGGAGTTGGATGTTTCGTTGGTGGGGGGACACAGCGAGGTGACCTACGGGATTGACCGGCCGATGGTGCTGGGGACCATGTTGGGGGAAGTGGAACGGGACCGGCTGGTGCACACGGGAGGAGCGCAGGAAGGGGACAGCATTGTCTTGACCAAGGGGATTGCGATTGAGGGGGCTGCCTTGCTGGCCAGGGATTTTTCGGGCGAGTTGCAAAGGGCGGGAGTCGCGGAGAGGGTAATCGGACAGGCCAGGGAATACCTGCGTACTCCCGGTATTAGTGTAATGAACGATGCCAGGTTGGCGTTGGAAACGGTAACGGTACACTCGTTACACGACCCGACGGAGGGCGGGTTGGTCACGGGGCTGGGAGAGGTCGCCCAAGCGTCGGGGTTGGGGCTGGCCATCGAGGAGGGAAGTGTACCGGTACTCCCTGAGTGTAAAACGATTTGCGACGGGTTGGGGTTGGACCCGCTGGGGTTGCTGGCGTCGGGAGCGTTGTTGATTACTCTGGCGGCCAACGAAGTACCGAAGTTGCTGTTGGCCCTGGAACGGGAGGGGTTAACCGGGTGGGAGATTGGGCAGATGCTGGCCCCGGAGGAAGGGTTGATAATGATCGGGTACGAGGGGGAAGTCCCATTGCCAACGTTCCCCCGGGACGAAATGGCGCGTTTCCTGGCGGGGCTTTAACGACCGAAACCGAACGCTAGCCTGAAGCCTGGTACACAGATGCTGCGTCCTGCAACTGGGTGAGTGTAACGTTGGCGCCGCTGACCACAATCGCTACCTTTTTGCCTTTAATTTGGTCTTTTATCTTGATGGCTCCGGCGGTGGCACAGGCTCCGGCGCCTTCGGACAGGGTATGGGCCTTTTCGATTAACAGTGCCATGGCGCAACGAATTTCATCGTCGCTGACCAGTATAAAGTCGTCCAAGCGGTGGCGGAGAATCTCCTGGGGAAGTTGGTACCCGCCGGCGGTAGCGATGCCTTCGGCGATGGTATTCATGGGGGCTTGGACCAACTGGCCCTGGGCCCAGGAAAGGTAACCCGCCGGGGCGGCCTCGGACTGGACGGCTATGACCTGAATAGCAGGGTCGACGGCCTTGGCGACGATGCAGGCGCCGGCGGTCCCGCTGCCGCCACCCAAGGGGACGAAGATGGCGTCCACCTGGGGAAGGTCCTCGATGATTTCCAGGGTCCCGGTCGCGACACCGGCGATGAGCAGCGGCTCATTGGAAGGGTGGACGTATCGGTACCCTTCTTCGCCGGCGAGGCGTTCGGCGTGGGCGCGGGCTTCGTCGTACATGGCCCCGTGAAAGACCAACTCCGCGCCGAGGGCTTCCATGGCGGCGACTTTCAATGGGTTGGCGCCATGGGGAAGGGCGATGAAGGCGCGGGCACCAAAGATGCGGCACGCGCTGGCGATGGACTGCCCGTGATTGCCGGTGGAGGCGGTGATTACACCGCGGGCGCGTTCCTCCGGAGTCAGGTTGGCCAGAAAGTTGATCCCGCCGCGCTGCTTGAAGGCGCCCAAGGGGTGGTACTCCTCGTGTTTTAAGTACACTTCCGCCTCCAGAAGCCGGCTTAGACCCGCCGAGTAGTGGAGGGGAGTGCGGGGAAGGTATTGGGCAATCAACTTTTTGGCGGCGTAGACGTCGCGAAGAGTGGGTTCCTGCATAGATTAGCCTGTCACCTGTCTGTAATTTCGAGGACTTGAGCGCTCGGGCGGCCCCGGGCAGGTTGTCCGCCTAAAGAATAAACGGGCGTATGGGGGTAGCCGGAATCGGTGGGATTAGTCGGGTTTCGCGAGTTCGTCCTGGACTTTGGTTGAGGCGTCCTTGGTTGCGCGCTTATTCATTATAAAGAAAACGGCGACGGCGACAATTGTCAACAAAGCGGCTACACCTGCGGTTAGGACCTCAAAGTTAGTCCCCAAGTACCGCTCGACGTACCGCTCGACGGCACGGCCAAAGACGATGATCAACCCGGCGATGAAAAAGAACCGGACGCCGCGGCCGATGAGGGAAAAGAGCAGGAAGGGGCGGCGGTCCATTTCGAGGACTCCGGCGGTAATGGCGAAGACCTTATAGGGAACCGGAGTAATGGCGGCGACCAGAATGGCCCAAGGTCCGTAACGTTGGAACAGCGTTTCCACCCGGGCAATCTTTTCTGCGCTCAAGAACCTGAGCAATAGAGGATGGCCCAACCTTTGACCCATCCAATGGCCGAGGAGGGCTCCGGCGACAGAGGACAGGGTGGCAACTGCGGCGTACAAAAAGGCGAGTTCGGGCCGCAGGAAGGACATGGGAACGATTAGGGGATCAACGGGGATCGGATTGAAGATGGACTCGGTGAAGGAATGCAACGCCAAAACCAGGACGGCCCAGGGGGTACCGGCGAAGTCGGCAATCCAGTGAGAGAGGTTTGAAAGGACTTCAATCATGCTTTGGGGGTCACGGGGGAAGAACGGAAGTAGGGGACTGGGGGAAGAGTAGAGCTGGCCAGGAGCAGCGGCAGTGCGCCAGTTTTAGATGAGAAAAGGGGTAGCGACGGGTAGTCGGTTACCTGGTACACCGCTACATTCCGTTTCGCGTTAGTCAATTGCATTACATTCCCTGAGTGTTGTGGGGTTGTCCGGTGGGATGGTAACTGCGACATATAAAGAAACTGTGAGGCTCCCGGTGGTTTTAGCCGCAGGAAATCCGGAAGAGGCCAGCGGAAATACGGGTTGCCAGGGACAGCAACTGGCCAGAAACGTTTTTTCGCGTAACCGATGGTCGGGCCGGTTTTGAAAATGCCGGCGGACCGTATGGGACGGAACCATATTGAAGGAAATGTGCCGGAAAAACAATTCCACCCAGGATTAGCGTTGACGGGGATGGCTGGAGGAATCGGGCAAAACGCTCAATAGAAGGCTCCGTTCGCTGCGCCGACGGTTAGTTTACGGCAGTTCACACACGGACCGGTAGCAGTTTTTCCCAGAAAGGCCAGGACCATCTACACCAGGAGCCGTTAAACCGGCCATTTCGCAGTTCCAAGGGAGCCAAGGAACCCTCCAACCTGGAAAACCGCTGTGCGGGCGATTGTGGGGCATTAGTTAGGTTTGTGCTTGCGTTCTCCATGTTCTAAACTTTTCTTAAACTTTTTTAAATACTTTTCGGACTATGTATTGACAAAATCAAGAACCCGTGTTAATGTACTCGCCAACAAAGAAGTTGCCAACCCCAACTGGGTACACCATCAACCCATTGACTGGAGGAAAGAGAAATGGCCAGGAAGACCAAACTAATGATGCGGGTAGAGAACGAACACCAGCGGCCTTTGGAGCGGCTATTGCCGGAAATGGTTAACGAGCGGGGACTTTCGGAAACTGCCGACGAACTAGGCGTCAGCAAGGCGACGCTGGGGTACTGGCTGTTGAAGCTGGGTATTAGTGTACGGCGGGTCGCATTGGCCCCCGGAGAGACCCTGGAGGTCAAGCGGGCCAGCTAAAGTACACTTTTCCCGATGAAGGGCTTTGGGTTGATGGGGTAGGATGGTGCGGTCAGGGACCCGAGGGTTCCGGCCAAGTAAAGCGAAGCCAAGTCGGCGAATCAGAGGTGGACAACAAAAAAGAAGGCGGACAAGCCGCCTTCTTTTTTGTGTCTCTAAAATTGGCGGAAAGAGGGGTGGGGAGGGGTTCGGGCCACTGGAGGACCCTTTAGCCCTGAAAAATGTCCTCTGGCAAAAATGCGGACACGGTTACGTTGGGCAGGTCGACGGCGTTACTGATTCTCAGGTCGACGGCGACGCTACAAATGATGTAGGCCTGTTCCCGGGACCAACCCCGTTCTTGGAGCAAGTCAATCATGTTGAGGAGGGCATTGCGGGCGGCGAGGGTTAGGTCCTCGCCTTCCTGGGTCCCGTCGTCGCGGATAGGCATACCCATCGTGGCAATGAAATTGCGGGGGGCGGCCCATTCGGGCGGAAGGAAATAGCCCGGGTGGGAGTAGCGGGGGAATTTTATGCCCTTGGCCTGCGCCTCGCCCTTATGGACCTGGAAGCGGACCACGGCAGTGGCGCCCATCTCGATGGCGGTAATACAGCATTCGGAGTCTCCCTGAGCGAAGTGGCCGTCGCCGGCGGAATAGAGGGCTCCGTCGACGTTGACCGGAATGAAGAGGCGGGAACCCTTGGTTAACTGCTTGGCGTCGACGTTGCCGCAGTTTTCGCGGGGCGGGAGGGTGCGGAGGCCGGTCTGGGCGATGGCGCCGCCGGAGGGTATCGCGTCTTCGGGGTCGGGGGGGAATGCGGTCCCGCCGCGCCGGACCAGGTCGGCCTCGCGTTGGGTCCATTGTTCCAGTTGGGCATGGGAGGGGGCGATCCCGGCGGTGCCCATGAAAGAGCCGTCGATGATGCGGACGCCGGGAATTTGCTGGGAGGTGGCCCAGCCGTCGTTTATATCCCAGTGGACCAGGTAGGGGTCGGGGAAATAATCGCGGAGGAAACCGGCGCCGGGGCGGTTGCGGGTCCAGCCTCGGGGCTGGGAAGTTATGTCAACGTACTCGATTTCCAAGAGGTCGCCGGGTTGGGCCCCTTTCACGTAAACCGGGCCGGTAAGGGGGTGGGCTACCTTGGAGTCAAGGCCGGGCAGGTCGGCGACAGTCATCTGGGGTTGAATCTGGCTGTCGGAGGCGTCGCGGGTTTCCAGGAGGACCTCTTCGCCGGGATCGACCTCCAGGACGGGAGTGATGTCGGGGTGCCAGCGGTTGTGGCCGTTGACGGGTTCTTCCTTGAGGCGTTTGGTCCGGTCAATTTCGATGCTTTTCATTATGGGGCTCCTTTAACTTAGGTTAGGGGCCGGAAGGACTGTCCTGGGATGGGGTCGTGGGCAGACGGCCGAGATCGGAGGAGCGGGTGAAACCCCGGCCGTCGAGGGCAGGGGACGGCCGATGGAAACGCCGGTTAGCCCATCTGAAGATTTAGGACTTGATTATCGTATTTATAAGGAAGGGAAGAAACCCAAGAACCCAGGATGCGCCTTGGGTTCGCGGTGACGTGAAATAGGGTCTTTGCCGTGAAATCTCAGAACCCTCCGAGTGAGGCAACCATACCGGTTGGAGAACTGGACAAATGCCGAGGAACGCGGGGGGCAGTTGCGCCGAGGCCGGATAGTCAATTGGTATTCCGGTTGAACTTGGCGTAGGTTTGTTTGGTCTTTTGGACTAGGGTGTTGCCGTAGGCGTCAGGCCCAACGTGGGTCGGTTCGAGGGGCGCTGGTTCCGCCCAGGCGTTCCTGGCGTAAACGACAATCAAGTCCACCTCTTCCCGTCTTTGAAATACCCGGTCCGAAGCTTGACTGGGAAGATTGGCGGACAAAAAGGGTACTGGGCGGGAGGAGGAATACCTTTATTAAGAGGGAGGCCCTGGGAGTGCCCAGGGCCCGTTGGGGCGGGGTTAGAGGGACCAATCGTCGGGGAGTTCGGGGGTACGCATGGGCTTAATCATGACCTCGACCAGGGCGGCCTGGCCGTCCTGGGTGGCCTGGATGGCGCGTTGGAAGGTGGGGACCAGTTCCTGGGGTTCCGACACCCGCTCGGAGTAGGCGCCGAGGCCCTGGGCCACCTGGCTGAAGTTGCCGCCCAGTTGGGCGACGGTGGGGGGAGTGCCGCCGGGGCGGTCCATGCCCATCATGCCGCCTCCGATGCCGCCGTTGTTGATAACGACGGTAAGGGTGGGGAGGCCCATGCGGACGGCGGTTTCGATTTCCATGCCGGTCATGCCGAAAGAGGCGTCGCCAAGAAGGTGAACCACAAGCTTGTCGGGATTGGCCAGTTTGGCTCCGATGGCCGCGCCCAGAGACCAACCCATGGGGGCCATCCCGCCCATTGCGACGAAGCTGTGGGGTGTTTTGGAGAGCCAGAAGGGAGTTATGTAACCCCGGCTGCCGCCGGCATCATGGAGGGCGACGGTACGGTCGAGGTCCACGGTGCGCATGAGGTCGTAGACCACCCGGTAGCCGTTGATCGGCGTGGAGTCGTCGGTAAAGACGGGCATCCACTCACCCAGCCACTTGTCCTTGGCCCGGGCGATTTCGTCAACGATTTCCTCTTTAATACCGCCGGCGTTGGGGCCCAGTCGGTCGCGGACGGCGTCGATGAGGTCATGGAGAGCCAGCTTGGCATCGGCCAGGATAGGGACATCGGCCTGGTACTGCTTGTTGAGGTCTTTTTCGTCGGCGTTGACGTGGATGAGCTTAACGCCTTCAGGGATGGGGCGACCGTCGGTGCCGTTGGGGAGGCGGAAGGAATTGCCCACGGCGAGGACGGCGTCGGCGTGGCGGTTGATTTGGATGGCCGGTCCCGAAGCATAGCGGCTCCGGGGGTAGACACCGCCACCGAGGGAGAGGGGATGGTCTTCGGGGAAGATGCTCTTGCCCAGGAGGGTGGTGGCCACCGGCATGGAGAGCAGCTCGGCCAGCTCTCGGACCTCGTCGGCGGCCCCGGCGGACATGGCGCCGCCGCCAACGTTGAGGATGGGATATTGGGCCTGGACCAGGATGTCGGCGGCGCGCTCGATGTCGCGGGGATCGGGAGCGGCTTTGCGGCCTTCCCCGACGGGTTGGTAGTTAAACACGGCGTCATCGGCTTCGGCGTTGAGCACATCCTGGGGCATTTCAAGGACCACCGGGCCAGGGGAGCCGGAACGGAGGGCGGTGAAGGCGCGGCGGATGATGCCTGGGATTTCGTCGGGGCGGGTGAAGGTCCCCTTCCACTTAACGAGGGTATCGAAGATGCTGGAGGAGACCTCTTGCTGGTACTCCTTGCCCAGGTTTCGGAGGGGGTGTTGGCCCATTAGAAGGAGGACCGGAACGTTATCGGCGAAGCAACTAGCAATGCCGGTAAGGGTATTGGTAGCGCCGGGGCCGGTGCCGGTCATGGCCACACCGACTTGGCCGGTGGCGCGGGAATAGCCGTCGGCGACCTCGACGCCGAGCCTTTCGTGGCGGGTGGCGAAGGCCGTGATGGTGGGGGATTCCCGAAGGGCGGGCCAGAGGGGAGCGAGGCCTCCTCCGGAGAAACCGGTGATGTACCTTATCCCTTCTTGTTCCAGAGCCCGGATTACCGCATCGCCGCCACGCATAGCAACACCTTTATGGGCGGAAGAGGTTGAGACATTGGTCAGGAAACCCTCCGCCTGATTAGATTCCAGGGACGGGGAACTTGCTGCCAGATATGGGGAGATTCTAAAACAGGGGGCCCGGCGGGTCAATGCCGGGTTTTCCGGTTAGGCGGCTGATTGGGTTGGAAATGATGGCCCTGCTGGTCTGGTTTAGTTGAGACGGGCGTTTTTGATTGCCGGAGCCGTCTTGCGGAGAATCGGGACTTCGGGGCAGTGGAAAGGGCGCGGGTATGAAATCTAGGAATTTTTAGCACTGGGACATTTTAGGACATCCTCGGACAATTGGGTTTGGGGACAAGGGTAGGGATTTATGGCAGTGTGGAATTGAAGGGTTGCACTTCTCTAGCATGACCAACTGGCCTCGGAGTCGGCAAGAGGCGGTTGTCAGCAGGGCGGAACCTTTCGATTGTTCCTTTCGGAGTTCTTGGATTGGGCATTGTTCTCAGGGCGGCGGGAACCGGAGGAAGCCGGGATTTTGCGACGGGGGTGGTTCGACGGGCTAACCATGAACTGGGGATTTCTGGGTTCGGGGGCAAGGGCAGGGATTTTTAGATTCCTCACTCCGTTCGGAATGAAATGACAGGTGGAAGGGCCGGAACGACGGGTGGGCGGGGTCAAAACGCGGGGTCCACTGGGGGGAAGGACAGGAGACTTCTCAAGAGGCGTTGGACGGCGGGGACTTCCATGTCCGCCAGGCAGCGGTTCAAGTAGCGGAAGACCGCGGTGAAGCTGGGCAAGGGGAAACCGGCCTTGACGACTTTTGGCATGAAGGCGGGGAGGGGTTTTTGTTTGATTTGAGCGCAGGTCCACTCGCCGCAAAAGGCGTGGGCCTGGCGGTCCAGGTTGACCTGGACGAGGGCCTGGGCCATTTTGCGCTCCAAGGAGCAGATTCGGGACTTTATGGAACGGATTTGGGAAGAAAGGTTCATGGTTTTGGTCCATCTCTTGGGGAGATTTTGTTCTGGGAAAAGGGGTGAGCCTCTTGGGGAGTGCTGGGATGCTGGGGATAGAAAATTTTTATTGGTCCAAATCGGCTCATTTTTGGGTTGGGCAGGGGTTGGGGGTATGTCCAGTAATAGTTATGGTAGAGAGTCGTCACCGGAACTGGCAAGGGGGAAGTGTCAGTGATTTTTTGTTGGGGGTTGGGAGTTCGGTGCGGCCGGCCTTTGGTCCTTCGACGGGGCGCAGGGCGATCCTTCGACGGAGCTGAGGACGAACGGGCTGGGTGTTTCGTTGGCTTGGGAGAGGTCCATTGACGGGGTTTAGGATGGCCCTTCGGGGGGCTTAGGGCGAGCGGGCGGGATGGTTTTCGGGGTTGGGTTGTCGGTGGCAAGGGTTTGGGATGGGGTTCGGGGCTTTTCGACTATTTCTTTGGGATTTTTGGAGCTCGCCGTTGTTCACGTCGCGGCGGGAACCCAAGAATGTCAGGATTTCGCAAAGGGGAGAAGGGCGAGGATTTTTTGATTCCTCACCCCGTTCGGAATGACAGGTTGAAGGGCCGGTATGACAAAGGAGCGACTAATACCGGGGAAACATGTTGGGGTTCCTTTGTTTGGAAGGCGTTGGTTGGGGTGATCCAGGATAAGAGGCGGGCTATCGACGTAACTGTTCAGACTTGGGTGGATCTGCCGACTATTCGGCCTATGGTGAAGGGGCAACCAAGCACGGAATTTCCACTGCAACCCGTTTCCATACCCGTAAACGTGAACAGTTACCTATTAACAAATTTGTTGCTGATACAGGGTTGATAGTGTATACTCCCGCAAAATTCGCTACGGGCCGGATTGCGCCTTCCCGGGCGCTATCCGGGCTACGGTCAACAGCGACCATCACACCGGCGGTTTGGGAACGATAGGAAAGACTTATTCAGGTTGCCAGCCGGTGAACTTCTTGAAATCCACGACGCATTCTTAAAAACATCCGTCTGAGGGGATTCCTGTGCGCAACTACATGATCCGCCGGGTGGGGCACTCCGTCTTCATCATTCTGGGATTGATGGCCCTGCTCTTCTTCGCTATCAACATCCTGGGCGACCCGGTCCAACTTCTGGTTGACGAAGACGCGTCGCAAGAGGCCATTGACGCCCTGCGGAAGAAGTTTGGCCTGGACCGGCCGTTATACGTTAGATTCGGCGACTTTTACTGGGACCTAGCGCGGGGGGACTTTGGGAAGTCGATCCGGCACCGGATTGACGCGCGGGAGATGATTTGGGACCGGCTGCCTAACACGGCGATTTTGGCGGTGGTTGCCTGGATTTTAGGGTCCATTGGGATACCGTTAGGGATGCTGGCGGCAAGACGTCCACGGGGGATGATGGACCGGATAGTGAACGTACTGTCCTTCGCCATCATCTCGGTACCGGAATTCTGGCTGGCATTGATGCTAATCCTGGTAGTTTCGGTTCAATTGGGCCTGCTGCCAACATCGGGGTTCAACGGGTTAGGGCCCGCCGGGTGGAAGTTCATGATTCTGCCGGCCATTGCCCTGTGCCCCAGGGTGCTGGGCAGGAACGCTCAAATCACCCGGGCCACGATGATTGAAGAAATCAACAAGCAGTATGTGGCGACGGCGCGAGCCAAGGGATTGGCGGAAACCACGGTGCTGTACAGTCATGTGCTGAAGAACGCGGCAATCTCCATTGTGACCCTGATGGGCGACGAGCTGGCCGGGTTCATGAACGGCTCCACGGTGGTGGAGATCATCTTCGGATGGCCGGGCATTGGGAAGCTGTTAATTGACGCCATCAACGCGCGGGACCTGCCGGTGGTAACGGCGGCGGTGTTTGTTATCGCGTTAATGGTTATGGCAATCAACCTGACGGTCGACCTGGTGTACACCTGGCTGGACCCGAGGATTTCGTACAGTTAACGCAGCGGCCTAGACCCAGAGCGGCTTAGGAAAGAAGGCGGCGAAGAACGAGGAACGTGGGTTAAAAGGACTACCCCAAATGATACAAGAAGAGACAACCACCTTAGAACAGCGACCGAATAAGGTTGTAGCCATATGGCGTCACGCGCTGGTGCAGGCGTTCTTTAGCGACACCATCACTTTGCTGTCGGCCGGCTTCCTGTTAATCATCATCCTGGCGGCGGCATTTGCGGAGGTGGTGGCCCCTTATAACCCGCAGGACCAGCAGCTTAGGCTGAGGCACTACGCTCCGCTGTCAACGGGTACGGCGGTGGACCGGACGGCGACGCCGCCGACGGAAGACAGTAGGTTCTTTCTACTGGGGACGGACCACCTGGGGCGGGATTACCTGAGCCGGTTAATCTTCGGCGGACGTATCTCCATCTCAGTGGGCGTAATGGGGGTGCTGATTTCCAGCGTCATCGGCGTTTTCCTCGGACTGATAGCAGGATACTACCGGGGTTTATTGGACGACGTAATAATGAGGACGGTGGACGTCTTCATGTCGGTGCCGACGTTATTATTAGCGTTGATGGTGTTGTTCATCCTGGGGCCCAGTTTCACCAACATCATCATCGTGTTCGCCGTAGCCAGGTGGATGCTGTATTGCCGGGTTACCCGGGGGGTAGTACTTTCGTTGAGGGAGCAAGCCTTTGTGGATGCGGCGCGGGCGATCGGGTGCAGCGACGGGCGGATCGTGGGGCGGCACATTTTGCCGAACCTGATTACGCCATTGCTAACGCTGGCGGCGCTGGACGTTCCGCGGAACATCTTGACCGAGTCGACGTTGAGTTTCCTGGGATTTGGGATCCAGCCGCCGGAGTCTTCCTGGGGGCTGATGCTTTCGCAGGGGCGGCAATACATCGTAACGGCTTGGTGGGTGGTTGTAGTCCCCGGCATGGCAATTTTCATGACCGCGTTGTCCTTCAACCTGTTTGGGGTTTGGATGCGGGCGGTTAGCGACCCGTTGCAGCGGTGGCGTTGGTTGAAGGCAACCAAGGAATCCAAGGAAGCCGGCATCAAGATGTAACGGGATTCCCACTGGACTTTAAGAGACCCCACTCCGGAAGGGTGGGGTTTTTCTTTTTGGGGGGAGGATTGTCCAGGTAGAGTCCGATTGGTGTTGGCGGGGAAGGTGGAATCCCGGTGGTAATTGTGGCGGAGGGTGGAATCCGAAGTTGGAGAATTGGTTTGGCAGGGAGTTTAGACCCCTCGCTACGCTCGGGCTGACAGGGGGAGCTCGGATGGACAGGGGGGGCAATTAAAAGACCTTGGGGGAGAAGCGGGCCGCCTTGACCGGGTTTCCGGTCAAGGTTATCATCCGTTCCAGGCTGCCCGGGGAGGGCCGGCCAGAATGGCGCGATAGAGGAGGGGCCCATGCCCAAGGCCAACGAGTTGATAGTGCAGGCGCTGGAAGAAGCCGGGGTTGAGTACGTCTTTGGCATTCCCGGGGGTGGGACCGGCCAGATCTACAACCTGCTTTACGGGAAAGAAGACCGGATCAAGGCCATCCTGTGCCGCCACGAGCAGACGGCGGCGATTATGGCCGACGCCTACGCGCGAGCCACGGGAAAACCGGCGGTGGTCATGGGGCAGGGGTTGTTCATTGGGTCCAACGCCGCCTTCGGCATTATGGAGTCGATGCTGAGCAGCTCGCCGATGCTGGTTTTAACGGACACTTCGGACGGCGGAGCGGCGCAGCACCCGGCCAACCAATCGGGGGCCGGAGAGTACGGAAGCATCGACCTGCAAAGCATCTTCAAGGCGATGACCAAGTACACGACGTTGGCGACCAGTCCCAAGGAAGCCGTGCTGGGGACGCAGTTGGCGTTGAAACACGCTACTAGCGGCCGGCCGGGACCCGCGGCGGTGGTGATGCGGAGCGCGTCCATTGGGGGAGAGGTGGACCTGGAGTCGCCGCCTTTCATCCATCCCACGGGCGGGTACCTGAACACGGCCAAGCCGCAGAGCGCGCCGCAGGATATTGAGCGGGCGGTGGAGATATTGTCGCAGTCGCGGCGGCCGGTTTTGGTGGCGGGGAACGGAGTGCATGTGTCGGGGGCCCACTCGCAATTGCAGGAACTGGCGGAACAGTGGAATATGCCGGTGGCAACGAGTTACAAAGGAAAGAGCGCCATCGCCGAGACCCATCCGCTGTCGCTGGGGATGGTTGGAATTTACGGGCAGACGGCGGCCAACCAGGTGGTGGGTGAAGCGGACACCGTGGTGATTGTGGGGGCCAAGTTGAGCCCGCAGGACACGGTTCGGGAGAGCCCCAATGTGTTCAACCCGAGGCAGCAGCACATTATTCAGATTGACATTGACGACCGGAACGCGGGGTGGACCTTCCCGATAGAACTGGGATTGACCGGGGACGCCGGCAGCATCATGTCGCAGTTGATTGAAGCTTCGGGGGGCGCGGCGACGGGGTCGGCGGCCAACCGGCAAGAATGGGCGGCGGGGCTGGAACAGAAAAAGACGGACCGGTCCTTCTACAGCGACCCGGCATTGAGCTTGGACACATCTCCGGTGACGCCGCAGCGGTTGGTTGCAACGTTGCAAGAAACGCTGCCGGCGGACACGATTTTCTCGTTGGACGCGGGAAACAACCGGACCTGGATGGCGCATTTCTACCAGGCGCAGGCCGCCAAGACCTTTTTCGCGCCAGGAGGCACGGCGGGAATGGGCTGGGGGCTGCCGGCGGCAGTGGGGTTGAAATTGGCCTACCCCAACCAGACGGTGTGCTCGGTTACCGGGGACGGGGGTTACATGATGACGGTAAACGCCCTCTCGACTGCGGTGCAGTACGACTTGCCCATTTTGTGCGTGGTGTTCAACGACAACGCGCTGGGAATGGTATTGGACCACCAGGAGCCGGGGCGGGAAATCGCTTCGGAGTTTGTGCAGACCGATAACGGAGCGGTGGCGCGGGGAATGGGGGCGTTTGGGATTCAGGTGAATGATTCACGGGACCTGCCCGACGCCATCGGGCAGGCGTTAGCGTCGGGACTGCCGGCGGTGGTGGACGTGATAGTGGACCGGGGGCCAAGCCCGGACGACTGGAGGGCGGACCTGCGGACGGCGGGAGAGACCTAAGCCACTTAGACCACAGGGGAAGCAAGGCCCAGGCCGGTGGACCGGGCACCGGCGGGAGAAAGAACCCGCCGATGAAAACATTGGCCTCCTTTATTCGCAGCAAGGGGAGAAGACAGCTATGGCATATTGGAGCGAGAGTCAACTGGCGTCGATACACAAAATGCTGAACCCGGAGTCGGTGGCCATAGTGGGGGCGACGCCGCGGATGCAGTACGGCGGGCGGATGCTAAACGCCATGCTAAAAGCCAAGGACAGGCTGCGAATCTATCCGGTAAACCCGCGTTACGACGAGATTATGGAAACCAAGACCTATCCCAGCGTCAGAGACCTGCCGGAGGCACCGGACGTAGTTTGTATTGTGGTGCCATATAACCGGGTGCTGGACGTATTGAAGGATAGCCACGAAAAGGGCGCGAAGTCGGCGATTGTTATCTCGGCGGGGTTTTCCGAGCGGGGAGAAGACGACCGGAGCGAGTTGCAGAGCGAACTGGGGCGGTTTGCCGAGGAATCGGGGTTGCGGTTCAGCGGGCCCAACTGCTTGGGACTGGCGAACGTGCGGGACGACATTTGGGCCAGCTCGTCATCACGGGGGTCGGACGGGTTGACCGGGCCGGTTGGGTTAATCTGCCAAAGTGGAGCGTCGGCCTTTGGACCGTTTTTGACGCGGGCGGTGGAGGAAGGCATTGGGTTGAGCCACATCATCTCGACGGGGAACGAGGCGGACTTGGACTTTTCCGATTTTGCCCGTTACCTGCTGGACGATGACGGCGTGAAGGTAATTGCCGGGTTTATTGAGGGGTTCAAGGACGCCCGGAAATTCACCGAGGTGGCGCGGTTGGCGGCGGAGCGGGGAAAGCCGATAGTGCTGATCAAGATTGGGCGGTCGGACCTAGGGTCCCGGGCAGCGCGTTCCCACACCGCCGCTTTGACCGGAGTGGACTCCCTTTACGACGAGGTGTTCGCGCAATACGGGGTTACCCGGGTGCAGGACTACGACGAGTTGTTGGAGGTGTCGCACCTTTTGGCAAACATGCCAAAGCCCAGCAAGCGAGGCCTGGCGGTGGTGTCGCATTCGGGCGGAATCAGCTCGTTGACGGCGGACATGTGCGGGCAAGCGGGGTTGGACCTGCCGCTTCTGACGGACCGGGCCAAGGACGGAATCAACGGGATTTTGAAGGGGTTTGGCTGGGCGGCGAACCCGTCGGACGTGACCGGATTCGCCAATAGCGAATCCTTCCCGGAGATAATGCAGTATTTGATTGAGGAGCCGGAGGTGGGCAACCTAGTGGTGGCCAGCGCCGGGGCCGACGCCCAAGCGGAACAAGTGATTGCCCAGCGAGACAAGAGCGAAAAGGGAGTGGCGTTTTTGTGGACGGGGACCCGGGGCGCGGACTCGGGGTTACCCAAATTGAAGGAGGCCCGGATACCGATATTTTATGTGCCGGACAAACTGGCGTTGGGGTTGAAGACTCTGGTGGACTACCATGGTTTCCAGGAACGGCGGGGGGCCAACGGGTTTGGGTCGGCGCCGGAGGTTAGCACGGCGCAGCGGGGCAAGTTGGCGGAGTTGCGAGGTTTGGGAAGAGCAGCGTTGTCGGAATACGAAAGCAAGCAGCTAATAGGGGCTTGGGGAATTCCGGTTACCGAGGAAGCGGTGGCGGGGTCGGCGGAAGAAGCGGCGGAAACGGCGCAGAGGATCGGGTTTCCCGTGGCGTTAAAGGTGGACTCGCCGGACATTCTGCACAAGACGGAAGCGGGAGGAATCCGGCTGGAACTAAGCAACGCTGACCAGGTTAAGACGGCGTTTGAAGAGGTTATGTCCAGTTGCCGGCAGTATGCGCCCGAAGCCGCGATCAACGGGGTTTTGGTGCAGGAGATGGTCAGCGGCGGCGTTGAGGTGATAACCGGGGTGTCCTATGACCCACAATTGGGGCCGATTCTGTTGTTTGGGACCGGCGGGGTGATGGTGGAAGTCTACAACGACGTCGCACTGCGGCAATGTCCGGTAACAACGGCGGAAGCGTTGGAGATGGTGCACCAGGTCAAGGGAGTGCGGTTGCTGCAAGGGTTCCGGGGATCTCCTGAAGCCGATATTGCGGCGGTGGCGGATACGTTGGTTAAGGTATCCCACCTGGCCTGCAACCTGGAAGGGCAACTTTCGGAACTGGACATCAACCCACTGATGGCGCTACCCAAAGGCCAAGGAGTCAAGGCGGCGGACGCGCTGGCGGTTTTCTAAGAAAGGGCGTCAAGCCCAACGGGTGCGAGAACAAACGGCCCCCGGCGGGAAGTGATCCCGGCGGGGGGCTATTCTTTCTGCTGAAGGATATTGCCGTTCAACTCGGTGATGCGTTCCACGCGGACCAAAACCGCCGCGCCCTGTCGTTCCGGGTCGCGGTCCAACTCGGCCTGGATGGTTCGGGACATGACCTCGTCCCAGATGGGGCCATTATCGTAGACCTCGGCGACGCCGTGGAAACGCCAGGCGTGATGTTTTTCCGGGTTGCGGTAGTAGATGACAACCTTGGGATTGGCGGCGACGTTATCAAGGGCCGAGCGCCGGGCGCGTTCCCAGTAGGCCAGAGTTTCCGGGTCTAAGACCAGGACGCTGCCCTTGGGACTGATTTGGGGGTCGCCGTCAGCGGAGGCGGTGCCAACGAGACAGGTCAACCCATCGTCGTGGGCGGTATCGATAAGCTTTTGCATCTCGCCGTTTATGTTAATCATTGCGTTCTCCTCGGAAACCAATGGGGATTAGACCGGGGCGAATATAGTATAATGCGTTGGCCTACGTTTTGACGGTAAACGAAGGCTTTGCATTGGGGATTTCGCCCATGAAACACCGGGCAAAGGATTTGGATTCAATCGCAACCGTTGTGGAACAAGCAGGGCGATGCGAACGGTCCGCCCCGCCAGCCCTGTAGACGTTAGGAGCAGCCAGTGACCCACACGTTAGAGATTCACGATCTGGCCGATTCGGGCCAGTTGCAACTTGTATACCGGGAAGGGGAAGAGGTTCGGAACGCGCCTCCGGTGGAATTCAGGAACCCCTTGGAAGCATCGGACCACCAGGAACTGGAGTGGTTCTTCAAGGAGTACTGGACCCATCCCTTCGACCAATCCAGGGCCCGGGCGGAAGCCATAGAAAACGCGCTGCGGAACCTGGGGCGTCTCTTTTTTGAAGCGGTTTTCAACAGCAACGACGAGGCCAAGGGAATTTTCACCGCAGCCCAGGAACACGGACTGGAAGAGATAGAGTTGGCCGTCATTTCCCAGCGCGGAGAGTTCTTGGGACTGCCCTGGGAATTGATGAACGAGACGGCAGCGGGGTACCCAGCGGCGGGGATGGCTTCGGTGGTAAGGAACTACGCGGATGGTCCGCTAGCATCTTTTGATGGTACGTTACCGACGGACCAACTGAACGTGCTGTTGGTATCGCCGAATCCGGACGGGGGTTCCTACGGGACCGGCGGCGAGATGGCGGCGGACTCGGCGGAAATCCTGGAATCGCTGGACGTGCAAGTGGAGTTGGACTGGGTAAATCCGGCCACCTGGCAAGGGTTGGTGGAGTTCTTGGAAGCAAGGCCGGGACGCTACCACCTGATCCACCTGGACGGGGTAACTACCGCCGGGGATGGGAGCCAATTGCTTTTGGAGGACTTGGAAGGAGGCAGCCGGGGAGTTGGCGGAACTGAGTTGGGAGCCCTTTTGTCGCAAGCGGGGATACCGATAGTTTTGCTGAACGGCACAGGAGGGACGTCCGGAGAAAACGGGAGCCGGTGGCCGGAATTGGCCGCAGGGTTGGCGCAGGGGGGAATGCCATTGGTGGTTTCCGTAGCGCATCCCCTGGGGGACCGGGCGGCGCGGGCGACCTTTTTGAGGCAGCTCCACCAAGCGTTGGTGCGGGGGAGCGACGTGGCGCAAGGGGTCGCACAAGCGCGGAGGGCGTTAATGGATTCGCCCGTTCGGCTAACCCTGGCGGGGAAACAGGTGCAGTGGGACTGGGTGACGCCGCAGGTGTACCAATCGAAAGCCTATACACCGGCGGCCATCGGAGCGGAGCAAGCGGCGGACCCGTTGGCGTCCCCGATGATTCAACCGCAGCGGGAAGTGCAAGTTGAACTGCAACTGCCGGCAGCGGGAGGGTTTGGACTGGTAGGCCGCCAGGACGAATCGGACCGGCTGGTGAAGATGCTGCGGGAAACTCCCACGGTTCTGTTGACCGGCAACACCGGTGCGGGAAAGACAGAACTGGCGCTGGGGATGGCGCGGTGGTTCCAGAGAATCGGCCGGGGGATACGGCCTGGAGGGGTTTATTACACCACCTTTGAAGCGTCGCATCCTTCGGGGATGGAACGGATTGTCCACGAGATTGGGACCAGCATAGCCGGGTTGCCGTTCGCAGACATGAGCATAGGCCAGCAGCGGCGGTGGGTCACGGAGTATTTGCAGGAACATCCTTCGCTGCTGATATGGGACAACGTGGAAAACGTGGCGGGGTTCCCGAGCGGTGCGCCGGGGTTGTTGGAGCCCGAGGAACAAGCCGAGTTGAACAGCTTCTTGTCGGACATCACGGTAGGCGGGCGGAGCTGGGCTTTGTTGGTAACGAGGAGGGCCGACGAGGAGTGGCTGTCGACACCCCACGGAGTCCAGCAGTTGGGAGGGTTGAAGGGGCAGGACCGGGTTGAACTTGCCGCGGCAATCCTGGACAATGCGGGGATTGAGTCCGGCCGGTTGAGCGGTGAAGTCGCCGAGTTTTTGGAGGCGGTCGAAGGGCACCCGCTGGCCATGCAGATTGGGCTGCCGCTTTTGAAAGACGTACCGGCCTCGGTGTTGACCACCGAACTGGGCAAGACCATCGAAGGTTTAGGAGAGGGTGTTAAAGAAGAAGGCCGCGACGACTTTTTGACGGCTGTAATGGAATATTCCTGGAGCAGAATGCCGAGACGGAGCAGGACGCACCTGCCTTTCCTGGCGTTGTTCCAGCGCCGTGTGATGATGGACATTTTGAACCACATCACCGGGGAGCCGACCTACAAAGGAGTGATGGGGGAAGAACTGGGATGGGGAGCCACCCGCACGCTATTGCGGTCGGGGCTGGGTTCGGGGTTCTTGGAAGGCATATCGCCCAGCGTGTTCCAGATTCACCCGGCGCTGCCGTGGTTCTATGGGCGGAAGCTGGGACAGCAGGTGCGTGGGGCTGGGCTGGGCCAACTGGAGAGGGAGTTTGTCCGGGTCTACGCCGACACCGCCGACTATTTCCTGGAGTCGCTGTACGAAAACCAAGACTCTGGGGTGACAGCGATTTTGGCTGAAGAAGGCAACCTGACCCAGGCCTTGGGACTAGCGTTGGAGGAGAGGGACTGGGACAACTCGCAACTGTTGATTCAGCCTCTGGCCCAGGTCTACCGGATGCAAAAACGGTTTGCGGAACTGCGCCGGCTGCGGCGGCAACTGCTGGAAATGGTGGGAGAAACAGCGGAGGAGGCAGAGGGCCGAGGAGCGGCGGAGCTGTGGTTGTACCTGGTGGGCACGGAGGCGGGGGAGGCGCTGGACCTGGGAGAACTGGATTACGCGGAAGGTTTGAACCAGGCGCTTCACGCCTATCTGACGCAGCAGGAAGACGGAGGAACGGACCCCCGCACCGGGGCGGTATGCCAACAGTTTGGGTTGATAGCAATGCGACGGGGAAGGTTGGACGAGGCGGCGGGGTGGTTGCAACAGTCGCTGGCGATAATTGAAGGGGGAGAGGACCCGGCTTCGGTGGCCGACGACTATTTTGCCCTGGGACAGGTGAAGCAATACCAACGTTATTACACGGAAGCCAAGGAATGGTACCAGAAGGCGCTGGACATTCACCAACGGATGCCGGATGAGGAAGAGATGGTGAAGGACTACCGGGCGTTGGGCACGGTGTCGCAGTTGAAGTTCGAGTACCCGGAGGCGGAGAGTTGGTACCATCGGGCCCGGGCGATTGTGGAGGAGCAGCGGGACGAAGAGACGGCGGTGCTGGTGTTCCACGAGTTGGGGACGGTATGCCATTCGCAGTACCTGTTTGACGACGCCATTAGCTGGTACGAGCAGGCGTTGAACCTCAGCGACCGTTTGGGGATGGAAGAGCAGATGGCGGTTGAGTTCCACCACCTGGGATTGCTGCAACAGAACCGGGGGATTATCTATGATGAGGCGGAGGAGTGGTTCAAGGCGGCGATGAACCAATATGAAACGCTGGGGAACCGGCGGGCGGTGGGGGACGAATGCCGGCAACTGGGGGTGCTGTTCCACGAGCAGAAACGGTACGATGAAGCGGCAACCTGGTACCACCAGGCCAGGGAGATCTTCGAGGAACTGGGAGACATTCAGCGCGCTTCGCGGACCTACGGGCAGTTAGGCATGATTGCGGAGGAGCAGGAAAACATACCAGGGGCGTTGGAGTGGGTGGCGCGGACTCACCAACTGGCCGTCGACTATGACTTGCCAGTGGGGGTTCAGGTAAAGGCGCACCTGGCCCGGCTGCGGGACAAGATCGGCCAGGAAGAGTTTGAAAGCTGGTGGAGAGGCTTCACCGGAGAAGAGGCCCCAGGGGACCTGGACGTTGACGTTTCAGGGATTATTTAAACCTGGGGCTGGCCGGACAGCGTTTGGATTTTGCGCTGAGAAAATAAGAGGTGTCAGATGGCGGTAACGCGGCTGGAAATCGAGTCCCGTCAACCATATTCGGGGGGCAAGGCGTTTGGCGAGGTTGGCCCTTACGAGCAACTGGATGGCACCGTGTATTTCACGGTTGAGCCGGGGCATCCAGACAATAGCCTTATAGCGGATATTGAGCTGGCGCCGAAAAACGGGGAAGGGTTTGTAGAGTTCTCCGCCGATTTTCGGATCCTGCGTCCGGTATCAACGGAACGAAGCAGCAGGACCTTGTTCTTGGACGTTGTGAACCGGGGCAAGGACCGGGCTTCGAAACTGTTTAACGATGCGCCCGAAGCCGTTGACCCCAGCGCGCCGCAGGACCCCGGGAACGGGTTCCTGATGCGGCAGGGATACACACTGGCCTGGTGCGGGTGGCAGCACGACGTGCCGGAGGTACCGGGGCTTCTGCGGGTCCGGGCGCCGCAAGCGGTTACGGAGGAGGGGCCGGTTTCGGGGCGGATGGCGTTAACCTTCCAGCCAAATGAGGACGCGCCGGTGCAGATGCTTTCGGAGCGGGGACACCAGCCCTACCCAACCAACCACCTGGAAGACTGGGACGCAACCTTGACGATGCGGGAGCACGAGGAAGCTGAACCGGCGGCAATCGCCAGGGAACGGTGGCATTTCGCCCGGCTGGAGGATGGGCGGCGGGTTCCGGACGCGTCCCACGTTCACCTGGAAAGCGGGTTTGAAGCTGGGCGGATATATCAGGTCATTTTTTCCACCAGCAAGGCTCCGGTGGCCGGGTTGGGGCTATTGGGGACGCGGGACTTTGTATCGTTTTTGCGGTACGGCGGCGGGAATGAAGGGAACCCCTGCGCGGGAGAGATTGACTGCTCACTGGGGTTTGGGCAATCGCAGAGCGGGCGGTTTTTGCGTCACCTTTTGTACCTGGGGTTGAACCAGGATGAGGCTGGCAGGACGGTTTTTGATGGGGTAATCGCCCACGTAGCGGGGGCGCGGCGGGGGGAGTTTAACCAGCGGTTCGCTCAACCCTCCACAGCGACCAAGCAAAGTATGAGCAACTCGTTCCCCTTTACTGCGTTGGAACAGACGGATCCTGAGACCGGCCAGACCGACGGGCTCCTGATGCGGCAGCGGGGCAAGGGGAGTGTGCCGAAATTGTTTTTGATGAACTCCGGGGCGGAGTATTGGTGGGCGCATCTGTCGCTGGCGCAGACGGATATAGAAGGCCAGCGGGACATGAAGCAACCGGAGGAAGTGCGGCTGTACTACTACGCCGGGACACAACACGGGTCGGGCGTTTTCCCGCTGACGGACAGCGACGGGGGCAACGGACCCCGAGGGCAGCATTACTTCAACTGGGTGGACTACCGGCCGGTATTGCGGGCTTCGCTGGCTAACCTCGACGGGTGGGTGAAATACGGGGCAGCCCCGCCGGATAGTTGTCATCCCAGGTTGGAAGATGGGACTTTGACTCAACGGGACAAAATCCGGGAGCGGTTCATCAGCATACCGGGGGGAGATTTCCCGGTGCATTACAAACGGATTTCGCGAATGGAGTTCGACGCGGCCAAGAGCGAAGCGGCCAATCTTCCCGCCTGGATGGGGAACCCCTATCCGATACTTGTGCCAGAGGTGGACGCCGACGGGAACGAGTTGGGGGGCATCAGGTTGCTGGACATCACGGTACCGCTGGGGACCAACATGGGGTGGAACGTGCGGCATCCTGACAATGGGGGAGTGGGACAGGTTATCGGCACCACTGGGTCGACGATACCGTTCCCGTCGACTCGTGAAGAGAGGGAGAGGTTGGCAGACCCTCGAAGTTCTGTGGAGGAGCGGTACGGTTCCAAGGGGGAGTTCCTGGCCAAGATCGGGGACGCGGCGCGGGCCCTGGTGGAGGACCGCTTTTTGCTACCGGAGGACCTGGCGACGGTGGAACGGCACGGGTCGGAGCGTTATGACGCGGTGATGGGGGAGGTGCTTCAGCCTCAGCCGGCGGATAATTAGGGAGAACGTTAGCCCAAGGTAACGCTGGGCTGGGACCACTTCCCCAATATTTGAGACCCGCGCGAGAACGGAAAACCCGTTGAATTAGGAGAAAGAAAGATGGACGTAGGAACTTCGGTACCGCTGCCTGCATACACAATAGACCCGGCGTTCATGGCCCGGAAAGCGGAGGAATTGGGGTTTGATTCCATTTGGTACGCGGAACACCCGGTGTTGCCGGTGTCGAGCGGGAGCCAATTTCCCAGCGGTGGGCCGATTCCCGAGTCCTACGCTCATTTCGCAGACCCTTACATTGCCCTGGCGCGGGCGTCCAGCGTAACCAGCACCATCAAGCTGGGAACTGGGATTACGTTGGTGCCGGAACGGAACCCGCTGGTTTTGGCCAAAGAGATTTCGACGTTGGACTACTTCAGCGGCGGGAGATTCTTGTTTGGGATTGGGGCGGGTTGGAACCGGGAAGAGACGGAGATAATGGGCGGGGACTTCGATCACCGATGGACGCAGGTGAGGGAAGCGGTGGCGGTCTTGAAAGAGCTGTGGACCAAGGACGAAGCGGAGTATCACGGGCGGTATTTTGACTTTCCGCCGGTGAAGATGAACCCCAAACCGGCGCAGAAGCCCCATCCTCCGGTGATATTGGGCGGGATGGCGCGGAATGTTCTGCGGAGGGTGGCGGCCTGGGGGGACGGATGGATGCCCAACCGGATTTCGCCCGGGGACCTGGAGCGGAGCCGGGCGATGTTGGACACTTTGGCGGCGGAGATGGGCCGAGACCCGGCGTCTCTGACCATTACGGTTTACGGACAGGAGGCGAACCGCTCGGCGTTGGAGGACCTGTTCAACGCGGGGGCCAACCGGGTGGTGGTGCGTCCCGAGGCGGTGGCGACGGAAGAAGAAATGGGGGAACAACTGGAGCGGATGGCCGAGGCCGCGTTGCGCTAGGCCTACCGGAGAATTGTCGAGGCGACAATAGGGGGAGGACGAAATGGACCAGACCACTGAATTCCTAAGCGCGTACTCTTGTGGATTGTCCTATGAGGACCTGGACCCGCCGACCATACACCAGATAAAGAGGACGGTGGTAGACACGCTGGGATGCGCCATGGGGGGTTACCTATCGGAGCCGGCAAAAATCGCGCGGCGACTGGCCGGGACGGTGGAGAGCAGGTACTTGCCCTCACGGATTCTGGGTACGGAAGACCACAGCTCGATGGACCTGGCGGGTTTTGCCAACGGGGTGATGGTGCGTTACCTGGACTGCAACGACTCGTACTTTTCACCGGGGGGAGGGCACCCCAGCGACATGATTCCGGCGGCATTGGCGGCGGGGCAACCCCTGGGAGCCGATGGCCGGGACCTGATCACGGCCATTGCCCTGGCTTACGAGGTGTTCTGCCGGATTTCGGACCAAGTGCCGGAATCGGGGTGGGACCAGGGGATTTTCAGTGTCATTGGAGCGGCGTGCGCCGCCGGGAAAATCATGGGCTTGGACCAGGAACAGATGGCCCACGCCATTTCGCTGGCGGCAGTGCCCAACATTCCCCTGCGCGTTACCAGGATGGGCGAGTTGTCTATGTGGAAAGGTTGCGCGGCGGCGGCGGCCACAAGGTCGGGGATTTTTGCGGCCCAACTGGCCGAGCAAGGGATGAACGGACCCTTTGAACCTTTCGAGGGAAGGAAGGGGTTGTGGGAATCAGCGTTGGGACGGGAGATAAAACTGGACAGGTTTGGCGGGGGGGACGAACCGTTCCGGATAACGCAAAACACCTTCAAGTTTTTCCCGGCGCAGATTCACACCCAGAACCCCATTGGGCTGGCTGTGGAGCTGCACTCTAGGGTGAACGTTGCGGATATAAAGTCGATACATATAAAGAGCTACCACAGCGCGGTAAGCAGCGCATCGACGGAACCGGAGAAGTGGGACCCCAAGACCCGGGAAACGGCGGACCACAGCATTCCATTCTTGGTGGCGGTGGCGCTACGGGACGGATCGGTAACACCGGCGACGTTTACCCACGAGAAAATAGCTGATCCGGCGGTGCGGCCCTTGCTGGCGAAGATGACCATTGAAGAAGACCCAGGGTTCACCGCCAAGTACCCCGCCGAGTACAATTGCCGAATTGAGGTAACGACGAACGCCGGGGAAAAGCTAGTGGCGGAGGGGCCGTACCCCAAGGGTCACCGCAACAACCCGTTGGACGACGGCGAAGTAAGCGCCAAGTTCCGGGGATTGGCGGTCCCCACGGTTACCGAGCAGCAATGCGACGAAGCGCTGGGACTGGTCTGGTCTTTGGAAGAGTTGGCCGGCTTGGACGATGTTTTCGACGCGTTAGTGGTTTAAGAAATTCAGTATTCAAGGATGACCGGACGAGGCTGGTAGGCGCCGCAATAGAAGTGGCATGAGCCGCAGCGGTCCCAGTCGAGAAATTGGTGGGAAAGAAGTGGGCCGTTCCGGCCGCGAATAGCATCCTGGAATTGGGTCTCAGAATAGGAAAACAAGCAATCCGGAAGACGGCTCCCCACGTAACAGAGAATGAGGGAGGCAGCAATTCCGGGCGTAACGGGGTGCCCGGTGGTTGATTACCAGGAGTTGGATGACCGCCAACTCATTGAAGGGACTGCCTCGGGGGACAAGTCGGCGTTGGAGGAGCTTTACAACCGGCACTCCACCGCGATTTTCTCTCTGGCCCGGTACATGCTGCGTCAAGAGGCGTTGGCGGAAGAGGCAACGCAAGAGGTTTTTCTGAACATCTGGCTGAGGGCGTCAAGCTACAACCCGGAGCGGGGAGCACCGCGGGCGTGGTTGATGAGCGTGGCGCACCACAAAGTCATCGACATCATCCGGGGGCAACGGAGGACGGTGGTTGCCAGCGACCCGAAGGACTATGAGACCCTGGAGGTATTGCCTTCGGCGGAACGCGGAACGGCTGAAGAAGCGGAGATGAACATCGAGCGGGCCCGGGTCAGGAAGGCGTTGGAGACGCTACCCGACGCCCAGCGGGAAGTAATAGTATTGGCGTATTTCCAGGGGTTGTCCCAATCGGAAATCGCCGCGCGGTTGAACCAGCCCCTTGGCACCGTCAAGACGCGAGTGAGATTGGCGATGCAAAAGTTACGGGCCGAATTGGAGGAGGATGTTACAAAGCTATTCTGAAGAACGGTCCCATCCGGAGGACCTTTTAGAAGCATACGCTTTGAATGCGTTGGACCCGGAAGAGGAAGCCCGGGTCGACTCCCATGTCGATCTGTGCGACAACTGCCAAACGGAGTTGAACCGTTGGCAGTTGACGGCGTCCATGCTAGGGGTGGCGGTTGAGCCGGAAGCGGCGCCGAGCAGTTTGCGGGCCCGCGTCCTCAATGGGATTCCAACGCCTCCCCGGGTCCGTAGGAACGATTACCGCCGGCTCATACCCCAACTGCCCAAATTTAGCCTGGGGAATTGGGCCGTTCCGGCAACCGCAACGGTAGTCCTAGTTGTCCTGGGGTTTTCGATATTCCTAAATCTGCGCGTTATGTCCCAAGTTGAAGAAGTTACGGTACAGAGCGCGACGGTGACGGCCCAACTCAACGAAGCCATAACCCAAAACCAGCAACTGAGATTGGTTAACGAAACGCTGGAAAACCGGTTGGAACAATCGGAGGTCCTGGGAATAGAACTAATCGACGGGATGCGGAAGATGCACGCCCTCAGCTACATGAGCGCCCATCCGGACACGCTGCCGGTGGTATTGAGGCCGGCGGCGGGTGGTGAAGGTGAACAACAGGGGATGTTGTTGGTGGGGTATGGGGGCCGGCAAGCCCTGTTGATGGTGGCGAATATGGTGCAATCGGCGGTCCCGACGCCCTATCAAGTTTGGTTGGAGAAGGATGGAGTCCGGTTATCGGCCGGTAAACTGCACGTTGACTCATCCGGTTGGGGAACGCTGAACTTTACCCCGCCGGAGCCGATGTTCAAATATGATTCGGTGGACCTAACGATGCCCATGGCGGACAGCACGACACCGGAGCAGGAACAACTGGTGCTCACCTCCAGGTTGCCATCGGCAGGGCTGCTGAGGTAGGAAGGGTCCACCGGAATTGGCCTCAGTAAGAAGGGGCTGGTATACTTCGGGTCGAATCCGACCCGGGTGGGTTATGTAAAGGCCCGATGCAAAAGAAACCAAGCCCAATTCCTGCTCCCCAAGACCCCAGGGGTAAGGTAGAGGAACAGGAGTGCGAGATTTGCGGAGGACGGACGCTGGCCCGCCGCTGCAAGATTCAATGCCTCAACTGCGGATATACCAGGGACTGTTCGGACCCTTAGCAGGTTAGTCGACCCGCATTGCGTGCAGGCCGATCAAGGCCAGTTCTTAGTCACGTTCCAACCAGCCTCCGACACCGATTCCACCCATTATCACGCCGTCGGAAGAACGAACGACCACACCGCCAACGCCGGGGGTTAAGTTGGGGTCTCCGTAGTCGCTGACTGTGCGTCCCCGTTCCTTGAGCTGTTCGCCGTGGGGGCCGGTATCCATGCCCATGATGGCGTCGGTATAGGCTTTGCGGAAAGCGTGGCGGCGGGCGTAGAGACGGACGTTGTCCATTTGGGCGTAAGCCACGGCATTGCCAGCGTCGTCTACCACGGAAATAGCCACGGGCATACCGCCGGGCTTGGTGACTTCATCGACAATTGCGGCCATAGCCGCTTGAGCTTGGTCGAAGCAAATAAAGGGTTTTACCGCCATGGGAACCACCTCCAATAGTGCTGGGGACATGATACAACAGGTCCAGTCAGCTCAGCCGGGAGCAGGAACGGGAAAGCGAGGCTCGTGAGAGGGGGGTTGTTGAGGTCCGGGCCGGGAAGATGCGCTAAAAATGGGGGAAGGGCCACCAATCCGGGTAATCCCGGAGGCGGAGATGCCGAAAGAACTGGGGATGGACGCCGATGGCGAGCTTCATGGCTTCCAGGACAGGTTCGCGAATTGAGAAGTGGGCCAACGGGGAGGAGCGGAGTTTAAAGAGATGGTAACACTCGCGGAGGTTGATTTTTGCCAAGACACGGCGGTAGTGGGCGTGGGTCACCAGGTATTGGGATACCAAGGGAGAAACCTGGAAAACCCTCCGGAAGCAGGCTTCCGCGGTTTCGAGAGCGCCGGTGAACTCGCCGGAAAGACCGGCCTCGGCGATGAGTGGAGGAACGCGATAATCCTGGGCGACGGTTAGGGCTTGGGGGAGGTAGGTCAACATGCGGTGGCGCTTAAACTCGCGGTAGGCCCCGTAGTCCATGGTGAACTCGAAGGTGTAATTGACCAGCTCGAACTCCCGGCCTGGAGAGTCGTGGGGCCCCAGCTCGGCGATGCAGCTATTGATTACCTCCGCCTGCTTCTCGGCTCCGAGGACCTGGGTTTGACGGAGGACGTAGGCGTAATCGAGATGGGAGGCGCGGTAGAGGAGGGCAGCGGCCAGCTTCTCCTGGGCGCAGGGGTCCCAGTCCAAGAGGCGGGCAGCGACCCGAAAGGGCTGGTTGGAGAGGGGTTGTCCGTCGGAGACGTGCTCGGCCGCTAGCTGGGTTTGCTGGTCGGCGGCGGATTTGAAGAAAGGGTTTTCGTCGGCGTACTTGATGAGGGTTGGAGTAATTGTACGGCCCTGCGACCGCAGGTCGTTTCCCAGGTCCCGCTCCTCGGCTAAAGAGGAAGAGAGGAGCTTGGAAATTGCGTTTTCGAGCACGCGGGCGTTGGCTGTGACCCCGACGTTGGTTAGAGTTGCGGCGGGGAGGACGGCCCGGCAGTGATCGGTGACGATACGGCGGAGTCTCATTTGATAGACGGTGCCCCGCTCGTTGGGGCGTTGTTGGTGAACCGAGCGGAGATGGGACATAGAGCCGTCGATGAGGCGTTGGTAGGTGTGGAACAGGGACTGGACGGCTTGATGGAACTCCTGGCCCAGGTAGCGGTGAGAGTCCAATTCTTGGGGGAAGTGGTAGTGGCCACGGTCTATGATCTGGTAACGGGAAGATTTTTCGGTATAAGAGGCGAGGCGGTTATCCTCCAGAGCGTCGCAAGCCAGCCGGGAGACGTTTTCTACCGCCAGATGGACCACCGCATGTTCGGCGACCGAGGCGTGGCCGTAGCCGAGGACCCAGCGTTCATGGAAATCAGCGGCTTTTTCCTGGCTAACCTGTTCGGCGATTTCATCGAAGGGTTTGGACCGCCGGGAGGTCATGGCGAAGGCGACGGCAATTTGCTCCTCGGTTAGCTTATGGGCATCGAGGGGATAGACCCGGCGTTGGGGCGGTGGGGAAAGGGTATCAAGACCGGTCAAGCGGCGGCTCCCGGGACGGGATCGGCGGAATCATGCAGGTTTCTTGGCGACCAGCATCAGCCATAGGTGGCGGAACATGAGGCGGTCGTTTTCCTGGAAGGGGTGCATTCCGGTGGGAGGGCCGCCGTCGAGTTCCTCTTGCAATTCTTCAGCGATCGCGACGCGGGCTTCGGCCGCGGTAGAAGTGAGGTCCATCCAGTCGTTGAGGGGGCGATGGGCGGCAAAGCGGTCGGAAAGGGAGATTTCGAGTCCGGCGGCTTGAACTAGGGCGAGCAACCCATCAGCGGTGAAGGCCGTGGTGTGGGACGGGTCACGGAGGCGTTCAAGGCGGTTGTGGGTTTCGGCGGCGGCGGGGTCGTCCGAGGTGGTTATGTCGATGAGGACGACGGAGCCGCCGGGCCGGCAAACCCGGACCATTTCCGACAGGTGCTGCGTGGGGTTCTCGAAATGGTGCATTCCCAGGCGGCAGGCGACCAGGTGGAAACTGTTGTCGGGATAGGGCAAATTGGCCGCGTCGCCGTGGTCGAAAGTCACGTTGGCATTGCCTTCAGCCTCAGACTGTTGGCGGCCCTGGGCCAGCATTTCAGGGGTGGCGTCGAGGGCGACAGCGTCGGCCACGCGGGGGGCCATTTGGCGCGCCACCAAGCCGGTACCGGCGGCGGCGTCCAGGACTCGGAAATGCGGCTGGAGGTCCAGATTCCCCATAATCCAGGCCTTGACCTCTTCGTTGCCGCCGGCGGTTAGATAGGACTCCCATTGGGGCGCCTGGCGGGAAAACTGCTCCTGGACCAATTCGTCGTGCGTTCTTTCAGATGCCATTTCGGTTACATTCCCGATGGGATACCCCAAGACTTGGGTTAGACCAGCGCGCCGAAGCCGTTGGGGATTTGAACTTCAATTAGCTGGACCCGGTCGGCGGCCACCGCTTGTTCCAGGGCGTTGGAGAGTTGGGCGACGCTGCTAACACGGGTGCCTTCAACGCCGTAAGAATCGAAGAGTTTTATGAAGTCGGGGTTGACCAAGTCGGTACCCATATGACGCTCGTTAAACCGGGCGCTTTGATAACCCTTCAGGACACCCCAGGCGTTGTCATTGAACATGAGGACGATGGGGTTGATGCCGTATTGGACGGCGGTGCCCAATTCCTGGGCATTATACTGGAACCCGCCGTCGCCGGTAATGCAGACGACCGGGTTTTTGGGTTTCCCAACCTTGGCTCCCAAGGCGGAAGGAAAGCCGAAGCCCAAGCCGGCCCAACCCCAGGGGTACATGAAGCGGCGGGGGCCGTCGATGTTGAGGCAACGGGCGGCGCGGCTGGCTGGGACGGTGGCATCGAGGGTGAAAATGGTCTCATCCGGAGTAGCGGCGCGGATGGCTTCGAAGGCACGTAGTTCATTGCCCCAGGTGTCTTGGAGGACTTGATAAGTCTGTTGTTTAAGGGCAGAAACTTCCTGCCGGTAGGCCGGGCCTTTGTCGACATCCCGGTTGCCGATGGCGTCGAGAAGTTGGGATACCACGGCCCGGGAGTTAGCGACGATGGGAACATCGGCGGGGTAGTTCTTGCCGATGTAGTCCTGGTCAAGGATGACGTGAATGACCTTTTCCGGGAGCTTCAAATCGACGCCGACCGTGGAACGGTAGGCCAGAGCGGAACCGAGGACGAGAGCGGCGTCGCAGGTGCCAACCCAGTCCTGGACCGGGTTTTCTCCCCAGATGCGGCGTCCCAAAGCCGGGCCCAGTGACAGGGGGTGGCTTTCGGGGAAGGCGCCCTTAGCGCCGTCGGTGGTGACCACCGGGGCTCCCAAGCGTTCGGCCAGTTCCACCACCTGCTGTGAACCGCCTTGGGACTGGACTTCTTCGCCGACGATGATGATGGGGCGTTTGGCCTGGAGCAGGGTTTCCAGGGCCCGTTGGACCATGACCGGGTCTCCCTGGGGAATTGTTGGGTCCCGAGGGCGGAGGACCTCGACATCGGCTTGCTCGCCCAAGAGATCGGTAGCTAACTCCAGCTCGATGGGGCGGGGACGGCGTTCCTGAAACCTCTGGAAAGCTTCGACGAAGTGGTCGGGAATGGACTCAACTTGGTCGATGCGGGCGTTCCAGTCAGTGACGGCCTGGAACATACCCAACTGGTCTTTGGTCTCGTGGGTCGCCAGGCGGCCCGAGCCGATGAACTCCTGCTCGACGTTGGTGGTTACCTGGAGGATGGACGAGCTGGAGAAGTAGGCTTCGCCCATAGCGCCCATGGAATCGGCGGCGCCGGGGCCGGTGCTGGTCAAAAGGATTCCGGGCTTGCCAGTTGCGCGAGAGTACCCGTCGGCCATGAAACCGCAGCCCAACTCGAGGCGGCCGCCGATGAAGCGGACCTGGTCCTGTTGGTCGAAAAGGGCATCGAAGAGGTCCAGGGTGTGGACGGAAATGATACCGAAGACAGTATCGACGTCCTGGGCTTTCAGGGACTCGACGATGGCTTGGCCGCCGGTCATTCGGGGCATGGGTTACCTCCTGGTTAGATGGGATTGACGGAGCCGGACTTCACGTTCCGGCCGGTTAGAGCAACAGGGTTAAGGGGTTTTCCAGGATATGTTTGACCTCGACGAGGAAGCGGGCGGCTTCCGCGCCGTCGGCTACCCGGTGGTCGGTGGAAAGGGTGGCCTTCATCATTTGAGCGACGGCTAGTTGCCCTTCCCGGACGACAGCCTGTTCCTGAACTGCGCCGACAGCCAAAACCGCGGCATGGGGCGGATAAATGATGGCGGCGAAACTTTCGATTTCAAACATGCCCAGGTTGCTTACGCTAAAGGTGGTGCCTCCGTATTCGTCGTTGCGGAGGTGGCCGGCGTTGGCGCGTTCGATGAGGTCCTTGGAAGCAGCGGCGATTTGGAGGAGGGACTTGTCCTGGCAATCGCTGATGCCGGGTACCATGAGGCCGGCTTCCAGGGCGATGGCGACGCCAATGTTGACGGCGGAGTGGAAGTGGAGAGAATCGGCCTGGAAAGAGGCGTTGAACTTGGGATGTTTAGCGAGGGCCAGGGCGGCGGATTTAACCACGAGGTCGTTGACGGTGACCCGGGTCCCTTCGGGAGCGGCTTCGTTGATTTCGCGGCGGAGGGTCATGGCGCGGGTCATATCTATAGCGGCGGTGACGTAGAAGTGGGGGGCTTCGCGTTTACTGTCAGAGGTGACGCGGGCAATGGCCTGACGCATCCGGGACAGTTCGACGGCTTCGGCACCGAGTTGGGCAAGCGGTTCCGGGGTGGGTTCGGGTTCGGGAGCGGGCGGGGTGTATTCCAGGATGTCTTTTTCGACGATGCGGCCGCCGGGGCCAGAGCCGGTTACGGCGGCGAGGTTGATGCCACGTTCCCGGGCGAGACGGCGGGCGATGGGGGAGGCGAGAATCCGGCCATCTTGGAGTTCAGGAGCCGCCACCGGGGGAGCGGGGGTGTATTCCAAGACGTCTTTTTCGACGATGCGGCCGCCGGGGCCAGAGCCGGTGAGGTCGGCCAAATTTACGCCGCGTTCCCGGGCCAGGCGGCGGGCAATTGGGGAAACGCGGAGGCGTCCGTCTTCGGACCCATCCGCAACCGGGGCGGGCGTCTCCGGGGCAGCGGTTGGAGCAACACCAGGGGCGGGAGGTTCGGCGGCGGTTGGGGTGGCGGCGTCTAGGAGGTTGTCCGGGAGGGGTTCGCCGGGCGCGGTGATAACGGCGATAAGCTCGCCAACGGGAACAACCACTCCGGCGTCGGCGACGATTTTACCCAAGACCCCGCCGGTGTAGGCTTCGAACTCCACCGTGGCTTTGTCGGTTTCAATGTCGGCGAGGACCTCGCCCCGGGCGATGGTGTCACCTTCTTGCTTGTGCCAGCGGACGACTGTGCCTTCGCGCATGTCGTATCCCATCTGGGGCATTACGATGTTGGTCGCCATGGTGGCCTCCCCGAAGGATTTGTCGAACGGAGGAAGGGGTTAACTGGGGTCCCGATGGTTGATGATAAGAACTAACGCCATTGCTAACCGTGGATAGCCCGGCCCTGGGCGCCCAGGGCTGCTTCTTTCAACATTTCGGAGATGGTGGGGTGGGCGTGGACGGCCCAACCCAGCTCCAGGGAGGTGCCTTCCAGAAGGCGGGTCAACGAAAGCTCACCCAGGAGTTCGGTAACTTCCGGGCCGATGAGGTGGCCGCCGAGGAGTTCACCGTAGCGGGCATCGAGGACGAGTTTAACCATGCCTTCGGTCTCGCCCATCGCCATGGCCTTGCCGTTGGCCAAGACATTGAATCGGCCCACCTGGACCTGGTAGCCCTGATCTATGGCCTGGGCCTCGGTGAGTCCGAAGCTGGCGACCTGGGGCTGGCAGTAGGTGGCCTTGGGCATATAGGTGTAGTCGAGGGGTTGGGTCTCGTTGCCCGCGATATGCTCGGCGGCGGTCACGGCCTGGGCCGAGGCGGCATGGGCCAGGGCGAGTTTGCCGGTGACGTCGCCGACGGCGTATAGACCTGGAATGTTGGCAGCCATGGCGTCGTTGACCTGGATGTAGCCGCCCTGAGTTTGAACTCCCAGCGATTCCAACCCGAGGTCCTCGGCATTGGGTTGGACGCCGATGGCTACCAGCACCTGGGCGCAGTCGATAGTCTTGGCGGCGCCATCCTGGTCGATGTTGACGGTGACGCCGCTGGGGGACTGCTGGACACCGGTAACGGCCGCGCCGGTGACCACGTTGATGCCGTGTTTTGAAAAGGACCGTTCCAATTGTTGGCTGATTTCCTCGTCCTCATTGGGTACCAGGCGAGGCAGAAGCTCCACCACGCTAACTTCGACGCCGTACATGCGGTAGATGTAGGCGAACTCGACGCCGATGGCCCCACCGCCAACAATGACAATAGACTGGGGCAGTTCTTTGCCGACGATGGCCTGGCGGCTGGTGATGATTTGGGCACCGTCCACAGGAAGGGGGGGAATGGTGCGGGGGCGCGCGCCGGTGGCTATGATGATGTTCTTGGCGGTAATGACCTGGCCATCGGGAGCGATTTCCACCTGACCGTTACCGCGGAGAGTAGCGGTGCCGGTGAGATGGGTAACGTTGTTTTTGCGAAGGAGGTAGGCGACGCCGCGAATGTTGCGGTCGACGACCCGGCGGCTGCGGTCGATGGCTACGGAGTAATCGGCGTGGAAATTATCGAAATGGAAACCGAACTCTTGAGAACGGTGGATATAGGAAAGGATTTCAGCGTTTTTGAGGAGGGCCTTACTGGGGATGCAGCCCCAATTGAGGCAGACACCACCCAGGCTTTCCCGCTCGACGATGGCGGTGTTCAGTCCCAACTGAGCGGAGCGGATGGCGGCGACGTAACCGCCGGGGCCGGCGCCGATGACGGCTACATCGTATGTGGAGTTGGTTGTCATTATCAAAGATTAC
Source organism: Dehalococcoidia bacterium (assembly GCA_965205495.1). Classification (GTDB taxonomy): domain Bacteria; phylum Chloroflexota; class Dehalococcoidia; order Lucifugimonadales; family UBA3495; genus CATOSK01. The sequence continues at coordinate 1,493,085 of CBDBHA010000002.1, forward strand.
AGAGCGTGGGTCGGTTAAGGCTTGGTACGCGGTGGCAATTATACAAGGGGGGTTGTGTGTCCACAATGTTGGAGGAACGGCGTAATGGTCCGGTTGGTTCGGGGTGGTCCGGGCTGGGGCCTCGGCGGAATGGCGGTTGCCGGTAGGGGGTGCGGTTTGTTGGCGAATGGGGATTTTGGTATGATTGCGGCTGGCGAACTCGACTAAATGAGGTTGTTATGAGATTCGGGCCGTTGGGAATCACCGAGGTTCTCATCATCTTGGCGGTGTTGTTGCTCATCTTTGGGGCGCGGCGGTTGCCGGAAATTGGGTCGTCCTTGGGGCGGGGAATCCGTTCCTTCAAGACTTCGGTGACCGGGGAAGACGAGGTTGAGACCAAGTCCGAGGAAGAGCAGCGGCCGGTGAACGCGGGGCGAAACAACGATGACCTAGTCTAAAGACGGACTTATAACGGGCTTTTGGCCCCGGGCACAATAGGCTTGGAATGATGAAAAGGCCGGCGCAGGTACGCCGGCCTTTTTCTTTGCCAATGAGGGGGTCATTCGGAGTTGGGGGCCGGGGAGGGGGAGTCGGAAGGAGTTGGGCCGCGCCGTCCGGCGAGGCGGGCCAAGAGAATGCCTAATTCGTAGAGGACCAAGAGGGGCAGGGCCACCAGCACCTGGTTGACCGGGTCGAAGGTGGGGGTGATGACGGCGGCGATGATAAAAGCGATGACCAGCCAAAAGCGCCGGAAGCGGGAGAAGGCCCGCGCGGGAACAATGCCAAGGCGGGCCAGCAGCACCATGACCAGAGGGGTTTCGAACACGACGCCCATCCAAAAAAGGAACCGGAGCATCACATCGACGTAACTGCTAATGCGAATCAAGGGTTCCGCAACGTTGTCGCTGAAGGATATGAGGAAAGGGAGGGCCTGGGGGGTGAGGATGTAATAACCGAAGGCGATGCCGCCGGCGAAGGCGAGCACAGCGCCTGGGATGAAGAGGAGCAAGTAGCGCTTTTCCTGGCCGGTAAGGCCGGGGGCGACGAACCGGACCACCTGGTAGAGAATCACCGGAAAGGCGAGGATGAGGCCGCCGAAGAGGGAGACTTTGAAGCTGGTGGTGAGGGACTCGGTGACCTGGGTGGCGATTAGGGTGACCCCTTGGCCGTCGTTAAGCTCCTGGGCCGGGCGTTTGAGGAGCTCGACGGCGTCCTCCCAGAAGGCGAACGCCACGCAGGTACCGAGGACGAGGGCGATGACGCAAATAAGGAGGCGGCGCCTGAGCTCCTGCAGGTGCTCTCTAAGGGAAAGCTGGTGGTCATTCATGGTTAGCTTTGGGGAGGGGGCCCTTCTCGGGGAGGTGGGGAGCCGGAGGCGGGCGGGCGGGGTTGAGGCGGCCGGTCGTCGTCCAAGTTAACGGCGGAAGTAATTTCGTTAATGGCACGGCGGATGTCGCGGACCATCCGCCCGGTGGTGCGGGCCATGTCGATGGAGCGGTTGGGGCCCAGAGCGAGGAAAGCCACGACCATGATGACCGCAATTTCGGGGAGGCCGATGCCGAAAAGGTTCACCGGCGGGGCTTCCCTTGAAAGGGACATTCGGTCTGGCATTGGGGTTGGTTGGGGACGACCCAGTCCGGGAGAAGGGCGCAGCCCAACTCGGCGAGCATTTCGCGGACGCGGCACACCGGGAGGCCCACCACGTTGGTGAAGCAGCCATCGGTCAGCTTGCCGGGTTTGAGATCGGGGTCCTGGATGGCATAGGCGCCTGCCTTGTCCAAGGGAGTACCGGCATTGACGGAGGCCTGGATTTCCTCGTCGCTCAAGTCCCGCAACTCGATGTCTCCGGTCAGGCAATCGGTAAGGCTGCGGCCGGTGGCGGCGTCGATGACGGTAACACCGGTGCTCACCTGGTGTTGGGTTCCGCGCAGGGTCTGGAGCATTTTTACGGCGTCCGCGGAGTCAACGGGTTTGCCGACGGGCCGGTCTTGAAAGACCACGGTGCTGTCGGCGCCGATGACGTATCCTTCAGTCAGAGTAGAAGCGATGGCCTGGGCCTTGGCCTGGGAGAGACGCCGGACCATATCCTGGGCGGGCTCGCCGGGGATGACGGACTCATCCACGTTGGCCGGGATTACCTGGAACTGGAAGCCCGCCTGGGCCAGAAGGTCGTTCCGGCGGGGGGATGCCGAGGCCAGGACGACCTGGGGCGGCGGCTGAGTTCGTTCGAGGACCGCGACGGACTCGACGTGGTGAGTCTGGGGGAACATATCCAGGGGGTGCACGGCGGTCAACCGGTAAGGGCCCTGGCAGAGGAGCTTCAAATCGCGCCCCAGGGTTTCCGGGTCGCACGACACGTAGACCACGCGGGGCGGGGCGAGGCGCAGGAGGCTGGCGAGAGCGGAGGGCTGGCAGCCGGCACGGGGCGGGTCCAGGAGAACAATGTCGGGTTTTTCTGCGACGGAACCAAGAACATCTTCGGTCTTGCCCAAGAGGAATTCAACGTTGTCGAGGCCGGCGGCGTTTTTCCGGGCGTCGGCGACGGCGGCGGCGGACTCCTCGATAGCGATTACCCGGCGGACGTAGGGAGCGAGGAGGATAGCGAAGGTACCAACTCCGGTGTAGGCGTCGAGCAGGAGGTCGGTGGATTGGATGGCCAACTCGCGGCGGACCGTCTCGATAAGGTTGGAGGTCTGTTGGATATTGACTTGAAAGAAAGAAGGGGAGGCGACCCGAAAGGTGCGGCGGTTGACGGATTCCACGTAGTGTTTTTGGCCGGTGGGAACGGTGACCGCAGGGGACTTCAGGGTTGGCTGCACCAAGAAATCGCCAGTTTCTTCGCCGGCGCGGATGGACAACTGGGTGGTCTCGGCGCAGTTGTCCTGCAACTGGGCCAAGAGATTGTTGACCCCTGGGTGCATCAACATGCAGTCATCGACCTGAACAAAGCGGCGGGTCTCGCGGTTGACGAAACCGAGAGCGCCCTGAGGGCCGATGGTCATCCGGGCGTGGTTACGGTAGCGAAACTGGCGGGGCGAGGGTTGGACGGGAGACACTGCCGGGTCTGGGAAACCGCCGACGCGCCGGAGGGCGTCGACGACCTTCTCCCGTTTTACGTCAAGTTGGTAATCGTAGGCGACATGCTGCCATTGGCAACCGGTGCATTCGCCGTAGTAAGGACAGGGGGGTTGGATACGGTGGGGAGAAGGTTCGAGGACTTCGACCACGCGGGCGGAGAGGTGGTTGCGGTAGACGCGAAGGACTTCGGCGACGACCTTTTCGCCGGGGATACCGCCAAAGACAAAGACGTCCCAATCTTGGTATTGGGCCCAGGCCTCGCCCAAGCGACCCCAGGACATCAAAGAGAGGGATAGTAGCTGGCCTTTCAGGATGCGCTGGTCTAACAAAGGTCCTCCTGGAGATACTATAGACCAAGGCAGGGGCGAATCCAAGGGAGGTCCAAGGGAGGATGGAAGGGGACGGGGGCGGGTGGTTAGGGTTAGTGTTGACCTGTTGGTAGCGCCGGTATAATATGGCAACAGAACCCCTCTGAACGGCGGGGCGCGGGCAAAACGGCGTCCTGCACTAATGACCTTGGAGGCAAAATGGCAGAGCCCATCGAAGTTAGCGAAACCAGTTGGGATGAGCAGGTAATCAACTCGGAGCTACCCGTTCTAGTGGACTTTTGGGCAGAATGGTGCGGCCCTTGCAAGATGATTGCGCCGGCGGTACACGACCTGGCCGTCGAGTATACCGGCAAGTTGAACGTAGCCAAAGTAGACGTGGACGACAGCCCGAACATTGCGATGAAGTACGGCGTGCGGAGCATACCGGCGTTAATCTTCTTCAAAGACGGGCAACCGGTGGACCAGATAGTCGGCGCGGTGCCCAAGGGAGCATTGAAGCGGAAAATCGATGCGGTATTGGGCAGTTAGTCCCCGCGGCCCCCGGACGGGGGAGTGGATGGGGCCCGGTGGCTCTTGCGGACTTCAAATCCGTTATGCCTCGTGACGAGCGGGGTAGGTGGGTTCGACTCCCTCGCACTCCCGCCAGAAAAGAGTAACGACAAGCCCTCGGTAAGCGAAACCGGGGGCTTGTTCTTGGGGGTCTGGCACGCAGGAAGAGGGTTTGACCAACGAGTATTGTAAAGACAAGGAGTGGGCGATATGCCACCACGGTACCGGGGCAAACTGGGGGAATACCTATGGGAGAAGGAACTGGAGCGGTTGAACCGTTACAAGGACCGGCCGTGGGAGTTGCAGAGCAAGCAGCAACCCGGGGATGAGCTGATTGCCCTAGCGATTGTCGTGACGGTGGGACTTGGGGGGTTGATGCTCTTTTCGCTGTTCTAGGGGTGGGGCACGTCCAGCCCGGGGTTTCGAAGAAAGGAAAGCCGGTCACCCATTGGTGACCGGCTAATTTTGTGCCTTCCGAGGGGGTTGTGGGGATTAGAACTGGGAGCGGCGGGCTTCCAGGTTGGAGTGGATGTCCAACAGGACGGTGCGGCCTTCCGAGTTGAGTTGGCGAGCGCGTTCCAAAGCCGGAGCGATTTCGCCGGGCTGTGTGACGGTAATGCCCACCGCGCCCATACCCTCGGCGATCTTGGCGTAGTCGCCGGTCATGCGGGTGGCGCCGTAAAGCTCGTTGGCTACGGGGTAGCCGCCGGGGTAGGTGGCCATGCCGCCGTTGTTGAGTACGATGGTGGTGATGGGGGCGCCGGCCCGCACCGAGGTCTCAATGTCCAGGCCGGACATTCCGAACGCGCCGTCGCCCATGAAGTTGAGGCAGAACTTGTCCGGTTGGGCCAATTTGGCGCCGATCATCAGGGGGATGCCGTAGCCAAGGTGGGTGGTCTTGCCCCAGCCGATGTAGCTGTGGGGAATGGTGGCGCGGAAGAAGGGCATGATGGTGTCGCGGGGAGCGCCGGCATCGTGGGTGACGATGGAGTTTTCCTTGTCGATGTTGCGTTCCATCTCGCCAATGACCCGGTAGGTATTGATGGGAACGTCTTCGGAGTGGAGGATGTCGTGCCACTCGCCCATCCAGGCATCGCGCATGTTGGCAATTTCCTGGGCGACGGCGGTCTGACCCTTCCGGCCTTTTCCGCCGATTTGAGCCTTGACCTCATCGACCAAGGCGGCGAGGGTGAGTTTAGCGTCACCCGGAAGCCCGACGTCCACCGAGAAATCCTTGTTTATGTCCTCGATGGTCTCGACGTTGTGGATGATGACCTTACCGCCTGGGATGGGTTGGCCGTAGCCGGTGCGGGTCATGCTGGAACCGACGGCAAAGAGAACGTCAGACTCCTGGAGCCAGGTCCGGGCGGGTAAGGAGGTCGAGGCGCTGCCGGAACCGAGGGCCAAGGGGTGGCGTTCGTCAAAGGAGGACTTGCCGGGCATGGTGCAGTAGACCGGAATCTCGGTCAGTTCGGCCAACTCGGTAAGTTCCGGGGAGGCTTCGGCGAAAAGGACACCCATACCGGACCAGATTACGGGTTTTTTGGCGTTGAGAAGGAGCGCGGCGGCGTCCTTAACGTCGCTGGGGGCGGGGCCTTGGGGGGCACGCTTGGGGGGCTGGTAGTTGAGGTCGGCTTCGTTGACCTCCATGGTTCCGACGTCGGCCGGGATTTCAACGATGACCGGGCCTGGGCGGCCGTTGCGGAGGGCGTGGAAGGCCCGGCGCATGACGGCGGAGACCTGTTGCGGCTGAGTGATGACCTCGCCGCACTTGGAAACGGTGGCGTAGGTGCGGGTGGGGGAGAAGTTGGGTTTCACGGCGTATTGGCTGAGGGCGGGGCCGCCGGGGAGGTAGAGGATGGGGATGTTGTCACTGTAAGCCTGGGCCAAGCCGCCCATGGAGTTTTCAGAACCGGGGCCGCCCTGGGTGATGGTTACGCCAAACTTCTTGCGGTTATGGAGGCGGGAGTAGCCATCGGCGGCCATGAGGGCACCGCGTTCCTGCCGGAACATGATGGTGCGGATGCCTTCCTTGGCGGCGGCTTCGATGAGTTGATTAGAGGGGAAACAGGAGACCCATTCCACGCCTTCAGTCTTCAAGATTCGGGCGACGGCTTCCATTACATTCATGGCAAACACCAGCTTTTTTTGGGATTGGGCCGAGGAATTTCCGGGCCTTTCCAAGGAAGGAAGGCGGGGTTCCTCGAACAACGGCATACTAACGCCGGAGGCAGGAAAAGGCAAGGTTTAAGAACCTTTGGGGCAGGGCAAACGCGTCTTAAATTTCAACCCGCCATACAAGCCGAAATCGCCGGAAAACCCCGATGATTCCCGCGAAAGGAGCAATGCACACTGTCTTGCATCGGCAAATTCGTCCTTGTCCGCGACTTCTGGATTCCCGCCTGCGCGGGAAAGACGGGTGTGCGCGGGAATTGCGGGTGAATGAACTTCGGGGCTATATGACGCGATTGCCCTGCTCTCCTGGGGTGGCATTGCTGGATTTGGGCGGGCGTCTGCCGGCGGTTCGGCGGGCCCGGGTTCGGAAATTTTTGAATGCTGGGGCTTTCCGGGACATTGTGGGACGTTTGCTTCTTCGGGAGGGTCTTGGTTTTGGATTTTGTGTTGGTTGAGCCGCGTGGGTCTGGGGGAAAATTGGGGGAATGTCTCAAGATTTTTGCCTTTTTATGGAGTTTTGGGGCATTTCGGTTTGGGAAGGTCCCGTGGCTGGATTCTTGGGCCGCAATCGGGCGTTGGGTTATGTCCGGTAGATATTATGGTAGAGAGTCGTCACCGGAACTGGCAAGGGGGAAATGTCAGTGGTTTTCTTTGGCGGGGCGGTTGGTTTTGAGAGCCGGTGGGCTTGGGATGGCCGCATCGGGGGACCTTAGAAGTAGCTTGACATGAAGGGGATGGGCGGTCTGGGCCTTTTATATGGGGAGCTGGCGGCGACTAGTCCGGGGCAAACGGGCTGGCGGCGGTGGATTTTAGATTCCTCCCTACGGTTCGGAATGACAGGTGGGGGGGTTCGGAATGACAGGTGGGGGGGTTCGGGATAACCCCTTGCCTCTGAACAGTTACGGGCGGCGGAGTTTGGTTGTAAGTAGGTGGGGTGTCTGCTACGCTAAGGTCCACTTACCGGCGTCCGCGAGGTCCTTTTGGCGCAGTCCCAAGGCCTTAAAGCATCCCTATTTGTCACCTGCATCATCGACCAGCTTTACCCTGAAGTTGGGGTTAGCGTGGTGCGGGTATTACGGCGGTTGGGGGTGGAGGTGGACTTTCCCAGGGAGCAGGCCTGCTGCGGCCAACCGCTGTTCAACTCGGGGTTTGCTTCCCTGGCGAAACCCCTGGCGAAGAACGTAGTCAAGACTTTTCGAGATAGTCCTTTCATTGTGGTGCCCTCGGGGTCGTGCGCGGCCATGATACGGGTGTTTTACCAGGAACTTTTGGACGATGACCCTGGGTTGTTAACGGAGGTCCAGAAGTTGGGCAAGCGGGTCTATGAGTTCTCGGAGTTTCTGACCCAAGTCCTGGAGGTGGACGATCTTGGAGCGGGTGCTCGGGGGAAAGCTACGTACCATCCAAGTTGCCACTTGTTGCGGGAGTTGGGGGTTAAAGAGGGGCCGGTGGAGCTGCTGGCCGAGGTGAAGGGGTTGGAATTGGTGGACCTGCCGGAGCGGGAGACGTGCTGCGGGTTTGGGGGGGCGTTTTCGGTGAAGTACCCCCACATATCGGAGGCGATGCTGGCGGAGAAGGTGCAGAATGTGGCCGCCACCGGGGCCGACACTTTGATTTCCTGCGACATGGGTTGCCTGATGCACATAGGCGGTGGGTTGAGCCGTCAGCAGCAGCCGGTGGCGGTTAAACACCTGGCGCAGGTATTGGACCGGGAGGGGGAGTAGTGCCGAGAATCCAGACCCGGCGGTTCGTTCCGGCGTCGGAAGTTTCGATTCGGGACCCGCAACTGCGGCAGGCATTGCGGAGGGTGGGGAGCGGGTTTGACGGCGCGCGGCGGGAGGCCATTGAAGAGGTAACGCCGGAAGCGTGGGAGGAGTGGCGGGAGCAGGCGCGGCAAATCAAAGACCACACCCTGGCCAACCTGGACCACTATCTGGACCTGCTGCACGATAAAGTCACCGAGAACGGGGGGCAGGTGCACTTTGCCCGGGACGCGGAGCAGGCCAACGCCATTGTGGCGGACCTGGTGGAGAGCCGGGGGGTCAAGGTGGTTACCAAGGGCAAGTCCATGGTGTCGGAAGAGTTGGACCTGAACCACGTATTGGAAGGAGCCGGGGTCGAGGTCTACGAAACGGACCTGGGGGAATACATCATCCAACTGGCTGGGGAAACTCCTTCGCACCTGGTAGCGCCCGCACTGCACAAAACCAAGGAGCAGGTGGGGCAGCTATTCGCCGAAAAGCTAGGGGTTCCGATAACCGACGATATTGAGGAGATGGCGCGGGTGGCGCGGACGGCGCTGCGGCAGAAGTTCTTGCAGGCGGACCTGGGAGTCAGCGGGGCCAACTTCTTGGTTGCGGAGACGGGGACGCTGGTGATCATCACCAACGAGGGGAACGGGCGGCTGTGCACTTCGGCGCCGCGGATTCACGTGGGAATCGCGGGGATGGAGAAGTTGATTCCCTCCTTGCAAGACTTGGCGTTGTTTTTGCGTTTGCTGCCCCGGTCGGCCACCGGACAGCGATTTACCAGCTACGTCAGCATGGTCAGCGGGCCGAGGGGGGAGGATGACGAGGACGGGCCGGAGGAGTTCCACCTGGTCATCGTCGATAACGGACGGTCGAAGATCTTGGCCGACCCGAAACTGCGGGAGGCGTTGAACTGCATCCGTTGCGGCGCTTGTTTGAACATTTGCCCGGTGTACCAGAAGGTTGGGGGGCACGCCTACGGGTGGGTGTACCCGGGGCCGATTGGGGCCATCGTCACGCCGAGCTTGGTGGGACTGAAGGAGGCCAAGGACCTGCCATTTGCTTCCAGCCTGTGCGGGGCCTGCCGGGACGTCTGCCCGGTGAAGATAAACATTCCCCGGATGCTGCTGCACCTGCGGGGGAAGCTGGCGGAGAGTCCCGACCCGGAGGTTAGGGCTGTGCCGGTTCAGGAACGGGTGATGGCGCAGGGGTTGGCCAAGGCGTTGGGGAACCCGGGTTGGTTGTCGGTGGCGGGTAAGGCGCTGCGGACGCTGCAAAGGGCCTTCGGCCGAAGCGGAGGACTGGGGGCGTTGCCGCTGGGCCCGCTGTCGGGTTGGACTCGTTCCCGAGACTTGCCCGAGGCACCGAAACGGACCTTTAGGGATGTCTGGGACGCGGAGTTATCCGGGGCAGAGGGGAAGGATGACGGGGAATAGGGCCGGCCTGGGGGTTGCCAAGGAAGAGTTCCTGGCGCAAGTACGGAACGCACTGGGGAAGCGCGCGGCGGAGAGTCCGTCGCGGCCTTACCCGCGGTTGGAAGAAGACGCCGACCAATTAGGGCAGCAGGCACTGGAAGTGTGGCGGCGAATTGAGGAGAACCGGGCGGGCCTGTTGGACCGGCTGGCGGATACAGCGGCGTTGCGGGGTTGGAACGTCCACCGGGTTGGGAACGGGGAAGAAGCGGTGGGACGCATCGTTGCGATAGTTACCGAGGCCGGGGTACGGAGGGTGGCAAGGTCGGCGCAGGAAGTGTTTGAGGACGTACCGGTACATCGAGCGTTGGCGGAAGCCGGGGTCAACGTGGCGACGGCGGCAAAAGGGGAAAGCCGGGGCCGGGAAGAGGTACGAGAGGAGATAATCGCGGCCGGGTTGGGGATTACCGGCGCCGACTACGCGGTGGCGGAAACCGGGTCGGTGGTGGTGGTACCGCGGGCGGGACTGAGCCGCTTGGTATCGTTGGTGCCGCCGGTGCATGTGGCGGTGGTGCGGCCCGGAGACGTGGTGGAAAGCCTGGACGACGTTTTTCTGCTGCGGCGGCTGGAGTACCACCGGAACGGAGGGGACATGGGGAGCTACCTAAACTTCATAACCGGTCCCAGCCGGACGGCGGACATTGAGCAGACGCTGGTGGTGGGGGTACACGGCCCCCGGGAAGTCCACATGGTGTTGCTTGGATAAGGGAGCGAGATGCCAGTAAGAATCGGGTTTACCCAGTTCCGGCGGCAGATGCTGGAGAAGGAACTGGAGGCCATTGAAGGGTTGCTGCCGACGTTGGGAGTGGAGAAGGTGATCCTGACGGGGGACATGATAACGGGCGACTACACGCCGGAAAGCCGGATCGACCTGATAGTAGTCCACGACACCGACCGGCCGTTTGGGCGGCGGGCGGACTTTTTCTCGTTTCACCTGGGCAGTTCGGTGGACGTGGATACGTTGGTATACACTCCAGAGGAGTTTGAACGGCTGCGGGAAGAACTGCCCGCGCTGCGGAATGCCTGTAAGAAAGGACGCGTAATATACGATGCAGGACCGAATAACTGAAGGAGCCCGCTGGCTGCGGCAAGCGGTGCAAGACCTGGAGGACGCCGAGTTCATCCGGGAGGGAGGCCGGTACAATATCGCCTGTTTCATGGGACAACAGGCGGCCGAGAAAGCGTTAAAAGCGTTCCTGTACCACCGGGGATCGGAGGACGTTTGGGGGCACTCGTTGATTGACCTGTGCGAAGACGCCAAGATATTTGAGATGTTCTTCGACACGGTGAAGAGCGAGGCGCGGCAGTTGGACAAGTACCTTTACATCACGCGATACCCGGAGTATTTGCCGGGGGGGATACCTTCGGAAGCCTTTGACCGGGTGGACGCGGACCGAGCGATTGAGTTGTCGCAGACGGTGGTGGAGTTTGTGAGGGAGCGGCTGGGGTAGGGTGGCTGGGAAGGCGCTCTCGATGATCCTTTGACAAGCTAAGGACGAACGGGTTTGGTTGGGGCGGGCCGATGGGTCCGCCCCTTTTTGTTGGGGCGGGGTTAGAGCATTCCTTCCATGGCGAGACGGCGAATTTCCTGGTGGCGGTAGGCGAAGATTTTCTTGAGGTCGGGTTCCACCAGGAATTTCTTGACAAATGGGCCGCCGTGGACGGCGTATTCGATGTAGTCTTCAACCAGGGTGCCACCGTTGCGTTCGTGGAAGGTATGGCGGTGGCGCCAGAGGCGGTAGGGACCGCGGAGCTGTTCATCGACGAACAAGGTTGGGGGCTGCCAGAGGGTTATTTGGCTGCGCCAGCGGACCGGGATGCAGTGGAGTTTCAGTTTGTAGTCGATGGTTGTTCCCTGGCGCATGTCGAGGGGTGGGGGAGTCACCACGCGGAAGTTAAGGAAGGGCGGAGTTACGCGTTCCAGGTTAAAGGGGTCGGCGAAAAAGGGAAAGACCTGGTCCGGGGGGACGGGGAACCATTGTTCGTCTTCGAAAAGCCAGGTCTTCAAGGGCGGGGCTCCAAGTTACGGGTGGCCGGTCAGGTTGACGGGGGAGTTGAGGAGGCGAACGGTGCGCTCGGCGGCGCTTTCCAGCAGATCAGCGGTACGGGCGAGGCTGCGTTCGAAGCTCATGGGACGGTCGGCGATACAGACCAGGCCAGCGATGTCGTGGTCGTAGAGTTTTCCGGAACCGGGACCGATACTGCCGGCGAGGATGATGGTGGGGACTCCCTGAGCCCGAGCGCGGCGGGCGACACCCACCGGGGCTTTGTCGTAGATGGTGGACTCGTCGGCGCGGCCTTCGCCGGTGATGACCAGGTCAGCGCCCTGGAGATGGCGGTCGAATTCGAGGACCTGGCAGACCATATCGATACCGGAGCGGAGGTCGGCGCCGGTGAAGGCGATGAGGCCAGCGCCGAGGCCGCCGGCGGCTCCGGCGCCCTGGCGGTCGAGGACGTCGACGCCCAAGTCTTGTTTAACGACGCGGGCGAAGTTGGCGAGGGCTGCATCGAGTTCGGCGACGACGCGGGGGGAGGCGCCTTTTTGGGGGCCGAAGACGGCGGATGCGCCGGTGGGGCCGCAGAGGGGGTTGGTGACGTCGGTGGCGCCGATGATGGTGGCCGTAGCCAGGTTGGGGTCGATGGTGGAGCGGTCGATGGCCGCGAGGCGGGAGAGGGCCGCGCCGCCGGGGGGGAGGGGTTGGCTGGCCTGGTCGAGGAAACGGACACCGAGGGCGGCGGCCATGCCGGAGCCGGCGTCGTTGGTGGCGCTGCCGCCGAGGCCGACAATGATGCGGGTGTAGCCGAGGTCGAGGGCTTCCTTGATGATTTCGCCGGTGCCGCGGGTGGTGGCGGCGCGGGGATTGCGGCGTTTGGGAGGGACGAGGGCGAGGCCGGAGGCGCGGGCCATTTCGACCACGGCGGTTATGCCGTCGCCCATGATGCCCCAGAAGGCTTCGACGGCCTGACCCAGGGGGCCGGTAACGATGCTGCGGCGCATTTCGCCGCCGGTGGTGTTGACCAAGGCTTCCAGGGTGCCGTCGCCGCCGTCGGCCACTGGAACGAGGACGGTTTCAGCGTTGGGGGCAGCGCAGAGGACGCCGCGTTGGATGGCCTCGGCGGCTTGCAGGGCGTGGAGGCTGCCTTTGAAACTCTGGGGGGCGATTACGATTTTCATGGCTCCAGAAGGTGATTATACACCGGAGGATTGGGTGGGGGTTTATGCGACCGTCCGTTGGCCTTTCAACGGAGTTCAGGATGATCCTTCAACAGGCTCAGGACGAGCGGACCTGGGTGTTTAGTGCGGGGGACCGTCCGTTGGCCCTTCGACAAGCTCAGGACGATCCTTCGACGGGGCTCAGGACGAGCGGACTGAGGGTAGGGTGCGGGAGATTTTTAAGGTGTTGGGACTTTTGGGGACATCCTGGGACATTGTTCGGGTTGGGTGGGGTTAGGAGAAACAGGGGGATTGACGCCAGGGCAGTAGGGCGTCTAGGAGCAACTTGTGGTCGGGCTCCTTTTTGCGGCGGCGGCAGTAGTCCAGGTAGCCGAAGGCGCCGGTGAAGGAGAGGTAGTGGAAGCCGGAGTCGGCCACCTTTCGGATGAAGTTGTGGGGGTCGGGGAGGGGCTTGTTCTGAGATTGGGCGTCGGCCCATTCCTCGCAGAGTTGGTTTGCCTCACGGCCGACGAAATACTCGGTGTAGGGGCGGTGGAGTTTGCGTTTCAGGGCGCGGACTCGGTTGGCTAGGCTGGAGAGACTGGTTGATCCCATGATTTTGGAAGTTCCTCCGGGTTTTGGATTAAGGTTTTATAGGGGTTTGGATGGATGGGACAGGTGATATTTGTTTGATGCTGGGACATTTTGGGGCTTTTTAGGACATGGGGTTGGTTGTCTGGGCCAGTGGGTTCGGGGGTTGGAATTTTGGGGGCTGGGGTAAGGTCTATCTACAGTTATGTTAGAGAGTTGTCACCGGAAGTGGCAAGGGGTAAGTGTCAGTGATTTGGGGGGTGGTTCAGCGGGCTCAACACGAGCAGGGGGTGTTTTGTGCGACCGTCCGTTGGCCCTTCGACGGGGCTCAGGACGAACGGACTGGGTGTAGCCGGGGTTGGGGGTGGTTCGGCGGGGCTCAACACGATACTTCGACATGCTCAGGACGAGCAGGGGGTGTTTTATGCGACCGTCCGTTGGCCCTTCGACGGGGCTCAGGACGAACGGACTGGGTGTTAGGACTGGTTCGACGGGCTTATCGTGAATCGGGGTGGGACTCACCACGAACGGGGGGTTAGACCGCGGATCAGGTTTTCATGCCCAAGAATACGATAATCGAAAGGGCCTGAGCGCGTTGGGGGTTATGTGTCCATTTTGGTTGGGCTCTGATAAAATCGGGCCCAGTTTAGGCTGGTAGTCCGGAGCCGCAGGGAGGAATCACCGTGCCGTCCAAAGAAGAGTTGAAACGCCGCGTATTCCAGGAAATTGATGCCAGGGCCGACGAGATTATCAACTTGTCGAAAGAGATTTTGGGGCATCCGGAGCCGGGGTTTCGGGAGGTCAGGACGGCCCATTTGGTGGCGGGCAAGTTTGCCGAGTGGGGGGTACCCTTCCGTTCCGGGCTGGCGTTGACGGGAGTGCGGGGGGAATTGGTGGGGGGCAGCGCGGGACCGACCATGGCCCTTTTGGGCGAGTTGGACTCGTTGATTGTGAACGAGCATCCCTTCGCGGACCCCAACACCGGGGCGGCCCACGCCTGCGGGCACCACTGCCAGATTGGGATGCTGATGGGGGCGACGCTGGGGTTGATGCAGCCGGAAGTGTTGTCGGAGTTGAGCGGACGATTGGCGTTGGTGGCGGTGCCGGCGGAGGAATACATTGAGATTGAGTACCGGGACGGGCTGCGGCGGGACGGGAAGATTGAGTTTTTAGGGGGCAAGCCGGAGCTGATACGGTTGGGGGAATTTGACGACGTTGACTTGTCGATGATGGTGCATACCACCAGCAATCCGGAGGAGGGGCAGCTCTGTCTCAGCGGGACCAACAATGGGACGCTGGCGAAGAAAATCCAGTTTGTCGGGAAGGGTTCCCACGCCGGAGGAGCGCCGCACCTGGGGATCAACGCATTGAACGCGGCGTCGCTGGCGTTGGCCGCGATTCATTACAACCGGGAGACGTTCAAGGACGAAGATACGGTGCGGGTGCATCCCATCATCACCAAGGGAGGCGAGGCGGTGAGCGCGGTGCCGGCGGATGTGCGGATGGAGACGTTTGTGCGGGGTAAGACGATAGAAGCGATAATGGACGCCAACGTTAAGGTGGACCGGGCGCTGCGGGCGGGAGCGATGGCGGTGGGGGCGAAGGTTAACATCCAGACCATTCCAGGGTACCTGCCGCTTAAGCAGGACGAGCAGATGAACGGGGTCTTCCGGCCCAACGCCGCGGCGCTGGTGGGAGAGGACAACGTGGGGCGGGTGAACCACCGGACCGGATCGACGGACATGGGTGACATCAGCCACCTGATGCCGGCCATCCACCCCTACGTGGGGGGGGCGACCGGGTTGGGGCACGGAGCCAACTACGTCGTTGAGGACTATAACCTGGCGGTGGTGGTGGCGGCGAAGGCCATGGCGGCGACGGTGGTGGACCTGTTGGCGGACGGAGCGGCGGTGGCGGGGAAGATCGTGGCGGACCACCGGCCGGAAATGACGAGCCCAGAATATCTCAAGTTCATGCGGGACTTGGCCAAGGAAGAAACGTTTGACGCAGCGTAACAGGTTTTCCAAAGAGGAACTGAAGCAAAAGGCCTGCGCGGCCATTGAAAGGCGCAAGAAGGAATTCATTGGGCTGGCGCAGGAGGTGCTATCCCACCCGGAGCCGGGGTTCAGCGAGGTTAGGACGGCGGCTTTGGTGGCGCGGAAGTTTGACGAGATGGGGGTAACCCACCGGGACCAACTGGCGTTGACCGGGATCAAGGGGAGAGTCGCGGGCGGCGGGGGAGAGGGACCCAGGGTGGCCATCATTGGGGAATTGGACTCGTTGATCGTGAACCAGCACCCCTTTGCAGACCCGGACACGGGAGCGGCGCACGCCTGCGGTCACCATTGCCAGATTGGGATGATGGTGGGGGCGTTGTCGGGGCTGATGGAGCCGGAGGTATTGAGCCAGCTATGCGGGGAGATTGTGCCTTTTGCGGTGCCGGCGGAGGAGTTCATACAGGTTGGGAAGCGGTTGGAGCTTCGGGAGGACAACAAGATCGAATTCATGGGCGGGAAGCAGGAGCTAATCCGCCTGGGGGAATTTGACGACGTAGACATGGCGATGATGTGCCACACGGCCAGCGACATGGGGGACCGGCAGTTTGCGGTGGGAGGCACCAGCAATGGGCACATCGTCAAGTACGTGCAGTTCCTGGGGCGAGGGTCTCACGCGGGCAGCGCGCCGCATTTGGGAATCAATGCGTTGAACGCCGCTTCGTTCGCGCTACAGGCGATCAACGCCAACCGGGAGGTCTTCAAGGACGAAGACACGGTGCGGATTCACGGGATAATGACCAAGGGCGGGGAGGCGGTGAACGCGGTGCCGGCGGACGTGCGGCTGGAATGGCGGGTGCGGTCGGGGAGTCCGCAAGCGGTGGTGGAGAACAGCGGCATCGTGGACCGGTGTTTCAAAGCTGGGGCGTTGGCGGTGGGGGCACAGGTGAAGATTACCAACATTCCGGGCTATTTGCCGATGCGCCACAACAGCGGGATCCAAGAGCTGTTCCAGATGAACGCCAACAGCCTGGTAGGAGAGTCGCGGGTGATGGTGATGCCGGCGCGGCGGAACCGGGGCGGGTCGACGGACATGGGGGACCTGAGCCAGTTGATGCCGGCCTGCCACCCGTACACCTCCGGGGCGGTGGGACCGGGGCACAGCGACGAGTACGTCATCACCGACTACGAGTCGGCGGTGGTGAATCCGGCGAAGATAATGGCGATGGTGGCGATCGACCTACTGGCCGGAGGAGGGGACCGGGCCAAGGAATTGGTGCGGAACCACCGTCCGGCGATGAGGAAAGAGGCGTACCTGCAGTTCCAGCGGGAGCGGGCGCAGGTGGTGGAGTTTGACGGCAGGGGTTAGACCGCGGGATTAACGGTTGAAGCAAAGAGAAAGGGCCGACCGTAGGGTCCGCTTTTTTGTTGGGGGTGGTTTGGGGGAGTTAGCGGGGCAGGGGGATGGGGTTGGGGTTGGCACTGGGGGACGGAGTGGCGGCCGTCCGTGCATCCTTCGACGGGGCTCAGGACGAACGGACTGGAGGGTGGTCGGGGGTTAACAGGTTTCGGACTGGAGGGTGGTGGTTCGGGTTGCCCCGCAACGGACTGGTGGGGTTGGGGTGACCGTTAGGGGTTAGAAGTCGATGCTCAGGGAGTCGCCGGCGCGCCAACGCAGCTCGCGGAACTCGGTGTCCACGGGGGCTTCAAAGACCATCCAGCCGTCTACACCGAAGCCGTTGCGTAGTTGGAAGGCTTCGGTGCGACCGTCGGCCAGGGTGCGGTTCCAGAGGAAAACGATGTTGCGCTCGGCGCCGGGGTTTTCGGGGGCGCTGACCTTTTCGACCCGTTGGTTGACGTCGAGGGGGAAGTATTTGCCTCGGAAGAAATCGCGCAGTTCCGCCGCCTTTTCATCGACGTTGACGATGGCGCTGGTAGCGGTGTGGTTTTCGACTTTTATCCTGACCAAGACGAGTTCCAACTCGGCGGAGGAGGGGAGGATACGGTAGTGGTGGACCGCGCCGGTGGTATCGACGGTGCGGTAGAGGAGTTCGGGAGTGCGCTCCAGCGTCATGAGGTTGAGGTCCAGAGTCTTGCCCCGGTAATACTTCCCGAAAGACGGGGAGGTCTCGGAACAGGCGGAGAGGAGCAAGGGAACAAGGAAGAGAAGGGGGACGAATACGAGTAGAAACCTGTGCTTAAACAACCGTAATTCTCCGAACAAAGAAATATTGCTTGTTGTGGTTTGGGGAAGGGGAGATTGGTAAGGAAGGCATGGGATGGGCAATTAGTCCGCGGTGGAAAGGGTTGGCATTTGGCGGAGTTGGTGTACCAGGTCGGCGAGGACTTGGAGCAGGTAATCGACTTCTTCGCTGGTGTTGTCCTTGCCCAGGGTAATGCGGAGGCTGCTCCGGGCCAGTTCGGCGGTCTGCCCCAAGGCCAATAGGACGTGGGATGGTTCGAGGGAGCCGGAGCTACAGGCGCTGCCGCTGGAGGCGGCGATGCCGGCGGTGTCCAGTCCCAGAAGGATGGACTCGCCCTCGACGCCTTCAAAGGAGAAATTGACGTTGTTGGGGAGGCGTTGGTCAGGGTGTCCGTTCAGTCTGGTGTTGGGGATTTCGGCGAGGACCTGTTGAATAATGCGGTCGCGCAGGGCGGCGCAATGAGCGCCGTGGTCCGCGCGGGAGGCGTCGGCAAGCTGGAGGGCCAGGGAGAGGCCGACGATGGCGGCGATGTTCTCGGTGCCGGAGCGCCGTTCCCGTTCCTGCCCTCCGCCGAGGAGGAGGGGAAGGTAGGGAGTGCCACGGCGGACGAAGAGGACACCGGAGCCCTTGGGGCCGTAGAACTTATGGCCGGACAAGCTAAGCATATCGACGCCCAACTGCCGGACGTTGAGGTCGAGAAAACCGGCGGCCTGGACGGCGTCGGTGTGCATGACAATGGAACGGTGCAGTTCCTGGGCGCGCTGTTTGACGGCGGCGGAGATTTCGGGGATGGGGTTAATGGTGCCGATTTCATTATTGCCGTACATTATGGTGACCAGGGTGGTACGGCCGGTGATGGCGTTGTAGACGGCCTGGGGGTCGATGGAGCCGTAGTCGTCGACGGGGAGGTAGGTTACCTCGAAACCGAGGCCTTCCAGGTATTGACAGGAGTGGAGGACGGCGTGGTGCTCGACGCTGGAGGTGATGATGTGGTTGCCGGCCTCCTGGAGGGCGACGGCGGAGCCGTGGATGGCGGCGTTATCGGACTCGGTGCCGCCGCTGGTGAAAACGACTTCGTTGGTGCGGCAATGGAGGACGTGGGCGACCCGTTCCCGGGCGAGGTCGAGGGCGTGGCGGGCTTCCTGGCCGACGGTATGCACGCTGGAGGGGTTGCCGTATAGCTGGGTGAAGTAGGGCAGCATGGCTTCCAGGACCCGAGGGTCGGTCGGGGTGGTGCCAGCGTGGTCAAAATAGATGACGGGCGGGGATGCCATAGATAACCTCGCAATATTGCTAGAGACATTTTAGCATAGGCGAGGGGGAGGCAACGCTTAGAATCCGGCCTTGGACAGGGTCTTTCAATTTCCAGGTAGTGGCCGGTTCGTGTTGAGGGGCAAGCTGGCAGCCCCGGGATAATCGTAGCCAAGGCTGGAATCCGGGGTTGGGGTTAGTGTTTGGCAGGGAGTTTTAGACCCCTCGCTACGCTCGGGGTGACAGAGGGGGGTCGGGGAAATAGGCGAGGGGGAGGCGACGCTTAGAGTCCGGCCTTGGAAGAGCTAAAAGCGCGGACGAAGCGGCGGGCGTGGCCCCGGTCAATGAACCCCAACAATATGCCGTTCTTGACCACGGTGGAGCGTTCGACGCGCTCGGCGTCCATGTGTTCCACGACGTCGAAGATGGCCTCGTTGGGAGCGACGCTGCCCAAGTCGGACAGGGGGCGCATGACCTGGGCCAGGGTGGTGTAGGACCAGGAGCCGCGGGCGGCCTGGGCGATTTGGCGGCGGGTGACGATGCCCTTGACCCGGTTGTCGACGAGGACGCCGACGAAGTCTTCGCCGCCGCTGAGGCCCTGGGCGACCAAGGGGGAAGTTAGCGGTGTTTCGCCGGGGAGGGCGCACCATTCGGTGGTCATGACGTCGGCGACCTGGTAGGGACGGAGGGACTCGCGGGAGCGTTCCTGGCGGTAGCTGATGGTGGCAGTCAAGAAGAGGAAGCCGCCGATGAAGGAGAACCAGATGCCGCCCCACTGACCTTGGACGGCCAAGGCCAAGCCGCCGATGATGAGGAGGGAGCCGATGGCCTGGCCGGTCCGAGAGGCGATTTGGGTGGCGCGCCAATAGCTGCCGGTGACGGCCCAGATGATGGAGCGGAGGACGCGGCCGCCGTCGAGGGGGAATCCGGGGAGGAGGTTGAAGACACCGAGGACCATGTTGACCAGGAAAAGGCTGGAAAGAAGGGTATCCAGGGAGTGGTTCCAACCCCGCAGGGAGAGCCAGGCGGCCAAGAGGATGAGTCCCAGGAGGATGCTGGTGAGGGGGCCGACGATGGCGATGAGGAACTCGATAAAGGGGCGGCGGGCTTCGTGGGCCAACTGGGAGACGCCGCCGAAGATAAAGAGGGTAATTCCCTTGACCGGGATACCTTCATGGACGGCGACGACGCTGTGGGCCAACTCGTGGGCGAGGACGGAAAGGAAGAAGAGAGCGGTGGCGGCGACGGCCATGACCCACTGCCAGCCGGGGGAAATGTCGCCGAACTGCCGGGACATTAGGAAGATATAGAGAAGGCAGACCAAGGCCCAACTGTAGTTGACCTCGATGGGGATACCGAAGATTTTACCCAAGCGTATAGACATGGCTTCAGCCAGGGGACCCGGCGGCGTAGCCGATGAGTTTGTAGACCAGCTTGGCGGCGACGTAGGAGCAGGAAGGGGGGCCCTCGTTGGGGGCCAATTCGCTGACGTCGAATCCGACGACTTGGCGGACCTGAGCAAGGGCTTGAAGGAGGGCGGTTATTTCTCGCCAGGACATGCCGCCTGGTTCGGGAGTGCCGACGGCGGGCATTAGGGACGGGTCGAGGACGTCGAGGTCGATGCTTATGTAAACTTGGGGAGCCAGGTTACCGATGATGGACTGTAGGTAGGAGGGGTCGTCCTGGGGCCAGCAGTAGGCGGGTATGGAGCGTTGTTGGAGGTAGTCGCGCTCTTCGGGGCACATGCTTCTGACGCCGGCGAGGACCAGGGGGACGGACTCGTGGATGCGGCGGGCGCCGGAAGCATGGCCGTAACGGGTACCCATATAGCTGTCGCGGAGGTCGGCGTGGGCGTCGAGATAGAGAACGGAAAGATCGGGGTGGGATTGGAGGCAGGCCTGAGCGGAGCCGATGGTTAGGGAGTGTTCGCCGCCGAGGACGCCGGTAATCTTACCCAATTGCTGGTAGTAGGCGACGGCTTGTTGGACGTTTTGGGCCATCTGTTGAGGGTCGCCGACGTGGGGTTCAAGGGCGGGGGTGGTATGGATACCGATTTGGGAGATGTCCTGGTCCAGTTCCCAGTCGTAGTCTTCCAAGCCGTAGGAGGCTGCGATGATGGCCTGGGGGCCGAAACGGGCGCCGGAGCGGAAGGAGGTGGTGCTGTCGTAGGGGACGGGAATCAAGACGACCCGAGCGGAATCCAAGTTGGACTGTTGGGCGTCGAGGGCCAGGAAATTGGAAGGAATCCAGGCCAAGTTATTGGGTTGGGGCTCAACCACTGGACCGTCCCGCTCCCCGGGACTCCAGCACGGCGCGTTGGCCCTGGGTTTCGGCCATTCCCTGGCGGAGGTTGAGCCATTCCAAGCCACGGTCCAGGAGCCAAGTTTTCACGTCGGTGAGGTCGAAGAGGGACTTGGCGTCGTCAAGGGCTTGGTCATTATCGAAGGACTTGCACGAGAAGATGTCGATGTTGACGTAGTTCCGGGAGGGGAAGGTGTGGATACTGATATGGCTTTCGGCGATGATGACGAACCCGGAGACTCCGGCGTCCTCGGGGTGGGGGCCGTTGTATTCGAGGACTTTGGGTTCGGTGATGCGGGTCATGCCGAGGGCGGAGGGGTAATCAATGAGGAAGTTGTGGACCAAGTCCTGGTCCCACATTTTATCCACGTTACCGCCAAATCCATCGATAATCAGGTGCATTCGACCTCCTGAGTAAATATGCCAGGGAAACGACGGGGCGACCGAAGCTGGACGACCGGGGATACCTTGGCAAAATCAGGCGTTTAGAATATCATCACTGACAGCCTAAAACAATTGGCCCCTAGTGGTTTGCCCAGCGCAGCATGAACCGTCGACGGGTTTACCGCGGCTCCTACGAGACTCCTAGAAGGATTGAGGGGAGTGGGGCGAGTATTAGCCGACAAACAATCACATCCTGTTCATGACTTCGTTGGCCTGCCGTGAACGGGATGAAGTATGATTAACGGGTAGCCCAAAAAATTAAACGGGCGGTCAGCGATGACGACAGAGACCAGCAACGACATAATGATCCAGGCCAGCGGCCTGACCCACTATTACGGGCCGCAGCCGGCCATTGAAGACGTGAACTTTGGAGTGAAGCGGGGGGAGATCCTGGGGTTCTTGGGCCCCAACGGGGCGGGGAAGACGACCACCATGCGGATTCTGACCGGGTTCATGCCGCCGACGCAGGGGAAGGTGACCCTGGGGGGGTTTGACGTGGTGGAGCAGTCGTTGGAGGTGCGGCGGCGGATTGGCTACCTGCCGGAGACGGTGCCGCTGTATACCGAGATGCCGGTTAACGGGTATCTGAAGTACATGGGGACGCTGCGGGGGATGCCGTCGCGGCGCATCCGGCAGCGGATTTCCGAGGTAATCGACGTCTGCCGGTTGCAGGACTACCACAAGACCATCATTGGGAAACTGTCGAAGGGTTACCGGCAAAGGGTGGGGATAGCGCAAGCAATTCTGCACGAGCCGGAAGTGCTGGTGATGGACGAGCCGACCATCGGGATCGACCCGATCCAGGTGGTGGAGACGCGGCGGTTGATCCAGGACCTGGGGAAACAGCAGACAGTGGTATTGAGCAGCCACATATTGCCCGAAGTAAGCATGATCTGCGAACGGGTGCTGATCATCCACCAGGGCAGGATCGTGGCGGAAGACACGCCGGAGAACCTGGCGCAGGGATTGCAGGGAGTGGACCGGCTGCAAGTGGAAGTGGGCGGGCCTTACGAAGAGGTAATGCCGGTGTTGCGGCAGATGCCGGGGGTGACGCAAGTTAGCCACCGGCGGCAGCAGGACCGGGACGTATACACGATACACGCGCAAGAGGACCGTGACCTGCGGGAGGAGATTTCGCGGGTGGTGGTCGGGAAAGGTTGGAGCCTGTTGAGTATGCAGTTGGTGGGAATGAGCCTGGAGGATATTTTCTTGAGATTGACCACGGAAGAGGAGATTTAGCGATGCGAACCGTCCAGGCTGTGTCCTGGAAGGAGATTCAGGTCTACTTCGGGAACCCCATGGCCTATATAGTTGGGCTTATTTTTTTGGCAGTAACCGGATTCTTCTTCGTTTTAGACTTGGGCGATCCTTTTCCAGAGGCTTCTCTCATCAACTTCTTCCAAGGGGCGACGATCATCCTGGTGCTATTGGCGCCGGCGTTGACCATGCGTTTGCTTTCGGAAGAGCAAAAGTTGGGGACAATTGAACTGCTGTTGACCTCGCCGGTTCGGGACTGGGAGATAATAATCGGGAAATACCTGGCGAGCCTGGTATTCCTGCTGTCGCTGATTGCGCTGACCCTTTACTACCCATTGCTGCTGTTCCTGTTTGCGCAGCCGGACCCGGGGCCGATCTATTCGGGGTACCTGGGGTTTGTGCTGTACGGGTCAGCGGCGTTGTCGATAGGGATATTGACGTCGACGTTGACCAGCAACCAGATAGTGGCGTTCATAGTTTCGGCGGGGATACTGCTGCTGCTGTTCTTCGCCAACACGGGAGCGGACGTGGTGGGGGGCATCTGGTCGACCCTGGTTAACGAAATTGGGATGCGGAGCCACTTCACCGACTTTGAGCGGGGAGTGATTGACACCAAGCACATAGTCTACTTCATAAGCGTCACGGCCTTCTTCCTGTTCCTTTCGATCCGGGCGCTGGAATCGAGAAGGTGGAGGTAAGATGACCAACCGCCCAGATGACACCTCCGCCGACTGGAGGCGGAGACAGCGGGGACGAAGAGGCCGGGGGGCAGAGCCACCGGCGGTTGAAGCAGGGGAGGGCCTGGAGCCGGAGGAAGAACCCGGGGGCTCGCGGACCATATTCAGCTTTCTTGAACCGGGACTGAACGTCATCGGCTCCTTTGGGGCGCCGGTGGTAATTGCGGGCATCTTTGCCCTGGTACTTGGGGTGGCGCTGGCGGCCTTCGTCAGTTCGCTGCGGCTTTATGGATTCATAATCATTGGGGTTGGGGTAGTCTTCCTGGTCACCATTGGGTTGATCTACCTGAGCAGCGTGTTCGCGGCGTTCATCAGCCGGACGGGCAGATACGGGGTGAACTCGCTGGTGATGCTGGCGGCCTTTATCGGGATATTGGTGGTGGTGAACTTCGTAACCTTCAGCAACAACAGCCGGATCGACACCACGGCCACCCAACAGTTCAGCCTGTCTACCGGCACCAAGAACCTGTTGGACGAGCTGCCGGAGCCGGTGCGGGCGTTGGCCTTTTTCCGGGAGGACCTGCCCTTCTTGAGCCAGGACCAGATTGTGCGGCGGGTGAAGGTAGAGGACACGCTTTCAGAGTTAAGCAAACGGTCGAACCAGTTCACCTACGAGTTTGTGGACCCGGACATCGATCCGGAAATCGCCAGGAACTTCGGAGTGACCACGCTCGAGTCGATAGTAGTTGAGGGTGTGGATTCGCAGGGGGTGGACCTAATTGAGCCCACGGACCAGTTTTACACCCGGTTGGAGCAGGCGCTTTACACGGGCATTCTGGTGGCCACCGGGCAGGAACAGCGGAAGGTCTACTTTCTAGCGGGGCACGGGGAACGGAACATCATCAGCGGCCAAGGAGACGGTTACGAGTCAATCCGGCAAGGGTTGGAGGAGGACAATTACCAGGTTCAGCCGCTGCGTTGGAACGCGGGGGCGGAGGATGTTAGCGTTCCCGACGACGCGGCGCTGCTGGTAATAGCAGGGCCCAGCGGGGAGCTGGCGGAAGCGCACCTGAAGGCTTTGGACGATTACCTATCGGGGGTCGACGCCGACGGGGCGGCCCGCCGGCAGGGGGGGCGGATGATTTTCCTGGGGGAGCCGGACACGCCGGCTTCGTGGCGGGACTTTCTGATTGTATGGGGAGTAGTGATCAACCCGGGTTACATCCTGGACCAGGACCGGTCGGTGCCGGGGACGCCGCAGACGCTGCGGTTGGGGAGCTACAACCCGGAAGCGCCGCGGGAGATTGTTTTTCCCCGGGGCGTGGGGCTGGATGTTTCCTTCCTGCCGGGAGCGGCGGCATTGGTGCCCATCAACGACCAGACCGGCAACCGGCTGGCAATGGGGTTGGCGGTAACCTCGGGGAACAGCTACCTGATTGACGACGTTGAGCGGACGGAGCCGATAACCGACGCGGGAGAAACGTCGGACCCCCAGGGGTTCTTTTTCCCGGCGTTATTTGTCCAAGCAATGGGACCGGTGGGGAGTCCTCCTATGTCAGCCGCGCCGGCGACCAACCGGATCGCGGAGATGGTTGTATTTGGGGACGCGGACTTCATCGGGAATGCCAACGTGAGCCGCGGCAGCGGGGCGGCCATGTTCCTGAACTCGGCCAACTACCTGATGGGAGACTATGACCTGGTGTCGATCCGGGACCGGCAGTTTGTGTTCCGGGAGTTCAACCTGGACCAGAACCAGTTCAACTTCGTGCGGTTTTCGTCGTGGTTCTTCCTGCCGGGTTTGATGGCACTGTTGGCAGCAATGGTATGGTGGGTGAGGCGGTAGGACCATGAACATACGGCTCACCATTCTGCTGGTGTTCGTGCTTATCCTCTTTGGAGGAACGTATCTCTGGTTTCAGTTCAACCAGGACTCGGAGCGGACGCCGGAACAAGACTGGTTGTACCGGTTGGACGACGACTCCATCGTCCACATCGAGGTTTCCAATGGGGGGCAGACGGTCAACTACGACAAGAAGCCGGGGGGAACCAAGTGGTTCATCCAGGACGAGGACGAGGAGACCGAGGTATTTATTGACAAGTGGAGCGGCACGCCGTTGCTGCTGAGTGGGCCTCGGGTAGATAGGACCTTGCTGGAAGTGGTCAATGACGCGGCGCAGTACGGGTTGGACCCGCCGAAGAGCGTTATCAAGGTAACGGAGCGGAGCGGGTTGGTCTACGAGTTCCACATGGGAGACCCAACGCCGGACGGTGAGAACCAGTACGTCTTGCTGGTAGGGAGCCCGAAGTTATTTACGGTGCCGCAGATTTGGGCCGAGGTCATCAACCGGTTGGCACTGGAGCCGCCCTACCCACCGGAAGAAGGGGAAGAGACCGACGCGGGTTGATTCTTTCCTTCAATGAACTTGGGATTCCCCGTTCCGCTTTAGTACACAGTCGCAGATTGACAATGTTTTAAAGCCCTCACACGCCGATGCACAGGCCGACCTCAAGCGACGAGAATTGGCGCCTCCATGGACCTGCGAGGGAGGACACCATGATCCGGCGGGGCGGGGACTGCACCAGACCACCTGCTTTTTCAACAAGCCCATCCCGCCGCCTTTGACACACCCCGCCAGTCTGTTGCAGTCGGGGCCTGAGCCGGCTCTGATTTCTTGATTCTCCAACGGGACGTTCAGGCTGAGATTTCGCTATGGCACGAGATCAGCCATTACCCAGGGATGAGCGAGAAAGACCTGCACCGTGCGGGGCATGGGTAATGCAGCCGCTGGCTTGGGCATGGGCGGGCCGTCCGCGGGACCGGCACCTTGGTTATGGCAGCGGTTTACGGAGCAGTGTTATGTAACGCGTTTTATCTGTGGATCGTTCTCCACGGCTTCCCGTTTCCAAACTGACCGGTCTGGTCTGGTTCCGAATCGGGAGAGTAGTGCAAGACTCCCGGAGCAGTGAACGGAACCCCAGGCTTCTTGGAGCGGTTGAGTGACGTTGGTTGGATTGACTTTACTCTTGGCGTTGTTCGTGGGCCCTCCCAATGGTGGCTGCGGGCGTATGGCTGGCTACGGCTCAGAGGCAGTTGAGCAGTGTTGAGGTGACGCGGTGGTTGTTGGGAGAGACGGGACGTACGACATATCGCCGCCCTTAACAAACGGGTTGCCCCTGGAGCGGAATTGGCGGTGGGCCAGCTAACGGTTAGCCGTATCGTCCGGTTTTGGTTGCCAGGGCATCCACTCCAGAACAATTTCCTTCTCACCGTCCAAGATTTGAGACGCTTTGACGCGCGGCATCCGTGATCCTCCGGAGCTGCGGAAGTGATCAGCAGACCAGAATTCCCTGGTGCTCCATCCGTCGCCTTCGGGCCGCAGGTACAGGGATTCCCGAAACCGCCCGGCCACGACATCACTCAGTAGCTCCGTAAACCTCTCGAACTCTTCCTCCGGCATTTCATCGCACGCATCGCAACCGCAGGACGGTAACCATTCGGTGGCCCAGCGGCCTACCCGGACCGCAAGGCCAGGGAATTCGGTGAAAGCAATGGTGCTCGGCGCACAAGAATCCTGGAGCGGTATCAACCTTAATGTTGGCTTGGAAAGCGGGGATCGTTCCAACTCGGCGTCCATTCCTTTGCCTTCATCCGGGGTGACTTCATACTCCGTTTGCAGTCGCGCCACGGCCTCGAGCGCCCAGTCGTGCAACGGCCTGAATCGTTCCGGCTCGGTTACACGCGAATAAGCATCGTCGGGCGGCCCCTCAACGCCCCAGTTGAACCGTCCCACTGTCGTTTCTCCTGACTAACCTCGTTGTCTATCTTGATTCTACAAGCAGCACAACCACTGAAGTGGAATTTTTAACCGTTCGCGTGGGTCAGATTTATTTTGTCACGTTTGTTACCTGGCCGTCGGGCGACAACTGAACGGCTATATTCTCAAGGTTACCTGAACCAACTGGGAATTATGTGGGTTTGTAGTATTAGGAGGAACGGGGTCTTTTTCGATAAGGCTCGGGCAGCAGCGCGGGGGAAAGGGCCTGGGGGCGGGGGCAGTTGGCGGAGGCCGGGGAGGATTAGGGGGCGGTGTTTCCGGGGGAGATTTCTGCTAGACTCAGGCGCAACGCCGGGGTTGGGAAATTGCCCTCCGGAGCCCCAGATTGCCGAATTGAGGAGGCCGTGTTGAAGGCGGAGATATTTTCCATTGGGACCGAACTCTTGATGGGGGAATGGACGGACACCAACGGGTCGTGGATTGCCGGGCAGTTGCCGGCGTTGGGGATACAATTACAGTGGTTGTCGATAGTGGGGGATGAACTGGGGATGATTGCCGAGGCCTTTTCCCGGGGGTTGAAGCGGTCGGACATCTTGTTCACCACGGGGGGATTGGGGCCAACGCAGGACGACTTGACCCGGGAGGCGGTGGCCAAAGCCTTCGATGAGACTCCCACAGTGCAGCAGGAAGTAGTGGACCGGCTGGAGGAGTATTTCAAGGGCAGGGGGATGGTGATGCCTCCCCACAACGTGAAGCAGGCGCATCTGATACCGTCGGCGGAGTTTATACCCAACCCAAATGGAACAGCTCCGGGCTGGTGGGCGGAGAAGGACGGCAAAATCATCGTTTCCATGCCTGGCCCGCCGGGGGAGATGCACCCGATGTTTGAAAACCAGGTTGCGCCGCGGCTGCGGGAGATCGTGGACGACGAGGTGACGGTGACGCGGAACATCAAGACCCTGGGGATGTCGGAAGCGGCGATTGACGAGGTGATGGACGGGTTCTTCGGGCAGGAGAACCCGTACCTGGGGATTTACTCCAAAGCGGACGGGATACATCTGCGGGTGATTGCCCGGGCCAAGGACGAGGGGACGGCGCGGGAGATGATCCGTCCGGTGGAAGAGGCGGTCCATCAACGGTTAGGGGAGTACATCTGGGGATACGACGACGAGACGCCGGAGCAGGCGGTGGGGATGGCGTTGGCGGAGCGGGGGTTGACCCTGGCGACGATGGAATCCTGCACCGGGGGATTCTTGGCGAACAGCATCACGGACGTTCCGGCATCGGCGGGGTATTTCCGAGGGGGGATAGTGGCGTACACCCGGGAGCAGGCGGTGGCGGCGGGGGTTGCGGAGGAGGGCTTGGAGGCCCATGGGATGGCCAGCCCGGAGACGGCGGCGGCGATGGCGGAAGCGGCGCGGGCCGGGTTGGGAGCGGACTTCGGGATTGGGATTACCGGAGTGCTGGGGCCGGAGGAGCAGGACGGGCGACCGGCGGGGCAGGTGTACATTGCGGTTGCCGGGGCCGATGGGACGCGCGGTTTTGAGATGCGGACGCCGCCGCGACGGGTAGTAATCAAGCGGCGGGCGGCCAACACGGCTTTGACTGAGTTGCGGAAGATTGTTGCCGGGGGAAGGGTAGGTTAGCGAGGGAGGGGCGTTCGTCCTTCGACAGTGCTCAGGATGAACGGGGTGCCGGAGGGAAGTCGGGGGAACGGACTGGTTTGTGGGTGGGGGTTAGCGGGCCTGTTCCGGGTCTTCGGGTTCCAGACTCTGGCCCAGCCTTGCTTAATACGGGTTGGTACGAGGTTAGCGGGCCTGATGGGGGTTATTGGGGGGGTTAGGGGTTGGTTTTGCTAGCTCCGCAAGGGCAGGGAGGATGGGACTAGCGCGCCAGGAACGAGGTTGGGGGTTGGCGGACTGTGGGGAAATAGGAAGGGCGGGTTTGGAGCCCGCCCTTTGCTTTGCGTTGGGGTTGGCGGCCAGGATCAGAGGGTTAGCTTGCGGTAGAGCATGGGGAGGCGTTCGGGGAGGGACCAGATGTCGGCCAGGACCTCATAGCCCATGTCGCCGCACATCTCCTTGAGGTAGTCGTGGCCGGCCTTGTCGACGGTCAGGCAGAAGGGAGTGATGTCCTTGCGCTTGGCTTCCAGGAGGGCCATGTGGGTGTCGTGGACGGCGTATTCCTTCTCCACGCCTTCCCGGCTGTAGCCGCGGTCCTGGGGACGGCCATCGCTGATGAGGAACATTATCTTGGTAGTGGCGTCCTGACCCTCCAGCTTGCTGATGCAGTGCCGGATGGCTGAACCCATGCGGGTGGCATGGAGAGGAGTAATCTTGTCGATCCGGCGCTTAATCTTCTCGTTGAAGGACTCGGCGATGTCCTTGATTACGTAGAACTCGACGTTCTCGCGGCCGTAGCCAGAGAAGCCGTAGATGCCGTAGGTATCGCCGATGGCCTCCAGGGCTGAGATGAGGAGGGCAGTGCTCTCCTTTTCCAGGTCGATGATGCGCTTGTAGTGACGGCGAACGAGGCCTTCACGGCGGCGGCGGAGCCAGACCATGTATTCGACCGGGTCGTCGGGGGCGTCGCGGTCGTCGACGGTATTGCGGCCCTCGTCGATAGCCTCGGCGGTGGAGGCGCTCATATCCAGAAGGAAGACCACGGCGACGTTGCGGAGAATCTTGTTGCGGCGCCAGTAGATTTTTTCGTCGGGCGGGACATTCATACGAAGGTCGCACCAGGCTTCCAGGGCGGAGTTCAGGTCGATGTCCTCACCGTCGACGAGCCGGTAGGTCTTGCGGAAGGTTTCCGGCATTATCAACTCGAACTGGCGCTTAACGTGGTTGAGCAGGGTATGGTAGTTCCGGAGCGATTCGTTGAAGAAGCCGGAATCGCCCTCGTCGAGGACCTTTTCCTTGACGATGCACCAGCGGGGCTTGTAGTCGCCGGCGCGGAAGTCCCACTCGTCATAAACGTAGGTCTTGGGCTCGCGGGCTTCCAGCTCGCCGCCCTGTTCGTCGTCGTTGAGGAGGGGACCGTAGCCCTGGCCCGGCTGGGAGTCGGGAGGGGGCATTCCGGCCTCTTTCATGATGTTCTGGGCGAAGGTGGTGGTGGCGTTGTTTATGTCACCCTGCTCGGCGTCCAGTTCCAACTCGGCGCTGTCCTGCAGGAGCTGTTCCAACTCTTCCTGGGACAGGGGCTCGCCTTCGGCGTTCTGGCCCTGCTCGCTTTGGAGCTTGGTAAGAAGTTGGACCATCTCGGGCTTGAAGTCGCCACGGTAGTCGACGGGCTCGGGGGCCTGGTAGGGGTTGCCGTCGCCGCTTTCTCCGTCGGACTCTTCCTGGCCGGCGCGGAGCTTATCCAGGAGGGACTCGTACTCCTCCTCGGAGAAGTCACCGGGGTCGTCCAGGTCTTCGGGCTCCCACTCCTGCTCGGGCTGCTGCTGGTTATTGAGGCGGGAGATAATCTCGTAAGCCCGCAGGGTGGCTTCGGCGCTGTCTTCCACAGAGGCTTCGGCCACGCGGAGGGTATGCAGGATGCGGGCCAACATCTCGGCCTCTTCCTGGAACTCGACGGGAACGGGAAGGTCGGTAAACTGTTCCAGGCTCATGTGGATGAGGAGCTCGACCATAGCTTCCTGGAGAGGAAGCTCTTGAATTTCGGGGCGCCCACTGCGGGCTTCTATCTGTACGCGCTCTGAGGCGCGGCGGATGCCGGGGTATTCCACTTTGATGC
Source organism: Dehalococcoidia bacterium (assembly GCA_965205495.1). Classification (GTDB taxonomy): domain Bacteria; phylum Chloroflexota; class Dehalococcoidia; order Lucifugimonadales; family UBA3495; genus CATOSK01. The sequence goes on from CBDBHA010000002.1 coordinate 1,523,802, forward strand.
GGAAATCCAAGCGGCAGTCTTCGAGGACGGTGAAGAGATCGAAGGCCAACTTCTTGTCGTCGAAGAGGTTGAGGAAGCGGCCGATGTCGGTGAAGGCATGGGCCTGGGTCTCCAATTCAGGAGAGTCGGCCAACTCCTGCATCAAGGCGGCGTATTGTTCAGCGCGTTGCTGCTCCAGGGATATGCGGCGCTGCTCTTCGAATTGGCTAGCGGGGACGTCGAACTGGAACCGGAAGCTGCCAAATTCGAGGTGACCGACCTGGTGCGTGGCAACGACCTTGAACCAGGAGAAGTTCTCGTCCTTGTTGGGGTAGTGGTCCACCACCGGGGGCAGAAAGACCTTGGTGCCGTCGGTGGAGGCGGTGTCTTCGTCGACCCAGCCGATGTTCTTGTTGACCAACTCCTGGGTGTCCATGACCTCCATGGTGGAGCCGGAGAGGGCGCTGCAATAAAGGCGGACGACGCCCTTCACCCTATCGAGTTCGAGGCTGGAGGAGAGGGTTTCCAGGAGGGACTCGGAGGTATTGGACTCGACCTTGAAGAAGGCGATGCCGCTTTCCGGGTTGTCCTTGAGGAGTTGGACGCCGTGGTTAAACCAAACGTCGAGCTGGTTGATGGTTATGCGGCTGAGGACGGCATTGAGGCTCTTGAGGAAGGGCGGGACCGCATCGGGAGAGATGGCCAGCAGACCCTCGGAAAGGTCCAGGATGTGGGTCTGGGCGCCCTGGGGCACCTGGCCCAGGGCCTGGGTGCCGTCGGCAAGGAAGCGGGATGTCTCGCGGAGGCCCACCTTGGCCATGCGTTCGCCCAGCTTGAGGAAACGGCCGGTCTGGCCGTCGTCGACTTGCTGGAGGGCGCGGGGGACCAATTCGAGGCAGGTCTTGACCTCGCGCCAGCTTCCTTCGGTTAAGGCGCGGCACATGGACAGGAAAGCTTCACGTTCGCGGCCCATGGCGGGTAGGACATCGCGGCCCAGGACCAGGCATTCCATGGCCACGTCGTAGGACTTATAGGACAGGGACTCGGTGAGGGAGGCGAAGACCTCCACGTCCCAGAAGGGGAGGCTGCGGATAAGGTCTGGGCTAACTTCAAAGAACTTGGCGGCCAGGGTGCTGGACTTCCAAGTGCCCTTGTAGAGGCTGCGGCCCAGGCCGGCCCAGCGGGGGATGTATTGGGGGCGCAGGTTGCCGACGATTTGGGGGCTGGCCCGGAAGAAGGACACGGCGAGAGCCGGCGAGTCCTGGGCCAGATAGGTGCCACAGCGGGCCCACTGCATGAAGGAAGGGAAGGCCAGGGAGCGGGCCACGACGGCGCTGACTTTGTAGTATTCGACGGCGGACTCCCAGGACCGGACGGTCTGGGAGCCGATGGAGGCGCCTTCCTTGGCCCAGAGGCTTAACTCTTCGTCTTTGAAGGAAGTTTCCATGGCATCGGAAGCCTCGCGGTAGGCTTCCAGAACGGCGGGAGGGAGTTTTTGAAGTTCCGCCTCGACTTCATTTAGAGGATCGGTGCTCAAATCAGAGTCCCTCCTTCAACATTCCATCCTCAACAACTTCCAGGAACTGCTCGAGGATTTTAGCGGTTGCGCCGAAGACCAGATGCTCATTATACGCATAGGAGCGCACGGAAACAGCCTTTCCCTCAACCAAACGGGTCTCGTGGCGGACATTGGCCGGGTTGACCAGGGATGAATAGGGGACTTCCAGGACCTCGGCGATTTCGATGGGGCTGGGATCAAAGGGGTAGGGATAGGGGATGGTGCCGACGTAAACCCGGACACCAAAATTGGTACGGGTAACGATGTCATCCAACTGGCCCAACACGGTAATGTCGGAACGTTGAATGCCCATTTCCTCTTCGGTTTCCCGGAGAGCGGTATCGAGGAAATCCCGGTCTTCCGGGTCCCGGGCGCCGCCGGGGAAGGAGATTTCCCCCTTATGGTGTTCCACTTCCTGGGAGCGCTTATTTAACAGGACGCAATATTCCCCGTCCTTGGGGTACAGCAGAATCATAACTGCCGCGGGCATAAGGGAGGAATCGCAAATTTTTTGAGCAACCCGGTGTTGCAGGGCCTGCTTGAGCCCGTCCAGGGTTTGAAGGGTCATCGAAACCTCTATTCGAAAATGGAGGACACTACCTCTTCGATACTCCGTTGGAGCTCGACTTCGTCGGTAAGCGTCCAAACGATGGCCACCTGGCAGGCCCGGCGGGCCGAGATACCCTCGGTCATGAGACGACCGGCGTAGATGAGGAGGCGGGTGCTGGCACCTTCACCCAAGCCGTGGTCCCGTAGGTTGCGGACTTTCTCGCCCAGTTTGGCGAGGGAGACGGATTGTTCGGTGGTGCAGCCGCTCTCCCGCTCAACGATTTCGGCTTCGACATCGGCGGGCGGGTAGTCAAACTCCAAGGAGATAAAGCGCTGGCGGGTGCTGTGCTTAAGGTCTTTAAGGGCGCTCTGGTAGTGGGGGTTATAGGAGATGCAGAGCAGGAACCGGTCGTCGGCTTCAATGATGGAGCCGGTCTTTTCGACGGGGAGGATGCGGCGGTGGTCGGTAAGGGGGTGAATAAGAACGGTAGTGTCCTTACGGGCTTCCACCACTTCGTCGAGGTAGAGGATGGCGCCAGCCTTAACGGCGCGGGTCATGGGGCCGTCGATCCAGCGGGTGCCTTGGGCGTCCAGCAGGTACCGGCCCACCAGGTCGCTGGCGGTGAGGTCTTCGTGGCAAGCGATGGTGACCAAGGGGACTCGGACCTCGCCTCCCTCCATGGATTGGGCGTCCCGATCGCCTTTAACGACGGTCAACTGCCGACCCAGCTTCCAGGCCATATACTCCACGAATCGGGTCTTGCCGCAGCCGGTGGGGCCCTTCAGCAACACCGGGATGTGCTGTTGATAAGCGGCCTCGAACATTTCCATTTCGTCGCCGACGGCGCGGTAGTAGGGTTCGCTGCGGACCAAGAACTCTTCGATGGCGTATTCTTTGTACTGGGGTTCAGCCGTTTCAACCATTATTCTTTACCAACTTTTTCTTTAACTCGACTATTCCAGAGGGACTCGACCAAGGTATTGAGCCGGGGCAGGTCGCCGGAGTTGTCCACTACCACCTGAGAACGGGCCACCCTTTCCTGGGCGGACATTTGAGAGCTGATGCGCTTGCGGGCATCGTCCTCGGCCAGACCGTTGCGGGCGATAAGGCGGTCCACCGCCGACTGGACGGGGGTTTCAGTGGTCCAGACTTCGTCGACCAAGGATTCCCAACCGGCTTCGAACAGTACCGCCGCTTCCAGCACCACCGCCGGGGGGTCTGACTCCCGCAGGTTTTCAATCCTTTCGGACACCATTTTAGCCATGCGGGGGTGCATGATGCGGTTCAGTTGGTCCAACCGGCGGGGGTCGGAGAAAACGATGGCTCCCAGCGTTCCGCGGTCGATGTTGCCGTCGGGTTGAAGGATACCGCTGCCGAAAGCCTTGACCACTTCGTCCCAGGTTTCCGAGTGGGGAGTGTATGCCTGGTGGCCCACCTGGTCGGCGTCAATAATGACCGCGCCCAGCCTTTGCAGGATGCGGGCTACCTCGCTTTTACCAGTGGCGATGCCGCCCGTCAAGCCAATGACAATCATATTTTCCCCGTGGTGGTCACGCCGGAGTCATTCTATCAAGGGGGATGGGGCGGGTCAACTCAGGGGCGGATTCGTAACTGTTCAGAGCTGATGAGTTAGCCCAACTCAATATCCGTCATTCCGGCCCCCCAGCGGGAATCCAGAATGGCCAGGGAGAGACTGGCGTTCGAATTGCACGGGATTCCTGGATTCCGGCTCAAGGCCGGAATGACGGTCTTAGGTAAGGATGACTCAACAATTCTGAGCAGTTACTTAACTGCGGCAGGGCCTTTTGATTGTCGTTGTGGGGAGTTTGCGACGAAGAATCCGGGGGCAAACAGGCTGGCGGCGATGGATTTTAGATTCCTCCCTGCGGTCGGAATCACAGGTTGGGGGTTGATTGACAGGTTGGGGGTTCGGAGTGAAGGGGGCGGGACCGGGGGAGGGGAAGCGGAAGAAAAAGGGGGTCAGGGTTGGTCTTCTATGTTGATTCCGCCCCAGCGTCCCAGATACTTGTCCTGCAATTCGAGGAATGACTGGCGGTAGGCCGGGGTGTGGAGAGGGCTAGTGGTCATTATCAGGGCGTCCTCGCGATTGTCGGAGTAGTAGCCCTTGCGGATACCGGCGGTCTTGAAGCCGTATTTTTCGTAGAGGCGCTGGGCGATGAAATTGGAGACCCGGACTTCCAAGGTGACCACGGAGGAGCCGCGTTCGATGGCGGCCCGGACCGAGCCGATGAGGAGGAGTTCGCCGATGCCGTTGCCCCGCAGGGACTCGCGGACGGCGATTTCGGTGATGTGGGCCTCGTTGCCCTGGAACCAGATGCCGACGTACCCGGAGATGTCAGAAGCGGAATCGTTGGCGTCGGGGTCGCGTTTGACGACGCCCTGGACGGTCTTGACCACCTTGCCCCAGAGGGAGGGGTCCGCCGCGGGGGGTTCGGGAGGTTGGGAGGGGGAGTCGAGGCCATCGGATTCGGGAAAGTAGGCCACGAAGTAGCGGGCGTAGCGGTTGTTCAGCTCGCGTTTAAAAGGGGTGCGGACCCAGAGAGGGGAGAAGGCCTCCTTCTCGATTTCCACGACCTGGTTGATGTCTTCGGGGCGCAAGCGGCGGAGGGCGACGTCCATAAAGCTGAAACCGGACCTGGCAATTTGGGGGAATTGTAGCACAGGGTATCGCAGGGTGGTTGGTGGGACGCGGCGCGAGGGGGTTTTCCGGGGGAGCGGTGGCGGCTATTGGAGGGAGACGGTCCCGAAGACGCCGTCGTAGCCGGGTTGGATTATAAGCTTGCCGAAGCGGGCCTGTAGGATGGCCTGGGAAAGGGGTCCGCCGACGGCGGCGGTTAAATCGGCGGGGGAGGCGTGGAGGAGGGCGTGGAGTTCATTGCCGAGTTCGTCGACGGTTTGGAGGTAGGTATTGAGCACCTTTTTGGTCTGGACTCCCTGGCCGAGGACTTGAGCGATCAACTCCTGGAGGGGGACCAGGCGGGCGAAGGGTGGCCGGTCATCGGGGGAATGGATGAACCCAGCGGGGGAGCGGGACTCTTGCGGGGGGCGGGCCGCGAGGGAGCGAGTGCGGTGGAGGACGCCCAGGGTTAGGGGGCGGCCGCAGACGGAACAGCGGCCGCCCTGTTCCAGGCTGGTTTCCGGGGGTTGACAGATGCCGCATTTGCGGTGGCCGTCGTAGTGGTACTTGCCCTCTTCGGGGTAGAACTCGACAGTGTAGGCGACGTGGTTCTGGGAGAGAGCGTCGGAGAGGCCCTGGTAGGTGAGGGGGCCGTTGAACACAGTCAATTCGCGGCCCAGCTTGGGAAGGGAATGGGCGTCGGAGCAGGAGATGAGGGTCTTGCCGGCGAGGAAGGGGACGCCCCAGTTCATGGCCGGGTCGCTGGAGAGGCCGGTTTCGACGGCGGGGATGAGGTGGGTAAGGTCTTGGAAACACTCTTCCAAGCTGTCGAAGCCGGACTTGGAGCCAAAGACACCGTACCAGGGGGTCCAGGCGTGGGCCGGTACGACGATGCAGCGGGGATCGACGTTGAGGACGAGTTCGGTCAGGTCGCGGGCGGAGAGGGAGAGGGTGGGGCGTCCGTCGGAGGCGAGGTTGCCGTGGGCGGCCAGGGACCAGTTCAGGTTGTCGACGGTGGCGAGGCTGGGGGCGAAGAGGAGGATGTGGACCCGGCGGCCCCGGCCGTCCTGGGAGTAGACGCAGCTAACCTCGGTGCCCAGGACGAAGGTGAGGCCCTGGTATTGGTAGAGGCCGTTGCCGGTGGGGGTCAGGTTGCCGGTGAGTTGGCGGAGCCAGTGGGGGTGGGTGAAATCGGCGGTGGTTAGGAGGTCGATGCCCTTGAGCTTGGCCCATTTTGCGAGGTTGGGGAGAGTTAGGGCCTTGCTGGTGGCGTAGGCGTGGGAGGAGTGGAGGTGGAGATCGGCGGTGTAGGACATGGGGGCAGTCTAGCATAGGGGCGGGTGGACGGGCTCATCACGAACGGGGCCGGGGTGGGTTAGGCGTAGGATTGGAGGAGGGTGGCTACCTCTTGGGGGTTGGCTAGGGGAGCTTGGTGGCAGGAGGCGAGTTCGATTACATCGGAGTTGGGGAGCCGGGAGGCCATGCGGTGCTGTTTGGCTGGGGGGAACAGGCGGTCGCCGGTGAGGACCACGTAGGAGAGTGGGCAGGGAACTTCTTCGGGAATCGCGGTTTTGGACTGCATGACCTGGATGGGAAGCGCGCCGAAGAAGCCGAGGGACTGGACGATTTCCATAGTGTCCATGCCGTTGCACAGGCTCCGGGCGACGAAGCCGCTGGGGAGGGTTAGCTCCTTGCCGAAGACCCGGGAGGCGATGGTTAAGGGGCGGAACCAGCAGCGGGCGGTCAGGGGCAGTTCGGAGGCGGGAGACTTTCCCGCGGCGGGGATCACACCGGCGACGAGGACGATGCGTTTGGGAGGGGAAGGCAGTTGGGGGACGGCCTGGAGGACCAGGGAGGCGGCGAAACCGTGGGCCACCACCACCACGTCGCGGAGGTTCTGGCGTTCCCAGGTCCCAAGGATGCTCTGGATACATTCGTCGACCAGCACGGCGGAAGTATCGCCGGCGAGGTCGGCGCCGTGGCCGGGGAGGTCCATGGGATAGACCTTGCCGACCTTGCGGTGGGCGTAAAGGCGGGGAGGGTGTTCGTCGGGGGCGGTCATCAGGCCCCAGACCTTGCCCCAGCACCAGGCTCCTTGTCCGAGGCCGTGAACCAGCAGATAGTCGGTCATCCTAAGTCTCTCTTGGCATTCTAAGGGTTGGCGATGGGGGGTTACCGGCTCATGGCGGCGGCCAATCCGGCCTGGAGCGGGTCTTCGTCTTCGGGGAGGACGGTACGGGGGTCGAGGAGGACCTGGCCGGCTTCGATGCGGGCGATGATGGGGGGCTGGTTAGAGCGGAGGCGGCGCATGACCTCTTCGGCGCTGCCGGGGACGTCCTGGCAGGAGAGGGCGAGAGCCCAGGAGGGGAGGGTCTCCCCGGGAAGGCTGCCGCCGCCGATGGCCGAGCGGGTTGGGACCACGCCGGCCGGGGCTTCGAGGCGGGACTGCCAGGACTTGGCCCGTTTATGGAGGGATTCAGGGGAGGCGGAAATCATGTTCCAGATGGGGATTTCGCGCTCGGCTTCGCCCTTCAGGTAGTGGACCAGGGTGGCGGTGAGGCCGGCCAGGCTGAACTTGTCGATGCGGACGGCGCGGGCCAGGGGGTGGCGTTCCAGGCGTTGGACCAGGTCGCGGCTGCCGACGATGATGCCGGCCTGGGGGCCGCCGAGAAGCTTGTCGCCGGAGAAGAAGGTCAGCCCGACGCCGGCGGCGACGCTTTCCTGGGGGGTGGGTTCGTGGGCCAGGCCGTAGTCTTCGGTGTTGAGGAGGCAACCGCTGCCGACGTCGTTAAGGACGGCGACACCGCGCCGTTGGCCGACATCGACCAACTCTTCGGAGGAGACGGTGGCGGTGAAGCCTTCGACCCGGAAATTGCTGGCGTGGGCCTTGACGAAGGCGGCGGTGTTGTCGGTGACGGCGTCTTCGTAGTCGCGGACGTAGGTGCGGTTGGTGGTTCCGACGTCGACCAGGGTTGCGCCGCTTTGTTTCAGGACGTCGGGGATGCGGAAGCCGCCGCCGATTTCGATGGCCTCGGCGCGGGAGACGATAACTTCCCGGCCCTGGGCCAGGGCGGAGAGGCCGAGGAGGATGGCGGAGGCGTTGTTGTTGACCACCAAGGCGGCTTCGGCGCCGGTAAGTTCGCGGACCAGGGCTTGGAGGTGGGCCTGGCGGGACCCACGGCGTCCCGTAGTTATGTCGAGTTCCAAATCGGAGTAGGTCTGAGAAGCCAGGACGGCGGCTTTGGCGGCCTGGGAGCTGAGGGGGGCGCGGCCCAGGTTGGTGTGGATGACCACGCCGGTGGCGTTGATGACCCGCTGGGGAGCGGGGGCCAGCATCTCCTGGATGGTTGATACGACGGAGGAGGCGACGGCGCCGGAGGTTGGGGCGTCGCGTCCGTCGCGGACCGATTGGCGGGCGTGGGCCAGTTGTTGACGGACCAGGGCGACGATCCAATCGCGCCGGTAGAGGGTGAGCAATTCGGCGACCTGGGGGTCGGCCAGTATGGCGCCGACGCTGGGCAGGTTACGGAACTGCATTGGACCTCCGAAGGGATAGGGGCCGGGGGGGTTAAACCGAGGAAATTGTACCATGACGGGGGTGGGAGCGGCCCTACGAAGGCGGTTTTTGGGATTAGTCGGGGGGATGGTTTGGGGGACCGAGGGCAACGCTTCTAGGTTGGGATTTGGATGGGTCTGGGTTTGGGCTGGGGGATGGACTCGGGAGGAAATGAGGAGGCCGTGGTTCCGGGAATAGGGCCTTGAGGTTATTGCCGGGGCACTGATGGGGGGGGTTGGAAAGACCCGTCTGACGGGGTGGTTCGGGGGCTGACCTTGATCCTTCGACGTGGCTCAGGACGAACGGGGTGGTTGGGGGGTGGTTCGACGGGCTCGCATTGAACGTGGGATTTTTAAGGTGCTGGGACTTTTGGGGACATTCTGGGACATTTTTCGGGTGGGGTGGGGTTATGTCTATCTAAAGATATGTTAGAGAGTCGTCACCGGAAGTGGCAAGGGGTAAATGTCAGTGATTCTTGGGGAGTGATAGGGGTTTAGTGCGACCGTCCGTTGGCCCTTGCGACGCAGCTCAGGACGCACGGACTGGGTGTTGCCCGGGTGGTTCGACGGGCTCACCTCGAACGTACTGGGTGTTGGCCGGGTGATCCGACCGGCTCACCACGAACGGACTGGGTGTTGGCCGGGTGGTTCGACCGGCTCACCACGAACGGACTGGGTGTTGGTGGAATTGTGGGGGGGAAGGGTATAAAATCTAGGGGTAATCCAGATGAAACGGTAGCGACATGAACACAGTTACGCTGAAGCTGAAGATTTTTGCGTTCGTCGTTCTTGCGATTTTGGGGTTTTCGCTGGTCGGGATCACGCTGGAACAGGTCAAACAAATCAGGGCCGCGGAAGCCGAGGAGCCGGCGCTTATTCGGGAGCAATTCGCCGCCTCTTTGGGCGACCCCAACGCGCAACCTGGGGCGGACAACGCGGTCTTGAGCAGTCTCAAATATGTTTGTCCCTTCCACTAAGCCCCACGCCTCGGGCGATAACGGGTAATCCTCTTTCGCACCCACTTTAATTGGGAGCCATTTTTGATGCAGCCTGGACTTCCACCGGAGCTTGACGCCCTGAAAAGCACCATCCGCCAGATTGTGCGGGAGGAGTGCATACCCCTGGAAACGGAGTTTTTGTCCCATCCGCCGAAGGACGGGGACCAGGACGTGGGGGCGCCCCGGGGGATTTTGGAAGCGGTGCCGGGGATTTTGGGGACGCTGCCGGGAGAGAAGTGGAGCCGGCTGCACCAAGTTTCGCGGGATACGGGCATTTACACGTCATTTGTGCCGGAAGAGTACGGCGGAGGCGGGATGGGGGCGTTGGGGCATGTGGTGTTGGAAGAGGAGGTGCACAAGAGCATTCTGCACCTGCCGACATCGCCGGTGCCGATGTTCATGATTGACGCCTGCACTCCGGAACAGGAACAGAAGTACCTTTACCCGGCCATCAACGGGGACCTTTACTACGCCTTTGGGCAGACGGAACCGGAGGCCGGGTCGGACCCGGGGGGCATGATGCAGACGCGGGCGGTGAAGGACGGGGACGACTGGGTAATCAACGGGACCAAGATGTTCATTTCTGGGGCCTCCAGCGCGGACTATCTGCTGGTGCAGGCGGTGACGGACCCGGAGAAGCGGCAGCGGGGCGGGATAACGATGTTCATCATCGACAACCCAACGCCGGGAATGAGCTTCGACCCGATTTATGTTTGGACGATGCCCAGCAAGGCCCAGCAGAACCTGGTGCACCTGGACAACGTGCGGGTTCCGCAGACGCAGGTTTTGGGGGAGGTAGGATACGGGTTTACGCTGGGGCAGAAGTGGTTGGTGCACCACGACCGGCTGCTGCGGGGGTCGATGGCGCTGGGAATATTGAGCCGGGCGCTGGACATGGCGATTGACTGGGCGAAGCAGCGGGTTACCTATGGGCGGCCCATCGCGGACCGGCAGGCCATCCAGTGGATGCTGACGGACGTATATACGGACATCATGAGTCTGCGGGCGTTGACCAGGGAGACGGCGGAGCGGGCGGACCAGGGGGATGACGTGCGGGTGGAAGCGTCGATGGTGAAATGGTGCGCCGGGGAATGGGGATGGCGGAGCATCGACAAGATAATGCAGGTATTCGGGGGGATTGGGGAAACGGTGGACATGCCGATACCCCATTGGTACCACATGCTGCGCCACGCGCGGATCGGTGGGGGGACTTCAGAGATTCACAAGTTCGTCATGGCGCGGGCTTTGTTGGATGGGCGCGCGAATTTTCAGGGGTAGGGATTTCTCGCCGGCGTCCGGGTAGTCTTTTCCTTGGCCCGGAGGGGCGCAGGGCGGTTGCTAAAGGATGTAATTCTTAGGGATAGGGGCACTGGCAGGCCGGGGGCGACCTGGATTCCCGCCTGCGCGGGAATCGGGAATGATGGGTGGGTGTTTGTGCGGACCTTGCGATTGTTCTGCGGCGGGGCGGCCGGATTGTGGACGCTTCTGTGGGTTACCCGGCGGGTGAAATTGCTACCCCTCGAGCAATTTTGGGACTAAACGTTATTTTGTCCGGGAGAATTTTTGTGTTTAAGCGTTGGTTTGTTTTGGGTTTGGCCAGTTTGGCGGTGGTTTTGACGGTAGCGTGCCAGGCGGAAAGTCCGGCGGCTACGCAGGTATCGCAGCCGGGGGCGGCGGTGCAGGAACCGGCGGCGGGAATTGAACCCGGCACGGTTTTCGCTGCCGGGGAAGAGGTCCTAGAGACGCCCGACGGTGTGGAGCAGCCGGTTATACCCATGGAAGAAACCAAGGGTGGCCCTTCCGGGCAAGAAACGGCCGTTCCGACCCAGGTGGACCCGCAATATTTCAACAAAGGCGGGATAACGGTTAACGGCGTGGGGACGGTAAGCGCGGCGGCGGACTTGGCGACGTTGAACCTGGGGGTGGAGGCGTTTGCCGAAACGGTGAAGGAAGCGCGGAACGATGCTGGGGCGGCCAACCAACGAGTGGTGGCGGCGTTGGTAGAAGAAGGGGTGGCCGAGGATGACATAGCGACCCGGCGTTTCAATATCAGGCCCCGTTACAGCCGGGAAGGGGACTCGGTCATTGGGTACCGGGTGAACAACCAACTAACGGTGAAGGCCCGGGATTTGACCAAGATTGGCGACCTAATCGACGCGGTGACGGAGGCGGGCGGAGACTTGACCCGGTTCCAGGGGGTGAATTTCAGCATCGAAGACACCGAGCGGTTGGAAGAGCAAGCCAGGGCGGCGGCGGTGGAAGACCTAAAGGCGAAGGCGGGGCAATTGGCCGAGTTGATGGGGGTCGAAGTAGGGGGGCCGGTGTCAATCACCGAAGGTGGCGGGTTCCCCGTCTTCAACGAACGGTTTGGGTTGTCTGCTGCCATGGCTTTCGAAAGCGGGGGCGCGTCGACCGAGGTGCGGGCCGGGGAAGTGGAAGTGACGGTCAATTTACTGGCGGTCTTTGCCATTGAGTAGGTTCGGGAGGGTTGGGTGGCTGGGGGAATCGCATTATGGCTGCTTTCGCCGGAGTACCGGCATCACAGTGTAGCCTTGCAGACTGCGGTAGCAGCCGAAAACGGGTTCTGGATTCCCGCCTGCGCGGGAAAGACGATAGGCGACGGGAATGACGGTAGGTGTTCGTAGGGACTTTGCGATTGTCCTGGGGCGGGGAACTAGGGCGGTTGCGGGTGGGGGGTTGGGCCGGTAAAATCGCTGAAACCAGCGGGGTGAGCCCAAAGGGACGGGAGTAACATGGTCCTGAGCGACCGGTCGATACGGGAAGAACTGGAGAAGGGACGCATCGTCATCAACCCGCTGGACGTGGAGGACATTCAACCGGCGAGTGTGGACCTGCACCTGGACAAGCGGGTGTTGGTGTTCACCAACTCCAGCCGGCCGTACATCGACGTCAAGGAAAGCCTGGAATCGTTGACGGAGATGATGGAGGTTTCCGCGGACCGGCCGTTTATCCTGCACCCAGGGGAGTTTGTTCTAGGAAGCACTCAGGAGCATATTGAGCTGCCCGAAGACCTTGTGGCGCGGCTGGAGGGGAAAAGCTCGCTGGGGAGGATTGGGCTGGTCATTCATTCCACGGCGGGGTTTGTTGATCCGGGGTGGAAGGGACACTTGACGTTGGAGTTAAGCAACCTGGCCCGGCTGCCGATTACGCTTTACTACGGGATGAAGATAGGGCAGATTTCGTTTTTGAGGCTGACCACCGCCGCCGACCGGCTCTACGGGTCGGAGGAGTTGGGGAGCAAGTACCAGGGGCAGACGGAACCCACCGCCAGCCGAATACACCGGGACTTCCAGAGCTAACCATGACTCCAATGGAGCGGGCCGTCGCCCTGGCGCGGCGGGCATTGGGGACCACCAGCCCCAACCCGGCGGTGGGAGCGGTGTTGGTCAACGGGGGAGAAGTTGTAGGAGAGGGGTACACGCTGCCGCCGGGCCAGAGGCACGCCGAAATCGGGGCCTTGGAACAGGCCGGGCAGTTGGCCCGGGGAGCGACCCTTTACACGACCCTGGAGCCGTGTTGTCACCACGGCCGGACGCCGCCCTGCACCAAGGCCATCATCGAGGCGGGAGTGAGCGAGGTGCGGGTGGGGGTTATTGACCCCAACCCCCGGGTGGCGGGGCAGGGGATGGCGGAACTGAGGGCCGCCGGGATTGGGGTGGAGTTGGAGGAATTCCCGGAGGCCGGGACGTTCTACGAAGCCTTTGCCAAGCACATTCGGACCGGGGCGCCCTTCGTCACCGCCAAGTACGCGATGAGCCTGGACGGGAAGATTGCCACGAGAAGCGGGGACTCGCAGTGGGTTACGGGTGAGGCGGCGCGGGAGTTGGTGCAGCAGATGCGTCGGGAGTGCGACGCCATCTTGGTGGGAATCAGGACGGCGCTGTTGGACGATCCGCAACTAACGGCCCGGGACGGGGAAGGCAGGGCGTTGGAGCGCCAGCCGCTGCGGGTGGTGTTGGACACGCGGTGCCGGATGTCCGCCGAAGCGCGGATGCTGAAGGAGCCGGGACAGACGTTGGTGTTTGTGGGGGAAGAAGCGCCGTTGCCGGCGACGGAGCGATTGGCAGCAGCCGGGGCGGAAGTCATACCGGCGGGGACGAACGATCAGGGGTTGGTGGAGTTGGGAACGGTGTTGGCCGACCTGGGGCGGCGGGGGGTGGTAAGCCTGCTGGTTGAGGGAGGCGGGACGGTTCTGGGGTCGTTGTTCGACGCTGGGCTGGTGGACAAGGTGCAGGCGTTTGTCGCGCCGGTGGTCATCGGCGGGGAGGAGGCGGCGTCGCCGGTGGAAGGGTGGGGGGCCGGGTCGATGGGGAAAGCCTGGCGGTTGACCGATACCAGCCTCCGGGCGGTGGGGGAGGACTGGCTGATAACGGGTTATCCGGCGCGGGAGAGATGAGATGTTTACCGGAATAGTGGAAGAGGTTGGCAGTGTGGGAGTTCTGGAGGACCACCGGCTGGTGGTGCGGGGGACGCTGGCGTTGGAGGGGGCGAAGCTGGGGGACAGCGTGGCGGTTAACGGGGCGTGTTTAACGGTGGTCAGCCTGGAGGAAGGGGAATTTGGAGTAGACCTGGCGCCGGAGACGATACGGCGGACATCGTTGGGGGACGTATCGGCCGGGGATTATGTCAACTTGGAGCGGCCGTTGGCGGTGAGCGACCGGCTGGGCGGGCATATAGTCCAGGGGCACGTGGACGCCACCGGGAGGGTGCGGTCGTTGACGGCGGAAGAGGACTGCACGATAGTGCGGATTTCCGCGCCGAAACGGCTGATGCCATACATAGTTGAAAAGGGATTTATCGCTGTTGACGGCATCAGTTTGACCGTGGTAAAAAGGGGAACCTTGTGGTTCACAGTGTCTGTGATACCATACACTTGGGCCAACACAAACTTAAAAGGCAAGTTGGTGGGCAGCCGGGTCAACCTGGAAGTCGACATTGTGGCTAAGTATGTCGAGAGCCTGATGAACCGGTAGCAGTGGGCGCGAGTCCACGGTTTCCCAGAAGGAAAGGTGAAGTATGCCTCTATCTAGCATAGAAGAGGCCATCGCGGACCTACAAGCGGGTAAGTTCGTGATAGTGGTGGACGACGAGGGGAGGGAAAACGAAGGGGACCTGGTCATGGCAGCGGAGAAGGTGACTCCGGACGCGGTTAACTTCATGGTAACCCACGCCCGGGGACTGCTGTGTATGCCCATGACCGAAGAGCGGCTGGACGAACTGGAGATTCCAATGGCGGAGAGCGGCTACACCGCCGGCGCCATGCCCACCGCCTTCACTTTGTCGGTGGACTACCGGGAAGGGACTACCACCGGCATCTCGGCTTCTGACCGAGCGGCCACGATTCGGGCCCTGATTGACCCTAAGGCTACGCCCGGGGACTTTTCCAGGCCTGGGCACCTGTTCCCGTTGCGCTACCATCCGGGGGGAGTGTTGATACGGGGCGGGCACACGGAAGCGATAGTGGACATGTGCCGGATTGGGGGGATGTATCCGGCGGGGGTCGTCTGCGAGATTATGAGAGACGACGGGGACATGGCCCGGATGCCGGACCTGGAGGTCTTCGCGGAGGAGCACGACCTTAAGATTCTAAGCATTGCGCAGATCATCGCCTACCGGCGCCGGTACGACAATTTGATTGAACGGGTTGCCGAGGCGCGGCTGCCGTCCAAGTACGGCGAATTTAAGATCATCGCCTACCGCAGCAACATTGAACCCGGGGAACACATCGCGTTGACGATTGGGGAGTGGAAGGAAGACGAGCCGGTATTGACGCGGATTCACAGCGAGTGCCTGACGGGGGACGTTTTTGGCAGCCTGCGGTGCGACTGCGGAGAGCAGATCGAGTTGGCGCTGCGGATGCTGGGTGAAGCGGGGACCGGCGCGCTGCTGTACATGCGGCAAGAAGGGCGGGGGATTGGGCTGCACAACAAAATCAAGGCTTACTCGCTTCAAGAAGGCGGGTTGGATACGGTGGAAGCCAACGAGGAGTTGGGGTTTGAGTCGGACCAGCGGCACTATGGGATAGGGGCCCAGATCCTGTTGGACCTGGGACTAACCAAGGTGAAGCTGTTGACCAACAACCCGAAGAAGGTGGTGGGGTTGTCGGGGTTTGGGTTGGAGATCGTGGAACGGGTGGCGGTGGAAGTGCCGCCCAACGACGAGAACCTGGCGTATCTGCGGACGAAGCGGGCGAAGATGGGGCATTTCCTGGGGTCGTGTTCGTAGAAGCGGCAGCCGGCACGGGGTTTTAACGAAGGGCGGGTGATGGACCCGCCCTTTTTTATCGCCTAATTGTCCTCGCCGAGTTTGGAAATTAGGTAGGCTTCGATGAAGCCCTGGAGGCCGCCTTCCAGGACAGCGTCCGGGTTGGCGCTTTGGAAATTGGTCCGGTGGTCTTTGACGGACTTGTAGGGGTGTAGGACGTAGCTGCGGATTTGGTTGCCCCATTCGGCGGCGACCCTTTCGCCGCGGAGCTTGGCAAGTTCCTCGGCCTTTTGCTGGTTTTGGAGGTCCAGGAGGCGGGCGCGGAGGATCCGGAGGGCGTATTCGCGGTTCTGGTGCTGGGAACGCTCGGTCTGGCAGGTTACGACGACGCCGGTGGGAGAATGGGTCAGGCGGACGGCGGAGGCAACCTTCTGGACGTTCTGGCCGCCGGGGCCGCTGGAGCGGAAGAAGTCCATTTTGAGGTCGTCGGGGCGGATTTCGATTTCGGACTCTTCTTCCAGAGCGGCGGGCAGGACCTCGACCTGGGCGAAGGAGGTGTGGCGGAGGTGGTTGGGGTCGTATGGGGAAAGACGGACCAAGCGGTGGACGCCTTGTTCGGCGTTAAGGTACCCGCAGGCGTAGGGGCCGCCGATTTCCAGGGTAGCGCCGCGAAGACCGGCTTCGTCGCCGTAGGCGAGATCCATGACCTGGACCGGACGTTTTTCCTCCTGGGCCCAGAGGGAATACATGCGGAGGAGCATTTCGGCCCAGTCCTGGGAGTCGGTGCCGCCGGCGCCGGCGTGGATGGATACGATGGCGGGGCGGTCGTCGTAAGTGCCGGAGAGGGTCAGATTGACCTCCTCACGGGCGAGGACTTTGGCGATTTGGTTGGCCTCGGTCTCCAACTGGAGTTGGAGGGAGTAGTCCTCTTCTTCCAGGGCCAACTGGGATAGCTCCAAGAGGGACGCCGCTTGGGAATGGAGGCCGCGCCAGAGGGAGACGGTATCTTTGAGGCGGCCCAACTGCTGCATTTGGTTTTGGGCTAGCCGGGGGTCGTCCCAGTAGCCGGGGCGGGCGGCTTCCAGCTCCATTTCGGCAATGGTTTTCTCTTTAGCGGCGAGGTCAAAGACGCTCCACGACGGAATCGATCTTCTTAATCAGGGCTTCCAGGTCCTGGATTAACTGGTCCATTAGCGCGCCTTCTTCGGGGATAAGTTAATTGGCTGGCAAGCATTATCTCAAAGATTGGCGGTCGGGCGCACCTATGGGAACGGCGGACTTGGGGGCGATTGCAAAGTGACGTAATTCTGAGGAAAAGGGATGCTCGCCAGGCCAGGTACGACCTGGATTCCCGCCTTCGCGGGAATGACGATAGGGGACGAGAATGACGATAGGTGTTCGTAGGGACTTTGCAATTGTCCTTTGCGGGGGCGGGCTGCGGGGATGGTTGGGGGAAGCGATGGGATATAATGGGGGGATGGCGCGGCGTTAATAAAGCCGCCACTAGGAACAGGGGAAAAGATGCTGGACCACGGAACGTTGGAACACGGGCACATCAATGAATTGGAATCTCTGAGGCACCGGATGCGTCATTCGGCGGCCCACGTCATGGCCGACGCGGTATTGAGGCTGTTTCCCGAAGCGAAGATGGGGATTGGGCCGCCGACGCAGGACGGGTTTTACTACGACTTTGACGTGGCGCGTCCCTTTACGCCGGAGGACGTGGAGGAAATTGAAAAGCTGGTGATGGATACGCTGGCCCAAGGGTTTCCGTTCCGGCGGGAGGAACTGACGCGGGAGGAAGCCCGGGAACTGTTCGCGGACCAGCCGTACAAGCTGGAGATTATCGACGCCATTCCCGACGCGGAGACGTTGAGCATCTACCGCCACGGCGATTTTGTGGACTTGTGCCAGGGGCCGCACGTAGATTCCACCGGGGACATACCGGCGGTTAAGCTGCTGAACGTGGCAGGGGCGTACTGGCGGGGGGACGAACGGCGGCCGATGCTGCAACGCATCTACGGCACGGCGTTTGAGGGCCAGCAGGAGTTGGACGACCACCTGGCGCGGTTGGAAGAGGCGGAGCGGCGGGACCATCGGACTTTGGGGCGGCAGCTTGGGTTGTTCAGCACCCACGAAGAGATTGGGCCGGGGTTGATAGTCTGGCATCCCAAGGGTGGGGTGCTGCGGTCGTTGATCGAAGACTATTGGCGGGACATCCACTACCAGCGGGGGTACAGCATCGTCTATTCGCCGCACATTGGGCGGTCGAACCTGTGGCGGACCAGCGGGCACCTGGACTTTTACCAGGAAAACATGTACGCGCCCATGGAGTTGGACGGGCAGGAATATTACCTAAAGCCCATGAACTGCCCGTTCCACATTATGATCTACCGGTCGTCGCTGCGGAGTTACCGGGAGTTGCCGCTGCGGATTGGAGAGTTGGGAACGGTCTACCGGTACGAGCGCAGCGGGGTGATGCACGGGTTGATGCGGGTGCGGGGGTTCACTCAGGACGACGCGCACATCTTCTGTATGCCGGAGCAGGTGGAGACGGAGGTTGGTGGGGTGTTGGACCTGACGTTTGAAATTCTGCGGACCTTTGGGTTTTCGGACTACCAAATTTCGCTGTCAACCAGGCCGGAGAAGTACGTCGGGGACCTGGAGATGTGGGAGCACGCCACGGCGTCGTTGGAGAACGCGCTGGACGAGCGGGGGCTGCCCCATGATGTGGACGAAGGGGGAGGAGCGTTTTACGGTCCGAAGATTGACATCAAGATTAAGGATGCCCTGGGACGGGACTGGCAATGCAGCACGGTGCAGTTTGATTTCAACCTGCCGGAGCGGTTTGACCTGACCTTCCAGGACAGCGAGGGTAACCGGAGCCGGCCGTACATGGTGCATCGGGCGATCCTGGGTTCGCTGGAGCGGTTCTTTGGGGTGCTGATTGAGCATTACGCCGGGGCGTTCCCGCTGTGGCTGGCGCCGGTCCAGGCGGTGGTGATACCGATTGCGGACCGGCACCACGATTATGCCCGGCAAGTGCAGGGGGAGCTGAGGGCGCGGGGGTTCCGGGCAGAGGTAGACGACCGGGGAGAGCGGATGAATCTCAAAATACGCAACGCTCAGATGCAGAAAGTACCTTACATGCTGGTGGTGGGAGACCGGGAGCAGGAGGCGGAGGCGGTGGGGGTACGGCAGCGGGAGTTAGGGGATTTGGGGGCCATGGCGGTGGCGGAATTGGCAGGTAGAATGGAGGAAGAAGTGGGGCAACGGGCCGGCCAGGGTTAGCCACGGGTAGGGTCTTTCGATTTTCCAGGCAGAGGCCGGCAAGGTTTGGATGGCAATTTGGCATCTCCGTGGTAATTGTGGTGGGGGCTGGAATCCGGGGTTGGGGATAGTATTGGCCAGGGAGTTTAAACCCCTCGCGACGTTCGGGGTGACAGAGGGGGGCTCGGGGTGACCCTTCGACACAGGCTCAGGGCGAACGGATGGGGGGCTGGGGACAATTACGAGGCCCTTCGCCCCGGGCAGGGGGCCTGACTTTCAGCGCGAAGGTGTGTTAAGTTTTATCCATGGTTGGTCCAACCGAATTGACTCCTGAGTCGCTGACAGCACGAATAATCGCGGAGCTCCAGGAATACCCGGAGGCTCGGGCTTTATTGCTGCGGGCACTATTGACCGACGAGTTCCTGGCCATGCCGGCCCGCCTCATGCGGGTAGAAGAGGACGTGTCGGTCCTCAAGACGGACGTGGTTGAGTTGAAGGGGTTCATGTTGGAGGTGAGGGCGGTCCAACAAATCCAATCCATCGTGACCCAGCGGCTGGGTCTGCGCAGGCCCGCAACCGTCCACTCAGTGATTTCGCCCATGTCGGAGGGAAACCTGGAAATTCTGCAAGACGCGGAGGAAATTGGGAAGATCCGGGCCCACGGAGACACCGAGGTCTTACAGAGCGACCTGGTAATGCTGGCCCAACGCAGGTCGGACCGGCAACCGGTCTGGGTGGCCGTGGAAGTTTCCTATACCATCGACCAGCATGACATCAACCGGGCCCAGGAGCGGTCCGAAATGCTGAGGGATGTGTATTCGGAGGCAAGTTACGGGGTAGTGGCTGGAAAGGCAATCCGGCCGGAAGAGCTAAATATGGCCGACTCGCTGGGTGTGCTGGTGGTTATGTTGTAACCGAGGCTTTGCCTGAAGCTTGGCGCGTGGTACCCGTTGGTTTAAGAACCCCCGACTGCAAAAAGGGGTTTCTTTACGGGGTCCGAGGGTAAAAGCAAGGAGCGCCCCGTTGGTTGGGGCGCTCTTTTTCATTGGTGTACCGGGGTTGGGCGGGTTAGACCAGCGTGGGGGCGGGGGAAAGCTGGCGGGCAATGAAGGACTTCATCAGGTCGACGGCCTTTTGAGATTCCGGGAAAGGTTGGTTGCCGAAGCCGTGGGGCATACCGGGGAACATCTCGACCTCGATTGTTCCACCGGCGGCGCGGAAGGTCTCTTCAAAGCGTCGCGGGATGGCGAGGGGGACGTTGCTATCGTTGGTGCCTTGGATAATCAAGGTTGGGGGCAGTTGAACGGGTTCACCGCGTTCCAAGATTTCCTGGGGGTTTCCTTCGTGAAGGGCGTCTTGGTTCAGGAAATAGGCCTCGGTGGAAACGACGAGGCGGTCTTCCCCCGCGTTGCGGGCATAGTTGTAGCGGACGAAGGGGTCCAAGACACCCCAGCAGGACAGCACGAACCGTAGTGAGGCGGCGAAATCATCCCCGCCGTCCAGGGGCACGGAGGCGTAGCGGGGGTCGCTGGGCCGCATGGCACTGAGCATGAGGGTGTGGCCGCCGCTGGAGCAACCCATCCCTCCGATGGCGGAGGGGTCTACGTTAAAATCGGCAGCGTGGGCTTTGAACCAGCGTGTGGCGAAGTTGGTGTCTTCCACCTGGGCCGGGTAGGGATGTTCCGGGGCCAAGCGGTAGTCGATAGCGGCAACGACGATACCGCTGGCGGCGAAGACCCGGTTCATGAGGTCATCGTCGGAACGTTCGCCGCGGTTCCAGGCTCCGCCGTGGATGTCGAGCAGGCCGGGGAAGGGGCCGGGACCCTGGGGGTGGTAGATGGTGGCCCACCAAGTTCCGGTAGGGCCATCCAGATAGACCAGGTCGGTGGTGGTGACGTCGAAACGGGCGTTGGGGTCGTAATTCAGGTTCGTCATTTCCTTCTCCTGGGGCGTTATTGGAGAGTCGCGGCGCATAAAAAGTTGCTGGAACTTTAGGACTTACGCCTTGGGGGCGTCAAACCGTTGGTTAGTAAGGGGTTGTTGGCGCCGACAGGCTGGGTTTCATACCGCGAAGCAACGGTCCAGATGGAGAGGGGATTCCAGGGTGGGGCCGGAGAAGTCGTGGTCCGGCGGGGGAGAGTTAGGGGAGGGCCGATAGCTGCTCGAACACGGCGCGCCATTCCTTGGCTCCGCCGCCGCCATAACCGTCGCGGTAGACCTGGACCCCATTGGAATCAAAGGCGATTTTGCTGGACTGGACCAGGATGTTGAGGTCGCGGAGCATACTGCCCTGAGCCACGGCCATCGGCCAAGGGTAGGCGTTACGTTGGGCGAATGCGTCCAGTTTCTCGACGGTTTCGCCGGGGTCGGTGCCCACTACGTAGAAGGCAACGCCGTTCTGATACTCGGGGTAGATGGTCTTCATGCTCTGCAACTCAGAGCGGCAGGTGGGTCACCAGGTGGCGAAAAAGAAGAGGAAGGTGGGTTGGTTGGCCTCCAGCAGCAGTTGGGAGGTCACCACCGAACCGTCGGCTAAGGTGATGGCGAAGTCGGGTATTCGTTGGCCTTCCTTGGTGCCCGACGCCACGGGAGGCGGCACGGGTTCAGTGGGCGGAGCGGAGGTGGCGGTGGGGGCCTCGGTCGGAGAGGCGGTGGGATTGACGGTTTGGAGGGCGGCCGGGGTTGGCAACAACGTGGCGGTTGGCGGCGGCTCGGTGGCTTCGGTTGGGGCAGTCTCAGCGGCAAGGGACGGGGCGGGTTGGGCCGTGGCATCAGTGGGGGACACGGCGGCGGCAACCGGCTGCGCGGCGGGAGGCGCAGTAGCGGCCAAAGGTGCGGTGGCGGTGTACCTGGCCCGGGATTCGGGCTGGGAGTCCGAGGGGGTGGCGGTACACGCCAAGAGGAGGCAAAGGGTAAAAACCAATGCCGCCATCAAAAGCGGAACCGTTCTTGGTGAAATGGGCCGGGCTTTTTTGGTGGGTAATGGTATCATCATCCTAACCACTATTATAGCAAAAGGAACTCTCAAATATCCTGGGCCAACAGGAGAACGTCATGCCAAACCGGCTAATTGGAGAAACTAGTCCTTACCTGCTGCAACACGCCCACAATCCGGTGGACTGGTACCCCTGGGGGCCCGAGGCGTTGGAGCGGGCGCGGAATGAAGAAAAGCCCATTCTATTGAGCGTTGGGTATTCGGCCTGCCACTGGTGCCACGTCATGGAGCGGGAGTCGTTTGAGGACCAGGCCATTGCCGCGTTGATGAACGAGCACTTCGTCAACATCAAAGTGGACCGGGAGGAACGTCCCGACCTGGACGCGGTTTACATGGAAGCGGTGCAGATGTTGACGGGGGCCGGCGGGTGGCCGATGACGGTGTTCCTGACGCCGGAAGGGAAACCGTTTTACGGGGGAACCTATTTTCCGCCCACGGACCGGATGAACATGCCGGGGTTTCCGCGTTTGCTGATGTCGGTAGCGGCGGCGTACCAGAACAACCGGGGGGAGATCGAGCGGGTGACCGGGCAATTGACTGAGCAGATGGGGCGGAGCAGCCAATTGGAGGCGGGGATGACGCCGTTGAGCGTGGAAACGCTGCATCAGGCTTATTCGTTCCTGGCCTCGAATTTTGATTATCAGAACGGCGGGTTTGGGGGGGCGCCCAAGTTTCCCCAGCCGATGACGCCGGAGTTTTTGCTGCGTTACCACAGCCACGGGTACAACCCCCGGGCGTTGGAGATGGTGAAAACCACGCTGCAAAAGATGGCCTACGGGGGTATGTACGATCAGGTGGGAGGGGGATTCCACCGTTACTCCACCGACGCCTTTTGGCTGGTGCCCCACTTTGAAAAGATGCTTTATGACAACGCGCTGTTGGCGCGATTGTACCTGCACACCTACCAATTTACCGGAGATAGGTTGTACCGGCGCATCTGCGAGGAAACGCTGGACTACGTGCTGCGGGAGATGACCGACCCGCTGGGTGGGTTCTACTCGGCGCAGGACGCGGACAGTGAAGGGGAGGAAGGGAAGTTTTTCGTCTGGACTCCCGATGAGATTGACGGGGTGTTGGGGGCGGAGGACGGGCCCATTTTTCGAGGTTACTACGGGGTGACGGCGCGGGGGAATTTTGAGGGGTCGAACATCCTAAATGTGAAGACCGAAACGCAGCGGGCGGCGGAGCAAATAGGTCTGGCTTTGGAGGAACTGGAGGCGGTAATCGAGCGGGGGAGGGAGAAATTACTGGCGGTGCGGGAGGAACGGGTGCATCCGCTCCGGGACGACAAGGTGCTTTCGTCGTGGAACGGGATGATGCTGCGGAGCTTTGCCGAAGCGGGGGCGGCGCTGGGGCGGGAAGACTACCTGGCGGCGGCCAACAAGAACGCGGCGTTTTTGCTGGAACGGATGATACCGGAGGGGAGGCTGCTGCGGACCTGGCGGGAGGGACAGGCCAAGCTGCTGGGGTATCTGGAAGACTACGCTTGCGTTGCCGACGGGCTGCTGGCCCTGCATGAGGCGACTCTGGAGGGCCGTTGGCTGGTAGCGGCAATGAAGCTGGCGGAGGAGATGGTGGACCTGTTCTGGGACGACGGGGTTGGTGGGTTCTACGACACGGGGACGGACCACGAGACGCTGGTGATACGGCCCCGGGATGTCTTTGACAACGCACAGCCGGCGGGAAGCTCGGTAGCGGCGGACGTTTTGCTGAAATTGGCGGTGATTACGGGCAGGAACGACTACGCCAACAAAGCGACCACACCGATGCGGGCGTTAAACCGGTTGATGGCTGGGGCGCCGGGTGGGACGGGGCATTGGCTGGCGGTGCTGGACTTCTACGTATCGACGCCCAAGGAGATAGTTATTGTGGGGGACCAGGGCGATGCGGGAACGCAGGCGTTGTTGGACCAGGTGTGGCGTCGGTATTTGCCGAACCGGGTGGTAGTGGGCGGCTCGGTAGTGGAGGGAGTGGCGTCGCCGTTGTTGGAGGACCGGGGGATGGTGGACGGGATGCCGACGGCCTACGTTTGTCAGAACTACGTTTGCCAGTTGCCGGTTACCAATGGGGAGGCATTGGCGGCGCAGTTGGAGGCTTAACGGCGGTGGTCATGCGGGTTAACCATGAATGGAGGCCGGAGGGTTAGCCGGCAGTTAGGATTTTCGGGGCGTAGCCATAGGGGCTGAAAGGCCCAGGGCCATTCAATTTTGGGGGTAGAGGCCGGTTGGTGTTGGAGGCCAAGCTGGCATCTCCGTGGTAATGGTGGCGGAGGGTGGAATCCGGAGTTGGGGATTGGGTTGGGCAAGGAGTTTAGACCCCTCGCTACGCTCGGGGTGACAGAGGGGGCGGGGAGAATGAAAAGGCCCTGGCCGGGGCCAGGGCGAACCTAGCCGCCGGTAGCCAGCCGATGTATAATGGGGCCGGTTTGAACGCGGGTTATCCTGCGCCCTTTTACGAAAGAGCGCCTCTCGAATTGCGGAAAAACGTTTGCGACATGGTTCGACGTTCGTGCAGATTTCTAATGGCCGGGCCGGTAGCTAAACTTCTCTAGGCAACTGGCAGCGGCCGGTCAAGCTTATTTGCTCAGGAGATTAACATGCCAGAAGCAGCCAAGATTATTTATACCAAAACTGATGAGGCTCCGGCCTTGGCCACGCACTCGTTGCTGCCGATTCTCCGGGCCTTTACCCAGGGTTCCGGAATTGAATGGGAGCCCTGGGATATTTCGTTGACTGGCCGCACTATCGCCAATTTCCCCGACAAGCTGACTGATGAGCAAAAAATTCCCGACTATCTAACTATGTTGGGCGAGTTGGCCGAGGACCCGGGGGCAAACATCGTCAAACTGCCCAACATCAGCGCTTCCATTCCCCAGTTGAAGGCGGCGATCAGGGAATTGCAGGACAAGGGATTTGACATTCCCGACTACCCCGACGTCCCTGCTACCGACGAAGAACGCCGGAACCGTGAGCGCTATTCCAGGGTCCTGGGCAGTGCCGTGAACCCGGTCCTGCGGCAAGGAAATTCCGATCGCCGGTCGTCTAACTCCGTTAAGGAGCACGGCAAGCGCAATCCCCATCGAATGATGCAGGACTGGCCTGATGTGTCCAAAACCCGCGTTGGGTACATGAAAAGCGGCGACTTTTACGGTTCTGAAAAGGCGTTGACAGTCGCGGCGCCGGGCTCGGCAGCCATCGAATTTGTGGCCCCCGACGGGAACACGACGGTGCTCAAAGCCGGCATTCCCCTGATGGCGGATGAAATAATCGATTGCGCCGCGATGAATGTGCGCGAATTGCGAAACTTCTACGCTGAAGAAATCGCAAAGGCCAAAGCCGACGACGTGTTGCTTTCGCTGCATGTGAAGACGACCATGATGCGCGTGGCCGATCCCATTATTTTCGGCCATTGCGTGTCAGTTTACTACGAGGACGTGTTGACCAAGCACGCGGCTGAACTGGCCGAGCTTGCGGTTGACCCGGACAATGGAGTTGCTGAACTCTTGACGAAGATTCAAGCTCTGCCTGAGGAAAAGCGGAACGAAATCGAGGCGGATATCCAGGCGGTCTACAGCGCACGCCCGGAACTGGCGATGGTGGACTCCAACCGGGGCATTACGAATCTGCATGTGCCAAGCGACGTGATTATTGACGCCACCATGCCGGTGATTATCCGTGATGGCGGACGCACCTGGGGTCCCGATAACGAGTTGCACGACACAATAGCGATGATTCCCGATCGCTCTTACTCGACTCTATACCAGACGGCTATAGAGGACTGCCAGGAGAACGGCGCATTTGACCCGTCCACCATCGGTAGTGTGGCCAACGTCGGGCTGATGGCCCAAGCGGCCGAAGAGTATGGGTCTCACGACAAGACCTTTACGGCACCCGGCAACGGGACGATTCGGGTCGTGGACGCATCGGGAGCCACCCTGATGGAACAGAGCGTTGAGGAAGGCGACATCTTCCGGATGTGCCAGACCAAAGACGCGGCAATTCAAGACTGGGTGATGCTGGGAGTCAATCGGGCAAGAATCACCGGAACGCCGGCAATCTTCTGGCTGGACCCGAGCCGGGCTCACGACGCGGAGCTGATCGAAAAGGTGGACCAATATCTGCCCACCCATGACACGACCGGGCTGGATATTCGGACCATGGCTCCCATCGATGCGATGAAGTTCACGATTGCGCGGAGCCGAGTCGGCCAAGACACCATTTCCGTGACCGGCAACGTGTTGCGCGACTATTTGACCGACCTCTTCCCCATCCTGGAGTTGGGAACCAGCGCCAAGATGCTGTCGGTCGTCCCCCTGCTCCAAGGCGGAGGGATGTTTGAAACCGGCGCTGGCGGGTCGGCCCCCAGGCACGTGCAGCAGGTCCTGCAGGAGAACCATTTGCGGTGGGATTCCCTGGGTGAATTCTGCGCCCTCGTCGCGTCCTTTGAGCATTGCGCCCAGGTGTTCAAGAACGACAGGGCCCAAGTTTTGGCCGATACCCTGGACCAGGCGATTGGCGAGCACTTGGAACAACGCCGGGCCCCATCGCGCCGGGTAAACGAGCTGGACACCCGGGGCAGTCATTTCTACCTCGCGCTTTATTGGGCGCAGGCGCTGGCCAACCAGACCCAGGACGCCGAGTTCCAAGCCCGCTTCAAAGGGGTGGCCCAGAAGATGGCGGACAACGAGGAGAAAATCGTCCAAGAGTTGAACGAAGCTCAGGGACAGCCGGTGGATATCGGTGGCTATTACATCCCCAGTGACGAGATGACCGCCAAAGTTATGCGCCCCAGCGCCACTCTGAATGCGATCGTGGATGCAATCTAGCAACACACCGGCCGGCTGAGGCGTGGTCTTCAGCCGGCCGGTTTAGGCATCTGAGCGTTTGGGGACTGAGAGCCGTTTCCCCTCAACCCGTATCATCAAGGGGAACGATCCGTTTAGCTTGCCGTTACGCGGGGCTTTGTGACGCTTTTAAGAGCCTGTGTTTAAAGTAGAATCAAGCGGGCATGAGCCTTTTGAGCATGAGATGAATCATAGCTATATAAACCCAAGCCTCAGAAGTTTCCGGCAGTTCCTCGTAGTCTTTGCTGAGTCTCCTGTTTCGGCCCAGCCAGCCAAGGGTGCGCTCTACAACCCACCGACGAGGCAACACCTCAAAGCTGTGGCTGTTCTTGGCACGCCTGACCACCTCAACCAGCCAGCCTCCCAAGGCGAAAGCCCAATTCACCAATTGTCCGGCATAGGCGCCATCGGCCCAAATCAAGTGGAGCCTGGGGAATCGTCCCAGAAGCTTGCTCAACACCAGCTTAGCCCCGTCCCGGTCTTGAATGTCCGCCGGATGCACCACCACGGCCAGCAGCAACCCCATGGTGTCAACCACAATGTGACGCTTGCGGCCCTTCACCTTCTTACCAGCGTCATAGCCACGAGGCCCCCTTTTTCGGTGGTCTTCACACTCTGGCTGTCGATGATGGCTGCTGAGGGCGTCGGCTCTCTCCCTTCCAACTCCCGCACTTTGGGACGCAAAGTATCATGGATACCTTCCCAAGTGCCGTCTTTTCTCCACCGGCGAAAGTATCCCCACGGGGTACTCCAAGGAGGCAGATCATGGGGCATCATGCGCCAAGTGCAGCCACTACGCAGCACGTACAATATGCCGTTTATGACCTCGCGCATGTTGACGGTGCGGGGATGGCCTCCTCGCCTGGCTGGCGGAATCAAAGGGGCTAGTTCCTCCCATTGGGCATCGGTAAGGTCGCTTGGATATGATTCCCTATTCATGCCTCCAACTTATCAAATCGGGAAATTTGGCGTTCCTACTTCAGCTCGCCAGATTTCGACACTTTGAACACAAGCTCTAAGACAATTACCGTGAAAGCGGAAATCAACCCCCAGGCAGTGCCGCCATCACCCTAGACCGGTATTCACATGCGCTGCCTAACATTCAAAAAGAACTGTGCCAGTCCCGGTCTCATACGTACTGAACGAGTACAAGGGATACCGCCGTGCATTGTTTTCATATACTAGGCAGGCCGCCAAGCCAGACCAAATAAACAGAGGAGCACTAACCAAATGCGCAGTAAGGTAACCATAGTTGGAGCCGGCAATGTTGGAGCTACCACCGCCCAGAGAATCCACCAATTGGGCTATGCCGACGTGGTGTTGGTGGACGTGGTAGAGGACCTGCCGCAAGGGAAAGCACTGGACATGCTGGAGTCGGGGCCGGTGGTCGCCTCGGACGCCAGCATCATTGGCAGCAACGGCTATGAAGAGAGCGCCAATTCGGACCTGGTGGTGATAACGGCGGGAATTGCCCGACGGCCGGGGATGAGCCGGGACGACCTGTTGCTGACCAACATGAAGATTACCTCGGCGGTGACCGAAGAAGTGGTCAAGTATTCGCCGGACACCATCATTATTGCCGTAACGAATCCGCTGGACGCCATGGTGCAGAACGTCTACGAGAGCAGCGGCTTCCCGCGCCACCGGGTGTTTGGAATGGCCGGAGTGTTGGACACAGCGCGGTTCCGGACGTTTATCGCCCAGGAGTTGGACGTATCGGTGGAAGACGTGCAGGCCTACGTTTTGGGCGGGCACGGCGACGACATGGTGCCCTTGGTGCGGTATACGACGGTGGGGGGCATCCCCATCAGCGAACTGTTGGACGAAGACCAGATTCAAGCGTTGGTGGAGCGGGCGCGGCAGGGCGGCGGAGAGATTGTCGCGCTGCTGAAACAGGGCAGCGCCTACTATGCGCCGTCGGCGTCGATCACCCAGATGGTGGAGGCCGTGCTGCTGGACAAAAAGCGGATTTTGCCCGCCTGCGCCTACCTGGAAGGCGAGTACGGCATCAACGGGCTGTGCGTCGGAGTGCCGGTCAAGCTGGGAGCCAACGGGTTGGAACAGGTCATTGAGATAAAGCTGACCGACGACGAGCAGGCGGCGTTGAACCGTTCGGCCGCCAGCGTACAAGAACTGGTGAACGTGATGCGCCAAGCCAAGGCCGAGTAACCGGCCGTAGTACCGGGTACCTGGAAAATCTCAGCTTCGAGGCGACTTCCGATGACAGACTCCAACGCCCGGGAACGGCAACTGCTGGAAAAGGCCAACCAATACCTGCCCGGCGGCACCGGGGGGAATATTAACTTCCCGCCGGAACTGCGCTTTTTGGCCAAGGAAGGCCGAGGGGCGCACCTCTGGGACGTGGCGGGGAACCGTTACGTCGACTGGCTGATGGGGTCGGGGCCCATGATTTTGGGTCACGCCCATCCCGCAGTGACTGAGGCGGTTACCGAAGCCGTCGCCCAGGGGAGCACATTTTTCACCACCAACGAGAGCGCGGTGCTGTTGGCCGAGGAATTGGTCAAGGCCATTCCCTGCGCCGAGAAGGTGCGGTTTACGACCAGCGGGACCGACGCTTGCTTTCAGGCGATGCGGATTTGCCGGGCTTTCACCGGCCGGGAGAAAGTGCTGAAATTTGAAGGCGGGTTTCACGGCACCAGCGATTATGCGTTGATGAGCGTCACGCCGCCGGCGTCGCTGGAATACCCGAAAGCGGCGCCCAACAGCGGGGGGATACCCAAGGCGCTGCAAGAGCTGATGTTGGTGGCGCCGTTCAACGACCTGGAGACCACCACGGCCATCATGGAAACCCACCACCAAGAGTTGGCGGCGGTGATCGTCGAGCCGTTGCAGCGGGTTTTGGCGCCGGAGCCGGGGTTTTTGGCAGGGCTTCGGGAGGTTACGGCCCGGTACGGCGTGCCGCTGATATTCGACGAAGTGGTGACGGCGTTCCGGTTGAGCTACGGGGGCGCCCAGGAGACCTACGGAGTGGCGCCGGACCTCTGCACGGTGGGGAAGATTATGGGAGGAGGATACCCGTTGGCGGGGGTATTGGGACGGGCGGACATTATGTCGGTCTACGACCAGAACCTGGCGGCGTCGGATGATTACGTCAACCAGATTGGGACGCTGAACGGGAATCCGGTGGCCTGCGCCGCCGGACTGGCCACGCTGGCCGAGCTGCGGAAAGACGGGGCTTACGAGCGGCTGCGGGCCACCGGCAAGCGGGTACGGGAAGCGTTGGCGGCGAGCTGCCGCAAGCATGGGATCGCGGTGCAGAGCGTGGGGGACGACACCATTTTCGACGTTTACTTCTGCGATCAGCCGGTGAAGAACTACCGGGACAGCCTGGCGGAGGACGGGGGGATGTTGGGCCGGTTCAACGCCGGTCTGCTCAAGCGGGGGATACTGAAGAGTTGGCCTCAGAAGTATTACCCGTCGTTGGCCCACGGTGAAGAGGCCGTGGCGGAGACCATCGCGGCGTTTGAGGCGGTGGCGGCGGAGTTGGCGTCTTAAATCACCGCTTCGGGTTGACTGAATGGGGACCCTGGGCGAATATGCCCAGGGTCTTTTGCTTTAGCGCGGCGCGCCCAGCTTCAGTTCCAGGGGGGAGGTGTTGACGATGTGCTTCTTGAGGCCCAGGTCGGAGGGCGAGATACCCATGGCCAGGCCGATGAGCTGGGGCAGGTGGAGGATAGGCAGGCCGATATCACGCTGGGCCTGCTTGGCGGCCTTGGGCTGGAAGCCGTCGAGGTTAAGGTGGCAGAGGGGGCAGGGGGTGACCATTGCGTCGGCGCCCAGGTCCTTGGCGTCGCCGGTGTGCTTGCCGACCATGGCCATGGAGTTCTTCTCGTTGATGGTGAGGATGGGGAAGCCGCAGCAGCGGGTCTTGCCCTCGAAGTCGACGGCGGTGGCTCCCAGGGTTTGAATCAAGGTTTCCAGGGAGGTCTGCCGCTCCGGGTGTTCTTCGATGCCCAGGGCTTCGGTAGGGCGGACGATGTAGCAGCCGTAGAAGGGGGCGATGCGGAGATTGCCCAGGGAGCGGGTGACGTGGGGCAGGAGGTTTTCCAGGCCGTAGTCTTCAATGAGTATCCAGAGCAGGTGCTTAATCTCGGCGGTGCCCTTGTACTCCAGACCCTCTTCGGCCAGATGGGAGTTAATTTGGGCCAGGTATTCCGGGTCGTCCTTCATCCGCTTGTTGGCCTGGCTGACGACGCCCTGGCAGGTGGAGCAGATGGTCATTATCGTGAGGCCCTGCTGTTCGGCCTTGGCCAAGGTGCGGGCGTTGAGGGTATCGCCAAAGAGTTGGTTCTTTTCCTGCATTACGCCCGCGCCGCAGCAAGTCCAGGCGTGGATTTCGTCCAGTTCGATTTCCAACCGTTCGCAGATCATCTTGGCGGCGGGGTAGAGTTCGGGGGCTCCTCCCTGGGAGACGCACCCGGGATAGAAAGCGTACTTCAACATAGCCTCCGGGAATTTTCTGGGTTGACCTAGCGCCGGGAAGGGTTAGGACTGGTCCAACTTGCGGAACAAGCGGCGGATGGTGTCCACGTCTTCCACGTTCTTGTGAATCAGGGGGGGCATTTTGCCGTGGGTGAGGGCGCGCCAACCCACCGGCACGTAACTGAGCAGGGCGGGCACGTTGGTCATGCCGACGGAGCGGACCGGGAGGCGCAGCTCATCCAAGCGGCCGCTGTGGCCGACGGACTCGGTGAAGGCCTCGGCGTGGCGGGCGCCGTTGTTCTTGTCGAAGCCCACCTCGATGGCCTGTTCGCGCAGGGCCATGATACGGTCCATGGGAGCGACGCCCTTGGGGCAGACCTGGACGCACTCATTGCAGCGGGTGCAGTCCCACATTCCCGAGGGGTCTCCCAAGACTGACAGGCGGTCGCGGGAGACGCCGTTTTGGTCGCCGTCACGAGGGTCGGCGGTAAAGCGGTAGGCCTTGGCCAGGGCGGCGGGTCCCAGGAAAGTGGGGTCCACTTCCAGGACGGTGCAGTCGGAAACGCAGGCCCCGCACATGATACAGGCAGTGACGCCGGAGAGGTGGAGCATGGACTCGTTGGAGGCGATGTACTCGGCCTCGGGCTCCGCGCCTTCGGGCTTGAGGTAGGGCTCCACCTGCTCGATTTTCTTCCAGAAAAGGTCGAAGTCCACCACGAGGTCTTTGAGGGACTCCATCACCCCGGTGGGTTCGACGACGATAACGCCGTTCTCGTCCATGGACTGGGAGGCCTTGGTCTTGCAACCCAAGCCGGCATGGCCGTTGATACGCATGGCGCAGGAGCCGCAGATGGAGCTGCGGCAGGAGCAACGGAGGCTGAGTGTGCCGTCGACGTCTTCCCGAATTTGTATGAGGCAGTCCAAGACGGTGGCGTTGTCGTCGACGGAGATGGGGTATTCCTGCCAGTATGGTCCGGATGGGTGGGCATCGGGGTCGTAGCGTTTTACTTTAACGGTTACGTCCATCGGTTAGTATTTCCTCTCCTCGGGAGTCCACTTGGTGATGGTGACGGGCAGTTCGGACAGTTCGGGGCCGACCTCGCCCTGGGTCACCACGATATGTTTGAGCCAATTGTCGTCGTCACGGGCGGGGTAGTCGGTGCGGAACTGGGCGCCTCGGCTTTCGCGGCGTTCCAGGGCGCTGACGGCGATGGCTTCGGCGCAGTCCAGCATGAAGCCGAGTTCCAGGGCGAAGACCAGGTCGGTGTTGAAGACCTTGCCCTTGTTGTGGACCGGGACGGTGGCGTAGCGGCCCTTAAGGTCTTGCAGTTCCTCGATGGTCTCTTCGACGCCTTCCTTGGTGCGGAAGACGGCGACGTTGCGGTTCATGGACTCGCCCATTTCCTGACGGATGCGGCCCCAGCGGTCGCCGGTGTCGGGGCGGTCGAGGATATCCTGGATGCGGCGTTGTTCGCCGGAGACCGCGTCCTGCTCGCTGAAGTCGATGAATGGCAAGCCGGAAGTGTTGGCGGCGGCGTGGGTGCCGGAGCGTTCTCCAAAAACTATGGTATCCAAAAGGGAGTTGGCGCCCAGGCGATTGCCGCCATGGACGCTGACGTTGGCGCACTCACCGGCGGCGTAGATGCCGGGGATATTGGTCTGGCCGTCGATGTCGGTCTTGATACCGCCCATGATGTAGTGCATTCCAGGGCGGATGGGGACGGGTTCGCGGATCATGTCCCGTCCGGTGAGGTCGATGCCCAATTCGCGGATTTGAGACAGCTTTTCCATGATGAGGCGTTCGCCCAGGTGGGTGCAGTCCAACATGACGCAACCGTCAATGCCGTTGCCGGCGTTAATCTCGGTCTGCGCGGCGCGGGAAACCACGTCGCGGGAGGCCAACTCCATCATGTTGGGAGCGTACCTTTCCATGAAGCGGTTGCCGTCTTTATCGCGGAGGTAAGCACCCTCGCCCCGAGCGGCTTCGGAGAGGAGGACGCCGTTGCCGGCGATGGTGGTGGGGTGGTACTGGACCATTTCCATATCCATCAGGCGGGCGCCGGCGTTGTAGGCCAGGGCCATGCCGTCGCCGGTGACGATGAGGGCGTTGGTGCTAGGCTCGAAAAGGCGTCCGCAGCCGCCGGTGCAGAAGATGACGGCCTTGGCCCGGATGGCGTGAAGCTGGCCGGTGCGGAGTTCCAGGGCCATGACCCCGGCGGCCTGGCCGTCCTCCATGATCAGGGAGGTGACGAACCATTCCTCGTAGCGTTGGACGCCGGACTTGATAAGCTGCTCGAACATGACGTGGAGCAGGGCCTGGCCGGTGAAGTCGCCGACGAAGAAGGTGCGGGCCCGGCGTTGACCGCCGAAGGCGCGGGTGCCCAGGCGTCCTTCGTCGTCGCGGTTGAAGGTAACGCCCATGTGTTCCATGTCGATGAGGGACTGTCCGGCGGAGCGGCACATTACCTCGATGGCGTCCTGGTCGCCGAGGAAGTCGCTGCCCTTGATGGTATCGTAGGCGTGGTCTTCCCACTCGTCGCCACGGTCGGTTAACGCAGCGTTAATGCCACCCTGGGCGGCGTTGGAGTGGCTGCGGACCGGGTGGACCTTGCTGATAATGGCGGTGTTGGCGCCGCCGGCCCGGGCGGCGATGGCGGCTCTCATGCCCGCCAGGCCGGCGCCCACGACCAATACATCGTGCTCCAGCATTATCTCCTCTAGTTTCCCCTTTTCTTGGGACCGGGATTTGTTAACAAAAAGGCCGGGGTCAATTATCTCCCAAAATGCGCTGGGCCAGCAACAGCCCGGCGATGCTCTTGGCGTCGTTGATTTCGCCGGAAGCGATCAGGTCGAGGGCCTGGGGAAGGGATACCCTTTCCACCTCGATTTCCTCGTCGTCGTCGGCGGCCAGTTTGGAAGGAATCAGGCCGGTGGCCAGGTAGGCGTGCATGTACTCGTCGCACCAGCCGGGGGCCAGCCAAAAGCCGGCCAGGTGGCGCAGGGTTTCGGCCCGGTAACCGGTCTCCTCTTGAAGCTCGCGCTGGACCGTTTCTTCGGACACCTCGCCGGCTTCCACGCCACCGGCGGGAAGCTCCAGGAGAACGCGGCCTGTGGGGGTGCGGAACTGGCGTACCATGACAACGTTGCCGTCGGCGTCGATGGGGACGATGCAGACGGAGTCGGAATGTTCGGCGACCTCACGAGTGGCGACGCGGCCGCTGGCGAGGCGGACGGTATCGACCCGGAGGTTGAGAATCTTGCCCTGGTAGACGGTTTGGGTCTCCAGGGTGGTCTCGCCCAAGGGTTCTTCAGGCACGGTCGGGGCCTCCCTGGCCTCGGATACTGAACCCGAGGCGGCGGGTGATGGTGGAATAGAAATGGTTAGGGGGGTTGAAGCGGAAGAACTTGGCCTTGAGGGGGCTTTGCTCGATTTCGACCCATTCCCCGGGGAGAAGTTCCAAGTCCTCGAAGCCGTCGATGCTAAGGATGGCTTCCTGGGCGCCTTCAAGGTGGAAGCCTATTCTGGCGGAGGGGGAGAGAACCAGGGCAGCGGAGAGTCCGACGTGGGCGGCGATGGGTTTCAAAACGAGGGAATCGGAAAGAGGGTCGAGGATCGGCCCGCCGACGGCTAGGGCGTAGCCGGTGCTGCCGGTGGCGGTGGCCAGGATGATGCCATCGGCACGGAGAGAGGCTACGTCGGCGCCGTCGACCACGGTGCGGATGGTTACGACGCGGGAAACGGAGCCACGGCCCAGGACCACGTCGTTCAAAGCGGGGTAGGGGCCCAGGACCTGGCTGGCGCCGTTGCTGCCCTTATAAAGGCGGGCCTGGACCATGTTGTGTTCTTCGACGCGGCAGCCACCGCCGAGATAGATGGGCAGCCGTTCCAGGGCGTCGTGGACTTGAAGTTCGGTCATAAACCCCAGGCGGCCCATGTTGATGCCCACCATTGGTATCCCGCAGGGGGCGGTAAGCCGTACGGCGCGGAGGATGGTGCCGTCCCCGCCGGCGGTGATTACCAGGTCGGTTTCCGGAACGCGCTCCCGCAGGACATCCAGGTTTTCGGCGGGGGAAATCCAGCTATCCTGCGACAGAGACAGCTCCTGGACAATGGCGCTGCTGAGGTCAAGGGCTTCCGGAATGCGGGCGTTATAGATTATGCCGATGGTCTTCATCGTCGGTTGACCCTGCTAATTTTGGGCCGGCCAGGATGCTTGGAATGGCCGTGGCTGCGGCAAAACATGCGAAGTCTAGCACCTGGAACGGAGTGAATCAAACATTAACGGGAAAATCCTGCATCGGGGCAGTTTCGCCGGCGGGCGAGGGTCACCGGAAAGACCCGCCCACCAGCAGGGCCACAGCGGATTCGGCAGCGTTGAGGGCCAGCCCGGGGGCCACGCCCAGCCAGATAACCGCCGCGCCAACGACGGTCAGCGCCACCTTGGAGGCAACTGAAGAGGGGACCGGGTCCGGGGAGGGTGGTTCCTGAAGGAACATGACCCGCAGGACGCGGAGGTAGTAGTAGGCGGACACCACGCTGTTGATGACCCCGAGGACCACCAGCCAGAGGAGCCCGCTGTTGACGGCGGCGGTGAATACGTAAATCTTGGCGATGAAGATGCTGGTGGGGGGGACGCCGATGAGGGCGATGAGGGCCAGGGCCAGGGTTACGGCCAGGAAGGGGGAACGGCGGACCATGCCGGCGTAGTCGTCGATTTGGTCGCTGTCGATACGGCTGCCGATGACGGTAACGGCAGCGAAGGCGGTGAGGTTGGCGGCGGTGTAGGCCCCCAGGTAGAAGAGGACGCTGCTGGGGCCGATGCCCGCGAAGCCTGGGCCGCTGGGGTCCTGGGCGACAGCAGCGGCGCCGATGAGGATGTAACCGGCGTGGGCGATGGTGCTGTAACCCAGGAGCCGCTTGATGTTGGACTGGGCGATGGCTACGAGGTTACCGATGGTCATTGAAGCGGCGGCGATGACGGCCAGCAGGATGCCCCATTCCAGGCCGGCTTCCGGGAAACCGGAATAGAAGAAACGGAGGACCAGGCCGAAGGCGGCGGCTTTGCTGGCGACGGAGAGGAAGGCCACCACCGGCGTTGGGGCGCCCTGGTAGACATCGGGGACCCACATCTGGAAAGGCACGGCGGAGAGCTTGAAGCCGAAGCCAACCACCACCAGCGCGACGCCCAGCAGCATGGCATAGCCGCCAAAGGGGAAGGCGGAGCCCGCGGGACCGGCGGCGGCAGCGGCGATGCCGGCCAGGGAGGTGCTGCCGGAAGCGCCGAAAATCAGGGCCATGCCGTAGAGCATGACCGCCGAACTGATGGCGCCGATGATGAGGAATTTCATGCCCGCCTCGCTGGACTGGGAGGTGAGCAAGAAGGCCCCCAAGGCGGCCAGGGGCAGGGAAGTCAGCTCCAGGGCGATGTAGATGGTGATTAACTCCTGGGCGCCGACCAGCAGGGTCATGCCGGTGGCGGAGAGGAGTATCAGGCCGAAGAATTCGCCCTGGTGGCGGTCGATGCGCTCCAGGTAGTCGGTGGCGGACAGGAAGACCACGGCGGCGGCGATGACCACCAAAAGGCCGAAGAACAGGGAGAATTGGTCCACGGCCAGGGTGCCGGCCAGTACGCTGGCGGCGGGGACCAGGTTTTCTGCGCCGGAGGTTTGAAGGTGGTTGAACTGGAGCCAACCCAGGGCCACGGGAGCGGCCAGGCCGATGATGGCCAGGGCTTGCACCAGGGCTTTGCGGGACACGCAGAGGTCCAGCAGGATAACCAGGATTCCCAAGACGCCCAAGGCCAATGGGGGAGAAATGAGGTAGAGGTCGTGCAGTGTCATAGACCGTTACGCCTACCGCCCAACCAGCGCTGGCGGGTTGATGGCGTTCATCGTTGCGACGATGGGTTCCAGGCCAAGTTGGAAGACATCGGTCAGGACGGCGGGGTAAACACCCACCACGACAATGGCAATGACCATCAGGGCCAAGGGCAGGGCCTCGACGAAATTGGCGTCGGGCAACTGATCGAACTGTTCGCGGCGGGGGCCAAACATGGTGCGTTGGACCATCCAGAGGATGTAACCGGCGGCCAGGATGATGCCCAAGACGGCGAGGACGGTGGGCCAGGAAAAGGCGGCAAAAGCGCCGAAGAACACCAGTATTTCGGACACGAAGCCACTTAAGCCGGGGAGGCCCAGGGAAGCGAAACCGGCGATCAAGAAGGCGGCGGTGACCAGGGGCATCCGGTTGGCGAGTCCGCCCAAATCGGGGATGTGGCGGGTGTGGGTGCGCTCGTAGATGAGGCCGACGCCCAGGAACAGGAGGCCGGTGATGGTGCCGTGAGTGAAGAGCTGCATGGAGGCTCCGCTGAGGCCGGTGGTGGTCACTTCGCCGGTCAGGACGCCAACGGAGGCGATGCCCACCAACACCAGCCCCATGTGGCTGACGCTGGAGTAGGCAATGAGACGCTTCAAGTCGGTCTGGCGGATGGTGACCACCGCGCCGTAGAGGACGCTGATAACACCCAGGGTCATCAGGACCCAGGCGAAAAGCTGGGCCTGCTGGGGGAAGAGGCCGACGTTGATGCGGAGCAGGCCGTAGCCGCCCATTTTGAGCATTACTCCGGCCAGCATGACGCTGGCGGCGGTTGGGGCGTCGGTGTGGGCGTCGGGGAGCCAGGTATGGACCGGCCAAGAGGGAAGCTTGATGGCGAAAGCGGCGAAGAACAGCCAGAAGAGGACCGCCAAGGGAATAACGACTCCGCCGGTGGAAAGCATGGAGCCGGGTTGAAGTAGTTGGGTCATATCGAAGGTGCCTACGCCCGGGGTCATAAACACGCCGACGATGGCGACGAGCATGGAAGCGCCGCCGAGAATGGTAAAAATGAGGAACTTCATGGCCGAGTACTCTTTGCGGCCCGTTCCCCAGGTGGCGATGAGCAGGTACATGGGGACCAACTCCAACTCCCAGAAAAGGAAGAAGAGGAGCAGGTCGAGGGATGTGAAAACGCCCATGACGGCGGTTTGAAGGAGGAGGAGCCAGAAGAAGTACTCCTTGAGACGGAAACCGATGTGCCAGGAAGCCAGGACGGCGCAGAAACCGAGGAGGCCGGTCAGAAGGACCAAGGGGAGGCTGAGGCCGTCAACGCCCAAGAAGAAAGAGGCGTGGACGGTGTCCGAGTTTATCCAGTAGAGCCGGTCGATGAGCTGGAAACGGGCGGCATCGGGAGAGCGGTCGAAGGCCAGGAAGGCCACGACGGCCACGACCAAGTCGGCCAAAGCGACCGCGGCGGCGCACCAGCGGATATTGCGGTCGCCGCGAACGAGCAAAAGAATAACCAGCCCCCCCAAGGCTGGGAGGAACACGATGGCGGTAAGGAGGCCGGAGAAACCGGTCAACACCATGCTGCGTTAGCCCCCGGCTCCGAGAATCAGATAAGCCGCCAGGATAACGATGCTGCCCAAGACGACGACGGCGCCGTAAAACTGGACCTGGCCGGTCTGGAACAGGGCAATCACCTGACCCGCATTGCGGGTCGCGCCGCCGAGCAAGTCCACGAAGTCGTCCAAGATGCGGTCCAGATTATCGACCACGGCCACCAGGATGGCGTAAAACCAACGGCGGACCACCAGGTCGTCGTAGAGGGCATCGAGGTAATACTTTTGGGACAAGAGGGCGTGGATTGGTCCGCCTTTCTCCAACGGGTCGGGGCGGGGGGCGGCGGAAGGGCGGCGGCGGAACAGGTAAAGCAGCACGGCCAGCAGGATGCCGACGGCGGCCAGGACGTTGGAAATTGCCGCCATTCGCAGGTCGAAACTGGGGACTTCCAGGTGCAAGGGGTGGGAAAAATACTCGGTAATCCAGTGCTTGGGGATGAGCAGGAAGCTTTCCACCCACTGGGGATTGACCAGGTACCCCGCCACCACGGCGGCGAAGGCCAGGAACAGCATGGGGGCGAGCATGACGGCGGGGGACTCGCCCAGGTGGACCTGGTCGTCGACGGACTGGGGGCCTGGTGCGCGGGCCAGTTGGGCGTCGGCAATTTCGTGAGCCCCACCGCCACGGAAGTGTCCGTGGAAGGTGAGGATAATCATGCGGAAGGTATAGAGGGCCGTTAAGAGGACGGCGGCGGCAAGCATGGCGAACACCACCATGCTGATTTGGGGAGGCAGGAGGCCGCCGCCGAAGAAGGCGCCGGCCAGGATTTCGTCCTTGCTCCAGAAACCGGCGAAGGGGGCAACCCCCACCAGGCTGAGAGCGCCGATAAGGGTCACGGCGTAGGTCAGGGGCATATACCGGGCCAGGCCGCCCATGTAGCGCATGTTGAAGGTGCCGGTGGCGTGGTTGACGCTGCCGGAGCCCAGGAACAGCAGGGCTTTGAAGAAGGCGTGGGTGAACAGATGGAAGAGGGCCGCTCCGAAGGCGCCAACGCCCAGCGCCGCCATCATGTAACCAAGCTGGCTGACGGTGGAGTAGGCCAGGACGCGCTTAATGTCGTTCATCACCAAGCCCATGGTGGCAGCGAAGAGGGCGGTGAAGGCGCCGATAAGGGCAACCACCATCAGGGCCTGCTGGGACTCCTGGAAGACCGGAAAGAATCGGGCGACCAAGAAAACGCCGGCGGCAACCATGGTGGCGGCGTGAATCAGGGCGCTAACCGGGGTGGGGCCTTCCATGGCGTCGGGGAGCCAGGTATGGAGGGGGAATTGACCGGACTTGCCAGCGGCTCCGGCGAAGATTCCCAGGCAGACCCAGAGGAGGGCGACACCGCCGAGGATTCCGGCGCCGCCGGCCGCCAGAGGTTGGGCGGCCAACCAGATGTCGGGGATGTAGAGGGCATTAAGACCCGCGGCGGCGAAATCGCCGGCCTGGGCGAAGAGGTAGATGATGGCGATGAGGAACCCGACGTCACCGATGCGGGTCACGATAAAAGCCTTCTTGGCCGCCGCCGCTGCCGCCGGGCGGTGGTGCCAGAAGCCGATAAGGAGATAGGAGGAAATGCCCACCAGTTCCCAGAAGGCGTAGAGTTGGACGATATTGCTGGCAAGGACCAAACCGAGCATGGAGGCGCTGAACAGGGACATATAGGCAAAATAGCGGGAGAAACTTGGGTCGCCCCGCATGTAGCCCAGGGAATAAATCTGGACCATGAGACTGACGCCGGTGACCACCACCAACATGACATTGGTCACCGGGTCCATCAGGAGGCCCAAGTCGATGGCCGCGTGGCCCAAGTCCAGCCAGCGGTGGGGTTGAAACTCCAGGGCCGCGCCCTGGTTGTGTTGATAGAGGACGTAGATGGAAAGAAGGAAGGAGACGGCCAGACAGAGGATGAGAAGCAGGCCGCTAAGGATGGCGTAGCGGTTCAGGAAGGGACGGATTATTAACGAAATAATAACAAAGGACGCCAAGGGTAGGAGGAAGATTGCCCAGACCAGACCTTCGCCGAGCATCAAAGCTTCCTCAGAATCTCTTCGGCGACGTGTTCCCGGCCCTTGGGGACGTACACCCGGAAGGGAACATATTCCGACCAATCGCGGATGTCGCCTTCGGGGAGGATGCGGGTGGGAAGCCCCTCGCCCTCCAGGACCTCTTTCCACATTTCAGCCATCATCAAATTGGCGGCGCGTTTAAACTCGACCCACATCAGTTCCTCAGTTGGGCCGCTTCGGTAAGGTCGACGGTGCCGTTGCTGCGGTACATGGCGAAGACGATGCCCAGACCCAGGGCGATCTCGGCGGCGGCAACGGTGATTACGAATACCGCGAAAATCTGTCCGGTGAGAACCGCGGCGATGTTGTCCTGGAGCCCGGCGGGAGCGACGTAGCGGGCCAGGGCGACAAAGGTGAGGTTGACGCCGTTGAACATCAGCTCAATGGACATGAGGACGGCGATGACGTTGCTGCGGGCCAGGGCGCCGTAAAGTCCGACGCAGAAAAGCAGGGCGGCAACAATGAGCATGGAGTCCAGCGACATGCTTAGGCTCCCTGCCGTCCCCGGGCCAAGGCCAGCGCGCCGATGAGGGCGGCCAGCAGCAGCACCGAGACCATCTCGAAGGGGAGCACGAAGTCTCCCAGGAGCAAGTCGGCCAAACCGGCGGTTTGGACCGCCTGTTGTTGGGCGGCTCCGGATACTCCGGCCTGCTGGAGGGTCTCCGGGCCAACGATGCTTACCGACTGAGTCTGGACCAGGTTGGCCAAGCCCTGCTGGGATGGGGGAATCTGGGGCCAGTCGGTGGCGAGGATGGTGAACGCCATGGCGGCGAAGAGGAGGACGGGCAAGACCACGGCGGGAACTTGCAGCCGGTTGGGAAGGTTGCCCCGGCGCACGTCCTGGGTGAGCATGACGGCGAAGATAAAAAGGATGGAGATGGCGCCGACGTAGATGAGCACCTGGACCACGGCCAGGAACTCGGCGCTCAGCAAGACAAAGAACCCGGCCACGGCGACAAACACCAGGGCCAGGAGCAGGGCGGACCGGAAGAGGTCGCGGACGACCACCACGCCGACGGAAGCGGCGACGGCGACCACGGCAATGACCCAGAAAGCAACGTCTTGGAACAGCACTTAGGCGGTCTCCTCGGGGTTGGGGGCGGCGGGTTCGGGTGTGTTTTCCAGCCGCATACCGGCCTTTTCCCGCTGGTGCCACCGCCAGGACTCGCGGCCAACTTCGCGCCAGTCCAGGGGGCGGCCTCCCCGGGGGTCGTAACCGTTGGCCTCAAGTTGGGGGCGGAAGAAGGTGCTGGGGTGCTTATCGGCTTTCCGCAACTGGTCGACGGTGATGACCATATCCTTGCGGGAATATTTTCCCTGTTCAAACCCGCTGCCCATGTAGAGGCAGTCGTAGGGGCAGGCTTCGACGCAGAGCCCGCAGAACATGCAGCGTTGGATATCGATGTCGAAAACTTCCAGGTTGTACTTATCGCCCTGCTTGGGGGCCGAGCCGCTGGGGCTGGTGACAATTTTAATGATTCCCAGGGGGCAGAATTTCGCGCAGGACGCGCAGCCGGTGCAGCGTTCCTCATACCAGACGAACTCTTCACCGCGAAAACGGGGGTGCTGTTTGACCCGTTCCTCCGGGTATTGGACGGTGAAGGGCTTTTTGGTCATGTTTTTAAGGGTGACCAGGAGGCCCTTGGCCATAGCTAGACCGTACATTTTATGTCACCTCGACCGTGGAAACGTCGGGTATGGCGGGGGAAGAAACGCGGCTGGAGTGGACCGCGGTACGCTGGCGGACCAGGTTGCCAAAGAGGGCGATGCAGACCAGGGCCAGGGGGATGTTGATGGCCGCCATGATCCAGAGATCGAGGGCGCTCAACCCGTCGGCGCCGCGCAGGAGGAAAACTTCCACCGTGGTAACGGCCAGGTTAATTAAACTGAGGGGCAACAGGAACTTCCAGGATACAGCCATTATTTGGTCGACGCGGAGGCGGGGGTAGGTGGCGCGTATCCAAATGAACACGAAGATTACCAGGAATATCTTGATGAGAAACCAGAGCCAGCCCAGGAAGCTGGCGAAGGGGCCGCTCCAGCCGCCGAGGAAAAGGGTGGCGATGACAGCGGATACGACGATCATTGCGCCGGTCTCAGCGGCGAAAATCAAGGCGAATTTTATGCCGCTGTATTCGGTGTGATAACCGGCGATAATCTCGGACTCGGCTTCGGCGACGTCAAAGGGGGTGCGGTTCAGTTCGGCGGACATTCCGGCCAGGAACACGAAGGCGGCCAGGGGCTGGACCAGCAGGAAGGGGATTACCTGGGCCTGAACGATGCCGCCCAGGGACATGGAACCGGCGATCATGACCACGCCCAAGAGGGACAGGACCACCGGGATTTCGTAGCTGATGAGAACGGCCACCGCCCGCGCGGCGCCGAAGAGAGCGTAGCGGTTATTGGAAGACCAGCCGGCCATGAAGACGGCCACGGTGCTGAGGGAGCTTACGGCGAGGATAAACAGGACGCCGACGTTGAGGTCGGCGAGGGCGGTGTTTTTGTTGAAGGGGATAACGGCGGTCATCACCAACAGGGGGGCCATCATAGCCAGGGGGACCAGGTTGAAAACGACGCGGTCGGCGCCGGCGGGGACCAGGTCTTCCTTGGTCAGCAACTTGACCAGGTCGGCGATGGGTTGGAGCACGCCGAAGGGACCCCAGCGGTTGGGACCGATGCGGTTTTGCAGGCGGCCCAGCAGCCGCCGTTCCAGCCAGGTGACGATGGCTGCCCCGAGAAGGACGGCGTTGACCAGAATCAGCATGATAACCAGGCCGGAGACCAGGTAGGCCACCCAACAGGGGGCTATGACCCCCACCAGGTCGTAGATGACCCGGAAAAGGGCGTTTTGGAAAAGGACGCTTTCGCCGGCCAGTTGGCAGTTCACCGGTCGACCTCACCCATGTTGATGTCGACGCTGCCCAGGGACACAATCATGTCGGCCAGCTTCCAACCCACCAGGAGATGCTCGGTGACGGTGAGATTGATTAGGGAAGGGGAGCGTATTTTGCAGCGGTAGGGGGAGATTCCGCCGTCGCTGACCAGGTAGAACCCCAGCTCTCCCTTGGAAGCTTCAACCCGCCCGTAGGCTTCGGCGCCGGCGGGAGGGCGGAGGACCAGCGGAAGCTCTTCCAAGCGGACGGGGCCGGGCTCGATCTGCGCCACGCATTGGTTGATGATGCGGAGGCTTTGGTGGACCTCCTGCATTCGGACCCAGAACCGGTCGTAGTTGTCGGAATGGGAGCCAATGGGGACGTCGAACTCGACCTTGTCGTAGGCGTCGTAGGGGTCCATCTTGCGCCAGTCCCAGTTAACGCCGCTGGCGCGGAGGACCGGACCGGAAACCGAGGAGTTGATGGCGATTTCCTGGGGCAGGGGGCTAACGCCCCGGGTGCGGACCAGCAGGATTTCGTTTTCCAGAAGGAGTTGTTCCAGCTCTTCGAACTCGCCGGCGAAGTCCTGGATGAACCGGTCCAGGGCCGGCCAGAAGTCGCTGGGGGTATCGGCGAACACCCCACCGGGGCGCATGTAGCTGACGGTGATACGGGCGCCGCAGAGCATCT
Source organism: Dehalococcoidia bacterium (assembly GCA_965205495.1). Taxonomy (GTDB): domain Bacteria; phylum Chloroflexota; class Dehalococcoidia; order Lucifugimonadales; family UBA3495; genus CATOSK01. The sequence goes on from CBDBHA010000002.1 coordinate 1,567,911, forward strand.
CGAACAGGTCGAGGATGCGTTCTCGGCTGCGGAAAGTGTACATGAGGGGGGTGCCCAATGCCCCCAATTCCTGGATGAAGAAGCCCACGGCAACCAGGTGGCTGGCGATGCGCTGCAGTTCGGCGACCAGGGTGCGGAGGTACTTGCCCCGGGGGGGCGGCTCCACGCCGAGGAGCTTTTCGACCGCGAGGCAGTAGGCCTGGTTGTTGATCATGGAAGAGGTATAGTCCAAGCGGTCGGTGAGGGTAACGATTTGGACGTAGTTGCGTTCCTCGGCCAGCTTTTCGGTGCCCCGATGGAGGTAACCGAGGACGGGTTCGACCTCCAGGATTTCCTCGCCGTCGAAGGTGATGCGGAGACGGAATACGCCGTGGGTGCTGGGGTGCTGCGGCCCCACGTTGACGGTCATTGGCTCGGTGCGGATGGTCATAGTTGGCGTCGGTCGTCCGTAGCCGGTTATAGGAAGTCTTTGCGCAGGGGGTGGCCTTCAAAGCCCTCCCAGAGCATGATGCGTTTCAGATTGGGGTGTCCTTCAAACCGGATACCCATGAGGTCCCAGATTTCGCGTTCCTGGAAGTCAGCGCCGCGCCAGACGTTGAAAACGGAGGGAAGGGACGGTTCTTCGCGGCCGTAAAGCCGGACCTTGAAGATACCGGTGTGCTGTTTTTGCAGGGAGGTCAGGTGGTAGACCACCTGGAAGTGTTCGATAAAATCGATGGCGCTGATGGAATTGAGAAACTGGAAGTCGAGAACCGGGTCGTCCTTGGCGGAGGCGGCGATTTGGCCGAAGGCTCCGGGTGCGACAAAGACGGCGTCCTGGGCGGTTTCCACCACCGCGCCGGGGGCGAATTGGGCCATCCGCTCGGCCAATTGGCTGCCGGAAAGGGCCGTTACGGTCATCAGTTGAGGAAGGCCTCCCGTTGCTTTTGGAGGTGCCGCTCCTGCTTGATTTTCTCGTGGAGTTCCATGATGCCGTAGAGCAGGGCGTCGGGGCGGGGCGGACAGCCCGGGACGTAAACGTCGACGGGGATGATGTGGTCAACTCCGGGGACCACGCTGTAGGAGCCGTAGTAGGGGCCGCCGCTGGTGGCGCAGACTCCCATTGAGATTACCCATTTGGGGTCGGCCATCTGGTCGTAGATTCGCTTGATGGGGACGGCCATCTTCCAGGTAACGGTGCCGGCGACAATCATCAGGTCGGCCTGGCGGGGGGAAGCGCGGAACGCCTCCATGCCGAAGCGGGCTATGTCGAAGCGGCCCATGGCGGTGGCCATCATCTCGAAGGCGCAGCAGGCCAGGCCGAAAGCTACGGGCCACAGGGCGGACTTGCGGCCCCAGTTGACCAGGGCGTCGATGGAGGTTACAACCAGGTTGCCCTTGAGATCGTCGGGCACCTCGATGGAGGGGATTTCAATGGGGTCGGCAGAGACCGAGATAAGCTCGTTGACCGACTGGCCTTCGGAGCGGTCGATGTCCCAGGTGCGGGACTGGAGGGGGCCAGTGTCGTTGGGCAACTCCACCATGTTGTTTAGCTCCTCCATTCCAGGTCGCGCTTGTTCCAGGCGTAGGCCCACCCCACCAGGAGTATTGCGACGAAAACGGCCATTTCGATGAGAGCGAAGAGCTCAAGGCGGAGGAATTTGGTGGCCCAGGGATAGAGGAACACCACCTCGATATCGAAGATAACGAAGAGGATGGCGAACATATAGTAGCGGAAGTTGAACTGGTTCCAGCGTCCGCCGATGGTCTCGACGCCGCACTCGTAGGTTTCCAGCTTTACGGGGGTAGGGTTTTGAGGGCGCAGACCGACGCGGGCGGCCATTTGAGAAATGAGCAACATGCCGGTTGGGACCAAAATGGCCAATATGGTGAAGATGGCTATAAGTCCGTACTGCCGGAAGTAGTCTTCAAGCATCAGCCTAATTTCGCTTCAGTCGGAATGCGGGGCGATTATAACATAGGGACGGATAAACCCGATAGTGAAAAAACGCACAAAGTCTTGGCGCGGGGATGGTCAAGACGGTGGGGCGGGGCTAGAATGGATCCATGGCAAGGCGGGAATTCCTCGAGTGATGGGCATGAACTCACCTGTTGGCGGCTCCAACCGGGGACCGTTGCAAGGACTCAAAGTTTTGGACCTGTCGGTCATCGTAGCCGGCGGGACGGCCAGCAGCTTGATGGCGGATTTCGGGGCTGAGGTCGTCAAGGTGGAACGGCCGGGGAGCGGCGACCCGCTGCGGAACTGGGGGCCGTTTTACAACGGGGTCTCGCTGTGGTGGAAGGTGCATTCCCGCAACAAGAAATCGGTTACGTTGAACCTGGGGAACCCGGAAGGGCAGAAGTTGTTGGCCGCGATGGCGGAGCAAGCCGACCTGCTGATTGAAGGGTTCCGGCCCGGGACCATGGAACGGTGGGGGTTGGGGCCGGAGGAACTGCACCAAATCAACCCCAAGCTGGTCATGGTAAGGTATTCCGGGTTCGGCCAGAGCGGACCCTACAAGGACCGGCCCGGGTTTGGGACAATCGCCGAGTGCATGAGCGGGTACATTGGGATGACCGGGTTTCCCGACACGCCGCCGGTGCTGCCGCCCATACCGTTGGCCGACGAAATTGCGGGAGTCTTCGGGGCCATGTCGGGGATGATGGCGCTGTACCACCGGGCCGTGCTGGCCCAAGCCAACGGAGGTGAGGGGAAAGGGCAAGTCGTTGACGTAAGCCTGTTCGAGCCGCTGTTCCGCCTGTGCATCCCCCACATCACCATGTACGACCTCTTGGGGACGGTGCGGGAGCGGGTTGGCAACGACTTTCCGGACGCCGCCCCCCGCAGCCTGTTTCACACGGAGGACGGGCAATGGCTGGGGCTGTCGGCCACCTCGCAAAGCACCTGGGAAGCCCTGGCGCGGGCCATGGGGGTCAACGAATTGCTGGAGGACCCCAGGTTCGCCGACAACGCGGCGCGGTTGGAAAACAAAGACGCGCTGAACGACGAGTTGCAGGGCTGGTTGGAAAAGCGGCCGGCGGCGCAGGTTATGGAGGAGTTGGTGCCTTCGGGCGGCGTGGTGGGGCCGGTATACAACGTAAAGCAGATTGTGGAGGACCCCCACTACCTGGAGCGGGGCGACATCTTGGAAATAGAGGACCCGGAGTTGGGCCGGACGCGGATGGTGGGAGTCGCGCCGAAGATGAGCGGAACTCCCGGATCGGTGGAACACGCCGGGCCGAGGCTGGGGGAGCACAACCGGGAAGTGTACGGGTCCTGGCTGGGACTGGGGGAAAAGGAGTTGGCGGAGTTGACCGACCGGGGGGTGGTTTAAAGCGTGGCGTACTTGCAACTGGTCATCGCCACCCACAACCGGGGCAAGGTTACCGAATACGGCGACCTGCTGAAGGACCTGCCGGTGGAGTTGCTTTCCCTGGGGGACGTGAGAATTGAGGATGACGTTGAGGAGATCGGGAAGACCTTTGAGGAAAACGCCTGGTTGAAGGCGGACACCTATTCCCGGTTAAGCGGTCTGTTGACGTTGTCCGACGACTCGGGTTTAGAGGTGGACGCGCTGGGGCGGCAGCCGGGGATTTACACGGCCCGTTACGGGGGAGAGCAGTGCGCCAACTTTGAAGAAAGGGTGCAACTGCTGCTGCATAATTTGGAGAAAACCCCGTGGGAGAAGCGGACGGCGCGGTTCATCTGCGTTATGGCAATCAGCGGTCCGGAGGGGAGAATCGGGGCGGTGGTTGGGTCGGTGGCCGGGATGATAAAATATAAACCGGCGGGGTTGGAAGGGTTTGGGTTCGATCCGGTCTTCTACCTGCCCTCATACGGCCGGACGATGGCCCAACTGTCTTTGACGGAAAAAAACGCCATCAGCCACCGCTCGGACGCGACCCGGAAGGCCGGCGCGATTTTGGCCCGGTTGACCCGGAAACGCTAGAACTTAGAAGCAAGGGCGGGATTTCGCCAACGCAATGATATTAGACAAGTTAGGACGCTCCCTGAAGGACCTGCGGATTTCGGTCACTGACCGGTGCAACTTCCGTTGCCCGTACTGTATGCCCGCCGAGATTTTTGGCGAGGGGTACAAATTCCTGCCCAAAGAGGAGATTCTCTCTTTCGAGGAGATTGAGCGGCTGTCCAGGGTCTTCGCCGGCATGGGTGTGGACAAGCTGCGGATAACCGGCGGGGAGCCGTTGCTGCGGATGGACTTGCACCTGCTCATCGGGCTATTGGCGGAAATTGACCCGGACCTCGACATTACCCTGACCACCAACGGGTACCTGTTGGCCCAGCAGGCCCAGCGGTTGAAGGACGCGGGGTTGAAGCGGATAACGGTAAGCCTGGACACGCTGGACGACGAGATATTCCAAGCGATGAACGGGCGTGGGTTCACCACCCAGCGGGTAATGGAAGGCATTGAGAAGGCCGCCGAGGTGGGGTTGGCCCCCTTAAAAATCAACGCCGTCGTCCAGAAGGGGGTCAACGACCACACCATCGTGGACCTGGCCCGGCATTTCCAAGGGACGGGGCACATTGTCCGGTTCATCGAGTACATGGACGTGGGGAACCTGAACGGTTGGAAGTGGGACCACGTGGTGACGGCGGCGGAGATAATCGACCGTATCGACCGGGAAATGCCGCTGGAAGCGTTGGACCCCAACTACCCGGGGGAGGTTGCCAACCGGTACCGGTACCGGGACGGCCAAGGGGAGATTGGCGTCATAGCGTCGGTGAGCCAACCTTTCTGCGGCAGTTGCACCCGGGCGCGGCTGTCGACCGACGGAAGAATCTACACCTGTTTGTTCGGGGCCAACGGGGTGAGCCTGCGGGACCACCTGCGGAGCGGGGCCACCGATGAGGACCTGGCCGACGTGATTGGCCGGATCTGGGGGCAGCGCACCGACCGGTACTCGGAGGAGCGGGCGGAACTGGCGCCGGAAGAGAACCAAGCCCGCAAGGTGGAGATGTACCAGATTGGGGGATGAGCGGCGGCAGGGTAAGCAACCCGCCAAACCCGATTGCAGGTGAACAACCTACAACCGCAACAAGTAGAAATCTTCGTCCAAGGGGTCTGCCAGGCACGGCGGGGCCGGGGCGGTTGGGCGGCGGTCGTATTCCAGGACGGCCAGCGGAGGATTGTTTCGGGCAATGACCGGTCCACCACCGGCGACCGCATGGAACTGACGGCCATCATTCAGGGATTGGAAGCCGCCCCAAAGGGGCAGCAAATCGTCGTCCACACGGGCAGTATGCACGTTTTTAACGCCATGACCAAGGGGGAGGCGCGCAACGCCAACCAGGACTTGTGGGAACGGGTGGACCGGCGGCAGGCCCTGGGGGGATTGCACTGGCGTTGGGTGCGGCAGGGGCGGCGGGAACCGGGCAAAGACATTGCGGAACGGGTAGCCAACATGGAAGCGGGCCTGTTTCAGACCAGGAACCGGCCCAATCCGGCCAGACCTGGGGCGGCCCGGGGGCCCCACGGAAGGGGATCCCAAGGCCGGCGGCCCGCCGCTGCCAAGAGGGGACCCAAGCCCGCGAACCGGTCAAAAAGGAGCGCGCGATGACCATCCCAGAGTCGAAACCCGCCGAGAGTCTTACCCACCTGGACAGCCAGGGCAGGGTGGCCATGGTTGACGTTGGGGCCAAGCCGGTGACGGACCGGGAGGCGGTGGCCCGAGGGCGGGTGTCGATGCAGCCGGAAACGCTGCAGCTGATCCGGGAGGGGTTGATGAAGAAGGGCGACGTTCTAACCATCGCCCAGCTAGCGGGAATCATGGGGGCGAAAATCACATCGCAGTTGATTCCGCTATGCCACCCGCTGCCCCTGAACAAAGTGGACGTTGACCTGGAGCTGGAGGAAAGCAGCAGTTCTGTGGTAATCACGGCCACGGCCCGGACTTCGGGCAAGACGGGGGTGGAGATGGAGGCCCTGACCGCGGTTTCAGTGGCGGGGTTGACCATTTACGACATGTGCAAGGCGGTGGACCGGGGGATGCGGATTGGGGACATCCGGTTGGCGCGGAAGCGGGGCGGGCAGAGCGGGGACCTGGACCTGGAATAGTCCCTGAACAGGCGTTAACCCCGCCGGTCCAGCTCGGCGGTCAAGACAGCAATGGCGGCGCGAGCGTAGGCCGCGTATTCCTCCGGCGGCAAGTCCAGTTCCTGGAATTCTTCAACGTGATCCTGGTCGGCCAAGCCTGGAGCGCCGGGGATACCGATAAGGTCCAATAGACAGATTTCTCCTTGGGGCGTGACAACTACACAGCCTCGGTCGGCCCAGCCTGGACCGGGGGGGTCCAGTTCCACCGCTTGGATGGTGGTCATGCCCCAGAAGGCGGGAAAGGGGCGGAGGGAAGCGGCGAGTTGGGTCAATTGGCGCCGGAGCAGTTCCGCTTGTTGTGAAGTTGGTTGTTGTTCCATTTGGCCGGCCTGATTAGGTCGCGGAAATCGGGTTTTAGCTAGGGAAACCGTCAATTGACACCGGGTTTGGGCAACCCGTAGGATAATAGAGTTAGAGCAGGGCCTGGCGGCTGGCCGGCCCGCTCCAGGTGGCAACGTAGCTCAGCGGCAGAGCGGGCGCTTCATAAGCGCTAGGTCACTGGTTCGAGCCCAGTCGTTGCCACCAATTCTTTCGCCCCCTTTTACCCTTCCAACCAATCTCCCGACGCCTTTAAGCCCATGTTACTATACCGGGAACGGGGCGGAAATGTCCGCCGCTGGAACCGGCCTCCGAGGATAATGATGGGCCTTTCCCAACGAAGAACCACCTGCCTCATTGTTATGGTTTTCGCCGCGCCATTTTTGTTGGCGGGTATAGGTTGTGGCTCCGCCGCCATGCCTGCCTTCCAGGGGTTTGAGTCAACAACGGACAGCGCGGACACCGCGATGGTGGAGGTGGCAATGGCGGCGCCGGCGCAACCCATACCCACACCGGTGGCGCAGGCGTCCGCTGCGGTTGAAGAGTCCCCTGTGGAATCGGCCGGGCTTAGCCAAGTGCAATCTCAAGCGGCGGCCCGAGAGCGGATAATCATACACACGGCCACTATGACCCTGGTGGTGGACCAAATCCAGGCATCTATAGACCGGATCGCGGGGGTGGCGGCCAGCAGCGGGGGATGGGTGGTCTCCAGCCAGCGGGACCACCAGCATTCCGGCTCCATCAGCATTCGGGTGCCATCGCAGCAACTGGCGGCGGTGGTGCAGCAGATGCGGGAGGCGGCCCGGAGGGTGGTTTCGGAGGTAATCACCAGCCAGGACGTGACTGACGAATACGTGGACTTGCATTCGCGTTTGGTCAACGAACGGCGGACGGAGACGGCGTTGGTGGGCATCCTGGAGCGGGCCGACAAGGTAGAGGACGCGCTGCGGATTCAGCAGGAACTCAGCGCGGTCCAGGAGAACATCGAGCGTTTGCAGGGGCGGATCACCTTTCTCAAGGAGACCTCCGCTTTTTCATTGGTGACGGTCAACTTGACGCTGGCGGAAGGGATGATGGCGGTGGACGCGGGCGAGGACCAGGTTATTTCCGCGGAGGAGCCGGCCCGGTTCCGGGCCACCTTCCGGCCTCCGGAGGGCATTGACCAATTCCGGGCAACCTGGGACTTTGGCGATGGTTCGGAAACGGTAACGGTGGACCGGACCGCGCCGGGGCAGGAACCGGGACAACGGTGGACGGCTACCGTGCACCACCAATACCCGGACCCCAAGGACTCTCCGTATATCGTCTCGGTGGACATTCGCGGGACGGGGGAAACCGGGATTGCGGTGGGAGAGGACACGCTGACCGTTACGGCGTTGGAGGTCCCCAAGGTAGAGGTATTTGCGGGGGACCACCGGACCGTCCGGCAGGGAGAAGCGGTCAGGTTTTCCGGGTCGTTCACCAGGCCGGAAAGCTTGACCAACGTGCGTTTCGAGTGGGATCCGGGGGACGGCGCCGCGCCCATAGGGGGAGTCCTGGACGCCGGGACAACAAGGGCGACAGCGACCCACGCCTACCAGGACTTTCGGCGGCGTCCTTACCGGGCGCGGTTGACCATCATCGGCGATTCCGAGGTGGGGGAGATTCGGGAATCGGCCGAGATTGTGGTGGAGGTGCTGGAAGAACCGGGGTTGATTGTTGGCGGGTTGGAGGTGGGGAGGGCGTTTAAGAACGCGATACGGGCGTTCTCGGTGGTGGTGCAGGGGCTGTTCATCGGTTTGATCTGGGTGCTGATATTCAGCCCGCTGTGGATAGTTGTGGCTGGGATTTGGTTCTTCCTCCGTCGGAGGCGGCGGCAGCGGGAACGGGGGAGCCAAACGGCGACCGGCGTTGTTGAGTCCGCCGTTGCCGATGGGCCTACGGAGGGTACCGGCTAGGGGGTAAACAACGCGCGGCGTTATGTTAATCCGGAGGAACAGGCCGTCTCTTAAGAGGGACGGCCTTGTTGTGTCAATTGCTACATGCCTTGATGCCGGCGGCCTGGGGTTTGGGCGCAAGAATGGCTACGGCGGTCAGGGCGGAGGCCAGGGCCAGAATGAAGACTAAAACAACGCCGTCGCCCCAAACAAAGTCAAAGTAGAACCTCATAATAGGACCGATTGCCCCGCCCAGTGTGCCGCCCAGCGTCCCGCCGAGGAAGGCGATTACCAACGCGACTTTGGCAAAGTGTCGGGGCGTCACCAACTCGGCCATTAGCACCCACGGCAGGCAAATTAGGCCACCTTGAACGATCCAGAACCCAAATTGCCAAAAGACCAAAGCGGGCAACCCCACGAAAGCCCAGAGGGAGGCTATCGTAGGAAAAAGCGCCAGAGCGGAAAACAGGAACAGGCGGCGCGGGGGATAGATATCGGCGGCAACGCCCCAAAAGAAGGCACAAACCCCGGCGAGGGGAGGCAGATTGAGGGCCTGGAAACGGTCATAATCCCTAAAGGAAAACAAGCTGTCAACCAGGGCGGGTAGATTGAACCCGGCCACAGCGGTTGTCATGGTGGAGACCAAGAAGGCCGCAGTCAACCAGGCCGCGTTGCGCCGGAAGGTTGGCTGGACCAGTGTTTCCTTGAGGGTCGGACCGTCCTGGTTGGGACCGGCGAACATCCTGGGCAGCAGGGAGAGCAGGACCGCTGCCCCGATTAAACTGGCGGCAACGCTGATCGACAATGCCAACGTAGATGGGGCTGACGTCCAGTTCGCGACTTGCGTAATGTTCAGACGCATGGTGAAAAACATCACCAGGGCACCGATCAACCTGCCCCGGTAGCGGGTCGCGCCCTTTACCGCTATGGAGTAGAAGATCAGGGAGCCGACGGCGGCCCCACCAAAACCGGCGACGAACGTGCCCAGAACCGCGAAAGCGAGGCTTTTGGATAAGGCGGCGGCGGCCAGGCCAAGGGCCGCAACTACCGCGCCGGCAGCCATCATGGTATGGGGAGGTTTACGGTCCACCCAGAACACGGCAGCCACTACCGCGAGACCGCCGATGCTTGCCACCAATAACAGCCAGCCATGGGACTCGGCGTACGGGTCTAACTGCCGAACCGCCAATGACGCTGCCAGGGGACCAGGGGCGGCGAAGGTTAGCAGCGCGGCGGCAACCGCAAGCACAAGTCCGAGCTTCAATTCGGGGTGCAAGTTTTTCAGGGACACCGGGCCACTATAGGGTTGGGACGCCGGAAAACCAACCCGGTCATGTAGCCATCGGGCGGGGGTGCCCATCAGAATTTCGCGGAGGACATTCCGACCCTCCCTCCTGTCATTCCGACCGCAGGGAGGAATCTAAAATCCATCTCCCCCAACCCGTTGGCCCCTGGATTAGTCGTCGCAATCACCCCCCAACGACGACGAAAAGGTCCACGCCCGACCGCCCAAGGGCTCGCTTCCCGCGAAAATCTGACGGGCACCCCCGGGCGGGGCGGCTAACGAATCTGTGGGGACGCCGGAGGCCAACAAAAAAGGCCGTCCCCTGGACGGGGACGGCCGATGGTTAACCAAGCTGAGGTTTGAGTTACATGCCGGGGGCGATTAGTTCCTTTTCGATGGCGTCGGAGCGGAGGTCGCCCTGTTCAGCGAGGTGGGCAACGATGGCGTCGATAGCGCCCTGGACCATTTCCGGGTCCATCTTGGTAGCGGCTTCGCCGTGGCCAGCCTCGGACAGGAACTGCTGGGCGTTGTCCTTAATCTGGGACAGTGACCAGGAAACCTGCTCTTGGATGTCTTCCATTCCGTCGGGGAATTCCGTGTGGGAACCGCCGGCGCCCAATTTGTCGTAGCCGCCCTTGTGCCAATGGCCGCGGGGGCCGTGGGGGTCGAAGCGGATAATCTCTTCCCGGTTGACGTCGACGCCGAAGGTGGGGCCGCCCATTTTGCTCTTGAGGCAGCGCAGGGGCCAGCAGTAGACCGTTACTTCGCCGCCCTGGGACAGCCGGCGCACCAGCACCTTGCCCAAGTAAGACTCTCCGTCAATCATTGATGCCATTCTTAAACATCCTCCTAGTGATCATTCGTGGGGGGGTTATATCCAGGATATATTAACACAACGGGGCTAGCGGGGGGATGGTTAGGCGGAGCCCGCCATGAACGCAGGACGGGGACACACCAGCGGGCGCAAGGGGTCAGCGCGAGGAAATTTTGAAGGGGAACCAGGCACCGGAGATGGCGAGGGGATTACTCCTCGGCGTCCATCCGTTGGCCCAGTTCGCTGAGGAACTGTTCAATTTCCGGGGATAGGTCTACGGAGGCGACGGGCTCCTCCTCGGGTTTGTTGTCCTCGGAGTCGAGCTGCGCGTCGTAGTAGGCTTCCATCTGTTGGATGAGCTGTTTAAGCTCGGAATTCTTCTCGACAGCGGAACTTAACTCCCGGTACTGGCGTTGCCCACGGCGCACCGGGGCCAAGTCGCCTGGGATGTTAGCGTAGACCGAAGAGAGAACCTCGATCATGCGGGAGGCGCCGGTATAGTCTTCTTCCAACTGGAGGTACTGGGGGAGATGCACCATGAAGTTGATGGTCTCGATTTCCATCTTGTCGATGCCTTCGGAAACCAGGTTCATGATGGTGGTGGGGCCCTGGTAGGTGCTGCGGCGCAGCTTGAAGTTGGCTACTTCTTTGATCTGGGGAACGTCGCCAAGTGTCCCGGTGACCAACAAGGGCCGGGTATGGGGAACGGCGTCGTACATTGCTCCCACGCGGCAGTAACGTTTGACCGAGAAGTGCTTAATCACTTCCAGGATCGAGTCGGTGTATTCCTCGCTGTTGGCGTGGGGTTCCAGGAGGTGGAGAAACAGGTAGTCCGGGCCGGTTTCAGAGGTGGAGAAGCGGATATGGCTGTTCGGGACGGTAACTTCGCGTTGCCCTTGAACCAACCGCATGGTGGGGCGGTAGCGGGTAAAGTCGAAGTAGTTGCCCGGGCGTACCAAGCGGCCCAATTCCTTGGAACCCAAGAAATGCTCCAAGCGGGTGAGGGTCAGGGTACCCACGCTGCCCACGTCCACCCAGGGGCGCACCATAGCGAAGACGTGGGGGTCTTTCAACTCCGGTACGGGCTCATCTATCTGGAACGCGCCGATTCTCATGTGCCCATCTTGACAGAATTGCCTACAGGTTTCAACCCCCGGCCCAGGGCCTCCGGGGCCTTTTAATTGTTCCCCACCCCTCCTCCGTTCGCCCTGAGCCCGTCGAAGGGTCACCCCGAGCGTAGCGAGGGGTCTGAACTCCCTGCCCAACACAATCCCCAACCCCAGATTCAAGCTACGCCGCAATTACCGCCGGGATGCCAACTTGCCCGACACCACCAACCGGCCTCTATCTGGACAATTAAAAGAACCTGCACAGCCTTTTCATTGTCTTTTCCTTTTCATTGTCTTTGTGGGGATGTTGCGATGACGAATCCGCGGGCAAACGGGCTGGCCGCGGTGGACTTTAGATTCCTCCCTACGGTTCGGAATGACAGGTGGGGGTGATCGGAATTTCGGATGGCCTTCCCGAGGCCACGTATGAAGAATGAAAATAAAGTCACGCTGGAACCCTCCGTAACGGGTTATCTTCATGGTAATGAAAAGGCTCTGCCTCCGGCCATCACCATCTGTTCCCCCAGGGCTGCGGAAGGACAAAGGAAGGAATCTCCCAGCCGCCTTTGTGGTAGACTCGCCCTGCCTCTGTTCCGGGACCTCCACCAGGGAAAGTAGCCGATTTCATGACCACCGCCGACCAGCCAGACCGACCCACCGCCCGGGGCGTCCAATCGTATTACGCCCGGCTGGTGGAGCCTTTCCGTTATACGGCCCTGCGGGTGCTGTGGGCTTCCACGTTTTCCAACCAGTTGGGCCACGGGATGCAGCAGGTGGTTTTGGGGTGGCTGGTGTACGACATGACTGGGTCCGGGGGGATGGTGGGGGCCATCTTCGCGGTACGGTCGGCGCCCAACCTGATCGTGGGGCTGGCGGCGGGGCCGATAACCGACCGGGTGGACCGGCGGGTGATCATTGGGTTGGCGAGCTGGGGCAAAACCCTTGCCTCCCTGGCGATTGCCTTGCTGTTGTTCGCCGACGCCCTGACGGTTTGGGCGTTAATGTCGTTCACCTTTTTCCTGGGAACCGTGCACGCCTTTTACATGGTGGCGCGGCAGGTCTACGTATACGACGTGGTGGGGCCGGGCGGGGCGGTGAACGGAATCGCGGCCATCAGCTTGGCCCAACGGTTGGGGCAGATTGCCGGGGCGCTGGCGGCGGGGCCGCTAATAGCGTGGGCCGGGCCGCAGTTTTCATTTCTGGGGATGAGCGCCGGGTATTTTCTGGGTTCGGTGGCGATTTTCTGGCTGCGGCAAGTGGGGGCGTCCGCGCCGGCGGAACGGGAGCCGATTGCCGAAAACATCATGAACTACGTACGGGCATTGAAGACCAACCGGGTCATGCTCTGCCTGATGATTTCCACCGCCGCCGCCGAAGCATTTGGTTTCTCCCACCAGGTGATATTGCCCATATTGGCCAAGGAAGTGTTGGGGATAGGGGCGGTGGGATTGAGCGTGGTGACGGCGTTCCGGTACCTGGGAGGGGCGGTGGGGGTCATTGCCCTGGCCATGGCGGGTCAGCTTCGGCGCCCGGGGCTGCTGCTTTTGGTTACCCTGGCGTTGTTCGGCCTGGGTGAAGTCCTGCTGGGGCAGTCGGTGACCTTCTGGATGGCGGTGGTCTTCGTAACCTTCATCAACGCCATGGCGTCGGTGACCGATGTGCTGCACCAGAGCCTGTTGCAATTGAGCGTGAGCAACGAGCAACGGGGGCGGGCCATGGGGTCATGGATCGTGGGGATAGGAGTGGCTCCGGTGGGGCAACTGCAACTGGGATACCTGGCACAGTGGACCGACTCCCGGATAGCCATGCTGGTCAATGGAGCCGCGTTGGCGGCGGTGGCGCTGGCAATGGCGGCACTGCTCCCCAGATTGAGGCGGCTCTAGCCGGGAAAACCCAGCGGGGCCGCCCCAAAAACTGCGTTGGCTCGAAGGGCCCAGGGTAACCGTCAGGTAAAACTACCGGCCCACGTTCCGCACGTAATGGTAGAGGCCCAGGGCGGAGGCGACGGTGATCCCGCCGACGGCGGCTCCCCAGTGCATCATGTTGTCGATGGTGTAGCGCCGGCCCAGATAGCTGGGGTCGACGGCTTCGCCGTATTGCAGACCCAGGTAGGCGCCCAGGATACCGCCCAGGAGGGCCAGGGTGATGGTGCCGGCGATGAGATACCAACGGACGCTGATGGTGACCCAGCCGACGTAGGCTCCCAGGCCGCCACCCAATCCGATTCCGATGATATAGATGTTGCGGTGTATCTCCAGGGACCAGGGGAAGCCAACCATGTGGTTGAACGTGATGCCGGCCCAGCCTCCGCAGATGCCGAGCATGACGCCAACACTGAACCCCGCGATTATGCGGGCGCAGGGGATCAGATAGGGATAAATACCGCCTTCAAGCATGGGTAGAGCGCGTCTCCTAAGCCTCCGGACCAGCCCGATTCAATAGCGCCGCGAGTTTTGGGGCCGGCTCGGACCAATCGTTGGGTGAAATTCCTTAGTATTATACGCCTAACCGGGGCAATGGGGGACTATGGTTGACACCCTTGCGACAGGGCATAGAATGGGACGCGACGGACAAGAGCAAGCCTGGGAGGTATGACAATGATTACCAAGTTTGACAGCCTTTTCGCCGGCCACGTCGACATGGACAACCTGGGATACGGTGGAGTTCCGGTCAACGACCGTTCCTTTTCCGACGAGCACCTGGCCTCCGCCTTCGACAAGTCCCTGGCCATCGCCCAGTTGATGGACCGTACGGGTTACGACACCTTCTGGATGGCTGAGCACCACTTCCAGCCGGAAGGGTATGAGTGCATTCCCAATATTTTGCTCCTCAGCGTACACCTGGCCCACCTGACGGAGCGGATCAACTTTGGGTGCGGGTTCAACATCGCCCCAATGTGGCATCCGCTGCGGCTGGCGGAGGACTTCGCCACGGCGGACATATTGACCAAGGGGCGGGTAATCTTCGGCGTGGGGCGGGGCTATCACACCCGGGAGGTGGAGACCTTTGGTTCGCCCCTGTTGGACCAGGCGGGCAACCGGGACCTGTTTGAGGAGCAGGTGGAAATCATCTTCAAGTCGTTCAACGAACGGTCCTTCTCCCACCAAGGACCCAACTACACCCTGCCGCCGCGGGTGCCCTACCGGGGTTACGATCTGGGAGAGATTACCCTGGTGCCCCGGCCCCGTACCTTGCCGGTGGAGTGCTGGCAGCCCATCCAAGGGGCGACCCAGCGGGGACTGGACTTCATGGCCAAGCACGGCATCAATGGAATAATCGGCGGCGGCGTGGCGGAAGGCGGGGCCATCGAGGATGTCATAGCCGCCTACCAGGAAGCGCAGATGCGGGCCGGCCGAGAAACCCAAATGGGCGACAACCTTAGCATCGGGTACCACTTCTTCCTGGCGGACACCCAGGAAAAAGCCATTGCGGAAGCGGGCAAATACTACGAGGAAAACCTGAAGATGTTTGGTCCGCTGCGGCTGGTCCGAAGCCTTTCCGAAGAGCAGATTGACGCTATGGGCGACCCCCGCCTGGCTCCCACTGCGGGCCTGCCCGACATTGAGCGCGCGGTGGCCCGGGGCGGGTTCCTCTGCGGACCGCCGGAACTCATCATCGAACAGCTCCAGGAACTGGAAGACAAGTACCCCGGGCTGGACCGGGTCAGCGTAGGCCAGCCGATGGGCTGCCCGGAAAGCGTAATCCTGGAACAGTTGGAATGGTTCGCCAAGGACGTAATGCCTTCCTTCCAGACCGAGCAAGCGGCGGTACCGGCGGACTAGTGACACTGGCATAAAAGAGAGTTCGTTTCATGACTCAACCGACTCAGGGCCCGCCGGAACTAATCCGCCGGCGGGCTCTTTTTAGCAACCCGGACAGAACTTCGGCCCAACTCAGCCCCGACGGGAAACTGTTGGGGTACCTGGCGCCGGTGGACGGCGTGTTCAACGTTTGGGTCGGGCCAATTTCCGACCCCGCCGCCGCCGCGCCGGTGACCCGCGACACGGACCGGGGCATCCGTTTCTTCTGGTGGGCCTACACCAACCGGCACCTTTTGTACGTCCAGGACCAGGGCGGAGACGAGGACTTTCACATTTACGTCGTTGATCTGGGCACCAGGGAGGTCAAGGACCTGACCCCCTTCGAGGGAGTGCAGGCCCGGGTGCAGGAAGTGAGCCATCGCCACCCGGGAGAAGTCCTGGCAGCCGTCAACAATCGGGACCCGCAATTGCATGACATCTACCGGGCCAACCTGGAAACCGGCGACCTGGTACTGGCGCTGGAAAACCCGGGCTTCGCCGGATTTGTCACCGACGCTGATTTCAACGTCCGGTTTGGGCTCCGCATGACTCCCGACGGGGGCAGCGAACTGCTCCGGCGGCAGGATGACGGCGGTTGGGAACCGTTTTTGTCCATCGGGATGGAGGATACGCTGACCACCGGCCCGTGGGGGATTGATTCGGCTGGAAGCGTACTCTACCTGGCGGACAGCCGGGGCCGCGACACTTCCGCCGCTGCCAGCGTGGACCTGGAGTCGGGTGATTACCAGGTCATCGCGGACAGCCAAAGAGCCGACGTCAGCGACGCCATGTTCCACCCCGAGACGCAGCGGCCCCAGGCGGTTGCCTTTACCCACCTGCGGAAGGAGTGGCAGACGCTGGATGATTCGGTGGCCCAAGACCTGGAGTTTCTGAAGACGGTGGCCAATGGGGAAATCGAGGTGGTCAGCCGGACGTTGGACGACCGGCAGTGGATTGCGGCCTACCTTTTGGACGATGGGCCGGTGAATTACTATCACTACCTGCGGGAGGAGAAGCGGGCCGATTTCCTGTTCACCAACCGGACAGCGTTGAACGGGCTGCCCTTGGCCAAGATGCACCCGGTTTCGATAACATCGCGGGACGGGTTGGAGCTGGTGGAGTACTTCACGCTGCCGGTCCAACACCAAGGAGACCGTCCGGCCCACCCCCTGCCGACGGTGCTGCTAGTCCACGGCGGGCCCTGGCACCGGGACAACTGGGGTTTCAACTCGCTGCACCAACTGCTGGCGGACCGGGGTTACGCGGTGTTGAGCGTCAACTTCCGGGGCTCCACCGGGTTCGGCAAGGAGTTCATCAACGCGGCCAACCTGGAATGGGGCGGGAAGATGCACGACGACCTGATCGACGCGGTGGCCTGGGCGGTCCAAGAGGGCATCGCCGACCCGGAGCGCATTGCCATCATGGGAGGGAGTTACGGAGGATACGCGACGTTGGTGGGGATGACCTTCACGCCGGAGGTTTTCGCCTGCGGAGTGGACATCGTGGGGCCCTCCAACCTGTTGACGTTAATCGAGTCGATACCGGCTTACTGGCAACCGCAACTTGACCTGTGGGCGTCCCGGGTGGGGGACCCTCGGACTGAGGAAGGGAAGGAACTGTTGACCCGCCGGTCTCCCTTGAGTTATGTCGACCAAATCAGGAGGCCGCTGCTCATCGGGCAGGGGGCCAACGACCCACGAGTGAAGCAGGCGGAATCGGACCAGATAGTGGCGGCGATGCGGGAAAAGGAGATTCCCGTGACCTATGCGCTCTATCCGGATGAGGGGCACGGGTTCGCCAAGCCGGAAAACAACTTGTCCTTCTTCGCGGTGGCGGAAGCGTTTCTGGCCCGGCACCTGGGCGGGCGGCATGAGCCGGTGGGAGAAGATTTCCAGGGAGCGTCCCTGCAAGTGGTGACCGGCGCCGAAGGGGTCCCGGGTTTAACCCAGGCGTTGGAGAGCCGGCCCGGTGGCGGCGATTAACAGACTATCTCAAAACGTGGCGCGGCACCCAACTCGTCATTCCCGCAAAGGCGGGAACCCAGTCCCTTCCCTCTTGACGGGGGAAGGTTAGGATGGGGGTGAAAACCCATTTCTCAAACACTCTCTAAGGCATTGTCACCTTCTTAATGACCGGCGGGTTGTAGGGGCGGGCCGGGCAGTAGGCCGACCGGGAACGGCCCGGGTCGCCGGCCACCAGGACCAGGAAATTGCGGGGGTCCCGCACCGCCGGCACGGTTATTCCGGGTTCGTCGACATTCAACCAACTGGGCCAATAGTAGGGACTGCCCGCTTCCTGGGTGCGGCCGTAACGAAGCTGCTTGTAACGCTGGACTCTTTCCACCGGCACTCGGGCGCGTTCGTAGAGGTAGAACTTCACCTCGTCCTTGGTCCAACCTTCTTCGTTTAGCTGGTGGGCGATGAGGGGGCTGATAACCACCACGGCATGGCCGCCGTGGATGATGTTGTGGTTCAGGTTGGACATGGAATCGGCCAGGATCCAGAGGGAGAACTCCATGCTGCCGGAACCGCCGGGGTTGTTGCCCCGGGGGGCGTCGGCGGCGTAGACCATAACGCAACTGTCCTCCGGTTCAAACCCGAACTCGGTATGGACCGCGGCCCAAGGCGTGTCGACGTCGACACCGATGCAGTAGGAATACTTGGCGGGGGAACCGAGGGTAGACTTATCGCCGGAATCGGGATAGGCGCCGCCCAGGTTGATCATCAGCAGACGCAGGGTGCGGCCGATGGTGGCGTTGGCGCGGAAACCGGGTCCGAAGAGGCTGGCGCCGTGGTTGACGCCGATTTGCTGGACCACCGGGCCGCTGATGATGACCATGGGAGCGGCCGGGTCGCTGGTGGCCTGGAGGCCGTGGAGGTCGAAGCGTTCGTCGAGCAGCGCTTCGACGGCGGTGACCACCACGGGCATGTACTCGGGTTTGCAGCCGGCCATCACCGCGTTGGTGGCGACGGCCTCGATGGTTGCGACGCCGTAGCGGGGAGGCAGGGTTCCCAGGACCTCCAGGGGGTCCCGCCCGCTGGCCGCAACCATGCGTAGGACCAGTTCTTCCGTGGGCGGCACGATGGGGAAGCCGTCGGTCCAGCCGTTTTCGTAGTACTGCTCAATGGTATCGATGGCGCCCTGGACCGAATCGAGGCCGGTCAAACGGGCGGTGGCGTTGCCGCTAATCATTGGCTAAGCCTCTACCCCACCACGGACTGGACAATTTGGGCGGCCACTTCCCGGGCCTTGGCCTGGGCGACGGCGGGTTGGCCCAAGGGATGGGTCACCACCACCAAGGGCAGGTCTTCCAGGTTCAAGGAGTTTTTGATGGAGTTAGCCAGCCGGACGAAGCTGGCGGTGGCGACGACCACGGCGGGCTTGCCGGCCTCCTCGAACCGAATCCCGTCGAGCATACTGCCCGACGTGCAGGACCCTCAAAGGCAGACACCGGCGACCATGAAATCGGCTTCCTGGGACATGCTATTGATTAGGTCTGGGTCGGCGGGCTTGGTGGAGGTGAACTTGGTTTCCAGGATTACCTTGGCGACCCCATACTCTTCCTGCAGGATTTGGGAGAGGCCCTGGAAGAAGAAGTTGGAGGTGTCGTTGCCGTTATCCAGCAAGGCGACCACGGAACCGCGGACGTCGGCAATGCGGCGGGACATACGCCGTTCCTCGGTGTAGACATGGCCGGTGGGGTCCAGGTAGGTGACCCGCTTGACGGCGGGTTCCGCGATGGTGGCGGTGGTCATGGGCTGCCTCCCTTGGGGCTGGGGATCTCGGGGTCTAAATTGGCGTCAATTTTAGCCGAAAGGTCAACGGAACATGGCTATGGGCCGTAATGCTGCTGCCACCAGCGGGCGATTTCATCGCGGCGGGCGAACCAGACATCCGAAAATTCCGAAGCGTATTGCAGAAATTGGTCTACGGCTTTGGAACGGGCTGGGCGTCCCGCGATGCGGCAGTGGAGGCCGACAGACATCATTTTGGGGTGGGTTTGCCCCTCTTCGTACAGGGTGTCGAAGGTGGCTTTCAGGTAATCGTAGAAGGCGTTAACGCTGGTCAAGCCGCCCCGCCAGAAGCGGGCGTCGTTGGTCTCGAAGCTATAAGGGACCACCAGCCACGGGCGTTGGTTGACGGTTGCGAAATAGGGCAGGTCGTCGTTCATGGACAGGCTGTCGTAAGTGAAACCGCCCTCTTCGGCCACCAACCGGCGGGTGTTGACGCTGGGGCCGTAGCGGGTAAACCAACCCACGGGACGCTGGCCGGTGGTCTCCATTAGAGATGCAATAGTCTTGTCGATGGACTCCCGTTCTTCGGCTTCGGTTTGCAGGTGGTACTCCTCCCACCGGTAGCCGTGACCGCAGACCTCATGGCCGCGCCGGACAATTTCCCGGGCGACTTCCCGGTTTCGCTCCAAGGCGAGGGCGCAGCAGTAGAAAGTCGTCTTGACTTGGTACTTATCGAACATATTGAGGAGCCGCCAAACCCCGACCCGGCTGCCGTACTCGAAGAATGACTCGTTGAACAGGTCCCTCTGGCCAGGAGGTATAGGGGAAGGGACCTCGTTGTTGGTCTCGTGGTGGGGGTCGCCGTCCAGCAGGGAGCGTTCCGAGCCTTCCTCATAGTTGACGACGACGGAGACAGCGATTTTGGCGTTGTTGGGCCAGGTTACCCGGGGCGGGTTGTTGGCATAACCAATGAAATCACGTTCCATTGCGCGGCCTTTCCAATTGAAGGTATGGGGGAATTTGGGCTAACGTAGGAAGGGAAAGCGGCTCATGCCGCGGCGTTCGATTTCTTGAATGAATTCGCAGTTGGCCGCGGTGTCGAAGCCGGAACCGCCGCGGCAAACGTCTTCGGCTCCCCGTCCGGCGTCGATATAATCGTTGCCGCTGTGACCGCTGATGTTGTCGTTGCCGCCGGCGGTGGCGATGAAGTCGTCGCCCCCAAAGGCGAGGACAGCGTCGTCGCCGGGGTCGCCGATGATTATGTCATCACCGGACCCGCCGAGGATCACATCGTTGCCGATGAGCCAATCAATATCACCGTCTCTCAAATCGGCGTGACCGGCGAAAATTATGTCGTCGCCGATGTTGCCGGAGAGGAAGTCGCGGCCGTCTTCGCCAATCAGGTGGTCGTTGCCCCGGTCGGCGAAAACGGTGTCGTGACCGGGCCCGGCATTGATGAAATCGTCGCCGGACCAGCCCCGAATGAAGTCGCGGCCGTCGCCGCCGTAAATCTGGTCGTCGCCGGAACCGCCGCAGAGGAAGTCGTCGCCGCCGAACCCGTGGATGATGTCGTTGCCCTGACGTCCGTTAATTACGTCGGGGCCCGGAGTGCCGGTCAAGAGATCGTCTTCCGCCGTTCCGATGACGGTGGGCCAGCGTCCCAGACAGATGACCTCGTCTTCACCCAGGGCAAACTGAGGAGAGGGGCCAATGAGTTCCCCCCCGCTGATGCCGCTCGGGGCAACCCCGGCCTGGACTCCGCTGGGCCCCACGCCGGCAGGCCAGGCCGGCATCAGCGCCAAGAGGACGGCCAGCAAGCAAAGGGCGGCCTTGCCCCGGGGACGGGCGCTTCCAGGTGGACGGAGAAGCCGGTTGAACCCCTTCATGGGGCCATTGTACACCCCCGCAACACGGGAACAAACACGCGGGGGCGGGGCGCCGGTCCCGCCGGGATGCCCCATGATATAATCAGCCCTGCCAGCGTCAAACCAGGCTTTGGGAGGACAAATCCATGACCCAACAGCAGGCCCAACTCAACCCGGAAACCGTGCTAAACGAGATGAAGAAGAACGGGGTCAGCCACGTGGTCTGGCTGCCGGACAGCGAGACCAACTGGTTGTACCTGTTGATGAAAAACGACCCTTCCCTGGACCTGATAGCGGTGAGCCGGGAGGGGCAAGCCTTTTCCACCGCCGCCGGGTTGTCCATTGGGGGCAAGAAGCCGGTGATTTTGATTCAGAACACCGGCATGATGGAGTCGGGGGACTCGCTGCGGGGGTGGGCCCTGGGGTTGAACATACCGGTGGTGATGATGGTGGGGTACCGGGGCTACACCAGGCACGGCGTAAACTCGGACACCGCCGCCACCTACACCGAGCGGTTCTTGAACGCTTTTGGCATTCAATACTACCTGGTGGAAAACGACAGCGACGCCGAACGAATCTCCGTCGCCTTCGCGGAAGCGGAGCGGACCCAACGGCCGGTAGCAATCCTGGTGGGTGACGAGTTCCACGGCTTCAACCGTTAGGCGCCGGTTCCGGGCCGCTCGAAACGGACAACGCTTAAATCGGGCCAGGTGTAGGTGCCGGACCGATAAATTGGAGAGGGAAGAATGTTCCAAACTGCCGATATGTTCCAGGTTTTTGCGCCGCTGCGGGGGGACGCTGTGGTTATCCCCGGACGGGGCGGACGCCACTGGGTAAACGTCAGCGAAAACGAGAAGAAGGACCTGCCCCTGGGGGACCCGGCCATGGGGGGCCACGCTTCCTTTGCCCTGGGTCTGGCGCTGGCCCAACCGGAGGAGAAGATTGTGCTCTTCGACTCGGAAGGGGACATTTTGATGAACCTGGGGGCTTTGGTAACCATCGCGGAAAAAGCGCCGGAGAACCTCTACCACTTCGTGTTGGACAACGAGTGCTACGCGACCACCGGGGGGCAGCCGGTGCCCAACGCCCAGAACGTGGCCTACGACATCATCGCCAAGGGGGCGGGTTACCCATCGACCTACGCCTTCGACAACCTGGAAGACTTTTCCACCAACATCGAAGAGATTCTCAGCAAGCCGGGGCCGGTCTTCGTCACCATGAAGGTCTTTTCCGAGATTGAGAACGAACCCATCGGGAGCCGGCGCCGGTGGCAGACCCGGACCCGGGACCAGGTCTTGAGCGACATTAAGGACCAGTTGGGAGTAGGGGGCTAGACGTCCCGTCTGGAGTTGAGAGATGACTTCTACCATTGACAGTTTTGCCCGTCGCAGGGAGCAATTGACCCAACAACTAACCGGCGGGGCGATTATCGTTCCAGCCGGGAGAGACTCGGCCCGCAACAACGACGTGGACCACGAGTTTCGGCAGCAATCGTCCTTCTGGTACCTGACGGGTTTCGACGAGCCGGAAGCCGTCGCGGTCCTGCGGCCCGGCGCGGAAGAACCCTATGTGCTGTTTGTGCGGCCCTATGACCCGCAGTTTGAGATTTGGGTCGGCTACCGCGCGGGGGTGGAAGGAGCGGTCCAGAAACACGGGGCCGACACGGCCTTCCCCATTGAAACCCTGAAGGAAGAACTGCCCAAGCTGCTGGAGGATGTGGAGACGGTCTACTACGGGCTGGGAAGCGATTCGGAGATGGACGAGCTAATCTCCGGCTTGACCCGGCGGCGGCGGGGAGCGGCCCAACGGGGCGGCAAATCGATAGTTACCCTTCAGGACCCCAAGCACGCCATCGACCGGATGCGGCTGATAAAGGGCGAGGACGAAATCGCCCACCTTCAGCGGGCCATCGACGTGACTCAAGAGGGATTCAACGCGGCCATGGGGACCACCGGCGCGGGCCGGTACGAATACCAAGTGCAGGCGGAGATGGAGTCGGCCTTCCGGCGGTTGGGTTCGCCGCGCAATGGGTATCCCTCCATAGTTGCCTCGGGGACCAACTCCTGCACCCTGCACTACGTCACCAACCGGGCGGCGTTGCAGGATGGCGACCTGCTCTTGATTGACGCCGGAGCCGAGGTGGACTACTACACGGCGGACATCACCAGGACCTGGCCGGTGAGCGGGAAGTATTCTCCCGAGCAGCGGGCAGTGTACGAAATAGTCCTGGATGCTCAACGGCAGGGCTTTGAAGAATGTAGGCCGGGAGCGTTGTTTGACGACGTACACCTGGCGGCGCTGCGGGTCTTGGTGCAGGGGTTGGTGGACCTGAAGGTCTTGGAGGGCAGCGTTGACGGGTTGATCGAAGACCGCGCCTACCGGCCCTACTACATGCACGGGACATCCCACTGGCTGGGGCTGGACGTTCACGACGCGGGGCAGTACCGGGTGGGAGACCAGTCGGTGGCATTGCAACCTGGAATGGTTTTTACCGTGGAGCCGGGGTTGTACTTCGGGCCGCTGGCGACCGAATCGCCGGAAGCGTTGCTCGGCATCGGTATCCGCATCGAGGACGACGTGCTGATAACGGAAGACGGCCACCGGAACCTGTCGGCGGCGATTCCGTCTTCTCCTGGGGAAGTGGAAGGGCTGGTGGGGAGCTTGCTGGGATAGGGTGGTATAGCGCCGTTAACCGCGGGGTTGGCCCCTAGAGCCATCCCCGGGGATTTACCACCAGTGGGTCTCGTCCAGGTTCGGGTCCCCGGCCCGGGCAGCCTCCCAGGGGCGGGCCGGCAGGTATTTCCACCCGCCGTCGGAAAACATCACCACTATGTTTCCTTCTTCCATGTCGTTAGCGACGCGCAGGGCTGTGTGCAGGGTCGCGCCCGATGAAATGCCGGCCAGGATTCCTTCCCGCTCGATGATTTGATGGCAGGTATCGATGGCGGTGGCATTGTCGACCAGGAACCGCCGGTTGAGCAGATGTAAGTCCAGCAGCGGCGGGACGTAGCCTTCAGAGAGGCTGCGGAGGCCCTGTAACGCTTCGCCCATCCTGGGTTCCACCCCCACGATTTGCAGGTTGGAATTGGTCTCCCGTATCCGCCGGCCGACGCCGGTGATGGTGCCGCCGGTGCCGATGCCCGCGACCAGGACGTCGACCTGGGGCAGGGCCGCCGCGATTTCGGCGCCGGTGGTCCGGTAATGCGTATCCAGGTTGATGCGGTTGTCGAACTGGCCCAGGTAGTGGGAACCCGGCTCCTCTGCCAACTCCATCGCCAGGTCGATGGCCCCCTTCATCCCGGCCCGGGGCTGGCACCAGACGATTTCGGCGCCGTAGAGTTGGAGCAAGTCCCCAATGCTGGGGGCCACTTCCCCGGGGATGATTACCTTCACCAGGTACCCTTTTTGCTTGGCGATGAGGGCCAGGGAAATGGCGGTGTTGCCGCTGCTGGCCTCGATGATGGCGCCGCCGGGCTCAAGCTGTCCCCGGGCCTCGGCTTCTTCCACCATCGCCAGGGCGATGCGGTCCTTGATGCTGCCGCTGGGGTTTTGGCCTTCCAGCTTGGCGAAGATGCGGATACCGGGTTTGGGGGACATACGGGTAAGTTCCACCAGCGGGGTGTTGCCGATGAGGTCCAATAGGGTTGCGACGGGCATGGCTACCTTCTTCCGGTGGGATGAATGCCTGCGGCGGGCCGATTGGATCCAGGTTAAGGGCAATCGCGTCTTAGAGGGTGTGTGGAAATTCGCGCGATGCCCAATACGTCACTTCCGGGCCTTCACCGTCATTCCCGCGAAAGCGGGAATCCAGTCCCTTCCCCCTTGACGGGGGAAGGTTAGGATGGGGGTGAAAACCCATTTCTCACACACCCTCTTAAAGCCCGGAAGTTCATTCACCCGCAATTCCCGCGCTCACCCGTCTTTCCCGCGCAGGCGGGAATCCAGGGGTCGCGGACAAGGACCAATTTGCCGATGCAAGACAGTGTGCATTGCCTCTTTCCCGGGAATCATTTGGGTTTTCCGGCGATTTCGGCTTGTTTGGTGTGTTGAAAGTTAAGACGCGATTGCCCGGGGTCTAGGTTAAGTCACCCGCCCGCGACCTTCAAGCAAACGCTATAATGGGGCGCCAAACACCGAGGGGGCCGGACGCGCCAACAACGGGCTCAGATTAGCAATGAACAGCATCAAAACCAGGGTAAACCCCGAAAGCCCGGAGTTCCTCGCCAACCGCCGGCGCATGGCCGGCCTGGTGGACGAGTTAAAAGACCGGTTGGGACAGGTCCGGCAGGGAGGCTCGCCGGAGGCGGTCGAGCTGCACCGGACCCGGGGAAAGCTGACCGTCCGTGAGCGAATCGACCGGTTGCTGGACCCCCACGCTCCCTTCCTTGAACTGAGTCCGCTGGCGGCCTGGGAGATGTATGGCGAGCCGGTCAACGCGGCGGGAATCGTTACCGGAATTGGGTGCGTTCACGGGAAAGAAGTGGTGGTGTTGGCCAACGACGCCACGGTAAAGGGCGGCGCCTACTACCCCATGACGGTGAAGAAGCATCTGCGGGCCCAGGAGATTGCGCTGGAAAACCGGCTGCCTTGCGTGTACCTGGTGGACTCGGGCGGGGCTTTCTTGCCGCTGCAAGCCGAGGTATTCCCGGACCGGGAGCATTTCGGGCGCATCTTCTACAACCAGGCGCGGATGTCGGCCCTGGGTATCCCCCAGGTGGCGGTGGTCATGGGTTCTTGCACCGCCGGCGGGGCCTACATTCCGGCAATGAGCGACGAGGTGGTCATCGTCCGCAACCAGGGGACCATCTTTTTGGGGGGACCGCCGCTGGTGCGGGCCGCCACCGGCGAGGAAGTTGACGCCGAGACCCTGGGAGGCGGCGACGTTCATACCCGGATTTCGGGAGTGGCGGACCATCTGGCGACGGACGACTCCCACGCTCTGGACATTGCGCGGGACATAGTGGAGAACTTCCCGGACCGGCGGCCGGCGCGATGGGAAATCCAGGAGCCGGAGCCGCCCCTTTACCCCCCCGAGGAGCTTTACGGAATCGTGCCGGCAGACAACCGGCGGCAGTACGACGTTCGGGAAGTCATCGCCCGGTTGGTGGACGGGAGCCGGTTCCACGAGTTCAAAGCCCGTTATGGGGAAACCCTGGTCTGCGGCTTCGCCCGGCTTTGGGGTTACCCGGTGGGAATAGTGGCGAACCAGGGGGTGTTGTTTTCCGAGAGCGCGCTCAAGGGTACCCATTTCATCGAGCTTTGCTCCCAACGGGGTGCGCCGCTGCTGTTCCTGCAAAACATCAGCGGATTCATGGTGGGGCAACAGTACGAGGCGGGCGGCATCGCCAAAGACGGGGCCAAGATGGTGATGGCGGTATCCAACGCCGCCGTCCCCAAGTTTACGCTGGTAATCGGCGGGTCCTTCGGGGCGGGAAACTACGGCATGTGCGGGCGGGCCTTCCAGCCGCGGCTGTTGTGGATGTGGCCCAATGCCCGCATTTCCGTGATGGGCGGCCCGCAAGCCGCCGCCGTCCTGTCCACCGTCCGGCAGCAACAGTTGGAGCGGCAGGGCCGGGATATGACGCCGGAGGAGCGGGCAGCAGTGGAAACTCCCATCCTGGAGATGTACGAAGAGGAAGGAAACCCCTACTACAGCGCCGCCCGGTTGTGGGACGACGGAATCATCGACCCGGCCGACTCCCGGGACGTTATCGGGCTGGCGATTGCGGCTTCGCTGAACGCTCCTTTCCCCGAGGGGGGACGGGGCGTATTTCGGATGTAGCTGGGGATTCCTGATGTTTTCCAAAGTCTTGATTGCCAACCGGGGGGAGATCGCCGTTAGGGTGCAGCAGACCCTCCAGGGGATGGGCATATCAACCGTGGCGGTGTACTCAGACACCGATCGGGCCGCGCCCCACGCAGCAATGGCCGGCGAAGCCTATTCCCTCGACGGTTTGACGGCGGCGGAAACGTACCTGGACCAGGAAAAGCTGCTGGCGGTTGCCCGCCAGTCGGGGGCCGAGGCGGTCCACCCAGGGTACGGGTTTTTGTCGGAGAACCCGGAATTTGCCCGGGCTTGCCAGCGGAAGGGGGTGGTCTTTATCGGCCCCGGCCCGGCCGGCATGGAGGCCCTGGGGGACAAGCTGCGGGCCAAGGCCACGGCTGGCGCGGCAGGGGTCCCGGTAGTTCCCAGTTCCGGGGTCTGTCATGGGTTGGACAACGCCTTGGAGGAGTTCGTGGCGGCCCAGGGTTACCCATTGCTGGTCAAGGCCGTCGCGGGAGGCGGTGGGCGCGGGATGCGGGTGGTCAACGCTCCAGAAGAGCTGGGGCCATCCTTGGAAACGGCCAGCCGGGAAGCGGCGGCGTCCTTTGGGGACGGGCGGGTATTCCTGGAAAAATTCGTGGTCAATGGACGCCACGTTGAGATTCAAATTCTGGCGGACCAACACGGGAAAACGGTGCACTTGCTGGAGCGGGAGTGCAGCGTGCAACGGAGGCACCAGAAACTGGTGGAAGAAACACCGTCCCCGGCGGTGGACCCGGAACCCAGGGAGCGCATGGGACAAGCGGCGGTGCGGCTGGCGGAGGCGGCGGGATACTCCAATGCGGGCACGGTGGAGTTTTTACTGGACCCGGAAACCGGGCGGTTTTACTTCCTGGAAGTTAACACCAGGCTACAGGTGGAACACCCCATCACCGAGGCGGTTCTGGGGTTGGACTTGGTGGAATGGCAGGTCCGCATCGCCGCCGGAGAACGGTTGACTCTTTCCCAGGGCGGGATTCGGGCAACCGGCCACGCCATCGAGTGCCGGATCTGCGCGGAGGACCCCCACAACGGGTTTGCCCCGGCGGTTGGAAGGCTGGCCCTGTGGGAGCCTCCCAGCGGTCCGGGGTTGCGATTGGACAGCGGAGTGGCGCAAGGGACCGAGGTTTCCAGCTATTTTGACTCGCTGCTGGCCAAACTCATCGCCTGGGGGCCGGACCGGGAAACAAGTTTGCGGCGGATGGCCGCGGCGTTGGCCCGATTCCAGGTGTTGGGAGTGGTTACCAACGCCGCTTTTCTGCGGGACGTGATAACCCACCCCAAGTTCCGGGCCGGGGACTACGACACCAGGTTCTTGGAACGGGAAACAGGCTTGACTCGACCGGAGGCCGGGGAGGACGTTTTACGGGGCGCGGAGGCCGTGGCGGGTTGGGCGGCGGGGAGCGTCCCCGAAAAAGGCGCTGGGGCGGCAAGCAGGGGCCCAATTCAGGCAGATTCCTCGCCTTGGGGAGCCCTGGGCGGGCAGCGGTTCCCGTGAAGGAGGGGCGGTTGCGGCAGACCTATCCTGCCGCCGGTCCGGTTTTCAGCTACCGTTGGGACGACGGGGCCGCCGACACGGTTTCCATCGATGACGGGGCCGATGGAATGGAAGTTTTCGGCCAGGCCGTTGGCGGGGAAGGGGTCCGGCGGGGCTGGATTCGGGATGCTTCAGGTAAACATCTGGCCTTCGCCGCCGGTTGGGTGGAGGACGAATTGCATGTTTGGTTGGACGGGCGGCAGTACATTTTCCAGGCCGTTGCAACGCAAGCTCGGACGGGTTTATCTCTCTCGCTGGAGAGCGGCATATTGGCGCCGATGCCGGGGACGGTGGTGCGGGTTATGACAGCGGAGGGGCAGGAGGTGGCGGCGGGTGAGGCCCTGCTGGTGATGGAGTCGATGAAGATGGAATTGGTTATCGAGGCGCCCCGCAACGGGACGGTCCGGAGGCTGGCGGTGGAGGAAGGGGCGCAGGTGGACCGGGGGATGCGGCTGGTGGAGTTGGAGCCGACCGGCCCGGCGGACTGACCCGAGCCCCCCACCTGTCATTCCGAACCCCCTACCTGTCATTCCGAACCGTAGGGAGGAATCTAAAATCCATCGCTGCAAGCCGGTTTGCCCCTGGATTCGTCGCCGCAACCTCCCCACAACAACAATTAAAAGACCCTGGGGCAAGTGGAGGCGGTGGTGGATAAATTCGCGTTGGGCGTATAATACGCGGGAAGAGGCGCCGAACGCCGCCACAAGGAGACGCACGATGGCTTCAACCGAAGCGATTAGCCTGATTTCTCACCTGATGCGCCGGGCCGGGTTTGGGGCGGACCGGAACCAGTTGGAGGCCCTGGCCGAACGGGGTTACGAAGCCGTGGTCGAGGAGCTGGTGAACCCGGAGCAGCAACCGCCCTTCGACGATGACCTGGCGTACCGTTACTTCCCCTACTTCCGAATCGGCACGGCCATCCAGTCCCAGCAGGCCCACTGGATGCTGCGGATGATTAGCACCAAACGGCCCCTGGAAGAAAAACTGACCCTGTTCTGGCACCACGTCTTCGCCACGGGTTTTTCCAAGGTGGAAAACGCGCCGGACATGAACCACCAGTTGGAGATGCTGCGGGAGCACGGATTGGGGGACTTCCGCACCATGCTGTTGAAGGTGTCCCAGGACCCGGCCATGATTTTCTGGCTGGACAACTGCGAGAACCACAAAGGGGCGCCCAACGAGAATTACGGAAGGGAGCTGCTGGAGCTTTTTTCCATGGGCGTCGGAATGGACGACGCAGCCAACTACAGCGAGGACGACGTCAAGGAATGCGCCCGGGCCTTCACCGGCTGGACCATCGCCCCGGGAATACCCAGATACCCTTACGGGGAGTTCTTGCGGGAGTTCGTGTACATCGCCAGCGACCACGACGATTCACCAAAGACCTTCTTGGGCCAGGAAGGGCGGTTTAACGGGGAAGACATCATCGACATTATCTGCCGTCAGCCGTCCACCGCCCGCTTCATCTGCCGCCACCTGTACAACTTCTTCGTGGCCGACGAACCGCAGGTGCCGGCCTGGCCGACCACTCCGCCCCAGGACCAGGCGGCGTTGGAGATGCTGGAAGCCGCGTATTTCAGCTCCAACTTCGACATTCGCTCGGTGCTGCGGACGCTGTTCAACTCGGAGTTCTTCAAGAATGCCCGGTTTCAGAAGATCAAGAGCCCAGCGGAGTTGGTGGCCGGGGTCATGCGCCTGGTGGACGACTACACCGGTCCCAAGCCCCGGGTCCACGAAATAGCCGGGGCCTGCGGATACATGGGGCAGGAGCTGCTGAACCCACCCACCGTGGAGGGCTGGCACACCGGCCGGGAATGGATTGACAGCGGCGCGTTGGTGGAACGCATCAACTTCGCCTCCAACCAGGTGGGAGACCTGAGCAAGCCCGGGGTGGGGCGCATCACCAACCGTCTGGCGTCGCGGGGACCCACCATGACCGCCGAGGAACTTGTCGACGGATGCCTGGAGTTGACCGGGTTCGTGCCGGTATCGGCGCAACGCAAGGAAGAACTCATTGGTCACGTGACCGCCGGCGGCCCGGTAACCTGCGGCACCCCGGCCCAGCGGGAGACCTTCGACCAACGGGTAGCCCGGCTGCTCCAGTTGGTGGTGGCGTCCCGGGAGTTCCAGTTCGCTTAATCTTAACCCTGTGGTGAGGGACAACCATGACCAGCCAGCCTCAACTCACGGGCGTCAAATTCAGTTATGTAAAGACCATCGGCAACGCGGCAGCCCCGGGCCAGATCGGGTTCCGCAACCCGGTGGACGTGGCGATGGGCCCGGAAGGACAGTTGTACGTCCTTAGCCACGCCGCGGAAAACACGCCCAGCGGCAAGCGCATCGGCAGGTGCACCTTTGAAGAGGAATATTTCCTGGGCGAGTTTGGCTCCTTCGGCGAAGAGGAAGGCCAGTTCACCTGGCCCAACTCCCTGGCGGTGGATAGCGAAGGCCAGGTCTACGTTACCGATGAATGGCTGCACCGGGTTTCGGTGTATGACGGCGACGGCAACTTCTTGAGGTGTTGGGGCGTTCAGGGCAGCGGGGCGGGGGAATGGGAACGCCCGTCGGGTATTGCCATTGACCGGGAGGGAAACCTGCTGGTGGTGGACAGCATGAACCACCGCATCCAAAAATACTCCCGCAAGGGCGAGTTTCTGGAGCAATGGGGCGGCCCGGGGAATGGGCCCGGGGAGTTCAACACCCCTTGGGGAATCGCCACCGATGGGGAAGGATGCCGGTACGTGGCGGACTGGCGCAACGACCGGGTGCAGAAACTCGGCACGGAAGGGGAATTTATCCTGGAGATTACCGGGGAAGGCGGCTACCGGATGAAGCGGCCCAGCGGCGTCGCCGTCGACGAGGAAGGGCTGATTTACGCGGCGGACTGGGGCAACGACCGGGTGTTGGTTTTCGACGCCGCCGGAGGATTAGCGGCCCAGCTAACCGGAGACGCCGGCATGTCCAAGTGGGGCGCGGACCGGCTGTCCACCAACCCGGAAAGCATGTTGGAGCAGCGGGCGGCGGCCAAGGACCTGGACCAGGAAAAATCGTTCGTGCAGCCCACCGCAGTGAAAATCGACCCGGAGGGGCACATTTTCGTCGTCGACAGCGCCCGGCACCGGTTGCAGGTCTATCAGAAGGATAACGGCTAGGCTTTTTTTGAAGCCCCTGGGCCCGGCGAATGGTCGGGGTGAGAAGATTCGAACTTCCGGCCTCTTCGTCCCGAACGAAGCGCGCTAGCCACTGCGCTACACCCCGACGCCGGTTGTGAATGACCGTTGGGATATTATAACCTAACCCGACCGGCCCAGTCTTGGGGCCTCACGCCGGAATCGCCGCTTCCCAAGGGGTTAAGACTTGCGTTATCTTCCTTGCTTGACCCGGCTGGCGGCGGGATTGTTGGCCCTGGCGTTGTTGGCGGGCTGCGGACCGGCCGCACCGTCCTCGGAACCTGCGGCGGCGGCGGTTGCCCCCGAAGCGCCGCTCTCCCAACCCGCAACTTCCGCCGTGAAACCAACCCGGCCTCACCGGCAACAGGCGGCTGAGCCGGTTGCCGCCCCTGAGAAAGCAACGACAAAGCCCCAACCCACCAACACTCCCACGCCGGAGGCTGTCGAGGTACCCGAAGAGGACCCGGCGGTGCGGAGGTTCCGCAGTCAGGGGTGGGAGACGGACTTTAGCAGGCGAAACGTCTCCCTGGACGAGATATTCTCCGGCGGGGTTCCCCGTGACGGTATCCCGCCTTTGGACGATCCGGCTTTTGTTCCGGTAGACGAAGCGGACTCCTGGTTGGGGGCGAAAGAGCCGGTCATTTATTTTGAGACCGGCGGCGACGCCCGCGCGTATCCGCTGCAAATAATGACCTGGCACGAAATCGTCAACGACGAGGTGGGCGGGGTCCCGGTGGCGGTGACATTTTGCCCCCTATGCAACTCCGCGATAGTCTTTGACCGGCGTTGGGAGGGCCGGCTTTACGATTTTGGAACGTCGGGCAATCTACGGAAAAGCGACCTGGTGATGTGGGACCGGCAGACCGAGTCCTGGTGGCAGCAGTTGACCGGCGAAGCCATCGTTGGGGAACTGACCGGGGCATCGCTGGACTTCCTGCCCGCGGCCATCATCGCCTGGCAGGACTTCAAGGAGTTTCATCCCCAGGGCCGGGTGTTGTCGAAGGACACCGGGTTCCCGCGGCCCTACGGCCAAAATCCCTACGTGGGCTACGACCAGGTTGACCTGCCGCCGTTTCTGTTCCGGGGGGAGACCGACGGCCGGCTGCCGCCCAAGGAACGGGTGGCGGCGGTGAGCATAGAGGGACGGGACGTGGCCTTCCCGTTTTCGGTCTTGGAGCAAGAGCGGGTGGTGGACTACAACCTGGCGGACGTGGACCTGGTGGTCTTCTTCAAGCCCGGGGCCCAATCGGCTTTGGACCTGGGCTCTATCGGCGATTCGAAAGAAGTGGGGGCCACCGGCGTCTTCTCGCCGCTGGCCGGAGACCGCAAACTGACCTTCCGCGATGAAGGGGGCCGGTTCTTGGACAACGAGACCGGCAGCGGGTGGGACCTGCGGGGGCAAGCGGTGTCGGGGGAACTGGCCGGGACACAATTGACGCCCATCGTTCACGCCAACCATTTCTGGTTCGCTTGGGGAGCGTTCAAACCGGACACGGAAGTTTATACCGGCCGGTAGGGCCGGGGGGCGCGGCTTCCGGCAGGGTAAGAGCGGCCCCACCCGGCCCAGGACAATTGCAAAGTCCCTACGAACACCTGCCGTCTTTCCCGCGTAGGCGGGAATCCAGGTTGTACCCGGCCTATTAAGCGTCCCTTTCCCTCAGAATTGCATCACTTTGCGATCGTCCTGCGTCCGGCCCTTGAGTTTTTGACCGGTTGAGTTAGAACAGTTCGGTGGGGACGGAAATGCCCTCGAAATCTTTTTCGCCCAGCGGGTCCACCGGCTCCACCCCCATCAGGGACATATAGTTGTAAAGCTGCTTCAGGTGATGCACCGAATGGCCCAAGGCCAGGTCCATCATTTCACCGGCGGTCTTATCGCCCATATAGGTGTCGAGGACTTTGTCCAAGTCGATCAGGCCGGTCCCACTGAGGGCCTCCTTGACCCGCCGGAGGACGTCCTCAATGTTGACGGCGACCTCTTCAAAGCCGACGTCTCCCATTACGTCATGGACTTCCCGGCCCCGGTCCTCGTTGGCATATACCCCGGTCAGGTAAGCATTCAGGGCGCGGTCGGGCCGGTCGGAAAGGTGGAAGCAGAACTGGCCCAGGGTGCGCTGCCGTTCCGGGGACTCCCAGTCCCACCGGTCGGCGGAAAACTGCCGGAAAGCGCGGCAGGCGGCGGTCAGCACCGTTTGGTACTTTTCAATCATGGTGGGCAGGTCGGCCACCGCCACCTCGGGGTTCAGGTCGAACATGCGGGCCAACTCTTTGGGGTTAAATCCGATTACCACTTTATCGCCCATGATGGTCACGGGCACGGACTTGATCCCCCGTTCCAGCAGTTCATCCATGGAGGCTTGGTCGTGCTCGACGTCGCCGTCGATATAGTCGATTCCTTGGGACGAAAGGAACTCCTTCGTTCTACCGCAGGTGAATCAACCAGGGCGGAAATACACTTTGGGTGTCGGCATTTTCCCCGCTCCTTAAACTGAGTAAAGACCGGCTCGATTTTACCACGCGGAGAGCCCGCCAACACCGTCGGCCAACCGGAGTGGCCTGTGGTATCATGCCGGCAACGCTGAGGAGGGAAGGCCATGACCGACCTCGACTATTCGCTGCTGGACCGGGAAGACATCTCCATGAATTCCTTCTACCCCCGGCCCCATTGGACGCCCACGCCGGAGGGGGCCCAGGACCATGCGGTAGCGGTGGCGAAGGACATCGACCTCTCCTGCCGATTCTTTGCTGTGGGCCGGGCCAACCCGACCATCCTGTTCTTCTATGGGAACGGGGAGACGGCGGCCGGCTACGACGACATCGCCCGCCATTACTGCCAGATCGGGGTTAACTTCTTCATCGCAGACTACCGGGGTTACGGCGGCAGCGGCGGGTTTCCCACCTTCAGCAGTATGCTGTCCGATGCCCACCTGGTATTGGCCTACCTGGAGGA
The DNA here is from genome assembly GCA_965205495.1 of Dehalococcoidia bacterium. GTDB lineage: Bacteria > Chloroflexota > Dehalococcoidia > Lucifugimonadales > UBA3495 > CATOSK01. Next base: position 1,602,307 of record CBDBHA010000002.1, read on the forward strand.
GTTGCTGGCGCAAAACGGGTTTACCGGGGCCGTTTTTGTCATGGGGCGGTCCATGGGCCGCCACGCCGCCTTTGAGTTGGCGGCCAACGCGCCGGAACATCTGGGCGGGGTAATCATCGAAAGCGGCCGCCCAACGCTGGGGCAGTTCGCTTACGGCGTGGACCAGGAAACGGGGGAGGCGTTGGAAGCAGCGTACCAGCAAAAAGTGGCCGGCATCGGGCTGGCAGCGCTGGTAATCCACGGCGAGATGGACGAACTGGCCCCGCTGCAAAGCGCGGTGAGCATGTTTGAGAATTTTTCGTCCCCGGACAAACGGCTGTTGACCATTCCCTGGGCCGGGCACAACGACCTGATGTACAAGGGTATCAACGAGTATTTCAACGCCATCCGCGAGTTTACCGCCGCCCCCTAATCTCCGCCTACAGACCAGGACCGGTCCCCGCGAACCAACAGACCTGGGAGGAACGCTCTAATGACCACGGCCCAGTTTTTGCCGCGAGGGGAAATAGTCCAGCAGTTGGACGGCGTTTACGAGATATTCCCCCTGCCCACCGACGAGGATACCCTGCTGGCTATGGTTAAGGACTGCCTGGCGGAATGGGAAAAGGTCCGCATAGGAATCCTGGTGCCGGGAGCGGTGTGGGAAATCAAGCCGCCCCGGGAGCCCAGAATCGGGTTTTTGGACGGTTACGTGACGGTGGACTTCCAGGAATGGCACCTGCACCTGTGCATTGGGGAGCAGGCGTCGGCGACGCCGGAGGTGGCCTTTCAGCGGCGCACCAACCGGGCCGAACTCTACCGGCGGTTGAACCCGGACCGGCAGCCCACATCTTGGGGGTTCCGCCTGTTCAACGGCGGAGGACACCAGCAAATAACGGTATTGTTGCCCAACCCCCACCTGGACGAGGAACAGCAGTACGAAAAAGAGCCCCGCTGGGAGCGGCTGTACCTTTGGGACCGGCTGCGGGAGAAATACCTGAAGCAAGGCCAGGACGCTTGGGACCGGACTGCCCCCCAATTCTTTCATGGCTAGCCCCCGCCACCCTTTGGTTGAGAGCATGGCAGCGGCGGCCCGGCTGGGCGGTTACTTTGCCTTGCCGGTAAGCCGGCCCGGGGAAGAAGGGTGGACCAGCGCCGCCGGCCTGTTCTTGGGGGAAGGCCGACGCTTGGAAAACCTGGTTGTGGGTTACGGGCAGCGGGCCTGGTCCAGTTCCAACCGCCACGTCGTCAACTCGGCTTTCCTGGTGGCCTACCTGAGCCGGGTGGTGTTCCCGGTGGTGGGGCAGTACGCGCTGGCCCGCCGGGTGCCGGACGTCTCCCTGAGCAACCTGTCCTTTCACTGGCGGGGCGGGGGCATCGACGCCACCGGACTTGACCGGCCTTCCTTTGCGGCATTAGCCGCCGACCCGGAGGGGCGTCACCGCGACGGGTTAGCGGTCCCTTCCGAAGCCGCCTTGTACCGTCAGCTTAAACAATGGTTGTTTGAGGAGAACTTGGGAATAATCATACCGGCCTTGCGGCAGCAGGCGGGAGCCAGTTTGAAGGTATCGTGGAACGCGGTGGCGGCGTCGTTCTCCCAGGCGCTGAACCGGTTGTACGGCCTGATGGCGGACCCGGCGGAGGCGGTGGCGCTGGCCAGGTTGTTCTTCGAGGACCCGGAATCGCCGCTGCACGGGCAGTTGACGATGGAGGAGTTCCGATACCGGGGCCGCATCGGGTTCTTTTCCCGCCGGGCCGGTTGCTGCCTTTGGTGGCGGTCGCCCCACGCCAACGAATACTGCTCCAACTGCGTTTTGCTGCCCCGGGAGGAACAGGACCGGCGGTTCCGGCAGATGTTGGGGGCGGCGGGTTGATTCTCAAGAGATTCGTGCCGCCGACGGCGAAGGAACGCGGCTAGACCGCCATACTCCTCAGACGTTCCTGGAACACATTCAGCCGTTCCAGGACCCTGGTCAACCGGGCCAGCCACTGGTCTCCCAGGTCGCGGGCGGCAATCGCCATGCGGTGGTTCCCAACCCGTACCGACGGCCCCAGGGCGCGCTGCAAGGGGGTGCGGGCGCTGCCCACCGGATTGCGGAAGTTGACCGAGATGCCCTCCCTGGAGTGTACGATGGACTCGACGTCCAGGGAAACGGCCAGGGTGCGCAGGTCCACCAAGGCCAGCAGGTTCTCCACCGCTTCGGGGAGGGGGCCGAACCGGTCTCTTAGCTCCCGGGCCATCTCCTTGACCTCGCTCCGGTCCTTCATCTGGGCAAACCGTTGGTACAGGGAGAGGCGGGTGGGGAGGTGTTCCACGTAGTCGTTGGGGATGCTGGAAGGCAGGGGAACGTCGATGCGGGGCAGGTCGGCGCTGGTTGGCGAGGCAACCTTATCGGTTGCACCCTGCTCGGTCAGCAGTTCGTTGACCGCCTCTTCCAGAAGCTGACCGTAAAGGGTCAGGCCCACGGAATGAATCTGGCCGCTCTGGGCCGCTCCCAACAGATTGCCCGCGCCGCGAATTTCCATGTCCCGCATGGCGATGCGGAAGCCTGAGCCCAGCTCCGAGGCTTCTAGGATTGCCTCGATCCGCTGTTCAGCGGTTTGGGTAATGCGGCGGCCGGGGGGCACCAGCAAATAGGCGTAGGCCCGGTGTTCGCCGCGGCCAACGCGCCCCCGCAATTGGTAAAGCTGGGAAAGCCCGAAACGGTCGGCCCGGTCGATGATGAGGGTGTTGACGTTGGCCATGTCCAACCCGGACTCGATGATGGTGGTGCAGACCAGCACATCGGCTTCGTGGGCGCCGAAGGCCACCATCGCGTCTTCCAGTTCACGTTCGGGCATCTGGCCGTGGCCGACCAGGACGCGGGCTTCGGGTACCAACTCGCTCAACTCGGCCGCCTTTTGGTCGATGGAACGCACCCGGTTATGGAGAAAGAACACCTGACCGCCCCGTTCCATCTCCCGCAGGATGGCTTCTTTCACGATGTCGTCGCTGTACTCGGAAACGAAGGTCTTGACCGGCAGGCGGGCCTCGGGCGGAGTGTGCATGACGCTGAGGTCGCGGATGCCGGAAAGGGCCATGTGCAGCGTGCGCGGGATGGGCGTGGCGGTCAGGGTGAGAACGTCAACTTCCCGGCGCAGCCGCTTGAGGCGTTCCTTGTGGGACACGCCGAAACGCTGCTCTTCGTCCACAACCACCAGGCCCAGATTCTTGAAATGGACGTCCTTTTGGAGCAGGCGGTGGGTGCCGATAACGATGTCCACCTCGCCCTGCTGGAGCCCTTCGACCACCGTTTGCTGCTCCCGGCCGGTGCGGAACCGGCTGAGGACCTCGACATTGATGGGGAAGGGGCTAAGCCGGTCGGTGAACGTGGCGTAGTGCTGCTGGGCCAAAACGGTGGTGGGGACCAGCAGGCCCACCTGCATCCCTTCGGATACCGCTTTGAAGGCGGCCCGCAAGGCAACCTCGGTCTTGCCGTAACCCACGTCGCCGCAGATGAGCCGGTCCATGGGCTTGGCCTTTTCCATGTCCAGCTTAACGGCCTCGATGGCCTGGGCCTGGTCCGGAGTTTCCTGGTAGGGGAAGGAGTCTTCCAACTCGGCCTGCCAGACGGTGTCCTCGCTGAACTGGTGGCCTTCCGTCACCTGACGGGCGGCGTAAAGGGCCAGCAGTTCCTGGGCGATTTCCCGGGTGGCTCCCTTCACCCGCTCCTTGATGCGGGCCCATTCGGCGGTGCCCAACCGGGTCAGGGTGGGAGCCTGGTTATTGGGGCCCAGGTAGGCGCCCACCCGGTCAAGTTGGTCGGTGGGCACGTACAACTTGTCGGTCTCGGCGTATTCCAGGACCAGGTACTCCCGGTCTTCCCCCTGGTTTTCCATCAAGGTGGTGCCGGCGAAGCGGGCAACCCCGTGGTCGATATGTACCACGTAGCATCCGGGAACCAGGTCGGCCAGGTTGACCTCCGGGTTGATCTCCCGGCGGTGGCGGGGAGGACGGACGCGCCGTTCCTTGCTGGAACCAAACAGTTCCGCGTCGGAGAGGAGGGTGACTCCGGAAACGCCGTCGTCCCAGGAAACCTGCCAACCTTCGGTTACCGAACCGTTAACCAAGTAGACCCGGCCGGGGTCCGGGGCGTCGCCGTTTTCAACGCCTTCGGACGGGGCAACGGTTATCTGGGCTTCGTCGAGTATTTCGGAGATTCGACCCCGGGAGTGCTGGCTCACGATGACGGTGGCGCGGCCCTGGTTTTGGGCCGACTTCAGATCGGCGGTGAATTGCTCCAGTTGGCCGAAGTAAGGTGGAGCGGCGCCGAAAACCGGGTCGCCTTCCCCGGTGAGCCAGCTTTGCAGGTGGACCCGGGAGCCGGACCATCGGTCCAGGAACCCGGATAATTCGCCCCAGGAGAAGTAGGGCGGGGGGAAATTGCGGGGAAGCTCGCCCCGTTCCTCCCGGTTGGCCCTCATCCGCAGGTATTTTTCCTCCTGCTCCAGGGCTTCCGCCTCGATTTGGCTGGTGCGGTCCAAAACCAGCAAGCCACCGGGTGGTAGAAACTGCAAGAGATGGCTTTGGTTAACCAAGCCGTTGTAGAAATGCAGGGTTTCCAGGTCCGGGTCGCGGATAATTTCGACGAGGTCGTCCTTAATCCGTTCCTGCACGGCTAGGCGGCAGTTGGACCAGTCCATGGCGGCGATCAGGCGGTCCACCTCGGCCTTTTCGGCCAGGTGGGGCAACTGCTCCCGGGCCGGGATCAACGACATTGAGTCCAGGTTTACAACGGAACGTTGGGTAGCGGGGTCGAAGGACCGGATGGTCTCTATTTCGTCATCCCATAACTCGATGCGGACAGGGAGATCGTAATTGGGCGGGAAAACGTCGATGATGCCACCCCGGTGACTAAAGCAGTCCGGCGCCTCTACCGACGGTTCGTTGCGGTACCCCAAGTCAACCCAGGTTGACAGGAGCTGGTCCAGCCTGGGGATGCGCTGCCCCACAGTAAGACGCCGGTTGCCGGTCTCATCCGGGGGGGCGGCCAGCAGGGGCGACAAGGTGCGGCGCAAGGCCGCCGGTACCGACGCAATGACCAACGGGGTGTCTTCCGAAGTTCCCGTCGGGGAGCCGGTTGCCGCCGCCAAGGCAGTCAACGCGGCCAATCGTTGGTCGGTGGTGCGGGAGTCCACCGCCAACCGCTCAAAGGGCAGGACATCGGATTCGGGGAACAGGAAAACCGGCGCATCGTCGCCCAGATAGGTCAGCAATTGATCGTGGAGACGGCGGGCGTCTTCCGGTTGGGGGGTCAGGACCAGGGTTGGCTGGCGGCGTTGGTGCCACAGGGCCGCCAGGTAGGCGGGTTTAGCGCCTTGCCGGAGGCTGATTCCCGGCGTGATACCTGGGGCGTCGATTTCCTGCCAATGACGGCGGATGGCGGGCTGCTGGCCCAGCAGGGTGGCGATTCCTTGCAACGGCATTAGGTTACTGTTTCCTCTTCCAGGTCCGGTTCAAAAGGTTGGTTTCCAGGGATCCGGCGTTAATTGGACGCGCAAACGGGCCCATCCATCAAGGACAGTCCCTACTAAACCATTTTATTCCCGGCCGGGGTAGGATTCAAGGAAGGGCGGGCCATTGCAAGGCCTTTTCATTCTCCCCAAATGCCGCCCCCACTTTCACCCTGAGCCCGTCGAAGGAGTATTCCGGCCACCCCTACCTGTCATTTCGACCGTAGGGAGAAATCTAAAATCCATCGCCGCCAGCCGGTTTGGCCGTCGCAAACTCCCCACACCAACAATGAAAAGGCCCTGGAAGGGCGGGCCATTGCAAGGCCTTTTCATTCTCCCAAATGCCGCCCCCACTTTCACCCTTGTATCTTAAAATACGAAGGACGTGGCAGGCCGTTTCATCCCAGGCCTGGAGAGGCCGTGGCTCAGCGGGGCCGCCGCGTCCTTACCCCGGCTCAGAGCCCGAACAGTTGAAGGGGCAGCAATAGCCCGTATTAAGCAAGGCTGGGCCAGAGTCCGGAACCCGAAGACCCGGAACACAACCCAACCGGAACACAACCCAAGAGGAGGAGGCAGAAATCAGATGAAGGAAGCGGGATTGTTTGTCGGCATCGACGTGTCCCAGGACCGGTTGGACCTGGCGGTGCGGCCCACTGGGGAAACCCGGCAGGTGGTCTACAACCCAGCGGGTACCGAGGCAATGACCGAATACCTGAAGGAACTGGGCCCCCAATTGGTGGTGGTGGAGGCCACCGGCGGTCTGGAGATGGCGGTGGCGGCGGAGATGGCGGCGGCGGGATTGCCGGTGGTGGTGGCCAACCCGAGAAAGGTGCGGGCCTTTGCCCGGGCGACGGGGCGGCTGGCGAAGACGGACGCGTTGGATGCCCAGGCGCTGGCGCACTACGGGGAAACCCTGCGGCCCCAGCCGCGGGCGCTGCCCGACGCCGCGACCCGGGAACTGAAGGCGCTGGTGGTGCGGCGGCGCCAACTGGTGGAGATGATCACCGCGGAGAGGAACCGGCTGCGGATGGCAACGCGGCGCGTCCGGCCGAGGGTGCAAGAGCACATAAATTGGCTCAAGGAAAACCTGGCGGAGTTGGACCAGGACTTGGACGACACCATCCGGTCGTCGCCCATCTGGAAGGACCAGGACCGGCTGCTGCGCAGCGTCCCCGGAGTGGGGCCGGTGCTGTCGCTGACCCTGCTGTCGGGACTGCCGGAGTTGGGAGCGTTGAACCGGGGGGAGATCGCCGCGCTGGTGGGGGTGGCGCCTTTCAACCAGGACAGCGGCAGCTTCCGAGGGAAACGACGGGTATGGGGCGGACGCAGCTCAATCCGCGCCGCCCTCTACATGGCGGCCCTGGTGGCCACCAGGTGCAACCCAGCGATAAAGGACTTCTACCTGCGCCTGTGCAACGCGGGCAAGCCCAAGAAGGTGGCCCTCACCGCGTGTATGCGCAAGCTGTTGACCATCCTGAACGCCATGGTCCGGGACAACCGCCCCTGGACCCCCACCGAGGCCAACTCTTAACCCTCAAAACCCTTGACACCAAAGACAGTTGCTGAGCCCGTCGAAGGAGTATTCCGGCCACCCCTACCTGTCATTTCGACCGTAGGGAGAAATCTAAAATCCATCGCCGCCAGCCGGTTTGGCCCTGGATTGGCCGTCGCAAATTCCCCACACCGACAATGAAAAGGCCCTGGGGCCATTCGCAGAGTCTTTTAATAGTCCCCCGCCCCCCTGTCACTCCAAGCGTAGCGAGGGGTCCAGAACTCCCAGCCCAAACCCCAACACCCAGTCCGTTTTCGTCCTGAGCCCCGTCGAAGGATCGTCCTGAGCCCCGTCGAAGGGCAACGGACGGTCGCACAAAACACCTAACCCCCTAATAAGAGGGTGTGTGGAAATTCGCGCGATGCCCAATACGTCCCTTCCGGGCCTTCACCGTCATTCCCGCGAAAGCGGGAATCCAGTCCCTTCCCCCTTGACGGGGGAAGGTTAGGATGGGGGTGAAAACCCATTTCTCACACACCCTCTAAGAGCCTGTGTTTAAAGTAGAATCAAGCGGGCGTGAGCCTTTTGAGCATGAGATGAATCATAGCTATATAAACCCAAGCCTCAGAAGTTTCCGGCAGTTCCTCGTAGTCTTTGCTGAGTCTCCTGTTTCGGCCCAGCCAGCCAAGGGTGCGCTCTACAACCCACCGACGAGGCAACACCTCAAAGCTGTGGCTGTTCTTGGCACGCCTGACCACCTCAACCAGCCAGCCTCCCAAGGCGAAAGCCCAATTCACCAATTGTCCGGCATAGGCGCCATCAGCCCAAATCAAGTGGAGCCTGGGGAATCGTCCCAGAAGCTTGCTCAACACCAGCTTAGCCCCGTCCCGGTCTTGAATGTCCGCCGGATGCACCACCACGGCCAGCAGCAACCCCATGGTGTCAACCACAATGTGACGCTTGCGGCCCTTCACCTTCTTACCAGCGTCATAGCCACGAGGCCCCCTTTTTCGGTGGTCTTCACACTCTGGCTGTCGATGATGGCTGCTGAGGGCGTCGGCTCTCTCCCTTCCAACTCCCGCACTTTGGGACGCAAAGTATCATGGATACCTTCCCAAGTGCCGTCTTTTCTCCACCGGCGAAAGTATCCCCACGGGGTACTCCAAGGAGGCAGATCATGGGGCATCATGCGCCAAGTGCAGCCACTACGCAGCACGTACAATATGCCGTTTATGACCTCGCGCATGTTGACGGTGCGGGGATGGCCTCCTCGCCTGGCTGGCGGAATCAAAGGGGCTAGTTCCTCCCATTGGGCATCGGTAAGGTCGCTTGGATATGATTCCCTATTCATGCCTCCAACTTATCAAATCGGGAAATTTGGCGTTCCTACTTCAGCTCGCCAGATTTCGACACTTTGAACACAAGCTCTAAGAAATCACTGACACTTGCCCCTTGCCACTTCCGGTGACAACTCTCTAACATAACTATAGATAGACCTAACCCCAGCCCCCAAAATCCAACCCCCGGACCGACCGGCCAAGACAACCAATCCCATGTCCTAATAAGTCCCAAAATGTCCCAGCATTAAAAAATCCAACCTCGTTCATCCATCCTAACCCCCAATAAATCCAAAACCCGGAGGAACCCAAAAATGACCGAATTTCCCAGCCTTGCCAGCCTAGCCAACCGCGTCCGTGCCCTCAGACGTAAACTCTACCGCCCCCGTCACGAGGTGCTCCTCGGCCGTCACGTGGACCAACTCTGCGAGGAATGGGCCGACGCCCAATCCCAGAACAAGCCCCTGCCCGACCCCCACAACTTCATCCGAAAAGTGGCCGACTCCGGTTTCCGATTCCTACCCTTCACCGGTACCTTCGGCTACCTGGACTACTGCCGCCGCCGCAAAAAGGAGCCCGACCACAAGCTACTCCTAGACGCCCTCCTCCCCTGGCGTCCATCCCCCTGCCTCTCCTAACCCAAACCAACCCCAGAAATGTCCCAGAATGTCCCCAAAAGTCCCAGCACCTTAAAAATCTCCAATAATCCCCCGCTCGTCCTGAGCTTGTCGAAGGATCGTCCTGAGCCCCGTCGAAGGGCAACGGACGGTCGCACTAAACACCCTCCCCGTTCGTCCTGAGCTCGTCGAAGGACCGCCCACGCATGTCGAATGACCGCCCACCCGCTTCCAGGGCCTTTTAATTGTCCCCCAACCCTCCATTCCGTTCGCCCTGAGCCCGTCGAAGGGGCACCCCGAGCGTAGCGAGGGGTCTAAACTCCCCGCCCAACACAATCCCCAACCCCGGATTCAAGCTACGCCGCAATTGCCACCGGGATGCCCAACTTACCCGACAACACCAACCGGCCTCTATCTGGACAATTAAAAGACCCTGGGGCCATTGGGACGGACCCGGTTGCGAAGGCGGCCGGGTAGTGGCGTTGTCCGGGGAATACCGGGGCCCGGCGCCGGGGGCGCCCATGTTATAATTCCAGCAGTCGAAGTGAATGCGAACCCAATTTCTCCGCCGGAAAACTCCCATGATCAACACCCGGTCAACTCGTGGCTGACGCCCTTTCCTCCCTGACGGACCAGACCCGTAGCCAAGAACGGCGCCAAGCCCGGCGTATCGTTATCAAAGCCGGCACCAGCGTGTTGACCGCCGGTTCGGACGGCGACGGGCTGGAGCCCTCGGTGGTGGCCGACTTAGTGCGGCAAATCGCCCAGGTCAAGCAAACCCCGGGCGCCGATGTGCTGCTGGTCACCTCGGGGGCCATCGCCGCGGGCCGGGCCGTGCTGGAACGGGCTCCGGGGGGCAAGCTGGGCCGGGACATCATCACCAGGCAGGTCTTGGCGGCGGTGGGTCAGGGACAGTTGATTCGGACCTACCAGGAGCTTTTCGACGAGCACGGAATCAGGGTTGCCCAGACGCTTTTGACCATTAACGACCTGTCCAACCGGCAGTCGTACCTGAACGTCCGCAATACGTTGATGGCCCTGCTGGAAATGGGAATCGTGCCCATAATCAACGAAAACGACGTGGTGGCGGTGGACGAGATTGGGGAGGTCTTCGGCGACAACGACCGGCTGTCTTCCCTCGTGGCGACGCTGGTGGATGCCGATCTGCTGGTGATTCTCACCGACACCGATGGCCTGTATACTGCCGACCCCAAGACCCATCCCGACGCCCAGCTAATTCCGGTGGTGGAGCACGTGGACGCCGGGATCCAGGCCATGGCCGGCGAGCACAGCAATCCCTGGGCCCGGGGAGGGATGCCCACCAAGATTGACGCGGCCCGGTTGGTCACCACCTCCGGCATCGGAATGGTGATTTGCAACGGCCGGTCCGAGAACGCGGTGGTACGTGCCTTTCAGGGGGAGCCGCTGGGCACCAGCTTCCGGCCCGCCACTGAACGGTTGGAGGCCCGCAAGCGGTGGATGTTGAGCCGGCTGCAAGACTCCCAATGGGGTGAAATCGTCATCGACGCCGGAGCGGTCCGGGCCCTGCGGGGGCAGAGCGTAAGCCTGCTGCCCGCCGGAGTTAGGGAGGTCAAGGGAGACTTCCAGCGGGGGGACATCATCTACATCAACGGGGATGGCGGAGAGTCCGTCGCCTGCGGAATCGCCAACTACCGGGCTCCGGACATTGCCCGCATCCAAGGGTTGCGTTCCGACCGGATTCAGCCCATCCTGGGGTATCAGTACGGCCAGGAAGTCGTGCACCGGAACAACCTGGTACTGTTATAGGACCACTCTAAACCACGGTCCGGCGGCGGTCTATGCCGCGTCCCGGCCAGTCCCAAAAGGAGTTAACGCCACCATGACCACCGGGGTCACCACGGTCAAGCTTATGGAAATTGGCAAGTCGGCCCAGAAGGCGGCCCGCCAACTGGCCCGCTCTTCCACCGAAGTCCGGAACCTAGCGTTGCGGAACATTGCCGAGGCGTTGGAGCATAGCCAGGACGAGGTCCTGGAGGCCAACCAACGGGACTACGCGGCGGCCCAGGACGAGGGCATGAACGAGGCCATGCTGGACCGGCTGCTTCTGACTCCCGAAAGGCTGAACGGGATGGCCGCCGACGTTAGGGCCGTCGCCGCTTTGCCGGACCCGGTGGGGGAGACCATGGAAAGCAGCCGTTTGGACAACGGCCTGCTTTTGGAAAAGCGGCGGGTGCCGTTGGGCGTTATCGCCAGCATCTATGAGAGCCGGCCCAACGTTACCATCGACATCACCTCGCTGTGTCTCAAGTCGGGCAATGCCTGCATCCTGCGCGGGGGCCGGGAAAGCCTGGGATCCAACGCGGCGTTGGTCCGGTTGATTCACCGGGCTCTTGGCCCGGCGGGCGTTCCGGCGGACGCGGTGCAGTACATCGACAACCCCGACCGGGAGCTGGTCAACCAACTGCTGCAAATGAAGGACTACGTCAGCCTTTTGGTGCCCCGGGGAGGGGCCGGGTTGATTAAATTCGTAGCCGAAAACGCGGCCATGCCCGTGGTAACCGGCGGCGTGGGGGTCTGCCATACCTACGTGGACCGGACGGCGGACCCGCAGATGGCCTGCGACATTATCTTTAACGCCAAGGTCCAGCGTCCCACGGTCTGCAACGCCCTGGACACCGTGTTGCTGCACTCGGACCTGGCCCCCCGTTGCCTACCTGCTTTGGCCCAACAATTGGGCGAGGCCGGGGTGGAACTGCACTGCGACCACCGCTCCATGAGCATGTTGGGGCCCAACCCGGGACTGACCGTCCTGCCCGCCAACGAAGACGATTGGGGCAAGGAATTCCTGTCGTTGACCGCCGCCGTAAAAGTGGTGGACTCGCTGGACGAGGCCCTAGCCCACATCGAAGAATACGGGTCCGGGCACTCCGACGCCATCATCACTCAGGACGACACCGCCGCCGACCGGTTCCTCAACGAGGTGGACTCCTGCGCGGTATACGTCAACGCCAGCACCAGGTTCACCGACGGAGCCCAATTCGGCATGGGGGCGGAGGTGGGAATCAGCACCCAAAAGTTCCACGCCCGGGGCCCCATGGGGCTGCGGGAGCTAACGTCGTACAAATGGTTGGTCCGAGGGACCGGCCAGACCCGGGCCTGACCGGGGAACCGCCCTTGCCGGATTTTGATTTTCAGCGGGAAGTGCGGACGCCATATTCCGAGGCGTATACCATCCTGGACGGGGAGCGGCCCGTGGGCCGGGCCGACATCCATTTCGCCTTCAACCTGGTCCACGTCACCCTGGCGGTGGACGAAAGCCTGGTCCAAGAGAGCATCCAGGAAATTATCGACGCCATCGACGCCGACCTGGTGGACGCGGTGGGAATTAGCCGGGACGAACTGATAGTCCACGTATTCCAGGGACGGGAAACCGGCGTTTACACCGACAGCAGTTACGGCCAGAATGGGAACGACCACTGATTGACGGCGGCGCCGGTGCCCTATGATTGTCGACGCCCACTGCCACATCTTCCCGGAAAGTTTCTCAGCCCGCCACCAGGAGCTTTCCCGCCGCGACGCCACCTACGCCGCCCTGTTCCCCAACCCCAACCCCCGCCTGGCCACGGCGGAAACCCTGGTCCAGGCCATGGACCAGGCCGGAGTAGACCGGGCAGTGGTTATGGGCCTGGGCTGGGCTACGCAAGAGTTGGCGGTGGAAGCTAACAATTACATCGCTGAATCGGTGGCCCAACACCCGGGGCGTCTCATTGGGTTTTGCTCGGTCAACCCGGCCTGGGGCCAGGGAGCAGTGGAAGAGATGGACCGGTGCGCGGCGGCGGGGCTGCGCGGGACCGGCGAACTGCACTCGGACAGCCAGGGGTTTGACCTAACCGACGAACAACTGATGGGGCCGGTGATGGAAAAGGCCCGGGAGTTGGGCTGGCCGGTCACGCTGCACGCTTCGGAGCCGGTGGGACACCAATACCCGGGCAAGGGCGTTGCGACGCCGGACAAGCTGTACCGGCTGATTGAAAACTTCCCGAACAATGTCATCGTCTGCGCCCACTGGGGTGGGGGGCTGCCGTTCTACGCTCTAATGCCGGAAGTGCCGGAAGTGTTGTCCAACGTCTATTTCGACTCGGCGGCGTCGCCTTTCCTCTACCAGCCGGAGATTTTTGCCACGGTTGCGGGGCTGGTGGGAGCCGGGAAGATCCTGTTGGGGACCGACTATCCGCTGATTTCCCACGGGCGTCTGCTGAACCAGGTCAGGGAGTCGCCCCTCACCCAAGACCAGCAGGCCCAGGTCCTGGGTACCAACGCCGCCCGGCTGCTGGGATTGTGATGCCGGAATTTGAAACGCTGCCCGATTACCTGGCCCCCGGCCTGGACATCGTTCTGGTGGGCATCAACCCATCGGCCTACTCGGTGGCCGTAGGGCACTACTTCGCCAACCCGCGCAACCGGTTCTGGCGGGCATTTAACGCCTCGGGCCTCGCGCCGCAAGAGCTGGGCCCGGAAGACGACCACCGGATGCCGGAGTACGGGATTGGCTTTACCGACGTGGTCAAACGGCCAACGCCCCAGGCTTCCGGCCTCAAGGCGGCGGACTACCGGGAGTGGTGTCCGGTCCTCCAGGAAAAGCTGCTCCGGTACCGGCCACTGATTGCCTGTTTCCACGGGTTGACCGGATACAAGGCGTTCCTCAAATACACCGGCGCCCAGGGAATGACGCCGGGACTGGGATTACAGGATGAAACCATCGGGGAAACCAGGGTGTTCGTGGTCCCCAACCCCAGCCCCGCCAACGCCCAATACTCGCTGGACGACCTGGCTGGCTGGTACCGACGGTTGAGGGAACTAAGACAGGAGCTGACCGGTGACGCCGCCTGACCGGAAAATCCGGCTCTTCATCGCCGTACAAGTTCCCCAGGAAGCCCAGGATGTGTTGGGTGAAGCGATCAACTACCTGGAATCGGCCCTGCCGGGACAGGTCCGGTGGGTGGGCTCCCACCGGATTCATCTGACGGTGCAGTTCTTGGGGGATGTCGCGGCGTCCCGCACCGGGGACATCCTTGACGGTATGGGGCGCGCGGCGGAAGCCTTTCAGGGCGGCTCGTTTGAACTGGGGCTGGGGCGGTTGGGCTGTTTCCATCACCAGAAGAGCGCCCGGGTGCTCTGGTCCGGCGTCCAAGGGGACATGGAAACTCTCAGGACGTTGCACGGTTGCGTAGACTCAGCCTTGCAGGAAAATGGGTTCCCGCCGGACCGGCAACCCTACCGGCCACACCTGACCCTGGGCCGTCCCAGGAATAACCGGGTCCGGTTGGAAACTGCGTCCCTGTCTCCCGCCTTTGACGGCTGGGAAGCCCCCCGGCGGGTGTGGTGGACGGTGGACAAGATACACCTGATTCACAGCGTGCTGGACCCGGGGAAGCAAGAATACGTGACTTTGGGTTCGGTTGGGTTGGGAGGTGTAGGCGATGAATAGCGGGACGACCACCATCCACCCCGTTGCGCCTTTCGATTTTGACCTGACCGCCGGCTATCACACCTATTTCCGGGGACGTTACGGCGGAGACTCCCTGGAAGAGGGGGTCTACCAACGGCTGGTGGACCTGGGGAACAAGACCGCGCTGGTCTCCGTTTCGTCGCTGGGTTCGGTGGAGCAGCCCGAATTATCGGTCAAGGTGCAGGCCGATGACCTGTCCCAAGAGGAGGTGGCGGCGGCGGCCAAGACCGCCGGTTGGCTGCTGGGATGCGATCAGGACCTGACCCGGTTTTACGGAGTGGTCGAGGACGACCCGGCCCTGTCCCAAATCATCCGCAAGTTTTACGGGCTGCACCTGCCCCACACCGCCACGGTTTTCGAGGCCCTGGTCATGGCCGTCATGGGCCAGCAAATTGCCACCGCCGTCGCCCGTATTATCCGAACCGCGATGATCGAGACCTTCGGTATCCGGCATGACTTTGATGGCGAGACCTGGTACGCCTTCCCCAGACCGGAGTCGCTGGATAACGCTTCGGTGGAAGACCTGCGGGGATTGAAGCTAAGCCAACGCAAGGCCGAATACATCCGGGGCATAGCGGCGGCGGCGCTGGACCCCTCCGGCTGGCTGGAGGGCCTAAGCCAACTGGCCGATGACGAAGTGGTGAAGCGGCTTCTGGAGCTGCGGGGAGTGGGGCACTGGACCGCTCAGTGGGCCTTGGTGCGGGCACTGGGCCGGGACGACGCCTTTCCCGCCGGAGACCTGGCCTTGCAGCGGGCCATCTCCAACCTTTACTTCGAAGGGCAAAAGCTGAGCGCCGAGGAAATCGAGGAGTTTTCCCGCCGCTGGTCGCCCTACCGGACCTACGCCACGGCCTACATTTTCACCGCGCTGCGGGCGGGCATGGCCTGACGGCCGGGCCGGGGTTACCGGAACATATTCATCAGCGACCGGGGGTTGCGGCTGCGGGACAGTTGCCGCATCAACTTCTGGGTCTGGCGGAACTGGTTCATCAACTGGTTGATGTCCTGGGCGGAGGTGCCGCTGCCACGGGCAATGCGGCGGCGGCGGCTCCCGTTTAACACTTCCGGGTGTTGGCGTTCCTGGGGAGTCATGGACCGGATGATGGCTTCCACCTTGCGGACCTGGTTGTCGTCGAAGTCGGTGGGCATCTTCTTGGACATCTGGCCCATGCCGGGAATCATCTCCATGATCTGGCTCAAAGACCCCATCTTCTTGACGCTCTGAATCTGTTCCAGGAAATCCCCGAGGTCGAAAGTTGCCTGGCGGAATTTCCGCTCCATTTCCTTGGCCTGGCCCTCGTCCACCGTGGCCTGGGCTTTCTCGATGAGGGTCATCACGTCGCCCATGGCGAGGATGCGGGAGGCCATCCGGTCGGGATGGAACTGCTCCAGTGCGTCGGAACGTTCCCCGGTACCGATGAACTTAATGGGCACGCCGGTTACCCGGGTCACGGAAAGGGCTGCCCCGCCCCGGGCGTCGCCGTCCATCTTGGTCATGATTAGTCCGGTCAGCGTCACCCGCTGGTGGAACTCGGCGGCGGCGTTCACCGCGTCCTGACCGGTCATGGCGTCCACCACCAGGAGGGTTTCGTGGGGAGAAGCCTCCTTCTTGACCGCCTCCAACTCCTCCATCAACTCGTCGTCGATGTGCAACCGGCCGCCGGTGTCGACGATGGCCCAATGGAGGCCCAACTGTTTGGCCCGGGCCACGCCGTTGCGGACCACCTGCACCACCGAAGAAGTCTTGGGGTCTTCGGAGTAGACCTCCACGTCCAACTGCTTGCCCAGGGTCTGAAGCTGGGAAATGGCTGCCGGGCGGCGCAGGTCGGCGGCGATTAACACCGCGGAATGACCCTGTCGGCGCATTTGCAGGGCCAACTTGGCGGCGGTGGTGGTCTTGCCGGAGCCCTGCAAGCCGACCAACATCAGCACCGAAGGAAGCTGGCTGGCCGGGGTCAAGCCGTGGCTGTCGCCGGAAAGCAGCTCGGTCAACTCTTCGTGGACGATCTTGACCACCTGTTGGCCGGGGGTAAGGCTTTGTAGAACGTCGGCCCCCAGGGAGCGCTCTTTCACCTTGGCGACGAAGTCCCGCACCACTCGGAAGTTGACGTCGGACTCCAGCAGGGAGCGGCGCACCTGCCCCAGGGCTTCGTCAATGTCCTTCTCGGTCAGGCGTCCCTTGCTGGACAGCCGGTTGAAAATGCCGGTGAGCTTGTCGGTAAGATTGTCAAACATAAACCTGTTTCCTTGCGGCGAAACGACGGTAGATCAGGGAAGATTTGGCCTCGATTGTAGGCTGGGGCCGGGAACGGGGTCAAGGAAAGCCGCGGGCCGTCCCAGCGGGGTTATTCCCACCGGAACAGGGTGATGGCCAGGACAAAACTTATGGCCAACCAGGCGGCCAACCCGGCTAGGCCGACCCACTGGGACCAGAGGGTTGCCCCGTCGATGGCGACGCTTCGCATCGAGTCGGCCAGGTAGGTCAGGGGCAGGTACTCGGTGACGCTCTGGAGCATTTTGGGCATGGCCTCCCTGGGGAAGAACACGCCGGAGAGGAACATCATGGGCAGGGCTATGACGTTGGCGATGGGCGCGGCGACTTCCTCGGACTTGGCCCACCCCGAAATGGCGAACCCCAGGCTGACGAAGACGGCGCCGCCGACCAACGCCAGCAGGAAGATGGACAAGAGGTTGCCGGCGATATGCACATCGAAGAACAGGACCGCAACACCGATGAGGACTCCCGTTTGCAGGATGGACACCGTCAGCCGGGTAACCACCTGGGCAAAGAGGAAGCTTACCGGCCGGACCGGCGTGGCCAGCAACCGGCGCAGAATCCCCTGCCTCTTCAACTGAACGAAAGCGAAAGCCACGCTGAACAGCCCCATTTGCATGATGGCCATTGCGACGATGCCGGGCATCAGGAAATCGATGTAGCGCAGGTCCCGGCTTTCCACCGGCGCGGCTTCGATGACGAACAACCGGGAGGCGTCGGAAAACTGAAACGTTAGCTCGTCGGTGACCTGCCGCAGAACGGCCAGCCCCACTTGCGACTCCCGGGGCCGGCTGTCGTTGTACATGACCTCCAGCGTCAGGGGTTGGGTCGAGGAACCAAACTCCTGGGGAATAACCATCACCAGGTCCCGGTCCCCCTGTTCCAGAGCGGCCCGGGCTGAAGGGCGGTCTACTTCAGTGACGATGTCCAGGGCCTCGATGGCGCCCAGCACCGCCAGCATCCCCTGGGACTCCTGGTTGTCCGCCAGGTCGACCACCCCCAGGTCCACCCGGCCCAGCGAGCCAAAGTTCATCAACCCGAAGATGACCATGAGCAGCAGGGGCAGGAACAGGCTCCAGAACAACGCCTGGCGGTCCCGAAACCACATCTTGAGGGCGGCGAGAGTTAAGACAAAAGTGGGGCTGGAGCGCAAGTTTAGCCTTCCCGCAAGGCGCGGCCGGTCAGGTCGAGGAAAACGTCTTCCAGGTTGGCCAACCGCTCAACATGCTCTTTGTGGAACCCCCGCCCCAGCAGCCGTTCGACCAAGACCTGGGGCTGGTCCAGGGCGATAATCTTGCCCGCGTCCATGATCGCGACCCGGTCGCACAGTTCTTCGGCCTCTTCCATGTAGTGGGTGGTGAGCAAAATGGTGCGTCCCTCTTCCTTGAAGCGTTGCACCAGTTCCCACATGTGCCGCCGGGCCTGGGGGTCCAGACCGGTGGTGGGTTCGTCCAGGAAGAGGACCAGAGGGTCGTTGACCAGAGCGGTGGCGATGGAAAAACGCTGTTTTTGGCCGCCGGAAAGGTTTTTGTAGAGGGACTTGGCCTTGTCCTCCAGTTCCACATCATGGAGGAAGGTCTGAGGGTTAACCCGCTTCTGGTAGAAGCTGCCGAAGACTTGGAGGATTTCGGCCAGGTTGAGCTTGTCGAAGAAGGCCGATGCCTGGAGCTGGATACCGATTATCGACTTGACCCGGCGGGGATCGCTTTGGACGTCAATGCCGTCAACCCGGGCCGTTCCCCGGTCGGGGGGACGCATACCTTCCAGAATTTCAACCGTGGTGGTCTTGCCGGCGCCGTTGGGGCCAAGAATCCCGAAGACTTCGCCTTTCTGGACTGAAAAGGAAACCCCGGCGACGGCTTCCAACGAACCGTAGCTCTTGTGGAGGTCTTCGACCTCGATGATTGCGCCGTTGGCGTGGGGGGAATCGGTCATGAAAAGGCGTTGTGCGGCAGTGCAGAGTGGTCCAAAAAGAGAAGCTGCATTCATCATACCATGCGGCAACAAAAATCCCCGAGGGTTGAGACGCGGTTAAGTGGTAGAATAGACTCCATTTCCGGCGGGGCGGCGGTGATGATTCCCCTCAAGCTGAACATCCGCAATTTTTTATGTTACCGGGAAGGCTTGCCCACCCTGGACCTGTCCGGGGTCCACGTCGCCTGTCTTTGCGGCGGCAACGGCCACGGCAAGTCGGCCCTGTTGGACGCCATCACCTGGGCCCTGTGGGGAAGGGCTCGGGGCCGCACTCAAGACGACCTGATTTCCTACGGGGCCGACGAGTCCCGGGTCGAGCTGGAGTTTTCGAGCCGGGAAAGCCGCTTCCGGGTTATCCGCAGCCATTCCAGACCCCGGGCCCGGGGACGCCAGGGAGCCACCGACCTCCAATTGCAGCTATTGGACGGGGCGGCCCCTCAACCCGTGGGCGGGAATACCATTCGGGAGACCCAGGCAAAAATCGACCAACTAATCGGAATGGACTACACGACCTTCATCAACTCGGCCTTTCTGATGCAGGGCCGGGCCGATGAATTCACCAAGAAGACGCCAGCCGAGCGCAAAACCGTCCTGTCGTCCCTGCTGGGCCTGGAGGCGTATGACCGGCTGCAAGCGCGGGCGAGAGCGCGGGGGGAGGCCAGCAGGACCGCCGCCGACCGCACGGCCGGTAACCTGGAGCAAATGGGCCGGGAAGTCGCGTCCATCGGAGACGTCTCTACTGAGTTCGTAGCGGTGGGCCAACACCTCGAGGGTCTGGGAAAGGACCTGGCGGGACGGCGCCTGGGACTGGAGGGAATCAGGGTCCGGTTTAATGAATTGGCCCGCCAACGAGAGGAATTGGACCGGCTTCGGGACCGGATACGCTCCATCCAACAAGAGGTTGCCCAGCTAACTTCCCGAATATCTCAAGGTGAAGAACGGGTCAACCAATACCGCGCGGTGGTCGGCCAATCGGAGGTTATTGAGCAGGGCGTGGCCCAGTTGAAGAAGGCCCGGACTCAGTTTGAAACCCTGGAGCGGGCGCGGGAACGATACAGCGAGTTGGACCGACAGAAGCAGGACTTGGACCGGGTTATCGCCGGCCAACGGACCAGGTTGGAGGCCCAGTTGGAAGCCTTGCGCCGGCGGGTGGAAACGGAGTTACTCCCCAAGTCCCAAGCCCTCCCGAACCTGATGGAGGAGTCCGGAAAGGCCCAACTCCAAGGGGCCGAGATTTCCAGGCAGGAGGAAGACCTGGGCCGAGGTCGGCGCCGCTTGCAGGAACTGGCGGCGGAAATAGGTGAGGCCCAAACCCTGGCGGAGCGCCGCCGGGAAGAGGGACAGGAGGTCCGCAGAAAGCTGGACCTATTGGAGTCCGCCGGAGAGGGCGCCGTCTGTCCGTTGTGCCAATCAACCCTGGGAGACCACGGCTCCCACCGGCTGGCCGCCAGCTACCAGCAGGAAATCCAAGAACGGCGGCGGCAGTACCGGGACAACGAAACCCGCCTCAAGGCTTTGCAAGCCCAACAATCCCAACTGGAGAACGACCTGAGCCGTCAGGAACAAAAGCTGGCCCGTGATCGGCGGGCGGCGGAGGCGCGGTTGGGAGACTTGCAGCGGCAGATCGAAGAGTCCCAACAAGCCCAGGAAGAGTTGGAGCGGGCCGAACCCGAGTTAAAGGGAGGTCTGGCTTCCCTGGAGTCGGGAGAGTTTGCCAGCGGGGAACGGGAAGAACTGGCGAGGGTGCAAGGGGAAATCGAAGCGTTGGCGTACGACGACGTCCAGCGCCAGGACTGGTACCACGAGATGCGCCGCTTGCAGGACTTTGAGTCCAGGCAGCAACAGCTAACTCAGGCCCGGGAGTTGCTGCCCCAGGAAGAAGCCGCCGCGGCCCAAAACCGGGACATGGCGGACCGGCGCCGCCAAGACCTGGCTGAAGGCTTGAAACGCATCAAAAGCAGCGAAGAGTCCCTGGCCCAACTACCAGATTTAGAAGCCGAGCTAAGGGCCGAAGAGTCGGCGGTAGCCTCTTTGGAACACCAACAGGCGGACGCCGTAAGCCGGCGGGGGTTCCTGCGGGGGCAACTGGAACGGTTGGAAGGCTTGCAGCGGGAGATAGCCGCCGCCAGGACCAGGTTGCAAGGCTTGGAACAGGAACAAAGCATCTGCCAGGAGCTTTACACGGCCTTCGGGCGGCAGGGCGTCCAAGCCATGCTCATCGAAACGGTGGTGCCCCGGCTGGAAGAAGAGGCCAACCATCTGCTGGGCCGCATGACCGACAACCGGATGCACCTCAAGCTGGAGACCCAGCGGGAGCGGCGCACCGGCCGGGGAGAGGCGGTGGAAACTTTGGAAATAAACGTCCAGGATGAATTGGGGCCCCGCAGCTATGAAATGTACAGCGGCGGGGAGGCTTTCCGGGTCAACCTGGCCCTGCGGATCGGCTTGTCCAAAGTCCTGGCCCAACGGATGGGAGCCCCGCTGCCGACCCTCTTCATCGACGAGGGATTCGGCACCCAGGACGCCGCCGGGCGCGAGCAGGTGTTGGACGTCATCAGCGTGATTCAGGACGACTTCGAGCAAATCATCGTCATTACCCATCTGGACGACCTGAAGGACATGTTCCCGGTGCGGATTGAGGTGCAAAAAGGGGACCAGGGGTCCACTTTTTGGTTGAGCTAAAACGGACCGGGCGGGCAGGAGTTGAAAATGTTATCCGACCAAGTTAGGACGTTTCTGAGCGAGACTCACCGGGGAGTGCTGACCACCTTCCGGCGGGACGGGGCGGCACAGATGAGCATCGTAAGCTGCGGGCCGTATCGGGATGGGGTGGCCTTCACCACGACGGCGGACCGGGCCAAGCTGCTGAACCTGAGGCGCAACCCCAAGTGCTCCCTGCTGGTCTCCCAGGAGGACTGGCGGGGCTACGTGGTGCTGGAGGGCGCGGCGCAGATAATTTCCACGGCCAACAGCGCCCCGGAGGAGTACCGGGACACGCTGCGGGACGTCTACCGGACCGCCTCGGGCGAAGAGCACCCTGACTGGAACGAGTATGACCAAGCCATGCTCGACCAGCGCCGCTCGGCGGTGATAGTCGTCCCGGAAAGGGTCTACGGGACCCGGGTTTAGCCGGCAGCCATCAGGAACGGGCCGAGGGACTAGGCATCCATTCCCTCGGCCCGTTTCAGGGCGTCGACGTCCAACGGGATTTCCGGCGCAGGTTGACCCTGTAGAGCCGCCAGCACCCGCTCGGCGGACAGGGGCATCTCGTTAATCCGGACCCCCACCGCGTCGTAGATGGCGTTGGCGATAGCCGCGGGAGGACCGAATCCCGGCGGTTCCGCCACCGCCCGGGCCCCGAAAGGCCCGTCGTCCGACGGCACCCTCACCAGAATATTCTCGATTTGCGGCAAGTCGACCGCCAGGGGCATCAGGTAGGTGGCGAAGGACGCGTTACGGACCGCGCCGGTCTCGGGGTCGAAATGCATCTCCTCGGTCAGGGCCCGGCCTATCCCTTGGACCACGCCGCCATCCAACTGACCCTCCACCGCCATCGGGTTGATGGCCGTGCCAACGTCCTGGGCCTGGACGTAACGGGTCACCTTGACCTGCCCGGTGGCTTTGTCCACCAGGACCTCGGCGGCCTGGGTGCTATAGACCGGCGTGAAAGGCATGTTGGACAAGGATGCCATCCCTATGATTGGCCCGCCCCGGGAGTTCAGGCTCATGGCGGCCAACTGGGTGAAGCTCAAGCTCTGCGGCGGGTTGTCCTGAACGTAGATTGCCCCGTCTTCGCAGGCCAGGGCGTCGGCGGGGACGCCGAAACGGTCGGCGGCCAGGGCCAACAGCTTGCCCTTGGTATCTTCAGCGGCCCGCTGCACGGCGGTGCCCTGGCTGTATACGATGCGGCTGCCACCGCTGGGCCCGGTGAAGGGCGCCAGGTCGGTGTCCCGCTTGGCGACGATTACCTTGTCCACCGGCAGTCCCAACGCTTCGGCGGCGATGGCCGCCAGGGAGGTGTCGCTTCCGGAGATGTCCACCGAGCCGGTGAGCAGGCTGACGGTCCCGTCGTCGGTGACGCTGATCGAAGCGGTGGACGGGCCGCTGCCGCTGCGCCATTCGCACAGTGCCAGCCCGACACCCCGCCCTTCTTCCAGCTTCTTGGGCAGGCCCAACGTCTCTTTAACGGCCTCGATGGTCTCAATCAGGCCGTTGCGGGGCATGGTCGCGCCGTTGACAGCGGTGTCGCCCTCCCGCAGGGCGTTCTTCAACCGGAACTCCAGGGGGTCCATGCCCAGCTTGTGGGCGATGTTGTCGGTGTGGGATTCCACGGCGAAGGTCATGTCGGCAACCCCGGAGGCCCGGTACGACCCGACGTAGACCTTGTTGGTGTAGACGCCGTAGGAGCGGAGGCGGAAATTCGGGACGCTGTAGGCTCCCACGCCGTGGCCCACCCCGGAGTTGGGGCCGGCGCCCAGGTAGGCTCCGACGTCGAACACGCTGTAGGCTTCCCGGGCGATGATACGCCCGTCCTTGGTGACGCCGGAACGGATGTAGTTGGCTACCGGCAGACGGGGGCCGTTCATGGTGAAGGCTTCTTCACGGGTATTGACCAGCTTAACCGGGCGGCCGGTCTTCATCGCCAACAGGGCGGGAAAGGCTTCGAAAGCCAGCCGCAGCTTGGCCCCGAACCCGCCGCCCAGTTCCATGGGTATCACCCTGATGTTGGACACCGCCTGGTCCAGCACCGAGGCCAATTGGGCCCGGACCTGGTAGGGGCCCTGGGTGGAGGCCCAGACGGTCAACCGGCCGTTGGGTTCAACGTTGGCGGCGCAGGCCATGGGTTCCAGGAAACCCTGGTTGATACCCTGGGACTGAAAGGTATCCTCGATAACCAGGTCGGCTTCGGCGAAAGCCTGGTCGACGTCGCCCCGGTCGGCGTCCAGCAGGGTGCAGACGTTGTCCCCGCCCAGCGCAAAACCAAACCCTTCAAAATTCGGGAGGTCGGGGTGCACGGCGGACGAGCTGCCGTGGAGGGCGTCCAAAACCCCCACAACCTTGGGCAGGTCTTCGTACTCGACCCGAATGAGGGCCGCGGCTTCCTGGGCGGTCATCTCGTCATCGGCGGCGACGGCGGCGATGGGTTCCCCGACATAATGGACCTCGTCCCGGGGCATGATGTAGCGGTCTTTAAGGGCGCCCGAACCGAAACGCACATCAGGGAAGTCCCGGCCGGTGACCACCGCTCGGACTCCCGGCAATGCTTCCGCCGCGGAGGTGTCGATGCTCAAGATGCGGGCGTGGCCCCTTTGGCTGGTGGCCAGCTTGGACCACAGCATCCCGGGCAGGTAGACGTCGGCGGCATAGGTGGCGTGCCCGGTAACCTTTTCCTTGGCGTCAATCCTGGGGTGGTTTTGCTCCAAGACCTTGTACTGGACCATTGATTATTCCCTCCCCCGGCGCATTTCTTCAGCGGCGGCTAGAATCGCTTCGACCACCCGCGAGTAACCGGTGCAGCGGCACAGGTTTCCCCCGATGGCTAACCTTACTTCTTCCTCGGTGGGGTCCGGATTGGCATTCAGGAACCCGGCGGCGGACATTATCAACCCGGGGATGCAGAACCCGCATTGAAGGCCCCCGTGGTCGACGAAAGCCTGCTGCACCGGATGAAGCTCCCCGCCATGGGCCAGACCCTCAATGGTTGTGACCTCGGCGTTGTGGGCGCTGTGGGCCAAGACCAGGCAGGAAGTGACGGGGTAACCGTCCATGATGACGGTGCAGGCCCCGCAGTCGCCTTCATCGCAACCCTTCTTGGTGCCGGTAAGATGGACCTCATCCCGGAGGGTGTCCAGCAGGGAGTAGAAGGGTTCCGTGTAGACCTGGTATACGTCGCCGTTCACCGTTAGCTGCAACGGTTTTTTCATCGCAATCTCCTCAAGGGCTGGTGGTCGCTGAAACTAGAAGGCGGTCTGGATGGCCAACCGGCGTTGGACTTCAAAGGGGACATCGCCGCCCCGGGCCATTTCGATGGACTTGTCGAGGGTGCGTTGGGCGAGGACCTCGACCACCGACTTGCGGTAGGCCCCGGTGGCCCGCACATCGTCGATGGGAGTGGCCAGGCGTTGGGCCTCTTGAGCGGCGGCGGAAACCAGCTCCGGGGTCAAGGGTTGGCCCACCAACATCTCCTCGGCGCCGTAGGCGCGCATCGGGACCGGAGCCACCGAACCCAAGGCGATCCTGGCCGAGGCGCAGACCCGTCCCCGGTCTTGAACCGACACCACCGAGGCTACACCCACTGCCGAGATGTCCATTGCTCCCCGGGGGCTGTGTTTTATGTAAAGCGAACCGGAGTTGCGGTCGGGGCGGGGCAGCCGCAGTTCGGTCAGGATTTCGCCGGGTTCCAGAGCGTTGGAGCCGGGGCCTTTGAAAAACTGGTCCAAGGGCAACCACCGTTCTCCCCCAGGGCCGGCGATTTTGCATTGGGCGTCGAGGGCCAGCAGGGCGGGCAGGGTATCCCCGGCCGGGGAGGCATTGCAGACATTCCCTCCCACGGTGGCCAGGTTGCGGACTTGGACGCCCGCAAAGGACGTGGCCCCGGTCGCCAGTGCCGGGTAATGCTGCCGGATGGCGGGGTGCTGCTCAATCTGCTGGATGGTAGCCAGCGCGCCCAACCGCAGCCCGTTGCGGGCGCTGTAACTGATGCGGTTGAGACCCGGTACATGCTGGAGGTTGACCACGTACTGGGGGTTCCAAAAACCGGTGCGCCAACGGATTAGGAAGTCGGTGCAACCGGCGACGATGCGGGCCTGGTCGCCATGCTGCTGAAGCATGGACAGGGCTTGCCGCAGGGTGTGGGGTTCCAGGTAGTCGAAACGGGCCATGCCAACCTTCTCCCGGAAAAGTTTTGGGAAAGGCCCCCGGCCCACGGGCATGGGGCTTACCCGGGGTGATCGCGCCCCAATTATATGGTGGGCCTGGAAACAGGGTCAAGAAACCCCGCACCGGCCTAAAAGACGAGGCCCCCGCCGGGTAACCCAACGGGGGCTTCAAATAGCTCTTGACTGGACCGGGCCTTTTTAATGGCCCTTGCCGTGGGGTTGGATAAGCACCCGCACCAGCCCGCCGTCCTCCCTGCGTTGGGTAACCAGCCGGTGTCCCGCCTGCTCAGCCCAGTAAATCACGTCGTAGATGTTCAGAGCGTCGTGGAGGATGGCCTCGACGAAGGAGTCGCGGTCGTTGGCGATTTGGTTGGTCAAGGCCGCGATTACTCCGGCGCAGTTCTTGCCCCGGCCGTCGACCACCGCCCAGCCACCGCCGTTGGAGGAAACCGTCGCGGCGTGACCGTTGCCGTTGCCGTTGTGATGAACGTCAATCTCTCCGCTCTTCCGCAGGTCCAACTCGCGCTTGAAGTGGGCCACCGCTTCCGCGGCCACCGCCAAGTCCCGGGCCCCACTCCGGCAGACCGCGCCCCGCACTCCAACAATGTCGGGGTTGATGCGGGCCAGTTCGTCGAGGTCGTCGAGCCGAAGGTGACCGGACAGGGCGGCGCTGAGGCCGTACCCCTTGGCCTCCATCACCATCTCCCGAAGTTCGTCCTCGGGGATGAAGTCGAACAGGTTGCGGCCGTCTTTGGTAAGGGTGTCAATCAGGAACCCGTCGCATTCGCTTTCCCGGGCCAGTTTGATCATCTGGCGGGGTTCCAGTCCGCCGAACAGTTGGTTGTCGGCGAAGAGGGAACCGATGAGCTTGGTGTCGTAGCCGCGCAAAGCCCGGCGGGACTCCTTCAAGACTTCCAGCGCGCTGGCGTAGTCGGTCTCGCAGAAACCAACCTTGACCGAGGTTGCGTCCAGCATCCCGGCAGCCCTAACCGCCATGGCGACGGTACCCGCCTGGTTGGGGACCACTCCCAGGGTAACGCTGACGTGCTTCTCTTCGGGGATGCGCTCCCGCACCGCTTCCACCAGGTCGGGATGGCCGGAACCCACCAGGGCTTCTTGCAGATTCTTGACGTCGATGATGTCGGCGCCACCCTTGTCGGCCTCCAGCGCCTCCCCCAGGTTTTGCACGCTGACCAGCAGCATCATGCCGGAGAAGTTGAGGTCCCGCTGGCTTTTCTCGTTGAGCCAGGTCGCATGGGTGCGGGCCCGGGCGGGAACGGTGAGCTTGGCGGGCTGGGGAATCAGCGGGGTAAGCTCCCGCTTGAGTTCGGCCTTTTCATCGGCGGTCATATCGATCAGGGGAGGCCGCACGCCGCCGCCGGCCATGCCCATCAGCTCGCCCCAATATTTGCACATGGAGGCGGGAATCACGCCGCTGTACTTCTGCACCGTGCCGCCCCACCACTTGTCGGAAAGGGCTTTCAACTCCTTGAGGTGGGTGTCGTAGAAGTCCAGGTCGAGGTCGCCGCGGCAGGCTCGTTCGATGAACTGGACGTAATTGTTGCGCTCGGGAGTGTCGAAGCGCCAGTCGGAGGTGTTGGCGAACATGACCTGCTGCTGGAACCCCAACTCCTGGGCCTTCGGGAAAATCCACTCGTCGGGCGTGCTGATGATGGCGTCCTTGCCGGTGAGCAGGTGAGTCTCGATGGAGATTTGCTGGTTGAAGCTGGCTTCTTTGACGCCGACGACGTTGGGAATCTGGCACAGCCGCTTCAGGCCTTGGGGGCTCATTACAAAACCAAACTGGGGCGAGTTGTAGAACATAATGGCCAGGTTGGTGTTGTCGGCCAGCAACTTAACGTAGTCCTGGACCTGCTGTTCGGTCTTGGCAACCATGTAGGGCGGAGCGACCATGAGCAGGTCAAACCCAACCTCCTCGGCCCGCTTGGCCAGGGCCAGCATTTCTTCGGCCGAGGTGTGGGTAACGTGGGCGCCGATGAACCACTTGCCCCGTGACTCGTCGGCCACCGTCTCCATCACCTTGCACCGCTCGTCAAAGGTCAGGCTCCAGAACTCGCCCATGGCCCAACTGCAACCGGCGCCCCGGGTGCCCAGGCTTTGGATATGGCGGATGTTTTTACGCATCCCCGTTTCGTCGAAAGCGTTGTCGGCGGTGAAGGGGGTGACCAGGGTAGTCCACTGACCCCGCAATGCTTCCCAGGCCCAATCCTGAGCTTCGTGTTTCTGATAGAGCGCCATGGTCGCTTGGCCTCCTGTAAACTCAACCCAACGGGTTCAACAACGGCTTAAGGGTACCGCGGACGCCGCCCCTCAACCCGGTAACGCGGGCCGGGCGGCAAGCCGCCGGAATAACCACCGGATAGTGTACGTAGCGGTAGGCCCGGCGTCAACAATGGCGCCCTTAACGTAACTGTTCAGAGTCAAGGGGTCATTCCGTGCCCCAACCGTCATTCCCGCGTAGGCGGGAATCCAGAAATGGCGAGGATAAACAACCTTACCTGCTACAAAGCGCTCTGGATTCCCCGTCATTTCGAACGCTGGTCTCTCCCCGACCATTCTGGATTCCGGTTCAAAGCCCGGCCCGTACCCGATACGGTGGACGAAATGATAGACCTTGGGTTGGGCTAACTCCTTAATTCTGAACAGTTACCGCTTAACGCAAAGCCGCTAGTCCGACCAAGTTAAGCCGGTTGGCAGTTGGGGCAGTAAAACGTGCTGCGGGCCCGGACCCGCATGTTCTCCATGGGCGTCCGGCACCGGAGGCACGGGGCCCCCAGGGTGCGGGGAATCGACCAGGTGGACAGGCCGAAGGGCGGATCGGGCCACTCGGCGCGGCGGCTTTCATCGTATTGCGTTAACCCGTTGTTTAACGCGGTGACGATGCCGTCCCGCAAGGTGGAGAACTCTCCTGGCGTCAAGCTTAAGGCTTCCCGG
The DNA here is from genome assembly GCA_965205495.1 of Dehalococcoidia bacterium. Classification (GTDB taxonomy): domain Bacteria; phylum Chloroflexota; class Dehalococcoidia; order Lucifugimonadales; family UBA3495; genus CATOSK01. The sequence goes on from CBDBHA010000002.1 coordinate 1,630,798, forward strand.
GCCGGATGAATTCCCGAAAGATAGAGGGCTTCGTCGGCGTAAAGGTTGCCCAGCCCGGCGATGATGGACTGTTCCAACAGGAGGGCCTTAATTGGGGACTTCCGAGACCCCAGCAGGGCCGCCAACGCCGGGCCGTCAAAGTCATCGTGCAACGGCTCGGGACCCATGTTGGGAATCACCTGTGCCACGTCGTCCACCAACCAAAGGTGCCCGAACTTGCGCGGGTCAATAAACCGCAGTTGGCGGCCATCGTCCAGGTCCAGTACATGGCGCACCATGGGCGGCGGGGGTTGTTCCCTGGGGTGGACCCGCAAGCCGCCGGTCATGCCCAGGTGCAGGACCAGGGTTGGGCCGGCGCTGAGGGGAAGGATTAGGTACTTGCCCCGGCGGTTAATCTCTTCCACCCTGCCGCCGGGCAGGTCAAGAACGAAATCTTCCAGCGCAGGATGCTTGACGCTGTTGGCCCAACCGATGGTGGCCAGCGTGAAGGTGCGCCCGGGCAGCCCAACCTCGACCAGGTAGCGGCGGGAATTCTCCACCTCGGGAAGCTCGGGCATGGACGGTTTAGACCCGCTTCACGCCCAGGGTGACTTCCATACCCTCAATCTTCTGGGTTTCGGCCAGGGCATCCTCGGCGGGAACGCCGGGGATTAGTTCGTCACTCAGGGTCTCCTGGGTGATGTAACCGGCGTGTTCGCGCATCACCAGGTCCACCTCTTCCGGGCCCTGGTAATAGGTCACGATTCGGTCGGTGATGTCAAAGTTGGCGGTCTTGCGCAGGTTTTGGATGCGGTGGGCCAATTCCCGGGCCAGCCCTTCCTGGACCAGGCCGGGGGTCAAGGCGGCGTCCATGGCAACCATGTAACCGCCCTCCACCGCCACCGAGTAATGGTCGACGCTCAGGACGGCATTGGAATTTTCGCCCACCTCAGCCAGGGCTTGCCGGAACAAGTCCGGCGCTGCTCCGGAACCGTGCAAGGCTTTGACGTTTAGCTCTTCCAACACCTGGGACTCCACCCAGTCCAGGTAGCGTTCCTCTTCTTCAACCCGGGTCTTGACCACCATGCCGGCCAGGGGTTGGCGGACTTTGAGACCGGCCTTGGAGCGGGCCGCCCGCCCCATGCTGGACACCCGCATCGCCAGCCGGGTGGCATCCATCAAGTCCTGGTCCACCAGGGAGGCGTCCGCCGTGGGAAATTCGGCCAGGTGAACGCTGTCGGCGGCGGCGGGGTCCACCGACCGGACCAGGTTCTGGTACATCTCCTCGGCGATGAAGGGGGCCAGGGGGGCCATCAGCTTGGCAACGGTGACCAGGCAGTTATAGAGGGTGGCGTGGGCCGAAAGCTTGTCCCCGTCGTTTTCGCTGCGCCAGAAACGGCGGCGGCTGCGCCGGACGTACCAGTTGGACAGTCCGTCGATGAACTCCTGGATGCGCCGCCCGGCGTCGGTGGGGTTGTAATTTTCCAGGTAGTCGTCCACCTGGGAAACCAGCAGGTTCAACTCGGAGAGAATCCACCGGTCCAGCTCGTTTTCGGGACGCCAGCCATCCGGGACTTGCCCGGGCTCAAACCGGTCGATGCTGGCGTAGTTGGTGAAGAAGGAATAGACGTTCCAGAAGGTGAGCAGCACCCGGCGCAGGGTCTCGTTGACCAGCTTGTCGGAGAACCGGCGGGGCTCTCCAGGGTGGGAGGCGGTGAACAGGTACCAGCGCAGGGCATCGGCGCCGGTCGCGTCCAGCACCGTGTTGGGGTCAACCACGTTGCCGATGCGTTTGCTCATCTTACGGCCCCGGCCGTCGAGAATGAGGCCCAGGCAGATAACGTTTTTGTATGCCGGTTTTTCTTGCAAGAGGGTCCCCAGGGCGTGGAGGCTGTAGAACCAGCCCCGGGTCTGGTCGACGGCCTCGCAGATGTAATCGGCGGGGAAGCGGCCGTCTTCCGCCATCTGGGGATTGTCGAAGGGGAAGTGCCACTGGGCGTAGGGCATGGCCCCCGAGTCGAACCAGGCGTCCATCACCTCGGGAATGCGGCGCATCCGGCCGCCGCAGCCTTCGGCGGGGCAACTCAGGATAACGTCGTCAACGAAGGGTCGGTGGAGGTCCAGACTGTCGATACCGGCCCGGCTTTCCGGCGCCGCCAATTCGCGCAGCTCCTCCAGTCCGCCAACGCAGGTCTGGTGGTGGCAATCGGGGCATTGCCAGATGGGGATGGGGGTGCCCCAGTAGCGTTCCCGGGAGATGGCCCAGTCGATGTTGTTGCGGAGCCACTCCCCGAACCGGCCTTCCCGGATGTATTCGGGATACCAATTGATGCCGCTATTGCCGCTGACCAGTTGGTCCTTGACGGCGGTGGTGCGGATATACCAGGAGGACTTGGCGTAGTACAGCAGCGGGGTATCGCAGCGCCAGCAGAAGGGGTAGGTGTGCCGGTAGGTCCCCTGATTAAACAGGAGGCCCCGTTCCTTCAAATCAGCGCTGATTTCCGGGTCGGCGTCTTTCACGAATTTTCCGGCGAAGGGGTATTGGCCGGTGATCTTCCCGGAAAGGTCAACGGGCTGCACGAAGCAAAGTCCTTGTTCCCGTCCCAGGTTCAGGTCCTCGTCGCCGAAGGCCGGGGCGATGTGGACGATGCCGGTGCCGTCTTCCATGGAAACGAAGCCGGCGGGGACCACCCGGTTGAAGAACTCGGCCGCGACTTGCTCAGCACCAAAAACTTCACCTTGTAAGTCACGCGCATTCACGAACTTGCTGACCTCAACCCCATAGGCGGCGGGCGGGTAAAGGGGTTGGTACTCCAAACCCACCAGGGCGGAACCTTTTAGGGTCCCTACAACCGTGTGTTCCTGGGAGATATTGGCCTCGACCAAAGCGGCAGCAAGCACCAAACGCTGCGTCACGCCTTCTACTTCCAGTTCAAGAACGGCGTAATCGGCGTTGGCGTCAACGGCTAGGGCGGTGTTGCCGGGGAGGGTCCAGGGCGTGGTGGTCCAGGCCACCAGGTAGGTTTCCAATGGGGGCGGCTGACCGTCGACCCAGGTGTCCACCCTGAACTTGGGAAACACCGAGGGGTCGGGAGTGTCTTCCCGGTAACCCAGGGCGACCTCGTGGGAACTGAGGCTGGTTTCGCAGCGGGGACAGTGGGGAGTGCCCCGCAGGCCCTCATAAAGGAGGCCTTTGTCCCAAAGCTGCTTTAAAATCCACCAGCCCGTCTCGATGTAGTCGTTATGCAGGGTTACGTAGGGGTCGTCCATGTCCACCCAGAACCCGATGCGGTCGGTCAAGACCTCCCATTCCTTAACGTAGCGGAACACGCTCTCCCGGCATCGCTCGTTGAATTTCTCGATGCCGTATTCTTCGATGTCCCGCTTGGAACTGAGCCCCAGTTCCTTTTCAACTTCCAGTTCCACCGGCAGTCCGTGGGTATCCCATCCGCCCTTGCGGACGCAGCGAAACCCTTTCATGGTGCGGTGGCGGCAGATAACGTCTTTAAAGACCCGGGCGAGGACGTGGTGGATGCCAGGACTGCCGTTGGCGGTGGGCGGCCCTTCGTAAAGCATGAACAGGGGGGCGTCGGGACGCTCCGCTTCCGAGCGGCGGAAGACGTCCTGGTCTTTCCAGTATTGAAGGATGCCGGCGTCCATCTCGGGGAAGCTGACGCGGCTGGGCACAGCTTTGAACATGGTTGAGATTACCTCTGGAGGAAGGCGGTAGATTGGTTGGAGGGTATTATACCCCAACCGGGCGGCCGGTTTAGAAGAGTCAGGGGGGCCGGAGCGGTCCGGTTACTCGCGGCCCCACAGCCGGTAGAAGTGGTTCAACGGGCCGTGGCCCTGCCCAATGGCAAAGGATGTGCGGATGGCCTCGGTGACGTATTCCTTGGCCTGGGCCACCGCATCCACCACGCCGAGCCCCTGGGCCAGTCCGGCGGCCACCGCCGAAGCGAAGGTGCAGCCGGTGCCGTGGGTGTTGACGGTCTCGATGCGTTCCGTAGTGAACTCGTGGAACTCCGACCCGTCGTAGAAGAGATCGGTGGCGGGCCCCTCAAGATGCCCGCCCTTGACCACAACGCTCCGGGCGCCCATGGCGACCACCGCTTCGGCGGCGCGGCGCATATCGCCGAGGGAGCTTATCGCCATTCCGGTCAGGGTTTCGGCTTCGGGTATGTTGGGAGTGACCACCGCCGCCAATGGGACCAGCCTGGTGCGTACCGCCTCAACAGCGTCGTTTTGCAGCAAAGAATCGCCGCTCTTGGCGACCATCACCGGGTCCACAACCAGGTTTCTAACGCTGTGCCGCTCCATTTCCCGAGCGACAGTCTCAACTATGGCGGCGCTGGAAAGCATACCGGTCTTGACGGCGTCGGCGCCGATGTCGGTGATGACCGCTTCAATCTCGGCCTCAATTACTTCGGTGGGTATCTCGTGGATCGCCGTTACGCCGATGGTGTTCTGGGCGGTTATGGCGGTCAGGGCCGACGTGCCGTAAACGCCCAGGGCGGCAAAGGTCTTCAGGTCGGCCTGAATCCCGGCGCCTCCTCCCGAGTCGGAACCGGCGATGGTCATGGCTCTGGGTACCCTGTTTCGTGACATCATTGGCGTTTGGCGCCCGCGACACCTTCTATGAATTCTTCCAGCTCGTTCAACCGGTCGGGCATTTCATCAAAATCTACGATGCCATCGTAGTAACCGTCAATGCGAAAGGTCATGCGGATGTCGCTGTAGGTCCGCCGCATTTCCGGTTCCATATAGGCGCCAACGAAATATCGTCGGCTTCGGTCGCTGTTGGGCAGGTCCGTTTCCGCGACCCCAGCTTGCAAGAAAAAGGCGTTAATGGCTTCCAACGCGGCCAACCAGCCATTGCCGCAGGACTTCTTCAGACCGATAACCGCTTCACCGCCCCGGGCGGCCTCGGCCCGGTGGAACTCCTCCCGGGCCGCTTGCAGAAATTCCCTTGCCCGGATCAAGCAACTTTCCGCGGGGGTGGTCATTGCCGGCGGTCGCTAGGCCGAACCTTCCGACGGGTCGTCCCCCGAGCCGGTGGGAAGCCGCCATTCCTCGGTGCCAGGCGGGTCCGCCAACTGTTCGGCCAAGCCCTCTTCGTCACCGGGACCACGCGCCAACCTGCCGCCTATGGCCATGGCGGGAAGGGTTTCGGTGTGTAGACCGGTCTTGACCCCGATTTCCAAGGCCAACCGGCCGACGGCTTCGTTGTCATCGGCCTCGACCATCATCACGTAGTCGCAACGGCCCAGGACGGCATATTGGCCCAGGATGTTCGCGCCGTCAATCCGGCATTCAGCGATTGCTTCGACCATCAAATCGGAATTGCGGAGCAACATCCGTTGCCCGGTTTCGCTAAGAGTCCCCATCAAGAAATAGAGAGGCATTTCACTCCCCCTCCCTTCGGTCATTTCGTAGGTCATTTCGTTTCAGGAACAGAGTATACACTGTCCCAACGACGTTGTGACCAGGTATGCCGGGGCCCGAAAGACCCTTTCCGGGCCCCGGCATAGGACGCTTGACCGCCGCTTTAATCCCCAATGAGCTGCACTTCTTCGGTGAGGCGGTTGAAGTCGTAGGGTTCCGTATTGGCGGCCTTGGAAATGACCGCGAACACGATGCTCAGGACCGCCGCGACAACCAGAGCCCCACCAAAGCTATACAGGAAGTTCCCGGCCCCCGGGATGCCGTTCCAGGCGGTGAAGTCCGTCTTGGGGAAGAACAGCGCCCCGACCACCAGGCCGGCGGCGATGCTGACGAAGGCCGCCCAACCGGCGAAGTGCCTGGCGAACATACCGAAGAACACCGGGAACAGTGCCGCGGCGCAGACCAAGTCGGCAATCAGGAACAGGTACAGCACGCTGTACCCCTGGGAAGCGATGATTATGGGGATGATGATGAGGGCCGCAGTAATGTACCGGGAGTAAGACAAAAGGGACGTTCTCTTGCTGTAGCGGGCCAACTCGGTGGTGAAGGCGCTGGCGATTCCGTTGAGCAGCGTGTCCATGCTGCTCATGACCAGCACCATGGCCAGAACCAGCACCACCACCACCGCCCATAAAGGCATGGTCGCCACCACGAAGGAGAACATGGCAACCGATGGGTCTGCCGCGTGCCCGGAGCCCACCGCCATTATCCCAAACAATCCCAACAAGAATATAACCGGCAAGACCACCAGGCCGGCAACAATGAACCCGGTGCGCAACGTTCGGATGTCCCGCACTGTGTAAACCCGCTGCCAGGTGCCCTGGTTAAACATTCCAGCGGCAATAATGGCGATTATCAAGACCACGCCGAATTGAATGCCGGGCACATGTCCTACCGAGAGAAGTTCCGGGGCGTTTTCAGCCGCCGTGGCCAGCATGTCGCCGGAACCCACCAAACCGGCCACAACCACCACCAGCAGCAAGGGGATGATGACCCAGAATTGAATGCGGTCGGTGAACAAAGACGCCCTCATGCCGCCATAGGCGGTATATGCGACGGTGAGGCCGCCGACGATTATTGCCGTCAACCAAAGCGGCGACCCGCCGATAAAGTGGACCGCCTTGGCAATGCCGGTCAATTCCGCGGTGAGGAATACCAGCATGTAGAAGATAACCACCAACAGGGTCAGGTAGTAGACCAACGGGCCGAACCGGTGCCAAACATATTCGGTGATCGAGTGACCCTGCGGCATCAACCGCCGCATCCTCGGGCCCAAAGTTATATAGCCGACCAGAGGCGCAGCCGAACCGATTCCGTATCCAATAAGGCCGGCGATGCCCGCCCAGGTGCCCGTCTCGGCGGGGCTGAACAAAATCCAGGCGCCCAGGCCGGAGGCCACCAGCGTGGCAACCGCCAGGCCGGTGCCCGCCGAATTCCGGGAGACGATATAGTCTTCGACGTTGATGGACCGCCCGCGGACGTACCAAACCCCCAATACCAAGAACACCGCGGCGGTGACCAGGGTGATGATTATGGCAACCAGGGGCGCCAAAGGTGTCAACATTTCAGGCATGAAAACCTCCATCTCTCCTACCGGCCCATGAGCGGTTCCGGCAACGCAACCAAAAAACAAGGCCGCCGGTTATCAGAAACCGGCGGCCTATCAAATGGAGGCCCAGTAAAAAAGCGCCGATTCCCTACGCTGGCATTACCCAGATCAGGTTCGCAAGGGTCGGTGGCAGAACGGCCACCCTCTCAGCCTGGCTTAACCAAGCTCCCCTACGTGCCTTGCCATTCGGTTGTAAACATAGCGATTTTAATGTCTGCGTCTGGGGGATGTCAACGATGAGCGTCCGGTTGCAAGGGTCTTTCAATTGTTCCTAAATACCGCTGTTCCTAAATACCGCTTCCAACCCCCTGCCCTTATCCTGAGCCAGTCGAAGGGATCATTCCAGCCCCTACTGTCATTCCGAACCTTAGGGAGGAATCTAAAATCCACCGCAGCAAGCCGGTTTAGCCCTGGATTGGCCGTCGCAAACTCTCCACACCGACAATGAAAAGGCCCTGGTCCGGTTGCAAGTGTTCAGAATTGACGAGTTACGTCCTGTTGTCCGGGTCTTGTGGTTGTCATTATGGGGAGTTTCCGGCGACGAATCCGGGGGCAAACGGGCTGGGGGGGGTGAGAATAATGGAGGTGGGGATAGTCAAAAGACCTTGGCTTTGTTCTCGCCGGGGGCGGGGGCATTCCGGACCATTTCGTGCGCCAGACAATTTGCGCCAACAGGCGGCGGGATTTAAGATGTAAAAACTTGAACGGCAGACATCTCTGCGAAAAAGCGGAGCAAATGGCACTCTTGCCTGATGGCGATTCAACAACCGAAGGTTTTTACGGCCCCAGTTTCCTCTGGTCCGTCATGCCCGTCCCATTCGGGGCGGATGTTGTCAGGCGGGCGCTGGATTGGCGGGGAAACGTTTCCAACGAAGCCCGGAATAAGCTCCAACAGGCAATCACCAACACGTTTACGGTAAAGGGGTATCGGCGCGCGGGTCTCGCGCCGACGTCATTCCTGTTGGACCAGGTCTTGGAAGGCGTCCGGTTCCGGGACGACGTGGCCGCCGCCGTGCTGCAAGTCTGGGTGGACTCCCAGGGGGAAGCCATGGACCAGGTTTTCCGCCGCCTGGACAGTCTCGGCATCCCTACGCGTGGATCTGACCTTACCGATTACGACTTCCGGTTTCGCGCCGATGACGATTGGTGGGAAGATGCCGCTGCCCGGTTTTTCGAGGACCACCCCGGCGATTGGGAAGACTGCCAGGATGAGGAGATTCTCCTGTTTACCCTCGCCACCGGAGTCATAGTCGGCGGTTTGGACGTGGGCGAAGACCTTGAAGACCATGAAGACTTTGAAGACCTTTCCCTTCCATTGATTCTCACCGCGGCCTATGTATCCCTGGAAGAGCTGCCCGCTCATAACCCGGAATGGGAAGAGGCTATCCCCAGTTTCATTGCCAGCCTGTTGGAATTGACGGAATCAAAGCAGCAGGAACGCTGCTTGGGGGAGGCGCTGGATGCGCTGCTGGCTGAGATCCGATCCGCCTACCAGGAACTGCTGGTTTTCTTCCAGTGGGATTCCCCGAATTGGGCCTCCGCCAATATTGCAAGTCATCTGGACTTGGAAACGGTCGAAACATTTGCCAAGGACCTGAATTCCCTGTTGTCCCGGTACGCGCCGGTCCACGAGCGCGGGCAGACTGCCGCCGAGGAACTGGGCCGTTCCAAGCAGCGGACCGATTTACTGCCAGCAATTCTCGAAACCGGCGGGAAACTGGAAGATGCAATGGATTCCGACGACGACGACTCAGAAGCCCGTCCTGCCCTTTTGCCGCACCCTGGCCCCGAGGGTGACGGCGCCCGCAATGCCCTCCCCGATGTTGTTGGTGATTCCCCAGCGCCGCCACCTCCAGAAGCCCTGCCGGAACCGGCCGCCGGTGATACCGACCCACCCGCGCCGGAAGGGTTTACCGAAGTACCGCCCTGCGATATCGACGACTACCTGCTGTTGCACCTGGAAGTGGCGGAACTCCAGCAGGAGAACGACGACTTGGAGCGGGAGTTGAAATCGCTGGAGAAGGCCCTTTTCGAGAGCCGCAGCAAGGAGGAAAGCTACTGGTACGCTCAAGCGTCGCAAGAAGACGGCAGCCCCCAGACCGTGCCGGATATAACCGACGTGAACGCCGCCGTCCGGTTGGCCAGGGAAAGGTTCGACGGACAGTTGATGTTCCGGCTCAACTCCGATTCCAGCGTAGAAGGGAACCAGTTCAAGTGGCCGGAGAAAATCTGGAACGCCCTGGAATGGCTGGCTACGACCTATTACGAAGCCCGCACCGGCAAGACCCAGAATTCCGACCTTGACGCTTCCTGCCGCCTGGCCAGCGGGATGTGGTACAAGACCAGCCAGCACGAGACCACGATCACAAACTACCGGAAGTCGTACACTACCAAGGTGGATGGCCGGACCATCTGGCTTCAGGAACACATCGGCAAGGGCACCAGCTTCGACCCGCGCCGCACCATCCGCATTGGCTTCGATTGGGACCGGGACCTGCGACAGGTAGTCATCGGCTATATCGGTCAACACCAGCGGACGTCATCTACTTGACCCGGAGCGGTCTGGCCGGCCCAGGGCATTTCATTGATGCGTGAATGAATCCCTAAACTTCCGTTTCCGTTTCCCCTGGATTCCCGCCTTCACGGGAATGACGATAGGTGTTCGTAGGAACGTTGTAATTGTCCTGCCCCCCGACGTCCTCAGCATTGACAGCGTTTCGTGCTGAATACGATAATCAGCTTCGTTAGCTTAGTAGATTTCGCGTTAGGCCGGGGATTCCTGTCCCGCCCGGTGAAATGTCCCTGGCACCCCCTTATTGAGGAGGCAGGTTTATGGCCAACGAAGAACTGGCCTTGATGGCGCACCTGATGCGCCGCGCCGGTTTCGGCGCCACCCGGGAAGAGTTGGAAGCCCGGGTCCAGCAGGGCTACGAAAACACCGTCGAAGAGCTTTTGAATCCGGCAACCCAGGACCCGGCCGACCGGCTGGAGTTCCTGCGCTACCATCCCGGATTTTGGAAGCCGGTTACCTCGCCGGGAATGGGCGCCGCCACCTGGCTCTACGACCTGATTAACACCCAGCGGGTCTTGCAGGAAAAGATGGCCCTCTTCTGGCACCAGGTCTTCGCCACCGGCCAGTCCAAGGTGGACCACTGGCACGAAATCCAGAACCAAATTGATATGTTCCGTGAGCTTGGCATGGGGGACTACCGGCAACTGCTGGTGGAACTGGCCAAGAACCCCGCCATGATTTACTGGCTGGACAACTGCGACAACCACGCCTACGCCGTCAACGAAAACTGGGGACGGGAGCTGCTGGAACTGTTCAGCATGGGCGTGGGCAACTACACCGAAGACGACGTCAGGGAATGTTCCCGGGCTTTCACCGGCTGGACCCTCTCCCCCAACATCCCCCGCAACGCTTACGGGCGGTACAACTGGGGTTTTGAATACCGGGCAGAGGACCACGACGAAGGCGACAAGACCTTCTTGGGCCACACCGGCAACTTCAACGGCGAGGACATCATCGACATCGTCTGCCAGCGGCCGGCCACGGCGCGGTTCATCGCCCGCCACCTCTACAACTTCTTCGTGGCCGACGAACCCCAGGTGCCCTCTTGGTCCGTTACTCCGCCCCGGGAACCCGAGCTAATCGAAGCGCTGGCCCAGGTCTACATGGACTCCAATTACAACATCACTCCAATGCTGCGGTCGCTGTTCCTCTCCGACTCCTTCAAGAATGCCCGCTTCTCCAAGATTAAGAGTCCGGCGGAAATGGTGGTCAGCACCCTGCGTTTCGTCGGGGGCTTCGAGTTCCCCGCCCCTGGCATCGGCAACCTTTCCAAGCAGGCCGGTTACATGGGCCAAGAGCTACTGAACCCGCCCAGCGTGGAGGGTTGGCACACCGGCGCCGAGTGGATTAACAGCGGCACCCTGATGAAACGGGTCAACTTCGCCGCCGACATGGTGGGCGATCTGGACCGGCCCGGGGTCCAGTCCATCGTCGAACGCGTTAAGCGCCAAGGCGACCTGGGGCCGGACAAATTTGTCGACACCTGCCTGGACCTGATGGGCCCCCTCCTGGTGAACGAAGAGACTCGGCAACAGCTTGTGGGACACGCCGCTGAGTCGGGAACCCTGACCTGGGCATCGCAAACCGAGATTGACCAATCATCTCAACGGGTCGCCGAAATGCTGCAACTAGTCGTTGCGACCCGCGAGTACCAGTACGCCTAGTTGAGGAGGGAACCATGACTAGCAACAAGAAAGACCCGGTGCTGGTGGTGCTCCAGCTTTCCGGCGGCAACGATTACCTGAACACCGTCATCCCCCTGGATGATCCCATCTACCGGGACAGCCGCCCGGTGGTGGCCATCCCCGAAAACCAGGTCCTGCCGCTGAACGGCCAGATTGGTTTCCACCCCAGCATGGGTCCGGTCAAGGACCTGTACGACCGGGGCGACGTCGCCATCATCCACGGCGTCGGCTACCCCAATTCCATCCGGTCCCACTTCCGCTCCATGGACATCTGGCATACCTGCGAGCCGGACAAGATGGGCACCGAAGGTTGGCTGGGGCTGGCCACCCGCGACCTGGACCCCCGCAAGGAAAACGTGGTCACCACCGTCAGCTTCGGTCCGGCCATGTTCCGTGCGGTGGCCGTGCCCGGCGTGCCGGTGGCCTGTGTGGACAACCTGGAGAGCTACGGACTCTTAACCGGCATTTCCGGCCAGGACCAGCGGTCCAAGATCCTCAACCGGTTCACCCAGATGTACACGCCCACCATTGGCAACGATTTCGTCATGGACTACCTGGGCGATACCGGCCTGGAGGCCATGGCCGGGGCGGACATCCTGAAGGTTGCCCCGCAACAGTACTCCTCCGGCATTGAATACGCCGACACGCCCATTGCCCAAAAGCTCAAGGGCATCGCCCAGATTCACCTGGCCGGCGTGGGCACCCGCGTTTTCTACTGCGACCACGGCAGTTTCGACTCCCATGCCAACCAACTGGGAATGCACTCGCAACTGTGGTCCGAAGTTTCCGACGCCATCGGCGATTTCTTCGCCGACCTGCGTGAGCACGACGCCGCCGACAACGTGGTCATGCTGCTCTTCTCCGAGTTTGGCCGCCGGGTCAAGGACAACGGTTCGGGCACCGACCACGGCGCCGCCGGTCCCGCCTTCGCCATCGGCCAACCGGTCCAGGGCGGGGAATACGGAGAGTACCCCTCCCGCCGGGCGGAGGACCTGACCCAGGGCGACTTGGCCCCCAACCAGGACTTCCGGGGCCTGTACTCCACCTTCTTGGAAGACTGGCTGGGTCTGGACGCCGTCCCCATAGTTAAGGGCAACTTCGAGAAGCCCAAGTTCTTCGCCACCAGCTAAATCACCCGCGCCTCCAGGAGTGAGAAATGGTTACTCAGCTAGTAGCCGGCCGAGTCTTTGACTACAACCGCACCGTGGGACGGGGCGGCATTTCCGGAGCGGGTTTCAACTCGCCGGTGGACCTCGCCTTGGGCGGGGACGACCAAGTTTATGTGCTGAACCGGGGTTGGGAGTTCGTCACCAACGTGCCCTGGAACCGCACCGCCCGAGGCACCCGCGTCAGCATCATTACCATCGGCGATGAACCCGGCGACGAAGAATTTGTCAACGAGTTCAGCAAGTACGGCGATGGCCCCGGGGAGCTAATCTGGCCGGCGGGCATCGCCTTGGACCACGAGGGCCGGGTCTACGTGACCGACGAATGGCTCAACCGGGTCTGCGTATTCACGCCCGATGGAGGGTTTATCGCATCCTGGGGCGAGTCCGGCTCCGAGCCCGGAGAGCTGGACGGGCCTTCCGGGATAGCCATCGACGCCGAAAACAACGTTTACGTCGTGGACAGCCGCAACCACCGGGTCCAGGTCTTTTCCGGGGACGGTCAACTCCGCTTTGGCTGGGGCAGTTCCGGCGCTTCCGAAGGCCAATTCAATGCCCCTTGGGGCATCACCCAGGACGGAGAGGGCTTCGTTTACGTCGGCGACCACAAGAACAGCCGAGTCCAGAAGTTCACCGCCCAAGGCGCGTTCGTGGCCCAATTTGGCGCCCCAGGCGCGGGAAGAGACCAGTTGGAACGGCCCGCCGGGGTGGCCGTGGACCCGGAGGGGGACGTTTACGTCTGTGACTGGGCCAACGACCGGGTCCAGCTTTTCGCCCCCGATGGCCGGTTCGTTACCAGCTTCGTTGGCGATTCTCAAGAACTGAGCCGGTGGGCCCGTCAGGTGGTCGACGTAAGCCCGGAAACCCTTAAACGCCGCCGGGAAGTCCGCAGCCTAGAACCGGAATGGCGCTTGGCCCTGCCCCGGGGCGTCGCCTTCGACGCTGCCCGCAGCCGGTTCCTCATCGCCGATACCCAACGCAACCGTCTGCAAATCTACAACAAAGTGAAGGACTACTCGGAACCCCAGCGGAATATCTAACCAGGGCCGGCTTTTTTCGCCGGCCCGCCAATTTGCCCGTTAGCTCCGGCAGCCCCCCATGCGGCAGACCCCAATGATAGAACCCCATCAAGAGGAAGAGTACATCCAAAGGGCGGGGGCCAACCCGGACCAGCTATGCTCCGGCGCTCCGTTGGAAATCCTCCAGGCCGCTTCCTACGCCGGCGACGAACCCACCCCCTTTTTGAAAGCCTATTTCACCGCCGGTCACTCCCAATGGCTGGTCCAAAAATACGGCGTATCCGCTTCGGCCTTGGAAAAAGAGCGCATCGAGCGGGCGGTTATCCTGCTGTGGATCCGGGCCTGCGACCTGTACACGAGCCACGTCTACGGCCGGCCCGAACCCCAGTGGGAACAGTTTTTCTTCTCCGACGAAGGTTTGTACTGACCCTTGGGCCCAGTACTCCAAGCGGGCTTTCCCAGGCAGGTAGTGCGCGGCCGGGAAAATTCTGCTAGAGTCCCTGCAAGGAGCGAAGGCTCCCAACACTGAAAACCCAGGAGGTTTCAACCAATGCCATCCTTCACTGATACCCTGACCGTGAACGGCGAAAGCATGGAGATGTACGCCAGCATCCCCAGCGGCCCGGGCCCCCACCCGGCGGTGGTCATCGCCTTCCACGTCGGAGGCGTTGACGAGTTCGACAAGGTCATGGCCGACCGGCTGGCCGAAGAAGGCTACGTCGCCGTGGTGCCCGACCTGTTCCACCGCTTCACCGACGAGCAACTGAACGGCCCCCGGCTGGAGCGGCTGACCTACCTCAGCGACCCGGACATCATCGCCGACATGAACGCCGCCGTGGACTTCCTCAAGGGCCAATCGGCGGTGGACAGCGAGCGCATCGGCGTCACCGGCTTCTGCATGGGCGGCCGGGTAACCTGGCTGATGGCCGCGGTCAACCCCATCTTCAAGTGCGCCGTCCCCTTCTACGGCGGCACCATCATGGCGCCCTGGGGAGCGGCGGAAAAGTCCCCCTTCGATCTCACCGACGGCATCAACTGCCCCATGATGTTCCACTTCGGCGCGGCCGACGGAAATCCCTCTCCCGAGGACCAGGTTAAGCTGGACGCCGAACTGACCCGGCTGGGCAAGCCCCACACCTTCTTCTCTTACGAAGGAGCCGGCCACGCCTTCATGGACTTCACCAACCCGGACCGTCACCACGAGGCGGCGGCGGAAGCGGCCTGGCCCCGCACCCTGGAGTTCTTCGCAACCCACCTCAAAGGGGCAGCGGTCGCGGGCTAGTCTTCCATCCACGACACGCAATCCAATCTAGGGCAGCCCTCCGGCTGCCCTAGCAGTTTATCTTCCCCAGGCAGGAGGAACCGCGATGATTTCCGGCAGCATAAGAATGGCCCAGGAACTGGACCGGGTGCCTTCCTTGACGGTGCCCCTGGACAGCCGGCAAGAATTGCGGTTCCAACGGTTGATGGAGGAGGTTACCCTGGTGGACCTCCACCAACACCCCATGATATTGCCGGACAACATGGAGGAGATAACCGACTACCTGCGCACCGACGACTACGGCTGGGGCTACCGGGCGGTGGCCCACGGCGGTTGGACCGCAGTTACCACGGCCAACTTCTTCCGTGGCCTAATCGGCACCCCGGACCTGTCCCTGGTGGAGTTTGAGGACGTGACCCAAGAAGTTGCGCTGATGCTTTCAGACATGGCCCGCCAGGATGGGGTGGTCCGGATTTCCAACGCCCGGGACATCGACGCCGCCAAGCAGTCCGGCGCCATCGGCTTCATGCCCACCCTGGAACACCTGGCCATCGGCAAGGAACTCAACCGCCTGGACACCCTCCACGGATTGGGAGTCCGGCTGGCCGGGCTGACCTACAACCGGAAGAATTACATTGGCGACGGCCAGTTTGAGCGCAACGACGGAGGATTGAGCAACTTTGGGATCGAGGTGGTCCGCCGCATGAACCGATTGGGCATGGCTATCGACGTCTCCCACGCTTCCTTCCGCACCGCCATGGACGCCATCGAGTTCTCCGAGGCCCCCATCGCTTTCAGCCACAACGCCGCCTATTCCCTGCGGGCCGTGCCCCGCTGCCGATGCGACGAAGAGCTGCTGGCCTGCGCCCAAAAAGGCGGAATCATCGCCATCACCGCCGTCCCCAACTCTCTAAGCGACGACCCGGACCAGACCATCGAATGCGTACTGGACCACTACGACTACATGGTCAACCTGGTGGGCGCGGACCACGTGGGCATCGGCACCGACACCAACGTGGGCAACCATGTTGACTTCCACCGGGTCGTGCTGGGCCGCAGCCCCGATCAGCTTCCCGCGCCCTACCTGAACGGCTTGGAGTCCCCGGCCGACGGCAAAAACATCGTGCGGGGTTTAATCCGGCGGGGTTATTCCGACGAAGACGTTAAGAAAATTGCCGGCGGAAACGTGCTGGAGTTCCTGCGGCGGGTGATGAGCTAAGGGGCGGACCATTCCATGGGAATGGCTTTAGTCGGGGACTTCGATCCCCTGTTCCTCAGCGGTCTGAAGGCAATCGGGACAGATTATGTCCCGGGAAAGGTTGGTCACCGTCCAGATATTGTCGCTTTCAAAGCCGCACAGGAAGCGGGGCACCATCTCTTCAAAGGACGATGCGTACAGGTCCTGCACGTAATGGACGTGGCCGGCGTGCTTGGCGTCGGCCCACCACCAGGGAACGAAGTCCCGCTCCATCTCCGCCGCTATTACCGAGCTGGTCCAACCCTCTTCGGGCAATTCCACCACCCAACTCCGCCGGCCGTTAGGGTCGGGATTGCGGTAGGCAGTCAACTCGCCGGCCTTAATGCACACCCGGATCTCTTTGACGGAAAGGTGGAGCCGCCGGGAAGCCTCTAGGATGGTTACCGTTTCCATTCTCTCCCCCGTTGGCTAAAGCCGGATGTATCCGACTTCGCCTTCTATCGTAATTTCGGTGCCAAAAGGTTGGGACACGTCCTGCAACCACTTCAGGGTACGTTGGGCTATGGGCCCTTCCGCCAGCACGGGACGGCCCCGTTGGGGAATGGGCCGCCCGAACCCCATGTCGATGGGGTGCAGCGCCACTTCTTTCAAATCGCCTCCGGCGTAGTTGCAGGTGGCCACCACGCTTTGCCAGAAGACCGGGTCGGCGGCAAAGGCCCGGGTCCCGCCGCCGGAGCGGGTGTCCAGATAGTCGCCGGGGGTCTGGTCGTAACCCAGCTTGAACCGCCGGTACGCTTCATCGGGCAGCCAAAGCACACTTTCGTTCTGGAATATAAAGTTGCCCAGGCTGTAGAAGATGGGTCGGTTCTTGTAAATTTCGATGCCCCGCAGGAAGTGGGGCCCGTGGCCGGCGAACAACGCGCAGCCCTCGTCGATGACGGTATGGGCGAACTGCACCAGGAAATCGGGTGGGGCCAACCGGCAGGGGCCGTGAAACTCGCCGGTGGCGCCGCTTTCGTGGCAGTGGGTCCCGTAAATCACCCAGTCCGCCTGCTTTTGCGCGCCCCGAATCCACTTGGAAATCCCGGCCTGGTCGTCCTGGTTAACCGTGGTGGTTACCGAGAATTCTTCCCCCAGCACGAACTTGTTTTCCAGGAACTCGAACTCGGAGTCGCTGGCTGCCGCGTCTTCGATCCCCCGAAATCCAAAGGAGTGCAGCGCCTCTTCCGCTTCCTGGTAGCCCAACTCCCGCTTGGCCTTCTGCAAGACTTCAAAGACGTCCCGCTCAACGCGATGGGTTATGTCGTGCCGCAGCGCGTTAACCCCGGAGCGTCCGGGGAAGTCGGGACGGCCCGCTCCCGCCCGGGAGAGGTCGCTAAAGGTGCTGGTAGCGGACATTATGGCAACCCGTCCCCGCGGGGAGTCCACATAAGCGGGCGAGCGGGCTTCGTCAATGTTGTGGCCGCCGCCCGCGTGGGGCAGGTCCACCTCCCGGCAATGCTGGAGGGTGGTCAGGAACCCTCCCTCGGAAAAGTCGAAGGAATGGTTATTGGCGGTGGTCACCGCGTCAATGCCCATCCATTTCAGCTCTTTCAGGTTCTGGGGGTCCGAGCGGGTGTAGGTGGCGCCACTCCACTGCCAGGTGCTCTCGTAGTCGTGGAACAGCATTTCCAGGTTGGCCACGCTGACGTCGGAGCGTTTCAAAATCCGGCGCAGCTTGCGGAAACCGTCTTCCTTGAAGGGGCGCATCCGGCGGGTAATCATCGCATCGCCCGCTACGGTGATGGAAATGTCCCGATTTTCGGCGTCGTAAAGCACGGTGCCTCCTTGCAGTCGCCAAGGATTGGCCTAAGTGTAGAGGGCGGGCCCCGGCCAGTCAACGCCAACCCCCGCTGTTGGACTCTCCGGCGGGCCGTTATAATTGCCCAAACTTTCAGGATGGTGCGCCATGGCCCAAGAGCAAGAGCGGCCCGACTCCATGCGCGGACCCCGGATGCAGATTCACCAGGTCTTTACCGGCCCTCCCCCAGAGGGAGACCTGGGCCAGGGCCTGTTGTTCAACACCAGCCGGGGGGACCTGCCCGCCATCTGGCACGAGGCACCCCACGCCCAGCTGGGGGTGATAATGGTCTGCGGCGCCGGAGGCGGCTACCGAGGTCCGGGCGGCGGCGCCTACGCCCGCGTCGCCGAGACGTTGAAGGGCCAGGGAATCAGTACCCTGCGGCTGAACTACCGGCAGCCCAATCTGTTTCCCGAATGCGTCCTGGACCTGCTGGCCGGAATAATCTTCCTGGGGAACACCGGCTACCGCCCCGTGGTCTTGATCGGCCATTCCTTCGGCGGTGCGGTGGTCATCGCCGCCGGCGCCGCCAGCCGCCACGTCTGCGGAGTGGTGTCCTTGGCCTCCCAGACCTACGGGGCCAACATGGCGGGAATGCTGGCGCCCAAGCCGCTGCTTGTGGTCCACGGCAAGAACGACACCCGTTTGCCCTATAGTTGCGGCGTCCAGATTTACGAGTGGGCCAACGAGCCGAAAGAGCTGGTGCTTTACGACGACGCCGAGCACCGGCTGGAGGAATGCGGGCCCGCGTTGGAAGAGCTGCTGCTGCGGTGGATCCCCGCGACCCTCAACAACACCCTGGAAACCGCCCATCCCGACTCCGGAGCTTCCGCCTAGAGGGTTAGGCGTCCAACTCGTTCGGACAACCGGAATTTCCTAAAACCAGGGCCGGAGGGTGAAATTACACCCCCCGGCTCCGTGCTTCCAAGGTTTAGGGAAAAACGGGCTATCTGAGTTCCACCACCCGGTCGATGGTGGGAATGTCGGGGCGGAAGGTGGCCCGCCAGGCTTCCAGGCCGTTAATCTTGGCTACGCTGCCAATCCAGCCGCCCACCAGGTCCAGAACGGCCATGATTTCCTCGGGACTTGCCCCCGCTTTATTGGCGGCGTGCATGTGAATTTGGATGTGGGAAACCAGGTCCCGGGCCGCCACGCAAGCCACCACAATGAGCAGCTCTTTGGTCTTCCGGTCAATCAACCCTTCTTTCAGGTAATTGGCCTGCGTGTTGTCGTTGTGAGCGGCCAGGGCCTCGGGCCCGGCCAGTTGGGCTACGAAATCGTGCAGCCCGTAGCGGAACCCCCGCATCTCGGTGGTGCGTTCCAGTTCGCGTTCCATATCGGTTGACATTGCTCTCCCTCCCTTTACCTAAGCTCTACCACCCGGTCGATGGTGGGTATTTCGGGGCGGAAGGTAGCCCGCCACGCTTCCAAGCCCTTAATCTTCGCCACGTTGCCAATCCAACCGCCCACCAAGTCCAGGACGGCCATTATCTCTTCGGGGCTGGCCCCTGCCTGGTTGGCGGCGTGCATGTGGATCTGCATGTGGGAAACCAGGTCCTGCTGGGCAACGCAAGCTACCATTATGGCCAATTCCTTGGTCTTACGGTCCAGGCTGGTGGTGTTGATGTAGTTGGCTTCCACGTGGTCGTTGACAGCTTTTAAGGCATCCAGATCGTAATCGGCGTAGAAATCGTGCAACCCATAGCGGAAACCGCGTAAACGGGTAACTCTTTCCAGTTCGGCTTCTTTTTCAGCGCTCAAGCCAACCTCCTAAGTGTGAATATCGTCCAATTCCGGGCCGCCCCAGTGTACTCCCAGCGTAAATCCGCCGCAAGAAACCTATTATGCCGGGCTGCCTGCGGCCCAGGGTTTGAGCGCGGCGTATATGACGTTGTTGACGGGGGTTGGGACGCCGGCCCGCTCGCCGGCCCGTACCAACGCGCCGTTCAGTGCTTCCAGTTCCAGGGGCCGGCCGGCCATCAGGTCGGAGTGCATCGAAGCGTGCATCTGCTCCAACGACCCCTCCATGTAAGCCAGGACGGTTTCGACGATATTCGGCTCCAGGGCTATTTGCGAAGCCAGCCCGACGTCCCGGATTTCCTCCAGACACCCCACGATAACCCGCCGCCATTCAGGGCGGGGCATCAGCTCCGCCAACGTCTCCCGGGCCAGAGAGGTGGTTCCCGCCAGGGTGGCGATGAACAGAAGCTTGGTCCAAAGGGTCTTGTGGATGTCGCCGGTGAACCGGGATGGGATACCGGCGGCGGTTAACGCCTCCTCCAACCGCTTCCCACGCTCCGATGCCCCGCCCGCCGCTTCGCCAAACTCTATGCGCACCAACGCGCCGGTCTGCGTAACGACACCGGGCTCCGGCAACCCCGCCTCGATGTAGGCGGCGCCGGGCATCACCCGTTCCGCCCCAAAATTTTCAGCGGCTATCTGGTAACTGTCGATCCCGTTTTGCAGGCCCAGGACCAGGGTTTCCGGTCCAACCAGCGGCGCCATGGCAGGCACGGCCTGATGGTTGTGATAAGTCTTGACCGTCAGCAAGGCCAGGTCCACCGGCCCTATCTCGCCGGGAGTATCGGTCGCCCCGCAAACCACCGTGAAGTCCCCTTTGTCAGTGACGATTTTCAATCCTCGTCCCTTGATAGCCCGCAAGTGCATCCCTCGGGCGACAAGGGTAACCTCGTGGCCGCCCCGGGCCAGCATTCCTCCGAAGTATCCGCCGATACTCCCCGCTCCCATTACCGCGATGCGCATGTTTGTTTCCTTTCCCTTGCTGGTTATGGGTATCCCAATTTTAAGGTTGACCGGGCCCGCCGGCCTACTGTACGGCGGAAAGCTAGTCCGGGGCCGGGGGGAAGGGGTCCCGTTCACTTGCCTCAGCCTGGGCCTCTCGGATGGAGACTCCCCGCTTGGCCTTGTCTTTCCAAAGGGTTTTGATGTATTCCAGCGCCGCTACGATTTCCTGGTTGCTCAGTTGCTCGCCAAAGGCTGGCATCCCGCTCTTGAAGCCGGGCACCCGGGGGTCTTCCAATATGGCGCCGCCGTTGGTCACGATTCGGTAAAGGAGCCCGTCGGAGTGGTGCCAGGTGTGGCCGTCGCCGTTGAGCGGGGGCGCGGGCAGGACCCCGTTGGCTTGGGGAATGTGCCAGTCGGGTTGTCCCTGACCGTCGACTCCGTGGCAGACCGCGCAGTTGGCGGCGAAAATTGCCTGGCCGTTGAGCGATGCCAGGGCTGATGCCGTCCCGCCGCCCTCTCCCTCCGGAGGCGAACACGCCGCCGCCAACACCGCGGCCAGGGCCAAAAAGACCACCACTCCAGGGACAAGTCTCACCACGGCCCGGACCACCAACTTGTCCCCTTCCAAGATGTACCGCATAAACCCCAAGATACCATTCAAGGGCGGACTGTTTCCCCTTTGTCCACAAAATTCACCGGCGGGCCTAAACCTGCCCTGCCGCATTATTCTACACACACCCAGGAAACCCCGGATTGGAGTTATGGCCTGCCTGGGTTTTACCAACTTGACGCTCGGCCATTTTCTACGTATTCTCCCAATTGAT
The DNA here is from genome assembly GCA_965205495.1 of Dehalococcoidia bacterium. Classification (GTDB taxonomy): domain Bacteria; phylum Chloroflexota; class Dehalococcoidia; order Lucifugimonadales; family UBA3495; genus CATOSK01. The sequence goes on from CBDBHA010000002.1 coordinate 1,652,141, forward strand.
TGTCAAGAACACGGGGTTCGCCCCAACGCCTTTTAGGAGAAGGTAATGACCCAACCCGCTCCCCGGATTACTCCCCCGGTCCCCCAGCCCGAGTCCGATTTCTATTGGGAAAAGTGCAAGGAAGGCGAGCTTTGGCTGCGCCATTGCCGCGCCTGCGACCGCACCTACTTCTACCCCCGGGACATTTGCCCCTTGTGTTTCTCCAGGGATACCGATTGGGTCCAGACCGATGGGAGAGCCACCCTCCACACCTTCGCCATCGTCCACCGGGCCCCCATTCCCGCGTTCCGGGACAAGGTCCCCTACATCACCGCCGTGGTGGAGTTTCCCGGCGGGGCCCGCATGGCCACCAACCTGGTGGAAGTCGAACCCGACCCCCAGGTGGTCAAGTGCGGCATGGCGGTGGAAGTGGTGTTTGAAGAGCTGGACGAAAACATATCCCTCCCCCAATTCCGCCCCGTCTCTTAAACCGCCAGGGTGCCGCTGCAAAACAAAGTCGCCATCGTCACCGGCGCGAGCCGGGGCATCGGTCGGGCCATCAGCATGGGGCTGGCCCAAGCCGGGGCTCGGGTGGTTGTTTCGTCCCGGACCGAAGTCGACCAATCCGCCGCCAACCCCTTCCCCCAATACGGCGCGGGAACGATCCACCAGACGGCCCAGGAGATTCAAGACCTGGGCGGGCAGGCTGTAGCGGTCAAGTGCGACCTGACCGACGACGCCGAAATCCAGTCCCTGGTCCAAACCGCCCTGGACCGGTTCGGACGCATCGACGTGCTGGTTTCCAACGCCGGCATCGACCTGGAAGATCCGGTGCCCGACCTGGAACTGCAAGCCATCGACCAATGCCTCGCGGTCAACGTGCGGGCCCCGCTGCTCTTATGTAAACATGCCTTGCCCGCCATGATCGGCCAGCAGTCCGGCGGGTCCATTTTCGCCGTCACCTCGGGAGCGGCCCGGGGCTACCGGCCCGGGCGCGTCGGCTATTCCATGAGCAAAGCGGCGTTGGACCGCATGTTCCTCAACCTGGCGGAAGAGGTGCGGCCCCACAACATCGCCGTCAACCTTTTCAGCCCTGGGCGGGTCGACACCTGGATGAACCGCAACGGAGACTGGCCCGGAACGGCCCATATCCCCATGGTCCCCCCCGACGAAGTGGTCCCCGCCGCCCTGTGGCTGGCCCAACAGACCGCCGCCACCTTTACCGGCAACATCGTCGAGCGGGCCGAATTTGGCGTCTCCTGGGGCGCCGCCTCTTAACCCCCTCCGGCCCACTTGCCCGCACTACCCGAATCCCGCCTGCCGTACTATACTTCCCAGGAATTCAAACTCAGCAGGGAGGCATTGTCATGACCACACCCCGTGCGGATGCCCAACAAGTAGCGCCCAAGATGGCCGAACTCAGCGCCAACGTACTGTTTGGCGATGTTTGGGAACGCCCCGGACTTTCCAAGCGGGACCGCAGCTTGATTACCGTCGCTTCGTTGATCGCCCTCTACCGCACCGACCAACTGCGGGGCCACATCGGCCGGGCTTTGGACAACGGCGTCACCCAGGAAGAGATTGGCGAGGTAATCACCCACATGGCCTTCTACGGCGGCTGGCCGACCGCCGCCAACGCGGTGCGGGTCGCCAAAGAGGTCTTCGACTCCCGCTAACCACTACCCCCAATACCAACCAGCAATCCAGCATTTTCGCCGCCCGGCCCCCAATGGGCCGGGCAATATTAGTCCAGGAGGTGGGTCATGCCAAGAATGACCGGTGGGCGGTTCATCGCGGAGACTTTTCAGGGTTACGGAGTCACCCACGTATTCTTCATGCCGGTGATCATCCAACAGGCCCTGTTGGAAATGGAAAACCTGGGAATACACCGGATCATGACCCACGGCGAGAAGGCCGCCGCCTACATGGCCGACGGCTACGCCCGCACGTCCCGCAAGGTGGGCATCTGCATGGCCCAGTCCGTTGGCGCCGCCAACCTGGCCGCCGGCCTTCAGGACCCCTTCCTGGCCAATTCCCCGGTCATGGCCATCACCGGCCGGCGTCCCCAGTCAGACCAATACCAGCACTCCTACCAGGAAATCGACCACGTCGAACCCTTCAACGCCGTAACCAAGTACAACGTGTTGGTCAACAGCCCGCAGCAGTTGCCCCAGTTCCTCCGGCAGGGTTTTCGGGCCGCCACGTCCGGCACCCCGGGGCCGGTGCACCTGGACTTTGAGGGCACTACCGGAGTGGTCATTGGCGACGGCGAAGCCGACCTGGAGGTACAGGTCGACGAGGCATTCACCATGGTTCCGCCCTTCCGCCCCGAACCTTCAGTGGAGTTGGTGCGCGAAGCCGCCCAGGTCATCTCCCAGGCCCGCCGGCCGGTCATCGTGGCGGGAGGCGGCGTTGTCGCTTCCGGCGCCCAGCCCGAGTTGGTGGAGCTGGCCGAGATGCTCAACATCCCGGTATGCACCTCTCTGAACGCCAAGGGGTCCATTCCCGAAGACCATCCCTTGGCCATCGGGGTTTGCGGCAACTACTCCCGCTGGTGCGCCAACCGGGTGGTCGCCGAGGCCGACCTGGTCATCTACCTGGGCAGCAGCACCGGCAGCCAGGTGACCAACGAATGGCGGATACCGGCCCCGGGAACTCCCACGGTGCAAGTCGACATCAATGCTGCCGAGCTGGGGCGAAGCTATCCGGCCCAGGCCGCCATTCAAGGCGACGCCAAGGCGTCCATTCGCAAGCTGATGGAAGTGATGGAGCCCCTGGGACCCCGTACCGAATGGGTTGGCCGGGCCCAACAACTCCGCGAAGACTGGCGGGAAGAAGTCTCGGTCCACGTGAACTCCGAGGCTGCGCCCATGCGCCCCGAGCGTCTCTGCAAAGGGGTCTCGGACTTCCTCCCCTCCGACTCCATCCTGGTGTCCGACACCGGACACGCTGGAATCTGGACCGGAACCATGCTGGACCTTAACCACCCGGAGCAAAGCTTTCTCCGCTGCGCCGGTTCCCTGGGCTGGGGCTTCCCGGCGGCCCTGGGCGCCAAATGCGCCGCCCCGGAACGGCCGGTGGTCTGCTTCACCGGCGACGGCGGCTTCTGGTACCACCTGACCGAACTGGAAACCGCCCGCCGTTACGGGATCAACACGGTCACGGTGGTCAACAACAACCGCTCCCTCAATCAGGAAAAGCGGGGCAACGAGCGCACCTACGGCGGGCAAACTGCCGGTTCCGACGAACTCTGGATGCTCTCGGACGTGGATTTTGCGAAAGTGGCCGAATCCCTGGGTTGCTTCGGCATCCGGGTGGAGCGCCCCGGCGACCTCCAGAGCGCCCTGGAACAGGCCATCGCTTCCCACCTGCCGGCTGTCGTGGACGTGGTCACCGACATCGACGGCATCGCTCCCCAAGCCTGGACGGGTTAACAAGTTCCCGCGTTCAATCCGGATTACCGAAGGCCCGCCGGTCCGAGCAGGAAGGCGGGCCTTCCCCGTTTTGAACGGCCCCGTTTAACCCTGGGAAAACCGTCCCAGCGCCTGACGCGCCGCCTCGTACCCCCGGGTCCCTCCCCGGCGGATCGACGGCACCAGGTAGATATTGTGCAGACCGGCGGCCCTGAATGCCCTGTAAAGTTCGGCGGCCATCTCTACCCCGGAACCCCCAGCCGCCAACCGGTCATGCACCCATCCGGGCACGTTGGCGAAGCTTATTCCGTCCTGGGCGGTTACCTGCAAACCGTAGAAAACCGGCACCGGCGGGGGATGCCCGGCGGTTTCCCGGTAGGCGTCCTCAAACCCAACGGCATCGGCTGGGTCGAAGATGGGCTGGGTAATCAGGAATTGGGCTCCGTAGATCACTTTGCGGTGGGCCAAACGGGCCTCTCTCAAGACTCCCTTGCCCAGGTCCACGGTTGCTCCGACGCAAAAGTCCGTGGGCTGTTGCAGCCGCGTGCCCCTGAAGTCCACGCCGTCATTCATCGCCGCGAAAGACGCGATGACCTCGGTGGGCCGAACGTCTTTGTTGGTGGTAAGCCGGCCCCCGTCGGCATCCGAGAAGGGATCGCCCCCAACGACGATGACATTCTCCAGTCCCAGCATTTGGGCTCCCAAGAGTTGGGACTGGAGGGCCAAGTGGTTCATGTCCCGGGTTGCCACGGTAAACGCCACGTCCTGGGCGGTTTGCTGCTTCAGAGACGCCGCCGCCATAGCTGAATTGGCCCGAACGGAGCGGCCCGGGTTATGCGCCACGGAAATGAAGTCTACGGGAAGCCGCTCCACCGCCGGCAGGTTGAGGGAACCCGAGCGGGGCGGCGAGTAATCGCAGATGACGCAGGGAACGCCGGTGGCCTGATAGCAGCGCTCAGTTATCTTGGCCACGGGCAACTCCAGGATGTAACCAAGCTAACCGAGGAGACCGGCTTGGTTTATGGGTCGATCTCGGCCAGGCATTGCCGGAACCGGTCGATGCCCTTCTGCTCGGCTAGGCCGATAAAGTAGCGGATTCCCTGCAAGTGAATCACCACGTCCCGGGGCAGCATTAACAGGTCGTCCCGTGGCTCGTTCATGTGGTAGAGAGCGTCAACACCGTCTTCCAGCCCCACGTAAAGGGTATCCTCCAAAAGGGCCAATTCCCTGGTGTCCATCTCGTTGCGGGCAATCCAACGGGAGTATACAAAGGGCAGTCCGGTCCAGGAGTTCCACTCCGACCCCAAGTCGTACTTGTGGGGAAATCCCCGGGCCCCCCGGCGTTGCCGTAATCCCCGATTCCCAATGAGAACGAAAGCATCATATTCGGCGGGCCGCAAGCCCACGTATTCGCCGGGCGAAACGCCATACTTCAGCTTGAGCAGCACTTCCAGCAGCTTGGGGGCGGTGCTAGCGTCGTCGATCACGCCAATGGTCGCTCCGTCCAGCTCTTCGATGGGCTTGGTGGAGTAAAGGAACACGCTGCCCGATGCCTCGGTGGTGGCAACACAGAACCCAGCCACCGGTTGGAAGCGGTCCTCCAGCTTGAAGGCATCCACCAACGGGATCGGCCCGGCGTCAATCTGGCCGCTTTCCGCCGCCGGAGCCAGGGCGCTGGGGATCATCTCCTGCAGCTCGATCCCCCGGCGTGCCATGTCAAAATAGAACGGTTCCGTGTGGATATAAGACACGCGGCCTACTTTAATCGCCATACCTTCCAGCCATTAGTTGAATCGTTTCAAGGGGAAAGGAGGCCCAACGCGGGGCCTCCGTCTCTCCGATTGTAGGTTTATCCCCGTTGCGGCGTCAAGACAAGACCCGGCGGGGTAAGTGTTCAGACTTAAAGGGGAATCGGCATGGCACTCGCATTTGAGGCTAATATCTACTCCGATGCCAACTGCAAAAGTTTTGCGCAGCTTTTTCAAGAGCGAGTCCCCGTCCTCAACTCTGAACAGTTACCCGGCGGGGATTATCCCTCAACCGCGCTGAAAGGTTCCCGAGCGAAAATCCGCCGCACCATGGGTTCGAAGAACTCCAGCGGCAACGAATCGTAGGCCGGGTCGAAAGACGGCTGGTCCCACCGGTGGCAGAAGTCCACCGCCTCCTGGTACCAGGGGTTGTCTTTATACCGGTCGCGGGCGTTGCGGTCATCCCCGAAATGGTGGGCGTAGTAGTAGCTCTGGAACAGCCCGTGCTGGCGCACAATCCAGTAGGTGCGCTGGGAAACATAGGGCCGCAGCACGGCGGCGGCCAATTCGCTGTGGTTGTGGGGGGAAAGCAGGTCCCCAACGTCGTGGAGCAGCGCCGCCACCACCATCTCTTCGTTCGCCCCATCCCGGTGGGCCCGGCTGGCGGTCTGGAGGGAATGTTCCAACCGGTCTACCTGGTACCCGCCCATCGACCCCGCCAGCCCCCGCAATTGTTGCAGCGCCCGGTCCGCGGTCCCCGCCGCGAACTCCGCTTCCAATTGGGCCAACAGCTCATAATCAGCCCTCGTCCCCTGGGCCATGCTGGTAAATGAAACGGTCTTCATCGATTGGTCCATTGGGAACGCCGCCCCTTCTCATCGTGTATCATTTAACCAAGATTGTATCACCGGACGGTACCAAATACCCAACGCGAGGCGGGCCGATGGCCGACACGTGGAAGCTCCAAAACAAGACCGCCCTCATCACCGGAGGAGGGCGGGGAATCGGAAGGGCCATTGCCCTGGCCTATGCCGCCAACGGGGCTGAACTTACCCTGGCCGCCCGCACCGGCGCCGAGCTGGAAGAAACTGCGGCAACCATCCGGGAGCGGTTCGGTACAACCCCGTTAACCGTCATCACCGACGTAACCCAGCGGGAACAGGTCGATTCCGCCGTGGCCGCTGCCCTGGAGCGTTACGGACGCATCGACATCTTGGTCAACAACGCCGGCAACATCGGTCCGGTGGGCAAGCTCTGGGAGAACGACCCCGAAGACTGGGCCCGGACGCTATCGGTCCACCTTCTGGGCGTCTATTATGGCTGCCGGGCCGTGGTGCCCGTCATGCTGCGGCAGGGTTCGGGCCGCATCGTCAATATGTCCGGCGTCGGGGGGCCCAATACGTCCGCTTACGACGCCGCCAAGACCGGCATCGTCAACTTGACCGAGAACCTCGCCCTGGAACTGGCGGATACCGCAATTACCGTCAACGCCATCAGCCCCGGCTCCATCCACACCCGAATGTGGGATGAAACCCGGGACCTGTCCCTGGCAATTGGCGACCTGGCGACCTACCGCCGGGGAGTACAGGTAACCTCGGGCCACGGGGCCTCTATCGACCGGGCCGCCGAGTTGGCGGTATTTCTGGCCAGCGAAGACTGCGGCAATCTGTCGGGGCGCCTCATCCGGGCCTTCGCCGACCGTTTTGAAGACTTCCCGTCCCAGATGGAACAAATAATGGCCTCCGACAGCTACCTGCTGCGACGGGTGGACCCAGAGCGCCCCTTCCCAACCTCACCGTCATACCCAACTCTGCCGATTGCCGATGCTCCCCACAGGCCCGGATTCTGATTTAAGGCGGCCGCTTGAAACCTACCTTCACAACCCTGCTGGCAGTCCTTCTGATCACGGCCTTCGCCGCATCCCCGTCGGTGTCAATGGCGGACGGGCATGAAATTACGGTGGGGCATTTTGGCGCGGAAAGCCAATTCCCCGACGGGATTAGGTTCTCCATCGAGGCGTCCGGTCCCGACGAAATCGATGACATCCGGGTCTTTTTCAAGAAGTTGGGGCAGACCAGCCGGGCATCGTACCGGATAGTCGAGTTTACCCCGGGCACCGAGATTTCCGGAGACGTAACGATCCCCAGCGGCAAGAGCGGAGAGTATATACCGCCGGGCACGCGCATCGAATATTCCTTTGAAGTTCGAGATACCGCCGGGCGCAGTCACCGCACCGAGGACCTGGTTTTCATCTACTTGGACCCGGCCTTTGATTGGGGCCAGGTCTCCCAAGGGATGATTACCGTCTTTTACAACTACGAAGGCATTGCCACCCGCGCCCAGAATATCCTTAACGTAACCCAGCAAACACTGGATGAAATGGGTCCCATTTTAGGCATCGAACCCCGACACCCGCTGCACATCGTCGCCTACACCCGCTACCGGGACATGGTGAAGGTGCTGCCCCCATCGTCGCGGGCCGAGCGGGAACAACTCATAACCCAGGGACTGGCCTTTACCAACGAACGGGTCTTGTTGATGCTGGCCGGCCAAGGTTATCTGAGCACCGCCCAGCACGAGTTCGTCCATTTGTTGGTGGCCGACGCCGCCGAGGGGGCCAACTCCGTGGTGCCTTTCTGGTTGAACGAAGGGCTGGCCGAGTACCGCAACACGCGGCCTTCCAGCGACTACGACTCCGCATTGGACCGGGCCATCGCCAGCGGAACGGTCAAACCCCTCTGGCACATCCAGTCCAAGGGAGGCACTCCCAGGGACATCATTGTTGCCTACGGCCAGGGAAAGTCGGTGGTCGGTTACCTAATATCCACTTACGGCCCGGAGAAAATGGCCGCGTTATTCCCGGCCTTGGCCAATACCTTCGACATCGACGCGGCCCTGCAGGAAGTCTACGGTTTCGACCAATGGGGGCTGGACGCCGATTGGCGCGCCTTCAAAGGGCTGCCGCCCCTGCCGCCCCCGGAAGAAACGGGCGCCCCCGCCGAAAACGTAGTCCAACCCGTGGAACGTGCTGCCTCGGAGCCCCGCGTAACTCCTGTGCCCGGCGTGGCGCCCGTGACGGAAGAACCCAGTGGTGCGGCTGGTTGTAACGCCCCAGCGCGGGGCGGACCGAACAGCTTGGAACCGGCTCTTCTGACGCTGGTATTGCTTCCGTTGGGGCTGCTTTGGGTTAGACGGCGTCTCGGTTAAGTCATCTGGTCCGGGGGTTGAACGCGTCGTTGACCGCGTCTCCCAACAGGTTGAAGGCAAAAAGCAGCACCGAGATGGTCAAGACCGGGAACAACAGCAGGTGGGGCTCGGCCCGCAGCACCGAGATGCTGCTGTTTTCGTAAATCATCCGCCCCAAGCTGGGTGTGGGAGGCTGGATGCCCACCCCAATAAAGCTCAGGACCAGCTCCGCTCCGGCAAATCCCGCCAGACCCGCCGAAACCGAAACGATTACCGGGCTGATCACGTTGGGAAAGACGTGGACCCGCAAAATGCGGGAGGTCGAGGCCCCCACCGCCCGGGCCGCTTCGGAGTATTGGTTTTCCCGGACTTGCAGCACCTGGCCCCGCACCAACCGGGCCATCCCAAACCAGGAAAATATGGACAGGGCGAAGGATATCAGCGCGAAGTCCACGAACCCCAACCGGATAATCCAATCGATGCCGGTAGCGTCCTCGAAGTTTTGCACCCAGGTGACCACCCTTGGCCGCACCGTGGCCAGCAGGATTAACAGCAGGAATATTTCGGGGAAGGCGGAGGTCACCTCCCCGGTCCGCATGATTATCCCGTCGGCCAGCCGTCCTATATAGCCGCTGATCAACCCCAGAACTATACCCAGCAACAGGCTGCCGCCGATGAGCGAGGTCAGAGTGATTATGACCGTCGTGCGGAGTCCAAAGATGACCCGGGTAAGCTGGTCCCGGCCCAGGCGGTCCGTCCCGAAGGGATGGGCCCAGGTGGGGCCCTGCTTGGCTAACGACAGGTCCTGGTCGTTGTAACCGTAAGGCGTAACCCAGGTTGCCAGAATCCCCGACCCGTACATCACCAATATGATGCCCAGGAAAAACATGGCCAGCTTTCTCCGGGCCAACCGGCGCAGCGATAGGGCCATGTAGCTGCGGCTTTGCCCGGCGGTACTCTCCAGGGTGGCCGGGGTTTGTTCAGCCCGCAACGTAGCCACCGCCCAACCGGATTCGCGGGTCTAAGACCGGGTAGATTAGGTCGACGATCAGGTTGGCCAACACAAACAGCGTGGTGCCAATGATTACCCCCGCCATTATTACCGGGTAGTCCCTGGCGAACAGCGACTCAATAGCCAGCAACCCCACCCCCGGGATGCCGAAGAAGATTTCAACGATGAAGGACCCCCCGGCGAGGCCCGCCAGGGAGAACCCCAGCGTAGTCACAATGGGAATCAAGGCGTTGCGGAGTATGTGCCTGTTCCGCACCGAGAACTCCGACAACCCCTTGGCCCGCGCCGTCCGCACGTAGTCCTGGTGCACCACGTCCAGGGTGCTGGCCCGGGTCAGCCTGGTGACGATGGCAACCCCCGGAATCCCCAGCACCAGGGCCGGCATGATTATCCTGGCGTCAAAGAACCCACCCCACCCGTGGGTGGGCAGGATGTCCAGCCACAGGGCGAAAACAATCAACAACACTGGCGCGGTCAAAAAAACGGGCATGGACTGGGCCAGCAGCGTCGCCGCCACCGCCGAAGTATCCCAGGGCGTCCCCTGCTTCAGGGCCGAGAAAAGGCCAATGGGTATCCCCAACCCCACGGAGATAATCAGCGCCGCCAGGTTTAGTTGGGCCGAAACCGGGATTTTCTTCAGCAGCAACTCCGCGACCGTCCGGCCCCGGTACTTGAAGCTCTCCCCAAAATCGCCCCGCACCGCCTTCCCCATGTACCGGGCGTACTGGATGAAGATGGGGTCGTCCAGTCCCCGCTGTTTCCGGATGCGTTCCACCACATCCGGGTCCGAATACTGCCCTAATAAAAGCTCAACCGGGTCCCCGGGGCCGAATTGGCCCAGAGCAAAGGTGATGAAGGACACCATGAACAACAGGAACGGTGTCCACAACAACCGGCGGGCGATGTAGATTCCCAACCCGGCGCCCTCCTAATTGTCGAAGTAAATATACCGGTACTTGGGAATGGTCATCTGGGTCAGGTGGTAGTCCTTCACGTTGGGTTTGATTAGAGCGTAGTTCTCGCCGCTGTTCCACAGTAAAATCCAGGGAGCATCGTCCAAAATCATCTGCTCAAGCTGGTTGTAGAGGCGGTACCGCTCCCCCCGGTCCGGCTCCACCCGGGCCTTCTCCAACAGGGCGTCCACTTCGAGGTTCTTGTAGTTGGTCTGGTTGTTGTCGCTTTCGGAATGGAAGAGTATGTCGAGGAAGTTCTCCGGGTCGGGGTAGTCGGCAGCCCAGGCAATTTGGAACATCTGGTACCGTTTGTCGTGCAGGTCCTGGAGGAAGGTGGCCCACTCGGTCTGGAGGATGTCTACCCGCACTCCCAGCTCCTCTTCCCAGCCCTTGGTAATCACTTCCAGCGTCGGCGGAACGTCGGCCCCGAAACTTCCGGTCAGGTTCAGCGTAATGCGGGGCAGGTCGTCCAGATTGTCACCGTACTTGGACTCGGCCAACAATTGCCGCGCCCGGTCCGGGTCGAAGTCATACCCGCGCAGGTCCGGGTTGTGCGAAGGGAACCCCGGAGGAATGATCCCGTTGGCCGGAGTGGCCGCGTTCTCCAAGATGTTGGTGGCGATGGAGTCCCGGTCGATGGCCAGGTTCAAGGCCAGCCTAACCTTGGGATCGTCGAAGGGTGGCTCCAACACATTCATCCCGATGTAGGAAACGCTGAATCCCGCCGGGATATGGTGCAACTCGGTGTTGAGGGGATCGGCCGGGTCCAGGACCCGGTCCAGGTCCGCCAGGCCCACGCCGGTCAGGTGAATTTCGTCGTTCTCGTACATCAACATGGCCGATCCGCCGCTGAGGATGAACTCGATTTCGTCCAGGTGGGCCGGCTCCCGGTGATAATTGTCATTACGCACCAACCGGATCAGTTCGCCCACTTCATATTGGGCCAACCTGAAGGGGCCGGTGCCGTTGGGGTTCCTGAGCCATTCATGCCCGCCTTCCCCAACGTTGTCCTTATCCACTACAAAAGCCGTGGGGTAGGTCAACTTGGCTAAGAAGTAGGCTTTGGGGGCGTCGATGGTTATTTCGACGGTGTGGTCGTCAATCACCCGGACACCCGAAATTTCGCTGGCGGTCCCGTCCAGTTTCTCCCGCACGCCCACGATGTCAACCAGGTACTGCTCCGCCACCGGCGCCTGGGTTTCCGGGTTAGTCACCCGCTCCAGCGACCATTTAACGTCCTGAGCGGTAACCGGTGACCCGTCCTGGAACTTGGCGTTTTTTCTCAGATTGAAGGTGTAGACTCGCCCGTCGGCGCTGGTATCAATGGTTTCAGCTAGGTCCGGCACGACCTCCAAATTCAGGTCCAGGGATACCAGGCCTCCGAAAATTTCGTTGACCAAGGCCCCGGAGAGGCTGTCGGTGGTCAGGTGGGGGTCCAGCGTCGGAGGGTCCCGGAACAACCGGACCAGTTTGCCCCCCTGTCGGCCCTCAATCTCCTGGACTGGTTCTTGCTCGACGGCATTCTCCTGGGGTGGTTCGACAGCAGGAGGTTCCGTGGCCCCCCCGCACCCGGCCAGCATCAAAACGAGAACGCTCAGTAAGAGTAACAACCGGAGTTTCCAGACCATTGCTTTTCACCTCACCCTGACCTTGCGGGTGTCGCTGCCGGAACTTTTTGAGTCCCGCGCCGCGACGTTCGTCCCGGTCATTCTAGTTAACCAACGGGGGTTAATCAACGGATGCCCCCGCTGGGCGGCGCAACTCCTTGTAACCACTTTGCCTTTTTGCTACGATTGTTTCGATGGAAAGGATGGGTTGCCGGTCTCCAGCCACCTTCATCTACCCCAACCTTCGCGGCGAGCGTAGCCAAGCGGTCTAAGGCGCCTGTCTGTGGCACAGGAGACCACGGGTTCGAATCCCGTCGCTCGCCCCAATCTTCCACACCAGTTCCCTGCTGCGCCTGTAGCTCAACGGATAGAGCACTGGGCTTCGGACCCAGGGGTTGCGGGTTCGAATCCTGCCGGGCGCGCCAAATCCTTTACTACTGCGACGGCCTGCTAAACGGGCATATTGTATCGCAACGGCCAATTTGCTAACATCCCGGCTAAATTCCCCCAACTTTATACTCTTGCAACTGGATAGAGGAGCGCAGCGATGGCAGACTTGGTATTGGGCCTGGCCTCTTCCCACAGCCCCCAGCTCAGCACCCCCGCCGACGGTTGGGCCGGCCGGGGCGAGCGGGACAAGGGTAACCCGGAACTCATCGGCCCCGACGGCATCACCTCCAACTACGAAGACCTGCTCAACCGCACCGACGTCGTCCGTATCGCCAAGGAAATCACCCCGGAAGTCTTTGAACGCCGCCACCAGCAGAACCAGAAGGCCATCGCCCACCTGTCCCAATGCCTCTACGCCGCCAATTTGGACGTGCTGGTAATGGTGGGCGACGACCAGCAGGAGTATCTCCTCAACGACAACATGCCCGCTTTCAGCGTCTATTGGGGCAGCCAGGTCAAGGTTGCCGGCACCGAAGCCACGCCCGCCACCGGCAACCGTCTGCTTATCGGCTACGCCACCGAGGACCAGCAGGCCCCCACCGAGTCCGGGCTGGGCCGGCACATCATCGAACATCTCATCGAAGAGGAGTTCGACGTCGGCTCTTCCAACTTCCTGGACCCGTCCAAGGGCGGACGGGCCAAAGGGGGCATCGGCCACGCCTTCGGTTATGTCTACAACCGTTTGATGACCGACGGTGTAATACCCACCGTCCCCATCATGCTCAACACCTACTACCCGCCCAACCAGCCAATCCCCAAGCGGTGTTATGACCTAGGCCGGGCCCTCAAGGACGCCATCGGTTCCTGGGGAAACGGCCAGCGGGTGGGCATTGTCGCTTCCGGCGGGTTGAGCCACTTCGTGGTGGACGAAGACCTGGACCACGCGGCCCTGGCGGCCATGAAAGACAAGAGCGTGGCCAAGCTAATGGACCTGCCCCGGGAGAAGCTGAACTCGGGCAGCTCAGAAATCTGCAACTGGATGGTCGTCACCGGCGCCACTGAGGACCTGGAAATGGACGTGGTGGACTACGTTCCCTGCTACCGGTCCCCAGCCGGCACCGGCTGCGCCATGGGGTTCGCCACCTGGACGTAAGGCGTGTGGACATTCAAGATTAGGCCCCTATTTCCAAATGTGGAATAGGAGCCGCATCTACTGTTCAGAATCGTCAAAGGGGGCCAAACGGCCCGCTTCCGGCGTCCGGGGTGGATTAAACCGCAGAAAGCCAAGGTCAGATAAACCGCTCAACCTTCTCTACGAACTGCTCCACCTCATCAATATCGTCAGCCACTTCCTCCGCAGTAAACCGATGTTCGTAGAAATTGTGGTGTAGCTCGTTGGCAGTATGAAACAATCCACGCAATCCTCGGTCGCCGGACTCCCTTACCATGATGCGTAAGACCCCTAAAAGATGGTTATGTGTTTCATGCTCCAATCCTCTCTTGTCGGCCACCGCCTTGACCATCAACGACGACGCCCCCCAAGCCTTCTCAGATGCCTGTTCCAAGTCTCCGGCGGCCAGTTCTTCACGGGCCTTGACCAAGAAAGCATGGCTCCGGTCTTTGTAACTCTGTGTTTGTTGCATTTCTCTGGCGACCCTCCAGAAAGAGCGCGACCCCGCCCTTCCGTGACAGTCTCCTCAATCGACTTTAGAGCTACCATTTCGTGCTGTTGTATGCGGGCGCATTGCGCCCCCTTGCAGGTATACCTCTTGGGTCTGTGGGCGACTGTCACGAGTGCCAACATACCAGCACTGGGAGGGGGTTCCTCTTTTGTTCCACACCCGCACCATCCTGCATGACGCTCCGTTGCGGTTGTTCCTTCTTCTCCCTTGCTGTGCCAAGGAGGGCGAACCGTGGCACAGAAACGTCCCCGTTGGATTAACAATCACCCACGCGCCTGTGCCTGTGTAGCCTGCGAAGAAGCCAAGCAATGGCGTGTGCCGCCGGTCAGACTGCCCCAGCCACGGCCCCCAGTCAGGCGTCCGGCGAGTGCGCCCCCTAAATCCCAAGGCCCCCGCCAGGAAGTCCAGGGGAAACGGTGGCCTGTGGGTTGTGGCGGGACTCCTGCTGATTGTTATCGCTATTGGGGCATGGGCGAACTACGGTGGGCCTACCCCCTTCGTCAATTCTGCGCCTACCCCGCCAGTGGTTGCCGGGGTGGACGCCAGTTCCGAGTCCCGTGCGACCACCGCCAGCCAGGGCCGGTCTAGTTATTGGGAAAAGGGCCGGAGCAGGTCCTTCTCCTACGGCGATTACGACAAGCCCAGACGCCGGAAACCCTTTGCGGCCCTGATGATTCTCGCTTGGGAAGGTATCGAGTCGCTGTTCAAGGATTGAATCCAACGCCAGTAAGGGAGTTCTTTATGCCTGCCAGTCCGGTTTCTCCAACACCACCGTCTCATCAACCATTCAGCCCGGAAGACATTGCAGAACACAGGAAGTTGCGTCGTCCCATGTTGCGGCTTGCGCTAATGACTGTTTTATTCTTTCTGAGGGGGGGTCTGGGTCTGGTTGTTCTTTCTGCTCGCCGCGAGGAGCCAGGAAAGAGGAATGGGGCCATACGGGATGCCGTTCAACGTATGGTGGCCCCGGTACGTCATAGCGTTGGTGGTAGGGATTATTCTCTGGGTGGTGATACTATTAGCACTCGCTTCGTAAGGCACAACGTTCACCCTTCGCTTGTCGAAGGGCAGCGATTATAATGCGGCTGAAGGTCGACACGCTCTAGCCGGCTCCTCCGTTTTACGCTATCCCGGCGGCCCCCTAAGTCCGGCTGTTGAACTGGTAGAAAGGAACCCCCATACCCGGCGGTCTGCTGGCATAGAAACGCTCCACGTAGGGCAGCAACCGCCGGACCATCTGGCGGGTGGCCCGCACCTCCGGCTCCAACGGGCGGCTGAACCGTTCCCGCAGTTCCGCCATGACCTCAGCCTTGTTCACCTTGGCGTGGACGCCGTCTTGCAGCGTTACTTCCCCGTCCACCAACACGGTCTCGATGTCCCCCGCTTTCGCCCGGTACAGCAAGGCGTCCACCGGAGATATTTCCCCGTCCAGGTAGGGTTCATCCACGCCGTCCAACCGCACCAGGGTCAGGTCGGCCCGCCGTCCTGTTTCCAACACGCCGATTTCTCCGCCAAAGAACGTTGGCGCCGCCCCGTTTCCGGTCGCCATCCTCAGGGTTTGATGGGTGGTAATGGACGGTGCGCCGACCCCGGGCTGCCGGTGCAGCTTACTGACCAGCCGCATTTCCTGCACCATGTCGTCGTCATCATTGACCGCCGTGCTGTCGGTGCCCATGGCGACGTTAACGCCCCCGGCCAGCAGCGCGTTCACCGGCGCAATGCCGTTCTTCAGCCGTAGGTTGGAACTGGCGTTGTGGCAGACCGTCGCCCCCGAAGCGGCCAGCAATTCGATGTCGCCCTCGGTCAACCAAACGCTGTGGGCGCAAGACAGTTCCGGCCCCAAAAACTCCAGCTCGTTCAGGTGTTCCACCGGCGTCTTGCCCCAGGTGCGTATCCCGTAGTCTTTCTGGTAGCAACTTTCCACCAGGTGCATGTGGATACCCGTCTGGTAGCGTCGCGCGTACTCCTTGGTCCGTTGCAGGAAGTCGTCCGAGTTCCACTGAACGTTGCTGGGGCTGAGCAGGGTCCGGATTTTCCCGCCGCCTTCCGCCGCGTGCTTGGCGTGCAGCCGTTCAAACAACCCGAAATACTCGTCGTCAGTCATGTCCGTTACCGCCAGGTAATCTCTGACGCTCCCCGCCAGGTCCGCCGGCAGTCCCGCCAGAAAACTCTCGTCTCCGGTGTACACCACCCGGTTTTGGTTGCGGAAATACATGGAATACGCCACCCGCATCCCCGCGTCCGAGAAACCCCGCAGCACGTCGGAGATGTCCTGCTCCAGCGTCGCCACCGGGGTTTGAGGGTGGTTGTACATCACCGTGGTGGTCCCCGACTCCACCATCTGCAACGCGGTATACAGGGTCATCAAATAATGGTCGTAAGGCCGCCGCCCCCAACCCATCAGTATCCACGTCTCCAGGGAATCGTCGCAGGTGCCCATCTGGAGCGTCGTTACCCCCCGCCCGTGGTGGTGCGCGTTTACGAACCCGGGGATAACCGCATACCGGGGCCCGCCCAACTCAACATCGGGCTGGTATTTGGCCCGCAGCGTTTGGTACGGGCCGACTTCCACGATGGCCCCGTCCCGCTGAAAAATGGCCCCGTCCGAGATAACGGCGCTGCTGTCCTGAGAAACCCCGGCCTGGGTGACGACGTATTTCCCGCGTATCAGGGATGAACTCATAATCGCGTCTCTCGCATTGGGCCAATGCCGAGATGGCCCGCCTTTCGCGGATGGTCCTGCCAAATCGGGCGCGCGGCTGCCGCGCAATACCCCGTTACGCGCAAGACCCCGCTAGTCGAAGAACTCCGCGGAACGCCGCCATTCCATGTAATCAGTCAGTCCGGCGGCCAAATCGTACTGGGGCTCCCAGCCGAAGTCCCGCCAAAACCGCTGCCCCGACATGGGCCCCCGCGACGGTTCGGCGCCAATGGGCCTCGGTCCCGACGCCGGGGCTTCCACCACTTCTACCTCAGGGTAGAGGGCCTGGAGCTGCTCCAGAAATTGCGCCGGGGTAATCCACAACCCGGTGGTCACGTTGTACAGGTCGTGCGGGACCTCCGGCGAATCCAACGCCGCCCTAACCCCGGAAGCCGTATCCGCGGCATACGTGAAATCCCGCCCGGCCGCCGTGGGGTCGAAGGGAATCGGCTCGCCCCGCAGCAACCGTCCCGTCCACTGGTAGGGCAACGACATATTGTCCCGGTGGCCCGTAACCCGTTCCATCGGCCCGTAGGGGGTGCTCAACCGCAGGCTGGCGGCGGTAAACCCGTGCAGTTGCCCGTAACGCCGCGTCATGGCCTCGCTGGCCAGCTTGCTGATGCTGTAAAGGTTCTCCGGTTGGGCGTGGTCGTCCTCGTTGAAGGTCTGGTCCGGCGAACGGGCCATGCCGTAGGCCGCCCCGGAGCTTACGTAGATAAACCGTTCCACCACCGCCAGCCGCGCCAATTCCAACAGGTTGGTGGTGCCGGTGATATTGATGTCCAATATGTCCCGGCTGCGGGCCCTTTCCAGGGCCATCCGGTTCACCGTAAAGACCGCGGCGTGGACCACCTTGTCTATGACCGGTCCGTCCAACAGTTCTTCCAGGGACGTCCGGTCCAGGATGTCGGAGGTGACGAAGGAAACCTGCCCCCCGTGGGGTTCCAGAAAGCTCCGCATCAACGCATCGGGGGGCGCTATATCGTGGCAGATAACTTCGTGCCCGTTGGCCGCCAGGTCTTTAACAATGTTGGCGCCGACAAATCCGGTGCCGCCGGTTACCAATGTCGCCAATTCAAACCACCCGTGAAACGTCAAAGACGGGATGAGCCGGGAGCCTTTCCCAGATTCCAGGAACCGCACACCAACGGCGCCTCCTGGAATCCGTGCAGTCTAAAACTCCCGGTTCACCCCGTCAAACGGGTCGTTATAGCCCTTTTTACTCCCGTGGGCCCGGGCGGGTGCCCAATTCCACGGTCAAGGTTGCGTTTTTTCCGCCGTGCCGGACAACCTCAATTTGGACTTCGTCTCCAGGACGGGAATTGTCGATGAGGTAGGCAATCAATTGGTTCATGCCTTCGATCGCAGTCCCATCAACGCCGATGATTATGTCGCCCCCCACCGGATATTCGATCCCCTCCACTTCCACGGAGGACTCGCTGCCCGTAACCCCGCCCAGGTCGGCCGGCCCATCGGGAAATAGGTCAATAATCAACGAACCGCGGATGTCTCGGGCATGGCCGTTGGCCTCCGCCAGGTCACCCGTTACGGTGGCCCCGCTGATGCCCAGCCAGGAGTATTCGTATTTGCCATCCTCAATCAGGGTGGGGACTACCTTCTTGGCCGTGTTGATTGGCACGGCAAACCCGATTCCGGAACTGGAACCGGCGTTGGTGATTATCTGGGTGCTAACCGCAATGACCCGCCCCCGCCGGTCCAGCAGCGGCCCTCCCGAGTTGCCCGGGTTCATCGGGGCATCGGTCTGGATAACCTGCGGGATGGAAAACTGGCTGTTGCCGCTGCGGATGGTCCGCCCCACCGCGCTGACGATGCCGCTGGTGATGGTAAATTCCTGTCCGAAGGGGTTGCCGATGGCAAAGGCGAAGTGTCCTGGCTTTACCATCGAACTGTCTCCCAATTCCACGGCGGGCATGGGGTAATCGGTCTCCTCAACCTGAAGTACCGCCAGGTCCGAGTCCGGGTCGCTGCCCAGCACCTCGGCTTCCAATTCCATCCGGTCTGAGAAGGTCACCGTGATCCGTTCCGCGCCGTCAATCACATGGTGGTTGGTCACGATGCGTCCCTGGTCGTCCCAAACAAAACCCGAACCGCCGCTGGCCCCAAAGTTGAAGGGCATACTGGGCAAACCTCCGGGCCCGGTGCCCGGCGGCACGCCGGCATAGGCCCGCACCTGGACCACCGACGGCACCAACCGGTCGTAAATCTCGGTCAACACCTCTTCCTGGGCCGCCACGATTATGTTGGGGTCCAAATCCATGGCCTGGAACCCCAGGTCGTTATGGACTTCCACGGCCGGGTCCAGAGCATTTGCCACCGGAATCACCCGTTCCTGGGGTTGCGCCGCCGCCGGAGCCTCCGGTTGGGGCGGGTCGGTAGGGGCGGCATAGGTACAGGCGGTGAACAATAGCGCCAACGCCATGAATAGGGCCGCCAATGTGGGCGCCTTGGCATTCCCGCCCAACCAACGGTTGGCCGGAAGATTCGTGTTATCAACGTTCAGCTTATCCATGAAAACCTCGCTTGCGCCTTCCTCGGTAAAAAATCACCAGGGGTTTCCGCCGGTCCAAGGGCCGGCGGCGTTGGGCGGTCCAGCAGACCGCCTTCGTTGTTTATCTTGTTGCCATACTAACAGACCCCGTACCAGCAAATTTACGCCTTACTTCCTCCTGTACGCTTACCGGTTCAAGCGTGGATTTACCGGCAGCCCCCAGGACCCCGCCCCCAGACACAACCACGTAAGTGTTCAGACTTGAGGAGTCATCCCAACATTAGACCGTCATTCCGGCATTAGACCGTCATTCCGGCCCCCGTATCGGGTACGGGGCAGGCTTTGAGCCGGGATCCAGAATGGTCAGGGAGAGACCAGCGTTCGAATTGCGCGGGGGATTCCTGGATTCCGGCCCCCGAGCCGGAATGACGGATCCTGGGTTGAGCTAACCTCTTAATTCTGAACAGTTACACAACCACGCCATTTATTGAAAAAGGACGGGGCCTATGCTAACGTAATCCGGCGTGCTTAAGATTGCATTCAACCTTCCCGCGTCCCAATCTCCACCCCCACCCCACCGAAGGTCGCCTCCTATGGTCTTGCCATGACCCAGCGCCTGGAGAGTGAAGGCCTGGCCCCCCTCCCCCCAAAGGCCGTTCGTTGGCTAAACTGGGGCCCAACCGCCTTTGAGCAGGCCCAACGGGACGGCAATCCGGTCCTCCTGTCCATTGGCGCCGTTTGGTGTTACTGGTGCCAGGTCATGGACGACGCTACCTATACCGACCCGGAAGTGGCCGATTTCATCAACGCATATTTCGTTCCGGTTAAGGTGGACAACGACCACCGGCCCGACATTAACTCCCGCTACAACGTTGGCGGTTGGCCCTCTACGGTGTTCCTGACCGGTCACGGCGGTTACATCGCCGGCGCGACCTACCTGCCCCCCGACCAACTCCTGGCCATGCTCTTGGAAGTCCACCGGGCCTACCAGGAGAACAAGCCGGACATCTACGACCAGGCCAATTCCGTCCTCCGCAGGCGCCGGGAGGAAGCATCCGCCGTTGCCGCCGGTCCTGAAGTTGGACCGGAACTGGTCGACCGTATATCCCGCCTGGTGGCCGGTACTTACGACGCCCGCAACGGCGGCTTCGGCGAAGAGCCCAAGTTCCCCGGCGTCCCCATGCTCAAGCTGCTGCTGCACCTTTTCCGCACGACCCGAGAGGGTTTTTACCAAACGATGCTGGTGAAGACCCTGGACGCCATGGCCGCCAGCCCGATGATGGATTCCGTGGATGGCGGGTTCTTCCGGTATTCTCCCACCCCCGACTGGTCCCAGGCCCAACACGAAAAGATGCTGGAGGACAACCTGGGGTTGGCGGGCGTCTACCTGGACGCCCATCTCCTGTTGGGCAACCACCGCTACGCGGAAATCGCCGGTCAAACCATCGGCTATTTGCTGGCCCACCTCTACGACGCCGGTACCCCTGGATTCCGCGGCAGCCAGGGTGCCCACTCGCAATATCTCGGCCTGCCCGGTCCCCAGCGCGAGTCCCTGGACCCACCGCCCCCCGACCCCTATTGCTATGCTCATTGGGGCGCCCAGGCCGTTTCGCTGTTCTTGGAAGCTTCCTGGAAGTTGGGCCGTCCCGACCTGGTGGACCCGGCCCTGAAAACCTTGGACGCCCTGACCTCCCGGGCCATCGCCGGCCATCTGCCCCTCGCCTACCGCGTTGGTCGACCCCCGGCCGGCCAAAATGTCCAACTGCTGGCGGGTTGGGCCCACCTGCTAAACGCGCTGGTCGACGCCGCCAATCTTTGCCCCGCCCGCAGCCAGGAATACGTCCAGAAAGCCCAGGAAGTAGCCTCGGAACTGTTGGCCCGTTTCCTCGACACCCAACGGGGCGGCTTTTTCGATACCGCCGAAGATCCCCAGGCGGTGGGTTACCTCCAAGTCCGGGAAAAACCCCTGCCGGAGAACCTGGCCGCAGCGCGGGGCCTCCTCAAGCTGCACCAGGTGACCCTCGACCCGGCCTGCCAGGATGCGGCCCGCCAAACCCTCAGCGCCTACGTCGAGACCTACCGCGCCCACGGGGAGTTCGCCGCCAGTTATGCCCTGGCAGTCGACCTGTTCCTAAATCGCCCGGTGGAAGTCACCGTTGAGGCCAACTCCCATCTGCCCAGCGCCCAAGCCTTGCTCCAGGCGGTCTCCCAACTGGATTATCCCAACATCGTGGTCAAGTTGGCCGCTCCAGCAACCGATGAAACGGCCCAAGCCCACGTCTGCGTCGACAATATGTGCTGGCCGCCGGTCACCGATCCCCAGGAGTTGCAGTCCCTGGTGGCCGAGGCTCTGACTCCCAAGGAAGACCCTTTCGGCAGCATTTTCCAGCAGTTCGGCGGGGCCTAGAAAGATAGCCCGGCCATCCTATGACACAACCAACCCATTCACGGAGCTAACACCCTGAAAAGAACAAATTGCGGCGAAATCCAAGAGGAGCAAATCGGCCAGCCCGCCGTCCTATACGGTTGGGTAGCCCGGCGGCGGGACCACGGCGGCGTCATTTTCGTTGACCTGCGCGACCGTTCCGGCATAGCCCAGGTGGTCTTCAACCCGGAAATCTCCCCCCAGGCCTACGAGACCGCCAACCAACTCCGGTCCGAATGGGTCATTCGGGTCAACGGCGCTGTCCTGAGCCGCCCCGCCGGGTCCGAAAACCCCGCTATGCCCACCGGACAGGTGGAGATGATGGTGGAGGAGGTCGAAGTACTCAACTCCGCCCTCACACCACCCTTCTACATCACCGACGACGTCGAAGCCGACGAGAGCCTCCGCCTCAAGTACCGCTACCTGGACCTGCGGCGTCCCGTCATGCAGCGAAACCTGGTGCTGCGCCATCGCGTGGTCAAGTACATCCGCGACTTCCTCAGCGACCGGGACTTTCTCGAAATCGAGACCCCCATCCTCATCAAAAGCACCCCGGAAGGGGCCCGGGACTTCCTGGTGCCCAGCCGGTTGCAAAAGGGCAGTTTCTACGCCCTGCCTCAGTCGCCCCAGCAGTTGAAGCAGCTTTTGATGGTCGCCGGCATCGACAGGTATTTCCAAATTGCCCGCTGCTTCCGCGACGAAGACCTGCGGGCCGACCGCCAGCCCGAGTTCACCCAGCTTGACCTGGAAATGAGCTTCGTCAGCCAGGAAGAAATCCTCGCGTTGACCGAAGAGCTCTACACCGGCATGATCCAAACCGTTGCCCCCCACAAGAAATTGACCACGCCCTTCACCCGCCTCACCTACGACGAGGCCATGTCCCGCTACGGCAGCGACAAGCCCGACCTGCGTTTCGGACTGGAAATGACCGACATCACCGAGCTGGCCCAGGAAACCGAGTTCCGGGTCTTCCTCTCCACCGCCGAACGGGGTGGAATCATCAAGGGTTTCGTGGTGCCCGGCCAGGGCCACTTGACCGGCTCCGACATGCGCCGGTTGGAAGAGACCGCCAAAGGGTTCGGCGCGGCGGGCATCAGCCACATCCGCTTCCAGGGCGCGGGCTCGGTGGACGGCCTCTCCGAAGAAAACGTCCTCCTTTCCCCAGGACTGCGGATGCCCCTGGAATGGGGCCAACGGGTGGCCCGCCGCATGGGGGCCCAACCCGGCGATCTGGCCCTGATAATGGCCGGACCGCCCCGCCAGACCAACCAATACTTGGACGCCATGCGCAACCACTTCGGGTCGTCCCTTCAACTGGCCGACCCCAACCGCTTGGCCTTCGCCTTCGTCACCGGCTTTCCCCTCTTCGAGTGGAATGAAGAACGCCAACGCTGGGACTCTTCCCACCATCCTTTCACTTCCCCGGCTCCCGGAACTGAAGGCCGGCTGGACGGCGACGACCTGTCAGGCATCGAGTCCCAGGCCTACGACCTGGTCTGCAACGGCTCCGAACTCGCCAGCGGCAGCATAAGGATTCACCGCCGCGAACTCCAGGAGAAAATTTTTGGCGTGTTGGGCTATGCCGCTCAGGACGTCCAGGAAAGGTTCGGCCACATCCTGGAAGCCTTCCAGTACGGCGCGCCCCCCCACGGCGGCATCGCCCCCGGCATCGACCGGTTCGTGGCCATCCTCACCGGCGCCGATTCCATCCGAGACGTCATCGCCTTCCCCAAGACCCAAAGCGGCTCCGACCTGCTGTTCGGCGCGCCTGCGGCGGTGGACCCGGTCCAACTTCGCGACCTCGCCCTGCGGGTGGTGGAGTAACTCCCGTCCAACCCCGCAGGTTGACCCGTAACAACCCCCAACGCCACCAAGGTCCACTCCCAAATTTCGCCCAGTCCCAGGAGGTAGAAACCATGCCCGACGGACAATCTTTCAGCTACCAAGATTTCTTCTCAGACCATGCCCCGGTCAGCACTCGGGGCGGCAACCGCATGGCCAAATACGACTTTGCGGTGGCCTATCCCGACCCGGAAACCCTCCCACTGGAGGGCCTGGTCGACTCCCTCAAAGTTGCCCTCGACCGGGAAGGCCGGGGCCTGGCCTACTATCCCGTCCCCGCCGGACTGCCCGCCCTCCGCCAGTTGGTGGCTGAAAAGCTCCACCGGGACCGTGACATGACCGTTGACCTCGAAGACGTGGTCCTGACCTCGGGCTCCGGTGAAGGCATCTCCATGATTATCCAGGCCCTGACCAACCCGGGTGACGTGGTCTTGACGGAAGAGTTCGTCTACCTGGGCACTCTGCGGCAGATGCGCCTTTTCGGGGCCGATGTCCGCAGCGTAAAGTGCGACGACGACGGGATAATCCCCGAAGCCCTCGAAGAGGTCATCCAAGAAGCCCAAAACCAGGGCAAACGGGTCAAATACCTCTACACCATCCCCACCTTCCAAAACCCCCTGGGCTGGACCATGACCCTGGAACGCCGTATGAAGGTGCTGGAAATCGCCCGGGAACGGAGCGTCCCCATCTTGGAGGATGACTGCTACGTCGACCTCCGCTTCGAAGGCGATGACGTAACCTCTTTCCACTCCATGGACGACACCGGACAGGTGCTCTACGTCGGGTCCTTCTCCAAAATCGTCGCCCCGGGGATGCGCCTCGGCTACATGGTCGTCCCCGAAGAGGTCCGCCAACGGGCCATGAGCTTCAAGGGGGGCGGCGGGGTCAACCAGTTCGCCGCCTTGGCCGTGGAGGAGTACCTCCGGAACAATATGTACGACCACATCAACGAGCACAACGATTCCCTGCGGGCCAAGCGCGACGCCATGCTGGCCGCCCTGGGCGAGAACTTCGGCAACGCCGCCCGCTGGGTCAAACCCGAAGGCGGGCTTTACGTCTGGCTGGAGATGCCCGAGGGGACCGACCTGGCAGCCATCCAGGAGCAGTCCTTCCAGGAAGGCGTCGGTTACTACAACGGCAGCATGTTCTCCCCGGAGGGCCGGGGCCAGAACCGGGCCAGGCTTTGCTTCGGACACCCCTCTCCCCAAACCAACTACGACGGCATCGCCGAGTTGGCCCGCATCTTCGAGCGTCACGGGGTTATGTAAACACCCCCGTCCGCATCCCACCAAAACAGACCGAGGCCCCGGGTAGTCCCCGGGGCCTCTTCGTGGTTCAATCCCTTGCGGTTAAAACCGGCGCGGTTTAGTCGCCGGTGCCGGCCTTCTGCGGCTCGGGAATCTCCATCCCGTGGCCGTTGCGGAAGGCGAAACGGTCCACCAAATCGCCGATGCTCTGCCGGAACCCGGAGTATTCCAGCTCCCCGTAGGGCATCATAGCCGGCCCAGACCAGCCCTGCGAGCGCATCTCGATACCCTTTTCCTGGGCCCGCAGCCGGACATGGTCCCAAGCCACGTTGTCGAAAAAGTCGACGTGGGATTCGGAAAACATCCCGGCGCCGTTGATTGAAAACCCGACGCACGAAACCAACGGCAGACAGTACATCCCCACCACCGGCGTGTTGATCGGCACCGGCATCAGCGGCATGGTATGGGACCCCCGGGCGTCGCCGCCAATGTAGTGGGCCTTGGCGTAGGGAGAAATTAACTCCTCAGGCGCCGGGAAAATACCCTGGTTGCGTACAATGGCCACCGGGTCGTCCTTGCCGGTGTACGACCCCGCGATATTGTGCAGCCGGGTGGCGGAAATCGCGGCGGCAACTTCTCCGGTGTACCGGGAGACAATGGAGTCGATGCCAAAACGCTCGTTGTCCCGCAGCAGCACCGTAATCTTGTAATAGTCTTCCGGCGCGTTCAGCGAAATTATGCTGTCCCCGTCGGTATTGTCCATGTCGATGATGTTAAACGTGAACCCGTCGCCAATCCTGGGCAGCATCAGTCCGGCGCAGTACATGGGGTCGGCGAACCCCAGGAACATGGGCAGGTTGTAGGCCCCGGGCCCACACTTGTCCGCCGCCAAGACCATGAAGGACTCGGCGGGACGCACCGGGTTGGTCTTTACCGGGTCGTGGTCGAACTCGATTTCCGCCACCGCCGGACCCGCGCCCCGTATGTTGCCCGACGGGGCATCGACCAGCAGGTCCTGTCCCGCCCCGTAAAGCCCGTACTCCCGGGCAATGTCGGTGGCCTGCAAAAAGGTGCTCCAGGCAAATTGGTGGACATCCGTGTTATCCGTCCCGTTGGTATGCGAGGCGATGATGGCAATATCATCACCGGTATGGTCTACGAAGGTGTCGATCAGCAGTCCCCGTTTCACCGCATCGGCGGCGGCGGCCCGGGTCGCTTCCATCATCCGTTCTGAAGGTTTGGTGTGTCCGCCAATCGAGCCCACGTCGGCTTTTAAGACCGAGAGGGTCATTTTCTGAGCCATGGTTTTCCTCCCTTTGTTGAGCGCATTCTGGAATCAGATTAAACGCATCATGTTTCTTAAGTATAAACGCAAGCCTGCCGCGACTCAAAATTAACCTCGTCCTTTCCCAGGGCCTTTTCATTCTTCCCAAATGCCGCTTCGAGTCCCCTGCCCTCATCCTTAGTTTTTCGAAGGAGGTCGTTCCGAGCCCCCCTACCTGTCATTCCGACCGTAGGGAGGAATCTAAACTTCCTGCCCAACACAATCTCCAACCACGGATTCCAGCCCCGCCACAGCTACTACGGGCATGGATCTTGCTGTCCAACAACAATTGGCCTCAATGTCCAAATTTCAAGGACGCTGGGCCTTTTCATTGTCGTTGGAGGGAAGTTGCGACGACGAATCGAGGGGCCAGCTGTTTGGGGGTGGTGGATTTTAGATTCCTCCCTGCGGTCGGAATGACAGGTGTGGGGGTCGGAATGGTCCCTTCTGTCGGCTCGGGGTGAAGGGGGTTGGGGTGACCATAGGAAGAAAGTCTCCTAACCCAACCCCAAGTAAAAACCCGACGCGAAAATCTGACGGGCACCTGCCCTTACCCCTCAGGTTGTCGCCCAACGGCAACAAAAAGTATAATTACCTTTGACCCCTCGGCTTCGGCCCATCTGGGCCGAAGGCCGGAGATCCTTCAAGGCAACGTGAATGAACGATTTTAGTCAGGTCTTTTCGTACCTGTCGCTCGGTTTCATTGTGCTGGGCACCTTTGGGTTGGCCCGGTCTAAACGCCGCAACCCCTTACTGTGGGGAGGCATTTCCCTGCTGTCCCTGGTGTTCATCCTGGTCTACCAATGGTCGCCGCTTTTGGCCATGGGGCCGATGATTGTCTTGCTCTTCCTGCGCCCACCCAGGCGGGTGGTCGAGGAACCGGTGCCCCAATCGGTCAACTGCCCCAAGTGCCACGCCCTGCACGCTCCCGGTCATTCCTTCTGCGTCAATTGCGGCTGGGAACTGTCCGAACCCTACACCGAAGGGGTTACCCCACCCACCGAACCGGTCCTGCGCACCCGCACCGAACCCCCCGAAGCCGTCATAACCGAAGAAACAGCCTCGCCAGCGCCGACGGCCCCGGTGGAAACTCAAACTCCTCCTCCGCCCCAGCCCGAACCGGCCCGTTCCCCAGCGGCGGAACCCCTCCGGGTCGAAGAAGATGCCGAACCGGCCCCCGCCTCACCACCGCCGTCTCCCAGACCCAGCTTCCGGTACCGCATTACCCCCGCCGGGTTCACCGAGCGGGGATTGGACCTTTTCAACGAGGGGAAGTTTCAAGAAGCCGTCGACCAGTTCACCAAGGCCATCGCCATCGACCCCAGCTACCGGCCCGCCTGGGCCCAACGCTCCCAGGCCTACCGGATGCTGGGCCTCAGCGGCAAAGCGGAAGAAGACCAGAAGCAGTTCGACGGACTACAGGGCCACGCTCTGGGTTAGTTCCCTTCCCCCTCGCCCTCCCAAGGTCCTTAAACGGCCATTATGTGGTAACCCGCGTCCACCGGAATGACCGAACCCGTAATCCCGCTGGAAAGTTCGCTGCACAGGAAAAGGGCCGTCTTGGCTACCTCGCCGGCGTTGATGTTCCGCTGCAACGGCGCCTTTTCAGCGTGCGCCCGCTTCATGTCCAGGAACCCGTGAATTCCCCGGGCGGCCAGGGTATCCAACGGTCCGGCCGATATGGCGTTGACCCGGATGTTCTGCCCCCCAAACTCCGCCGCCAATTGCCTCACCTCGTGTTCCAAGGCCGCCTTGGCCGTGCCCATGACGTTGTAACCGGGATACACCCGTTGCGAGGCTTGAAAGGTCATCGTTATAACGCTGCCGCCGTTGGTCATCAGCGGCGCGGCGTATTTCATCAGGGGTAGCAGCGAAAAAGCGCTAATCTCCAAGGCCAGCCGGAACCCTTCCCGGCCCGTCTCCGAAAAATTGCCCGCCAGATCCTCCCGGTTGGCGAAAGCGATGCTATGCACCAGGAAAGAAATTTCACCGAAACTTTCTCCAGTTTGCCGGAACACATCCTCGATTTGCTGGTCGTCCGAAGCGTCGCAGGGCAGCGTCATGGCCCCGTCCAACGTTCCGGCCAGCCGGTCCACCCGGTCCTTCAAACGGTCGTTCTGGTAGGTGAAAGCCAGCCGCGCCCCGGCTTGGGCCAGGACTTCCGCGATGGCCCAGGCAATGCTCCGGTCGTTGGCGACTCCGAATACGATGCCGTTCTTCCCTGAAAGGTCTATGGGGTACAAATCTGCCTCCTCCCCTCCGCTCATTCCCCTCGGGTATCCTAGTTGAACGCCGGCGCTACTTGCTCCAGAAAAGCGTCCAGTTGCCGTTCCGGTTGGAACGACGCGAATCTGACGATTACCGTTTCCGCCCCGGCTGCCACGTATTCAGCAATGCGTTCCTTGACCCGCTCCCCATCGCCAAAGGGCCCCCAACGAGTCCCCCAGATGTTGGCCCCGTAGTAGCCTATCAGCCATTCCTTCGCCTCCACCTCCCCCCGCGCCGTGTCCGAGTCCATGTTTACCGTCAGATACATGGACGCTTCCAAAGCGCTGCCGTTCCGGCCGAACTCGGCGGCCGTCTCCCGAATCTCCCCCACCATCTGGGCGTATTCCTCCGGTGTGTCCGAAATGGAAATTACTCCATCGGCCCACCTGGCGGCCCGGCGGATTTGAGCCGTCCGCGCCGGAGAACGCCCGTGACAGGCCAGCAAAATCGGGACCCCGCCCGGATTGGCCGGCAAGGGAAGCATCTCCGTGGAATCCAGCTCAAAATGCCGGCCTTGGAATGTCACCGGCCCGCCCTGCCCCAGGGACTTAATTATCTGGACCATCTCTTCCAAACGCCGCGCCCGTTGCGTTGCGTTGACCCCCACGCTGCGCCATTCTTGCTGCTGCTCTTCGTTAAACGCTCCGCCGGCTCCGGCGGCGATGATTAACCGGCCTCCGGAGATGAGGTCCACCGTGCCCATGGTCTGCGCCAGCAGCAAGGGATGCCGCAGCGCCATCAATAGCACCGCGGTGCCCAGCCGGACCCTTTCCGTTTGCGCGCCGATGGCGGCCAGCGTACTCAGGGGTTCCAGCCGGGGTTTCGCGGTCAGGCTGTCCCCCACCCAGACCGAGTCCAACCCGCCGTCCTCCACCTTTTTCGCCAAGTCCAAAACCAAGTTGGCGTCGCCGGGCCGCGACTCCGCCAGCAGCAATCCCCGGGTGGGCAGCAGAATCCCCAGCTTGGGGCCTGTTTTGCTGCTCTCCCCGCCCGGTCCGGTTCCCTGGGTCAAAGCCTATTCCCCCGGTCCCTGGTTCCAACGGGGCACCAGCCGCTCCAAAAGGCCCGGCTCCATGTGCTCATAGGCTTCCAGGTCGTCGATGGTGTCCAGGTCAAACCCCAGGCCCTGACTGTAGCAAATCGCCACCGAAATCTCCTTACCGGCGGCCTGTTGCAGGTGCTTGGCAAAACTTCGGTTCCCCAACTCCGGGAAGAAGGGAGTCCCGTGCGGGACCACTATACCGTTGGTTCCCCCGTCCCGGCGGGCCGGCGCCAGGGTAACGTTGCCCCGTTCCGAAGACCTCAGCAGGGTCTGGAGGTCGCTGGGCTTGATGAAAGGCAGGTCCCCGGGCAGGTAGAGGGCCGAACACCCTTGGCTAAAGGCCCGCTCAAACCCCTTGGTCACCGTATCGTTCAGGTCCCGCCCCAATTCTTCAAACCAGAGGCCGTCGCAGTTGCGCGTAACGTGGCGTACCCGGTCATCGCCCCCCACCACCCAAAAAAGCTCGATGTTGGCGCTTTTGATCGCCGCGATTACCCGCCTCAGCATCCCCACCACCAGCTCCGCCCGCTGGTCCGGAGTCAGTTGTTTCGCCAACCGGCTCTTCCCATCGGAGAGCTTCTTCATGGGAATGATGGGTATCGTCGAGGGAATATCCAACATCCTCTAACTGCCTTTCAAGTCCAGGATGAGCATCGCCAGGGCCATTTTATCCGCTTCGGTGTCCATGATGATAGGGGCCACCACCGGCTCGACTCCCAGGCTCCGGATTTCAGCCGCCAGCCCCGCGTCCTGTTCGTCGATCAACAACACATCACAAACGTCCCGGTATTCCCGGGCTACGCCAACGCAGGACACCTCTTTGCCCAACTCGGCCATTATCTTTCCCGCCGGACCTTTCACCGAGTCTCCGCCCACTATGGGGCTGACCGCGACCCGCAACCGGGGCCGCGCCAAGTCCCGCAAACCCTCCCGGATTCCGGGAACCGCCAATATCGGCCCCACGCTCAAAAACGGGTTGGACGGGCAGAATACCACCAACTCGCAATCAACCAACGCCTCGGCCAATGCCGGAGCCGGTGAGGCTTCGCCGGACCCGTTATAAGCGATCCCCAAAACCCGAGGCTCGCTGCGCCGCTGCACAAAGTAGTTCTGCATCGGCAGGTCCCCTTCCGGGGTGCTGATGACCGTCCGCACCGGTTGGTCGCTCATGGGTACCACTCGGTGACCGATCCCCAGGCTTTGGCAAAGCTCTTGGGTAACCTGGGAAAGTGTCGCGCCGCCCTTCAGAAGTTGGGTGCGCCGGATGTGGGTCGCCAGGTCCCGGTCCCCCAGGTTAAACCAGGTATCAACCTGGTACTTCTTCAGCATTTCCAGTGCGTTGAAGGTATCCCCGGCCAGCCCCCAGCCGGTTTCCGGGTTGGACAACCCGGCCAGGGTATAAGTGATGGTGTCCAGGTCTGGGGAAACGTGCAGCCCGTGGAAGTCATCGTCGTCGCCGGTGTTAACCCCAACGACCAACCGCTCCGGCGGCAAAACCTGGGCCAACCCCCAGGCCAGTTTCGCGCCTCCAACCCCCCCGGCCAAGGCCAGGACCCTGCCGTCCATAACCGTCAAGCCAAGGCCCTTAGGGCAGGGCTTCCGCCTCCGTGGTCGACGCCTTTCGGGGATGCTCGTAGCGGTAATTTTCCATCTTTACCAACCGTTGGTAGGAGCCGAAAATTTCCTCTACGTTATCGCCCACCAGGTCCAACGGGTCCAACTCATCGTCGGTGTCGTTGAAGACCCGTTTCAGCTTGTAATCGGTATAACGTTCCGCGGGCACCCGCCCGGCCTGCCGGATTATGTCCCGGAACTCCCCGGGCCGCATGAGTTGCCCGTGCTGGGCTCCGGCGGCGGTGGAAATACTCTCGTTGATCAGCGTCCCGCCCAAATCGTTGACGCCAACGGTGAGCAACAACTGGGACATTCGGCTCCCCTCCTTGACCCAGGAAGCCTGGATATTGGGGATCCAGTTGTTGAGCATTATCCGGGCAATGGCGTGGGTCTTCACCACGTCCATCCCCGTGGGACCCGACCGCACGTTTTCCACCAGCCCCTTCAGAAACATGGGCGCTTCGGAATTGACGAAGCTCAACGGAACGAACTCGGTGAATCCCCCCGTCCGCTGCTGGATTTCCCGCAGATACGCGATATGACGCGCAATTTGCTCGTTGGTCTCAACGTGCCCGAACATCACGGTCGACGTAGTGGGAATCCCCAACTCGTGAGCGGTGGTGATTACCTCCGTCCAGAGGTCCACCGAAATCCGCCCCGGGGAAATCAGGTCCCTGAGTTCCTGGTCCAGAATCTCCGCCGATGTCCCCGGCAGACTGCCCACTCCCGCCGCCTGCAACCCTTCCAGGTACTCCCGAATGGTGCAGCGGGACCGGATGGAGCCGTAAAGCACCTCTTCCGGAGAGAACCCGTGAACGTGAATGTCGGGGAGCTCTTCTTTGATAGCTTCGCAAAGCTTTATGTAAAGGTCGCCTTCCATCTGCGGCGGCAGGCCCGCCTGAATGCAGACCTCGGTCGCGCCGTAATCCCAAGCTTCCTTCGCCCGCCGGATTATCTCGTTCACCGGCAGAAAGTAGCCCTCTTCCTCCCGGAAGTCCCGGCTAAAAGCGCAGAACCCGCACCTCTTGATGCAGACGTTGGTGAAGTTCACGTTCCGGTTCACCACGTAGGTCACCAGGTCTCCCACGGTCCGCCGCCTCAGTTCATCCGCCACCATCCCCAGGGCGTTGAACTCCGCGCCGGTGGTCTCAAAAAGCGCCACCGCTTCTTCCACCGAAATGTCCCGGCCGTCCAACGCTCGGTCCAAAATCCCGGCTATGTTAGGCTCCAGGTTCCCGACGAGCGATCCCAAGTCCCGGTTGGTGGATCCCTGTTCAGTTGGTTCCGGCATAGCGTTGCATCCCCCCTTTGACGTAGCCCTCCGCGTCGGCCAAGGCCAGCGCCTTTTCCCGCAGCGGGGAGGGCAGGTAGCGTTCCGTGGACTGGAAATACTCCGGATAAACCGGCAGCCTGGGCCGCAGCTCAAACCCCCCGGCCGCGCTCCGGTCCCTCAACTCCCGCAAGGCCGGCCACGGCGCTTCCGGGTTGACGTAGTCGATGGTCAACGGTGAAACCCCGCCCCAATCGTTGATCCCGGCGTCCAGGTAGACCTGGTAATCTCCGGCGCTCAGATTGGGCGGCACCTGAACGTTGGCTTCCGCGCCCAGCAGGATGCGGGCCGCCGCCACCGTCCAAAGCAATTCCTCGGAACTGGCGTCCCGGGAGTCCCCCATGGGCGTATTGCCCTTGGCCCGGAAATTCTGGATGATGACCTCTTGGATGTGTCCAAACCTTTGGTGCAGGTCCCTGATCGCCAGCAACGACTCAATGCGGTCCTGGCGGGTCTCACCAATGCCAATCAGGATTCCGCTGGTAAAGGGCACCCCCAATTCTCCCGCGATTTCGGTGGTCCGCAGCCTAACCCGGGGCCGTTTGCTGGGAGCGAACTCGTGGGGCCCTCCCTCGGCATAAAGCTGCGGGCTGGTACTCTCGAGCATCAATCCCATGGACGGGTTGTAGGGCTGCAAAGCCTCCATTTCCCGCCGGCTCATCGTGCCCGGATTGGCGTGGGGCAGCAAATCGGTCTCTTCCACCACCAACCGGCACATCTCGGCCAGATACTCCAGCGTGGAGCCGTAACCCCGCTGGGAAAGCCACTCCCTCGCCTCGGCATACCGCTGCTCCGGCCGCTCCCCCAGGGTGAAAAGCGCCTCGGTGCAGTCCAGCTTGGCCCCCGCGTGGGCCACCGCCAACACCTCCTCCGGTGTCATAAACAGTTTATCGGCGGTGGCCGGGTCCTGGCGGAAGGTACAATACCCGCAGAAGTCGCGGCACAACCTGGTCAACGGAATGAATACCTTGGGGGAGAAAGTAACCACCCGCCCCTTGCCACGGTCCCGCATCTCCGACGCGGTCCGGCACATCTCCCTGGTCGCTTCCCCATCAGCGCCAACCAGCGACATCGCCTCATCCGGCGCCGCCGCAACACCGGCCACGCATTTTTCCAAGGTTTCTTGGAAAGCCTTAACGCCGGACGTTGCCCCTGATTTTGTGGTGGGGATGGTCAAGAAGAAACTTCCGTTGCAACAAGTCCCGGGCTGGGGAAGCCGTTTACGGCCGCCCCGCCAGTTTCCGGGGCAGTCAACGTCCTTTAGGAGTATCGAACCATTTTAGTCCCGCGCTGCGGCGCAAGCAAGCAACGGGAAAGGCCTGTTGCCTTCCCCGGCATATCCGCGTCCCCGGAGGTCTGGCAACGGAGGCAGCTTCCCCAGGACCCTGGTAAACCTCCCCTACTGCATCGGCGAGTAGTTGGTGGGGCGCAATATCACGTTGCGGACCCGGGCGTTGAGGGGGCCGTCCACTTCCGATTCCGCCCGCGCCTGGTGCCAGTCGGGGTCCGCCTGGAACGCCGCCCACTTCTTTTCCCGGTCGGCCAGGCTGTCGAACCCCAGCATGTAGACCAACTGGTTGCTGGTCCCAATGTCCTCGGTCCAAAACCCGACAACATGGATGCCGTGACGCTCGAAGAAACCCACCGTATGGTTGGCGAACCGGTCGTTCAACGCCGGCAACCGCCCGGGAATCGTCTCGTAAATCCGAAGCTCGTAAATCATAGCCTATTCCCCTATCTCTCAAAAATTCCGCCGTCCGCGGCCCCCAAAATACTACCCGTTGCGACACCGGGGGTAAAGGGTACGGCGTTCCTATGTAACTGCCTAGAAACCCGACAACTTGGGTTGGTCCAATGATGTTGCGCCCCGCCCGGTCCACACTTTCCCCAAATATTCGTAGGCCAGCGGAGTGGCCATCCGGCCCCGCGAGGTCCGATCCAGAAACCCCAATTGCAGCAGATAGGGTTCCCAAACTTCCATCACCGTTTCCGAGTCCTCGCTCAACGACGCCGCCAGCGTGTCCAGCCCCACCGGCCCGCCTCCGAATTTCTCAATGATGTTGGTCAGCAGCCGGTGGTCCGACTCGTCCAAACCCAGCCGGTCCACCCGCAGCAGGTCCAGGGCGGCCCGCGCCACGTCGCCGGAAAGCTCGTTGTCCGCCGCCACCAGCGCATAGTCCCGCGCCCGTTTTAACAGCCGGTTGCCGATGCGCGGCGTCCCCCTGGCCCGGGAGGCGATTTCCACAATGCCCTCTCCATCGGTGACCATGCCCAGGATGTCCGACGACCGCCGCACCACCACCTCCATATCCTCTTGGTTGTAGTAGTCCAGCCGGAACACCGACCCAAACCGGTCCCGCAACGGCGCGCTGACCAGCGAATACCTAGTGGTGGCGCCCACCAGGGTGAAGGGGTTGATTCTCAGGTTGATGTTCCGCGCCGCCAGCCCCTTCCCCACCATCCAGGAAAGAAAGAAGTCCTCCATCGCCGAGTAGAGCACTTCTTCGACGGTCCGGTTCAGCCGGTGGATTTCGTCGATGAACAACAGGTCGCCCTTTTGCAGGCCGGTGAGTATCGCCGCCATGTCCCCCGCCCGCTCAATGGCCGGACCGGAGGTAACCCTGATGTTCACTCCCAACTCTTGGGCAATTATGTGGGCCAACGTCGTCTTGCCCAGCCCGGGCGGCCCGTAAATGATTACGTGGTCCAGCGCCTCTCCCCGCAGCTTGGCCGCCTGGATGCCGATGCTAAGGTTGTCCTTCACCTGGCCTTGGCCCACAAAGTCGGCCAGCCGCCGCGGACGCAGCGAAAGGTCCAGGTTTTCATCGTCGGCTTGAGCATCCCCGGAAATTACCCGGTCTTGCCCCTTGCGCGGTTCCTCGGGACCATCGCCGTAGCTGGGTCTGCCGTTAGCCTGTTCCACCATCCCTGCCCTGCACCTTTACCGGGTCGCGGTTCCTAGTTTGGCGCAATTCTAGGCGGGCCCGCCGAACACCGTCAAGCAGCCCCCGTCCCAAGGTTAGCCCCTTTCGATTATCCCCCGTCCCCCACACCCCCACCTGCCACCCCAACCTCCCCTCCGTTCGCCCTGAGCCAGTCGAAGGGTCACACCGACCTCCCCCTGTCACCCCGAGCGTAGCGAGGGGTCTAAACTCCCTACCCAACACGATCCCCAAACCTGAATTCTAGCACCCCACAATTACCATGGGGCCGCCAACTCGCCCGCAAACCCAACCAGCCTCTACCAGGAAGATTGAAACCCCTGCGTCCCAAGGTCAGCCC
The DNA here is from genome assembly GCA_965205495.1 of Dehalococcoidia bacterium. Classification (GTDB taxonomy): domain Bacteria; phylum Chloroflexota; class Dehalococcoidia; order Lucifugimonadales; family UBA3495; genus CATOSK01. The sequence goes on from CBDBHA010000002.1 coordinate 1,687,695, forward strand.
CGGTCGAAACTGCTCCGAAAACCCATCGCCCCGTTGACCGAGGCCAACTCCCCGCTGGTATATAATGCCCAATGGGAGAAAACACCAAGTTGACAACCATGAACGCCAACCAATTCCTAGACGCGCTTAAGGCCGCCGAAACGTGCCTCGAACGCCACCGAGACCTGATTAACGCCCTCAACGTCTTTCCGGTCCCCGACGGCGACACCGGAACCAACATGCTCCTCACCTTCCGGTCCGGCCTGGAACGCGCTGCAACCGAAACCGCCAACAACCTGGGCCAAGCCGCCGATCAGTTCGCCGACGGCCTGTTTTGGGGCGCCCGAGGCAACAGCGGCGTAATCCTCTCCCAGTTTTTCAAGGGTTTCTGCCAGGCCCTCTCCGGTCTGGAAACCGCCGCCGGCCCCCATCTGGCCACCGCCTTCCAACAAGCCTCTACAGCCGCCTACCAGGCGGTGGGCCAGCCCGTCGAAGGCACCATGCTCTCCGTGGCCGGCGCCGTCGCCAGTTCGCTCCAATCCCTCGAACCAACCGCCGCCGGCCCCACCGGGCTTTGGGAACAAGCCTTCCGCAGTTCCCAGGAAGCCCTTTCCCTAACCCCAACCCAGTTGCCGGTCTTGGCCCAAGCCGGGGTGGTGGATGCCGGAGGGTTAGGTCTCGTGGCGATTTTCGGGGGAATGTGGGGGGTCTTCACCGGCCAACCCCAAGCGCTTGTGGACGAAGAAGTCCAAAAATCCGCGGGCCGCGTCACCCCCCAGATTCAGTCCCTCCCCGCCGTGGATGCCAGTTTCGTAGACGCCAGCCACCACGAAGCCTGGGGCTACTGCACCCAGTTCTTGGTGGAGGGGCCCGGACTGGCCGTGGACCGGATGAAAGAAGACCTGGCCGCCATCGCCGGTTCCATCGTCGTCGTCGGCGACCAGCGGCGCGCCCGGGTCCACCTGCACGCCCTCGACCCCGGCCCCGCCTTGTCCTATGCCGTGGCCCAAGGCGGCCTATCCCAAATCCAGATAGAAAACATGAGCCTCCAAAACCAGGACTGGGGGGGCGCGCCCCAGCAGCCCGCCCGTCCTCTTACCCTGGTGGCCGTCGCCCCCGGGGAAGGGTTCGAGCAGCTTTTCCACGACGCCGGCTGCGCCCAGGTTATTCGGGGCGGCCAGACCATGAACCCCAGCGTCCAGGAAATCCTCGACGCCGCCCGCCGCTCCAACGGCCAGGAAGTCATCGTCCTCCCCAACAACAAGAACATCGTCCGGGCCGCCGCCTTGGCCGCCCAAGAGCGGGAGAGCGCAGTAAAAATCACGGTTGTGCCCACCCTCTCCGTACCCGAAGGCATGGTGGCCGCCCTGGCCTTCAACCCCGAAGAACCCCTGCAACGCAACTTGGACTCCATGGACGCCGCCCGCCAGGGAGTCACCTGCATCGAAATAGCTCCGGCCGTCCGCGACTCCACCGTGGGCGGGGTTTCCGTCCAGGCCGGCCATTTTATCGGGATTATCGACGGCGGCCTCAAGTTGGCCGCCCCCGACGCCGGTGCCGCCCTGATTGAAGCCCTGGATTCCGCCGGCCTGTCGCCCGACTTAATCGTCACCGTCTACTGGGGCGGCAGTTCCTCCCAGTCCCAGGCGGAAGCCCTGGCCCTGAAAATAGAACGGCGGACGCCCGGCATCCAGGTGGACACCGTCTTTGGCGGCCAACCCCACAGTCCCTACCTGGCATCCATCGAGTAACCCCACGATAAAGGACAACGCCCATGCCCGTTAAAATTGTGACCGACAGCTCTTCCGACATTCCGGCGGAACTGGCCGCCAAATTGGACATTACCGTTATCCCGTGCAACCTGGCCATAGACGACGTCAACTACAAAGACGGCGTCGACATCCAACCCGATGAGTTCTACCAACGCCTCTTGTCCGGCCCCCGCCTTCCCACCACCTCCCAACCTTCGGTAGCCGATTTCCAGGAGGTCTACCAACAACTCACCGGCCAGGGACACCAGGTTATTTCCATCCATGTCTCCGGCAAACTCAGCGGCACCATGAACTCGGCGGAACGGGCCCGTGAAGCCCTGGGCAACCCCGATGCCATCCAGGTGGTGGACTCCCAATTGGCTTCTCTGGGCCTGGGCCTCGCGGTCATCGCCGCCGCCGAAGATGCCGCTATGTCCGATGACCTAGCCGCTTTGGCCGCCCGGGTCCGCGCCCAACTTCCCGCAACCCAGGTTTTCGTGACCCTCGACACCCTGGAGTACCTCCAAAAAGGCGGGCGCATTGGCAAAGCCCAAGCCTTTTTGGGGTCTATGCTCAGCGTCAAACCCATCCTCAAGTTGCAGGACGGGGAGGTACACCCGATGGAGCGGCCCCGCAACGCCCAAAGAGCCCTGCGCCGGTTGGCGGAATTGGCGCGGGAATACGCCCCATTGACCCGCCTTGGCGTAATGTACAGTACCGAACCCGGACGCGCCGAGCAGTTGAAGCAGGAGCTTGCCGGGCTGATCCCCGAGGACGGCGTCATTACCACTCGGTTCGGTCCCACCCTGGGCACCTACGTCGGTCCCGGCGCCGTGGCGGTAGCCCTCACCCGAAGCCAGTGACGGTAACCGTTCATCATGAAGGATTTAGCCCAACCCAATGTCCGTCTTTCCGGCCTCGAGCCGGAATCCAGGAATCCTTGTCATTTCGAACGCTGGTTTCTCCCTGACCATTCTGGGTTCCGGCTCAAAGCCTTCCCAGTACCCGGTACGGGGGCCGGGATGACGGTTTAATCTCAGGATGACTCATCAATTCTGAACACTTAACAGTGACACCGGGTGCCCATCACAATTTTGCGGAGGACATTCCGACCCCCTACCTGTCATTCCGAACCGTAGGGAGGAATCTAAAATCCATCTCCCACAACCCGTTGGCCCCTGGATTCGTAGTCGCAAGCACCCCCAACGGCAACGAAAAGGCCTGGCCCAACCGCCCAAGGGACCGCTTCCCGCGAAAATCTGACGGGCACCCAGTGACGCCCTGCCCATTGCCAGAGACCATTGCACCACCCGATAATAAAGCCACTAAATATCCATCCCCTTGGCAGGCGGCATCCGGCCACTTCAACCCCGCAAGAAGCCGCCCCGCTTTTCCGACATTGGGACAAAAACTTACCCGCACCGCCAACCGCTCCCATGATTAACAGGTATGGCCGCTGAACCCCAAAGTCCACCCCAATGGGTTGAACTCTTCGGGAAAATCCTGGAGCTGGAAAAGCTGCGGGGTTACAACAACTCCGCCGTCGCCGGTGGCGTCGACCGCTTCATCCAACACTGGGCCGGGTCCATCGCCCAATACCTGGAAGCCTCTTCCCAAACCCTCGACTTGGTCCAGGTCGAATATGCCCCAATGTCTCCGGAGCAGCGGCGCCATTGGGCCGGCCAGGTCCGGAGGCTCCTAGAGATCGGCGCCCCCGAAGAAGCCCTCCCAGACCCGAATCCCACAACCCCAACCCAGGTCCACCCGCCCCCGGCCGAGTCGCCTATGCCCCGGCCTTCCCGCCGGGTTCAATCCGCCTCGCCTCCCCCGGGCCTGGACCTCGACGCACCGGTCGACCGCCTCCGCGGCGTCAGCACCCGGCTGTCCTCCCGCTTGGCGCGCATCCAGGTTTCCACCGTCCGCGACCTGCTCTACCTTTTCCCCCGCCGCCACCTGGACTACTCGACGACCCTTAAGGTCGCGGAAGTAACTCCCGACACGGAATGTACCGTCGTCGGCCACATCTGGGAGTCCCGGGTAGTCAACCTGGGCCAAAAAGGCCGCCTGAAAGCCACCGAAGCCGTCCTCAGCGACGAGACCGGCAACATCAAAGTCCTCTGGTTCGGCCAGGACTACATCGCCCGTTCCCTCAAGTCCAACGCCCGCATCGCCATCAGCGGCCGCCCCGATGTCCACCGCGGCCAGTTGGTCTTCCAGTCCCCCGACTACGAGGTCCTGGAAGACGGCCAGACTCCCATCCACACCGGGCGCATGGTCCCGGTCTACCCCCTCACCGACGGCCTGTCCGCCCGCAACCTGCGCCGGTTAATCTACCAGGCCCTCAACGAATGGCTGGGCGGCCTCGACGACATTCTCCCCTCCCAAACCCCGCAACGCCTCGGCCTCCTGCCGGTCCGCGACGCCATCATGCAGGCCCACTACCCCGACGACCCGGACGCCTGGGACGAAGCCCGCCGCCGGCTGGCCTTCGATGAACTGCTGGTCCTCCAAACGGCCGTTCTGGCCCGCCGCCGCCGCTGGAGCCAGGGCGTCGACGGCGTGGCCATCCCGGCCAACCGGAAAGTCCTGCGCGGGTTTGTCGACTCCCTCCCCTTCCCCCTGACCGGCGCCCAACGCCGCTGTGTCACCGAAATTCTCGGCGACCTGGAACGGGGCACCCCTCCCATGAACCGCCTGCTCCAGGGCGAAGTGGGCAGCGGCAAGACCGTGGTGGTCCTGGTCGCCCTCCTCGCCGCCGCCGCCGCCGGTTACCAGGCCGCCATCATGGTCCCCACCGAGGTGCTGGCCGAGCAGCATTTCCAGACTTTGGCCGATTTGCTGGGCGGCCTCTCCCAGCCTGTCCGGGAACAAAACCGCGTCACTGCTTATCTGGAGACCCACCCCCAACCTATTTCCGTTGGACTGCTCACCGGCAGCACCAGGCCCAAAGCAAGACGCGAGTTGACCCAGTTGGCCGCCGACGGCAACCTGGACCTGCTGGTTGGCACCCACGCCTTGATTCAGTCGGGAGTAGAAATCCCCAACCTGGCCCTGGCCGTTATGGACGAGCAGCACCGCTTCGGCGTCCTCCAGCGTTCCGCCCTCCGGCAAAAGGGCGTCGAAAACCCCCACACCCTGGTCTTGTCGGCCACTCCCATCCCCCGCACCCTCTCTCTGACCCTCTACGGCGACCTGGACATCTCCACCATCGACGAACTTCCTCCAGGCCGCCAGGAGGTCCAGACCCGCTGGCTTGGCCCCGACCGGCGCGATGCCGCTTACGGGTTCCTGAAACGCCAGGTGGAAGAAGGGCGCCAGGCCTTCATCATCTACCCCCTCATCGAGGAATCGGATGCCGTGGAAGCCAAGGCCGCCACCGAAGACCACCGCCGCCTGTCCCAGGAAATTTTCCCCGATCTGCGGGTGGGGCTGCTCCACGGCCGAATGTCGGCCAAGGAAAAGGACCGGGTGATGCGCCAGTTTCGGGACGGCGAACTAGACATCTTGGTCTCCACCGCCGTGGTGGAAGTGGGTATCGACGTTCCCAACGCCACCGTAATGCTGGTCGAAGGCGCCGACCGGTTCGGCCTCTCTCAACTCCACCAGTTCCGGGGCCGAGTGGGCCGTGGCCGCCACAAGAGCTACTGCATCCTCATTTCCGAGGACCCTTCCGAGTTCGCCAAGGAGCGCCTTTCCGCCCTGGAACAGATCAACGACGGGTTCAAGCTGGCCGAGGTGGACCTGGAATTGCGGGGCCCCGGCGATTTCTTCGGCACCCGCCAAAGCGGCCTCCCCGACTTGCGTATGGCCCGTTTGTCCGACCGGGACCTGTTGCACACGGCCCGCCAGGAAGCCGAAGCCCTGATGGAACAAGACCCGGACCTGGAAGCTCCGGAGAATGCGCCATTGGCGCGTCAGGTGGGGCGTTTCTTGAATCGGGTCAGCGACGAGCTAAGTTAAAGGCCGCCAATTCACCGAGGTCTTTTAATTGACCCCCGGCGCTCTGTGTCACCAGGCCAATCGCGTCATAAAGCCCGGAAGTTCATCGCCCCGTCTTTCCCGTGCCCACCCGTCTTTCCCGCGCAGGCGGGAATCCAGATATCGCGGACAAGGACCAATTTGCCGATGCAAGACAGTGTCCATTGCATCTTTCGCGGGAATCATCGGGGTTTTCCGGCTATTTCGGCTTGTTTGGTGTGTTTAAAGTTAAGACGTGATTGCCCTGTCTCTGTCGCCCCGAGCGTAGCGAGGGGTCTAAATTCCCTGCCCAACCGAATCCTCAACCCCTGATTCCAGCCTAAGCCACTATTACCACGGGAATGCAAGCTTGCCGGCCAACACCGACCGGCTCTGCCCGAAAATTTGAAAGCTCCTGCCATTTCGTTGGCGGCCGTTTATTCAGGTCGGAAAGGGTTGTTTCGTAGAGCTATTCCAGGGCGGCGGACTTGAACCGGTAACCCACGTTCCAGATGGTTTCCACAAATGAGTGGTCCGGGTCCTCGATCTTGGAACGCAGCCTCCGAACGTGAACGTCCACCGTCCGGGTGCCGCCCAGATAATCGTAGCCCCAAACCTGGCTCAACAATGCCTCCCGGGTGTACACCCGTCCCGGGTTGGAGGCCAGCAGCACCAGCAGTTGGAACTCTTTGTAGGTCAGAGGGATGTGCCGCCCCTCCATCATCACGTCGTACTTTTCCAGGTCGATTACCAATCCTTCGACCTTGAGCACCTGTTGCCCCACGGGTCCCTTGACCCGGTAGATGGCCTGCCGCACCCGCGCCACCAACTCCCGCTCGTCCAGGGGCGTGCAGATGAACTCGTCGGGATTCAGCGTGGAGTCGTACTCGTCCACCAGGTCCCCGGGCACTACCACCACCGCCGGCAGTTTCAGCTCTCGGCACCGGTCCAACAACGTCCGGGTCAGGGCCAGCCCCAGCGATCCCATATCCAGCAGCGCCGCTTCCGGCGAAGGGTCATAACCGTTATCCCCGAAATAATCGGGGTCGTCGCAGACGGTGTACGACAACCCAGCCTGGTCCACCACGGAGGCCAGCCGTTGCGCTCCGTTGCTGGGTTCAGCCAATAAACATACGTTGTACACTAATAAACCTGGGGGGCTGTGCTGGACTTTCCTTGGGGAATTATATCGGCCATTCCCTACGATGCCAACAAAGACCGGGGCCGGTTGCGGTCATCCTGGAATTGACTGCCCCATCACCGCCGCCTATGATTGCCCGCAAACCCACTCTTCTGCGAGGCTGCCATTGAGCGCGATGACCCTGCCCGACACCCCCGCGGCCGTCCGCAACCTGGTGCGTACCGGACAATGGCGGGGCGTAACCTCCGGCGTGGCCCCGGGATATGTTCAAGCCAACCTGGCCATTCTCCCTCGGGAGTTGGCCTTCGACTTCCTCCTGTTCTGCCAGCGCAACCCACGCCCTTGCCCCCTGTTGGAAGTCATCGAGGCCGGCGAAGTTGAACCGGCATTGACCGCGGCGGGTTCCGACATCCGCACCGACATCCCAGGCTACCGCATTTACGAAAACGGCCAATTGACCGCCGAAGTCACCTCCCTGGTTGACCATTGGCGGGACGACCTGGTCTCCTTCCTGCTGGGATGCAGCTTTTCCTTTGAATCGGCAATGACCGCCGTTGGAATTCCCCTGCGGCACCAGGAAATGGCCTGCAACGTGCCCATGTACATCACCAACATCCCCACCACACCGGCTGGCATGTTTTCCGGCCCCATGGTGGTCAGTATGCGCCCCATCCCCAGGGAACAGGTGGTCCGCACCGTCCAGGTCACTTCCCGTTTTCCCGCCACCCACGGCGCGCCGGTGCATATCGGCGACCCCCAGGCCATCGGAGTCCACGACTTGCAGCGCCCCGATTTCGGCGACCCGGTGGAAATTCGCCCCGGCGAGGAGCCGGTCTTCTGGGCCTGCGGAGTTACGCCCCAGGCCGTCGCCCTCAACTCCAAGCCCCCCCTGATGATTACCCACGCTCCGGGCCACATGTTCATTACCGACCAGCGCGACGCCGACATCGCGGTCCTCTAACCGGCCATGCCCGAATCCATCGAAGACATCATCCTTGCCCAGGACCAGCGGGGCGTCTCCCAGTTGCGGGGGCATGTTCCCCCGGACTTTTGCGCCCAGGCCGCCCAGTACATCCTCGACCACCCCGGTCCGGCCCTTATCACGACTGGCTTCTACATCCTGTCGGCGGGCAAACACGAGACCGACGGCCCCCCGGGCGCCATTGCCATCGGAAACGCCCTGGCAAAACTGGACCGCCCGGTTACCTACGTGACTGACGGTGATTCCGTATCCCCCATGCAAGACTGGCTGGGTAACCGCGCCGAGGTAGTCGGCTTTCCCATTGCGGACATTGCAACCAGCCGCCAACACACCGAAGAAGTCCTGGACCGCGTCCAGCCCAAGCTGGTCATATCCATCGAACGGTGCGGCCGCACCAGCAGCGATACCTACCTGAACATGCGCTACCGGGACATCACCGAACACACCGCCCGCCTGGACTACTTCTTCGAAGCGGAGATTCCTTCGGTGGGAATCGGCGATGGCGGCAACGAAATTGGCATGGGCAACCTGGCCCACGTCATCCCCACGGTGGCCACCCTGCCCCCCGACCCGGCGGTTACCAGGGTTGACCGGTTGGTCCTCGCCAGCGTCTCCAATTGGGGCGGGTACGGGTTGGTTGCCGCCCTCTCCATCCTGGCCGGCCAAAACCTCCTGCCCGCCGTGGAAGAAGACCGCCGCCTGATTACCCACCTGGTAGACCGGGGAGCCGTCGACGGCACCAGCGGCGAGAACAAGTACTACGTGGACAACTTCACCCTGGACGAAAACGCGGCGGTGCTAACCCGCCTCCACACCCTCGTAGACGCGGCCCTGACCCACTCCCAATAAAGCTTGCCGGTGAACGGCCCCACCGGAGCGGAGATTACCCGCTAAGGGTCTTCTCCTCCAGGGCCAACAAACGCCGCAGCTCCAACATCTCGTCCCGCAGCGCGGCGGCCTTTTCAAACTCCAACCCCCGGGCCGCCTGTTTCATCTGGAAGTCCAGGTCTTTCACCACCCGGAACATATCGTCCCGCGAAAGTTCCTGGCGGGCCACCTGGTAGCTGGCCTTCTGCTCCGAGACCATCTTGATGCTGTCGGTTATGTCATGCACCGCTTTTTGGATGCTTTGCGGCTCAATCCCATGTTGCACGTTAAACTTATGCTGAATTTGCCGGCGCCGCCCGGTCTCATCAAGGGCCTTCTTCATCGAGTCCGTAATACGGTCAGCGTACATGATGACGTGCCCTTCCGAATGGCGGGCCGCCCGCCCGATGGTCTGCACCAACGCGGTAGAGGAACGCAAATACCCCTCTTTGTCCGCGTCCAAAATCGCCACCAGGCTCACCTCCGGCAGGTCCAACCCTTCCCGCAGCAGGTTGATGCCGACAATGACGTCATAAACACCCAACCGCAGGTCGCGCAGAATCTCGATCCGGTTCAACGTCTCGATATCCGAGTGCAGATAGTGGTTTCGGATGCCCATTTCCGAGAGGTAATCGGCCAGTTCCTCGGCCATGCGTTTGGTCAGCGTCGTCACCAAACACCGGTGCCCCTTTTCCACCCGGGCCTTGATTTGTTGCATCAGGTCGTCAATCTGCCCCGGCGTGGGCTTAACCTCCACCGTTGGGTCCAACAACCCGGTGGGCCGAATGACCTGCTCCACCACGGCGGCGCTGTGTTCCATCTCATACGGCCCCGGAGTGGCCGAAACGAACACCACCTGGTTGGTCCTCTGTTCGAACTCTCCAAAATTCAGCGGGCGGTTATCCACCGCCGACGGCAGCCGGAACCCGTAATCAACCAGGGTATTCTTCCGCGCCACGTCCCCGTGGTACATGCCCCGCACCTGCGGCAGCGTCATGTGGGACTCGTCGATGAACACGAGATAATCTTCCGGGAAGTAGTCCAGCAAGGTCCAGGGCGTCGACCCGCAGGTAACGGCAAACTTGCCCCCCTGTTGGCCGTGCCGACGGGCCAGGTGGCACGAGTAATTCTCGACGCCGTGGCAGAACCCGGCCTCCCGCAGCATTTCCAGATCGTAGTTGGTGCGCGACTCCAGACGGGCCGCCTCCAGCATTTTGTCCTGCGCCCGCAGGTCCGCTAACCGCTCTAAAAGCTCAACCTCAATATCTTTGACCGCCAACTCCAACCGCTCTTGGGTGGTGACGAAGTGCTTGGCCGGATAGATGGCCGTCTCCTGTCGTTGCGCCAGCAACTCGCCGGTCAACGGGTCAATCTCAACAATCTTCTCGACTTCATCCCCAAAGAACTGGATTCGCACCGCCAGTTCTTCGTAGGCGGGCACGATTTCCAACGTGTCTCCCCGCACCCGGAACTTGCCCCGGGCCAGGTCGTAGTCGTTGCGTTCGTACTGCATGTCTACAAGCTGCCGCAGCAACCGGCTGCGGTCCCGGATTTCCCCCACGGCCACCTTGGCCACCAGGTTGAAGTAGTCCGACGGGTCCCCCAACCCGTAGATGCAGGAAACCGAAGCCACAATCAATACGTCCCGGCGGGTTAGCAAAGAAGTTGTGGCCGATAGCCGCAGCTTGTCCAACTCCTCGTTCACGCTGGCGTCTTTTTCCACGTAGGTGTCCGATTGGGGCACGTAGGCTTCCGGCTGGTAATAATCGTAGTACGAGACGAAGTATTCCACCGCGTTGTGGGGGAAAAACTCCTTGAACTCCGAAGCCAACTGGGCCGCCAGCGTCTTGTTGTGGGCCAGCACCAGGGTGGGCCGCTGCAACTCCTGGACTATGTTCGCCATGGTGAAGGTCTTGCCGCTCCCGGTAACCCCCAACAGCGTCTGGTGCGCGACACCTTCCTGCAAGCCGGCCACCAGCTTTTGCACCGCCACCGGCTGGTCTCCGGTCATCTGGAAATCCGAAACTAACTGGAAATCAGGCATTGCTCAACTCTCAATCCGGCAACCCGAACATCTCCTGGACCTCCTTCACGTCGATCTTCCGTCCCGCTATGCTGTCTTCGAGCCCCGCTTCAATAGCTTGGCGGACGTATATTGTATACATCAGGTCTTCCCAAGTGGCGTCTTCAGGCAGATTGTCCACCAACTCATGGGCATCCTGTTTGATGTTGCGGGCCGTCATACCTTCCCTCTTCTTTGCCGGAAAAAACCCGTCCCCACGTTTGGAACACTCCCAGGACAATTCCGGCCGGTCCCCGGGCTACCGTCGTCTTATCTCCAGTATCTAAGCGCCTCCCCCAATCTGCTGCAACGCCAACCTAATCTGGTCCTCCACCGTAGCTTCGGGAGCATGATCCAGCCGGTTCACCACCCGCCTCGCTTCCGCCGTCGAGTACCCCAGAGCGACCAACGCATCGACAACCTCGCCTCCCAGGGTTGCGGGAACCATTCCCCCCGTTTCCTCTCCCGCTGCCAGCTTTCCCTTCAGCTCCAAAACCACCCGCCCCGCCGTCCGCCGTCCAATCCCCGGCGCCGCGCTCAAGGCCCCCAGGTCCTCCTGTTCAATGGCGCGTTGTAAGCCGCTCACCCCCAGGCTGGAAATCAACCCCAACGAATGCCGGGGCCCAATCCCGGAAACGCCCAGGAGAAGCAGAAATGCGTCCAGGTCGGCCTGCGACGGGAATCCATACAGCACCGGTTGGTCTTCCCGCATCCGTAGGTGCGTGTGAAGTTGGACCGGGGAACCCGGCTCCCCCAACGCTCCGATGAACGACGGCGGAACAAACACTTGCAGGGTAACCCCCCCAACCTGGACCAGCACCCAGTCCGGCCCAGCGGACTCCAACACGCCCCGGACCCCCGCGATCAAAGGTTTACCGCTCCATCCCCGGCGGGATTTCCCGTCCCAGTGCCGACGCCGCGTCGCTATGCACCAGGTGGCACAACCCCACCGACAGGGCATCAGCGGCGTCCGAAGGGGGCACCTCGCTTAGACGCAACGTTGCGGCGATGGTCTGCTGCATCTGGGCCTTGGTCGCGGCTCCATAGTCGGTGACCGCCAGCTTGACCTGGGCCGGACTGTACCGGAATATCGGCACGTTTTCCCTCGCGGCACCAATCAAGACCAGGGCTTGGGCTTGACCGATGGCGATGGCCGGTCCAATAAACTGTCGCTCACCCCTTCCAACGAAGGGTTCTTCCACCGCAATCACATCCGGTTGGAAGACGTTGATCATGTTGAGGATGTGGGTGTGCAACTGGTAAAGACGCTCTTCCAAAGGCATCGACTTGGGCAGCCGCAAGACCCCGTAGTCGTCGGCCTCCGGTTGCGGCCCCGCATCCAGGACTCCGTAGCCCATGCTCAGCGTACCAGGGTCAATGCCCAAGACTCGCATCTAACTGGCTGCCTGGTACTGGGCTAAGACCTCCGGCGGGAAATCGGCGTTGGTATACGCCTTCTGTACGTCGGCCAACTCCTCCAGCGAATCCAGCAAACGCAGCGTCTGTTCCGACGTCTTTTCGTCCAGGGCAACGGTCGCCTTGGGCACCAGCGATATGTCTGACGACGCCACCGCAACCCCGTCGCTTTCCAAGGCTTGCTGCACGATTTGAAGGTTCTCGGGCGTGGTGTAAATCTCCAGGACGCCTTCTTCGTAGTTGACATCCTCGGACTCGGCGTCAATCGCCACCAAGCTCAATTCGTCGGCCCGGTCGGGGTCGTCGATTTCAATGGTTATGACGCCCTTGCTCTCGAAATTCCAGGCGACGCAACCGGCCTCACCCAGGTTTCCGCCGCCCCGGTTGAACGCCGACCGGATCTCCGACGCGGTGCGGTTCCGGTTGGTGGTCACCGCCTGCAGCAGGATCGCCCCGCCCCCGGGCCCATACCCTTCGTAGGTGATTTCCTCAAAATCCTCGGGCCCTTCGCCGGTTTCCCCAGCGGCCCGCTTGATGGCCCGGTTTATGCTATCCAGGGGCATGTTGCTGGACTTGGCCTTGTCCACTGCCAGCCGCAGCCGGAAGTTCATGTCCGGGTCCCCGCCGCCATTCCTCACCGCCAGGGAGATGTCCCGGGTCAGCTTGGTAAAGAGGGCGCCCCGCTTGGCGTCATTTGCCCCCTTCGCGCGCTTGATGGTCGACCATTTCGAATGACCTGACATCAGAGTTACCTCCTTTGCAGCCCCCGGTTCGCCGCCACCGGCGTTTCCAGGTGCCCGCCGTTCAGGTTAGAGGGATTTTAGCATCGGCGCGTTTGGCAGGTCAAAAGGGTTGGCGCCCCTAGCGCATCCCGTCCATCAAATGCACCACCATCAACCCGATCTCCACCTTCACATCCTGGACCACGGCCCCGATGGCGGGAATCAACAATTGCCCCTTCTCTCCGTTGACCACGTAAACGTCGTTGCTCCCAGTTTCAATTACCTCGGCGATCTCCCCCAATAACTCTCCTCCGTCGGTCACCACCTTCATCCCCAACAGTTGAAAATGGAAATATTCGCCGTCGGGCAAACTGGCAACCCACGTTTCGGGTACGGTCAGGATTTCGCCAATCAAGGCGCTGGCTGCCTCGGGAGAATCGACGCCTTCAAAACCAATAATGCGGCGATGTCCCGGGCCAGCGGCCGAAGAAGATATCAGCAGCGGGCGTTCGTTGCAAAAGACCGTCTGCTCCGGGTCGAACCGGTGGGGATCGTCGCTGAGAACATGAACGCGGACTTGACCGGCGGTCCCGTGGAGGCCCAGCACGCGCCCGACGGATACTGCTTCGGAAGGGGTGGGGGGTTGCTCCAAGGATTGGAAGGGGATTGGGGGAGGTTAAACGATTTCCAGGATGGCTCTGGTGTCATCCTTGACCGCGGCTACCCGCAACAGGACCCGCATCGCCTGGGCGACTCGCCCCTGCCGCCCGATGACCTTGCCCTTGTCTTCGGGGGCCACCTCCAGCCGCAGCACTATCTGGCCGTCCTCTACCGACTCGGTTACCTTCACGGCGTCGGGGTTGCTGGCCAATGCTTTGGCGATGTATTCAATCAACTCTTTCATTACGAGTTGACCTTCTCAAACACTCCGTCCCTATCAAGGATGCGCCGCACCGCGTCAGAAGGCTGGGCGCCGTTCTTCAGCCAGGCAATGGCCCGGTCTTCCTTGAGCGTTATCGCCGGAGGGTCCACCATGGGATCATAGTTCCCGATCCATTCGACATAGGCCCCATCCCGCGGCGCCCTGGAATCGGCAACGACTATACGATAAGACGGGTTCCCTTTCTTTCCTACCCGTCTTAGCCGAATTCTTAGCATCAACTCTCCGGTGCATCGTTTTGTTACGGTTTTCTTGACCGAAATTTTAAGCGGAAGAGATTATGATGTCAATTAGTCGGCAGACCGTGGGTGCCCATCACAATCTCGCGGAGGACATTCCGACCCCCCCATCTGTCATTCCGACCCCCCATCTGTCATTCCGTACCGTAGGGAGGAATCTAAAATCCATCGCCCCCAGCCGGTTTGGCCCTGGATTGGCCGTCGCAAACTCCCCACACCGACAATGAAAAGGCCCTGAGACCGTGGGTGCCCATCACAATCTCGCAGAGGACATTCCGACCCCCCCCCATCTGTCATTCCGAACCGTAGGGAGGAATCTAAAATCCATCGCCCCCACCTGTTGGCCCCTGGATTCGTCGTCGCAACCTCCTCCCAGCGACAACGAAAAGGCCTTGGCCCGATCGACCAACGGCCCGCTTCCTGAGAAAATCTGACGCGCACCCGGAACCCATTACACCTGCCGCGATCCCGGCGGCAACAACGGCCTGTTCCCTGGGTCTTGTTGAAATTCCGAGGAAGGCCCCGCTCCATTTGAGCCGGGGGCCCTGAAAAAGGGGTCGGGCCCAGCCTTTTGGGCACCACCCTTTGAGAACTATGGGTCTCAGGGGCGATGGTAGACATTGGCCTGGGCCCGACTGACGGGTCTTCTGTAAGTAGTTAAACTCGTTACGAGCTGGTCACCCCGTCGTGTCCAGACTGATGCCTACCATCGCCCCTGCGTATTAAACTATGTTTCATGCGCTATCACCTCCTTCTTCTAATATTCCCGCCCAGCGGTTATCCTAACTTAACCACGTCTTCTTTCCGGTGTCAAGAAATTTGGCGCCCAATCTTGGGACCCGCCCAATTATTCACTAACCAGACCCCGTTTTCCCGTAGGTGCCAATGCGTTTTGTCTTCATGGGGACTCCCCATTTCGTCATCCCGGTCCTCCAAACCCTCCAAAATCTCCCCCAATCCCAGGTCGTCGGCGTCTATACCTCCCCCGACCGGCCCCGAGGCCGGGGAAGGGCCACCGAACCAACCCCGGTCAAACAACACGCTCTGGAACAGGGCCTCCCCGTGTTCCAGCCCCCAACACTTCGCTCCCCGGAAGCCCAAACCGCCCTGGCCGCCTTGGAGCCCGACGCCATCGTGGTTGCCGCCTACGGCCGCTTCCTGCCCCCGCCGGTCCTGGAACTGCCTCCCCAAGGCTGCCTCAACCTCCACCCGTCCCTGCTCCCCCAATTCCGCGGCCCCTCCCCCGTGGTTACCGCCATTAGGGACGGCCTCACCACCACCGGCATCACCCTCATGCTGCTTGACGAGGGCATGGATACCGGCCCCATCCTTGCCCAGAAAGAACACCCCATCGCTCCCTCGGACACCGCCGAGTCGCTGACCGCCGCTCTCTTTGCCGCCGGAACAGACCTTCTGGTTGAAAATCTGCCCCGTTGGAACGCCAACCAGATTAAGCCCCAACCCCAGGACAACGCCCTGGCCACCGAAACCCGGAAAATAGAGCGCAGCGACGGAGAAGCCGATTGGAGCCTCTCCGCCAGGGAACTGGAACTCCGGCAACGCGCCTACACGCCCTGGCCCGGTCTTTTCACCCACTGGAACGGCCAACTGCTCAAGCTGCTGGGGGTTTCGGTCCCTGACTGCCCGCCCGGCCTCCCGGCAAGACCGGGTTCCATCGTGGTCCTCCCCTACGAAGAAACCCCGGTGGCCATAAAGACCGGAGACGGCCTGCTGGGGTTGCAGTCCGTCCAACTTGAAGGCCGCCGCCCCGCCACCGCCCGCGACTTCCTGCAAGGTTATCCTTCCTTCATCGGCTCCCGCCTGTAAAACCAGGGTCTTTTGATTGCCCCCCGCCCTACGTTCCCGTCGAAGGGTCACCCCGGCCCCCTTTGTCACCCCATGCCTCTTTCTGTCACCCCAAGCGTAGCGAGGGGTCTAAACTCCCTGCCCAACCCCATGCCCAATTCCCGATCCCACCCTCCACCAAAATTGCCACGGGGATGCCTACTTGCCCGCCAACACCAACCGGCCTCTGCCTCCAAAATGGAAAGACCCCGCCTGTAAAGCGTAAATGTTCAGAATCGATGATTCATCCCGACATTAAAGCGTCATTCCGGCCTTGAGCCGGAATCCAGGAATCCCGGTCATTTCGAACGCAGGTCTTTCCCCGACCATGCTGGGTTCCGGCTCAAAGCCTGCCCCGTACCCGATACGGGGGCCGGAATGACGGACCTTGGGTTGGGCTAACTCCTTCATTCTGAACAGTTACTGTAAAGCCGCCCGCTATGGCATAACCTCGCTCCCGGTGTAGAATTGCCCAGCCCAAACCACACCCCCCAATACCACGTTAGGAGGCCCGCGATGCCGGCAGAAATCCCGTCCGAAGCCCAGGTCCTGGAATGGATGACCTCCCTCAGCAATTGGGGCCGCTGGGGAGACGACGACCAGAAAGGCTGCCTTAACCTCATCACCCCGGAAAAGCGGAAACAGGCTGCCGCCCTGGTCCAGGACGGCGTCCCCGTCAGTTGCGCCCGCCCCATCACCACCGCGATGACCCCTGACGTCACCTACCAGGTCCAACGCTACATGGTGGACAGCGGCGAAGGCCGCGATACCGACTCCCCCGAACGCAAACTGGTCCGCCGCGGCGCTTCCGAGTTCATCGGCATGGTCTTCCACGGCCAGACCATCACCCACATCGACTCCCTCTCCCATTACTCCTGGCAGGCCAAACTGTACAACGGCAAACCCGCCAACCTAATCACCTCCCGGGAAGGCGCCCAAAGCCATTCCATCGAAGTGGCCGCCGACGGCATCGTCACCAGGGGAGTCCTGCTGGACATCACCAAGGTACGCGGCGCCGACTGGCTGGCCGTCGACGACCCGGTCATGCCCGAAGACCTGGAGGCCGCCGAGGCATTGGAAGGAGTCACGGTCACCGAGGGCGACATTCTGCTGGTCCGCACCGGCAACTACCGGATGATACTGGAACAGGGGCCCCGTCCCAACACCCAACCCTTCACCGCCTGCCAAGTCGCTTGCACCCCCTGGTTCAAGGAACGCGGTATCGCCATGCTGGGCACCGACACTTCCAATGACGTCCGCCCCAGCCACTACGCCACCGTTACCGCCCCCCTGCACACCGTCAGCCTGGTAACCCTGGGCCTCTGGTTGATCGACAACGCCAACCTGGAGCAGTTGGCCGAGGCGTGCGAAGCCCGGAGCCGGTACGAGTTCATGCTCACCCTCGGCCCGTTGAAGCTGCGCAACGTTACCGGCTCGCCGGTAAACCCCATCGCCATTTTCTAGCCCCAGACAATCCTGCTCCATCGGGAAAAGAAAAATGGCCGGCCCATAAAGGGCCGGCCATTTTGTTTGCGGGCTGATTATGCCGTTAGAGACTATCTCAAAACGCGGCGCGGCACCCAACCCGTCATTCCCGCGAAGGCGGGAATCTACGGGCTTCAGTCAGCGATGCCGGTACATCAGGAGGGCCAGTTGATTTTGAGATAGTTTCCTAGTAGTTGGGCCTAATGCTAATGTTTCGCAGCCGGCGAGCTCGTTCTTCAACAGGCGGGTGAGTCGAAAAAAGCTTGCCCAAGGCCTTGCCCCGCAGGGGATTGACGATGAAAAGGTGCGAGGCCCCCTCCGCCACTTGCATCGGCCGCGCTTCAGTACCCATCTCCAGCTTCTCCAATGCCCGGGCCAACGCTTCCGGATTCCCGGAGGTTTTGGCGCCGATGGCGTCGGCCTGGAACTCCCGCGTCCGGGAGATGGCCAGCCGCACCACCGTTGCGGCCAAGGGCATGACAATCGCGATTACCAACAGCCCGATCATCCCGCCGCCCCGGTCCCTTCCGCCAAATATGGCCGCGATTTGCGCCATAAACGCCAGCATGGATATTGCCCCGGCAAATGTCGCCACCACCGCCATGATCAAAGTGTCCCGGTTCCCTACATGGGCCATTTCGTGGGCCATCACCGCTCCCAACTCATCCCGGGTCAGCAGCCGCCGGATCCCGGTGGTGGCCGCCACCGAAGCGTGCTTGGGGTTGCGCCCGGTGGCGAAGGCGTTGGGCGAGTCACTTTGAATCTCGTATACCTTGGGCATCGGCAGTCCCGCCAACCGGGCCTGTTCTTCCACCAACCCGTAAAGCTCCGGGTCTTCGGCCGCCGTCACCGGCTTGGCATGGGTCATCTTTCAGAGCGATTCGGTCGCTGTACCAATAAGACCCCACATTAAGCACCAACGCCAACACCAGGGCAATGACAATCCCCACCTCTCCGCCCACCATGGCTCCGACCAAGAGGAACAACCCGGTCAAAACCATCAACAGGAAAAAGGTCTTCATGGTATTCATCGCGTAAAGTTTCTCCGCTTGGAGCGCCCAACTTCCCGCGCCCCCAATAATTCTTCGTGAACAACAATTCCAATACTAATTATACCATTTGGCAAATAAAGAAAAATCAAAAAACCCCGGACCAACCCTGCCGAACCACCCCCAACCCTCCAGTCCGTTCGTCCTGAGCCCCGTCCAAGGGCCAACGGACAGTCGCACTCAACACCCACCCCGCTCGTCTAAGCTCCGTGGAAGGATCATGGTGAGCCCCGCCAAACCACCGCCAACCCCCCAGTCCGTTCGTCCTGAGCCCCGTCGAAGGGCCAACGGACGGTCGCACTTAACACCTAACCACCCAGAAATCACTGACACTTGCCCCTTGCCACTTCCGGTGACAACTCTCTAACATAACTATAGATAGACCTAACCCCACCCCCAAAATCCAACCCCCGGACCGACCGTCCGAGAAAATAAACCCCATGTCCTAATAAGTCCCAAATTGTCCCAACATATAAAAATCTAACCCCGTTCATCCATCCCAACCCCCAATAAATCCAAAACCCGGAGGAACTCCCAAAATGATGGAATTTACCACCCTACCCAGCCTCTCCAGCTTAGCCAACCGCGTCCGCGCCCTCAGACGTAAACTCTACCGCCCCCGTCACGAGGTCCTCCTCGGCCGTCACGTGAACCAACTCTGCGAAGAATGGGCCGACGCTCAATCCCAGAACAAACCCCTGCCCGACCCCCACAACTTCATCCGAAAAGTGGCCGACTCCGGCTTCCGATTCCTCCCCTTCACCGGTACCTTCGGCTACCTGGACTACTGCCGCCGCCGCAAAAAGGAGCCCGACCACAAGCTACTCCTAGACGCCCTACTGCCCTGGCGTCAATCCCCCTGCCTCTCCTAACCCCACCCGACCCAAAAATGTCCCAGAATGTCCCCAAAAGTCCCAGCACCTTAAAAATCTCCAATAATCCTCCGCTCGTCCTGAGCTTGTCGAAGGATCGTCCTGAGCCCCGTCGAAGGGCAACGGACGGTCGCACTAAACACTCCTTCGTTTGTGGTCAACCCCGCCGGACAACCCCCAACCCCCCGCTCATCCTGAGCCCGTCGAAGGATCGTGGTGAGCCCCGCCGACCCACCCCCCAACCCTCCAGTCCGCTCGTCCTGAGCTAGTCGAAGGATCGCCCTGAGCCCCGTCGAAAGGCCAATGCACAGTCCCAAACCCCCCGGTCCGTTCGTCCTAAGCCCGTCGAACCATCATGGTCAGCCCGGCGAACCACCTTCAATTGACACTCTTCGCCGGTGGGTGATACATTTCACACTGTTTCAGCACAGGTCCGGAGGCGCTTATCATGCCGGTCAACATCGGCGTTTTGGCCAAGCAAGTCATCGACCCGGAAATGCCCATGGCGGCCTTCCAGATCGACGCCGCGGCCAACCGAGTCGTCACTCCCCCCAATATCCCTCCGGTGGTCAATGGCTTCGACGAAAACGCCGTCGAAGCCGCCCTCCAGATCAAGGACGCCCAGGAAGCCACCATTACCGTCATCTCCGCCGGACCCACCTTCGCTCTGGACGTGATGAAAAAACCCCTGTCCATGGGCGCCGATGAACTGGTCCTCCTTCAGGACGACGCTTTCGCCAACACCATCGACAGCTTCTTGACCGCCCAACTCCTGGCGGCGGCGGTCCGCAAACTCGGCGGGTTCGACCTCATTATCTGCGGCCGCCAAGCCTCCGACTGGGACAACGCCCAGGTTCCCCTGGGTGTGGCCGAAATCCTGGGAATGTCCTGCATCTCCCTGGGCCGAAAAGTCACCGTCGACGGCGATACCGTAACGGTGGAACGGCTGATTCCCGATGGGTACGAAGTTGTCCAGACCAAACTCCCCGCTTTGGTGACCGTCAGCAACGAACTGGGCCAACCCCGCTACCCCACCCTGCGGGGCATCATGGCCGCCACCCGGAAACGTCCCACCATCTGGAGTTCCGCCGATTTGGAAATGTCGCCCGAGCAGTTGGAACCCCGTATCACCCTCCACAATTTGTTCGTGCCGGAACGAAATCAGGCCTGCGAGATTATCGAGGGCGACGACGAAGCCGACGCGGCCCGTCAATTGGCCCTGCGGTTGCGGGAAGACAAGCTAATCTAAGAGTCCCATCCCCCGGCGGTTGACTTCGGACCCCAAAGCGCCGCCCCCGGCGCCGGTCAACGAGTCACAGTCCCGGGAGCTTTTCATCGTCAAACGGAGGCGCTAATGTCCGAGGGAGTCCTGGTCCTGGCCGACGTCACCACCGGCGATCTTAGCCTGACGGCAGCCGAAATGCTGGCCGCCGGCCGGCAGGTTGCCGACAGCCTGGGAGAACCGCTTAGCATCGGAATCTTGGGGGATGCCCTGGAAGGCTCCGCCCAGCAGGCCATCAGCCACAGCGCCGATAAAGTCTACTCGGTGACCAACCCCGCCCTGGCCGCCTACCAGGTGGAGCTTTACCTGGCGGCCATGGAAACCCTGTGCCGGGAGCTGGACCCCAACGTCGTGCTCCTGGGCCGCACCAACGAAGGACGGGAACTCGCCCCCCGGCTGGCCTTCCGGTTGGGTGTCGGCCTCGCCCAAGACTGCCTGGAAGTCTCGGTGGACCCCTCCACCAGGAAACTGCTGGCCAACCGCCCGGTCTACGGCGGCAACGCCGTCGCCGTGGTTAGCTGCAACTACACCCCCCAAGTCGCCGCCGTCCGCCCCAAGACCTACGAACCCCTGGAACCCGACCCCTCCCGCACCGGCGAAATAATATCCTTCCCGGTGGAAATAAGCCCCGGCCAGGCCCTCACGACCGTCGTTGATACCGTCAAGGAAGAAGCCCAGGGCATCAAGCTGGAAGACGCCCGCATCGTGGTATCCGGCGGCCGTGGCCTGGGTGGCCCCGAACCATTCAAAGACCTGGAAGAACTGGCCAAGCTGCTTGGTGCCGGCCTCGGAGCCTCCCGGGCTGCCGTGGACTCCGGCTGGGTGCCCGCCAGCTACCAGGTGGGACTCACCGGCAAGACCATCACCCCCGACCTGTACATCACCATCGCCATCTCCGGCGCCAGCCAGCACATGGCGGGATGTTCCGGCGCCAAGGTAATCGTTGCCATCAACAAGGACACCGAGGCCAACATTTTCAAAGAGGCCCGCTACGGCGTCGTCGGAGACTGGCAACGGATCCTCCCCGCGTTGACCGAGACCGTCCGCGAGTTGACCCAGGGGTAACCCCGCAGCCCGCCCCAACTACTCCAGCGCGATGTTGTCAATCAACCGGGTCTGCCCCAATCGGGCCGCCACCAATACCAACGCGCGGCCCGTGACCCGGTCCAACTCCTCCAAGGTCGTGGCGTCCGCAACGCTAACGTAGTCAACAGCGTCCAGCAGCCGTTCCCCGCCCAACACCCGCCTGACTTCTTCCCGCAACCGCTCGGCCTCGACCACTCCGCCTTCCCGCGCCTCCCTGGCCCGGCACAACCCCTGATAGATGACTGGAGCAGCCTTCCTCTGTTCCGGCGTCAGGTAAGCGTTCCGGCTGCTCAGGGCCAACCCGTCGGCCTCCCTGACCGTAGGCACAACCACAATTTCCAAACCCAGGTCCAGGTCCCGGGCCAACTGCCGCACCACCAAGGTCTGCTGCCCGTCCTTCTGCCCGAAGTAAGCCCGGTCGGGCCGCACGATGCTGAACAGTTTAGCCACCACGGTCGCCACCCCCCGAAAGTGGCCGGGCCGCACCTCGCCTTCCAACCGCTCCCCCAGCGGCCCCACGTCTACCCAGGTGGCGAAGCCCGGCGGGTAGATCTGCTCCGGAGTTGGAGTGAACACCAGGTCAACCCCCTCCGCCCGCAGAAGGTCCAAGTCCCGGTCCAGGTCCCGGGGATATTGGGCCAGGTCTTCAGCGGGACCGAATTGGGCCGGGTTGACGAAGATGGTCGCCGCAACGCCCGCGTTGTCTTCCCGCGCCCGCCGCACCAGGGCCAGGTGTCCTTCGTGGAGAGCCCCCATGGTCGGGACCAGCCCCAGCGAACGGTCAGCCTCCCGGCAGGCCTCCATCATGTCCGCAACCGTTGCTAATACCTGCATGGCTTTGTGGTTGCCCCAGTCAAGACCTGTTCCGGCTCCCGTTCCCAAATCCCACAACGGTCAAAATAGCTCTTTGATCTCCCGTTCCAACCGTTGCTCCCTGGTCTCGGTTATCCCAGCCGTCCCGGTCGTCACAATCTTGGGGTTAACCGACCCTCGGCTGAACTCGGCGTATGACTTGCTGGACCCGTATTCCCGGGTATGGACCACCACCGGCATCGGCAGGGCGTGCCCGAATATCAATGCCTGCTGTTTGGCCTCCAGTCGGGACAGCACCCCCCGCAATTGACGGCTCCCCGGAGTGCCCGACAGCACGGCGTCAATGTCCCGCTCATTGTCCAAAAGGCAGGTGAGCCGGGTCCCTAGCTGGCTCATTACCTCCGAGTCGATGGCGCTGGGCCGTTGGTCTATTACCATCAGCGTGACATTATATTTGCGAAGCTCCCTGGCAATCACCCCGAAAATGGTCTGGGAAGCCACCGCCGGATTCAGGAACTTGTGGGCCTCTTCGATTACGATGACCACCGGACGGGGGTCTTTGCCCTGCCCGCCATCCGCCCTTTCCTTCAACTCGACGTACCGGTCGTGGATACGGCGCGAGAGCAGGTTGCTCAGCAGGATATACGCGGTCAGGTCGTTGCCGTAACGCCCAAACTCCAACACGACATGCTTCCCCGCTTCCAGGTGGTCCAGGATTTCCTTGGCGGCATCGTTCCGCCCATTCTCTTCCAAGAACCTGAACCGCACAATGCGCCTCAGCCGGTTGTGCAACGCTCCCAATGCCTGAGCCTGGACTCCTATCTGGTCGGCCAATTGGGCCATTGCCGCTTGGCCTTGCACCGCCAGAAACTGGCTCATCCACTGATTTTGCCCGAAATGCTGCTGCAGATTGTAAGCAGCCGACGCCGCCACGTCGGAAAGGTTTAGCGTTTCCCGCAGCAATTCCACGTCTTCCGGCTCGATTTCCCCGTAACCAATCCGCACCACCCCGTCGGTGGAAGAACCCCGCCACCGGGAGCTCTCTTCGTCCAACGTAAAGGTTGAGACCTGGGAAGGGAACAGTTGCTTGAGCCCTTTGACGGAAATCCCCCGGTCCGAGTCTTGCCCGCTCCACCCGTACTCGCTGTGCATGTCGAAAATCAGCGACGAAGCCATCCCGCCCTGCACAATCCCCACCAGCAGCAGCCGGGTTAGAAAGGTCTTGCCGGTGCCGCTCTTCCCAAATACTCCAATGGAACGTTTCACCAGTTCGCCCAGGTCCAGGCAGACCTTGGTGTCCATGTCCAAGGGGTTGCCGATCCAAAAGTGGCCCTGGTCTTCCTCCCCAAACACCATGGCCACGTCCTGTTGGGAAGCCGAGTAAGCCCGGGAAAAATGGGTCGGAATCGTCTTGGCGGCCACCGGCGGGTCTTGTCGGTCTCCGGCGGCCATCGGCATAGTCAGATGGGGCAATACCGAGACCGTCCCATAAGCTACGGTCCCCTGAATGACCTGCGCCAGCAGCGGGTTATCCCCGGGGGGCGGCCCATTTTTCAGGCGGGGGTCCGTCGCTCCCAGGGCAATGTCGGTCACCACTCCGAAGAAACGGTGCCGGTCACCCTGGATGGTTATGAAGGACCCAACTTTCACGTCCTCAACCGACACCAGCCCTTCGGAGTCCAACCGCACTTCGACGCCCTGCCCCAGAGAACCCCCAACAACGTGGCCCAACTCCTGCCCGGTCGGACCGGAAGGTTGCTGCGGCCATCCGTTGATAGAAGACCCGTTGATCATGACGCAATCCTCCGCAGAATGGCGTTGATCCGCGGCAAGTCGCCGGACAAGTCTCCGGCCAGTACCCGTCCCGCCTTGAGTAAGAACCCGTGGCTGTCCGGCAGGGCCGCGCTGACCCACTGCACACAGCTTCCAATAACCTCGTCCGTCGCCAGCGCGCCATCCCTCGCCAGCAGGTGCAAGAACCCCAGGCTCTCCGCGAATATCCTGACTTGGTCCGGAAGACAACTGCGAACGAAGGAATGTACTATGGGGGGCAGCGGGGGCAGCCGGTGGAAGCAATTACCGCCCTCCAAGTAGCCGACCACCAAGGCATCAAAACGGGTGGTCAGCAACCGGCTAAGTTGAGGATTGTCCCGGTAGACCTCATCTTCGTCTGCCGCGGTTTCCCCTCGGGCGAAAACCGGACGGCTGGGATCAAAAGGCTCCGTGCGGACCTGGCAGACCACTCCAAAGGTCGCCGGCTCTCCCGCCTGGACCAAACTGCCCAAGGGGGGAGCGCCATAGAGCTTATACGCCTGGGACACAAAGGAAGTGGAAGTTGCCGAGATGACCTCGCCAATCTTCTGTGGTTTTTGAACGCTGGCCACCACCATCAGCCCCGCTGCACCTCCCCGTTGGACGTTCTTGGTTGGCGAGTCACCTTAACGCCAAATGGGGAGAGCCTCTCACCGGTATCCGGCTAAACAGTCCGGTGCTGTTCCGGTTCCGAGCCGGAGCACGCTTCGCCCGACCGGTTTTCCCGGTAATTGCGGACCAGTTCCAACCCGTCGGCGATCCCCTGCCGGACCAATTCCCGGGTGTAACGCCCAGGCTTGGGGGCTAGCATCAATCCCAGGGTCAGCCCAACTACCGCTCCCATGATGAAACCCGTCATCATCCCGTTGTTGTTGCTCTCTTGGTACACTGCCTCTCTCCTGGAAAAACCCATTGGCTTGCGCCGC
This sequence comes from Dehalococcoidia bacterium, assembly GCA_965205495.1. Lineage (GTDB taxonomy): Bacteria > Chloroflexota > Dehalococcoidia > Lucifugimonadales > UBA3495 > CATOSK01. The sequence continues at coordinate 1,712,921 of CBDBHA010000002.1, forward strand.
AAAAAGCCCCCCAGGGCAAACCCCAACCCCCATCATCCGCATCAACGGAATTCTAACACAGCGTCCCGAGCACCGACACCGGGAACTGTCAAATGACAGGTTGGGGGCAGGGGACAAACAAAAGGCCCGCACCATACCGTCATTCCCCCCCAAACCGTCATTCCCGCGCAGGCGGGAATCCAGAATCCCATGCAATTCGAACGCTGGCCTCTCCCCAACCATTCTGGGTTCGGGCTCGGAGGCCGGAATGACGGTTTAATGCCAGGGTGACTCACCAATTCCGACCGAGCCTTTAAATTCTCCCCAACCCCCGCAATCACCCTGAACGCCGCCGAAGGGGGCACCCCAACCCCACCTGTCATCCCCAACCCCCCCACCTGTCATTCCGAACCGCAGGGAGGAATTTAGGGCCTGTTGACGCTAAAGTCGAGGCAATTGGACCCTAGAAGTCTGGCCGGAAAGTCATTGGTCGGGTTTCGCGCTACGCCAAGCAGACGTATTCCAGTCTTATATGGCATGGTAGTGCATGCAATACGTTTCAAGAACCAACTGTTACATCGATAATCGACGTTAAGAAAACGACGGCTTGGGGAGAATCGGGGTTTCCGGCCGAGTTTCTAGATTCCTCCCTACGGTTCGGAATGACAGGTCGGGGGCTCGGAATGACCCCCCCTCGACGAGTTCAGGGCACGCCTTCGACGGGTGGTTCGTCCTTCGTGGTTCGACGGGGCTCACCATGATGGGGATCACGGTGATGGTGAGGGGGGGTGGGGTGGTTTTGGGGGAGGTTAATTGTCCCAGGGGTGGGGGGGCTGTTCTTCCTGGGGGCGGATCTTCCGTAGGAGGTATTTTACGCCGACCACGGCCATTACCAACAAGAACAGACCGCCCAGGAACCAGGAGTTGAACAGCAGGAAGGGGGTAGTGGGGTTGAATCGTCCGGCGGGGTCCCTGCCAGCAGGGGAACCGCTGCGGCTCCAGTCCTGGTCTAGCTGGTCCAGGTCGAACCCGTAGGTCTGGACCAGGGCGGTTTCGACGGGGCTGCCCTGGGCAATGCGGGCGAGAAACTCATGGAAGGCAGGCAGGCCGTGTTTTTCGATGAGGAAGGCCACTACGCTCTCTGACTTCAGGTAAAAACGGCCGATGCGGTTGGGTCCACCGGAGACGACGTTCATCGACCGCAGGGGCAGCGGGTAGCCGCTCAAGCTCCTACCGCTACGGGGCCTGGCCCCGGGCTCGGCGTAACTAGCGAAGCCCTCGTCCAACCAGGAGGGGATATGCGAGGCGCCGGAGTCCAACTTTTGGGAGAGGTAGAGGTGGGCGGACTCGTGGACAATGAGCCGGGGTTTCAAGCCAATGCCGAGGAATACCGAGGAATTGGCGAAGGCGTAACCGTGGAAGACCTGACGTTCGGTGATGGTCCGGCTGAGTTGGGGGAAGGCGGGAACGGCTTCTTCATAGGTGTTGTAGATGAAGCCCCGGACGGGTTGCGGGCCGGTGACGCCCAGCAAGGCTTCCAGGTGGGCCAGATGGGGGTCCAACTGCCTGGCCACTTCCTGGACTTGGGGAGCGGCTATATCGTGGTAGTGGAGGGTCAGACCCCGGACCCGGACTTGCTGCCAATTGAACCGGGTGTCCCCGTATTCCAGGGTGCGGGTGGGAGTTTCCATGAGATTGCCGGACCGGTCTTGGACGAAGAAAGAGTACTCAATGGTTGACCCCGGCGGCAGATAAACTCCGCCAGTCAGGAGGTTGTCGAAGGAGGAGGTTACCCGTTTGGCGGGCACGAATTTCCCCGATAAGTAAGAGTTTACGGAGGAACCAGCCAGTCCGTAATTCAATTGGACCAGGGATATTTCGGAGTCGGACTCGACGGTGATAGTGAAGGACAACCCCCCTGGGAAGTCCAACTGATGGGCCTGGTGCAGGACCCGGATATTTCCCGCGTCCTGGGCGAGGATAACGGAGGGTTGCGGGAATGAGCTCGCGGTCAGCAACAACAGGAGGGCAAGGAAAACTCCTGGGGCTGCGCGGCGGGTTATGGACGGCGGGGAAGACATCATCGTTTTTTACCCAGCCGGCAAGGGGACCAGCGGCAGGCGGATCAACTCAAGAACCGGCGGCGGGCGCCTTCCAAAGTACGTTGGTAGACTTCCTGGAAGGGGAGGCCGGTTTCTAAGGCGATGCGGCGGCAGTCCTCGTATTCGGGAGACACACTGACCGGTTTTCCATCGAAGTATTTCAACTTGACGCTGACGTTCCCGAGTTCGGTGGTCAAGGGGACGTTTTCCCGTTGGGCGACATAGCGTTCCGCCTGGCGGGCGCGGATCCCCAAGGTGGGAGTCTCCTGGAGGATAAGCTGCACCGCCGCCGATTCCAGGGCGTTGGGGACGAGGACCGAGAGCAGAGTACCCGGACGGTTCTTCTTCATTTGAATTGAGGTATGCCAGACGTCCAGGGCGCCCAACTGGAAAAGCCGTTCCTGAACGTAACCGAGGATTTCTCCGGTGGCGTCGTCGAGATTGGTTTCCAGGAGGGTTACGGTGGTGGGCGGGGTTCCGGCGGCGGGTTCGGAGGTTTCACCGAGCCAGACCCGGACGACGTTGGGGAACTCGGCGGGGTCTTTGAACCCCAGACCGACCCCGATGGCAGACACCGACATGGGAGGGCGGGAGAACTGGGCTAGGGCGGTGATGATGGCGGCGCCGGTGGGGGTGGTAAGCTCGCCGGCATCGCGGTGCCAGAGTTGGTCGGGGGCCAGGGGGGCCTGGGCGGCGGCAACAAGTTCCAGAGTGGCGGGGGCGGGATTGGAGTAACCACCGGGCCAGCGGGGAGGAGTAGCAGCCCCAACCACCAGGGGAGCGGCGTAAACGTCTTGGACGTTGAGGTAATCCAAGGCGGCGGCGAAACCGACGACGTCCACCAGGGTGTCCAGGGTCCCAAGTTCCTCCAGCTCCAGGGAGGCTTCGGGTTCACCGTGGACCCGGCTTTCGGCCTGCCACAAGGCGCGTAAGACCTTTTCGGAGCGTTGTTTTATGTAAGGAGACAAGGGACTGTCGGCGACGGCGGCGAGCAACTGTTGGGGGGTAAAGCGTTGGCGGTCTTCCAGAGTAACCGTCAACTGGGAGCCGCGAACCTCGCACCTGACGCCGGGCGCGGCGGTTACCTGGTAGCCGGAAAGGTTGAGCTTTTGAAGTTGGGAGGTTATGGCGTCGAGGGGTACGCCCGAGTCCACCAAGGCGCCCAGGAGCATGTCGCCGCTGGCTCCGCCGATAGACTGGATGTAGGCGATCTTAACCACGGGGTTTAGGTGGAGGGACCGGAGGGTTTGAGGTCCAGGACGGCATTGAGGCTGCCGGAACGGAGGCCGGCCAGGTCCAAGGACACCCAGAGGTAGCCGATTTTCTTGATTTGGGACAGGATTTGCTGGCGGTGCTGGAGGACCAGTGGTATCTCGGACTCGGCGACTTCGATGCGGCAGACGCGGTCGTGGTGCCGGGCGCGGACTTCGCGGAGGCCGAGATTCCGCAGCACGTTTTCAGCTTGCTCGATCTTGGAAAGGGTCTCCAGGGTGACGGGAGTGCCGTAGGGTATGCGGGAAGAAAGGCAGGGTTGGGCGGGTTTATCCCAGACGGGAATCTCCAGTTCCCGGGCGGCGGCGCGGACCAGGTCTTTGGAGAAACCGGCTTCGACCAAAGGGCTGCGGACCCGGTGTTCGCCGGCGGCTTGTAGGCCGGGCCGGTAGTCTCCCAGGTCGTCGGTGTTGGCACCGTTGGCCACCCAGGAAAAGCCTTCCTGGCCGGCCAGGGCGGCAAGCCGGCTGTAGAGCTCGGTCTTGCAGAAGTAGCAGCGTTGGGGGGAGTTGGCGAGATAGCCTTCCCGGTCCATTTCGTTGGTCTGAATGGTGCGGTGGGGGAATTGGAAGCGTTGGGCCAGTTGTTGGGCTTCTTCCAACTCGCGTGCGGCGAGGGCGGGAGACACGGCGGTGACCGCTAGGGCTTGGTCATGGAGGGTTTGATGGGCCGCCACCGCGACCAGGGCACTATCGACGCCGCCGGAATAGGCGACGATCACGGAACCCATTTCGGAGAGGACGGTTTTCAGGGACTCGATACTGGTGGAGACGGTTGAAGTCATAGCTTTTATCCGTGGGGGCAGAAGGTTGGCGTTTGGAGCAATTTTACTATTTCGGGGTTGGGTTAACCATAGCGGACGGCAGGGCAATCGCGTCTTAACTTTCAACACACCAAACAAGCCGAAATCGCCGGAAAACCCCAATGATTCCCGCGAGAGAGGCAATGGACACTGTCTTGCATCGGCAAATTGGTCTGTGTTCGCGACTTCTGGATTCCCGCCTACGCGGGAAAGACGGGTGAACGAACTTCCGGGCTTTATGACGCGATTGCCCTGTAGCGGACGGGGGCACTTTTGAACCAACGGGGGCTGATGGAGGGACCGGCGGGGGTTAACACGGGCTTAACAAGGATAATCTTGTACTAAGAAGGCAAGCGTAGTAGACTGGGTGACGACCATAAGACCTTCCCGAGGAGTAAAAAATGGGTGTGGGGAAATACGATTTGGCCATCGGAATTGGTGGTGAAGCGGGACAAGGGATCGCCACCCCCGGTGATATTTTGGCCCGTATTTTCGTCCGGCGGGGACTGCACCTGAACACCTACAACGCTTATCAGTCCATCATCCGGGGCGGGCACATCTTTCTGACGGTCCGGATCAGCGACCAACCCCTTTACAGCCACGGCGACCATCTGGACCTTTTGCTATGCCTGAACCAGGATACCATGAACCGGCACCTGAACCTGATGGGCGAAGGAAGCCGGGTGGTGTACAACGCCGACTCCATTACACCTGGTGAGGTAAATCCGGGGGCGCATCTGTGTCCCCTGCCGGTGGGGGAGCTTACCCAGAGCCGGAACCGGCTGGTGCAGAACACGGTGGCGGTGGGGACCGTAGCCTCGCTGATGGGGCTGGACTTCCAGGTGCTGGAGGACAGCCTGCGGCTGAGGTTCCAACGGCAGGGCGAGGCCATAATGACGGAGAACGTCAACGTGGCCAAGGCCGGTTTTGACCATGCCAAGGACAATTTCGAGCCCTTCGCCGAGGGGCTGCCCGAGCCGCAGAAACCCCTGGGAGTTTGGGCCGGCAACGACGCCATCGCCATGGGGGCAGCGGCGGCGGGGGTGAAGTTTTACGCGGCCTATCCGATGAGCCCCTCCAGCGGCATCCTGCACTGGATGGCCCAAAACGCGCGGCAACTGGGCATCATGGTGCGGCAGGTGGAAGACGAGATTGGCGTGGCCAACATGGTAATTGGGGCGGCGGCCACGGGAGCCCGGGCCATGTGCGGAACCTCGGGCGGGGGGTTTGCCCTGATGACCGAGGCGGTGGGCAGCGCGGGAATGATGGAAATTCCGGCGGTGTTCGTCAACGTGCAGCGGGCCGGTCCTTCCACCGGGGTTCCGACCAAGACGGAGCAGGGGGACCTGTGGCAGGCATTGGGGGCCAGCCAAGGGGACTTCGAGCGGTTCATCGTTGCTCCCTTCGACGCTTTGGACGCCTATAACACCATGCCGGTGTTATTCAACCTGGTGGACAAGGGGCAATGTCCTGGGATTATGATTTCCGACCTGCTGATTTCCGAAGGCAGGTTTTCTTTTGACCCGGACGACTTGGACATGCACCCAGAGATCGACCGGGGCGAATTGATAACCGAGCACAACGCCGCCAACGGGTATAAGCGTTACCTGGACACGGAGACGGGGATTTCGCCGCGGGCCGTACCGGGTACGGAAGGGTACGTCCACGTGCAGGCTACCGACGAGCACGACGAAGAAGGCATCCTGATAAGTGACGAATTCACTCACCCCCACAAGCGACGCCAAATGGTGGAGAAACGGGCGCGGAAGTTCCAGTACGTCGCCAAGAATGTGCTGCCGCCGGAGGTGGAAGGGCCGGCGGACGCCGACGTAACCCTGATCGGGTGGGGGTCTACTTATGGAGTTATCAAAGAGGCGATTGAACAACTGGCGGAAAAGGGGATTACGGCCAACCAATTGCAGGTGAGATGGCTCATTCCGTTGAACGGGGAGGCCATCGCGGATACCCTTTCCGGTTGCAAGCGGACCATTATCGTTGAAAACAACTACTCCGGGCAGTTTGCCCGCTACCTTCGCAGCGAAAACGGTTTCGCCGCCGACGGGCACATCCGCAAATATGACGGAGAGCCCTTCATGCCGCACCACATTGTGGACGGGGTTGTGGAGCAGTTGGCGGGGGAAAGCGCCCTTTATGTTCCCTACCAAGAAGTAATCGTCTAACGAGGTGTTTGCATGACCACCATTGCCGATCAGCAACCTGTGGCGCCCCTGACGGCCCGGGATTTCAAGGGGAAGGTAGACCCGGACTGGTGCGCTGGGTGCGGCGACTTTGGCGTATTGAACAGCTTGCAGCGTTCGTGCGCCGAACTGGGGCTGCGGCCCCACGAAATCCTGGTGGTCAGCGGCATCGGTTGCTCGTCCAACCTGCCGGGGTACATCAACGCCTACGGGATGCACACGCTACATGGCCGGTCGTTGGCGGTAGCCACCGGAGCCAAGATGGCCAACCACAACCTGCACGTTATCGTGACCGGCGGCGACGGTGACGGCTACGGCATTGGCGGCAACCACTTCACCCACACGGCCCGGCGCAACGTGGACCTGACCTACGTGGTGATGAACAACCAGATTTACGGTCTGACCACGGGACAGGTTTCCCCCACCAGCCGGGACGGAATGAAGACCAAGAGCACGCCCTTTGGCAGCGTGGAAATGCCGATCAACCCGATAACCTCGGCCATAATGAACGGCGCGACTTACGTTGCCCGGGGGTTCAGCGGGGATATCCGGCAACTGACCGAGCTTATCAAGGGGGGCATCCAACACAAGGGGTTTGCCCTGATTGACGTTTTCAGCCCCTGCGTGACCTTCAACCATGACAACGGGCACCCCTTCTTCAAGGACCGGGTGACCAAGCTGGAGGATGGGGGGCACGACACCTCGGACTGGAAGACCGCCTGCGAGAAGGCGATGGCCTGGGGGGATACCATCTACACCGGTTTGTTCCTTCAGGTTGGGGCCCAAGAGAGCCTGGACCAGCGGGAACCGGTGCTGGATGACGGCCCGATGGCGTTGCGGGAGCTGGGGCTTTCCGAAGAACAGTGCAGCCGTCTGATTCAGGGGATGATGTAACCAGCCCATCCCGAGTCCGTGGCCAGATTCCGGGGAACCCCAATGTTCAAGGTATGGAATGGTAACCGACACTGACCCCAGCAACCCGGTTAACGCCGATATGTGGCGGGCCATTGGGCGGCTGGAAGGGGCGACCGCCGCCTTGCTGGAAGGCCAGCGGGAAATTAAGGCCTCCCTGCTGGAATTTCAACGGGAAAACAGGGTTGGTCTGGAATCGGCCAACCAGCGCATTGATCGGCTGAATCAGCGCATTGATCGGCTGTTTTACACCATTGTTGCCGGAGGCGCTGCCCTGCTTGCCGCCATACTTGCCAGCCGGTTTATTGGCGGCTAACCTACGGGGGGGAGTCCTGCCTTCCCGAGCCAGGTCCCTCTTTCTGGTTTTGGTTCCGGGAAGAACCCCGCTGTTGAAGATATGGAATGGTAACTGATACTGACCCCAGCAACCCGGTTAACGCCGATATGTGGCGGGCCATTGGACGGCTGGAAGGCGCGACCGCCGCCTTGCTGGAAGGGCAGAGTGAAATTAAGGCCTCCCTGCTGGAATTTCAACGGGAAACTAAGGCCTCCCTGCTGGAAGTCCAACGGGAAACCAGGACTGGTCTGGAATCGGCCAACCAGCGCATTGATCGGCTGAATCAGCGCATTGATCGGCTGTTTTATACCATTGTTGCCGGAGGCGCTGCCCTGCTTGCCGCCATACTTGCCAGCCGGTTTATTGGCGGCTGACCCTAGAGGGTTCAACCCGGTCAGGTTTGTCCTGAGGATGTTGCGTCCACCCACACTCAACGCGATTCGGGTGGGCGTTTTCTTTTGAGGAGGTCATTCGAGGTCCTCAGAATGACCGAACCTCCCTCTACTGCCAGTCCTTGGCCCGGGGGACGTCGCGCTGGAGGACCTGGAGCTTCTCCACCTGTTTGGTGATTATGTTAAATGTGCGGTCGCGGCGGGAAACCTCGCCCCGCATGACCAGGACCGGTTCTCTAAGGGCCAGGCGGTACTGCTCGTAGACCGTGGGCCAGACCACCAGGGAAACGTGGCCGAACTCGTCCTCCAGGGTGATGAACACCGCCTTGGCGTGGGGCTGCTGGCGGCGCACCACCAGACCGGCCACGGTCACTTCCGCGCCCTCCTCGTATTCCAGGACCTGCTGACTGTTGAGAACGTGGGGCGGCATATATTTACGGAGAAAGGCCATCAGGTGGCCGCTGGGGTAGAGGCCCAGGGTGTGGTACTCGCCGGTCATGGTCTCCCACCGGCTGAACAGGGGCAGTTGGGCCATGTCCTGTTCAACAGGCAGGGGAAGGGTCTGTTGGCCGGTTCCAGGACGATAACGGAGGCCAATCTCCCAGAGGGCGGTGCGGCGGTCGGGAACCAGGGCGTCGAAAGCGCCGGCGACGGCCAGCTTTTCCAGGGCCTCCCGCCGCAGACCGGTGCGTTGGATGACCTCGGCCAGGCTGGTGAAGGGGCCGCCGTACTGCCGGGCCGCCACGATGTCCGCCGCGGCGGCGGCGCCCACGTCCCGGACGTTTAAGAAGCCCAACAGCAGGGACTCGTCCTTGATGCGGCAAAGCTCGTCGCTGGCGTTGATGTCTGGGTTCAACACAGGTATGCCGCAGCGTTTGGCGTCTTCTTTCAGGGTTTCCAGGTTGTAGAAGCCCATGGGCTGCTGGTTGAAGATGGCGACGAAGAACTCCAGGGGGTAGTAGTACTTGAGCCAGGCCATCTGGTAGGCGGTGACGCCGAAGGCGAAGGCGTGGGATTCCGGGAACATGTACTGGCCGTTGAACTTCTTGAAGATGCGCGCGGCTACCTCGGCGGGAACGCCGTTGGCCAGGGCACCGTTGAGAAAGCGGTCCCAGTGCAGGTTGAGCAGGGAGCTATCGCGGCGGAAGACGAAGGCCCGGCGGAGCTTGTCGGCTTCGACGGAGGTGAAACCGGCGACGTCCATAGCCAGTTGGTTGACCTGGTCCTGAAACAGGATGACGCCGTAGGTCCGGCCCAGGGCCCGCTCTTCCAGGGGGTGCTCGAAGGCCCAGGGTTCATGGTAGACGTGACGTTGGATGAACTGATTGACGCCGTTGTTGGCGCCCACGCCCGGGCGCACGGAGGCGACCTCGTAGGCCATTTCGGTGAGATTCTTGGGCTTGATGCGGGTGATGGTCTGCATCTGGGCCGCGGACTCCACCTGGAAAATGCCCACGGTGTCGGCCTGATGGAGCTTTTGGTAAACGAAGGGGTCTTCGTGGTCGATGCGGCTGAGGTCGATATGCTCGCCGGTGCGCCCTTCGATGAGGTGCAGGGCGTCCTGCATCTGGGACAGGGCACCCAGGGCCAGGAAGTCGATTTTGACGAAGCCGGCCGCGTCGATGGAGTCCTTGTCCCACTGGCAGATGTAGCGGTTGGGGATGGCTCCCGGCTGGACCGGCACCAGGTCGGTGAGGGGGGTGGAGCTGATAATCATGCCGCCGCAGTGCTGGCCGACGTACTTGGGGAAGCCCTCCAACTGGGCGGACAGGTCGATCAACTCCCGCCAGCCGGGGGCATCCAGCTTGCCGCGGAACTCGGGCAGGCCACGCATTTCGTATTCCAGGTCTCCCGAGCGGCGGGAACCGACCCGCTTGGCCAGCTTATCCAGGTCAGGCCGGGGGAGACCCAGGGCCTTGCCCAAGTCGCGGATGGCCCCTTTCATCTTGTAGGTGCCAATCATCCCACTCAGGGCGGCGTGGTCCCAGCCGTACCGGTCGTGGACGCGCTCGATGAGCTCCTCGCGGATATTGCGGGGGAAGTCCAGATCGATGTCGGGGACGGCGGCCATCTCGCTGGGCAGGAACCGCTCCAGGGAGAGGTTGAACTGGAGGGGGTCGATGTGGGAGAGGCCGATTAGGTAGCCCACCAGCATGGCCACCGACGAGCCGCGGCCCCGGCCGGGGGGGCGTTCTTCCAGGGGGATTTCCGGGTCGCTGAGGCCCAGTTCAATCATAATGTCGCGGGCTATCTGGATGACTTCGTAGTAAATGAGGAAGAACCCGGCCAGATTGTGCTTGCGGATCAGGGCGAACTCCTCCTCCAGCCGCTGCCGCACCCGCCGGGTTACGCCGCCGCTGCCGGCGTAACGCCTTTCCGCCGCCCGGCAGCACAACTCCTCCAGGTAGCCTTCGGGAGAATAGCCTTCGGGAACGGAGTATTCGGGGAAGCGGTAATTGAGATCGCGGACCAGGTCGAAACCGCACCGGTCGACAATCCGGCGAATGTTGCTGATGGCCTGGGGGAAGCTCTTGAACAGGAAGGACATCTCCTCGGCGGACTTGAGGTAGAAATGGCCGTTGGGACGACGCTCTCTCTGGGTCTCGTCCAAGCTCTTGTTATGGTTGATGGCCACCAGGGCGTCCTGGAGGCGGCGGCGGTCGGGGAGGTGGTAGTGAGCGTTGTTGGTAGCCACCACGTCCACGCCGGCCTGGCGGGCCAGGTCAATCAGGCCCCGGTTGCGGCGGATGTCGCCCTGGACCAGGTTCTGCTGAAGCTCGACGAAGACGTTGGCCGCGCCGAACCAGTCCTGGTACTGGGCCAAGAGGGCTTGAGATTCCTGGTGGCGTCCTTCCTGGAGCAGGGTGGAGAGACGGCCCTGGCGGCAGCCGGTGAGCAGGATTAAACCCTCGGTATGGTTATCGAAGTTCTGGGGGTCCAGGCGGGGCTCCCGCCGCTGGTTGATGTGGGCGTAGGTGATGAGGTTGGAGAGGTTGGCGTAGCCCTGGCGGGTTTCGGCCAGGAGGGTGAGGTGGGAGCCGTCCTTGAGGGTGATCTCGGCGCCGGTGATGGGTTGGATGCCGGCGGTCTGGGCGGCCTGGGCGAACTCCATGGCACCGCAGAGGTTGTCGTGGTCGGTGAGGGCCAAGGCGGGGTAGTCCAGCTCCCTGGCCCGTTCCAGGAGTTCGCCGATGAGGGAGGCGCCTTCGTGGAAGGAGAAGCAGCTATGGCAGTGGAGTTCGGCGTAGGTCATGACGGTCTAATTTCGACTGGTTTTCTCACCCGCCACCCGTACGTCCTTCGACGGAGCTCAGGACGAACGGGTGGGACGGCATGTTGGGTGGGACGGCATGTTGGGTTTAGATTCATGGCGGTTTAGGGGTTAGGCGTTGTGGCGGTACCAGCCGCCCTGGAGCAGGTCGCGGAAGAGGGTGAGGTTTCGGCCCGACTGGGTGGTGACCCGGTAGTAGAGGCGGCTGATGGGGTTGGGGCGCCACCATTCGTTGTCGATTTGCCAGATTTCGGCGATGGCGGTAATTTCCTGGCGGCGGTTACCCGGGGTGACGGCCGTGGGGTGGCCACCCGGGTTTTCTTCCACGGTCACCGGCTGGGGGAGGTTCAGGGGTCGAATATGACCAGAGCTTGGCGCCGTTCCGGGATTCTGGACCATGGCTCGATGTCCCTCACTTGATAGATTGGGGGCTTGCAGCCCAACTGGGCCTCCAGTTGACGCATCATCTCCCGCAACTGTTCCCGGCGGCGGATGTTGGAAAACAGACTGCCCTGCACCCCCGACTCGCCGGTGAGGCCGGTGAGGGTGAGGGATAGGTCTTCCAGGGGGCCGGGGAGGCTGGCGGACTCGATAGCGTTTTTGACGACGAAGAGGGCCTTGTCCTTGCTGCCGACGGCGTTCTTGAAGACCAGCTTCTTGGTCCAGGGCGGGCGGCGCAGGACGGCGCTTTCCATGGTGACGCTGCGGACGTATTTGCCCTGCATTTCCGAACGGTTGAAGGTGCGGCCCAAGAGGGATTCCGCGGCGGTGATGATTTCCTGGCGGGTGACGGCCGGGGCGGGGAAGGTGAGGGTCTCGGTGACCTCGACCTCGGGCTGATAGGGAATCAGGGGTTGGGGATCGACGCCGTGGGCCAGGTCCCAGACCCGCTTACCCTCCGGGCCGAACTGGGCCTGGACCGAGCCCACGGAAAGCTGGGCCAGTTGTCCCAGGGTATGCAGGCCGAAACCGTGGAGCCTCGCCTTGCTTTCAAAGGACCAGGGCAGCAAATCGACGGGCAGGTCTTTCAGGAAGCCGGCCACGTCCTGGGGCACCCGGGTGGCCTGGCCGCCGTCGGTGGTCACCGCGGCCACGTAGGCGGGGAATTTGCCCGACGCGACGCCGATACGGGGGTTGAAGCTGGTGGGCGCGACGGCCAGCAGGGAGGTGATGAGCCTGGCTTCGCCCCGGTAGAGCTGCTCCAGGCCGTCCAGTCCCACGTAGGCGCAGCCCAGGTCGTGCTTCTCCACCAGGGGGCTGCGTTGCAGGAGGGTCTCGATTATCTGGTCGAAGGCCGCCTGGTAGAAGGGCCGGTCGGCGGGAAGCAACTGGGCGTCTTTGCAGTGGGCCAGGGCTTCCCGCAGGGGCATACCGCCGACCACACCCCTGGCCGCCGGGGAACTGTCGAGAACCACCTGTTGGGAGCCGTACTCCTCGGTGATGATGAGGGGCTTGGTCCTGGCTTCCGGGTACCGGCGCAGTTCGACCTTGATGGGGAAGTGAGTTATGAGAAGGCAGGCTACTTTCATACCAGGCATTACCGGCAATAATTTTCAGCGATTAGTCCTGCTCAAATTTAACGAACATTTGTGCTCATACGCAACCGGCAAAAGTCAGTGTTTCCGCACAAGTATTAGATTAGTTTTAAACTGGGGACAATTTAAGCGTGGGGCGGCGGATTTCCGCGCCAAGCAATTTTCAACTTGCCACCGGGAAATTGGCCGGGTATCATCCCAGAAGTCTTGGGCCCGGCCCGGACTGGCCCCCAAGCATGAACAGAAAGGTGGTCCAAACCCATGCCGAAGATAGCTTTTGTAACCGCCATCAACGAGCGGGCCCAATTCATCCAGAGCCTGGCGCCGCCGGACCTGGCGGTGACGCTGGTTGACCTGAACCTATCCCAGGAAGAGCAGACCCAGCTTTGCCGGGACGCCGATGCCATCATTTCGTCCTACGTCACCGTGGACGTGCTGAAGGAGTGTCCCAAGGTCAAGCTCATCCAGACCCTGAGCGCCGGGTTTGACCGGCTGGACATCACCACCATCGGGGAGATGGGGATACCCATAGCCAACAACGGCGGGGCCAACGCCATAGCCGTGTCGGAGCAGACCATTGCGCTGATGATTGCGGTTTCCAAGAAGACCATGCTGCACTGGGACCGAGCGGTGCGGCAGCGGGCCTGGCGGGGGGACTTGGGGCGGAGCCGGATGTTTGAGATAACCAACAAGACCGTGGGAATCGTGGGATTGGGACGCATCGGCAAGCAGGTGGCCCAGCGGTTGAAGGGGTTTGAAACCAGGACGCTTTACCACGACATTGTGGGGATACCCGAGGAAATCGAGGAATACCTGAACGTGGAAGCGGTCTCCTTGGACGAGCTACTGCGGGAGTCGGATATTGTTTCGATGCACGTGCCGTTGAACCGGCACACCCGGGGGATGATTTCCCACCAGGAGTTGGCGAAGATGAAGCCCACGGCGTATTTAATCAACGCCTGCCGGGGACCGGTGGTGGACGAGGCGGCGTTGTACCAGGCGTTGAAGGACAATGTCATTGCCGGGGCCGGGTTGGACGTTTTAGAAGAGGAGCCGACGCCGGTGGACAACCCGTTGTTTGACCTGGAGAACGTGGTCATCACGCCCCACATGGCGGGGACCAGCCACGAAACCGACCTGCGGGCCGGAGATTTCGCCTACTCCAACATCCGGCGGGTTTTGGACGGGGAGGAGCCGGAGTCGCTGATAACGCCGGAGGACTAGGAACCGGGGCCTTTTCATTATCGTTGTGGGAGCTGGCGGCGAGGAATCCAGGGGGAAGCGGATTGGGGGCGATGGATTTTGGATTCCTCGCCACGGTCGGAATGACAGGTTGGGGGGCCGGAATGACCCCTTCGACGGGGCTCAGGGCGAACCTTCGACGGGTGGTTCGACGGGCTCACCTTGATGCTTCGACGGGTGGTTCGTCCTTCGACCTGGCTCAGGATGAAAGGGCTCACCATGATGGCTCAGGAGGATGGTTGGGTGGAGGGCAGGGGACTGTTTTGGGCCGGGATTTTAGACCCCTCGCTCCGCTCGGGGTGACAGAAAGGGGGAGAATGAAAAGGCCCTGACTGGGAGGCCGTTGTTTGACCGAGGGGTGGGCGCACCATATAATCGGGCCACATTTAAAGACGGCAGTTATTCGATAGTAGATTCACAGGAGGGGCAGATATGGGAGAGATACTGGGAATTGGCGCGACACACTACCCGCCGGGGTTGGTGCCGGACGAATACAAGCCGTGGCCCTTGGCCCGGATGCTAAAGGGGGACCGGATTCCGGACCACATGAAGGACCCGGCCAACTGGCCGGCGCCGATGCGGGAGGAGTGGGGCGACGACGAGGGAATCACGTCGCACAAGGCCCACCGGGCCCGGGTGTTTGACGCCTTCCGGAAGATTCGCGAGGAGATCGACGCCTTCAAGCCGGACTTCATCCTGATTTGGGGCGACGACCAGTACGAGAACTTCAAGGAGGACATCATCCCCCCCTTCTGTGTGCTGGCCTACGACGAGTTCAACTTCACGCCCTTCCACCGGCTGGGCGAGCGGCCCAACATTTGGGGCGAGGATAAAGACAAGGTGTTCAACACCAAGGGACACCACGAGGGAGCCCGGTTCGTGGCCCGGCGGCTGTTGGAGGACGGGGTGGACATGGCCTACGCCTATAAGCCGCTCCACGAGACCGGCCTGGGACACGCTTTCGCCAACACGCTGCTGTTCCTGGACCTGGACCGGCAGGGGTTCGACTATCCGGTGGTGCCGGTGGCGGTGAACTGCTACGGCAGCAACGTGATACGGATGCGGGGCGGGTCGGAGGACCACACCAACGAGCCGGACCCGCCTTCGCCTTCGCCGCGGCGGTGCTTCGAGGTGGGGCAGGCCACGGCCCGGGCAGTCATGGACAGCCCGTGGCGGGTGGTGCTGATGGCGTCGTCGAGCTGGTCCCACGCCTTTCTGACGGCAAAAAACCACTGGGTCTACCCTGACTTGGAGGCGGACCGGGAGTTGCTGGGCCACCTGCGCTCCGGCGATTTGGCCAAGTGGAAGGATGTTACGCTGTCCAAGCTGGAGGAATCGGGAGAGCAGGAAGTGCTGAACTGGTTCTGCCTGGTGGGAGCGATGTCCGAGCTGGGCCGGGAAGCCAACATTTTGGAGTGGGCGGAGACGTGGGTCTTCAACGCGCCGAAGTGCATGGCGGTGTTCAAGTAGGTTTCCAGGGAATCGAAATCCGGCGGGGATTTGAGAGGAGCGCTTGATACGCTCCTCATTTTGTAAGGGAGGTGCAACCTATGGCTCCAAGCAAGTACGTTGGGGTGGATGGGTGTCCTTATGGTTGGTTCAGTGTAGGTTTTGACGAAAGCGGCAAGTATGAATTCAAGGTGTGCAAGACGTTTGACAAGTTGTTGGAACACTACAAGAAAGCCGAGCTTATCTTGGTGGACATTCCGATTGGGTTGCCGGACGGATCAGGAGGGCGTGAGTGTGACCGTGAGGCCCGCAGGAGGCTCGGCTACCCCCGTGCGGCCAGCATATTCCCAACGCCTACCCGTCAAACCGTAAAGGAAGTACCACAAAAACCGAAGAAGGATGATTACCGCCGCGTAGCCCAAAGGGAAATCGAACTCTCTGGAGAATGGCTCGACCCGCCGACATTTTGGATTGCAACAAAGATAGCCCAAGTTGATCAAGCTCTGCGAGGCTGTCATAACAACGCTATACCCGAGGTTCGTGAGGTTCATCCCGAGCTTTGTTTCTGGGCACTGAATGATGAGAAACCCATGAATTTGAACAAGAAAGTAAAGAAAGGCCAGAAGCAAGGATTGCATGAACGGAAAGGCGTTCTTCGTAAGAAAGGGGTTGAGCCTCGGACTGATGCGATATACAAGGCTGCTCGCTGCAAATTCCCCAAGGTGACGCAAGTAGCTAGGGACGACATCCTTGACGCTCTTGTTGCGGCTGTGACCGCGTACAAAAGCGAGGGCAAGCCTTGCAGTTTGCCCAAGACTCCGCAGTTTGCCTCAAAGGACCCACGCTCGCGGATGGAGATGGTTTATTGGATACCGAATTAGCGGGTTCGGTCTTTCATTCGCTGTTAAGAGGGGCGTTTTAGGCGCCCCTCATCTCTTTTGGTGCCCAGTTGGCGTGAGAGGTCAGATGGTTAGCTCCAGGATGTAGAGGCCGCCCTTGAGGCGGTCTACCACGTACATGATGCCGTTTTCGTCGACGTAGACGTCGTTGATGCCGACGGAGGGGGCGCCCTCGACAAGCTCCGGCACGAAGTAGGCCACCTCTTTGGGCTGGAAGGGGTTGCTGGTGTCGAAGACGCGGACACCGCCGTTGAAGAAGGTGCCGTAGATGAGGTTGTCGGAGTGGAAGCAGGTGGGGCCGGGCTGGTTTTCGTAGATGTTGTGGGCGCCGAAGCGGCCGGGACGCTGGAAGAAGTCTTCGGTGTCGCCCATGGGGAAGGTGCTGATGATGACCGGATGGGCCTCGTCGCGAATGTCCATCATCCAAATCAGCTTGGGGTAGTCCTCGCCGTTCATCCGAACGGCTTCTTGAGTCACCACCATGAGGTCCCGGTTGAACAGGGGGACCACGGTATGGGTGAAGCCGGGGAAGGGCGGCGCGTAGTTGATGTGGCTGATCATGGACGGGTTCGACACGTCGGAGATATCGAGGATGACCACGCCTGAGTCCATGTAGGCGCACCAGGCCCGGTCGGGCCGCTCGGGGTAAACGTTGGCGTTGTGGAGGCGGTGGCCGGAGTCGAATTGGGGATGGCGGGCCACCGGAGGAGCGTCGTCGCCCTCGCGGACGCCGGGGAACCACCACCGGCCCGCTTCCACCGGATTGGTGGGATCGTTGACATCAACGATCATGTAGAACTGGTCGTCCTTCTGGTCGCGGGGTTGGAAATCGGCGGCGCCGGTGGACAGATGGGCATAGTTGCCATCCACCCACCAAAGGCAGTGGCAACCACGGGAGTAAGGGCCGGAGGTGTCGAGGAAGCCGACGCGGCGGGGTTCTTCCACGTTGCTGATGTCGTAAACGCCCATGCCGGTGCCGGGCTGCCCAGGGTTGAGGGACTGGTAGGCGACCAGCATGGTGTCGCCGACGATGGACAGGGAATTGGAGCGGAGGTGGGGGTATTCATGCTCCGTCTGGACCATGACTCTGGGGTTGGCGATGTCGGTCACGTCGACGCTGGTTATGTCCTTGGGGGCACTCTCGTGGGCCAGGTAAAGGATGCGGCGGCCATCGCGGGTCTGGTGGATGTGCATTCCCTCGCCGATATTGCCGAAGCCGTTGAGGTCGTGGTGGGAGATTAAGCGCATGTTTCGGATTTCTTGGGTTTGGGTGGCCATGATGCCTCCTTATGAGGTGGGAGTTTTATTGGGTGGGACGCATTGCCCGTCGGGAGATTGTTCCCAGTTTAGCAGATAAAAAGACCGGCCCCCCAAGCTGCCCTGGGGTCTTTTAATTGTCCAGGTAGAGGCCGGTTGGTGTTGTCGGTCAAGTTGGCATCCCGGTGGTAATTGCCGCGTAGCTTGAATCCGGGGTTGGGGATTGTGTTGGGCCGTGAGTTTAGGACGAACGGGGGGGCGGGGTGACCCTTCGACGAGCTCAGGACGAACGGAGGGGGGCGGGGGACAATTAAAAGACCCTGGGGCCCAGCAGTAACTGTTCACAATTGAGGAGTTAGCCCAACCTAAGGTCCGTCATTCCGACCCCCGAGCCGGAATCCAGGAAGCCCGTGCAATTCGAACGCTGGTCTCTTCCGGACCATTCTGGATTCCGGCTCAAGGCCGGAATGACGGTTTAATGTTAGGATGACCCCTTAACTCCGAACACTTACGCCCAGCAAATGAACTTGCTGAAAGACCTGTAGGAACTCTACAATGTTGGGTACCTGTTGATTGCTCACAATCTGGCTACGGTGCGGTACATGGCCCACCAAACGGCGGTGATGTACCTGGGGCAGATCGTGGAGTATGCGCACACTGAGGAGCTGTACCAGAACCCACTGCATCCCTACACCAAGGCCCTTTTCTCGGCGGCGCTGCCCTCCCACCCGGACCTGATTCAAGAGGACATCGTGCTGACCGGGGAGGTGCGATCGCCGATTAACCCGCCGTCGGGATGCCGGTTCCATCCCAGAGGCCCCTTTGCTATGGACCGTTGTTCGGAAGAGGCGCCGGTGGAAAAAGAGGTGGCACCGGGTGACCTGCCACCTGTGCTAAAGACGGGCGGCCTTGTTCCGGTGCTTGAAAGCCACCCAATAGTAATACGGAGGAAACGGGAAGATGCCTAGAATCAAGCACATCGCAATCAGGACGGACGACTCGGCCAAGACGGCCGCTTTTTACAAGGAAGTGTTTGGACTGGAAGAGGTGGGGCTGGCGCGGGCCGGCTACTACCTGTCGGACGGGTACATCAACTTGGCGATTCTCAAGTCCAACAATGACGCGGTGGGGGAAAGCCCCCGGGACGCCGCCGGTTATGCGGGCATCGACCACCTGGGCTTCGTGGTGGAGGACCTGGACGCAATGTGCGAGAAGTTGGAGGACGCCGGGGCAACCGCCACCAACCAACGAATAGACATGGTACACGGGACCGATGCCAACGCGGTGTCCTATTACGAGCTGAAGTACCGGGGGCCGGACGACCAGGTTATCGACATCACCGAATCGGATTGGATCGGCACTTAGAAACTATCTCAAAATCAACTGGCCCTCCTGATGTACCGGCATCGCCGACCGAAGCCCCTAGATTCCCGCCTTCGCGGGAATGACGGGTTGGGTGCCGCGCTACGTTTTGAGATAGTCTCTTAAAGGTCCCACTCGACCTGGGCGGGAATTTTCATCGTTTACTTACAAGGGGCGTACCGGCGGAGTAGCGCCCAAGTTGGCCGAGTTGCCGCTCGCGTAATGGAGCGGGCGCCGGGAGTTTAAATTTGCGGGCTTGGCGTTCCCAGCTAGCCCATCTGCTGCCCTTCTATTACGGGTGGGTAATCGCCGGCAACACGGTGGCCGTGAGCCTGTCCACTCGGACGGTGATGGCGGTGGCCCTGCTGTCGGTGTTTGTCGTCCCGATGACCGAGGGGTTGGGCTGGTCCCGGGGTCTGTTCTCGGGGGCGGTCAGCCTGGGGGGCCTGGCGGCGGTGGTGGCGTCTCCCTTCGTGGGGAAGTGGTTGGACCGGTATGGGGCCGGGGTCATTATTTCGGCCAGCTCGGTGGTTACCGGGATGCTGGCGATTGGACTGGCCTTCGTAGCGCACCCCGTCATCTTTTACCTGCTGTACGTCCCAGGGCGCATGGTTTTCGCCGGACCGCTGGAACTGGGACTGCCAACGGCGATCAGCAATTGGTTCATCCGGCGGCGTCCCCTGGGACTGGCCGTCGACGCCATCGCCAAGGGGGCGGGACTGGCGGTGATGCCGGTGGTGGCGCAGTTGATTATCACGGGTTGGGACTGGCGGACGGCCTGGGTGGTCATCGCCATTATTGCCTTGGCGCTGGGGGTATTGCCGCCGCTGCTTTTGGTGGCGCGACGCCCGGAGGACATGGGGTTGGAGCCGGACCCGGCGCCGGTGCGGGAGGCGGCTAGCGGGGACCTGGAAGATTCCTCGGCCCAAGCTGGAGGAATTGACGCCACCACCGAAGTAAACTTCACGGTGCACCAGGCAATGCGGACCCGGTCTTTTTGGATACTGGCAATCTTTTCCGGGGCCAGCATGATGGTGCAGGCCGGGATTAGCCTGCACCAAGTGTCCCACTACATCAACCAGGGGATTAGCGGGCCCAGCGCGGCGTTGACGGCCAGCATGTTTGCTTTCGGGCAGATACCGGCCAGCGTTTTTTGGTCGGCGCTAGCCCGGCGGGTGCCGTTGCGATTCCTCCTAGCGGGGTCGGCGTTCCTGGTGGCGGTGGGGGCGGTGGGGACCATTGCCAGCGCGACGGTGGCGCCCAGCCTGGCATCGGCGCTGGGAGTGGGATTTGGGGTTGGGGGGTTGCACCTGCTGATCCGGTTGGCGTGGGCCGACTATTACGGCCGGGAGCACTTGGGGGCCATTCGGGGTTGGACCATGTCGGCGCAAGTGGGGGGACAGGCGCTGGGGCCGGTGTTGGCCGGGTTTTTGTACGACTATACCAAGGCTTACCGGCTGCCGTTTACCGTCTTTGCGGTGGCGGTTTCGCTGGCGGGGCTATTGGCGTTGCTGGCCACACCGCCCCGGCTGCCCCAAAGGTTGGAGGCGCCGGTGGAGCCAGCCGCTTCGGATTAAGGCGCGGCTTGGGCTCGACCGGCTTGGGCCCTGGGGCGTGTGGACATTCAAAAACGAGAGCGGGCCAATTGTGGCCCGCTCTCGCAATCTTGGATGGACTCACCAGCTACAACACAGGTTAACAGGTTAGATGAGCGACTCCATCTTCTCTACGAATTGTTCCATCCGGTCTATCCCACGCCTCACCGTTCTGGCCCTCATTCGGTTCTCATAGAAGTTCTTGTGAAGGGAGCCAGCAAAGCCGAAAATATCTGACAACTCGTCGTCTTCCGTTTCATCGACCAACTCCCCGACGACATCCCATAAGCCACGGTGAGTTACATGGGGGATTTGTCGTAACTGTTCAGAGTTGAGGGGAAGTGAGCAACTGGCGGCATGCGGTGAGGGGATTCAATCCTCGGGCGCGCCAGGTACCGAAGAGGGAAGCGAGAGCCATCTTGGTGGCGGTGCCCTGGGTTGAGCGGGTGCCGCCGCTGATCTTGCGGCTGGTCACCAGGTGACGAAGGCTCCTCTCGGCGGCGTTGTTCTCCGAGGGGACGTCCGGTTCGGCTACGAATACGAACAACTCCTTGATGAAGCGCTGGATGCGCCGGCAGAGCTTGGCCTGGACTGCCCCTGGGTCATCAAGGAAGGGTCGGCAGCAGGCCAACAATTTCCGCTCCAACTCCAGTTGGGCCTGACGGCGTTTCCTTGCCTGAGGATGGGAGAACCGCTTGGCCTGGGCGTAGAGGTCATGCACTGCCGCCGCCCATCCGGCCAGCTTGGCGTCTGCTGGGTAGAGGGCCTTCAGGTCATGGATGTCCCGGAGCAGATGAGCCCAACACCGCTGCTTCAGGCCAGGGTAGTGGTTATAGGCAGCGTAGAAATCGCTGACCAACACCCCGCTGAAGGACTCCCCCAGCGCCTCGTCCACCACCTCCTTATTCCGGCCCCGGCGCAGGAAGTACCGCTCAGTGGGAGTGGAGAAGGTCCAGACATAGCCATTGGCTCCCTCCTGGCGCCAGCCGGTCTCGTCGGCGTGCACCACCTGGCTGGTCCGGACTAGTTCCAGCACCTCGGCCACCGCCGGTTGGGCTTGCCGGGCTACGCCGTGGAGGACCTGGGTGATTCCCCCAACGCTCAAGCGCAACTGGTGGACGGTCTCCAGATACCATTGGATGGTCCGAAGGGGCAACCGGCCCTCTTCCCGCAGGCCAGCGATCAATGAGACCAAGTTGGCTCCCAACCGTCCCCGACCGATTACCCCACCGCCCAAGTCCGTCTTGGGGGTCCGGCGCCGTTCACATACTGGGCAGACCCGGGTCACGAAAACGTGCTCCGTGACCTCCACCGGAGCCACTGGGATATCGATGACTTCCCGAGTCCGCTGCGGCCATCCCCCAACCAACCCGGTGCCACACTCCGGACAGGAGTCCAAGACATGTTCCACCTGGTGAGCCGCCACCGTGCGCCGACGGCTAAAGCCGTGGGGCCGGGGCTTTCTTGGCTCCTTCTTCTCGGCCGGCTCTGACTTTGCACCCGGTTTGTTGCCCGGCATTCCGGGCCGCCCTTTGCCCTGGAGACCCCCTTCCAACGCCGCTATCCGCCGCTGCAACTCGTCGATGACCGCCTGCTGCCGCGCAATCACCGCCAACAGCGCCTCCCGGCTGGCCGTCCCCAAGTCTATCTTGTTCTCCATCCTCCTGATTTAACATAACCGACGACCCGACGCACCGAACTTCCCAAGCAAGTTTTAACTAATCCATCCCCTCAACTCTGAACAGTTACGATTTGTCGTGTTTCCGCCGCCGCTTTCACCATTAGAGCGGCCGCCCCCCACGCCTTCTCTGAAGCCTGCTCCAAGTCCCCGTCGGCTAGTTCCTGTCTGGCCTTGACTAAGAGGTCATGGCTTCGGTTTATGTACTTCCGTACTTCCCCTGTCTGTGTAGACATGGGGAACCCCCAAATGTCGTGACGAATCCGACGTTACGCTCTTATAGAACATTATATGTGCCTGTTCAACTGAAGTACAATAAAGCCGGAGCGGTCGGTCAAGCCAACGTATGACGCTGACCACTACCAGCAACCGTCATCTGGTGGAGAATTGGTTTGCCGATGCCAAGCAGTTCCGGGGCATCGCCACCCGGTACTGAAAGTTGGCCGAGAGCTATGAGGGGTTCAACAGTTTGGAGGCTTGGTTTCTGTCGACCAAGGCCGGGAGGCGGGCCACGAAGAAACCGGTTTACAAGAACAGGAAGCTCACGTCACAGGCGTAACGCACAGAGAATCGCTGTGTCACGAAACGCCTTGACGCTCATAACGGGATGGGGTTGCCGTTGCGACAGTCTCCGGTGGAACCGGCGTTCCACATAAAGCCTGATTCATTCATGCGAACCTTTGGGCACTGGTACGGCTATCCGTGCCCCCTTGTTGGTTCGCATATCAGGGAACCGGCGACTGTCGCAAGTAGCCTTACCCTACGCCTGAGAGGGGGTTCCCACCGTGCGACATTCTGCTGTATCCGTCTCCCGAATCATCATCCTTGCCGTTGCCGCCATCCTCCTGGCCATCTATGGAACGGCTTGCCAGCAATTCTCTCCTTCCTCGCCGTCCCAGCCCGTAACGGAAGAATCCCCTCCGGTCAATTCAACCAGACAAACCCTGGCGATTCCCAAGTCCTCTCCTACGTCGCGCGACCGCTCTATAAACGCACCTACGAAGGAACGCAGTAAGGGATTAAGCGAGGTGGACTGCGGCCCCAACTGCTCGTGGGACTTTGAACCAGCAGTCAGCAGTGTCGAATGGCTGGAACCGCCCGCCGTCTCTCGCTCCGGCTTGCTGTCGCTGATGGCCCGGGTGGGGGAGAACGACCACCTGACCCTTCCGAACAGTCCGGGCGGCGGGGCCAGCAACATCGCCCTGACCAACGGCGGGGCGAGGCTCTACGGAATGGTCATCCCGCCAGCACCGCCGGGCATGAACTGGGACCCCACACCCGGCCAATGGGTGGCGGACGCCTATAAATACCGAGGCCGCACCTTGACGGTGGCGGTGGGGATTGACTCCAGTGCCGCAGGTCAGTCCGACCTGACCCTGTGCCTGTGGACCGGCGGGAGAGGCCCGGGCAACCGGGTACTGGACTGCGTTCCGGTGGAAAGACCTTAATATTGATAGGCGAAGCAACGCGAAACCGGGTTAGCCAAAATCAGTAAGGGGGTTCCTTTATGCCTGCCAGACAACCATCTCAACAACCATTCGGCCCGGAAGACATTGCAAAACACAGGAGGTTGGTTGCGTCGTCCCATGTTGCAGCCTTGCGCTGATGACTGTTTTATTCTTTCTGGGGGGATTCTGGGTCTGGTTGGTCTTTCTGCTCATCATCAAGAGCAAGGAAAAAGCAATGGCGCCAAACGGGATGCCGTTCAACGAATGGATGCCCCGGTATCTGGTGGCGTTGGTGATAGTGGTGATGCGGGCATACTGTAACGCCCAAGAACGTTCACCTTCCCCTTACCGAAAGGCGGCGAATCAACCCCACCTTTCGGTTCCATTCCATCTGCCACTTTTTCTATTTGGCTGAATGTCCACACGCCCTGGGGAAAAAGTGACGGAGTTACGGAGCGGGGGAGGCGGTGGCTTCCCGGGGGATGGAATCCTCCCAGTTGGGGATGAGGACCTTGGAGGAGGACTCCAGGAACAGGATGGCGACCATGCCGGCCAAGCTGGCCCCGATGGAAATAACCCAGGCCAGGTCGTAAGAGCCGAAGTAGTCGTAAATGAGGCCGCCGATCAGCCCGCCAGCGGCCATGCCGAAGCCGGACCCCAGGTGTTGGAAGCCGAAGATGGAACGCACAGGCCCCATGCCGTAATACTGGCGGTTGGCGATGAGGAAGGCGGACATCTCCCCACCGAAACCGATGCCAAACAGGACGGCGAAAAGGTAGAACTGCCACGCGCTTTCAGCCCAAAAGAGCATCAATACGGTGACGCCCTGAAGGAAATAGGGCAGCACCATGACCGCCTTGGCGCCCCAGCGGTCGGCGAGGATGGGGATGACCAACCGGCTGCTGACGCTGGCGGCGGTGTAGATGGTGACGATCAAGGCGCCGGCCGCCAGGGAAAGACCCTGGGTGGTGGCGAAAAGGACAACGTGCCAGATAACTATGGAATGGCCCATACACCCCAAGTAGTGGATAAAGGGCAGGTTCCAGAAGGCCCTGGTGCGCCGGGCGTGCTGGAGAAAGACCTTGCTGCGTACCTTGACGACGGCCGGGTCTGAGGACGGGACGGGTCCGGGGTCTTCGTCGGTCGCGCCGTAGGGCCGGAGACCCCGGTCGGCGGGCTCGCCGTGGAAGAAGGCAAGCAAGGCGAAGATGATCACCCCGCCGACTATCGGAATAATCCAGAAGGAGGTCTGCCAACCGGTCTCGGAGATCAACCAGGCCAACGCCGGAGCGGTGACCGAGGCCCCCATGCCACCAATGGACTGCTGGATTCCGACGGCCACGCCGAGTTTTTTCTGGAACCAGGCCGCTACGGTGGTCGGGATGTTTACGGCAAAGAGGGCCTGGGCCAGTCCCAAAATCAGGCTGTAGTAGATATAAAGCTGCCACAACTGGTTCATGGTGCTGAGCAGGAACATGCCGCCCACGTACAAGACCGCCGCCGCGAAAAGGGTGCGGCGGGCGCCGTAACGGTCGCCCACCCAACCGGCGGGAGGGGAAAGCAAGGCCGAGGCCATGCTGCGGAAGACCTGGGCCAGGACGATGGCGGTGACCGACCAGGCGAAGTCCTGCTGGAGGACCACGAGAATGACGGCAAACGCCTGGCTGACGAAGTTGGAGGTGACCCGGAGGGCCGTCCCCATGCCGACGATGGCCCAAGCGTAGTGGTACTCTTCGCGGATGGCTTTGCCGCGGGTTGAAAGCATGTTCAAAACGGGGCCCTTTCTGTGAGGTTCCGCCGATGCGGGCAGATGGCTTACCGGGGCTGGGGTTGGTGGGAATTGTAACCACCACCAAGCCCGGTAGCAACTGGAGAGGTTTGAAAAACGGGCCGCCGGGCCGGGGGGCAATTGCGAAGTGATGCAATTCTGAGGGAAAGGGACGCTTGCCAGGCCACGTGCACCCTGGATTCCCGCCGGGGCGGGAATGACGGTAGGTGTTGGGAGGGACTTTGCAATTGTCCTGCCAACGGGCCGGGAGTCTTTTCATTGTCGGCGTGGGGAAGTTGGGACGACTAATCCGGGGGTAAACTGGCTTGGGGTTATGGATTTTAGATTCCTCCCTCCGGTTCGGAATGACTGGTTGGGGGGCTCGGAATGATCCTTGGATGGGGCTCAGGATGAAAGGACTCACCATGACGGCTCAGGATGAGGGGGTGGAGGTAGCATTTGAGGAGAATTAAAGGCCCTGCCAACGGGCCGGGGGTTGGGGACAAGGGTTGGTCGGCGGCCCTATAATTGGGCCACTTTTGGAACGAAGCAGGAGGCGGGAATGGGTTGGTCACGGCATCACCCCACCGGAGTGATTTACTACGCGCCCCAGCATTGCTACCGGGGATACACCTTGACCAGCAACGTAGGAGGAAAGCACGCCCACCTGTTGGACATGGAGGGGAGGGTCTGCCACCGTTGGAAACTGGCGGAAGGAATTGAGTACGCCTACCTGTTGGACTACGGCAACTTGCTGGTGAGGACGCATCCGCCCGAAGACGGGGGCGGCGCCGAGCGAATTGGGGGGTCATCGGCGGCGGTTTTGGAGCTGGACTGGGACAGCAACGTGGTCTGGGCTTACCGGGACCCCATGCTGCACCATGACTATCACCGGCTGCCCAACGGCAACACATTGGTCTTGTTGTTTGGGATAGTGCCGACCGAATTGGCGGCCCAGGTTAAGGGTGGAATGACCGGCGGGGAGGCCCCGGAAAAGATGTTCGGCGACGTGGTCAAGGAAATCGCGCCGGACGGCTCGGTGGTGGACGAATGGCGGTCCTGGGAGCACCTGGACGTGGACGTGGACGTTATTTGCCCGTTGGATGAGAGGCGGGAGTGGACGCACGGCAACAGTTTGAACGTGACTCCGGAAGGACACCTGCTGGTCAGCTACCGGTTGACCAGTACAGTAGGCGTCGTCGACCGGAGGAGCGGCAACTTCCTCTGGAAATGGGGTCCGGGTGAGATTTACCACCAGCACCACCCGACGTGGCTGGAAAACGGACGGGTGTTGTTGTTCGACAACGGCGTCCACCGGCCCCGTTCCACCTACTCCCGGGTGTTGGAGATCGACCCGTCGGACAACAGCATCGCCTGGGCATACCGGGGAGACCCGCCAATTTCGTTTCATAGCCCGAACATCAGCAGCGCCGACCGGCTGCCCAACGGCAACACCTTCATTTGTGAAGGCGCGCCGGGGAGGGCGTTTGAGGTCACCCCGGCGGGAGAGATTGTTTGGGAGTACGTGAACCCCTTCTTTGCGCCCGGCGGGGGTGTGGCGGGGGGCAGCCCCGGCGACGCGACCAACTCCATGTTCCGGGCCCATCGTTACGGGCCGGAGCAATCGGCCCTGCGGGGACGGGACCTGGACCCGGGCCGGTTGGGGAACCTGAACCGGCTATACCAGACCTAGAGGGAGTTGCGGCCCGCGATTGGGGGCCTGGCCAGGGCCTTTTTACTGTCGCTTTGGGGAGGTCGCAACGAAGAATCCGGGGGCAAACCGGCTGGCGGCGATGGATTTTAGATTCCTCCCTACGGTTCGGAATGACAGAAAGGGGCGGTTCGAAATGCCCCCTTCGACGGGTTTAGGGTGACCCTTAGACGAGCCCGGAGTGAAGGTAGGGGGCTTTGGGTGGAATGGGTGCGAAGCGGCGGGGAGAATGAAAGGGACTCGGGGGGCCCGGCGGTTTTCAATTGACAGGGTAGAACGGGTTGAGTAGGATTGCCTCGAATGCCCGCTGGAATTGACGGCGGCCGCCACTACTCATTGATACCGGAACAACAACGAAGGAGGGCCTATGTTCGTCCGACGCGACCTGACCGATTCGGTACCCACGCCCGAAGGCCGAATGCACTTCGTCAAGCAGGGGAGCGGATTTCCCCTGGTTATGCTTCACCCCCTGGGGACTTCCACCTGGGCCTGGCACACGGTTATCGATGCCTTGAGCCAGCATTACACCTGCTACGCCTTTGACATGCTGGGACACGGGGAGTCCGACAAACCCGCCCGTCATTTCAACATGCCCGACTACGCCAGGGCCTTGGACGAGGCCTGCCAGTTGATGAACATTCACCGGGGCCACTACGTTGGCAACTCGGTGGGGGCGTGCCTGGCCACGGAGATGGCGGCCAGTTACCCCGAACGGCTGGACAAGCTGGTGCTGGTGGGGTGTCCGGTGTGGGACCCCCGGACGGCGTCCCAGCGGTTGGCGGAAGGCGCCGCCAATTTTGACGGCGAAGGGCTGCCCATGCCTAGAACGCTGGAGCAGATGAAGGAGCAGACCACCTTCGCTGAACCCCGGCAGGAGTGGGTTGACGCCACCAACGAGACCCGGGCGCAAGCGGGACCCTGGGTTAAGAACCTGATGGAATCGCTGGCCCATTACGACATTATGTCCCGCCTGCCCAAGGTCAATGCCTCGTCGACGTTGGTGATGTACGGGGAGCACGACCGGTTACGGGAAGGGGAAGAATTGCTGCACAACAATATCGTAAACGCCAGCAAGAAGGTGCTCCCCGGCCTGGGGCACATTCCCCAGATTGAAGACCCGGAGGCTTTCGTGGACGCGCTGCTGGATTTCCTCCAGCCCGGAGAATAATTTTTCCCAGTTCCAGGGTCTTAATTGGGGCGATCACCACGATTCCGGCCCATCAGATTGAAAAAGGGAGCCAGTTAGATGTCAGAAAATAATTACACGTCCTGGGTCCACGGGTCCAGTATGCAGGTGGAATACCTCAACCGGGTCACCGCGGTGCGGCACTGCGGTCCCTTTGTGCGCATTGAGGGATCGGAAGGACAGAACACCTGGGTCCACTTTCCCATTCCCACGCCAACGGTTTTGCACGGGTCCAAGGTCAAGGCCAACTCGGCCATGGTCAGTTTCCGCACCACGGCGAAGGCAATGGTAAAAGAGGTAATCGTTTACGACGGCGAGAAGCGGATCGCCGAGCACATGGACATTGACCTGACCGGGAACCACCTGGACGCCAAGTTCGAGGTGCCTGGGAGTCCGGAGGTGGAAAAGGGATTAAACATCACCGTTGGGGTGGTTTTCGACTATGGGGCATCCACCGTTCGCAACATGCAAATCGAGATAGTGGGGGCGGGGATCGAGTTCGAGAGCTAGACCGCCACCGTTTCCCCGGCCTTTTCCGGGGAAAGTTCCCCCAACCAGCGCAGCACCGCCGCCGAAGCCGCGGCGGTGCTGTTGTTCAACGCGTGGTCGCCCCCGGGGACGATGATGTACTCGGCCCCGGGGCTGTTGACGGCGGCGGTCACCATGTCCCGGGCGCAGTCCCGCAGGCGGACGTGGGTTTCAAGCTCCCCGGCGATAACGAACATGGGAATGTTGATTCGCGGGGCCAGAGTCACCAGATTGTACCGCTCGGCCGGGCCGTGCTTGTCCAAATAGGAAGCGGCGCTGAACATCTGGGGAATGGGGAATTGGACGGCCATCAGGTCCAGGGCGCGGTCCTCGGCTTCCATTTCGTCGGCCCGCTGGATGTTGGCGAGGAACTCTTCGGCGGCTTCGGACCCCAGGTAGTAAGTGTAGGACAGGCGCACCGGGGAAACGGGGATGACGGCGGCGATGCGCGGGTCTTGTTCGGCGGCGTAGTAGGCGGCTTTGACCGCTCCCATGCTGTGGCCCAAGAGGGCGATACGCCGGTAGCCGCGTTCCCACAGATGATCGACACCGGCCCGCAGGTCAAGACGGCTGTTGTCCAAGATTTCGTTGGCGTTGCCGTAATATTGGCCGTCGGACTGGTTGGCCCAAACCGTGTCGTGACCCTTGGTGTTGATGGCGAGGCAGGCATAGCCCTGGGCGCTAAGGTCGGCAGCCATGGCCTTGGTGGTGCCGCGGTAGAAATTGCCGCCGCTGCCGTGGACCAGCAGCACGGCGTCGACGGGGCCCGGAGGGACAGTTTCGACGGCGGGTTGGCAGAAGATTCCGTCCAGAGTCACGCCGTCGGCGGTTTGAAAGCTAATCAGGTCAACAATCATGGGACGTCACCTCAATTCTGTTGGGAACTATCCGCGTCGCCTAACCACGTCCGATAAAGGGCATTTTGGTCGCCATAATGGTCATGAACTGGACGTTGGCGTCCAGAGGCAGGCCGGCCATGTAGACGACGGCCTGGGCCACGTTGTCGGCGTCCATGACGGGTTCAATCGCGATTTCGCCGTTGGCCTGGGGAACGCCGGTCTTGAAGACCGCGGCCATGTCGGTATCGGCGTTGCCGATGTCGATTTGGCCGCAGGCGATGTCATATTTACGCCCGTCCAGGGAGGTGGAACGGGTCAGGCCGGTCATGGCGTGCTTGGTGGCGGTATAGGGGGCGGTATTGGGCCGGGGAACGTAGGCGGAGACGGAGCCGTTGTTGATGATGCGCCCGCCCCGGGGGTCCTGGTCTTTCATTATGCGGAAGGCTTCCTGGGTGCAGAAGAAAGCGCCGGTAAGGTTGACGTCGACCACCGCCTTCCATTGGTCGACGGTGAGTTCTTCCAAGGGGATGGGAGGGGCGCTGATACCGGCGTTGTTGAAGACCACGTCAACTCTTCCGAAGGCATCGACGGTCCTGGCGAAGAGGACGGCAACGGAGTCCGGGTCGGCGACGTCAGTGGGGACGGCCAGGGCGTGTGCGGCCAGCTCTCCCGCCTGGGTCATGGTTTCTTCCAGCAGGGCGGCCCGGCGGCCAGCCAGGGTTACCGAGTAACCGTCGGCGAGGAGGGCCAACGCCGAACGTTGGCCGATGCCGGTGCCGGCGCCGGTGACAATGGCAACTTTCCGGGGTACGTCCATGAATTAAACCTCTCCGCGAACTGGGTGGGGGATAGGGCGGTGACCTTACTCGGGGTCTTTGAGATAGGGGAACATCGCCAGGGGAGTGGCAGCCAGAAGGCCGGCGTCGACCGGCAGGGTGACGCCGGAAATCCAGCGGGCCTCCTCGGAAGCCAGGAATAGGGCGGCGTAGGCCACGTCCCAGGGGGTGCCTTCGGTGCCCAGGGGACCGGCCCGGCGGCGCAGGTCCAGCATTTCCGGGGAGGAGTGGCGGGCGACCATGGGGCTATGGATATGGCCGGGGGCGATGCAGTTTACCCGAACGTTGTCCCGGCCATAGTGGACCGCCATGGAGTTGCTGAGGCCGATGATTCCGCCCTTGGAAGCGGCGTAGGGGTGGCTGGGCCGGCCGCTGCCAGCCCGCAGGCCGACGATGGAGGACAGGTTGACGATGGAACCGCCGCCGGCCTCAATCATCCTGGGGATGGCGTGCTTGCTGGTGAGCATGACGCTTTTGAGATTGACGTCAATGACAGTGTCCCATAACTCTTCTTCCACATCGGTGACGGAGCCGGGGCCGCTGATGCCGACGTTGTTGATTAGGACGTTGACCTGTCCAAAGGTGGACCGGGCGGCGTTGACCATTTCCTGACAATCGGCGTTGCTGGTAACGTCGCCAACGAATAGGGACGCTTCACCGCCCTCTTCGCGGATGGAAGCCAGGGTCGCCTGTCCGTTGGCTTCGTCGCGGTCCACCAAGAGGACCATGGCCCCGTGGCGGGAGAACAACATGGAAATGGCCTGTCCAATGCCTACGAAATCGCCGCTGGCGGTGGCGCCCGCGCCGGTAACGATACATACCTTGCCGGTCAGCCG
Organism: Dehalococcoidia bacterium; assembly: GCA_965205495.1. Classification (GTDB taxonomy): domain Bacteria; phylum Chloroflexota; class Dehalococcoidia; order Lucifugimonadales; family UBA3495; genus CATOSK01. The sequence goes on from CBDBHA010000002.1 coordinate 1,744,355, forward strand.
GCCTGTTTCACCTGGCATAACAACCCTCCGCCTGATGAGTTAGCCGGTACAGTATAAGTTAGCGGGGGAGGAAGGACAAAGACCCTGGGATGGGCCGGCAGGGTCTTTTCATTCTCCGGCAGTATAAGCAATGCCGAGCAGGGCGAAGGCTTGGGAGACCTGCGCCGGGTGACGGCGCAGGGCAGCGGCTACGTTGTTATGGCCCGCCCAACGCACCAAGGTGGTCGTCAGGTTGCGTAATGCTGCCATCACCTGGGGCGCGCTACCGGTTCTCACCTGAGAACGGTCTTCGTCAAAGGTGACGTCCCTTACCCAGTGCACCCGGTTTTCGATGTGCCAGTGCTCCCGAAGTATCTCCAATAGACGGTCCGCTCCGGCAGCGGTTGGAGAGAGACTGGTCACCGCATAGCTCACCGCCACCTGACTCCGGCCTTTCACTATGCGCCGCCGCTCCAGCCGGCACACCTGTCGCAGGTGCGGCCACGCTTCCCCCACCGTTCCGGCGCTGCCCGCATAGCCGTTTAACTCCGGGTCGGCCAAGGCCCACAGTTCCCGACGCTCCCGCCGTCCGTGACGCTGCTTTGGCCGGGCATCCACCCACGCCGTCAGCGTTGCCCCGCGCACCCGCCACTCCTGCTCCTGCCACGGGGACACCCTTGGCCCGTTGCCTTCCTCAGTTTCCAGTGGGGGAAAATGCTTCCACCAAGTCTTGGTGCAAAGTGGGCTGATTCTCTTTCACCGGCAACAGGTAGTCCCCGCCCCCGGCCACAATCTGCCGGCACACTTCCCGTTGCCTCAACAGAGCGTCTGCCACCACTACCCGGCCTTCCAGAGGGACCTGCCCCAGCACTTTTCTGGCCGCCGCCAACTCCTGACCCTTGCCTGGCGCGGCTACTTGGGCCAACACCGCCCCGCTTCCGGCAGCATAGGCTGACACCAGATGCACCCCGGGTATCTCTTGCCCGTGTATCCCCCGCAGGGTCTTGCCGTCCAGGGACAGCGCCTCCCCACGCTCTAGCCCACTGTTGATCAGCCATTCCCGCAACACCGCCTCGAAGGCGTCCACGTCCAGGTCTTTGAACACCCGGTGGAAGGTGGCTACACCGGGCGTCTTCCCCAGCCTGAACCCCAGGAGTTGCCCCGTGGCGACTCCGTGGTCACGCCCCCACTGGGCTATGGCGTACAAGCTGCGGGCGCCGCACAGCATGGCGCAAACGGCCAGGCTCAGAATTGCCCCCAACTGGTGACGCCGGCCCTGGCTCTTGCGGTGGTCCGGGACCCGGTCCAAAGCTTCTCTTAACTCCATCATCCTCACCTCCCAGCTCTATTGCTTAAACTTTAAAACTTGTTTCAGAAAATGAAAAGACCCTGACTGTTCGGAGTTAGGGGATTTCAATTTTCCAGGTAGAGGCCGGTTGATGTTGGCGGGCAAGCTGGCATTGCCTGGGTAATTGTGGCGGAGGGTGGGATCCAGGGGTGGGGGGATACTTCGACAGGTTCAGGGCGAACGCAGGGGGGTGTTTAGGGCGGCCGTCCGTTGGCCCTTCGACGTGGCTCAGGACGAACGGACTGGGTGTCGGCGGGGTTGAGGTTGGAAGGGACGGGCGGGGTTAAAGTTAGGGGTTGGGGTTGAAGATGGCGGTGTCAGGGTAGTAGGAGTACCAACCGAACCAGTAGGCGTTTTGGGAAGGGATGCGGGGTAGGCGGCGGGATGGGTCTTCCACCTGGACCAAGTGGGCGTCTTGAACCTGCCATTGGCGGCCATTTTGGTCGTGCAATTGAGTTGGGGCGAAGTCGTTTTCGGGTGGGAAAGTTGGTGAAAAGGTGAAGTTGCCGCGTTGGAAGGCGCGGGAACCGCCGGAGGGAGAACTCACCACCACCAGATTTTGACCACCCAGGGAGTCGTTGACGACCGGGTGGTCTTTGAGGGAATCGAGGGGGTAGGCCTTGGCCCGGCCATTAACGAGAAGGCCGAAGAGTTGGCCTTTGGTGTCCAACCGGCCGTCTTGACGCCAGACCGGGAACATGGTGTTGGGGCTGATGCGGTAGCTGTGGTAGATGGAGTAGGGCTCCCATTCGGGGCCATATTCTTCGGGGCGGTAAATGCCGGTGTCGATGTCGAGGACAGTGGTAGCGGGGTGTTCCGCGAACCACTCTCCCCAGGTGGTGACGGTGACGGGAAGGATTTCCAGTTTGATGCCGCTCCCGGCCAGAGGCCCCAGGGCGGGTCTGCCGATGAACTGGTTCCAAAGGGTGTTGGTCTTACGATCATACATCAGCTTATTGCTGCGGTAGAGCATACCGGAGGTGCCGAATTCTACCGTTTCGCCGTCGATGTTGGTGGAATACACGATTCCGGAACCGCAGAGGGTTCAATAGGCCAGGGCGAAGGGGACGCCACCAACCACGTCGTTAGCCATTTCATGGGCGTTGAGAATACGGTGGGGGTAGGCGCGGTGCTGGCCGTTGAAGGAGACGCCGAAGACCCGCTCGATGTCGTGTAAGTAGGTGGCCTCGCGGCCAGAGATGACCGGGGGGTTGGTAAGGTCGGGGATGCCGTCTTTGGGAACTCCGCCCCAGGCGATTTCTTCGACCCGGATGTTGGTCGGGGCGCCATCGGAGAGGAAGGCGCCCATTTCGGGGTCGACCAGGCGGGAGAAAAGCTCACCCTTCCAGCCGGTAAAGCCCGGTGGTGGGACCAGGTCGTCGTTGGCCCCGATGTAGGCCACCCAATCGGACCAATCGGCGTTGAGGTAATCGAAGTCGGAGGAGCGGATGTGGAGGCCGGCCAACTCGTTGAGGGAGTGTTGGATAGACTCGTCAACTTCGCCGCCAAAGTAGACCCAGGGGAAGCGGAGAAACTCGACCAGGACGGGGATGTAGGCGGCGTCGCCGGTGGCGGCCAGGAGTTCAACCCCGAGGGGGTCGCCGTCCAGGGCAAAGTCGAGGGCCTGGCGCATCAAATCGGCGGGGGTCTTGGCTTCAAGCATTGTTGCCGCCAGGGGCTCGGCGGGTCTCAAAGTTGGGTAAGAGGCGAGGGTTGGGAGGGGTTGGAGGCCGGAAAAGGGGACCAGGGTTGGGGCCGGAGGTAGGGTAGAAAAGAGGGCCGGGGAATCGGTGAAAGGGGGTGGGGCCGGCGCCAGGCCGCCGGAAGGGGAAATGGGTGACGGAGCACCGGAGCAGGCGAGAGATACCGTTAATGTCAGGACGAGGGCGACGGACCGGGCCAGCGTTGGGAGAAGGTCAAACATTAAGGGAGGCACGAAAGAGCGACACCGGACGACGTTAATGCCTCAGCATTCGCCCATGTCGGTGAGGCGGCCTTCCCGCCAGGCCACGGCGCCGTCGCGGACGGTGAGAAAGGTGTCGAACCGGAGTTTGCCTTCCACGTTATGTCCGGCCATGTCGTGCCAGACGAAACGGCCTTCGCGGAGGTCGTAGACGGCGGCGTCGGCGGTCATGCCCGGGGCCAGGGAGCCGAGACTGTCCTGGAGGCCCAACACCTGGGCTGGCTTTACGGTGCTGGCGGCAACGACGTCGTCCAGTGACATACCCAGGGCGTGGAACTTACTGAGGAGGTCGTTCATCAAATAAACGGTACGACCGGTGGGGGCGATGTGGATGTCGGTGGAAATGGTATGGGGGTTGAGTCCCTGCTGCATGGCCGCCTTGACCACTTCGACATCGCAATGGACACCGGCGTGGCCGACGTCCATGATGACGCCTCTTTCCACGGCTTCCCAGACCTGGGGGCGGATCTTATTGTCCCGGTCGAGCATGGACTCCGGGTAGCCGTTGAAGGCGTGGGTGGAGATGTCGCCGGGGCCGAGGAACTCCAGGATGTCGGGGAGGGGAATGGGGGTGCCGCTGACGTGGACCATGAGCTTGGAGCCGGACTGGTCGGCAGCAGCGCGGGCGTGGCGCATGGCGGTGTGGGCGTCCCAGTGGGCCACGGCGTCGATGTGCATACGGACTTTGACACCGAAGAAAAAACCGGGATTGGTCTTGATGGCCTGAGCGGTCTCGTCGACATCGATGACGCGCATGTTGTGCAACGCGCCGCCCAGGACCCGGTTGGCGGCCAAGCCAACGGCGCCAATATGACAGAAAGCCAGGAGGCGGGTGCGGTGAGCCGGAAAAACATAGTCCTTCATGGCGCCGTAATTGAGGAAGCCGGAGCTGCCGGCATCTACGCCGGTGGTTACTCCGGCGGATAGGCAGGCGCGGTCGGCATGGACGGCGCTGCCGGTGCCGCCGTGGTAGAAATGGCCGTGGAGGTCGATGAGGCCGGGGGTAACGAGCTTGCCGGAAACGTCGACCACTGCATTGGCGGAAGCGGGGTCGATGCGTTCGGCCACGGCGGCGACTTTGCCGTCCTTGAAGGCAATGTCGCGCCGGTCATGGATACCCTGGGCGGGGTCGAGAAGGTCGCCGCCTTTGAGCAGCAGGTCGTAGGTGGTGGGTAGGGTGGTCATGTTTCCTCGCAAGCAGAGGGTTAAAAAGGGTTATTCGAACAACTCGTCGTCCATGTCGGTTTCGGCGTATTCCAGGCGGCGCAGGCGGGGGTAGACCAACTCCTTGGGGCGGCGGAGGTCGTTGTCGGAGATGTCCGGGGACTCGCTGAGGGGCCGGGCCTCCCACTTTTGGACGGCCTCTTTGACCAGCATCAAGACAATTTGGGGGGAGCGGCCTTCCAGGCGGCCCAACTGATAGGCCAAGGTTACCGCCAACTGAGTAGCGGTTATTTCCTCGAAGGCGTCGGTATCGCGGAGGTCGTCGGGCATACAGCCCGATTGGTCGATGAAGTCGTCAAGGACCTGGCCGATGATGTCGGTCATGCCGCCCAACTCAATCTCGGTCATATATTCGGTCAACCGGTCGGTAAGCTCTACCACTCCCTGGTCGGGGAGGACCAACTCGGCGAACTCTTCGTTTAGGGCAGAGGAGTTTTCGTCGGCCATGGTGGGAAATCTCCTTCCCGCACCGCGCTGCCGAATGAGATACTGGGGGAAAAGGAAGCGGGCGGGGCGCTAGGAACATTGTAGCATGGCTCCCATATTGGCAGGGGGAAGGGTTTGACACCGGGAACCTGGGCTGGGGCGATTTCTTGCTGGGCATGGGGGCCCATGCTATGATGGCGTGCGAGACTCCCCAAACCCATTTGCCGCCAGGAGCGCGACCGGGAATGGACTTTTCACCCAGAGAAATTGACGTTGCCGTCGACCAGGATTTGGCAATGAATATTTCGGAAGAATGGATGATGACAACGGCCCGGGAAGCGTTGGAAGTGGCGCTGCCGGATGACGCGGGGGGACAGGTAAGCCTGGTCATGAGCGACGACGATACCGTGCGGGCGTTGAACCGGCGTTACCGGGGGCTGGACGACACCACCGACGTCCTATCATTTTCCACCGAGTTTGCCGGTCATTGGGAAGGGAACGAATCGGACCAACCACCCTTGGGTGAAGCGTTGGGGGGATTTGTCATGCCCCCGGGACACGCGCCACCGTTGGGGGAGGTTATCATCTCCTGGCCGCAGACCCGGCGGCAGGCGGCGGAAAAGGGGTGGGCCGTTGAGCGGGAGTTGGCGTTGTTAATCGTCCACGGGGTTTTGCACCTGATGGGGTTTGACCACCTGGAGCCGGCCGATGCCGAGGTGATGCAAGACAAAGAGAGGGAGGCGTTGGCGGCGATCTTCCAGAGTGAGGCCGCCCCCCAATGACCTCGCAAGTCTACTACCGCAAGTGGCGGCCCCTGAGCTTTGGGGACCTGGCTGGGCAGGAGCACGTGGCAACCACGCTGCGGCGTTCCATCGAACAGGGTCGGGTGGCCCACTCGTACCTGTTTTGCGGGCCGAGGGGAACGGGCAAGACCACCACGGCGCGAATACTGGCCAAGGCGGTAAACTGCCTGGACCCGCGGCAGGGAGACCCGTGCAACCAGTGCGGGCTTTGCGTTTCGGCCAACGAAGGGCGATGCCTGGACGTCATTGAGTTGGACGCGGCCAGCAACCGGGGAATAGATGAGATCCGGGAAATCCGGGACCGGGTGAACTTCGCGCCGGTGGAAGGGACGCGAAAGGTCTACATCATCGACGAAGCCCACATGCTAACCGACCAGGCTTCCAACGCCTTTTTGAAGACTTTGGAGGAACCGCCGGGCCATGTGATTTTCATACTTTGCACCACCGAAGCGCACCGGATATTGCCGACCATAATTTCCCGGTGCCAGCGGCACGATTTCCGCCGGCTGCCCACCGAGGTAATCTACAACCGGCTGGAGCAGGTGGCGCAAGGTGAGGGAGTCACGGTGGAACCGGAGGCGCTGCGGGCCACGGCCCGGCACGCCGCCGGGAGCCTACGGGACGCGGAAAACCTGCTGGAGCAACTGGTCTTGTCCTACGGTGACGGGGTCGGGTTGCGGGACGTGGAAGAGCTGCTGGGGACCGGCAGCAGCGACCGCTGGTTGGAACTGGTCAAGGCCCTGTTGATGGGGAACACGCCCGGGGCGCTGGCAGCGATTAACGAAGCGGCCTGGGACGGCACGGACATCCGGCAGTTGCACCGGCAGACCCTGGAGTTGCTGAGGGCGGCCATGCTGCTGGAATGGGGGTCCAGCGACGCCCTGGACCTGACGGACCATGTGCTGCGGCAACTGAGGGAGTTGGTGAACCAACTTCCGTCCTGGCGCATTTTGAAAGCGCTGAAAATTTGGGGGGACCTGAGCCTGCGTTACGACGCGCCGTCGACGCTGCCGCTGGAACTGGCGGCGGTGGAGATTTGCAACGAAGAGGTTGGACCGCCGGTCCGTGAGGAACCGGCGCCGGGACAAGCCGGCGGGCCGGCGCCGGCCCGGACGGGACGACCGACGGCGGCGCAACAGCCGCGGCAACGGGAAGCCGCGCCCCGGCAGGAGCAACCGTTGCCAGCGGACCGGCCCCAACCGGTGGCCGCAAACACCGGGACGGCGAAGGCCAATGGAAACGAGACCGGCAACCCGGGAACCGGCGACGACCTGCGGTCGCAGTGGCTGGGGACGGTAAAGGCATTGAACCGCTGCAAGGGGAAAAAGTACAACCTGGGAGCGTTGCTGCGGGACTGCAAGTCCGAGACCGTGGCAATTGAAGACGAAACCCTGGTGTTGACCTTCACCAACCGCACCAATTTGGAGCGGATGGAAGAAGAGATGGAGGACCCGGCGGGGCGGAAGATGGTGGCGGAGGCGGTGGAGCGGTTCTTCGGCACGGCCTACCCCTTCCGGCTGACCCTCACCGGGGAAACCGGTAATGGAGAAGCCGCCCACCCGTCTCAACAAAGCCATCTGGTGCGTACGGCCTTGGGCATGGGCATTGGTGCGCGAATCATTGAGGAGCAATCAGAATGAACCGGAACATGATGCGACAAGCCCAAAGGCTGCAAGCGCAGTTACAGAAGGTGCAAGAAGAGCTGGAGACCTTGACCGTGGAGGGAAGCTCGGGCGGCGGAGTGGTGAAAGTCACCATGACGGGAAAGCAGACGGTGGAAGAGGTGGTTATTGACCCGGAGGCGGCGGAAGACTTGGACCTGCTCCAAGACCTGGTGGCGGCGGCCGTCAACGACGCCTTCGCCAAGACCCAGGAGTTGGCGGCCCAGAAGATGAGCGCGGTAACCGGGGGCATGAACATTCCCGGGTTGGGGATTTAACCGCCGGCAATGACCGCGGAGCATCTGCCATCAACCGCGCCGTCGTTGGCCAAGCTGGTCCAGGAGCTAAACAAGCTGCCGGGCGTGGGGCCGAAGAGCGCGCAACGGCTGGCCTATCACATTATCCGGTTGCCCAACGAGGAAGCGTTCGACCTGGCGGAAGCGATAAACGCGGTAAAGCGGAACATCGTTTTTTGTGACGAGTGCCAGAACCTGACCGACGCCAGCCCGTGCCTGGTCTGCGGCAATTCCCAGCGGAACCGGGACCAGATTTGCGCCGTGGAAGACCCGCTGGACGTTTTGGCGTTGGAACGTACCCGGTGCTACCAGGGGTTGTACCACGTGCTGCACGGGGCGATTTCACCGTTGAACGGCATTGGGCCGGAACAGTTGAAGATTAAAGAACTGTTCCGCCGGTTGACCGACAACAGTGTTAAAGAGTTGATAATCGCCACCAACCCGACGGTGGAGGGGGAAGCGACGGCGATGTACATTAACCGGCACCTGGAAGGGGCAAACATCAAGGTCACCCACCTGGCCCGCGGGCTGCCGGTGGGCGGAACCCTGGAGTATTCGGACGGGTTGACCTTGAGCCGTGCGTTCCAAGGGCGGCAGGAAATTTAGGCGTGCCCCCTCCCAAGACCTACCGGGCCGAAGGGCTGGTTTTGAAAAACGTCTCGTTTGGCGAGGCGGACCTGTTGGTAACGGTCTACTCCCGGGAATGGGGCAAAGTGCGGGCGGTAGCCAAGGGCGTGAAGCGCACCAGCAGCAAGATGGTGGGCCACTTTGAGCCCCTGACGGTAGTCAGGTTGGCGTTGGCGCGGGGCAGGACCCTGGACGTGGTGAACCAGGGGGAAGTTGCCGAAAATTTTGGCGGGTTGAAGAGCGATTTGCCCAACCTGACCAAGGGGTTGTACGTCGCGGAATTGGTGGACGGGTTCGGCTCTGAAGGCAGCGCGAACCCGCCGCTGTACCAGTTGGCGTTGGACACCCTGGCGAACTTGGAAAGGACACCCGGGGACGACCTGGCGCTCCGTTATTTTGAGCTGCATTTGCTGCGGGTTTCCGGGTTTATGCCGGAGCTTTTTCACTGCGTAGAGTGCCGGAGCCCCCTGGAGCCGGAGAAGCACCGCTTCAGCCCGGACGTCGGCGGGACCCTATGCTTGGACTGTCACCCGCCCAATGTGCAGGTGCGGAACATGTCGCTGCGGGCGTTGAAAGTGCTGCGGCTGCTGAACCGGAGCCGGGCGGACTCGCTGCCCCGGCTGGAGATGCCGGCGCCACTGGCCAAAGAGGTTGGGACGCTGCTGGAATCCGCCGTCCTCTATTGGTTGGACCGAGAAATTCGCTCCAACTCGTTCTTACGGCACCTTGAGCGCGCCGCCAAGGTTGAAATACCCTCTTAGCGACATTCGATTCACCTCAACACCGTAGCCTTGGAAAGACCGTATAATGCGCCGGGCGCCGCCGGGCCGTGTCTGTTGGTTGAATCCGGGTAGGCCAATGCGTCGTTAAGAGTAGTAGAGTAGTGTGGGGGAGTAACGATTACCGCTTGACGGTGAGGGGTTGCTCAAAGGAGGGAGGGGACGTTGTTCAACAAGATTCTGATTGCAAACCGTGGGGAAATCGCCTGCCGGATAATCAAGACCTGCCGGAAAATGGGGGTCAAGACCGTGGCGGTTTATTCGGAAGCCGACCAGATGGGCCGTCACGTCAAAGAGGCGGACGAGGCCTATCTCTTGGGGGGAGCGGCGCCCCAGGAGAGCTACCTGGACCTCGACAAGATTTTGAACGCGTCCGAAATTAGCGGGGCCGAGGCAATCCACCCGGGGTATGGGTTTTTGTCGGAGAACCCGGAATTCGCGGCCCGCTGCGAAGAAGCGGGTATCAAGTTCATCGGCCCCAGCCCGGACGTAATGGTCAAGATGGGGGACAAGCTGAAGGCCCGGAAAATGGCCAAGAGGGCCGGTCTGCCGGTGCTGCCCGGAAGCAACAACGCGGTGGAAGACACTGAGGCGATCGCCAAGGCCTGGGAGTTGGGGTTTCCGCTGATGGTCAAGTCGGCGGAAGGGGGCGGCGGCATCGGCATCCACACCATTGAAAACCTGGACGAGCTTTTGCCGTTGGTGGAACGGACCAGAAAGATTTCGGCCAAGGCGTTTGGAAGCTCCCGGTTGTTTTTTGAAAGGTACTTGAAGAACGCTTCCCACATTGAGGTCCAACTGATCGGGGACGAGCACGGCAACGTGGTGCATCTGTACGAGCGGGACTGCTCGATGCAGCGGCGGAACCAGAAGCTGATTGAAGAAACGCCGGCGGTAAAGCTGACCGAGCAGCAGCGGGACAAGGTCTGCAAGCTGGCGTTGAAGCTGGCGCGGTATATCGGATACACCAATGCCGGGACGGTGGAGTTCCTGGTCTCCAAGGACGGGCAGATTTACTTCCTGGAGATGAACACCCGGTTGCAGGTGGAACACGGGGTAACGGAACTGGTTACCGGAGTGGACCTGGTGGAACTGCAACTGCGGGTGGCCTGCGGGGAGCCGCTGCCGATTACCCAAGAAGACGTGCAATTGCGGGGCCACGCTATTGAGGCCCGGGTGTACCCGGAGGACCCGGAAACCTTCATGCCGTCGGTGGGGGTGGTGACCGCGTTGAAAGCGCCCAGGGGCAGGAGAGTGCGGGTGGACAGCGCGCTTTGCAAAGGTTATGAGGTTACGCTACACTACGAGCCGCTGCTGGCCAAGGTGATGGCCTGGGGGAAGGACCGGGACAAGGCCATTAAAGGGTTGGACAAAGCCCTGGGGTCGTTCCGGTTGGAGGGAGTGAAGACCAACATTCCCTTGCAGCGCGAACTGCTGGCGGACCCGGAGTTCGCCGGAGCGACCCACCACACGGGTTCCGTACCGGCGCTGCTGGGGGCCCGGCAGTTGCAACATCCACCGGGAGTAGACGGCCACGTGAACGGCAACGGACACGAAAAGAGCGACCGGGAAACTGCGGCGGCCATTGGAGCGGCCCTGGCGTTGGCAATGCAAGGAGCACAGGGCAATGGCGCCGGAAACCCCAACTATTCGCCCTGGCGGATGATGGCCCGCCGAGAGCAGTTTCTCTCCCGAACCCTGGGGAGCCGAGGTTGGCGGTAACAAACCTCCGGGTCAAAGTCGGGGACCGGTGGTACACCGTAACGGTAGGGGACCTGACCCGTTCGCCGGTTGAAGTAACCGTCGAAGGCGAGACCTTCCAAGTAGAAATTGAGGGGTTGGAGGGCTTGGCGCCGCCCCCACCGGCGCGGCGGCGGTCTTCTTCGGTTGTTCAGCCCGTTTCAACTCCACCTTCAACCAGCCCCCGGGCCGACTTCTCGGATAACGTTTTGCGCTCGCCCATGCCGGGGAGGGTGTTGTCCATTATGGTGCGGCCGGGGGATGCGGTGGCCGCCGGGGACGAAGTCTGCGTGGTGGAAGCAATGAAGATGGAGCAGAGCATCCGGTCCACGCGGGACGGCGTGGTGAAAGAGGTCCACGTGCAGCCAATGGACTCGGTGAGCCTGGACGACCCCCTGGTGGAACTGGAGTAAATTTTTAGAAGGGGCCGATTAGGCGTTCCCCGTAAAACGCTTGGGGAAGGCTTGGCGGAACCCCAAGACGCGCGGAGCGGGTTGGGGGCGGGCCTTTTCATTGTCGTTGGGGGGGGGTGGGACGACGAATACAGGGGCAAACCGGCCGGCGGCGGAGGGATTTTGGGGCCTGTTCACGCTGAAGTTGAGGCAATTGGAGCAAGAGCAGGAAGGCGGCTGATGATAAAGAGATGGTAGGATGGCTGGAATCGAGGTAGGTTAGTGAGGTGGCGGCATGGAAATCCGGGTAGGGACAATATCAACGGATTGCGCACCTTTTTCCGGTGTAGCCGGGCAATGTGCGGTCCAGCAATTTGGACGTCCTCAATGTCCCTTCATCGTTGCCCTGTCTCACAATGCCGGCGATAAGCTCGGGCTCCTGTTGGTATAGGTAGGAGGTAAAAGGACTTAAGAATGCGTTGGCCTCGCAAAGTTTTTCTCCCAATTGCATTGCCAATAATAATCGTCATAGTTGGCTGGCTTGGCTCCGGCCTCTATACCGTGGCTCCTGGCGAAGAAGCCGCTCTCCGCATTTTCGGAGAATTTGACCGGCCACCTTCCACCAACACGGGCCTCCATTGGTGGTGGCCTTGGCCTATTGGCAAGACCGAAGTGGTATACGTCGCAGAACTCCGCCGTGTGGACCTAAATGTCAGCAACGTCGAGATAGCCGGTTACTTCTCTCCAACTTTCCAACCGACGGAAGGGGAGGACCCGAATGCTCTCGAAGCGCTTTCAGAGGTAAAAACCGCCAACGTTGAAATGGTGGCTCATTACGACATCAAGGACATCTACCATTTCCTTGCCCGAGGTCCTGACCCCTAGGGCCATTATATTATGGACGCCGCCGAAACCGCCCTTCGCGAGGAGATACGCCAACTCGACTTCATGACCCTCGCCGTCCAACAACGTGAGTCGGTCCAGGACCGCGTCCGGAAGAACCTGCAACAACGCTTGGATTCCAACCAAACCGGAATTCGGATACTGGACGTTCAATTCCGTGAAATCAGTGTCCTCCAGGAGTTCCAATGGGCCGTTGTCGCCAACTTGCAGGCCCGGCAAGACTGGCAAACACGCCATGATGAAGAGGAGAAACGAAGGCGTGAAGCACAGGAGTTGAAAGCTTGTGCTGAAAACGCTGACCGGGTGCTTTCCCTTCAGGAGGGAGACAAAACCACCACTACCTTGCAGGAGGCGGTGAACGCCTGCCTAGAACGAGTGCAGGCCTTGAAGCAGGCCCATGAAGAACTCCTCGATGCTCGTGGTGGGGCGAACCTCTCCTTTGCCTTAAAAGCGGCAAACGATGAGTGCGATGTGCTCATACGCACCAAGCTCAGGGCGAGTAGGGAAAGATACGAGGAAGAGGCCCGAACGCTGTACGACGCGGCGGATGCGCGCCGGCTCCGGCTGAATGCCCCGTTGATCCCTCCTGAGGATCTTGAACGAATCGAAGAACAAGCGCTGTACGAGGCAGACCCTGCTTCCGAGGAATTGATCAATGCCACTCGCCGTGCATCTGACCTTGTTAAAGAAATAATGACAGCCTTCCATGAGGCGGAAGATGACTGCTTGGAAGCGCGCCGCGTCTTCCAAGAATAGAACAACCGCTGACGGTGAACCGTCTCAGTTCCCTTTTTCGACTCCGGGTGAGGATTGCCACCCATCACTCCCCCAACTCGATCACTTCTCGTTTTTATCTGGGGTTCGTGTTCTTGGCCTGCATCTTCGAGACTTTTTTCCGCCAGCGTTCGTGTCAACAGGCGCCAAAATCCATGGCCGCCAGCCGGTTTGCCCCGGACTCGGCGGCGCAAACTCCCCACAATGACAATTACTGATGTGTGGATGAATCCCTGAACGTCCGTTTCCCTTACGCCTGGATTCCCGCGCAGGCGGGAATCCAGGGTGAATGAAATTTCGGGCTTTAAGACGCGATTGCCATGTTCACAGCCCCCCTTCAACCCCCTCCCCCCACCTCCAACGCCACCCACGCCCTTCCCGTCCCAATCACCCGCTCCTCACCAACATCCTCCTCCTGCGCCGCCACCACCACCGCGCACTCCACCAACCCCAACCCATCAACCTCCCTTTTTGAGACCACCCGCCCCGACAAACTGATGATGTCACCGCCCCTGACGCTCCCAGCCATCTCCACTTCCAAAAAACTCTCCGGCGCCGCCACCCGCTCCGCCGGAAACCCTTTCCCCAAAAGCTCCACCACATACTCCCCCACCGCCTCCTCGCACAACTCCCCCGCTGGCTCCCCGGCCGGCTCCCCGTTTTCCGGCCCCCGCTCCCCCTGCCACCGGGAGTTTACCCGCGCGATGCTCTCCGCCGTCTCCCACTTGATCACCACCGGCAGCACATCCCCCGGTTCCACCAACTCAAAACTCACGGTCTGCGCCCAAAGCATCGGCATGGCCCCAGTATACCAATCACCCCACCGCCCCCACCCAAAATCCCCCAATTTCCATTTACTGACAGGTAGCCCCTTCCCATTTACGGTGACGACTCGCTAACATAGTTATTACCAATTGGTCACAACCCCAACGGAAACCCAAATTTAAACCGCCACTGAGGCGCCATGGCCCACCATGTCCCAGAATGCCCATGCTACACAGAAATCCAACGCCGGTGAGAAAGGACCCCTCACCTCCCGCCAACGGGGCACTATTCCCATCCTGGCCGCCGCCAACTCGGTAGCCGCCGCCCGCATGTTCCGGGTCAGCCGCCGCACCCTCCACCGCTGGCTAAAAGACGAAGAATTCCGCCAAAAACAGGCCGATAAGTCCGGCCAACTCGCCCGCCTCCAACTCCAGGAAATCTCCCTCCGGGCCGTAATTGCCCTCACCGACGCCCTGGAAGACCCCAACCCCACCCTGCGGATGCGCGCCATCCGCACCGCCCTCGATTTCTCCGGCAAATTCAACGAAGCGCAACTGCTCCATGAAGAAATCCAGGCCCTCGAGGACGCCCTCCCCGCCTGGGTCGCCCACTATGGAAAGATGGGAAAGAAATGAACCTCGCAGCTCTCAGGTCCCGCGTCCGCGCCCTCCACCGCAAATTGGTCCTGGCCCGCGCCCAGGTAATCCTCTACCGCATGGCCGAAGAGGAGTGCCTCGAATGGGCCCGCGCCCAAGACCAGGGCCAAACCCCTCCCGAACCCCACGACTTCATCCACCGGGTCGTCAGGGCCGGCTTCCGGTTGCCCTCCTTCACCGGCGTGATCAACTACCTCAACCGATGCCACACCAACAACCAACCCCCCGACACCGTTCAACTCTACAAGACCCTGATCCCCTGGGCCCACGCCTACCCCCTGCCATCCTGACCACCCCCATCCTGAACGTGTCGAAGGCCCATACCTGACCAGGCCCAACCCCCCGTTCGTCCTGAGCCCGTCGAAGGGTCGCCCACTCGCCCCAGGGCAATCGCGTTTTAATCACCGGCATACCCGAATTGTCATCCCCAGAGGAGCATTGTCATTCCGAGCGGAGCGAGGAATCTAAAATCCCTCGGAGCAAGGGTTGTTCGGTATCGGCAAAGTGTCTCACCTGAAATATTTAAGATTCTTCCTCCGCTCCGTCACAATGACATTGTGACAAGTTAAGACGCGATTGCCCTGGGTACTTGGGCATTGCCCTTGAAAACGCTGAGGAAAAGCGTGGCGCGTGGGGAGTTTACGGCGACGAATCGAGGGGCCAACAGGCTGCCGGGGGCAGAGCGGCATTGGGGGAAATGAAAAGGCCCGGGGTTGGGGCCCGGCGGGGGTTTTGCGGTAGTGGTAAAATTGACCCGACCCCCGGTCTGGCATTATAAGCGGGGAGTCCCAACGGACAGAGGACTATGCCCCAGGAATTCATCCACGTTAAAGGCGCCAGGGAGCACAATCTCCAAAACGTCGAGGTAAGCATTCCCCGGGAGAAGCTGGTGGTCATCACCGGAGTTTCCGGGTCGGGGAAGAGTTCGTTGGCCTTTGACACCATTTACGCGGAGGGACAGCGGCGTTATGTCGAGTCGCTGTCGGCCTACGCGCGCCAGTTTTTGGGCCGGATGGACAAGCCCGACGTTGATTATATCGAGGGGTTGTCACCGGCGATTTCCATTGACCAGAAGGGAGTCTCCCATAACCCGCGCTCCACGGTGGGAACGGTTACGGAGATTTACGACTACCTGCGGTTGTTGTTTGCGCGGGTCGGGCACCCCCATTGCCCCAAGTGCGGCAGGCCGGTGGAGCGGCAGACGGTTCAGCAGATCGTGGACGCCATTTTGTCGTTGCCGGAAGGAACCCGGATAACGCTGCTGGCGCCGAAAGTCCGGCGGAAGAAGGGGGAGCACAAAGAGATCTTCGAGACGGCCCGGCGGGCCGGTTACGTGCGGATTCGCGTCAACGGGGAGATCCTGCTGCTGGAAGAGACCGACAGCCTGACGCTGAACAAACAGAAGTGGCACTACATTGAGCTGGTCATCGACCGGTTGATAATCCGGGAGGACACGGAACACAGCCGGGTGGCGGAATCGGTGGAAACGGCGCTGCGGGAAGGGGAAGGGTTGGCGTTGGCCCTGCGGCAAGCGGACCGGGAAGGGGAAAAGGACGAAGAACTGGTTTTCTCAGAACAGTTCGCCTGTGTCCGGTGCGGGACCAGCCTGCCGGAGATCGAGCCCCGGACCTTCAGCTTCAACAGTCCCCACGGGGCCTGCCCGGCCTGCACCGGGTTGGGGTACAAGCTGGAGGTAGACCCGGAGCTAGTGGTCCCCAATAAGAACCTGACCCTGGCGGAAGGGGCGATTGCGCCCTGGACGCGGGCCGGAGCGTCCAGCGAGTGGTATCTGAGCATGCTGGACTCGGTGGCCAAGGCCAACGGGTTCTCGGCGCAGACGCCGGTGCGGGAACTGACCGAAACCGAGTTGGACCTGATTTTGTTCGGGAACAAAGAGCACAAGGTGACGGTGCGGCACCGGACGCGGCGGGGGCAGTCCTATAGCTGGGAGACCAACTTCGAGGGAGTGATTCCCAACCTGGAGCGGCGTTACAGCCGGACGGACTCGGACTACGTGCGGCACGAGATTGAACGATACATGTCGGCGCGGCCCTGCCAAGCGTGCGCGGGACAGAGGCTGAGGCCGGAAG
This sequence comes from Dehalococcoidia bacterium, assembly GCA_965205495.1. Classification (GTDB taxonomy): domain Bacteria; phylum Chloroflexota; class Dehalococcoidia; order Lucifugimonadales; family UBA3495; genus CATOSK01. Next base: position 1,760,781 of record CBDBHA010000002.1, read on the forward strand.
CGTTGGCGGTCAAGGTCTGCGGGCAGAGCATCATCGAAGTTACCGGTATGAACATTGGGCAGGGGTTGGAATGGGTCCAGCGGATTGACCCGGACGTGCCCTGGCCCGGGAAGCCGAAGACATTGACCCGGCGGGAAAAGACCATCGCCAACCAAATTCTGAAGGAGATTGAAGGGCGGCTGCGGTTCCTGGACGGGATTGGGCTCGACTACATCTCCATGGACCGGACGGCGCGGACATTGTCCGGCGGAGAGGCACAGCGGGTCCGGTTGGCGACGCAAATCGGGTCTGGGCTGACCGGAGTTTTGTACGTTTGCGACGAACCGACGGTGGGGTTGCATCCCTACGACGACCACCGGCTCATTGGAACGCTGACCCGGCTGCGGGACATGGGCAACACGGTGGTGGTGGTGGAGCACGACGAGGCGATGATGCGGGCCGCCGACTACGTGGTGGACTTGGGTCCGGGGGCTGGGGAACACGGCGGGCATATCGTGGCGACGGGGAACGTCGACGAGGTAATGAGGAACCCGGCGTCGTTGACCGGGCAATACCTGAGCGGCGCCAAGACGATACCCTTCCCCAAGGAAAGGCGGTGCGGCAACGGGTCGGTAATCACGGTTGCTGGGGCGCGGCAGAACAACTTGAAGGACATTTCGGTGGACATTCCGCTGGGACGGTTTGTCTGCATAACCGGGGTTTCCGGGTCGGGGAAAAGCACCCTGGTCTACGACATCCTTTACAAGAAATTGGCCCAGGAGTTGAACCGTTCCCGGGAGCATCCGGGGGACCATGACTCGGTGGAGGGCATCGCCAACATCGACAAGGTGGTCAACATAGACCAATCGCCCATTGGGCGGACGCCGCGGAGCAATCCGGCGACCTACACCGGGGCGTTCACGCCGATCCGGGAATTGTTCGCCAGCCTGCCGGAAGCCCGGGTTAGGGGTTACAAGCCCGGGAGGTTCTCCTTCAACGTCAAGGGCGGGCGGTGCGAGGCCTGCCAAGGCGAAGGTTACATTCAGATTGAAATGCAGTTTCTTCCCGACGTGACGGTGCCCTGCGAGGTCTGCCAGGGACGGCGTTACAACCGGGAGGCGATGGAGGTCACCCTGCACGACAAGAGCATCGCCGAGGTGCTGGGGATGACGGTGGAACAGGCGTTGGAGTTCTTCTGGAATTTCCCGCGCATCCGGCCCAAGCTGGAGACGCTGCGGGACGTGGGGCTGGGTTACATCCGGCTGGGGCAGCCGGCGACCACTCTTTCCGGGGGGGAAGCGCAGCGGGTGAAACTGGCGACGGAGTTGTCGAAGCGGGCCACGGGAAAGACACTGTACCTGTTGGACGAACCGACGACCGGATTGTCCTTTGAGGACTGCGCGGCGTTGCTGAGAGTGCTGCACCGTCTGGTGGACAACGGGAACACGGTGCTGCTGATTGAGCACAACCTGGACCTGATTAAGAACGCGGACTGGGTTATTGACCTGGGACCAGGGGCCGGAGACCTGGGGGGAGAGGTGATTGCCACCGGGACGCCCGAGGAATTGGCCCGGTGCAAGGATTCCCACACCGGCCATTACGTGGCGCTGGCCTTGGAAAAAAGCCGCCGGACCGAGAAGGACGCGGTGGCGGCGGCGGGGAACTGATCCCTTGCCCCGGGGTGGGGTCAGCAAAACTCCAGGGTTGCCCGGGGGAGCGGTTTTGTCACCGTCTCGGCGGGTTTGGTAGAATGATAAGCGTCTCCGAAACCAATTTACGAAAGGACTGCTATGCCGCTGCACTATGATGGCGAGATAAAGATAACCAAGATAAACATGGGTCCCTACAATAACAACGGGTATATCGTGGTCTGTCCCGACACCAACGAGGGCGTAATCATCGACACGCCGGCGGAGCCGGAGAAGCTGTTGTCGGAGATTGGGGACGTCCGGATTAAGGCCATCCTAATCACCCACAAGCACCAGGACCACCTGTTGGGGTTCTCCGAGATTACCGGAGCGGTTGACGCACCGGTGGCGATAGGGACCAACGACGTCGACGGGCTGCCCCGTTCGCCGGAGGTGGAGTTGAGCGACGGGTCGAAGGTCCAATTTGGCAACCAGGAAATCACCGTTTTGGACACTCCGGGGCATACGGAAGGGGCATCCTGCTTCCTGATTGGGAAGCACCTGTTCTCGGGGGACACCCTTTTCCCCGGCGGGCCGGGAAAGTCGCGCACCCCTGAAGCGTTGCAGCAAGAACTGGCCAGCATCACCAGCAAGCTGCTGGTTTTGCCGGACGACACGGCGGTGTATCCGGGCCACGGTGACGACACGTCCATTGGGGAAGCCAAGAGGCAATACGCGGTATTCGCCGGCAAGTCCCATGCGGAAGACCTGTGCGGAGACGTCTCCTGGTTGGAGAGCTAGGCCAATTCTTTGCACCGAGCTGGGGCCCGGCGACCGGCTTCTTATATGACCGCCGGTCGGCCGGGCCGTTTTTGTGCCACCTAAACAGTCAGGGTTATGAGGTAAGATGTTCCAACGCACCGTTTTAGGCAACCAACTGCGGGTATTGACCGCCACCATGCCCCACACGACGTCGGTGTCAATGATGATTTGCGTGGGAGCGGGGTCACGGTACGAACCAAAGAACCTGGCCGGGTTGTCCCACTTCCTGGAACACCTACCCTTCAAAGGGACCCGCAGTTGGCCCACGGCGCGGGATGTCAGCGAAGCGATTGAGGGCGTGGGCGGGATGATGAATGCCAGCACCGAACGGGAAATGACGGTGTTCTGGTGCAAGGTCGCCCGGCCCCATTACAAACAGGCGTTTTCGGTGCTTCTGGACATGCTGTTGAACCCGCTGCTGGAACCGGAGGAAATGGAAAAGGAGCGGGAGGTCATCCAAGAGGAACTGCGGATGACCAACGATTACCCGGTGCAACTGGCGGACCTGCTCATCGACGAGACGTTGTGGCCGGACCAAGCGATGGGGCGGGACGTGGGCGGCACCCTGGACACGGTGGCGGAGATTACGCTGCACGATGTGCGGGCCTACATGGACCGGCAGTACAATCCGGCGAACACGGTGGTGGCGGTGGCGGGGAGTGTAACCGAAGAAGAGGTCATGGACCTGGTAGGCGAAGCCACGCTGGGCTGGAAACCCAGCGAGGCGTTGGACTGGGAACCGGTGGAGGACCGGCCGGATGCGGCCCGGGTGCGGATCGACCAACGGCGGTCCGACCAGTCGCACCTGTGTCTGGGGCTGCCGGGGTTGCCGCTGGGGGACCCGGACCGGCACGCGCTGTCGCTGTTCAACGGGGTGCTGGGGGATGGGATGAGCAGCCGGTTGTTTCAAGACCTTCGGGAGGATATGGGGCTGGCCTACGATGTTTCCAGCAGCATAGCCAATTTCAGGGACTGCGGGTCGTTGGTGGTCTACTGCGGGGTTGAGCCGCGAAAGGCTGCGGAGGCGGTGAGCGCCATGGTGCGGGTGCTATACGGGATGCGCGAGACGGTGCCCGAGCGGGAGTTGACCAAGATCAAAGAATACACCAAGGGGAGATTGCTGCTCAGGATGGAAGACAGCCGGTCGGTTGCGGCGTGGCTGGGGAGCCAAGAGTTGCTGCTGGACGAAATCGCCACAGTAGACGAGGCGGTAGAACACCTGGAAGGGGTTACCACGCTAGACCTGGCGAGGGTGGCGGAACGGATATTGACCGAGGACCGGATGAGGCTGGCGGTAGTTGGGCCGCACCGGAGCACCCGGACGCTGGGCAAGCTGCTGAAGTTCTAGGCCGGCGCCAGAGCGGACGCTACCTGGCGGAACTGTCGAACTCGGCTTCCACCGGATTGGACAGGACGCCAATGCCGGGTATGTCCACTTCGACCACGTCTCCGGGTTTGATGGCGACGGTTACGCCGGTGGCGCCGGAAAAAACCAAGTCGCCGGGCTTGAGCGTGACGTGCTGGCTGATGCAGCTAACGATCTCGGCGAAGTCAAAGAGCATGTCCGCGGTGTGGCAGCGTTGGACCTCTTCGCCGTTGATGCGCACCAGCAAGTCCAGGTTTTGGGGTTGGATGTCGGTCTCGATCCAGGGGCCAACCGGGGCGAAGGTGTCGGACCCCTTGGCCCGCCAGAAGGTCCAGTCCTGGCCCTGCCAGGTGCGTTCACTGACGTCGTTGCCGCAGGTGTAGCCGAGGATGAAGCGGGGGGCTTGAGCGGGGGAAATCCGGCGGCAGTCCTTGCCGATAACAGCCACGGCTTCGCCTTCGTAATGGACATCGCCCTGGGAGTCTTTGGGGATGAGGATGGGGTCGTTGGTGCCGGTGAGAGCGTTGCGGCCCTTGCGCCAAGGCTGGGGATGGGTGGGAATTGGAGGAGTTCCCTGTCCGAGAACCGAACCGGCGAACTCCAGGTGGTCGACAAAATTAAGCCCCGGGCACCAAAGCTCCGGGGACTCGGTGGGGGGCAATAACCGAACGTCTGAAAGGGGGTAGCGGGTGTCGGTCATTCGGAACTTGTTGTAGATGCTGCCGCGTATCTCGACGACTTCATCACCTTGGACCACCCCATAAGCCACCCGCCGCCCGGTACGATAACGCGCAATCTTCATCCGCAACCCCTCTCCCAACACCATTCCAAGGGACGTTTATTGGATTGTAGGCCATGGCCGGGAGGGACGCAAGGGTTGAAGTCGGAGAACAATTGTGGTTAGGTTGGCCGTGGATTTCCCAATCGAGGGTTGGAGCCCGGGAATAGACCTGTTGTTCAACAACGAATGGGACCTTTTGACACCAAGACGAGGTGCGGCTTGAAACTAGGATTCTTTGTCACGAACCAATACCTGCCCGGGGAGTCGATGCCGGACAAAATCCAGGAGAGCGTTGAGCAGGTCCGGGCGGCCCGGGACGCCGGATTTGACCTGATATGCACCGGCCAACATTACCTGGCCAGCCCCTACCAGATGAGTACCAGCTTTCCCTTGCTGGCGCGGCTGGCGGCCGAGGCCGGCGACATGGAAGTTGCGGCGACGATAATCCTGGTCCCTTTGCACAACCCGGTGGAGTTGGCGGAGAGCGTGGCGACGATGGACGCCATCTGCGGGGGCAGGTTCATCTTCGGGGTTGGGCTGGGTTACCGGGATGAAGAGTACGCGGCCTTTGGGGTGGAACGGCCGGAGCGGGTGGGACGGCTGCGGGAAGCCCTAGAGGTGATGAAGCTGCTTTGGACGGAAGAGGAAGTGGAATTCCAGGGCAAGTATTATCATGTGCCCCGGTCGAATCCCGCCACCCGTCCGGTGCAACAACCGCACCCGCCGATTTGGGTGGCGGCGAACAACGACGTGGCGATCCGGCGGGCAGCCCGTTGGGGGTATCCTTGGCTGATAAACCCTCACGCCACGATTCCGATGGTGGCGGACCAGTGGGAGAAGTACAAAGTGGCTTTGGAAGGGGCGGGGCAGCCGATGCCCAGCGCGCTGCCGATGATGCGGGAGTTGTACGTGGCGGAGGACCGGGAGACGGCTTACCTGGAGAGCGAGCCCTACCTGGCGCCGAAGTACGCGGCTTACGCGGCGTGGGGGCAGGACAAGGTGCTGCCGGGAGAGGAGAGTTTCTCGGTGCCTTACCAGGACCTGGCCAAGGACCGGTTCTTGCTGGGGTCACCGGAAGAGGTGGTGGGGGAGATCCGGCGGTACGAAGAAGAGTTGGACGCCAACTACCTGATATTCCGGATGCAGTGGCCGGGCATGGAGCAAGCTCAGGTTTTGAAACAGATTGAGCTGCTAGGGGAGAGGGTCATTCCCCAGGTGAAGGCGGGGGGCTAACCTACTCCGGCCAGGCGGGGTTCTTCGGAGAATACTATCTGGCCGTCGGCCATGACGATGCCATCTTCGCACTCGCACTCCAGCAGCCCGCCCTGGAACTGCTGCTGGTAGAGGTTGGCGTATAGGCCACCCTTGGCCAAGAGTTGGCTGTGGGTGCCCTGTTCCACGACCCGGCCCTCGTCGATGGCGAAGATAACATCGGCGGCCATGATGGTAGACAGGCGGTGGGCGATGGCGATGGTGGTGCGGCCCTGCATCAACGGCTGGAGGGCGGCCTGGACCAACCGCTCGCTGGCGGTGTCCAACGCCGAAGTTGCTTCGTCCAGGACCAGGATGCGGGGTTGGTGGAGGATGACCCGGGCGATGGACAGGCGCTGGCGTTCCCCGCCGGAGAGCCGGTAGCCCCGCTCGCCGACCACGGTATCGTAGCCTTCGGCGAAGTCCATGATTCGTTGGTGGATATTGGCGGCGCTGGCGGCGGCGTAAATCTCTTCGTCGGTGGCGTTGGGGCGGCCATAGAGCAGGTTGTCGCGGACCGTGGCGTGGAACAGGTAGCTTTCCTGGGAAACGTAGCCAATGATGTTGGCGAGGGCCGTCTGCTTGAACTGGCGGACATCCCAACCGTCAATGGATACCGCGCCTTCGGTGGCGTCGTACAAGCGGGGGATTAGGTAGGAAATGGTGGTCTTGCCCGCGCCGCTGGGGCCTACGAAGGCGGCAAGTTGGCCGGGCTGGACCTGGAAGGTGACTCCGTCCAGGGCGTAGCGGGTTGAAGGGGTTTCGGGAACAGGGGCGCCATCCTCGGACGGGAGGGCGCCGTAATTGACGCGGACCCGGTCAAATTTGATGGCGCCGGAGATGGCCGATGGGTCGACGTCGACGGCGTCGGGAGCCTCGACGATTTCCGGCCGGGTGTCCAGGTAGCTGAAGATGCGTTCAAAGAGGGCGAGGGAAGCCTGGAGCTCGACGGAGACGCGGAGCAGGGTGCCAATGGGGAAGTAAAGACGGGACTGGAGGGTGGTGAAGGCTACGATGGTTCCGGCGGAGATGCCGCCGCCGCCGAGACCCAGCAGCAGGTAACCGGCGATGACGTAGACCATAATTGGCGACACGGAGAAAAAGGCCTGCATTATGGACCAGACGGCCTGGCCGGTCATCTGGCGGCGTATTTCCAGGTCGGACAGCCGTTGATTCTCTTGGTGGAAGCGGTCCACCTCCTGGTCCTGGCGGCCGAAGAGCTTGGTGAGCATGATGCCGGAAACGGAGAGGGTCTCCTGGGTGATGGCGGTCATTTCGGCGGTGGACTCCTGGACCAGCCGGGAGACGGCGCGCCGCTTTTGTCCCACCTTCTTGCTGATGAAGGCGAAAAAGGGGACGACGCCGACGGCCACCAAGGTCAGTTCCCAGGAAAGGATGGACATGGCAATTACGGTGCTGACCAGGATCACGACGTTAGACAAAACGTCGGTCACGGCGGTGGTGACGACGTTGCGGACGCCGCCGACATCGTTGGCGACCCGGGACTGGACCTCGCCGGTGCGGGTGCCGGTAAAGAAGTTGAGGGAGAGGCTTTGGAGGTGGCGGAAAAGGCGGTCGCGGAGGTCTCGCATGACCCGCTGGCCGACGGTGTTGGTCAGGTAAGTCTGAAGGATGCCGATGCCGCTGGTGACGACGATGACGCCCACCATGATGGCAGCGAGGTTCCACAACAGGTTGAGGTTAGGGGGGGCCGCCCCGGACTTGGGGAAGAGGGCAGAGTCGAAGACCTTCTGGATGAGCAGGGGATTGATGACGCCCAAGCCGGCGGAGAACAGGATCAACACGCCGACCAGAATGACCTGGGGCAGGTAGGGCCGGAAGGACGCGGCGATGCGGGTGGTGAGCCGCTGCTCGCGGGGAGGATGAGACGGGGATGAGTTCGAAGCCATCGATACATTATATCAAACTTTTTGTTGGACTTAGGGGGCGGGTTGTTGGCGAGGGTTTGGCGATTGCATTACGGCCGCTTTCGCCGGAGTCCAGACATCACGATGGAGCCTATCAGACTGCGGTGTTTGTCGAAATCGGACTCCGGATTCCCGCGCAGGCGGGAATCCGGGAATGGACGGAGCGATGTAGCCTATTCGATTATCCTTTATCCGTTTGGAATTCTTGGGGCTTCCCGTCGATACCGGGGGGGTGGGACGACGGGGTCACCTTGAGCGGTTGGGGATCTTGTGCGACCGTCCGTTGCCCTTCGACGGGGCTCAGGACGAACGGACTGGGTGTTTAGTGGACCGTACGTTGGGACTTCGACGGGACTTGGAAAATCCTTCGACTGGGCTCAGCAACTGTCTTTGGTGTCAAGGGTTTTGAGGGTTAAGAGTTGGCCTCGGTGGGGGTCCAGGGGCGGTTGTCCCGGACCATGGCGTTCAGGATGGTCAACAGCTTGCGCATACACGCGGTGAGGGCCACCTTCTTGGGCTTGCCCGCGTTGCACAGGCGCAGGTAGAAGTCCTTTATCGCTGGGTTGCACCTGGTGGCCACCAGGGCCGCCATGTAGAGGGCGGCGCGGATTGAGCTGCGTCCGCCCCATACCCGTCGTTTCCCTCGGAAGCTGCCGCTGTCCTGGTTGAAGGGCGCCACCCCCACCAGCGCGGCGATCTCCCCCCGGTTCAACGCTCCCAACTCCGGCAGCCCGACAGCAGGGTCAGCGACAGCACCGGCCCCACTCCGGGGACGCTGCGCAGCAGCCGGTCCTGGTCCTTCCAGATGGGCGACGACCGGATGGTGTCGTCCAAGTCCTGGTCCAACTCCGCCAGGTTTTCCTTGAGCCAATTTATGTGCTCTTGCACCCTCGGCCGGACGCGCCGCGTTGCCATCCGCAGCCGGTTCCTCTCCGCGGTGATCATCTCCACCAGTTGGCGCCGCCGCACCACCAGCGCCTTCAGTTCCCGGGTCGCGGCGTCGGGCAGCGCCCGCGGCTGGGGCCGCAGGGTTTCCCCGTAATGCGCCAGCGCCTGGGCATCCAACGCGTCCGTCTTCGCCAGCCGCCCCGTCGCCCGGGCAAAGGCCCGCACCTTTCTCGGGTTGGCCACCACCACCGGCAATCCCGCCGCCGCCATCTCCGCCGCCACCGCCATCTCCAGACCGCCGGTGGCCTCCACCACCACCAATTGGGGGCCCAGTTCCTTCAGGTATTCGGTCATTGCCTCGGTACCCGCTGGGTTGTAGACCACCTGCCGGGTTTCCCCAGTGGGCCGCACCGCCAGGTCCAACCGGTCCTGGGACACGTCGATGCCGACAAACAATCCCGCTTCCTTCATCTGATTTCTGCCTCCTCCTCTTGGGTTGTGTTCCGGTTGGGTTCTGTTCCGGGTCTTCGGGTTCCAGACTCTGGCCCAGCCTTGCTTAATACGGGCTATTGCTGCCCCTTCAACTGTTCGGGCTCTGAGCCGGGGTAAGGACGCGGCGGCCCCGCTGAGCCACGGCCTCTCCAGGCCTGGGATGAAACGGCCTGCCACGTCCTTCGTATTTTAAGATACAAGGATGCGCGGACTGGAGGATTGGGGTGGTTCGACGGGCTCACCATGATCTTTCGACAGGCTCAGGGCAAAAGGGAGGTTGGGGGACAATTAAAAGGCCCTGTTTACGGGGAAGGTTCAGGTGGTGCGGTCCGGGGCGGCATGTTAGACTATGGGCCGCCTTTGCCTGCGCTGCCTCTTGAGGATGAAGTCCGGCCGGGGCCACCATTTTGGGGGTAGGGATAGATGGTTCAACCGGGCGACATTTTCGGAGTGATTCCAGCTTGGGTGGGAGTTTACCTGGCCCTGGCGGCGACGCTGGCGGTTTCCGGTTATGCGGTTTATCACCGGGTTTTCCGGTTGGTCTTTCAGGGGAGGGCCACGGCCCGGTTCGACCAACCTTGGAGGCGTTTCACCGGAGCGACAGCCATTGTTTTGGGGCAACGCAAGGTGCTGCAACGGGTGGGGCAAACGGGGCCGCGAAGCCGGAAGTTGGACCTAGCCGGTTTGGGACACGCCACCATTTTCTGGGGGTTTTTGTCCTTCACCCTGAGCTACTTGATTTTCATTTTTGGCGGGTCCATCTGGCATCCCCTGGGGGAAACCATTCTGACGGAAACCGGGGTGTTGGTATACAGCGTCTACCTGGACATCGTTGCAGTACTAATCCTGGGGGCATTGCTTTGGGGAGTCCTGCGGCGTTGGATAGGCAAACCCAACCGGCTTAGCTACGACCTGACTCGGAACCTGGACGCGGTGGTGGTGGTTGGGCTGACGGCGGCGTTGATGGTGGCGACGCTGCTGGTGCATGGGTTTTACGTGGCCTCCGGGGGCAGCGGACCGGAATCGAGGGTGATTTTCGGCGGGCTCATCGGCGGCTGGTTGAGCGCAGCGGGGTTGAGCGCCGCTTCAGCGGGGACGCTGCAAGTCGTTTTCTGGTGGGTACACCTGGGAATCATTTTGGGGTTTGCCATTTACATTCCCTTTTCCAAGCACATCCACATGGTAGCGGCGCCGTTGAACGCCTACTTCCGTTCGTTGGAGCCCCGGGGGGCGCTGGAGACCATTGACCTGGAGAACGCGGAGCGGTTCGGGGCGGGGAGGGTGCAGGACTTCACCTGGAAGCAGCTACTGGACGGGTACGCCTGCGCGGTTTGCGGCCGCTGCTCGGACGCTTGCCCAGCCAACATCACGGGCAAGATTCTTTCGCCAATGCACATTGTTGAGAACCTGAAAGAGCACATGATTAGCATTGGCCACCAGGGAGCAAGGGACCCGGAACACGTGGAACCGGAGCCGATAATCGACCACGCCATACCGGAGCAGGCGATCTGGGACTGCGTGTCCTGCGGGGCTTGCATGGAAGAATGTCCGGTGGTGGTGGAGCATGTACCGACGATAATCGACATGCGGCGGAACCTGGTTTTAGAGGAGTCGAAGATACCGGAGACGGGGATGAACGCCCTATTGAGCATGGAGCAACGGGGACACCCCTGGCGGGGGACCCAGTTTTCGCGCACCGACTGGGCGGAGGGTTTGGACATCCCCACGGTGGCGGAAAACCCGGACTTTGAAGTGCTGTTCTGGGTGGGTTGCACCGGGGCGTTGGAGCAACGGAGCCAGGCGATTCCCCGTTCAATGGCCAAGGTCTTGAAGGCGGCGGGGGTGAACTTCGCCATTTTGGGGGAGGAGGAGACCTGCACCGGAGACCCGGCGCGGCGGATGGGGAACGAGTACCTGTTCCAAATCCTGGCCCAGCAAAACATTGAGACTTTGAACGGCTACAACGTCAAGAAGGTGGTGACCATCTGCCCCCATTGCTTCAACACCATGAGGAACGAGTACCCGACGCTGGGGGGTGACTACGAGGTGCTGCACTACAGCCAGTATGTGGCGGAGCTCATGGACCAGGGGCGGGTTAAGCCGATAAAGATGATGAATGTCACGGTGGCGTATCACGACTCGTGCTACCTGGGACGGCATAACGGGGTTTACGATGAGCCGAGGCGAGTGGCGCGGGCGATTCCCGGGTTGAAGCTGGTGGAGATGGAGCCCCATTGCCGGCAACGGGGGTTTTGCTGCGGGGCCGGCGGGGGGCACATGTGGATTGAGGAAAGCCAGGGACCGCGCATCAACCACGTTCGCACCGACCACTTCCTGGAGACATCGGCGGACACGGTGGGGGTGTCCTGCCCCTTCTGCTTGCAGATGATGACCGAGGGAATCCAAGCCAAGGGGCTGGAAGGGGACAAGCAGGCCAAGGATGTGTTGGAGATTCTTTCGGAGAGCCTGGAAGGTTAATACAACCGGCGCCGACACCGATTTAGCCCACTCCGGGGACTGAACGATGACAACAGGGAAATCATTCGCACTGCTGGTAGTGCCCGACGACGAACCGCCGGTTTTGGCGGGGACTACTTACGAGGAACGGGCGCGCGGGCTAGCGGTGGAAACCCGGTGGCATTTCGACCGGCCCGCGGACGATGGGGACACGATAAGCAGGTTGGCGGAAGCCGACGCGGTGGTCAACATCCGGTCTTCGGTGCGGTTTCCCCGAGAGGTGCTTGAAGGGTGCTCCCGGTTGAGGATACTTTCAGTGTGGGGGACGGGGGTAGACCACGTGGACCTGGCGGCGGCGGAAGAACTGGGAATTACGGTCTGCAACACGCCCGGGTATGGCGCGCCTTATGTGGCGGAACATGCGTTGACACTGGCGTTGGCCGTTTCGAGGCAAATCGTAAGCAACGACCAGTATATTCGGGGCGGGGGTTGGACCCGGGGGTTCATCGACGAGTTGTACGGCAAGACCCTGGGCGTGGTCGGCACCGGAGCCATCGGCCAGCGAATGGTGCAACTGGGGCGGGGAATTGGTATGAACGTGATTGCCTGGACGCCCAACGCCACTGCGGAACGGGCGGCCAGCTATGGGGTGGAGTTCGTTGAGTTGGAAGAGCTGTTCGGCAGGGCGGATGTCGTCTCGTTGCATCTGGCATTGACGCCGGCAAGCGAAAAAATGATTGGCGGCGAACTACTGGCGTTGATGAAACCCACGGCGATCTTGGTCAACACGGCCAGGGGCGGAGTGGTGGACGAAGGGGCATTGGTGCAAGTCCTGTCCCAGGGGAAGATTGGCGGGGCGGGATTGGACGTATTTGAGGCGGAACCGCTGGCGGCGGGGCACCTTTTGACGGAATTGGACAACGTGACCCTATCGGCGCATGTGGGGGGCATGGCCTACAACGGGACCATGCGGGGGTTGGAAATGTCGATCGAAAATTTGGAGGCATTCGCCGCCGGAAGTCCGATTTGCGTCGTGGCCCAGGGTAATCGGTAGGGACACCTTCCCGGGCCATCGAATAGGGATTTAGCAATGGATCTGGTGAGCGCGGGCCGGTTGATAGTCCTGGCAGGGTTGTTATTGGTGGTGGTTGGCGGTGTGCTGCTCTTCACCGGCAAGATTCCGATTTTGGCCAGGTTTCCCTTTGCCCTGGTGTTCCAACGGGAGGGATTCAGCTTGTTCATACCCATTGCCGCCATGGTGGTTATCAGCGTAGTGTTGACCGTGGTACTGAACCTGGCGCCGCGGTGGTTCCGCTAAACGCCCAATGATTGCGGGGACCGATTGCGGGGCAAGGGCTACAAGTGTATCGCTTTTTTGTTGGCGGCGGTTTTGGCGGGTGGGGCACTGGTGAACTTGCTGGGTCCGCTGGAGCGGATGTTCGTATTCTTCCCGACGCGGGAGGTGGAAGTGACGCCGGCGGACGCGGGGCTGGAGTACGAAGAGGTCTTTTTCGAGACGGACACGGGCGTGCGGCTGCACGGTTGGCATTTACCGGGTCCCGGGGATATAACCTGGGTGTTTTTCCACGGCAACGGGGGCAACATCGGCCACCGGGTGGAGGAGATGGCGATTACACACCGGCGGTTGGGGGTTAAGCAGTTCATTTTTGACTACCGGGGGTACGGGCGCAGCGGAGGGCAGGCGTCGGTGGAGAACACGCACCGGGACGCGCGGGCGGCATTGGAGTACTTGCGAAGCAGGGAGGACTACTCCCAGGACAAGGCGGTCTACTTTGGCAGGTCCTTGGGAGCGGCGGTGGCGGTGGGAGCGGCGGCGGAATTCCCGCCGTTGGGGCTGGTGTTGGTGGCGCCGTTCACGTCGTTACGGGACATGGCCAAGGTGACACCGTCGGGGTTGCCCTTCGCGGCGCTGCTGGCGGGGGACCGGTACGACTCGTTGGCGTTGATGCCCAGAATCAACGCGCCGACGCTGATCATGCACGGCGACCTGGACGAGATGGTGCCTTTGGAGTTTGGGCGGCGGCTGTTCGAGGCCGCCAACCACCCGAAGAAGTTTGTCGCTTTACCAAACACGGAACACAACGACACCTACGGGGCGGGGGGAGAGCTGTTTTGGCGGTCGTTGGAGGACTTTCTGGGGTCTTTGGAACAGAGATAGGGGTGGGTTAGACGCCGGAGAGGACCTCGGTGGACTGGTCGAAAAGTTCCAGGTCGGGGCGGACTCGTTGGACGAAATCCGAAACGTTGGCGAGGGTCTGCTGTGAATGGGGGGCGTTGTTGCTGACGGAGCAAAGGACCAAGGTCAACCGCTGCCAGGAGGCGTCGTTGGGCTCTTCGGCGACGGCGACGTTGAAACGGTTACGGATTCGGGTGGTCAACGAGCGGGCAACTTGCCGCTTTTCCTTGAGGCTGTGGGAGTCGGGGATATGTATGTCGAGACGGCTTATAGCGACGTGCATGTTGACCTCCGAGAGGACTGGGGTTGACCGGCGGGGCGTGAACCGAAGCCGGGCTTGACTGCCCAATGACCACAATATAAATTATAGAACCAAGAGTGCTTTTTTACGCCGGGATGCGGTAACCCGAAATTTGCCGGCATCCCACCTTCCGTCTTTCCTTCGTCCTATTACCTTCCAACAAGGAGGCACATCGGCCGATGGCGCAGATTCAGCCGCCACAATGGGATGACCAATATCAGGTCCCTGAAGTTGTGGTAACCAGGCTACCCCAATATGTCCGCATTTTGAAAGAGCTGCTGGACCAAGGGATTCAGGTGGCCAACTCGCAGCAATTGGGGGAGCAGCTTCAGGTAACCCCGGCGCAAATCCGCAAAGACCTGAGTTATTTTGGGCGTTTTGGGAAGCAAGGGCGGGGCTACAGCATCCGGCGGCTGCTGGAAGAATTGCAGCAGATATTGGGGTTGAACGACGAATGGAACGTGGCCGTGGTTGGGGTCGGCCGGCTGGGAAGGGCCATCTTGAGCTATCCTGGGTTCACGCCGGACGGGTTTCACATCGTGGCAGCGTTGGACAACAACCCGGAACTGATTGGGCAAGAGGTAGAAGGGGTGACCGTCCGGCCCATGGAAGAACTGGACCGGGTGGTGAAGGAACAGGGGATTAGCATTGGGGTGGTGGCGGTGCCGAGCCGGTTCACCCAAGAGGTCATCGACAACCTGGTGGGAAGCGGGGTCAGGGCGATTTTGAATTATGCGCCCACGTCGCCGCAGGTGCCGCCGGGGGTGAGAATCAGGAACATTGACCCGGTGCTGTCCCTGCAGTCGATGACGTATTATTTGACCAACGGGCGAGCAGAGGGCGAATAAGCTAGGGGGCGGCGCTGGGGGGTTGTTCCATTCCACGGGGGACGCCGGGACGGCGCCGGCGGGAGACGACCACCCTCACCTGAGCGCGGCGCAGCGAACGGAGGGCCTCTTCCAGTTGGGCGTTGGACTCCCGGTTGCGAATTTGGTCCTGGGCCCTTCCCACGGCGGCTTGGGCGCGGGCTTCGTCAATTTCCTCGGAACGCTCGGCGGCGTCGGCTAGGATTGTGACCTTGTTGCCCAGAACTTCCAGGAAGCCGCCGGTGACCACCATGTAAGTATCCTCGCCGTCCTTGCGAACCAGCAATTCTCCGGGTTGGAGAACGGTCATCAGAGGAGCGTGGTGAGGCAGTATTCCCAGTTCTCCCACAACGCCGGGGGCTACGACCAAGTCCACTTCGTCGGAGTAGACCTGCCGTTCGGCGGTGATTATTTCAAGAAGCATTGGAGGCATGAGCCGGACCTATACCGCGGCCTGTATTTGCTCGGCCTTTTCCAGGGCCTCGTCGATGGTGCCGACCATGTAGAAGGCTTGTTCAGGGAGGTCGTCGTGCTTGCCGTCGAGAATCTCGGCGAAGCCGCGCACCGTTTCCCGCAGGGGCACGTACTTGCCGGGCTGGTTGGTGAAGGCTTCGGCCACGAAGAAGGGTTGGGTCAAGAACCGCTGGATGCGGCGGGCCCGGAAGACGGTCATGCGGTCTTCTTCGGAGAGCTCTTCAATGCCCAGGATGGCGATGATGTCCTGGAGGTCCCGGTAGCGTTGGAGCACCTGTTGGACGCCACGGGCGACTCGGTAGTGCTCGTCGCCGACGATTCTGGGTTCCAGGATGCGGGCGAAGGAGGCCAGGGGGTCGACCGCGGGGTAGAGGCCCTGGGAGGCCAGGGAGCGTTCCAGGGAAACGACGGCGTCGAGGTGGCCGAAGGTTGTTACGATACCGGGGTCGGTATAGTCGTCGGCGGGGACGTAAATAGCCTGGAAGGAGGTAATGGAGCCGTCGCGGGTGGAGGTAATCCTTTCCTGGAGGGCTCCCATCTCGGTGCTGAGGGTAGGCTGGTAACCCACTGCGGAGGGCATCCGGCCAAGGAGGGCGGAGACTTCCATGCCGGCCAGGATGTAACGGTAGATATTATCGACGAAGAGGAGCACGTCCTGGTGTTCTTCTTCCCGGAAATATTCGGCCATGGTGAGGCCGGTTAGACCGATACGGGCGCGGACGCCGGGGGTCTCGTTCATCTGACCGAACACCAGCACGGTGCTTTGGAGAACGCCGGACTCCTGCATTTCGTGCCAGAGGTCGTTGCCCTCGCGGGAGCGTTCACCCACCCCGGCGAACACCGACACACCCTGGTGGACCGCGCCGATGTTTCGGATTAACTCCTGAATGATGACGGTCTTGCCGACTCCGGCGCCGCCGTATGCGCCGACCTTGCCGCCCTTGGGGAAGGGGGTGATGAGGTCGAAGACCTTGATCCCGGTCTCCAGGAGTTCAATGGTGGAGTTCTGTTCTTCGAAAGCGGGAGCCGGGCGGTGGATGGGCCAACGCTGGGCGGACTCCACCGGACCCAGGCTATCGAGGGGGGTGCCGGTTACGTCGAAGAGGCGGCCCAGGGTTTCCTGGCCCACCGGGACCGAGACCTTGGAGCCGGTATCGTTGACTTCGACGCCCCGGGCTAGGCCGTCGGTAGAACCCAAAGCGAGGCAACGGACCCAGTTATTGCCGATGTGCTGCTGGACTTCCAGGATCAGCCGCTCGCCGCTATTGTCCATTTCCAGGGCGTCAAACAGGTTGGGCAGTTGGTCCGCGGGAAATTCCACGTCGACCACGGTGCCGATAACCTGAACGATTTTCCCTACTGCCATTCCCAGACCTCCTCATAACGGGGGCTATTCCCCTATCCCCAACGGGCCGGGGCGAATTAACCTTGCTGGGCGATTTGACCGCCGACCAAGTCCAAAAGTTCGTTTGTGATACTGTCCTGGCGGAGCTTGTTCATAACCAGGGTCAAGTCTTCGGCCAAGGAGTTGGCGTTGTCGGTGGCGCTCCGCATGGCCACCATCCGGGCCGACTGCTCGCTGGCGATGGCCTCGAGCATGGCGTGATAGACTTCCATATCCACGAACTGGGGCAGCAAGGCCCCCAGAACGGTGAGGGTATCGGGCTCGTAGATGTAGCCGGAAAGCTGGGCGCCGGAAAGGGGGGCCGGGTCGACGGGAAGTAGCTTTTCCACCACGGCCTGCTGAGACATGGTGGAAACGAACTTGGCGTAGACCAAGTAAACCTCGTCCACCTCACCGTTTTCGTAAGAGTCGATAACCATCCCGGACACCGGGCTGGTGTCGGTTAGGACCGGGCGGTCGCTGAGGTCTGTGAAAACCGCTTGAATGTCCTGTCCGGTGCGGACCATGAAGTCGCGCCCTTTGCGGCCCACGACCACGGTGCGAACGGGCGCGTCCTGGGCCAGGATGAACTGGGCCACGCGGCGGTTGACCGTAGAGTGGAGGCCGCCGGCCAGGCCCCGGTCGGGGGTGATGGCAACGACGCCGATGCGGCGAACGGGGCGGACCTGAAGCAGGGGATGGACGGCGGAGGGATCGTCGGCGGGCTGGGCGGCGAGGTCGGCGATAACTTCCCGAATTTTCTCGGAGTAGGGCCGCCCTTCCAGCACCGCGTTTTGGGCGCGGCGCATCTTGGAGGCGGCAACCAATGACATGGCGTTGGTCACCTTGCCGGTATTTTGGACGCTGCGGATGCGGCGTCTAATGTCTCTTACGCTGGGCATATTCTCGCGCTAGGAATTAGGCTTCGGCGCTGAAAGTAGCTTTGAAATCGGTGATGGCCTGGGTGAGGCCGGTTTCGATTTCCTCGGTCACGTCGCGGACTTCCGCCAGATTCTGAGTAAGCTCAGGATGGGTGGTGGAGACGTAGCGCAGGAGTTGGTCTTCGAAAGCGGCGCAGCGGTCCAACGGGATGTCGTCCATGAGGCCGGAGTTGACGGCGAAGAGGATAATCACCTCGTTCTCCAAACTCAAGGGACGGTACTGGGCCTGTTTCAAGACCTCGGTGGAAAGCTGGCCGCGGGCCAGTTGGGCGCGGGTGGAGGCGTCGAGGTCGGCGGTGCCGAATTGGGCGAAGGAGGCCAGTTCCCGGTACTGGGCCAGGTCCAACCGGAGGCGGCCGGCGACGCGGCGGACGGCGCGCGTTTGGGCGGCGCCACCGACGCGGGAGACGGACAAACCCACGTTGACGGCGGGGCGTATGCCGGAGTTGAACAACTCCGGTTCAAGGTAAATCTGGCCGTCGGTGATGGAGATGACGTTGGTGGGAATGTACGCGGAGACGTCACCGGCCTGGGTCTCGATGATGGGGAGCGCGGTGAGGGAACCGCCACCGTGGTCGTCGTCCAAGCGGGCGGCGCGTTCCAAAAGACGGCTATGGAGGTAGAAAACGTCGCCGGGGTAGGCCTCGCGCCCGGCGGGGCGGCGGAGCAGAAGGGACATTTGGCGGTAGGCCCAAGCGTGCTTGGTCAGGTCGTCGTAAACGATGAGGACGTCCTTGCCCTGGGCCATGAACTCCTCGCCCATGGCGCAACCGGCGTAGGGGGCGATGAACTGGAGGGGGGCGGAGTCGGAAGAACCAGCGTTGACCACGATGGTGTGGGCCATAGCGTCGTTCTCCTCCAGAGTGCCCACCACCTGGGCCACCTTGCCCTGTTTTTGGCCGATGGCGACGTAAATACAGATGAGGTCGCCGCCCTTTTGGTTGATTATGGCGTCGATGGCGATGGCGGACTTGCCGGTGGAACGGTCGCCGATGATTAACTCGCGCTGGCCCCGGCCGATGGGAATCATGGAGTCGATGGCCTTAATGCCGGTCTGGATCGGAGTGTCCACGGACTTGCGGACGACCACGTTGGGGGCAACCTGCTCGACCGGCCGGGTGGAGGTGGTGTTGACCGGACCTTTACCGTCGAGGGGGCGGCCCAAGGGGTCGACGACGCGGCCGATCAGGGCATCGCCGACGGGGACTTCAATAATCTGGCCAGTGGAGCGGACCCGGTCGCCTTCTTTGACCACGTTGGGGTCGCCGAGGATGGCCGCGCCCACGAGGTCGGACTCCAGGTTCATGGCCAAGCCGAGGACGTCGTTGCCGAAGTCCAGAAGCTCGTTGGAGCGGACGCCCTGGAGGCCCTGGATGCTGGCGATACCGTCGCCGACCTGGACCACGGTACCGACGTCGACGAGGGTTAGGTCGCCGCCAAACTCTTCGATTTGGCGCTTGATTAACGAAACGATTTCCTGACCCCTAATTGCCATAGGTGTCTCCTTTAGCCGGTTTAGGGCGCCTGACGGACAGTTTCGGAGCGTATCTGCTTACGCAGTTCCTCCAGCCGGGCCCTGGTGCTGCCGTCCAGCAGTTGGTCGCCAATCTGGATGATGATGCCGCCCAAGATGGCTTCATCAACCCGAGTGGAGACGACGATTTCTTTGTTAGTCAACCCAGCGACAAACTGGGTAATGCGCTGCAATTCCTGGTCATCCAGGGGAACGGCGGAGGTGACCTCCACCCGTTGGCGGCCCAGATGGGCGTCGAGCAGGGTTACGTAGGCTTCATGGACATTGCCCAAAGCGCGGACGGCGCCGCGGGAAACCAGCAGGGACACCAGGTTTTTAACCAGAGGGTTCACGTCCTGGAGCACCGCGTCCACTGCGGCGGTCTTGCGCTCCAAGGGGACTTCGGCGTGACCCAGGAAGGCGCGGAACTCGTCGTCCTGGACGACCTGACCGGCGAAGGCCAATTGGTCGGCCCAAGGTTCCAATTGGCCTTGAGCGACGGCCAATTCAAAGATGGCCTGGGCGTAGCGTTGGCCGGATGCGCCTCTAGGCATGGGTTAAGAACCCCGGCCCACGGCGCCGCTATTTTCTTCCAGGACCTGAGCGATAAGCTCCTGGTGGGCCTGGCGGTCGACGGAGCGGCGGATGACCCGCTCGGCGGCGGTTATGGCCAAGTCGCCAAAACCGGCACGGACCTCGTCGATGGCGGTGTCGCGTTCCCTTTGGATGTCGGCGCGGGCCCGTTCCACGAATGCTTCGGCATCCTGGCGGGAGCGGCCCATTTCCTCTTCGCGGTAACGCTCGGCGGCTTCGCGGGCCTGGTCGAGAAGGCGTTGTCCCTCGCGGCGGGCCTCGTTGAGCTGCTCGGCGACGGCTGCCTGGGAATTGGCGGCCTCATCCCGCGCGCGGTCGGCGGCAGCCAGACTTTCCCGGATACGCTCGGAGCGTTGGTCCATGGCGCGAAGCAAGGGTTTATAAGCGAAGACGTAGAGTATGCCCAACAAGATGGCGAAGTTAATGATGTACACCACCAGGGTGGGCAGGTTAACTCCTAATTGTGTCACTGTTACCCCTCAAAGCCTTCGGGTCCGGTCGACCTAAATCTGTACTACGAATAGCAGGATTACCGACACGATCAAGGCGTAAATGCCCAGGGCCTCAGCGAACGCGATGGCCAAAATCATGTTGGTGGTGATGGTACCCGCCGCCTCGGGGTTGCGGCCGATGGCGTTCATCGCACCGGCGCCGAGGATTCCGATGCCAATGCCGGGGCCGACGACGCCAAGGCCGATAGCTAGGCCCGCAGCCAGCAGTTTGGCCGCCGTTCCATCCAACGCCTGCAAAAGAACCATATCCATAAGTGCCAAGCCCTCCTATGTATTAAACCGTTTCTGTATTTAGCTTAGTGTTCTTCGTGGCTGACGGCCACCGACAGGAACACCAGGGTCAAACCGGCGAAAATCACCGATTGAATCAGCCCCACCAGCAACTCCAACCCGTAAACGAAGTTGGTGGCGACCAGGGGGACCAGGAAAGTAATCATGACCACCAGGATTTCGCCGGCGGTCATGTTGCCGAACAACCGGAAGGTGAAGCTGACCACGCGGATCAGCTCGCTCAACAGCTCCAAGATTCCAACAAAGACGTCGATTAGGCCCTGGAACAGACCTTTCCTCAAGATGCTGCCGAAGGCGAAGAACTTCTTGAGGTAGCCGAAGCCGTGGGCCTTGAAGCCCCAAAACTCTACCAAGACGAAGGAGACCAGGGCTAGGGCCAGGGGCATGTTCAAGTCGGTGCCCGCGGGCCGCAGCAAGTGGACTTTAATCAGGTTGTCGCCGCTTTCGGTGAAACCCAGGAACTGGTAAAAGGGAAGGAGCCCCAGCCAGGCGTTGAAGAGAACGAAGAAAAAGATGGTGGCGACGATGGGGAAAGCCTTGCGGGCCATTTCCTGGCCCAGCACACCGGAGGAGAAGTTGATAATGGCTTCAAAGAGGGTTTCGATTATGCTTTGGAACCGGCCGGGGACGAGGGACTTCTTGCCCGCGCCGACGACAAAGAACAGGATGATAACGATGGTGACGATCCATGCGGAGAGCATGGTGTTGGTGACGGCGAATTCGGTGATGCCCAGGGGCGTTGAGTGGTGCTCTTCCTCGCCCTCGGCGGCATGGGGGTCCGGGGCATGGCCGTCGGCGGCTTCTTTGCCGTTGTCATAGGCGAGGCCCAGGTGCTTTTCACGGGAAGCGGCGGGGAAGATGGGTTGGGGGGGCAGGTGGATTTCCGGCTGAGGAACAAAACTTTCGGCCCCAAAAATGGCGGAACCGATCGCGCCCCGGACCAAGCCGACCACCAAGAGGACCGCCAGAACCAGACCGACCACCAAAAGCAGCCTTTTAGCCGCGGGGTTCGCCAGCACTAGGGGTCCCTCCTCTTTCCGCTCGTTTCCTGCCGGTTAGTTCCGTAGAGGACCGGCAGTACCATTTTATATACGCCCCAAAAGGCCGCGACGCTGCCCAAAACCGTACCCAGCAGGGTAAACAAGGCTTTGGATCCGAAGAGCCGGTCGAGCCATACACCTCCGGCCACTCCGATAACCACGCAGGCGGCCACGTACCAGCCCAGGCCGGTGAGACGCAGGGCAACCGACCACCAGGGGGCGCCCTTCACGAAACCTCGTGAATATTATCACCAGCGTTTTTAAAAGTCAATTTAACCCTTGGTGGCCGGAAACTAACAATGCGTTTACGAAAACACCCCAGCCGGTAGGGGGCTGGGGCGCGGAATAGAGACAAAACCTGGTGGGCGATGGGTCATGCCCCTTCGGTCTGCTGCTTGCCGAAGTCCTCCAAGTCCAGGTCGTTGATGAAGTCGGTGAAAGCGGACATTCGGCGGAGTTCTTCCTCGTCGACGGGGGCGGCTTCGGGCCGGCCTGGGCGCTCGGGGACGATGGGCTTTCCGGTGTCCTTATCCAGCAAGATGCCGGCTTTTTCCATGACGGCTTCTTCGGCGAAGATAGGGACTTGGGAGCGGACGGCCAGGGCCATGGCGTCGCTGGGGCGCGAGTCAATTTCCTTGTCGTCGCCGTTAAGCTGGATGACGATTTTGGCGTAGAAAGTATCGTTTTGGAGGTCGTTGACCAGGATGTGTTTGACCTGGCCACCGAGGGTATCTATGACGGTGCGGAGCAGGTCGTGGGTCAGGGGGCGGGGAACGCTGAGGTCCTGAAGTTTAACGGCGATGGCGTCGGCTTCCGCCGGGCCGATCCAGATTGGGAGGTACCGGTCGGAGTCCTTCTCTTTGAGGATAACCACGCGTTGGTAGTTCATCGGACTGACCCGTATGCTGTCGACGTTCATTTCCAGCATCTGACTACCTCCCTTCGCTTCGTGACGGCATCCGAAAGTGTATGCTCAGAGGAAAACCTGTGTCAACCCAAAACAGGGGTTTTTTGGGAGACGTGGAGGGGACAGAACTTACTGAAAAGAAGGCTTGCTTGGGGAACCAACGGCGGTGGGCGCTGTGCCGCGCAGGTGTACGACGAAGGGTCCCCCACGGCGGGCCAACGGGGCGTCTTCGCGGGGTGGGGAGCCGGGGGTGGAAGAGGAGGCAGCCCAACCCCAGGGGGGAGAGCGTTGGGCTGCCTCCTTGCGGGGGGGGATGGTTAGTCGTCTTCGGAGCCTAGGAGGGCCATGGAGGAGCTGCTGACCAAGGCGTTGCCGGCCAGCATATCAATGCCCTTGCGGACGGAGCCGTTAAGGCTTTGGAGTTCGCGTTCGAAGGCCCGCAGGGACCGGAGAGCGTAGGCGTCGGCTTCCATGCGCTTGGATTCGCACTCGGCATCGGCCTGTTCGATCAGGCGGGCGGCCCGGCGCTCGGCTTCCTTGAGCATATCGTCAGCGCGTTTGTGGAGCTCGCTCTGGTTGAGCCTTTCGCGGAACTCGTCCTCGGCCTTGGCCTTGGCGCGTCTGGCCTCGACCATGGCGTTGTTAATGATTTGGTCTTTCTGGACTAATACTTCTTCGGCGTTCTTCACTTCCTGGGGGATATGGAGCCGGAGCTGATCGACCAGTTCCATGACCTTGGTTTTATCCAGCATGAGGGCGCCGGTCACGGGCATGGTCTTGCTGGTTTTGACCAGGGTCTCCAAACGGTCAACAACGTTAATAATATCGATGATGTCCTCCCTTTCCGGTTAGTCAGTTATTGGGGACCGGTAAGCCAAATTTGGAATATAACGCGTCCCTGACGTGGGGAGGCACCATGCCGGTGACGTCCCCACATAAACGGGCAACTTCTTTAAGCAGGGTGGAGCTTACGAACATATAGTCCTGGGAGGTCATGAAAGAGACCATGTCGACGCCGGGGTCCAGATGGCGGTTCATGGAGGCCATCTCGAACTCGTACTCGAAGTCGGAGCCGCTGCGGAGGCCCCGGACGATGACGGCGGCATCGACTTCCTGGGCGAACCGGACCACCAAGCCGTTGAACTCTTGCACTTCGACGTTGGGCAGGTGTTGGATGGAATTCCGGAAGAGGTCGAGACGCTCTTCGGTAGTGAACAAAAGGTTCTTGGACGGGGTCGCGTAGACTGCCACGATGACCCGTTCAAAGAGGGCCGATGCCCTGGTGGTGATGTCCAGGTGACCCATGGTCACGGGATCGAAAGTCCCTGGGTAAATGGCGGTTACCACCCTTGCCTCCTGACGTAAAACTCCACCACGTTATCCCCGTAACGGCGGTGAGATTCAAGGAACAGAGGACCATAACTGGGAAGGAGGTCCTGGTGTCTGGAGTGTCCAATCACCACGATTCCTTCGTCGTCTACCAACCCTGGGGCCAAGGCTATCATTTCGAGAATCTCTCCCAAGTTCTGCAACCGATAGGGCGGGTCCAACATAACCAACTGGTAGGGACCGGGCAAAGAGCTAACGATCCTGGCCGCGTCCGCGTGGTGGACTTTGGCTTGGTTTGTGAAACCGGTGTTTTCCAGGTTGGAGCGAATTACGCCGCATTGCTGCCGGTCCCGTTCCACAAAATCGGCCCACGCCGCACCTCGACTCAAGGCTTCGATCCCCAGGCTGCCGGAGCCGGCGAAAAGGTCCAACGACTTCTTATCCAGGTAGGAGTTGGGAAGGAGGATATTGAAGATCGCCGCCCGCACCCGCTCGGTGGTGGGACGCGCTCCGGGAGCGATGGCACCTTGTAATCGTCTTCCTTTCACCTGACCGCCGACCACCCGCATTGAGGATTTGGGGCGCATTATACTCCTGGGGCTGCAACCGAGTTCTAGCGGAAACGGTGGTGGATTTTGGGCAATTTGGGCGCAGGGCCAGTAGGCCGGCGCCGGTACACCGGGTTGCCGGTCTCAATATACTAGGGCGGGGATGGGGATGTCCAAAATGGAAGCGGCGATTTGGGCAACCTGGGGGGTGAAGTTTAGATTCCTCCCTACGGTTCGGAATGACAGGTTAGGGGCGGGGGACAACCAAAAGGCCGCACTCCCCAACAACAATCAAAAAACCCCATACCGTGCAATTCAATCGCCGGCTTCTCCTCAACCCTTCTGGGTTCCGGCTCAAGGCCGGAATGACGGTTTAATGTCAGGATCACTCATCAATTCCGAACACCTACGGGGGCGAGGGTCAACTTCCCTATTGAAGGGCCAGCTATTACAATAACGCCAGAATTTTGCGACGAGGAACGACGTCAGGATGAACCTTCGCCAGCAGTTGGCTGAAGCCGCACCGGAGCGGGGAACCGTGTTGACCATTGGCGTTTTTGACGGTGTCCACCGGGGACATTGCCACCTGCTCCGGCGATTGATTGACGCGGCCCAACCGGAGTGGATGCCGGCGGCCATCACTTTCAGGAATCACCCCGCGACGGTCCTGCGGCCCGATTTTCAGGTCAACTACATCACCACGCCGGAAGCCAAGGTGGACCTGCTAAAGGCCCAGGGCGTGGAGTTGGTGATACCCCTGGAGTTCACCCGGGACCTTTCGCAAATGGACGCCGGAGACTTCACCCGAGCGTTGGTGGATGTTTTGCAATTGAAGGGGCTGGTCATTGGGCCGGACTTTGCCCTTGGGAAAGACCGGCAGGGGAATGAAGAGTTCTTGCGCCGGACTGGTGAGGAGCTGGGGTTCTGGGTGGAAACGGTGGAGCCGTTGATCATCGACGGAGCGGCGGTGCGCAGCCGCCGGATCAGGCAGACCATAACCGACGGAGACCTGACGGCGGGGAACAAGCTGCTGGGGCGCGAGTTTCACCTGTCGGGAGAAGTGGTGCAGGGCGACCAGCGAGGGCGGGAATTGGGATTCCCCACGGCCAATCTTGCGGTCAAAGAAGGGATGGTGGTGCCGGGGGACGGGATTTACGCGACCTGGGCCATAGTAAACGGGCAACGGCTTCCGTCGGCCACGAGCATTGGGATACGTCCCACATTTGGGCTGACCCAGCGGTTGGTGGAAACGTACATATTTGAGTTCAACGAAGACTTGTACGGAAAGACGCTGGGGGTGGAGTTCGTGGAGAAGCTGCGGGACCAGGAGGCTTTCGCGAGCGTGGAGGCCCTGATAGACCAGGTAAACCAGGACGTGGCCGACGCCCGCAAGTCCTTGGCCGAAGATCAGGGGGTCCGAATTGGTTAGCCAGGCTGTCATCGACCAGGTCACGCGCCGGGGAGTGAAGGAGATCATCTCTCACGCCGAGTTTGTGGAGATGCTGCAAGGGGGGAAACCGCTCCGCTTGAAGATGGGGTTTGACCCCAGCCGGCCGGATATTCACCTGGGGCATGTGGTCGGGCTGCGGAAGCTGCGCCAGTTGCAGGACCTGGGACACCAGGTCATTCTCATCGTGGGGGACTGGACGGCGCAGATTGGGGACCCCAGCGGCCGGTCGGCCACGCGGCCGATGCTGACCCACGAAGAAGTGGTGTCCAACGCCGAGTCCTACCTGCGGCAGTTCTTCAAGGTGGTGGACCGGGATCGGACTCAGGTTGAGTGGCAGAGCCAGTGGTTTGGCAAGTTTACCCTGGCGGACGTAATCCGGTTGACCAGCAAATTCACCGTGGCCCAATTTTTGGAACGGGACGATTTTGCGCTACGGTTCCGGGAACACCGGCCCATCGCCATAACGGAGTTGTTGTACCCGTTGCTGCAAGCTTACGATTCGGTGGCGATAGAGTCGGACGTGGAGTTTGGGGGCACGGACCAGATGTTCAACCTCCTGGTGGGGCGGGAGTTACAGGGAATTATGGGGCAAAAACCCCAGCAATGCTTCCTGATGCCGATATTGGTCGGGACCGACGGCGTCCAAAAGATGAGCAAGAGCCTGGGAAACTATGTGGCGTTGGAAGAAGAGCCCAACGACATGTACGGGAAGCTCATGTCTTTGCCGGACACGTTGATAGTTTCCTACTTTGATTACTTGACGGACGCTCCGGAGCAGGAATTGGCGGAGATGGCCCAGGCCATCGAATCGGAAGCGGTCAACCCGATGGAACTCAAAAAACGGTTGGCCAGCGAAGTTACGGCAACCTTCCACGATCCGGAAGCGGCGCGCGGGGCGCAAGCCCACTTTGAGCGGGTTATTCAGCAACGAAGTGTGCCGGAAGAGATCCCGGAGTTCGCCTGGGACCCAGATACCATCGAGGGCGGGGTAACTTTAAGCCGCTTGTTGGTATCGGCGGGGATGGCTTCCAGCAACGGCGAGGCCAAGCGGCTGATCAACCAGCGGGCGGTACAGCTTATCCGGGAGTCGGGCGAAAGCGACGTGTTGATCAACGAAGGCGCTGCCAGGGAACTGCAACCCGGGGACGTCCTGCGGGTAGGGCGGCGGCGCTTCGTCAGGCTGACCAACTAGGACGGAGGCAGTTTTGCCGGCATATCCACCGGAACCCGAGAGGAATTTTTCCCGGGAAGCGAAACGTTGGCGGGAGCGGGCCGAGGCTGCGCCGCAACGGAAAGGCGCGTATAAGACCCCTTCCCAAATCCAGGTGGAGCCGCTTTACAATCCGACGCATTTGGCGGGGCAGGAGCAGGGCTATCCGGGGGAGTATCCGTATCTGAGGGGGGTCCACCCCACCGGCTACCGGGGTCGGCTTTGGACCATGCGGATGTTTGCCGGTTACGGGCTGCCGGAAGAGACCAACGCCCGGTTCAAGTTCCTGTTGGGCAACGGGCAGGACGGGTTGAGCGTGGCTTTCGACATGCCCACCCTCTACGGCTACGATACCGACGCGCCCCAGGCGGCCGGGGAGTTTGGGAAGTGCGGGGTGGCAGTCTCGTCTCTGGCGGATATGGAAACGTTGTTCGACGGGATTCCGCTGGGGGAAGTCACGACCTCCATGACCATCAACAGCCCGGCGGCCATCATCTGGGCCATGTATATCGCGGTGGCGGAGAAGCAGGGAGTCCCTTTGGCCCGGATGGGCGGGACTCTGCAAAACGACATCCTGAAAGAGTACCTGGCGCAAAACGAGTACATTTTTCCGCCGGAGCCGTCGATGCGGTTGGTGGTGGACACGGTGGAGTTCGCGGCGCGGCACATGCCGCTTTGGAACCCCATCAGCATCAGCGGGTACCACATACGGGAGGCGGGGGCCACCGGAGTCCAAGAGCTGGCGTTCACCCTGGACGACGGGTTTGAATACGTGCGGCATTGCCTGGACCGGGGGTTGGCGATGGACGACTTCGCGCCGCGCTTGAGCTTCTTTTTCAACGTGGACAACAACTTTTTTGAAGAGATTGCCAAGTTCCGGGCGGCGCGGCGGATTTGGGCCCGGGAGATGAAGGAGACGTTTCACGCCGAGAACCCGCGGTCGATGTGGATGCGTTGCCATGCCCAGACTTCGGGAGCGGCGTTGACAGCCCAACAGCCGGACAACAACGTAATGCGGGTGGCCCTCCAGGCGTTGGCGGCGGTGTTGGGGGGTTGCCAGTCGCTGCACACGAACTCCAAGGACGAGGCGTGGGCCTTGCCTTCGGAGGAGGCGGCGTTGCAGGCGCTGCGCAGCCAACAAATCATCGCCCATGAAACCGGGGTGGCCGACATAGTCGACCCGTTGGGGGGCAGCTACTTCCTGGAGACATTGACCAACCAGGTGGAAGCCGGGGCTTACGAGTATTTCCGGCGCGTAGAGGACATTGGCGGGGTAATACCGGCATTGAAGACCGGATTTTTCCAATCGGAGATTGCCGACGCCGCCTACCGGTGCCAGCAGGAGGAAGACCGGGGGGAGCGCATCACCGTTGGGGTAAACCAGTTCGGCAGCGACGAGGCGGTGGAGATTCCGTTGCTGCGGGTGGACGTGGAAGGGGAACGGCGGCACATAGAAAAGTTGAACGAGGTGCGGCGCACACGGGACAACCGGGAGGTGGCCCAACGGCTGCGGGACCTGGAGACGGCGGCGCGGGGGTCGGAAAACCTGATGCCGCCGCTGCTCGAAGCGGTGAAGGAGTACGCCACCCTGGGGGAGATGATGGGGGTGTTTCGGGAAGTGTTCGGAGAGTACAGCCCCAGTTGGGGGTTTTAGGAAAGGAATATATACAATTCTACCCTGAAAGGAAGGGCGGGCATAAAGCCCGCCTTTTTTACTGTTACTACCTTATATCTGCCTGCCCATATCCCGAACTTCCTCGGCAGACCGGTACTGCCCTTTCTCCAACCTCTGAAAACGACGCTTTTCCAATTCGGCCATCTCCAAATTAATCCGCCTTGCATTGATTCGCTCTTGCATTACTCTAACGGCCAACTTCATGTCACGATTGGCCGTCAACAGTAAACTGGTTGCCCGTGGAACAACTCGGTCGAACTGCTCTATCGTATCGGCAACATCATCTGGAACATTGCTATCCAGCAAGCAATCCAAAGGTGTTTCAACTTCTTCTATCTCTCCCAAATATTCCAAGGCTTCCTGTGCCCACGCATAAAATCCTCGACTACCATCTGCCGGTCTGGCGGGCGGATCCGGTCATATACTGTTAAGGTTATTTGGACAACATCTGCCCGTACACTCTGCAACTCAATAAGGCGGACAACAAAACGGTCCACCGGCTTGAAGGCAGATTCAAAGTCCTGTTGCTCTTTCCTCAACCAATAATGGCAGCTTGGCCTCTTGTTCCTTCCCTGTGTAAGTGTTCAGACTTGGGGAGTCATCCCAACATTAAACCGTCATTCCGGCCTTGAGCCGGAATCCAGAATGGTCAGGGAGAGACCAGCGTTCGAATTGCGCGGGGTTTCCTGGATTCCGGCTCGGGGGCCGGAATGACGGTTCCTGGGTTGAACTAACCCATTAATTCTGAATAGTTACTACTCCAACCGTTACTTGACAATAGGGACAAAACATTCCAACGTCCATAACCTCTCTTACCTACCCGGCTCTGGGGCTGGGGTAGAATTACATTTAATTCCCTTTAGAAAAGCGAGAGGGCCCCGATTGGATCGGGGCCCTCTTGGATTCCTGGCTGGTTACCGGGTGGGTTAGGCGCGTTCCTCTTCCTTGGCCCGCTTGGTTTCCTGGACCACGCGCTGTTCGATGTTTTGGGGTACAGGTTCGTAGTGGTCGAACTGGAACATATAGCTGCCGCGTCCCTGGGTCAGGGAGCGCAGGTCCTGAGCGTAGCGTTGGACTTCGGAGTGGGGCACTTCGGCTTCAATGGTGGTGAACCGCTCTTCGGGGGTCATGCCCAGAATGCGGCCCCGCTTGGTGTTGAGGTCGCTCATGACGTCGCCGGTGTAGGCGTCGGGGACCAGCACGGTGAGCTTGACGATGGGTTCCAAAAGGATGGGGTTGGCGTCGGTCATGCCCTTCCTGAAGGCCTGGGAACTGGCGATTTCGAAGGAGACTCCAGAGGAGTCAACATCGTGGTAGCTGCCGTCGTAGATGACCGCCTTCATGTCGACCACGGGAAATCCGGCGACGATACCTTCTTCCATAGTCTTGACGATGCCCTTTTCCACCGAGGGGATGTACTCCCGCGGCACCCGGCCGCCGACAATTTCCGAACCGAACTGGAAGCCCTGGTCGCGGTCCATGGGCTCAAGACGGAGGAGGACGTGGCCGTATTGGCCGTGGCCGCCGCTCTGCTTTTTGTGACGGTACTCGGACTGGGTGACCTTGGTGATGGTCTCCCGGTAGGGGACGCGAGGCAACTTGGTCTCCAGTTCGGCGCCGAATTTGCGCTTAATCTTGTCGATGGCGACATCGATTTGGGCTTCCCCGAAACCGGTTAGGACCATTTCGCTGGTCTCGATCTGGCGGGAGAGGCGGAGGGTGGGGTCTTCTTCGACGATGCGGCTGAGGGAGGTGGACATCTTATCCAGGTCGGCCTTGGTAGCGGGGGAAACGGCAACGCTGTAGAAGCCCCGGGGGAACTCGATGGGCTCGAAGGAGACCTGGTGGTCGCGGGTGCAGAGGGTGTCGCCGGTGACGGTGGCGGCCAACTTTCCGATGGCGCCGATGTCGCCGGCGGAGACTTCAGTGATGTTTTCCTGGGACTTGCCCCGGGGGAGGTAGAGCTGGCCGATGCGCTCCGACTGGTTGCGGGCGCTGTTCCAGACTTCGGAGTTGCTGTTGATGGCACCGCGGAAGACTCGGAACACGGACAGCTTGCCGACGAAGGGGTCGGCGGTGGTCTTGAAGACGAAGGCCGCCAGCGGAGCGGAGGGATCGACATCGAACTCGGCGTCGTTGCCGGAGGCGTCCCGCATGGCGGGCTTAACGCCGTCTCCGGGAGAGGGCAGAAATTCGTACATCATCTCCAGGAACTCTTCCACACCCACGTTCTGGGTGGCGGAGCTGGCGAGGATGGGAATCAAGTCGCCGCTGGCGATGGCGGCGGAAGCACCGGCCACCACTTCGGCGTCGGTCAAGTCCTCGCCTTCCAGGAACTTGTCGGCCAGGACTTCGTCGGCCTCGGCGACGGCTTCGATCAGCCGTTCGCGGGCGAGTTCAAACTCATCGGCAATCTCGGCGGGGATTTCCGCGGGGGGATGGACCACGCTGATGACGCCCTTGAATTCCTGGGCGTCGCCCAAGGGGAGTTGGAAGGGAACGCACTGACTGCCGAAGGTGCCTTGGATGTCGGCGACGGTGCGGGAGAAGCTGGCGTTTTCGCGGTCCATCTTGTTGACCAGGAAGACGCGGGGAAGTCCGGCGTTGCCCGACAGTTCCCAGGACCGCTCGGTTCCCACGTCGACGCCGGAAGGGGCCGGGACGACGATAACGGCGGATTCGGCTACGCGAAGACCGGCGACAACTTCGCCGACGAAGTCATCGTAGCCCGGGGTATCGAGGAAGTTAACCTTGCGGTTGCCAGTGGCGCAGGCGACGAGGGTGGTCTGGATGCTGCCGCGGCGCTTAATCTCTTCGGGTTCGTAGTCGGAGACGGTGTTGCCGTCCTCGATGGCGCCGATGCGGGTGGTAGCTTTAGCGTTGAAGAGCAGGGCCTCACACAGCGAAGTTTTGCCGGCCCCGCTGTGGGACAAGAGGGCCACGTTGCGAATGTTCTTGGGGTCGATGCTGGGCATAGCTAATTTCCCCTCCCAAAGCAGGATATTCGTTGCCGCAAAAGGGCCGCGAACCGGGGGCACCCGTTGGCGGTTCCCAGCGGGACCGGTCCGAACTGGGTATTCTTGGAATCATTCTATATAGGAAGGCCTGCCAGTGCAACTTGGATAACGGCGGGGGGTGCCGAACAAGAAGCGGGCCGTTGGGCGTCCGGGGATTCTCCAATTTGACAGGGGTGCGTCAGCGGTTATAATTCAGCCACTAAAAAACTGGGCGGCGTCTGGCCGGTCCGGTAGGAGGCGGCCCCGTTTTTGATGTAATCCAACGTCAAAAGGACGATAATGGCACGAAAAGAAGCGATAAACTCGGCGGCCCTATCCCCGGGGAGGGGCCTTCTTTCGCAAGCGACCCGGTTCGGGAATATGGTCTTTGTCCAAGGCTGCACCGGCAGGCATCCCACCACCGGAGAGGTGGGGGTGGGGATTGAAGAGCAGACCCGTTTCACGCTGGAGCGGATCAAGACCATTTTGGAGGAGTGCGGGACGTCGATAGACAACGTGCTGACCAACACCTGTTACCTGGCCCGCAAGGAAGACCTGGCGGGGTTTAACGAGGTCTATGCCGAGTATTTCCCGGACAACCGGCCCGCCCGGACCGCGATAATCGTTGAGTTTGGGGCGGAGGACAACCTGGTGGAGGTTACTTCCACCGCGGGGATACCGGACTAGGGAAAAGCGGCGGTTTAGGGAGGGACGACGGTGGCAGCCAAAGCCTTCATCCTGATTGAGGTCCAGGTGGGCCGGACAACCCAGGTGGCGGAAGCGCTGCGGGGGATACCCGGGGTCCGGTTCGCCGATGTCATAACCGGGCCCCACGACGTTATCGCCTGCGTTGAAGCCGCCGACATGACTACGGTAGCCGAAACGGTTACCGGGCAGGTGCAGGGTGTACGCGGGGTCTTGAAGACCATCACCTGCGTGGCAGCCGGTTAGTTTTTAGGAAGGCACCGGATCCAACCCCGGGCCGGGGGATTCAGGACGCTTGCCAGGCCGGGTACGACCTGGATTGCCGCCTTCGCGGGAATGACGATAGGTGTTCGTAGGGATTTTGCAATTGGCCTGGGGTAATGGCGGTTAAGGGGTCTTCTTGAATACGATGTGGGTGCGGTTGGTGGTGTGGGGCCTGATTTCGCCGGGCCAGTCCCCTTTTTCCGACTCGGCTAGCCAACCTTCGCTAAAGGGGATGTCCGGCGAGTCAACCTCGTAGATGGCGGCGTAGCGGGCCACGCCTTCCACGTCGGCGGACACCAGCTTGTAGCGAGTGCAGGAATGGACGCCGGGGGCGTTGCAGATATTTGGGACGTGCTGGGTGTCGTAGACCCGGTTGAACTCTTCCTCTTTGTCGGCGGGGATATCCATCTGAACCAGGTAGATATAGTCTGCCATTTTTACCCTCCCTAAGATTGGTCCCAAGTTGTTCCGCCATCAATTCCCAGCGGAGGGGGCCTCGGTTCACCGGGCAGGACGATTGCAAAGTGATGTTTTTGTGAGGAAAAGGGACACTTGCCAGCCATGGTCCAACCTGGATTCCCGCCTGCGCGGGAATGACGGCAGGTGTTCGTCCTGATTCGCCGGGAACTCCGGTTGACCTGGTGGATGGCGTTGGAGTAAAATCGGGGCATCAGCGACCGGCAGTGGGACGCTCCCTCAGCGACCCCCCTCTTCGGAGGCCGGCCGCTCCTTTTTTGCCTAAAACCTTCGCCCGGCCTAGTAGGTCAGGGCGTCGGCTACGCCGTCGGGAAGCTCGACATCCAGGGCTTGGAGTGTATGGGCCAGGCCGTGGTAGTAGGCCACCACCACCAGGACGTCGACAATGGCGGCGTCGCCAATCTGGGCGCGCAGGGCATCGAAGCTGGCGTCGGAAACCCGGTGCTGCCGGAGGAGTTCCAGGACGAATTGGACCACCGCGCCATCGGAGGGTGACAACCCGGCGGGAGCGCGGTACTCGTGGATGGCGGCGATAACGTCGTCCTCCAGATTCGCTTCCTTGGAGGCCCGCTGGTTAACGGTCCAGACGTAGTGCCCACAGGCTTCGCGGGCTGCGGTGAGGATGGCCAGGGCCTTGACCCGGGGGTCCAAGGGGGTCTCGAACCGGACGTAACCACCGAAAGCGGCAAAGTTGCGGGCGGCTTCCGGGTTGTTGAGGATGGCGGAATAGTTGCGGGCTACCCCGCCCCGGGTGCTTTCGATTTCGTCCCAGGCGGCCTGACCATCCGGGCCGATGGTTTCGCGGGTCATTAAGGGTACACGGGCCATGACAATTCCTCCAACGTAGAGTGGATTTAGGGGACATTCCGGGTACAAGAGAAATCCTCACCAGGACGATTGCGATGTGATGTAATTCTGAGGGAAATGGACGCTTGCCAGGAAGGGTAGGACCTGGATTCCCGCCTGCACGGGAATGACGATGGGTGTTTGGAGGGGCTTTGCAATTGTCCTGAAACCCTCACCCCCACCGCTTGAGTCCGGTCCAGGGGTGAGGGTTTAAAGCGCGGGTTTACGGGTTAATTATCGGCGGCTTGGAGTTGAGAGGAGCCGCCGTCCTTCTCCCACAAAGCTTCCAGGATGGCGCCCGGGGACATGGGGAGACGCTCCATGCGGGTGCCGATAGCGTCGTGAATGGCGTTGGCAACCGCTGCCATTGGGGGAACTATGGGCACCTCGCCGACGCCTCGGACGCCGAAGGGATGGCCGGGGTTGGCCACTTCGACGATGACGGTCTCAATCATGGGCAGGTCCAGGCTGGTGGGCATCCGGTAGTCCAGGAAGCTGGAGTTGACCATGGTGCCCTGATCGTTCATGAAATACTCTTCGTTGAGGGCCCAGCCGATACCTTGGACGACGCCGCCCTGCATCTGGCCTTCCACGTAGCTGGGGTGGACTGCCTTGCCCGCGTCCTGGACGGCGGAGAAGCGAAGGACGGTGACCTTGCCGGTGTCGGGGTCGACCTCTACATCGGCGATATGGGTGCTGAAGGCACCGCCGGCGCCCTTGGGGTCGACGCTGACCTGGCTGGAAACGGGTCCGCCGGTGCGGTTGAGTTGGCCGGCCAGTTCCTTGAAGGAAATGCGGAGTTCGGGTTCGGACTTGTGCTGGAAAACGCCGTCGACCAGTTCCACGTCGTCAGCGGAGACGTCCCAGATGGTGGAGGCCCGGTCAATCATCTTCTGCTTGATGTCCTGGGCACATTCGTAGGCGGCCCAGCCGCTGGCGAAGGTGACCCGGCTGCCGCCGGTGAGGAAAGTGTAGCCCACGGAGTCGGTGTCGGCGACGCTGGGGTGGACATCTTCGGCGGGGATGCCCAGGACCTCGGCGGCCTGCATGGCGATGGAGGCGCGGGTGCCGCCGATGTCGGTGGAACCCTCCACCAAGATGATGGTCCCGTCGGGGTTGACGCCGATGCTGCAACTGGAGGGCATACCGATGTTGAACCAGAAGCCGGAAGCGACGCCCCGTCCCCGGTTGGGGCCGGTCAGGGGGGTGTTGTAATGGTCGGTGTTGCGGGCGGCTTCGACGACTTCAACGTTGCCGATGCGGGGGTAGACCGGGCCGTCGACGCGGCGGGTGCCTTCCTTAGCGGCGTTGCGGAGGCGGAATTCCAGCGGGTCGATTCCCAGGCGGCGGCTTAGTTCGTCGACCACCTGCTCGCCGCCGAAGGCAGCGATGGGGGCGCCGGGGGCGCGGTAAGGCGCGACCTTGGCCTTGTTGTCGACCACGTCGTAACCCTGGGAGCGGACGTTTTCAACGTCGTAGGGCGCGAAGATACACTGGGCGCCCATGGTGACGGGAGAACCGGGGAAGGCGCCGGCCTCCATGGCCAGGGTGGCTTCGGCGGCGGTAATCTTGCCGTCGTTGGTGGCGCCCATCTTAATCTTCATCCAGGAACCGGAGGTGGGGCCGGTGCTTTCGAAAACGTCGATGCGGGACATGAGCAGTTTGACGGCTTGTCCCGACTTCTTGGAGAGAACGGCGGCCAGGGGTTCCAGGTATATGGGAATTTTCCCGCCGAAACCGCCGCCAATTTCCATGGGGACAACGGTGATCTTGGAAACCGGCATGTCCAGAACCTTGGCGAGGGACTCGCGGGCGGAGAAGGAACCCTGGGTGCTGGTCCAGACCTTCAGTTGGCCGTCGGCGTTCCAGAGAGCGGAAGCGTTTTGGGGCTCGATGTAGCCCTGGTGAACGGTGGTGGTATTGAACTCGCGTTCGACGATTACGTCGGCGGCGGCAAAACCGGCTTCCAGGTCGCCCAACTCATAGCTGAAATGGGTGGCGATATTGCTGTGCTTGTCGCTGTCTTCGCCCAGCTCGTTGGTGGTCATTTCTTCGTGAAGCAGGGGAGCGCCGCCGGCCATGGCGGCCTGGACCGTGGTAACCGACGGGAGGACCTCGTATTCCACTTCGATCAGGGCCACCGCAGCTTCGGCGACGTGGGGATTGGCGGCGGCGACGGCAGCGACGGGATGGCCTCTATAGAGGACTTTGTCCCGGGCCAGCACGTTGTCGCTGGCGAAGCGCATACCCTGGTCGGGGTTTTCCATCTGGGAGATGGGCAGGTCTTTGACGGTGACCACCGCCTTGACCCCGGGATAGCCTTCGGCCTTGCCGGTGTCGATGGACTTGATGCGGGCGTGGGCGTGGGGACTGCGGAGGACCGAGCCGTGAAGGAGGCCGGTCATCTGGAAGTCGCCGCCGTATTTGGCCCGGCCGGTAACCTTGTCCGCGCCGTCGTGACGGATGGGACGGGTGCCGACCACGTTATATTCAGTGTTGGACAAAACGATATTGGCCATAACCAATCACCTCGTTTTTGGGTGTGGGATGCTGTTGGAGGGAATCACTGGGATTTGGAGGGGATTGTAACACAAGGGCAGGAAATCAATCTAACCGGGAGTTGGGTGAAGGTGAAGAACCTAACCTTCATCGCCACCAGGCGGTTTGCCCCCCGGTTTCCCCACTTTACGGATGGACAACCGAAAGGCCCTGCGAGTGTACCGGCCTTTAGGGCTGACGCCGAAGGATTGAATCAGAAAAACGAAGTGCCAATGGCTATCACGGCCACTGTCAGGCTCGCCAACGCGAGAGCAACAAGCCAAGTGGGGCGCCGACGGTCTTTCCTCGGGGCGCCGCTGGTTACATCCCACGCAAACTTGGTTTTGCAGTCGGTATCTTTGCAGAAAAAAAGACGGTACTCGTCAAGAGGCAGGTCCCATTTGGCAGCCTTGATTAGGCGATAGGCGACTGTGCCACCCATCAGCACTATACCCGCGCCGGCAAGTACGGGTCCCGCAGGTCCTAAAGCCGGAGGAATCCCGACCAAAGCCGCACCCTTCGCCACGCCCGCCACCGCAACAGTGGTACCAACGCCAACAGCACCCGCGCCCGCTGTATTCTTAGCTGCATCTCCTGCCGCCTGCCGACCAGACTTGCGCCCACGCCTCCAGTGAAAGAAGTTTTCCAGCCCTGAGACAGGGGCTTCCATGGCAGCGGCAACAACTCCACCTTTAGCAGCGCCTTTGGCAGCGGCAACAACTCCACCTTTAGTAGCGCCTTTGGCAGCGGCACCAAATGCCGCGCGTCGGTTAACGGACTTAACGGCGGCGAGTTCAGTGGAGGTCATGTTGCTGCCGCGTCGGGCCCGGTTCTTTTTGATGCTCTCCCAGACGACATTGTCTGACGTCTTGGCCATGTCGGGCATCTTGGAAACGGAGCATACGTGACTGGCGTCCTTGCCTTTAATGAATTTCAGAATGGCCTTCTCGCCCTGATTTTGGACGGCGACCGGTACACTGGTCTGGTAGAATTGCTGCGCCTGTGCAGCGGTACGGGTTCCGAGGCCGCGACCTAGCCCGGCACGTTGAAAACGTCGCTGTGTTTCATGGTTGAGATTGTGCCATGCGCCAGTCTGCACCCGCTTGACAACGTCAGCCCCTGGTATCCCGAGTCCGGGCGTCCTAACCCGGCTAAAAACACCACCTCTATCGGCCGTTACCCTTTCATCTTCTGACCCTGTTAAGGGTGCAGGCCATGCATAGAACTCCTGGATTGTGGTACGCGTGCCTTTGGGTATACATTCGCCACAATAAGCACAGCTTGTTGCCTCTTTAACCTCCGTCGGCGTGACCCCATGGGCAAGCCACCTGATATAACATGGCGGGCCGCACGCGGCACATTGGGCACAATTGATACAGAAATTTTCGTATTTTCCCCGACGAAAATGCTCCGGCATGATTTCGGGCATTTGCGACAGGCAATCCGTCCCGGCGTTTATTTCGTGGCCGCACTCCGTACAGCGAAAATCTTCCTCGGCTACTACTTACCACATACTTTGCCCTCCCGAATTTGTTGACTGCGGCTTATTCTACAGCCCAGCGCTTTAACGAACACCGGCCCGGGGTTCGGCTGACGCCTAGCTTGGCTCTTCACCCAAGAAGCGCCTGATTTCCTCACGGGCGTTCCTGATCAATTGGGAATGCTCTTGTATCTTCTCGAACAACTCGGCCCTTACCTTGATTCCTTCAGCAATGAGAAACGCCGCGGCTTCCGACCTGCTGTTAACCAACCCACAGTCCACGAGGTCATCCAGCCTCTGTAAGTCCTCTTTGCTAACCCTGGCCATTACGACCGAACTGCGGGTGTTCCGGATTGCCTTGATGGCTTCGAAGATTGACAACCCAACAATACCCGGGGGTCCTAAACCCGCTGCCACGATGCCTTTTGCGGCAACGTCGCTAACGGCCCGGCCAACATCCCCGAGGGTTTCCCTTGCCCCGGGCTTATCTCCAGCCTGAGTAGATTCCGGTTGGTCCTTGACACTAATGTCATCCGTCGCCATACATATCACCGTACTCTCGCCTCGGCATTACATGTAATGTAATCATGTTGATATCTACATATCAACCCCAAAACTATGCGGGGAAGGGCTTCGTTCGTTTTGGTGTTCCCCGGTTGTGAGCAATCTCATCCAGAGTAGTCCGTTCACGGTTTGACGGGCTCACTAGGCATGGACTGGAGTGGTCGTAACTGTTCAGGGTTAAAGGGTTATCCCGATACAACATCCGTCATTCCGGCTTTGAGCCGGAACGACGATTGGGGGTTTTTAGTTTTCGAGGTGCTGGGACATTTCTTGGGTTAGTAAATGCAGGGGCTTTCAAGCCAGGGGAGTAGGGCGTCCAGGAGGGGCTTGTGTTCTGGCTCTTCTTTCCGTAGGCGGCAGAAGTCCAGGTAGCTGAAGGCGGCGGTGAAGTAGAGATGGTGGAGGCTGGCGTCGGTTACCCTTTGGATGAAGGCGTGGGCGTCGGGGAGGGGCTTATGTTGGTGTTTGGCGTCGGCCCATTCCTCACAGAGTTGGTTTACCTCTCGGGCAGCGAAATATTCGGTGTAGCGGCGGTGCAGTTTGCGTTTCGGGGCGCGGACGCGGTTGGGATGGCGGGGAATCCGGTCATTTTCGGGGTTCCTCCGGGTTTTGGGTGGATAGGCGGAGTGAGAATTGTTGCTTGTTGGGACAGTTTGGGACATTGGGTTGGTTGTTTCGGTTTTTGGGTTTTGTTCAGGGTTTTGGGCGGGAGACCCGCTTTTGGGAAAGCTGCGCAAAACTTTTTGGTTGGGATGGTTGATAGATATTATGGTAGGGTGTTGTCACCGGAAGTGGCAAGGGGGAAGTGTCAGTGAATTTTGGGGGTGGGGTCACCGTGAAGGGTTGGGGGTGGTTTTGGGCAGGGATTTTGAGATTCCTCCCTGCGGTTCGGAATGACCGGTAGGGGCGGTCGGAACGACCTAGAGCGGGGGGTGGAGTGGGCATTGTATACTGGGGGCGGCGTTCGGGATTATGGGCGTTACTTGTTTAGAACGGAAGGCGAGGGATGCCATGCAACCTTTGGAAGACGTGCGAGTACTGGCGGTAACGGTTTTTCTGGCGGGCCCCTACCTGAGCATGAACCTGGCCAGAATGGGGGCGGAGGTTATCAAGGTGGAACTGCCCGGCAAGGGTGACCCGGTGCGGGGCAACGGCCCATTTGCCGGGCCCAAGGGCATTAACACCACGCCCCAGACCGACCAGGACCTGGCGACCCGTTTCTTGAAGCGGACCCAGGGTGTGAAGAGCGTTACGTTGAATTTAAGGCATCCCCAGGGCAAGGAGATGTTTCTGGAGATGGCGAAGCAGTCGGACATTGTATTGGAGAACCTGGCCCCAGGGTCGCTGCGGAGGCTGGGGTTGGGCTATGACGACGTTGCGGCGGTGAACCCGAAAATCATCTACTGCTCCATTGCCGGTTACGGCCAGACCGGTCCCTACGCCGCCAAGCCGGCCCATGATCCCCAAATTCAGGGGATGAGCGGGTTGATGGACATTAACGGAGACGCCGAGGGGCCGCCGACCAAGGTGGGGTTTTACATCGGGGACCTGGTGACGCCGCTGTTCGCCGCATATTCCATAATGGGGGCTCTGCGGCACCGGGACCGGACCGGAAAAGGGCAGTACCTGGACGTTTCGATGATGGATACGCTGGCGGCGCTGATGTTCATGGAGAACCTGGAAGAGGACGTGGCGGCGGGAACACCGCTGCGGACGGGCAACATCAGCCGGGGCGGGCCCACGGGTTTGTACCACACCCAGGACGCGGACATCATTCTAACGGCGGCCAGCGACGACCAATGGCGGCGGCTGTGCGTGGCCTTGGACGCTACCGAACTGATGGAGGACCCCCGGTTTGACAGCTACACCGGCCGGGCGCGGAACGTGGTGGAGGCCAGGAAGGAAATCCAGCTAAGGGTGGGCAAGCTGACCCGGTCGGAGGCGTTGCGGAAGCTGGAGGAGGGGGACGTGCCCTGCGGACCGGTGCGGGCCGTTCCAGAGATTCTGGCCGACGAGCATTTCTATAAACGGGGAACGTTACTGCCGATGCGGCACAGTGGGATGGAAGAGCCGGTGCCGGGGGGAATAGCCTCAGGCTGGCCGGTGGTGTTTTCCGATGGGCCGCTGCCGGAGATGGCGGGAGCGCCGACGTTGGGGATGCACAACGAAGAGATTTACGGGAAGCTGCTCAACTTCGACTCGGGGAAGGTGGGTCAACTGCGGGCGGACGAGGTCATCTAAAGACGGCGAGGGGCGAGGGCGGTTCATGTCTGAGGTCAATTGGTGGGCCGAAGGAGACCTTTTCGAGGGGTGCAACTGCGCTATCGTCTGCCCCTGCCACCTGAATTTCCGGCAAAAGAGCACCAACGAGACCTGCGAAAACGCCTGGGGAATCCACATTGAAACGGGCGAAATTGGGGGTCTTTCCCTGGCTGGGTTGAACGGGATGGTCTTGGTTTCGTGTCCCGGTCCGAGCATGTTTGACGGGAATTGGACCGCGTTGGTCTACCTGGACGACCAAGCTGCACCGGAGCAGTTGGTTGGGCTCCGGCAAATCCTGACCGGGGAAGTTGGCGGGCCGTGGAGCAAGATCGCGCAGTTCTATACCGGCGGGAAGGTTGCCAGGGTGCAAACGGCGGCATTCCGGTTTGAGAAGAGCGAACGGCGGAGGGAGTTGGAAGCGCGGGGGCTGGCGTCGCTGTAGGTGGAGGCGGTCCGGGGAGCGGACCGGGAGGGGGAGGTTACCATCAGCAACCTTTTCAACCTGCTCCACGGGCCGGAGCACATAATCGCCAGTTCCCAGGTCAAGTTGGACGACCACGGGATGAAGTGGAACAGCAGCGGCACCCACGGGTTGTACAGCCGTTTCCGGTGGTCCGATGGGTAACGAAGGATGCTGGGCGAAGTTTTTCCGGAGATTGGGTTATGAGGTTTAGAGCCAAACCGTTGCGGTCGGTGATGTTCGTGCCGGGGAACCGGGAAGACATGATGCGGAAAGCCCCGCAGTATGGCGCCGACGCTTTGATCCTGGACCTGGAGGACTCGGTGCCGGAACGCGAGAAAACCGAGGCCCGGGGGCTGGTCAAGAAGATGGTGGAGGAGCTGGGGGCGGCGGGAGTTACGCTTTTTGTGCGGGTGAACCGGCTGGAGACGGGACTGACCGGGTTTGACCTGGAAGCGGTCACCAACCCAAACCTGTATGGAATCCTGCTGCCCAAGGTGGAAAAGCCGGAGGACGTGGTGGAAGTGGACATCCTGCTGAAGTTTTTCGAGGCCAAGGCGGGGATGGAGACGGGGAGCATCTGCATCGACCCTTCGTTGGAAACGGCCCAGGGGATACGGCAGGCTTACGAAATCGCCATGGCGTCGGAGCGGGTGGCCCACATGGGAGGAAGCGGCGGTAAGGGCGGCGACACGGCCCGGTCCATTGGGTTCCAGTGGACGCCGGAAGGAATGGAGACGCTGTTCATCAAGTCCAAGGTGCTGGTCGATTCCCGGTCGGCGGGGATTCAGTTCCCCGTCAGCGGGGGCTGGTTCGATATTCGGGACCTGGACGGACTGCGGGACCTGGCAAACCAGTTGAAGCAACTGGGGTACACCGGAATGAACCTGATTCACCCATCCCACGTTCCCATAGTCAACGATGTTTTCACGCCCAGCCCGGAGCAAATCGCTCACTGGCAGGGACTATTGCGGGCAATGGAGGAACAACGGGCGGCGGGGAGCGCGGTGGTGCCCTACAACGGCGACATGGTGGACATTGCCCACGAAGAAACGGCCAAGGCGATGCTGGAGATGGTCAAGGA
This sequence comes from Dehalococcoidia bacterium, assembly GCA_965205495.1. Lineage (GTDB taxonomy): Bacteria > Chloroflexota > Dehalococcoidia > Lucifugimonadales > UBA3495 > CATOSK01. The sequence continues at coordinate 1,803,281 of CBDBHA010000002.1, forward strand.
ATGGGGATTGGTGGCCGCCGGGGCGGTAGGGGAATAGGGGGATGGCCGGTTACGAGAATTACCAGCACCTGCGGGTGGAGGTGGCCGACGGGATTGCCCTGCTGACGATGGACAGGCCGGAAGTGTTGAACGCCACCAACGCGCAACTGCATTACGAACTGAGCCGCATCTGGGTGGACCTGGGAGAAGACCCGGCGGTGCGGGTTGCGGTGATAACCGGGGCCGGCAACGCCTTCTCCGCCGGCGGCGACTTCGACATGATCGAGGAGTCCCTGGGCAACGCCGAGATAATCAGCCGGACCATCAAAGAGGCGGGGGATATTGTCTATAACCTGCTTAACCTGGACAAGCCGGTGATTTCGGCCATCAACGGGGTGGCGGTGGGAGCCGGGTTGGCGGTGGCGCTCTTGGCGGACATATCCATTGCGGCGGAGAACGCGCGGATCACCGACGGGCACGTGCGGTTGGGAGTGGCTGCGGGGGACCACGCGGCCATAATCTGGCCGTTGCTTTGCGGAATGGCCAAGGCCAAGTATTACCTGTTGACCTGCGATTTTCTGGATGGCCGGGAAGCGGAACGCATTGGGCTGGTCAGCCTGGCGGTACCGGGAGAAGAATTGATGCCCAAGGCCCTGGCGGTTGCCCGGCAGTTGGCAGATGGGCCGCAACCGGCCATCCGGTTTACCAAACGGGCGTTGAACCAATGGCTGCGGCAAGCGGGGCACACATCTTTTGACTATTCGCTGTTGGCCGAAGCGTTGGGATTTTTCGGAGAAGACGTGCGGGAAGGGCTGCAAGCACTCCGGGAAAGAAGGCCGCCGAAATTTCCGTCGGCGGGTTAGGCGAAGGGGGTTGGATGTGTGGTGGGGGGCACTTTTCATTTCGTTTTGGGGAGGTTGCGACGGCGAATCCGGGGACAAACCGGCTGGCGGCGATGGATTTTAGATTCCTCCCTACGGTTCGGAATGACAGGTGGGGGGGTCAGGATGAAGGGGGGGTTGGAAGCGGCATTTGGGGAGAATTGAGAGGCCTGGGATGACGGCAGGGCGGTTGCGAAGTGATGGAATTGTGAGGGGAAGGGAAGCTTGTTGGCCTAGGTGCAACCTGGATTCCCGCCTACGCGGGAAAGACGGTAGGTGGCGGGAATGACGATAGGTGTTCGTTGGGACTTTGCAATTGTCCTGGCGGTGTGACGAGGGCAAGTTGACACCGTGAACGGGGGACACCTAGACTTCTAGCCGCAGCGGGGGCCGCAATTTCGCCGTCTGCCGCAACCTTCAATCGCGTGATACAAACCCGGTGGACGGGAAATTAGGAGGGGACATGCCTAACAAGAAGGGCAACGGCCTGTTGATGGTTTGGGTGGATGTGCCCGCGGACAAGGACGAGGAGTTCAACCGCTGGTATAACGAGGAGCACATTCCAGAGCTGACGGCCATACCAGGCGTTCTCAACGCCGCCCGCTACGAAGCGGTGCGGAGCGGCCCGAAGCACCTGGCCGTTTACGAGTTGGAATCGCCGGCGGTGATTGACAGCCCGGGTTGGGCCAACCGCACTCCCTCGGAGTGGGCACAAAGGATTGGCCCGCGAATCATCGGCTCGAACATGATTAACAACATTTACGAGATGATTCACCCGGCGGCATTGACCGACGACATAGCGCAGTCGGACATGGCGCCCGCGCTGCAAATCGGGCGGATGGACCCGGTGGAGGGGCACGAGGACGAGTGGAACCGTTGGTACAGCGGGGTTTACGTGCCGAACTACGAAAAGGTGCCGGGGTGCATTCGGGGGCGGCGTTGGAAGTGCGTTCGGGGCGCGCCGTCGTACTCAGTGGTCTACGAGTTCGAGCACGAAGGGGTGTCGGACACGCCGGAGTGGGAAGCCCAGCGGGACATCAACCCGGACAACCCTCGGATGCGGGGACTGATGGTCCACGCCGGGGGGTCGCCGGGCATCTGGAAAAAGACGTTTCAGCTTTAACGCCGGGTTGAAACACGACCAGATTGACTAGCCGTGCACCGCCATCATAACGGCAGGAACCCAACGGCCGCTTTTCCTCCGGCCCCACCGGGCCCGGGGCAGTAGAAGCCTTCGGATGGCGCGGCACAGCCACGGCTCCGGATTGGAAACGGCGGGGGCCAACCATGTTCGGTCGGCCAGCCGCCGGAGTCTGACGTTGGCACTGGGGTTGACCCTCGGTTACATGGTGGCCCAGATTGTTGGTGGAATACTCTCCCAGAGTTTGGCCCTCTTGGCCGACGCCGGGCACATGGCCACCGACGGCGCGGCGATTTTGCTGGCCATCCTGGCGTTGTGGGTAGCGGGAAGGCCGCCGTCGATCACCCGGACCTTTGGATTTCAACGGACCGAAGTGCTGGCGGCGTTCATCAACGCCCTGAGCTTGTGGGCCATCGTCGGCTGGATAATGGTTGAGGCGTACCGGCGCTTTACCGACCCGCCGGAAATCCAGGTTGGAATCATGTTGGGGGTGGGAATTGGAGGGTTGCTGGTAAACTTGGCGGTGGCGGCGGTGCTGCGCCGGTCCGCCCACGACAGCCTGAACGTGCAAGGGGCTTTCCTGCACGTAATGGGCGACCTGCTGAGTTCGTTGGGCGTGGTGGCAGCAGGGTTCGTAATTTTGGTGTTCGGCTGGAACATGGCCGACCCGATTCTCAGCGTCGTCATCGGGGTCTTGATCCTAATTAGCTCTGGGCGGTTGCTCTGGAAGGCGTCGCACGTATTGATGGAAGGGACGCCGGCCCACCTTAACCTGCATCAGTTATGCCAACGTCTGGAAGGGGTAGAGGGAGTTACCGGAGTGCATGACATTCACGCCTGGTCGATTACCACCGGGTACGACGCGCTGAGCGCCCATGTTACCGCCGACCGGACGGGGGAGCGGACCTCGGACCAGGTGCTGCGAAATTTGCGGGAAATCGCGTCCCGTGAGTTTGGAATATCCCACGTCACGATTCAATTGGAGGACTCCTTGGGCGGGTGCCCCGAAGACCACCATGTGCCCCATCCGGCACCCGAGCCCGGGGCCGCTGGGCCATGAAATTTATCCCCAGAAGAGCAAGAAGTTTAGTGCGGAGCGGCAGGATACCCGGGTTCGGGTTGGCCCGTTGGGTGGCCGTCGGGGCGATGGTCGGGCTTCTGGCCCTGTTGTTGGTTTTGACTCCCACCCAAGCCGACGCCCAGCAGACGGGGCCGCGCCCCTACCGGGCTATCGCCGGGCCCTACCTCATTGGGGTGTTTTCCAAGGCTTCCCAACTGTCCCTGGGGACGGTGGATTATGTGGTGACGGTGAACGAACCTGTTACCGAGGCTCCCATTGGCGATGCGAAAGTCAGGATCAAAGCCGTAGCCGCCGCTGATGGACATGAGGGTTGGGCGTTGGCCTTGAACACGCCCGACAACCCAGACCGGTACACGGCCCGGGTGGATTTGGAGGATCCGGGGGTTTGGAAAATGAGCGTGGAAGTGGACAGCCACCGGGGAAAGGTGGAGATAAACACGCCGTCACATGTGGTCCAAAAACCGCGCCTGTCGGCTTCCGGGGGGTTCGTTTTCGTTGGGGTTTTCATTGTTCTGCTCATGGGGTTGGGGTACGTGGTCTGGAGCGTAAGGCGGGCGCAACGGGCGCGGGATGCAGCCGTTGAACAATAAGAGGTGGGGATTCCTGGCGGCAGTAGCGGGTGGCGGGTTGCTGTGGCTGGCCGCCGGCGGTACCGCGTATGCCCACGGGGGAGTGGAACCGGGGGAGAACATCTGGGCGGCCTGGAACTCCAACCCACTGCCCAGCCTAGCCCTCTTTTTGGTGGCGTTCCTTTACATCAACGGGTTGAACAAGTGGCAGCAGCCCAGCCACCCCATCGCCCCCTGGCAGAAGATATGTTTTTTCGCGGGGTTGCTGGCCATTTTCCTAGCGTTGCAGTCGCCCATCGACCCGTTGGCGGAACACCAGCTTTCCATTCACCAGGTACAACACCTGCTGCTGCGGATGATTGGACCGCTCTTGGTGCTGGCCGGAGCGCCGTTGACTCCCATGCTGCGGGGGCTGCCTCTGTGGGTGCGGCAGGGGTTTGTGCGCCCCTTGGTGCGGACCTGGATCGCCCATCGGGTTTACGGAATAATCACCAACCCGATAGTCACCACGGTGGCCTTTTTGGGAACGCTTTACCTGTGGCAGGTGCCAAACCTGCACAACCTGGCGGTGCGGAACGACCTGGTCCACGAGTTTATGCACATCACCATGCTGACCTCCGGGTTCCTATTCTGGTGGCTGGTAATCGACCCCAAGCCTCACCGGTCCCGGCTGCACCACGGGCTGCGGGTGCTGTACCTGGGCCTCATCGTGATTCCCAACACTCTGCTGGGAGCGGGGATCACGTTTAACTCGGAGCTGATTTACGAAGCCTATTACGAGTACCCCCAGCCCTTTGGGATGGCGCCTTTGACCGACCAGCAATTGGGCGGGTTGCTGTTGTGGGTAGTTGGCGACATGATGAGCATTATCACCGCAGGAGTGGTGATGATCATGTGGTACCAGAAAGACCCGGGGGCGCACCAAGAAGACCAGTGGGACCCCACGTCGAGCTAAAGGGAAGCGGGGGGGCAAAAGGCCGCTTGACCCGGCTTATCGACGAATCTAGGATATTTCGGAACATCGACCATTCCAGATTTTAGGAGGAACGGTTTGGAGAGCACGGGGGAGCGTCCCGAACCCAAATTTGACTGGTTCATCCCCATTGACGGCGACGGTGAACACGCGGGAACGATGGAGGCGCAACGGCCGCCCACCTTTGAATACCTGCGGCAAGTGGTGCAGACGGCAGAGGACCTGGGATTTTACTCGCTGTTGATACCCACCCGCTTCGCCAACGGGTTGTTTTCGGAAGAAGCTCCGCTGGCGGAGACCTGGACCACGGCGACGGCCCTGGCGGCGGTGACGCAGCGCATCCGGTTTTTGGTGGCGGTCAGGCCGGGGTTCATTACCCTGGGGCTGTTCGCCCAGATGGCGGCGGCGTTTCACCAGATTTCCGGCGGGCGGCTGGACTTGAACATCGTCCCCGGTGGTATCCAGAACGACTTGGAGCGGCTGGGGGAGGTCAGCGACCAGGCCACCCGGTACGAGCGGGCCGAAGAATTCATAGACGCTTGCCGGACCCTATGGGAAGGGCCGGGGCCAGCCCACTATGAAGGACGATTTTACCGGTTGCAGGGGGCGTACTGTTCGCCATCGCCGCAGGATGGGGGTCCCAAGTTCTACCTGGGAGGAGTGTCGGAGCGGGCCATGGGGCTGTCGGCGCGGCAGGCGGACGTTCACCTGGGCTGGATTGAGCCGTTGGAACAAACGGCCGGCAGGTTGGAGTCTTTGCGGGAGCAATTCCAGCAGACCGGGCGGACGCCTTTTTTCGGGATTCGCACCCATCTGGTGGTGCGGGACACGGAAGAAGAAGCGTGGCGGGCAGCGGATGAACTGATCGCCCAAGCGGACCCTCGGGTGAAGGCCCAACGGCGGTCGGCGACGGAAGGGGCGCCGATGGTGGGAGTGCAGGCCCAATCCCGCAAGGCTCCCGACCACCGGCTGGGACCCCGGCTGTGGAACGGGTTGTCGGAAGTGCGGGTCAACTGCGGCAGCGCGTTGGTGGGCACCCCGGAGCAGGTCGCGGACGAGTTGCTGGAGTATTGGAAGCTGGGGCTGGACGAGTTCATCCTGTCCGGGTTTCCCCACGTTGAGGAATGCCACCGGACGGCGGCCCAGGTCCTGCCTTTGTTGAAGGAAAAGGTGGCGGCGGAGCGGGACAAGTAGTCAAAACGCCGAGGCAGGGGCTATTTGCCTGCGCCGTTGGCGTGTGGTAAATTGACTCCAAGCTAGGATGCGACTGAACGTAGACCCCCGGAAAGGGTTAGGCCGCAAGGAGAGTTGAATGGCATACGTAACGCCTAGAGAGGGAGAGAGCCCGGAGAGCCTGGTTAACCGTTTTCGGGCATCAGTACAGCACGCAGGGATCTTGCGGGAACTGAAGGACCGGCGGTTTTTCCGGTCCAAGGCGCAAAAGGAGCGGTTGGCCGCGCAACGTGCCGCTAGGCGCCGCCGCCGGCAGCGCCGGTAGGCTGCAAAACCCAGGCAAATAATTAGGGGCCCTCACCAGGGCCCTTTTTCTTTTGGGACTTGAAACGAAGAGGGCGCGAGATTAAACCGGGATACGCATCAGCTCTTCGGAAAAGACCACTTGGCCGTCGTAGACGCGGCTGATGTCACCAATTCCTTTTTCCATGGGGCCGTGTCCGGCCAGGTGGGGGCCGACGTGGACCAGGACCAGTTTTTTGACTCCGGCATCTTGCGCCAGTTGGGCGGCGCCCAGCGTGCCGCATTGGCCGTTGGACTCCCCATTTTGGTCCATCACTTCCTGGTCATCCCAGCACATGCAGAGCATGGTATCGGCTCCCTGGGCCAGCGCGGCCACCGAAGCGCAGGGTTGGGTATCGCCGGTGACCACCACGCTGCCTTCGGAGGAGTCCAGGCGGTAAGCCAGGGAATCCAGATAAGGCTGGACGTGCTCCGCGGGGGCGGCGGTTACCTGCCAATCGTTGCCGCTGAACACGAGACCCGGCCCGACGTCCCGGGCGGAAACCGACGGCGCCGGGCGGGGCAGGGAACCGCCCCGGTTCACGTGGACCCGCTGGCTCAGGGGATGGTTGACCCGGGCCTTCCAGTCGTGGGAGAAGAGGCCGTCCTCACCCAGGATGCCCTCGGTAATTTTCTCGGTCAGGTCTGGTCCGAAGACCTGGAGCCGGTTTTCCTTGCCGATGCTCTGGTCCCAACGGCAGAGGAGGAAGCAGGGATAGTCGATGTCGTGGTCAAAGTGGTGGTGGGTGAAGAAAAGATAATCGACCTGGGTGGGGAAGAAGCCAGCTTGGACCAGCTTGTGGGTGGCGGCGGGGCCGCAGTCGAACATTACCAGGTCTTGGCCCACCTTGAGGACGTGGGAACTACCGAACCGGGTTGGCGTGGGGGTGGGGGTACCGGCGCCGAGGGTGATTATCTCAGCCATGATCCAAGAACTCACGAATCTCGGCCAGGACCAGGCCGGGGTGTTCCATGGGTACGAAATGGGAACCCCGGGGCAGGGGTTTGAGCTGAAAGGAGGGAGTCTCGCGGATTAGGTGCTGCACGGCGGCGTCCTGCTCGGTTTGGGCGCCGTCGTAGTTCCCGACCAAGAGACGATAACGGCCTTTGAGCCCGCGAAGGATAGCGGCGGGGTCCAAATCCACACGGCTCTCGTAGAAGGCGGCTTCGGCGTCGTTGGGGCATTTCAACTCGGCGCGTCCGTCTTCGAGGAGGCGGGTACCCCCTTGGATGTAGTCGTTAAAGACCTCGTCGGTCCAGGGTTGGAAGACGCGGCGGCCCCGGTAGGCTTGGTACATGGCCTCGCGGCTGTCCCAAATGAGCCGTTTTTGGGCCGTGCGCTCCATGCGCTGCACCCGTTCTTCGGGAGAGAGCATCATCATGGGGCTGGCGCCCACGCGGGTGTCGACCAGGACCACCTTGTCGACGAGGCCGGGGAACATGCTGTCGGCGATGAGCAGGGACATGCCGCCGGCGGAGTGGCCGATGCCCCAGGGACGGTCGAGTTCGAGCGCCTGAATTAGCGCGGCGGTGTCGGAGCCAATCTGGTGAAAGGTATAGCCCTGGCCGGGGTTATCAGTGTCGCCGTGGGCACGCAGGTCGGGGCAGAGGACGTAGTAGTCCCGGGCTAAGTCCCGGGCCATGACGTTCCAGACCTGTGCGCAAAAACCGATGGCGTGAACCATTACCACCGGCTGGTTTTCAGGGCTGCCCCAAGCGAGATAGTGGTGGCGGATGCCGTTGGCCGCGACAAACTTGCTTTCCGGTTCCAATTAGACCTCCCGGCTTTTGGGTTGGCCGAAACAGTCTAGGATTAGCGGTTATCGCTGTCAAACGGAGGGTTGGCGGAGCGGGGTCTTTTAATTGTTGTTGTGGGGAGTTTGGGCCGACTAGTCCAGGGCAAACCGGCTGGCGGCGATGGATTTTAGATTCCTCCCTACGGTCGGAATGACAGGTGAGGGGGTTGGGGTGACATTGGGCAGGGGGCTGGAAGCGGCATTTGGGGAGAATTAAAAGACGGTGCCGGTGGGCAGGACGATGGGTGCATTGCGTTGACACTGCCTGGGGGCTTTGGTAAATTTATGATCGAACTTATTGGGAACGAAAATAGGCCGTTTCCAGCCATGAGCGCCATAGGAGGCCTGGATTGCCACGATACGATTACCAGTGTGTTAGCTGTGGGCACGAGTTTGAACTGAGGCAAAGTTTCAAGGAAGCCGGAGCGGGGACCTGCCCCTCTTGCTCCGGTGAAGGGCGGCGGGTCTTTCACGCCGTTCCGGTGATTTACAAGGGTTCCGGGTTCTACACCACCGACTACGGCCGGCCGAAGACGCCGGCCGAAAACGGGAAAGAGAACAAGGAAGCTAAGGAATCTTCGGAAAGCAAGTCTTCGACGAAGACGGACACCAAGAGCGACACCGCCACAACCCCCACGCCCAGCGAGGCCAAGAACTAATTTCCAGTCGGAACACTGGAACCCTGACGCAGCGGGCGGTTGGAAAATCACCCGCTGTTTTCATGTTTGCGCCAACCCTGATTCCCACGGCCAAATCCTTTTCGCGGGGGGAGTAACGTTGCGGGCGCTGGTGCAACGGGTTTCCAACGCTTCGGTTTTGGTTGACGGCCAGGAAATCGGGGCCATCGGGGCCGGATTGGTGGTGCTGTTGGGAGTGGCCGAGGGGGACACCGAGGACGATGCCCGTTACCTGGTGGAAAAGATTTCCAACCTGAGAATCTTCGCCGACCAGAGCAATCGTTTCAACCTATCGGCCCTGGACACCGGCGGGGAGTTGTTGGTGGTGAGCCAGTTCACTCTTTATGCCGATACCAGAAAGGGCAGGCGGCCCAACTTCAGCCGGGCCGCCGGTCCCGAAGATGCGGAAAGGCTCTACGAGAAGACGGTGCACCTCTTGCGGGAAACTCCGTTGAAAGTGGAAACGGGCCGGTTCCAGGAGTACATGCAAGTGCGGCTGGAGAACGACGGCCCGGTTACGATTATGCTGGACAGCGCCGACCGGCAGCGGCCCCGGCGTTAGCTAACGGTGCCAGCCCATGCCTAGGAATAGGCCCCGCAAATAGGCGATTTGCCCGCCATGGGCCACAGCGTCCCAGGTCATCTGGCCCAGGGCGGCGGCCACGGTGCGGGGTTCTTCGACGGGCGGGATAACCTTGGTGACCGCCAGGTCGTCCAGAGACAGGCCGGACATATATGCCCGGGCGGCGGCCTTCACCGCCTGGTAATAGCCAAGTTGGACGTCCTTCGAGGGCGGAGTCCAGGCGGCGACCTGACCGGCGGTCCAGCCCACGCCCCGGTCCGCCGGGTTGTCGGCCATGCCGTATTTTTCGTGCCAGCCGTCCCGGTCCCAGACTTGCTGGACATCCTGCAGGCGGGTGTGGATGAAGGTATCAACCACGCGATTCATGTGCCACATAATCCAGGCGACCGAGTTGCATTGGTCGGCCGGGAGGCGGGCCATCAGCGCGTCGTCCATGTCTACCAAGGCGGCGTCAATCATGTCCCAATTGCGGATGTGGGCGGTCAAAAGGCCTTCGGCGGGAGCCGGCATTTTCTTTCTCCTGGGAGTTGGGTTGGTTTAAGACCATAACCGGCCCGTTAGTCGGAGATTTCGGGAGAGACGCCATCCGGCAGGTCGACCTCGAAGGCGGCCAGGATTTGGCCTACCAGCAGATAGTGGCCGATCAGGGCAGTTATTTCCACGGTCTTGGATACCCCGTACTTGTCCTTGACGGCGGCGTAGGTAGCATCGCTGACCTTGCGATTCTGGAGCAGTTCCTTGGCGTAGGTTACCAAGAGGGCCTCTTCGCCGGTGAGTCCGTCGGGGGCGGTGCCGTTGGCGATGCGGGAGATGGTGTCGTCGGAAACGCCGGCCTGACGGGCCAATCGGGCGTGGGCCGAGAACTCGTATTGGTTCTTAATCTCCCGGGCGGTGGTGATGATGACGGTTTCCTTGAGGGACTCGGGGAGGTCGAGGTTGAAACGGACGTAACTGCCGGTGTGGGCAACCCGGGCCGCCAGGTCGGGACTGTGGAGCAGCACGCCATAGGGGCCGCGAACGCTGCCCCGGCTGTCGGCGATAGAGTCGTAGAATTGTTGCTCGTGGGGTTGCAGTTCTTCGCGGGCAACGTTGTTCAATCGGGCCATGGGTCAGCCTCCTGTGTTGGCTTGTTGTTGGTGATGAAAACGCGGGAAAGTCCAGAGATTCCGGCCTAATGATAGCGGGTGGGAACAAAGCTGTCGAATAAAAGACTGGGTTCGTAGAAGCCGCAGGTTGGGTCGCAGAGGTTAGAGAATACGGTTGGGGTCAGTCGAACTCCAAGTCCAAGCTGATGTCCAGGGCTTGGACCGAATGGGTGAGGGCGCCGATGGAAATTAGGTCAACGCCGGTTTCGGCGACGGCGCGAACTGTTTCCAGGTTGATGCCTCCGGAAGCCTCCACCACGGCGCGGCCATCGACGATATTCATCGCCTCCTGCATCGTGGGGACGGGCATGTTATCCAGCATGATGATATGGGCCCCGGCGTCGAGGACTTCCCGCAACTGGTCCAGGGATTCGACCTCAACTTCAACTTTGATGGTGTGGGAGGCGCGTTGGAGAGCCAGCCGCACCACGTCGCCCAACCCCATCTCCTTAGACCGGAGGGCTTCGATGTGATTGTCCTTGATTAAAATTCCGTCGGCCAGGTTGAGGCGGTGGTTGTAGCCGCCGCCCATGCGGACGGAGTATTTGTCCAGGAAGCGGTGACCCGGAGCGGTCTTCCGGGTGTCCACTATACGGGCCGGGCAACCCTGGACCGCCTGGACATAGCGGTTGGTGTCGCTGGCGATGCCACTCATGCGCTGAAGGAAATTAAGGGCGACCCGCTCGGCCCGCAGGATGCTGGCGGCGCTGCCCCGCACCTGGGCAATATCGACCCCGGGGGAAAGGGGCGAGCCGTCTTCCAGCAGGATTACGGAGTCCAAGGCGGGGTCGATTCGTTGAAAGACCGATTGGGCAACCGCTCCACCGGCCAAAACACCCACGGCCTTGGCGCGAAGCATACCCACGGCGGTGACTTCCGGGGGAACGAGGGTGGCGGTGGTGGGGTCGTTGAAGGTCTGGTCTTCCGACAAAGCGGCATCGATCAACCTGTAGACTTCGGGGGGCAGTTGATTAACCATCAATCTCCCTCTTGGCGAATTAAGATGTGCTTTTCCCAGTCCGGGGAGGGTTCGGGGAAGTCCTCCCGGAAATGGGAGCCCCGGCTTTCCTTACGCAACAAGGCGGCCTCGACCATCAGCCTTCCAAGCAGGACCATGTTGCAGAGTTCGTAGTCGTCCCGGGCTTCGGTGGCAGGGAGGGTCCGCTGCCAGGCCTGAAGGATGCGGGCGGACAACAGGAGGCGGGTACCCCGGCGGTTGATGCCGACGTTACGCCACATAAGGTCTTGAAGAGCTTCGCGGCTGACAGTGGGGAGGTTGTTGCAGACCAGTTGGCGGGACTGCAACCCGGCCTGAACATCCGCCGCGCGGCCCTCCGGTCCGGCCGGAGCTTGGCCCAGGGTGCTGGCCACCAAGCGTTGAGCGAATACCAAGGTGTCGAGGAGGGAGTTGCTGGCCAGGCGGTTGGCGCCGTGGACGGCGGAGCAAGCGGCCTCGCCACAAGCGTAGAGGCCAGGAACGTTGGAACGGCCCCAGGTGTCGATTTTGATGCCGCCCATCATGTAGTGGGCGGCGGGAGCCACCGGGACCGGTTCCTTGGTAATGTCCAATCCATAGTCCAGGCAGAACTTATAGATGGTGGGGAACCGGCTTTGGACATTTTCGGAGGGAAGATGGGATATGTCCAGGAAGACCGGATCGCCCTGGTTGCGTTCAATCTCTGCGGCGACAGCCCGGGAGACCACATCCCGGGGAGCCAGGTCGGCCAAGGGATGATAGGCGTCCATGAATGCCTGTCCCGCCGGATTCCGCAAAATTGCGCCTTCGCCGCGCATGGCCTCGGAGAGCAAGAAGGTGGGCGCGCCTTCCAACCACAAGGCGGTGGGGTGAAACTGGTAAAACTCCAGGTCCATGACCCGGGCTCCAGCGGAGAAGGCCAGGGAAACCCCGTCGCCGGTAGCCACCAAGGGGTTGGTGGTGAACCGGTAGAGTTGGCCGGCGCCGCCAGTGGCGATGACCACGAACCGGGCAGTAAAGGAACGGTTTTGGCCGGTATTGCCGTCGAGGGTTTCCACTCCGGCGACTTGCCCGTCCACCGTGAGGAGGCGGGTTGCCAGGGTGAAATCGCGGACCTCAATGTTGGACTCGGCCACCAGGGCGGCGAGGGTCAACTCGATATGCTGGCCGGTGGCGTCACCGCCCGCGTGAAGGATGCGGGGGAGGCTGTGGGCACCTTCCCGCCCCAGGGACACCTGACCCTGGCTGGTGTCGAAAGGGATGCCCCATTGGATCAGGTTGGCAACCCGCTGGGGGCCTTCTCCGGTGAGAACCTCCACCGCTTCGGGGTCACAAAGACCGGCGCCGGCAACCAGGGTGTCGCGTTGGTGCAGCAGGGGGGAGTCGCCCGGGCCAACGGCGGCGGCGATTCCGCCCTGGGCGTAACGGGTGTTGCAGTCGTCCACCGCCCCTTTGGTTAGAATCAGCACCGAGCCGTGCTCCCGAGCCAAGAGGGCGGTGTTGAGGCCCGCAATGCCGCTGCCAATGATTATGTAATCGTAATCTGGGCTGATCATGGGCCGGATAACCCCGCTTGAAGGGCAGAGACCCGTTAAGTTGGGGGCATTATATACGAATCCCCCGGCGTCTTCCTGACCTGGCCCGGGGGATAATTTAAGAACGGGTTGACGGACGGGGACGGCGAAGCGCCCGGATTTCTACCGCAGCTCCAACATCCGTTGCAGGGCCACCAGGGACTCCTGCTTGATGTCGGCAGGAACGGTGATTTCGTTGACCACCGTGCCGTCCAACATGGTTTCCAGGGTCCAGAGCAAATAGGCCGGGTGGATGCGGTACATGGTGGAGCAGGGGCAGCTTACCGGGTCCAGGCAGAAGACGGTCTTGTCCGGGTTATTCAGGGCCAGGCGGTTGACCAGGCTGATTTCGGTGCCCACGGCCCATACGCTGCCTGCGGGGGCTTCGTTGATGGTCTTGCGGATGAACTCGGTGGAACCGTTCAGGTCGGCAGCCTGCACGGTTTCCATGGGACATTCGGGGTGGACCAGGACGGTTACCTCGGGGAAGCGTTGGCGGGCGGACTCAATCTGGGAGGCGGTAAACCTGGTGTGGACCGAACAGTGACCCTGCCAGAGGACCATCTTGGCGTTGATCAGCTGCTCCGGGGTGTTGCCACCCAGGGGCTTGAAGGGGTTCCAGACGACCATTTGCTCCAAGGGAACGCCCAGTTTGAGGGCGGTATTGCGTCCCAGGTGCTGGTCGGGCAGGAAGAGGACCCGCTGGGCGTTTTCGAAGGCCCATTCCACGACCCGGGTGGCGTTGGAGGAGGTGCAGACCGCGCCGTTGTTGCGGCCGCAGAGGGCCTTGATCCCGGCGATGGAGTTCATGTAGGTGACTGGAACGATGCCGCCCTTATCGCCCAAAACGTCCTGGAGGTCGTCCCAAGCGTCTTCCACATCTTCCATCGGAGCCATGTCGGCCATGGAGCAGCCGGCGGTGATGTTGGGCAGGACAACCTTCTGGTGGGGGGCGCAAAGGATGCAAGCGGTCTCCGCCATGAAATGAACGCCGCAAAAGACGATGTATTCCGCCTCGGGCTTGGAGGCGGCTTCCTGGGACAGCAGGAAGGAGTCGCCCTGGAAATCGGCGTACTTGATAACCTCTTCGCGCTGGTAGTGGTGGCCCAGGACGGTGACGGTGGAGCCCAGCTTTTGGCGGGCGTCGTGAATCCGCCGGTCCAACTCCTGGGGGCTGCAACGGAGGTACTCCTGGGGGATCTTCTGCCACCGGATATTGATGGCGAGTTCTTCGGCCAGGGACTTTGAGGGGAGTTCGTCACCCGGCTTGCAGAAAGCGGCGTGCTCAATTTCGGTTATGGGCACGAAGGGTTGGCGGGGTTTCGTAGTCATTTCACTACCTCAAGGGTTCCACGGTTCCAGCATACTCCTCAACGCAAGCGCCTTGAAGCGACCAAGGGCTGGAGCCGTCGATTTTGACGTCCACTAATCGGCCCAGGTAGTCGTCATCGCCTTGGAAAAACACCAACTTGTCGGTCCGCGTCCGCCCCCGCCACTTGCCCTTATGGAAGCCGTCCACCAAGACCTGCATGGTCTGGCCCAGGAGGGAAGCGTTGATTTCCCGCTGGATGGTCTCTTGCTGCAGATCGATGGCCTTCAAACGGCGGGTCTTTTCCTCTGGTGGCACGTCGTCGGGGAGGTTGCGGTGGGCGACGGTCCCGGGCCGGGTGGAGTAGGCGGCAGAATGGACCTTGTCGAAACGGAGGTCGGTCATTAGCTCGGCGGACCGCTGATATTGGTCTTGGTTTTCTCCGGGGAACCCGACTATCAGGTCGGTACTCATGGCGACGCCGGGGACGGTCTCCCTAATCCGGCTCACCAACTGCCGGTATTCACCGCTGGTGTAGGGGCGGCGCATCCGGGCGAGGACTTCATCGTCGCCCGCTTGGACCGGCAGGTTAATGTGCTCACATACCTTGGGGAGTCCGGCCACGGCCTCGATAATGCGCTGGCTCATAAACGAGGGATGGGAGGTAAGGAAACGGATTCGCTCAAGGCCGGAAATATTGTTGAGTTCAGCCAGCAGGTCGGCTAAATCGGGGCGTTCCGGAAGATCGTTGCCATAGGCGTCGACGGTCTGGCCCAGGACGGTCACTTCTTTCACTCCGCGCTGCACCAGAAGTCCGACTTCGTGGACAACTTCCGCCACCGGGCGGCTGACCTGGCGGCCTCGGCGGTAGGGGATGATGCAGAAGGTACACATGAGGTCGCAGCCCTGTATGATGGGCACGAAGGCGGTGACGTCGGGGTGGTTGGGGGCCAGGGAACCGACGCAACCTTCCCAGTCGACGCCCTTGCGTTGGCCCACCACGTCCAGCAGGGGTCCGTATTGTTGGGGACGCAGGAACAAGTCTACCCAGGGGAACTGACGCTGCAATCCTTCGGATTTGGGGCCGACCATGCAGCCCATGAGCGCGATGAGTTGGCCGGGGCGGTGTTTCTTGACCGGGCGCATCAGGGAGAGGTTGTTGGCCACCTTGTCTTCGGCGTTTTGGCGGACCACGCAGGAATTGAAAACCACG
Organism: Dehalococcoidia bacterium; assembly: GCA_965205495.1. GTDB lineage: Bacteria > Chloroflexota > Dehalococcoidia > Lucifugimonadales > UBA3495 > CATOSK01. Next base: position 1,818,693 of record CBDBHA010000002.1, read on the forward strand.
ACGTCGGCGTCCTGAGGGCGTTCAACTTCGTTCAGGCCGAGTTGCTCTAGGGCCGACCCCAAACGCTGGGAATCGGCTTTGTTCATCTGACAGCCTATGGTCCAAATATAAAACGTATCCATAGGGGTTTAAAACAAGAGGAACCTGGCGGAGGGAGTGGGATTCGAACCCACGATCCCAATTTCTCAGGATAAGCGCTTAGCAGGCGCCCGCACTAGACCACTATGCGATCCCTCCCGCTCGTTTGAACCAATATAACAAACCGGGCCACAGCCTACAATAAGCAAGGCGTCAGTTACACCCGAAGCGGACCGGGTGGTCCGGCATGGTTGGGGGCGTTTGGGAGGGGGGTCAATCAACGGGAACGGTGACGAAATCGATAGCTTGGATGGCCCTCTAAACTCAACGGTGACGCGGGAAAACTGAGAAAAACGCCATCCGCTTTAAATGGGTCATGAGTTGACACACATTAGACGCTCCCATAATATGGCTGGTGGGAAATCGGCAAGTACATAACGGAGCACAGCAATAATGGACGAACTCGACCGCAGAATAATCGCCCTTCTTCAGATGGACGGACGGGCTTCAAATGCGAAAATCGCCCGCGAAGTCGGAGTAAGCGAGGGAACGGTACGCCGGCGGCTGCGCCGGTTAATCCAAGACGACGTAGTGAACGTTGTGGCGGTCCCAAACCTGGAAAAGCTGGGTTATGCCACCACGGCGCTCATTGGCTTGCAAACCGGGCCGGGCAAGTCGGACTCGGTGGCGGAAGCCATCGCCGGGTTGCAGGAAGCCCATTACGTGGCAGTGACGACGGGAGCCTACGACGTTTTCGTCTGGGCGGGCCTGGAATCTGCGGAAGGGTTGGGTGACTTTCTCCGGACGAAAATCGGCATCATCGACGGAGTGCAACGCACGGAAACCTTCGTAAACCTGTCCATCAAGAAGCGGACTTATGGGCTGGTATTGTAAGACGGGCTGCCAGGTAAGGCGCTCATTATTGCAAACAAAACCCCCTATGATATAATTTTGGTGGTTAAATCCTTTCCGGCGGGGTGGCCGGGGCGCGAGAGGCGGTCCCGCGCTGTTACGCAGATAATTCAGAGGAGCAACTAAAGAATGACCTACATTATTACTGAGCCATGCGTAGGGGTCAAAGATGGGGCGTGTGTGGACGTTTGCCCGGTGGACTGCATCTACACCCGGGACGATGACGACATGTTCTACATCAACCCGGATGAGTGCATCGACTGCGCCGCCTGCGAGCCGGTGTGCCCGGTTACGGCCATCTTCGCCGAGGACGCCGTGCCGAATACCTGGAACGAGTACGTCTCCAAGAACTACGACTACTTCAAAGGCACCGACCTATCGACGCTCCAGCGGAAGTAGGGCGTCTCAACCAGCCCGGTAACCCATCCCGGTCAACCACAAACCTCCAGGGGGTTTCCCCCCCTAGAGGTTTTTATTTTGTGCCGAATACTGAAGCGGGATTTGGGGTCACCCCAGATCGTCCAGGCAGGCTTCCAGGGGCTTATGGATGCAGGTGAAGATGGGAGTGTCGCGGAGGGTAAAGGGGCGGGCTTTGGACTCCCGAAGTTCCATGACCAGGTCGAGGAAGGCGCCGGGGTCGTCGGTCTCAAAACCGAGGACAAATTCCTGGTCGTCCAGCCCGAAGGAGTAGGACGTGGTTATTTTCACCTGGGGGTACTTGTGACCAATCTGGAAATGCTCGTTCATCATCTGCTGACGGTCGGGCTGGGGAAGTTGGTACCACTCGTTGGTCTTGACGAAGGGGTAAACGAAGAGGTACTTGCGGCCAACCATGCGGAGGGATGAGGCGGAGCCTTCCTGGCCTTCGTGCCGGTGATCGTCGATGTAGGGGGACCGGCGGGTCATGGCCAGGTAGGAGTGGGTGGTGTGGAGGAACCGGGCCAGCCTGGTCCGGTTGAGCTGGGCCATTAGTTCGTTGATGGGTTCCAGGGTGGGGCTAACCTTCCAAAGCATAAGGTCGGCGTCGCCGCGGGTGCCCACCAAGCTATAGCTGGACAGGGAAACTTCCTGAGAACACTCGGCCAGTACCTCGGCAAACTGGGCCTTGGCCTGGGCGCGTTCTTGGGCGGGAAGGTCCCGCCATCCTGGGGAGACTTGGTAGAAGGTGTACTTGACGAAGTCCCTTTGGGTTTCCTGGGCCATTTGAGGCTCCCTTTGTTTTGGTGTGGTGTTTGGGTCTGGCAATGGATGATAACAACAGGGGGCACGGTCTGACAACGGTGGACTGTTGGGGGTAGGACGATTGCAAAGTGGTGCAATTCGGGGCAAAAGGGAGGCTTGCCAGGCCAGGTACGACCTGGATTCCCGCCTTCTCGGGAATGACGATAGGTGTTCGTAGGGACTTTGCAGTTGTACTGCTGTTGGGGCGATAAGGCGTTACATCGGGTTGGCGGAGTGCTAAAATCGGCCATGGACTCACCCAACCAGCGAGAAGGCCAGCATAACGAGGTGAAAAGATGGTCCTGCTAGGCGCGGAGCAATACACATACGAAGTAGCCGAGGGATGGGGACAACTTCCCGACGGCTGGAAGTTCAAAGAGGTTGCGGCGGTGGGCGTAGACTCCAGCGACAACGTCTACGCCTTCAACCGGGGCGAACACCCCATGATTATTTTCGACAAGCAGGGGCATTTCCTGCGCTCCTGGGGCGAGGGGGTATTCCCTCGGGCCCACGGGATAACCATGAGCCCGGACGACACCATCTTTTGCACCGACGACGGAGACCATACCGTGCGGAAATGCACCTTGGACGGCAAGGTGTTGTTCACCCTGGGAATCAGCGGTCAGCCGGCCCCCTTCATGAGCGGCGATCCCTTCAACCGCTGCACCCACGTCGCCATCGACCCCCGCAACGGGGACTTCTACGTGACTGACGGGTACGGCAACGCCCGGGTGCATAAATACTCGCCCGACGGGAACCATCTGTTTTCCTGGGGAGAGTCGGGGACGGAACCGGGGCAGTTCAACATTGCTCATAACGTCTGCACCGACAAAGACGGCTGGGTTTACGTGGCGGACCGGGAGAACCACCGGGTCCAGATTTTCGACGCCAACGGCAAGTTCGAGACCCAGTGGGTAAACATGGCGCGGCCCTGCGGCCTCTATATCGACCAGGAAGCGGAGTTGGTCTACATCGGCGAATTGGGCGCGGCCATCGGAGCCAACATCGCGGCTACCGGACTGGGGCCACGGGTTAGCATTTACGACACATCGGGGAACGTTCTGGCCCGGTTGGGCAACCAGGGAGAAGGGGAAGATCCAGGCAAGTTCATCGCCCCCCACGGCGTTTGCATCGACTCCCGCTCCGATATTTACGTCGGGGAAGTGTCCTGGACCCACACCCGCAGTTATCCCAACCCCAAGGACGAATGGAGGACTCTGCAAAAGCTGGTGAAGAAGAGCTAGGCGGATCATTGGCGGAGTTGAGCGCCCGGTTGTGGTCCGGCGGGGTTAGCTAACCGATAATGGCCCAGGACGTCATCGCCATCATCTGCGACTGCGACGATACCCTTTGCCCTGACACGACGGACAAGCTGGTCCAAGATCTGGGCATCGACTCCGCCGATTTCTGGACCAACCAGGTCAACCCCATGGTCCGGGACGGGTGGGACCCGCCGCTGGCCTACCTGAACAAGCTGCTGGAGGTCACCGCCGGTCCCCACGTAACCAGCCTGACCAAGTCCGAGCTTCGGAAAGCCGGCGCGGGAGTTGAATTTTTCCCGGGCGCGTTGGACTTCGTGGACCGTATCCGGAAAGGGTTGTCGGCAAACACCGAGTACCGGCAGGCCGGCATCACCGTAGAGTGGTACATCGTTAGCTCCGGCATCGAGGAGGTGCTGCGGGCCACGCCGCTCGAGGGGACGGCGACGGAAATATTCGCCTGCGCCTTTGGCTACAGCGGCGATGAACAGGCCGTGGCGGTAAAACGGGGAGTCACCTTTACCGAGAAGACCAAGTTCATCTACGCCATCAACAAGGGAATCTCCGGCGAAGAACTGCGGAAGAACCCCTACCGGGTAAACTACGCCATGACACCGGAAGACCGCCGCATCCCCTTTGAGCACATGGTTTACGTGGGAGACGGCCCCAGCGACATTCCGTGCTTCTCCATGATCCGGCAACTGGGCGGGCGGGGCATTGGCGTGATGCCGCCGGACGATAAGGAGCTGCGGAAACCTTATGAACTGGCGGAGGGCAACCGGCTGACGGTGGGCCCCTATACCGCCGACTACCGGGAAGGCACCGACCTCTTTAAGATGATGTCGCGGATCGTCACCGGTATCGCCGATTCGATACTGGAAAAGCGGGCGCAGCGGATTAAGTCTTCCCCGTCCCATTAGGGGCGGCGGCAAATCGGAGACCGAGGACAGGGAATGGAAATCAGGGTAGGGAGCTTGGTGCGGGACGCCAGGGAAGCCGAAGGAACGGCAATAATAATCGACGTGTTCCGGGCGTTTACCACGGCGGCCATCGCCTTCGACCACGGAGCGGCGAAGATCACCCTGGTGGCCGAAGTGGAAGAGGCGTTGGAACTCCAAAAGCAGGGCGGAGTGGACGTACTTATGGGGGAAGTGGACGGAAAGCGTCCCGACGGGTTCGATTTCGGCAACTCCCCCTACGAAGTCTCTCAAGCGGACTTCAGCGGCAAGGCAATCGTGCAGTCCACCCGGGCGGGCACGGTGGGGGTGGCGGCGGCATCGCAGGCGGACAGCATATACCTGGGATCCCTGGCGGTGGCCGAAGCCACGGTCAAGGCGGTACTGGCCGACGACCCCGCTGTTGTTTCCATCATCGCCATGGGGGACCGGGGCCGGTCCCGGTCGGACGAAGACGAACATTGCGCCCTGTACCTGCGGAACCTGCTGGAAGGACGGAAGCCGGACCCGGAAGCGGTCCGCTCGCTGGTATTGGCGGGCGGGGATACGGTGAAGTTCTTTGATGAAAACCAGCCCCAGTACCACCCCAACGACGTGGAATTGGCATTGCAAGTGAGCCGGTATCCCTTTGCCATGAAGGTAACCCGGGAGAACGGGCTGCCGGTGGCCCGCAAGCTTCCGGTTTGAGGCTTGTCAAACCGGGTCCGGAGCCAAGGGGTGTGACGGTGGGCCGGTAGTGGCGCGTTATTCCTGTTTGGTCTTGGGAATTGTGATGGCAACGTTGGTCTTGCTGGTTATCGTAACGTGCCGGATAACCGGCTTGGGGATTTAAGAGCTTGTGTTCAAAGTGTCGAAATCTGGCGAGCTGAAGTAGGAACGCCAAATTTCCCGATTTGATAAGTTGGAGGCATGAATAGGGAATCATATCCAAGCGACCTTACCGATGCCCAATGGGAGGAACTAGCCCCTTTGATTCCGCCAGCCAGGCGAGGAGGCCATCCCCGCACCGTCAACATGCGCGAGGTCATAAACGGCATATTGTACGTGCTGCGTAGTGGCTGCACTTGGCGCATGATGCCCCATGATCTGCCTCCTTGGAGTACCCCGTGGGGATACTTTCGCCGGTGGAGAAAAGACGGCACTTGGGAAGGTATCCATGATACTTTGCGTCCCAAAGTGCGGGAGTTGGAAGGGAGAGAGCCGACGCCCTCAGCAGCCATCATCGACAGCCAGAGTGTGAAGACCACCGAAAAAGGGGGCCTCGTGGCTATGACGCTGGTAAGAAGGTGAAGGGCCGCAAGCGTCACATTGTGGTTGACACCATGGGGTTGCTGCTGGCCGTGGTGGTGCATCCGGCGGACATTCAAGACCGGGACGGGGCTAAGCTGGTGTTGAGCAAGCTTCTGGGACGATTCCCCAGGCTCCACTTGATTTGGGCTGATGGCGCCTATGCCGGACAATTGGTGAATTGGGCTTTCGCCTTGGGAGGCTGGCTGGTTGAGGTGGTCAGGCGTGCCAAGAACAGCCACAGCTTTGAGGTGTTGCCTCGTCGGTGGGTTGTAGAGCGCACCCTTGGCTGGCTGGGCCGAAACAGGAGACTCAGCAAAGACTACGAGGAACTGCCGGAAACTTCTGAGGCTTGGGTTTATATAGCTATGATTCATCTCATGCTCAAAAGGCTCGCCCGCTTGATTCTACTTTAAACACAGGCTCTAAGCGCCGGCGCATCGGGGTTGGCTTTTGTAGAATGGGCCTCCTTTAAACCTCAACCACGTTTTCCAGGTGCCGGACGCTTTCCAGCCGGCGCCCGCTGCTCACGCGGACGGAGACCAGGTCGATTCGCCAATCGGCGGGCGCGGCTTCCAGGGATTGAAGGTAGGTTTCCGCCGTGGCAATTAGGCGGCGGGCCTTGGCCGCGGTCAAGGACTCTTCCGGCGTACCCAAGGCGGGGCCGGAACGGGTGCGGACTTCCACGAAGACCAACTCACCGTTCTGTTGCGCGATTATGTCGACCTCGCCCCACCGGCAGCGGTAGTTGGTCGTCAGGATGGCGTAACCCTTGGCCCGCAGCATCCGGCAGGCCAGAGCCTCGCCCCACGAACCCAACTTGGCCCTGGGAGAGGGCATATCAGCCCGAGCCTGGCCAGTGGGAGGTCAACCCGGCTCCTGCCCGGGGGATGGCCATGGCCCTGACCGGGCCGAAGGAGCGGCGGTGGATGAGGCAGGGGCCCAACTTCCGGAGGCGTTCGATGTGCTCCTTGGTGGGGTAACCCTTGTGGCGGGAGAAACCGTAGCCGGGGAAGCGGCCCTCGGCCCGCTGCATCCAGCGGTCGCGGGTGACCTTGGCCACGATGGAAGCGGCGGCGATGGAGTAGCTGAGGCTGTCACCTTTGACGATTACTTGGTAGGGGAAGGCACACTTCTTCAGGGGAATGTAGTCGAAGAGGACATGGTCCGGCTGAACCGGCAAGCCGGCCAGGGCGTTCATCATGGCCTGGATGGTCGCGGGTAGGATTCCCACGGCGTCGATGTCGTCGGAGTCCTGCTGACCGACGGCCACGGCGACGGCGTTAGCCTTGATGAGCTCCAAGGCTGCTTCGCGGCGGCGGTGGGAGAGCTTCTTGCTGTCGTTGATGTACCGGAGCCAGGGCTCGGAACCGGAGAGTTCGGCGGGGAGGATAACCGCCGCCGCGACCACCGGACCGGCCAAGGGGCCGCGGCCCGCTTCATCCACCCCGGCGATTAGCCGGCGTCCGGTTAAATGGACGCCCCGTTCCAGGTCCAGACCCGGCACATCCCCTCCCCTCGGTTGAAGCGGTTTAGCCAGCCACATCTTAACTATTCAAAATGAAGGAGTTGGCCCAACCCAAGATGCGTCGTTCCGGCCTCGAGCCGGAACCCAGGAATCCCGGTCATTTAGAACGCTGGTCTCTCCCTGACCATTCTGGATTCCGGCTCAAGGCCGGAATGACGGTTTAATGGCAGGATTACTCATCAATTCTGAACACTTACGCCAAATCGTGTTCGATGACTCCGCCGCCCAATACGGTGTCGCTCTGGTAAAAGACCGCCGCCTGGCCCGGAGTGACCGCCCGTTGGGGTTGGTCGAACCGGACGACGGCGCTGCCAGCCGACGCGGAGAGGGTCGCGGGGGCCTCTTCAAACTTGTAGCGGATTTTGACTCCGATGCGGGTCGGTTGTTCCGGAGGCAGGCCGGAAACGTAGTTGACACGGGAAACGAGGAACTCCTGGCGGTAAAGTTCGGCTTCGGGCCCCACCACGACGGTGTTGGTCTCGGGTTCCAGGCGCACGACGTAACGGGGAGCGCCACCGGAGAGGCCGAGGCCCCGCCGTTGGCCCACGGTGAACATTTCGATACCTTCGTGGCCGCCGAGGACGTTGCCCGCCGAATCAACGATTTGACCCGGTTGAGTGGTGACCCGCTCTTTCAAAAAAGCTTTGTAGTCGCCGAAGGGGATGAAGCATATATCCTGGCTGTCAGGCTTTTCGGCGTTGGGAAAGCCGGCATCCAGGGCAAATTGGCGGATTTGCGGCTTAGAATAAGCACCGACGGGCATCAGGGTGTGGGCCAGTTCGTCTTGACCCATGCCGTAGAGGACGTAGGACTGGTCCTTGCCGCCGTCCAGGCCCTTTTTCAAGGACCAACTGCCGGGGGATTGCTCGATGCGGGCGTAGTGCCCGGTGGCCACCAGGTCCGCGCCCAGCACCTGGGCCCGGTGGGCCAGGAAGTTGAACTTAATCTTGTCGTTGCAGGCGATGCAGGGGTGGGGGGTGCGGCCCTTCTGGTACTCGGAGCAGAAGTAGTCGATGACGAAGTCCTGAAACTCCCGTTGGACGTTCATCACGTAATGGGGGACGCCGAGGCGGTGGCAGACCATGCGGGCGTCATCGACATCATCGACGGTGCAGCAACCGCGGTAGTAATCGGGGAGGTCGGCGTGATCTAGGCTGTAGAGCTTCATGGTGACGCCCACGACGTCGTAACCCTGCTGCTGCAACAAGAGGGCCGCCACCGAGGAGTCAACGCCGCCGCTCATGGCGACCACGACACGTTCTTTCATATCAACACAACCTTGGATTCCAGCCTAGCACAGGTAGGAACGGCGGTTCAACAACGGGCTAGAGCCGGGGCCGGGGCAAATTATTTCTCCTGGGACATTTTGCGACAAATGGGGACATTTGTGCTTGGCTCCCGCAGGATGAGGGCGGAGCCGGAGGGTCAAAGTTCTCAAATATGGATGGTTTTGGAACATTTTTGGGGGATATCAAGGCCGTTTTGGTACAGTTTTACGGCTGGATTGAATTGGGGTTGGGCCGACGCCGGGGAATAACTCGCCGGTGGAATACCGGGCCGTTACCAGCATGACGGAGGGACGCCGGAGTTGGCAAGGGGGAAGTGTCAGTAGAGCAGGGCGTTTTCATTGTCGTTGGAGGGTTGGCGGCGATGGATTTTAGATTCCTCCCTGCGGTCGGAATAACAGGTAGGGGTGGGCGAATGACAGGCGGAGCGGGGGCGGAGTGACCCCCCTTCGACAAGCTCAGGGCGAACCTTCGATGGGTGGTCCGTGGTTCGACGGGGCTCAGGATGATAGGGCTCACTATGATGGCGCGGGATGAAAGGGGCCGGTTTCGGCAGGGGCCGCCAATTGGCGGAAGAGCAGGGCAAGGCAGGTTTAGGTGGTTGGGGCGAATGTTTATAATGGCGGGCATAGCGTTCCACAATAAGAGTTGAAGGGTTACGGGAGAAGGCCATGCTGGAACCGGCGGGGCAGAAAAGGACCGACCACATCAAGTACCGCAATATGTTTGTTCAGGTGTTGTTGTTTATCATCACCCTGGGGATTTACGGGATTTATTGGTTTTATGTGACGTTTGGCGAATTCGCGTTGGGGAACGGTGAGGAAGAGAACCCCGGCTGTTTGTGGACTATTTTGACCCTCATTCCCATCGCCAACCTCTTCGCTTATTGGAAGTGGTCCCATGAATACGCTGAGTTTATTGAACAGAAGTACTCGGGGATAGTGATTTTCATCTTGTGGCTGGTGTTTGCGCCGGTGGTGTGGTTCCTGGCGCAGTCGGACTTGAACCGGGCGGCGCGGGGGAATTCTTAGGCGGGGGAGAAGCCGTGGCGGAAGAATGGTCCTTCGACGGGCTCAGGAACAAGGGGGACGATTGCAAAGTGATGCAATTCTGAGGGAAAGGGACGCTTGCCAGGCCACGTGCATCCTGGATTCCCGCCTACGCGGGAATGACGGTAGGTGCGGGAATGACGGTAGGTGTTCGTCGGGACTTTGCAATTGTCCTGCAGGATGAAGGGGGGTTGGGGGTAGTTGCAATACCCTGCGCTTTGATCGGAACGTTAGACTAACAGGAGAGGATGGAGATGGCTATTACTTTTGGATGTTCTTTGCCCAGCCGGGGGCCGATGGCCAGCCCGGAGGCGCTGCGGTCGTTGGCGCAGCGGGCGGAGGACTTGAGCTTTGATTCGGTTTGGGTCAGCGACCATATCATTCTGCCCCGGGAGGTCGAGTCATTTTACCCCTACTCGGCGGACGGAGTGGCGACGTTCAACGCCGAGCAACCTTATTACGATGCCATCGCCGCGTTGAACTTCCTGGCGGGCTGCACGCACAGGGTGCGGCTGGGCACCCATGTTTTGATACTGCCTTACCGCAACCCGGTCGTGACGGCCAAGATGCTGGCGACGTTGGACGTTTTGTCGGCGGGAAGGTTAATCCTAGGGGCCGGGGTGGGCTGGATGGAAGAGGAGTTCCAGGCGCTGGGGCTGGACACCTTTGCCCAACGGGGCGCGGTGACCAACGAATACATCCGGCTGTTCAAGGAGCTTTGGACGGCGGAGCAGCCGGAATTCCACGGCGAATTCTACAACGTCTCCGGCGCGGGGTTCCTGCCCAAGCCGGTGCAGAAGCCCCACCCGCCGGTCTGGGTGGGCGGCCATACCGGCCCGGCCATCCGCCGGGCGGCGGAACTGGGGGACGGATGGATGCCTATTGGGTTGCGTCCCCCGGCGATTTTGGAGCCGGAAGAGCTGGCGGAAAAGATCGCGCGGTTGAAGCGGTTGACGGTGCGCGCAGGAAGGCCGGAGGACGCGGTTGAGCTTTGCTTCAGCACCGACATAACGTTTGAGCCAGCCGCGGGAATGGACCGGCGGATGATGACCGGGCGGCCCGAACAGATTGCCTCCGACCTGCGGTTGTACCAGGACTTGGGAGTGGTCAACTTCATCTTCAGCTTCCCGGCAGACAGCGTTGACGGGCAGCGGGAGGCGATGGAGCAGTTTTCCCGGGAAGTGATGCCGTTGATTCCGGAGGAATAGGTTCGTAAGGGTTCAGAATTGATGAGTTAGTCCAACCCAAGATCCGTCATTCCGGCTCGAGGCCGGAATGACGGTTTAATGTTGGGATGATTCCTTGACTCTGAACGCTTGCTTTTAATTGTCGTTGTGGGGGGTTTGCGACGACGAATCCGGGGCAAACCGGCTGGGGGCGTTGGATTTTAGATTCCTCCCTGCGGTCGGAATGACAGGTTAGGGGGTTGGAATTGCGGGTGGCCCTGGCTAGGCCACGTATGAGGAATGAAAATGGAATTGCACTGGAACCCTTCGCAACTTGTTATTTTCATGCCAATGGGGGTGTTTAGTGCGACCGTCCGTTGGCCCTTCGACGGGGCTCAGGACGAACGGACTGGAGGGTTGTGCGGTTGTTCGTGGTTCGGCGGGCTTACCATGATGGCTCAGGGTGATGGGGTGATTGAAAGATGTTGCCCCCGGCGGGGGGCCGGGGGCTTTTTTTGAGCGCCGGGGTTTAGGAAACGGGGGTTTCGGTTAGGCCGTACTTGCGTTCCAACTCGTAGATCTGGTCCAGGCCCAGGAGGCCGGCTACGTCCCAACGGGTGCCGAAGCGGTTGGGGTCGACGCGGCCTTCGTTTTTCAGTTCTTCAAAGGCATCGCGGACCTGCTTGTAGACCAGCCAGATGGTGCTGCCGCAAATCATCAGTTTGTAGCCCAGGGAATCGACTTCCTGGGTGGTGGTCAGGTCGCCGTTGTACATGCGGGGCAGGTCGGGAAGGTCGGCGGCATAGGCGCGGAGGTCGTCCAGGGTCTTGATGCCGTCGACGAAAACCAGGTCGGCCCCGGCGTCGCGGTAGGCCCGGCAGCGGCGGACGGTGTCTTCCCAGCCGGTGACGGCGTAGGCGTCGCAGCGGGCGATAATCACGAAGTCCGGGTCGCTGCGGGCGTCCAGCGCGGCCTTGATTTTCTGGACGTGCTCTTCCAGAGGGACCACCTGCTTACCCTCGAAAAAGCCGCACTTCTTGGGGAAGACCTGGTCTTCGATGTGGATGCCGGCAACGCCGGCGGACTCGTACTCGCGGACGGTACGCTGAACGTTGAGGGCGTTGCCGTAGCCGGTATCGGCGTCGCAAACGACGGGAATGTCCACGGCGTTGGCGATATACTTGGCGTTGGTAACCATTTCGGTCATGGTAAGGAGGCCGACATCGGGGAAACCGCGCTCGGCGGCGGTGCCCGCGCCGGTCATATAGACGGCGTCGAACCCGACGGATTCGGCGATGCGGGCGTGAAGGCCATTCACAACGAAAGGGGCCACGATGAGGCCGTCGGAGTTGAGCATTTGCCGGAGTTTGGTGGTAGCTTTCATCAACTTTCTCCTTGGGAAGATTATTTAACGGAGGCGGGGTTAGAGGGGGTAGGCATCCAGCCATTGCCAGCGGAGGTCGGCGGCCCAGGAACCGTCGTTCCAGTCGCCGACGGCGGCATCCGACTCGAAACACACCAGGACCAACTGCCCGGCGCGGGTGGAGTTGGGGATTTCCAAATCGCGGGCGACGGCAGTGGCAAACTCCACCGCGCTGTTGAACACCGAAGGAGGGAGGGGAGCGTACTGCATCAAGGGGATGTGGGGGCGGTAATCCGGGGAGAGTTGGTTAGGGTTGGGGATGACGCCCTGGGTCTGCTGCAACAGAGCGGTGATTTGCTGGCGGACACTGTCCAACTGCCTTTGGCGGCGGTCCAGGGGATTATCGGCCACGGTGAAGTCCAGGTGGATGTGGCCGATGGTGTCAGGAAAGGTGGAAATGCCCCGGTTCACCATGGGGAACCGTAGGGCTTGGCGGCGGGAATGCCCGGCGATGGCGGCCAGGCCGGCGGAGATGGGGGGCAGGGCTTCGTCGGAGCATTGGAAGTAGTCGGCCAGAGACAGGTGGAGCATGTGCATTTCGGCGGCCCACGCGCCGAACTGTCCGCAAATTAGCTGGCGGGCCCGGTAAACCCGGGCGGTGAAGCTGGGGTCGGGAATTAGGGAGATACCGTAGCGGAGGGACAATTTTTCACCCGTGGGAGAGTTTACCTGAGTTGATTTACTGAAAGACGCGGGTCCAAACGGGAGAGGTGGCTATCAAGAGCAGGGCCGCGGCGACTCCCAAGACGAGGGGCCAACCCCAAATCTTGGTTGACCCGAAGGAAGCTCCATCATAGCCCTGCCCCGGAGATCCTTCATCGGCGCCAAGGTTGAGGATTTCGCGGGAGCGGGCTTCATCGCTTTGGAAGACGTAGAGGGCGTGGGGAAGGTTATAGGCGGAACCCCACAGCCCGGGCCCTCCTTGCAGGCTTTTGACCAGCGATGGGACTCCGGCCAATTCCAGGCGCTGAGCGGCCAGGCGGGCCAGGGGTTCGTTGGGGAACATGGACAGCGGTACTTGGTTCCCCCGGTTTTCGGTTGGGGGTGGTGGTGCCATTGCGCCTCCCTTTGCCGGTGGAGCCCATTATAGCAGAGGGGATTGAAGGGCCGAGGCCGCGATTTCCAGGTGCCGAGGCCGGAGGGGTTGTGGTATAATTTCTGCCGACCTACAGGCCGAGGTGGTGGAATAGGTAGACACGCGGTCTTGAGGGGGCCGTGGGCGTAAGCCCGTGTGGGTTCAAGTCCCGCCCTCGGCACCAACGCCCGCCGTTAAGGGCGTTGTGGGAAGGGCGACGTAGCCAAGTGGACTAAGGCGGAGGTCTGCAAAACCTCTATTCGGCGGTTCGAATCCGCCCGTCGCCTCCAAAAACCTCGAAACACCGGAAGCAAGGTCAATAGCAGCCCGGATTGCGGAACGTCGGACTTATAACCCGTATTTTTCGCAAAGTTTTTCTAAAATAGCCTCTAAATTTGACCCTATCCGGTCGCCAGGTAGGGTCAAATTTTGGGCCGGACTCGAATGGGCTCTTATTAGTTTCAATTTTTGACCGACTAGAAACTTAATGGCTTGATGCCGCTGGCACCGGCAGACCGGGTATCTTTAACTGAATACGGGCGAGGGTCTCAAAGGTGGTAATAAACAGGGTCCTCCAGTCATCGCCGCCCCACGCCATGTTGGTCGTATGCTCCACCTCGGTCAGGATTGTGCCCAGGTGGTTGCCGGCCGCGTTCATGATCCACACCCCGCCGGGGCCGGTGCAATAGACGTTTCCCTCCACGTCAACCTTCATGCCGTCGGGTATCCCGGATTGTTCTCCTCTCAGCTCGCAGAAGACTCGCCGGTTGGCCAGCATCCCGTTGGGCCGCACGTCAAAGGCATCAATGCGGCCGATGCTGCGGAACATGTCATTGTTATCAACGAACACACCCTGGGAATCGTTGATGTAGAGGATGCTTTCATCGGTCGAAAAAGCGAGGCCGTTGGGGAGGACATAGTCGCGGACCAGCAGGTTGATCACGCTGAGGTCCGGCGAGACCCGGTAGACTCCGGAAAAGTCCAGGTCGGTGTCAGGGGCGGGGCCGCCCGGATCGGTAAAATAGATGCTGCCATCGGACTTCACCACCACGTCGTTGGGGCGGTTCAACGGCCTGCCATGATAGCTGCCGGCAACCACGGTCACGCTTCCGTCGGGTTCCACGCGCGTCACCCGCCGGGCCCCGCCCTCGCACATGACCAGCCTCCCCTGCGGGTCCCGGGTCAGTCCATTGGCATTATTGGTCGGGTCCTGGACCAGGGTCACACCCTCGTTGGCGGACCACTTCCTCCTGCGGTTGCCTCGGACCTCGCTGAAAAGCAGGCATTGGTCCTCGCTCCACCACAACGGCCCCTCCCCGACGGCGTAGCCGGTTCCCAGCACCTCGACGTCCTGGTCCAAAGACACGATGCGTTGCAACTCCGGTGAAATCTGCTCGAAGGGCATGAGCGCCTCCTTAAAAAATCCGAGTCTGTTTTCATGATCGTTCGTGGTCCGATTTTAAGCGTCCTGGGACTATTTTCAAAGGCAGCATCCCCCTTTAACCTTGGAAATACCTGATATTGCGGGTTTTACTGAGTACGAGTACTGTACTTTTCAAAGCCGTTGGACTGCTCGGAATGACGGTGGAAGCAGGCCTGATGGGGCATACAGCCATCACTTGACGGGAAGATTTGTGGACTGCTATGAAGCTCATCAGCCGGAACATACTCTGGATCTTGCTTCCGTTCGGTTTAACGGCCGCCTGTTTCGGCAGCCAGCAGGTCAAGACGCCCGCCGATGGAATCGTTCAGCAAGATGCCGCTGCGGTTACCGAGACGGCCACGAAGGATGATGTTAGCGTGAAGTCCAATGAGGATTCGGCCCCCTTCAGCGAGAGCGTCCGGCCCCACTTCTATGCTTTGGGTGATGACGGAAGCCCGCAGCCGGTGCAGGGAAAACCCGACCGCATCGTCACCTGGCGGGGCAAGGTGAAGGTGCGGTTAACCAACGGCGGTGAATATCAGTACCTAGACCCTTTGTCGCTCAACTCCGGGCTGATTGGCGAGCATCCGGCCCAACGGGCGCTGCGTCTACACGAGTCGGGTGTGGCGCTTGATGCTAAATTGGGAGATGAACTGCGATCACTAACCCCGCCCGACGACCTGTTTCATAGCCTGACCTTCCAGTACCTTCCCGGCAAGGAGACCAGCGGCATAATTTCGGACGTTTTCCCCGACGGCACTTTCCTGGTAATTGTTCCGGATGTTCCGGCGGAATGGCGGAGCGAGCACCCGGAGGTTGCCAGTCCGACGCATTTGCACGTGAACCCACGAGCTTTGACAGCCGGGCAGTCGGAACTAGCCCAAGAGTTTGAGGAGGAGATTCTCTCCCTATCTTTTGAAGACCAGCGGTATCCCCCACCCGACTTGGCCAGGAAACAGTGTGGCGTCTATTACGAGAGCCTGTCCGGGGCCGAGTACGCCGGCCTGCTCGATACAATCGGGTACCGGTTTACCTTGGGGCATGTGGTCGAGGGTGATACCGACGCATCCCAGCCCTTCGGAGAGCGGTTGCTGGCAATACTGCGAGGTGGCGCCGGCCAGGACACGAGCTATTTTGGGTACGGCCGCTACTGGTTGGCCGCCCGGTTGGCGGAGTTGCAGGCCGCCTGGATTGCGGAGTGCGACACGGCCGGGTCAGTACGGACTTACCGCAAGAAGGGGGCTGCCGCGGACAGTTATTACCTGGTCGTCCGGCGTTCCCTGGAGCCGGAGAAGACCTCCAGATACCGGGTGCTGGCATTGGATGATGATGGGTCGGCGCGGGAAATCTACATCGCGCCGGGAATCATACTGATGGCAATGCCCCTGCCTTTCGACGACAACTACTGGCTTTTGAGCGCCGAAGGTTGGAAATCGCCCGACGACGGGGACCAGGCGGACCCCCGGTGGCAGACGGTCTACCTGGTAAACCTGCGGGACCCGGAGGAGTACCACAAAGTCCAGTACCCCATTCAGCAGTTTCCCGACGCGCCCGAGGCGGGCCTCTACGGGGTTTCCCCCAGGTTGAGCGCCGACGGCAGGTTCCTTTTCAATACCCTGTATGGCTTTAAGGACGAGGGCGGGGGCATCTGGGTGTCGGACCTGTCCGCGGACGACTACTACACCCATCCCGAACTGTTCGCCCGGGTTGTCGCTTGGGACCATACCCTGAGTTGGATGAAGCTGGAGCGTGATGATGACGGGCCATTGCCCCACTTCCACCTGTTTATGACCGGAAAGGAGGTGGCCGACGACTTCGCCATGACCGCCAACGTCCTGCGCGTAAAGGACGCCGGGCTGGAGTCGTCGATCCTATACCAGGAGCGGCTTCTGCAAATGGTGGGCTGGAACCCCGTCCCATTTGCGGTGCAACGCTTGAGCGACACCCGATTTCGCGTTGCCGTCGAGACCCATTTCAACTACGAAAGCTCGCTGCTGCCGCGGGCCAAGGGCGTCTACATAGTGCCCGTGGACCTGGAGGCGATTGAGGCTAAAGCCAGTCCTTAAAATAGCGGCCAAGAGTGATGCGCTTCAGGTCCACGGCGGCAGGGCAACCGCGTCTTAACTTTCAACATACCAAACAAGCCGAAATCGCCGGAAAACTCCGATGATTCCCGCGAAAGAGGCAATCCACACTGTTTTGCACCGGCAAATTGGTCCTGGCCCGCGACTTCTGGATTCCCGCCTGCGCGGGAAAGACGGGTGAATGAACTTGCGGGCCTTATGATGCGATTGCCCTGGCCACGGCAGTTGCCGGCGGGATTGGGGTAGATACAGCATGGTAAACTGGCGGCCAAAGGCGGCCGGGAGGTGATCACATGACGCCATCTGCGAAGGGACACATTTGGGCGGGGACCCTGGACCAGGTCAAGGAACGTGGATGCACTGTGGTTACGGGCGGGGGGCACTCCATCGCCGTGTTCTACCACGAGGGCGAGGTCCACGCGGTGGACAACCGCTGTCCCCACATGGGCTTTCCGTTGGACCGGGGCAGCGTTCAGGACGGTATCCTCACCTGCCATTGGCACCACGCCCGGTTCGACCTCTCCAGCGGCGGCACCTTCAATCCCTTCGCCGATGATGTCCGCGGCTTCCCGGTAAACGTGGTAGACGGCCAGGTGTGGATCGACCCGGAGCCGCCGCCGCGGGACGAAAGCCGCCACTGGCAGCGTCGTCTGGAAGACGGCCTAGAGCACAACCTGCGGCTGGTCATCGCCAAGGCGGTGCTGGGCCTTTACTCGGCCGGCAGCGACTACCGTGAGCCACTGAGGATCGGGGCACAATTCGGCACCACTTACTCGGCCAACGGCTGGGGAGCGGCCATGAGCATCCTGACTTGCACCGCCAATATCCTTCCGCGCCTGCATGAAGAGGACCGCCCCAGGGCCCTGTACCACGGGCTTCTCCACGTCGCCAGGGAGTGCGCGGGCAAAGCCCCTCGTTTTGCCGTGGACCCCCTTCCCGGCGGCGAGACCCGCCCGGAGGTTTTCGCCGGCTGGTTCCGGAACTTCATCGACGTCCGGGATGACGAAGGGGCCGAGCGGTGTCTGATAACCGCCATAGAGCTGGGCATCCCCAAGCGGAACATCGCAGACATGGTTTTCGCCGCCGCCACCGACCACATCTACCTGGATGCCGGGCACGTGGTGGACTTTGCCAACAAAGCCTTCGAGCTGCTGGACCACCTGGGCTGGGAGATGGCCGGTCAGGTGCTGCCCAGCTTGGTGCATGGGATGGCCCGGGCCCGCCGCAGCCAGGAACTCAGCGCTTGGCGCCATCCCATCGACATCTCCGCAATGGTATGGCAGGCACGGGCGGAGCTGCCGGCCCTATTCGAGAAAGGCCAGGGCAGCCCTGGCGGCTGGGATGATGCCGACACCCTGGCGTCCCGGATGTTGGGCGACTCCCCAGTCGAAATCACGGAGTCGATCAAGGAAGCGATAGCAGGCGGGGCCACCGCCGAACAACTTGGAGCCGCCGTGGCCCACGCAGCCTTCCTGCGGATGGCCCACTTCCACCTGTCCAACGAGTTCCGCGATTGGGACACGGTGCACAACACCCTGACCGCCGCCAACGCGCTGCATCAGGCACTGAAACGGTCGCCGACGATCGAGTTGCTGCGGGGCGTGTTCGACGTCGCGATGAGCATTTACCTGGCCCGGTTCCTTAATATGCCGGCCCAGCGCCTTCCGGACGGGGTAGGGAGTCCAGTCGAAGGCCCGGAGGTACTTACCCAGTTGCTGGAGTTGGTAAACGTGCGCCAGCAGGTGGAGGAATCTGCCCAGGCCGTGTCCGGATACCTGGCCGGTGGCGGCGCGCCGGAAGACCTGCTGGCAACCATGGGCCGGATGATGCTGCGGGAGGACGCCGGTTTTCACTCGTTCCAGATTGTCGACGCCGCCTTCAACCAGTTCGAGTCGCGCAACGCCTCGGAGTCCGGCCGCCACGTGATGATCGGACTCAGCCGCTTCCTGGCGGCCCACTCCCCCACACCCAGGGCCGAAGGCCAGACCTACCAGATAGCCCTCCGCCTACAGCGCGGCGAAGAGATTTACCAGTGACGTTCACTAACTCCCAGACGGCTTGCAACTACAGGTGGGGCCCACCTTCGGGTTGCGGTTTGCCAACGGGTTTACCGCCGCAGCCAGACCTCGGTTAACCATTGCGTGGGCGAACGACGCCTTCCCGGCAAACTTTCGAAAGTGGACCTTCTGGCGATCCGGGGATGGCGGTAGAGCTTGCCCTGGCCATTCGCGCGTAGGATGTTGTGGTCCCGGACTTTTACGAAATCGTAGAGCCTCAGGAAACCTTCAACCCGATGCTCCGGATACGGCTGCTGGTCATCGTTTAACATTCCGTTTAGATAGAGGGTGAAATTTTCGACGGTGAGGTAGCCGTGGGTAATTTCGGCCATTTCTAGGGCCAGCGCCCGATAAGGGACTGACGCCCGCCGGTCCGTTCTATATCGTATCTTTTGCTGCCCAAAATAAGTTGCGATTCCGATTGAACCTACCAGTCCGACACCCGTTGCTACAAACCAAAAGGGCATCCACAAATGGGGCCAATAGTCGCCGGAGTCGAGGTGCCCGTCATCGTCGGTGTCGGGGGTAGTTGGGTCGGTATAAACGGTGTACGCGAGCCCCAGCAAAGACACCGTGAACCCCCCAACCTCTTCGCCATCAGTTTTGTCGTCGCCATCGCTGTCAACGTTTAACGGGTCGGTCCCCCAGGCCCGTTCGGCGCCATCCCGCAAGGAATCGCCATCGGTATCGGGCAGGTCGGGACGGGTTGGCCGGCGTTGGGCGGGGTCCCCGCCGCTAACCCGATTTACTTCTTCGCCGTCGTTGACTCCGTCGCCGTCGGTGTCGGCCATGCAAGGGTTGGCGGCTACCGGCTCATTGGCTCCCACGTCCAAACGGCCAAGGTACTCGTCACCATCCGTTAAGTTGTCCCCATCGGTGTCCGCGGCGGTGGGGTCGGTGCATCCGAGCTGCAACTCCAGAGCATCGGAGAGGCCATCTTGGTCGGTGTCGCTGCTGGTGCAACTCATCTTCCTGTCGTATTCCTGCGAATCACCGATGCTATCCTGGTCGGTGTCGCTTCGCTGCGGATGACAGCCGTAGTCCACCTCCAGATTGTCGGCCAACCCATCATCGTCGGTATCCGTGCGGGTGGGGTCGGTCGGAACGGTTTCTCCGGATGGTTGGAAGACCATGCCGTAAACTTCCTGCCCGTCGGACAGACCGTCCTGGTCGGTATCGGGATTCTTGGGGTCGGTTTTTACGAGGAGCGCCTGTCCGTTGATGAGCAACGAATGCCCCTCGAACTCGTGACTGTCCCCAAGGCCATCACCGTCGGTGTCGTCAGATAAAGGATTCAACCCGTGGGTTAAGATCTCTTCACCGTCGGTCAGGCCATCCCCATCCGTGTCTCGGTTTATGGGGTGGGTGTTATGGGTAATCTCTTCGCCATCCGAAAGGCCGTCCCCATCGGTGTCCGGGTTGGTGGGGTCCGGGTTGACCACCACATCGGTGCCGCCGTAGGAGAGCGTGTAACCCTGGACCTCCTCGCTGTCGGACAGCCCGTCGCCGTCGGTGTCGAGGGCTTTGGGATCGGTGGAATACTTGTTGACTTCCGCGCCATCGGTGAGCTTGTCGCCGTCGGAATCGGGACTGTTGGGGTTGGTGCCATGGGTTTCAAGTTCTTCCCAATCGTTGAGGCCGTCGTCGTCAGTGTCGGCTTGGGTGGGATTGGTCCGGTGCTGTTCCAGTTCCTCCCGGTCGGGAAGTTGGTCTCCATCGGTGTCGATATTTTTGGGGTCAGTCCCATGAATATGGACTTCATCTCCGTCGGAAAGACCATCGCCATCGGTGTCACTCAATTCGGGGTCGGTAAGGTAAGTGTTAACCTCGGCGCCGTCGAGGAGGCCGTCGCCGTCGGTATCCCCGCTGGTGGGGTTGGCGCCTGCGGCGATTTCCTGCCCATCACTTAACCCATCGCCGTCAGAGTCAAAATTCACCGGGTCGGTGCCGTGGATATGGACCTCGTCGCCGTCTTTGAGGCCGTCCTTGTCGGTGTCCGGCAAAAGGGGGTCCGTTGGGCCATTGACCTCATCCCGGTCCGATAGCTTGTCTCCGTCGGTATCCGCCTTTCTGGGGTCAGTCTTGTAGTTGATGACTTCGGCATAGTCCGACAGGGCGTCGTTGTCGGTGTCTTTCAATATGGGGTTGGTCTTCCAGGTCTTGACCTCGGCCCCGTCCAGCAAGCCATCCCCGTCGGTGTCCTGCTTGTGGGGGTCGGAGCCCTTGCTGATTTCATCACCGTCCTTCAGTCCGTCCCGGTCGGTATCAGGTCTTACCGGGTCGGTCCCGTAACGGTTTACCTCGTCCCCATCATTCAGGCCATCGCGGTCAGTGTCGGGGTCGGTAGCGTTGGTAACGCCCCGCAGTTCATCGGGGTCGGACAGCCCATCCCTATCGGTATCTCCGCGTATCGGGCTGGTGCCGTGTTGATTGACCTCCGCCGCGTCGGACAAGCCATCGCCATCGGTGTCCGATTTGCGGGGATCGGAGCCATGAGTTTTGGCCTCCCTGCCGTCGGAGAGGCCGTCATCGTCGGAGTCCGAGTCCAGGGGGTCGGTCCGGTATTGTTTGATTTCTTCGCCGTCGGAGAGGCCGTCGCCGTCGGTGTCGCGGTTGGTTGGATCGGTGCCGTGGCGGTTGACTTCGTTCCCATCGGAAAGGCCGTCGCCGTCGGTGTCTTCCCGAAGGGGGTTGGACCCGTGCTTGTTGACTTCGTTCCCATCGGAAAGGCCGTCGCCGTCGCTGTCTTCCCGAAGGGGGTTGGACCGGTGTTTGTTGACCTCGTTCCCATCGGAGAGGCCATCGCCGTCGCTGTCCGGCTCAAGAGGATTGGTCCCCAGGTTGACTTCCGCGCCATCGGAAAGCCCATCGTTATCAGTGTCCGAGTCCAGTGGGTCGGTGCGATGGGTGGATACCTCGTCACCGTCCCCCAGGCCGTCGCCGTCGGTGTCGGCCCGGACGGGATTAGTATGGTAATCATTTACCTCGGCGCCATCGGACAGGCCGTCGCCGTCGGTGTCGCGGTTGTTCGGGTCGGTGCCACGGGCCGATTCGGCCTCGTCGGAAAGCCCGTCGCCGTCGCTGTCCACCGGGGACTCTTGAAGGGGAAGGGCGGCGATCAGGGTGAACGACAGCAAGCCAATGGCAACCAGGGCTGCCAGGCGGCCCAGGAACGCTGCCCTTTGGGGGAGAGAATCTCTCAACTGGTCCACGATTGTAACCAACTATCGCCGGGGCAACCGTGGGAAGTACTGCCGGTAAACGGCCGCCAGGATGCCGTCGGTTACCTGCTGGGCGGCCCGCTGCTGGGGAGCAGTTTGCGCCTGCTGCAATACTTCACCGGCAACGTCTAGGAGGCCCAGGGGGAGCCTTCGGGCCACGGCGTCGTTGATCTCCCGGTTGCAAAGTTCCCTGGCGGCCTGGACTTGGCGCACGTAATCGGGGGTGGATCCGAGGGAAGTCCCCAACTGCTCGTTGAGTTCCTGGAGGGCGGCGAGGAGCAAATGCAAAACGGTGGCCGGGGTTCCCTCCAGGGCCCTTTTCAGGGCCGCGGTCTTCAGTCCCTCCCTTTCCAGGGACTCAACAAGTTGACCCATGGCAACCCGCCGTTCGCTGTGGGGCCAGCCAAACCTTCGAGGGTTTGCACGGCGGAAAGGACTACCTGTTCCCGGTCTAAAAGCGCCGACATATCCCCATTAACGCTGGGAGGGTTGGCAAGGACCGCTTCAAGGAAGGATAGCTCGCGCAATTCTTGCGCCTGCTGACCGAGAATGGCGGACAAGTTCCGCAGTTCGGTTGCTTTGGTTTCCTTGCGGCGCTGCATGGCCCGCTGCGCTGACGGGTCGGGCGGCTGCTCTTGGAGACCCCCGCGTTTGGACCGCAACCAAATGAAAAGCGTCACCAGAGCCGCAACAATAGAGAAGGCGATAACCCCCACCACGGCCCAAAGCACCCATTTCCATGGTCCATCGAGACCGAAAAACCCGAAGAGACCTTGTTTCTCCGGTTCGGTTGTCACACCTGGGCCGGGGGTTGTCACAAGTTCTTGCTGATTGGCTGGGGGGATTTTCGTCTCAGTATAGCCAGCCACAAGGATTGCCTCAGTATCGGTGAGTTTGGGCGAGTTAGGTTTCGGGGTTTCGGCAATTTCTGGAGTCTCTGGGGCTGGGGTTGCCTGGGGGACGGTTTCGCTGGTCCCAGCGGTGGGGTCGCTGGTCGGACCAGGAGTTTCAACGTTGTGGTCATCGGTGAAACCATCACCGTCGGTGTCACCCTTCTTCGGATGGGTTCCGTAAAGGTTAACCTCATCGCCATCCGAGAGGGTGTCACCGTCCGTGTCCTTTTTCAAAGGGTAGGTAAAGTATTTTTTTACCTCATCGCCGTCCGAGAGGCCGTCCTCATCGGTATCTGCGAGATTTGGATCGGTCTTGTAAGTTTCCACCTCATCCCAATCGGTGAGGCCGTCGCCATCCGAATCCTTTTGGTTTGGGTTGGTTCCATGAAACATCTCGAGGTTGTCGGCAAGCCTGTCGCCATCGGTGTCCTTGTTGTTGGGATTGGTCCCGTGTTCGTTCACCTCATCCCCGTCGGAGAGGCCGTCATTGTCGGAATCGGCCTTGAGTGGATCGGTTTGGTGGGTGTTCACCTCAGCGCCGTCAAGGAGGCCATCGCCGTCGGTATCTGCCCATAGTGGTTTAGAGTTATTTTCGGCTATTTCAACGTAGTCGGTTAGCCCGTCGGCATCGCTATCCGGGTCAAGCGGGTTCGTTTTGTACCTCTGTAGCTCCTGACCGTCGGGTAGGCCGTCCTTATCGGTGTCCTCTTCCAATGGATTAGTCCGGTGGGTGTTCACCTCTTCCCCATCGGTAAGACCGTCCTTGTCGGTATCGCGGCTTTTAGGATCGGTCTCGTAGGTGCACAACTCGTCCCAGTCGGTGAGTCCGTCACCGTCAGAATCCGCTTTTCCAGGAGAGGCATCACAAACCTCTTGGAGGTTGTCGGTGAGGCCGTCCTTATCGGTGTCTTGTTGGGGAGCCTGGATCGGGACGGCGGCCACCAGGGTAAGCGCCAACAGGAGCGCCACGCTGGTTAAACCGAGTCCCCGGAAAATGTTTGAGAAAAGGTTCATGGGGATAACTCCGGTGAGTGGTCTCATTCGCGGGCGGAAAGCTAGGGTTGGGGGAAGGCGTCGATGCCCGCCATGTGCTCCAGGCCCCGGTTCAGGACCAACTGCTCGGGAATCCGGCGGATGGCGTCGGCCAACGATTCGCCGTTCTGGGGGGCCCAATCCGGGTCCTGAAGCGCCAACCTGAGCCCGTCCTCCAGTTCCGGGAATTCGGGGCCGCAGAGCAACACGGTTAAACGGACGTCGGTCATTTGGGGAAAGCCGGCCATGAAAAAGCGGGCGAACCGCGACCTGTTGTTGGTTTCCGGCCCAGCCTCCGGGGCGCAGACCTCCCGGAGGAAGTCTTGGAAGCGGAGCAAGGCCAGGTTGTCGGGAATCATCCTTTCCAACGCCCAAGCGGGACCGGACAGCAGGGCCAAAATATTGCGGGAGGTGTAAGGGTCGCAATTGATGGTGGTGGCTTCGAACGCTTTGTCCAGCATATCCATGATGTCGGGAAGGCGGTTGGAATCCTTGGCGGCCACCAGGTTGGCCCGCATATTCTTGATGCGTTGGGGCGCGTTGGAAAGGGGAAATATTGAAAAGCCGGCGGCGATGAATTGGTGGGAAGCATCTCCGAGGGGCGCAACGGTAAGGCGGACGTTGGCCGGGTCCAGTTGAGTCCCGAAGGGGGCAAAGTGATAGGCAGCCTGGGCCGATAGGAACACGGGCATGAGCACATCTTGCAAGTGCCGGTTAACTTCGGTTACCAGGTCTCGATGCCCCTGCTGGAGCAAAAGAAGGTTGTCGGCCAGGATTATGCCGTTGATGGCCGAGGTGGTGGCCAGGTAGTAAAGGGAAGTCAGCAGATTGCCCAACATGCGGGGGTCTCCGCGACCGGCGCCCTGGTCCCGCTCGGGGATGATACAAACGCTGAAAGTTGCCACCGGCGCCGGTTCCATCACCTGCTGCATCCAGTCCACCACCACCGGCACCGACCCCGAACCGGTGCCGCCTCCCAGCCCGCTAAAGGTGGTCAAGTAACCGTTGTACACCCGGCTCAATACATTGGCCTCGTTAAGATGGCCAAGGTTGGCTTCCCGAGCGTCGGCGTTCGAGCGGAAATTGTATAAGGCGGAGGCTCGGCCATTGAGGGTAAATCCGCCGGCCCCTCCAGTCCTTTCCACGCTGTACCCCTGCCCGGCCTGGCCCTCCTCATCCCCCGGCGCTGAAGGCAGGCCCAGGAGTTCGGGGATGTCTTCAGGCGGCGGCGGGGCGAAGGCGATTTGGACCCTGGGGTCGTGCCAACCGAAGAAATTGTCCATTCTTTCCGGCAGGTCGGCCTGGGTGTCCATGGCGATGGCGCGGACCGGAAAGGTTCCCGGAAGAACCGCGGAAACAAAGTCGGGTTTCAGAACCTGTTTACAATCTCTTCAGGATTAGCGCCGCGAAGGCAAGCACGACCATTTGCAGGCTGGTATCGAGCTTTCTTTCGCAGTTCTTCCAGAGTCGGCGGCACTTTTCCAGCCAGGCGAAAGACCGCTCCACCACCCATCGCTTCGGCAGTACTACGAAGGTGTGCATCTCATTGCGTTTCACCACCTCCACCGACGCTCCCAGCAGGCTCTGCACCCCAGCGGCAAAGGGCTCCCCAGTGTAACCCCCGTCCACCAGCACGTTCTGCACCAAGCTGAGGCCGTCCCGGTGCTGGTCAAACATCGCCAAAGCCCCAGCCCGGTCGGTGACGTTCGCCGTGGTCACGTGGATCGCATGGGGCAACCCCTGAGTATCCACCGCGATGTGGCGCTTGATTCCAGACACCTTCTTCCCCGCGTCATAGCCCTTCTGCTCGGCGCTGTCCGTGTTCTTGACGCTCTGGGAGTCCACGATGCAGAAGCTGCTCTGCTCTTTCCGACCATTGCTTCTCCGGGCCGCGCCAACCAATTTTTTTTAAGACTTGCTCCAGAATGGACTCTTGCTCTGGGTCAGGCCGCTCGCTCCATTGCTGGAAATACTGGTAGCAGGTGCCCCAATTGGGGAAGTCCGCAGGGAGCATCCGCCACTGGCACCCGCTTTTCAAAAGATAGAGCACCCCGCAGAAAACGTCGTACAAGTCCACGGTGCGGGGCTTGGTCCGGCGGCGGGCCGACTCCAAATCCGGCAGAATCCGGGTAAATTGCTCCCGGCTGATGTCGCTGGGATAGGAATGAGACATGATTGCCCCTCCCTCCGGTAATCGTCTCAACTTATCATATTTTAGAGATTGCAAACAGGTTCTTAGGCGGAACACGCCAGCCAGCTTGCTGCCCGCCTCGCCACAGCCCACCAAGCAAATGGAATGGAGTTCTTTTGAACGGATTTCCTGGTTAAAATAGTCCAGGACCGAGTCTCGGATGTCGAGGTTTTGCTGGGACTCGTTAACCTGTACCACTTACCACCTCGTCAGTCGTCTGGGGACCCCCAAGCAACGTTGGGCGACCCGCGGAAACCCTGGAAGACCGCAACCTGTGTGATATTGACGTAATAATATTTTACACGATAAGATTAGTCAACCTTGGGACCCTAGACGTTTCCTTTGGCCCGTAGCAATGGGTTAAGAATTGCTAAACATTGACTTGACCGTCGCGGGTGATTCCGGATTCCGGTAGAGGCCCGATTGATAGAAATCTTCTTACAGGCAATTCATCCGCTGGTATTCGTCGTTTTGTTTTCGGCGGGGGTATGCGCGGCGGCGGCCGTTGGGGCGTTGGTGCTGCAACGTATTGCCGAGCAATTGGAAGGTCCCGGTCCCGCCTACACCCTGCCCGGTTGGGTGAAGTTCTTCTTGCCGCTTTTGGTGACCGCAACCGCGGCCTGCGGTTTGTTCTGGCTGCGCCCCATCTGGCAGGAACCCTTGGAATTCTGGGTCAATGTCACTTTTTGGCTATTGCTTTGTGCCGGGTTGTTCCTTTCTCTGTCAGTGGCGGCGGGCGTCACTTATTGGAAAGACCACTGGAGACCTGGGAAGGTGGTGGCCGGTGGAATACTTGGCATATTTTTGTTGGGAGTCATGTTAACGGAGGCCGTCGACGACAGGCCGGTTTCCGGCAACCCCCAACCGTTTGACCAGGCCGGCAGCAGGGTTGTTCTTGCCAAGGGGGTGGAGATAGAGGTCAAGCCTTGGCGGGAAGCGGTTAAGGTGGGAGAGATAGTCCCCCTGGGCGTGACCGTCAGGAACAGTTCGGGTGTTAACATCTCCGACCTGACCATTCAACCGGTCCAGGTATCCGAGTCCGTGATTGTAGATTGGCAGTCCCGCTCCCTCGGCAACCTTCAAGACACAGCCACTTGGGGCCCCGAGCTTTTTGAGGCGCAATTGCTGAAACCGGGCGACCAGGAGGTTGAGTTCCGGTTGAGTTACATCGATGCGCCTACGCAGAGGCCCAGGCAAGTATCTCAGCGGTGGACCGGGACGGTTGGTGGTCCCAGTTTGGAGGTCCAACGTTACATTTACAGCGGGCCGGTCGTAACCAGCGGGCAAATCATCGACGTCAGACTGTTAATCCGGAACGTGGGAGCAGGGCCGGTCTACCGGCTGCAAATGGAACCCAATCTAATGGAATTCTTCCAATCCTCCACAACATTGCGTTGGCCCGATATCCTTGAACCTGGCGAAGAGTTTCACGCCTCTTACACCGCAAGAGCGGACCGCGCGGGTGAGGGTCCCTTGGAGGACCCCAACGCCGATTTCTTCGACGGCGCGAACAACCGTTACGACACCAAAAACGAACCCGATAGCGTTCCGCTTGAAGTCCAGAACTACCTTTGCCCCCAACCCAACCTTTGCCAGGAAAGCGAGCGAATGGAGGTGGTACTCCCTAATCCCGATTCAACGCCACAACCCGCCAGTTCAGCGCCCCCGGTTTTGGCAATCAAGCACTCATCGAAACAGGGGCAATTCGTGCCCGGCAGTCACCAAGACCATCACTTAATTGTTCAGCACGATGGGGAGGAAGAACTATACGCGTTGGTGCAGATCGTTGAGGACGCCGGACTAAAGCTTGAAGGGTTCGCCAACACCTTCCGTTTGAACCCCCGAAAGCAGGAACTCCTATCCGGTACCGTTGTCGTCCCAGAGGGTATGCCGTTGGGGAGATACCATCCGACCTTGACAGTCCAGTTGATTGATGCGTCGGAACGGCCCCTCGGCAAGCCGCACGAGGTCCGGCTCTCGCTTGAGGTAACTTTGATCCGGATGACCCGCAACACCACCCGCAACGAGCTGAACCTGGGTGAGGCCGTAAGAATCGAGACCAATTTAACCAATGTCAGCAATCAGGTGGTTACGGTGAGGTGGGAGGAGCAATTCAGCGGCGGTGGAATAAGCGTACAAAATGAAGTCATGGGGCCGGCTGGGAAAGGGCGGGGAAGCCAGGGGAATTATTACTTCGTTACTTTCGACATTGATCCAGGCAAGGTGGAAAAGCGGGTGTTCGATGCGCGGGCGGACGAGGTGGGGGCGCACCTCCTGGAAAGCATAGTGACTTACGAGCTGGCCGACGGCAAGGTTGGGTCGGCCAGCTTAACCACCATGTTGGTGGTTAAAGCGGGGCCTTAGGTGGGGGTGGGGGACACGCTTTTGGAAAAGCTGCGCAAAACTTCTTGTGTTGCGCCGCTGGGCTTTAGTCCCGGCCCAATAGCTCGGTTAGCGTCCGTATTACCTGGGCGCTGGACAAGCCGGTCATGGCGGCGATAGCGGTGGGGTTGGTCTGTTCAGGCCCTTGGCCGGGGTGGTCCCGCATCCAGGCTATTTGAGCCTGCTGCACAATTTCCTGGACTGAAGAGAAATAGGTTTCCCGGCCGATGGTGAGCTTGCCCAATTCCCCTCTGTTTACCAGGGTGTTCAAAACGGCGGAAGCCCCGCTGCGATGATGCAACGACCTGGGGTAGGGTGGAGCGGCTTGGACCACGTCTTCCGCGGTTATCAGAGACCCGCTATCCAAGACCAACTGCTTAACTATCCGCTCTGCATCAGTCGATGGTTGCGGGGAATGAAGCGTGAGCCGGCGTTCACGGCTGGCTTCCCTCAGCTTGACCAAGACCAACAGCCGGGCGTCTTCGTCGGCGTCGGTTAGCAACTCCAGAAGTATCTTGGCGATTTCCGCCCCTCGCGGGTCCTGGCCCAAGGCGGTTGCCAGTTCGCCCAAGTCATTCATGATAATCCACGGCGAAAGTGGCTCCATCGGGGGTGAAAAAGGCTACTTCATGCTCTCGGATGACGCTGGCCCATCGGAGGCAATTGGGTTCGATCTTAACGGGGGACTCGCGCCGGCGAATCGCCTCACCGCTAATAGCGTGTACGCCAAAGAGAACCCGAGCGCCCGGGAATTGTTGGCCCAGGATTCGCCCGGCCGACTCAAAAAACCGTTCATCGTTGGAACTGGGCCGGGGAATATTCCCCGGCGCGGGGTGGGTGTGGTTTACCACTATCAGCCCCGGCTGGGGGCTGCCGTCCCGCTCGCTTTGGATTAAGTCGATGATCCCGGAGACCATCGGTGTGACCGTGTCGGTGCGGGCATCCTCGACTACTTGTTGGGAAGCGAAGTGGTGGAAGGTATCCGGCGTCCGATGGTCCGATCCCGAAAGGGCATAGATGATCTCGAAGTCCGGCTGGTTCACGCGGAAAGAGGACTCGGCCCGCAGTTCGATGAGGTTGCGGATCCTGGCCGTAAGCACCAAGGTGTCCCCCCCAAGGCTCCGCAACTCACCCAAATCATCGGAAGCGGGAGGAGCCAAGTGGCTCCTCCCCGCTGGTTGCCCGGGCCGGCTTTCTCGACGCCTTCTCAGGTCGATAACGACATCGTCGTCGTCATTTTCGACAATTATTACTCTTCGAGGCATAGCACATCATATTTTAACATAACACGGCCTAGTCTTGAATAATTGTGGTGCGGCCGCCGCCGCCGCGCTTGCCCAAAGCGACGATGGCTACGATCACAACAAGAACCACCAAAACCACGATAATCAACGCAATGATCCACAAGGGAAAGTTTGATTCAATCAACGACTGGTTCGTCTCAGTGGCGGTAGACCCGCCCTCCGCCGCCGCACTTTCTTGGGGAGCAGGGACTGGTGATATTCCGGTGTCTGCTGGGATGGATTCGGGATCGCTGGGCGATTCCACTATCAACTTTTGTTGCAACGTAATAGGTTGAAACAGGTCCTTGTTGCCTTTCGGCCAATAGGTCCCACTGAAGTTGATGAAATACTCACCCACTTCTTGGCCCTTGAAATCCAGTTTCAGGGCCCGTTCTGCCCCTTGAAGGGCCTCCACAAAGGCATTCAAAGTGGCAGCGGTCCCAGAGATCGCGCCTTCTTTGGCGATGGGGATGATGTTTTGGGGTACGGTTATCCGAAGGTCGGCTACAACGGTGCAATCATTGACCGGAGGGTTGCGGAAGCTGAGCTCGATGTGGCCGTCCTGGGTGGTCTGAATGGTGCTCACGATGTTTTGAAGCCGCACCTGCATCCCTTCCCGAAGGACGCACTGTTCCTGTTGGGGAGGAGCGGCCTCCGGCCCGACCACAACAAACCGGGCTTCAGCATCCCCCACCTGGACCGAGTGAATCCCCGGCTCCACGGGCGGAGTGGTGAAGGTCTCGGCCACCCGGCCACCAGCAGGCACCTGTATGGTCCGCGTGGTGAACACCTGGCCGTCAACTTGTAGGTTAATGGTCAACGACGATTGTGTGTCTCCAGCGTTGACCACGTCGACGATGATGCTGGCTTGGCCGCCTTGCTCCACTTGCTGAGGTTCAATCCTCAGGCCCTCCACCAAGGGCAGGACGGGAGGTATGTCACTAGGTTCTTGAGTAGCTCCTGGCGTGGTCTCCTGAGCAAATACCATCCCCGGCGCTGTTCCCAAGAACACGAAAGCGACGATCACGGATGCTATAATCGCGAGTCTGGCAGTCATGGGTTAAGGGCCTCCTTGTTAATGTTGGGAAGAGCTTACAATGTAAAAGTCTTGATATCAATAATTCTGGCAGTCATGGGTTAAGGGCCTCCTTGTTAATGTTGGGAAGAGCTTACAATGTAAAAGTCTTGATATCAATAATTTACAAGTAATTTACTTACGGATCGCACCGGGTGGGTAATCTGCGGTTACTCTGCCAAAGGCTCGTTGGGGACCGTGTCCGCGTTGGGAACATCCTCTAATGGTGGGCAACTTTATCCCGCATATAACCGGGGATATGGCTGCCTTGCCGCCGGCGATAGGCCGCTATCTGCCGTGGTACAATTAGTGCCAGACCTATGGCGGTCACGTCCGCCAATCCCTGGTGGGGCGAACGCCAGACCGGGGATTTTGCCTTGGATTTCCAGGTAATTGGGTAGGAGGCTTGCAGGACGACGTTGTGGTACTCAAATGGGACACAAAATTAGGCCGCTGATGATGGAGGATTGATAAAACGGGGTAATTCGAGTTGAAACGGCCCTAAAGAGGCCGGATTTTAGCACGGGCCGGGATGGCGGAACGGCAGACGCGGCGGACTTAAAATCCGCTACCCGCGAGGGTGTGTGGGTTCGAGTCCCTCTCCCGGCACCAGTTTCTCAACCAAGAACGACTCCCCGATGAAGGGAGCCGTTTTATGTTAACCAACCACCTTTGGGAATCAGACCTATTTTGCAGCAACATAAGCTATACAACGAACTTTGCTACCTGTGGCCCATCATCAGTCCGCCCTGGGAATACACGGTGGAAGCCTGGCACCTCCGGGAGGTCTTGCTTGAAAAGTTGGGCTCCGGGAGGCACCGGCTATTGGAGTTGGGGGTGGGCGGCGGGCATGTGCTGTCCCACCTGACCGGGGACTTCGACGCCACGGCGGTGGACCTTTCCCCCAACATGCTGGCCCTGTCGCAACAGCTCAACCCCGGCGTGGCACACCACCTGGGAGACATGCGGTCGGTGCGGCTGGGGCTGGAGTTTGACGCCGTGTTCATCCACGACGCCATCTGTTACATGCAGACCGAAGACGACCTGGCGGCGGCCTTCGCAACGGCGCGCGCCCACCTGAGACCGGGCGGGGTCTTCGTGGTGGCGCCGGACCATTTCAAAGAGACTTTTGAAGGCCCGACGGTGCTGCATTGGACGCAGGAAAAGGGAGATTTGAAGGTCACGTCGATCGAGTACTCGGACGACCCCGACCCTGCGGATACCCGGTGCGAGTCGGTGTTTTTCTACCTCATCAACCAGGGCGGGACGTTGACGGTGGAGCAGGACCGGCACGTCCTGGGGTTGTTTCCCAAGGAGACCTGGCTTCGGCTGCTGACGGAGGGCGGTTTCTCCACCGAGGAACGGAACTATCCACCCTACGAAGGGGGATACGGGGGCAACATCCTGGTGGGAACGCTGGTTTAATCGCGGGTAGGCAGGGGGGTTTCCAAGGGAAGAATCCAGCAAGCGTGCCCGAACCAGGGGCGTTTAGCCTGGGTGAGGTCAAAGGCAGGGTCCACCAGACTTTGGGCGGGACGCCCGTTTAAGGAAGAAGTCACATGGGCGCGAACTTCAACCCCGCCCCGCCCTTCGGCCAAGGATAATTCCTCCAAGTAATGGGCGAATTGGAGCGTCAACGCGGGGCGGGAAGCCATTTTATTGGACTGCCAGGATGTGAGATGGTCGT
The DNA here is from genome assembly GCA_965205495.1 of Dehalococcoidia bacterium. Classification (GTDB taxonomy): domain Bacteria; phylum Chloroflexota; class Dehalococcoidia; order Lucifugimonadales; family UBA3495; genus CATOSK01. The sequence continues at coordinate 1,851,261 of CBDBHA010000002.1, forward strand.
TGGGGTCTACCGGCCATTCTTCGGCCGTGTCGCGGTCGGTAACGACAAAAAGGGCATCCGAGTCCTTGTCCCGCAGCTTCATGTGCCAGGAGAAATTGTGTCCTTCTTCGGTCCAGTGGACGTTGCCGGGAATGGCCAGGTGCCGCAGAGGGACCAAGACCTGGTAAAGCGCCCAAACTCCAAGGACGGCCAGCGCGCATTTTTGGACTCGGCTCAACCCCGAGGCCGGCGTTTCCGCCAGGTCCCTTACCACCGCGGTTGTCCGGGCCTGGAACGGTTCGGGGAGGTGGTAGAAGACTACCCCCACCACGAGGGACCCGGTTAGGAAGGGTACCAGGCCGAACTTTTCGGGCAGCAGCGCGGCCAGCAGCCCCCCGGCGGCCAGACCGGTCAACAGGAGGAGAAGCGGCCAACGGTTTTTGTTCGTGATGTCCGTCCAAACCCGGGAGGGCCAGTCCGGGTGGAAGAAAATCAGGGTGGCGGCCATCATAAACCAGGGGAATATCCCGATGCTGAACAACCTGGCGTTGGCGAAGTGGAACAGCAAGACCACCAATAACCCAAAGGCACGGGTGCGGCGGTTGATCATTACCGGCAGGAAAAGCAGGTCCACCAGCAGACCGCCGTAGACGAACCCCCACACCACCGGCGCATCGGTGAAAAAGGAGCCCAGCAGCGGGAAATCGGTGCGGTCGGCCAGCCAGGCACTGAGGGGCTCTCCCTGAAGCCAGTCGGCGTTGAGCTTGGCGAGTCCGCCAAAGAACATGGGGACGGCGATTTGGAACCGCAGGAGCCACAGGGACCAGGCCGGGACGGTTGCCGCCGCCAGGGCGGGACAGAGCAGGGCGTCCAAGGACCAACGCCGGTGGGCGGGCAAGAACACCATTAAGAAGGACACCAGGCACACCAGGTAGAAGTGGTTCAAGTAACGGGCCTGGTCCAAAAGGAACAGGTAGGTGAACATGATGAAAAAACCGGCGGCGCTGACGCGGTAAAAGAGCCCCAAAGCGATGAAACACGCGAACAGGCCCATGACCCCGAGGTGAAGGTACATGCCGTCGGCGGGCCAGGGTTGCAGGAAATCGAAAGGCCAGTAGGTGAAGTAAAACTCCTTGCCGGAGTAATGGACTTCGACCCAACCGTTCCGGATAATCCGCCAAGTCTCCCAGACCATGATGACGCCAAAAGCGATGCGGAAAACTGCCAGGGAGTCGGCGCTGGCCGGAGCGAAAAAGGAATGGGGCAATCCGTGCCAAGGGCGGGGGGTTGCCCTACCCTGAGCCCTATGATTGGGGGTCATTGGGGTTGGGCGGAGCGGCAGAGGCGCCGGGTGGGGATTGGCCTTGGGGATTACAGGAGAAGAACCGGTGGCGGTGGGCCGCTACCCAACGGTAGGCCCAACCCCCGGGCCGCCGGATTCCCGGAAACCAGAAGACCGGGGCCAAGGGCCACAGCAGGGGCAATTTCCACGTCAATTCCCGGAAAGCCAAGAACCCGGCGCGGGGCGGTCGCTGTCCGGTGTCCAGGTAAGCCGCCCGGTCAAGGTCATCCCAGGACAAGTCACGGGGGGGCCGCTGCAAAGACTGAAAGGGGACCCACAGGATGGCGTTGGTAAGGTCAGCCCGCGCCAGAACCGCTACCAACCGCCGGCACAGGCCGCAGCCGCCGTCGTAGTAAAAGACCCACTGGGAACCGGCGGACGACGACGGCCCTGTTGGCAAACTTTTCATTCTTAAATTTTACACCAAGGGCAAGCCGGGTAATCACCGGAAGGCGTCGGGTTTTTTGTTGTTGGCGGGGAAACCGCGCTGATACACTACCTCAAATAAAGTGAGCAAAAGGGTGGTGGGGCGGCCAGATTACATGAGGCTTACCGAGGTAATTACCGGCGTCTACCAGTTGCGGCTTTTCAGGACCAGCGCGTTCTTGATTGTGGACGAGCAGATAACAATCGTGGACGCCGGTTGGCGGGGCTGCGGGGGCAGGGTGCTGCGGGCGTTGAAGGCGTTAGGGCGTCACCCGGAAGAAATCCGCTACATCATTTCCACCCATTACCACCCCGACCATGTTGGGGGGATGGCGTCATTGAAGAAGCGGTCTGGGGGACAGGTGGCAGCCCACGAAACCGAAGCGGCGGCGTTGGGAGGATCAACCCCATATCCGCGCCGCACCCCAGTCCGGCCCCTGGCGTTGCGATGGGTATTAGCGCCCGTGTTCGCCGCGTTACAGCCCCCGGCTTTTCCGGTAGACGTGCAGTTGGGCTCAGGCGAAGTGTTGGACGTCCTGGGCGGCATGGAAGTAGTCCACACGCCAGGTCATACACCGGGCAGCATCAGCCTTCTTTTTCCCCGCCAGGGGTTGCTGTTGGCAGGCGACGCGCTGCAATACCGGCGGGGGCGGTTGCTACCGCCATCGCCCTGGTTTAGCGAAGACATGAAGCAGGGCGAGGAGTCGGTGCGAAAGTTAGCGGGATTGGAGTTCGAAACGTTGGGATTGAGTCATTTCCCAGCCATCCGGGGCGGGGCGTCTAAGATGCTGCGGAAATTGGCCGACAGCCTGGGATGAGGGAAAGGCCCCATAAGGACACGCATGGAAACATTGATTGACCTGGTTGAAACCTCGGTGGAGAAATTTCACAACCGGACAGCCCTGGTAATAACACCGGGGTTCCGGCGGCAACGCTGGTCTTACCAAAAGCTTTGGGAGATGGCCGGACGGTTGGCGGGCCTGCTCCGGCAGCGTGGCTTGGGAAAGGGAGACCGGGCGGTCATCTGGGCTCCCAACCGGCCGGAGTGGGTTTTGGCGTACCTGGCCTGCCTGCGGGCCGGTGTCATTCTGGTGCCGTTGGACGTGCGCAGTTCGGCGGATTTTGTGGCCCGAATCGTGGAACAGACCACCCCGAAATTGGGGTTTACGGCGCGGCAAACGCCGGGTGACCTGGGTGCGGGGCAGTTCCCCACCCTGGACTTGGAAGAGTTGGAGGACCGAATTGAAGGCCACTCCGAGCAGTGGACCGAACCCAGCCTGGGCAAGGACGATGTGGCCCAGCTTATGTTTACCTCCGGGACCACCGGGGACCCCAAGGGGGTGATTTTGACCCACGGCAACCTGGTCTCGAACATACTGGCCTGCCGGGAGCTGGTGCCGGTTAATACCGACAGCCGTCTGTTGTCGCTGCTCCCCCTGAGCCACATGCTGGAACAGACCGGCGGGCTTTGGATACCTTTGGCCCAGGGCGCCTCGGTGGTATATCCCACCAGCCGGCAACCCCGCACCCTGTTCAAGACGATGCAGCGGGACCGGATTACCAACCTCATCCTGGTGCCCCAGGCCCTGGAGCTATTGATGGGCGGGATTGAGCGGGAAGTTCGGGCCAAGGGGAAGGAAAAGGTCTGGAACCTGATGATGAAGGCTGCTCCGGCGATGCCCAAGGCCCTGCGGCGGTGGCTTTTCCGGGAAGTACACCGGCAATTCGGCGGCAAAGTCGCCTTCTTCATGTCGGGGGGAGCATACCTGGACCCGGGGCTGGCCAAGAAATGGGCCGCCCTGGGGATTCCCGTTCTCCAGGGGTACGGGACTACCGAGGCCTCGCCGGTGATTTCATCCAACACCTTCCGCCACAACCGGCTGGGTTCGGTGGGCCGTATGCTGCCGGAGGTTGGCTTGAAGCTGGCGGAGGACGGGGAGATTCTGGTCAACGGGGCAAATATCACCCCGGGTTACTGGGAAAACCAGGAGGCTACGGCCGGGTCCTTTGAAAACGGCTGGTACAAGACCGGCGACCTGGGATATCTGGACAACGACGGGTACCTGTTCCTCAAGGGAAGAAAGAAGGACCTGATTGTGCTCCCCAACGGCCAGAACGTCTACCCCGAGGACCTGGAGTTGCTGCTGAACCAACAACCGTTGGTTAAAGAGAGCGTGGTGCTGGGAGCGCCCAACCGCAATGGCGCGGTTGAAGTCCATGCGGTGCTGCTGCTCGACGAGGGCGGGGAACCGGAAACGGCGGTCAACGCGGTCAACCGGATGGTTTCCGACCACCAACGGATACGGGCAAGCACCGTCTGGCCGGAAGAGGACTTTCCCCGGACCCATACGTTGAAGATACGCAAACCGCTGGTGTTGGACTTTCTCCAGGGACGGGGGAAACCTGAACCCGCCTCGGCTTCCGGGGCCTCCGCCGCACCAGCGGGCGGTAATGCCCTTTTTGCGTTGGTCGTTGCCCAAAGCGGGTTACCTTTAGACCAACTGACGGCGGAGAGCGGGTTAGAGGCCCAACTGGGCTTGGACTCGCTGGGCCGGGTTGAGCTGCTGTCGGCCATCGAAGAAGAGTTGGGAATCTATGTCGACGAGCAGGACGTGACACCGGAGACCACCCTGGGGCAACTGGAACGGATGGTGGAGCAGGGAGTCGCCGCGCCAAAACTTTCCTTTCCCACCTGGGGCCAGGACTTTTGGTGCCGGTTAACCCGGGCCGCGCTGCAATGGGGGTTGGTGTTCCCCGCCATGCGTTGGTTTTACAAAATACGGGTAGACGGACGGGACTCCATCAAGGGGTTGCAAGGCCCGGTGCTATTCGCCGCCAACCATAACGTGAAGATGGACAACCCGCTAATTGTCATGGCGGTGCCGGCCAAGTGGCGGTGGCGGCTGTCCATAGCGGCGGCGGCCGACGACATTTTCGGGCACCCGGTCTGGAGAATCGCCGCGCCGCTGCTGGGCAACGGGTTTCCGTTTTCGCGGGAGGGAGCGGTGCGGCCCAGCCTGGAGCACCTGGGAGGTATGTTGGACGACGGCTGGTCGGTGCTGATTTACCCGGAGGGGCGCAACAACTACCGTGAGATGGACACCTTCAAGCCCGGGGCGGGGATGGTGGCAGTGGAGAGCAACACTGCAATAGTGCCCATCAGGGTTAGGTTGAACAAACCGGGAGCGTGGGACGGAGCGTCGTTTTTGACCCGGGGGCAGGTGGAAGTGCGGTTCGGGGAGCCCATCAACTTCCCCAAGGGCCTGGACTACCGGGAAGCTACGGAGCAAATAGAGGCTGCCGTCCGGGAACTGTGAACGCCCCGGGTTCCAGGCCGGCCAAGCTGGCATTGGCGGCCCTCTGGCAGAAAGTCCCGGGGCGGCCGGTCCTGTCCTGGGCGTTGTACGACTTCGCCAACACCCTGTTCGCCATCAATATCCTGTCCCTGTACTTTGTCCTCTGGGTCACCGAGGACCAAGGGGCCAGCCAAACATCCTTCAGTTTAACAATTTCCGGCTCCATGCTGGCGGTGGCGCTGTGTTCACCGATGTTGGGAGCGGTGTCAGACCGTTACGGGCGACGCATTCCGTTGCTGATGGTCGTGGTGGTGGTATGCGTAGTCTTGACCGGTGCCATCGGGCAGGTTGGTGGGTTGATCGCGGGGTTGGCGTTGTTTGCGGCGGCAAATTTCTGCTACCAGACGGGCAACGTTTTCTACGATTCCCTGTTGCCAACGGTCAGCACCGAAGAAAACCGGGGCCGCATTTCCGGCCTGGGCGTCGGCATTGGGTACGTGGGCACCATTACGGGAATCCTGATGATTGCCCCCTTTGTAGACCGTTGGGGCCGGGAGGCGGCTTTCCTGCCGACGGCGGCGTTGTTCCTGCTGTTCTCCATCCCCTGCTTCCTGTTTGTCAAAGAAGCCAAACCCGAAATACCATTCAACGCCGGTCTAATCAAGGACGGGTATTCCCGGTTGATAACCACGCTGGTCAACGCCCGCCAACATTCCAACCTGCTAAAGTTCATCGCCGCCCGGTTTCTTTACGTTGACGGGATAAACACGCTGCTTATTTTCATGGCGGTGTACGTAACGCAGGTCATCGGGTTCAGTGACGGTCAGGTGCGGCTGCTGTTGATAACCTCCACCACCTTTGCGATTGTGGGTTCCTTCTTCTTTGGGCAGATGGTGGACCGGGTCGGGCCGAAGCGGACCCTGACAGTGGTGTTGACCCTCTGGGTTGCGGTTTTCGTTATTGCGGCGGTCACCTTCTACGCTCCGGTTTTCTGGCTGGTAGGGGCGTTGGCAGGAATCGCTCTGGGAGGCACCTGGACGGCGGACCGGGCGTTCCTGACCAGGCTGGCGCCGCCGGAACAGATGGGGGAGTTTTTCGGTTTGTACCAACTAGCGGGGAGGTTCGCCGCCGTGACCGGGCCGTTAATTTGGGGTTTAACGGTGGACAGCTTGGTTGGATTGGGAGACTGGCGGTTCCGCATTGGGATCTTGGCATTACTGGTAAATGTTGGCCTGGGGTTCCTGGTGTTGACCAGAGTCCGAGAGCAGCGGGGTTCGCCGGTTCAATAACCGGCCTTGCTTGAGTCCCCTTCGGCGGGCTGCGCGAACCCGGCACGGCGTTGACTCTCCCCGGCCCCGCCCTTAAACTCCCCTAATGACCCGCCGGGTCGTTTTTTAACGTCCGGCTACCAGCCCAACCGGAGACAACCGCGCTTCATGAATTTCGGTCTCTTTCTCGAATGGCCCAACCCTGGCATCCGGCAGTGGAAAACCCTTTTTGAAGAGGGTATCGAACAGTTGCAATACTCGGAGCAGGTGGGGTTCGACTACTGCCTCATTGCCGAACACCACTTCTCCAACTACGGAAACTCCCCGGCGCCGCTGCTGCAAGCGTTGCACATCGGCCAGCGCACCAAGAAGCTGAAAATCGCCACCGGAATCCTGGTGCTGCCCATCTGGGACCCGCTTCGGCTGGCGGAAGAAGTGGCGGTATTGGACAACCTTATCGACGGGCGGTTCATCTGCGGCATCGGGCGGGGCTATCAACCCCACGAAATGTCCCGGTTCGGGATTCCCTTGGAGGAGTCGCGGCAACGGACCAACGAGACCCTGGACGTCATGGTGAAAGCCTGGACTCAGGACGATTCTTTCACCTACGACGGGGAATACATCAAGGTGCCCCACGAAGTGACGGTTTGGCCGAAGCCGTTGCAAAAGCCCCACCCACCCTTTTGGATTGCGGGCACCAGCGTTGAGTCCATGAAGCTGGCGGCGGAGCGGGACATGATGCCCATTACCACCGGGCTGCTGGGGGCGGCGGGGATGCGGGCCCACCTGGCGTCGTTGGTGCATTTCCGCCTGGGGCTGGAGAAGCCCATCGACAACATCAAGCTGGGGATGCAGGCCATCACCCACGTTGCGGAGACCGACGAGGAAGCCCGCCGGCAATTGGGCTACGCCCGGTGGCAGAACCGGGCGGGACGGGCTTTGAACCGGCTGGACGTGAAAAACGGCCGGGTGCAGGTGGGGCCTTACGACGGGGAGTTGGACGACGACGGGTTCATGCAGCGGCTGTTTTTTGGAAGCCCCGATACGGTAATCAAGAAATTTGAAGAAGCCGCCAAGCTGGGGGTTACCCACGTCAGCAACTGGATGATGTTTGGCGGGCTGGAACACGAAAAAATCATGAAGTCGGTGCGGTTAATGGGCGAAGAGGTGATTCCGGCCTTGACCGGCGTTTTGCCACCCCCGTCCCTGGTGGAAGAACTGGCCCACGAGCCCCCGGCGACCACCGAAGACCTGCAAAGGGCCAGATTTGGCCCGGCCCCGTCGGATGTGACGGCGACCTAGCAAGAGCCGGGCTAACCCTGCGAGGCACCGGCCCGCCGGACCAGGCTCCAACCCTGGTAATCAGTCCAGAGGTGCGCCAATGACAACCAATTCCGAAAAACTTCCCCTTCCTTTGACCGGCATCCGGGTATTGGACGCCACCCATATTGTCGCCGGCCCATTTTGCTCGCTGATCCTGGCCGACATGGGCGCAGAGGTCATCAAGATAGAGCGGCCGGGCACCGGTGACCTGGCCCGGGGACGAGGCCCGTTCATCAAAGGCGAGGACGGCCGGGAAATTAGCTCCCGTTACCTGGGCATCAACCGGAACAAGAAAAGTGTCACCCTGGACCTGCGGAACCAGCGATGCAAGGAAGCCTTCGAAAGCCTGGTCCGGGAATCGGATGTTTTGATCGACAACTGGGGCCCGGGGGCTTTTCAACGGTTGGGATTGGGCTACGACCGGCTGCACGAGATTAACCCGGGGCTGGTCTACGCTAGCATCACCGGCTACGGGGATAGCGAGGGTCTGCGGGGACCTTATTCCACCTGGCCGGCCAACAACCTGAGCATTCAGGGCATGGCGGGATGGATGGAAGTGACCGGCGACCCCGATTCGCCCCCCCAAGCGGTGGGGGACAACATTGGCGACTCGGTCCCCGGCGTCTGGACTGCTCTGGGCATCGTTTTGGCGTTGCAGACCCGGCACAAGACCGGTCAGGGGCAATTGGTGGATATGTCCATGTACGAGTGCATGGTGTCCCACATGGTTAGCAGCATGAACGTCTACCAGGCCACCGGAGAGAACCCAGGGAGGTCCCGGTCCCGGCTGGTCACGGCGGGGATGCCCTTCAAGGCCAAGGATGGGTACGTGCTGATGGCCGGAGTCCGGTCGGCAGAACGGCTGCGTGCCATGTGGCAGTTGATTGGGCGGGAGGACCTGGCGGAGGACCCGCGGTACCTGGGACAGGGCTCGGACGGGGACTTCTACTACACGAACGTTATCCCGGCCATCGAGGAATGGTCGCAGCAACTACCCAAGTGGGAAGTGGCGGGAAAGTTGACCGAGATCGGTTTTTCCATGGGTATCGCTCAAACCATCAGCGATTTGGACCAGTGCCCGCACTTGTCGGCGCGGCAGATGTTCCTGGACACGGCGGACACCTTGGGGGGCAGCTTTACATCGTTGAAAACGCCGATTCACCTGACCGCTTGCGAAGAGTTCGCGGCGGATACGCCGCCCTTACTGGGGGAAAACAACCAGGAAGTCCTGTGCAGCCTGGGCGGGCTCTCGGTGGAAGAACTTACCGGGCTGGAACAAGAGGGAGCAATATAGACGCCAGGACGATTGCAAAGTGATGCAATTCTGAGGGAAAGGGACGCTTGCCAAGCCAGGCACGACCTGGATTCCCGCTTACGCGGGAAAGACGGTAGGTGTTCGTAGGGACTTTGCAATTGTCCTGATATAACCGTACCGGGCCAAGGAATTTCCGGCGCGGTGACTTGGAGGGCACCAACGTGGCGACAACCGGACAGGGGATTATTTCCAGAGAGGCCGGAGCCCCAACGCAACTGGAAGAGATAGTAATTGACGACCCGGGCCCGGGCGAAGTGTTGGTCCGGATTTTAGCCAGCGGAGTCTGCCACACCGACCTGCACTACAAGCTGGGCGCTATCGGCAACGATTTCCCCTACCTGTTGGGACACGAAGGCTCCGGCATCATTGAAGCGGTGGGAGAGGGCGTCAGCGAACCCCAGGTGGGCGATTACGTGGTGTTGGCCTGGCGGGCTCCGTGCGGCTACTGCCGGTTTTGCGCCCTGGGCCAGCCAAACCTGTGCTCGGCCAGCCTAAACGCCGAGCCCAGGATGACCGCCAAGAAAGACAACGCACAACTGAGCCCGGCCCTCGGCATCGGTACCTTCTGCACCCATACCGTGGTGGCAGCCAAGCAAGCCGTGCCGGTGCCCAGGGAGTGTCCCCCGGAGCAGGCGTCATTGCTGGGATGCGGGGTAACCACCGGCGTCGGAGCCGCCCTGTACACCGCAGGGGTTCGGCGCGGGAGCAGCGTCGCGGTTTTCGGCTGCGGCGGAATTGGCAACAGCGTAATTATGGGGGCCAAGCTGGCCCGGGCCACCAAGATTATCGGGGTGGACATTGCCGCCAACAAGCTGGACTGGGCGCGGGAGTTTGGGGCCACCGACGTGGTTGACGCCACCAAGCAGGACCCGGTGGAGGCCATCAAGGAACTGACCGGCGGCAACGGAGTAGACTACTCTTTCGAAGCGGTTGGAACGCCGCAAACGCTGCTGCAAGCGTTGTGGTCGCGGGACCTGGCAGGCACCTGCACCCTGATTGGAGTGCCCGACCCAACCATGATGATGGAGCTGCCCATGTTGCAGTTTTTCGGGTTGGGCGGCGCGCTGCGGGTGAGTTGGTACGGCGACTGCCTTCCCTCGCGGGACTTCCCATTGTTGGCGGAGTACTACCTGCAAGGACAACTAGATTTGGACCGGGTGGTCTCGCGGGTAATTAGCCTGGAAGAGACGGAAGCGGCGTTTGCGGCCATGGAACGGGGGGAGACACTGCGTTCGGTAATCCGGTTCCCCGACCCGTAACGGGGCATCGGCGGTGCCGGTTAACCAGGCGCTTTCTAGCTAGGTTTCTTCGGCCCACCGGTGGGGCAGTTCCCTCAGGTTGTTGAACCCCAACTCGTCGCAGAGGGCCAGGTAGTCCTGGCGGTGGACGCCCCGCCACTCCAAGTCCCCCAAATTTTCTTCAATGGGGACGTCTAGGCGTAGGGTGGCTAGCTCTTTGTAGAGGGCCGCTTGGGTCCGGTGTTCGGCCAGGCTTTGAGCCACGCCCTTGGAGCCCCGCACCGATACCGCCCAGTCCGCAGCATCATCGGGGACTTCTTCCAGTTTCAGGTAGTGGCTCAGGACCAACGCGGTGGTCTTGGCTCCCCACTTTGGGACTCCCGGGATGCCGTCGGCGGAATCCCCCACCAGCGCCAGGTAATCGGGAATGGTTGACGGGGGTACGCCGAATTTTTCCACAACGCCTTCCTCGTTAGTGAAGATACCCCGGCGGCGGTCCAGGGCGACGACTCGGTCACCGGAAACCATCTGGCACAGGTCTTTGTCCGGCGAGCACATGACGATTTGCTCCACCTGGGGATCGCCGCGCCACCGGGCAGCGGCGGCGGCGATGGCGTCGTCGGCTTCAAACTTGGTCATGGGCCAGACCACCAGGCCCAGCGCGGCGGCGGCCCGCTCGGCCAGGGAGAACTGGGCCAGAATTGCTTCGGGCATTCCCTGGCTGGTCTTGTAGCCATCGAACATGTCGTTGCGGAACGATTCAACGACGTGGTCGAAGGCGCAGGCGGCGTGGGTTACATCCGGCTCTCTCAGGAGCATCAGCAGGGTTTGGATGATCCCCCGGGTTGCCGCCACGTCCCGGCCGTCGGGCGCAACGATGGGAGGAAGGCCGTAGAAGGCCCGGAAGAGCTCGTAGGTGCCATCAACAAGATGAATTTTCATAACTACGGGCCTGTAAGTTGGTGCTTTAGACCAGGTGGCAAGCGGCGAAATGGCCCGGGGACTTTTCTTCCAAGGGCGGGTGGGGGCTGGTTCGGCAAATCTCGGCGGCCATGGGGCACCGGTCGTAGAACCGGCAGAAAGCGGGAGGGTTGACCGCCGCCCGGATTTCTCCCTTCAACTCCACCGGAGCCCGGCGGTATTGGGGGTCGGGCACCGGGACGGCGGAGAGTAATGCGGCGGTGTAGGGATGTTGGGGGTTGGCCAACAACTCCTCGGTTTCGCCCATTTCCACCACCTTGCCCAGGTACATAACGGCGATACGGTCGCACATATACCGGGCCACCGCCAGGTCGTGGGTAACGTAGAGGTAGCTAATTCCCAAGTCTTCCCGGAGGCCCTGCATCAAGCGCATGATGCCGGTCCTGATGGAAACGTCCAGCATGGAAGTCGGTTCATCGGCAACCACGAATGCCGGGTCGATGACCAAGGCCCGGGCAATGGCTACCCGCTGCCGTTGGCCGCCGGACAGCTCGTGGGGGTAGCGGAACAGGAAGGTGCTGGCGGGTGAGAGGCCAACCAACTCCAACAGCCGGGTAACCCGTTCCACCCGGTGAGGAGTCCCCCCAATATTCTGGACTTTCAGGGGTTCCGCCACAGTATCGTAGACCGTGCGCCGGGGGTTCATCGACTCATAAGGGTCCTGGAAAATCATCTGGACCCGGCGGCGGAAGGTTTTAACGTCGCGCCCCTTGATGGTTGATACGTCCAGGAACTGCGGCCCGGCCGGGGCTTCCTGGGCTTCCCGGAACAGGACCTGACCGGCGGTGGGTTCCAGCAGCTTCACCAGCAGTTTGCCGACGGTGGTTTTGCCGCATCCGGACTCGCCGACCAACCCCAGGCTTTCACCCTGATGCAGTTGAAACGAAACTCCGTCAACCGCGTGAACAAAGCTGGTGGCCCGCCGGAAAAGCCCCTGGTCCAAGGGGAACAGCTTTACCAAGTCCTGAGACTCCAAAAGGACCGGCTGGGTAATCAAAGGCGTGGCGGCAGACATGGCGGCCTATCCCCGGGGACCCGGCGCTGGGGATGGAAGTTCCAGAGGATGCCAGCAGGTGGCCCAGGAAGCGCGGTTTTCGGTGCGGGGCGGCTCTTCGTCGCGGCAAATCTGGGTGGCGTAGGGACACCGAGGGTGGAAGCGGCAGCCGGTGGGAGGTTGCACCAGGTTGGGCGGCTCTCCGGCCAAGGTTTCCAAGGGGCGCTTGTCGCCCTTGATGCTGGGAAAGGACGACAGCAGGGCCGCGGTGTAGGGATGGATGGGGTGTTGAAAAACGTCGGCGGTGGGGCCCATCTCAACCAACTGGCCAGCGTACATCACGGCCAGTTGGTCGGCGAACTCGGCGACCACACCGATGTCGTGGGTTATGTAAACCATGCTCATCCCAAGCTGCTGTTGGATGGCCTTCAACTCGCGGAGGATGCGGTCCTGCACCAGGACGTCCAGCGCGGTGGTGGGTTCGTCGGCGATCACCACGTCGGGCTCACAGGCCAGGGCCATGGCAATTACCGCCCTTTGGCGCATACCGCCGCTGAGTTCGTGGGGGAACCGTTCCATCATGGCCGGGTCCAACCCCACCAGGTCGAATAACCGGCGCACCCGATCCAGGGGCGTTTCCCGCGCAACGCCGGATGGGTGAGCTTCGATGGCCTCGATGATTTGGTCCTTCACCCGGTAGACCGGGTTGAGAGCGTTCATAGCCGCTTGAAAGACCATGGCGATCCGGTCCCAGCGGAACTCCCTGATCCGATTTTCGTCCAGGGCCAGAATGTCGTCGCCGCCCAGCAGGACTTGGCCGCCAATAATGCGCGCGTTGTCGGGCAGAAGCTTCATCAAAGAAATGGCAACCGAGCTCTTGCCGCAGCCGGATTCGCCGACCAAGCCCAGGGATTGTCCCGCTGGAAGGTCGAAGCTGACCCGTTCCACGGCCTGGACCTCGCCCTGCCTGGTCAGGTAGCGCATGGTGAGGTCCCGCACCCGCAGGTCGGCCTTCCCAGCAGCGGGACTAGATTGACTAGACATCATGCTACCGCCGCAAACGAGGGTTGACCACTTCGTCCAAGGCCCGGCCCACCAGGTAGAAGGCGCTGCAAAGCAGGGTGATAGAGGCTCCGGCGGGAACGATCAGCCACCAATAACCGGAGCCCCCCAATAGGTAGCCGCCGCTGGAGGCCGTGTGAATCATTATCCCCCAGCTCATCCTCACGTTGAGGATGCCAAAGAATGAGAGGACGGCTTCTGAGAAGATGGCCGCCGTGACGGTGAACATCATGTAAAGCAGGGCCAGGGGCAGCAGGTTGGGGATGATATGCACGAAGATGATGTGAAAATGGCCGCCGCCGGCAACCCGGGCCGCTTCGATGTAGGGCTTGACCGTGATGCTGATGGCCTGGGACTTCAAAACGATGGCGGTGCCGCCAAATCCGGCCAGGATTCCCAGGACCAAAGCCAGTTGGAAGAGGTTAAGGCCGAAGAGAGCGGTCAGCACGATGAGCAGGGAAATCGTGGGCAGCATGATGATGATGTCGGCCAACCGCATCAGCAAGGCGTCGATCACCCCGCCGTAGTAGGCGGCAATTGCTCCCAGGGTGGTGCCGATGGTTACGGTTACCACGGCGGCGGTAATGCCCAGGATGAACTCGGAGGCCGCGCTGGACATTAGCTGGCTTAGGACGTCACGGCCCAGGGAGTCGGTGCCCAAGAGGTGGCGCCAAGAGGGCGGCGCGGGCTGCCGGACTTCATCGAAGGCAAACCCGGTAATGGGGTCATAAGTGGCCCGGTCCCAAACGGTGGCCATGAGAATGGGATGGACGACGGCCAGCAACGCGAAGGAGACGATGATGACCAACCCGACCACGCCGATCCGGCTGGCCACGAAAATGCTCCAGGCCTCTTTGCCGCCCGCCAAGGCCAACTTCAGTTTGGCGGCTTGCAGGGCGAGCCCCCCGGATGGCGGCGGCGCCTGCGCAGTTTCAGGCGGTTGCGGTTCTGGCGGATTAAAGACGGTCATTTATAACGGACCCGGGGATCGAGGTAAACGTAGAGGATGTCGGCTACCAGGTGGGCGACGAGGGCGAAGACCCCGACAAAGAAGAAAGCTCCCACGGCCAGGGGCAGGTCTTCCTTGAGGACGGCATCCAAGAGGGTTTGGCCCATTCCGGGCCAGGAGAAAATGGCTTCGGTGATGACTCCGCCGTCGATGGCGAAGGCCAGGCTGAAAACCAGGCTGGTGATCACCGGGAGCAGGGCGTTGCGGGCGGCGTGGCGGTCGCGGACCACGTTTTCGGGAAGCCCCTTGGCGCGGGCAACCATCACGTAATCTTCCCGGATGGTCTCCAACATGCTGTTCCGCATCAAAAGCATGGTGCCGGCAAAGGAAATCAGGGTCAGGGTGACGACCGGAAGGGCCATATGCAAGATGATGTCCAGGGCCAGGTGGCCGACGCCGGAAACCCACCAGAAAACAATGGCCGCCAGGGCGGAAAGGCAAGTAACTAAAAAGATTGCGGGCCGGCGGTAGGACCCAGCGAATTTCCGGGCGGCCAGCAGGACCGCCAGGGAAAGGGTCCCAAAGAGGGCGGCGGTCAGGATCATGTTGGTGAAAATGACGTTGGCTTCCACCGGAGCGTCCCGCCAAATGAGGGGGTCCAAGAACTTGCCCAAGGGGAACCAGCCCAGCTTGAACCCGAAGAGCCAAATCATCATCAGCGCAAACCAGGGGGTGAAAACCGTGAAAAGAAGGGTGCCGGATATGGTGGCGGTGTACTCAATAAAACCGCCCCGCCGCCAAGCGATGGTCTTTCCCAGGACGAACCCGGTGTAGAAAGAGACAACGGTGGCGGTCAAGAACAGCATTACCGTGCGGGGCAGGCGCTCCAGCAGCACCTGGGCCACCGAGTCGGGGTAGTGACCAAAGGACACGCCGAAGTTGCCGGTCGCGTAGTTTTTTAGGTGGACGAGGTACTGCCGCCATACCGGCTGGTCCAGCCCGAAGGCGGCTTCCAACTCGGCCCTAACCTCCGGCGTTACCTCCGGGTTAAAGGCGTAGAAAGAGGCGTAGCTGCCCGGCTGGGCCTGAATCAGGAAAAAGGCCAGGGTGACGAAGATAAACAGAGTGACGACAATCTGGCCTAAGCGGCGGAGCAGGTAGCCGGTCATGGTCTCCTGTAGGCCCTCGTTACTTGAAAACCACGGAGGTAGTCAGTCCGTTTTGGTTTTGAATGCCGCCCAGTACCTGGGTATAGGGGTATTCCAGCCGGTCGTTGCGGTAAGCTTCGACCAGCGGGGTTGTGAACAACACCACGTAGGGCAGATCGTCGGCCAGAAACTCCTGCATCTTAAATACCTTGCGGCGGGCTTCTTCCAGGTCGGTTTCAGCCAGCAGACCGTCGGCCAGAGCGTCAAACTCCGGGTTGGCGTACAGCCCCCGGTTCAGGTCGTCGGCCACGCCGTGGCGGGAGTGGAAGAAGGCTTCCAGATAGTCCGGGTAGAGGGTTAGTCCCCAACCGAGAATCCACATATCGAAGGCTTCGGGGTCGTTTATCCGTTCGACGATGATGTTGAACCCCGTCAGGTGGGCGCGGGCCGGTATTCCGACGTCGTTGAGCCACCGCTCAATCCAGATGGCGAAGGTGGAGCGGAGCGGGTCGTAACCGGCGCTGGGGGCCAGGATTTCCAATTCCTGCATCAGCTCGCCGTTGGGCAGCCGGAGTCCCTCCCCCTGCTGCTCCATGAAACTGCCGTCGGAGCTGACCACGGGCTCGGTCTCCCAGGTAAAACCGGCCTCTTTCAGCAGGGAAACAGCTTGGGCTACTCTCTCGGTCCGGGAAAGGCCCTTGCCGATGAGGGGGACGTCCGGGTTGTACCAGAAGCCGTTGCCTTCCGGAACAGTGGTGTACATGGGAATGGCGACGCCCTGGAGGACGGTGTTGGTCAGAAATTCCTTGTCGATGAGGGTAGCCATGGCGTGACGGAAAGCCTTGTTGTTCATGGGTTCCTTTGAGAAGTTGAAGCCCAGGTAGCGGAAACCGTTGGATGCGTTTTCAACGACGCCGATGCCTTCCTGGTCCCTTACCTGTTCCTGGAGGCCCTTTTGCAACCCAATGGGGTTGATGATGTAGTGGATTTCACCCTTTTTGAGGGCCAGCACGGCGGCTTCCTGGTTACCGTAGATGGAATAAAGGGAACCGGCGGAGTGGGGGCCGGAAGTGTATTCCAGGATTTTCTCCCCGCCCGGTTCGCCATAGGCGGAGAATTCATAAACACCGGGTTTGGACTCGGTGTATGCGCCGTTGGCGTACTGGGTTATGCCCAGGCCGGAATAGTAGTAATCGTGGTTTTTTCTTTTTTCGACGAAGGCGCCTTTCTCCCACTTGTCGAAGATGTACCCGCCGGCGGAGGGTTCGTTTTCCGGGACGTGGGCGAAGAGGAACTTCTGCTGGTCGGTGATTTCGCCCTTGGTTTTGGCTTCCTCAACCACCGGTCCCCAATAGGCCCGCGAGAGAATGGGCATGAAAGCGGTGCCGAACTGCCAGATGGACAACCCGGGCTTCTTCTTGAAAAAGATTTTCAGTTGGTGGGACGATAAAGCCTCGGCATGGTCGAAGTACTGCGGGTCAACGGAGCTGGACCAATTGCCGGATAACTGCAAATCGCGGACGGCGTGGGCGGTGAAGACGAAGTCCTCCGCCGTAACCTCGTTCCCATCCGACCACATCACCCCCGGTTTGAGGCCGACTTCAGTGGTCCAAAGGGTCTGACCGCCAATGGCCTCTTCCGTGATGGGGGTTGGGAAGTCGGCAGCCAGCGAGGGAACCCAGTCAAAACGCTGGTCGGTGTAGGTGAAAAGGCTGGCCGGACCGCCTCCCAAGACGTAGGAATTCCAGATGGTCCCGTCGGGGCCCAGGTAAGACCAGTAGTTGGTGGTGGTCAGGTCTTCGAAGATGCCCAAGACGTAAACCTGGTCTTCGGCGGGAGCCTCGTTTTGCGGTGGGGCAGGAGTGGCAATAGGTGTTGCCGTAACGACGACCTCAACTTCTTTCAAGACCTGAACCTGGGGAGTGCAACTGACGGCAGCTAGGACGTAAACCAAAACAGCCAATCCGGCCAGCAATTTGCCAGGGTTGCTCATCTAACCACCTCTACCATCTACGGGTCGGGTTGAACACGGTGACTACCACACCAGCTCGGGGCTTTTACTGATGGGTGGATGAATTGCTAAATTATCCCGTCATTCCCGCTTTCGCGGGAATCCATTGGCGCCAAAGGGAAGAGAACGCGATCGGTCTGCGGCAGTCCTGGATTCCCGCCTTCGCGGGAAAGACGGTTGGGGTCGCCGAAGTTTAGCAAATCGTTCATGCATCCGTAATTGTCGTTGTGGGGAGTTTGCGACTAAGAATCCAGGGGCAAACCGGCTGGCGGCGATGGATTTTAGATTCCTCCCTACGGTCGGAATGACAGGTTGGGGGGCTCGGAATGACCCCCCTTCGACGGGTGGTTCGACGGGCTCACCATGATAGCTTGGGATGATCCCTTCGACGGGTGGTTCGTCCTTCGACATGGCTCAGGATGAATGGGCTCAGCATCAAAGGAGGGGTCGGAGCGGCACTTGGGGAGAATTTAAAGGCCCTGCCACAACGGCCGCCGGGCGATCCTTCCATGCCATTCACCGGTCATTTACCGGGCCAGGGAGCCCATTGGGTCCCAGGGAGGTAGTACGATGGGGTCCAGGTCCCAGGCCCGCTGCAAGTCCTCGGGCAGGTAGCTCTTGGGCGCGGCGATTTCAAACATATACTCGGCGAACCAAGAGTCGTTCATCAGGAAGAAACCCTTGTCCCCCACCTTATCGTCCCAGCTATTTTCAACGCGCCAGCGGCGGGGCTTGCCGTCAACGACGTCGACGCCGGTAAAAAGCATGGCGTGGGTCATGCGGGTCTGGTGGTATTCCAGGCGGGCGGCCTTGTCCAGGGAGAATTCGGCCCCATAAACCGCCGGATAGTCAAAGAGTTCGGCGTCCCACAAGCCCAGGTCACGGTGCATCTGCTTGCCGGTGTCGCAGCCCATCCAAACGGGCTTGCCGTCTTCCAACATGCGCTGGGCAATTTGCTTGATTACGTCGATGTCGACGTTTAGGTACTTTACCGGACCGCCATTCACCACGTTGCCCAGGTATTGGATGGTGAAGGTAGCAGCATCGGGGCTGGTCTCCCTGGGGTCGTGGACCAGACAGACATAGTCGTCCATTGGGGTGACGATGTACTTGTCGGCGAACTCCGCCGGGGTCATCTCGCCATCCCTTTGAAACTCGCTGCTCTTGTCCCGCCACTGCCAATAGAACTGGGACGGCGGAGTGCCCAGGTGGATGCAGAGCACCTGGTAGATGGAGTTAAGGGTCTCCATCTTGGAGGAGCGCATGGCCTCCAGCCCGGCCTCGGCGGCGTAGAGGTCGCGGATTTTCTTGGCGCCCTGGCGGTACTGGTAATTCAGGGAAGCGTTCATGCGGGCCGAGTTGCTGGAGCTTTCGGTCTCAGGCATGGCGGAACGGGGCACGACGCCATGTTTGCGGACCAGGTTGATGAACATATCCCATTGGCCGCCGTCCTCCACTCCCCGGGCCAAGAGCCAGGACACCGTGCGATCGTCGATGGCACAGTCGGCGGTTTCCACCACGCCTTCCAGGAGGAAATTGGCCCGTTCCAGTTTGTCCCAAAACATCATGTAGTTCTGGCTGAACTGAAAGTCCTTGAGGTTGAGGACGTTCTTGCTTTCCGCCCGGAACATATTGAGGCCGGCGAACATCCAACACCGGCCGGACCGGGCCTGGTTGGTCACCCTCCAGTCGTCCAGGCGGGTGGAAAAAGTGTGGTCGGCCTCGGTCACGATGGACCGGTTGAGGGCCACTTCGTTAACGTCCCGCTGGGTGACCACGTTTTGCATCAGTTGGCTGGTGGGGTTGGAATCGAAGGTGGAGCCGAACTCGGCCAATTCCTCCGGGGACAAGGAAGCGCGGGGCTCAGGACTGGCGCTCATGCTGGTCTCCTTGACGGCGACCGTAGAAAGAATGACCGTTGGCGACGGGGTCAATCCGCCCGCGGTTGCGGCATGTTGGAATTACGTTTAAAGTTGGGGAACTTACTTGGCGCTTAATTATATTACAAAGACTGAAGACGCGTCGGAGGGACCCCTTGGACCCCATTTACCTCGACTACAACGCCACCACCCCCATCGACCCCCGGGTGGCCGAGGCGATGCTCCCCTACATCCATCAGCACTTCGGCAACCCTTCCAGCGGTCACATCTTCGGCCAGCGGGCGAATGCGGCGGTGGTG
Source organism: Dehalococcoidia bacterium (assembly GCA_965205495.1). Classification (GTDB taxonomy): domain Bacteria; phylum Chloroflexota; class Dehalococcoidia; order Lucifugimonadales; family UBA3495; genus CATOSK01. The sequence continues at coordinate 1,870,772 of CBDBHA010000002.1, forward strand.
GAAGCCAGGGACTCGGTGGCCCAACTGCTGGGGTGCCATTCCGACGAGATTGTGTTTACCAGCGGTGGGACCGAAGCCAACAACTACGCCATCAAAGGCGGGGCCTGGGCTGCCCGGGGTCAAAAAGACCACATCATTACTTCCGCCGTCGAGCACCCGGCGGTTATTGAGGTCTGCGAGTACCTGGCCGGGCAGGGGTACCGGGTGACGTACCTGCCGGTGGACGAGTTCGGGTTGGTGGACCCGGCGGACCTGGCGGCGGCGTTGGACTCCAAGACCGCCCTGGTAACCATCATGCACGCGAACAACGAGGTTGGGACCATTGAGCCCATCCGAAAGTTGTCCGACCTGGCGCACGAACAGGGGGCCCTGTTTCACGCCGACTGCGCTCAATCGGTAGGCAAAATCCCCGTCAAAGTGGACGACCTGGGAGTGGACCTGCTTTCCGTGGCCGGCCACAAGCTATACGCCCCCAAGGGGATCGGCGCGTTGTACATCCGGCGTGGAGTGCGACTTGAAAAGCTGATGCACGGGGCCAATCACGAACGGAACTTGCGGGCGGGAACTGAGAATGTGATTCAGGTGGCGGGGTTGGGCAAAGCCTGTCAATTGATCGAGCGTAATCTGGCGGACTATCACGGCCAGATGGTCCAATTGAGGGACCGGCTGGAAGTCGGCCTGTGGGAAAGAGTCCCCCAACTCCAAGTCAATGGACATCCGACCCTTCGGCTTCCCAATACGCTGAGCGTCAGCTTCAGCGGAGTGGAAGCAAATACATTGCTGGCGGATTTGGACGAGTTGGCCGCCTCGGCCGGAGCGGCGTGTCACAGCGACCGGGTTGAAGTTTCCAGCGTGTTGGAAGCCATCAAGGTACCGCTGGAGTACGCCATGGGAACGATTCGCCTGTCGGTGGGCCGGTACACCACCGCCGACGAAATTGACCTGGCGGTGGAAATCATTGCCCTGGCGGTGGAAGCCCAGAGAGTCGCCGCCGTTTCGGGAGATTAACCGATGCCGAAAACGAACCTACCTGCCGACGCCTCCGCTGCCCAGCTATTCCCGGCCTTTGAATCGGAGATATACCGGCTAATCGAAACGGAAATTGAGGGGTTGACCGATGCCCAATTGGACTTCGAGTCCGACCAATGGGGCTGGAGTCAGTGGAGCATCCGGCGCAACCTCAGCCACATGGCCTCGGGAGATGTCCGCTGGCTGGTGCAACGGTGGGGCGAAGTGTTGTTTCCCGACGGGCCGCCGGAGATCGACGACCTGGAAGGCATTCTCAATTCCCCCTATGACCGGCGGCTGGATGAGCGAGTCTACTGGGACGTGCCGGCCATCATGGGAAAGCTGCGGGAAGGTCTGGCGTTGAGCCAGGAAGTGTTAAACCGGGAGACGGTGGGCTCCATCCAGAGCAAAGAGGTCCCGGTGCCTTACACCGCCGACAGCCTGTGGTTTTCCGCCGCCCACCCCACGGGAACCCGCCGGGACCCGGACAATCCGGAACAGGGGTTTTTGAGCCTGGAAGCCACATTCCGCCACCGTTATTATGAATACCTGACCCACCTTTACAACATCCAACGGTTGAAACGGGCCCAGGGGTTGGCAGCCCGGGTTGAAGTGCCCTTCAAGGGTTATTGGGCCCTGCCCGGCTGGGACCGCAGCGAGCCCTGATCTTCGACCAAAACCCAACGCGGCGGGAGTCGTCCGCCGGAGGAGTCAACATGGGCAGATTGGACGGCAAGGTGGTGCTGATTAGCGGGGGAGCCCGCGGCCAGGGGGCCACGGAAGCCCGGATGATGGCCATGGAAGGAGCCCGCATCGTGTTCGGGGACATCCTGGACGACGCGGGCCGCCAGGTTGAAGCCCAAATCCGGGAACTGGGCGGCGAGGCCACCTACGTGCATCTGGACGTGACCAGAGAGGCAGATTGGCAGTCCGCCGTGGACACGGCAGTAAACACCTACGGTACGCTCAACGTGCTGGTGAACAACGCCGGGATTCTCATCCGCAAAACGTTGGAAGAGACCACCGGCGAGGACTGGGACCGGATAATGAGCATCAACGCCAAGGGGGTGTTCCTGGGAACCAAAGCGGCCATTCCCGCCATGCGGGAGGCCGGCGGCGGGTCAATTGTCAACATCTCCTCCACCGCCGGGCTGGTCAGCAGTCCCAGCGGTTCGGCCAGCTACACCGCCTCCAAGGGGGCGGTGCGTTTGCTGACCAAGTCCACGGCGGTGCAATACGCCAAGGAAGGAATCCGCTGCAACTCGGTGCATCCCGGCCCCATCGAGACCGACATGATTCAAGACTCGTTGAGCGACCCGGACGCCCTGGCCGAGCGGATGCAAAGGCTGCCCATGGGCCGGGTGGGCAAACCGGAGGAGGTGGCCTACGGGGTCATCTACCTGGCGTCGGACGAGTCTTCCTTCGTCACCGGCTCAGAACTGGTAATCGACGGGGGCACCACGGCCCAATAACCCCGCAAATCACTTACAAGGGTCTCCGGGGCCGGTCCAGCCGGCGGACGGAGACAAATACCGGAAAACAGGTAGGAGGACTGGACCATGCGAATCCTGTTAGTCGCGACCAATCGGCACCGCCGGCTGATGAGCCGGATGAACGCTCAACCCGTTCCCATCGGCCTGGCCTATATCGCCGGGCATCTGGACCCGGACCGGCACCAACTGCGGATTTTGGACCTGATGTTTTCCGAGGACTACCTGGCCGACGTGGAACAGGCGGTCAACGAATTCCAACCGGACCTGGTGGGAATTTCCCTCCGCAACCTAGACAATTCCAGCTACGTCGACCCCCAATGGGCGCTGCCCATCACCAAAGAGGTCATCGAGAAGGTGCGGTCGGTAACCAAGGCGCCGGTGGTCTGCGGCGGCCCGGCCTTCAGCCTGCTGCCCAAGGAATGTTTCAACTTCCTGGAACCCGACATCGGCGTGGCCGGTGACGGAGGCGAGACCTTCGCCCAGCTTGCCGAGTGCCTGGAAAGCGGGGAAGACTTCCAGCATCTCCCCGGCGTGGTTTCCCGCAACGCCAACGGGTCGTTGAACTTCAACGGCTTGGCCTATTCCGAGTTCGCCAAGCCCCCGCGCTTGGAAGAACTGGACATGGCCCGGTACGAACAGTCGGGCTTCGGCATTGGGATCGTCACCAAGCTGGACGACAACTTCTCCCACGCCATGGACTCCGGCAGCGACCCCAACAACTGGCGGGTGCTGCGCCCCATCGAGGATGTGGTGGCGGAGATTAAGAGCATGAAGGACCGGTTCGGGCTAAAAAAGTTGTTCTTCATCGACGGGGTGGGTTTCAACATTCCCCTGGCCCATGCCAAAGCCCTCTGCAACTCCATCATCGAAGCCGACCTGAAGGTGCATTGGAACAGCTACCTGGCTCCGGTGCCCGAGTCCTGCGATGACGAAGTGCTGAACCTGATGCGGGAAGCGGGCTCCGGGCTGGTCATAATGAAGGGCGCCGCCGGCCATGACCTCGACCATCAGTCCCTGGAAGACCGCATGGCGCCGATTCAGGAAGTTTGCCAACGGTGCGACCAAGCGGGGGTCCACTACGTTTTTTCCCAGTTCTTCGGCGAGCCCGGGGAAACGCCGGAAACGGTGGAAAAGAAACTGGACTTCTTGCGGGAAATCCGTCCGGCGCTGGCCAATCTGCGGGTGGGGGTACGCATCCGCCCCGGCAGCGACGTCGCCCAGATTGCCTTGAAAGAAGGCGTGATTCAGGACGAGAGCGACCTGATCAAGCCCACCTTCTATCTGGCAGACTCGGTCAAAGACTGGATCGCCGACCGGCTGGCCGCCGAGGCCGACGCCAACCCCCGTTGGAACGTCTTGTAGACTCCGCCAACAACCGGCGGCGGCGCGACGCGGCCCGAACGGGCCGCGTCTTCTTTTTGGACTCGAAATGGTTAAACCAGTTTGCGCCTGGCGTGGGGCAGCACCGCCGGATTTACCAGGAACTCAGGCATGTTCCCCTGGAGGACGTCCGCCGTGGCCTGAGCGGTGCGTACCTCCAGTTCCAGGACCGACTGCTGGGAAAGAAACGCGACGTGGGGAGTCACGAGAACGTTGTCCAACCGGAAGATGGGATGGTCCGGCGGCGGAGCAGCCTCTTCCATAACGTCCAAGCCCGCCCCAGCTATAACCTTGTTGGAGAGTGCATCCACCAAGGCGGGCTCGTCGATGATGGGGCCCCGCGCGCAGTTGATGATGAAGGCGGAGGGTTTCATCAGCGCGAACTGCTCGGCCCCCACCAGACCCCGGGTCTCGCCGTTCAGGGGGGTGTGGACCGTAACGTAGTCGGATTGGGCCAGCAGAGCTGGCAGGTCCAGCAGCGCGACGCCCGGCGGAGGGGGGACGTTGGCCGGCAAATAGGGGTCGTAGCACAAAACGTCCAGGCCGAAAGCTTGCGCCTTGCCGGCAACGGCCCGGCCAATTCGGCCCAGGCCAATGACACCCAGTTTTTGGCCTCGCAGCCGGGTCAAGGGTACCGGGGAGCGTGTGCCGCCCCATTCCCCCCGTTTCGCCACCGCGTCGTAAAAACCGATTTGCCGGTTCCAAGTCAAGAGCAGGGCCATTACGTGGTCGGAAACCTCGTCGACACAGTAGTCCGGGACGTAGGTGACGGCAATCCCTTCGCCGGTGGCGGTGTCGACGGCGATGTTATCCACGCCAACGCCGTACCTGCTGATAACGATGCACTTTTCGGCCGCCCGAACCACGTTGGCAGTTACCTGAGCGAAACAGGTCATGATGGCGTCGGTTTCGCTGGCCAGACGCATCAGCGTTTCTTCCGATGGGTCGGGGGCCTCGACAATTTCGGCGCCGATTTTCGCCAGGACTTCCCGCTCCGGCGCGGTGGACGGCCAGACGTAATCAGTGACCAAGACGCGGTATTTGGAGCCGGCAGCGGTCAACGGAATATCCTCCTCACTGGCCAAGGAACCGGGCGAACACGGCCCTTCCCCGGTAGGTGGCCCGTTCTCCAAGATCGTCTTGAATTCGCAGCAGTTGGTTGTATTTGGCCAGCCGTTCGGAGCGGGTCAGCGACCCAATCTTGATTTGGCCCGCGCCGGTGGCAACCGCCAAATCCGCAATTGTCGAATCTTCGGTCTCGCCGGAGCGGGCCGAGATTACCGGAAGAAACCCGGATTCTTGGGCGGAAGTTACCACTTCCAACGTCTCGGTAAGAGTCCCAATCTGGTTCAACTTGACCAATACCGCGTTGGCGGTGCCGGATTCGATGCCTCGTTGTAGGCGTTGTGGGTTGGTGGTAAACAGGTCGTCGCCGATGAGCTGTACCCGGGATCCCAACCGTTGGGTCAACTCCCGCCAGCCTTCCCAGTCATCTTCGGCCAACCCGTCCTCGATGGAGATTATGGGGAAGGCTCCCGCCCAGTCAGCCAGCAAATCTATCATCCCCGGAGAATCCAGCCGCCGGCCCTCTTTTGCCAGGCTATAAGCGCCGTCCTGGTAAAACTCGGATGCGGCGACGTCCAACCCGATGGCTACATCTTCGCCAACGCCGGGTTTAAGCCCGGCCAACTCTATCGCGTCAACCATCAGGTCCAGCGCGGCGCGGTTGGAACCCAGTAAGGGACCAAATCCGCCTTCGTCGGCCACACCCCCCGGGAGCAGTCCGCGCTGTTCCAGAAGGTCCCCCACAGCCCGGTAAACCGCGCCGCACCATTCCAACGCCTGCCCGTAGGTAAAGGCCCCGACGGGAATGGCGAGGAAGTCCTGGAAGTCCAGGCTCCAGTTGGAGTGTTGGCCCCCGCTGATTATGTTGACCATGGGCACTGGAAGCTCGGTAGCTTCGTTGCTCCCCAGGTACCGGTAAAGGGGCGTTCGGTGGGCGGCGGCGGCGGCGTGGGCGGCGGCCAGCGACACCCCCAGGATCGCGTTGGCTCCCAGGTTGGACTTATCCGGCGTGCCGTCGAGTTCGCACAACAGCCGGTCGATGTTTGATTGGCCGCAGGCGTCCTGTCGGAGATCGCAAAGGTGGGGAGCAATAACCCGGTTCACGTTGGCGACGGCTTGCAGTACGCCCCGCCCTCCATAGCGGCCGTCGTCACCGTCCCGCAGCTCCAGGGCTTCATGGGAGCCGGTGGAGGCGCCCGACGGAACGATAGCCCGGCCCGTGGCCCCGCAGGCCAACCCAAGTTCCACTTCGACGGTGGGAATACCCCGGGAGTCCAGGACCTCCCGGGCGTTGATGCGCGTAATGGCGGTGGCGGACGGCATGGAATCTCTTAAATCGCCCGGCCGCTGGCCTGGGTGGAGCGGGCCAAGTGGTTGCTCACCACCTCAATGGCATCGGCCAAGGTCGCGACGCTCTGGGTCAAGAGAGTTGTGGCAATGGAACGGACCAGGTCTTGGGTGGCCGAGTCTTCTATGTATTCCACCGGTGACTTGCCGTCGATGCGGGCCAACATCAGGCAACCCATTTGGCGGACGGTTTCGCCCTCCAGGTTGTTGGGGTTCAACCCGGGGCAGTCTTGAACCCGGGAACAGTACCCCAGCCAAAACTCGCGGGCCAGGGTGAAATAGTCCGCTTTAATGGGGGCGTTGTAAACGGCCTTGAGCAACAGGTGGTTCAACATAAAAGCCAGGTCGAACACCGGGTTGCCATAGTGAGCGACCTCGAAGTCCAGCAGGAAAGGCCGTCCACCCGCCACCATGACGTTCTTGGGGCTGTAATCCCCGTGGACCAGGACCGTCTTGACGTCCAACATACGCCGGACTTCGCGGTTGATTATCTCAGCTAGCCCGGGGTGGACTTTGGCAGTGCTCCGGTGGTACGGGTCGATGCGAAGTTGAACGAAGGGGGCTTGATCGGCGAACTCGTTGGCAATCGACACAATGCCGGTCGTGGAACGGTGGACGGTCCCCAACAATTCGCCAACCTGCCGGGCGATTTGCGGGTCGGCCTCCCCTCGGAGTAGCTGCTCTTTCCAGTTGGAGCTGTTTTCGGGGGCGCAGGACATGACGAACAAATAGTTGTCCCGGTCCTCGTGCAACAGCCTTGGAATGGTCCCCGGCGGCAGGAACCGGCCCAAAGTTTTGATGCAGGCGCATTCCAGGAAGACTCTTTCCCGGTCGGCAAACCAGTCCTGGGCCACCCGCAACTGGGGCAACGACTGTTTGATGACCAGAGGCTCCCCCGTGGTGGCGACTTTGACCACGGTGTTGGAGACACCCCAACCCAGCAACTCGACGGCTCCAACGCTTCCCGGGTCAATCAACCCCTGAGAGACAAGATATTCGGCGGCGTTGGCGGCGTCTAAGTCAAAAGGCATGGCTGATTTGGAAGGTGCCGGGAGTCCTCAGCGCTGGTCTGCGTCGAAACCGAAGCGTGGACCCTACCCTCGCGGGAGGCCCAGACCCCGGCTGGCGACAACGTTGCGTTGGATTTCCGAGGTACCGGCGGCAATGGTGCCGGAAAAGCTCTGCATCCAGGTTTCCTGGACCAGACCTTCCAGGGCCTGCCATTTGGATTCGCCGCCCAGCGTCCCATACATTCCCAGGATATCCATACAAGTATTGGCGGCGCGCTGAACGGTCTCGCTGCCGAAGACCTTGCTCATGGAAGCTTCCCGGTTGGGAACCAAGCCTTCGGCCTGCATGTGGGCCACGTTGTAAGCAATGAGGCGCGCGGCTTCGCATTCGATGTAGCGGTCGGCCAGGGCGTCGCGCACCCAGGGAATATGGGTCAGAGGTTGGCCGTTTCGGGTGATCCCGCCGGCATATTGCCGGGTGTCGTCCAGTAACCGCCGGGCATTGGCGGAATAGTCGATGCCGGACCGCTCAAAGTCCAACAGCGTGACCGCCACGTACCAGCCCCGGTTTTCGTCGCCAACCACGTTGCTGGCGGGGACGCGGACGTCTTCCAGGATGATTTGGTTAAACTCGTGCCGGCCGGCCATGTTGATGATGGGCCGGACCTGGACTCCCGGCGTCTTCATGTCCACCAGGAAAAAGCTGATGCCCCGGTGCTTGGGAGCGTCCTGGTCGGTGCGGGCTAGCAGCATAATCCAGTCGGCGCGGTGGGCCATGGAAGTCCAGATTTTTCCGCCGTTGATTACGAAATCATCCCCGTCCCTAACCGCCCGGGTACTGAGCGAGGCCAGGTCGGAGCCGGATTCGGGTTCGCTGTAACCCTGACACCATTGGACCTCGCCCCGGGCAACCGGGGGCAGGTGGACCTGCTTCTGTTCGTCGGAGCCGTGAATCATCAGGGTGGCGCCCATCATCCGCACGCCGAAGGCGTCCCGGCCAGGCACCCGATGGTAGGCCATTTCCTCGTTGAAGATAGCGGAACGCACCGGGGAAGCGTTTTGTCCACCGTATTCTTCCGGCCAGTGCATCGTCAGCCAACCGTGGTCCGCCAGCTTGCGGCGCATCTGCTTGGTTTCTTCCCAGCCCTCGTCGGAACCCCGGTCGCACTGATCCCACGACTCGGTGCGCTCGGCGTCGACAAACTGGAGAAGTTGGCCCCGGAAGGCCTGATCTTCGCCGTTGAATTGGAAATCCACTGCAATCTCCCCGTCAGCCAGGGGCCCGGTGCGGGTTTGGGCGTATATTACAACAAAATCCGGCGGGGTCTCTACCAACGATAGCCCATGTTATAATTCCGCCCGGTGCTTGGAAAGGTGTTTCCGGCCCAGTTCTTGGGCCGAAGACGAGAAACGGAACAACCCGGAGGGAAAGGACTTTCATTGGCCAACGTCCATACTAACTCAAGAAGGCCCAAAGAGACCTGGGCAACCATCAACAATATGCAGGTCCGCTATTTGGACTGGGGCGGCGACGGTCCCCCGATAATCGCCCTGCACGGTCTGGCGTCTTCCGCCAGTTGGTACCAACGGGTGGCGGAGCGGCTGGCCGGGGAATACCGGGTCATCGCGCCGGACCAGCGGGGCCACGGGCGGACCAGCCAGGCCAGGAGCGGTTACGACTGGCAGACGTTGACCTCGGATGTGGTGGGGTTGATGGACCTTTTGGCGGTTACCCAAGCCGCTGTATTCGGCCATTCCTGGGGAGGGCACGTCGCGTCGAATTTGGCGATGCGGTTCCCGGAACGGGTTACCAAGCTGGTGATGATTGACGGCGGGTTTCAAGACGGTCACCTCTTGCCGGACGCCTCCTGGGAAGTCTTCCAAAACCGTTTCCGGGCCAGGGATGTTTCCGGCACCAAGGCCGAGTGGTTGGAACGCCTGCGGAACCAGATGGCCGACTGTTGGGGGGACGACCTGGAGCAGACGGTCCTGTCCATGGTGTTCGAGGATGACTTGGGGCAGCTACGGGACATTCTCCACCCGGAGCACCACGCCCAGGTGCTGGTCAGCATGTGGAACGAACCGCCGTCCCAGGTCTTGCCCCGGGTCCAATGCCCAACCTTGGTCGTTCCCGCCGGCCCCAGGCCGCACCAAGCCAACAGCGAATTTGCGCGTATGCGGGAGGTGATGGTTGCCGCCGCCATCAAGATTATTCCCGACTGCACCGTGGAGTGGATCCCGGAAACCATGCACGACATCGGCTACCACAAGCCCGATGAATTGGTGGCGATCATTAGGAAGTTTTTGGGTCAACCTTCCTGACCGTTCAGGCTGCCCCCGGCAACTCCCCAGCGGCGGCTAAGTGTTAAAATTTACCGGTCAAAACCAACGGGTGTTGGCCGCCCTCGGCGCAGCCAACGCTTCACTAGGAGAAAAGGATGTCATCAGCGGTGGACGGGTTTGTGCGAGTCGGCACCATGAACCAATTACGGGTCCGGGGCTGCTTGAAAGTGCCAATCGAAAAAGAGACCATAGCGGTGTTCTACCATAACGGCAAGGTCAACGCCGTGCACAACCGGTGTCCCCACAGCGGTTATGCCCTGGAAACGGGCTCTATCAAGGACGGAGTCGTTACCTGCATCTGGCACCAGGCGCGTTTTGACCTGACGACGGGAGAGAGTTTCGACCAAGAATTGGCCGAACACATCTACACGTATGCGGTGGAGGTAAGAGACGGGGAAGTGTGGGTTAACCCGGAGCCGCAGCCGCTGTTTGAAGACGACTAGTTGTCGGCCGGCGCCAGCAACGGCATTTCTCCGCCGGCCTCGGCGGTGCCGTTTTCGCTCAACCCGTAGTTGATGGCATAGAGACGGGCGTAGACCCCTTTCCGAATCAACAGGTCTTCGTGCCGTCCAACTTCCACCACCTTGCCGTGGTCCAAGACCACAATCTTGTCGGCATTGCGAATCGTCGAAAGGCGGTGGGCAATGACGATGGACGTCCGGCCCCGCAGCACCCGGTTGAGGGCCTGCTGAATCAAGATTTCGGTATGGGTGTCGATGTTGGCGGTAGCCTCGTCAAGTACGAGAATCCGGGGATCGCCGACGATTGCCCGGGCGAAACTGATTAGCTGCCGTTGCCCCACGCTCAGGTTGACGCCCCGCTCGGCCAGGATGGTGTGATACCCGTTGTCCAACTGGGTTATGAAGTCGTGGGCGCCCACGGCCCGGGCGGCGGCAACTATGTCTTCCTCACTGGCGTCTTCGTGGCAGTACCGGATGTTGTCTATAACCGTGCCGGAAAAAAGATACGGTTCCTGAAGCACCATGCTCATCTGGTTGACCAGCGATTGGCGCTGCACCTCCCGCAGGTCGTAACCGTCGACGGTAATGCGGCCCTGGGTAACATCGGCGAACCGGTGAATCAGCGTAACCAGGGTACTCTTGCCCGCGCCGGTGGAACCAACCAACGCCACGTTTTCTCCGGGCTTAATTTCCAGGTTGATGTCCTGGAGAACGTCCACTCCAGGTACGTAGTGGAAGTAGGCGCCCTCGAACTTTATCTCGCCTTGAATGGGAGGCATCACCTTGGCGTCCGGAGCGTCTTTCACTTCGGGTTCCAGGTCGAGCAACTCGAAGATGCGGACGCCGGCGGCCATGGCCCTTTGCAGTTGGCTGTACTGCATGGTCAGGTGGCGAACCGGTTCAAAGAAACGTTGAATCCATAGGGCGAAGGCCACCAAAGTGCCCCACTCGATCTCGCCTCGGATCGCCATCACACCGCCCATTAGGATGATGCCGAAACCTAATCCGACGCCAATAAGCAACTCCACAAAGGGTTGCAACCCTCCCGAAAAACGGCTGGCTTCCAGGTTGGCCGCCAGGTGTTCTTGGTTCAGGCTTTCGAAGTGCTGCAAGTTTTCCGGTTGCCGGTTGAGGCTCTGTACCACGCGAACGCCGGTTATGTTCTGGTTGTATTCCCCATTGACCATGGATATGGCCCGGCGGATTCGCATAAAAGACCGTCGTGCGAACCGCTGCCAATACCCCAGGATAAAGAAGAGGACCGGAATGATGCTCAGGCTGATTAGAGCCAACTCCCAGTCAACAATGAGCATAAAAATAATGATGCCAACCAAACTGAGCAGGTCTGCCAAGCTGATGACCAACATCTCCAACAACTCTTGAAGCTGTAGAACGTCGCTTTGGCTGCGGGACATGATCCGGCCCACCGGAGTCCGGTGGAAGAAGGACGGCGCCATGCTCTGAAGGTGGTCGAACATCTGGGTGCGCAAGTTATACAGCACGCTCTGCCCCACCCGGGACATGAACACGAACTGGACGTAGTTGGCTCCAAAATGAACCAAAGTCACCACCAAGAACGCCAGGCCAATGATATGGACGCGGGTGAAATCACCGCTATTGATGGCCCAGTTGATCCCTTGCCCGATAACCCAAGGGATACAGACGTTGGCGATAGTGTAAACGATTACCGCCGCCAGAGTTATCAAGGCGTCTCTCTTGAAAGGAAAGACATAGGTGAACAGCCGCATGACAACCTTGTTGTCGTAAACGTTGCCCAGACGTTCCTCGTCGACCAAGTTATCCGAGGTGGGAGCGCGCATTCCGGACGCGTTGGTGCCGCGCATCCCACCCATCATGCCACCACCACCGCCACCACCACCGCGCATTAGGCGTTACCCCCGTCGCTCACCAATGCATCCAGCATTATTTCCTCCTGGGGCCGCAACTGAATCTCGTAGATATCCTGGTAAATGCCCCCTCGACGGATTAACTCTTGGTGGGAGCCCTGCTCGGCAATCTCACCGTTTTGCAGCACCAAGATGACGTTTGCGTCGCGGACGGTGCTTAGCCGATGCGCAATTACGAAGGTGGTGCGGCCTTTAATCACGTTGACCATTGCCTGGTGAATCAGCCGTTCGGTTTCAACGTCGACGCTGGATGTGGAGTCGTCCAAGATCAGTATTGGCGGGTCAATCAACACGGTGCGGGCGATCGAAAGCCGTTGCCGCTGACCGCCGGAAAGAGTCGCGCCCCGCTCCCCCACCCAGGTATCGTACCCATCGGGCAGAGTCATTATATGTTCATGGAGTTGGGCGATCTTGGCCGCTTCAATTACATCGTCCAGTGAAGCATTGGCCAGGCCGTAGGCGATGTTGTCCTTAATAGACGCGCTGAACAGGAAAATATCCTGTTGGACGATGCCGATGTTCTGCCGCAACGATGCCAGGGTGAAATCCTGCACGTCTCGCCCGTCGATTGTGATCGAACCCTGGGTAACGTCGTAGAAACGGGGCAGAAGGTTAACGATGGTGCTTTTGCCGCTTCCGGGAGCGCCCAGAATGGCGGTGACCTGACCGGTTGGGGCGTGAATGGACACATTCTTCAGGGCCGGCACCCGTTCGTCGTAGGAGAAGGACACATCGTTAAAGCTTACCTGGCCGGTGGAACGGCCCATCTCCTCAGCTTCGGGTTTCTCTTCCACCGGGGACTTGGCATCGAGAACGTCGAAGATTCGGCGCCCCGAAGAAATGGCCCGGGAGAAACTGTTGATTATCTGAGCCGCGGCCCGTATTGGGAAGGTTAACTGGTTGAGGTAGAGTACGAACTGGGCCAGACCGCCGGCGGTCAGGTCGCCGCGCAGGACTTCGAGGCCGCCGTACCAGATAATCAAGCCGAGGGCAAAGGTGAAATAGAAGCTCATCCAAGCGCTGTTGGTGCCCTGGAGTCGCTCGGACTGGAAGTATTCCTCCCGGAATTCCTGGGCTTTGTTCAGGTATTTCCGTTTCTCGTGTTCCTCGGAGGCAAAGGCTTTCACCACGTGAATGCCCACCAGGTTTTCCTGGAGAACAGTCACCAATTGGCCGTTGACCTCCTGAACGTGCAGCCACATGGCCCGCAACTTGCCCATAACCAAAGTAGACCGCAAGACGAGGAAGGGCACGAAGACAAGGCTAATTAGAGCCAGTTCCCAATTGAGAAAAGCGAGGATGCTGGTAACGGCGATGGTCCGGACCACCACCTCCAGAGAGCGGACCAAGCCCGCGTTGATGTACCTGCGGATGGCTTCAACGTCGGCGGTGGCCTTGGACATCAGATTGCCGGTGTGTTCCTGGTCGTGGTACGCAAAACTGACGTGCTGCAACTTGTCGTAGATCAAGTTGCGGAAGTCGTAGGACACCTTCTGGGATAGGGAGTCGGTGGTGTAAGTGCGGGCGAAGTCGGAAAAACCGCGGGCCAAACTGGCCGCCAAGAGAGCAACTGCAAAGACTAGGAGGGCGGAAACCTCCGGGTAAAGCGGAACGAAGAATTGGTTATCGCCATCGGTTTGGAAATATCCCAGGGTATCGACAGCGTTCCCAAACAGCCGGGGGATGAGAAGCGAGAAGCCGATGGCGGAAAAAAAGGAGATGTAGGCCAGAATGAGCCTAGTGCGGTAGCGCCAGGCCATCGCGTTAATTCTAAGTAATATCTGCATCTAGCGATTTACGCTTCTTCCCTCAATGGCAAAGATCAGCCACCGGGTCTCGTTTGTGCGCTGGAGCCAACGGTTCGCGCCGATTGGTGGCAGGCCGGAGTATTTCACTTCCAAGCGCCAGGTCCGCCGGGGACTCTTTGGCTTCAATCACCAAGGAAGTTTCGCCTATGATAAGCCCATAACGGCCTACATTCAAGTGAAACGAGTTACATTCACCCATATCCCCGAAATAGTCGGGCAAGCGGAGTATCAGCGCAGGGAATCAAACCCTCTCTACGAAGCCGCAATTCAAACCAAACCCGGCTAGGGTTTATCGCTCCCGGTCTATGGTTGGAAGAGGGTTAGCCCCGGTCCATCCGCTCGGGAGCGTTCATGCCCATGAGTTTCAGGGCGCGGCGCAGGACGATACCCACCGATTCCGCCAGCTTGAGGCGGGCCAGGGTCATCGCCTCGTCCTCCGGGTTCCCCGACACCACCCGGCAGTTTTCATAGAACCAGTGGAAAGCGGTAGCCAGTTCCATTGCGTAGTGGGGCAGGTGGTGGGGTTCCAGGTCGCGGGCCACCTGTTCCACCAACTCCGGCAGCCGCACCATGGTCCTTATCAAATTGAGTTCGTTGGGGTCCGTGAGCAGCGCGACGTCGCCCGAGTCCCAGGAAAGGCCCCGCTCTTGGGCTAAACTGATGATGCTGGAGATGCGGGCGTGGGCATACTGAACGTAGTAGACCGGATTATCGGTGGACTCTTTTTTGGCCAGTTCCAGGTCAAATTCCATCTGGGTTGAGGGGGCCCGGGCCAGGAAGAAATAGCGGCAGGCGTCGGAGCCCACTTCGTCCACCAACTCCCGCAGGGTGATGAAGTCCCCGGTGCGCTTGGAAGCGCGGACGGTTTCGGTGCCCCGCTTAAGGGTTACCAGTTGGGAGATGAGGATGGTAAGGGCCGCCGGGTCAATTCCCAACGCTTCCACCGCCGCCTTCATGCGGGGAACATGGCCCTGGTGGTCGGCGCCCCAAATGTCGATGACGTGCTCGAACTCGCGGCGGGAAAACTTGTTGTAATGGTAGGCGATGTCCGAAGCGAAGTAGGTTGGTTCGCCGGAGGAACGCACCACCACGTTGTCCTTCTCGTCCCCCAACGCGCTGGAGTTGAACCAGACGGCGTTTTCCCGGTCGGACAGGTAGTTCTTTGACCGGAGCAGGTCCATCGCCCGCTCGTACTCGCGGTTCTGGAAAAGCGATCTTTCGCTGAACCAGTTATCAAAGGCGACGCCGATGCTTTGCAGGTCGTCCCGAATATTCTCCACCATCTTCTTCCGGGCCGTTTCGCCGATTTCCGCAATAGCATCGGGCTCGCTGATGCCCAGGTACCGGGTGCCTTCGGTGGCGATGATTTCCTGGGCCAAGTCGGCGATGTACTCCCCCTGGTAACCGTTGGCGGGCAACTCCGCCGGCATACCCGACGCCTGCAAGTACCGGGCGTACACCGAGCGGTAGAAGGCGTCCATCTGGTTGCCCGCGTCGTTGACGTAGTATTCCCGCGTAACCTCAAACCCGGCGGCTTCCAGCAGGTTGGCCAGGGCGCTGCCCAGAACGGCTCCCCGGGTGTGGCCGACGTGGACCGGACCCGTGGGGTTGACGCTGACAAACTCAACCATTACCCGGCGGTTGCGCCCCAGGTCAACGTTGCCATACTCAGACCCGGTCTTTCGGATGGCCTCCACCTGCCCCTGGAGCCAGGCGGTATCCAGGTAGAAGTTGACGAAACCGGGCTGGGCCGCCTCGACCCGGGAGACCTCGCCGCTGGAGGGCATCCGTTCCACCAGCATCTCGGCCAGTTTCAGGGGATTGATGCGGGTGGCGCGGGCGAGGCGCAAGGGCAAACTGGTGGCGAAATCACCGTGGTCCGGGCTGGCGGGGCGCTCAATGAGTATTTCGGGCATGGATTCCAGTTGGACGACACCCTCTTGACGGGCCTGTTCAATGGCCCCGGCCACCAACTGGGCGATGCGGTCTCGAACCAATGGGGTTGCCATCGCCGGTTTACCTCCCTAGCGCTGCCGGTTTAAACTGCTGGCTCATTCCGGTTCATTAAGGAATTAGGGCTGCCCCAAGCCGCATTGGCGATCAAGGGTAGCCCGATTCAATCGTACCACAAAAGCCCCGGCCCAAACCCGGGTTTTCCCGGCGAAATACAGGACTTCCCGGTGGGCTAGGCCGAAAGGACGCTTACCCTTCGGCGATTTGGAACGGGAACCCCAGCGCGCCTTCCGGGTCGATATTGCCGGTGAAGTAGCCTTCCGCGCTTTGGGTCAGGCCGCCTTCGCCCCGCATCTTGTTGCCCTTGGCCATCAGGGACTTGGCGGCTTCGGCAATGTCGTCCACCCCGAAGGCGATGTGGTAAACCCCGGGTCCTTCCCGGTCCAGAAACTGCCCCATGCCGGAGTTGGAGTCCAGGGGCTCGGTGAACTCCAGGTTGGTCTGGCCCACCTGGTAGATGGCGTTTTTCATGCCACGTTCGGGATAGACCTGGACCTTGACGGGTTCCATTTCAAAGTTGTCCCGCATGTAGGCGACCATGTCGTCGGTGTTATGGACCAGGATACGGACGTGGTGTACGAAGTTGAACATCTCACCCTCCCGCGATTCATTGCTTGGGCCAGGGGCTGGCCGGAGTGGTTGCATTCTATTCGGCGGGCCCCGGAGGGTCAACGTGGATTTTCCCCCAGCCCTGAGCCGGAGGGGCAGTCTGCTAAAATGTAGCTGCCCAGGGGCAAATTTGAACGGCAGGAGCGCGGTTATGGCCGGAATCATCGGGTTGGTTGGGGGTGAAGAGTTCCGGGTGGGTTGCGAGGAGATGGACCGGGAAATAATGGCGGCTTCGGGGCAGGACCCGGCCCGGGTGGTGGTAGTCCCCACCGCGGCGGTCACCGGCCCGGCCAAGGCCGCCAACGACGGGGTAACTCATTTCGCGGCCCTGGGAGGAAACGCCGCCCAACTGATGGTCTTGGAACGGGAGCACGCCCAGGACCCGGCCTTGATAGCGGGGATCGAAGGGGCCGGCGTCATCTATTTCACCGGAGGAAGTCCCGACCATTTGCTGGCTGCATTGGCCGGCACTCTCCTCTTGACGGCCATCATGGCCGCCGTGGACCAGGGAACGGTCCTGGCAGGTTCGAGCGCCGGGGCAATGGTGATGGGAACGCTGATGCGGCGTCCCAGAATCCGACAATGGGTCCAGGGGCTTGGCATCGCACCGGGCATAGCGGTCCTCCCCCACCATGAGGGACGCGACCCAGAACAGACGAGCCGGGAATTGCAGGGGCAGATACCGCCGGAAACCATCGTCCTGGGCATCGACGCCCGCTCCGGCTGCCTGGGCAGTCCTGGTAGTTGGAAGGCGGTGGGCTCGGGCAAGGTGACCGTCTACCGAGGCAACGAATGGCAGGTCTACAACTCCGGCGAGAAGCTGCCAGCCGGCGTCTAAAAAACCCCGGCCGTCAGCGGCGCCGGGCGGACAAAGCCTCCCAAACCTGGCTGGGCTTGACCCCGCTGGCGGCCAGCAGCACCAGGGAGTGGTAGAGCAGGTCGGCCAGCTCGCCGGCCACCTCATCCGATGATCCCCCCACCGCTGCCAAAGCGGTCTCGCCGGCCTCTTCGATCACCTTTTGCGCCACCCGGCTTATGCCTTCGTTGAGCAGTTGCACGGTGTAACTGCCTTCGGGCTGCTCCCGTTGGCGGTCCTGAATTACCGCGAATAGCTCTTCCAAAATTCCAGACCCCGACTCGGTGGACTCGTACTCCTGGGGAAGCTCCTCCATCGGGGTGAAGAAACAGGTCGTTTCGCCGGTATGACAGGTTGGCCCATCGGGTTGGACCTTTAGGAGTATGGTATCGGCGTCGCAGTCCACCCAGGCTTCTTGCAGGTTCAGGTAGTTTCCCGAGACCTCCCCCTTGTGCCACAGGTCTTCCTGGCTGCGGCTGTAAAACCAGACTTGGCCGCCTTCAACGGTCCGCTTTAGGGACCCCGGGTTCATGTATCCCAGCATCAGCACCTGCCCGGTGTTGATGTCTTGGGCAATGGCCGGAACCAGGCCCTTGTCGTTGAGCTTCACTTTCATGGTGTTCATCCCCAGCGGTTAAGCGGTTAATTGGAACGGGCCACGATACCGGGCAATTCCAGCAAAGTGGTTAGGCTGTGGTCGGGCGTGGGCAAAGCGGGATTGAGGGCAACTCCTTCCCGGTTAATCCAGGCCGCCGGCATTCCGGCGGAGGTTGCCCCCTGGACGTCTTCGTATTGGCGGTCACCGACATAGACCGCCTCTTGGGGAGTGATTTTCAGTATTTCCAGGATGTTGAGGAAGAGCTTGGGCTGGGGCTTGTAAGAACGGGCCGCCTCCGATGACAGGACCGCCTCGAAGGGGAATCCCAACCCCTGGGAGATGGGGACCAAAAACCGGTCGTCAGCATTGGACAACACCGCGAGGCGCACCGTGCCTTGCAGTTGGCTCAACGCTTCCTTGGTGTCGGGTTGGACCGGCCGCGCCGCCATGTCCTGCACGACAATGTCCAAAGCATCGCCAGGGGAAGCGTCCAGCCCCAGGGCGGCAAAAGCGTGTTGGAAGCTGCTGGACCAGGCGTCGCAATAGGAGCAGAAGGGCGCGTTATCCTGGGTGCGGCTTTCCCGAAAAGCCTGGTCGCCGGTGGCCCAGACTTCCCGCAGCCGGGCGCCGGTGATGCCCAGGCCCAGCTCAGTGACGATGCGCTCGAAGCTGGCGTTCCAAAACGTTTCCCCGTCCTCGACCAGGGTGTTGAACATATCGAAGATTACGGTTGTGATTCGGCTCAAGGGTAACTGCACCGTCCTGTGAATTGGCGAATGGATAACGCTGGAGACCGAGTCCGCTAGGTTTCCGGCGAAGTCTCCAGCACCGGGCGCACCGGAACGCCCCGCTGGGACAGGAAATCCTTGGCTTCGGCGATGGAATAGGTACCGAAATGGAAGATGCTGGCCGCCAGGACCGCATCGGCGTAACCGTCGGTGAAGGCTTCATACAGGTGGTCCAGTTTCCCCGCGCCGCCGCTGGCTATGACCGGGACCGGCACCTGCTGGGAGATCGCGCGGGTCAGGTCCACGTCGTAACCCGTCAGTTGGCCGTCGGCGTCCATGCTGGTGAGAAGGATTTCCCCGGCGCCCAACTGCACCGCCCGCGCCGCCCATTTCACCGCGTCGATGCCGGTGGGGTTCCGGCCGCCGTGGGTGAACACCTCCCAGCCGGAATCCTGGTCCAACCCGAGATCGTCGATTCTCGAATCGGCGGACCGGGGTGGGGCGGAAACCCGCTTGGCGTCGATGGCAACGACGATGCACTGGCTCCCGAACTGGCCGGCGCCTTGCCGGAGCAGGTCCGGATTGTTGATGGCGGCGGTGTTGATGGAAACCTTGTCGGCGCCGGCGTTGAGCATCCGGCGGGAGTCCTCGACGCTGCGGATACCGCCGCCGACGGTAAGCGGAATAAACACCTGCTCGGAGACCCGCCGCACCACGTCCACCATGGTATCGCGGGACTGGGAGCTGGCGGTGATGTCCAGGAATACCAGCTCGTCACCGCCCTCCCTATCATAGAAAGCGGCCAACTCCACCGGGTCGCCGGCGTCGCGGAGTTGGACGAAGCTGGTGCCTTTGACCACCCGGCCCGCGTCGACGTCTAGGCAGGGAATGATGCGTTTGGTGAGCATGGCGGCAAATGGTCCGGAGGATGATTGGGGTGACCGGTCGAGTATACCACCGGGGTTTGCCAATTCTAAACCCTGGGGCGATGGCCTCCGAGGGGTTACAATTACGGAAATCTTAACCAGGAGGGCTGTTATGGCGATTACCTTGGAAGAAGCGAAGCGGATATTGGACGGCGCGTTGGCCCAGGCAGCGGAGTTTGACATCAAAGTCAGCGCGGCGGTGGTGGACAACGGCGGGCGGTTGATAGCCATGAACAAGATGGACGGCGCCATTTGGGCCAGCACCTACGGCTGCATCGGCAAGGCGGTCGGTTCCTCGGCCTTTGGGCGTCCCAGCGGCGATATGCAGGAGCGGGCGGCCCAGCCGACCCCGGCGGGAATCGCGGCGGCCTCCGGGGGTGAGATGATTCTGGGCCAGGGCGCGGTGCCCATCATCCGCAACGGCGTCATTGAAGGGGCTTGCGGCGTGGGCGGCGGCACCAGCCAGCAGGACGAGGACTGCGCCAGCGCGGGAGTGGCCCGCCTCTAAAACGGTGTATCCCCTTCCTGGAGAACCCATCGGAACGGTTTCCACCAAGGACCGTTCCATCACGGCGCCAGCGCCAGGACCGAAGCCGGGGAACCGCTGCCTCCCAGCAGCCGGAGCACTCCGACAACCAAAACCGCCCCCACCGGGGGCAGTTGGTCCAGGTTGGTCAGGTTCTCCAAGACGGTCCGGGGTTGGGACAACGCCCAGGAGTTGACGGCGAAGGTCTGGTCCTGGCCGCCGTCAACTCCTGCGGTGTCGATACCGATGCCGGCAATCTGACGCTGCCCGGTCAAAAACTGGGCAGCGTCCAAGCCGAAACCGGGAAAGGTCATCCCCCCATCGTCCGAGACTCCCAGGTAATCGCCCGGCGAGTCCCACTTCGCGTCCCAGCCGGTTTGGAGCAGCACGGCGGCGTTGGGCGGGACCGGCCCATGTTCGGCTTCCCAGGCCCGAATATCCGCCACGGTCAACAGGTAACCGGGGTCGTTTTCCACCCGGTGCCTGACGTCCATGACCACAGCTGGGACCACCAGGGATCCGGCTGGGATAGCATCAACGCTCAACCCGCCCGGGTGGAAACTGCCGGGCGCGTTCAGGTGGGTGCCGGTATGTTCCCCCAAGGAGAAGCGCCGCAGGAAAAATCCGTCCCGTGCCATCGTCGCTGCGTCTTCAAACTCCACCGGCGGATCGCCGGGCCACCGGGGGATTTCGGGGTGAATCGGGTGGCTCAGGTCGATGACCCGCCGGTAGTGGATGGTGTTAGCAGGTGGTTCGGCGTCAGGGGACATTGCTAACCTTCATCGTTATTTCAACACTCCGATGGATGACAGTCCTTCGGCCCGCTACCCACCGGAGTTTTTATTTCCGGCGCCATATTGCGCCATTCTGGGCCATTCTGTAGCTGACCGCGTTTAGCCGCAGCATGGGTACACGGCAAACAAACGGGCCGTTTTGTCTCATTGGCCCACGGATGGCAATGGGTTGCTGGCAAAAAGGCGGGGCCAGACCATCAGGCTTTCGGGCTCCCGGGCGTTGATTTCATGGTCAATCCACTCCATCGCCTGCCGGAACGTCCCAATCTGGGAAAGCTCCCTCCGGTTGGGACGGGGCCCATAGATGGTATAGAAAACGGAGCGAATGTCCTCGTGAATGACGTAACCTCGGTAGAAGATGTTGCGCCCGAAGGACTGGGTTGCCAGCATAACAAAAACTCCTATCCCCTTGGTCAGAATTTAGGAAACGTTTTATACGACGTACAAACGTTCTACCAAAATCGGCCAACGGTCAAGGAGCAAATGTCAGTAGGGCCGGATGCCCTGTTTTATTCTCCTGGTTTATTCTATGGTCAGCGTGACCGGGATGAGGTTGCCGGTAATGTCGAATCCCCGGGAAACGGCCTTGGTTTGGCGGGGGGCGCGGCGGGGAGCGAACCCAACCGTGGTCGTTCCAGCCCTCGCCTCGGTCGGGACTGCAAAGGTAACCGCGGCCAGGGTAAAGGGGTGGCTGACCACTCCTCGCAGCGTGCCGGCGGCATAGTCAACCCGCCCGCGCCGGTGGTCGATGTTGGACTGTAACCCCACTTCCAACACAAACCCTTCCCCAATACTGACAGCCCGCAAGGTTCCAGGATCGTAGTCCAAATAGACCTGGGCGGCGTCCAATGGGCTGTTGGGCCCAGCTTCCACCACCACTTGAAGAACGAACTCCTGGCTCCGCGACGCAAAAGCTTGCCCGGCATCCAACATGAAATCAGCGGTGAACGGCGGGACCGTTGGCGTGGGAGTAGGAGGAGGCGTCGGCGTAGGGGTTGGGGTCGGAGACGGGGTCGGCAACAAAGTGGGCGCCAGGGTAGCCAGCAGGACGGCTGCAACCGTTGCCGTTGGAAAAGCCACCGGCGACGGATGCGGCAAGGCCGTCCTGGGAGTCGGGCCGATGGGCGAAGGGAGCGGATTCAGCGCAACGGGCCGCCGGGGCCTGGCGGCGGACGGCGCGGCCGCCGTGGCAGAGGAAACGGGCGTGGGTTGAGGACTGCTCGCCGGGGTTAAGGGTGGTCCAGGGTCTTGGGAACCCGAGGAGGGCGGCCCGTTTCCGGGGGGAAGCAGCAGCAACCCCAACACCACCAACGAAGAGGCAAGACCCAACCCCACAATCAGCCAGACCTTCAAGGAAAACCTAAAGGGCAACAAGTTACGCATCGGCAAAATTAGGGAATCATGCCTTCAACGTCGCAAAACTGACCTAAAGGGCGCCGATTTTGTCGCCTTGTCTCTTACGCCCGTACAACGGAAGGTGGAGAGGCTTCCCGGCAAGTAAGTCTTCGACGCTCAATCCCGGTATCGCCGGGTAGGAGTCCGCATCGTCGCTGAACGCATACGTTCCCCTATACCATGTATCGTTGAAAGCTACGACAGGCCGTGTTGTCCGGTCTTTGCCCCTCGATGGCAGGGTGCAATGGCCCGTAGAATTGAACGGCGGGTCAAGGTTGATGAGGTCCACCTAACCCGTGGGCAATGCCGCTGTATCGTTAAGAACGTTCCGGCAATCATCTGTGTAAAGTAGACGGCTGGTAATTTACGTTCCATCCGGTGTCCTGTGAAGTCTTTTCTTTGCCAGTGGGTTTCTTACCCTTCTTTATACCAGATTCACGCTCAAAACGGGCGTCCAACTTGCCATTTCTGCCCCGACGATAAATGTTTGAGATTTAGTTAAGTATATGATTCCCAAAAATCACCCCAGCGCTGCCAAGCGTGGGGCCGCTGCCGCTGGTTTTGGATCCGGGCGCGTCGGGCGACCATGCCCGGGGCTAAGAGGCCAATTCCTCGAGGAACTGGTCCAGGGGAATGGCTCGTTGGGAGGAATCGGACATGCTGCGGAGCATGACCTCGCCCCGCTGGATTTCGTCGTCGCCCAGCACCAGGGCGTAGGGAATCCCCAGGGCGTTGGCCTGCCGCATTTGGCCGCGCAGGGCCCGGGACCCGTTGGCCAGGATGGCGCCGATCCCCAACTTGCGGATATTGGCGGCCAGTTCCTGGGCGGCTGATCTGGCCGCGTCACCGACGTTGACCACCAGGTACTGGGGTTGGGGTTCGTCCGGCACCGGGATCTCGGCCCGTTTCAGGTTTAGCGTCAGTCGTTCGATGCCGGAGCCGAAACCGATGCCGGGGGTGGCGCGCCCGCCAAGTTGTTCGATGAGCCCGTCGTACCGCCCGCCGCCGCAGATGGTGGACTGGGCTCCCACGTCGCAGGGTTGGATTTCAAACACGGTGCGGGTGTAGTAGTCCAGGCCCCGGACCAACCGGTGGTCCACCTGGTAGGGAATCTCCACGGCTTCCAGGTAGGAGCGCAACTTGTCCCAGTGGTCCTGGCATTCCGGGCAGAGCAGGTCGACAGAACGCGGCGCTGCCTCTCCCAACGCCCGGCAGGTCTCAACCTTGCAGTCCAGGAGGCGGAGCGGGTTGCGGTCCAGCCGCTGCCGGCAGTCGGGGCAGAGCTTATCGTGGTGGCCAGTGTAGTAGGCTTTAAGTTGGTCGATAAAGGCGGGGCGGCAGACCGCGTCACCGATGTTGTTGACGAGCAGGCTGATGTCCGTGAGGCCCAGGGAGTCCATGAAACGCCAGGCCAGCTCGATGACTTCGGCATCCACCGACGGGTCGGGGTCGCCAATGACCTCGACGCCAAATTGATGGTGCTGGCGGAACCGGCCGGCTTGGGGGCGTTCGTAGCGGAAAACCGGACAGAAATAGAACATGCGGACGGGTTGGGGCAGGTTGTGCATCCCGTGCTCCAGGTAGGCGCGGCACACCGGCGCGGTGCCTTCGGGACGCAGCGTCAGGTTGTCGCCCCCCCGGTCCTCGAAGGTGTACATCTCCTTTTCAACGATGTCGGTGCCTTCCCCGACGGAGCGGATGAACAACCCGGAATCCTCGAAGGCCGGACTGTCGATGCGTCCATAGCCAAAGCGTTGAGCAATCTCGGCGGCCTTGGACTGGATGTAGCGCCAATACTTCTGCTCTTGGGGCAACAGGTCGGTGGTGCCCCGGGGGGCGCGGAATTGGGTCATGGGACTCCTGATTTTGCGTACGGGTGGACGGCTGCCGACGGGAAATTCCCGCCGGTTAGATTTTTCCGGCGGCTTTTAATTCAGAGACCTCTTCCGGGGAAAGACCGCCGAGGGAACACAACAGGTTTTCACTGTCTTGGCTCAGTTGGGGCGGCATGTTGGCCGGGACGTCGATGCAGCCGGTGAGCCGCAGCGGTACGTTGACGGTGCGAAAGCTGCCGCCGAAGCCGTCCCCGCTGTCCAGAAACATCTTGCGCTGCTCCAACTGGGGGCAGGTGTCCAGGTCGGCTACGCTTTGAACGATTCCCATGGAGAAGCCGCACTCCAGCAGTTTTTCGTTGGCTTCCTGCTTTGGTAGCTGCTTCGACCACTCCTCGATAGCTGGGACCACGTTGTTGAAATAGAACTCGCCGGTAACGCCCACGCCCAGGTAGCGTTGGTCTTCAATTAGCTCCTCGCGGCCGATCATGGTCCAGAGGGCCCGCCATTTTTCGGTGCCGCCGCTGCCCGCCAGGACCACGTAGCCGTCCTTAGCTTCCAGGGCCAGTTGGGCCGTGAACATATTCTCCCGGGCCCGGCTGGTGACCTCGCCGGTGGCCTGGTAGTGGGGCATACTGCTGGTGGTGTGCGCCACCATGCAATCGTACATCGCCATATCAACGTGCTGGCCCAGTCCGGTCTTATGGCGGGCTTCCAGGGCCATCATCACGCCCAGGGCCGTCCAGACGCCGGGAACGGAATCGCCGATGTTGTCCCCCACCATTTGGGGCGGGCTGTCGGGTTCGCCGGTAATCTCCATCCAGCCGCCCATGCCCTGAACGCAGGGGTTGTTGGCGGGCCAGTTGGAATACGGGCCGCGCAGTCCTTCGCCGTCCCCGTAGCCGGTGATGCTAGCGTAGACCAGGGCCGGGTTTAACTCCTGGAGACGGTCGTAACCCAGGCCCAGGCGGCGGAGGGCGCCGGGACCCCAGTTGTCCAGCAAAACGTCAGAGACCTTGACCATCTCCTCGAAAGCCTGCTTGCAGCGCGGGTCCCGCAGGTCCAGGGTAATGCTCTTCTTGTTGCGGTTGATTCCCAGAAAACGGGCGCTGACGGTTTGCCCGTCGGGACCTTCCACGAAGGGGTGGTTGCCCCGAGCGCGGTCTCCCGAGCCGGGGCGTTCGATTTTAATCACCTCGGCGCCCATGTCGCCCAGGATCATAGCGCAGTAGGGGCCGGCGACGATGTGGGTCGCGTCGAGGACCCGCAAGCCCTCCAAGGGGAGGGGCTGCTTGTTTTCGGTAGTCATAGTACCTCCATGCGGGCGCGGTAAGGGCGGAGTGCCGCCCCTAATATAAACCACAATGGACGGGCGGGAAAGTTCCGGCGGGGTTGTGGGGATTCATCTGAGGCTTGGAGAGATTCAGTTTGCCTTGACAGTGCCGGGCAATGATTTTAAACTCGATAGACCCACAAACCCTCTACGCGGCCCGGTGGTGTAGCGGTTTAACATACTGGCCTGTCAAGCCAGAGATCACGGGTTCAAATCCCGTCCGGGTCGCCAACCAACATGGTGTTGTAGCACACACCTTCTCGACTACTGTATGACAGCTTAAACCTCTGGGCCGTTGCATTGCGGTAGTGAAATGCAATTAGCTGGCATCGTACGCGTCCGTCAGTGGGTTGCGTTATCCTAAACGGGTTATCGTACATCTCCGATGTAAGCGTCTGGATGCTTCCCTTGTCCTCTGAGAGCGATGGATTGATAGCAATGGCCATGCAAGTCCAACAGCAGGTTGGGCGGTTGGCGGGGATCAAAGAAGAGTAAGATTAGCAGAATGTCGGGTTCCAGCGATGAGAAAATCGCTTGGCGGCTTCGTTCTTGCCCTGCTTGAAGGACTTCAGGGTTGCGGATGAGTTTTACGCGTTCCCGTGGACAACTACTGCATTGGCTCGGAATGGTGACTATTAGTCATTAATGGGTTGGCTCTGCTGGCTGTTCTCCAGTGCCCCAATCCACTCCCCTTCCTTCTAACAGTCTTCCTAAATTCGGCTTCGCCAATCAAATTCTTTAGCAGCACCTACGCTCTGGACGCGCAGGGAAATGAGTTGTTGACGAAGCTGATGTCTGCGAGGGATTTCAGAAAGTATTGGGAGGTGTCCCATGACCGTCATTGATCGAATATCGAGGCTGAAGCATCCTGGGACCCTGCACGATTTTACTTGGCCTCAAGACCTACCCGATTTCGGTCGCTACAATTTGATCTATGGTTGGAACGGGGTCGGGCAAGACAACCATTAGCAGACTATTCCGTGCCCTGGAAACGCAGACGGCTCCTGCAAATTGCGAAATAGAGTTCTCCATCAACGGAACAGGAGTTCTCGGCCCAGATTTTCAGCAGACGACGCTCCCTGTTCGCGTGTTCAACCGCGACTTCGTGGTGGCGAATGTCTTTCAGACTGGCGGCGGGGATGTACCGCCAATTCTAGTACTGGGCGAAGACAGCGTCGAAAAGCAGGCGCAGGTCGAAACACTTAAGGCTGACCTCACCGAGGCACAAGCCCAACAACATAAGCGACAGTTGCAGAAAACGTCCGACGAAAATGAGCGAGACAGGCATTGCATCCAAAAGGCAAGAGTGATCAAAGAAACGTTAAGGTCAATAGGCCAAAACCCATACAACAATTACGACAAGTCCAATTACCAAAGACGCACTCGGGAGATGTTAGCCGCTGGGGATGCGAAACAATATCGTCTTGACGACAACACCCGTGCCTCCCTGAATTCCCAGATACACGAAAGCCCGAAGGCCCAGATCAAGGAAATTGATTGTAAGTTACCAATGTTGCCAAATTTTGCAGATGACGTATCGAAGTTGCTCGAATTTTCTGTCGTCTCGGCCGCCATCACGTCGCTACAAGGCAACCCAACGCTGTCGTCGTGGGTACACCAAGGGATTGGCCTGCATGACTTGTACGGCGCCGACCGTTGCCTATTCTGTGAACAGACTCTGCCGCAGGTTCGCTTAAGTAGACTTAAGGCTCACTTCAGCACTGAGTATGACCAACTCCTCAAGAACATTGACCTTCAGAGCGCTATGCTTGAGCAAGCCGCAAAGGAAACTGCCTCGGTAGTACTGCCCCATAATTCCCAGTTCTACGAGGACCTAACCGGGGAATACGATAATGCTTTGCGCGAATTCCAACACGTCCAGCAACCGCGAACGATGCTCTGACCTCTCTTGTTCATGCCCTGACTCAAAAGAAAGGTCAGATATTCGAGAGTTACACCCTCGAAAGGCGTCCGCCGGAACTATCTATCGAGACCCTAGAGAGGGTGAACCGGGTTGTGCAGACACACAACGCCAGGTGCGGCGAGTTCGAGGCACAGGTGGTTGCTGCTAGAAATGGTCTTGCGCTCGATATGGTGGCAGAATCTTCGGGGGAGTATAAATCACTGACCTCCGAAGTCGACCAATCCCAATTGGCAACCACCCGTGCATCTGGCGAAGTCCACAGGCTTGAGAAGGAGATTGCATACCTCGAACAAGAAATCGTAGAGCACCGTAGGCCAGCCACCGAGCTGAACGAGGATCTCAAAAAATATTTGGGGCATGGTGAGCTACAGCTTGCTGTAAAGGAAACTGGATATGAGATCACAAGGAATGGTGACCCAGCGCAGTCTCTGAGCGAAGGAGAAACTACGGCTATTGCTCTGCTCTATTTTTTGAAATCCCTTGACGATAGACGTTTTGACTCGGCGAAGGGCGTGGTAGTCCTAGATGATCCAGTATCCAGTCTTGACGCTAATGCGCTTTTCCTCGCCTTCGGCTTCATTCGCGAACGCACACAAGACTCAGCGCAACTGTTTATTTTCACACATAATTTTACCTTCTTCAGGAACGTCAAGAACTGGTTGCACAATTTGCCTCGACAAAGGAGCCCGCAAGTAAGTCGCCGGCCTGCGCGTCTTTATATGCTGGAGTGGCAATTCGCCACGGAAACCGGCCAGCGTCTCTCGACACTGCGTACACTAGACCCACTCCTAGAGTGGTATGAATCAGAATATCACTACTTGTTCGCCCGCATCTACCGGGAATCGCAGAAGGCAACGACAGCACTTGCCGAGAATTATGTGCTTCCGAATATGGCCCGTCGCCTTTTGGAGGGGTTTCTCGCATTCCGTGTGCCGCAAGTGTCCGGCGAGTTGTGGACGAAATTAAAGGGAGTGGACTTCGATGAAGCTAGGAAGACGCGAATTCTGCGGTTTATCAACACCCATTCCCACAACGAAGTCATCGGTGAACCTGAGCACGACCCGTCCCTGCTTGCCGAGGCCCGACCAGTGCTCCAAGACCTCTTGAATTTCATTGAGGTGCTCGACCCAAATCACTATAAGGCAATGGAAGAACTGGTAAACAGATCTGCTGTAGAAGATGAAGAGTGACAGTGTAATCCAAGGGGTAACCAATGACTCACTAGCTGGGGAAGGGAATCGCTTCATCCTTATGAGAGCATCTTGGTCGTGAAATTCCTCCCAACCTGGAGGTGTATGAGAGCAAGTGCCAAGAAGTGGGATAGCTGACGATGAGGCATTGCCGTAGCCAGCCAATAACGCCGGTACACTCTTTTCTTGCCTTAACTAGGGAGTTGCGTGGAGGATTAGCGGATTTTGGCGGCGCGGGGATGGGTGGCCGCCGCAACTTCCTCGGGCGTCAGACCGGCGAACCGTTGCGGGCGATAGGGCCCCAACACCGCGTCGGCGGGCGTCCCGTCGCAGATTTCCTGGGCGGCCAATTGGCTCAACACCGGAGCCAGGGTAACGCCGCTGTGGGTGAGGGCCACGTACAGGTTGGGGGCCTCGGACGAAAACCCCATCACCGGATAGCCGTCCAGGGGCATGGGACGCCAGCCCACCGGCACCGGAACGGCCTGGGCGCCGGTGAGTCCCGGCAGATAGCGGCTGGCCCGGGCCAGCAGGTCGTCGGCGTGGGCCTGGGTGTCGTCTTCCGCCAGACTCTCCTGGTCGCCTTCGGCGATCATCAGCCGACCGTCGGCGCATTGTCGCAAATGAATCTCCTAGCGGCCATCGCCCAGGGGCGGCGCGTACACCACCGGCACGTTCCGGAGCAGGGGCGGCAACGGGTTCGTCCGTATCACCACACCGGGACTTTCGGCCTGGGGCACGTTGACGCCGGCCAGGGCCGCCAAGCGGGTGGTTCCGGTGCCCGCGGCGATTACCACTACATCCACATCCCGGGAGCCCGAAGTGGTTACCAGGCCGTGGATCCGGCCTTCGTCATGCTGCTCGAATCCAACAACTTCGGTGTCGGCGTAAATCTCAAAACTCATTTCCCGAAGGCGGCGCAGACAGGCATCGACCACCATTTGCGGCTCCACCTGGCCCTCGTTGGGACTGTACTCGGCGGCGGCCACCGGCCCAACCTCCAGCACTGGTTCCAGACGCTTCAACTCACCGGCGTCGATTAAACGGGTCGGGTATCCCCAGGATTGAAGCTGCCGCACCCGGGCCACCAACCCTTCGGCTGCCGCCGGGTCGGATTCCCAGGAAACCTTGCCGCCCCAGCGGAGCCCGACGCTATCCGGGTCTCCATGATCGCCGATTTCGGCGGCGAAACGGGGCCACATTTCCAGGGAGCGGCGGTTAAGGTTGTGATACCCGATCGGTTCTTTCGCTCCGGCATTGATCCAGGCAAAGCTGTGGCTCGACGCGCCGAAACCAGGCCGGCCCTTGTCGATGAGGGCGACGTGGACGCCGCGCTGGGCCAGACGGCAGGCGATGGCGGCGCCCAGGATGCCGGCGCCAATGACTGCTACGCTCAGCGGTTTATCAGGGTTGACCAACAGTTGCGTCTCCTTTTAGTGACCGGTGCCGGGGTCTCGACTGGCGAAAGTCCGTGACGCAGTCCTACGGCCGGAACCTGGGCATTACTTCCTTGGCGAAAAGCTCCATTGAGCGCAAAACCCTGGAGTGCTCCATACTGCCGAAGGACATGCTGGCGCCAAAGTACCCAATGCCGTGTTCGTCCCGTAACTTGGTGATTCGCTGCACACATTGCTCCGGCGTGCCGAAGTAAGCAGTAGTCTCCAGTTCCGACTCATAGCTGGGCGGTTCGACGTTGCGGGTTCGGACCCAGTGGTCCAGGTCCATATTTATTTCATCGCCGTGGGTTATGGTGCGCCGATAACCACCCAGGTCCCGCACCCAGGTCAGGGACTGCCGGGGGTATTCCCGGGCCGTCTGTTCGTCTTCCTCCAAGTAAACGAACCGGAAGTAGGGCATTTCCTCCACAGGCAATTTCTTTCCGGCGGCGGCGCAGCGTTCAGCATAAAGGGAAAACAGGCCCAGGTTATCGGCCTCCGGGGTAGAAAAGCTGGTCAGGATGGGCAGGTCTCGTGAGACGGCAATGTCCACGCTGGCGGGGGTCCGGGATACGGCCAGATACACCGGGGGATGGGGCTGTTGCACCGGCCAGGGAGCTATTGTAAGGCCGTTCACCTGATAAAATTCCCCCTGAAAACTGAAATCGGACTGGGTCCACAGCCCCAAGATTATGTCCAGCGCCTCCTGAGTCCGCGCGTCCCGGGTGTCAAAGTCGATATTGAAGTTGCCGTACTCGTAGTCCGCCGAACCGCGTCCAACTCCGAAGTCCAGCCTACCATTGCTTAGCACGTCCAGCATGGCGCTCTCTTCGGCCAGGAAAATGGGATTGTGGAAAGGCAGGACGCTGACGCCGGCCCCGATTCGGATCTTCTTGGTCCGGGCGGCGATGTGGCTGAGCAGCGGCATCAGGGAAGGACAGATGCCGTACCGGCTGGAGTGGTGCTCGGCAATCCAGATCGAATCGAAGCCCACCTCTTCGGCGTATTCAACTTGTTCCAGCATTTCACCGAAGATCCGGCTTTGGGCGCTGGTCTCCTGCTCTGTCCAGGAACCCAGCAAAAACAGGGCGAACTTCATGATAGAAATGGGCCTCCTTCAAACTGGCTTTGACGGAAATTTATAGACCTCAGCGGGTGTCTGAGACCTGTCACGGCACTCAACCCGTCATTCCTGCCCTCGCCGGAATCCACCATTGCGGCTCTGGGGTCAGACCCACGCGGGCATGGCGAGTTTATCTTCTAGCGTTCTCTTAGGGCAACAGTCCCATTGGTCGCGCTTGGCGGTCTGCTCCCTGAAAACAAGCCCAGCCGCAACCACAGTCCCGATTTACGGACAACCGGGCTAATCTATATCTTTTCCGGCTCGGTAGCCCCCTCGGCTCCTCCAGACCAGGCAGCAGCGGGGCCGGTCACCCGGTCAAACAACTCCTCCACCTCCCGGGTCGGCGCCGGCGTGAGCAGGGTTACCGTCACGGCGAACAGGGTTGCCGCCACGAAGCCGGGCGTAGCCGGGTTCACATTCCAGATTCCGACCTCATTGAAATAATGGGACGTTGCGGTGAACGACAACAGGTCGACCACCCCTTGGGCTCCTTCATAGCCCAGTCCCATCAGCCACCAAGCCGTGGAAACCAGGGTGCCGGACACAACGCCGGCCAGCGCTCCCCAGGTATTGAAGCGGCGCCAGTAGAGAGCCAAAATCAGCGCCGGCCCGAAGGCCGCGCCCATGCCCCCCCAAGCTAGCGACACCAGGGCGAATACTGACTCCGGGGAAACTATGGAAATTATCGCGGCGATTACGCCAATGAGCAGCAACATTGCCCGGCTCATCCAAACCCGGGAGTGGGTCCGCATTGAGTAAGTCAGCTTCTTTATGAAGGGCACATCGTCGGTTGCCACTGCCGATGCCAGCAGCAATTGGGAGTCGGCGGTGCTCATAACCGCCGCAACAACCGCAGTAAGCAGCAGGCCGGCAACCAATGGATGAAAGAAGACGTTGGCAACAATTATATACAGCTTCTCCGCATCGGGCAGCGTCACACCGCGGTCGGCCAAGGCCGGAGCCGCCACCAGTCCCATGAGCAGCCCAAAGCCGAAGATGAGAATAACCCAGACCGCCCCAATGTTGCGGCTCCGGTTCAGGTTCTCTTCCCGGTCCACCGCCATAAACCTGGAAAGCACCCGCTGGGCGCCGAAGGAACCCAGCGCCCAGCCGATAGACGAGAGAAAGAACAACACGCCCAAGGACTCGTTGCTGGTGTCGGTTAAGGGGTTCCAGAACCCGGGGGCGGTCGATTCCATGCCTTGAAGAGGATTGCCTACCGTCACAATTAGGGTCACGGGTATGATGACAAACCCGGCCAGCATTATCAGCGCTTGGAACACGTCGGTGCGCGATACGGCCAGAAAGCCGCCGATAAAGGTGTAGGACACTATGGCAACCAGGGTTATGAGCACACCCAGGTCATGGCCGGAGCCGGAGTTATCCAGGTCGAACACCACTTCCAGCAGCTTGGCCCCGGCAATCAAGCCGGAACAAACGTACAGGGTGATAAAGTACAGGCTGATGGCCGCGGCCAAGGTCCTAAGCGTGCCGGTCCGGTCGCCAAAGCGCTTCTCAAAGAACTCGGGCAGGGTCAGGGAGTTGTCGGTGGCGATGGTGTAGCGGCGCAGGCGGCGGGCCAGTATGGTCCAGGAGAACCAGGCGCCCAGGATGATGGCTACCACCGTCCAGAGGTGCATCAATCCGGCGGCAAAAGCCAGGGCTGGAAAGACTAGCATCGTCCACCCGCTGGACGCCGAGGATGCGGCGCTCATGGCGGAGGTAAAGGCGCCCATCTTCCGCCCCCCCAACACGTAGTCGGACATATCATCCATCCGGCGGCTGCGAAAAACGGCAATGCCAATAAGCGCAACAAAATAGACGACAAAGACTACGAGAATCCAAATCCAGGCGTTGTCTCCCATTGACTTCACCTCTCCTACCCAGGCATGGAGTTCGAGCCTAGTATATGCGATACCAACGAGGGGGTAGGAAGCAGGAGTTACCGGCCTTTACAATCGAAAAGTAACGCCACGGAATTTTGAAACTTACCGGATACTTGGGTGATATTGGGAAAGTTATTGATGTCCAGCGCCGGCGAACTCAACACCGGGAAGGGCCGGCCTTCGGTTATTATCAAACTTCAGATGACTTTCACCCTGGAAAAGGTTGGCATCTAAGTCCGCAAGGTTTAAATAAGTAATTGGAAACCCGGCAACACCTTCCAACGTTAATCCGACCATGGGCGGAAGTGATTGAAACCCGTGTCCCCGCGGCCGTGTTCCTGGCCCGGGCCGCCCCCTGAGAATTATGAACGACTACGAAATTTTCGACCTGGGCAACCTGCCGTTGCAGTCCGGCGCGACGCTTAGGGAAGCGAAGCTGGCCTATCAGACCTACGGCAGGTTGAACGCGGCGAAGGACAACGCCATCGTGTTCCCCACCTTCTTCGGCGGGCAGCACTACCAGAACGCTGCGATCATTGGGCCGGGGCGGGCGCTGGACCCTGACCGGTACTTCATCATCGTGCCCAACATGATGGGCAATGGGCTGTCGTCGTCGCCTTCAAATACACCGATGCCCTACGATCGGGCCCGGTTTCCAAGGGTTTCGCTGTATGACAACGTGACCAGCCAACACCGTCTGGTCACCGAACTATTCGGCATTGAGCGCATCGCGTTGGTGGTCGGATGGTCGATGGGCGCCCAGCAGACCTACCAATGGGGCAGCCTGTATCCCCAGATGGTGGAGCGCATCGCGCCCATCTGTGGGTCGGCGCGGACATCGAAGCACAACTTCGTGTTTCTGGAGGGCGTGAAGGCCGCGCTGACCGACGACGACGCCTGGGCCAATGGCTGGTACGAAAAGCCGCCCTACAAGGGGTTGCGGGCATTGGGCCGCGTCTACGCCGGGTGGGCGGTGTCGCAGGCCTTTTACCGGGAGGAGGTGTACCTGGACCTGGGCTATTCCTCCCTGGAGGACTACCTGGTGGCCTTCTGGGAAGGCCGCCGCCTGGGGGCGGACGCCAACGACCTCCTGGCGATGGTCTGGACCTGGCAAAACGCCGACATCAGCGCCAACGAAAAGTACAACGGCGACTTCGCCCAGGCCCTGGGAGCCATCACCGCCCGGGCCGTCGTGATGCCGGGCCGCACCGACCTGTACTTCCCGCCCGAGGACAACGAGGCCGAAGTGGCGATGATGCCCAACGCCGAACTGCGGCCTATCGAGTCCATCTGGGGGCACCTGGCCGGCGGACCTAGCTTCAACCCGCCCGATGCGGCGTTTGTGGATGCCGCGCTGCGCGAGTTGCTCGGCAGATAAGGAGGAAATCTGCGGTCCCCTCCTTCAATAGCCATCCTGATCCTCAAATCCACCCCCGAACATTCTATTTGCCCCCCAAGTCCCTTACTGTCACCCCGAGCCACTTACTGTCACCCCGAGCGGAGCGAGGGGTCTAAAATCCCTGCCCTAAGAACGCTCTAGTTGCCAAAACCCCCCATCCTCCTCCCAACCCCCATCAAACTGAGCCCGTCGACGGGCTAAGCATATCAAAGGACCCGCCCCATCCAAGCAACCTAAGCGTAACTGTTGGGTTTGAGGTGATGAACTTGTTGGTCCCCAAAAGGGGCAGAGCTGTAAAGAAACTTACGGAAATAGCAATCCCGTAGACTAAGAGACTATCTCAAAACGTAGCGCGGCACCCAACCCGTCATTCCCGCGAAGGCGGGATTCTAGGGGCTTCGGTCGGCGATGCCGGTACATCAGGAGGGCCAGTTGATTTTGAGATAGTTTCTAAGAGCCTGTTGACGATCTCTGAAATATGTTAAGTTGAGACTATTGCCGAGGGGGAGATAATCATGTCTCATTCATATCTCAGTGACGTTAGTCGTGAGCAATTTGCCCGGATTATTCCCACGCTGGAGTCGGCCCGGTGCCGGACCAAGCCCCGCACCGTGGACCTGTACGACGTTTTCTGCGGGGTGAGGCAATTCCCCCGACTCTCAACCAGATACCAAAAGAAGGCTGAGGGCTATCTAGCGATGCTCCCCATCGGGTAGATCCTACTTCGGTTATAATTCGCAAACACGCCCTGGCAATCCGGCGGTTCGTTGCATTGGGATTTGAACAACTCCAAATCCCAGGCATTACGCGGCGAGCAATGGCCCTATCTGCGCGTTCCTAACTAGCAACCAACCGCCGGAAACCCCGGCCGGAAGGGTAGCCATTCCCATACCCGCCTGGCCCAGGGTAGCATGGCATCCCGCCCAAACCATCAGGAGGTTCCCCATGAACATCACCAAGCATATTGGCGAATACGTGACCGGTGCCGACATCGAGGACTTCCCGCCCGAAGCGGTCCAAGCGGCCAAGGGAGCGATTATGGACTGCCTGGCGTGTATGCTGGCCGGCTCCCAGGAATCCCTGGCGGACATCCTTTGCCGCTACGTCGCCGCCGAGAGCGCCGCTCCCGCCGCCAGCGTCGTGGGCCGGGGATTCAGGACCTCGGCGGCCCACGCTGCCCTCGTCAACGGAGCCATGGCCCATGCCCTGGACTATGATGACATTACCCAGATAACCAAGACGCACCCCACCGCCGTCCTGCTGCCCGCGGCTCTTGCCGTGGCCGAGGCAACCGGGGCTTCCGGCCGGGAGATGCTGCTGGGTTACATGACCGGGTTCGAGGTGGCCTGCGGCGTGGGCGAGGCCCTGAGTGAAGCCTATTACGATGACCTGGGGTGGCACCCCACCGGCCCCCTGGGGGCCGTCGGGTCGGCGGCGGCAGCCAGCAGGATAATGGGCCTCGACCCGGAACAGACGGCCATGGCTATCTCCCTGGCCGCCTCCCAGGCATCGGGGCTGCGGCAGAACTTCGGCACCATGACCAAGCCCTTCCACGCGGGGGACGCCGCCAGAGCCGGGGTGTTATCGGCCACCCTGGTGCGGGACGGTTTCACCGCTAGCCAGGACGCCCTGGAAGGACGGTTCGGGTTCATCCGGGCCTTCTCCGGCGGTCAGGGCTTCAACAGCGAGCAGGTGGTGGAAAACCTGGGGAACAAACGCTACCTGGTGGAATCGGGCATCGAAATTAAGAAGTACCCCTGCTGCGGCAGCGCCCACCTTGCCCTGGATGCCACCTTCAACCTGCTCTCCCAGGGCGCCATCGACCCGGAGGCGGTGGACAGGATCGAGGTAATGGTGGACTTCGACCCGCCCCGCTCGTTAATCCACTCGCGTCCCATGTCGTCGCTGGAAGGGAAATTCAGTATGCAGTATTGCCTGGCCGCCGCCCTGCTGGACCGCCGGGTGGGGCTGCAATCCTTCACCGACGGACAGGTGTTGCGTCCCGAGGCCCAGTCGCTGATTCCCCGCATAGATATGCGCCGCATCCCGGGCAACGAGGGCATGCCAAGCTGGACCGAGGGCTACAACGAGGTTGAGGTACACCTGAAGGACGGCAGTGTACTCCGGCAGCAGGCGCACCGCGCCAGCAGCGGCGCCCTGCGGGGCTCTACGGTGGAGGAGATCCGGGAGAAGTTCCGGGACTGCGCGTCGCAGTCCCTGTCCGATGCGACGGCGGCGGAAGTCATGTACCGCCTGGACCTGCTGGAGGAGGCGGAACCGATCAGCGTTTTGGCGGACTTGCTCCGGGGCTGAAGTTCCAGGCCGGCGCCCGCCATAGCCGGAATCAATTTGGACCTCCGGCCCGGAGCCCGTTTGAAAGCTCGATTGGCGTAATGCCGGGAAAATGGCTTGAGATGATTTCATAAATCCCTTCCCCCTTGATGGGGGAAGGTTAGGATGGGGGTGAAAAAACGCAAACACCCAATATTACAGCCAAAGCGCGACATCTCAGGAAAAACCACACCGACGCCGAGCGGGTGTTGTGGACTATTCTACGCCACCGCCAAGTGTTGGGGCATAGATTTCGCAGGCAAGCGCCCATAGGACCGTACATAGTTGATTTCGTATGTTTTGAGAATAGATTGGTCATAGAAGTGGATGGTGGGCAGCACCTGGAATGTGCGGACAATGATAGTGAGCGCACCGCATGGTTGGAGTCTGCGGGGTTTAGAGTGATCAGGTTCTGGAACAACCAGGTGTTGGAAGAAATGGAAGCAGTACGAGAGGCATTATTTGTGGCTGTTGGAGGTTCTTCACCCCCATCCTAACCTTCCCCCGTCGAGGGGGAAGGGACTTTGAGGTAGTTTGTAAGGGGCCGGTTTGCGAACCGGCCCCTTATCTCGCTTCATACACCCGGCATCATATTCACGCGCTGGCGAAAATTTCGTTGGCAATGTCCATGGCACCCCGGGCGAAGGGTATCCCCGCGTACAGCGTCATGTGGCCGAACACCTCGATGATCTGGTCCTGCGTCAACCCGATGTTCAGGGCCCCCCGGACGTGGCTCCGCAGGGGACCCTCGCGGCCCAACGCCGCCAGGCACGTCATGGTGCAGATACAACGGCTGGGGAGATCAAGCCCCGGCCGGGTCCAGGTCGCTCCCCAGTAGTATTCTCCGGTGGTGCGACCCAGCTCCCTCTCAGCTTCCGTCGGCGGGGCCGGCCGCGCCGCTGAGGTGCCTCCCATGTAGTTGCGCCGGAACTCATCGCCCCGCTGGAACAGGCTGTCGGGGTCTTCGTTAGCATCGTGAATGCGGGCCGGCGTGAAGTCTACCCCGCGCTCCTCAAAAACCGCCTTGCACAGCGTCAGCGCCTGAATGCCCGCCGGCGCTCCGCTGTACCAGGTGTCGTGAATGATCAGCTCAACGACCTGGTCCGGCGTCAATCCAATGTTCAGCGCGTTGCCCAGGTGCCGCTTCAGTTGAACTTCACGATTCATCACTATGAGGCACGACAGCGTGATCATCTCCCGCTGCACCGGCGTCAGCGCCGGCCGCCTCCAAATGGTGCCAAACAGCGCCTCGCCAAGTATTCTCTCCAGGTCCGGCGCAATGTCCCACGCCCCCGGCGACGACCCGCCGGTGATTTGCCCACCTCCAAACATCCTCCGGGTTTCCTGACCGCGTTCGTAGCGGTCGTCCAGTTCACTCATAGCACGCCTCCATAAAGTGTGCCCCCGATTCCAATCGCCGCCAGTGTACGGCGGCATCCCGGCGGGTGCAACGGTTCCACCCGGACCGGGAGCGTCTTTTGCTGAGGCGTGAACGATTTGCCAAACAGGTCCCTGCCCCTTCGTCTTTCCCCCGAAGGCGGGAATCCAGGGGTAAGGGAAACGAAAGTTTAGGGATTCACTCAGGCATCAGTAATTGTCGTTTTGGGGAGTTTTCGCCGACGAGTCCTGGGCAAACCGGCTGGCGGAGATGGATTTTAGATTCCTCCCTACGGGCGGAATGACCACCCTTCGACGGGGCCCGGGGTTAGGGACAACCAAAAGCCCCAGTTCGCCCAAGGGACGCACCTTGCCGACGGGGGCGGCGTTTCTGGGGTTGAGGGCCCCGCAGGACGCCCCCAACCCCGGCTGTTGGGGCCGAGGGATGTAACGGCGGTTTAACTGGGCCGCTGGATTAGCTCCACGCTAACTTCGTCCGGCGCCACCACGAAAGCCACCATGGAGCCGGAGGGCATGGTCCAAGGCTCGCAGTTGAACTTCACGCCGTTGGTCTTCAAACGGTCCGCCAGACCCATCAAGTCGTCGGTCTCGAACCCGAAATGGTCCAACCCATAGCGGGGCTCGGTGGAACCGGGCACCGGGTTTTCCCCCTCGGCCCGCCCGGAAATGGTCATCAGATGGTGCCCATTCAACGCTAGCTGAATCGACTTGGTTGTGGACAGTGGGCGTTCCGAGGTGATGGTGGCGCCGAAGTTGTCGCAGTACCAATTGGCAGCGGCGTCGGGGTCTTCGCTCCGGAAATGCAGATGGTTCTGTACGATATTCACGGTGTTCCTCCCACGGCAGTCTGGAAGCCGTCCACGGCGGGAGGCAAACCTGGCTCCGGCACCGTAGGCTTCCAGGTTAGTCTAACCAAAATTAGCTCCAATTTGAACTCAGGGATTCAACCTCCGGCCACATTCCCAACGCCGGAATGGAGCAACGCGAACAGAAGGCCGGTGGGTTGCCTGCCCACCGGCCTTACAATCGACGGCAGTAGTTTGCCTTCTAGCGACTGGGAACCGGTTCCTCGGAAGAAGCCAAATCGGGCTCAACCCGGGCCAGGGAATCCCGGTAATACTCCATTCCCAGGTGGGTAATCTGGTCTTCTCCCATCAACCAGCGCAGGGTGTTCTTCAGTTTCGTCTGCTGAATGAACAGGTCGTGTTCCGGGTAAAGGTCCCGGGCGTGCTGCGGGCTCTTGAAGTAGAAGGACAACCATTCCTGAATCCCGCCCATTCCGGCGCGCTGGGCCAGGTCCATAAACAAAATGAGGTCCAACACCAGCGGGGCGGCCAAGATCGAGTCGGAGCAAAGGAAGTTGATTTTCAACTGCATCCGGTGCCTCAGCCACCCGAAGAGGTCGATGTTGTCCCAGCCCTCTTTGGAGTCTCCCCGTGGCGGGTAGTAATTGATTCTCACCTTGTGGTAGGCGTCCGCGTACAGGTCGGGGTACATCTCAGGTTGCAATATGTAGTCCAAGACACCCAGCTTGGACTCTTCCTTGGTCCTGAAGTTCTCGGGCTCGTCCAGCACTTCCCCGTCCCGGTTCCCCAGGATGTTGGTCGAAAACCAGCCGTCCATACCCAGCATCCTCGCCTTGAGCATCGGCCCAATGACAGTCTTCACCAGGGTCTGGCCCGTCTTGAAGTCCTTGCCGCAGATGGGCACCCCGCTTTCGCTGGCCAATTTTTCCAGTGCGGGCACGTCCGTCGTCAGGTTGGGGGCTCCGTTGATGAACGGGATGCCCTCCTGCAAAGCGGCGTAGGCATAAATCATCGACGGCGCGATGTTCGCATGGCTGTCGCTAAGGGCGCCAACAAAGCTTTCAATGTCCTGGTGGATGTCGCTTTCGGTAATGAATTTTTCGGTAGAAGCGCACCAGACCATCACCAACCGGTCGCACTGGTTGGCCTCTTTGAAACGCCGAATGTCCTCTTTGATGGCTTCCACGGCGTCCAACTTGTTTTCAACCGCCCGGACGTTGGTCCCCTCGATTCGCTTCACGTAATCGCCGTCGAACACCGCCTCCATGGGCTGGACGCTCTTGAGATATTCGGCAATCGGTTCAATTTCCTCGTGGCGGTCCAGCACGCCGCACTTGACGGCCGCTTCGTAGGCGTTGTCCGGTATGGGATCCCACGCGCCGAATACCAGTTGGTCCAGGTCCGCTAGCGGGACAAAGTCCCGTATCAGGGGAGTCCGCTTTTCGGTGCGCTTACCCAGGCGGATGGTCGCCATCTGGCTGAGGGACCCGATGGGCTGTCCTGTTCCCCGCCGGACGTGCTCCACCCCGGCGATAAGAGTCGACGACACTGCCCCCAGACCCACCAACAACACTCCCAGCCTTCCCGACGCCGGGCTTATGCCCAGGGCGGTTTCCGATACGAAGTCCTTGGCCTCCAGCGCGATTCCCTGCTGCCGGGCCAGGTCCAGTACGCGTTCGTGCCACTGGGACGGTATTCGCCCGGTCTTGGCCCAATGCTGAACTGTGCTTTGCCGCCGCCCCAGCAGGGCGGCCAGGGCGGATTGCCCACCAAAACGGTTGATTATCTGACTTGCGGGATTTATGTGATTATTCATGGGTTTACGGTAACGACTTTTTCGTTAACAGTCAAGGGATTTCCGACCCTAGTGGCCCGCAAATGTGAAACCTCACCCTGGCAGCGAGGCCGGCCCGCCCCGTACCAATTGGTGAAAACCTAAAGCGGCGCCATCCCCAGCCGTTCCCGCAAGGTGCCACCCGCATACTCTTCTTGCGACAGGCCCCGGGACTGCAGCTCCGGCGCTACCAGGTCCACGAAGTCCTGATACGCGCCGGGCAAGTGGGTGGCCGCCAGCACAAACCCGTCGCAGGCCCCGCCGGTGAACCAGGCTTCCAGTTGGTCCGCAACCTGCCCCGGCGACCCCACGAACGTCGGAAGCTCGTCCAGAGTCCCCCGCCCGCTGAATTTTATGAAGTCGGCCACCGTGGGATTCTGCTTGCCGCTTAGTTGAACGACCCGGTCCAAAAACCCCCGCAAACCGGATATGGACGCCAGGCTGGCATCGGACAGCGGCTCATCCAAAGTATGGGCGCCGAAATCGTAGTTGAAGACCTCAGAGAGCAGGACCAGGGCGTCTGCGGGGTCGGCCAGGCTCTTGATCTCCGCCAGCTTTTCCCGGGCCTGCGTTTCGGTTTCCGCCACCACCACGTAAACCGCCGGCGCAACGATCAGAGAGTCAGGGTCGCGGCCCAACCCTTCGGCTCTGCGGCGGACCTCCTCCCGGAAGGAACGGGCGGCCTCCAGGTTGGGCTGGATAGTGAAGACCAGCTCCCCCCATCGGGCTGCGAAGTCCCGTCCCCGGGGGCTTTGGCCCGCCTGAATTATCACGGGGCGGCCCTGGGGCGAGCGGGGCACCGTCAGCGGCCCCCGGGACTGGAACCACGGGCCGGAATGCTCCAACCGGCGGACCTGCGACGCGTCGGCGAACCGCCCCTGGGACTGGTCCATGATCAGGGCGTCTCTCCCCCAACTGGCCCAAAGTCCGAAGGCGGTTTCCATGAACTCGTCCGCCTGGTCGTAGCGTTGGTCGTGGCCCAGGTGCCGTTCCAGCCCAAAGTTCTGCGCTTCAGAATCGTTGAGGGAAGTCACCACGTTCCAGGCGATGCGCCCCCCGCTGAAGTGGTCCAAAGTCCCGAAGAGCCGGGCGACGTGATACGGCGAGTAATAGGTGGTGGAATAGGTCGCGCCGATGCCCAGGTTCTCAGTCGCCAGGGCCATGGCCATCACCACCGGCACCAGGTCCAGCTTCACCACCCTGATGCCGTGTTCTACCGCCAAATTGTAGGAGTCCCCGTACCGGCTGGGCATGGCCAACCGGTCGTCAACGAAGGCCAGGTCGAACTTCCCCGATTCCAAGATTTGCCCGATGTTCTGGTAAAACTGGGGGGTCAGAAAGTCCAGCCGGGTCTC
This sequence comes from Dehalococcoidia bacterium, assembly GCA_965205495.1. Lineage (GTDB taxonomy): Bacteria > Chloroflexota > Dehalococcoidia > Lucifugimonadales > UBA3495 > CATOSK01. The sequence goes on from CBDBHA010000002.1 coordinate 1,912,886, forward strand.
GGGATGCCGCCAGGAACCGGGGTAGTTGGAGCAGTTGGAGGCTTGAATGAAGCCAACCAAGACCATCTTTCGAGCGTGGGTTGGACGGGTGGAAGCAGCCACGCTACCTCGGCGGGATCGAAGATTGACGCTCAGGATAACACCTTGCCGATAAGGTGTCTTGGTCCAACCCGCCAGCAAACAGCCCACCGTGGAATGAAAAGGGTAAAGGCGGTGAAGTTTGGTTCGAGCAACCTGGGTGTTGAAATGCCATTTAATGACGGCTTGGGCGGTGTCGCGCTCGCGCACCAGGGTTTGAACTTCCCCCCCGAGTAGTGGGCATCTAGGGCAAACGTTTGCAATTACGCTGGAGAGGATTACCTTCTGAAAGTCCTACGCAGCTAATGCGCGATTGCCCTGGGCACGGGGCGGCTTTGAGACTCTCTTGAATTTTGAAATTCCAAGGTTCAAGAGTGACAATATTGGGGGCATGTAAGAAATGAGCGAATTGGCCCATGCTGAGGGTCATCGGGTTCAACCCGCCAGTCCAGCCGGTCCGCCACTAGGGGTACAATGGCAGACAGCCAAACCCTTCAGGAGGCACAACCTTGCTGATTACCAGGATATATACCGGAGACGACGGGCAGTCCCACTTTGAGGACATGGAAACTGATGGACACCCCTGGGCCGACTCGCTGGCCGGCGTAACCAACATCCGGTTCCGCACCCAGGAACCGGGGGTCTTTAGCGACTGGCACCAGGAATCGCGGCGCAACTTTATCGTCACCCTGGCGGGCGAAGGAGAAATCGGCATCGGCGATGGCACCCTGCGCCGGTTCGGGCCCGGCCAAGTGATGCTGGTGGAAGACCTGACCGGGCAGGGTCACACAACCCGCGTTAGCAGCGATGAACCCCGCGTTTCCCTGGCCATCGCCTTGGAAAACCAGACTCCGGGGACCTAACCCCCGCGGTTAAACGTCAATCCGGTAGGCCCGGGCGGCGGCGTCATGGAACAGGGCGGCGCGTTCGGCGGCAGACCGGTCTTGGGACATTCGCTTGAAGGCGTTGTACATGATGTTATACGAAAACGACACCTTGTCCGGCGGGAAGTTGCTTTCAAACATGCAACGGCCGGCGCCGAACTGTTCAATGGCGTAGTTCATCCATGGAGCCATCGCCTCCGCCAGTTCCTCCGAGCCGATGGGGATGTCCCGCGCGTGCCAGCCGAACCCCCAGCGGGGCATACCCATCCCGCCGCACTTGAGCACCACATTGGGACAGGCGGCTACGGCGGCGATTCCCTCCCGCCACTGGGGTATGACCTCGTCGTCCTTATTGGCGTAGATCCCGGTGCGGCTGATGCCCCCCAGATGGTTGAGGATGATGGTCAGGTCCGGCACAGCCCGCGCAAAGTCGGCCAACTCGGGTAGCTGCGGGAAGGACAGCATGGTATCCATCGACAGCCCCATGCCGGCCAGGACCCGCGCCCCGGCCCTAAAGGTGTCGTTGCCCATAATGCCCTGGCTCTCCCGGTCGTCCAACGACGGGTCCGGGCTCCAGGTGACGTTGTGCCGGATTCCCTTGAAGCGGTTGGGGCTGGCAGCTTGCAAGGCTTCCAAGACCGGCCGGACGTTTCCGCCTAGCTTGAGGTCGGCGTGGCCCACGATGCCGGCGGCGGCCCGGCTGGACCCGTAGATGCCGCTGGCGCTGGCCGCGGCCTGGCCTTGCACAAATTCAACTTCGCCGACGGGACGCAGCTCTTCAGCTCCACCGGCGCGGTACATCGACCGGGCCTCCACGAAGACCGTCGACCGGACGTTGTGTCCGCTGTTCAAGTCGCCCATCAACTCGTGAATTAGGTAGCGTTGGTAGGGAATGCTGCCGGGACGCCGGTCCCAAAAGTGGTGGTGCGGGTCGCAAAGAGGCAGTTCAGGTTCCAGAGAAGGTTCTTGGGTCAGGGCTAGCCAGTCGTTGCCACCGAAGGGCATGTCAACACCTCCGTTGCTGGATTGGACCGGGGAATAATACCACAGGGGCAACCCCGAAAGAGCCGCCCACAAAGAAGGCCCTTCCTAGAAGAAGGGCCTTCTCAGACGTTGCCGAAGTCCGCCGAGCCCGCTCTAAGGTCCGAACCACATGGCGCTAATGCGTATTCGCCGGTCGAAACGCGGCGTCCACTCCAGCTTGGGGTCGATGGCGTAGAACACGGGCAGGTCGAACATGGGAAGCAACAAAACGTCGTCGTGGACCCGGTCGGCCAACTCTTCCAGTAAACGCTGACGTTCTTCACCCGAGGCCGATAATGCGGGCAGCAGTTTTCCCTGCAACCCGCCGGGGCTGGGGTCGCAGGTGAAGGACCGGCCGGCGCAGTTCAGGTAGCGGGTGGCCTGGCGTCCAAAGTCCAGCGTTTCATTGGAAAACCCGCCCGCCGATAGAACATGCCCAGTCGGGCAGTTGGCGCCGCCCTTGTCCAGGGCGGCCTGCATATCGGACAGGGTGGGTTTCGTTTCCTGGGGGTCTTTCCCCTGGGCCACCAGGACTTCGCTGATGGCCTTGCCGATGGCGCAGTTCCGCATGTCATTGCGTACCGAGGGTTCCAGGACGGTAATCTCGACGTTGAATCCCACCTCGGTCATAAATGCGTGGATGGTCTCGTAAAGCTCGACCTGCTTGGGAATGCGGGCCGAGCGGCCCCCAACCTTAACCACATTATTGGGGTCGTATTCGGCTTCGGCTAGGAGTTGGCGCGCCAGTTCCGGGTTGTACTCGTAGGGCGCAGTATTCCGCTCGCTGGCGCCGATAACCCCGGGCCACACGATGTTGCCCCGGCAGGGGGGCAGCCCGCCAAACAAGGTGTCCACGATTTCCTGGCAGTTTATCGAATGTACCATCGCCTGCCGCACTTTCTTCTTGGTCAGCTCCGGGTGCCAGAGGGTGTTAATCCAGAACCCGTAGACCTCGGCGGAACCGCCGGAAGTAAGTTGGCTTTCGTCCAAAATGCCGATGGCGTCCACGCCAACGTCCCAGGCGATGTCCGCTTCTCCAGCCTGCACCATCGCCGCCATCACCGTTGTCTCACCACGCCAGAGCCATTGGGCCTCCTTGATATAGGGCTTTTGAAACTCGAAATGGTCGTCCACCGTTACGTAATCCTCAAAGGCCTCCATGGTGATGGAAACGCCGTGAGACCACTCGGTCTGCCGGTAAGGCCCGAAGCCGACGGCTTGGAGCGCGCGCTCGTCCTCGGTGGCGTTGACCAAGAAGTCCGGCGCGGTGAAATGCAGGAAGAAGGCGGTGTTGGGGAAAATGGGGCAGGGCTGGTCGCAGTTTATGTCAACGGTAAAGTCATCAACCGCTTCCGAAGTGTGACCGCCGGTATACCCGTAGCTGGAGTTGTCGTTGGTGGAAACCCCCTGAAACACCAGCGACGGCAGGGCCGCTTGCGCGTTCCATTCTTCGCCGTTATGGAACGTAACGCCTTCCCGCAGATGGAAACGCCAGCGGTCGGGGGCCAACTGCTCCCAGCCGGTACTGGCCGGGGTGGGGACTATCCGCAGATCGTCCCCCGACTGCCAGGTCAGCGAGTCCACCAGGTTATCCTTGACCACCGAAGAACTGGTTCCCCCGACGTAACCCAGCGGGTCGACCGTCACCGGTTCGGCGGCGATGACCAGGGTGATGCTATCCCTGGCCGATACCGTTCCCTCCGGGACCGGTGTAGAAGTCGGGCCGGCGGTTGGAGGCGGATTCAACGCGGGCGCGGAGGTCGGAGGGACAGCGGCCGCCGGTTCCGCCGCCGCGGGAGCTTCACTGGAGGAGCCTGCGGCCGCGGGAACGGGCGGTGAAGTCGGGGCAGGCCTTTGCGCGGGCGCGGCGGCCTGACCGCAGGCCAAGATTACCAGTAGTAAGAATACTGCCAACGAGAGGATGGGTTTCTTCACGACCGAATTTCGCCTCATAACCACCTCCGGGAAACCGAATTTCGCATTGATACGGTTAAATTTCAACTGAGCGCATTTTATAAGGGGCGGGAACTAATATCAAACAGCATCATTACCGTTATATTTTGGAGCGTTATAGCTAATAAACGCCGCTGTATTACGAACCCCGAAACAATTGCGAGCGTCCCACCGCTGCCCAAAAGGAAAGCCCCCCAACAAAAGGGGGGCCTTCCCGTCGTTGTGGGGCCACCTGAAAGCTTGGCTTACGGGCTGAACCACATCGTGCTGACCCGTACCACCGGGTCAAGCCGGGCTTCCCAGTTTAGCTTTTCGTCCAAGCCGAAGAAAATTACCAGGTCGAAGAGGGGCAGGTACAACACCTCATCGTGCATGATGTCCGCCAACTCTTCCATCAACCGTCGCCGTTCCTCACCGGAAGCCGCTAGGGCCGGACCGATTTTCTCCTGGATTCCGCCGGGGCTCGGGTCGCAGATGCTGGAGGAGATGTAGCTGCAACTCATGTAGTTATTGACTTGGCGGCCAAAGTCCAGGGTTTCGTTGGAAGGCTGTCCGGCGTTAATCTCGGTCCGAGGGCAGTCTGCTCCGCCCTTAGCGATGGCCGCTTCAAAATCGGCGGTAGTGGGCTGTTCAACCTGGGGGTCGCGTCCGTCCGCTTCCATTATTTCCTGAACTGCCTTACCCATGAAGCAACGGTTCATGGCGCGGCGAACGGAGGGCTCGGCCACTAGAATGTCCACGTTCATACCCACGTCGGACAAGTAGCCCTGCATGGCTTCATAGACTTCAACGTTCTTGGGGATGCGGGTGGCGCGGCCCATGATGGTCATCTTGTTGTCCGGATCGTAGTTGGCCTCTGCCAAGAGCTGGCGAGACAGGGTGGGGTTGTATTCGTAAGGAGCGGTGTTGCGTTCAGTGGCCCCGATGATTCCGGGCCAAATCAAGTTGCCGCGGCATTTGGGGTAGCCACCAAAAAAGGTGTCTACCATCTCCTGGCAGTTGATCGCGTGGACGATGGCCTGGCGAACTTTTTTCTTCTTTAGTTCCGGGTGCCAAACCGTATCCAGTCTGAAACCTTCAATTTCCGCCGATGTACCGGTGCGGATTTGTTGGGCCGGAAGGATCTCGAGGGCCTCGACCCCGATGTCCCAAGCGATATCGACTTCCCCGGTCCGGACCATGGCAGTCAGGACTGCCGACTCACCACGCCAAAACCATTCAACGTTAGAGATGAGGGGTTTCTGAAACTCGAAGTGGTCTCCAACTGGGACGTAGTCTTCGTAGGCTTCTTGGGTTACAGAAATCCCAGGTTTCCATTCCACCAACTTGTAAGGGCCGATGCTGATGCTATGACGGACCAAGTCTTCTTCCGCGGTGCTGGCCAGCCATTCCGGGGCCTCAAAGCTGACGAAGAACGCGGAGTTGGGGAAGATGGGACACGGCCTTATGCAGACGATATCGACGGTGTACTCGTCGACTTCCTCAGCAGCGAAAGACCCAGTGTAAACGAAACTCGTTGTTCCGTTGGCCTCGATACCGTTGTAGTTCAAGCTGGGGATGGTAGCGGCCGCATTGAAGGGTTCACCATTGTGGAACTTAACGCCTTCCCGCAGCGAGAAGCGCCAGCGGGCGGGCGCCACTTGCTCCCAGGCGGTGGTAGCAGTGGTGGGCACGATGCGAAGGTCGTCCCCCGACTGCCAGGTCAGGGGGTCAACCAGGTTGGCCCGGGTTATGGATTGGTACAGCCCGCCGCCAATGGCTCTCAATGAGTTCATATTCTGCGGTTCTTCCGGGATGGCCAGCCGGATGCTGTCTCGGGCCGATGTGGTGCCGGCGGGCAAGGCGGTGGGCGTGGGAACAGGAGTGGGAACGTTGGTGGCGGCGGGCGCGGCAGCAGCCGGAACCTCCGCGGCAGGCGCGGCAACAGCCGGGTCGGGAGCCACCGTAGCAGCCAGCATCTGGGGCACTTCCACCTTGGGCGCGGGAGCCGCCGGTTCAGAAGCGCCGCCGCAGGCGACGCCAATTAGCACGGTAACGGCTATAACAAAGATGAACAAGTTCTTGACCAGTTTCACGGGTTGCATGACCACCTCCCTGGAGTTCTCAGGTTGGGTAAAAAGGGCCGATACTAAACCAATACCAAGGTGGGCTGTGCATTTCGGGATCTCGAAGACGACCGAAAGGACTCCATGGCTCCTCATGCCACCTTAGGGCCCCAACTGGGTTGCCACCGACAGTGCGGCCTAGCGATATGTACATTTCACCTTGGCTTCAGTTTAGTGAGCCATTTTATATCAGGGGAATGTCAGCGGCAAGAGAAGTATAATTGCGTAACAGTTCAGAGTTGATGAGCCGTTCCCGCGGCCGAACCGTCATTCCGGCCTTGAGCCGGAATCCAGTGCCCTTTGCAGCAGACAAGGTTGCTTATCCTCGTCATTTCTGGATTCCCGCTTTCGCGGGAATGACGGATCCTGGGTTGAGCTAACCCCTTAATTCTGGACAGTTACATAATTGCCGCAGCATTTACGAAATACTGCCACCAACTCGAAAACCCCATTCACAAATAGTTATCTCGTTTGGCAGAAGCGCAACCGCAGGGGGAAATTACTCTTCCACGCTTGGCGCGGCGCGATCAAATTCCCCGACGGCGTAATCCGCGAACCGGTCGGGCAGGAACTGGCTCATGTCCGACACTACTTCAGTAGCCCCGTCCCTAATATAGTCGGCGATGATCCGCCCGGTAATCGGCCCCAGGTGGATGCCCTTGGTGGTGTGCCCGGTGGCCAGCAAGACCCCTTCATGTCCCGGAACCGGCCCGATGATCGGCTTGGCGTCCGGGCTGAGAGGCCGTGAACCGGCCAACTGCTGCACCAATTCAGACCGTTCCAGGTCTGGGAAAACGTCGATGGCCCGTTGCAGCAGTTCCAGCCGGGCCGACTCGGTTGGTTGACGGTCGAATTCCTCCCCCGAGAACAGCTCCTTCTGGTCGTAGTCCCGTCCCCCGGTACTCCCCACGCTGGTGTAGCCGTCCATCCGGCTGACCATGTGTCCCCGCTTGGGAGAGCTGATGAGCGCCGGTAACGGCTCCCCCGGGTAACTAAGCAGCAGACGCTCCCCTTTCATGGGGCGCACCGGCACCGGAAAGTCCAGCCAAGAGGCGAAGGCCCGGCTCCAGGTCCCGGCGGCTACCACCACCGCGCCGCAATAAATATCCTCCGTCGCCGTCCGCACCCCGGTAATTCGCGGACCATCGCTCAGCAGCCCCGTAACTTCCCGGTAGAGCAAGTTGGTCCCCTTCAATTCCGCGCCCCGCCCCAGCGCCAGGTTCAGCCGGTAGCTGTCCAACTGCGCCGACTCGTCCTCGTAGACCGCCCCGATGATGCTGGGAGACAGCCGGGGCTCAATAGCCCGCACTTCCTCCCCGTCAATCCAGCGCATTTTCACAAAGGGCTGCTGCCATACCATCAATTCCTTGATTAGCTTGGCTTCATCATCGTCCAGGGCCAGCCGGAGCGACGGCCGCCGCTGGTAGAGCAGGTCAATTCCCGTGGCGGCCTCCAACTCGGGCGCCAGTTCCTTGAACTCCTCCGACGAGGCCCGGGCCATCTGGAACGACGCGCCGGGCGAGAACTCCGCCCCCAACAGGCTCAGGGAACCCGTGGCATGGGCCGACGCGCCGCTGCCAATGGCTTCCCGTTCCACCAGGGTCACGCTGATCCCTTCCCGGGCCAGGTAATAGGCTACGGAGCAGCCGACCACGCCTGCCCCAACCACAATAACGTCTGCAATCTCCGGCAATTTCCCCCCCATCCCGCCAAGTTTCGGGGATTATCCCCGTGGGGGTATGAAGTGTCAATCAACCCCGGCGCGACAAAAGAAAAAAGGGCGCACTCCGGTACGCCCTCTTCGGAAACCGTTAAGTCCGCGTTAGTCTTAGACGAAGTCCAACTGTTCAAAGTTGCCGCCGGTAACGGCGTTGGCGTCCAGGCCCAGCCACTTCTCAACCATGGTGGCGTAAACCCCACGGTAGTCCATGTTGAAATGCAGGTCGCCTTCCAACAGGTCTTCGTCCTTCAGGGAAGGATACTCGCTGTACATCCCGCCCTTGACCGGGTCGCCAATGGCCAAGGCCAAACCGCCGGAACCGTGGTCGGTGCCCGAACCGTTGTCCTTCACCCGCCGCCCGAACTCGGTGAACACAAACATCAGCACGTTTTCCGAAACGTTGTGCTCCTGAAGGTCCGCGTAGAAGTCGGTGACGCCCTGGGAAAGCTCGTTCCACAGCTTGGGGTGCACCGGCCCCTGGTTGGCGTGGGTGTCATACCCACCGTGCTGCGTGTAGAAAATTCGGGTGCCCAAGTCGGCGGTCAGCACCTTGGCGATGCCTTGTAGGTTGCGCCCGATGGGCGAGTCGGCGTACTCGATGGAAGTACGATACGCTTCGGGAGCCGTCTTCAGAATGTCTGCGCCCTTCAGAGCGTCCAGTCCCGTCTGTCCCAGGTACTCCATTACCGGTCCCGAACCCAGGGTTGGCGCATACATCCGGGCAAAGACGTCCAGGGCTTCGCTCCGCTCCGGCTCGCCGCTAATGCCCGTCAGCACGCCGTAGGTCTCCAGCACGGCCACCGAAGCCACTGGAACTCCCGATAGCGCCAGCGCGCGCGGGAGGCCCCGGCCAAAGTTGACGCCGGTGAGGACGTTCTCGGCCTTGGGGTCCAGGTCGCGGATAACCCGGCCCAGCCAGCCCTCGGTACCCACCTTGTCCGGCTCGCAGGTGTGCCAGATGTCCATGGAACGGAAGTGGGAACGGTTGGGATTGGGGTAGCCCACGCCGTTGATAATCGCCACCTTGCCCTGGTCGTAGAGTCCCTTGATGGGCGCGGCGGCGGGATGCAACCCGAAGTGCCCATCCAGGTCCAAGACCTCTTCCTGGGGGATAGCCACGTTGGCCCGGTTGTCGTAGTACAGTGGGTCGCCGTGGGGGATCAGGGTATTCAGGTAGTCGTTGCCGCCGGTTAGCTGGATTACGACCAGAATGGGGTCCTTCTTGGTTGTCGTCATGGCGGGGCTCCTTTCCCTTGTGGGTTCTGCTTGGTTAGGCGTTCTCTTTCTCGTAAATTTGCATCCGGTGGCGTCCCGTGTCAACCACCAGGATGCGGTCTTGCTCGTCGACTTCGATGCCCGTGGGTTGGAAGAAGACCCTTTCGATGGTGAAATCGGTGACCACCGCCCGTTGTTTGGACATACTTTCCGGGTCGGAGGCCATGCGGGCCTCGGCCCACTTGGAGTAGCCGTGGCAATCGCCGATGAATTTGGTAACGTAGCCGCCTTCCGCGTCGAAGACCTGGACGATGTCGTGCCCCCAATCCGTTACGTAGATGAAACCCTGGGAGTCGACGGCGACACCGGCGGGGCGGCGCAGTTCTCCCTCGCCTTCCCCGCCGTGCCCAATCTGCATCAAAAATTGCCCGCCGGCGGTGAATTTCTGCACCCGGTCGTTCCGCCAGTCCACCACGTAAATGTTCCCCTCGCGGTCGGTGTTTATCCCCCAGGGCATGTTGAACTGCCCTTCGCCGTCGCCGGGGCCGCCGAAAGCGCTGATGAAACTCCCTTCCGGGCTGAATTTCTGGACCCGGTGGTTCAGGCTGTCCGCCACCAGCAGGTTGTTATCGGCATCGAACGCGATTCCGGCGGGACGGTCCCATTGGCCCAATTCCTGCCCCTGCTCGCCCCATTGGCCCAAGAACTGCCCATCGGGATCGAAGACCGAGATGCGCTGGAGCCACTCGTCGGTAACGTAGACCCGCCCCTCCCGGTCCACGGCAATGGAGTTCGGCCAGGTGAACTGCCCGTCCCCCGCACCATAGGAACCAAAGTGGCCCAGATAGTCCTCGTCCATGTTGAACTTGGCGACGAATTTCCAACTGGGCGTGTACTCGTAATAGCTGCAAGCCATATAGAGCAACCCGTTGGGACCCAGGGCAACGTCGATGGGGCCGGAAAACCCGTGGGCCGGCGGCGTGGCCTGGTTGCCGATGGTATAGCTGTAACGGTAGGCCGGTTTTGTCAGCGTTGTCATATCTGCTCGTTTCCTATGCGAACTGGAATTCGCGGGAGGACACAATAAGTTGCAGCAGGCCGGTGACCCGCTCCTCAAACCCCGGATGGCTGCCGGAAACCGGTCCGTCCCGTTCCACGTGGGCGATTAGCTCGTCGCGGCGGGCGTCGCCGACCAGAACCGGTCCGGCCAAGTCCAGGCAGGCGTCAACCAATTGCGGCGGGCTGAGTCCGTCTCCCAGGGCGGCGACCCGCTCGACGATGCGCCGGACGCCGGGGTTTTCAATGTTGCCGATCCGGTCGGCGGCGAAGTTCACCCGCTCAACCAGCGCCCCGCTGTCAATCCATTCCTTGCCGGTGTGCCACCCTTCAACTGTGGGCGGGTTCAGCAAGTCCTGGCCCATGTAAGCCGCGCCAAAGGCCAGCTCATGGCTGTTGGGCTTCGGCTGGGTGTAATCGTCCACCAGACGCATGACCCCCGCCACCAACTCGGCGGGACTCTTCACTTTCTGGAAGCGGGCCTCTTTGAAGAAGGTGGAGTTGAGCAGTACCCGCAGCATCGACCGCAAGTCGTAGTTGGAGCGGAAGTACTCTTCCTCCAGCAGTTTAATCGCGTCGGGGTCCTGGGGCGGGGTCGTCTGCCAGGCCGGCACCTGGGGTTCGTCGGCTACAAAGAAGTTGTAAAGGTGGCGCGCCAGGAACCGGGCGGTGGAAGGCTGCTGGACGATTATGTCAACTATGTCGTCCCCGTTGAACCGGCCCGTGTGCCCCAGGAAGGTCTTTTCTCCGTGGTCGTGGTCGTCTGCCCGATACTCAAAACTCCAGCAGTAGTCCCCGTAGGGATAGCGGGGCAGTTGGGGGGCCATGGTCCAGCCGGTGAAAGCTCGGGCGCACTCCTTAACGTCGTCTTCCGAGTAGTTGAAGTGGTTTTCCATCCCAACGCCCATCGAGAACAACTCCAGCAGTTCCCGCCCAAAGTTCTCGTTGGGTGCGCCGTTGTGGTTTTCGTTGTTGTCCAGCCAGTAAATCATGGCCGGGTCTTTGGAAAGCTCGATGAGGACCGTCCGGAAGTTGCCCAAGGACAAACCGCGGAACAGTTGCAATTGCTGGTTCATCTGCGGGTTGCGGTTCATCTTCGAGTGGCTGGTAGCGAAGATGTGGTGCCAGAAAAGGGTCATCTTCTCTTCCAACGGCCGGGGAGTGCTGATCATCCGGTAAATCCAGTAGCACTGGTACGAGGGGACGCCGGTGCCCATGCGGAAGTAGGGGATGTACCGGTAAGCCAGGTCGTCCTCGAAAGGCGGCTGGTCCTCCGGGTGGAGCAACTCCTCCACCGTAGCTTCATAACCTTTCGCGGCATAGGTTTCCAGTTGGTCCCGGTTGGCGCCGAAACCGGCGCGGCGGAGCAGGTGGGCCATCAGCCCCAAGTCTTCTCCCAAAGGCATTCTTAACTCCTTGGCGGTAGCGCAAAGGGACTTTCAACAGCTAATCAGGGCCCATTATTGCATGTTTCCCGTTTTTGAGTCCAGACCATCCCCCCTCCCAGCCTCTTCCATTTGTCACCCTGCGATGCCACTGCCCGGTCCCTACCCTCCGTCACGCCGACCCCCAGTCCTGCCACCCCGAGCGTACCGAGGGGCCTAAAATCCCTGCCCAACACACGCAGTCCGTTCGTCCTGAGCCCCGTCGAAGGGCCAACGGACGGTCGCACAAAACACCCCCTGCTCGTGGTAAGCCCGCTGAACCACCCCCCAATTACTGACACTTGCCCCTTGCCACTTCCGGTGACAACTCTCTAACATAACTGTAGATAGACCTAACCCAACCCAAAAAAATCCAACCCCCGGACCGACCGGCCGAGACAACCAACCCCATGTCCTAATAAGTCCCCAAATGTCCCAGCATCTAAAAAATCTAACCCCGTTCATCCTTCTAAATCCCGCCCAAATCCCGCATCAAATCCAAAATCCAATACACGGAGGAACCCAATAATGACGGAATTTCCCAGCCTCGCCGGCCTAGCCAACCGAGTCCGCGCCCTCAGACGCAAGCTCTACCGCCCCCGTCACGAGGTCCTCCTCGGCCGTCACGCAAACCAACTCTGCGAGGAATGGACCGACGCTCAATCCCAAAACAAGCCTCTGCCCGACCCCCACAACTTCATTCGAAAGGTGGCCGACTCTGGCTTCCGCTTCCTCCCCTTCACCGGCACCTTCGGCTACCTGGACTACTGCCGCCGCCGCAAAAAGGAGCCCGACCAAAAGTTACTCCTGGACGCCCTCCTGCCCTGGCGTCAATCCCCCTGTCTCTCCTAACCCCACCCAACCCGAAAATTGTCCCAAGGAAGTCCCAAAAAGTCCCAGCGCCTTAAAAATTTCCCGCACCCTACCCTCAGTCCGCTCGTCCTGAGCCCCGCCGAAGGATCGTGGTGAGCCCGTCGAACCAACCCCAACACCCAGGCCGAAAGCTCGGACTCTAACCTTGACACGGACAACCCTGGTTGAGTAAAAAGAGCGTTAACTGCGGGACCGGTTAAGGACTCGCACTGGAGGAATCCAATGGCTGAGATCCTTGGTTTGGGACTTACCCACGCGCCAACCTTGGCCCGCCCCGACGGCGACGGAGAGTTGGCCCTGAAGCGCACCTTGGCTCACAACGACCGGATTCCGCCCGAAATGAAGAACCCTTCCAACTGGCCGGAACCCATGCGTATCGAGTTCGGTGAAGACGAAGGCTTGGCTTCGTCCAAGAAACTCCGGGAGCGTATGGTCGCCGGCTTCCGCGTCCTGCGGGCCGAGTTGGACGCCTTCAACCCGGACTTTGTGGTTATCTGGGGTAACGACCAGTACGAGAACTTCAGGGAGGACATCATCCCGCCCTTCTGCGTCCTGGCCTACGACGACATCGAATGCCAACCCTTCGCCATGGGGAACGGCGGTACCAAGCCCAACGTCTGGAACGAGCCCGGCGACAAGGTATTCCATTTCCCCGGCCATCGGGACGGGGCCAGGGCCTTGGTCGGCGGCCTCATCGACCAGGGCGTCGATATGGCCTACGCCTACAAGCCCCTGCACCAACCGGGCCTCGGCCACGCCATCCTGAACACCCTCTTGTTCCTGGACTACGACCGCACCGGATTGAACTATCCGGTCGTCCCCTTCCTGGTCAACTGCTACGGCAGCCGGGTGATCCGCAACCGGGGCGGGTCCACCGAATACGAAAGGGACCCCGACCCGCCCGGCCCTTCGCCCCGCCGTTGCATGGACGTGGGAGCCGCCACCGCCCGGGTCTTGAAGGACAGTCCCTACCGGGTAGCATTGATCGGTTCCTCCAGTTGGTCCCACGCCTTTTTGACCGCGAAAAATTATTGGCTCTGGCCGGACGTCGAGTCGGACCGGGCCCGCTTTGAAGAGCTGGCCTCCGCCGACTACGCAGCCTGGCGCCGCCTGACCACGCCCCAAATCGAGGACGCGGGACAGCAGGAACTCCTCAACTGGATGTGCCTGGCCGGAGCCATGGAGGAGTTGGACCGGAAACCCGAGATCGTAGACTACTACGAGACCTACATCTTCAACTCCAACAAGTGCCTGGCGGTGTTCAAGTAGATTGCGGGTTAGTCCTGCCCGAACGTGAAGCGGGCTGCCTCAATTGGAGGCAGCCCGCTCATTGGTGACCCGGCTATAAGATAACCCAGTATCCCTCGGCTGTACTAATCGCCGGCGGCTGGCCGGGCAAAGACGGCTTCCCGGATAATGACCATTTCTCCCTCCAGCCTGGCTTGCCCTTGTTCCAGCCTCTGCAACCGCTCCTCTACCCGGTCAAATCGGTCTTCTACCCGGTCAAATCGGTCTTCCCACCCGGTCGATCCGCCTATCCAGCCTGAGGATCAACATCACCAATATACCCGCCATGCTAATAATGCCGGCCAAGTTGGCGAACCCCATTGCTAGAACTGCTATTAAATGAGGGAGGGGTCAAGATCCCCCCGCTCCTTCCATTATACCGATCAACCGAGAAATAATGGACCGGCGCAGGTTATTTCCCGCCTGCCGCTTCAATTGCCTCCAAAATGTTGGTGGGCGACAGGGGCAGCTTGGTCATCCGGACGCCGGTGGCGTGGGATACCGCGTTCCCCAGAGCCGCCAGTGGCGGGATGATCGGGCCCTCGCCAACCCCGCGCAGACCGAAGGGATGGCGCGGGTTGGGGACCTCAATGATTACCGTGTCAATCATCGGCAGGTCCAGCGTGGTGGGCATCCGGTAGTCCAGGAAGCTGGAGTTGGCCATGGTCCCGTCCTGGGTGTAGAAATACTCTTCGTTCAGGGCCCAGCCCGCCCCCTGCACCGTCGCTCCCTGCATCTGGCCTTCCACGAAACTGGGATGCACCGCTTGGCCGGCGTCCAGGAAGGCGGTGAACCGGAGAATGTCTACCTTGCCCGTGTCCGGGTCCACCTCCACGTCGACGATGTTGCCCGCGAAGATGGGGCCGACTCCGGTGGAGGGCGCAGAAGCGGAACAGGTCACCGGTCCGCCGGTCCGCATCAACCGGGCGGCCAACTCTTTGAACGTGAACCGGTCCGCCGGGTTCTTGGTGCAGACGAACGTTCCGTCCTCGAAGTCAACGTCTTCGTCCTGGACCTCCCAGAGCAGCGCGGCGCGTCCCTTCATCTGGGCCTTGACCTCTTCGGCGGCGGCGATGGCCGCCAGACCGGTGTCAAACGCGGTGCGGCTGCCGCCGGTGTTGGCGGTATAGCCCACGCTGTCGGTATCCCCGATGGAGGGGTTGATGTCGTCCGGGGTCAGCCCCAAGATTTCGGCGGCCTGCATGGCGACGGCAGTGCGTGTGCCACCAATGTCCACCGAGCCGGTTATCAGGTTGAGGGTCCCGTTGTTGTTGACGTTGATGGTAGCGGAGGAAGTCTGCCCGCCCTGGGCGCGGAAGGCCACCGCAACTCCTCGGCCCTGGTTGGGACCGTTCAAGGGAGCGTTGTAGTGCGGATGGTTCTTCATGGCATCTTCCAGCTCCGTGCACCCGAAGACGCCGTGGGCCACGCCGTTGGGCATCCGGTCTCCCTCTTTGACCGCGTTCTTCAACCGCAGCTCCATGGGGTCCATGCCCAGTTTCGCGGCGAGTTCATCCATCAGACATTCGACGCCGAAAGAGGCCTGGGGTTGACCGGGAGCGCGGTAGGCCTGGGCCTTCTGCTTGTTGCAGACCACGTCGTAGCCATCGACCAGCATGTTGTCGATTTTGTAAGACCCGAAGCTGGTTACCGCGCCCCCACCCACAGGGGCTCCGGGGAACGCGCCGGCTTCATAGACCATATAGGTTTGCCCCGCGGTGAGCTTGCCATCCTTGGTTGCCCCCAGCTTTACCTTCTGGTAGGTGGCCGAGGCTGGACCGCTCCCCTCAAAGACCTCTTTGCGGCTCATGGCGATCTTAACCGGGCGACCCGACTTCTTGGCTAGGACGGCGACAACCGGGGCCAGGTAGGTTACGCCCTTGGCGCCGAACCCACCCCCGATTTCCATGGGGACGACTTTGACCAGGGACTCGGGCAATTCCAGGATGCCGCAGGTGGCGGTCCGAACCCCAAAGGCGCCCTGGGTGCTGGTCCAGACGGTCAGGCGGCCGTCGGTAGACCAGGAGGCGGTGGCGACGTGAGGCTCAATGTAGCCCTGGTGAACGGTCTGGGTCTCGTATTCGTTCTCAACCACGACGTCGGCCTCGCGGAATCCCCTTTCCACGTCGCCCAGCTTGTGCTGAAGATGGCCGGCAATGTTGCCTTTCAGACCGGTGTCCTCGCCAGGGCCGGCGCGGTCCTCCCGGAAACGGGTGGTCATGTTGTCGTGCAGCGGAGGAGCGTCCTCGGCCATGGCTTCCCGCCACCCCAGAACCGTGGGGAGTACCTCGTAGTCAACCTCGATGAGGTCCAGGGCCAACTCGGCGATGTGAGGACTGGTGGCGGCGACGGCAGCCACGGCATGACCCTTGTAAAGGGCTTTGTCCAACGCCATGCAGTTCTCCCCGATCAAGCGTGGATTGCCCTGGAAGTTCTCATAATCCAGAGGACGCGACTTGAGGATTGGGAAATCGGCAGAGGTAGCGACAGCCAGGACTCCGGGCAGCGCCTCCGCCTTGCTGGTGTCGATAGACCGGATGCGGGCGTGGGAATAGGGACTGCGCAGGACTTTGCCGTGGAGCATCCCCGGCATGTTGATGTCGGCGCCAAACTTGGCCGCGCCGGTCACCTTGTCATAGGCGTCGTGACGCATGGGGCGGGTGCCAAGGATTTTGTACTGTCTGGGGCTGCTCTCCGGTTGGGCGGTTGTGGTCATGGAAGGACCTCCTTAGTTCGGAAAGTGTAGGCGGGCGCTCCAAGGGAGTGCGACCGCTTGGATTGCCCGTAAGCTATACCCAAGGCCCAATGCCGTCAAGTTCTCCGTCCCCTTTCGATACACTGGAACGGATGCCGCGGAGTACCGAAGGGCTACTCAACCAGTTCCACCGCCCTCTGGGTGGCGGACCAGGGGAGCAGCCAAGAGGAGTGCCGCCCATCCCCACCGGCAACAACGATGACGAACTTGTCGGGATCCAAAGCCAAGGGAATACCAAAGTCATCGGCCTGGGTTTCCCATTCTTCGGGCCAAGCACGTTCTCCGTAGTGACCGCGTTCCCGAAGCTGGCCGAAAGGCATACGGGCGTTGTCGAAGAGGTACTCTTTCAAACTCCTACGGTCATAACCGGCGGCGGCGATTTCGGCGGCATGTTCCGGGCCGAGCACTAAGATTGGAGAAGGCCCGCGGCCTTGGTAGTAGAAAGCGGAAACACCAACCCCTTTAACGGAATTGACCAAGGTTTCCAACACTCCGTCTCCGGTTTCCTGGGTGGCCTCGACGAAGGAATAGATGCCGCGGATTGCGGATACGGTGACGGAAGTTTGGTCGAGGGCGTAGCCCTGTTCGACGTGGAGCGGTTCCCAGGGATTGGCCTCCTGGTTTTCGGCGAAGCAAAGGGTGTACTTCGCCGGCGAGCCGTGGGTGGACTTCTCCATGGTATGGACCGTGGCGCCGCCCATGTTACGCATGGTCAACCGAAGGGCCCGCCCGATGGAAGCGTTGGCCTGGTGGCCGGAGCCGAAGACGGCGGTGCCGCCGGTGATGCCCAGCTTCTCCGCAACAGGGCCGCTAACAACAACCGCTGGAGCCGCGCCGCCGGTAGTAGTGGTGATGGAGCCAACGTTGAACTGGGGCTGGAGGACCGCCCGTACCGCGGCCAAAACCACCGGCATGTAATCTGGCTTGCAGCCAGCCATGACGGCATTGATGGCCACCTTTTCGGCGGTGACGGTGCCGTTCATGGGAGGCATACAGCCCAGGCTGTGTTCGGAGGGGACAGGACACGCTTCCAACATATCCAGAACCAGGTCTTCTGTGGGCGGGATGATGGGCAGCCCATCGGTCCAGCCTTGCTCATAAAAATGGTCGACGATGTCAATAAGAGACCCGCCGACCTCCAGCCGGCTCGCCCGGTTACCGGTGGACAAAATTTCACCTCACGTTGGGCAACCCGCTTATTCTGGTTGGCGGAGTCCCTGGACGATTTGGGCGGCGTTGCCACGGGCGGTTTCCTGGATTTGGGCCTGAGTCTTGCTGGCGATGGGATGCTCGATGACCACCACCGGATGGTCGGTCATACCCAGGGTCCTGGCCCGGATACCAGCGGCGTGGGTAAACGCTTGGGTGATGACGGTGACAGCGGGTTTGCCGCGCTTCTCAGATTCAACTCCGTCGTGGAGACCCCACGTTGTGCAAGAGCCTCAATCAGCCACCGCATGGATAGTGGCATCGCAGCGGGCGGCCAGGTCGTCCAAGACCTCGGGCGGAGTTGGCATACTCTGGCTGGCTTTGCGGTAGGTAACGATTTCCGCAACGCCGTATTGGTCCGTGAGGATGCGGCCCAGTTCTTCCAGGAAGACGTTGGCGTTGCGCTTGTGGTTGTCCACCAGTCCCACGGTCATTCCTTGGAGTGAAGCCAAGCGGGAGGCGGTGCCGTGGGTCTCGGCGATATCTTCCGCCGCCGGATGGAGGACAATGGTAGAGATGCTAGCGGCCATTTCGGAATCCTCCGGTAGGATTTTCAGGGAGTGTATTGGGGGTGGGCAACTCAGTCAAGGGCCAGGGGCCAGGGTATACGGTGGCCGGTTGCAAGTTTAAGCCCGGAAGGGTTTTTTAATGCAAGGTAATTTCAAAAATAAATATATCTTTAAGGTAGCCTGGCATAAACTATACTACGGGGGAACGTCCGACGGAGAGACCACGCGGCAGCGGCGAATCTGGACCAAGGCCCCTGAAAGACGCTGGCCGGGGAGGCAAATTTGCCCGACGCAAGCATATTGGTCATCGAAGACGAAGAGAACCTGGTGCAGGTGCTCCGGTACAATCTGGAGCGGGAAGGTTACGAGGTTTTCGCGTCCACCGACGGAGCCCAGGGGTTGGAAACCGCCCGGTCCCAAAAGCCGGATCTCATCATCTTGGACGTAATGCTGCCATCCCTCGATGGGTTGGAGGTCTGCCGGATTTTGCGGCGTGAGTCCGAGGTGCCCATACTCATTCTGACGGCCAAGGGGGAGGAAATCGACCGGATTGTGGGATTGGAGTTAGGGGCGGACGATTACGTTACCAAACCCTTCAGCATGAGAGAAGTAATCGCCCGAGTGCGGGGAATGTTGCGGCGGTCCCGGTCCAACTCTGCCGTCAGTTCTCTAGGAGGACACCAACGGCCCATTTCGGTGGGGGACCTGGAGATGGACTTGGAGGGCCATTCCGCCAAACTGCGGGGGGAACCGTTGGCGTTGAAACCCAAGGAGTTCGACCTGCTGGCATTGTTGGCTTCCCACCAAGGACGGGCCTTTACCCGGGACCAGATTTTAGAGCAGGTGTGGGGCTACGACTATTTTGGGGAGACCCGAACGGTGGACGTTCACATTAGGTGGTTAAGGGAAAAACTACAGTCCTATCCCAACTGCCCACAACGGATCATAACGATTCGGGGGGTCGGTTACCGTTTCGAAGGACAGTAGCCGCGCCTTTTGATCCCCGGAATGGATCACAGATTGGGGATTTGGGTACTCCGCCGATGACTGGCATTGCCTAGGAATGAAAGTGCAACACCGGGAAACACCGTCTTGGTTGGTCTTACTTGTTAATTGATTACTTCTCGCTGACCGCCGGGGTTGTTGGGCTGGCTGTGGGGTTGGTCATGCTGGGAGTTGGTGTTTTCGTTGCGCGCCGGAACAGCCGGTCCATGCGGTCGTTGTCGGATGCGGCGCGGCACCTTTCCGAAGGGGAGCTAGACTACCAGGCCCACGCCCCGGCGACAACCGAAAGCCGCGCGTTGGCTTCGGCCCTTAACCGAATGACCGATACCCTAAAGGGAAATATCCAAACCCTTTCCGGGGAACGCAACAAGCTGTCGGCGGTCTTGGCAACAATGGCGGACGGGGTGATGGTGGTCGAAGAAGGTGGGGAAGTCGTGATGGCCAACCCGGCGGCGATAGCCCTCTTCAATGTTCGGAACGGCCCAATCGAAGGGCGGACCCTGGCGGAGGCGGTGCGGGACCACACAGTGCAAAAGATAGTCTCACGATGTTTTTCCACGGGTCACCCGCAGGTTGGGGAAGTGGAACTGCTGAGACCCAGGAAAGTCCTGAGCGTCGCAGCCACACCGTTAGCGGGCCAAAATTCCAGCGAAGCTCTCTTGACGGTGCACGACCTTACCAGGTTAAGGCAAGCTGAAAACAGCCAAAAGGAGTTTGTAAGCAACGTATCTCACGAGTTGCGGAACCCTCTGGCTTCAGTAAAGGCCATGGTTGAAACCTTGGAAGCCGGCGCGGTGGAAGAAAAGAAAATTGCCCAAGACTTTTTGAACCGGATAAACCAGGATATCGACCGGATGAATCAACTGGTGGAAGACCTATTGGAGCTGTCCCGGCTGGAAAGCGGACAGTTGACCCTTAGGTTGGCCCGAGTAGACGCGGCAGCATTGGTCAAGGAAATACGAGCGTCCTTCGAAGGGGCAGCAAAGGAGCAGAACATCGCCCTGGAAGATGATGTTCCTGACGGTCTTCCCGAAATCAGGGCGGACTATGACCGGTTGAGGCAAGGCTTGATAAACTTGGTCGAAAACGCGCTTCGGTTTACCCAACCGGGAGGGACGTTGACCCTCATTCTAGTCCACCGGGGAGACTCGCTCGAGTTCCAGGTCCGGGACACCGGAGTTGGCATCGCCACCGAGCATCTGCCTCACATATTTGAACGGTTCTACAAGGTAGAGCGGTCGCGGCGGGACCGTGGGACAGGACTAGGCCTGGCGATTGTGCAACAGATTATTGAGGCTCACGGCGGGCAGGTGGCGGTTGAAAGCCGCGAAGGTTTAGGAAGTACGTTTTCATTTACCGTTCCATTGCCTTAACCCGTCCGATTTCTACGGCACGGCAGCATGGGCAGGCCTCCGTGTTAACAGTTGGCTGACAGCCGGGTATCGTCCATCAAGACCGGGGCGGAACCCCAAGCTTCCCAAGGTGTGCCGCCAAGCCTCTTTTCGCTCTTTTCAGTATGCCCGGGCACCGGGAGACTTCTAATTTTGTGCTTGGCGAATGGGGCTCAACAGCAAACACAAAAAATTGATGGCGAAATCGGCGGTCGGTTAACGTTTTGTTAACACTGTAATAACCGGCCTTTTACAAACTCGAAGTATTCTTGGCAACGGCGCTTTTCAATACTTGGGCGCACGCCCGGAGGCATAGAAAATAATGGACTGGTCCAAAGGGAGCAAATCCCTGGGGTTAGATAAACGATTTGCAGTATTCTCAACTGTCCTGGCCATGACGACGTTGCTTGCAGTGGCTTGCGGGGTGTCCGCTCAAGTAAACGGCGGTAGCGAATTGGAGCAGTTGGCCGGAGACATTGCGATTGACGGTTCCAGCACCGCCTTCCCCATTACCGAGGCCGTGGCCGAAGAGTTCGGCATTCTCACCGGCGGCAAGGTCCGCATCACCGTCGGCATCTCCGGTACGGGCGGCGGCTTTAAAAAGTTCTGCAACAACGAGACCGTCATCACCGACGCCTCCAGGCCCATCAAGGCCAGTGAGGTCAAGCTCTGCGCCGACGCCGGTGTCGAGTTCATCGAAATCCCCGTCGCCATCGACGGCCTTACCGTCATGGTCAACCCCTCCAACGACTGGGTCCAGTGCATGACCGTCGACGAACTCCACACCGTCTGGGGCCCCGACGCCGAGGACGTCATCGTGAAATGGAACCAAGTCCGCCCGGATTGGCCCGATGAAGACCTGGACCTCTACTCCCCAGGCGTAGCCTCCGGTACCTTCGACTATTTCACCGAAACCGTTAACGGCGAGTCCCAGTCTTCCCGAGGCGATTTCACCGCTTCCGAGGACGACAACGTCCTGGTCCAGGGGATCGGCGGCGACAAAGGCTCCCTCGGCTACTTCGGCTACGCCTACTACGCCGAAAATAGCGATAAGCTCAAGTCCGTCGCCATCGACGGCGGCAGCGGCTGCACTACCCCTACCGACGAAACAATCAACAACGGCACCTACGCTCCCCTATCCAGGCCCCTCTTTATCTACGTCCGTAAGGACGCCACCCAGATGGCCCATGTGAGAAAGTTCGTTGAGTACTATCTCAGTACCGAAGGCCGGCTATTGGCCGCCGAGGTTGGATACATTCCGTTCCCGGACGAGGTTTACAATCTGGGCCTGGGAAGATTGGCCAACGGCACCACTGGAACCCTATTTGGCGGCGAAAACCCCATCAAGGGGCCCGTGGCCGACGTGTTGCGGGGCGGTTAACCAACCGGCAAGTACATTGGGAGGCCACCATAGGACCGCGGCGAACCCCGCGCTATGGAGCCTCCCGATATCTGAAACAACCGCCGGAGCACCCGATCCTCAACCGGGTGCCTCCGGTCTCTCATGGGATGACTAAAGGATATTCGGACCCTTAGAGCATCCCGTTCAGTCAGGAGGCGGATGAACATCAACTCGATTAGGGAAGCGGGGACCAGCCGGTTGCACCGGAGCCTGGTCTCGTTAGCAGGTCCCAGGTGGAAACGATACCTGCCGGAAGCGATTATCAAAATGGTCCTGCTGGCCTGCGCCACCGTTTCCATTTTTACCACCATCGGCATCGTGTCGGTGCTGCTTTTCGAAGCGATCCTTTTCTTCCAAGAAGTGTCCCTCCTAGAATTCTTCGGCAGCACCAAATGGACTCCCCTGTTCGCCTCCAAGCACTTCGGAATCTGGCCCTTGATCACCGGCACCATGCTCACCTCTGTCGGGGCCATGTTCATCGCGCTGCCCCTTGGGCTTTTGAGCGCCATCTACCTCTCCGAATACGCTCCGGAAAGAGTGCGGAGGGCCTTGAAGCCGGTGCTGGAAGTGCTGGCGGGAATACCGACGGTGGTATACGGGTATTTCGCGCTCCTATTGGTGACTCCAATATTGCGAGGGATATCCGACGACATCTCCGTTTTTAACGGGATGAGTGCTTCTATCGTGATGGGAATCATGATCCTGCCCATGGTGTCGAGCTTGAGCGAAGACGCAATGCAAGCGGTGCCCAGATCCCTTCGGGAAGGGGCTTACGCCCTGGGAGCCACCCAGCTCGAAGTCTCAACACGAGTGGTGGTGCCGGCGGCGCTATCGGGGATCGTGGCGGCCTTCATTCTTGCCATGTCCCGGGCCATCGGCGAAACGATGATCGTAACCATTGCAGCAGGCCAAAACCCGACATTCACTTTCAACCCCTTTGTGCCCATCGAAACTATGACCGCTTATATAGTTCAAGTCAGCATGGGCGATACGCCCACCGGCACCCTGGAGTTCAAGACCATCTTTGCCGTGGGATTGAGCTTGTTCGTCATCACCTTGGGGATGAACCTGTTGAGCCAGTACTTTGTACGCCGGTTCCGTGAGGAGTACGAATAATGGCTGTGATAACTCAGGACCAATTCCGGAAACGGCTGAACCGCCGGAAGTGGCAGGGGCGCATTTTCTACGCGCTCTGCTTGGCGGCAATCCTGATTGGTATTGCCATGCTGGCCGCCCTGCTCTACAACGTCCTTTCGGAAGGGTTAAGCCGGGTCAGTTGGCAATTCCTGACCAGTTTCCCGTCACGGTTCCCGGAACGGGCGGGAATCCAGGCGGCGTTACTGGGCAGCGTTTACGTGGTGACCATTGCCGGAGTGTTCGCCTTCACCCTGGGGGTGGGGGCGGCCATATACCTGGAGGAGTACGCAGCCCGTAGCTGGTTCGCGAATGTCGTCCACACCAACATCGCTAATTTGGCGGGGGTGCCGTCCATCGTCTACGGCATCCTGGGTCTCGAGATCTTCGTGCGGATTATGGAGATGGGAAAGAGCGTGCTGGCGGGAGGGTTGACCCTGGCGCTGCTGGTGCTCCCCATCGTAATCATCGCGTCCCAAGAGGCCATTAAGGCGGTGCCGCCTTCATTACGGGAAGGCGGGTTTGCCTTGGGAGCGACCCGTTGGCAAGTGATTTGGAACCTGGTTCTCCCTTATTCCTTCCCTGGGATTCTGACCGGAGTAATTCTGGCGGTGAGCCGGGCAGTGGGAGAGACGGCGCCTTTGATTGTCATGGGGGCGTTGACCTTCGTGCCTTTCGCGCCGGACGGACCGTTGAGCCGGTTCACGGTGCTGCCCATCCAGATCTTCAACTGGGTGTCGCGGCCTCAAGAAGGGTTCCACGTCAACGCCGCGGCGGGCATCATCGTGCTGCTAGTGGTCCTTCTGACGATGAACGCGTTGGCGGTAATCCTACGCAACAAGTTCCAAAAACGGTCCGAGGTGTAGAGGATTGGTCAAAGTAGAAACCAACTTGATTCTGCAAGCCCGGAACGTCAGCGTCTTGTATGGCGATAAACCGGCGGTGGTTGACGTCAACCTGGACGTGAAACGCGAAAAGATAACCACCCTCATCGGGCCGAGGGCGATTGCAAAGTAATGTAATTCTGAAGAAAAGGGTCTCTTGCCAGGCCAGGTACGACCTGGATTCCCGCCTGCGCTGGAATGACGATAGGTGTTCGGGGGAACTTTGCAATTGTCCTGTCATCGCGCCTGCGGGTGCGGAAGAACGAATGGAAGCTTATATCACGGGAACATTCGGATAAGAGAGTTAGGCTGGGTAACGCTATGTTTCAGCTCAAGGGCTACCGGTGGCTGAAGGGTAACGGTACGGGCGAACCGGGGGAAGGGTCTCTGGGTTAATCGAACCTGGACCGGGGCATGAAAAACTCCCGGGTGCCGTCTTCAAAACCAGGTATTGCGGCGGGGGCTACGCCCGGACTTTCCAAGGCGGCCCGAACGATTCTTTTGTTGAAGATGCTGGTTTCCGGGGAGTCCAGAAAGTCGTCCACGGGCATCCAGATGCACTCCTCAATCTCATCTTCCTGCATGGTGATCTCATCGCTCAAGGGACTCAGGCGGCAGACGAAGTAAATGTCGGATTTGCCGTAGCGGTAGCCGTGCCAGTGGCGGAAACAGACCAGCCCTTCAAACACGGTTTTGATTCCGGTCTCCTCCAGGACTTCGCGGATGACCGCGTGTTCCACATGCTCTCCTGCGTGCAACGCCCCACCGGGAAGTTTGTAAAAAGGAGGCCGCCCGGGGTCTCGGTGGCGTTCACAGACCACCAACAGGTCCCGGTTTTCCCGCAGCACAACGCCGCCGGCGCCAATGTAGTGAGTCGCGTATGGAGGGATGAAAGCGTCGTCCGCCAAGCGCTTGGTTAGCATCAGGCAATCATCGGACGCATGATGGAATTGGAACCCGGCGTCCACCGCCACCGGGATCAATGGGGATTTTTCGATGGGGACCTGCAACCAAACCACTTGAAGGCCCTGGGACTGCCAACTCTCCAGGGATTCCCGGAGCATTGGGAGAAATTCTTGGGGGTTTTGGGGCAGCAAATCCGGGTTGATGACCACGCCGCGGAACTGGTTGAAGGTGGCATTGAGGAGGGTCAAAACGGACCTCGGAAAACGGGTTTGCCAGGAGCGGGGATTCCGGGGCAAGTATAGCACGGAGGGCGGATTGGGCCGGTCCAGGCACTCCCGGAAAGAGTCAACAGGCGGCGGGATTGGGACTCAAGGGTTGAGAATTTTTATTGTTGGGACATTTTGGGATTTATAGGGACATTGGCGCTGTAAGTTTGTGCCGCGGGGTTGCCGATTCATGGGTTGAGAATTTGAAATGCTGGGACATCTTGGGGCTTTTGGGGACATTGGCCTTTTTTGACTTTTCACGCGGCAGAGCGCATCCGGTCCAGCGTGGGTTGGAATCCCTGGGACGCTTGGGGGTTGGTGGGCGTCCTTCGTTAATATCAATTGTAGAGGAGTTTCTCCGTAGTTGGGAAGGGGCCGGGCGTCAGTAATCTGGACGATAGCAAAGTGATGCAATTCTGAGGAAAAGGGAGGCTTGCCAGGCAAGGTCCGACCTGGATTCCCGCCTTCGCGGGAATGACGATAGGTGTTCGTAGTGACTTTGCAATTGTCCTGGGGGCGTCGTTGGGCTCATGGGACACCGAAACCGGGCAGGGTTTATAATTGGGGTTAGCTTGGGCCGAGGCCCGCCATTGACGCGAGAGTGATGACGGAACAGAAGGCTACACCAGCCCAAACCGCTACAGAAAGAGAGACGCCGGAGTTCCTGTGGCACGAAGGCGACCTGGTGAAGTGGGAGGACGCATTAGTCCACATTTCCATGATGGGTTGGACATCAATTTCGTCGGTGTTCGAGGGGATCAGGGCCTATTGGAACCCCCAGGAAGAGCAACTTTACATCTTCCACCTTGACGCTCACCTGAAGCGGTTGTTCCAATCTATGAAAATCATGCGGATGGACTGCCTTTACTCAAAGGAGCAGTTAAGAGAGGCGATCATCATGCTGCTGCGGGGCAATCATTACCGGAGCGACGCCTACGTCCAGCCCTTGGCTTATTTCGTGGGCGGGATTCCCGGATACCAGGCAGTCTGGGAAGACCCGGGGGAAGTGGTGATTACCACCCGCAACGCGCCGTCCAACCTGGGGACGGGGAAGACGGCCCACTGTAACGTAAGCAGTTGGAACCGGATCTCGGACAACGTCATGCCACCCCGGGCCAAGGCCATCAGCAACTACCAAAATAGCCGTTACGTTTCCACCGAGTCCAAGGTGAACGGGTATGACTATGGGATCATCCTGAACCAGCAGGGAAAAGTCGCCGAAGCCAGCTATGCCTGTGTTTTCGCTATAAGGGACGGGGTGGCAATAACGCCGCCTTTTAGCGCCGGCATTCTGGAGAGCATCACCCGGGAGGTTGTTAGGGAGCTACTGGAAAAGGACCTGGGAATACCGGTGGTGGAACGGGACTTGGAGCGGACGGAGCTTTACGTGGCCGACGAGGTCTTCCTTTGTGGCACGGCGGTGGAGGTGCAGCCGGTGGTCAGCGTCGACCGTTACCGGGTGGGAACCGGTGAAGTTGGTCCGGTGTTCTCCGGTTTGGAAGAGCTGTTCCACCGGGCGGTGCGGGGGAACGACCCCAAGTACGGCCACTGGGTAACGCCGATTTACAAAGACCAGTGAAGGAGAGAAGGATGGGGCCAGCAGACCTGAGCGAATTCTGGCAGAAGACCATCGCAGAATTGGGCAACACCGCCCCGGATGCCCAATTGGAGGAGCTGGACGAGCAGAGCCACCGGGAATTCACCACCTACGGCGTAAAGCTGCAAAGCTTCCAAGGGCAACGGATCCGGGCCTGGTACTCGGTGCCGAACCATCAGCCGGCCGGGGGCAAGTTTCCCGCGGTGCTGGCCGTTCCCGGGTACGGGGGCGGGAAACCGGTGCCGTCCCACATCGCCCTGATGGGTTACGCCGTCCTCACTCTTTACCCCAGAGGCCAGGGGGAGAGCCTGCAAGAGTGGCAGGTTGACCACGGGACCAAGATCACCTGGAATATTCAGGACAAGGAAAAGTATTATTACCGTTCGGCCTATATGGACTGCCTGCGGGGGATGGACTTCTTGTCAAGCCGGGACGAGGTTGACGCATCACGCATAGGAATGTGGAGCCGCAGCCAGGGCGGTGGGTTCACGCTGGCGACGGCGGCGTTGGACCACCGGGTCAAAGCGGCAGTGGCGGAAGAGCCTTTCCTGTGCAGCTACCCTGAGTCCATAAAGCTGACGACAAGCCCTTATAGCGAGTTGAACGACTACGTGACCCAGCACCCGGAGCAACGGGAAACGGCGTTAACAACCCTGAGTTATTTCGACTGCGTTAACCTGGCGCCGGAGATCGAGTGCCCGACGTTGGTGAACATCGGGATGAAGGACGAAACCTGTCCTTACCACACGATTATGCGGGCGTTTGAGGGCATCAGAGCACCAAAGGCTCTGCACATTTATCCTGAATTGACACATTCCGCCTGCGCCGACTTCAACAGCCACGCCATGGCCTGGTTGGGCCGGTACGTCGGGAATTAAGGGAAAGGGGAGGATTCATGCCGGCCAGAACCGGCCAAGAATACCTTAAAGGTCTCAGGGAGCAGCCTCGGGAAGTTTACCTGGACGGCCAGCGGGTTGAGGACGTGACCAGCCACCCAGGGTTGGCTGGGGGCGCACATTCCATGGCGGCCCTTTACGACATGCAAGTGGAACCGGGCTTTCGGGAAGAGATGACCTACACCTCTCCCACCAGCGGCGAGCCGGTAGGGATGTCTTTCATTACCCCCCTGTCCCGGGAGGACTTGGGGCGGAGGCGAGCGATGATGGCCCGGTGGGCCCGTTCCAGCTATGGAATGATGGGCCGGACGCCGGACTACATGAACGTCAGTATCATGGCTTTCGCCGGGGCAGGGGACTATTTTGCCCAGAACGAACCCGAGTTCAAGCAAAACGCTATTAACTACTACCACTACATTCGAGACAACGACCTGACGTTGACCCATTCGCTGGTCAACCTGCAACGCACCCGCATTCCGTCGTCGGTTTCCATGAATTACAGCACGGATACGGCGCTAACCGTGGTGAATGAAACGGACCAAGGGTTAATCATGCGGGGGCCGCGGGTTTTGGCCACGCTAGGACCCATCTCCGACGAAATTTCCGTATACCCGACCAGCCGGGCGTTGTTGGGCCGGGGAGAGGAGTCGAAGAAATACGCTTTTGCCTTTTCAATTCCCTGCGGAGCGCCCGGTTTGAAATTCCTTTGCCGGGAAAGCCTGGACCTAGGCCGGTCCCATTTCGACCACCCGCTGGGCTCCCGGTTTGAAGAAATGGACGCCCTGGTCTTCTTTGAAGACGTGCTGGTGCCGTGGGAAAGGGTGTTCCTATACGGGGATATCGAACTTTGCAACAACCTGGCGGTGGCTACCAATCAGTACACTCACGCCGGGCACCAAGTGCTGGCCAAGAACGTGGCCAAGTGCGAGTTTGTCGCTGGGCTAGCCGGCTTGATGGTAAAGACGTTGGGGTCGGGGAGCATTCCTCAAGTGCAGACGCTGCTGGCAGAGACCCTGGAAAACCTGGAAATAATGAAAGCCCTGCTGGAAACATCGGAGGCCAACGCGGAACTCGACCAATGGGGTGTAATGTGTCCGGCCCGCATTCCGATCATGATTGGGCGCGGTTTATTCATCCGCATGTACCCAAGGATGACCGAAATTCTCCAATTGCTGGGTTCCAGCAGCTTGATGGCGCTGCCCACGGAGGCCGATTTGGGTGGGCCGTTGGCCGAGTACTTGGAGAGATACCTGGCCACTGATACGGCGGGTGCCCAGGACCGGATAAGGTTGTTCCACCTGGCTTGGGACCTGGCGTGCAGCGCCTTTGGGGCGCGACAAACGCTGTATGAGCGGTTTTTCCAAGGGGACTGGATGCGGAACGCCGCTGCCCTGTGCGCCGCCTACGACACCGAGCCATTGATGGAGCAAGTGCAGGAGTTCTTGGAACGGCCTTAGACCGCAGCGGTTGGGAGACGTGGCCGATTGCAAAGTGATGCAATCCTGATGGAAGGGCCGCTTGCCAGGCCACGTGCGCCCTGGATTCCCGCCGGCGCGGGAATGACGATGGGTGTTCGTAGGGACTTTGCAATTGTCCTGGGTTGGGAAACGTCGCCGTTGACCGGGTTTCGGCA
The DNA here is from genome assembly GCA_965205495.1 of Dehalococcoidia bacterium. GTDB lineage: Bacteria > Chloroflexota > Dehalococcoidia > Lucifugimonadales > UBA3495 > CATOSK01. The sequence goes on from CBDBHA010000002.1 coordinate 1,942,091, forward strand.
TCCACCTATACTCGCCGGGGAACGGTCCAAGCACGAATTTATTAGGCTCCCGCATTAGTCGCGGACCGAGGACGCTCCAAGCAAAAACACTTTTAAGGGGAGGAATTGCCATGCCTCTTGACCCGCAGGTTGTGACCATTATGGAACAGGTGGCAGCGTTGGGATTCCCACCGGCCCACACCGTTTCAGCCCAAGAAGCGCGGGCCAACGCGGCAGCGCGCCCCCGGGGGGCAGGACCAGAGGTTGCCAAAGTGGAGACCCGCAGCATTCCGGGACCGGAATCGGATATTCCAGTCCGAATTTACACGCCCTACGGAGACGGGCCTTTCCCAGTGTTGGTGTGGTTCCACGGCGGCGGCTGGGTCGTTGGAGACCTGGAATCGGCCGATCCCACGGCCCGTAACCTGACGGTTGGTTCGGGTTGTCTGGTGGTCTCGGTAGACTACCGGCTGGCCCCGGAAACCAAGTTCCCCGGTCCGGCGGAAGACTGCTACCAAGCAACGGAGTGGGTGGCCGCCAATGCGGCGTCCCTGAACTCGGATGGCAGCAAGTTGGCCGTTGGCGGCGATAGCGCGGGCAGCAACCTGGCGGCGGCGGTTTGCCTGATGTCCCGGGACCGGAACGGACCGGAGATCTCGTTCCAGTTGCTGGTATACCCGGTTACGGACCGGGAGTTCACTACGGGTTCTTACGTCGATAACGCCGAGGGCTATCAACTTTCCCGGGACGGGATGATCTGGTATTGGGACCTCTACCTGGCCAAGGACGAGGATGCCGCGAACCCCTACGCCGCGCCGTTGCGTGCTGAGGACCTTTCGGGGTTGCCCCCAGCCCTGGTGGTTACGGCGGAATACGACCCTTTGAGGGATGAAGGAGAGGCATTTGCCGCGCGGTTGGCCGAAGCCGGAGTGGCAACAACCGCTACACGTTACGAAGGGATGATTCACGGGTTCTTCGGGATGTCCGGGGCGGTGGACAAGGGACGGGAGGCGGTGGCCCAGGCTTGCGGGTTGCTGAAGGACACCCTGGCGCAACCGGTGGCGTAACTTGCTTCGCCAGTAGAACTCCCGGGCCTTGCTCAGGATGAGGCAGCCCCGGGCGTTTTCTTTTGCTAGGCGTCTTCCGGTTCGGGAGGCGGCGCGGCTTCTTCCGAGGCTGCGGCAGCCTGTTGCTGGGCGGCGACCCAGTTCTGCAACCACCGGCGGAACTCGTCCAGGGCCGGCGGGGAGACGTAAAAGACCTCGATGTCAGTGGGAAACTGAACCTGGTGACGCTCGCCGATTAGGAGAAGACCGGTTTCGTTGTTCCCCAGGGTTGCGTCTATCTGCTCGGCGATGTGTTCATAGCGGCCGCGGTTGGCCTCGGAATACCACTCCTGAAGACGGTGGGCCACTTTTTCGCTGGCCATTGGCATCATCAGGAAACGCTGCAAGTCCACCATTTCCAGAACGGCTTCCCGGTCTTCGGTCACTTCCAAAACCGCTCCCGAGTCGGTTTTAGACCGTACCAAGTCGTAGCTGGGTTGGGCCGCCATTTCCAGGTAGCCGAGCCCCTCGGCGCCTCCTTCGGGCAAACTCTCGCAGTAGACGTGGGAGATGGAGCCCAGACTGGACTCCAGGGCGGCGGTTTGGGTGGTCACCTGGTCCCAGTAACGGTTGACGATGGCGGTGTCCTCGTCACCGGCGGCCTGGGGCGCGTACAACAAGGGCACCAACAGGAGCTTGCGCCGGTCCTGGTACTGGGCGGCTGGGGGGCGTTGGACTCGTCCTAATTCTTGGGCCATGCAGAATCTCCTCCAGGGAAAGGGGACCGGCGGGGGTTCTCCGACCGCCGGTGGAATTAAGCGGAACGCAGTATTGAGGGTTCAAGTATATCTAAATGGGGCCAGTGGGAGAACCTGGATGTAACTGTTCAGAATTAAGGGATTAGCTCAACCCAGGATCCGTCATTCCGGCCCCCGAGCCGGAATTCAGGAATCCCGCGCAATCCGAACGCTGGTCTTTCCCTGACCATTCTGGATTCCGGCTCAAAGCCTGCCCCGTACCCGATACGGGGGCCGGAATGACGGTCTAATGTTGGGATGACTCCTCAAGTCTGAACAGTTACAACCTGGATGGGTTGGTTGACGGCCAATTTGGGGTGTGATAATTTATTCATAGATACTTGGTATCAGTAACTGGAGAGTTCCTATGCCGAAGTGGGAATCGCCGCTAGTAACTCAATTGCTGGATGCCCTGGAAGAACGGGGGTACCGGGATACCTCGCCTCGCCGGGCGGTGGTGCAGGCCATCGCCAAAAAAGACAAGCATTTTACAGCGGAAGAATTGAGGGAGCAGTTGCCCGGGGTGGGTAGAGCGACGGTTTACCGGTCATTGAAAATCCTGGTGGAGTCCGGGCTGGTCTGCCGGGTGCTGCTGGAGGGGGGCGACCTGCACTATCAGTTGAGCCATCGGGGGCACCATCACCACCTGCTTTGCGTGGAGTGCGGCGCGTCGGAGGATGTGGCGGGTTGCGACATTGAAGACCAGCTCCGGTACGTGGCGGCGGCCCACGAGTTCCGGGTAAGCGGTCACTGGTTGGAAGTGTATGGACGGTGCCGGAACTGTTGGGCCGAGGGAGCGGTACCGGGGTGAGGGATAGGTCTCTTTTTTTGGTCCTATTGATACTTTATATCATTTGCATGGAGGGTTGATACGCCGCCGGGCAACTTGGGGGCCCCACAGAAGTTATGCTTGAGTTTTTGATGGAGCCGTTGGGGTTTCCCTTCATGCAACGGGCAATGGTGGCGGCCAGTTTGGCGGCGGTGGTCTGCGCCTTGGTTGGACCCTTCGTGGTGCTGAAGGGGATGGCGTTTATGGGGGACGCGGTGGCGCACTCGTCGCTATCGGGGATGGCGGTGGCGTTCTTGTTGGGAGGAAACGTTTTCTGGGGAGCATTGGCCTGGGCGGTACCCGCGTCGATAACCATAACGTTTATCACCCAAAGGGCCAATTTGCGGATTGACACTGCCATCGGGATAATTTTCGCCGGGGGGTTCGCCCTGGGGATCATCTTGATGAGCCAGGGGGACAACTACACGGCCGACCTGTTCGGCCTGTTGTTCGGCAACGTATTGGGGGCGTCCTGGGGGGAAGTGGCATTGATCGGGGGGATTTCCTGGGCGGTGGCCCTGGTCTTGTTGGTCTTCTACAAAGAGTTGTTGTTCACGTCTTACGACTCCACCATGGCCGCGGCTTCGGGAATCCCGGTGCGGTTCCTTGACTATCTGCTGCCCGCGTTGGTTGCGGTAACGGCGGTGGCGTGTTTAAAAGCCGTGGGTATAGTCCTAGTGTTGGCGCTGCTGGTCACCCCGGCGGCGGCGGGGAGCTTGTTGGCCCGGCGGCTGCCTGGGATGATGGCGGCCAGCCTGGCCTTGGCTTTGGTGGCGACGGTGACCGGGCTCTACCTTTCCTACTATTTGGACCTGCCATCGGGCCCGAGCATTGTGATGATTTCCACCGGTCTTTTCGTGCTGACGTTTATTTTTGCGCCTGGTAAAGGAATGATAAGCAAGTGGAGGGCGAGCCAGGCTGGGAAGGCGCTAGACGCTGGAGCCTACGGCCAACTCTAATTGCTACGCCGGGCCAAGTCTTCCCACGGATTTACCTTCCCAGGCGCAGCCTCTATTCATCCGGTTGCGTAGCAGACTCGTTTTTCAGGCCGGTAGGGGCAGCCCTTGGGTTGGGGCGGTCCAATAGCAGGGAAACTTGAAGAAAACTTGAAGGCGGTCAGCTTTCCCCCAACCTCGCCGGGCGTGGTTCAAGCTGTTAGCATGAAAGGAACCATTGAAGAGGTCGGGGGCCGCATGGAAAATCAGAAGCAAAACCTGGGGGGATTGGGGCGGAAACTCTTAAGTCTGGCGTTGTCGGGACTCTTGCTCACGGCGCTAATGGGCTGCGGGGCTCCAGCCAGCGACGAAAGCGTCGCGACGCCATTGGCAGTCGTGACGGCGGAGGAACTTCCGAAAGCGGCTGAGCTTCCAACTACGGTACCGCCTCCTCCGACAGAAAACTCAGGCCCGGCGCCGACAAAGCCGCCCGCAACCGCGGTCAAATCCGCGCAGGTCCCTGAGCCCACGACGGACCCGGAACCTACCGTTCCGGCGCAACCCGTCGTGGCCGGTGTAACCCTGGCATTAGCGGACGCCTCTCGAGCGCGGTACCTGGTCCGGGAGCAACTGGCACGGCTAGATTTCCCCAACGACGCGGTGGGAGAAACTTCGCAAGTTACCGGCGCCATAACTTTGGACGCTGACGGCCGGGTCATCAGCGACGAATCGACCATCGTGGTAAACCTGGCGAGCCTGGTCAGCGATTCCGACCGGCGGGACGGATACGTCCACAGCCGTACTTTGGAGACGGACACCTACCCGGACGCTACCCTCGTGGTCAAGGAGGCGCCGGGGCTGCCCTGGCCGCTGCCCACCCAAGGGGAAGCGACGTTCCAGATCGTGGGTGACATGACAATAAAGGGAGTTACCAGGCCACTGACCTGGGACGCGACGGCCCAGTTTGGCGAGGAATCGGTTACCGGACAAGCCAAGACGGCTTTTACCTTTGGGGAGTTCGGCATAGCGGTCCCCCGGGTGAGGGTCGTGCTTAGCGTCGATGACAACATCCGGTTGGAGCTAGATTTCACCTGCACCCTGAATTAAGAGGGAAGTCATGATCGCGTTCACAGACGCTTTGCTGGGAGCGTTGCGGGGCCTGCGGATTTGGCAGGTCTTCGTGCTTTTGGCCGTGCTTATTGGGTCGGGGGCGGCGACCTATTTCGGTTACGCGGAGGTCACCGCCGAGGAAGGTCTAGAACTGGAGGAAACCCAACAGATGATTCCGGTGCGCCGGGGGAATCTCATCAACCAGGTGTCCACCAACGGGACGCTCACCTTTCCGGAACGAGAGGAGTTAACCTTTGGCAGCGCCGGGCGAGTGGCCCGGGTGTTGGTAGTCCAGGGGGAATTGGTAGAGCAAGGTCAGCCGCTGGCGGAACTGGACCAGCCCACTTTAATCGGGTTGCAAGAAGCGGCGGCTCAAGCCAGGTTGGACCTGCAAGAGGCCCAACTGTCGCTGGAAAGCTTGGGCCCCGCCCTGGAGTTGGAGCGGACCACAGCCCAGGAGAAGGTGGCCAACGCCGAGTTGGAGTTGGTCTTGGCCGTCGAAGCGCTGGAAGAAGCGCAATCACCTTACACCTATGAAGAGATCAAAGCGCAAGAAGAAAAAGCGGCGGCGGCGGAAGTTGCGGTGCGCGACGCCCGGGAAACCCTGGCCACCCTGGAACCGGACTTGGCGGACCTGGTGGCAAGGGCTCTGGAGACCAAGGTTTTGGCCGAGATTGCCCTGGACCAAGCCCGCCAGGAGTTGGAAGATTTCAAAGCGGATTGGGAACGCGACTTGGCGCAAGCGATAGAGGACGCCGCTAACGCCCGCATTGCCTGGGAAGAGGCACAGGACAACTTGGAAAAATACGAAGCGGATAACCACGGCTGGTTGAACCAAGCCTTGACCGACCTGGAAAACGCCGAAAAGCTGTTGGCAGCGACCCTGGGGGAACTGAAGAAGCTGAAAACGGCCAACGAAAAGCCGGACATAGACTTCCGGCACCTGATTGTTCAATGGGAGGGGTTCGTAGAAATCCGCCAGGACAAAGTGGACGAGATTGAGCCCTTGGTACTGGACTACAACTTGATGACCGCCGGTTTCGGGCTGGCCGAAGTCGATCTGCTTAAGGCCCGGGAAGCCCTGGCGGAGCGGGAGGAAGGACCGGACCCATTGCAATTACGGGACTTGAAGGCCGGGATAGCAGTCGCGGAAGCGGATTTGGCCGAGGCAAAGTTGGAACTCTCCGAACTGTCGTTGGGCGTTGACCCATTGGATACCGCGCTAAACCTGAGCCTGGTGGCGTCGGCGGAAGCCACGTTGGTGCAAGCCCGGGCTGACTTAGCCGAGATGCTGGAGGGAGAAGACCCGGCAGTAATCCGGTTGCGGGAGATGCAGGTAACGTTGGGCCAGGCGTCGGTGGCCGAGGCCCAACGGGAACTAGACCTGCTAGCTCCCGTCTACAAGAACCTGGAGCAGCAACTCCGTCAAGCAAAGGTCGCTTCGGCTGAGCAGGCATTGGCGGATGCGGTGACAGCGATCGAAGACGTGACATTGGAGTCGCCCATCGACGGATTGGTGACCCTGGTGGGAGTGGAGGAGGGCGACCGGGTTGAGCCTGAAACCACAGCTCTGGAGGTAGTGGCTACCAGCACCGTCCATATCGACGGAATAGTAGACGAAATTGACGTTCTCCTGGTGACGGAGGGGACCCCAGCCCGGGTAACCTTCGACGCGTTGCGGGGCCAAGAATTTGACGGCGCGGTTACGGAAATCGCGCCGGAAGCGGACACCCAGCAAGGTGTGGTCACCTACGCCATCACCGTTCGGGTAGACCTGCCTCGCGGGATTGCGCTGCGGGAGGGTCTAACGGCGGTGGCCCGGATAGTCTTGAACGAAGAACCCGACGTGCTTTTGGTCCCGCAACAGGCGTTGTACGGGAGTTTTGACGAACCGACGGTAAAAGTGTTAACCGACTTGGGAATTGAGGAACGGGCGGTGAGGTTGGGGAACTCGGACGGCTTTTGGGTGTCGGTCCGGAGCGGGTTGACCGAAGGCGACCAAGTGTTGATTGAAGGAGAGGAGATTAACACGACCGGTTCCAGCTTCCGGCAGCTTAGGACCATAACCGGAGGGAGGGGAGGAGGACCCCCGAGGCGTTAGCCGGTAGCGAGTCCTGGGATGATTGAACTGCAAGAAATCACCAAGATTTACCGCATGGGAAACGTGGAGGTCCCGGCGCTTCAAGGCGTGAGCCTGACCATTAACACGGGCGAAATGGTCTCGATTATCGGAGCTTCGGGTTCCGGGAAGTCCACGTTAATGAACATCCTGGGATGCTTGGACGTGCCCACTTCGGGCAAATACCTGTTGGAAGGCGAGGACGTGGTCCGGTTGGGAGAAAACCGGTTGGCGGAAATCCGCAACCGGAAAATTGGGTTTGTGTTCCAGACCTATAACCTACTGCCCCGTTTGTCGGCGTTGGACAACGTGGAACTCCCGTTACTTTACGGGAATATCAAGGACCGGCGGCGGCGGGCTCTCGAGGCGTTGGAGCGGGTTGGGTTGGGGGACCGTACCAGGCATAAACCGACTGAGCTTTCCGGGGGGCAGCAGCAGCGGGTGGGAATAGCCCGGGCGTTGGTTAAAAACCCGGCGCTGATGCTGGCCGACGAGCCCACGGGAAACCTGGACAGCGAGTCCAGCAGGGACATCGTCGGAATACTCCAGGAATTGAACCGGGACCAGGGTCTGACGGTAATCATCATCACCCACGAACCGGACATCGCCGCCGCCACCCAGCGCATCGTCGTCATGAGGGACGGTTTCAAGGTGGAGGACCGACGGACGGCAGGGAACTCTGCTCAGCCCGTGAGCGGTCAACGGCCATGAACCCTCTCGCGACATTTCGGGTTGCCGTCTCGTCGTTGGGTTCCAACAAGCTTCGGGCGGCGTTGACCCTGTTGGGGATAGTCATTGGCGTTTCAGCAGTGATAACGCTGATGGCCATTGGGACCGGGGTGCAACGCTCGATTACCGAGAGCTTGCAAGCGTTGGGAACCAACCTATTGTTTGTGAGGCCGGGAGAGTCTTCCCAGGGCGGGGTGGGCGGAGGACAGGGAAGCGCGGGCACCCTGGTCATGGAAGACGCCGCGGCACTGGCGGACGGAACGTTTACGCCGTCTATTGGAATGGTTGCGCCGGAGTCGAGGACTTCGGGCCGGGTGACGGCGGGGCGCAATAACACCTCGACCCAAATTGTGGGCGTGACGCCGGAATACGAAATCGTGCGGAACTTCCCGGTGGAGCGCGGCCAATTCATTGGACGGGGGCATGTGGAGAACAACTCCCAGGTTGCGGTATTGGGGGCATCGGTCGCGGAAACGCTGTACGGGTTTCGGAATCCGGTAGGGCAACCACTACGCATCGACGGGCGGCAGTACCAAGTAATCGGTGTTTTGGAGGCCAAGGGAGGCGGGTTCTTCCGGTCTATGGACGACCAGATTTTGGTGCCGATTACGACGCTGTACTACCGGCTGAGTTCACAAAGGACACCCCAGGGGGGAGTCAGCGTGGACACGATCAATGTCCAGGTACCGGACATCGACACGATCGACCAGGCAGTGCGGGAAGTAGCCACCACCCTGCGGCTGCGGCACCGAATAACCGAGGAAGACGATTTCACCATCACCAGCCAGCAGGACACGGTGAACACTCTGCAAGAGACAACGGATACCTTTGTCGTGTTCTTGGCTTCCATTGCCGGGATTTCCCTGCTGGTGGGCGGGATTGGCATCATGAACATCATGCTGGTGTCGGTGACGGAGCGGACCCGGGAGATCGGCATCCGCAAGGCCATGGGGGCCAAGCGGCGGGACATACTGGTGCAGTTCGTATCAGAAGCGACGTTGCTGAGCTTAGGGGGTGGGGGAGTTGGAGTTGTCGTAGGGTGGGCGCTGGCCGAGATGTTGAACGGGTCGGCCCTTCTGGGTAGCCGGCCCACCCAAACGGCAGTCGACCCGGACGTGGTAATTCTGGCGTTGGCGGTTTCAGCGGGGATCGGCCTCTTTTTCGGGATATACCCCGCGATGCGGGCCGCCGCGCTGCACCCCATTGATGCGCTCAGGCACGAATAGGACAGGATGGCAATGACGAAATCGTTTTGGGTTCTGCTAACCGTGGCCCTGATCCTGGGGGCCGGTTTGGGCGGGGCTTTTATCGGCGGGATCGCCTACGGAACGGCCGGTGAGGAAGCCGCTTCCTCTGAGCCGTCGCTGCGTCAGCAGGGCGGCGGCGCCCCAGGGGGAGGGGGCGCCGCGGACGGTGCGGGCAGGCAGCTCAATCCGGCAGGTGCCGGCGGCTTCAACGGGAGTGGAGGGCCATCGAGTAGGTCAGGAAGCATCTCGGAGCAAGGGACCGACGGCCGACCGGTTGGGGGAGCTGGGACGGCGAACCAAAGCCCAGGTAGTCGGGCAATGGGCAAGGTTACATCACTGGATGCGAACAACCTGAGCATTGAAACGTCTCAGGGCGTGGTAACGGCGTCCTTATCAGAAGGGACGGAAGTCTTGGTTTTGACTGAGTCGGAAACCGGGGAGATAACAACCGGCAACTGGGTGTTGGTGATTGGGGAGAGGGACGAGAGCGGGGAACTCAAAGCCGCCAGGGTGATAACGGGAAGCGAGGACCTTTCGGGTTGGCTGGGAGGCCGCCAGTCTAGGGACCCGGGTGTAGGCCGCCGGGACAACAACCAGTGATTGGGTGGGGAACCGGGGTTGACGCGGGCGGTCAAGAGTTGGATTCTCTAACCGGAGTAACCCCATACCGTACCGGGGAGATAGATAGGCGATGAAGTACGACTATGTGATCGTGGGAGCGGGGTCCGCGGGCTGCGTGTTGGCAGCGCGGTTGTCGGAAGACCCCAACGTTTCGGTCTTGCTATTGGAAGCGGGACCGGACTATCCCGACCCGGACCGGCTACCCGAGGAGCTCAAGTACGACCTGAACCAAGCCGCGTCAGGGCTCAACGCACCCCACAACTGGTCCTTCAAGGGGGAAGCCAACCCACAGCAACAGCCATCCCACGTTGCCCGAGGCAAGGTGGTCGGGGGAACCAGCGCCATCAACCACCAGATATTCCTGCGGGGAATGCCGGAGGACTACGACGGCTGGGCGGCCCAGGGGAACGATGAATGGTCTTACCTCAAGGTATTGCCCTTCTTTAGGAAACTGGAGACCGATACCGACATCGTTGACGACTTCCACGGGTCGGAAGGGCCGATTCCGGTGCGGCGTCATGCCCGAGAGAACTGGCTGCCCTTGCACTCGGCCTTTCACCAAGCCTGCCTAGCGGCGGGGTTCCCTGAAGACGGCGACCTTAACAATCCCGATGGGACCGGAGTTGGAGCCGTGCCGTTAAACAACCCGGGCGGAGTGCGGATGAGCACGGCGCTGACCTACTTGGACGCCAGCCGCCACCGTTTGAACCTAACTGTCAAGGGTGGGGTCATGGCCCACCGGGTGGTGTTTGACGGGAAGAAAGCGGTGGGAGTGGAGGTTGACAGCGGCGGAGAGACCTTCGTGGTTGAAGGAGAGGAGGTCATCCTCAGCGCCGGAGCGGTCCAGTCTCCGCAGTTGTTGATGCTCTCGGGGGTGGGCCCGGCGGAGGAACTGCAACGGCTGGGAATCGGATCGGTGCAAGACCTGCGCGGAGTGGGCCGGCACCTGAAAAACCACCCGTCGATCTCCATCCGGTTCCGGCCTCACGAAGGGTTGCAACTGGAACCGAGCGCTCCCCGCAACCAGGTCATCTTGCGGTTTGCGCCGGCGGGGTCGCCAACTCGGAACGATGTGCAGGTGCAGCCCACCACGTCGACTCCCACTGGGCAACAAAACATCGACGTTAGAATTAGTTGCCGGTTGGAACTGCCCAATAGCATGGGTAGGCTGACCCTGGAGACGGCGGACCCTCAGGAGCAACCGCGGTTGGCTTACCAGTTTTTGTCGGACCCCTGGGACCGGGAGCGGCTTAGGGACGCGGTGCGGACAACGGTTGGGTTGTTTGACCACCCGGCGTTTGAGGGAATTATTGGCGAGCGGTTGGACCCTTCCCCGGAGGTGTTGGAATCGGACGATACGTTGGACTTGTGGATGCAGCAAACGGCCAGCATTGCCGGCCACACCGCCTGCACCTGCCGGATGGGGCCGCCGGACGATCCGGGAGCGGTGGTCGACCAGTATTGCCGGGTCTACGGCATCGAGGGGTTGAGGGTGGTGGACGCTTCCATCATGCCGGAAGTGGTGAGGGCCAACACCAACGCCACGGTGATAATGATTGGGGAGCGGGCGGCGGACCTGATACGGCAGGAAGGGTAGGGGCCGACGGTGGAATTGCAAGACGATTGCAAAGTGATGCAACTCTGAGGGAAAGGGACGCTTGCTAGACCGGTTGCACCCTGGATTCCCACCTGCGCGGGAATGACGGTAGGTGTTCGTAGGGACTTTGCAATTGTACTGGGTGGGATTGGCCTGGTTATCAGACATGGGGTTTCAGCACGGTATATAATTGGCGCGACACCCCGTCTGAACCGCGGGAGATTTATTAGCAAAATGCAAGGAGGAGCTTGGTATGGCTATTCAGATTAAGCGCGTTGGCCACGTAGGAATCCTGGTATCCGATTTTGAACGTTCCTTCCGGTTCTACACCCAGGTCCTGGGCTGCAAGGTCACCTCGCGGCGGGCCCGGCCCGACGGCAGCGAGACGGCCTTCTTGCGGTTTGAAGAGACCCACCACGATTTCGTTATCGCCACGGCCCCGGCGGACGTGGATGTTTCCAGTGCGGTACCCGGACGGGCGCGGTTGGTACAGCAGGTCGCCTTTGAGGTGGAGAACCGGGACGAGTTCATGAAGGCGCTGGCCCATATCCACACCGCCGGAGCCGAAATTGTAAGCGGCCCGTTGACCCACGGGATCGAGAGCGGCGGCAACGTTGAAGGGAGCGGCAGCCGGTCCTTCTACTTCCTGGACCCGGACGGCAACCGGTTGGAAATCTTCTGCGACGGGATGAAGGTCCCCAACGGCGAGCAATTCCCCCGGGCGGAGTACGAAGACGCCATACGGGACTTCATGGATAAGAAAAACAACCCGGCACCGGTCGCCGCTGCGGCACCGCAGAGGGGTTTCTCACCCCCGGCCGCCTCAAGCATTCACGGCCGTTCAAGGTCATAAATCAGGGCGGGCTTAAAAACCCGCCCTCTCTGTTTTGCCCAAGGCGGGCAGGCCGTTGGAAGACCCTTTGCCGCTGGAAGGGGAATCGTTGGCATTGGGGTACATCTCGTCGAGGATGGCGTCGCGCCACTGGACTCCGGGAGGTAAAACCCGCTCGATGGCACGGACGCCGTAGTAGCTGGGGCCGGTGCCCAGTGGGTCGCCGCCGTCGGCCACCGTCCGGGTGGCTTGGAGCAGCAACCGGCGGGCCTGAACGATGGCCATGTCGCTGCGGGCCAGGGTTTCGAGGGACCGGTCGACGATGGAGCCCATGCTTTCTTGCACCGCAACGTCCTGGGCGTTGATACCCTCGATGCCGGTAAAGGTTTCATGTTTTTGGACCTCTCGGTCGATGAGCCAATCGTTGCCCCGGTTGCCGACGGTGCGGTAATCGGGAAGGATGTGCTCTTGGCCCCGCCCGTAACCTTGCTCCATGGCCTGCCATTCCTCTTCGGTAATGGGCTGGTCATCGTAGCTATAGGTGAAGTTGTAAATCATGCAGTTGTGGTCGTCCATGGGGACCCACATGTGGCCGGAGATAATGGCATGGGCGGAGCGGCCCCGGAAAGCCGACTGGCTGGGCCGCAGTTGGTGGAAGGGCATGATGTAGTGGTAGCCGCGGACGATGCTGCCCCGCTCGCCCAAGGAACGAACGCCGGCGTACCGGTAACCGTAGCCGGTGGGGTCGACTTCCACCAGGGGAGCGCCGCCTTTGACCAAGTCTGAGTCGATGCGGATGCCCGCCTTGTCGGTATCGGGAGTGATGGTGCGGTGGAGGATGGGGGCGTGAGCCGTATCTATACCGCCTTCCAGGCCCTGGAGCCAGTTACATTCCTGCATGTTCTTGGAAACCTGGCGGTGGGTCGGCGGAAGCTGGGTCCATTCAAAGTTGGGGGGAGGGGGTTGTTTGCCGTCCTCACCAAGATAAGCCCAAACGACGCCGCCCTGTTCGATGGTGGGGTAGGACTTGGTGCGGATCTTGTCTTTGAAATCGCTGCCCTCCGGCTCGTTCATCATATCCAGGCAACTACCGGCAACATCGAATTTCCAGCCGTGATAGATGCACCGGAGGCCCGCTTCTTCATTGCGGGCCAGGAACAACGAGGCGCGGCGGTGGGGGCAAAACTCGTCCAACAGGCCGATGCGGCCCAGGGAGTCGCGGAAAGCAACCAGGTCCTCGCCCAGGAGCCGCACCCGGACCGGAGGACAATCGGGTTCAGGGAGTTCGGTGGAAAGCGCGGCGGGCATCCAGTACCGGCGCAGGGTCTCGCCCATGGGGGTACCGGCCCCGGTCTGAGTCAAAGTGAAGTTTTCGGCTGCAGAAATCACGTTGTCCTCCTAGCGAAGGCTTCAGGTTAACTGGGAGTATAGAATTGCCATGTTTTAGCGTCAATGTGCGGGTAAAGTGATAGTTTTTGCGGTTTTAGGGCCAGATTTTAAGGGTTGGTTGGAGCGTTGGGACGAAGGATCGGTAGGTTACGCACGCTTGGGGCGCGGGTCAAAAAAACAATTGTTAGGGACATTAAAGGACATATTGTGTCGTTGGCCTTGATTGCGTCGGGGGATTGGGAGTCCAGGGTTGGGTGGTGGGGTTTCCCGGTCGCGATTTTCCCCGTACCAATAATTGTAGAGAGTGGTCACCGTTGTTGGGAAGGGGCCGGGCGTCAGTATTTGTCAGGAGGTCACTTGGATGGGCCGGGGTTGGCCCGTATTGGTTGGCATCAGACGGCCGGGGGCCGGACGAGGTTGTGGGAATAAAAACTTGGTCCGGGTGGTTGAGATTGGGTGGTTTGACAGGGTTGGGGTGGGAACATAGACTGCTTGCGTTTGCTGCAGGGGGGTATTTCCGACGTCAAATTGCCGCACCGGAACCAAGGACTTGTCCGTGAAATTCGCTTTTTTTACCCATCTACCCTGGCCCGAAGGAAGGGAAGCGGCCGAAATAATCGCAGAAACAACGGAGCAGGTGCAGTACGCCGAGGAGTTGGGATTCCACAGCGCCTGGTTGGCGGAACACCACTTTACCCGTTACTGCATTGGGGCGTCTTCGCTGATAATCGCGACTCACCTGGCGGCGCGGACCAAGACCATCCGTTTGGGAACGGCGGTGTTGGTGTCGCCGTTGCACAACCCGCTGAGGCTGGCCGAGGATACGGCAACCCTGGACCTGGTGAGCGGCGGCAGGCTGGACGTGGGGTTCGGGAGGGGTTCCGGCTCGGGGTACGAATACCGGGGGTACAACATCGACCCGGAGGAGAGCCAGCAACGGTTTCAGGAGTCGGTGCGGATGATAGAAGGGCTGTGGACGACGCCGGATTTTACGTTTGACGGCCAGCATTTCCAAGCAAGTCACGCCAACCTGGTGCCAACACCGGTACAAGAACCGCACCCGCCCATCTACCTGGCCGCGACGAGAAACCCGGTGACCTTGGACTTCGTGGTGAGCACCGGGCATTGTCTGTGCATTGCCGTAGTGCAGGACACCGCCGAGGCGTTGGACCTGTGCCAGCGGTTTGTGGAAATGTCGGCGGAAGCGGGGGCCAATATCCCGAAATCGGAGATTCCCTTTTTCCGTTACTTCTACGTGGCGGAAAGCGAGGAGCAAGCCCTGGCCGACACCCGGGACAAGCTGGACTGGGTAATCGACATCATGCAATGGCGGAACAACATCGAAGAGGGCAGCGAGGTCTACCAAAGGATGGCGGACTGGCGCAGGTTGCGGCAGCAACTGCCTTTGACCTATGAGTACCTGTCGGACAACCGGGCGATCATCGGCACGCCGGAGCAGTGCGCCGCTAAGATAAACGGGCTGCGGGCCGAAGGTATCGAGTATTTCGGGTGCAACTTCGATTTTGGAGGCATGGAGCACGAGAAAGTTATGCGCTCCATGCGGCTATTCGCGGACGAGGTCATGCCCCGGCTGGCGTAATTCGACCAGAGTTGTGGCGGCTGGCTGAGGCTTACTCAGATGGTTAACCGGGGGGCGAGAGGCGCCTGTTCAGACTTGAGGATGGGGGACCCGTTTTTGAAAAACCTGCGCAAAACTTTTGCAGTTGGCATCGGAGGAGGTATTAGCCTCAAATGCGATTGCCATGCCGATTCCCCTTTCAGTCTGAATAGTTACGGCGCGAGTAAAAACGTTGCCGCCGGATTAACGGCGGGATAGAATGCGGCTATTAAAGCTAGCTTATGTGGACTAGGAGGGAACTGACGTGACAACTGTTGGATCGGGACAGTACACCTACGAAGTAATTGAGGACTGGGCGAAGCTGCCTGAGGGCGACAGTTTCGCCATGGTCAGCGCGATGGCGACCGACTCGGAAGACCGGGTTTATGCGTTCCAACGGAAGGACCCGCCGGTGGTCATTTTTGACACCGACGGCAACTTCGTGGATAGCTGGGGGAACGGGTCTTTCCTGTATGCCCACGGGATATACATTGAAGACGACACGGTTTACCTGACCGACCGGGACAGTTCCATCTGTATGCTCTACACGCTGGACGGTAAACCCATCCAGATGCTGGGGCGCCACGGGGTCCATTCCGACACCGGTTGCGAGAACCCCGGAGACCTTTGCCCCCGGTCAGCGGGGCCGTTCAACTACCCCAGCGAGATTGTTCCATCACCTTCCGGAGACCTTTACGTTTCCGACGGGTACCGCAACGCCAGGATTCACCGGTTTACCTGGGATGGCGAGTTGATACAGTCCTGGGGGGAACCGGGCAAGACGGAGCCAGGGCACTTCCACCTGCCCCACAGCCTGTTGATTCGCAACGACACAATTTACCTCTGCGACCGGGAGAACCACCGGCTGCAATTGTTCACCTTGGACGGCGAGTTCATAAACGTTTGGAACGACATTCAACGGCCCATGGACATATCGGAGGATAAGGACGGAGCGTTGGTGGTCAGCGAGGGGCCGGTGGACGGATCGTCGGCACGGGTTAGCGTTCTGGACACCTCGGGCAGTGTGCTGGCCCGCTTTGACTGCCGGGGTTCAGGTCACGGAAGCTGGGTTGACTCCCAAGGCAACATCTACGTTGGGCTGGGTAATCCTGGAGGAGTTGATAAGTTCGCCCGTCAAAGTTAAGCGGAGGAAAGGCAGGATATTTTGATTTTCCAGGCAGAGGCCCATTGTTGTTGGAAGGCAAACTGCCACCCCCGTCGTCATTGTGGCGGAGGCTGAATTCGGGGTTGGGGATTGTGTTGGGCAGGGATTTTAGATTCTTCCCTACGGTCGGAATGACAGGTGGGGGGGAGGGTCGGAATGACATTGGGCGGGGGCTGGAGGCGGCAATTGGAAACACTAAAAAAACCTGAGAGGAGTCCCTGGTAACTTTTCTTGAGAAAACATTCCGGGGTATAATACCTGCAATCCGTAGGATGCACCGCGGCCAGCGTGGGCCTCTTTTACGAAAGAAGGCCCACGCTGGCTGCAAAATATGGGAAAGAAGACCAATCCGGAGGAGAAAATATGCCGAGCAGGGATGATATTGCCCTAATGGCCCACCTGATGCGCCGGGCCGGATTTGGGGCGTCCCGAGCCGAGTTGGAAGCGCAAGCGGAACGGGGTTACGAGGCTACCGTGGAAGAGCTGCTGAACCCGGAGTCGCAGCCGCCGGTGGACGACGACGTCCTTTTCCGGTACTTCCCCAATTTTGAGGGAGGCATGGCGCCGGTACAGTCCCAGGCCCATTGGTTGTACCGGATGATCAACACCCAACGCCCCTTGGAAGAGAAGATGGTGCTTTTCTGGCACCAACTTTTCGCCACGGGCAACTCCAAGATTGATAACCCGCCGGAGATGGTGCAGCAGATTGCCATGTTCCGCCGCCACGCGCTGGATGCCTTCCCCAACATCCTGGTGGAGTTGGCGAAGAACCCGGCCATGATTTACTGGCTGGACAACAACGGCAACCACAAGGGAGCGATCAACGAGAACTGGGGACGGGAGTTGCTGGAGTTGTTCTCGATGGGGGTGGGCAATTACTCGGAGGACGATATTAAAGAAGCGTCCCGGGCTTTTACGGGCTGGACCATCGCCCCCAAGATTCCCAGGCTTCCCCTGGGACGGTTCTATTGGGACTTCGAGTACAAGCCTGAAGACCACGACTTCGAGGAAAAGACCTTCCTGGGACACACGGGCAACTTCGACGGCGACGACATCATCAACATTATTGTCGGGCAGCCGGCTACGGCCAAGTTCCTGTGCCGGCACTTGTACAATTTCTTCGTTGCCGACGAGGTGCAGGTCCCGGCGTGGAACGACACGCCGCCCAAGGACCCGGAAGCCATTAAGATGCTGACCCAAGCCTACTTCGAGTCCAACTACGACCTGCGGAGAGTACTGCGGGTCTTGTTCAACTCTGACTTCTTCAAGAACTCCCGCTTCGCCCGGGTGAAGAGCCCGGCGGAGATGGTGGTCAGCACCCTGCGGTTGTCGGGAGGCTTCAACGGGCCCCGGTTGGGTTACCAAGCGGTGGCGGCGGAGTGCGGTTTCCAGGGACAGGAACTTTTGAATCCCCCCAGCGTGGAAAGCTGGCACACCGGCGAGGAATGGATTGACGGCGGGGCGCTGGTGCGCCGGGTCAATTTCGCGGTCAAGTACCTTTCCGACACCAAGCAGCCTGGGGTCAATGCCATTGTCGAGCGGTTGAAGGGCCGGGGCGTTATGTCGCCGGCCGAGTTCGTGGACGAGTGCCTGGAACAACTTGGCCCCTTGGAAGTTAGCGAATTGACCCGGGAGGAACTGATTTCCCAAGTGCGTGAGGGTGGAGAAATCCGGTGGGATGACGAAGACAGCGCCGCTGACGCGGAACGCCGGGCGGGGATGACCCTGGCCCTGGTGGCGGCATCCCGGGAGTTCCAGTTCGCATAGACGCGGCGGAAGCCCAAGGGTCTCCCGCCAGAACAACGACGATAACAGCCAACAGGAGGAGCCGATGACGCAAACCAAGAAAGACCCGGTGTTGGTGGTCTTGCAGCTTACTGGAGCCAACGACCCCCTTAGCACGGTGGTCCCTTACACCAACCCCTATTACCGGGACAACCGCCCCAACGTGGGGATTGCCGCAGACCGGGTGTTGAAGATTAACGATGAATTGGGTTTCAACCCCAACATGGGCCCAGTTAAGGAACTCTGGGACCAAAACAAGGTAGCGATTATTCACGGCATCGGCTACCAGAACTCGCCCCGTTCCCACTTCCGCTCCATGGACATTTGGCACACCTGTGAGCCGGACAAGGTTGGGACGGAGGGCTGGATGGGCCGGGTGATTCGGGACCTGGACCCCAAGAGCGAGAACGTCTTAACCGGAATCAACTTCGGACAGGGGCTGCCCCGGGCGTTGGCCCTGAAGGGCGTGCCGGTAACGTCGGTATCCGACCTGGCTTCCTACGGCGTAATGTCCGAGGTGCCGGGGGTGGAGACCCAGGCGGAGCGGGACCGGATGCTGGAGGTGTTTTCGCGCATCTACTCCCCGACCATTGGCACCGGGCCGGTGATGGACTACCTGAGCCAGACCGGCCAGAACGTGCTGGCGGGGGCCGACATATTGAGAAGCGTCCCAGAAGGGTACAGTTCCTCGGTGGAATACGGGGACACCCCTATTGCCAAGGCGTTGAAGAGCGTGGCCCAAGTGCATCTGGCCAACCTGGGGACTCAGATTTTCTACACCCAGCACGGCAGCTTCGACACCCACTTCAACCAGGTGCCGATGCACACCCGGTTGTGGACCGACGTGGGGATGGCGATTGGCAACTTCTTCGACGACCTGCACGAGCACGACGCCGGGGACAACGTGATTATGATGCTGTTCACCGAATTCGGGCGGCGGGTGAAGGACAACGGCACCGGCACCGACCACGGCGCCGGGGGAATTGCCTTCGTCATGGGCGACCCGGTGAAGGGCGGGATGTACGGAACCTATCCGTCGCTGAAGCCGGAGGACCTGAGCCAGGGAGACTTGGCGCCGAATTACGACTTCCGGGGGTTCTACGCCTCAATCGTGGAACAGTGGCTGGGGTTGGACTCGGTGCCCATCGTCGGTGGGAAGTTCGAACAGCTCAGCTTCGTTTAACCGGGATAGGGCGGAAGCCTTTGCAAACCGATAAAGGAGCGCCTGGAGCCGGATATTCGGAAAGGCCGTTGACCAGCAAGCTGGGGATCAAGGCCGGCAGCGAAGTCCGCGTTGAAGGCGCTCCGGCCAATTATCGGGAGTTACTGGGACGCCTCCCGGATGGGGTCACGTTCGGGGACCGGTTGACAGCCGAAACCGATATGGTGCACCTGTTCTCGGTGAGCCGTGAGGAGTTGGAACGAAAACTGCAACACTACCGGTACCAGATTAAACCGGCGGCGATGGTCTGGGTGTCCTGGCCCAAGAAAGCGTCCAAGGCGCCAACGGACATCACCGAAGACGTGGTCCGCGAAATAGCTTTGCCCCTGGGGTTAGTGGACGTGAAGGTTTGCGCCGTGGACCGAACCTGGTCGGGGTTGAAGCTGGTTATCAGGAAGGAATTTCGGAAGTAATATGGATAGGGGCAGCCCGTTAGGGGCGAGCCTGGGATTTCGGAGGTAGACAATGCTAACGACGATTGCGGCGGGCAGGGTTTTTAATTTTAGCCACTGCCTGGGGATGTACGGAATGTCGGGCCTGGGTTTCTGGGACCCGGTGGACTTCGCCTTTGGCAGCGGAGGCCGGTTGTATGTGGTGAACCGGGGAGCGGAGGAGCTGGGCCAGCGGGTTAGCATTTGCACCACCGACCACGAGTTTGTAACCCAGTTCGGCAGTTTCGGCTCTGGGGACGGGCAGTTTATCTGGCCGGTGTCCATCGCCGCCGACAGCGAGGGCAACATTTACGTTTCCGACGAAAACCTGCAACAGATAACGGTCTACGACTCTGAGGGGCAGTTCCTGAACAAGTGGGGCGAAGCGGGGAGCGAACCGGGCCAACTGCGCGGCCCGTCGGGAATCGCTTTCGACCGGGACGACAACCTTTACATCGCCGAAAGCCATAACAACCGGGTGCAGAAGTTCACCAAGGACGGCGAATTTCTGCTGGGCTGGGGCGGACCTGGGGATGGGGAAGGGCAGTTCAACATGCCCTGGGGCATTTGCGCTGACCGGTCCGGCGACGTTTATGTGGCCGACTGGAAGAACAGCCGGGTCCAGAAGTTCTCCGGCCAAGGGACGTTCCTCCGGGATTTCAAGGGCAACGCAGCGGGTGTGGGGGCGTTGGACCGGCCCACCAGCGTCGCGGTGGACTCCGACGGGGACGTTTACGTTACCGACTGGGGCCAACACCTGGTGCAAATTTACGGACCGGACGGCGTTTTTGTGGCGTCGCTGGTGGGAGATGCCCAAACGGTTTCTCCCTGGACCGCGACCTACCTGGAGGCCAACCCGGAAATCATCAAACAACGCCGGCGGGTCAACTTGGAACCGGAATGGCGGTTCCGCCGCCCGGTGGCGGTGAACGTGGACGATGATGGCAACATTTTCGTGCTGGAGTCGGTGCGCCACCGGTTCCAGATTTACCAGAAGGAAAAGGACTACGAAGAGGCCGCGCTGAACCTATAGCGGCTTTTCCAACCTGTTTCAAGCGACTCACGCCCTCGGGTTTTCGAGGGCGTGATTGTTTGAAATGGGAGGGGTTGGGCCAACCATAAAGATGTCAGGTCGCGACGAATCAGGTTGATCCCCATAATGGGCGGCTAATGAGTCTGAACCGCCACCGAAGTGGCGCATTACGGTAGGGGAGAAACGTATGCCTTTAGAATTCGGCGTGTTTGACCACATTGAACCGGTGCCCGGACTTTCGCTTGACGAGATTTACCGTCTCCGTTTGCTGCAACTGGAGCGGTTGGACTCCGCCGGATTCTACAGCTACCACCTGGCAGAACATCACACGCCCGCCGTGCATAGCCTGGCGCCGTCCCAAAACGTGTTCCTGGCGGCGGCGGCCCAACGCACCAAGAAGATTCACCTGGGGCCCTGCATCTATGTGCTGCCGTTGCACCATCCGTTGCGGCTCATCGAAGAAATCTGCATGTTGGACGCTCTTTCGGACGGGCGGATGGAAATTGGCGTGGGCCGGGGCGGGGTGTTGGAAGCCTATTTCTGGGGGCAAGAGTCGGACGTTGAGACCAACTTTGCCCGGTACAGGGAGACGCTGGACATCATCCAAAAGGGTTTGAGCCACGAGGAACTGTCCTACGACGGCGAGTTCTTCAAGTTCGACCGGCTCCCGATGCGATTGCGTCCCCGTCAGGAGCCCTACCCACCCTTCTGGTATATGCGGAACGTTGAAACGGCGGCCATCGATGGAATGAACACCATCATCGTGGGAGGGTTGGACAGCTTCGAAGCGAACGTCAAGCGGTACCGGGAACTCTGGGAGGAGCACCAGGGCAAGGGAGCGTTGACCATTCAGGGCACCGAACCGAAGATTAGCCTGGTCAACCACCTGGTGCTGGCGGAGACCGATGAAGAAGCGGTGCGCATTGGGGAACCGGCCTGGGACCACTACAAGCGGAACCTGGGGACGCCGCGGCGGATGGAGGCGGAAAGCCGGGGATTGACGCAATTCCTGGTGCCCAACGAGCGGATGAGACCGCAAGGGGCGCCGGAGCGGGAGGCGCGGCGGGACCTGTACTGGTCCCTGGAGCAACGTTCCGAGGATGAACAGCGGCGGCGGCAGGCTCCCGGCGGGTTGGGCGGCGTGGCCAACCAGGGGGCGGGGTTTGGCGTTATTGCCGGTTCACCGGCGTCGATCCGGGAATACATAGACGAGTACGTTGCAACCGGCGCCAATTACTTCGTTTGTTCCTTCCAGTGGGGGGACCTGACCCACGAGCAGGCGATGCAATCCCTGGAACTGTTCGTAGAGGAGATAATGCCCCACTACTCCGTGATGCCAGTGGCATACCCGGAAGAGCGGGTCAACCAGGGCTGAGGATTGCTAGGAGCCTTCCGGCGGTCTGACCTGAAGAGTGATGTTGTACCCGTCGGGGTAGGTGGTGGTGTGGCCCTGGCCGGTCGTGTCCTCGATGAGGCGCACGTCGCCGACTTCAAAGGTGTGAGAAGTGCCGTCGGCCAAGCCAATGATGGTGCGGCCGACCAGCCCAACCTGCCAACGCCGGAATGGGGCGGTATGGTAGTCCGAGAAAAGGCCTGGTTCCCGTTGGGAGACGGCGAAGTTCATTGATGCGCCGTCAAAGCTAATCTCCTGCAACGCATCCGCCGTTAACTCTTCAATGTGGCTTTTGCCGTCGTCGCCGGTGTAGAGGCTATAAACGCCCATGATTCCTCCTTAAACTGATTACTTGGCGGGGAAGTTTAGCATACCGGATGCCGCTGTCTAGTGCGAAGATTGTTGACCAGGTTTCTGCCGCTGTGCAACAATCCGGACCGGGCCGGGCTGGGCAGCAGGGTGGATTCGGTCAAGGGAGATTCCCATTTTGAAAAGCATTGATATTCACGCGCACCTGGCGCCCCGGTGCCTTTGGAACGCCATCGAGGACGGTGGAGAATGGTACGGGATGCACTACGGCTCCGCTGAAAAAAACACCTTGGTCACCAGGCCCGGCAGGGCCGGCGGCATCGCTCCGAAGTCCAAGTTCACGCCGGAAGAACGGATAGCGGACATGGACTATATGGGGACCGACGTGCAAGTGGTGTCAATCCAAGCCCAGGTCATGGGGTACCACCTGCCGGCCGCGGAAGGGGTGAGCCATGCCCGGGAAGTGAACGACGAAATCGCGGGAATGACCAAGGATTGGCCGGACCGTTTTGCTGGAATGGCCACGCTGCCCATGCAAGACGTAGATGCAGCAATCGCAGAACTGGACCGGTCGGTGAACAGCCTGGGATTGAAAGGGGCGGAACTGGACGCCATAGTCAACTCCCAGAACTGGGATGAACCGCAGTTCTTACCGTTTTTCAAGGCCGCCGAGTCCATGGGCGCGATCCTGTTTTACCACCCCCAGCCGCAGCACAACATGATGGTGGACCGCATCGACCGCTACGCCATTCCCAATAGCGTGGGGGTCCCCATGGAGGACGCTCTGATAACCGCCACGCTCATCTGCGGAGGAATTCTGGAACGGTGTCCAGACCTGAAGGTTTGCATTGCCCATGGAGGCGGACCGGCTTGCTACCTGATGAACCGGATTGACCGGGGATGGAACGAGCGGCGGCAGAGTCAAGTTATTCCCAACCCCCCCAGTTCCTACCAGCGAAAGTTGTACTACGACTGCATTACCATGAGCGAACCGGCGTTGCGGTTCTTGATCGACCAGGTTGGGGCAGACCGGGTGGTATTGGGAAGCGACTGGCCTTTCGTCAGTTGGGAACCGGGCCCGGCCGGGTGGATCCGAGGGCTGGAAAGCCTTACGGACGAGGAGAAAGAATTGATACTGGGAAAGAACCTGGAACGGTTGCTGGGAATTTAACCCCGGCACGAAATAGACAAAGAGAAACCCCGGCGACCGACGGTCGAAATGTAACGCCCAGGCCGCCGGGGTTTCGCGTCTTTCGCGGAGGAGTTGGCCGCTTTTATTCAGAAATGTCCCACCCGATGTAGTTGCAAAGGGCTCGGCCCATGATCAGCTCCTTGTCGGCCTCGGACAACCAGGGCAGTTCCTCGGTAAACAGGGAAATGCACTGGGGCCAAGAGCAGGGCATCCGGGTGATGTCGGTGCCCCAGAACATCCGGTCCGGGCCGAAGGCGTCGTAGCAGCGATGGATATGATCGTGGATGTCGGCAAATGGGTAGGGGCCGGCGGAATAGCTGGGGGCGCCAGTGGCTTTCAGGGCGACGTTGGGATACTCGGCCAAGGCCAGCAAATCGGGCAGGGTGTCCCATATTCCGCCCTGGGTGCCTCCCGCGCGGCCGAAGTGGTCGACAATGAGCTTGACGCCGGGGTGCTGTTGGGCCACCTGGCCCACGGAAGAGAGGAAATTACCGGCTCCCAAGGCGACCGGGATGTTTGCCGCAGCGACGGCGGGCCACAGCCAATCCAAAGTGCCATCGGTCAACCAGGTCTGCTGGTGGGGTTGCTGGAAAGTGAAACGGAGGCCCAACATACCGGGTTGGTCCTTCCAATTAGGGACCAATGCCCGGCTTTCGGGACGGTCCAGGGGGAAATTGCCGAGGATGCAAAGCTGGTTGGGGTGTTGGGCGGCCGCGTCGAGGGCGACCTGGCCGGAATTGGGGTCCCAACCGGGCGGATGAATCACCGCGGCATTAACTCCGCCGTCTTTCATTTCCTGGAGAAGGTCTTCCTGGGAAAAAGAGGTTATTTGGCGATGGGCCGGATTTGTGGGCAGGTTGGCGGACCAGAGATGGACCTGGGCGTCGACAACTAACATAGAGCGCTCCTTTTGGGGTGCAAACGTAGGGATTCGCCGGTATAACGCGCCGCGAGTAAGCAGGTATAAACGGGCTGACGCGGCGGCGGGCCGTCTTGCATGTTATTAGCATGGCGGTATAGGCGTGTCAACTTTTTGGGCTGGGTGGGATAGGGGCTTGTTGTTGTCCCCCGCCCCCTGTCACCCCGAGCGCAGCGAGGGGTCTAAACTCCCTGCCCAATCCAATCCCCCACTCCGGATTCCACCTTCCACCACAATTACCACCGGGATGCCAACTTGCCCGTCAACACCAATCGGCCTTTACCTGGAAAATTAAAGGACCCTGGCCGGGCGCAATAGAGTCTTCTCATTGTTGTTGAGGGGATCTTGCGGTGACGAATCCAGGAGCAAACGGGCTGGCGGCGGTGGATTTTAGATTCCTCCCTTCGGTTCGGAATGACAGGTTGGGGCGGTGGGAATGCCCTCATTCGACGGTGCTCAGGGCGAGTAGGGGGTTGGGAATGACAGGTGGGGGTTGGTCGGAATGATATATGAAGGGGTCGGCATGACGGGTGGGAGTGGGGAACTGTGCTTGTCCGCGGCCAAGGAACCTGATATAAGGGCTGCTAATGACCTCCCTAGCCTCTCTCATCAATTGGCGTCCCCAAACCCCCTTCTACTACGGATGGCTGGTGCTGGGCATCACCGCCCTGGGAGCCTTTGCGGCCACCGCGCTGGCGGGGGTGGTCCTGGGGGGGGTGCAGAGCTTCATCCTGGAAGATACCCGGTGGAGCCGCAGCGCCATTGGATTTTCGGCCAGCGCCGGGGTCTGGTTATCCGGATTATTCGCGCCCTTCGCCGGACGGTTGGCGGACAAGTACGGGCCGCGGCTGCTGATGCCTCTGGCTGCGTTGGCACTGGGCGGGTGCATGGTGGCAATTGGCGGGGTTGACTCGATCTGGCAGTTTTTCATCGCCGCAGTCGTGGGGCGGGCCATCAGCCAGCCTTTTATGATTGGGGTGGTGCCGCGCACGCTGGCGGTAAACTTCTTTAACCGGCGGCGGAACACGGCCCTGGCCCTGACCGGGGTTTTCCGGCCCATCAGCGGAGCCGTGATTATCCAGTTGTTTTCGGCCATAGCGGTGGCGGTGGGATGGCGGGCGGCGTTCCGAATGTTGGGGTTGTTTAGCATCGCCCTGACGCTGCCAATGTTGATTTTGCTGCGCCGGCGGCCCGAAGACATCGGTTTACTGCCCGACGGAGCCAGGTCCGCGGTCAACCCACGGGCGGCGGCGGCCGGCGGTGAAGGTCCAACCCATGAATCGGCTACCCCGGGGAGCGGGCCGGAGCAACGGAGTTGGACCGCCAAGGAGGCTTTACGGACCCGGGGATTTTGGCTGGTGTCGATTACCGCTTTCCTGGCGGTGACGGGAAGCTCCGGGTTGGGGTTCAGCTTGGTGCCTTACCTCCATGACGAGGCGGGGTTAACAACTCCCCAGGCGGCGGGAGTGCTGAGCCTGAGCACGTTTCTGGCGTTGAGCAGCCTCGGATGGGGGGTGGTGGCGGACCATGTTCCCGCCAGGTATTGCATGGTGCTTTCGCTGGTGGTCTCCACGGGATGCTCGCTTTTCTTGTTCCAGGTGGACTCGCTGGCGTTGGCGTATTTGTTTGGACTGACGTGGGGGTTGTTCCATAGCAGTTTGGAAGTAATGGTCTACATGGTGTTGGCGGGCTATTTTGGCCGCAATTCTTACGGGTCCATTGCCGGGGCGTTGCGGCCCTTCGAGGCCGGTGGGTTGGGACTGGGGCAGTTGTTAGGGCCGGTTATCTACGACCTAACGGGGAGCTATGCCAGCCTCATCCTGGCCGCGGCGGCGTGCCATGCCATGGCAGCAATTTTGATTTTTTGGGCCAAGCCTCCTCGACATCCAGCCCAGGTTGAGGAACACCGGGAGATTCGGGTCCGAGGCGCGGGGTAAGGTTGATTGTGGATTTGGGTGGCAACCGTTAACATTGTGTAACACTTGGGTAGCGGGAGATTCCGGCGGCAATCGTTTTGAATTTAGTCAGCCTCATATTTCGGCGGTTGAACTTCATAGGGGACTTCCGGGACCTGGGTTCCAGCAAGCCGCGGCGGGATACGCTGTTTGCGCTGGCCTTCGGGCATTTGCTGGTGCAGTCGACCTTCATACCCATTACCCTGACAATTCCGTCGATCTCTACCCACTTTGGCGTAGACATTGACGACGCGTCATGGTCGGTCATCATCCGGCTGTTGGTTTTGGGGAGCACGGTGTTCTTGGCCGCCCGGATGGGGGAAAAGTACGGCCACATCGAGTGCTTCTTTGCCGGTCTGGTGTTAATGACCCTAGCGAACCTGATGGCTGCCACGTCGCAGAGCTTGCTGCAACTGGTCATCTGGAGCGGTTCCGGAGGTTTGGGGGCGGCGTTGGTTACGGCCAACGGCAACGCGATGCTGGCAATGGCCTTTAACCCCAACGAACGGGGAAGAGCTTTCGCGGTGCCGGTGACGGCTTCCCGGATGGGGACGCTGATTGGCGTCGGGCTTTACGGGGTGTTTCTCAATTTCTTCAACTGGCGGCTGGTGTTTGTATTCGCGGTGATCATGGGATTGCTGGCGCTCTGGTTCACCTACCCGATGTTGAAATACCGGGCCTTGCAGGCGGTAGACCGAGCTCGGGACATCAATATCAATTACCTAAGCGCCGGGTTGCTGGTGGCGGCGTTGGCCGTTTTTGTATTGTCGGGTTCCCACCTGCACGATGGAGCCGAGTCCTTCACCTCTCCAGAGGCTCTTGATTACCACATACCGATGCACCTGCTGGCCCTGGGACTGGCGGGGCTGTTCTTCGTTATTCAGATTCGGAGCCGGGAGCCGTTCCTGGACTTTGGGTATTTCAAGCGCAAGTACTTCTCAATGGCCCTGTTCAGCAACACCACCTTCCACCTTTCCATGCTGACCATCTTCACCCTGGTGCCCATCGTGGTGGAGCACGGGCTGGGCTATACCCCCATCGTGGTCTCGATGATCCTGCTATGCCACCAGAGTTTCGGGTTATGGGTGCCGCCCATAGCCGGAATAATTTATGACCGCTACAACCCGCGTTGGTTGGGCACCGCCTCCCTGCTGTTGGTCGCATCGGGGATAACCTTGTTGGCCCTATTCGCGGCCCGGGTGCCTATCTGGGGGCTCCCCATGCTGTTGCTGCCCGCTTCCCTAGGGACGGCGTTGTTCATCTCGCCATACAACGCCCTGGTGATGAACACGCTGCCGGAAAACCGCAGTTTTGCCTCGGGGATGCTGGAGACCACGCGCCAGATGGGACACACGGTAGGGACCACGCTGGCGGCCATGGTGTTGGGGTTAAGCCTGCCGGCGGCGGTGGAGTTCCTGCCCGCGTTGGAAGCCCAGCCTTACTACCAGCAAGGGTTTCGGATGGCCGCGCTAATCGTGGTCTGGATTGTCGCAACCGGGGCCATCGTAGCCATTTTCCAGAGGACGCCCGTTTCCCAAGCAGCCTCCGGGGCTTCGGGCGCCGTTCCCCAGGCGGCCAACAACCGCTAAGGGGCCGGGCGGCCCGCTTAATAGTCCCGAAAAACCGCAAACGATAATGGGTTTTTTTCCTTGGGTAGTGTCTCAGTTTAATTCACGCCATCGCTGAATCTCAATCAAAGAATGGCGGTGTAACTGTTCACAATTAAGGAGTTAGCCCAACCCAAGGTCTGTCATTTCGGCCACCGTATCGGGTACGGGGCGGG
The DNA here is from genome assembly GCA_965205495.1 of Dehalococcoidia bacterium. GTDB lineage: Bacteria > Chloroflexota > Dehalococcoidia > Lucifugimonadales > UBA3495 > CATOSK01. Next base: position 1,970,126 of record CBDBHA010000002.1, read on the forward strand.
CTTTGAGCCGGAATCCAGAATGGTCGGGGAGAGACCAGCGTTCGAAATGACGGGGATTCCTGTATTCCGGCTCAAGGCCGGAATGACGGGTTGATGTCAGGATGACTCATCAATTCTGAACAATTACGTTACCTTCCTTTAATTGACTTTTTTTGCCTAATATAATACGTTCACGGGGTCTGACAAACAGCCAACGAGCTGGACCAGGTGAGTGCCAATTGACGCACAGCTACCTGAAAAACACTAACAAGGAGTGTAGGCATGGCAAACAGCGACATCGCGTTGATGGCCCACCTGATGCGCCGCGCCGGGTTCGGTGCGTCTTACGAAGAATTGGAAACGCGCACGGCCAAGGGTTACCAAGCCACGGTGGAGGAGCTACTCCATCCTGAAGAGCAACCGGACCTGCAAATGGACGTAATGAACCGCTACATGCACGGATGGCGGGACATGAACGGTCTCATGGCCAACCAGGGTTACTGGACCTACCGGATGGTAAACTCGCCCCGCCAGTTGGAAGAGAAGGTTTGCCTGTTTTGGCACGGAATCTTCTGCGTAGGCGATTCCAAGTGCATGAGGGCCCGCCAGATTTTGCTGGAGCTCAACAACTTCCGGTCCCACGGGATGGGCAAGTTTGACGATCTCCTGATGTACCTGTCCACCGACCCGGCGATGCTCTATTACCTGGACAACCAGTTGAGCCACAAGGAAGCAGTCAACGAAAATTGGGGCCGGGAATTGCTGGAACTTTTCTCCATGGGCGTCGGCATGGACGGCCACGCCAACTACAGCGAAGACGACGTTAAGGCGTGTGCCCAAGCCTTCACCGGCTGGACCATTGCCAACGCCATTCCTCGTTACCCCTATGGCAGCTACGCTAACCGGTTCCTCTACAACCGTTACGACCATATCGAGGACGACAAGACCTTCCTGGGAGAAACGGGCAACCTCAACGGCGAGGACATTGTGCGGATTATCTGCAAACAGCCCGCCACCGCCCGGTTCGTAGCGCGGCACCTTTCCAACTATTTCGTATCCGACGAACCGCAGGTGCCTGCCTGGCAGCACATCCCGCCTCAGCATCCGGAACTGATTAAAGAATTGGAGGACGAGTACTTCCGCTCCGGTTATGAAATCAAGGCCATGCTGCGGGTGCTTTTCAACTCCGCGACTTTCAAGAACGCCCAGTTCGCCAAGGTCAAAAACCCCTCTGAGGTGGTCTGCGGCGCGCTGCGGGTGGTGGGCGACTTTATCGAGCCCAAGCCCCGGTTCTACGACCCAGCCCTGGAAATCCGGTACATGGGCCAGGACCTGTTGAATCCCCCAACAGTGGAAGGCTGGCACACGGGCAAGGAATGGATTGACAGCGGCACCCTGGTCGAACGGGTCAATTTCACCGCCGGCGAGATGGGCCGGGTGGACGCCCCGGGAATCCAGGCGATAGTGCAACGGTTGGGCTCCCAGGGAAAGAACATCTCGGCTGAGAGCCTGGTTAACGGGTGTCTGGAGATGCTGGGCTTCTACGAATTGACCGAAGAGAACCAAGCCTTGCTGTTGGAACACGCCCGAGCCGCGGCGTCCTTGGACACCGGCAGCGCTGAATTCGCCAAGTTCGTGGGGCAGATGCTCCAGTTGATTGTTTCCACGCAGGAATACCAGTTCAACTAACGAAAACTTAGGGCCGGTCAATCACCGGCCCTTCCATACGCGGCCGTCGGCTGGGCCGCGTGCCACTGCAAGCTAAAGGAGGAAAAATGACCAGCACCAAGAAAGACCCCGTCCTGGTAGTCCTGCAACTGTCGGGCGGCAACGACTTCATGAATTCGATAATCCCCTATACCAACCCGTTGTATTATGAAAACCGGCCCAATGTGGTCATCCCCCAGGACCAGGTCCTGCCCATCAACGACGAACTGGCCTTCAACCCCAACCTGGCCCCTTTGAAGGAGCTTTACGACCTGGGCAAGGTTGCCATCATCCAGGGCGTGGGCTATCCCAACCCCAACCTCAGCCACTTCCGGTCCATGGACATTTGGCACACCTGCGAGCCGGAAAAGCTGGCGGACGAAGGCTGGGTCGGCCGGGCCATTAGGGACATCGACCCGAACAAAGAAAACGTGCTGACCGGCGTAAACTTCGGACGGGGATTGCCCCGGTCCATGGCCGCTCCGGGGGTGCCGGTGGCTTCCGTCGGCAACCTGGAGACCTACGGAGTTTTGACCAGCATTGAGGTTGAGCAAGAGCGGGCCCAGGCCTTGGACATCTTCTCCCGCATGTACTCTCCGGTCATGGGCCGCGGGCCGGTGTTGGAGTACCTGACCCAGACCGGCATGGATGCCCTGACCGGCGCCGACATTCTGGCCACCGCACCGGAGAAATACCACTCCACGGTGGAATACGGCCCCAGTTCCACAGCCCAGTACATGAGGAACATCGCGCAGGTACACATGGCCGACCTGGGAACTCGGTTCCTCTACACCACCGCGCCCTACAACAGCTTCGACACCCACGCCACCCAGATGTCGGCCCACGCCAGCCTATGCACGATGATTGGGCAGACCATCCACGATTTTTACTCCGACCTGAAGGAGAACAACGCCGGCGATAACGTAGTCCTGTTGGTTTTCACCGAGTTTGGCCGCCGGGTTCACGACAATGGCTCCGGCACCGACCACGGTTCCGGCGGAGCGGCTTTTGTCATTGGCGACCGGGTCAAGGGCGGGCTCTACGGTGAGTATCCTTCCCTGGAACAGAACAAGCTGCTGGAAGGCAACCTGCATTTCAACAACGACTTCCGCGGCCTGTACGCCACGTTGGTCGAGGACTGGATGGGCTTGGACGCACAGCCCCTAGTCAATGGCAGCTTCGAGAAGATGGACTTCATCGCCAAGGACTAGCAACCCCAGAAGGGCGCCCACCAGTTCAACCGGGGCGCCCTTCGCCGCTTTTCCCCACGGTCCCACCCGGTAACGGGACCCAACTCCCAAAGCCACGCCGCGCACGAACCGACCCGGGCGGGATATGCGGCTGGCATCCCTACCAAGCACTGATATTACGAGGAAGGGCATGGCTGAAAACGACATTGCCTTGATGGCCCACCTGATGCGCCGCGCCGGTTTCGGCGCCACCTACGAAGAGTTGGAACGGCGAGCGGCCCAGGGTTATGAGGCCACTGTGGAGGAGTTGCTCCACCCCGAAGACCAGCCCCAATTGGACTTGGACGTTATGCAGAGGTACATGGGTTGGCGGGATATGGGTTACCTGGCGGCCAACCAGGGGTATTGGACCTACCGCATGGTCAATTCGCCCCGGCAGTTGGAAGAAAAGCTGTGCCTGTTTTGGCACGGAATCTTCTGCGTGGGCGACTCCAAGTGCATGGCGCCGCAAAACATCCTGAACCAGCTTAACAAGTTCCGCGACCACGGTATGGGCCGATTCCAGGACCTGCTCTTGGACATGGCCACCGACCCGGCGATGCTCTACTACCTGGACAACCCGTTGAGCCACAAGGAAGCGGTGAACGAAAACTGGGGCCGGGAATTGCTGGAGCTTTTCTCAATGGGCGTCGGCATGGACGGCCACCCCAACTACACTGAAGACGACGTAAAGGCGTGCGCCCAAGCCTTCACCGGCTGGACCATTGCCAACGGTATGCCCCGATACCCCTTCGGCCGGTACGACAACCAATTTTTGTACAACCGGCTGGACCATATTGACGGAGAAAAGACCTTCCTGGGCGAGACGGGGGACTTTAACGGCGAGGACATCATCAACATCATCGCCAAGCAGCCCGCCACCGCCCGGTTCATTTCCAGGCACCTGTACAACTTCTTCGTGGCCGACGAGCCGCAAGTTCCGGCCTGGGAGACGACACCGCCCCAAGACCCGGAGGCCGTGCGGTTGCTGGAGGAAGAATACTTCCGGTCCGGCTTCCAAATCCGGCCCATGCTGAGGCTGCTTTTCAACTCAGACTTTTTCAAGAACGCCCGATTCGCCAAGGTAAAGAGTCCCTCGGAAGTGGTCTGCGGGACCCTGCGCCTCGTTGGCGATTTCGTCGCCCCCCGGCCCCGGCTTTATGACGCCGGCCTGGAAATCCGCTACATGGGCCAGGACTTGATGAACCCACCGACCGTGGAAGGTTGGCACACCGGCAAGGAATGGATTGACAGCGGCACCCTGGTGGAGCGGGTCAATTTCACCGCAGGAGAGATGGGGCGCACCGAGGCCCCGGGGATCCGGGCCATGATCCAGCGGCTGAGACGGGAAGACGGTCCCATAACCGCCGAGACCCTGGTGGACGGGTGCCTGGAGTTGCTGGGGGGCTATAACCTCATGCCGGAAACCCGGGAGTTGTTGGAAGACCACGCCCGGCAAGCGGCGGATATGGACTCCAGCGGCGCGGAGTTCGGCAAACTGGCGGCCCAACTATTGCAGCTCATTGTTTCAACCCAGGAATACCAGTTCTCTTAAATTCCGGCGGGAATTTGAAATCCCCGGCTGCTTAACCGTAGACAATCAAGCGAGGAAGAAATGACAACCAAAGTTCAAGGAGCCACTTTCCGGTATACCCACACCATTGGCCGGGGTGAAGAAGCGGGTACCGGATTCAAGAACCCGGTATCGGTCGCCCGCGGGGCCAACGGCGTGATGTACGTGGTAAACCGGGCCTACGATTACCGTGCCGACTCCAAGCGGATTACCGTTTGCACCGTGGATGAAGACTACATTGGCGAAATTGGCAACGGTGGACGGCTTGGCGCCGACCTTATGGATACCGGCGAGGACGGGGCCCCCGGGTCGCTGGTCTGGCCCACGGACATTGCCCTGGACAAGGACGAGAACCTTTACGTTACCGACGAGTGGCTGCAACGGGTAGCCATGTTCACCAAGGACGGCGAGTGGATTGGCGCCTGGGGAGTTGTCGGGCAGGGCGACGGGGAGTTCGACAAGCCTTCGGGCATTACCGTCGATGCCGACGACAACATTTTACTGGTGGATACGGGCAACCACCGGGTCCAGAAGTTCACCAAGGACGGGCAGTTCCTGGCCAAGTTCGGCGGGTTCGGCACCGGCGACGGCGAATTGAACATGCCCTGGGGACTCGACATTGACAGCAACGGGGACATCTTCGTTGCCGACTGGCGCAACGACCGGGTACAGAAGTTCTCGCCCGACGGCAAATTCATGATGAAGTTCGGTTCTTCGGGCAAGGGCGATGGCGAGTTCAACCGGCCCACCGACGTTGCGGTAGACACGGAAGGCATCATATACGTAACCGACTGGGACAACGACCGGCTGGAAGTTTTCGACCTGGACGGCAGCTTCATCACCCACATCTTGGGTGACGCCACTTTGTCCAAGTGGGGAATGACCAAACTGGAAGCCAACCCGGAGATGAAGCTGGAGCGGGAAATCGCCCAGGGGTTGGAGCGGGAACGGTTCCTGCGCGGCCCATTGGGGGTAACGGTGGACGACGACGACCGGATCTTTATCGTCGACTCGCAGCGCAACCGCATCCAGATTTACCGGAAGCTCCCTCCTTACTTCTTGGGGCTTTACGACGGGGGCCGCCTCTAAGAGCCGCTCCGACCGGTTATACGAAGCAACCAAAAACTCCCCTTGGACTGTCGGCGGGGAGCCGATGCCAAGGGGAGTTTCTATGGGTAGAGCAGGTGACGAGGGGGAGTCATCACCTGGAGGGCGGACGAGACTCCGGTTGGGGGAGGGGAGCCTCGTCTCTTGAAGAACAGTTGGGCTTGTGGTCCGTTAGCCCGGGCGTTTCACCTCGATAGTCTCTTCCGCGGTAACGGCAACCCGCCGGTACCTGATGCCCAGCTTGAGCATCCAGTAGCCCAGGGTAGCGGGGCTAACTCCCAATTCATCGGCGGCGTGGCTAAGGCCGTGTTGGTTCACCATTTCGGGGACCAAGCGTTCCAACGGCCTCTGGAACCGTTCTTCCACGCCCCGCATTAGTTTGGTTTTCCGCATCGAACTACTTGGCATATCCTACCTTTTCGGGTAAAGTCGCCCGGCGATGGCCGGAGTAGGTTTTCTGCCAGCAATGATACAAAAGGAAGCGGGCCGTAGTCCCTTAAATGGCAAACGGCTTTCGGGCTTTCCGAGCGAACGGCTGGCCAGGGCAACGCTGCCGGAAGCTAATGAATGGGGTGGGGACCGGTGGGTGGGAACTGGAACATGGAGGCGAGGCCGGGGTTAATCTCATGGCGGGGCCGGGGAGTCGGAACTGTTTCGGGTTCGGGGGGATTTTCCCGGGCGCGGCGGCGGCCCACGGTGGGACTCCGGTGAGGGCTCAGGCGGCTTAGACAGCGGGCGAGAGCGTCCAGGCTATCCAAGTTGTGGGCCGGCAGGAAGTCGTCCACGTAGGGAAGCGCGGCCTGCATTCCTTGGGTCAACGGCTGGTAGCCAGGCGCGCCGAGTAGCGGGTTGAGCCAGATTAACCGGTGGCAACTGCGTTGCAACCGGTGCATCTCGCGGGCCAAGAGGTCGGGCTCTCCCCGGTCCCAGCCGTCGGAAACCACCAGTACCACCGAACTGCTGCGGAGGACCCGGCGGGCCCATTGGTAATTGAAGGCCTTGAGGGTATCGCCAATGCGGGTGCCGCCGGCCCAATCTGGAACGACCCGGGATACTTCGTTGACCGCTTGGTCGACGCTGCGGTAGCGAAGATGGCGGGTAATGCGGGTCAGGCGAGTGGCGAAGAGGAAGGCTTCCACCCGGCCCAGGTCAGAAGCAATGGTATGGGTGAAGTGGAGGAGCATACGGGTATACCGCTCCATGGAGCCGCTGACGTCGCAGATAAGGACCAGGTTGCGGGGTTTGGACTTAGGCTGAAGATGGGCCAAGTCCAAAAGTTCGCCACCGTATTTCAGGCTGTCCCGCAGGGACCGGCGCAGGTCAAGCTCGGCACCAGCGCCGACGTTTAAACGGCGGGTTTTGCGCCGCCCCGGGTCCCAGGTAAGCTCGGACATTAGGAGCTTGGCCTGAGCGATTTCATCAGGGGTGTATTCGCCAAAGTCCTTGGCCCGCAGCACTTCCTGGGCGCTGTAGGTACGGTCCAACTCCACAACAGGTTGGGGGTCGGAGGAACCGGCGCCGCTGTCGCCCATGGAGCCGCCGGGGGGGCCGATGCGGGGGGTACGGTAGCGGCGTTCTTCGCCCATGGAACGCAGCTCTCGGGTGCTGACACCGTGAGCGGGGCGGCGCCAGAAGACCTTGAAGGCGTCGTCGAAAAGGGGCAGGTCCTGTTTGCGGTGGACCAGCAGACAACGGGCGGCCTGGTAAAAGTCCTGCCGGCGGCCGATGGGGATGTCCTCGGTCGCGCGCACCAGGTCCAGCATGTTGCCCGAGCCGAATCCCAGGCCCAGGCGCCGCAGCACCTCGCCGAACAGCATGAGATTGGGCAGGATATAACCGCCCGAATCACCGTTGGGGCCAGCGTGGGATGCGGTTACGGGCCACCTCCGCCACGCCCACCGCGCCGTGGGCCTCGAAGCTGGGAGCGGTCCAGCATGGCGCGGACCGGTTCGCCTTTTACCAGTTCGATGTCGTCCTGGTATTTGAGGAGGATCCCCAGGGTGTCATCGATGATCTGGGAGTCCAACTCCGTTTGGTTCAGGGCCAGCAGAGCGGAGGTCCAATCGATGGTTTCAGAGACGCCGGGGATTTTGTAAAGCTCGGTCTCTCTGAGTTCCTGGATGAAGCCGGTTACCTGTTGAGCCAAGCGGCGGGGAGCGTCGGGCAGCCGGGTAGTGACAATCTGAAGCTCTTTTTGGAAATCCGGATAGTCTACCCAATAGTAAAGGCAACGGCGTTTCAGGGCGTCGTGGATCTCCCGAGTACGGTTGGAGGTGATGATGACCACGGGGGGATTGGCCGCCCGGAAGGTGCCCAGTTCCGGAATGGTTATTTGAAAGTCGGCCAGCAATTCCAACAGGAAGCCTTCGAACTCTTCATCCGCCCGGTCCAACTCGTCGATGAGCAACACCGGAGACCGGTCGCGGCTCTCGTCGATGGCCTGGAGGAGGGGGCGTTTGATGAGGAACTGTTCGTTGAAAAGGTCGGCGGTGGCGGAAGCCCGGTCGACTGCACCGCCGGCCTCCATTAGCCGGATTTCCAGGAGCTGGCGGGCGTGGTTCCACTCGTAGACGGCGTGGTTGATGTCCAGGCCCTCGTAGCATTGCAAGCGGATAAGCTCGGTATCCAACCCGGTGGACAGGGCGCGGGCGATTTCGGTCTTGCCCACGCCGGCTTCACCCTCCAAGAAGAGGGGGCGCTTGAGCTTAAGGGCCAAGAAGATAGCGACGGCCAAGCCCCGGTCGGCGATGTACTGCTGGCTTCGGAGCAGGTCTTGGACCGCGTCGATGGTTTCGGGAAGGCTGCCGGTGGTGGTCAAGTCAGGTTCTCCTGGGGGACCCGCTTTTGAAAAAGCTGCGCAAAACTTTTTGAGTTGCCCGGAGGTCATTCCGGGTCCCCATGCGTTGGGGGATTAGTGGTGGGCCAGTCCGATGGCGTGGTAGAGGGCATGTTTGACCTCTACTGGGGCAATAAGGCTGCGGAAATCGGCGGAAGCGAAGACGTCGCCAATGATGTCGCTGCCCAGGTCATCGGTGAGGAGGTCCACCGCCGCTGAGATATTGGCCATGGTAAGCTCCCGGCCCACCAGGGCCTGCTCAACCGAGGGAGCCCGCTTCGGCGAGGGGACGAGGCCACCGACGGCGATTTTGGCGGCGGTGCAACGGCTATCCTCAACGGTGATTACCACGGCGCCTCCGATCACCGGGTAGAAGGAAGCCGGGTGGGACATTTTGGCGTATTCGCCAACTTCGCCATGGATTTGGGACAAATCCGGCCCGTGGTCATGCCCGTGGTCGTCACCATGATCGTGGCCGTGGCCGTGTTCATCTTCGTGCTCGTGACCGTGTTCACTTTCGTGTTCGTGGCCGTGCCCGCCGTCATGGATGTGGCGGGAGAGGACCGGTACCTGGATGCCGGTTACCACTTCGTTGGGAGCCAAGGAGGTGGTAAACGCGCTCTGGAAAAAGTCCCCGACGGCAATGGTGCGCATCCCATTGGGGCCCTGGACTTCGATGGCCGCATCCAGGGCGGTCAAGACCGTGCCCCAGTCGCTAGCGGGGTCAGCGTGGGCGATATTGCCACCGATGGTGCCCCGGTTACGCACCTGGGGGTCGCCGATTCCCCCAGCGGCCTCGGCCACCAGGGGGTTGCCGTGGCGGATGTCGCGGGAGGAGGCGATCTCACCGTGAGTGGTCAGCGCGCCGATGCGGATTGAGCCGTTGTTCACGGTGATACCTTTTAGGGAAGCGACGCTGCCAATGTCTATGACAGCCGGCGGGCGGGCCAGACGCAACTTCATCAACGGGATTAAGCTGTGACCCCCGGCCAGCAGCTTGGAATCGGGATGGGCGTCCAATAGCTGGATAGCCTCGGCCACCGAGCTGGCTTTGTGGTAATCAAACTCTGCTGCGAACATCGGTTACCTCCCTACCCTTGTTGGTGGATGGCCCGCCACACCCTTTCGGGAGTAAGGGGCATATCCAGCTTGGTAACTCCCAGAGGCCGGAGGGCATCCAGGACGGCGTTGTAGATGGTGATGGTGGAGGCGATGGTGCCGGTCTCGCCGATTCCCTTCACACCCAACGGGTTGGTGGGGGAGGGAGTGACGGTGGAAGCTATTTCAATATCAGGCACCAGGTGGGCGCGGGGCAGGGCGTAGTCCAGCATGGACCCGGTGAGAAGCTGGCCGTTGTCGTCGTAGACCGCACCTTCCCACAGGGCTTGACCGGCCCCTTGGACCACCCCACCGTGAATCTGTCCCTCGACAATCATCGGGTTAATCTGAGGGCCGCAGTCGTCCACGGCGGCGTACCGCGACAGGACGATGTGCCCGTTGTCCGGGTCGATGTTGACCACCGCAATGTGGGTGCCGAAGGGATAAGTGAAGTTGGGCGGGTCGTAGTAGGTGGTGGCCTCCAGCCCGGGTTCCACCCCTTCGGGCATGTTCCAGGCGACGTTGGCCATCAAAGCCACGTCTTGAATGGTCTTGACCTGGTCGGGCGACCCCCGGACGAAGAACTTGCCGTCATCGTACTCGATGTCGGCTTCGGCGGCCTCCAAAAGGTGGGCGGCGATGACCCGCGCCTTTTCCTTAATCTTGCGCGTGCTGAGGGCCAGCGCGCCGCCACCGACAACGGTGGTGCGGCTGCCGTAGGTGCCCCACCCCATGGGGGTGTTGTCGGTATCGCCGTGGATTACCTCCACGTCGTCGGTGGGGACGCCAAGTTCGTCGGCGACGATTTGCGCGAAGGTAGTTTCTTCACCCTGGCCGTGGGGCGACGTGCCGATGAAGACGTTGACCTTGCCGGTGACGTAGAAGCGGACGGTGGCGCTTTCCCAAAGGCCTCCGCCGAAACCAACGGCTCCGGCCACCTGGGAGGGGCCCAGGCCGCAGATTTCGCAATAGCAGCTAACGCCGATGCCCATGTACCGGCCGTGCTCCCGCTCGTGCTCCTGCTCGGCGCGCAGGGCAGCGTAATCCACCTGGGCCAGGGCGACGTCGAGGGTGCCCTGGTAGTTGCCGCTGTCATAGGTCAGGCCGATGGCGGTGTCGTGGCCGTCGTCAAACTTGGGGATGAGGTTGCGCCGGCGAATCTCCACCGGGTCAAGGTCCACCTCTTGGGCCAGCAGGTCCACCAGCCGCTCCAGCAGGAAGGTGGCTTCGGGGCGGCCCGCGCCGCGGTACGCTTCCACCGGCGTTGTGTTGGTAAACACGCCGTAGATGTCGGCCTTGAGGTTTGGGATGTCGTAGGGACCCGAGTACATCAGGCCGTGAAGAATCGTGGGGATGCCGGGTCCGGCGGTGGAAAGGTAAGCGCCCATGCCGGCATAAACCAGGCTGCGGACGCCGGTGATTTTCCCGTCGTGGGTAGCGGCCATCTCCACATGCTCGATATGGTCCCGGCCGTGGGTGGTAGCCACGAAATTCTCAGTGCGGGTCTCGGTCCACTTGACCGGACGGCCCAGTTTCATGGAACAGAAGGCGGCCACCATTTCCCCGGGGTAGACGGCAATCTTGCTGCCGAACCCGCCGCCCACTTCCGGCGCGATGACCCGAATCTTGTGTTCGGGGATGCCGGTGACCAGGCAGGTAATGAAACGGGCGATGTGGGGGTTTTGGGTGGTGTTCCAAAGGGTTAGCTCGCCCATGGCCGGTTGGTAGCTGGCCACGGCGGAGCGGGGTTCCATAGCGTTGGGAATCAGCTTTTGCTGGATGATGGTGTCACTAACCACAACTTCGGCGGCCTCGAAAGCGGCGTCGGTATCGCCCCCGGCGGCCACCCAATGGAAGGCCTGGTTGTTGGGAGCGTCTTCATGGAGTTGGGGCGCGCCGTCCTGCATCGCCGCTTCCGGGCTGACGACTGTGGGCAGCGGGGAGTAATCGACGTTTATCAGCTCCAGAGCGTCTTCAGCCTGGTAGCGGTTTTCAGCCACCACCACCGCAACAGCGTCCCCTACGTACCGGACCACGTCTTTGGCGATGGCGTTATACGGGACGACCTTGACGTCGGAATCGGGGATAACCCAGGCGCAGGGCAGGGGGTTGAGGACGCCCTCGACATCGGCGCCGGTATACACGGCCAGGACGCCGGGGGACCGCTGAGCGGCGCTGGTTTCGATGCTATTGACACGGGCATGGCCGTGGGGGCTGCGCAGAATAGCCGCGTGGACCATTCCGGTGAGCTTTATGTCGTTGGTATAGGTGGCCTGGCCGGTAATCAGCCGCGGGTCTTCCCGACGGCGGATACCTGAGCCGAAAATTCTGGTAGTCATAGCCTTAACCTCCCTTGGCTTGGGCAGCGGCCAAGGTTGCTTTTACGATGTTCTGGTAACCGGTGCAGCGGCAAATGTTACCCTCCAACCCGTTGCGAACCTCTTCGGCGGTGGGGTTGGGATTGCGCTCCAGCAGCTCGATAACGGATATCATCATGCCGGCGGTACAAAAACCGCACTGGAGGCCGTGGTTGTTCCAGAAGGCTTCCTGCACCGGGTGCAACTCGCCATTTTGGGCCAGACCTTCAACGGTGGTTATTTCCGAGCCGTCGGCCTGGACCGCGAAGCAGGTGCAGGACTTTACGGTAGAGCCGTTCATGCGGACGACGCAGGCGCCGCACTGGCTGGTGTCGCAGCTAATCTTGGTGCCGGTTAGACCTAAATCATCCCGGAGCAGGTCAACCAGCAGGGTACGAGGCTCGGCTTCCACCTCATAGACTCTTTGATTGACCGTAACCTTAATTGGGACTTTCACTCTGGAACCTCCTCCAGCGTTTCGTGCTGTTCAGCGTGAGAATCCGGCGGGCAAGCCAGGGGTATCCAGGGGCGGAACGTTGCCTGGAGTATAGCTTTGGGGTGATTTTGCGTCAACGGATGAAAGGAGGGGTAAGTGTTCGGAATTTCGCAGGAGGGGGGCCGCTGGGCGGACGGGCCAGGGCCTGTCGTAGTTGTTGGGGGGAGAGTGCGACGGCGAATCCGGGGGCCAACTGGTTGGGGGCGATGGATTTTAGATTCCTCCCTGCGGTCGGAATGACAGGTGGGGGGCGGGTAGGACAGGTAGGCAGTTTGGGACTCCTACTAGCTGTACCAATTTGTCCCATTTCGTACCATTTGGCCTCGGTGGGGGGGGGCGGTTTTTGGGGGTCCTTCGACAGGCTTTGGATGATGCCCTTCGCCGGGGCTCACGGCGATGTTAGGTGGTATTAGTTTAGAGGGGTGATGGTGGGGTTGGGAAGGGGCAAGTGTCAGTTGGAGTTTTCGGTGTCATGCTGGACGGAGGGGATGTTCGAACCGCTGAGCCAAGGAACGGCGCTGATGGAGTATTGGAGCTGGGACAAGGGCGGGGATTTCTGGGTTCCGGCTCAAGGCCGGAATGACAGGTGGCCTTGTAAAGGCCACGCATTAAGAATAAGAATGTAGTCACCCTTGAACTTAGGTTAACAGGTTATTTCGATGGCGATTACGATAGGTGTTCTTCCGGACCTGGCAATTGTCTTGGGATGACGGGCAGGGTCTTTTCATTGTTGTTGTGGGGAATCTGCGACGAAGAATCCGGGGGGCAACTGGTTGGGGGCGGTGGATTTTAGATTCCTCCCTACGGTCGGAATGACAGGTAGGGGGGCGGTAGGACAGGCTGGAGATGGTAGGACAGGGTGGGGGCGGTAGGAAGAAGGAGACAGATGGGGGGGTCGGGAGGGAGGGGACTGATATAATCGCTGACGGCGCCCTTTCACTACCCGATTGGTTCCCCCTCCAACCAAAAATCGGCGGCAAGATAGGAAGAAACCTAATGGATATAACGGGAAGTTACAGGTTCAACGCTCCGGCGGAAGCGGTTTGGGCCAAATTCATGGACCCCGGGGCGTTGGCAGGCTGCCTGCCAGGGGTGGACCGGCTGGAGGCCGTTGGACCGGATACCTACCAGGCGGCGGTTGAAGTTAGGGTCGGCCCAATACGCAGCAACTATACCGCCAAGATTACCCTGCTGGACCTGGAAGAACCGGTTTCCTACCGGATGATCCTGGAGGCCAACGGGCCGCTGGGGTTCGCCAACGGGGAAGCCAGGGTGACCCTGACGGAGCAGGACGGAGGAACGTTGGTCAGCGTTGAAGGCCAGGCCAACGTTGGGGGAGCGGTGGCCCGGGTGGGGCAGCGGATGATGGGCACCGTCGCCCAAAGCATGATGAACGGCATGTTTGAATGCCTGCAACACTCGATGGCGGGGCCCCAGGGTTTAGCGGCAGGTTAGGTCCGCCGCAGCTTGGGGTCCAGGGTGTCGCGCAGCCAGTCGCCGAAGAAGTTGAAAGCCAGCACCACCACGGTTATGGCCACGCCGGGGAAGAGGGACAACCACCAGACGTTCAGGATTTCGTCCTTGCCTTCGGAAACCATGATGCCCCAGGCGGGGGCGCCGGGAGGCAGCCCGAGGCCCAAGAAGCTCAGGGATGCTTCCAGCAGGATAACCTGGCCCACCATCAGGCTGGTCACCACCATCAGCGTATTGATGGTGTTGGGGAAAACGTGCCGGATGATAATCATGGGGGTGGACAACCCGGCAATCTTGGCGAAGGTAACAAAGTCCAGCTCTTTAATGCCCAAGACGTCGCCGCGAATCATGCGGGCGAACCGGGCCCAAACGGTGAGGACAACAGCCAGGATAATGTTCTGAATGCCGGCCCCCAAAATGGTGACGATAATCATGGCCACCAGGACTGTGGGGAACCCCAGGGCAGCGTCGGCGCCCCGCATGATGATTGCGTCTACCAACCCGCCTTTGTAACCGGCGATCAGACCCAGGGCCGAACCGACAAACGCGCCGAACCCGAGAGCCACCAAGCTGATGAACATGGCGGTGCGGGCCCCGTAAATCAACCTGGTGAGAACATCCTTGCCCAAAACATCGGTGCCGAGAGGATGCTCCCAAGATTGCGCTGGGGGAGTCCGGGAGTCCAGGATGCTGCTTTTTCCTGGATCATAGGAGGTTAGCACCGGAGCGAACACCGTGCAAACCAGAAGCACCGTCAAGATGGTGAAGGGGATCCAGGGGAGACGCATCTTGATGGCCCTTCCGGGCAATTGCAGGATACGGTCCATTGTCCCAGGTTGAATTGAACCGGTGGCAGCCATTGGTTGCTCCTTACTCGTAGCGGATCCGAGGGTTAACGTAGGCGTACAGAATGTCCACCATCAGAGCGCTGACGATGTAGAAAACGCCGGACGCCATAACCGTCGCCTGGACTATGGGGAAGTCGCGGGTGTGGATGCCCTGCAGCATCAACCGGCCAATACCGGGCCAGGCAAATACAACCTCGACAGCGACGGAGCCGTTGAGAAGGCCCGCCAGGGTTAGTCCGGAAAAAGTCAGCAGGGGGATGACAGCGTTCTTGAGGGCGTGCTTCCAGACGACCATCTTTTCGGCCAGGCCCTTTACCCGGGCGAATTTCACGTATTCGCTGTCCAGGACCTCCAACATACTGGAACGGCCCAGACGCACCATTCCGGCCATGGCCGACCAGCCGAGGACGAAGGCGGGAAGAATGAAATGGTCGATACCCCCACGGCCGTAAGTCGGCAGCCAGCCCAGAATCGCGCCGAAGAGCAGGATCAGCATGATGGCGATCCAGAAGTTGGGCGTGGCAATGCCCATGGTGGCGAAAAGCTTGCCGAAATTGTCGAAAACCGAGTCCCTTTTGACGGCGGAGAGGATTCCCAGAGGCACCCCCACGATGATTGCCAGGAAGAAGGCCGCGACGGCCAGTTGGATGGTAGCCGGGAGTCGTTCCAAGAGGACTTCCCGCGCCGGACGTTCCAGGAAGTGGGACTTCCCGAAGTCGCCCCGAAGGATGTCGGTCAAGAAGTCCCAATACTGCACCACCACAGGCCGGTCCAACCCCAACTTCTTGCGCATCATCTCGTATTCGATGCGCCCCTGTTCCGGGCCGAGCATGTAGACCGCCGGATCACCGGTCAACTTAACGCTAAGAAAGACCGCGATGCTCAGTATCCAGAGAGTTATTAACGCTTGGAATACGCGGGTCAGAATGAACCTTTGCATAAACCGTCACAAAACCGGGTTGGCGGTGGGTGGAGCCGGGACCACAATTGGCCGCTGGAGTCCCGGCTCTTGCCGCAGCAATAGAGGTTCCCCGCAAGGGGAAGGATCCGGGCTATTCCGCCAGGGTAATGGTGTGGACCGAATTAACGTAGAAGGCCAAGGGGTAGGGCTCCCAGGTTAGGACCCGCGAACTTACGCCCCACGGGATGTTAACGTAACCCATCATCAGCTCGTTGGACTCGTCCCTAGCCCGCACGTAGAATTCCGCCACCCGCCGGGTACGTTCGTCCGGCTCAATAATTCCGCGGATTTCCTTGGCTAAAGCAACCACATCGGGGTCTCGGGAAGAACGGTCGGGGCGGTCTGGGTTGCGGCCATAGCCTCCGTTCAACATGCTCGAGCCATCAAGGCGGGTCTCATTGTCCCGGAAGAGGACCTGGCCGTAAGCGTCTTCGGTCAAGCGGGTCAGTTTCTTGACCGCTGCCTCCTCGCTGACCCGGACCTCGGCGTCGATTCCCAGTTCTTCTTGCCAGACTTCCGCCACGAACTGGGCAGCGTCGGGCATGTTGGGGACAGAAGCAGAAGGCCAGGTGTTAATGATGAGTTTTCCGAACACCTTGCCACCCGGCTTGCCAGGAACCGCGTAACCGGCCTCCGTCATAAGCTGACGGGCCTTGTCCGGGTCGAACTCCCAGGGGTCCAATTCGGGGGTGTAGCCGATGGTACTGGGAGTTACGTTGGGGAAGCCCTTGGTCTGTAATACCTCCGGTCCACCGTACAATTTATCCCGCATGGAAGCCCGGTCTACGGCGTAGTTCATAGCTTGCCGGACCCGAATGTCGTGACAGGGTAAATGGGTCTCCCAACACCCCAGGAGGCGGGCGAAGAAGAAAGCCCCCTCTTGCCCGAACAACACCCGGCCACCCCCGGCCTCCACCTGTTTCCGGGCTCCCAAACTTACGGGAGCGATGTCGGCTTCGTTGGCACGAAGAGCTGCAACCCTGGTGGCTTGCTCGGGAACCAGGCGCAGTTCTAGGGTCTTGAATTGAGGCCGCCGGTTTTCCGGCAGGCCATTGTCAGGATGGTAGTAGTGGTTTTCAAACCGCTCGAACTCCATTACGTCGGAGGCGACGTGCCGAACGAGCCGGAATTGGCCGGCGCCGACGGGATTGCGGTCGTAGGCCGACTCCACCTCTTCGTCATGCAGAACTGAGGAACCTTCGCCTAGACCGGCAGGATAGACGGTGCCAATCCAGGTACCGGTAGACTGAGAGAAGGCGTCAACGAAGGTGGCGTAAGTTTCTTTGTAGGTTACGGTTATCTGGTTGGGAGCCGTTTGCTCAAAGGACTCGGTCAACTGAGATTGGGACAGGCAGCCGCCTCCGGTAGAGTACTCGGACGCCTGTTCCCCAATAGCCCACTTGAAAGTCCACAGAACATCTTCCGGGGTAACTGTTCAGAGTTGAGGGGAAGTGAGCAACTGGCGGCATGCGGTGAGGGGATTCAATCCTCGGGCGCGCCAGGTACCGAAGAGGGAAGCGAGAGCCATCTTGGTGGCGGTGCCCTGGGTTGAGCGGGTGCCGCCGCTGATCTTGCGGCTGGTCACCAGGTGACGAAGGCTCCTCTCGGCGGCGTTGTTCTCCGAGGGGACGTCCGGTTCGGCTACGAATACGAACAACTCCTTGATGAAGCGCTGGATGCGCCGGCAGAGCTTGGCCTGGACTGCCCCTGGGTCATCAAGGAAGGGTCGGCAGCAGGCCAACAATTTCCGCTCCAACTCCAGTTGGGCCTGACGGCGTTTCCTTGCCTGAGGATGGGAGAACCGCTTGGCCTGGGCGTAGAGGTCATGCACTGCCGCCGCCCATCCGGCCAGCTTGGCGTCTGCTGGGTAGAGGGCCTTCAGGTCATGGATGTCCCGGAGCAGATGAGCCCAACACCGCTGCTTCAGGCCAGGGTAGTGGTTATAGGCAGCGTAGAAATCGCTGACCAACACCCCGCTGAAGGACTCCCCCAGCGCCTCGTCCACCACCTCCTTATTCCGGCCCCGGCGCAGGAAGTACCGCTCAGTGGGAGTGGAGAAGGTCCAGACATAGCCATTGGCTCCCTCCTGGCGCCAGCCGGTCTCGTCGGCGTGCACCACCTGGCTGGTCCGGACTAGTTCCAGCACCTCGGCCACCGCCGGTTGGGCTTGCCGGGCTACGCCGTGGAGGACCTGGGTGATTCCCCCAACGCTCAAGCGCAACTGGTGGACGGTCTCCAGATACCATTGGATGGTCCGAAGGGGCAACCGGCCCTCTTCCCGCAGGCCAGCGATCAATGAGACCAAGTTGGCTCCCAACCGTCCCCGACCGATTACCCCACCGCCCAAGTCCGTCTTGGGGGTCCGGCGCCGTTCACATACTGGGCAGACCCGGGTCACGAAAACGTGCTCCGTGACCTCCACCGGAGCCACTGGGATATCGATGACTTCCCGAGTCCGCTGCGGCCATCCCCCAACCAACCCGGTGCCACACTCCGGACAGGAGTCCAAGACATGTTCCACCTGGTGAGCCGCCACCGTGCGCCGACGGCTAAAGCCGTGGGGCCGGGGCTTTCTTGGCTCCTTCTTCTCGGCCGGCTCTGACTTTGCACCCGGTTTGTTGCCCGGCATTCCGGGCCGCCCTTTGCCCTGGAGACCCCCTTCCAACGCCGCTATCCGCCGCTGCAACTCGTCGATGACCGCCTGCTGCCGCGCAATCACCGCCAACAGCGCCTCCCGGCTGGCCGTCCCCAAGTCTATCTTGTTCTCCATCCTCCTGATTTAACATAACCGACGACCCGACGCACCGAACTTCCCAAGCAAGTTTTAACTAATCCATCCCCTCAACTCTGAACAGTTACCGATAGGGGTCAGCATGGTGCCGTCGTTGAAAGGCACTCCGTCCCGGACGGTAACGGTCCAACTTCGACCATCAGGAGTAACCTCCCATTTCTCAGCAATGCCGGGAGTAAGGACCCGGGCCCCATCTTTCAGGGTTGTTTCAATCAGAAAGGAGTGAATTTGGCGGCCATAGTCGTGGCCACCGCCGCCGGCGAGACAGTAGGTCATGCGCTCGTTTGCGAAGCTGCCCACCATCCAGGTCACCTTGCCGGGGTGGACCTCCGCCGAGGCCACCTCGGGTTGGGCGGCGGCTTGGGGAACGGCGGTAGGGGCCGGTTGCTGGGCCGATGCCGCGGCAGGTTCGGCGGCGGCCGGTTCGGCGGCAGCAGGTGCGGTGGCGGCCGGTGCCGTCTGCTCGGCGGGGGCCGCGCTGCCACAGGCGACGCCGAAGAGCAGGGCCAACATCAAAACCGAACCGAAAATGACGGCAACCCTGGGTTTGACTAATTCGAACAACTGCATTTTTCCTCTCCTCCGTGAAATTGTCTTGCAACGCATCTCAATGGGTGTCCATTGGGACGGGAGTTTTTCGTTTAGACGCCACCTCCTTCATGGAAGGTTAAAAGTGAAGGTTAAAAGTCCTCGATGTGGGCGGCGGGCAACTCGCACAATGCCATGACCTGGTCGATATTACCCGCCGATTCCAAGTTGCGGAGGGCGTCAGCCAACTCTTGAGCTCGTGCTGGGCCGGCCCGCATTCCCACCAGGTCGGCGAACTTGTCGTCAACGTCGGAGGCGTTCATTCGCCGGTAAACGCTTTCCCGCTCAAAACGGCGTCCGTCGTTGGTGGTGATGACCACCACGGCTTGGAAGCGGTCCCGGTTGGCCCACTCTTCCTTGGGAGATATGGAGATGCGGTCTTTCATGGCGACGGCTTCCGGGCTGAGGTTGTACTTCACGTTGTGGGCTTCTTTGAAGCCGGTCCCGCCATAAACGGCGGCGATGGCGAGAACGTCGCGGCCTTCGATGGAGGGATGGTGGACGTTGGTGATAGTGCTGTAGCCGGTGGGGGCCACCTGAACCTCCACGGCGGCGATATCGGCGGCGGTTAGACCGTTCTCCGCCATCAACTCGGTCAGAGCCTGGCGCGGGGCCTGGTTAGGGCCCCCGGCGCTGACTCGTTTCATGACGATACTGCGAAGGCCGAAGTCGGTCCCCAAGCCATCGGTAAACGCGGGATGGGGGTCTTGAACACCCAGGCGGCTGTGGAAGAAGCCCTGGCTGCCGTCAAAAATGTCTTCGGGAGCATCGTATCCCACCTGGCCCATGATGGCGGCGGCGACGCCGTTCCGCGCGCCCACGCCACCCCGGACAAAGGACTTGAGCATGTGCCCTTCCTCTCGGGCGAAGGGAGTGATGCCGGAGGCCAGGGCTGCCGCCAACCCAAGCGCTTTCTCCATCTGTTCCGCGGTGAGTCCCAGGGCTATGCCGGCGGCGGCGGTGGCTCCCATGGTATTGCCGGCGTCGACCAAAGTAGCGGCGGGCCCGGCGGTGGTGGCGGTTTCGGCGCTCAACGCCGTTGCTACAGCGTGAGTGCGCTTGGTCAGCTCGTAACCCAAGACCACGCCCCGGAGAACTTCTTTCCCGGATGCCTGGGCCATTTGTCCCGCGGTGACCGCGGCGGCCAAGTTGGCGGCCAGCACGTGGGCCCCGACGCCGTCGCCCTCAATGGCGTCAACCTCGTCGGCGTGCCCCAACATTCCGTTCAGTTGGGCGGCGTTCAACACCGAAGTCCGGTTAGGAAAGCCAATCATGGTGCAGTCTGGGGGGCCTCCAACCCGGTTGGTGAAGGCGTACATGCTGTGGGCTACGGCCAACAAAGAGCAAGCCAGGTTGCTGCCGATGCCATCGTATACCGCCAGCCTCGCCAACTCTCTGACATCGGATGGGAGGCTGTCAAAAGAGGTGTCGAACATCCAGTTGATGATGGTCTTGGTTGAGGTTACTGCTGCCATATTGCCGGTCCTTTCTGGGCTGGTGGGCCGAGCCACTCTCGACCAGCCCCGTGCTTTCACGGCCGGAATCGCGGTATGGAAAACTCCGGCCCTTCCAAACGATTCGGGAACTACAAAGGTTAGCGAATGTAACCACATCTGAAAATGGAAGTCAAACGGGATACAGGTTTCGCTCGGTCCCTCAAATTATATGTCACGTATTCGTTTCTCAGGTGGCAGATTAAGTCTGTCCGTGCCAAGCGCCGCTGTAAGTTGGCCTTGGGTCGGGGGTTGGTCCAAATCTTGTCGCAGGCTGGGGACGGGAGTATTATCTCTCTATCCCCGGAACTGTTTTGTCCCTTTTTGCGACTCGAAAAGACCCTGGTGGTAAAAGGGGTTTTTATTGAACTTTTCTACCCTGAACCGGCCAAAACCCCGATTGTTTATGGGATGGTGGACGGTAGCTTTGGCCGGCATCATGCACTCCATAAACTCGTCGGGGTACAACAAAGGGTTTGTCGTATTTTTGCTGCCGGTTACCGAGGGACTAGGGGTTAGCCGGGCCTCGGTAGCGTTTGTGTTTTCTTTGTCCCGCTCCGAAGGGGGGCCGGTAGGTCCCATCGCCGGTTGGTTGATCGACCGGTTCGGTCCTAAACCGGTGGTCTTCATAGGCACCATCCTGTCCGGCACCGGGTTCATGCTGCTGTCCCGGATGGATAACCTCTGGACCTTCGGCATCGTCTATCTGGGCATGATTACCCTGGGCAGCGACCTGGCGTTTTCCAACGGTTTGTCGGCATTGGTGAACAACTGGTTCCACCGGCGGCGGGCGCTGGCCATGTCGTCCTACCACTCCATTTCGTCGCTGTGCCCGTCCATCCTGGTCCCTTTGCTGGCCATTCTGATAGCCTCGCAAGGATGGAGGACCGCCTCCTTCGTGGCAGGGTTAATTATCCTGGGGGCGATTCTGCCGCTGTGTTTTCTGGTACGCAGCACCCCGGAGAGCATGGGACTGCTTCCCGATGGTGGACCGCCCGGACGCCCGCTGCCGAGCCCCCAAGCGGAGGCTCGGCCAAGGAGAACGAGGAGCAGCGACGGTCCCCAGGCCGACTATCCATTGGGAGTGGCCCTACGCACGCCCGCTTACTGGCTATTGTTGACCGGCTCCATATTGCGGCTGACGGCCAAATCGGGAGTAATCCTGAACATCATTCCGATCATGGTCTGGAAAGGCATTGAAGAGCAGCCGGCGGCCTTCATCTTCGGATTCCTCCTTTTCCTGGGTGTACCCCTTTCGCTGATTTTTGGCTGGTTGGCGGACATTTTACCCAAGAACTTGGTGCTATTTTTGTCGGCCGTTTCTGGAACGCTGTCCTTCTTGTTGTTGGCGATACCAATAGGCGGTTTCTGGATCGTGATTGCCTTTGTTCTCCTGTTTGCCATCGCGGAAACCAGCGGTTCCAACAACTGGGCCACCTTTGGCGATTACTTTGGCCGGCAGGCTTTCGGGCGGCTCCGGGGCATTACCCAGTTGGCTTCCAGTCCGGGCGTGCTGCTGGCGCCGGTGTTCGCCGGATGGTGGTACGACCGGGCCCAGGACTACGCATTTTCCATTTGGGTATTCACCATACTGTTCGCACTAAGCGCCGTGGCCTTTGCGTTGATGCGAAAACCTGCCGCAACGCCTCGGCTTGGACCCGTGGAAATAACGCCGGATACCTGACTTCCGCGGCCCGTTTCCATCGAAGATACCACGCGGAGATACCACGCGGAGATACCACGCGAAACATCCGGGCACCTTCCACGAATAGTTCTGGATGAATTGCCTTTCTGAAGGAGGCCGGTTTGGCTGAACCATCAGGACCCACCGGGGAATTGTGCCGCTGGGCCGCCGCCACCAGCTATGAAGACCTGCCGGAAGCGGTGCGCCGGGAAGCTGTGACCCTGCTCTACGACCAGGTAGGTTGCATGATTGCCTCCGCCAGATTGCCGGCTTGCCAACCGGTGGTGGACCTGGTCCAACAGATAGGGGGCTCCGGCGGCTGCACCATCGTCGGTCACCCGCTGCGGACGTCCTTGTTATACGCGGCTCTGGCCAACGGAACGATTGGCCACGGAGACGAAGTGGACTCCACCGGACAGCAGGGTACGGGTCATTACGCCGCCAGCGCCGTCCCAACCGTACTCAGCGTGGGACAGAGCGTGGGCTGCTCCGGCCGGGAATTGGTGCGGGGGTTGGTGTTGGGGTCAGAGGTGGCGGCGCGGCTCCAGAGCATCGTTTTCAAGTACGCGGCCCGGGACATTTTCTACGCCAGCATCACGGGGGCGTTGGGCTGCGCCGTAAACGCCGGGACGCTTTTGGGACTGGACGCGGACCAACTGGAAAATGCCTTGGGACTAGCGGCGTCAGGAGCTTCGGGGCTTACCAGCCACCACCTGGAAGAACATCATCAGACCAAATCGCTGCAACGGGGCCGAGCCGCCGAAGTCGGGGTTATGTCGGCCCTCCTGGCATCTCAAGGAGTCCACGGACCCAGCGAGATATTGACGGTGGAGAACGGGTTCTTTGACGCGTTTCTAGGAACCAAAGAGGTGGGTTGGGAGGTCACCAACGGGCTGGGGGAAGAGTTCCTGATGCGGGAATTGGCCTACAAGCGGTACGCGGTGGGCGCGCCCAACCAGACGCCGGTGTATGCGTTGCTACAGGCGATGCGGCAGCACGAATTGGCGGCCGAGGAAATCCAACAAATTGAGGTGTCAGTCTCCCAGGGAGCCTTTGAAACGGTGACCACCAACCGTCATCCTTCGGTGGACATGGAGTCCATTTTGTCGGTAACGGCGGTGTATGGCGAACTGACTTTCAACCACATCCACCGGCCCGAGTTCCGGGAGGACCCCAGGGTCGCCGCCTTCCTGGAACGGGCCCGGATATTGATAATTCCCAGGCCAGGGCACGCAACCCGGGGCAACCGGCTGGACATGGGAATGACCATTCGGACGGTCGACAGCCAGACTTTCCACCAAGACTTGAGATACCCGCCAATGGACTTCGGGGAGATTCAACAGAAGTTCCGGGACCTGGCGGGACTCAGGTTGGACGAGGCGGAAGTCTTGGTGTTGGAGCGGGCCTTGTTGGAAGTGGAAGCCGTCCAGGACGTCGGCCCGTTGGTATCCCGATTGGAGATTCCTTACTGACGGCCCTAGAGCGCGGGCAAACCCCGGCGTTGCAGCCGCCAAAGAGAACACCCCTGGCGCCGGTGGAAGGTTTCCACCTGGGCCAGGGGTGTTAATTTGGCCTGGGTTAAAGTTGGCTAACCAGAGCCGGACGGTGGGCTAAAGGCGGCCCCCGTCGTAGAGACCCTGGAAGTAGGGGTCAACCTTCCGGTAGACCTGGATGCGGTTGCGGGAGGACTCGACCACGAAGACCTGGCCCTCGTCATCGGCTTCCACCGCGATGGGTCCCCAGAAGAGCTTTTCCCGGTCCAAGCCCTGAGCGATGTCCCGCTCCTTCCACATATCCGGGTTGGCGTCCAGCTTGGTCTTGCCCCACTGGGACATGGCGGCCTCGCCGCGCAAGATGGCGACAAACCTGCCGTTGGGGTCGAAGGCCTGCATACGGTCGTTGCCCCAGTCGCAGACGTAGATGTAACCATCGGCATCCACGGCTACGTCGGTGGGGCGGTCGAACTGGCCGTCGCCGGTGCCGGAGGTCCCGAACTGCATCAGGAACTGCCCGTTGCCGGTGAACTTCTGAACCCGGTCATTCCGCCAGTCGGCAACGTAGACGTTGCCGGACTTGTCGACGGAGATACCGAAGGGCATGTTGAATTGGCCCTCGCCGTCTCCCTCGCTGCCCCATTGAGTCAGGAAGCTGCCGCCCTTGGTGAACTTCTGGACGCGGTTGTTGCCACTGTCCACCAAGTAAATATTGTCGTCGGCATCGAAGTCGATGCCGGACGGGCCGCTGAGCTCGCCCTCGCCGGAACCGGCGACGCCCCAACTGCCCACCGGGTCGCCGTCTTTGCTGAAAATCCGGACGCTGTTGAGCCAGTCATCTACCACGTACAACTGACCGTCGTGGTCCAAGGCCATGGCGGTGGGCCAGACCATGGCGTCGGGGTAGGGAGCTTCGTTACGGGCCGGGGCGCCCTTGCCGAACTCCCCGATATATTCTTCGCCCGTGGTGCAGATCGTGATTCTCATGCTGTCGGGCCGCCCTTCGTAGGAGCGGCTCAGAACATACATCAGGTCATCTTCGCCCCGGGCCATCGCCACCGGATAGCTGAACCCGGTTCCGGAGGTCTCTCCGCGGCCAATGGTATGGCTGTAGCGGAACGTTACACCTAGTGTTTGAGTCGGCATTCTAACCTCGCAAGTTTTCGTTATAGCTGCGGCTATTGGGTTCGGACAGGAGGACTCCCCCCACCCTGGTCGAGACCGAAGGCGGGCGGAGACCCTCCCCCATCCGGCTAAAGAAAGCCCAGCTTTTCGAAGTTGCCATTGACGATCGGCTGAGCTTCAAGACCCAGCCAGTCTTCCAACAGGGTGGAGTACAGGCCGCGGAAGTCGTTGTTGAAGTGCAGGTCGCCTTCCAACAGCTTGTCGTCGTCCAGAGACGGGTATTCTCCATAGAGCCCGCCCTTGACCGCGTCGCCGATGACGAAGGCGGCGCCGCCGGAACCGTGGTCGGTGCCGGAGCCGTTGTCGTGGACCCGGCGGCCGAACTCGGTGAAGACCAACATGACCACGTTATCGGAAGCGTCGTGCTCCTTCAGGTCCTGGTAGAAGTCGTTGACGGTGCGGGATACGTCGGTCCACAGCATGGAATGGGCCTGCATCTGGGTGGCATGGGTGTCGAAGCTGTTGTAGGGGGCGGTGGTGTAGAACACCCGGGTCCCCAACTCGGCGCAATGCACCTGGGCGATGTTCCGCATGTACTGGGCGACGCTGCCGCCACCGTATTCGACAGTGGACGAATACTGGGCCGGGGCGGTTGCCAGAATGTCGGCGCCTTTCAGAGCGTCCATACCGGTCTGGGACAGGTACTGCACCGCCTGGCCGCGGCCCATGGCGGGGGAATACATGCGGGAGAAGAGTTCTATTGCCTCGTCGCGCTGGTTCTCCCGTTCGATGGTGGTCAAAACGCCGTAGGTTTCCAGGTTGCCTACGGAAGCGACGGGAACGCCCGGCGCCACCAGGGCCCGTGGAACGCCACGGCCGAAGTTAACGCCGGTCAAGACGTTGTCTTTGTCGGGGTCAATGTCCCGGATGGCCCGGCCCAACCAACCTTCTTCGGCGATTTTTTCCGGCTCGCAGGTGTGCCAGATGTCCATGGAGCGGAAGTGGGAACGGTTGGGGGTGGGATAGCCAATCCCCTGGATGATGGCGACCTTGCCCTGGTCGTAGAGGTCTTTCATCTCACGCATGTTGGGGTTAAACCCGATCTCGCCGTTGATGGGCAAGACCTGGTCTTCCGGGATCCTGACATTGGGCCGGTTATCGAAATACCGGGGGTTGGTATAGGGGACCACCGTGTTCAATCCGTCGTTGCCGCCCGATAGCTGGAGAACTACCAGGACGGGATCTTTCTTAGTATTGGTCATATTTACCTCTCCCAATTTTGCTGCCTGGTCCGCGGTGGAACCGGCTTAGGTGAATTGGTACTCCTGAGTGGAAACGATGAACTGGAGCATTTGGGCCACGCGCTCGGCAAATTCATCGCTGCCGGTTTCCACCGGGCCACGCTGGCGGGCCAAGTCCAAAATCATGCTGTGGGTGTCGTCGCTGAGATTGTAGTGTCCCAGCAGTTCAAGGCACCCTTCCAGCAACCGGTCGGGGGATAGGGACGGGCCTTCGGCACCCAACCGTTCGATGATGGAACGGACGCCGGGAGTGTTGGTGTCGCCCACCTGAGCGGCGGCGAAATTGAGCCGCTCGACCAGGGTGCCGCTGTCAATCCACTCGGTGCCGGTGTGCCAGCCCTCCACCGTGGGAGGATTCAGCAAGTCCTGGCCCATGTACCGGATTTCCTGAGAAATTTCGTACAGGCCGGGCTTGGGACGGGTGAATTCGCCGGTCAACTTCAGAGTGCTGGCCACCACTTCGGCCGGGCTCTTTACCTTGGCGAAGCGGGCGTTCTTGAAGAAGTCGGAGTTAAAGAGGACCCGCAGCATGGCGCGGATTTCAAAGCCGGAGCGGAAGTACTCTTCTTCCAGCAGTTTGATGGCTTCGACGTTCCGAGGCGGGGTGTCCTGCCAGGCCGGAACCTGGGGTTCGTCGGCGACGAAGAAATTATAGAGGTGCCGGGCGATGAACCGGGCGGTGGCTTTCTGCTGGCCGATAATCTCGATGATGTCCTCACCGTTCCAGTGGCCGGTCTCACCCAGGAAGGTCTTTTCATCTTGGTCGTGGTCGTGGGGGTTGTAGAGGAACATGGCCTCATGACGACCGAAGGGATACCTGGGGATAGCATTGCCGACGGTCCAGCCGGTGAAAGCCCGGGCGCACTCCTTGACGTCGTCTTCGGAGTAGTTGGGCTCTCCGTCCATGCCGACGCCCATGGAGAACAGTTCCAGGAGCTCCCGACCCCAGTTCTCGTTGATGGCGTCTTTGTGGCTCATCTGGTTGTCCAAGTAGTAGACCATCGCCGGGTCGCTGGCCAATTCCAACAGCAGGTTGGGGAATTTGTTCAGACCGTGCTCTCGGAACTTATTCAGTTGCAGCAAGATTTGCCGCCCGTTCATGCACTTGGAGTCCCCGACACAGAAGATGCCGTGCCAGAAGAGACAGATTTTCTCTTCCAAGGGTCGGGGGCTGTTGACCATGCGGTAGGTCCAGTGGGCCTGGTTGGTTTCCAGACCGTTGATTTGCTTCCAGTCGACGAAGTGCCGCAAAAGCACGTCCATCTGCAAGTTGGGCTGGTCTTCGGGGTGAAGCAACTCTTCAACGGTGGCTTCATAGCCCACCGCCGCGCGCCGCTCCAGCTCTTCGTAAGATGCGCCGAAACCCGCTCGGCGCATCAGGTGCGCCATTAACGCAATATCCGTTCCCGCCATTCTGCTCCTCCTGTGAATTTTTGAATTCTCGGTGGGCCACTGACCGGCAGAGTTCGTGTTGAACCCGCCCCGTCGATAACGGCACCGGTTACCGCCATGTTAATTACCGGCGGTTTCACTGTCAACATCAGGAGGGGAATGGACCTGAATCACAGGCGCGGCATTTTTTGGGTTACGAAACCTCTATGTCATAAGCCGTTATTATATGCGTAAATGGCAAGGAACTAGGACGGTTTCGTAAGAGCCGATTTAGGAGGGGAATCGGGAGCAGGTCGGGCTTAGGTCAGCGGGACCGGCAAAAGGTTGGGATCACCCGATTCCGTAGGGGCCGGACCAGGGGAGCTTCCCCACCCATAGAGGAGGGAGGTAAGGTCAGATCGTTGGCCCGGACCGGTTTCGGCCCGATTCACAACCTTTCCTTTTTCCAGGGACGCCAGAGGAACACCGTCTCGAAATACAACCCGGTTGCCAGGCAATGCGGGAACCCGGTCCCCAGGAGTCACGATTCCCACCAAGTTCAGGGGGTCACAAGCGGACACCACAACCATGGCGCCTTTGGGCTCGACCCGGTTCATCTCGCGGAGCATCCCGACGGCGTCGGGCAGGGCGAACTGCTCGCCAACGAATCCGGCGACGAACCGCCCGCCTCGAATCTCGCCCTGGGCTTCCAACCGCCGGAACACCCGAACCAGTTCCCGCCAGGGGGTCGCCATCCGTTCGCGCGCCAAAAGCTCGGGGAAGACCAAACCGTACCGGTCCAACAACTGGAGGGCTTTAGATTCCAGAGGATTGGCGGCAGGAGAAATGGGTTGGAGCAGGGACCAACGGCTGAAGCCGCCGCGGCGCTGGGGGCGGCGGGTCTTGTGGCGGGAATCATGCCGCGGACGGTGGGGAACGCCGTTGAGACGGATCCGCAGGGCTTCCAAGCTGTCGGAGGTAACCCGCCCGGCAGCGGCCAAGCTCCACAGGGTCTCCTCGACGTCGGAAGGAAGGCGGCGGGTAATCGACACCAAGTCGGACATGAAGCAAGCGCCCCGGGCCCGGAGAATGTCCAGGAGTTCTCCGGCGGCGCCGCCAAGTTCTTCCGGCGCGGGAGGATCGGCTGGCAGCAGCCAACCCAGGGAATCCCGCAGGGCCAGGGTGACGTTGGTGTTCCGGGTCAGCGGGGCGGCCAGACCTTCGGAGCCGTTGGTTTGTTGGCCGTGGCGGGTCAGGCAACCCCAGACTACTTCGCCACCCAAGCAGAGACGGTCCAGAAGGAAGGGGTCATATTGGTCGACCCGGCAGGCTATCACTTCGCGTTCCAGGGACCCGGACGCGGTCTCGAACCCCTGGAGTTTGGCGATTATGTCAAGGACGCCTTCTTCGCCCGAAGCCTGCCAGCCAGGTTCAACGCTTTGCCAGCGAAACAGGAACCGCAGAAATGCGGCCTGCGGCACCGGTTCGATTTCACTCCGCAGGCGGCCGATGGTGGCCCGGTGAATGCGGGCCAAGATCCGGCGGTCGCAGAACTCCTCGCCTGCGGCATCGGGGCGGAAACTGCCCCGCAGAAGCAGTCCTTCGTTTTCCAACTGGGCGAGGGCCAGGTAAACGGCAGACCCGGAAAGGCTCAGCCAACGGGCCATCTCCGCGGTGGTGAATGGCCCCGAAGACTCGGCCCAACCCCGCACCAGAACCAGCACGGCGTCCTCGGAACTGGGCCGCTCAACCGCCGGCAGGTTTTGGGTTGGTCCCGTTTCAACACTGGCCTCGGGATAGGCGGCGAGGGCCAAGGCCAGTCGCTCGGTAGCTGCCCAGGATGTTTCGCCATCCGAATGGCGCAACTGGAAAGCCCGCCCTGCTTGGGCCAACTGACGGAACCAATCCGCCGGAACCAAAGGCCTTTTGGACTGGTTTGGTCCCACCGCGATTTCATCAGGGAGAACTCCCAGCGTGAGCAGGGCATCGTGCAACTCGTCGGCGTCCCGAATGCGGGGCCAGGCGTTGCGCGACTCGTCTTCGATAGCCTGGGGGTCCAGCGCTGCCAGGTCGCGGGCATCATCTGGTAAGGCGCGGCGCAGGGTAACGGCCCGAGCCCGCCGTTCCTCCAGGGGAGCGTCATCCAGGAAAGCGTAGGGCATGGCGTTGAGAATCTGGTGAGCAAAAACGGAGGGCTGCACAGTTTCCCGGGCCAGGACCTCAATTTCCTCGCGCTCCACGGAACGGAGCACCTTTTTAAGGCCTTCCAAGTCCATGGCTTCGGTCAAGCAATCGCGGATGGTCTCAAAGACCAGGGGATGGTCGGGCGGCTCGATGGCCCCAGGCGGTGCGTTGTCCTGACACTGGACCTGGGCGGGGAAAATTGCGGCCAGCAAGTCCTCGGAGCGCATCCGCTGCAACGGGGCGGGGACTTTTTTGCCGCCGTTATGCCGGAGCAGCGCCAGGAAACGGGTGGCGTTCCACCGCCAACGGGTCCCGAACACCGGGGCCTGGAGCACTGCTTGAAGCAGTACCTCTTCCAACGTCTTTGACGACAGGTAGGTGAAAACCTCCTGGAGCGGAAACGCCATGTTGGGCCCCAGGGAAAAGTTGAGGCCGTCGTCGGTGGCGGAGGCTTGCAGTTCAAAATCAAAGGTCCGGCAGATGCGCTTACGAAGGGCCATGCCCCAGGCCCGGTTGATGGCGGCCCCCAGGGGGGAATGGATGACCAACTGCATACCACCGCTTTCGTCGAAGAAACGCTCGGCGACGATACGTTGGATGGTGGGGACCACGCCCAGGACCCGCTTGCCTTCCACCAGGTAAGCCACAACCTGGCGGGCGGCTTCGACCGAAACCCCAGCGCTTTCGGCCAGCCAGGTTTCGGCCTGGGCCGGCTGTTCCAACCGACGGTCGATGTCGTCCCGCAGGGCCGAAATCTCTTCGGAAAGCTCCCAGGTGCGCCCTGGAGCTTCTCCCAGCCAGAAAGGTATGGTGGGCAGCATACCTTGGGCATCCTCCACCCGCACCCGGCCGCTTTCGATGCGCCGAATCTTCCAGGGTGTGTTGCCCAGAAGGAAGATATCGCCGGCCATGCTTTCGATGGCAAAGTCTTCGTTGACGGTACCGACGAACACGCCTTCCGGGTCGGCCACCACCTCGTAATCGGCGTTGTCGGGAATGGCTCCGCCGCTGGTGAGAGCGGCGATCCGTGCGCCGCGCCGCCCCTTCAAAATGTGGTTCACCCCGTCCCGGTGCAGGTGGGCCCCGTTTCTGCCCAGCCGGGGTGCGAACCCCTGGGACAGGACTTCAACCACCTGGTCGAAATGCTCCCGGGGCAGGTCCCGGTAAGGGTAAGCGCGGCGGCACAGGTCAAAAAGGAGGTCTTCCTCCCAATCTTCAGCGGCGCAGGCGGCCACCATTTGTTGGGCCATAACGTCCAGGGGCCAGGATGGAATGGAAAGAGTGTCCAAGTTGCCCCGCAGGATGGCCCGGGTGAGGGCGGAACACTCCACCAATTCGTCGCGGGTGAGGGGGAACAGGCGGCCCTTGGGGGTACCGCCAACGGTGTGGCCGGACCGGCCAACGCGCTGCAACAGCAAGGCAATGGAGCGGGGCGAACCAATCTGGCAGACCAGGTCAACCACGCCAATGTCGATTCCGAGCTCCAGGGACGCCGTGGCGACGCAAACCTTGACCTCGCCCCGTTTCAGTTTTTCTTCCGCCGCCAGCCGCGTGGTGCGGGCCAGACTGCCGTGATGCGCGACCACCGCCTCATCGCCCAACCGGAAGGTAAGCTGATGGGCCACTCGTTCCACCAACCGCCGAGTGTTGACGAAAACCAGGGTGGTCCCGTGGGCCTCGGCCAAAGCGGTGATGGAGTCCAGGGTCTCGGCCCAAATTTCGTGGGTGGCGATGGGACCAAGCTCCTGCTTCGGCAACTCCACGGAAACGTCCAATTTGCGGACATGGCCGGTATCCACGATGACGCAATCCGGGTTGTTGCCAGAGTCGATGGACTCGTTGCCCACCAAAAACCGGGCCATCTCTTCGATGGGACGCTGGGTGGCCGACAGGCCAATGCGGGTGACCGGCCCTTCGGCCAAGTGGCAGAGCCGTTCCAGGGACAGGGACAGGTGAGAGCCCCGCTTGTCGTCGGCAACGGCGTGAATCTCGTCTACGATCAGGGTCTTGACCTGCTTCAAACCCCGCCGGCCGCTCTCCGAAGTCAGCAGGATATACAAGGATTCAGGGGTGGTGATGAGGATATGGGGCGGGCGTTTGGCAAGGCGTTGACGCTCGGAAGCGGGGGTGTCCCCGGTGCGAACGGCGGTTACTATCTCCGGTAGAGGGCAACCCTGTTCCTCGGCCAAAGCGGAGATTTCGGCCAAAGGGGTGGCGAGGTTTTTTTGGATGTCGTTGGAGAGAGCCTTCAGGGGCGAAACGTAGACCACCTGGGTGGCGTCAGGAAGGCCCTCATTGATGCCCTGCCGGACCAGGCCGTCGATGCAGGTCAAGAAGGCGGCCAGGGTCTTGCCGGAGCCGGTGGGGGCGGCGATAAGGGTGTGGCGGCCCTGGGCGACCGCTTCCCAGCCCTGGGCTTGGGCCTCGGTGGGAGCCTGGAAGCGCTCAGAAAACCACCGCTGGATTACCGGGTGAAAGCGGGCAAGGGACATGGGCTAAGTTTAGCACAGGGGCCGGGGCCCCCCGCACCCCCCAACTGTCAGTAAAAAGTTGGCCCCGGTTTAGACCGGGGCCAAACGAGATGCGGAATGTGCTACAAAAAGCGGCTGGGAATCTACACTTCCTCCACCGAAGAGGTGGCGATGCCGTAGGTGCCATAGAAGAAGTTGGCGTAGTGGGTGGTGCCTCCCGTGACAAAGAGGAGGTACTGGTCCGGACTTTCCAGGGCCGGAATCATGGCTTCGGGGTCCTGCTCCAGGTACTGCAACTCCGGATGGTTAGTCCAATTTCCC
Source organism: Dehalococcoidia bacterium (assembly GCA_965205495.1). Lineage (GTDB taxonomy): Bacteria > Chloroflexota > Dehalococcoidia > Lucifugimonadales > UBA3495 > CATOSK01. Next base: position 2,002,612 of record CBDBHA010000002.1, read on the forward strand.
GCTTCGTCCTTGGGAACGCCCCGCCCGCTAAGGACGGACTGCAAAGGAACTCGACAATTCTCGTGCAGCCATTCCTGGGCGTCGCGCTTGCTCATTCCGGCCTCGTTCAAAATCACGGCGCGGGACGGGCTGAGGATGATCGGGTGGTACGGGCCCTGGTAGGAGACCCGCTGGTTGGTGTGGCCGACCTGGGCAGACTGGCGGCCTCGCAGCCAGCTACCGTTGCCGGCGTTGGGATAGAACATCATGGAAGCGATGTTATTCAGGGTGTCCAGGTGGCTGCGGGAGCCGGAGTCCAAAATGTCGGTGGGGCCGGTTACGGTAATGACGGTAACCGCGCTTTCCTCCCAGTCGTAGCCCAAATCGACGTGGTAAGGCTGCCAGGGGCTTAGCTCCTCGTTTTCGGCGATGCACATGCCGAACTTGGTGGGCAGGCCGATGAAGTTGGGGTCGCCGGTACCGGCCTTGCAGTAGCCAATGTTGATCAGGCAGAGGCGCAGGGCCCGCCCAATAGCAGTATTGGCGGAGTTGATCACGCCCGGGCCCATGGCCGACGTGCCGAAGTTGATGCCGGCCCGCTGGGCGATGGGGCCGTTGACCAGAATCAGGGGAGCCTCGGTATGCCCGGAAACTTGCATGTCCCGGTGGTTCATTTCCGGCTTGGCCAGGCAGTCGATGGCGGCCAACAGCACCGGAAATTGTTCGGGGCGGCAACCGGCCATCACCGCGTTGATAGCGATTTTCTCCACCGTAGCGAGACCGAACCCGGGCTCCATAACCATCACGACGTCCTGGGGAGCCCGCTTGGTACCTTTGAGCATGGCCTCCACGGCTTCCGGAGTCGGGGGCATAACCGGGATCCCGTCGCTCCAGTCCCGTTCGGCCAGGAAACGGTTCACCGCGTCCAGACCCTCGGGTGTGGAGTCCAGTTCTACGGTGAAAGTCTCCGACGTTGACCCATTTGTGGAACCGTTAATTGGCCCTCGGGACGGTGACAGGGTGGTGAGGGCCTGGACGATACCGTCAATCTGCTCATCCACCATCCGGTTAATGAAATCGGGTTGCTGCCCGGTGGTCGCGTGGGGGATGACCACGAAGGGGGTGTTGGGCTGGCCCCAGCCGTCGACGCAAGACTGCCAGGCCCGGGAGAAACTTTGGGCGGCAATCCCAACCACCGGAATACCCGCCTTTTCCATTGCTACCATGTCGTGGGCAAGCCACGACGTGCAGCCGCCTCAATGGGCCGTGGCGCCGACCATGGCATCGACTTCCCCGGCGATACGGTCAGCCTCTTCATCGTCAATATGCACGCCGCGGCTGAGAGTGGGCCGTCCCGAGCGGAGATCGCCCCCGTAGCGTTCAAATTTAAGGTTGGGATAACGCTCGCTGAGGCGCAGGGCGACCCGGTCCACCGCGACGTCGGCGCCGCCGGTCATATTGTTGTAGAGCCCGATGGTCTTGCCGTGAAAATCGGACAAACGGGGCGCCGGAGGGACTTTGAAATCTACCCGCTGCGCGGCGGGGGACATTATTCGCAGCTTCATGCCGCTACTCCTCGCGTCGAGTTTGTGGCGCCGGAATGCCGGAGGGAAATCAACGGACGGCAGCCGGGGCCCGGTGACAATGAGGATAGTGGGCGGGCCCAGCAGCGTCAAGGCGTCCCATCGGCCCTTGGAGACACCGGTCCCGCTTGGCGGGCCACCGGGAAGTCAGGCCGAGTTGTGGGGTAACCCCCGGGGCCCGGTATAATGGTTGGAAACGTTCTTGGGGAGGTGCGTAATGGCGGCGCAGGCCAATTTTGACCCACAACCCTTAAACCTGGCAGGCAAGGTGGCCCGCCTGGAACCATTGACCTTGGACCATGCCCCGGCCATGTTGGAGGTGGCCCAGGATGAGTCCATCTGGGACTTCTTCGCCGTTCCCGCCCCGACCAGCGTGTATGAAGCGGCCCACTGGATCGAGGGGCGTTTGGCGGACTATTCGACGGGGCTGCGGCTCCCCTTCGCGGTCATTAGCCAGGCCGACGGCAAGTTCGCCGGGTCCACCGGATACGCCAATATCAACCGCCCGCACCGCACCCTGGAGATAGCGAGTTGGTACGGCGTCGCTTACCAACGGACCGGGATCAACACCGAGTGCAAGTACCTGCTGCTTAAACACGCCTTCGAAGACCTGGGAGCGCTGCGGGTGGGCCTGACCGTAGACGTGAACAACAGCCGTTCCCGGCGGGCCGTGGAGCGGCTGGGCGCGGTACAGGAAGGAATTGTCCGCAAGCAGCGCATCCGGCGGGACGGCACCCACCGGGACACGGTGGTGTTCGGTTTTGTTGACGACGATTGGCCCCAGGTGAAACAACACCTGGAAGAGTTGATGAACCGGTATTGATTCCACCAAACCGGGAAAATGGGCGGAAGGAGTTGCTGAATGTCGGACCAACCGGCGGGAAACGGCCAGGTCTTCCAGTTGGAAGAAGCGACGATAGAACAACTTCAGGCAGCCATAAAAGCGGGACAAATCACCCTGGTTGAGGTGGTGCAGCGTTACATCGACCGGGTAAAGGCCTACAACGGGGTGGCCAGCATGTTGGTCACCGAGGACGGCGGCCCGGTGCCCGAGTCCTTCGGCACGGTCCGCGAGGGCGAACCGCTGCGGTTCCCAACGGAGACGGTATCCGCCCGTTCCCTCCTGCCAGACCTGGACCAGTACCACGGGCCCCCATTGGAGTACGGCCGGATGGAGCCCACCGCCTCGGACCCCAATGTAGTACAGCAGTTTGGCATGATTGCCGGCATTCCCAACGCCGGTCAGGTCAACGCCCTGGCGACCCTAAACCTGCGCGGTGAACGCTCCGTCACCTGCGCCGGTGAATACGACCGGCATCCGTCCCAAGGCCCCCTGCCCCCGGGAGCGCCGCCGGTATGCGAACATTTCCGGCGTTTTCCCGACGCCTTGGAGCGGGCCGCGGAATTGGACGCCGCCAATGGGAGCAGCCCCGACCTGGAAGCCATGCCCATGTACGGGGTGGTCTTTTCCTTTAAGGACCCTTTCGACACCAAGGATATGCGCTCCACCGGGGGCGGCGACGCGGCTTACGACATTGATTTTCCCGCCAGGGACCATGCGCTGGTGGCACAACTCCGCAACAAAGGAGCGATAATCTTCGCCAAAGCGGTCAACACCGAGTACAACGGCCGCGCGGGCGACCCCGGCGGGCGGCACCGGCCGGACAAGGTATTGCCCTCGGTCCTGGGTTACCAGCGCAGCACCTGGGGCGGGAATCCCTCCAACCCCTACGACACCACCCGCTCGGCTTCCCTGGGTTCCAGTTCCGGCTCGGCCCTTTCCGTGAGTGCTAACTTGGTCATGGCCAGCCTGGGAGAAGAAACTCGGGCGTCCACCCGGGGGCCCGCCAACCACAACTCCATCGCGTTGATTCTCCCCCACAAGTCGCTGCTGGGTTTTAACGGCGGGGCTATCGGGGCCGACATCTACTGCGACCGCAGCGGTATCCACTGCCGGACGTTGACCGACTGCGCCAAGGTCTTGGACGCCCTGAAAGACCCGGCAGAGGGCTATTACGACCCCAGGGACCCTTTTACCACGGTCCCCAGGTCTTCCCAAATCTCGACACCCTACTCCAGCCACACCCGCCAGTCGGGCTGCGCCGGGTCTTTGGCCGGGAAGCGCATTGGGATCATCCGTGAGTCAATGGTCTATCCCGCCGGGTCCATCACCGAAACCCCCATAGTCTCCGCCGCCGCCCGCGAGATTAAGCAGGTCTTGGGACGCCATTTGGGAGCGGAGTTGGTGGAATCGTCGGACCCGTTGTGGCAGCCGGACCCGGACATCGAACCAATGAAAACCGGCTTCCGCCGCGCCATTGCCCGTTTGGTCCCCGTGTTCATGCCCGAATTGCTGTTCCGCCTTCGGCCCGATGGTCAACCGGTTTTCCCGGATTTTGCCCGATTCATCGTACCAACCGAGTTCATGCCCGGCAAGGTATTCGGCGCGGGCACGATGCAACCCATAGACTATTTTGTGGCCCTGGCCGATGAACGGGTCCCAGCCCCCGCCAATCTGGACCTCCCCACCATCCAACAGCAGGAGCTGGCTCTGGCCTTCCGGTATCACATTCCCCAATACCTTTCCCGAAGGGCTGCGGATTGGCGGGAACTGGGCTTCGAGGAAACCTTGGTGGACTTCCCCTCGCTGAACGCGCGCTCCAAGTTCTGGGGAGATGACCAGCGGGCAGCCTTCAAGAACTGGGAAGAAGTGACCGACATGCGGAACCCTCTGGGTGACCGCCAGGGGGTTAACGAGCGCATCATGCTGCGGGAGTTGCTGCGGCGGGTGGACATGATGGTGATTTTGGAAAACCATCTCGACGCCCTGGTCCGCCTGCATACCCCGTACCCTCCCGCCAAGATTGGCGGCGCCAACCAACACGGACGGGGCGGTAATTTACGCTTGGAGTCGCAAAATGGTCCCAACGCCGGCCTGACCGAGGTTTTGGTGCCCGCCGGATACGTCACCACGGTCTACGACCCGGTCTTCAAGCTCAGCGAAGACCGCACGGTTTATGAATCGGTCCAGTCGGAAACCCCGACAGAGCTTCCCGCCCCGGGCCTGCCTTTTTCGCTGGTCTTCCGCGCCGAGCCTGGCAAGGAGGACTTGCTACTGGAAATTGCTTCGTCTTACGAAGCCGCCTCCCGCCGGAGGGTGCCCCCGCCCGACTTTGGGCCATTGAATCTGGGCCATTGAATAAGTGAGGTTTTCAGCGGAACGCCGGGATAACTTCCTTGACAAAGTAGTCCAGGGACCGCATCACCTTTTCAAACCGGATGTCCCCGAAAGCGAAGATGCCGCAGAAGTAATTTATTCCGCCTTCTTCCACTGTCCGTAGGACCTGCTCCCGCACTATTTCCGGCGACCCGGCGATGACTATTTCCTTGGCCAAGAGGTCATCAAAGTCGCGGATGAAGTCCAACCGGTCCGACCCCGCCTGTTCCCAAAGGTAGTTGATGTTGTTAAACCAGGCGTTGAAGGCCGCGCGGCATTCCTGGACCGCCTCGGCGTCGGTGGGGGCGATATAGACGTGGCGGGTCAGTCCCAGTTTGGGGATGGGAACATGGGCGTTGAGGCGGTTGGGGTCCTTCTGATGGTCCTGGAAGACCTGGTTGTACCGGTCAAAATGGGGCATCGATTCCGCCGCGGGTCCGAAGACGGTACTGGTGTTGAAACCGTGCCGGGCCATCCACGGCACGGTCTCAATGTTGTTGCTGGCGTACCAAAGGGGCGGGTAAGGATTTTGGAGGGGATGCTGCCAGAGTTTGACGTCTTCGTATTGGTAATACTTGCCGTGGTAGTTGAGGGTCTCGCTGGTGAAACCGGTGAGCAGCACGTCCAAGCCTTCCCGGAACATGTCCCAGCTCTGCTCCAGGTCCACGTTGTACCGCTCCGCTTCCATGGGAACAATTCCACGGCCCACCCCCAACTCCAGCCGGCCGTTGCTCAAGTGGTCCAACATGCAGACCTCGTGAAGCAATCGAAGGGGACTGTAGAAGGGGAGCAGGTAGACCAGGGGGCCCAGCCTGATGCGTTTGGTCCGTTGGGCCGCCGCCGCCAGAAACATCCCGGGAGACGGGGCGATACTGAGCGGAGTTATGTGGTGTTCGGCCAGGTGGTAGCAGAAGAAGTCCTGGCCGTCGGCGTACTCCAGCATCTTGAGGCGCTGCTCGTAAATCTCGTTGGCGGGCAACCGGTCCCACTCAATCCAATCGAACAGGCCGAATTGGACGGGCGTTGCCGAGGGATTGGGCTGGTTGATAGCTCCCTACCTCCCTGGGCGTTTACGGGTTGACCGGCGCGCCGGCGAAGACCCGGGCCGCAAATTCGTTGTCGATTCCCCGGGGCCACTCGCGGCCGGAAGGGTCAGAAATGGAGATGATTAGGGCCGGTCCCAGGCCTTCGATTTCCATGCGGAGCGAATCCCCATCCTGCACCGGACCAATTTGCTGATGGTTTACGCCGGTGGCAATCACGTCGCCGGGTTCGAGTGTCGTTACTTTGGAAAACTCCGAAATCAATTCGGGGATTTTGTGGGCCATGTCGCTGGTGGGAAAGTCGTGACGGGCATCTCCATTGTTCCAGAGTCTGACTCTCAGGTTCTGGGGGTCGTCGATCTCGTCGGCGGTGACCAAGGCCGGGCCCATGGGCGCAAAGGTGTCCCAGCACTTGCCCAGGAAAAAGCTGTTGCCCACCGCTCCCTGCAAACCCCGGGCCGACATATCCAGGAAATTGGTATAACCGAAAACGTGGGACAACGCCTCCTCTTGGGTAACGTTCTTTGCCGTCTTCCCAATGACGAAGGCCAACTCCGGCTCATGGTGGAAAATGGCCGCCGGAGCGGGCGGGAGTTCGCAGGTATCGCCCTGGCCGATGACCGCGGAGGGAGACTTCAAGAAAGCGTCCAACACCGCCGGATGGCGTTGACCGAACTCCAGGTAATTCACGGCGGCGCAAATCAGCTTGGGCGGCCGGGGCACGGGAGGCCGCAACCTAACACCCTCCAGGGGAAGGCCCTCTTGACCGGAGATGGCCTCCAGGATTTTGGGTTTCATCTCATCCCACTGGAGTATGACTTCTTCAATCAGGTCTTGGGGACGGCGGAAGCTCATCCCTTCCAATGCTCCCATAGCGTCCTTTATCCGGTCTCCTTCAATAACCCCCAAACGAAAATCGCCATATAACGCCAGTTTCATAGCGCTCCCTCCTCGGTTTTTGCGCCACCACGGCCAGACTTCCTCGGATAATCCGAGGAAGGCAACGGAATAGATGGCGATGCCCCATTGATTCTAACCTGGGGCGGGACCAAAAGTAAGGTTGACCAACGGGCAGCGGCGCAACCCTCGAAGTTGCGCCGCTCTGAAAGGTGGGATGCGCCGGAAACGGTAAGTTCTTGTCGGGAGTCCTAGTCGCCGGGCGCCGGCGCCAACTCGGCATCCCCAGCCTGGCGGGCCCGCAACGCCCGCTCCATGTTGTCTTTCTCAGCGGCTTCAACCCGGGCCGAGAACCGCACCAGGAAACACAGCGGAGCCACCAGAAAAACGCCAATTCCAAGCACCAGGAGGGCCCCCTCGGTACTCAGGGTTTCCACGCGGAAGAGGAATCCTGCCGCCACCGCCCCGGCGTTGCCGCCGGCCCCGACGATACCGGCCACCGTACCCAAAGCCTTGCGGTTGATGAAGGGGACCACCGAGTAGGTGGCGCCTGAGGACATTTGAACGAAGAGGGCAAAGATCATCATGGTCCCCACGGCAATGACTAGGGACGCCATTTGGGAAAAGAGGACCAGCGCCAGCCCCTCCAAGGCCAAGACCGTGCCCATGAACATGACCCGTCCCCGCAGCCCGAACTTGATGCCGAACTTGTCACCCAGAACGCCCCCCAGGGTGCGGGCGAAGATGTTCATCGTGCCATAGAGTCCGGCGATGAGGCCGGCAACGCCGATGCTTAGACCAAAGCGGTCGTGGTAATAAAGCGCAGCCACGTTGTTAATGGTCAATTCGATGCCGAAGCAGGCCCCGTAGATGACGAACAAGGCCCAGACCCGGTGGTCCTTGGCCACCTCCCAGAAAGACCCCTTAGGCGACGCCGCCGGGTCCATCTGTCCGGCGGCCCGCAGGGAACAATAGTTTCCATCGGGACAGTCTTGGGTCAAGAAGAAGTAGGCGAACCCAGTGAAAAACAGGGCCAGTCCGGGCACCACCATGGCCACCCGCCACCCCAGGGTTTCGCCAACTCCCAACATCAACACGAGGGCAAGCACCAAGGGCATGACCATTTGGGTTACGCCGCCGCCCAGGTTGCCCCAACCGGCAGTGGTGGCGTTGGCAGTGCCAATTACGTTGGGAGCGAACATCAACGAGGTGTGGTATTGGGTAATTACGAAGGAGGCTCCGATAACACCGATGGCCAGGCGGAACAGCAGGAAGGTCTCGTAATTTTGGGCCAGGCCGATGCACATTACCGGAATGGAACCGATGATTAGCAACCCGCTGTAGGCCAGGCGGGGGCCGATACGGTCGCAAAGCCAGCCAATCATCAGGCGGGCTATGATGGTGATGGCTACCGAGGCAATGATCGTGTTGCCGATTTGGGTCTTGGTCAGGCCCAGGTCGTCCCGCACCAACGCCATCAGGGGAGCGATGCCGAACCAACCGAAGAAAGCCAGGAAGAAGGCGAACCAGGTCATGTGAAAGGCCCGCATGTGGGGTTTGGCGACGCTGAATAACCCAATGCGGGTTGCCTTGGATTCTCCTGCCGCTGTGCGTGTGGCTGCCATGATTCCCGTCCTTTCTTGACTAATGGGCCAGGGCTTGGTTGGCGGTGACGATCCGCTCCAAGACGCTGGGGAGTTCGTCGCAAGGAACGTTTTCCAAGGTACCGGCGCTATCGATGGCGCCCGCGAATTTTTGGCCCAGGGTGATGTCGACCGCGTCGATGATTTTTCCGTCTACCCGGGCACGGCGGCCCAAGAGCCCAATATCGGCGACGGTGTGGTTGCCGCAGGCGTTGGGGCAACCTGACCAGTGCATGGTTATGGGGCCGGTGTTGCCCAGGGCCCGTTCCAAGGTGTTGGCAGTCTTGACGGCCAAATCCTTGGTTTCGATGAGAGCGAAGTGGCAATAGTCGATGCCGGTGCAGCTAACCACACCCGCCATGATTCGCGAAGGATCGCAGGAAAGTTCTTCCAGGAGGGGTTCTTCTTGGAACGCCTCCAACTTTCCGTCGGGAAGGTTGGCAATAATCAGGTTTTGGCCGGGGGTCAACCGGACCTCGCCATTGCCGTAGGCGTCGGCCAATCGGGCCACTTCCAGCAGTTGAGCGCTGGTAATCCGGCCCGCCGGCACCACCAGTCCGGCAAAGTTCAACCCGTCCTGTTTTTGGGGGAAGATTCCAACGTGGTCGGTGGGCCCGGCCAGGGGTTGGTCTTGGCCGGCGGTCAACAGGGGGTAACCTGCGCGGCGTTCCAATTCCTCCCGGAACTTTTCTACGCCCCAATCATCAATCAGGAAGGCCAGGCGGCTCTTGTTGCGGGCCTCCCGAGAGCCGTGGTCCCGGAAGATGAAGGTGATCAAGCTGCAAACCTGGGAGGCCTGGGCCGATGTGACGAAAACGTCCAAGGGTGAAGCGGGCCGGAACCCGCCGGAGCCCTGTTTCCCGCCCGCCGCCACGTTGAACCCGGCCACGGGAACGCCGTTGATTTCCTTGACCGCCGGAGTCAACGAAATGTCTTGGGTTGGGCCATGAGTGCAGTTATCCAGGCATCCGGTGATGGTGACGTTGAACTTTCGGGGCAGGTTGGTGTAGGCCCTATCTCCAACGAACGCCTCGGTGAACTCGTGGACCGCCGGCGAAGCGTCCAGCACCTCGTTGGCGGTGAGTCCGGCCACCGGACAGCCCACCGCGTTGCGGATGTTGTCCATGCCGGTCTGGAGGGACAGCAGCCCGACCTCTTCCAACCGCCGCCAAATCTCGGGCACCTGGTTGATGGTGTACCACCGGAGCTGGATTTGTTGGCGAGTGGTAATGTCGACAAAGCCTTTGCCGTACTCCTCGCCAATCTCTCCTATAACCCTCAATTGCTTCGAGTTGGTCATGCCGTTGGGAATGCGAATCCGCATCATCATGTAGCCGGGGGTCTGGCGCCGCAGGAATAGCCCCACCCACTTGAGGCGCTCTTTATCGCCGTCGGTAATGGCTTCCCAGCCTTCTTCGGCGTAGCGGGGGATGTCCTGCAGGATGTCCAGCCCGTCCTTTTCCGCCTTGTATTCCTCAATCTTGTTCATGCCCTGTCTCCAATCCAGACGTTGATGCCGAAGGTTAGTTTAGGCTGAGCCAGACCGACTCCAAGGGATCGGGCGATTGCTGGTCCGGCGAGCCGCCGATACCACCACCGATAGCCAACTCCAGCACCGCCTGGACCTCGGGCTTGCAGGTGCCGCAGCCGGTGCCGGCCCGGGTGGCGGCGCAAACGGCTTGCAGGGTGTCTTGGCCGTTGAAAACGGCCCCTGGGCGATCCGGCCCTTGGAAACCCCGTTGCAGGTGCAAATTTGGGCGGTAATGGGCAGTTGGGACACATCCAGGGGTTTGCCCCAGCCGGTGCGGGGGAAGATTAGCTCCGAACGGTTGACCGGCAGTTCGTCCTGGCGGTCAAACGCTTGGATAACGCCGGGAGAAGCCATGCCGTCGCCCAAAAGAATGGCGCCGGCCAGCTTGCCGTCCCGGATAATCAGCTTCTTGTAAACGCCCCGCTTTGGCTCGCTGTAATGGGCCAACTCGTCGCCGTCGGACAGCAGCTCCTTGTCTCCCATCACCGCCAGGTCGATGTCCATGACCTTGAGCTTGGTGGAGACCCGGGAACCCCGGTAGCTGGCGTCCGGGTTGCGGCCGGTCAACCGGTCCGCCAAAATCCCGGCCTGCTCCCAGACCGGAGCGATGGTCCCGTACAGGCGGCCCCGGTGCTGGGCGCACTCACCAATGGCAAACACGTCCTGGTCGTTCCGGCAGGATAGGTCGTCTTTGATGACGATGCCCTGCTGCACCTGGAGTCCGGCCTGTTTCGCCAGGTCCACGTTGGGCCGGATTCCGGCGGCCAGAACCACCATGTCGCAGTCCAGAGTCTCCCCGTCCCGGAAACCAACTCCCGTGACGTGGCCGTTGCCCAGGATGGTGGTCGTCAGGGTCTCCAGGTGGATTTCGATGCCCAGGGCTTCCATTTCGCGCTTCAACATTCCGCCGGAGTCCTGGTCCAGTTGGGTGTCCATCAGGTAGGAGTTCAGATGGACTACGTGGACTTCCAGGCCCATACCCAGCAACCCGCGGGCTGCTTCCAGCCCCAGCAGACCGCCCCCGATAACCACGGCCTTAGTGGCGGAGTTGGTGTAATCCATAATCTGGCGGCAGTCGTCCAGCGACCGGAAGACAAAGACCCCTGGCTTGAACGCGCCGTCTTCGGTGAACAGGTTGGCCATGGGAGGAACGTAAGAGCTGCTGCCGGTGGCGATAACCAGCTTGTCGTAGGGCTCGGAGATTCCACCGGGCGCGTAAACCGACTGGCTAATTCGGTCGATCCAGCCCGCCCGGACCCCGGAATAGAGCTTGATGCCGTTGGCTTCGTACCAGGACACCGGATTGATGAAAATATCGTCGGGGTTGTGGGAACCGGCCAAGACGCCCGATAGAAGCACCCGGTTGTAGTTGCCCTGCTCCTCCTCGCCAAACATCACAATGTCGTAAACGTCGGTACCGCCGCGGGCAATCACCTCTTCGGCGAACCTGCCGCCGGCCATGCCGTTTCCGATTAGCACCAGGCGTTGTTTGTAGACATCTCTCACCCCTCCAAGGTCAGGGTTGTGGTTCGATACGGACCGCGCAAACTTTGAACTCAGGCATCTTGCTGGTTGGGTCCAGGGCCGGATTGGTCAACCGGTTGGCCGACTGTTTGCCGCCCCAGTGAAAAGGCGCGAACAAGGTGTCGGGACGGATTCCCGGTGTCAGCTTGGCCCGGAAATTGGCCGTTCCCCGCCTGGTTGCCAGGGTCACCGGGTCACCGTCGCCCAGGCCGTACCGTTCGGCGGTGGCCGGGTTGATTTCCACCAGCGGACCGTCTGCCATCTCGTTGAGCTGGGGAACACGGTGGGTCTGGGTACCGGACTGGTATTGGGCCAAGACCCGTCCGGTGGTAAGGAACAGAGGGAATTCGTCGTCGGGCTTTTCCGCCGGAGCCTGATGCCGGATCGGGTGGAACTTTGCCCGTCCGGTGGCCGTGGGAAACCCGTCGGCGAACAGTTGTGGAGTCCCCGGGTGGTCGACAGCCGGGCAGGGCCAAAAGACACCCTGATTGGCGTCGATTTTTTCGTAACTCATCCTCGAGTAATCGGCGGGACCGCCGGCGCTGGCCCTGGCCAACTCGTTGAAAACCGGCTCCACTCCGTCATAAGAAAAGTGCTCGCCTTTCCCCAATTCCCGGGCCAAATCCTCAATGATTTCCAGGTCGGTGCGCACCCCTTCGGGCGGAGCGAAGGCCTTGTTCCGGCGAATGACGCGGCCTTCCAAGTTGGTCATGGTGCCGTCCTCCTCGGCCCATTGGGCGGAGGGGAGGACTACGTCGGCCAGTTGAGCGGTCTCGGACAGGAAATAGTCCGCCACTACTAGGAAATCCAAGGACTCAACCCGCTCCCGTATGCGTCGGGACTGGGGCGCGGAGACCACCACGTTGGAACCCAAGACCAGCAGCGCGCGGACGCCGCCTTCCTGACCCAGAGAGTCCAACAGCTCAAAAGCCGACTTGCCGGGGCCCGGCAGTCTCTCCGGCGGGACTCCCCAGACGTTGGCCACGTGCTCGCGGGCCGCCGGGTCAGTGATGAGGCGGTACCCGGGCAGTTGGTCGGCCTTTTGCCCGTGTTCCCGGCCGCCCTGCCCGTTGCCCTGCCCGGTGAGGCACCCGTAGCCGGAGTTGGTTTTCCCCACCAACCCCAACGCCAGGGCAAGGTTGATAAACGACAGGGCGTTGTTGACGCCTTGCGATTGCTGCTCGGGACCCCTTCCCGTTAGCACCATTGCGGACCGGGACCGGCCCAACATATAGGCCGCTTGAATTAACTGGGCTTCGGGAACGCCCGTTATGCGTTCAACCCGTTCCGGCCAGTAGGTGGCGACCACCCCTCTAAGCTCGTCAAAACCCTCGGTCCGGTTCCTGATGTAGTCGTCATCGCATAAGCCGGCGTTAATAAGGATATGGAGCAGCCCATTGGCCAGGGCGGCGTCGGAGCCGGGCGTGAGCCGGAGGTGCAAGTCACCGGATTGAGCGGTGACGGTGGCCCGGGGGTCGGCGACGATGAGGCGGCCTCCGTTCTGCCGCTGGGCCTCGAAATACTGCATCATGGGAGGCATGGTCTCGGCGGGATTCCCGCCCACCAACAGGATGGTCTCGGCCCGAGCGATGGACTCCAGGGGGAAGGGCAGCCCCCGGTCAACCCCCAACGCCCGAATCCCGGCCGCCGCCGCGGAGGACATACAGAAGCGGCCGTTGTAATCGATGTTGGAGGTGCCGAGGGCTACTCTGGCGAATTTTCCCAGCAGGTAAGATTTTTCATTGGTCAGCGACCCGCCGCCGAAGATGCCTACAGCGTCTTTCCCGTAGGCCCCTTGGGTCTGTTGGAAAGCCTCCGCAATCTTGGCAAGGGCCTTTTCCCAGGAAGCCTCGACCAGGTCACCCGCCGCATTGCGTACCAAGGGTGCCCTTAGCCGGTCGGGGTGGGTCAGGGTTTGGGAAGCAGTCCAGCCCTTGATGCACAGCGCGCCTTTGTTCACCGGAAACGACTCGTCCGGCACAACTTCGGGCCCGTCGGCCCCAACCTTCAGCAGCATCCCGCACTGGAAGGCGCAATAGGGGCAGTGGGTGGGGGTTAATTTAATTTCGGTATCAGCAGGCAATTTCTTCGCAGCAACTATCCGGTTTCCGTTGCTACCAAGTTAGCCCGCCGGTTTTGCCAACTGATTACGCCGGAGTAACGGGTAGGAAAACAATTTGTGACGTTATTGTTTCCAATGGTCTGACCAATTTCCCGGAGGAGGATTAAAGGGGGCAGCAAAAAGGGGAAGTTCCAAAGAGGCAAAAGCCCGAAAAGGGGAAATCGCCAGCGGGTTAGCTGGGCAAAGTCATTCCATAACCGACGTTTTTGACGGTGCGGAAATAGGTGTGACCGTGAATCTCTACCTTGTTTCGCAGGCGGCGGATGTGGACGTCCACGGTGCGGGTGCCGCCGAAGCTTTCCACGCCCCAGACGTTCGCCAGCAGTTGTTCCCGGGAAAATACCTTGTCCACGTTTTCCATCAGGAACTTGAGCAATTGGAACTCCAGCCAGGCCAGGCCGACCCGCACATTGCCCACGGTCACCTGGTAGGTGGTAAGGTCCAGGCTGATGTCCCCCACCGTCAGGACCGGCGCCGCGCCGTCGTCCAGGCTTTTCAGTGCCAACCGGCGGAGCCGCATCCCCATCTCCGCCGCGCTGCATGGGACCACCAGAAAATCGTCGGCGTCTTCGTAAAGCCCGGCGCTTTCCAACCCTTCATGGGTGATGCAGGCCAACAACGGAGGTGGATTTTCCCGGTCCCGCCGTTGGTCCAACCCCAGGTCCAGGCCCCGAGTGTCCACGTCGGGTCCCACGGTGATCACCGAGGGGGCGCCATTCTGGTTGGCGGCTTTAATGCCGGTGAACTCAGACTCTTTAATTGGCCTGGAAAACCGGAAGCTTCCCTGGTTGGACAACGCCTCGATAACCGGCGCGACTTGTTCCCACCGCTCCCCCACCAGGAGGACTCGGATGGGCTCGGCTTCCCGTCCGACCAGCCGGTCCGGTTTAAGCTGCATGTTAAACTCCCAGGAGGTCCGCCGCGCGCAACGGCGGCAAACGCGGAAACGGGCCGTTGCCTCATGTTGGCAGGGGAATGTTTCCGCCAGATTACACCGAGGTAAATTTCCTGTTAATCCCCCAAGAATGCTCCATAAATCGCACCGGGTTGCCAACGTCCGGGAATCCGGCAAGAATTGCTTCGCCCTTCCGGCGCCTCGATGTTCTTCCAGGGGCTCCGAATCACCGGTGGCCCGAGTATATCGAGAACCCCAACGGGCCCGGAGTGGTTGGCCCCCACCCTCAAACAGGAGTAAACCCCACCATAATCCACGGGAGATGAACGGCTGATGAGCAATACCACACCAACGGAACGAATTGCCTGGCGGGATTGGGACGAATCGGCCTTCGAGGACGCCCAACGCGAGGACAAGCACGTTCTCCTTACCCTCACCGCCACCTGGTGCCACTGGTGCCACGTCATGGACCAGACCACCTATTCCGACCCCCGGGTGATCGAGGTCATCAACTCCCGTTTCATTCCCGTGGCGGTGGACGTGGACCGCCGCCCCGATCTCTCCCGCCGCTACAACCAGGGAGGTTTCCCTTCCTTCGTGTTCCTCACCGGCGCCGGGGAGTTGTTGACCGGGCGTATCTACACGCCGCCGGACCAGATGATGGGCGTTTTGGAATCGGTGCTATCCGGGCAGGCTCAACCTGCCGTTGCCCAGGAACCCCCTTCAGCCGCAGAAACCGATCCTGCCCGGAGCGATGACCAGGAACCTCTCCAGGCGGTGCTGGACCGGTTGGACCAGCTTTACGACCAGGACTACGGCGGATTCGGAGTGGAACCCAAGCAGCCGCCCTGGGAAGGACTGCGGCTTTTGTTGGCCCGGAACGGCCGTTCCGGCGACCGGGGACTCTTGGAACGGGTGGAAAAGACACTGACCTGGATGCGGGCCGGCATTTACGACTTCAACGAACAGGGTTTCTTCCGCTATTCCGTGTCCCGGGACTGGAAAGTTCCCCATTACGAAAAAATGCTGGTCACCAACGCCAACCTGGCCATGACCTACTTGGAAGCTTTTCAAGTCACCAGGAAAAGGGCCTACCGGGAAACTGCGGAAGGGGTCATCAGTTACATGATGGACACCCTTTGGGACCCGGCCGGGGAACTGTTTTGGTCCAGCCAGGACGCCATCGAGGAGTATTACCAACTGCCCTGGAAAGACCGGGCGGCGGGGGAAAAGCCTCCCATCGACCGGGTCTTTTACACCGGCTGGAACGCCCTGGCCGCCGAAACCTTGCTGAAAGCTTCCGCCGTACTGGGAAGGGCCGAATATGGCCGGAGCGGGTCCCAGTTGCTCCAACGGTTATGGGAGCGTTCCTGGTCCGCGGAAGAAGGCTTCGCCCACGTCGCCGCCGAAAGCGCCTCGGGAGTCCCAGTCCTGGCCGACCAGGTATGGTTTCTACGGGCCATGCTTTCCCTTTATCAGACGGGCGGCCAACCGCGGGACTTGGAGCGGGCCCGCGCTATAGCGAAAACGGCCCAAGACCTGTTTGGTGCGCCGGGCGGTGGGTTTTACGACGTCGGGAACGTTCCGGGCGCGGCCGCCGGTTCCCTGGAGCAGGAACGGTCTTTGCTGGAAAACTCATTGCTGGCAGAAGCGTTGATCGAGCTCCATTGGCAGACCGGAGAAGACGATTTCTTGGCCCGGGCTCGGAACGGCCTGGAGGCATTCCGAGAAATCGTCCCCCGCAGAAGCTATCTGGGTTCCCACGCCTCGCACCGAATGGAGGAAGACGAAGAGCGGTTGTTCCTGCCGGCGGGATCAGCCTGGGCCCGGGCGTGGGACCTCCTTTCCAACGGTCCGGTCCACCTGGTAGTCGTAGCTGATTCCCGGGGCGCCGACGCCCAGCGGTTGTGGCAGGCAGCGCAAAAAATCTACGCCCCCCACCGGATTACCCAGCTTCTCGACTCCTCCCGTGATAAAGACCACATAACTGCCCTGGGGTTTGGGTTGGATCGGAGCCCTGCCCTCTACGCCTGCATGGGGGGAATGTGTCTGGCGCCCATCACCTCCGCCGCCGAAATCCGGCAACTGGAGCGGGCGCGCCCCTGGCGGTTCCAACCCCAACCCGGCTTCTGACCCCTCCCCTGTTTTTTTCCTCGCGCGGCGGTGGTTCCTCCAGGCTTCCGTCAGGTAAGGTTTGCTCTCTCCCGGGCAGAAGACAACGGGACTTTGCAACTCCGCAACATTCCGTGAAATGCGTCACAATTCGCCTTATTGCTTCTTCTTTTGTGATTTTTATCACATCTGGTTACGAAACCAATTTGATAATTCTTTCACAATAGCTAAAACCGTTGACAAACCCTCGCAGGATAGAATATATTCCCAGAGTAAATAAAACGTTATGTAGTCAAAGGCCGGTGAACGCAGTCCCCAAGGTAAATTGGAGGTGCATGATGACAGTGTTGAAAACCCTTCCTAACACCGGACATTTGGACTTCACCGACGAAAACGCCAGCCGGGACGTAGACCCATTGTTCTACTGGGTTCCCTGCGCCGGAGTCAGGTATTACACCTATGACTACCGGCCGGCGTTGCGGCACATGGCGGCCCGGTGGGCCGAAGAAGCCGAGGCCACCCACCCGGCAGCTCCCCTAGCGGTGGGTACGCCTTCCAACGAGTAGACCGGGCAAGGCGAAGCAATAAGAGAGATTTCTTGACGCCGTCCTGTTCCTGTGGTTTATTGGGGGGACTAACCCTCCCAGGGCAGGCCGGTGGGGAGGGAAAGTCATGTTTACGTCAGCCAAAGCTTTGGTCATCGGCAGTTACAAGGGCCGCTTCGAGATTGTAGATGCCTTCCAAGGCACCGAGTTCGGGGTGTCGGAAGCCGTAGACTGCCTTAGCGGGTTAAAGCACATCGTCCAGGAAAGGCCCAGCGTCGTGGTGGTTTTCCAAGGCCGCTCCTTAGCCCAGACTCGACAGGTCCTCCGCGCCGTCCGTTGCCTCACCGCCGCGCCGGTGTTGGTCGTGGGGCGGGGGAGCCAAGAGGGGTTGGCCCAGGCGCTGGGTGACACAGCCGACGGTTTCGTGACCCGCAACCTGGACCACGCGACCTTCTTGGCTTATGTACGCACGGTGTTGAGCAAAAACTGACCCCGCCGGTCCTGCCCCGGGCGGCCACCAATTTGGAGGAAACATGTACGGGAAAGTATTGGTGCCACTGGACGGTTCCCGGGAAGCCGAAGAAACCTTTAACATCATCCAGGCCCAGATTGAGCCCAACGGCCAAGTCATTCTGCTCCAAGTGATTCCGCCGGCCCGTACCCAACGGGTGGGCAGCCATATCATTCTGGGCAGCCAGCAACAGGAAGCCGACCGCCACGAGGCCATGGGCTACCTCCGCGCCGTTGCCCGCCGCAACACCGCCGACGGTGCCCCCCAATGGCATTGCGAGGTCACCGTAGCGGACTCGGTGTCGGACGGCATCGTCCGGGTGGCCGACGCCGAAGCGGTCGACCTCATTGCCATGTACACGTACGACCGCAAGCTGCTGGCCCGCCACATCAAGCGTAGCATCGCCCGGGAAGTGCAGCGCAAGTCCCCGGTGGAAGTCCAGGTGGTGGGAACTCAGGAACTTGCCGGTTACACTCCCAACGAGGACGGCGCCGGCTCGACGGCCCACCTGGACCCCCGAGTTATTAAACAGGTGGACGTTTTCAAAGACTTAACGGACGAGCAGACCACCAAGGTTATGTACTTGGGCGAAACCCTACGGGTAAACGCGGGGGAGAACATGGGCCTGAGCGGCGAGTCCGGCGACCGCCTTTTCGCCATCCTTGAAGGGGAAGCGCACCTGACCACCCGCTCCGAGGTGGGAGAGATTTCGGTCCGGATTGCCCGGCCTGGAGAGGCTTTCCCCCTGGCGGCTTTGTTGGGTTCGGGCACCCTGGTTACCTCGGGAGAAGCCCTTACCGACATGGAAGTGCTGGCCATACCCCGGTCCGAACTTATGGGGCTTTGCTACCGGGAGCCGGAACTGGGAATCAAAATCTACGCGTCCATCGGCCGGCTGTTCTCCAACCGTTACGCTGAAACCCTTTCCCACATCGCCATCGCGGCGGAACGGGAACTGCACGAAGCCACCGCCTAGAATTTCCCCCAGCGTTATCGGCTGAGGCGCGGCGGCCCAAAGCCGCCGCGCCTCTTTTTCCGTTTCTGAACCCGTAGACCACCGTTATTTCAGATTATGCGCCAGGGTCTTGGCGTTGGTACGCATCAAGTCCAGATACGTTGGAACGGTATCGCTCACCATGGAGTGAATGGTCCCCAGGTTGACCCCCGTATCAAGGACGGCCTGTTCCATGACGTCGCGGCGGAACTGGGGTTCGGAGAACACCGCCGGAATACCTTCGGCCTGAATCTCCTCGATAACCCGCGCTACTGCCCGTGGGGTTACGTCGCTGGCATCGCTGGGGACGAAAGCGGAAACCTGCCAACCATACCGCCGTCCAAAATATCCGTAGGCGTCGTGAAAGGTTACCAGGTAACGGCGTTCCGGCGGGACTACGCTCAGGATACCGGCGATTTCCCGGTCCAGGTCCCGCAGTTGTTGAATATAATCGGCGGCATTGTCCGAGTATCGTTCCGCGTTTCTCGGATCAGCGCGGGAAAGTCCGTCGCGGATGCCCTCTACGTAATGGACGGCCAATATGGGGTCCAGCCAGAAATGGGGGTCTCCAAGGGAATGGTCGTGTTCGTCCCCGTCTTGGTGTTCCGAATCAATGGACTCTTCTTCGCACTCATCCTCTCCGTCGTGCTCCCCTTCTTCCTCGTGGCCCCCCTCTTCGCCGCGTTCCTCTTCTTCGCACTCCTCCTCGTGCTCAAATTCTCGGTCCCCGTGTTCTTCGTCCTCGGACTCCTCGCCCGGTCCGTGCCCACCTTTCCCGGTCAGGGACCTTTCCTTCAAGGGGTAAGCATTGAGACCTTGAGAGGCAACAACATGCACCGCGTTACGTTTTCGGGCACTGGCCAACACCCCATCCAAGGAGTTGTCCAGCCCCAAACCGTTGGACACAATCAGGCTGGCCTCACCGATGGAGACGCTGTCCGAGGGAGTTACCCGGAAGGTATGGATATCGGCTCCCGGAGGCACGATAACGGTAACCTCAACCAGGCCGCCGCCCACATTGCGGACCAAATCCCCCAGCACCGTAGTGGTTGCTACAACTGCCAACGGGTCCGGCGGCGCCAGGGCCGATGCGGCCGACGGGAGTTGTTCCATCGGGGCCACGGCCGGGGACGACTGCACCGCAGTTAAGAGCCCCCCACCGGAGGGCTGAGAAGTTGTTTGCGGGATTTCGGAAGCAACGGCAGAGGCGCAACCAAGGGAGGCAAGGAAGAACAACATCACCGCGATTGCTGCTGTCGGTCCAACCTGAGTGCCACCGACGCGCCGACCGGTGAGCCGGGGCAGAACGAACCTGGCCGGTATCAACGACTTTATTATTTGAGACGTAGTATCACCATTGTGCGAAAAAATAGCCGGCCCCGCTGGGCGGCACTCTACGAAACTGCCTCAATTTTCTTGTTCCTGAAGGCGGCCTCGGTACACCAACCGGTTCCCAACCCCCGGACCATTTCATCTGCCAGAAGACTAGCGCTTTTCATTATGATACTGCGTATCATAAATGGTTGATTACTGATACAGTCACAAAACACGGGAAAAGGAATAGAATCAGGCTACCACCAGATGGTTTTGGTTGTCAACTCCCTGGATTGCCTCGGTGGGTCCAACCAGCGTCCCGTTCCCAGCCATCCTAAAGGGAAGCGGGTTGTTGAGCAGTTTCCGGCGCAATTGGCGTGGGATTGACCCGGGGCCGCCGCGCAAACAGGAACAACACTCCTCCGAAGAAGTTTAGACCGGCCAACACCAGGAACGCGGTGGTGTAAGTCCCCGTGGTATCCCTGATGTAACCAGCGAAGGGCGACGAGAGCAGCAATAAAACGTTCATGGGCACGGTGGATAACCCCAAGATTTTCCCAAAAGAACCCCGGCCGAAATACTCGCCCCGGATGGCGGTGGTCAAAGGGTTCCTGCCTCCGAACCCGGCGCCGAACAGGACCGCGAACAGATAAAACATGGGCAGCGACGAGGCATAAGTCAAAATCAGCACCGCCGCCGCTTGAATCGAAGTAAACCCGAAGAGCACCAGGTTCTTCGGCGCCCGGTCACCCAGGTATCCGCCGACCAACTGGAAAATCATGGCGACCCCGGTATAGGCGGAAACTATCCAGCCGGTGGTCTCAACGTCAAACCCCTTGTCCTTTAGCAACAAGCCCAGGTGGGTCATGATGGCCAAAATCACCATGGAAGTGAACCCGTGCCCGAACGCTATTAGCCAAAACGCCGGGGTGCGGATGGCCTGCGACGCGGAAAGGTCCCGTTGCGTGACCGGGGCCGGGACGGGCCTGGCTGGAGAGGCCGGGCCCAGGCCCCGGTCCGGCGGCAAGGCGGCCGGCGGCGGCCGGTTGCGGATAGCTCTCGAAAGGGGGAAGGCCAACGACAGGGTGATAATCGCCATTACCAGGGCGGTAAGCTCCCACCCCAACCGGTCCGCATTAGGGTTGACCGCCCACGCGATAGTTGGCACCAGCAACAAGGCCCCCAACCTGCTCCCCAGGTTGGCCCAGCCCATGGCCATGGCCCTCCGCCGGATAAACCAGTTGTTCAACCCGGTCATCAGAGGGAGCCAGCTTCCCAAACCCTGACCCAGCGCCATGACGATGAAGGCCAGATAGAACATCCACAGGTTCTCCACCCGCCAGAAAATGAGGAACCCCACCCCCAAAATCAGCAGGCCGATTAACACCATCCGGCGGGTGCCCAATTTATCGGTTAGATACCCCTCCAATGGGCCCATTATCCCCCCCTCGATGCGGGTGAGGGTCAAGGCCAGTCCCAGTTGAGTCCGGGTCCAGCCGAAATGGGCCTCCAGGGCAACCGACCAAACGGTCATAGCATGGTAGAGGGGCACGGTCGCGACCGTCATGGTCACGCCAGTCACGGCGACCAGCCACCAACCGTAGTAGACGCCTTTCAACCGGGCGGTGGCGGACTCAACATGGGAAGCGATGCGCAAAGGCCATCCTAGGGCGCGGAACTTGTCCACAGGAAGATTGAAGACCGGGAATCAGCGGGGGAAAGAAAAACCAAAGAGGCACCCTTGGCCTTTGATGATAGGAGCCAAGACGAATTTCGTCAACGGAGCCAAATCCACGTAAGTGTTCAGAGTTTAGGAGTCACCCTGACATTAAACCGTCATTCCGGCCTTGGGCCGGAATCCAGGAATCCCAGTCATTTTGAACGCTGATATCTCCCTGACCATTCTGGATTCCGGCTCGGGGGCCGGAATGACGGACCTTGGATTGGGCTAACTGCTTAATTCTGAACAGTTACAAACCCACAGGAGTTCAGACTCCCCTTCAACTCCGGGCGCCGGGAGCGGACGCAGGTTACTGACGCTAGGCCCTTGCCAATTCCGGCGTCAATTTGTCACACTGGTTAGGTACGAACTTCCCATGCTAATCCGGAGGCCGAATCTTCGCCGGCGTTGTTCAAGTTCAAATGGTCCGATTTGGACCGATTTAAAACAATCCGTTGTTGTCCCCGGACCGGTCATCCAATCATCCCTGAGCAGGCAAATGGTCCAATATATCCCCAAATGTCCCAGGAGAAATAATTTTCAAACGCCGCCCGATTCGTTCCATGACCCTTACGCCTGGAAAATCAAAAGCCCGGCGCCCCATTTTGGACGCCGGACTCGGTAAAGCAATTACCTGCGGGCAGGTGAGACCCGCCCTAACTAACTGGGGTATGAGTACAGACCCTTAGTCCCGTTCCATACCCTTAACCACTTTCGCGACGCCGGCTTGCAACGTCTCGAATACCTCACGCAAGCTGCGGCGGGCGTCCACGGTTTCAAAGTCGTGCTGTTGGGCTAGGTCTCTGAACTCGGAGATAAGCGCGCTCTGGTACTGGATGAAGTTTTCGTGCAGGTCTTTGCCCCGCAGGTAGTCCTCCCCGGACTCCCAGTGGTCCAACTCCCGGCTGGCCAGCACCCGCGGCAGCAGATGTTGCACGTCAATGTCCAGGTAAAACACCTGGTCGGGAATAATCGCAAATTCGAAGACGTCATCCAACCAGCGGGCGGGAACACCCCGCACCCGGGCCCGAGCTATGATGGAAAAAATGTACCGGTCCACCAGGGCCACCTTCCCAGCCTGCAACGCCGGAATGATGCTCTTTTCCAGCCGGTCCCAAAAGTCGGTGGCATAGAACAGGTTAAGCGTGAGCGGGTCCAGCGTATGCCCCCGCATGGCCCGGTCTATACCGTCGGCGGCAAGTCCCGAACGCCGGAACCCGGTATCCAACACCGCATAGCCCTCTGCTTCAAGCCATTCCTTAATCATGGCAATTTGGGTGGAACGCCCCACCCCGTCGGTCCCTTCAACCACTATAAGGCGCCCGGGCATGGGGTCGTTGCCAATGCCTGGGGGTGTATGGCCGTAAAACTTAGGGTTATTCATACCGATGCCTCCTGCCGATGCCTCCTGGCGCGTCCCTATTGGGCCGATAGGCCGGGTTAAAGGTCGCCCGCCGTCAGGGGGTCGGGCAGTTTGCCAGCGCCAGGGGGACGGATGTACCGGCCGGTCAGGCCGGAGCTGCTCAATGCTTCGGTCAAGCTCTGGCCCTTAATCTTCATGGTGCCTTCCAGCAGCGGCTCGACGTATTGCCTTACCATCCGCTGCTGTACGGCGATAGGTAAGGTTGCGTCAATGGTAATGAGACCGTATTCCTCGGCCAGGCTGTCGTATTCGGCCAGCAGGCGGCCTTGGAAAACCCGGAAGGAATCGGCCCGGTTGGAGGCAAACCCCATGTCTTGGCCGGACTCGTAAAACCCCATCTCTTCCCGCCCAACACTGATCCGCCGGATGGACTCTTCCAGGGGCACTTTGAAATAAAGCCCCAGGGATGGCTGCACCGCGAAGGAGTAAATCCGGCGCAGCCAGTCCCGGTCCACTCCTCGGGCGGCGTCCCGGGCGAAAGCGGTATAAACGTAACGGTCGGCCAGAACAATGGTGCCGGCCTTGAGCGCGGGCAGGATTTGCGTATGCACCCGGCTGGCAAAGTCGGCGGCGTGGATTAGGCTGAAGGACATGGGGGTCAGGAGCTTTTGGTCCTTGCCCCGTTTGGTGGTACGCCGGACGATGGGGGAAGAGTTCCACTCGGTAAAAATGGTCACCCGGTTCAAGGTTTTGAGCCATTTCTCCAGGAGGTCAATCTGCGTACTCTTCCCCGAACCGTCGATTCCCTCAACGATTATTAACCTGCCCGGGTACTCCCCGTCGTTGGGGTGCATACCAAACCGTTCTCCCATGCTGAAGGTGGAAGATTGATGGTTATTCGTCATGATTGAGCCCTCCTTATTTGAAGAGGTTCGTTAAACTCCCGTTCCCAACGGTCGCAAACGCTTGGCTCTGACACCTTGGACCAGGCCGGAGTAGTAATGCAGACCTGTCCGGCGTGCCTGGCGATGCTGACCGATTCTTCCGGGCATTCCGGCGGCAAACGCCGGTCCAGCTCATCGGCCACCAGTAAGGCGGCTGCGGCTTGACCCAGACGGCGTTTGTCGCCTCCCGTCAGCACTTGGGACTGGCGGAACTGGCGGGGCACCCGTCCCCGCTCCGCCACCAGCATAACGGCCGCAATCTGGGCCGATTCCCGATGAGTGAACCCCGGCAGGTCGGAACGGACCACCACCGCGGCCGCCCGGTTCAGCCGGTTGTAAAAATCCATGGCGTTGCCAATGTCCAGCAATAGCGCGGCGCATTGCAGGGAACCGGTCAGGCGCCGGTGGCGGCCCCGCCATGCTGAGGCGGCGATGCGTCGGGCGAAAGAAGCCCTCCGGTGCCCCCTCTGGGAGAACCTGGGGGCGAACCGGCTCAGCAGGTCCGCCAATCCGGCGAACCGGACCCGGGAGCGGTTGGGCAGGGAGAACTTGCCATCGCTAGGGAGAATCTCCGGATGACGGGCCAAACCTTCCCGCAGGCCTTGACCGGACACCAATATGCCATTGGCGGCGGCGTGTTCCATCAGGCCCTTGGCCACGACCGCCCCTCCCACTATGGAATGGGCCCTTTCCCGGTTCATGCCAGGCATACCGATCCGCTCGACCCGGTCGGCTTCCGCCAACTCCTGGGTCAATTGCTCCAGGGAACCCGCGCCCAGGTTGTACCCGTGCATTTTGAGGATCGGGTAAGGAATCTTGCGCCGGTCCAACTTGGAAAGCAGCCGGATGGAACCGCCGGACCCAACCAGGGTGCCCCGGGGTCTCAAAGCGGAAACTTCGGCGTCGGCCAGCACGTTGCGGACATAGTTAATTGCGGTGTTCAAGTCCTCGGGAGCGGGCCGGTCGGCCAACCGGAACATATTGGAGACCCGCAAGCTGCCCAAAGGCAAACTGTAGACATTACTCATGGAGCGTTCGTCGAATTGCACCAACTCCATGCTGCCGCCGCCGATGTCGGCCAGCAACCCATGGTCCACCGGCAGCCCGTGAACGGCGCCGATGAAACAGTAGACCGCCTCCTCATAACCGCTGATGATTCGCAGGTTGACTCCGAAACGTCCAGCCACCGCATCGGTTATGGCCGTCACGTTCCCGGATTCCCGCAGAGCCGCGGTGCCCACGGCGTTGATGGTCGAGACGCCGTACCCCAAGCAGACCATCACGAAATCTTCGATGGCGTCCAGGGTAATGGCCACGCTGTCCTGTTCCAGCA
The DNA here is from genome assembly GCA_965205495.1 of Dehalococcoidia bacterium. Lineage (GTDB taxonomy): Bacteria > Chloroflexota > Dehalococcoidia > Lucifugimonadales > UBA3495 > CATOSK01. The sequence goes on from CBDBHA010000002.1 coordinate 2,027,882, forward strand.
TCCCATCGGGGCCCAGGTGACTCATCAGGTCCAGGTTCATGCTCTGTTGGGCAATGACTTCAATCCCGCCGCCGTCGTTCACCCGCATAACCACCGCTCGGGCCGAGCCCGACCCAATGTCAATAACGGCGGCATAACTGTCCCGGTCTTGGTCTCCATCCCACCAAGGGGCCGAGGCAGGTTGCCCCGGAAAAACGGCGGCGTTGAGATCGTCGTAGCCTATAGCCATGTTGGACCCATTTGCTCTCGTTTTTCCATTCCCTGGCGTCCTCCCCGGTACTGTTCCATCCCCGCCATCCCCACGGCGAAACCCGTTCCCCGCATTCCGGAAATAGAGTTGCGCCCCAATCATAAAATGGCCCGCCCATTACCGCAATATTGTTCCCGGCGGTGGCGAATTTCCCCTGCCCTTTAAGGCGATTCTCAAAGAACGTGCCGAGACGTGCCGAAAACCTGTTGACAGTACTGGCGGTGACCGTTTAAATATAAATGGAATTCCGCCGAACAGCCCCAACCAAATTCTCTTGAAGGAAAGCTTTGAATTTTGAACCTCAAACTTCTTTTGGCAACACTGGCGATTTTTGCCTTGGCCCTCCTAGCCTGCACCCAAGCCGAACCGGAAAGCAGCAGCCGTCTGGATACAGTTAAGGAACGGGGCCAGCTAGTCTGCGCCAGCAACAATACCCTCGCCGGATTTGGCTTCGTGGATGCGGCCGGCAACACTTCAGGTTTTGACATTGACCTTTGCCGGGCCGTGGCGGCCGCAGTTTTGGGAGACCCCAATAAAGTGGAGTTTCGCCCCACCGTCGCCGCCGAGCGGGGGCCTACGATGCAATCGGGGGAAGTGGACATGATGTCCCGTAACACCACCTGGACTTCCTCCCGCGACGCCCAATGGGGGAACTTTGCCCCGACCATGTTCTACGACGGTCAAGGGTTCATGGTCCCCAAGAATTTGGGAGTGTCGAATATGATGGAACTGCAAGACGTGGCGGTTTGCGTACAACAAGGGACCACCACCGAGTTGAACTTGCAGGACTTCATCAACCAGAACAATCTCAACATCTCGACCACCACCTTCCCGGACAACGTTTCCACCAATGAAGCGTACTTGAGCGGACAATGTGATGCGGTAACCACCGACCGCTCCGGCCTGGTGAGCAACAGAGCAGGGTTCGCCACTCCTGGCGATCACGTTATCCTGTCCGGGACCATTTCGGAAGAGCCGTTGGGTCCGGTCGTTCCCCACGGCGACGAGCAATGGTACGACATCGTCACCAGCGTGATGACCATCCTCATTTACGCTGAAGCCTACGGGATAACCTCCGGGAACGTCCCGACGGCCGTCACCGGCAGCACTGCGGTTGACCGGATGATGGGGCTGGAAGGCTCATGGGGACAGGAAACACTGGGCCTGAGCAAGACTGTGGCCCAGGACGTTATCCGGGCCGTGGGAAACTATGGCGAAATTTATGACCGGCACCTGACCCCTCTGGGCTTGATTCGGGAGGGAAGCAGGAACGCGCTTTGGAGTTCTGCTCCGTGCACCGACTGCCCCACCGGCGGGCAGGTTTACGCGGCTCCCCTTCGATAGACGCCGGGTGCAGCGGGATAATTGGGGGGGGGACGGGACGGCGTTGACTGTCCGTCCCTCTTTGCGGTTACTTACCGGCCCTGCCCGCAGCGTAGAGGGTAAGGCTCCCCCGACGTTGGAACAGTAGCGGCGTGAAGAGATTCCGTTGAAAACGGGTCGGGGCCAAGGGAAAGGAATGCCGTAGAGGTGGGCCACCCCAGGCGGGGGTTTATTGATATGGCGGCTGTTCCACAAATTTTGACTTACGAAGGCGTGCCCGTTTGGCGGCACGCCCTGCTGGTACGGTGGGCCGCGCAGATTGTTTCGGGCATCGTGATGGTTGCCCTGGTTGTCTGGTTCTTTGCCAACATCACCAATGCCATCCAAGAACGGGATATTCCCCACGGCTTCAGTTTCCTGTCCCGGGCGTACCAGACCCCCATCGGCGACCACACAATCCTCCCCTACGAATCGTCCGATTCGTTCCTGTATGCCCTGGCGGTGGGAATTACCAACACCTTGCTGGTGGCTGTGGCCGGGGTCATCCTGGCGACGCTATTGGGCATCTTCATCGGGGTCTCCCGTTTGTCCGGCAACTGGATTGTGTCCAGGCTGGCGACGGTGTATATCGAGTTCTTCCGAAACGTGCCGCTGCTGGTGCAGTTGCTTTTCTGGTTCTTCGTTTTCCTGGCCCTACCGCCGGTGCGGGAGGGCTACGTGATCGCCGGGGGAACCTACGTTAACAACCGGGGAATATCTCTTCCCTGGCCCTACGCTTCCGACGTCGGCAGCGCGGCTATTTGGGCGGTGGTGGCGGTGGCGGGCATCATCGCTGGGCTTCTGGTTAACAAATGGCTAGCCCGCCGAGAGGCGATGACGGGAAAGCCTTCGTATCCGTTGATCTTGGGCTGGACCGTAGCCATTGGGGCCGGCGCCGGGGCATGGTTGGCGTTGAGTTTCGTCACCGGGGACTCACCCTTTTTCATATCCACGCCGGAACCCCACGGAAGTTTTGGAAACATAGCCGGGGGTTTGACCATCAGGGCGGGACTGATCGTGCTGCTGGTCGGCCTGGTGATGTATACGGGAGCGTTTATCGCGGAAGTTGTCCGGGCCGGAATCCAGTCGGTGGGACGAGGACAAACGGAGGCGGCGCGGGCGTTGGGGCTTTCACCAATTGCCGCGCTGCGGACGGTTGTATTCCCCCTGGCCCTGCGGGTTATCATCCCGCCTTGGATAAACCAGTGCTTGAACCTGACCAAGAACAGCAGCCTCGGAGGGGCCGTCGGTTACTCGGACCTGACCAACGTCGCTCTGACCATGACCCAGACAGCCCCAGCGGTTTCCATTTTCCTGTTGATCATGGCCGCCTACCTGGCGATGAGCCTGGCTTGGTCGTTGGTGGGAAACCTGTACAACCGGCGTATCCAGTTGGGCAGAAGGTAGCCTATGGCCGCGCCAGCTAGACCAGCGCCGGACACCTTATTGCCGCCCCGCACGGAAGTGGGCGTCACCGGTTGGATGTACGCCAACCTGTTCAGCAGCCGGTTCAACACGGCCTTGACGATTGTTTCCGGTGTTTTGTTGTTGCTGGCCCTTTGGTTTGGGTTGAAATGGGTCTTCATGGAAGCGCATTGGGCGGTGGTCGTCAACCTGGGCGGACGCTTCATAATCGGTCAATACAACACCGTGGCCGCCTGCCCGGACCAAAACTGCTTTTGGCGTCCCCAAGTATCTTTGCTGATGGTGACCGGGCTGTTCGGACTGGGCTGGGGAATGAAGGGAAACCCTGCCGCGCGCAACTTCGCTTTGATTGTAGGTATCGGGTCGGCGGCCTTCGCGCTGCTGCCGTACAGCATGAAAGAGATGGGCCTGGACGTGCGCCTGCTGCTGCTGGCTAACGTGCCGGCGCTGGCGGTTGGTTGGGCTTTGGGCCGGTTCACGCCGCTGGGTTCAGGGAAATGGCTCACCATTTTAGGGGTGGGGATTTTCGTTCTCACCCTGGCCCTGCTGCGGGGATTGCCGGGAGTTCCCGGACTCCAGCCGGTCCCCGTGCTTTACTGGGGCGGGTTGATGCTCAACCTGATCTTGGCGATAGGGGGAATCGCGGCCAGCCTGCCCATTGGAATCGCGCTGGCCCTGGGGCGGCGTAGCCAACTACCGGTGGTGAAATGGTTGTCGGTAACCTTCATTGAAGTTTTCCGGGGAATGCCGCTGATAACGCTATTATTCGTGTCCCAGGTGCTGGTGCCCCTGGCTTTCCCGGAGAATTTCCCGCAAAACTCCCTGTTCCGCGCCGGGGTGGTGATAACGTTGTTCAGCGCCGCCTATATGGCGGAGAACGTGCGGGGCGGGCTGCAATCCCTGGACCCCGGGCAGGTGGAGGCGGCGCAGGCGTTGGGCCTGCCGACCTGGCAGATTACGCTGCGCATTTCCCTGCCCCAGGCCATTCGCAATGTCATTCCGGCCATCGTGGGGCAATTCATCGGGTTGTTCAAGGACACCAGCCTGGTTTACATCATCGGGATGCTGGACATCGTGGAGGTGGGCCGAGTGTTCGTGCAGGGCAATACCGAGTATCGGGCCAGCGCGCGGGAGCTGTTTGTATTTATTGCCGTGGTGTTTTGGCTGTTCACCTACCCCATGTCTCACGCCAGCCGGAGGATTGAACAAGCTTTGGGCGTCGGGCAACGGTAGCCGGCCCCAAACGGAGTTGTAATAGTGGCAAATGACGGAATCTCCTCGCTCGGGGAACTATTGACTACGGATAAAGCGGAATTGCTGACCCGTCCGTTGGCGGAGCGGGACGACATTATCACCTGCGAGAACGTCTTCAAATGGTTCGGATCATTTTGCGCCATTCGGGATGTCAGTATCGAGGTTAAACGCGGGGAAGTGGTGGTTGTTTTCGGGCCCTCCGGTTCCGGCAAGTCCACTTTCATTAGGATGATTAACCGGTTGGAGCAGCACCAACAGGGCCGAATTGTGGTAGACGGCATTGAAATGACCAACGACCTGCGGAATCTGGACGCCATCCGCCGGGAGGTGGGTATGGTCTTCCAGCAGTTCAACTTGTTTCCCCACATGCCTGTGTTGGACAACATCACCCTCGCGCCGCGGCGAGTGCGGCATATTCCCCGGGCAGATGCAGAATCCACCGCAATGGCATTGTTGGAAAGAGTGGGTATCCCGGAGCAGGCATCGAAGTACCCTGCGGAGCTTTCCGGCGGCCAACAGCAACGGGTGGCCATTGCCCGGGCTCTGGCCATGCAGCCGCAAATCATGCTTTTTGACGAACCCACGTCAGCATTGGACCCCGAAATGATCAAGGAGGTCCTCGACGTGATGCGGGAATTGGCCGCCACCGGAATGACCATGCTGTGCGTTACCCACGAAATGGGGTTTGCCCGGGAGGTGGCCGACCGGATGGCCTTTTTCGACGGGGGGGCCTTGGTGGAAGTTGGAGCGCCGGAGCAAATCTTCAGTCAGCCCAAAGAAGAACGGACCCAGATGTTCTTAGACCAGATTCTCTAAAACCTCACCTGGACCCGGGGCAGGACAATACCAAGGCCCCTTCAACCACCCATCGCTATTCCCCCGCACAGGCGGGAATCCAGGACGTACCCGGCCCCCAAGCCTCCCTTTCCCTCAGAATTACCTGCCTTTGCAATCGTCCTTTGACCCGGGGCTGGGCCTTTTCATTCTCCCCAAATTCCGCTTCGACCCTCCCCCATGCCGACCCGCCACCTGTCATTCCGACCCCCCTACTCATCCTGAGACCCGTCGCAGGGCCGATCCCCCATCTGTCATTCCGAACCGAAGGGAGGAATCTAAACTCCCTGCCCTAAACAATCCCCAACCCTGGATTCACGCCTGCCCTCCAACACCAACCGGCCTCTTCCTCGAAATTTTGAGACCCTGCCCTTTCTTCCACGGTCTTTTAATTGTCGGTGTGGGGTGTTTTAGACGACTAATACAGGGCAAACCGGCTGGGGGCGATGGATTTTAGATTCCTCCCTCCGGTTCGGAATGACAGGTAGGGGGGCTCGGAATGACAGGTAGGGGGGCTCGGAATGACAGGTAGGGGGCTCGGAATGACAGGTAGGGGGGGGGTGATGCCTTGAACGTTAGCAAAAAGGGGCTGGGGGCCAAGGCGGGATGAATCCCTCTTGGCCCCCAGCATGGTTGGCCGGCTTGACCCGCTGGCGGCGGGCTTACTTGTTCTTGGTGTAGACCTGAATACGGGTGCGGAAGGGTTCCAGCACCAAGATGCGGCCCTCCGGGTCCACCTCAACGGCGATGGGGTGCCAGAAGAACTTCTCGCGCTCCAAGCCCCAGGCGACGTCCCGCTCCTTCCACATGTAATCGTTGGCGTCCAGCTTGGAGACCCCCCACTTGGAGAGGGTACCGTCGCCAAGGAACGAGTGGACGTGGTTGCCGTTGGCATCGAACATCTGGAAGCGGTCATTCGCCCAGTCGGTGACGTAGATGTCCCCATCCTTGTCCACCGCCACGCCGGTGGGGCGGTTGAACTGGCCGTGCCCGCTGCCGGAACTGCCAAATTGCATCAGAAATTCGCCATTGGCGTTGAACTTCTGAATGCGGTCATTGCGCCAGTCGGCGACGTAGATGTTGTCACCGGCGTCGATGGCAATACCCCAGGGGTAGTTGAACTGGCCTTCGCCGGTGCCGAAGCTGCCGAACTTGGACAGGAACTGACCATCCCTGGTGAACTTCTGGACCCGGTGGTTTTCGCCGTCCACCAGGAACAGGTTGTCCTGGCTGTCGAAGGCGATGCCGGCGGGCTTATTAAACTCGCCATCTCCCGAGCCCACGGAGCCGAACTTGCGGATGAACTCGCCGTCCTCGTTCCAGACGGTGACCCGCTGGAGGAGTTCGTCGGTAACATAAACGTTGTCCTCGCTATCGATGGCGATGCTGCGGGGTCCGAAGATATCCCCGTCGCCTTCTCCGCCGGTGGAGAACTGGCCCAGGAACTCCTCGTCCACGGTGAGCATGGTAATCCGTTTCAGCTCAATGCGGTACTCATAGGAGCGGTTGGGCACGTACATGGTCCCGGTGCGGGGGTTAATAGCCATGTCCACCGGATAACGGAAACCCTGACCGGTCTGCTCGCCGCGGCCAATGGAGTGGCTATAGGTCAACGGCGGAGTGGCGGTCTGGTCGTCGACCGGCACGACCAACTCGGGGGCGTGTTCCCTAGCCGGTCCCCAGTAATTGTCGTTAAATACCTGTTGTGTAACCATTCTTACCTCACCTTTTCATTTGTAAGGGAGACTAGCTTATGGTCTCAAGGACCGGTCCCTAAAACAGGCCCACCTTCTCAAAAGAGCCATTGACGATGGGCTTCGCGTCCAGGCCCATCCAGTCTTCCAGGATAGAGGAGTAGAGGCCCCGGAAGTCATAGTTGAACTGGAGGTCGCCGTCGGCCTGTTTGGCCGGCTCGAGAGACGGGTACTCGCTGTAGAGGCCGCCCTTCACATTATCGCCGACAACCAAGGCACACCCACCGGTACCGTGGTCGGTGCCGGAACCGTTGTCCCGTACCCGACGGCCGAATTCGGTGAATATGAGCATGGTGACGTTGTCGCCCAAGTCGTGCTCGTGCAGGTCGTCGAAGAAGTCCTGGACGTAATTGGACACGTCGCCCCACAGCGAAGCGTGCAGTGTCAGGGCGCTGCCGTGCAGGTCGAAACTGTTGTACGGAGAGGTGGTGTAGAGGATGCGGGTGCCCACGTCGCCGATGATGGTCTGAGCCATCATGCGGACGTAGCGGGCCACCGGGTTGTTCCCATACTCCACGCTGGACTCGTACATGTCCGGCACGGTCTTCAAAACGTCGGCTCCCTTCAGGGCGTCCATACCGGTCTGGGAAAGGTAGTCGTAGGTGAAAGTCCCGCCCAGGGTGGGAGAGTAAATCCGGCTGAAGGTATCCAGGGCCGTGGCCCGTTCTTCGTCCTCGATGCCGGTAAGCACGCCATAAGTGGCCAGGTTGCCCACGGAAGCGACGGGAACGCCGGGGAGGGCCAATGCGTGGGGAAGCCCGCGACCGAAGTTGACCCCGGTCAGTACATTCTCTTTGTTGGGGTCAATGTCCCGGATGGTACGGCCAAGCCAGCCTTCAGTGGCGAGGATATCAGGCTCGCAAGTGTGCCAAACGTCCATGGACCGGAAGTGGGAGCGGTTACAATTCGGGAAGCCAACTCCCTGGATAACCGCCACCTTCCCCTCATCGTAGAGGTTCTTCAGCGGGCCCATGCTGGGGTGGAACCCGACATGGTCGTCCAGGGCTAGGACCGCATCAGCCGGGATACCCAGGCTGGGGCGCTCGTCGTAGTAGTGGGGGTCGCCGTAAGGCACAACGGTGTTAATGCCGTCGTTGCCGCCCGACAACTGGACTACTACCAGTATGGGGTCTTTCTTGGTAGACGTCATAGTTTCTTCTCCTTTCGCTTTAAACGAACTGGAAGTCCTGGGTGGATACAATCATTTGCAACATCTGGCCCACCCGCTTGGCGAACTCGATGCGCTCTCCTTCGGTACCGTTACGCAGTTCCCCGCCTTCTTCGGCGAAGGCGACCAGGCCGCTCATGGTTTCATCAACAACCTCAATAGGGCCTATGAGGTCAAGGCAGCCCTCTACGAACTCTCTGGGGGACATGGCGCCCCGGTCTATCATCCGGTCGACAATGTCCTTAACGCCCGGGAGGTCGGTTTGGCCTACCCAATCGGCGGCCCAGTTGATGCGCTCCACCAACGTGCCGCTGTCGATCCACTCCCTGCCGTAGTGCCAACCCTCAACGGTGGGAGGCTCGTACAGGTCCTGGCCCATGTAGGCCGCTTCGTAGGCGATGGGGCCAATGCCCAATTTGAAGCCGTCTTCAAAGTAGCCGACCTGCTTTACGATGCTGGCAACCAACTCGGCGGGGCTCTTTACCCGGGTGAAGCGGGAGTTCTTGAAGAAGTCGGAGTTGAACAGGACCCGCAACATGGGGCGGATTTCGTGGTTGTTCTCGAAGTAGGCATCTTCCAACATCTTGATGGCTGCCATGTCCTGGGGAGGAGTCATGGTCCATTGCGGGACCTGGGGCTCATCAGCCACGAAGAAGTTGTACAGATGGCGGGCAATGAACCGGGCTGCGGAGGGCTGGTTCACGATAATCCGGACGATGTCCTCACCGTTCCATGTGCCGGTTTCACCCAAGAAGGTCTTCTCATCGTCGTCGTGGTCCGAAGAGTCGTACTGGAACTGCCAACTATACCGGCCATAGGGGTAGCGGGGGATATGTCCGGTATAGGTCCAGCCGGTGAAGGCCCGGGAGCATTCCTTGACGTCGTCCTCGGAATAGTTGGCCTGTCCGTCCATACCAACACCCATGGAGAAGAGCTCCAGGAGCTCACGGCCAAAGTTTTCGTTGATGGAACCCTTGTGGCTCATCCAGTTGTCCAAGAAGAACCCCATGGCCGGGTCGCGGGCCAGGTCGAGCAACAGGGTTTCCAAGTTGCCCAGCCCCAGGTTGCGGAACATCTCTACTTGGGCAGCAGTCATGCGGCCATGCTGAACCTTGGTGTCGCCGGTGCACAGGATGCCGTGCCAGAACAGGGCCATCTTTTCTTCAAGGGGGCGTTTGCCGACGATCATGCGGTAGAACCACAGTTGACGGCAGGCGTCGGTGGCCGAGCGGTCATGCCACTCTTCCATGTACCGTTCCAGGAGGTCGTACTCCAAGTCTGGGGAGTTTTCGGGATACAGAAGCTGTTCTACGGTGGCTTCGTAGCCCTGGGCCACAAAAGCTTCCAGCTCTTTTCGCGTCGCTCCGAAACCGGCGCGCCGCAACAGGTGTGCCATTAAGGCTATGTCCTGGTCTGCCATTCCACTTCCTCCTACATTAGTTTTTCGGCGCCGCCGCGCCCCATGGTGGGCGTGAACAACGCAAGGGTAATCCAGTTTTCGAGCCCCAGCGCATAGGCCAGTTGCGGCCCCGCGATACCGCCTATGTTCCTTGATATATAAACAATACTTTAAATGCGTCTCCCTACCTTGTCAATATACCCTTGAATCGAGTATTTTACGTGATTCCGTTACGAATGTCGTACCGGGATACCCAATAACAGTTCACGAGAACCGGCAATGTTGGCCCACCTCCGCCACCGGTGTTTCGGGCCGCTGTTACCGGCCCCTCAAACGGGGGTCTAGGACGTCCCGCAACGCATCTCCCAGGAGGTTGAACCCGAACACCACAACAAAAATCGCCATGCCGGGGAAGATGGCTACCCAAGGCGCGGTCTTAACGTGTTCCTCCGCCGCCCGTTTCAGCATACCGCCCCAACTGGGTACGTCCGGAGGCACCCCAACTCCCAGGAAACTCAAGGAGGCCTCGATGGTAATAGCCAACCCCAGATAGTAGGTCGCTACCACCAACAGGATAGCCATACAGTTGGGCGCGATGTGACGGAAGACGATCCGCTTGGAAGAGGCCCCCACCGCGCGGGCCGCGAGCACGTAGTCAAGTTCTTTAATGCTCAAAACCTGGGACCTTACGGTGCGGACCACCGGGGAAAGCATCCCAATGACAATGGCGATAACCACGTTTTGCAGTGACGAGCCCAAAACTGCCACGATGGCCAAGGCAATGATCAACCCCGGCAAAGCCATCATGGCATCAATCAACCTTTGGAACGCCAGGTCCACATATTTGCCCGCGTATGTGGTGGTCAGCGCCATGACAGATCCGGCAGCAATGCCAATTATCACGCTGCCAAATCCCACGTATAGGGAAATTCTGGCCCCGTAGATTACGCGGCTCAAGACGTCCCGCCCCACGTGATCGGTGCCCATAGGGAACCCTGCTTGAGGCGGTTGATGCACGAATTCCCGCCCCAAGGTCTCTTTAGCACCGTAAGGAGCTATAACCGGGGCAAAAATGGCAATCAAGATCAGAATTACGGTAATCCCACCCCCAATCGCGCCCAAGGGTTTGGTGCGGACGAAGCGGTTAATCTTTTGGCCGGCCGAAAAAACGGGGGGCAATACGGGAGAAGAAACGGCTTGGATTTGTGGAGCTTCCCCAGCGGTTTCGCGATCAATCATCTTTTCCTCTCCTTCTACAAGGAACAACCAGCGGTGAGGGGGATCAGCTATTGGTATCGAATCCTGGGATCCAGGACACCGTACAGCAGGTCGATAACCAAGTTCAGGGTCAGGACCACGGCAGCGGTCAGCAGAATCACCGCTTGAAGGACCACGAAGTCCCGGTGGATGATGCTTTCAATAAGGAACCGGCCCAACCCGGGAACCACGAAAATGGTTTCGACGATGATGACACCACCGAGGAGCCGGGCGAATTGATAGCCGGAAACGGTTACCACGGGAAGAATAGCGTTTTTCAAGGCATGGCGCCCGATCACGGAAATCTCGCGAAGTCCTTTGGAGCGGGCCGTTCTCACGAAGTCTTCCCGAAGCACTTCCAGCATGGAGGACCTGGTTACCCGTGCGGTGAATGCCAGGTCGTGGAAACCAATGGCCAATGCCGGGAAGATAAGCTGCTTGAAGTTCAAAATTGGGTCTTCCCACAGGGACGCATAGCCCAGGGGAGGCAGCCAGTTAAAGAGGTAAGCCAGGCCGTAGATGATGAGAATCGCCAACCAGAAAGTGGGCAACGCGATACCGATTAGTGAAACGATACGGCAAACGTAGTCCGGCAGCGTGTCCTGTTTAACCGCCGAAATCATGCCCAGGGGCACCGCGAAAATAAAGGCCAGAATGATGCCCATTATCGCCAGTTCTAAAGTAACGGCGAACTTGCTTTTCAGCTCGTCAATGACCGGGGTTTTGTACCAGATTGAGGTCCCGAGGTCGCCCTGCACGATGCCCCACAGCCAGGTGCCGTACTGCACGTGGATGGGGCGGTCCAGCCCCAGTTCATGCCGCAGGTTCTTAATATCCTGCTCGGTGACCGCCCCGGCGCCTTCTTCGCCGGTGAGAATGAACAACGCTGTGTCACCGGGGACCAGGAAAAACAGGACGAAAACGATGATAGTGGTCAGCAACAGTGTCGGAATGAAGAGGGTGAACCTCCTCGCCATATACTGTGTCACAGTCCCTCCTTGAATTCAGAGGCCGATCCATTCCCTGCCGTATTGACTGGGACCGGATCAGCCTGGAACCGCTCTTCCAGACTCACCGTCATTAGGACTCGATTGGTTGGCAGGGGCTCGCATTTCAAGCCCCTGCCGGTTAAACCTTCAGGATATGCGGAGACGGGGACACTTGCCCGCGACCAGATTTTTGATGCGATCTATTCGATAGGAGGCGCGTCTCCGCCGGGAATCTCGGCATCGGGGTCCCACCAAATTTGGTCCCACCGCCAGATGGTATGGGGGTGGTAGGGAGGCTTGAAATTTTGAATGCGGTAGTCAACCGCGCCGGCCCGCCCCTGCCAATAGAGGGGTATGTAATGGCTATCGCCCTCGTTTAGGATTTCAGCCATCTCCTGGTAATAGGTCCGTCGGACATCCTGGTCCAGTTCCCGAGATTCCAACGCCATCAACTCGTTGATTCTGGGGTGATCCCAGTTATGGGGGTTACGCAAGGTATCCTTAGCGAACCACTGCACCAGAACCGTTTGGGGCTCAAGGAAGTAGAGGCCGGTACCGATGATGCTCATGTTGTGGGAGCCGTCCCGTAAGTTGGCGTAGAAAGTGGCCCGGTCTTGGACTTGCAGCTCGACATCTATGTTGAGTTTTGACCCCAACTGAGCGGCCACCAATTCGGCTTCGGTACGGGATTGCCGGGCTTGGTCGACGTTAAATGTCAGTTTGAACCCGTCGGGAAAACCCGCGTCCGTTAGGAGTTGCTTGGCCGCCGCCACGTCGTCAGGGTGCTTGACCCCGCCCTGGTACCGGAACCCGGGCAGTTGGGCCAGGTCTTCAGCGCTGGTAGCGTAACCGGGCGGGAAGAAGTTTCCGAGGATACCCTCTCCCTCGCCGCCGATTTCAGAAATTTCATCCCGGTCCATGGCCAGGTAAATCGCCTTGCGGACGCGCGGATCATCCAGGGGCGGCTTGTTCCAATGGAGCCAGAAACCGCGCACGCTGCCAGCACCCGAACGAGCTGCCCGCATCCTGCCGCCGGTCTCTTTTTGCACCTGAAGCATATCCTTCAGGCTGGTGCCGCCCATGACCAGCCAGGCGTCAACCTGACCGGTGGTCATGCTGGCCAGACGCCGGGCGGCGTCCTCGATGACGAACACTTTGAACCCATCGTAGAACGGTATCGGGTTCTTGAAATATTCGTCGTAACGCTCCATTTCCCAGGAGTCGCCCTTGCGCCACTCTTTAAACTTCCAGGGGCCGGACCCCACGTTGTTTTCAAAGCAACAGTTCAATTCATCTTGGGACTTGCTCTCAACCACGTGGCGCGCGTAAATCTTGTAATAGTCCACCGCCAGCCAACCCAGGGCCGTGGCCGATGGGAAGTTGAGGGGCATTTCCACGGTCCGGTCGTCAACAGCCCGGGCGGTACCGTGGGTGTAGAAATCTCGTATGGCAGTAACGCGGCCCCGGGTCACCCCTTCTTGGGCCATGCGGTCGAAGCTAAAGACCACGTCGTCAGCGGTAACTTGTACTCCATCCTGCCACTTCGCATCAGCTATGTGGAACGTCTACAAGAGCCCGTCGTCAGAGATTTCCCACTTTTCAGCCAAGTCGCCAATAATTTCGCTGGGAGCCGTTGGGTCATAGGCCAAGATCTGGTTGAAGCGGGGACCGGATGGGAGCAGCACCGTAGTCGAGCTGGCCCCGTAATGGAGGTCCAAGAACCCGGGGTTAGCCCGGTGGACGAACCGGATGATTCCGTTGTAGTGATGATCGGCGCCGACGCTCACCCAATCGGGCACCTCGGCTTCATAAACCCCGGCCACCGGGGTCGCGAAAACCACCACCTCTTTTTCAACTATCTTTTCAACGACTACTTCTTTTTCGACGACTTCCGTGTCGCCCTTGACCTGGACTTCTTTGATGACCTCTTTAATTACAACTTCCGGTTCCGCCGGTTGGGCTGCCGAGCCACAAGCGACGATGAACAACAAAAGCAAAACAATTGAAGTCCCCGCCAAGGCAAACGGTTTGCCGAGATAACGATGCGCCATTGTCATACCTCCTATTTTTCGACCAAGGAACCCGGTTCACGGGTGGAAACGGACTCCGTAATTTAGATAACTAAGTCCGTAATCATACATTGAATCCCGCGCCTTTTATATTAACTTATGGCTCGTTTTCGTTGGTAGTTGCTATTTCTTTGGGGCAATTATGGGCGTAACCTGCGAACATGCCGAGGTAATATATCCTGGCAGCCCAACCCTGTCAATCACCAAAACAAATCGTAAGTATTCAGGGTTTAGGAGTCATCCTGACATTAAACCGTCATTCCGGCCCCCGTATCGGGTACGGGGCAGGCTTTGAGCCGGAATCCAGAATTGTCCGGGAGAGACCAGCGTTCGAATTGCGCGGGATTCCTGGATTCCGGCTCGGGGGCCGGAATGACGGATCCTGGGTTGAAGTAACTCCTTCATTCTGAACAGTTACCACGAATTAATGATAGTGCAGGGGATTATTGCAAGGGCGAATGATGCCCGCCAATTTGGTAGATTGGCGGGCATCCCAAAGCGTAGGTCCCCAGCAGCCAATATGCCGGTGCTTCGCCGCCAGGGCCAGAGGCTTAACCCAAAACGGCGAAGCGGGCCGTTGGTTTTTCAGATTGGGGCCATCCCTCGGTTTTTGATTTACTCCAAAGGAGGCGCGTCGGGGCCGGGGATTTCAGCGTCGGGGTCCCACCAAATTTGGTCCCACCGCCAAATGGTATGGGGGTGGTAAGGAGGCCGGAAGTTTTGAATCCGATAATCGACTGCGCCGGCCCGGCCTTCCCAGTAAAGCGGTACGAAGTGGCTCTCTCCTTGGTGCAGGATGTCACCCATTTCCCGGTAGTATCCCCGCCGGGTTTGCGGGTCCAATTCCTTGGACTCCAGCTCCATCAACTCGCTAAACCGGGGCATTTCCCAGTTGTGGGGGTTACGCAACGTTTCTTTGGCGAAAAATTGGACCAACATGGTTTGGGGTTCCAGGAAATACAAGGCGGCCCCAATCACGCTTATGTTGTGAGTGCCGTCGCGCAAGTTGGCGTAGAAAGTGGCCCGGTCTTGCACCTGAAGCTCCATATCAATCCCCAGGTATTCCTTAAGCTGGGCCGCCAATAACTCGGCCTCAGTCCGGGAATTCTTGGCCTGGTCGACGTTGGCCGTAATGGAGAACCCATCGGGGAACCCGGCCTCGGCCATCAGCCGCTTCGCTTCCGCCAGGTCGTCAGCCGATTTGGCTTCCCCTTCGTAACGGAACCCGGGTAATTGCAGCAACTCTTCTTGATCAAAGGCATAGCCTGGCGGGAAGAAATTTCCAACAATGCCCTCGCCGTCGGTGGCTATTTCGGCAATCTCCTGCCGGTCCACTGCCAGGTAGATCGCTTTGCGAACCCGCGGATCGTCCAGGAGGGGCTTGTTCCAGTGGAAATAGAAACACCTAATGGTGCCGGGACCCGACCGCGCCGCCCGCATCCGCCCGTTGGTCTCTTTCTGCACTTGCAGCATGTCCTTCAAGGTGGTGCCGCCCATGACCAGCCAGGCGTCTACCTGGCCGGTCTTCATGCTAGCCAGACGCCGGGCGGCGTCCTCCACCACGAACACCTTGAACCCGTCATAGAAAGGGATGGGGTTCTGGAAGTAACCGTCAAACCGCTCCATCTCCCAGGAGTCCCCCTTGGTCCACTCCTTGAACTTCCATGGGCCGGAGCCCACGTTGTTTTCGAAGCAACAGTTCAGATCATCCTGAGAAGTGTTCTCCACCACGTGGCGGGCGTAAATCTTATAGTAGTCTACCGCCAGCCAGCCCAGGGCGGTGGCCGACGGGAAAGTGAGGGGCATCTCCACCGTGCGGTCATCCACGGCCCGGGCGGTGCCGCGGGCATAAAAGTCGCGAATGGCGGTCACCCGGCCCCGGGTCACCCCTTCCTGGGCCATCCGGTCGAAACTGAACACCACGTCGTCGGCCGTCACCTGCTCCCCGTCCTGCCACTTGGCATCGGCCAGGTGGAAAGTCAAAAGCAGCCCGTCGTCCGAAACCTCCCAGCGTTCGGCCAGGTCCTCCATTATTTCACTGGGGTTGGTGGGGTCGTAGGCCAGGATTTGGTTGAAGCGGGGGCCGGAGGGCAGCAACACCGTGGTGGAGCTGGCGCCGTAGTGCAGGTCCAGGAATCCCGGGTTGGCCCGGTGAATAAACCTGATCACGCCGTTGTAGTGATGGTCGGCCCCTACGCTCACCCACTCCGGAACCTCGGCTTCATAAACTCCGGCGACCGGTGTTGCGAACACCACCACCTCTTTGTCGACTATCTTTTCGACCACTCTAATAACCTCTTTCTCAATAATCTCCGGGTCGGCTTTAACCTCGACCTCTTTGGTCACCTCTTTCTCAATTACCTGGGGCTCAGCGGGTTGGGCCGCGGAACCACAGGCGACAATCAACAGCAACAAAACAGCTAATGAGATTAGAGCGGGGACCAGGGAAAATCCGAACCGGTTATGGAACATCAATGCACCTCCAATTTCTGGTTCCGAAGGGAAGTTGTTACGCGGACATTGGGGCCGATGCCGGAACGTTGAGTTAAGATTACGGATTGGTTTACATTGGGTTGTTTTCCCAGTTGTATTACGCTTTCCTATCCAGCTATCCGTAACATATTCATGTGCATTTACCCAGTATATGAATGCAATATTGTTAGATTATCGGGCAATATAAACTGGTGCGAGAGGATTGTCAATAAAATGTGTTCGGCAAACGACTTCGTATGCCCTTTGGGTTACGGAAGCGCTGCTGGTTGGTTGGGAAGGCGGTGGAAAACGGAGCGGTTATTGGGCAGTTAGGGCATAGAGGTTGCCATCGTGGTTGGCGACGTAGAGGGTGTTGCCCACCACGATGGGAATGGCGGTAATCTTGGCGCCGGTCTTGAAATCCCAGAGGACGGCGCCGGTGAAAGCGTCGAGGCCGAAGACCGTGCCTTCTTCAGTGCCGATGAGCAGGGTATTGCCGGCAACCGAGGGAGCGGAGGTGATTTTGCCCTCCAACTGGGTTGTCCAGCGTTCGCCGCCGGTGGCAGCATCAACGGCCAGCACCTTGGCCACGTCGTTGGCCCCGTAGACCAGTCCATGGGCCACGGCAGGAGTGCGGGTGACGTTCCCTCCCAGGTCGACGGCCCAAACGGTCCCCCGTTGAATGGCGGGAGACCCGGACCATCCCCAGATGTAGAAGTTGGTCTTCCAAAAGAGGAAGAACCGGTCCCAGGGACGGCTCAACGCGTGGCGGTCGACGGCCCAGAGGCGGCCGCCGTAGGAACCGAAATAGACCAGGCCGCCCTGGATGACGGGCCCGCCGGCGGAGCTGCGGCCCCGTCCGGTCTTATATTGGAGGCGTTGGCGGCCCGTCTTGGCATTGATAACGTGGACCAGGCCGCCCAGGGAACTTAACGCGACGGCGCCGTCTTCGTAGGCGATTTCGGAGGGAATCCAATCGTTGGAGGCGAAGGTCCAGCGTTCCTGGCCGGTGGCGGCGTCGACGGCGTAAAGCCTACGGTCGCTGACGCCGATGTAAAGGGAGCCATCGGCGATTATGGGCGAGGCCAGGATAGGGTCGTCGAAGACCTTTTCCCATACCAGGGCGCCGGTGGACTTGTTCAAAGCCAGGATTCGGCCGGGGCGAAGGGTGAAGAACACCAAGTCACCGGCCACTGCGGGGGCCGAACTTGAGGGGACGCCGGTAGGGTAGTCCCAGACCACCTGTCCCGTATGGGTGTCCAGGGCCCGGGCCAGGCCGTCTTCGCCGATGAAATAGACTAGGCCGCCCACGACGGCCGGGGCGGCGATGATCGGTCCGTTGGAGGAAGCGACCCACTTTTCAACCTGGGGAACCGGGGCTTGGTCGGAGGTGTAGCCAGCGTTCTGGAGGGTGCGGCGGCTCTGAGCCCAGGTTTGGGGGGACAGGTCCGCTGTCAAGGTGGTGGTGGCGCCGGGGGGCACGGGGCCCACGTCGAAAAAGGTCCGCAGGGTCCAGACCAACAGGACGACCAATAGGGTGGCGGCCAAGCCCCAACGGATGGACCGCCTGCGCAGGAACCGGAGCCAATGACGGCGGGTAACCTGGGCGGCCTCAACCTGGGAGAGGTCGGTTAGTCCGGAAAAAGACCCGCATTTGGCGCAACGGGCGGCATGGGGCTGGGGGCTGACTTGACCGCAAAAGCGACACACCCGGACTTGTTCCAAGATGCGGCCACTCCTTAAAGTCGATTATGTTTGACGGGGGATGGGAGGTCAGGGGGGATGGAGAGAGAGGAAACCTTCCTTAGATGTTATATGAAAACCATTAGTACTGCCAGCCAGTAAGTGTTCAGACTTGAGGAGTCATCCCAACATTAGACCGTCATTCCGGCCCCGAGCCGGAATGACGAAATCCCCCGTCCACGGTGGGCCCGTCAAAAGGGGGGGCATTCCGCGCCCCCTACCTGTCATTCCGAACCGTAGGGAGGAATCAAAAATCCATCGCCGCCAGCCGGTTTGCCCCTGGAGTCATCATCGCAAGCTCCCCCCAACGCCAATTAAAAGACCCTACCGTCACCCCAAACCCACCCCCATCCTGAGTCCCATCCAAGGACCCCAACCCAAAATCACTGACACTTGCCCCTTGCCACTTCCGGTGAAGACTCTCTACCATAATATCTACCAGACCTAACCCCAATACCAAAAATCCAACAACCCCCGAACCCACCGGCCGAGACAACCACCCCAATGTCCCAATAACCGCTAAAATACTCCCAAAAGGTCCAATCTACCAAGAGTCTCACCCCAACCCTCCCCTACCCTGCGCAGCCGAAACAAGCACAAGTCCAAACCCCAAACCAGTCCTAAGAAGCAAATGTCCTAAAAAGTCCCCAAAAGTCCCAGCACCTTAAAAATCTCCCCATCATGGTAAGTCCCGTTGAACCACCTTTCATCCTGAGCCGCGTCGAAGGACGAACCACGAACCACCCATCACCATGAACGGGGGTTGGAGGGAAACGGGAAGGCACGGGAAAAGTCGGGAAAAGGGCTACTTTTCCCGTTAAGAAAGGTGACAATTTTGGAGCAGGATGCTACGATTCAATCAATAATGTGTTCGCTTTTAAATAGGAGGGTCATTTATGGATAACCACGATATCGGCCTCATGGCCCATCTCATGCGGCGGGCCGGGTTTAGCGCTCAATACCACGAGCTGGAAGCCCGTGCGGCCAAAGGGTACGAGGCGACCGTGGAAGAGCTGCTCTATCCCGAAGAAAACCCCCATGGCATGGACCTGGACCTAGCAGAACGCTATTTCGTTGAATGGAGCCATCACGCCCGGGGGGTGCCCGAGTATTTCGCCTTCCGGATGATTAACTCCCGGTGCCAATTGGAAGAGAAGATGCTCCTCTTCTGGCACGGAATTATGTGCACCGCGGACAGCAAGGTGCAGAGCTACCCGTCTTCCTATCAGGAATTGGAAATGTTCCGACAGTACGGGATGGGGAGCTTCCGGGACCTTTTGGTGGAAGTCTCCCGCAACCCCACCATGGTGTACTACCTGGACAACTGCCTTAGCCACAAGGGAGCCATCAACGAGAACTATGGGCGGGAGCTGCTGGAGCTGTTCTCCCTGGGCGTGGGGATGGACGGGAAGTTCAACTATACGGAAGAAGACGTTAAAGAAGCGTCGCGGGCCTTCACCGGCTGGACCCTGGCGAACAACGTGCCGGGGCAGCCCTACGGACGCTACGCCGCCAAGTTCCTTTTCAACCCCGACGACCACGACGAAGGCGAAAAGACGTTCTTGGGCGAGAAAGGCAACTTCAACGGCGATGATGTCATCGACATCATCTGCAAACAGCCGGCGGCAGCCCGGTTCCTGTCCCGCCACCTTTACAGCTATTTCGTGGCGGACGAAGCCCAGGTTCCGGCCTGGATGGACACCCCGCCGAGAGACCCGGAAACCATCAAGATGCTCGAAGACGAGTATTTCCGGTCCGGTTACAACGTCCGGGCGATGCTGAGGGTACTGTTCCACTCGGACGCCTTCAAAAACGCCCGTTTCGCCAAGGTGAAAAGCCCGGTGGAAACGGTAATGGGAACCCTGCGTTTGGTGGGCGACTGGACGGCGCCCAAGCCCGGATTCGAGTTCATCTTCGACGAGATGAAGTACATGGGCCAGGAAATTCTGAATCCGCCCTCGGTGGAAGGGTGGCACACCGGCCGGGAGTGGATTGACGGAGGCACGTTGGTCCACCGGATCAACTTCACCGCCGAATTTATCAGCGACACCATGCAGCCGGGCATCAAGGAGATAATCGAACGGCTGGCTTCGAAGAGTCCGGTAATTTCCAGCGAAGAGTTGGTGGACGGTTGCCTGCGGATGCTGGGACACTACGAACTGCCGGAGCAGACCCGGCAGATGATGATAAACCACGCCAACAACGCGGGCGAGTTGCGGACGGACTCGGACGGGTTCGCCACCCAAGTAACGGAAATGCTGCAACTCATCGCAGCCACGAAAGAGTACCTTTACGCCTAACCCTCCAACGGAAGGGTTGGGCCAGCCCAGAAAAACGAGCGCTACTCAAGTAAGGAGGCAACCAGTGACTTCGAACAAGAAAGACCCGGTGCTGGTCGTATTGCAAATGTCCGGCGCCTATGACGCCATGAACACCATCATCCCGTACAGCGACCCTAATTACATGGGGTACCGGCAAGAATTGGGGCTAACTCCGGACCAGGTGTTGGCCATTGACGACAAGGTGGCTTTCCACCCGGCCATGGGCCCCATGAAAGACCTTTACGACCAGGGCAAAGTGGCGGTTATCCAGGGAATCGGTTATCCGAACCCCATCCGTTCCCACTTCCGGTCCATGGACATCTGGCACACCGCCGAACCGGAGAAGATGGGTACCGAGGGCTGGCTGGGCAAGGCCATCCGGGACCTGGACCCCACCAGCGAAAACGTGCTCACTGCGGTCAACTTCGGGCGTGGGCTGCCCCGGGCGCTGGCTCTTCCGGGAGTATCGGTGGCGTCGGTGGGCGACCTGGAGACCTACGGGGTGTTGACGGGCATTGACGGAGAGGACCAGCGGATGGAAGCCCTGGACATATTCGCGCGGATGTATTCGCCGCTTATCGGCTCCGGCCCGGCCAACGACTATCTGTCGCAGACGGGTTTGGATGCTTTGAAGGGGGCCGACATCCTCAGCACCGCACCGGAGAAGTACCACTCGACCATCGAGTACGGCGGCGGCCCCTTCCCCCAGTGGGTGAAGAACATCGCCCAGGTGCATCTGGCCAACTTCGGGACGCGCGTGCTCTACACCGGGTTGAACCCCGGGGCGTTTGACACCCACGCCAACCAGAACATCGCCTTCCCCCGCCTGTGGTCCGAGGTCTCCAACGCGGTCAGCGACCTTTACCATGACCTGAAGGAGCACAACCAGGGCGAAGAAGTAATCATGTTGTTGTTCACCGAGTTTGGGCGCCGGGTGCAAGAGAACGGGTCGGGCACCGACCACGGTTCGGGCAGCGTGGCCTTCGTCATCGGCGACGCCATCAAGGGCGGCCTCTACGGGGAATATCCCTCGCTGGAGCCTGCCAAGCTGGACGAAGGGGACCTGCGATGGAACAACGACTTCCGCAGCACCTACGCCACCATCCTGGACAAGTGGCTGGGGTTGGACGACCACGCCATTTTGAACGGGGCCTACGAGCAGTTCGACTTCATCAAGTAATAAAATTGCTGGGAGGGCCCCGCAACTTGATCCAGCCGGGGGCCCATCGACGCGATTGCGAGGAACTAAGGAAATATGGTTACTCAAGTAGCGCCAGTTACATTCCAATACCGGCAAACCATCGGACGGCAGGAAAACCGGAGCGGCAACGGGTTTTTCAATCCGGTCGCCATCACCCGGGACCCTCAAGGGTTGCTGTACGTCCTGAGCCGGGGCACCGAGACTCCGGCTTTCTTCCCCTGCAAGCGGGTGACGGTTTTCAACCTGGACGAAGAGGTTGTCGCCGAATTCGGTCAGAAGATACCGCCGGATGAGGCCGGCGCTTCAACCCCCAATGGGGCCTTCATGTGGCCCACGTCGGTGGCGTTGGACAGCGAAGGCCGAGCTTACATTGCCGACGAGTGGTTGAATCGGGTATCGGTCTACCACGACGGTTCGTGGGTGGATATGTGGGGCACAACCGGGTCGGACGACGGTGAGATAAACCGGCCTTCGGGACTGGCCTTTGACAAGGACGATAACTTGTACCTGGTGGACAGCCTCAACAACCGGGTCCAGGTTTTCACCAAGGACGGGAAGTTCCAGTTCAACTGGGGCAGCCAGGGAGACGGCCACGGCCAGTTCAACGTGCCCTGGGGAATTGAGATAGACCACAACGGCGACGTTTACGTGGCGGACTGGCGGAACGACCGGATTCAGAAGTTCGCGCCGGACGGGACGTTCCTGATGAAGTTCGGCAGTTCCGGGGACGGAGATGGTCAGTTAAACCGTCCCACCGGAGTTGCGGTGGACCGGGACGGCATTGTCTATGTGACGGACTACAAGAACGACCGGGTGCAGGTCTACCGGCCAAACGGGGAGTTTCTGACCACCATTCACGGTCAAGGCGGCCTGTCCAAGTGGGCCCGGGAACGGGTTGAATACGACCCGGTGATTGCCCGGGGACGGCTGAAGGCCCAAAACCTGGAGGAACGGGAAGGCCCTTTCCAGGGACCCATCGCCGTTGAGGTTGACGACGAGGGGCGGGTGTATGTGGTTGAGACAGCCCGCCATCGCGTCCAGGTCTTCTTGAAGCAGACGGCGATTTTCGCCGGCGATCCGCTCTAGGGACAAGAAGCAGCCAGACAACAGAGAGCCCCGGGTTGGCCGGGGCTCTCTTATTTTGGGTTCCTGGAAAACTAAGACCCCCGAAGTTTCACAACGGGGGTCTTTCCATTGAGGCAACCGGGAGCGGATTAACCGCCCAGGGTGGTGGTCAAGACCCACATGGGGCGTTCTCCGACCGGATAGGTAGTTAGGGGAGTTAGGTTGCCTTGGTCGATGCTGTAGGAAGCGAGTTGGCCGGTGGCGGAACCGGCGGCGAAGACGAACTTACCGGAGGGGTCCAGGCTGAAAGCGCTGGGGACGGCCTCGGTGGAGGCGTGGCCCACCGGAGTCAAGCGGCCCTGGGAATCGACGGAGAAACTGGCGATGCTATTGTGGCCCCGGTTTGGGACGTAGAGAAAATCGCCGGAAGGGGAGAACTGGATTTGGGAACAGGTATTGCGGAGGTCTACGCCTTCGGGCAGGGAGGAGACGGTCTGCATTGCGGTGAGGGTTCCGGCGTCGGAGATTTGGTAGGCGGTTACGCTGGAGCCCTGCTCGTTTGAGAAGTAGACCACGTCGACGCTGGGATGGAAGCAGTAGTGGCGGGGGCCGAGGAGCCCATCCATCTCGACCTGGAGGGGGGAGTTTTCGGCCAAGCTGCCGGTAGCTTCGTCGAACCGGAACTGGTAGATGAGGTTGGGGCCGGGGATGTTCTTGGGTGGTTCCAGAACATTGTCGTTCTGGCGGGCGATGTGGGGGACGAAGGCGAAACGGTTGGAGCGGTCGGTCTGCACGGAGTGGGCGCCAACATCGGTGGCTATCCATTCCAGGGAATCACCGCCCAGGCTGCCGTCAGCACCGAGAGGGTGGACCGCAACATGGCCGCCCTGGTAGTAGGAGGACAGGAGGAATTTGCCGGATCGGTCGAGGGATAGGTAGGCGGGAGGGTCTTCCGGGCTTACCGAGCCGTTTTGGGTTAGAGCGCCGGTAGTTTGGTCGATGGCGTGGCTGGTAACCTGGGCGACTGAGCGATGGCCGACGTATAGGGTGTTCTTGTCGGGATTGATTGCCAACAGGGAAGGACCGCCGGCGATGGCGGCCTCGAATTGCAGGGACAGGGCCCCGGTGTTCTCGTCCATGGTGAATATGGAAATTTTGTCGTCGTCCTGGGCCGCAACGTAGACGTAGCTAGGCATGGTCAGCCTCCTTCAATCTGGGAACTGATTATCGGATGAGGGTCTCGGCCATTTGCTCCAACTGGTCGGACATTTGGGATTCGGTATCGCAGTGGTTAGCCCAAACGGAGACCCGGAGGGCGCCGGCGTTGAGGAACGACTCTATGGTCTCGCGGGTGGTTTCCGGGGGCTGGCCGAAGACGGAAATGGTGATGGACTGGGGGTCGCGGCCGCGTTCATCGGCCAGGGCGTCGAGCTGCTTGCGGGCCTCTTCGATTCTTTCAGGGGCGACGCGGTTGGGGAGCCAACCGTCGGCATAGCGGGCGACCCGTTGCAGCACGTTGCGGGCGTTGCCGCCCAGCAGGACCGGCGGGTGGGGCTGCTGGTAGGGTTTGGGGTACATGTAGACCGGGGGGAAATCGTAGTAGCGGCCGTGGAACTCGGCTTCTTCCTGGGTCCACAGCTCCTTGAGGGCAAGGACAGCTTCGCGGGATTGGGTCCAGCGGTGGTCAAAGTCGCCGCCCATCATGGTGGTCTCTTCCCGGTTCCAACCGGCGCCAACGCCGAAGACGAAACGGCCCTGGCTGTGGAGGTCAAGGACGGAGATTTGCTTGGCGAGGATGAGGGGGTTGCGCTCGGGGAGCAGGGTTATGCCGGTGCAGAGCTTGATTTTGGTGGTAACGGCAGCGGCCATCGCCAGGGCGATGTAGGGCTCGGAAAAATGGCGGTAGGTCCAGGGGATTTCGCCGCCGGTGGCAGGGAAGGGGCTGGCGCTGCTGACGGGCAGGATGGGGTGTTCGTGGTACCAGATGGACTCGAAGCCCAGGTCTTCGGCCTTCTTGGCGATGAAGGCGGGATCCAGGGTGTACGCGGGGAGCGGGACTACCAATCCAACGGACATATCATCCCTCCGTTTTGCGTTCTTGACGGCTTTCTGGGGACTGGGGCCGCTTGTGCGAGGCAGCCCGGGCTACGCGGAGAACCGGGTTATCGGCAGGGCACCGAGCCGACGCCTGGAATTGTAACACCCTGGCCGGTTAAGGGCTTACCGGGCAGAAAGGACACAGGGAGGGAACCGGCCCCACGGGACTATGCCGTGGTGAGTTTTTAGCGGTGCGTTGGACTATTTGATGGCGGTTAAGAATTGGGCGGTGGTGATCACTTGGCCCTGGCGGGGGTAGACCTTCTCGGTGAGAACTCGGTGGACCTCCGGGTCGGCGTCGGAGCAGGCGTCGGATAGGACGATAAAATTGTAATTTATGTCAAAGGCCCAGCGGACGGCAGAGAGGACGCAGCCGCTGGTGGCGACGCCCATTACCACCAGGGTGTCGCGGCCCTGGCTGCGCAGGGTTACATCGAGGCCGGTGGTGGAAAAGGGGCCGGGCCGGGTCTTGGTGATTACGAGTTCGCCCTCAGCGGGGGCCACGCCTTCGTGAAGCTCGACGTCGGGAGCGTAGTCCGCGAAGGGGCCGCCCCGGTGGACCACATAGATGACCGGGATTCCGGCAAGGCGGGCACCGGCCAAAGCCTGGGCGGCGTTGTCGACCACGGCGGCGGGTTCGCTGGCAACGTTGGCGATGATGCGCTGTTGGAAGTCCATAATCAGGACGGCGGTGCGTTCGGGGTTGATGGTTAGGGTTTGCTGGGTCATGGGTGGCCTCCTTGTGGCTGGATGACAAGTTTCTTGATGCCACAATCTTATCACCACAGATTCCCAGGAAGCAGACCGGCTTTGGAGAATGGCGGTTGTTGATGGTTGTTCCGGGGTTCTCTTAGAGCCTGTGTTTAAAGTAGAATCAAGCGGGCGTGAGCCTTTTGAGCATGAGATGAATCATAGCTATATAAACCCAAGCCTCAGAAGTTTCCGGCAGTTCCTCGTAGTCTTTGCTGAGTCTCCTGTTTCGGCCCAGCCAGCCAAGGGTGCGCTCTACAACCCACCGACGAGGCAACACCTCAAAGCTGTGGCTGTTCTTGGCACGCCTGACCACCTCAACCAGCCAGCCTCCCAAGGCGAAAGCCCAATTCACCAATTGTCCGGCATAGGCGCCATCAGCCCAAATCAAGTGGAGCCTGGGGAATCGTCCCAGAAGCTTGCTCAACACCAGCTTAGCCCCGTCCCGGTCTTGAATGTCCGCCGGATGCACCACCACGGCCAGCAGCAACCCCATGGTGTCAACCACAATGTGACGCTTGCGGCCCTTCACCTTCTTACCAGCGTCATAGCCACGAGGCCCCCTTTTTCGGTGGTCTTCACACTCTGGCTGTCGATGATGGCTGCTGAGGGCGTCGGCTCTCTCCCTTCCAACTCCCGCACTTTGGGACGCAAAGTATCATGGATACCTTCCCAAGTGCCGTCTTTTCTCCACCGGCGAAAGTATCCCCACGGGGTACTCCAAGGAGGCAGATCATGGGGCATCATGCGCCAAGTGCAGCCACTACGCAGCACGTACAATATGCCGTTTATGACCTCGCGCATGTTGACGGTGCGGGGATGGCCTCCTCGCCTGGCTGGCGGAATCAAAGGGGCTAGTTCCTCCCATTGGGCATCGGTAAGGTCGCTTGGATATGATTCCCTATTCATGCCTCCAACTTATCAAATCGGGAAATTTGGCGTTCCTACTTCAGCTCGCCAGATTTCGACACTTTGAACACAAGCTCTTATAATTGCCCACGTTGTTAGCCGTGCTGGGTTTTGATTTCGGGGATGGATAGGAGTGGGAAGGTTGACGGATAACGGGGCAATTCTTCAAGTCCGTGATGTTGTCAAGGACTTTGGCGGGCTGCGGGCGGTGGACCACTGTACCTTCGAGGTGGCCGCCGGTTCAATCACGGGGTTGATCGGGCCCAACGGGGCGGGCAAGACGACGTTGTTCAACCTGGTATCGGGGGCGTTTGCGCCCACCAGCGGCCAGATTGTTTTTAACGGGCGGAGGATTGACGGGTTGATGATGCACCAGACCTTCGCTCACGGACTGATGCGGACCTTTCAGATTCCCCGGGAAATGAAGCGGATGACGGTGTTAGAAAACCTGATGCTAGTGCCCGCGCCGCAGATTGGGGAGAAGCTCTGGGCGTCGTGGCTGCTGCCCTGGCGGGTGTCCAAGGAGGAGCGGCGAATTGAAGCGCAGGCGTTGGACGTGCTGGAGTTCGTCCGGCTTTCCCACCTGGCCCACGAGTACGCGGGGAACCTGTCGACGGGCCAGAAGAAGCTGCTGGAACTGGCCCGCACGCTGATGGCCGAACCCCAGTTGGTGCTGCTGGACGAGCCCGCCGCCGCGGTGAACCGGACCCTGCTGCAAGACCTTTCGGCCAACATTCTCAAGGCGCGGGACGAGCGAGGAGTCACCTTTATGATCATCGAGCATGACATGAACTTCATCATGCGTATGTGCGACACGGTGATCGTGATGGGCAACGGAGCGGTAATTGCCGAGGGGACACCCAGGGAGGTGCAGCAGGACCCGGTGGTGTTGGAAGCCTACCTGGGAGGGCACGTCGTTGCCTCTGCTTGACGTGGCCGGAGTGGTGGCCGGGTACGGGGAGACGGAAATCCTGCACGGAGTATCCATGTCCGTTGACCAAGGGGAAGTGGTGACCATCATCGGGCCCAACGGTTGCGGGAAGTCCACGTTGATGAAAGCCATCGTGGGCTTGGTGCGGGTTAGGACCGGAACGGTCTGCTTTCAGGAACGGGACATTTCAGGGCAACCACCGGAGCGCATTGTACGGAACGGTCTTTGCTACGTCCCCCAGTCGAACAACGTTTTTCCGACACTGACTATCCGGGAAAACCTGGAGATGGGGGCCTTCGTCCGCAACGACGACCACCGGGGCCGGATTGAGGAGATGTTCCAGTTGTTTCCCGACTTGGCGCAAAGGCCCGGGCAGCGGGCCGGCAGCCTTTCGGGGGGACAAAGGCAGATGCTGGCCATCGCCCGGGCGTTGATGCTGGACCCGGTCCTGCTCCTGTTGGACGAACCTTCGGCGGGGTTGTCGCCGGCGATGATGGACAACGTGTTTGAGCGGATTCGAGAGATAAACGAGAGCGGGGTTGCGGTGCTGCTGGTGGAGCAGAACGCCCGGGAGGCGCTCAACATGTCGGACCGGGGATACGTCTTGGTGGCGGGGGAAAACCGGCTGGAAGATACGGGGAAAGACCTGTTGGACAACCCAGAAGTGGCGCGGTTGTACTTGGGCGGATAAGGGGAGAAGCGTGACGACTCTGCAAACCGCCGCACGACGGATTAGCCTGGCCTGGACACCGGGGCACACGGCCATTGCCATAGTGGTAGTGGCGGTGGTTATCGGGTTTCTGCCCTTCGTAAAGATGGGCCTGGTGGTGAACGGGGTGTTCCTGGGGGCGATTATTGCCCTGGGGGCCATTGGCCTCACTCTGATTTACGGAATTTTGAACTTCGCCAACATCGCCCACGGGGACTACATGACAATGGGGGCCTACACCGCCTTGTTCATTGTCGGGGGAATCCTGGGGCGGTTGGGAATTGAAGGGGCGGCGTTGGGCCCGTTTACCTTCGGTTATCCCCTGTTGGTGGCGCTGCCATTGGCGGTAGCCGCCGTTGCCGCCGGAGCGATTTTGCTGGACATGGCGGTTTACCGGCGGTTGCGGGAGCGGGGAGTCAACGCGGTGGTGCTGGCGATGGCGTCGCTGGGAGTTGCCATTGCGCTGCGGGGGTTGGTGCAGATGATCTGGAGCGGCGACGTGCAGCACTACCCCCGGGAGTCGAAGCAGGTATACCACCTGGCAATGGACGTGCGGGTTCCGCCGGACGCCATCTTCATCGCCATCGTGACGGCAATCCTGGTGGCAGCCGTTTATTTTGTGCTGACCCACACCAAGATGGGGAAGGCCATGCGGGCGACGGCGGACAACCCGGACCTGGCATTGGTCAGCGGCATCGACACCCAACGGGTCATCTGGTGGACCTGGGCGATGGGGGCGGCCCTGGCGGCGACCGCCGGGGTTTTGTTGGCTGTGTTCCAAGCGCAGCTTCTGCCCATCATGGGATGGCGGTTTCTGATTCCGCTTTTCGCGGCCGTTATATTGGGAGGGATTGGCAATCCCTACGGGGCGTTGGTAGGAGCTTTTGTCATTGGGGTTACGTCGGAGGTTTCAACGCAGTGGATCAACCCCAGCTACAAACCGGCGGTGGCGTTTGCAATCATGATCGCGATGCTGCTGGTGCGGCCCCGGGGGATCTTCGGAGGGCCGAGGAGTTGAGGGCGTTTATGGGAGGGAAGGAAGATGGTTTGGCGGCGCGAGTGAGGTTAGGGTGGAGATAGCCGGGATCGCCAACTATCTGGTGGGGTTCGCAATCATGGCGGGCATCTATGCGGTGTTCGCGTTGGGATTGAACGTTCACTGGGGTTTCACCGGGCTGTTTAACATTGGCATTGCCGGGTTCTTCGCGTTGGGAGCTTACACCTCGGCGCTGTTGACCACGGCCCCGCCGGACCCGGACTTGTTTGAGGATTTCGTGTGGGGTGGGAACTGGGCTGGGATTGGGTTCTTGGGGTTGGGGATTGACCTTTGGTTCTTCTTGGGACTGGCAGCGGCGGCGGTGGTCTGCGGGGTAATCGCCCTGGTTATTGGGTACATCACCCTGCGGTTGCGGGACGATTATCTGGCGATTGCCACGTTAGGGATTGCGGAAACGGTGCGGCTCTTCTTTCTGAACGAGAAGTGGGCAGCCAACGGTTCCAAGGGGTTATACCGGATTCCCAGGTTCCTGGGGGACTGGGTGGCGCCGGAGAACTACGACTATCTTTACCTGGTGGTGGTGGTGGTGGCGTTGGTGGCGCTGTTTCTGGTGGTGGACCGGGCGTCGAAATCTCCCTGGGGGCGGGTGCTGCGGGCGGTGCGGGAGGATGAAACGGCGACGGAAGCCAGCGGGAAGGACGTCTTCAACTTCAAGTTGCAGGGGTTCATCCTGGGGGCGGTAATCATGGGGATTGGCGGGGCGTTGTTCGCCCACAACGTCAGGTTCCTGTCGCCGCTGACCTTTGATCCGCTGCTGGCGACCTTCGTGATTTGGGCGATGCTGATGGTTGGCGGGTCGGGGAACAACCTGGGGGCGGTGCTGGGGGCCTTCGTGGTGTGGGGGATCTGGACTGGGACGCAGTTTCTGCCAGGGATCTTGTCGGACCCCAACTTCCGCTTGTTCATGATTGGGGCGTTAATCGTAGCGGTAATCATGCTGCGGCCGGGCGGGATACTGGGTGAGGAGCGGCGCGTCGCGCGGCGGGTCAGGCCGGCGCCGGAAGATTCTTCCGAGACGGGTTGACGGTGGTGGAGGGAGCGCCACAGCCAGGAAAACGGTCCGCCGGAGGGGGAATTTTCATAACTGGTCAGAATAAAGGAGTTAGCCCAACCCAAGTTCCGTCATTCCGGCCTTGAGCCGGAATGACGGTTTAATGTCAGGATGGCTCAACAATTCTGAACACTTACGATTTTACGTTCTTCCCGCGGCTGGGCGTTTAAGAGGGGTGTTAGGGTAGTTCGAACCGTCCGGTGGACTGGATTTCGCCGTCCTTAACCTGCCAGATTTCGATCGGGCCGACGACGTCGCCGTTCTCGTCGAAGTCCACGGCGCCGGCGGCGCCCTGGTAGTTAATGTCCTGGCCTTGGGCGATGAGGGCCAGGGCCTCTTGGATGCCGGCGACGCCGGGGCCGACGGTTTGGCCCGGGGCGTTGGAAATGTCGCGCAGGGAATCGCGGATGGCGGTGGAGTCGGTGGTGCTGCCGGCTTTGGCGGCGGCCAGGGCAATGAGGACCACGGCGTCGTAGGTCTCGGCGGTGAAGGGGTCGGCCGGCTCGCCTACGCCGAAAGCATCGGCGTAGGCCTGGTTGAAGATATTGAGGGCATCAGTTTCAGGCGAGCCTGGCACCGTGCCGAGGGTGCCATCAAGCACGTCCCAGCCGACGACTTCCATCATCTCGGGGGACTTGGTGGCGTCGACAAAGAGGAAGGTGTCGCCGTAGCCGCCCTCAATGGACTCGCGGAGGTAGACTTCGGCCTGGCCGGGGTAACTGATGGTGACCAGGACGTCGGGGTTGCCCTCGGTGGCGCGGGCCAGCTCTGATGCGAAGGTGGGCTGACTGTCCTCGTGGGGGACCTTGCCGGTGATGGAGCCGCCCAATTCGGTGAAAGTCTCCTCGAACTGGTCGGCGAGACCCTCGCCGTAAGCGTTGTTGACGTACATGATGCCGGCGGTAGTGTAACCCTGCTCGTGGGCCAAGCGGCCGAGGACGATGCCCTGAGCGGCGTCGGAGGGGGTGGTGCGGAAGAGGTAGTCGCCGTCCTCCAGAACGGTAACGCCGGGGGAGGTGGAGGCGCCGGTGACCTGGAGAATCTTGTTGGGGACGGTGACCGATTGGGCGACCGGGATGGTCACCCCGCTGGCCAGAGCGCCGACAATGGCGACGGCGTTTTCGATGTGGATGAGAGCCCGGGCGGCGTCGACACCCTGGACCGGGCTCACGGCGGTGTCGCGGCTGATAATGACCACCGGGGCGCCCTGAATTCCACCGGCTCGGTTAACATGGTCGGCGGCCAGCGCGGCGGCGTTGCGGTGGGTGGGCCCGAAGTAGGACAGGGAGCCGGTGAAAACGTTGAGGTGACCAAGGATCAAGGGGTCAAGGGCCTCCATTGTGCCCACTGCCGGGGTTACTACTTTCTCAACTTCCTGGGTTACTATCTTTTCAACGGGAACTTCCTTGATTACTTCCCTAACGACTTCCTGAGTGACGACACGATCGACGGGGACTTCGATGGTCTTCGCCGGTTGGCACGCCAGCGCGGTGAGCACCAAAATGAGGCACAAAGCGATGGCCGCCAACCCGGATTTTTTACTACTGAACACGGTTTCCTCCAGAAGCCAGGGTAGGTCAGGTTGATGTCTAGTTTTGCAACCTAAGCATTATATCGGGCAGGGGCCGGGAAGGGAACCTGGATTGCTGAATATTGCAGGACCTTTTCATTGTTTGTGGGTAGGCCGATTAGGGTAGGGCCTCTCAGGGCTTCCGGTGAGTTCCTTGGTCCGTTCAGCGGCAGCAACTAGGGGCCGGGCCTACGGCTGGCGGGGGTCAGTTTGGGACTCCTGCTAGCTGTACCAATCTGTCCCATTTTGTACCATTTGGCCTCATCGGGGGGTAGTTTGGGACTCCTACTAGCTGACCCATTTGGCCTCAGTGGGTGATTATAGATTTGATTTTTTAAGGTTCCTTCGACAAACTCGGGGTGTTGGGGGCGGGGTGTTGGGTGGTTTTAGTTTAGCGGGGTGGTGTCGAGGTTGGGAAGGGGCAAGTGTCAGTAAGGCAGGGTTTTTTAATTGTCGTTTTGGGGAGGTTGCGGCGACTAGTCCGGGGCAAACGGGCTGGAGGCGATGGATTTTAGATTCCTCCCTACGGTCGGAATGACAGGTAGGGGGGCTCGGAATGACCCCCCTTCGACGGGGCTCAGGACGGGCCTTCGACAAGCTCAGGGTGGCCCTTCGGCGGGCTCAGGATGAAAGAGGGTCTCGAAGCGGCATTTGGGGAGAATTAAAAGGCCCTGTCTAATATTGGGGCGGGCCGGGGAAGGGTGGTGGGCAAAAAACGTTTTGCGGGACATTTGGGGACATTTTGGGTTGGGCCGGTTGGGGCTGGGGTAGTGGGTTACTAGTTTCAGGTTAGACCTTTTGCACCGGAGTTGGCAAGGGACATTTGTCAGTAGTAACTGTTCACAATCAAGGATTTAGCCCAACCCAAGGTCCGTCATTCCGGCCCCCGTATCGGGTAAGGGGCAGGCTTTGAGCCGGAATCCAGAATGGTCAGGGAGAGACCAGCGTTCGAATTGCACGGGATTCCTGGATTCCGGCTCAAGGCCGGAATGACGGTTTAATGTACGGTTTAATGTTGGGACGACCCCTTGACCCTGAACACTTAAACTCTGAACACTTAAACTCTGAACATTTACTGTCAGTATTGGCGGCGGGGTAATGGCCGACAGCAGGGCGGCGGGATGCGTGGATGCTCCGAGTCCCGCGTGGTATCATTCGGGAACACACCCGCCAAATGCCAACAAAATAGGTCAGTTGAGGTACGGGTCAGAGGAAGCCCCGAATCCTTTCAGGAGGAGAACACTCATGGTTAGCCACGAGCAGGAGACGTCCACCAACGGGACCGGGCCGATGGGAGAAACGCCCAGCTATGACGTGATAGTCATTGGGGCCGGAGTAACCGGACTTTACAGTTTGTACCGGCTGAGGGAGTGCGGATTTTCGGTGCGGAGCTTTGAAGACGGCGACGGCGTGGGCGGGACCTGGTATTGGAACCGTTATCCGGGGGCGCGTTTCGACTCGGAAAGTTACTCCTATGGCTACTCCTTTTCCGAGGAACTGCTCCAGGAATGGGACTGGAAAGAGCTTTACTCTGGCCAGCCGGAAAACGAACGTTATTTGAACTACGTGGCCGACAAGTTCGACCTGCGGCGGCATATAGAGTTCAACGCCCGCATCGCTTCGGCGGCTTACAACGAAGATGAGAACCTCTGGGAGGTTGAAACGGCGGACGGGCGGCGGGCCAAGGGACAGTTCTTGATCAGCGCGGTGGGCCTGCTGTCGGCCCATTACGTCCCTGATTTTCAGGGGTTGGAAACCTTCAAGGGGCCGTGGTGCCACACAGGGCGGTGGCCCAACGAAGGGATGGACCTGGCGGGCAAACGGGTGGGGGTCGTTGGCACCGGCGCTACGGGAGTACAGCTGATCACGGAAATCGCCAAGGAAGTGGGACATTTGACGGTTTTCCAGCGAACGGCGAATTACTGCGCCCCGCTGCGGAACCGGTTGATTGACGACGAGACACAGCAAGAGATCAAGGCCAACTACCCGGAGATTTTCAAGAAGTGCATGGAAACGGCGGGGTCGTTTGTCCATGAATTTGACCCGCGCTCGGCCCTGGAAGTATCGGCGGATGAGCGTCAGGCGCAGTATGAACGGCTGTGGGCGGAACCGGGATTCAAGAAATGGTTGTCCAACTTCCACGACGTGATGCTCCCCGGCGAGGCCAACGAGGACTACGCCGAGTTCGTCCGCAACAAGATCCGGGAACGGGTCCACGACCCTGAAGTTGCGGAAAAGCTGGTGCCCAAGGACCACATGTTTGGTTCCAAGCGGCTGCCCTGCGAGAGCGGCTACTACGAGGTCTACAACCGGGACAACGTGCTGCTGGTGGATGTGCGGGAAGCGCCGATAGAGCGCATCACCCCCAACGGGTTGCTCACCAGCGACGGCACGGAATACGAACTGGACGTGATTATCTTCGCCACCGGGTACGACGCGGTAACCGGGTCGCTGAACCGGATCGAAATCCGAGGGGCCGGCGGAGAACTGTTGAAGGACAAGTTCGCCAACGGGCCGCGGACCTACATGGGCATCCAGAGCGCGGGGTTCCCCAACCTTTTTACCGTCAATGCCGCATCGGTGGGGAATTTTGTGCGGGCGGCGGAGCCGTTGGTCGACTGGATTGCCGAGTGCATCTGCTACGTGCGGGACAACGAATATATGAAGATTTCGCCGACACCGAAGGCGGAAGACGAATGGGTGCGGCACGTCAACGAGGACGGAGAGAATATCCTGAGAACCAAGGCCGATTCCTGGTTCGTGGGGGCGAACATTCCGGGCAAGGCTCGAGCGTTGCTGACCAGCCCGGACAGCGCGCCGGTAATGCGGGCCAAGCGGGCGGAAGTGGCGGCCAACGGTTATGAGGGGTTCGCCCTAGAGTAAGGGCGAAGAACCCCGGGTTGACCGGGGGATAGGTAGTGTCGGAATGGAGGGCCGCCGGTGGGGCGGCCCTTTTCACTTCAGGCCGGTGGTTTGAAGGCTAGTCGTCGGCGACACCGGCGGGCTCTTCCAGCGTGCGGGGGAAATGACCCTGGAACAGGCCCTTCCCTTCCTGACGGTCCCACTGGGAACTGGGAAGCTCGTAGTAGACCTCGATTTCGTTTTCGTCGGGGTCCAGCAGGTAGACGCCCAGGGAGAGGCCGTGGTTCCCGATGCGCTGGATGCGGACATCGTTTTCCTTGAGCCGGAAGTAAAGCTCCTGGAGGTCTTCAAAGGACTCCATCTGCCAAGCCATGTGAGCCTGGCCGATTATGGAGTGGTCGGGGCCGCCGGTGTCCATCCCGATGGCGCGGATGGCCAGTTCGTGGGACTTCTCGGTATCGGCAGACATGAACACGGTGCCGCTGGGGGAACGTTCCATGATGGTGAGGCCCATGACCTTGGTGTAGAAATCGAGGGAGCGTTCCATATCGCGCACCCGCATAACCACGTGCCCTAGTCTCATTGGCGTGTAACCCATTTCGTTACCTCCTTGCATTTGGGTATTGGGGTATTGGGGTATTGGGAATTAGTTTACGTCGGGGTTAGTCTTCCTGGTACAGGAAAGCACGGACCTTCTGCTTGAAGGGTTCCTTGTCGTAATTGCTGTAAAGGGCCAGGGAGTTGCGGACCGGGTTGCCGCCGAACATGCGCTCGTAGAGCACTTGGCGGCCGCTGAAGGCGCTGCAAGAGGCGTCCCAGGCCAGGTGGAACAACCGAGCCCGTTCCCGGGCGGTGGCGGTGTCGGTAGCCAGGTATTGGTCCAGTTCGGCGGCGATGGGGGTATCGAAGTCGGCCTCGGAGGGTAGGGCCATCAGGCTGCTGGTGCCGAGCATCTGGACGATCTCGACCATTCTGGGGTAGATGTTTCGTCCGAATAGGGTGCGGCCGGCCCGGAGAGGCGGCAGAGCCGGAGACATTAGGCCCCAACGATTGGGAGCGGCGTCGGCCTCGGAGGCCCGCAGGCAGGCTTTGAGCATATCCCGCTGGACGATGAGTTCGGCCACCTGTTCCTGGACGTGGGGGATGGTCCCGGAGCCCAGGGTATCAACCATCAAATCGGCCAGGCCCAGCATGAACTCGGCCTTGGCGACGCAGCGGGTCAGGACCTGGTGGCCGGTGTGGGCGTCGGAATTTGTGCCAGCCGCATAGCCGTTGCAAAGCTCGACATTGCCCAGCAGAAAGACCCGTTCCCAGGGGACAAATACATCATCGAAGAAAACCACCGAGTCCATTTCCTCAAAGCGCGAACCGAGGGGGTGGTTGAAATGGGACCGGCCCAAGTCGAAGCTTTCGCGGCAGAGGAATTTAACGCCCGGGGTGTCGCAGGGGATGGAGAAGGAAAAGGACTGGCGGGAATCGGTGTCGGACAGGCGGTGGGAGGCGACGGGATAGATGGCGATTTCGTCGGAGATAGGGCCTAGGGTCGCCAGGACCCGGCTGCCCCTAACCACCAGGCCGGAATCGGTCTCTTTAGTAATGGTGAGGGCCACTTCGTCACTGAGGGTGTCGGCGGCGTTGGCGGTGCGGCGGCGCTGAAGGTTGACCAGGGCGTGGGTCAGCGCGACGTCGTTTTCACGGAGGAACTCATGGTAATTGAGGACGTTTTGCTCGAACTCGGGGCGGTCCTGGGCGAAGTAACCGGAAGACCCGGCCCAAGCGGTGAAGATTATGTTAAGGAAGTCTGGGGAACGGCCCATCATGCCGCAACTGGCCCAAGCCCACTGGGTCATCATGTTCCGCTTGCGTTCCAAGTCGTCGACGGTCTGGGGTATGAGGTAAGAGAGGCCGACAGGGTCTCCAGTGGAAGGAGAGGCGAAGGTCATCTCTTCCCGCATCACAGGGTCGTGCTGCATATCGTAGAGGGCGGCGACGGACTTGACGCCGTTTTGGAGGGAGGGGTGAGTGGTAACGTCTTGAACCAACTCGCCGTCGATCCAGACCTCCCGGGGATGGTCTTGCAGGCCCTTGATATATTCCTGTCCGGTGCGTGCTGGCATATTCCACCTCGGAGAACGTCTACGCGGGAGGGTTATTAACGAAGCCGGTTACTTGGAAGCGGGCATGACCTCTTCGGTCAGGAGTTTGAGACTGCGCTGGACCGCTTCCTTGTGAAGGAAGCCGCCGGGGTTCAACTCGGCGGTGATTGCCATGAAAATAACCCGTTACGAAGGGTTCCAGCGTGACTTAATTTTCGCTCTTCATACGTGGCCTCGGTAAGGCCATCCGCAATTCCGAAATCCATTCAGTTGCCTCGTCAGCGCATCCCACTTGGGCAAGCGCGTTTTAATTGAGGGAGGGGTTTCCTATATTTGACGCCTCCAGGCAAAAGTATAGCACCGTTAAGAAGAGGTCAAGAACTTGGGATAGTTAATGAGGGTCGTCCAATAATCAGGGGCGGGCCGGTTTCTTGGCTGGCGGGGTGGGGGATTCTCCAGAGTTCTTGCGGCGCGGCGGGAATGCGGGGGTGGGGACTGTGTTGGGCAGGGAGTTTAGACCCCTCGCTGCGCTCGGGGTGACAGAAGGGGGATCAGGGGGGCAAGGGGGTGGCTCGGTGTGACGATCAAAATGCCTTGGGCCGGGGCGGGTGCCCTCTGGCGGAAATTTGGCGCATCTGCTAATCTCCCCGGAGGGACGGACAGCCGGTGGAAGCCCGCCGCTAGGAGTGTGGTAATGGAACGGAGAGTACCGACCAAAGACGAAGTTTTGGCCTACTTGAAAGAGGACCGGAATTGGGGACGCTGGGGAGAAAACGACCAAGTTGGCGCCGTGAACATGGTGACCAATGAGAAGCGCCTGGCCGCCGCCCAACTGGTCAAGACCGGAAGGGCGGTGTCGCTGAGCCGGGAGTTTCCCAAGACCCCGGCGCCCAACAACCCGACCCCGGCGCAGCACTTCATGAACCGTGGAGTCCGGGAACCGGGGGGTGGGCTGGCCACGGACTACTACGGCGTTTCGTATCATGGCCAGTCCAACACGCACCTGGACGCGCTGTGCCATGTCTGGAACGAAGACGGGATGTGGAACGGGCGCAACCCGGACGACGTCATCACCTTTCAGGGAGCCACCTGGGGTTCGGTGGAACATTGGAAGGAGGGCATCATCACCCGTGGAGTGCTGCTGGACGTGCCGAAGCACCGGGGGCAGCCCTTTGTGACCATGGAAGAACCGATTCACGGGTGGGAGCTGGAAGATGTCGCCAAGGAGCAGGGGGTGGCGTTGGAACCGGGGGACGCCATTTGCGTTTACGGGGGCCGGGACAAGTGGAACGAGGTCAACCCCATGTGGGGCGGCGACCCGACCCAACGCCCGGGCCTGCACGCATCTTGTTTGAAGTTCCTGCGGGAGTCGGACTGCTGTTTGTTGGTGTGGGACATGATGGACTTCACGCCCAACGGGTACGACATCCCCTGGTCGGTGCATGGGTCCATCTTCGCCTTCGGCATCGGGCTGCTGGACAACGCCTTGCTGCAACCGTTGGCGGAGGCTTGCGCGGAAGAGGGGCGGTACGAGTTCATGCTGACGGTCAACCCGTTGCGGGTGGTGGGCGGGACCGGCTCGCCGGTAAATCCCATTGCTCTGCTGTAGCCGCCCGGTGGGAGTCAAGAAGCCAAAATTTCCCTGGAGAATAGACTGGTGACCTCCCCTGCATTGACCAACAAATACGATTCCTTATTGGAAGGTCTCCCTTCGAGCCTGCGGCTGCGTTTGCGGAGGGCCATCAGTTGGGTGGAGCGGGCCGAGCGGGAGCAAGCGGACTTTGACGCGGCTTTTGTGTTTTATTGGATCGCTTTCAACGCCGCTTACGCCGAAGACCATCCGGAGGGATACGAAAAGTCGGAGGCGGAGGCCCGCAACAGATTTTTGCAGCGGATTGTGGACCTGGATTCCAACCACCGGATTACCCCCATCATCTGGGACCGGCTGGCCCGGCCGATACGGGAATTAATCAATAACCAGTATGTGTTTCAGCCTTTTTGGAAGCACCACAACCTGGTGCCGGGGAATGAGGACTGGTCGGGCTGGTTTGAGCGGAGCAAGGAGATAGCGGCGAACGCCTTGGACCGGCGGGACACGGTGTCAGTGCTGCGGATATTGTTTGACCGGCTTTACGTCCTGCGGAACCAGATAATGCACGGAGGAGCGACCTGGAAGGGTTCGGTAAACCGGAAGCAGGTGCAGGAAGGGGCGTTGATAATGGCGTTTTTGGTGCCGTCTTTCGTGAACTTGATGATGGACAACGCCGAGGTGGTCTGGGGGCCGCCGCATTACCCGGTGGTGAACCAGCAGGGGCATTGAGCTTGGCGGGCTGGCACTTCTATCCTGGAGTTGGGTATTACTGTACGGGCGATACTGAGTATATGGCTGACGCCATAGAACGGATGAAGTCCCCAAGGTAGGCCGGGAAAGTCTGGGCGTTATTGCTGTTTAAGGAAGACGCGTTGGGCGTTTTGGCAGCAGATTAGGGGGAGGTCCGCCGGGGGGAGTTGGGCTTGTTCGACGTTGCCGGCCAGGGGGCGGGACGGGCCGGCGAAAACGTAGTCGGAGCCCAGCAGCAGGTGTTCGGGGTCGGCTATGTCGCGCATTAGGCGCACCACTTCCGGCGATACGTTGACGTTGTCGTAGTACATCAGGGGAAGGTAGTCGGAGGGTTTGTCGCGCTGCAATTCCACGGGACGGCCCTGGCCACTGAGGTAGCCGCTGTCGATGCGGGCCGCCTGGTAGGGGAGGTAGCCTCCGCCGTGGACCAGGACGATTTTCAAATTGGGGTGGCGGTCCAAGAGCCCGTTCAATATCAGCTTGGCGGCGGTGATGGTGGTGTCCAGGGTGCGCCCCAGGGAAAAGGCCAGGTAGGAGGGGCGGATGTTGGCGCCGAACCCGTGGGTGGGCGGGTGGAGAACCACCGGGACGTCCAGGGTTTCAGCCGCGGCCCAAAAGGGGTCAAAACTGTCGGCGGCCAGGTCTTGGTCGACCGGATCGGTGGCCAACATCGCTCCCAGGAATCCCAAGTCGTTGACGGCAAATTCCAGCTCGCGGGCCGCCATTTCGCCATCCTGGACGGGCACGGTGGCCAAGCCGCGAAAGCGGTTGGGGTGGGACTCCACCACCTGGGCCAGATGTTGATTGAAGAGGCGGGCCCAGGTGGCGGCGTTATCGGCGGATAAAGTGTACCCCTGGATATCCAGCCAGGAAGCGAGGATTTGGAGGCCGAGGCCCTGCTGGTCCATCCATTCCAGACGCGGTTCAAGACGGGCCAGGCCGCCTACGGAACGGAGGTGGGTCAACCCCTGAAACTGGAGGGCGGGCCCCTGGCCGGTGTCTTCCACGGTTACGCCCAGGCTGGGGCCGCTGCGCCGGGCTTCTTCGACCAATGCCTCCGGGACGATGTGGGCGTGGGTGTCAATGAGGGTTTGGCCTGTTTGGGTCATCGGCTGCTCCCGGAGGCGTTTTTAATATCTGGCAGCGGACTGGAGACGGAACTTAGTCGCCGGCCGGGGCCGGTACGGCGACCCGGTTTTCCACCAAATCGGCGGAACAGGCCGTGTCGTCGAGCAAGCCCCAACGGACCATCCAGTTGTAGGTGTCCTCGACTAACTCGGGCGGGTATTGGGCTTCCTTGGTGTAACGAAGGCGGCCCAGTCTGAAATCGTCCACCGTGACCCCGCCGTATTTGGCCGCGACCTGGGAGAACCCCCGGCTTTCCAGCAGGTAATGGAGATGCTTGCGCTTGTCGGCATTAAACAAATCGACGGCTTTGCCCACGGCCCGGTTCAAGGCGGCGAAAGTCTCTTCGTCCATGTCGTCGCTGGCGTTTTCGGCGCCCAGGTAATGGCCCTCGGCCAAGAACTTGCAGCCAATCTTGTCGCCCAGGGTAATCCATGGCTCCATGACCACGGCGGCATCGACCTCACCGTTCATCATTGCCTCGAACCGGTCCTCGGGTGAGCCAACGTGGACCAGCTTAATCTTTTCGGTGGGCAAGTAACCTTCCAAAAGACGCAACGCCACATAATGGGAGCCGGCGTGGAAGTTCACAGCCACCGGCCGGTTGCCCAGGGTTCCGGGGTAGTTGTGGGGGGAGTCGGGGTGAACCAGGATGGCCTGGCTCATAACGGCGGCTCTCAGGGAGATAACCTTCGCGCCTTGCTTGCTTTCATAGGCCCGACGACCTGACCCTCTTCTCAAGCGCGGTAGATGGATACCTGCTTTTCCTCGAAGGGGGTGTGACCCCGCATGGGGTTGATGTCGTTGGGGTCTTCGGTGCGTTGTTCGCCCAGATTGCCAAGGGCGCGGACGAACTCTATATCGATACCTTCTTGTTCAAAAAAGCCGTGATCCTTGGCAATCAGCCAGGGGAGACTGAACACAATGCCGCTTATTTCGCTGCGGACTTTTTGAGGGCCATGGCGCGCCTGCTTGATAAAACGGTGATAAAACGGTGGTGTTGGGGATTATAGCATGGGGGTGGTTAGGGGATGTGTTGATGGCTAAGCCTAAGGGGCATTTGGTTCTTGCTACGGCGCTCCGACCGCCCCGGACGAAGTTGGGGAAAGAGCGGGCCTGGGTTCTGGGGCAAGACGGAACCACGGTGGGGGTGGTTCGACGGGCTCAGGACGAGCGGGGTGGGGCTCAGGACGAGCGGACTGGAGGCTTGGGGATGGTTCGACGGGCTCACCATGAGCGGGAGATTTTTAAGGTGCTGGGACTTTTGGGGACATTCTAGGACATTTCTTGGGTTGGGTGGGGTTAGGAGAGACAGGGGGATTGACGCCAGGGCAGGAGGGCGTCCAGGAGTAACTTTTGGTCGGGCTCCTTTTTGCGGCGGCGGCAGTAGTCCAGGTAGCCGAAGGTGCCGGTGAAGGGGAGGAAGCGGAAGCCAGAGTCGGCCACCTTTCGGATGAAGTTGTGGGGGTCGGGCAGAGGCTTGTTTTGGGATTGAGCGTCGGTCCATTCCTCGCAGAGTTGGTTTGCGTGACGGCCGAGGAGGACCTCGTGACGGGGGCGGTAGAGCTTGCGTCTG
Organism: Dehalococcoidia bacterium; assembly: GCA_965205495.1. Lineage (GTDB taxonomy): Bacteria > Chloroflexota > Dehalococcoidia > Lucifugimonadales > UBA3495 > CATOSK01. The sequence continues at coordinate 2,069,519 of CBDBHA010000002.1, forward strand.
AGGGCGCGGACTCGGTTGGCTAGGCCGGCTAGGCTGGGAAATTCCGTCATTGGGGGGTTCCTCCGAGTTTTGGATTTGTTGAGGATTGGGGTTATGTCTATCTATTTTGGGGTTACGTCTATCTATTTATGGTAGAGAGTCGTCACCGGAAGTGGCAAGGGGTAAATGTCAGTGATTTTGGGGGTGGTGGTTCGGCGGGCTTTCCACCAACGGACTGGGTGTTTGGTGCGACCGTCCGTTGGCCCTTCGACGGGGCTCAGGACGATCCTTCGACGGGACTCAGGACGAGCGGACTGGAGGGTTGGGCTGGCTGGGGCGGGGCTTGGACTCTGACCGGGGTGTTAAGTGCGAACGGACCGGGGCTTGGGGGTGGTTCTGCGGGCCACCACGATTCTCCGACGGGTTGAGGACGAGCGGGGGATTTTTAGATTCCAGCCCAGGCGGGAATGCTGGGAACGATGTGGCTTCGTATGCGATTGCCCGGCTCAAGCCTGCGAGAACTTGTGGCCGTTCCAGACCCTACGTATACTGGGGTTGGAGATGGGTATATCCCTAATGCCACAGACGAAGTGACGTGAAAACAAAGCTAACTGGCACGATAGACTCAGAAATATTGCCGCTGGCCAAGCGCTACGCGCGTTCCAGTGGTGTCTCGCTGTCGTCCCTCATCGAACAATCCCTGCGAAAAATAGTTGGGGAACCCATGCCGTCATTTTCTTCCCGTTGGGTTGGCAAATTCGAAGAAGCCTAGGGAACAGACCCGCGTTACGACTCATTATGGAAGAAATACCTTTGAGGTTGCTAGACTCGGAAATTGACGAATCCGTGGTGGAACGCAACTAGCGGTTTGAAGGAAAGATCATGCCCAGATTAGCGGCGGACCAGTACGTTTCCAAAGTTGAGCGGCCCCTGGACATCGACGAGTTTTGGGACGATGTGGTGGCGGCGACGGCTGAGATTCCCCTGGCGGCGGAGGTCTTGCACGACCCGTTGCGGTCGACAGGGGAAATCGACGTTTACGAGGTCTTTTTTACAAGCCTGGACCGGGTGCGAATTGCGGGCTGGTACGCCGTACCGAAGGAACGGGACGGGCTTCTGCCGGGGTTGCTACAAGTCCCCGGGTATACCATGGAACCGCCTATCCCCAAAGCCTGGGCCCTTAAGGGGTATGCCGCCTTCAGTGTCGCGCCCCGGGGAAAGCTGCGCAGCAACCAGCAGTTTAATCCGGGATACCCGGGGCTGCTGACCTACGGCATCGTGGACCGCAACACCTACTCGTACCGGGGATTTTACATGGATGCCTGCCGGGGATTGGACTTTCTCCTGGGTAGGGATGAGGTGGACGGGGACCGAATTGGGGTTACCGGCCACAGCCAGGGGGGAGGGTTGACGGTGACCACTGCCGCGCTGAGGCCGGAGGCGGTCAAGGCGGCGGCGGCGGGGGCTCCCTACCTTTGCGGGTTTATGGACGCCATCGAGCTGACAGACTCCTATCCCTACCAGGAGATAAACGACTACCTGCGGGCGAACCCGGGGAGCCGGAGGCAGGTGGAAGAGACGTTGGCATATTTCGACGGCATCAACCTGGCCCACCGGGTTGGCTGCCCGATCATCGTGAGCGTGGGGCTGCAAGACAGCACCTGCCCGCCGGAAACGGGGTACGCCATGTTTAACGCCATCGGCAGCGGGGACAAGCGGATGTACGCCTACGACGGGCATGGGCACGACGCCAATAATCACCACCACGGAGCGATCATCGACGCTTTCCTGGCCCAACACCTGCAAGCCTGATTGGAATAGGGGAATGACTGTACTGAGCGGCGCTAAACCGGACGGATTCGACAGTTTTTGGGAAGCGGCCCTGGGTGAGTTGGCCCGGCTGCCGGCTGCGCCGGAGGTGGAAGAGATTGGGCTGAGGTCGACGGATTACGCCACGGCCTACGGCGTGCGCCTTACTTCGGTTGGACCTTACCGGATTTACGCCTATTTGAGCATTCCCCGGGGGGGCGGACCCTTCCCGGCAAAGTGCTTTTTGCCGCGTTACGGAAGCGTGGTGGACTTTGTGCCGCAGGGGTCGTCCAACGAGCAACGGCGGGAATACGTTACTTTCTCGCTGTGCGCGCGGGGGCAGCGGCAGGCGGACCAACCCTTCGCGGCCAGTTTCCCCGGGCTGCTTACCGAAGGCATCGCGAGCCCGGAAACGTACATTTACCGGGGGATGGTTGCCGACTGCTGCCGCGGCTTGGAGTACCTGGCGAGCCGTCCAGAAGTCGACCCGACGCGGGTGGCGGCGGTCGGCGCGGACCTGGCCCTGACGACAGCGGCGCTTTGTTCCCAGGTGACCCACGCCATCTGCATCCCGACGCTGCTTTACGGGGCGGCAGACCTGGCGCCGACGACCGGGGCCTACCCCCTGGAGGAGCTTAACGATTACCTGCGGCTGCATCCGGACCGGCAGGAGCAGATGCGCTACACCCTGTCATATTATGACCTTCGATGGTTTGCGCCCCGGGTAAACGCCACGACCCTGTTAATGACCGGCGGAGGCGAGGGGGCGGCCCTGACGGCTGCCGACCTGGAAAATCTGGCGCAGGCGATTCCCGGCGAGACCGAGGTATACGAATCGCAGCGTTCGGGGTATAAAGACGGGGTACACAGCGAGGAATGGTTGAGCCGCCAATTTGGTTTGGCGGCGCCCAGTCTGCCGCCGCACTGGCGGTCTTAGCAGCGAAACTTCCCGGGGTATCCCCAGTGACCCGTTGGATTGGAGGGAACCTATGAAGGCATCTTATCTGGGAGCGATGGGGTATTCCCAGCGTCACCTGTTTCCCGCCACCTGGCCCATACCCCCGGCCTACCATGACCCGGAGACCTCGGTGCGCAGCTACCAGGAAGGGATGGACGAATGCGAGTTCGCCGAGGAAATGGGGTTCGACTGGGTGAGCTTTTCGGAGCACCACTACTCGGGGAGAATCGCAACGGGGAATCCGGCGGTAATGGCCGCCGCAGTAGCCGAGCGGTGCAAGCGGGTGAAGATAGCGATGCTGGGCCAGCTTTTGCCCCTTAACAACCCGGTGCGTTGCGCCGAGGAGTTGGGGATGCTGGACAACCTGACCAACGGGAGATTGGTCATTGGCTTTTTGAGGGGGACACCCAACGAAGACCAGACCTACGGGGTGAACCCATCAGAGGGAAGGGGCAGGCTGTTTGAGGGGATGGACCTGATACTGAAGGCGTTGACCGAGCCGCAACCCTTTTCCTGGGAGGGGCGATATTACCAGTACCGAACGGTGTCGGTGTGGCCCCAGCCGGTGCAGCAGCCGCTTCCGCCGGTGGTGGTGGCGACTCGGAGCGAGGATACGGTCAAGTACGCGGCGGATAACCACCTGGGGTTGGGGGTGTCTTTCGTGCCGCCGGAGCAAATGGCGAAGATAACCGCCAAGTATTTCAACTGGTGCGCGGATGCCGGCTGGCAGCCGGAACCGGACCAGGTGGTTTACCGGGGCAGCATTTACGTGGCGGAAACCGACCAACAGGCGCAGGACTGGGTGTCCCGGCGTACCAGCGGCGGGCCGGTCCCCGGCGGCATAGTGCAACGGCCCAATGTAACCAGAGCGGTCACGGCGGCAAGGGCCGGGGAAGAGTTCGACCTAAGAAACGTGCTGGCGGGGAGTCCCGGAGGCGATGTAGTGGGGCTGGCCCGGGGGTTGAATTTCGCCGGCAACCCGGACACGGTGGTGAAGCAGATAAAGCAGTTTCACGACGAGTGCGGGGCCGGGGTGGTGGACCTGTTCTTCCAGCAGCCGGGCCTGGAACACCGGGAGGTTATGAAAGAAATAGACCTGTTTGGGCGGGAAGTGCTGCCCGCGATCCAGGAATTTTAAGCGGGGGACTGGTACCCATTCAGACTTGAAAACGGGGGACCCGCTTTTGAAAAAGCTGTGCAAAACTTTTCCAGTTGGCATCGGAGGAGATATTAGCGTCAAATGCGATTGCCATGCCGATTCCCCCTCAAGGCTGAATAGTTACGGGGACTCCCGGGAGCCGGGACAGAAGAGATGACGGAAAGTTCCCAAGATGCGGCGATGACACCGGAGGTAAGACAGGTCCAAGCCGGGGGGGCCGATGTACGGTATTGGACGGCGGGCAATGGCGGGTTGGTGGTCATTCTCGACGGCGGGTATTGGGGGCTGGACCGGCTTCAGGAGGCGTTGGCGCAAAGTAACCGGGTGGTGAGAATCGAGTTGGCAAGTCTGGCGGACGCCGTTCCGGGAGGTCCGTTGAAGGCGGAGCAAGAGGTGGCCCGCCTGGCTGCCTCGGTGGTTGAGGGGGTGAGCGAGGAAAACTACACGGTGATCGGGGCTTCGCTGTCGGCTGGGGTTGCCCTATGGCAGGCGTTGCAAGAACCGGACCGGGTGGAGGCTTTGGCGTTAATCTCGCCGGTTTCGGTGCTGCCTACGGGAGATCCGGCCACCGCTTCGGCCGAGGACCTGGTCGCCCACCCCGAAAATGCCAGCGGAGTCTCCGGCACCGGTGAGAGCGTCAGCCAAAGCATAACGGGGGTGACCGACGAGGGGGAGGTTGGCGGCAGGCTGGGAGAAGTGGGCTGCTCCACCCTGGTGGTGTTCGGGTTGAAGGACCGGATGGTTTCTCCGAAAGCGGCCCGAGTGTACCGGGAGAATATCCCCAACAGCAACGTTTCGCTGGTCTACGACGCGGGACACGCCATCATGGCCGACCGTCCCGAGGCGTTGATCGATGCGGTGGCGGACTTCGTCCAACGGCGGGAGACCTTTGTGGTTGGCCGCCAGTCCGGGCTTATCAACCCTTAGGGGTACTTTCCTTGAACGCCAAACCAGGTCTGACCACATCATTGCGGGAGGCGGTGAGTTAATGGCCTTTGTGGCCCTTCCGGGAGTTGACCTATGGTACCAAGACACCGGAGACGCCGGACCCACGGTGTTGTTCCTGCACGCCGCGACGGGAACCGGCGATAGCTGGGTGCATCAGTTGCCCACGTTCGCGGCGGCAGGGTACCGGTGCATCACCTACGACCGGCGGACCTGGGGAAGGTCACGGCCAACGGATACCGGGCAACAACCGGGGTTCGTGGGGGATGACCTTCACGGGTTGGTTGAGCACCTGGGCCTGGAACGGCTGCACCTGGTAGCAACTGCCGCGGGGGGGATGGCGGCGTTGGACTACGCGCTGGAGCATCCGAGGCGGGTTCGCAGCGTGGTGGCGGCCAACACGATTGGCGGCGTGCAGGACCGGGAATACCTGGAAGTCCAAACCCGGCTGCGCCCTCCGGAAATCCAGCAGCTACCCGCAGATTTACGGGAGCTGGGACCTTCTTACCGGGGGACTGACCCCGAGGGGGCGGCCCGCTGGTTGGAAATCGAGGAAACCAGCCGGCCCTGGGGGAATTTGCCTTCCCAACCCTCCAGGGAGCCCATCACCTATGCCAGGTTGAAAACCATGACCGCGCCGGTGATGGTCTTGTCGGGAGAGGCCGACTTGCTTTCGCCACCGGCCTTGATGCGGATGCTATCGTCCCACATTCCGACGTCACGTTTCGTGTCCCTGCCGGAAGCGGGACATGCGGGGTTCTGGGAAAGACCACGGGTCTGGAACGGGCTGGTACTAGAGTTCATCAGCCAATACTGACGCCCGCCTATAACTGGACCATCAACACCCACATGGGCCCCTCCCCAACAGAGTAGACCTCCATCGGGTTTAGCTGCCCGGTTTCCGGGTCCACTTGGTATGAGGCCAAACGCCCCGAATCCAGACCGGCGGCGTACAGGAAATTACCGGAGGGGTCGAGGCTGAAAGCCCGGGGGACCGGCTCGGTTGGGGTCTGGCCCAGGGGAGCAAGGCTGCCATCGGCCTAGTCCACCGCGAAACGGGCGATGCTGTTGTGGCCCCGGTTGGGCGCGTAGAGGAATTTCCCCGACAGGGTTATCTGGATTTGGGAACAGGAGTTGGGGCCGTCGAAACCCTCCGGGAGAGTGGGGACGGTTTGGACGGGCGCGAGGGAGCCGTTGTCCGGGTTGAACCGGTAGGCGGTGACGCTGCACCCCTGCTCGTTGGACGAGTAGACCACGTCAAGGCTGGGGTGGAAGCAGAAGTGGCGGGGGCCTTCCGGGGCGTTGGGGATGACCCGGTCCGGCGCATTGGGGGTTAGGGAACCGGACGTTGGGTCGAATTTGAACTGGAAGATGGCGTTCATCCCGGAGAGCGACCCTTCGGCGATATGGGGGACGAAGGCGTAGTTGTTGGAAGGATCGGTCTGGATGTAGTGGGCGCCGATGCCGGTCTCCAGCCATTGGTGGGGGGACTCATCCAACGCACCGGCGGCGGTGAACCCGTGGACGCCGATCCGCGCTTGATAGTAGTAAGCCGAGAGCAGGTAGTTGCCCGACCGGTCGGTGGAAAGGTGGACCGGGTCGCCTTCCAAGGGGACACTATTGATGGGAGACAGGGCTCCGGTGCCGGGTTCGATGCCGAAGCTGGAAAGACCAAATTCGCCCGGTTTCCGCCGGCCAGCGAAGACGAAGCGTTGTTCCGGGTCGACCGCCAAGGGCGCGGGCATTCCGGCGAGAGGAAAACTGGATACTTGTTCCAATGCGCCGGTCCCCGGGTCGAGATTGTATTGGGATATCCGGTCTTCCTTTTGGAGGGAAATGTAAACGTAAGTGGTCATGCCGATACCTCTTCGCCGCAATGGTTGAGACCCATCCTACCACCCGAACGCGGGATTGGCCCGCCGTGGGAACTGAGCATGTATAATCAAGCCGCCGCGGGCGGGGTTTTCGGCCCGCGCCCAAATAGCGTCATGAACCGGAGGTCTAGCTATGCCCGAGCCTGGTGAAATTTCGATGGAAGAGTTCAAGATGATGGCCGGCCGGGCCGGTCTTGGAATGGACCAGCAGGAATTGGACGACCTGAAGCCGATCTACGAGATGTACGCGGCCTACGCCCGTCAACTCCACACTCTGAGCTTAGGCGCCGAGGAGATGGTGGTGGAGTTCCACCCGGACTGGCCGGAGAGTTGATTATTGCCGCTGGTAGAGGAGCCCAAACCTTCCCGGGGAGAGGAGAGGATTACCTGATGGCGACGACGGACAACCAATTGCATTACTTGACCATTCACCAGGCCGGGGAGCTAATCCGCAATGGGGAGCTATCCCCGGTGGAATTGACCCGGGCCTGCCTGGAACGGATTCAGGACACGGACGAGCGATTGCGTTCGTTCATACTGCTGCTGGCAGATGAGGCCCTGGAACAGGCGCGTACCGCCGAAGCGGAAATTCTGCGGGGGAGTTACCGGGGGCCATTGCACGGAATCCCCTTCGCCCTAAAGGACCTGTACGACACCGCAGGAGTGAGAACTACCTCCGGTTCGCAGGTGGACATCGACCGGGTGCCCACCGAAGACGCGACCACGACGGCACGGTTGAAAGGGGCAGGCGGGATTCTGCTGGGGAAGCTGGCCATGCACGAGTTTGCCCTGGGAGGGCCGGACTGGACCACGCCCTTTGAACCGGCCCGGAACCCGTGGAACCTGGACCACATAACCGGCGGGTCCAGCAGCGGCTCGGGTTCGTCGGTGGCTTCGGGGCAATGCTTGGGAGCGTTGGGGTCATGCACCGGAGGTTCGATCCGGGGGCCGGCGTCTTTGTGCGGGATCGTGGGACTGAAAGCGACCTACGGCCGGGTCAGCCGATTCGGGGTAGTGACGCTGAGTTGGTCGCAGGACCATGCCGGCCCCATGACCCGGACGGTGGAAGACACGGCCTACATGCTGCAAGCCATTGCCGGTCACGATCCCAAGGACCCCACCTCCAGCCGGGCGCCGGTGCCGGACTATTCGTTGTCTTTGCGGGAGGACATCCGGGGGGTCAAGATTGGCCTGCCCCGGCACTACTTCTTTGATGACGACCCGGGGGTTAACCGGGAAGTGGTGGCCAGGGTGGAGCAAGCGGTAACCGTGTTGGAGGAGTTGGGGGCGGAGGTGCAAGAGGTGACCCTGCCCAGCCTGGAATACGTGCGGGCGGCCAACTCGGTGATCATGGTAAGCGAGGCCTACGCCTACCATGAGCCCAACCTGAAAACGCGGCCCCAGGAATTTGGGGAGATTGTGCGGGGCAGATTCCGGATCGGCGGGCTGTTGAACGCCTCGGACTACCTGCAAGCCCAACGGGTGCGGGCCTGGGCGCGGCGGGAGTTCTCCCAAGTAATGAAGACCGTCGACTTTCTGGTGACGCCGACCATGACCCAACCGGCGGCGGCGTTCGAGGGATTCGATCCCACCAGCACGGTGCGGGGCAAGAGCTTCACGGCGCCCTTCAACGTGACCGGCCTGCCGGCGATTTCGGTTCCCTGCGGGTTTACGGAAGGCGGGCTGCCCATTGGGATGCAGATTGCTGGCAAACCGTTTGACGAACCGGGCGTTATCCAGGCGGCGTACACCTACCAACAGCACGCGGGTTGGCGGGAGTTGCACCCTTCGATTTGACCGGGGCGGGACGGTGCGCGGTTTGGGAGGTACCTGTTCAGACTTGAGTGCGGGGGACCCGCTTTTGAAAAAGCTGCGCAAAACTTTTCCAGTTGGCATCTGAACAGTTACCCCAAGAGACCAAACCTTACGGAACTTTTTGAAGGCGGGTGATGATATGGCGAGACTAACCATCAACATAGGGGAACCCTCCGGCAAGGCGGCCACCGGAGCAACCTGGCGATATGCCCGGGGTTACGTGCCCGGGGAGGACAACGAAGGACTGGTGGCCCAGGGGGAAGGGAGTCCGGCGCGGCTGCCCGATTACGACGATTCTGGCTGGGAAATTTGCGAAGACCTGCCCCGTCGGAATTCCCACGGCTTCAGCTTCGCGTGGTACCGGACCAAGATTACCATTCCCGAAACGGTGGAAGGGCACCCCACCACCGGAGTGCGGGTGCAGTTTGAGACTTGCGTTGACGATTACGCGGAGATCTGGGTTGACGGGGAGTGCAACCGGGACCGGGGAACCGTTCAGGGGTTCAATGTACCGCAGCGGGTGATGGTGACGGACAACGCCCAGCCCGGCAACCAACACACCATAGCGGTGTTGGCGGTGAACGGGCCGTTGGGGGCCCCGGGGGGAACGGTGTTCATGCGCTACGCCAACCTGGGATTTGAGTGGACCGGGGACTAGCGGTCACCGGAGACGATTAACCGGCGGCCACTTCTCTTCCTGAGTCGGACGCTTGCTGGATTTGGTCGATGAAGCGGTGGAGGCGGACGGCGGCGGCGAAATCCGGCGTGGTGTCTTTACCGCTGCGGATTCCCTCGGCGAACCGGCGGTGCATTTGGCCCACGTTGTACGGCGCGCCCCGGGGCATTTCCTCGGGAACATCGACGTAACCGGCGGGAATCTCCAGGTCTTGGAGCCGGTTCCCGCCCTGGGCGCCCTGAAGCCGGACTCCGTCCTGGTTGGGAGATTCGGCGGAGGTGGCCGTCAAAGTGCCGGCGGACCCGTATATTTCCAAGCGGAACCCGCTGCCAGCCCAGGGGTTGTTGGCTATGTGGACCGAGGCGACGCCGCCACCGGCCAGCTTGCCGTTAATCAGGACGTTGTCGGGGGCCGTTACGTCCACCATCTGCTTGGTGTCGGTCTCGAACCACTGGCGGGCCTGGGTGCTGACCACGGATGAGACGTGGCTGAAATCGCCGACGATGACGCGCATGGCTTCAATGGTGTGGCCGGAGTTGATGGTGAGGGTGTTGGCGCCCTGTTCTTTGTCCCCCTGCCAGGAACGGTCGGACTCGCGTTCCAGGATGCCGCCGCCGATGCGGCGGACGTGACAGGCCATCACATCGCCGACATAGCCGGAAGCCACCAGGTCTCTCAGAAAGAGGACGGCGGGATTGCCGTGGGCCTGGAGGCCGACCATGTTGACCACCCCTTTTTCATGGGCCTTGGCGGTCATTTCTTCGGCTTCGGCGGTGGTGCGGCCCAGGGGCCACTCGGTATAAACGTGCTTGCCGGCGTCCAGGACCGCCATAGTCGGTTCGTAGTGGTTGGGGACGCGGAGACTCACCACCACGGCATCGATTTCAGGGTGGGCCAGCATTTTGTTGTAGTCGTCGAAGGCCAGCCGGGCGCCGAACTTTTCCCGGGACTCTTCGGCGCTGTCCATTCGGGTGGTGCAGACGCCGGTTAGCTCGAAGTCGGGGCTGGCTACCACGGCGGGCAGGTGGGAACGGATGGCCCAACCGCGGTGGATGTTGGCGCCGATGATACCAAGGCGAATCTTATCGGCCATTATTATTCCTCCGATGACTTTGGGGGTTATCCTAACATAGGCCGGTCCTATTCGAAGCGGGCTCGCGGGGAAGAGGGGCGACAGTAAGGCGGGACAGCGCCTACCAGCCCCACATTTCCCGAGCGGTTTCCGCCACGAGTTCCAGTTTGCGCCACTGCTGCTCTTCAGTTAAAAGGTTGCCGGCGGCGGTGGAGGCAAACCCGCACTGGGGGCTAAGGGCCAGGTAGTCTTCGAAGACATACTGGCAGGCTTCGTCCAGGCGGTCCAAGAGTTTTTCCTGGTCTTCCAGCCGGGGGTCCTTGCTGCTCACCAGGCCAAGAACGACCATTTTGCCCTTGGGCACGAATTGGAGGGCTTCAAAGGTGCCCGCCCGATCAGTGTCATATTCCAACAGGAACCGGTCGACGTTAAGGGTGTTAAAGAGCTTTTCGGCGATGGGGTCGTACCCGCCCTCGGCATACCACTTGCTTTGGTTGTTGCCGCGACAGATGTGGATTGCGACGGTTGCCCCAGAGTCCCGGGCCGCCTCAACGCACATATTATCGGCGGCCAGGGCTTCGTCAAACATCCGGTCGGGGTCTTCACCCAAATCGGTGAGGTGCTGCCGCCACTTGGGATCAACGTAGTAGCTGTAACGAGGGGCGTCAATTTGGATATAGGGCACTCCTTCTTGGGCGAGGGCGGAGATTTCATCTTTGATAATGCCGGCGAATTCCCAGAGCAGGTCGGAACGGGTTGGGTAAAATTGGCCGGTGAGGCCGGGTTGAAAGCTGATGGCGGGGAACTGACTGGGGCTGGGAACGGTAATCTTGAACCGGCCGGGGACGTGCTGTTGGAGGAACTGGGACTGGCGCCCGGTGAGGCGGCGGACCCGGTTTAACTTGCCGCCCACCACCTGACGGGTGCCCTGTTCGTGGGGCTCGCCGCCGGGTCCCTGCCAAACCCGAACTACGGCGGGCTGGCCGGTTTCCACGTAGCCCTCGGTGGCTTCAATCAGGTCGTTTTGGAAACCGGAGCGGCGGAACTCCCCGTCGGTGAAAATGTTGACTCCGGCGCGGCCCTGGCGGCGCAAGGCTTCCACGATAGCCTGGTCTTCAATTTCCCTTAGCTGGTCCAGTTCCAACCGGCCTTCCTGGAAGGCGGCCCTGGCATTTTTGACCTCGGCGGGGCGGAGCAGGCTACCAACGTGGTCGGCGCGGTAAACTTCAGGCATGGTACGTTCTCCTCAAGCCTTGGATGTTGCTGCAAGAATACTGCCGCGCGGGAAGGATGTGTCAAGAGCGGCCAGGATTGGGTGCCCTTCAGATTTTCGCGGAAAGCGGTCCCTTGGGCGGTTGGGCCAGGCCTTTTCGTCGTCGTAGGGGGGTGCTTACGACGACAAGTCCACGGGCCAACGGGTTGGGGGCGATGGATTTTAGATTCCTCCCTGCGGTTCGGAATGACAGGTAGGGGGTCGGAATGTCCTCCGCGAAAATCTGACGGGCACCCGCCTGGTTTTGGGCTGTTGACAGCCCTGGGGGGTTAACCTACCATCGGGCCGTTACCAGGAATGATGGAGGGGCTCCAACCTTCGGGAGAAAAAAGTTATGAAGGCTTCTTATTTTGCGTGCATGGGTTACGCAAACCGGCACCAGTTCCCCCCGGACTGGCCGGTGGCGCCAGCCCACCTGGACTCGCAGGTGGCGATGCAGAGCTACGACGAGGGTTTTGCCGAGTGCGAGTTGGCCGAAGAGATGGGGTTTGACTGGGTTAGCCTTTCGGAGCACCACTATTCGGGCAACCGGATGACTCCCAACCCGGCGGTGATGGCGGCGGCGGTAGCCCAGCGGTGTCCGCGGGTCAAGATTGCCTTGTTGGGGCAGTTGCTGCCAATAATCAACCCGATCAGGGCCGCCGAGGAAATCGGGATGCTGGACAACCTGACCGGTGGGCGGTTGGTGGTGGCGTTTATGCGGGGGGTTCTCAGCGAGGACCAGGTTTACGACCTGAACCCGGCGGAGGGCCGGGAACGGTTGGCGGAAGGGATCGACCTGGTTATCAAGGCGTTGACCGAACCGCAGCCCTTTTCCTGGGAAGGGCGGTACTACCGTTCCCGGACGGTTTCGGTGTGGCCCCGGCCGGTGCAGCAACCGTTGCCGCCGGTAATCGTGGCTACCCGGAGCGAAGACGCGCTGCGATACGCGGCCAATAACCGGCTGGGCATCGGGGTTTCATACGACTCGGTGGAAGACACGGCGCAGGTTACCGGAAAGTATCTGAAGCTGTGCCGGGACGCGGGATGGGAGCCGACCCCGGACCAGATTGTTTACCGGGGCGGGATTTGCCTGGGAGAGACGGACGAGGATGCTGAGGAAGTCATCGCCGGTCTGGAGGCTCAAGGGGTGCAGCGGGGACTGGCTGTCGGCCCGGTTTTGACCCGGGCGGTGCAGTCGGCCCGGGCGGGGGAAGCCTTTGACGGGCGGCGAGTTTTTTCCAACCAAAACACCGCCAGAGGAGGCCCGAGTCTCCGGAGCATGGTTGGGTTTTTGGGAGGGCCGGAAACGGTGGCCAAGCGGTTGAAGACCTTCCGGGAGGAAGCTGGGGTGGGTGTGGTGGACCTGGGATTTCAGCAACCGGGTATTGGACACGGGCGAGTAATGAAAGAGATTGAGCTTTTCGGCCGGGAAGTGCTGCCCCGGATGAAAGAATTTTAAGAGGGTCGAACGCGAAAGCGGATTATGAGCGGCAATTCAGGGGTTTCAGGAGAGCAAGAACCGGGGTGAGTGATGGCTGATTTTAAGACTGGGGACGTGACGGCCAACGGGATCAATTTCCATTACCTGGAGATGGGGGAGGGACCGCTGGCGCTTTGCTTTCACGGATTTCCCGACCACGCCTATTCCTTTCGGCACTTGCTGCCCGACCTGGCCGGGGCCGGGTTCCGGGCTGTCGCGCCGTTTATGCGGGGGTATGCGCCCACGGAGCGGCCCAAGGATGGTCGGTACCAAGCCGTGCTGCTGTGCAAGGACGTGGTGGGGTTGATTGACGCATTGGGGGACGGTGAAGCGTATCTCATCGGGAACGACTGGGGAGCGGGGGCGGTTACCGGGGCCACCGTGCTGGCGCCGGAAAAGGTGAAGAAACTGGCAATCATCGCTTCGGGGCGGGCGGACCAAGACTTGCAGAAGGACTATCACTACCTGAAAGGCACCTGGCACTCTTACTTCTTTCAGCTGCCCTTCGCGGAGCAGGCGGTGGCCCACGATGACTACGCCTTTGTGGAAGAATGGTGGCGGGACGCTTCTCCGGAGTGGGACATTCCGGCTGCGGCGCTGGAGAGCATCCGGGAAACCTTCCGCAAGCCGGGGGTAGTGGAGGCGGCGCTAAACTACTACCGGGCCCGTTACGATGCAGCCCTTCAGGACCCATCCCAGCGGGAAGACCAGGCGCGGGTGGAGGCCGGGCCGGTGACAGTCCCAACCCTGGCGCTGCACGGGACCCGCGACCGTCCCAAGCGGCTGGAAAGTTTTGAGAGCGCCAACATGGACAGTTTCTTTACCGGCGGGCTTCAAAAGGTGGTTATTCCTGGTACCGGCCATTTCATGCACCAGGAGAAGCCGGAGGAGGTTGACCCGATAATTTTGGAGTTTCTGAGGCGGTGAGGCGCGCTTTTCGTTGAGGGAATGACGAGGGGTTCCTTTTGCATGGAAGTTGGGTATGTAGTGAACCTCATTAGCCATGAATCATTCCTGTTGAGCTTCCCCCAGAAGGTAGGCCACTGCCGCTGATCGTAACAGTTCAGAGTCTTTTTAGATTCCTCCCTGCGGTCGGAATGACAGGTATGGGGGGCTGGAATGATAGGGGGAGGCTGGGAATGGCCCCCCTTCGACAAGCTCAGGGCGAGCTTTCCAGGGGTGGTTCGACGGGCTCACCGTGATGGCGCAGGATGAGGGGGCTCGTAGCGGTATTTGAGAAGATTTAAAGGGTCCTGGAAGGGGCGGGCTTGTAGCGGGGCCGTCGCTTTCGCTTATCTTTGAGCAATTACGGAGGAGGCAGCACATTGGCTGCCTCTGCGAAAAACGATGCGGGACCAACCAACTGGCCTTGTGCTATGACCGATTCAGGCCGCGACTAATACGGAAGCATCAACTACCCCTGTCACTTCCGGTCAGAGTCGCGGGCTTCAAGAATGGCGGACGGAGCAACTACCGTTTCAGCCGCTGCTTTACGGCGGCGGACTCCTTCCAACCAGGTTTGAATTGACGGCCGGTTGGCAATGCGTTCCAGCTCACCACGGAAGAATTCTTGCATGGACTGACGCTGTTCCGCAGCGCGAAGGGCCAGCCGGTCTCGGACTTCTTCCGGCACTCCCCGGATGGTTATCTGTACTGACATGACAGCATTTTGCCGGTCATGGAAGCGTTCCGCAATACCGGAAGACCTCGGGGCAAAGTCCTTTAATTATCGTTATGGGGAGTTTGGGCCAGCGAGTCCGGGGCAAGCCGACTGGGGGCGATGGATTTTAGATTCCTCCCTGCGGTCGGAATGACAGGTGGGGGGTCAGGATGGGGGGCTGGAGCGGCATTTAGGGACAATTAAAAGGCCTTTGACCTTCAGGGTACGGGCACCGGCTGGCCACGGGCTATATTCCCCGCTCCGTGAACACGGCGTCGGCCTGTTCCAGGGCTTCCTCCACGTAGGGCCAGCCCCGGTACCAGCCCGCTTGGGAAAAGACTTCACAGATTTCCCGGCGGCTCATTCCCAGGTCCAAGGCATAGCCGATGTGTTCTTTAAGCTGCTTCATGTGGCCCCGGCACATCAGGGCGGTCAAGATGCAAACGGTGCGTTCCTTGGGGGTGAGGTCGCCCCGGGCCCAGACTTCGCCGAAGTTATAGGCGTCGACCAACTCGGCCGTTTCGGAGGCGAGTTGGTGGGAGAGGGTATTTTCCAGGGCGGCATCGGCCCCAACGCCCCAGTTGGAACTACGCAAGCGGCGTCCCCGCTCCAGCTTCTCCTCTACCGACGCCAGCCAGCCGGCTTTCAAGGGTTCCCGGTCTTCGTCCTGCCAAATCTGCTGCTCGTTAATGACCCGTTGGGCCTGGGATAAGGAGAAGACGGTGGCGGGTATTCCGGCGTAGAAGATGAGTTGAAGGAAGATGCCCTTAATCTTTTGGGGAGACATTCCCAAGGAGAGGCCGACCCTAATCTGGTGTTGGATGCCGAACCCCCAGCCGTTGCAGCACTGGGCCGAGATGGTGGCTAAGCTGCGCAGCGTGACGTCGAGACCCGGCACCTGCCAAACCCCGCCCCACATCACCTCTTCCTGAAGTTTGACGTAGTCTTGGCTTATGTCGGGCAACGCGCCGGTGAGACGCCCTTGGGGAACGTATTGGTCGATAAAGGCGTGGAGGTTGGCGGCCTTGCGGGCCAGGTTCTGGGCAGTTTCCATGATTACTCTCCGGTGGCTACGGCATTGTTGGCTGCTGCGGGGTTTGATAGGGCGCGGGGTTCAGGACTCCCGTTCCTGGAAAACCTGGTAGGCCTGTTCCAGCGCGTCTTCGACACAAGGCCAACCCCGATACCAGCCAGCCTGAGCGAACACCTCGCAAATTTCCTTGGGGTCCAAACCGGTGTCCAAGGCGTAACCGACGTGACGCTTTAGCTGCTTCCAATGTCCCCGGCACATCAGGGCGGCGAGGACGCAAACCATGCGCTCCCTGGGGCTCAGGTCCGCGCGGGCCCACACCTGGCCGAAATGGTACCCGTCGACCAACTCGGCGGCTTCCGGGACCATTTGGCGGGCCAGGGAATTTTCGAACTCCAGGTTGGCCTGCTCTCCCCAATTGGCGATTTGCACTGCTTGGCCCTGCTGGAGCATCGCCTCTACGGAGTCGAGCCATTGGACATCCAATGGCACATCGTCCGATTTCCATTCTTCCCGCTCGTTGATTACTTCCTGGGCGATGAGGAGGCCGAAAACGGTGGCGGGTATACCGGCATAGAACAGGAGTTGGATGAAGATGCCCTTGATCTGCTGGGCGGTGATGCCAACGGTTAGGCCGGTGCGTACCTGGTGCTCCACGCCGAAGTCGTAGCCATTGACGCATTGGGCGGTGATGGTGGCGAAACTACGCAATTTCAGGTCCAACCCGTCCACGAGCCAGACGCGGCCCCACATGAGTTCGTGCTGCACCCGGATGAAGTCGGCCAGGACCGGGGTGGGACGGGCGTAGGGGAGGTGCTGGTCGAAAAAGGCGCGAAGTTTGGCTGATTTTTCCTGGAGTCCGGCTACGGTGGTCATGGTCCAACTCTCCTGACGGTACGGGGGTGGGTTAAACACCTGCTTCTTGGAAGACATCTTGGGCAACTTCCAGGGCGTCTTCGACATGGGGCCAGCCCCGGTACCAACCGGCCTGGGCAAACACCTGGCAAATTTCGGTTTGGGCGAACCCCATTTGCAGGGCGTACCGGATGTAGCGTTTTAGCTGGGGCCAATGGCCCCGGGAGGTCAGGGCAGCGAGGACGCAGACCATGCGTTCCCTGGGGGTTAACTCAATGCGGACCCACACCTCTCCGTAGTTGTACCCGTCGACAATATCGGAGGCTTCGGGCACCAAACGCTGGGCCAAGGAACCTTCGATTTCCCGGTTGGCGCGTTCACCCCATTCCCGTTCGCGAAACTCGTGGGCGCGTTGCAGTTTATCTTCGATGGTCTCAAGCCAGCCGGCTTCCAAAGGGATGTCGGCGGCCTTCCACTCTTCACGCTGGTTGATAACCTCCTGGGCTTGGAGCAAACCGTGGACGGTGGCCGGGATGCCGGCGTAGAAGAGGAGTTGGATGAATATTTCCTTGACCTGCTGTGGGGTCATTCCCATTTCGAGGCCGACGCGGATTTGGTGTTGGAGGCCGAAATCCCAACCGTTGACGCATTGGGCGGCGATGGTGGCGAAGCTGCGGAGTTTGGGGTCGAGACCCGGAGACTGCCAGATACCGCCCCACATGAGCGGCGTTTGAATCCGGGAATAGTCGGGAGAAATGGCGGGGATGTCGCTGTTGACGGGCAAGAATTGGGCGAAATCCTGGGCCCGTTGAGCCAGTTCTTCGGGAGTGGTCATGGGGTGGTTCCTCCTGGAATGGCGTCGGGGCTGACAAGGCGGCCCCTCCGCCGCCATTCTACCGCAAAAGGGCGAGGGGCCGTATGTTGTGGGGAGGGCGACTCGGGTGGGAGCGTTTTTCGGACCTCCCGGCCGGGCGTGGTAAACTAGGAATCCTCTGAACAAGTCGGGAACGACGACGGTCCTCTGTTGGAATCGTGCTCAGCTAAGGCGTGGTCTGGGGCAATCCAACAACTTATTCAGAGGTTTCCTAGGTTTTCCATCCGTTTCCGCCGATGCCATTAGGAGACCACCGTGCCACCCCAGAACATTGGACCCAATGTACTTTCCTGGTTACCCGAAGAGCAGATTGAGGGGTCTGCCCTACTACAAATCAGCAACCTGGCCCGGATGCCGTTCATCTTCAAGCACGTCGCCGTGATGCCCGATTGTCATTACGGGTTGGGGGCGACCGTTGGCTCTTGCATCCCGACGCTGGGGGCAGTCATCCCCGCCGCGGTGGGGGTGGACATTGGATGCGGAATGATTGCCGTCAAGACGCCCTTGACACGGCAGGACCTCCCGGATGACCTTTTGGGCATCCGCAAGGCCATTGAAGAGCAGATACCGTTGAGCGCCGGGCACTACAATCGTTCCATCAAGAAAACCGCGCGGGCCCGGATTGAGCAATTGGAAGCCAGGGCCGCTGAGTTGGGCCGGCTGGATTTCTATGACAAGACCGACCGCAACTGGCGCAAGCAACTGGGGTCGCTGGGTTCGGGCAACCACTTCATAGAGTTGGTAATAGACGAAGAGGGCTCCGTTTGGGCTTTCCTGCATTCGGGATCCCGGGGCATCGGGAACCGTTTAGCCACGTTCCACATCAAGACCGCGAAGGGGTTGATGGAGAAGTGGTTCATAGACCTGCCCGACCCGGAACTGGCCTACCTGGTCCGGAACACGACCGAGTTTGACGAATACCTGACCGACCTGGACTGGGCCCAAGAGTTTGCCAGGCTCAACCGGGAAGAGATGATTGAACGCATCTTGAAAATACTGCAACATCGGTTTGGGGAGTTCCACGAGGTGGAACGCATCCAATGCCACCACAATTTCACCCAGATGGAGCACCACTATGGGCAGAACATACTGGTGTCCCGGAAGGGGGCAATTGAAGCCCGAGACGGCCAACTGGGGTTAATTCCAGGTTCCATGGGCACCGCCAGCTACGTGGTCCGGGGGAAAGGAAGCGCCGCTTCGTTCAACACCGCGCCCCACGGAGCAGGACGGAGCATGAGCCGGAGCTTGGCCCGCCGGTCTTTCACCATGACGGATTTCGACCAACTGATGGAAGGCATCGAAGTGAACCGTTCCGAGGCCTTCCTCGACGAGTTGCCGGGGGCCTACAAGGACATCGACCTGGTCATGGAACAGTCCAAAGACCTGGTGGACGTTGTCCACACCTTCCGGCAAATCGTGAACGTGAAGGGGGAGTAATCCGCCCGGTCCCCGACCCCAAAGTTAAAACCCCGATGAATGAAAGGACACTCAATGCCCGACAACGACCTGCTCTTTGCACCGGTATACCGGCTCCGGGAGTTGCTGGACACCCGGCAGGTATCATCCCGGGAACTGACCGAGCTTTATCTGCGGCGGATTGAAGCGGTCAACCCGGTCTTAAACGCCTTCCTGACCGTAACCGGCGAAGTGGCGTTGGCCGCAGCCCAAGCCGCCGACCAAAGGCTGGGCGAGGGGCCGCACGACATGCCGCTGTTGGGCATACCCATTTCGATGAAGGACCTGGAAGCGACCAAGGGAATACGGTCCACCATGGGTTCGCTGGCGTTCCAGGACACGGTGCCCGAAATTGACTCGGTGGTTGCGGAGCGGGTCAGGGGTTCGGGCGCGGCGCTTTTGGGCAAGACCAACACGCCGGAGTTCGGGCTGCAAGGAACCACCGAGAACCGGTTGGGTGATCCCTGCCGCAACCCCTGGGACACCACGCGGACGGCGGGGGGTTCCAGCGGCGGCGCGGCGGCATCTGTAGCTGCCGGGATGTGTCCAATAGCCACCGGGACCGACGGAGGAGGGTCCATCCGCAACCCAAGCAGCTTCTGCGGGCTATTCGGGATCAAGCCGACGCTGGGGCGGGTGCCGAGGGCGGGGGGCCTGGGGAGGCCCGCGCCCAACCTGACTTCTCAATCGGGTCCCATGGCCCGGACGGTGAGAGACGCCGCCGCTTTGCTGCAAGTTTTGGCCGGCCATGACCGGCGGGACCCGGCCTCGATGCGGGACCCTCTTCCCAACTTGCAAGACGGGTTGGAAGGCAATGCAGCCGGGCTGCGGATGGCGTGGAGTTCCAACATGGGGTATGCGGCCATCGACCCGGAAGTGGTCAGCGTCACGTCGGAAGCGGCGCGGGTATTCGAGGAGTTGGGATGCGGCGTGGAGGAGCCGAGTTTCACGTTGGAAGACCCGGTGCCGGCCTTCCTGAGCATCTTCTACGTTGGAAATTACGCCAGTTACGGACACCTGCTGGACCAGTGCCCGGAGCTTCTGACCGACAACACCCTATTTTGCCTGAACCACGCCAAGCAGGTCACCGGCGCGGACTACGCCGGAGCGGTACGGGCGGTGGACGAAATGCGGGCGCGGGTGGACGACTTGCTGGAAACCTATGACCTTTTGCTGACTCCCACGGTGGCGGTGACGGCTTTTCCGGTGGGGATGCCCCCAACGCGCATCGGGGGGGTGCAGGACCCGGGGCGGGGTTTCTTCTCGCCAATGACCCGGCCGTTTAACATGACGGGCAATCCGGCGGCCAGCGTACCTTGCGGTTTTTCAGCGGAGGGGCTGCCCATCGGGATGCAAATCGTCGGGAGGCGCCGAGATGAGGCTACGGTGCTAAGGGCGTCGGCGGCCTTTGAGGCAGCCCGGCCGTGGGCCCACCACCGGCCCAGCGGGGTTTAGTCCCGCCCAGTATTTAGTATTAGTCTTCCACCTCGACAATCATTTCAATCTCCACCGGCATACCGCCCGGCAGGGTGGCCATGCCCACGGCGGAACGGGCGTGGCGGCCCCGGTCCCCGTAGAGATTTACCAGCAGGTCGGAAGCGCCGTTGGCCACCCGGGGCGTGTCGCCAAAGTCCGGGGCGGCGTTGATCATGCAGAGCAGTTTGACCACTCTCTTAACCTTGTCCAAGTCGCCAATTTCCCCTTTCAGGTTGGTGAGCAGGTTGAGCATGGTCTGCCGGGCGCAGTCGTAACCCTGTTCCACGGAGAGGTCAGACCCCAGCTTACCGACGTGGAGCAGGCCGCCTTCGGGCAGACCCGGACCAGCGCCGGAGAGGTAGACCAAGTTTCCCGTTCTAACCGCCGGGACCAGGTTGGCCGCCCCGGACCGCCGGGAGGGCGGCAGTTCGTAACCCAGTTCTTTCAGCTTGTCCTCGATCTCGGGCATCAGACTTCTCCTTTTGGAAACCCGGTTTTGGTTTGTGGGGCGAGGGGGAAATCCCGCCGCCATTGTAGGCTTCTTGGGTTGGCGGGCGCCAATTGGGGGTCGGCGCCGGAGACCGGAAAACGGGCCGGGCCCGGCAAGTCTGGGTGTTGGACTGGTGATAATATGTAGGCCGGGGGCGTAGGCCGGGAATCCTGGAAGACTTCGGCTTCCCCACCACGCTGCGGTTTCCGGTAGCGGCCCCATCGCTGCTCACTACGGAGGAAATGCGACCCCCCTATGGCCCCAAGACGGAGCTAATTGCTAAAAGAACAGGAGGAGTATTGATGAATACCACGAGCTTAGACCAATGCCCCCAAAATCACCGGGGCGGGCAAGTTTCCCATTTGCTTTTGGCGTCCGGCCAGTTCGGGTCCCAAAATCTAGCCGTTACCTGGGTTGAAGGGGAGCCGGGCAGCGCACAGTCGTTGCACTCCCACGAGGGACGGGAACAGGTCTACGTCATCGTCCAAGGACTGGGCGCCATGACGGTCGGAGAGGAGATACAGGAAGTGGGGCCGGGGACGGCCATCCTGGTGCCGCCGGGGACGGACCACTGCATAAAAAACGTTGGCGACGAAAAGCTGATCTACGTATCAGCGACTTCGCCGCCCTTCGAGATTACGGCGGAGAGTGGCGCATCTGCGTGGTCGCCGGAGCGTTGACACCGGAACCGACCAACTCGGGAGTGACGCCTTAAGCTTGGGCAGCCCAGGCGTCGAGGTTTTCCTGCATTGATTGGACGTGCTCGGGGACGTGACTCTCGTAGACATCCAACCAATCGTCCAACGTCATGTCGCCGTTTTCCGGGTGGTATGCCGTATTGGACCAGGCAGAATCGGGGAGGGACTGGATTAGGCGGGTGGTCCGGGCCCGGAGCAGCTTGAAGAGTTCAAGAGCTTCGTCGGTACTCTGGTCGTGGTAGTTGAGGGCCAAGGCCCATTGGTTTTCATCGTAAGCCATCAGGGATTGGCCCGGCTCGGCGATGAGCCGGCGGCACCGGATATAGCTGTTGGCCTCGCTGTCGGCCAGGTGGATGATGTGTTCGTGGATGCTCCAGCAGCCGTGTTCGTCCCGGAACTGCCACATTTCCCGGGGGAATCGCTTTAACGCCGCCGATAGGTCGGGGTAGCCGTTGGCATAGGTTTGGATCTTCTTGTTTCGTGACTCTGGGCTCATGGATAGACGACCCCCAACAAGTATTGAACGCGCCCGCCTCTTACGGGTTAACCCTTGGCCGGGACGCGGGCCAAAATAACTGTTCACAATTAAGGAGTTGGCCCAACCCAAGATCCGTCATTCCGGCCTTGAGCCGGAATGACGGTTTAATGTCAGGATAACTCATCAATTCTGAACAATTACGGGCCACAGGGTTGGTTGATATTTTACATGGCTGGAATGTAAACTCGCGGCCAGAATGGGCTCTGCCGGGAGGGGTGACGAATGCCGATATCCGATGAGACCCTGCGAAGAATGGTTGCCGAATACGGCGGGTTTGAGTTGTCCGACGCGGAATTGGAGCTGGTGAAGCCGGAACTGGAAAGTTACCTGGCCGAGTTGCAAAACCTGCGGGACTTGGACCTGTCTTCGGTGATGTCATCACGCTTGTTGAGAGCCCAGGAAGGGGGCGAAGCCGATGCCTAGTTCTGAATTACTTAACCTGACCATTTCGGAACTCGCGCCGTTAATTCAGGCCCGGGAAGTGTCTCCGGTGGACGTGACCGAGGCGGCGTTGGCCGAAGCCGAACGGCGGCAGCCGGCGTTGAACTCGTTCATAACCATCTTGCATGAGCAGGCAATGGCCCAGGCGGAACAGGCGGAAGAGTCGTTGGCCCGCGGGGAATATCTGGGCCCGTTGCACGGAATCCCCATCGGCATCAAAGACAACATCGCCACCGGCGGCATCAGGACCACCGTTGGCAGCAAGGTCTTGAGAGACCACGTTCCCGACGAGGACGCCGAGGTGGTCCGCCGCTGCAAGGAAGCGGGAGCGATAATTCTGGGAAAAGAGAACCTGGAAGAGTTCGCGGCGGGGGCCACATCCAATAACCCCCATTACGGGGCGGTGCATAACCCCTGGGGCCTGGAACACATTCCGGGAGGTTCCAGCGGCGGGGGCGGCGCAAACGTGGCCTCGGGCGTCACCTTCGCTTCCCTGGGCACCGACCTGGGCGGCTCTGTGCGGCTTCCCGGAGCTTTTTGCGGGGTGGTCGGACTGAAGCAGACCTTTGGCCGGGTGAGCCAGCGGGGATTGATGGTAACCAGTTTCAACGGCGACCACATCGGTCCCCTGACCCGCTCGGTGCGGGACAGCGCCTTGGTCCTACAGGCAATCGCCGGTTACGACCCGCTCGACCCTAGCACCGTTCCGGTCCCGGTGGATGACTACTCGCTGGTCTTGGAACGGGGGATTCAGGGGCTGACCATGGGGATTCCTTCCAACTATTACTTCGAGATGCTGGACCCGGAAGTGGAAACCGCCGTCCGGCGGGCCATCGCCGCATTGGAGGAGTTGGGGATTGCCAGCCGGGAAATAAGCGTGCCCAGCATGGAATACGCGGGGGCGTTGCGCTTCGCCAGCATGGCCGACAGCGTGGTAACCCATGAGGCGTTGATCGCCTCCCACCGGGAGGACTACGGCCCGGACACCCTGTACCGGACGCTGGCGGGGCAGTTCGTTTTGGGCCGGGACTACTCGAAAGCGATGAAGGTCCAGCGCATCATCAAGGAAGAACACGCCCGGGTGCTACAGCAAGTTGATTTTCTGGTGACCCCCACGACTCCCTTGCCGGCTCCCAGGATCGACGCCCAGACCATCCCGGTGGGCGGCGAGCAGCAGAAGGTTCGAGGCCCGGGTTCCGGGTTCATATCCCGAAACACCAGCCCGATGAACGCGACCGGGTTCCCGGCCATCACCCTTCCCTGCGGTTTTAGTGAAGCGGGCCTGCCCATCGGCCTACAGTTCATCGGGCGGCCCTGGGAAGAGGGGACTTTGTTCCGAGTCGGTCAAGCCTACGAGGATGTTTCGCCGAGCCGAGGGGTCCGGCCCGCCCTGGACTGAGGACTCTTTCTCCGGGTGTTCCAACCTGCCGAGGAGGTTAATCGAAGTGCCGCTGCCACCAGACCGGGTTGACTACAGCCCCATAATCGACCGGCCAGTCATCAAATGGCCCAACGACGCGCGGGTCGCCCTTTGGATCGCTCCCAACGTGGAGCATTACGAGTATCTGCCGGAGAACGACGGTGTCCGCAACCCGTGGCCCCGCACTCCGTATCCCGACGTCCAACAGTACGCTTACCGGGACTACGGCAACCGGGTGGGGTTCTGGCGCATGTTGGAACCCCTGGACAAACACAACATCCGCTGCTGCGTCTCGCTGAACATGGCTGTTTTGGAGCACTACCCCGAGGTCGCCGAGGCGATGATTGAACGGGGCTGGGACTTCATGAGCCACGGCATCTACAACACCCGCTACATGTACACCTTCACCGAGGAAGAGGAGCGGGAGTTTTACCGGGACACCATCGACACCCTCAAACGGCACACGGGTAAACAGCTCAAGGGAATGTTGGGGCCGGCGATTTCCGGCAGCGTCAACACGCCGGACCTGATGGCGGAGGCCGGGTTGATTTACCACACCGATTGGATGCACGACGACCAGCCGACACCCATCAAGGTCAAGAGCGGAAAACTTATCTCGGTCCCCTACTCAATCGAATTGAACGATTCCTCAGTGTTGCGGGACAACCACTACGAAGGCGATTACTTTGCCCAAATTTGCAAGGACCAGTTCGACCAGCTCTACAAGGAAGGGGCGGAAAGCGGGCGGGTCATGTGCATCGCGTTACACCCCTTCCTGATGGGGCAGCCCCACCGGGTCAAATATTTGGACGAAATACTGGGCTACATCATGTCTCACGACGGCGTTTGGCAGACCACCGCCGACGACATAGCCGATTATTACCTGGAACATTACTACGACGAGGCCGTAGCCCACGCCCAGCGAATCAACCGGTAAGGGGGGAATCTTGCCCGCACAGCGCCGCTACGGCACGGACCACGAGCACCACCAATGGTTGCCCCTGAACGCCCGGGGACGGCTGCGGTGGCCCAATGACGCACGGGTCGCCCTTTGCGTCATCGTCAACCTGGAGCACATGGAATGGGAGGCCCCTTCGGGCAGCTTCCAAGCCTCGAATTTATCCGGGGGCTCTACGGCGCGCCCCTTCCCCGACTACGCCCGGCTGTCCCACCGGGAATACGGTCACCGGGTGGGAGTTTTCCGGGTGTTGGACACCCTGGAAAAGCACGGGATACCGGCGACAGTTGCCATGGACGCCCTGACTGCCGCCAACTACCCCTACCTGGTGCGGCACCTGGCGGCAAGGGGCTGCGAATTCATCGGCCACGGCATCTCGGTAAGCCGCATGATTACCAGCCGGATGACCGCCGAAGAAGAGAAGGGTTACATCGAGGAATCGTTGAGCACCCTCAACGGCGCCACCGGCGGGCAGGCGAAGGGCTGGCTGGGGCCGGAATATGGCGAGTCATCCCGAACTCCGCAACTCTTGGCCGAAGCCGGAATTAGGTACGTCTGCGACTGGGTGAACGATGAGCAGCCCTACCCCATGACCACGCCGGAAGGCGAGTTGTACGCCCTGCCCATCATGTGGGAGTTGGACGATGTGTTTGCCCTGGCGGACCGGAAGGTGACCGTCCACCGGTACCAGGACATGCTGACGGAAGGCTTCGACACCCTTTACCAAGATGGTTCGGTCAACGGCCGGGTGTTGACCCTGCACCTGCATCCGTGGCTAATCGGCCAGCCCTTCCGCATCGGTTACCTGGATGCGGCGTTGGGGCATATGGTCCAGCGGCAAGGGGTCTGGGCAGCCACCGGGTCGGAGATCGTGGACTGGTACCGGGACAACCGGCCGGCGTAACCTGGAACCGGGTTTATGGCCCGGTCCTGATTAACCCCGGCGGAAACTGTTCAGACTTGATGAGCCGTTCCCTCGTCCGAACCGTCATTCCGGCCTTGAGCCGGAATCGAGAACCGTTTGCAGCAGAGAAGGTTGCTTACCCTCGCCATTTCTGGATTCCCGCTTCCGCGGGAATGACGGTTGGGATACGGAATGACCCATCGACTCTGAACTGTTGCCCCTGGCGGCGGGAACTGTCCCAGCTAGGGATGGCAACGTATAATTGCCGGGGTTAACCCAAGGCCGGCGGAGTGTGAGACCCATACAGGTGGGCGTTTGATTGGGCTGCCGGTTTTTGGTCGGTCTTTGAAGTAATTCTCAGTTGTGACGACGGGGGAAATGATGGCTAGCAACCCAATGGGCGAAGTGATCCGGCTGGTGAAAGGCGAGGCGGACCGGTTGGGCGGTTTCTTGTCGGGACTGGACGGGGATGGTTGGTCCAAGGACAGCTATTGTGACGGATGGATGATTGGGGACGTGGTGGGGCATTTGTCGGTCGGGTCCGAGACTTGGGCGAATTCGATTAACCGGGCCGTAAACGGGGACGACAACCCGCCCCAGGGACAGTCCTTTTTGCCGGCTGGGGAGCGGGGCTCGGACGTTACGGCCGAGGCGGCCCGGACGATTTACCAGCAGCAAGGGGCCCAGCTATTGGACCGGTTCAAGACCGGGTATGCCCGGCTCGCCGAGGTGTTGGACGGACTGAAGCCGGAAGACTGGGACAAGTTGTGCTTTCACCGGCGGGGGCCGATGCCGGTCGCGGACTACGTGGAGGTCCGGTTGCAGGAGTTGACCGTTCATGGCTGGGATATCCGCTGGGGGGTGGACCCTGCGGCGGAGATGTGGCCGGAGCCGATGGAAGTAATGGTGGGGCGGGTGCCCCGCTGGGTGAGCAACGCCTTCCGTCCCGGGTTGGACCTGCCGGCGCCGGTCCGGTACCGGTTCGAGGTGGCGGGTCCCGTGCCGGTCCACGAAGACTACCTGGTAACCCAAGAGGGATTCCAGGTGGAGACCGGTCGCCAAGGCGATGCCGACGTCACATTGCAGTGCGACACCGGCAACTACATCCTGCTAATTTTTGGACGGCTCGAAATTGCGGAGTCCATTGCCGCCGGACGTCTGGAGGTTGAAGGGCCCCTAGACCTGGCCGCCAACTTCACCGAGTGGTTCCAGGGGTTTTAACCGAGGGGGATTTTATTTTGTCCCGGTCCTGGGTTGAGGGCCGGGGGTTGGCCTGGTTAGGGGAAACGGCGTTGGTTTGAGCCAGTTCGGTCGTTTCTTCGTTATAATGGCCTTCATGGCTATCAGTATTACTTGGGAAACGGAAATTTAGGGAGGATCCATGAAGTACGATGTTATTGTTGTCGGCGGAGGAGCGGCTGGTTCGGTTTTGGCCAGCAGATTGGCTGAAGACGTGAACACCTCGGTTCTGCTGCTGGAAGCTGGGAATGATTACCCAGACTATTCCAACCTGCCGGACGAAGTGAAGTTCGGCGGGACCAGATACGCGGAATCGCCGGACTCGGAGCATAACTGGGCGCTGCGGGGAACGATCACCGAGGAACAAGGGGAGATCCACGTGGCGCAGGGCAAGGTGATTGGAGGAGGATCGTCAATCAACGGCCAGGCGATGCAAAGAGGGTTTCCCGAGGACTTTGACTTGTGGGCTTCCATGGGCAACGACGAGTGGTCGTATGCCAAGGTGCTGCCTTTTTACCGGAAAATGGAGCACGATGTGGACATTCACGATGATTACCATGGAACGGATGGGCCGATGCCGGTAAGGCGCCGGCAGTCCGGCGAGTGGCCCGACCTCCAAAAGGCCTTCCATGCCGCTTGTTTGAAGGCTGGGTTCGGCGCCACCGAAGATACCAACGGGCCTAACCCGGCCGGCCTTGGCGTGTCTCCCACCAACAACCTGGACGGGGTGAGAATGAGCGCCGCTATAACTCATCTCAACCCGATGCGGCACCGCCTTAACCTTACAGTCAGGGGAGAGGTGTACGTCCGCAAGGTATTGTTCCAGGGCACCAAGGCCACCGGCGTGGAAGCCGAAAGCGGGGGCGAGGTTTTCACCCTAGAGGCAGACCGTATTGTCCTGTGTTCCGGGGCCATCAGGTCGCCGCAGTTGCTGATGCTGTCGGGAATCGGCCCCAAGGACCAACTTGAGGAATTTGGGATTCAAGTGATCCAGGAGCTCCCCGGGGTGGGGCAGGGTCTCTGGAACCACCTCAGCGCCCAAGTGACCTTCAAGGTCAAAGATGGGGCCACCCTTACCACCGATGCCGAAGCGCCCCACTTCGGTCTTCACTATACTTCCGAAGGGTCGAGCGAGACCAACGACATGGTGCTAAGGGCCAGCACCGTGGTTGACGAACGGGAGGAACGGGTCCGCGGTGTACGGACCAGGTATCTGACCGGAGACGTACCACCGGAACGGGCGGCCCGCATATCCTGCACTCTCGGGTTGCCCAAGGGTTCCGGACACGTCAGGT
The DNA here is from genome assembly GCA_965205495.1 of Dehalococcoidia bacterium. Lineage (GTDB taxonomy): Bacteria > Chloroflexota > Dehalococcoidia > Lucifugimonadales > UBA3495 > CATOSK01. The sequence continues at coordinate 2,097,874 of CBDBHA010000002.1, forward strand.
TGGCATCAGCCGACCCCAGTGTACAGCCGTCCTTTAACTATCGTTATCTCCAGCATCCCGACGACATTCGACGGGTGAGGGAAGGGCTGCGATTCGGGCTCAGGCTTCTGGAATCCGACGAGTTCAAAGACGTGGTTGATTACCGAATCCAGCCAACGGACGACATTCTAGCCGATGACGACGCTTTCGACCGGTGGATACGGGAAACGGTGGGCACCGCCAGGCACGTTTCCGGGACCTGCAAGATGGGACCTGATTCCGATTCCACGGCGGTGGTTGATCAATACTGCCGCGTAAGGGGAGTGCAGGGATTGTGGGTAGCTGATGCTTCGGTGGCACCGCGGATTCCCAGGTCGGGCGGTCTCCACCCCACTGCTCTGATGATCGGGGAACGGGTCGTCGACTGGGTAGCCGCCGGTTAACCCCGGCCTCGCGCTGTCTGAAAACCTTTGCCGGTGGGTGGTTGCAAGCCGACCCTTCGACGGGCTCAGGGCGACCCTTCGACTGGCTCAGGGCGAACGGAGGGATCAAGGGCTCCGTGGCTCGGAATGCCCCGTTTGAGGGGCAATTACGCCACAGCGCTTCTTATCTTTCGGCGGCGCTTATGTCCGGTTGGACGAAACCAACCATGTCCAGGCTATCGTGACCTTCATCACCGTCCGGTTCGTCCGGCATTTTCCGTTTACATCCTAGATGTTTACGTCAATGAAGAGGTCCTTTCTTGTGGTAAGATGGTGCCGGTTCACCGGAAAAGTCTTGTCCCGGGTTGAAAGGGGTTAATGACCACAGCAGTAGGCCGCGAAATTGTCCATCCCTCTGGAACCGACGAGTTGCTGGAGCTGACCAGGCAAATCAGAGAAAAAGGGTTACTCAAAAAACAGCAAGGTTATTACTGGCTAAAAATCGTCTTCACGTTGGCGCTATTGGGCCTGTCGGTGGCCTTCATCGTCATCTTCGACTCCCTCTGGCTGCACCTGCTAAACGCGTTGCTTTTATCGCTGGTTTTCGGGCAATTGGGCTTTCTGGGCCACGACTCGGGTCATCGTCAGGTTTTTGTCTCCAACCACTGGAACCACATGCTGGGCTTGGGCGTGAGCTTCCTGCTGGGCATGGAGCGGACCTGGTGGGTGGACAAGCACAACCGGCATCACAGCAACCCCAATGAGGTGGGCAAGGACCCGGATATAGATATCCCGATATTGGCGTTTTCAGAAGAAGACGCGATGAGCAAGCGCGGGTTCTACCGGTTCATGGTCAAGTATCAGCCCTACTTCTTTTTCCTGTTGCTCAGTCTGGATGGCGGATTCGGTCTGAGACTGGCCGGGGTGCAGTTCATGTTCCGCAACAAGCTGCGTTACCCGGTGGCCGAGCCACTGCTCATGGCCGGGCATTTCGTGGTCTACTTTGCGCTTCTCTTCCTGCTGATGCCACCTCTCCATGCAGCGTTGTTCATTGTCGTACACCAGTTGGTGTTCGGGTTCTACATGGGGTTTGTGTTCGCGCCCAACCACAAGGGTATGCCGATCGTGAACAGCGAAGACCAGACCAGTTATTTGCGCCGGCAGGCGATCACCTCCCGTAACATCAGGCCAAACCGGGTTATCGATTTCATGTACGGCGGCCTCAACTACCAAATAGAACACCACCTGTATCCCAATATGCCCCGCAACCAGTTGGGACAAGCCCGCAGGGTGGTCAAGCGCTTTTGCCAGACCAGAGGGATTCCGTACCATGAGACCGGTGTTATAAGCTCCCAGATAGAGATTATCACCTTTCTCAACCGGGTCAGCGCGCCATTGCGGGGCGGACCTCGCATGGAGCCGGACCCGGCCGCCGGCGTCTAGGCGTTTCCCTGGGGGTCTTACCCCGGACAAGGCGTCCGTAAGAATGGCGGCCCCTGCTGGGGCATGAGCACGCCGCCAGGAGCGGCCCAGTTTAACCGGCTAATCAGCGGAGGGAAGGAGAATTCCCGAAGATTGTCTAAGGCGCCCGGTCACTGAGACCGGGCGCCTACCTGTATTAGCGGGTGGCTGTGGCGGGTTGATGGGCCTGGAGGAACTCGCGCACCTGGCTTATCGTCTTGGCCTTCACGTCTTCGGCCTCTTTCCAGGGATACACCGTGACTTCGGCTTTAGGCGCCAACGCCACAACCTCCATGGCGGCTTCATAGGAATGAGACGGAGTATCGTCAGGCATGACCAACATCGGCGTCTGGCACGAGCGCACGAAGTCCCGCGACACGCTGTACACGAAGTCCGGATCGACGCGGTAAAGGTTGTGAAGGTACTTTTCGACGGTTTCCATTGTAACGTCGGTCCGGTTCGAGCATAGCTCAGGGCCCCAGAGATCCCGGCCGGAGCTATACATGGAGTCCGGTGTCGCCTTGTTATGTCCGACCGGCTGGCAGAGTACACCGGCCACGACGCGCTCGGGGGCCCGTTCCATGAGCTTGAGCGCAAAAGGGCCACCGATGCAGTAGCCCATGAAGAAGAACTCCTGTATGCCGAGGTGGTCCATTAGTCCGAGTTGGTCGTCGGCGAAGGCTCCCCAAGGGTCGTCAACCTGCACCGGGCCGGTGGACTCTCCGCCGTTGGCGTTGCGCTGGTCCATGGTAATGCAACGAAAGTCGTTCTTGAACTCCTCCATCGCGTTGAAAACCTGGCCAGGCCAATTGCTGATCAAGGAATTCAAGCCCCCGCCGGGGGTGACCAGAAGCGGGAAACCGGACCCGGCCTCTTCATAATGGATGCGGACATCGCCTTTGGAATAAAACGGCATCGCGGTTCCTCCTTACTTGCCCATAACGCGAGAATACCCGGTAAATTGTAGCTGGGGAGACCGGGTTGTCAAGGGAGAAGCCGACGGTTGAAACGGCTCGGGGAGCCGCTTTAAACCGGGTTGGGGCGAAGGGGGGGAGTTTAATTGGTGGAGACGGGGGAGGGTCGAACTCCCCGTCCAAAAGGCCCTCTAGCTAGATATGCTACAAGCTTGTCCGGCGGATTTGGTCTCGCTTCCGGGAGCCTGCACCGGCCCAGTTTCTCGGAAGCCAGCCGATTAAGTCTTTAGCCGCCAGTTATCGGCGTTTTGGAGGCTGCATCCCGGACTAATGGCGCCTGCACCCCCGCCTCCGGGCCTAACGAGGGGCAGACGTAGCCGCTGTTAGGCGGCTAGTGCGAATTCACGTTCGCCAGTTATGTGTTGCCACCGGTTTAACGAGGTTGATGGCACCTCGGCTTGCGATCCGCCACAGGACGCTCCTGTCGAGCCCACGCGTCCCCATGTAATGAATATATTTATTATGGCACCTGCCGGGCCCGAGTACAACCGCTGGGGACAATTAAGGCCGGAGTCGACCGGAGTCGGATTTTTGGGGACCAGAGTGGCCAAAACCGGCTTGACACCTGCAAAAGGGGCCTGTATACTCGCCTTACCGTTGTCCCGACGGGCAGCGGAGAAAGCACTTTAACAGTTGAATAGTGGAAGGAAGTAAGGATAACTCGTTTAGAGAGTTTGATCCTGGCTCAGGGTGAACGCTGGCGGCGCGCTTAATGCATGCAAGTCGCGCGTGCTCGTGGCTTCGGCCACAATGGGAAAGCGGCAGACGGCTGAGTAACGCGTGAGTAACCTGCCCTTTGGTGGGGTATAGCCGCGAGAAATCGCGATTAATCCCGCATAAGATCTCTGGACCCTGGTTTGGAGATGAAAGCCTTCGGGCGCCAGAGGAGGGGCTCGCGTCCTATCAGGTTGTTGGTGAGGTAAAAGCTCACCAAGCCGATGACGGGTAGCTGGTCTGAGAGGACGATCAGCCAGAGGGGGACTGAGACACGGCCCCCACTCCTACGGGAGGCAGCAGCAGGGAATTTTGGGCAATGGGCGAAAGCCTGACCCAGCGACGTCGCGTGAAGGAAGAAGGCTTTAGGGCTGTAAACTTCTTTTCCAAGGGAAGAGGAAGGACGGTACCTTGGGAATAAGCTCCGGCTAACTACGTGCCAGCAGCCGCGGTAATACGTAGGGAGCGAGCGTTACCCGGAATTACTGGGCGTAAAGTGCGCGTAGGCGGCTTGGAAAGTCTCTTTTGAAAGCTCCCGGCTTAACTGGGAGAGGTGAGGAGAAACTTCCTGGCTTGAGGGCAGTAGAGGAAAGCGGAATTCCCGGTGTAGCGGTGATATGCGTAGATATCGGGAGGAACACCAGTGGCGAAGGCGGCTTTCTGGGCTGTACCTGACGCTGAGGCGCGAGAGCGTGGGGAGCAAACAGGATTAGATACCCTGGTAGTCCACGCCCTAAACGATGGATGCTAGGTATAGGGGGTATCGACCCCCCCTGTGCCGAAGCTAACGCGATAAGCATCCCGCCTGGGGACTACGGCCGCAAGGCTAAAACTCAAAGGAATTGACGGGGGCCCGCACAAGCGGTGGAGCGTGTGGTTTAATTCGATGCTAAGCGAAGAACCTTACCAAGGCTTGACATGTTAGTAGTAGGAACCCGAAAGGGTGACGATCCTGGGGTAACTCAGGAAGCTTCCACAGGTGCTGCATGGCTGTCGTCAGCTCGTGCCGTGAGGTGTTGGGTTAAGTCCCGCAACGAGCGCAACCCTCGTCGTTAGTTACACTCTCTAGCGAGACAGCCTCCCACAAGGAGGAGGAAGGTGGGGACGACGTCAAGTCATCATGGCCCTTATGCCTTGGGCTACACACACGCTACAATGGTCGGTACAACGGGTTGCGAAAGCGCGAGCTGGAGCCAATCTCATCAAAGCCGACCCCAGTTGGGATTGCAGGCTGAAACCCGCCTGCATGAACGCGGAATCGCTAGTAACCGCAGGTCAGCATACTGCGGTGAATACGTTCCCGGGCCTTGTACACACCGCCCGTCACGTCATGGAAGCCGAGAACGATTGAAGTCGCTGAGCTAACCCGCAAGGGAGGCAGGTGCCGAGGTCGGGTTCGGTAACTGGGACGAAGTCGTAACAAGGTAGCTGTACCGGAAGGTGCGGCTGGATCACCTCCTTTCTAAGGAGCACTGGAAGGACCTGTTTTCCCGGTTAACCCGGGATGGAGGCCCGACCCATCTCCTAGGTCGATCGGTGGGCGTCCCGGACCCCTAAGCTAGTTGGTTGAGCTTTGCTCCCCGGCGGAAGGGAACGGTTCCCTGAGAAGACCTGCCGATTACTAAGGTACAATTGCAAACTTTTACTTTCTTCCACTACTCAGCCGTTAAGGCGCATCTAGGGCCGGACGTTAACGTCCGGCCTTTTTAAATTAACCTTTCCTTTAGACAAGGCAGAGTATAATCTTTTGGTAGGCTGGAGGGGTTAATTTGCCGCCTAGTACCGGTTCCAGATAGTCTTGTCGATACTGGAAAGTCACTTCCAACTGTGGATTCCAGCTTGCGCAAGAACGACGGGCAGGTGAAACGGGTATCTGGTATAAGGCATATTCAAGTGGAAACGGTACTAGGTCCTTGAACCCAGAGACCAAACTGATTGGTCTGAAGAAAGCATTTTCAGACCTGGGGATCCTCGACAAGCCCCAAGAATGGGATTCCTTCAGAGAGAAACTCGATGGAGGACCTGAATGGCCTCAACTTGTAAGGGTGCTTCAGTTGGCGCCTAGAGTCCGAAAAATGTTCGAAGAAGGCCAAATCAATTTCACAATCGCCCAGTCCATAGGAAGGGTGCGAAAGGAGAGCCAAGACCAGTTGGCGGAGTATGTTGTCGTCAACAAAATCAACGGCAGGTTCTTTTCAACTCAGATGGTACCCTACCTTGTCGAAAATCCTGAAGCTAGCCCCGCTCAAGCTTTCGAGCATACGCGAGTCGGCGGATGGAGGCAATTTTCGAGGAGCCCTTTCCAAAAAGGACAGGCCCCGCCAACCCATGAGCAGGTCGAGAAATTCTTGGAAGCGTGCGTAATGTGGGAAAGAGCATGGGAAACCATGGTAATCCAGGGGCTAGTACCGTTTCCAGTTAGATTTATTGATACTGGAAGGCTGCCTCTAACTCTGGATTTCTGCTTGCGCGGGAATGATTAACAGATATCCGATATAAGGCATATTCAAGTGGAAACGGTACTAAACTAAAGCCAAGGTGGGATGTGCATTTGTGGGACGATGAAGATTGGCTTATGTGACCCACTGAAGCTCCTCCACCTGTATTGGAGGACTACCCTAGCCCACTGCTTGAGATCTTCCCCAATGCGCATTTCACCTTGGTATCAGTTTAGTACTCAGTCAACCGTAAAATCGGAAGGGTAAAGGCGGTGAAGTTTGGTTCGTGCGTCCCGGGTGTTGAACCGCCAGTTGATGGTGGCTCTGGCGGCGTTGCGCTCCGTGACCAGAGCGTCTACTTCCCTCCTCAGGGCCTCCTCGCCGGAGAGCCGTTGTCTGAGGCAGGAGCGGGACAGTACGCTGAACTCGATCTCCGCCATATTTAACCAACTCCCGTGCTTGGGGGTGTAGTGGAACTCCAGTCGCCTGGCAATCATCCGGGCTTCCTCAGCCGGGAAAGTCTCGTACAGCGATGCCCGGCGATGGGTGTTCAGATTGTCCAAGACGACCCTTACCACCTCGGCTTCCGGGTAGGCTTCATCCACCAGCCAGCGCATCCGGCGGGCGAAGTCTTGCATCGTGCGCCGCTCGGTCACTGCCACATGCCGCCAGCCCGCCAAGGGCTCACAGGCCAAGAATAGGTTGCGGGTACCCTCCCGCCGGTATTCGTAGTCCTGCCGCAGCGGACGTCCCGGCCGGGGCGGGAGCGGCGGCCGGGTCTCGGCCAGCAACTGGGTGGAGGTCTCGTCAAAGCAGACCACCGGACGTTGGGGATCATGAGGTTCCTCGTACAGGTCCAGGACATCCTCCATGTTAGCCACAAATTCCGCGCTCACCTTGGGAATGCACCACTCCTTCTTCTGCCACGGCTTGAGAGAGTTTTTTTGAGACGCTTTCGGATTCCCTCATGGGACATGGAGGACGCCAGCCCCAACTCGACCACTTTGCCGGCCAGCAGACGCAGGGTCCAGTGGGCATGTCCTTCCGGGGCGGGGCTGCAGGCCAAGGCAATCAGGTGGGCCTCGCCCCGGTCGTCCAACTTCCGGGGCCGGTTGGCCTGGGGACGGTCCTGCAAAACCCTCTCCAACCCTTCTTCGGCAAAGCGCTGCTTGACCCGGTATACCGTGCTCAGGGCCACATCCAAAGCTTCGGCCACTTGGGGCGCGGCCCAACCGTCGTCGCTCTTTAGAAGAATCCGCGCTCTAGCGGTCACTCGGGCTGAGTTTTTGCCAACCCGGACCAGTCGCTGGAGCCCTTCCCGCTGTTCCTGTGCCAGCCGCACCGCGTATTTGTCCCTGACCATCACTCCCACCCCCGCCATCAACACTTCCCACCAGCCAGGATAGCTCAATTGGCCCCTTTCTTAAACAAATCCCAAAACCAAGTTGACTGAGTACTAGTCCATGAAATTGTCGACAACCCTCAGTACAAGTTTAGGCTGAAGGATGCCAGCCGAAGGATTCAGGAAAGGGCGGGGGCATTAGCAACCAGGATGGATGCTGCAACCAACGAATCTCCCGTACCCGGCAAGGTCTTGCCTGTGGGACACGAGGTCCAGGCATTGACAACTTGACCCAATGCTTAACCTTAGCCGCAGTGACGCGAAACGCGCCCGGCAGTTGCCTGTGATTCCGCTACGACGCGGAAGGGGATGTCCTTTACGTTCACTTCCGGGGACCGAATTTCACCGCCGAAAGCGAGCTTACCTACGACGGCATCATCTTGCGGTATGACGGCGAGAAACGCGTGGGGTTGACGATTCTGCGCGCCAGCCGGTGGTGACACATCGGTTGAACCTCTGCACGATGCTATAATCCCGGGGCCGTGCGAGTTATTAACTTGAGCGCGTTTGGCGCAACGGACAGTCGAGCAAAGGACCTATGAACGAAGCAAAGCTACTGGAACGAATCACTGTCAATCCGGATATCTTCGGGGGCAAGCCGATCATCCGCGGGAGACGCCTGGCTGTGGAGCACATCCTGGGTATGCTTGCGGCCGGCGCATCTCCTGAAACCGTGGTCAGCGATTACTCTTGGTTGGAGTTGGAGGATGTGCAGGCATGCTTGCTGTACGCTCGCCGGGTGGTAGGCAACGAACGCATTGAGCTGTTTGTTGTCGAGTCCGGTATTTGAGGCTCCTTCTTGATGCCTGCATCGGGAGAAGGACACTGGCCGCACTATTGGCCTCGGGACATGATGTAGTGTGGGTTGGCGCGTGGCCCGAAGACCCTGGCGACGGTTCCATTCTGGAATCCGCTCATGCAGATGGGCGGGTTCTGGTGACTTTAGACAAAGACTTCGGTGAGTTGGCAGTTCGTTACCGGCAGCCCCATGCAGGAATCGTGCGCCTGGTGAATTGGACGCCAGGGCAACAGGCGCAGGCGTGTATCCAGGCATTAACCCGATACCAAGAAGAACTGGAAAATGGGGCTTTGGTGATTGCAGAACCGGGGAGAATTAGGGTTCGGGCTTAGCCCCAAATGCTATAATTCTCCCATCATGCAAGTAAATGACCTGGGCGAGTTTGGGGTCATCGACCTGCTCAACGGCATGGTTACCGGCCAGCGGGCCCGGCCCCAGGACGCGGCTCCACCCCAATTCCCGCTGCTGGTTGACACCGGGGACGACACCGCCGCCTGGCGTACCATAGGCGTGACCGAGCTTTTCACTACCGATAGTGAGCTTACCGATGACGACATCATCTTGGGGTATGACGGCGAGAAAGGGGTGGGTTGACGATTCTGTATGCCAACCCGGGGTGACACATCGGTTGAACCTTCGCACAATGCCATAATCCCCGGGCCGGATGAGCTATGAACTTGGGCGCGTTTGGCGCCACAGATAGTAGAGCAAAGGACCTATGAACGAAGCAAAGCTGCTGGAAAGAATCTCAGTAAACCCAAGCGTTTTTGGTGGCAAGCCCATCATTAGGGGCCAGCGATTAGCAGTGGAGCATATATTGGGTATGCTTGCTGCCGGAGACTCTCCTGAGGACATCCTGAAGGGGTATTCCTGGCTGGAGGCAGAAGATATTCAGGCTTGTCTGATATATGCCCGAAAGGTAATCGGACAGGAACGGTTTGACTTTCTGACAATCGAATCCGGTAATTGAGGCTCTTGCTGGACACCTGTGTCTGGGGCGGAGCAGTCGACGAGTTGGAAGCGGCCGGCCACGATGTCCGGTGGGTCGGTGCATGGCCCCAAGACCCGGGTGACCCCGCAATTCTGGAAATGTCTCTCATTGATGGCCGCGTGCTGATTACCTTGGATAAAGATTTCGGAGAGTTGGCAATTCTCCATCGCCAACCCCACTGTGGGATAGTCCGGTTAGTGGACTGGTCGATTCACCAACAGGGTGGGGCCTGCATTCGCGCCATTGAACGTTATGAAAATGAGCTGCAAAGAGGCGCTTTGGTAACAGCCGAACCCGGGAGGATTAGGGTTCGGGCTTAACCCCCAAATGCTATAATCCCCCCATCATGCAAGTAAAAGACCTGGGCGAGTTTGGGGTCATCGACCTGCTCAACGGCATGGTTACCGGCCAGCGGGCCCGGCCCCAGGACGCGGCTCCACCCCAATTCCCGCTGCTGGTTGACACCGGGGACGATACCGCCGCCTGGCGTACCATAGGCGTGACCGAGCTTTTCACCACCGATACAGTGGTGGAAGGCGCGCATTTTACCCGCCAGACCATCCCCTGGCGGGACTTGGGCTGGAAGTCCCTGGCGGCCAATATCAGCGACATCGCCAGCATGGGCGGCGTTCCCTCCTACGCCTTGGTTACCCTGGGCCTCCCTCCCGAAACCCTGGTGGAAGACCTCCAAGAGCTGTACCTGGGGATGTTGGAAATCGCCAACCGCTACGGCGTTGCCATCGTCGGCGGCGACATGGTCCGCTCCCCGGTGGCTTTCGTAACCGTGGCCCTCACCGGAACCCTCGACGGGAATCCCATGCTGAGAACCACGGCCAAACCCGGAGACCTGGTTGCCGTTACCGGGTGCCTGGGAAATCCGGCGGGGGGACTGAAAATATTGCTGGACGGCGATCCGGCTTCGCACCAAGCCGCCAAGTACTTGATCGGCGCCCACCGGCGGCCAGTTCCCGAGGTGGAAGTTGGGCAAACCCTGCTCCGGTTGGGAGTAACCACCGCCATGGACATCAGCGACGGGCTGGTGGACGACTTGGGCAAGCTGTGCCAGGCCAGCAGGGTATCGGCCCAGGTCAACGCCAACCAGGTGCCGGTCCATTCCTTGCTCCAAGAAACGTTCCCCGGCCAATGCCTCGACATGGCCCTCAATGGGGGCGAAGACTATAAACTCCTTTTTGCCGCTTCACCCGCCCAGGTGCAGGCGGCGCAAGCTGAGTTGCCCGATGCCGTTTGTGTCGTCGGCAAAATCACTCCTGGCAACCCCGGGAGGGTGACCATACTAGATTCCAACGGCGCCGAATCCGCCGCCGGCCGCCGGGGTTGGGACCACTTTTCCTGACCATGTCCTCATCCCTGACCATCATCACCAACAGCCCCGAAGAAACCCAACAAGTGGGCCGCATCATCGGCGCAGCCGCCCAGGCCGGGGACGTTTACCTTTTGACCGGGCCCCTGGGGGCCGGCAAGACCTGCCTGACCCAGGGCATCGCCTGGGGGATGGGCGTGACCGGACACCCCCGCAGTCCCACTTTTGTACTGATGAACCGCTACCAGGGCCGGTTGACCCTGCACCACATGGACCTGTACCGCATCGGCAGCCCCCTCGAGGCTTGGGACCTGGGACTGGACGAATACCTCGGCGGTGACGGCGTCTGCGTCATCGAATGGGCCGACCAAGCGGAAGAGTTGTTCCCCGAAGATTCATTGTGGATTGGGCTGGACTACGCCGAAACCGGTGAGTTGGCCCAACTGCCCGAAATGGGACCTGCGGCGGTCAATTCGCCGGAAGGCCAGCAAGACTCCCGTACCATCACCATTAAACAGGCATCTTCAGAGCGTCAAGCCTTGTTCCAGGAACTGGCCGCCTCCTTCCCGGCTCAATTCCCGACTCAAAAGGAAAGTCACTAGATGCTGCTGGTCATCGACACTTCCACCAGGTACGCCGGCGCCGCCGTTGCCGACGAAGACCGCGTCCTGGAGTCCCGTAGTTGGTACTCCTCCAGCAGCCACACCGCCCAGTTGATGCCGGCCGTTTCCGAAATCCTGCTCGGATTAAAGCTAACGCCGAGAGACCTTACCGGGATTGCCGTAGCCCAGGGGCCGGGGGCTTTCAGCGCTCTGCGGGTGGGCATGAGCGCGGCCAAGGGGCTGGCGCTGGCGGCCGGAAAGCCGCTGGTGGGAGTTGGCACCCTGGACCTGGAGGCCCAACCCTATCAGGACTGGGGCCAACCGGTCTGCGCCCTGCTCCCGTCGGGCAGAAGAGAAGTTGCCTCGGCCCTCTTTTCCCCGGACGGCTCTCGAACCCGTCCCGACCTGATTTGCCCGCCGGAAGAGCTGTTCGAGGAAATGTTGGGACCGACCATTTTTTGCGGCGAGGGCCTTCAGGGTTGGGAAACGCTGATTCGAGAAGCGTTGGGCGGGAAAGCCCGGTTGGCTGCCCCCAGCCCGGCGCAACGGTTATGGTCGTTGGTGGAATTGGGGCGGCGGCGGTTGGCGGGGGGGGAATCGGACGACCTGGCTGAGTTGCAGCCCTACTATCTAAGAATGCCCAGCATCGGCGGACCGAAACGCCGGGACCTGTTGCCCCAACAGTCCTGACCGGGTCCGGCGGCTCATCAATAAATCACGGAGGAATTGTAAGAACCTATGGAACAGACGCTGGTTTTGGTCAAACCCGATGGCGTTCAACGCGGACTCGCCGGGGAAGTGGTGTCCCGATTGGAACGGCGGGGCCTCAAGTTGGTGGCTATGAAACTAATGCAGGTGGACGATGGCTTGGCCCGGGAACATTACGGGGAGCATGTTGAACGTCCCTTCTTTCGGGGATTGGTGAGCTTCATCACCTCGGGACCGATCGTGGCAATGGTCTGGGAGGGGAAGAACGCCATTGCCCTGACCCGGCAGACGATGGGAGCGACCAACCCGGCCGACGCGGGGCCCGGGACGATCCGGGGGGACCTGGGCGTGGACATTGGCCGCAACATCGTACATGGCTCGGACGGGCCGGAGTCGGCGGAACGGGAGATAAACCTGTTCTTCCAGCCTGGCGAAATTCTCAGCTACGGGCGGAGCACCGACGACTGGATCACTGAACCCTAACCACCTGGGTGGCCCCGGACCAGAGGCGTTCCAAGGCGAAATACTCCCGTTCATCGGGTCCGAAGATATGGACCACCACGTCGCTGTAGTCCAGCAGAATCCAACCGGATCCCCTGGCCCCTTCCCGGTGGAAGCGGCTAACGCCGACCTCCTTAAGGGCGGTGCCGATGTCCTCTTCCAAGGCTTCCATCTGGCGGGTGGAACCGGCGGTCATCACTACGAAATAGTCGGTAAACGCCGCGAGACGGCGCAGGTCCAGCATAACGATGTCCTCTGCCAGCTTCTCAGAGGCTACTTCCACCACCAATTGGGCTGTTTCAGTCGGATTCAGAACCTTCACTCCTAAATATATGCTAGAAAGTAACAGCGAGTATAATCTCATGCTTAAACCCGGTCAACGGCCCGGCACTCCCTCGGCAACACCAAGGTTATGAAATTCCTGGTTTGGGGAACGCTCATCCTCTTGGCGGCGTTGGCGTCTGTTTCATGCCGCCAGTTGGGACCGCCACCGGAACCCATCGACTTGGTCCCCGTCAACGCCAACCTTGTTGGGCTGGTTCAGGTGGCCCGGTTCCAGGAAAACCCGGCCACGCAACGAGTATGGGAAGCCGTCAAACAATCTGGCCCGTACGCCGCCGTTAGGAACCGTCCCCGCCTGGCGATCCTGGAAACGTTGCCGGAGGGGCAAACACTGTTCTTCGCTGAAATCACCGAAATCACCAGTCCGCGCGGTTATTGGGCAGTGATTTTTGAGGAACCGGGCGGCCGAGCGGCCCTCATATCCAGGATGGAAGATCAGCCCGAAAGCCGCTTAACCGAACGGTATTATTCGGAGGTCGGCTCGCATAAATTCACCATGTTCGCCGCCGTTATGGATGACAATCCTATCGGAATCAGCTTCCTGGAACCCGACATCACAATCATTGGCTCGCGACGAGCGGTGAGCGACGTCCATGCGGTCTTCCAAGGGAAGGGTGACTCTCTTAGCGGGCCCGGTTTGGACGCCCTGGAGTCATCGCAAGGGTCGTTGGTGAGTCTGTCCCTAGTCCATGATGCGCGAGTCCGGACCCAGCTCCAAGGGAACATTAGCGAGTTTGCCCTGGGAGGGTTTTTTCAGGATGGAGAAGTATTCCAGGACGTGGAGGTATTGACACTAACGGTGGACCCCGCCGGACAAGGGTTTGACGTTGCAGCCGGGGTACATTTCACCGGGAGCGAACCAGCCGAAGACTTTTCCAAGACATTCAACGGCCTTCTCAACCTGGCTGCGGGATTCACGCCGGACCAAGACTTAAAAGAGCTTGTCGGGAAGTTGGATGTGGCCGTGGACGGCGACTTGGTCACCGTTAGGCTGCCGTTGGACGAGGCTGAACTCGTCAACTTGCTCGGGGTCATGACAAGCAATTAAGCGGACCCAGGCAGCGCCGCCGCATTAACTCCCCACCGTGCAAACCGCTTGCCCGGCAACAGGGCGGCAAATGTAACAAAAGGGTAACATTTACCCAACGGGGCCTTCCATCCGGGGACTACTCATCATATCTGCTTCATTGTATAATTGGCTTTTCCATCGGAGAGTGATTGTGATATATTTAACAATCATTCCGTCCCGCGCATTAGCGCATTGTCACCTGCCCTCTATTCGTCACGGCGGCCAAGGCCCCGTGTTCCGTTGAGTCAACGCCAACTCCGTGTGGTTGGCCGGGAGTCACGCCTATGAACCCACAACACGCTCTGAAAGAACTGGCCCAGCATGGGCTATATTGCCCCGAAACGGAGCATGATAGCTGTGGCGTGGGCATGGTGGCCAACATCAAGGGCGTCAAGACCCACCTGATCATCGACGAAGCGCTGGAAGTCTTGGTGAACCTGGGACACCGGGGAGCCTGCGGTTGCGACCCGGAAACCGGCGACGGCGCCGGCATCCTCGTACAGATGCCCCACGCTTTCTTCCAAAAAGTCTGCCAACCCGCCGGCATTGCCCTGCCGGCCCCCGGCGAGTACGGCGCCGGCACGGTTTTCCTGCCGCCTCAAGAACCCGCCGCCGCCAAGTGCCAAGCCTTGATTGAACGGGTAATCGCCGCCGAAGGGCTGAACTTCCTGGGCTGGCGGGACGTGCCCGTGGACCCCGCCAAGTTGGGTTGGGCATCCCGCGCCGTGATGCCAACCATCAAACAGGTTTTCGTGGGAACCACCGGCGTGGTCGGCCAAGGGCAGTTGGAACGGAAACTTTACGTAGTGCGGAAAGTCGTGGAACACTCCCTGGCCGAGTGCGGCTTGACCGACGACGAAGCCGACTACTTCTACATTTGCAGCCTTTCCAGCAATACCATCGTCTATAAGGGCCTGCTGATGGCCCACCAGGTCGTGGGGTTCTACCCGGACCTGGGCGACCCCGACCTGATCAGCGCCTTTGCTTTGGTCCACTCCCGCTTCAGCACGAACACCCTGGGCCACTGGAAGCTGGCCCACCCCTACCGGTACCTGGCCCACAACGGCGAAATCAACACCCTGCGGGGAAATGTCAACTGGATGCACGCCCGCGAGGCCCAGTTCGAGTCCCCCGCCTTTGGCGGCGACATCGCCAAACTGCCGCCCATTATGACCCCGGGCGCCAGCGACACCGCTTGTTTCGACAACGCGCTGGAGCTGTTGATGATGACCGGCCGCGACCTGGGCCACTCCATGCTGATGATGATTCCCGAAGCGTGGGATCAGCACGAGTCCATGTCCCAGGAGAAGAAGGACTTCTACGAATACCATTCCTGCCTGATGGAACCCTGGGACGGTCCCGCCATGATGGTGGCGGCCAACGGCAACGAGATTTGCGCAGTGTTGGACCGCAACGGCCTTCGCCCCTTCCGCTATACCGTTACCCACGACGACAAGCTGATTATGGCGTCGGAAACGGGCGTCTTGGACTTGCCTCCGGCCAACATCAAGGAAAAGGGCCGCCTGCAACCCGGGCGCATGTTCCTGGTCAACCTGGACGAAGGGCGCATAATCGGCGACGAAGAGTTGAAACACACCCTGGCCAACCGCCGCCCCTACGGCCAGTGGCTCAAGGAAAACAAAATTAGCCTGGACGACTTGCCCGAGCCCGCCGGGGTCAACAGGACCCAAACTAACATTACCCAACAGCACCAGGTCTTTGGGTTCAACCTGGAAGAATTGCGGATGATTACCACTCCGATGGCGGCCAATGGTTACGAACCGGTGGGTTCCATGGGCAACGACGCATCCCTGGCCGTTCTTTCTGACCAGAACCACCTGCTTTTCAACTACTTCAAGCAGCTTTTCGCCCAGGTTACCAACCCTCCCTTGGACGCCATACGGGAAGAACTGGTGACCTCGACCGAGGGTTTCATTGGCTGCGAACAGAACCTGTTCGACGAAACACCGTTGCACTGCCGCCAGTTGAAACTCCACTCTCCAATCATCACCGATTCGGATTTGGAGAAGATTCAGACCTGCTCGGTAGAAGGCCTGAAGAGTGCCACCCTGTCCATGCTCTTTGACGCCAAGGCCGAGGCCGGCTCCATGAAAACCGCCCTGGACCGGCTTTGCCAGGAGGCATCCAAAGCCATATCCGACGGGTGCTCCATCATCATCCTTTCCGACCGGGGCACCGACGCTCAGAACGCGCCGATCCCCAGCCTTTTGGCTACTGCCGCCGTTCATCACTCCTTGATCCGGGAAGGCACCCGCACCAAGGCGGGCCTGGTGGTGGAGTCCGGCGAACCCCGGGAAGTCCAGCACTTTGCCCTGTTGGCGGGCTACGGCGCCGGAGCCGTCAACCCCTACCTGGCGCTGGAAACGGTGCGGCAGATGGCGGAGATGGGCGAACTCAACGGAACCAACCCGGATTACGCCGCGGAAAATTTCGTAAAGGCCAACGTCAAAGGCCTGGTCAAGGTTATGTCCAAAATGGGCATTTCCACGGTGCAAAGCTACCGTGGAGCCCAGATTTTTGAAGCCATTGGGCTTAACCAGGAAATTATCGACCGGTATTTCACCTGGACTCCCTCCCGGGTGGAAGGGGTTGGTCTGGACGTTATCGAAAAGGAAGCCCGGGACCGTCACGCTGGGGCCTTCGCCGATGAACAGGTCAGCGGTACCCGCGATCTCGATATGGGCGGTTTCTACCAATGGCGCCGGCACGGAGAGCACCACCAATGGCATCCGGACGCCATAGTCAAGCTCCAGTTTGCCGCCCAAACCAACAGTTGGAATATTTACCAAGAATTTGCCGCCATTTCCAACGACCAGAGCCGTAAAATGGCGACCCTGCGGGGCCTCCTCGATTTCAGGTCCGGCCGGGACTCTATCCCGTTGGACGAGGTTGAGCCGGCTTCTGAAATCGTGAAACGGTTCGCCACCGGAGCGGTCTCCCTGGGATCCATATCGCGGGAAGCCCACGAAACCATGGCCATTGCCATGAACCGCATCGGAGCCCGCAGCAACACCGGTGAAGGCGGCGAGGACTGGCACCGCTACGTCCTCGACGACAACGGCGACTCCCGCAGCAGCGCCATCAAGCAGGTCGCGTCCGGCCGGTTCGGGGTCACCCCCCAATATCTGGTCAACGCCACCGACCTGCAAATCAAGATGGCCCAGGGCTCCAAGCCCGGCGAGGGCGGGCAATTGCCCGGACACAAGGTTGACGAGTACATCGGGTGGGTGCGTCACACCACCCCCGGCGTTGAGTTGATTTCGCCGCCGCCCCACCACGACATTTACTCCATCGAAGACTTGGCACAGCTTATCCACGACCTGAAAAACATCAACCCCGGCGCCCGGATCCACGTCAAGCTGGTCTCCGAGGTGGGCGTTGGCACCATCGCCGCCGGTGTCTCCAAGGGCCACGGCGACGTGGTCCTAATCAGTGGGCATGATGGCGGCACCGGGGCATCCCCTGAGTCGTCCATCAAACACGCCGGCCTCCCCTGGGAGTTGGGCGTTGCCGAGACCCAACAAGTCCTGGTGGCCAACGACTTGCGGGGCCGCATCGTGGTCCAGACCGACGGCCAGCTCAAGACCGGAAGGGATGTGGCCGTGGCCGCCATGCTGGGGGCCGAAGAGTTCGGGATCGCCACCGCCGCCCTCGTGGTCAGCGGCTGCATCATGCTCCGCAAATGTCACCTCAATACCTGCTCGGTGGGCATTGCCACCCAGGACCCGGAGTTGCGGAAGCGGTTTTCGGGCAAACCCGAACACCTGGTAAACTACTTCTTCTTCGTGGCTGAAGAACTGCGCCAAATCATGGCCGAGCTGGGCATCCGCACCGTCGCGGAATTGGTGGGCCGGGTTGACCTGCTGGACACCCACCAGGCCATCGACCACTGGAAAGCCCAAGGAATCGACCTTTCCCGCTTGCTCTGTGTTCCGCCCCGCGCGGACGAAGTTGCCGTCTACAACTGTGAGGAACAGGACCACGGCCTGGAATTCGCGCTGGACCACCAACTCATCGAGTTGGCCCAACCGGCCCTCGAAGGCAAGCATTCGGTGGACATCGACCTGCCCATCCACAACTCCAACCGCACCGTGGGCGCCATGCTCAGCGGCAAGATTGCCAAGCGGTGCGGCGAACTTGGTCTGGCGCCAGGCAGCATCAACATCCACTTCACCGGCTCCGCCGGGCAGAGTTTCGGGGCCTTCCTTTCCAACGGAATCGACATCGTCCTGGAAGGCGACACCAACGACTACATGGGCAAGGGAATGGGAGGCGGCTCCATCGTGGTGCGGCCCCATCCCGATTCCGGCTTCGTAGCCGAGGACAACATCATCATCGGCAACGTGGCCCTGTACGGCGCCACCGGCGGCCAAGCCTTCATTCGGGGCCGGGCCGGTGAGCGGTTCTGCGTCCGCAACAGCGGCGCCCGCACGGTGGTGGAAGGCGTGGGCGATCACGCCTGCGAATACATGACCAGCGGGGTTACGGTGGTATTGGGTTCCACCGGCCGCAACTTCGGCGCCGGCATGAGCGGAGGAATTGCCTTTGTCCACGACCCTGACGGCGACTTTGTAGACCGCTTCAACGACGGCATGGCCGATCTCGAAGCAGTCAGCGACCCCGAGGACATCGCGACTTTGCGCGGCATGATTGAAGACCACCTACGGTACACCGGCAGCGCTCCGGCGGAAAAGCTCCTGGCCGATTGGGACACCGCCTTGGTCCAATTCAAGAAGGTAATGCCCCGGGACTACCGGCGGGTATTGGAAGAACGGGCCCGCGCCCAACAGCAAGAAACGGAAACGGCCGCCCATGGGTAAACTCACCGGATTCATGGAATTTGGCCGGCAGCCGCCGGACCGCCGCCCTCCCAACCAGCGCATCAACGACTACCGGGAGTTTTACCAACCCTGGCCTGAAAACCACGCTCGGGACCAAGGCGCCCGTTGCATGGACTGCGCCGTTCCCTTTTGCCACATGGGTTGCCCTTTGGGTAACGTCATTCCTGAGTTCAACCACCAGGTCTATCGGGGAGACTGGAAGAAGGCCTTAGAAGTCCTGCATAGCACCAACAACTTTCCCGAGTTCACCGGCCGAATTTGCCCCGCGCCGTGCGAGGCGTCCTGCGTCCTTAGCATCAATTCGGACCCGGTGACCATCGAGTACATCGAAAAAGAAATCTCCGACCGGGGTTTTGCCAACGGTTGGATTAAGCCCGCGCCACCGGCCCACCGCACCGGCAAGAAGGTTGCCGTTGTCGGCTCCGGGCCGGCAGGCTTGGCCACCGCTCAACAACTCAACCGGGCGGGCCACCTGGTAACCGTCCTGGAACGGGCCGACTTCATCGGCGGGCTGCTGATGTTGGGAATCCCCGATTTCAAGCTGGAAAAAGATGTGGTCCGCCGCCGGGTGCAATTGATGGCTGACGAGGGCATTGAGTTCCGCACCGGCGTCAACGTCGGGGTAAACTACCCGGTGGAAGAGTTGCTGGACACCTTTGACGCCGTATGCCTCACCGGTGGTTCCACCCACGCCCGCGACCTTCCCGTGCCGGGGCGGGAGTTGAAAGGCGTCCATCTGGCGATGGAATACCTGCCCCAGCAGAACCGCCGGTTGGCCGGAGTGGAAACGCCGCCCGAGCAGCACATCACGGCGGAAGGGAAACGGGTCGTGATTCTCGGCGGGGGCGATACCGGAGCCGACTGCCTGGGCACCGCCCACCGGCAGGGGGCCGAGGTTATCTACCAATATGAGCTTCTGCCTGAGCCGCCCGTGGAACGGCCAGAAAACAATCCGTGGCCCCAATGGCCCACGATCCTGCGGACCTCCGGGGCCCATGAAGAAGGCGGCTTGCGGGACTACAACATCCTCACCAAGTCTTTTTCCGGCAGCAACGGGCAAATCGAGAAGCTCCACGCGGTCAGGGTCGACTGGGCACCCGACGAAAACGGCCGGTTCCAGATAACCGAAGTCCCCAACAGCGAATTCGAAGTCGATACCGATTTGGTGCTGCTGGCCATGGGATTCCTGCACCCAGAACACGACGGTATGCTGACCCAACTGGGAGTGGAGTTGGACGGACGGGGCAACGTCCAAGTCGACCAGAACAAGATGACCAGCGTTCCCAAAGTCTTCGCCGGCGGTGACATGGTCCGGGGCCAGTCCCTGGTGGTTTGGGCTATCGCCGAAGGCCGCGATGTCGCCCGCGGAGTCGACCAGTATCTGATGGGGGCCACCGCCCTTCCCCGTTCCTCAGCTTCGTAACTGACCTTTCTATCAGACCTCTTGGCTAGGCCGCCGCTCCCCTTTCCTCTTCCAACCGGGCCAGGTGTTCCTGCACGGCCAACACTTGAATGGTGTTGGTGGTGCCCGAAACGCCGCTCATAAACCCGTGGACGATGGTTACCAGGTCGGTTTCGGCTACAAATCCCTTGGCCAGGGATTCCCGCAGGAGTATGGAAACCAGGTTGCCGATGTTGGGCTCTGGGGGAATGACCGCCACTGGCGCTACACCCCAAACCAGGGCCATCTTCCGCAGCACGCTCGCCTCGTGGGAGAAAACGATTATGTCGCTCTCGGGCCGGAACCGGGATACCTCCACCGCCGCCCGGCCGGTGCTGGTTACCACGATGGGTTTGGAGTTCAACTCCTTGACCAATCGCGCCGCTCCGGAAGCTATGGCCTGGGTGCGGTCCCAGGATGGCAGGTCCTTGTAGTAGGGGAAAATCTTCTCCGCCTCGCGGATGGTGACGTCCGCGACCCGCACCGCTTCCACCGGGTACTGTCCCACCGCGATTTCGTCGGATAGAAGAATGGAGTCGCAGCCCTCCAACACCGCGTTGGCTATGTCGGAGACCTCGGCCCTGGTGGGGGTGGGCGAGACCACCATGGAACGCAGCATCTGGGTTGCAATGCAGGAAACGCGGGCCTGCTCCGCAGCCTTCCGGACGATCTCCTTCTGGACAACCGGCACCCGCTCCATGGGGATTTCCACCCCCAGGTCGCCCCGGGCCACCATTATCCCGTCCAACTCCTGGAGAATGCTGTCCAGGTTCTCGACTCCCTCGGCCCGTTCCAGCTTGGCCATAACCCGGGCGTCGCTGCCAATGCTCTTCAGGTAGGCCTTGGCGTAGCGCATGTCTTCCACGGTGCGGACGAAAGACACTCCAATCCAGTCAACATCGTGCTCGATGCCGAATTGGAGGGCGACTTTGTCGTCTTCGGTGAGCACAGGAACGTCGATTTTCACTCCGGGCAAGTTCAGCCCTTTGTGCGAGGACAGGATTCCACCATTGCGGACCCTGGTCTTAACCTCGGTGCCATCGACCGACTCAACTTCCAGGCAGACCGTACCGTCGGAGATGAACACCAGGTTGCCGGGGCGGAGGTTGCGGATGACGGCGGGTTCCGGAAAGGGCAGTACATCAGGCTGGTCGGAGTAATCATCGGCGACGATGCGAACTTCATCACCGTGGTTGTACTGGACGGCTTCCTTCATGGTCCCCAGGCGGAGCTTTATGCCGCCCAGGTCCTGGAGAATTGCCACCGGGCGTTGGTGTTTTTCAGAGAGCCGCCGGACCGAATGGATGACCTCGGCGTGCTCTTCGAAGGTACCGTGGGAGAAATTCAGCCGGGCGCAGTCCATACCGGCGGCAATCAGTTGGTCCAGGGTCTCTGGGTCACGGGACATTGGCCCAATGGTTGCGATAATCTTGGTCTTCCGCATTAACGGCCACCTCGTTTGACAATTGGGGGTCTAAATTCCCCTGGGCCGGCATTCGCCCGGCCCAGTCTCCGTCAAATCCAGGCCCGGAACCCCTCCTGACCCGACTTCATTCGCTCTGCCCATGATACCAGAACCGGCGGGGCTTAAAAGCTCCCCGGTGTTAACGACGGGTGAACCGCTCCTTAGCAACGGGAAAGGGGCGCCGCATCAAAACGGCGCCCCCGAAAGAGGTCTTCACCCTGGAATCAGAACGGAAATCTAGGACTGCCGCCCCGCGAGGTAGGCTTTGGTGGCCGTCTCCAGCCCCAACCGGCGGTTGACTTGCAGGTCATCCTTGATCTGGGCGGCCCATTGGTTGGAGGTCTCGATACCCACCAGGCTCCCCTGGAATTTGGGCATCACGTAACGGGCCAAAAGCTCGTAGCTGCGTAGAATCTTGTCCCGGGGCGCCCAGTCCTCCACCCGTATCAACAACCCGCCAAAGCCACCGCTGGCTTCCAGCAAGCGTTCAATTCCGGCGATGCAGTCGTCGGGGGTCCCGACAATCCATTGGTTGTTCTCAGACATGAAATCGACGATCTGGTCCTGGGGGACGTCGGGCACTTCGTGACCCAGGGTATTCCCGAAATACTCGGTCACCACCCGCCCGGAGCCGACTCGTATGTCCTCAAAGGCTTCCTGGCGGGTTTCGGCCAGGTGACAGCCCACCGACAAACGCCAGTTGTTCCGGTCGACGGTCTTGCCATGCTCCGCCGCCGATTCCTCCGCGATGGTCCATTGGTCTTTCAAGGTGGTGCGCCGTATCAGATCGCGGGGCACCGAGAGGGAGATGACCGACGTCCCGTGTTTGCCCGCCAACAGCACCCCCGCCGGCGACTGCACCGAGGCAACGGCCACCGGAACGTAGGGGTCCTGGTAGGGACGCAATTGGAGGGATGCTTCGTTAAGCTCAAACCAGTCGCTCTTGTAAGTGACAGGCTCGGTCTCGGACATCAAACGAATGATGATGCCCAGGGACTCGTCCATCATTTCCCGCTGGCGGGCCGGGTCGATTCCCAACATGAAGGCGTCGGATGCGAGAGCCCCGGGCCCCACACCCAGCATCACCCGCCCGCGGGTCAGGTGGTCCAGCAGCACCATGCGGTTGGCAACCATGTAGGGGTGGTGGTAAGGCAGGCTGATGACACCGGTGCCCAGGCGGATGTTGCGGGTGCGCTCGGCGGCGGTGGCTATGAACACCTCGGGAGAGGCGATGGTCTCCCAACCGGCGCTGTGGTGTTCGCCCACCCAGGCCTCGTCAAACCCCAGGGTGTCCAGCCATTGGAGCAATTCCAAGTCCCGCTCCAAGGCCAGAGTCGGGTTCTCGCCCACCCGGTGGAACGGGGCCATGAACACCCCAAATTTCATTCTCTTCGGCGCTGCCATCTAGCTCTCCTCTTGTCATTGTTTGGGCCTGCAAGTTGAGCCAATTTTAACACGGGCTCCGCCCATACATCCATCCGCCCACAGGCCGCCCACAGGTGGCGCGCCACCGCCAAAAGTGTTAATGTACCCGATACCAGAGACCGACAAATTGGGACGGACAACCCAACAAAATCAACGGGAGGAAACGCTATGCCTCAGATTAAACATATTGCCATCGCGACCAACGACGCGGAAAAGACCGCCAAGTTCTACTCCGAAGTCTTCGGACTCCGGGAGGTCGCCCAACTGGACGGCGCCAATGCCAAGGGTTACATGCTCAGCGACGGCAACATCAACATGGCTATCCTGGACTTCAAGAGCGACGCCGTGGCCGGCGAGCGGGGCAAGGACTGGGAAGGCATCCACCACATCGGCTTTGAAGTCGAGAGCCTGGAAGAAATTGAGTCCCGCTTGGCCGCGGCCAACTCCCAGCCCATGGAATCAGTGAATAACGCCCTCCACGCCGGCATGGGCGGCCCTCGCACCCAGAACGTGGAGACCAAGTACGAAGGCCCCAACGGCGAGATGATCGACGTCTCCGCCACCGGCTGGGTCGGCACCCGCGGCTTCGATTAAGCCACCACCCAAACAAGGCGGCCCAGGCAGCACCAGGAAGAATCAAACGGGCCCGGCGTCATGCCGGGCCTGTTTACGTTCGGGGGTTCGCCGCCCAAGAGCAAATTACCCGGGCCGGAAGACCAGCCCCGGGTTTTCTTCGTCAACCTCGTCCAAGTCCAGGACCAACGCCATGCCGGTGGCGATGTTTTGCGGGTTGACGGCGTCGACGCCGGTGATTCGGGCGCTGACCCGGGGCCCTTCTTCCAACGTCACAATCCCCGAGCAGTAGGGGTTGTTCCGCCCGTAGCCCTTGGCTTCCAGGGAAGCGGGCACCACCGAGATGCAGGTGAAGGTGCTCAAAGTCCCCCGCCCGCTCAGTTCCAGCCATTCCATATCGCCGCCGTGGGTCACCGGGTCCACCGGCCGGGCCTCGGCGTAAATCTGGCCGCTACTCTGGCAGCGCACCCCCATGAACCTTCCCTCTTTCAGGTAAGCGTACAAGGACGCGGCGTTGATGGGACGGGGTTCGCTCTCCGTCGTCATTCCCGGACCTCCTAACCCTTCCGCAGAATGTTGACCACGCAGGTGCCGCCGGTGCCGCCCACGTTGTGGGTCAAGCCCACTTCCAGGTCCGGGTTGGGCAACTGACGCCCGCCGGCTTCCCCCCGCAATTGGTGAAAAACTTCGATGATCTGGGCAACGCCCGAGGCCCCCACGGGATGCCCCTTGGACTTCAAGCCGCCCGAGGTATTGATGGGCCGATCTCCCCGCAGCGCGGTCCTGCCTTCGTCGACGGCGCGGGGCCCTTCGCCGGGGACGAAGAATCCCAGGTCTTCGGTGGCGATGATCTCCGCGATGGTGAAACAGTCATGGACTTCGGCGACGTGGATGTCTTCCGGCCCAACTCCCGCCATCCGGTACGCCTCGGCTGAGGCGTACTTGGCCGCCGATAACGAAGTCAGCTCTTCCGCCCCGTGCAAGGGACGGCCAGTGGCCTGGCCGGTGCCAACAAGATCAATCCGTTGGTCGGTGAAGTTGTTGGCGATTTCCGACGCAGCCAGCAGCACACAGGCCCCGCCGTCGGTGATGGGGGCGCAGTCAAAGAGCCGCAGCGGCCAGGCAATCCAGGGATTGGCCCGGGCGTCGTTGAGGAAGTCCATCTCGTCCTGCCAGTCGGGGACCGGCTGCCCCTGCTGCTCGGCCCGGGCGATGCGGCGGTCCATCAACGCCCGAATCGTAGTGTTGAACTGGGCCTTGGGATTCAGGGCCCCGTTGTTGTGGTTTTTGATGCCCACTTTCAGAAGATGGCTGAGATTGGTCTCGTACCGGTCCATGTGGGCCTTGGCCAACGCGCCATATATTCCTGGGAAGGTTAGGCCCGCCGGCACTTCATAGATGCCGTCCGCCGCCGAGGCCAAGACGTCGGTTACTCCCTCGGTGGGCAGGCCGGTCATCTTTTCCACGCCCCCCACTAGGACCAGGTCGTACATGCCGGAAGCGATGGCCATGATGCCTTCCCGCAGGGCGCTGCCGCTGCTGGCGCAGGCGTTTTCAATGCGGGTCATAGGCGTTGGAGTCATCCCCAGCCAGTCGGCGATTATTGGCGCCGTGTGTCCCTGGTTCTCAAAGAGGTCGGAGGAGTAGTTGCCGATGTACCCGGCCTCGATGTCCTCCACGTCCACCCCCTGGTCCAGGTGTTCCATCATGTCCTGGAAAGCCTCTACAAAGAGGTCCCGGGTCGTTTTGTCGGCAAAGGCTCCAAACTGGGACATACCGGCTCCGACAATGGAAACCGGCCTTCCCAGCCGGCGGGTTTTGGTGGTTGCCATATCTTGAACTCCTTTGGCGGACCTCGGCCCGCTTCATCAACCCCATCAAGGATCGATTGCATCTTGGAAAGCGGCTACAAGGGCGGTTCCAGCTCCACTCCCAAAACCCGCTCACACCAGGCGGCAGCCGCCAAAAGCCCCGATTCGTGAAGAAAGCCACCGGCTAGTTGGATGCCCAGGGGCAGTCCCGATTGGGATAGGCCGGAGGGCAGAGTGATGGTGGGCAGCCCGCAGGAAGTCCACGGGCCCTGGAACATGGTATTGCCGGTGTTGGTGCGGTCGGGTTGGGCCGGTTGAGGCGTCGAGGGGGTCAACAGCACGTCAACCCGCTGGGCCAAATTCCGCATATCGGTGACGAATTGACGGCGCCGTTCCTTGGCCAGGGAATAGGTTACGGCGTCGATGCCCAAGCCTCGGCCAATCATTTCCCTTAACTTGGGCTGGTAGTCTTCGGCCTGACGCTGGTACATGGGCTGGTGAAACGAGGCCGCTTCCACCGCCATAATAGTCTGCTGGTCTTGGATAGCGGTATTCATACTCTCGGGCAGGGGCAGTTCCTGGACCAGCGCCCCCACGGCCGCCAACTTTTGGACGATGGCATCGGTATGGGCCACGGTTTCGCCGTCGGCATTGTCGTTGAAGAACTGGCGCAGCACTCCGATCCTCGGCGCCCTGGGGTTATCAACCCCGGCCAGGTAGTCGGGCACCGGTTCGCTTCGGGACACCATGTCGGCAGCGTCGTAACCCGCCATCACCTGGAGCAGGAGCGCGGCATCTTCCACCGAGCGGGTCATCCAACCCACGGTGTCCAACGTCCAGCTTACCGGAACTACCCCGTAACGGCTCACCCTTCCAAAGCTGGGTTTGAATCCAACCACGCCGTTATAAGAGGCCGGGCGCAGCACCGAACCCACGGTCTGGGAACCCAGGGCCGCCGGGCACATCCGGGCAGCCACCGAAACGGCGGAACCGCTGCTGGAGCCCCCGGGGGTGCAGGCCGCGTTCCAGGGATTGAAAGTGGGCGAGGGGTCCATGCAGGCAAACTCGGTGGTGACGGTCTTGCCCAGGATGATGGCCCCCGCTTGTTTTAAAAGCCGTACAGTAGTCCCATCGTACTCCGGCACGAAATCAGCGTAGACCTTGGAACAGGCCGTCGTCGGAATACCGGCCGTGTAGTAGATGTCCTTGAGGCCGATGGGGACTCCGTGGAGCGGCCCCAGGCTTTCACCCCGGTCCTGGGCTGCCGCCTTTTCCCTGGCGTCGGTCAAGACCGCTTCCCGGTCCAGGTAGACCCAGGCTTGTAACGACGGTTCCAATGCTTCGATGCGTCCCAAGACTGACTCGGCCAACTCCACCGGGGTCAATTCCTTCTGTCGGATGGCCCGGGCGGACTGGGCGGCGGTGAGGGCATAAGGTTCGGGCATGATCATTCTCCCCGGGTCAGGTTACGGCTCAATTCCAACCAACTCCTCTATCAGCACATCGCCGCCGACTCGGACATGGACTATAAGCTGGCTGTCTTGAAGCAACTCCATGCCCAGCAGGGGAATCCCTGGCGACTCTAAAATCCGAATAGTGCGCGGACGATCGTGCCAGCGGACTTGCCCGCTCCAAGTATTCAGTCTGGTACGCACACCGGTGGCGAGTGTTACGTTGGTTGGAACCCTCGGTTCCAACTCTAAGCGGCGAATCACCTCCAAGGGCAAGGTCAAATGGCCGTTAAACCCGGTGTCAACGACTCCTGCAATGGACTGAAACTGCCCATCGCCGGCCCTTATTTCGAGGGGAACCCGGGCTTCCCGCCGGGCATCTACTCTACCCCTAATCAACGATTCACGACCCACCCCAGCCAATATGATAGGGGGCCCCGTAGCCTACCCTCCCTCCGAACCCGACGGCATCGGGCCGCCGGGCCTTTAGGGAGTCCTCCGCGGTGAACATATCCTCGGCAATCTCGTAGTCGCCGCTCTCAATGTCTATGACGATGAACTTGCCGTTTTCCTGGGGTTCTACCAGGGGTTTAATTTGCTCCCGGTAGATTTTCTCGGCCCGATCCCCTATTTCGTCTATCGTGTATTTTTTGGAAGGCATCACAAATCCCTTTGCCGCTGATGCCGTGAGGACAAGGTTACCAACGTCCCGGACTAAACTTGGAAATCCTTACCGGTCTTGTCTTGAATGGTCAAAGACTCTTTCGGATACCCGAACTTGCCCAATATATCAAAACAAACTTTCATAATCTCTCCCCTCGCGCCGCCAGTGGGAACGTAAATTCCCGCATTTCCTACCCGACGCCTGTGTTGGCCGCCAGTCTCAAAAAACCATTCGGGTTTCTCATCAACAAACTTGCGGAACTCTTCGTGATGACGTTCATGCATTAGCTCACAAACACCCACCCGCACACCGGTAAAATCCTTGACCACTTTAGCAACCGGTTCTTCATTTCCAGGTTGGAAGGTGAAGGATGCTGGTTTTCCCGGCAGCCCCTCCACGTTCCCCGCCTTGTTGACCAACGGGTTGTTCGAATCCAAGAATTTCCTTACCTGCTCGTCACTGGGCTGAATTTCGTGTTCCCCAGCGAATTTGGTTACAAGAGCGATCATTGCCTCCGGCTTCGCCGACAGTTGGTTCCATGCAACGGTCAAATCTTCTATTACTTTGGCCGTTTTCTGTCCTTCGCGCAACCGCCTCCGAGCACTCGTGGCAGTCTTATCTGCTGCCAGTCTTTCTGACAAGTTGTCGTGAGCCAGAAATGCCCTGACGTTCATTTCCAACTCCGCTAGTTCATCGTTGACATCGAACTCAAGGAATCTTCCAATAGGCGACCCTTTCCTGGTCTTAGGAACATAAAGCCACCAGTAGCCTCCGTTGGTCAAAACCGCAAGAGTGGGTTTCGTAGCGGTACAATAATCCTCGAGTTGCTTTTCACAGAACTTGAGGTCTACATGTCCGGCCTTGGCTTCCACAAAAACCTTGTTTTCGTCGCCAATGCGCAACGAGTAGTCTACCAACCCTTTCCCGGTTTGATATTCAGGGATAACCTGGCTAATGTCGTCTGTGTACCAGCCAACCGCTCTCAACAAGGGCAAAATCACTCCCTGCTTAATCGCTTCCTCTCCCAGGGTACCCAACTGGAAACTCTTAACTCTCGCTAGGGCCGTCTCGAAAGGCTCCGTCATAGAACAACTTCTTGTTGCCGTGAAGAAAGCATAAGTCTTGGCTTTCCTCCAACCCCCCTAAATCCCCGGCCGCCGCGTGTGCCAGTCGGTGGCCTGTTCGTAAGCGTGGGCCACCCGGAACAAGGTTGTTTCATCGAAGGGCTTGCCGGCGATTTGAAGGCCAACCGGCATATTGTCGGAAGTGAACCCGCAGTTGATGGACAGCGCCGGCGTGTTGGCCAAGTTGAAGGGGGAAGTGTAGCTGCGGCGCCCCTTGAACCCGTCCAGCACTTCCTGTTTGCTGTCGATACCGGCCCTTTCCGGTATCAAGGGGGCCTGGATCGACGACGTGGGCATGACCAGGACGTCCACCTGGTCGAGGGCGTCCAAAATTTGTTGACGCAATATTTGGCGCAGCTTCAACGCTTTTTGGTGGGCCTGGGCCGGCATGATGCTCCCCATTAGCAGCCGCACTTGGTTGTTGTGGTCCAGCATCTCCAACCGGTTGTTTATGTCGTCCCGGTTCAACGAAGCCGCATCAACCCCGATAACCCCGGTGGAAATCACCGCCGAATTGGAAATAAGGGGGATTTCCAATTCTTTGACGGTGGCTCCCAACTCCCCGAGCAGGGCGATGGCTTGAACCACCGCTGTCCTTACGTCCGGCTCCATGCCGGGATCGTCCAACCGGTCCCGGACCACGCCAACCGTCAATCCGCTAATGTCGCCGGTCAATGCTCCCAGGTAATCGGGGACCGGCACGTTCCAGGTATGAGGGTCTTTGGGGTCGTATCCGGCGATGGCTCCCAGGGTCATGGCGCAGTCGGCGGTGGTGCGGGAGATGGGCCCCACCGTGTCCATAGACCAGGAGGCGCCAAACACTCCGTACCGGCTGACCCGACCCCAACTGGGCCGGATGCCAACCAGTCCGCAGAAAGAAGCCGGACCACGGATGGAGCCGCCGGTATCCTCACCCAAGGATGTTGAGCACAGGAAGGCGGCGGTGGCAGCCCCGGAACCGCTGCTGGAGGTGCCCGGGTTACGGTTCAGGTCCCAGGGGTTGCGGGGACGGCCATAGGGATGGTGAAAGGCGTCGCCGCTGGCGTACTCGCTCATGTTTAGCTTGCCCAGCAGCACCGCCCCGGCCTTTTTCAGGTTCGCGACAACCGTGGCGTCCTCTTCCGGCACCAGGCCGGCATGAATGGTAGACCCGTTGGTGGTGCGGATGCCCTGGGTCCAGAACTGGTCCTTCACCGCTACGGGGATCCCGTGCATCGGCCCAACGTAATTGCCGGCGGCTATCTCGGCTTCGGCCTGGCGGGCTTGGGCCAGGGCTTCGTCGCCGGTGACCGTGATGTAGGAGTTGAGCTGCCCGTCCACGGCTGCTATCCGGTCGAGGTAGGCTTGAGTGGCCTCCACCGGCGAAACTTCCTTGGATTGAATCGCCGCCGAAAGCTCGGTGGTGGAAAGAAAGGGAATCCGCTCCTTATCCATTACCATCAACTCCCCGGTTCCGACGTTGGAGGCATTACAAAAGGCAGTGGTTCTACCTGTTCCCACCCCGGGGGATCAACCTCAGCCAGGGCTTCCAGCCACCCGTTGAGGCTATAGCCGACCTCGGGCAACAAATGGGGTGGAATGGTGATTCCCGCGGCCTTGGCCAGGGCGAGGATTTCCGGTTCGGTGAGGTCAGCCATGCAAACCACCCTCCCGTTAAACGACTAGTTAATGATGGCGCAAACCAATGGGTCGGGTGGCCCCAGTCCCCGGTTTGACCAGAATTGTGACTTGGCCGGAAAGGTATGTCAACGCCGCCCGCTCTGGCGGCTGGTATAATTCCCCGGCAGCCCACCGCCGCGGCGGACTGGCTTGAAACCCATTCCCAATTCGGGGAGGCGTTATCATGGAAGGCTGGGCCGGAATCGTCTTGGCCGCCGGCAACGGCGCGCGCATGAAGTCCCGAATCCCCAAGGTGCTGCACCCCATTTGCGGCAAGCCGATGCTGCGCTATCCCTTGGACCTGCTGCGCGGCTTGGGGGTGGGACGCATCATCATCGTGGTGTCACCTTTCAACCGCGCCGCCATCGAGGCATTCCTGGGGGACAGCGTTGACTACGCCCTGCAACCGGAGCCCCAAGGCACCGCCGACGCCGTGAATTGCGCTCTACCCCTGTTGGATGATGCCTGCTCCCAGGTGCTGGTCCAAAACGGCGACACCCCCTTGGTCCAGCCGGACTCCATTCAGCTCCTGACCAACCGGCACCAGGGGCAGGGCAACCAAATGACCATGTTGACCGCCGAGGGCCTGTACGCCCAGGACATGGGCCGTGTTATGCGCGACGATCAAGGGCAGATTGCCGAGATTGTCGAAGCGAACGACTTCACCGGTTGCGCGGAAGCCCCCGCCGAGGTCAATGCCGGGACTTACTGTTTCCAACTGACCTGGCTTCGCCGATACTTGCCGGACCTACCGGCAAGTCCCAGCGGCGAAAAATACCTGACCGCCCTCGCCGGCTTGGGAAACACCGGCGCGGTCATCGACGGCGTGCCCGCTTTAGACCCGTCCGACGCCTTCGGGGTGAATAACCGGGTCCAACTCGCCATTGCCGAATCGGTCCAGAGGGAACGCATCCGGGAGCGGTGGATGTTGGCCGGCGTTACCATCCCCGACCCGGGGTCGGTTTTCATCGACGCCGAAGTGGTCATCGGCCAGGACACCACCATCCTCCCCAACACCATGGTCCAGGGGGAGAGCGTTATTGGCGAGGACTGTCAGATTGGGCCGAACTCGGTAATCCAAGATTCCAACATCGGCGACCGCTGCCGGGTAACCGCATCGGTGGTGGAGGAATCCCAGGTTGCCGCCGACGTGCAAATCGGGCCCTTCAGCCACCTGCGCCCCGGCGCTTCCCTGGGAGAGGGCGTTTATATCGGCAACTACGTCGAAGTCAAGAACAGCCGGTTGGCGCCGGGCGCAGTCTCGGGACACTTCAGTTACTTGGGGGATGCCGTCATTGGGGAGCGGGTCAACATCGGCGCGGGGACCATCACCTGCAACTACGACGGAACGGACAAACACACGACCACCATCGGCGACGACGCTTTCATCGGCAGCGACACCATGTTGGTGGCCCCGGTGACCGTCGGTGATGGAGCCACCACCGGAGCGGGCGCAGTGGTGACCAAGGACATTCCCAAAGGTAGACTGGCCGTTGGAGTTCCTGCTAGAATTGTCCCAGGACAATAAATTCACCGGCATCGAAAGGATTAACAATCCCTTCTAGGACCGCTTAGAGTCCAAGAGGGCAACATTTTGGATACTGATAGTAGCTTATTACCGTCAGCATTAATTTTCTCAGCTTCCCTCCTCTTCTTCTCCTACCTCAGCCTGGCTGAGCACGCGGCAGCCTTTGTCAACGGAAACGCGGGGGCCCGGTTCCGCCGGGGCCTTGGTTTTACCATCTCCTCGTTCAAGTACGCGTCCATTGTCGCCGTCGCCGTCTCGGGCATCGCCCTGGCCCAAAGTTTCCAAGCCCTGGGCTGGTGGCTCATCGCTATCCTTTCCCTGGGCCTGCTGGTCGTGTTGATCATCCTGAACCGGGCCGTCTACACCCTGGCGGCGAAACGTCCCAACTTGGCCTTCCGTTGGTCCGGCCTGGTTTTCCGGATTTTCTCGGCCCGCATCGACCGCCGCAATGGCGCCAGCCGCGCCATGGTATTCCACAACGGCGCCCAACCGGAAACCCTGGAAGAAATCCACGCTGAGCTGGAGGAACGGGTCATCGCCGCCGCCGCCTCGGGCAGCATCGACGAACGGGACCGGGAAATGCTCCGGTCCATTCTCAGCCTGGACGAGACTGCCGCCAGGGAAATCATGGTGCCCCGCTTGGACATGGTAACGGTGGATGTTAGTTCCACCCTTCCCGAAGTGGCGGCGTTGATGGGCGAAAAAGGGCACAGCCGGCTGCCGGTCTTTTCCGAAAATATCGACACCATCGTGGGCGTCGCCCATTCCAGGGACCTGCTGACACTCCTGGGAGCGGGCGGAGCGGATGCCCCATTGCGGGATGCCCTGCGCCCCGCCTTTTTTATCCCCGAGTCCATCCGCCTCGACGCCCTCCTTGAAGATATGCAGCAAAAGTCCCTGCAAATGGCCATCGTCATCGACGAGTACGGCGGCACCGAAGGACTGGTTACCATGGAGGACCTACTGGAAGAGATTGTCGGGGAAATTGAGGACGAGTTTCCCCGCAACCAGGACCGGGAAGTGGTCCGTCTGCCCAACGGTTCGGCCCTGGTCGACGCCGGGGTCACCACCGACGACCTGAGAGAGCTTTTCGGCGCGGACATCGAAAGCGAAGACGTGGATACCATAGGCGGCTACGTTTACCAATCCCTGGGCCGGATACCCCAGATCGGCGACACGGTCCGCACCAAGAACGTGCGGATTGAGGTGGTTTCCCTGCTGGGCCGGCGCCTCCGCAAACTGCGTATCGACCCGGTGACCGAGGACTCGGTGGCTTCCCCACCACCCTAATCATCCCTGGATCGACCCCGCACAAAAAAAGAGGGCCCTATTTCGGGCCCTCTTTTTCGTCGTTACTCCCCCGGCTGAACCGAGAGTCCCGGGGAAGCTACTGCATCCCCACCAACTCGCCGGTGACAATCAACCGGTGGTCGTACACCAATCGGGGAACGCAGGTTACCAGGTGAATGGTGGACCGCCCGGAATCGTAAAGCTCTAACTGGTCCTGGGGCACCACCCGGGTTCCGGTCATGCGGTAGAGGTACTGGTTGGCGCCATTCTGGGTCACCACGAAGACCTCTTCCCCTTCGTCCAAAAGCTGGGCGATTTCCGGCAAGTGGTAGAACACGGAACCTTCTCCAACCACCGGACTTTCCAGGTGGCCGAAGAACCAGGCGCTGCCCGCCTCTCCCGCGTTGGCTGTCTCAGGAATATGCCCCACCGCGCGGACCGGCGCTTCATAGGCCCGGCTGTCCCCAAGGTCAATGATGCCCAGTTCCTCCACGCTGGAGTCGATTCCCAGACCGGCCACCGTGATGCGGGTGGCGGCAAGTTCGCTGCCTATCGGCAACCCTTGCTCCTTGGTTATCGACAGGAAGTCCGCGGCAAAGGTCTTGTTGTAGCGGGCCAGCGGTTCATAACTCCAAGGATCGTTCAACGCCCCGGCTTCAACCGGTTCCCCAAGACGCAGGTCCTGGTTGGCTATGGCATCCTGGGGTATCGCCGGAGGGGGGTCAGGTTGGGGTGCAGGAAGGATTTCTTCCTGGGCCGCTGGCGGAGGAGCGGGTTCCGGTTGGGCTACGGCGGCAAGAACCGGGGTTGCCTCCGAGGTATTCAGGGCTTCGAGTTCCGCCCGGGCCTGGGCCGCATAGACGTAGTAGGCGCCGCCGCCCGCCAGCATCAGAACCCCCAGACTGACCAAAAATATTGCGGCAACCTCGAAAATGTGCCGGGGGAACCGGCGCTTAATCAGTAGATAGTCGTAACCTGTCTCCATCGGGCCTCCACAAAAGGGAATCGCCGAAAACGTTATGGGAGGAAGGACCACTCGTTCACGCCGGACACATCGACAAACACCAACTCACACCGTGAACCGAGCGGTTTAATATCCCGAGGGACTTGCAGGGTGCGGTCTAACGCGTCCGGGGAGTGGTCATGTTCCCTGGGGTAATGGGTTCGTTCAAATATATGTCGCCGTTGCGGATTTTGATGTTGAAACCGCAGGACGGATTGATACAAACCCAGGCCTTATAGTGGACCGCAGCTCCTTGGCCGCCATAATCAGACAAAGGAACTAGCTGCCCCACGCCACATTCTTGGCACTTTGGCATTGCCCAGTCTTCCACGTAACTCCTCCTTGTTTCGGTCGGGGCGAGTATAACACCCTGCGATTTATCAATTAAAGGCGGTTTTTATACTGCTATTTACGACTTTAGCGAGGTTTTAACCGCCATCCGCACAACAGGGAGCTAGCACCGGCCCAAGCACGGCGGTTACTCCAAAAAGTCGCGCAGCTTGCGGGAGCGGGTGGGATGCCGCAGCTTCCGCAAGGCCTTGGCTTCAATCTGGCGAATGCGTTCCCGGGTTACACCAAACTCGCGGCCCACTTCTTCCAGGGTGCGGCTGCGCCCATCTTCCAGTCCAAACCGGAGCTGCAAGACCCGGCTTTCCCGGTCGGTCAACGTGTGCAGCACCTCTTCCACCTGCTCCTTCAGCAACTGGAAAGAAGCCGCGTCGGCGGGGGCCGGGGCGTTCCGGTCCTCGATGAAGTCTCCCAAATGGGAGTCCTCTTCCTCACCGATGGGAGTTTCCAGGGAGACCGGCTCCTGGGAGATTTTCAAAATCTCCTCCACCTTTTCGGGGCCTATTTCCATGGCCAGCCCGATTTCCTCCGGGGTAGGTTCCCGGCCATATTCTTGCAGCAGCCGCCGGTGCTGCCGCATCAGCTTGTTGATGGTCTCCACCATATGCACCGGAATCCGAATGGTCCGCGCCTGGTCGGCAATGGCGCGGGTGATGGCTTGGCGGATCCACCAGGTGGCATAGGTGCTGAACTTGTACCCCTTCCGGTAGTCGAACTTTTCCACCGCCCTAATCAGGCCGATGTTGCCCTCTTGGATCATGTCCAACAGCGCCATCCCCCGTCCGATGTACTTTTTGGCGACGCTGACTACCAGGCGCAAGTTGGCCTCGGTCAGATGCGCTTGAGCCTTGGCTCCCTCGGCCCGCACTCCGTTGAATCCCCGACGGAACAGGGGGTCGACACTTTCCAATTG
Source organism: Dehalococcoidia bacterium (assembly GCA_965205495.1). Taxonomy (GTDB): domain Bacteria; phylum Chloroflexota; class Dehalococcoidia; order Lucifugimonadales; family UBA3495; genus CATOSK01. The sequence goes on from CBDBHA010000002.1 coordinate 2,133,154, forward strand.
GGTGTAGGACTCCGGCCGGTCCAGCTTGTGCCGCAGCTCGGTCAACGTGGGGTCTTCCATCACGTCTACCGCTTCGGTGGAAAGGATCCAACTGTCCAAGGACAGGGCCACCAGTTTGGCGTAAATGTCCGACTCTTCCTCGTTCAGAGCATCGGCGATATAGGCAATCATGTCGACGTTGACCTCAGCGTCGATAGCGGCCCGCAGCTCCGGGGTTTCCGAAATCTGGCTGAGGGTCATCCCGGAAGGCAAGTCCAACTGACGGTTGAGGGTATCCACCAACAGGGAAGCGTTGACCATCCGGCGCAGCAGGGCGCGGGTCACCTCCCAGGGGCGGGGCGGCCGTCCTTCCAGGTCGGTCAGTTCCTTTTCCAGGTTGCGCAGGTGCTTATCACCTTCCAGCTTGCGGGCCAGCACCCGCTCATCGTTGGAAGTCAGCAGCTTAACCCGCCCAATCTCCCGCAGGTACATCCGCACCGGGTCGTCCAAGACCTCCATGCTCTCGGCTTCCGCTTCCCATTCCGAGTCTTCGTTTTCGATGTCGGTTTCGGTGGGGCTTTCTGCTTTGGAGGTGGTTTCCTCGTCGGAATCCGAATCATCCCACTGCTCCTCGGTGGCCTCGCCGTTGCCGGTGGAAGGGACCACCAAGGCGCCGCCGTTGCCAGCAATCCCCTCTTCCTCTTCCTCGTCGCCCTTAACCTGGCCGATGATTCCCAGGATATTGGGCGTGCTCTGTTCTTCCTCGTTGTTCTCGATGAAATCTTCCGGGTTAAGTTCCCGGCCGTTATTGCGTCTTACCATAAATCGTTATCTACCCTCCGCAGTGTTCGGGGCCAAACAACCCCGGACTTCCTCGTTCTTCTTGAGGAGTTGGTTGATCTCCAAGACCCGCAGATCCGCTTCCTCAAAAGCGCCGTCTGCTTCAGTTTCGGAAAACCGCATCGCTTCCTCAACCTTCATGTCCCGAAGGTAACGTTCCTCCAACCGGTGGGCGGTCTGGGCCACTTCCGAGCGGCCTGGGCGCAGCTCCACCGAAGGCAATTCCTTGTTGAAAAGATAGTCCAAATGCTGCGACAGTTCCTCGTCTACGGTCTGCCGCAGCCACTCAATCGCCGATTCGTCAAACCCATCGGACTGCACGTAAAGAATGTGGCCCAGGATTTCCCGGTTCTCCGGCCGTTTGAAGTATTCGGGCCGGACCTGGGGGGGGCCCTGGTACAATTCCGTATTTTGCAAAATCCTGGCCAGGAAATGGTCTTCAATGGGGTCGTTGGCCAGCTTGGCAAAAGCCGAGTCCGCTTCTTCCGGGCTTTGATCCCCGGGTTGGTTCGCCCGCCGGGCCCCGCCGGCAACGCCGTTGCGCGCCTGGGAAGTGAACCGGCTCATGCTGGCCCGCAAAGTGTCCTCGCCTATCTGAAGGTGGTGGGCCAACATCTGAAAATAGTAGTCCTGCTGGATGGGTTCCGGCACCGCGGCAATAAAATTAAACAACCGTTGGGAAACCCAGGCCTTCCCCTGGGGCGTCGAAATATCCACCTGGGCCGACAACGCCGGCAATACAAACTCGAAGAGCGGCCTGGCGTTCTCGATCAGGGTGGCCCATCGTTCGGGCGATTCCCGTATAACTTCGTCCGGGTCTTGACCCTCCGGCAGGGCGGCAACTTTAAGGTCGGCCATCTCCTGCCGCTGAAACAGTGATGCAGACTGGGCCCGCCCGGTGGCCGGCGCCTGAAACACTTTCCAAGACGATTCCAAGCTCCGTAATGTAGCTTGCTGCCCGGCGGCATCGGCGTCCAGAGCCATCGTTATGTTGCCGGTGACCCGGCGGATCTCCGCCACTTGATGCTCGGTCAACGCCGTGCCCATCGAGGCAACCACGTTTTCAAACCCATGCTGGTGGGCCATGATGGCGTCCATGTACCCTTCCACCACCACAATTCCCTCGCGGCGGGCCGATTCTCGCGCCAGGTACATTGCATAGGTAATACGGCTTTTGTCGAACACCGGCGTCCGCGGTGAGTTCAGGTACTTGGGGTTGGTATCCTCCAGGGCCCGTCCGCCGAAACCCGCCAGCTCGCCCTGACTGTTCCTAATGGGAATCATCAGGCGGTACCGGAACAGGTCCCGGTAGCGGCCGTTGTCCCCGCCGGACACCAGCCCGGCCTGGGCCAACTGCTCCAAGGAGTAGCCCTGGCGGACCAAGTGGTCCTTCAACGCCTCCCCGTCCCGGGGGCTCAACCCCAGCTCGAACTTCTCGATGGTCAACGGCTCCAAGCCCCGGTCCGCCAGGTACTGCCGGGCCGGTGCCCCGGCGGTAGAGGCCAGACGGGACTTGAAGAAGTCCTTGGCAGCCTCGTTGATGGTGAACGCGTCTTCCTGCTCGGTGCGGCGGCGTTGGGTTGGCAATGTAACCCCGGTCTGCCGGGCCAGGTTCTTCAAGACCTCGCCAAACTCCAGGTTGTCCGCTTTCATCAAAAAGCTGAACGCGTCGCCGCCCGTAGCGCAAGCGCCAAAACAACGCCAACTTTGACGTTCGGGAAATACGTAAAAGGACGGCGTCCGTTCCTGGTGGAAGGGGCAGTTGGCCTTGTAAGCCCGCCCGGCCCGTTGCAACGCTACCCGCCCGGAAACCAGTTCCAGGATGTCGATGCGGCTTTTTATGTCGTCAATCGCCGTCAAAACTGATTATGCTTTTCCGTTGAAACTGAAATAAATAATCCGGACCGACGCCGGTTCTTGCGCCGGCTGACCAACCAACAAAGTTGGGGAAATGTGACGAATTCTATATCGCATACTACGCCATAGTTATTATACCACACTACCATCAGGGTTGCCGTTTGGCGTACTTCAGCGGCAGATCCCCGCCATTCTTACCCACAGCCTCACCGGAAATTGAGCGTTATCCAGAAGAAGAAGGAACTATGACCCCGATGAACCAAGGGCCTGTGCAGCGTTGTGCAGGGAGAAGGAGGAATTGCCGGGTGAGCCCCCGGCCCTAGAAGGGGACGTCTTCCGTTTCGCGGATTGCCGCGTCCTGCAAAGACACCGAGTCCTCGCCCAGCAACGGCTGGAGCCGTTCTTTCAGCTCCGGGCAATACTCCACGCTGACCACCGGGCACTCCATTAGCACCCATTTGCCCTGGGTGTGTATCCGAAGATTAACCCGGTCTTTGCCCGGATACTCCAACAGCACTTGAATTACTTCCCGCAGCACATGGGCGTCTTCGATGGCGTTTTCCGACTCGTTTATTTCCAGCAGCACCGCCCGCCCGCCGTTGCTGTCGGCCCCGCTTTCCGCCGCCGGGTCCTGGGCCTTTTTCTCGTTCCCGTTCCCATTGCCGTGGGCTTTGGCCGGGGCCGGTGTCTCAGCCGCCGGTTCCTGCCGGGGCTTTTCTGGCGTCTTTGCCGCCTCAACCGGAGAGGGAGGCTCGGGAGGCGCCGGCACCGCGTCTATGGAAATTTGCTCAACGCTCTCACAGGCCAGCGAGAACTGGTCTCCCCGCAGCCGCATCTTCCCCTCGGCCCTGACCAGCTTCCCCGCTTCCCACAAAGGCTCGGTCCGTTCCAAAACATCGGGCCAAACAATGGCTTCTATTTGACCACCCAACAGGTCCAAAGCAACCACCAAGAACTTCTTTTGTTCCCGAGTGTAACGCTCGGTCACCCCGGAAACGTGCCCAATCAACGTCAACGATTGCCCGTTCAGTTCCTCGTCCAATTGGTCCAGCGACGACAAGGCGTCCCCGGGGTCGATATTTGCCAGCTCAAACAACGGGTTGTAGGAAAGGGGGACCCCCAAATACTCTCGTTCCCAGTTGGCTTTTTCGGCTGGCGGGACGTCCGAACCGCTGATGTCGATGCCCGGCATCTCAATCCCCGATCCGGCCCCACCCATGACATCAAACATGCTGGTCTGGCCGGAGTTGCGCGTCCGCGTTTCCAGTTGGGCGGCGGCGATTATTTGGTCGACGGCGTTGAGCAAAGCCCCCCGGGGTCCCAGCGAGTCGAAGGCCCCGGCTTTGACCAGGCTCTCCAGCGTCCGCCGGTTCAATGCGCTGACGTCGGCCCGGCGGCAAAAATCATCAATGCTTTCGTAGGGGCCGTTCTTTTTGCGTTCTTCCACCAAGGGCCGGATCGCCCCTTCACCAATTGTCTTAATGGCCGCCAGCCCAAACCGGAGCGACGCCACGGGCCCCGACTCTTTATCACCCGACTCTTTATCAATGGAAAAGAACTCCCCAGAGCGGTTCACGTCCGGCGGCAGCACCGGTATCTTGAGTTTGGCGCACTCGTTGATGGCACTAACCACCCGGTCGGCGTGGTCCAACCGCGAGTTCAATACCGACGCCATGTATTCCAGCGGGTAGTGGGCCTTGAAATAGGCCGTCCAGTAGGAAATCAGCGCGTAACTGACGCTGTGGGCCTTGTTGAAAGCGTACCCGGCGAAGGGTTCGATCAGGTCGAAAACCTGCACCGCCACATCTTGGTCAAACCCTTTCTGCTGGGCCCCTTCAATGAATTTCTCCCGTTCCTGGGCCATCAACGAGGCAATCTTCTTACCCATGGCCTTGCGTACCGTGTCCGCCTCCCCCAGGGTATAACCGGCGAAGCTTTGCAGGATGAGCAGCACCTGGTCCTGGTAAACGATGACCCCGTAGGTCTCGTCCAATAGGTCTTTCAAGCTGGAATGGGGATAGGAAATGGGCGAGCGGCCGTGCTTGGCCTCAATGAAGGTGTCGATATGCTCCATTGGCCCCGGCCGGTAGAGGGCAATCATCGCCGCCACATCGCTCAGGTTGGACGGCTTCAGGTTCTTGATATACCGCTGCATTCCGGCGCTTTCCAGTTGGAAAACCTCGGTGGTCTTGCCCGAGGAAAGCAGGTCAAAAGTGTCCTGGTCGTCCAGGGAAAGGCGGTTTATGTCAATCTTGATGCCCCGGGTCTCGTCCAGCAGCTTCACCGCCCGGTCCAGGATGGTCAGGTTGGTCAGACCCAAAAAGTCCATCTTCAGCAGCCCCAGCTTGGCCACCGGGTCCATCGAATACTGGGTCATCATCACCGAGCTGTTTTCGTCCCCTCGGGGCGGCCGCTGCAACGGCACGGTGGAACTCAAGGGTTCGTCGGCAATCAATACCCCCGCGGCGTGGGTGCTGACGTGGTGAACGATTCCCTCCAGCCCCTTGGCATGGTCCACCAGCCCCCGAACCGCTTCCTCGCTGTCGTACACCTCTTGAAAAGCAGAGTTGGCCCGCAGCGCATCGTCCAGGGTACGGGACTTGAGCGGCACCATCTTCGCGATCCGGTCCACGTCCCCGTAGCTCATGCCTAAACCACGGCCCACGTCCCGCAGCGCGGCCTTGGCCCCCATGGTCCCGAAAGTAATGATTTGGGCAACTTGGTCCCGGCCGTAACGGTCGATGACGTAGTGCAGCACTTCGTCCCGCCGGTCGTCCTGAAAGTCCATGTCTATATCGGGCATCTCTTTGCGTTCCAAATTCAGGAACCGCTCAAACACCAACCGGTACTCCAACGGGTCCACGTCGGTGATGCCCAGGCAGTAAAGCGCCACGCTGGCCGCCGCGCTTCCCCGCACGCCGAACAGAATGTTGCTGCGGCGGGTGAAGTCGATGATGTCCCAGACCACCAAGAAGTAGTTGGCGAACTGGGTATGCCGGATAACTTCCAACTCATACTTCAGACGTTGTTCCGCGTCGGGAGAAGGCCGCGGATACCGCTGCTTGAATCCATCCCAGCATAGCTCCGCCAGGTACTCGTCGGCGTCCCTGTCTCCGGGGGTCGGGTATTTGGGCAGGTGGGTCTGTCCAAACCCCAGCTCCACATTGCACATATCCGCAATCTGGTTCGTCGCCTGACACGCCTCCGGGAAGTCCGGGAACAGCGCCTCCATCTCCTGGGGACTCTTGATGAAGTAAGAGTCGTCCTCCATGCGGAGCCGGTTGACGTCCTGGATATTGGTGTTGGTCTGGATGCAGATGTAAACGTCCTGGTAATGGGCGTCGTTCTGCCGGACATAGTGAGCGTCGTTGGTGACCACCAGCGGCACCGCCAACTCCTTGCTCAGAGTCACCAGGCGGTTGTTAATCTCCGGCAGTTGGGGAACGTCCTCGTGGCGTTGCAATTCCAGGAAATAGCCGTCGCCGAACAGGTCCTTGTACCAACCGGCGGCCCGCCGAGCTCCGTCCAAATCGCCGTCGGCGATGAGCCGGGGCACCTCTGCCGAAGGGCACCCGGAAAAACACACCAACCCTTCCCGGTAACGCTCCAGCAGCTCCTTGTCCACCCGGGGCCGGTAATGGAACCCCTCCAGGTGGGCCAACGTCACCAACTGCATTAGGTTCCGGTAGCCGGTGTTGTTCCGGGCCAACAGCACCAGGTGATGGGGGCTCCGTTCGCTGCCGTTGCGGTCGGTGCGGCTGTCATGGGCCACGTAGGTCTCGCAGCCGATGATGGGCTTAATGCCCCGTTCCTTGCATTCCGAGTAGAAGTCCACCACACCGTACAACGAACCGTGGTCGGTGATGGCCAGGGCGTTCATACCAAGGCGTTGGGTCTGGTCCACCAGGTCCGGAATCCGGCTGATGCCGTCCAACATGCTGTACTCGGTATGCGTGTGCAGGTGCGTGAACACTGAGCGTTAAACCTCCCCTCGTACCCTTCTAACCCCAGAAAAGTAGGAGGCTATTATAACCCAATATTTGGGTCACAAGACCGCCCATTTCTCTTAAAACGCGCATTAAATTGGTGGTCAATTTTCCGCGTTTCCTGTTTCCGGCCCTTTTGGGGCCGGGGCAACAAACAGGCTGCCGGAATCCCGGCAGCCTGTTCCCGCGGGTTGGGTGAAAGCCTCGCGGGCCTACTCCTCTTCGTCTTCCTCCCGGCGGCCGGCCAAAACCCGGGCCACGTCGGGAGTCAAACCGCCGGGCGGCCGGTCGTCACCCCATCCAAAGGACTCAACGAAGTTGTTAAACTCGCGCACCGTGCCGCAGTTTTGACAGACGCCCAGGCTCACCGGACCATCGGCCGGTCCGATTTCCCAGCGATGCTTGCACGGGACCATTCCCAACCGGTCCACCAAGTCGGCGGTGGGAGCCGCTGCTGTCATCGGAATTACCCCCTCTCGCAAATGATTAAGTATATTATGCTAACCAATGAATTAACGGATGTCAATATTAACTATCAAATAAGAGGGGGCCTCCCAGTTCTACCCAAATGCCGCTTCCAGCCGCATTTCACCCTGAGCCCGTCGAAGGAGTATTCCGGCCACCCCTACCTGTGATTTCGACCGTAGGGAGAAATCTAAAATCCATCGCCGCCCGCCGGTTTGCCCCGGACTAGACGCCGCAAGCTCTCCGCAACGACAATTACAAGGCCCTATCAAATCAACTCAACATCCCTCCGCCCTTGCCACAGGTAGTCCTATGATGCCTTGGTACGCCACATGGCAGAGATGGGGGAGCAAAACGCAGCGGGGGAACCAACAGTTGGTCTGGACAACCCCTGCCGGTGACGTCCTTTACTCGGGGAACAACGTCAAGACGGCGGCGTAACGGTCCAGCCCGCCCTCGTCCCGCTTCTCCAGCGTGTAGCTGGCCGCGGCCGACCCGATGCTGGTTTGAAAAACCGCTTGTACATCGACACCCCGGATACCAGGTGTATTAAAGAGAAAATCGTAAGCAAACGGGTGCGATTGCCGAATGATTTCGTTCAGGTTGACGAAGGCCAGGAAGTGTTTGTCGTCTGGAAGATGTCCCACCGCCCCTTCTGTGTGGTGGGTCGGTTGAGAATCTCGCAATTTGCCCCCGCATGACTGCGCGACGTGATACTTCTCCTGAGTTGGATTTATGAAGATTCTGCGCTGACAGCCCGCCAGTCCTGTTGGTTAACGCTAACATGAACGCCGCTCACAACAATGTCAGCCGTCGATTGCGCCCGCTTCACGCCGGGCTGGCGAGTCTGTACGCTCCGCATCCCCCCAATCCCAAGAGGGCGGAGGTGAAGACTCTATGTTAAAGGAGGGAAGCTAGTCGGTGCGGCGCAACAGCCGACAATACCCAATATGGAACCAAAAAAAGGGAGGACAAAAACCCGATGAAAGCCTTTTACATGTCCCTTGGCATTGCGGACGTGGGGGTCTTGGTGTGCTTGGAGGTCCTGACCCCGGCGACCATTGAGGCCTACGAACTCCACCATTGCGGGAACGACGAAGACGTAAATACCGACTGGAACGCCAACACCGCCACCTACGACGCCAGCCACGGCAACTTCCCCGACTGGTGGAAAGATGAGATCATCGAAGGCGCCGGAATATGGAACGACCAAAGTGGCGCGAATTTCAGCCTCCACCACTATACAGGCTCATCCCACGACTGGACCAAGCGAACCGAGCCATGGAATCCCCGGATTGCGGAGACGATTCTCGATTGGGTAGAGGCCGGCACCTGCCACCTGACCGACACGGATGTTTGGTACAACACCCGGTACGACTTCGTGGAGTGCAGCGATTGCGACGGCAACGAGTACGACGTCCGTTCGGACGCGATGCACGAGTTCGGACATTTCCTGGTGCTTGACGACATTCCATGGTGGCAACTAATCCGAATTGGTTGCGCCATGTACGAGAAACAATCTCAGGACCACACGCTCTACAACGACGACAAGAACGGTATCCAATTCCTTTATGGGAAAGACTAGCCCGGCCCACACACCGAAAGGAGTATTTATATGAAAGCACCCAACTGGTTGAAACACGGAACGCTCGCCTTGGGCCTCATGGCGGCGGTACTTGTCGGCGAGTCGGTCGGCTGCGCCAACTCCGCCACGGACGTTCGGGATGCTGAGGGCGAACAGCGGACTTACACGAAGACGGTCAAGCTCACCTCGCTCAACCCCAATTGGGACCTTGAGGATATGGTTGAGCGTTCCGACGCAATCGTGATCGGAACACTCACCAGCGAGTTGGCGTCTAAAACCTCGCCCGACAGAACCAACACCCCTCCGAAGTTCAACTATGTGTTCAAGGACTACAAGATGACCAAGGAGGAAGCCATTTACCCAACATCCGGCCTGCCCGACAGCATAGCGGTTCTGGCCGAAACCGGCATTGAGGCGACCAACGCCAACACCAGGGTAATCAGCGACGCGAAAATACCGGATTTGAGACTGGCGAGCGAGTCCTGTTGTTCTTGGAGAGCCTGAACGACCCCAAGTACAACGAGGGGCCTGGAGACGTCGTGCCGGACCGCTATGGCCGCAACGCCTACTACCTCGTGGTTGTCGGCGGCATATACGGAAAGATGACGCCCAGCTCAGGGGGTTGGGCCGACTCTCGTTCCGGCAAAAAAGCGACCATCGCCGAGATCAACGCCGCTATCAGGCGGGTCAAGTAAGGCTCACTCGCCTGCAGCTCGGGCTGGCCGAGCTGGATTCACCCAAGTTTTGCACCTCTATCTCACAATATCCGAATTTCTCATAGTTCCAACAAAAAAACCCCGGCGCTGCAACAACGCCGGGGCTCCGACCCCATAACCTGTCTTTACGTTGAGGGTTACAGGCTGGTTGTTATCTCCTGGGTCACCACCCGGGTCACTCCCCATCCCGCCAACCAGGCCGAATGCCGCCCGTCTCCCCCGGCCACGAAGACCTCAATGTCGTCCGGGTGGGGCGCCACCGGCACCAGGGTTTCCGGGTTGCTCTCGTCCACCCAGGAAGGCCAGTTCCGGTTCCCCCAGTGGGCAATGCCCGCCAACTCCTTAATCGGCATCCTCGCGTTCTCGTAAACGTACCGCCGCACGTCAGCCTTGGTCAGCCCGGCGGCGTGCATCTCATTGGCGTGTTCCGGGCAGACGATAAGGGTCATCTGCGCCCCCGTGCCAATTTGGTAGTAGTTCGCGAACCCGGCGGCCTGGACCCCCTTAACCAGCGTCGCCAGCACCGCTTTACCCTCGGACACCGTAGTTTCCATGATGGGGTACATGCCCCGAATGGCGTGGACCGTCACCATGCTGGCGTTTGGGTCCAATCCCATTTCAACGTGCCGGGGCTCCCACGGGCTGCGGTCTTCGTTCTCGGAAAAACAGAAGGTATACCGGGCCGGCAAACCCAGGGTAGCTTTGTCCATGTCTCCGGGAATCAACCCGGCGATATTCCGCACCACCAACCGCAAGGCCCGGCCAATTACCGCGTTGGCCCGGTATCCGGGGCCGAAACATCCTGAGTCGCCGTTAATCCCCAGGTCTTTGGCAATGGGTCCGTTGACGATGACCACCGGGGCTGCTCCTCCGGTGGTGGCCTGGCACCCGGCCAGGTTGAAAGCCGGCTGCATCACCGCCCGCACCGCCGCCAAAACCACCGGGAAGTGTTCCGGCCGGCACCCGGCCATGACCGCGTTCACCGCCACTTTCTCCAGGGAGACCGGCGCGTTGCGGGGCTGAATGATGCCCAAGGAGTGGCCCGGGTCCTCGCCGAAAGCTCCCAACATGCGCCGGACCGACTCTTCGGTCGCCGGCGTCACCGGCAAGCCGTCGGTCCAGCCCTGTTCTTCGTAGTAGTCCTGAATGGCCTCGAAAGAATCGGCCACTTCAACCCGGCGGGACTTTAGGGTTGGCTGTTGCACTGTCCATTACCTCCCAGACAGACTTACGGCCCCTCGTCTGCTCGGAGGGGCCGCTCGTTCCTTGATTCTAAATTCTTAAGAAGCCGCTAGCTGGGGAAACGGCCCGCTTACTTCGCCGCCAACAGGCCCACAATTTCCTCGGCGTACTCGTGGGCCATCTGTTGGACCTCGGGGATGGAGCGCGGCGGCAGCGGGCTCGGCAGCACCACAATCCGGGCATCAGGCATACCCAGGGTAGCGGCCCTGGTATGGGCCGCCCGGGTGAAGGAGCTGGTTATCACGCTGACCGAAGGAAGGCCCTGGGACTCGGTTGCCACTGTGTCGTGGAGACCCCACGCAGTGCAGGAGCCTCAATCAGCAATACCGTGAACAACGGCATCACACTCCTCGACCAAAGCCTGAATTGTCTCGTCGGAGCAGGGGGCGCTGAAGGAAAACTTCCTAGCGTAAACCACCTTCCCGGGGTTGTACTCCGTTTCCAACACTCGTTGCAGCTCTTCCAAGAAGGCGTCGGAATGGTACTTGGTGTTTTCCAAAATCCCGATAACCTTGCCTTCCAGACCGGGCAATTGCGGGCTCAGGCCCTTTTGCTCCGCCTGTTCTTCAGGCCGGGGGTCCAGGATTTGGATTGTTCCGTTCGCAGCGGCCATGTCAGTTGTCCCTCCCAATAAATGCGCCGGTCAAAAACCGGTTGTGGTGGTCCTAGTAATAAACCGCGTTGCCAACCCCACCGCCGGCCGCGATAACCTCCCCGGTTATCGCCCAAGCCTTGTCCGAGGACAGGAACACGGTGAAGTACCCGATCTCCGAAGCGTCCACCATCCGGCAGATGGCGTTGCCGGACCCGGAACCTGGGGCAAAGTCCGCCGCTTCTATCTCTTCGGGAGTCTTCCCCTGCGCCTCGGCCCGCGCCGCCAGCATCACTGCCGTCCGCTCGGTTCGGGTGGTCCCCGGGTGGATGCAGTTCACGGTAATGCCGTAGCGTCCCAGGTGGTTGGAAAGGGTCTTGGTCAGATGCACCAGGGAAACGTTCCTGGCCCCTCCGCTCAGATTGCCGGCGTTGCGCGCGTTCCCGCCGCTGATGTTGATGATTCGGCCAAACCCCTGCTCCTTGAGGTAGGGAATGGCAGCCCGGGCGCACCGCAGCGCGCCAACGTACTTCACATCGAAGTCGGCCATCAATTCTTCTTCGTCCAGGGTTTCGATGGGGCCAACGGCGTTGGGGGACCCGCCGGGCAGTGACGCGCTGTTCACCAGGATGTGCAGACCACCCAATTGTTCAACGGCCTGGGCCATCACCCGGTCAACTTGTTCCTTCTGCGTTACGTCCAAGACCATTGGGATCACCCGCCGGCCGGTCTCGTCCTCAATCTCCCGGGCCGTCTGCTCCAATTGTTCTTGCGTTCGGGAGGCGATTACCAGGTCCACTCCTTCTCTCGCCAACTCCCGCGCGATGCCTTTGCCGATCCCCCGGCCACCGCCGCCAACAAATGCTTTCTTTCCTGCCAGTCCAAAGTCCATCGTTGCCCTCTCCTTGACGGCCTTCTTCCCTCGACAATCCCCGGAAGAGGCCCTCCGCTTAGCTGGAAGTTAGTCTACCCACTCTCAATTACTGCGTCAAACGCCTGGTCTTTCACAAAAAAACCGGCCCCCGCCGAAGCGAGGGCCGGTACCAACCACCGTTTTCCAGACCGGTACAGTTATCCGGCCATCTGGAAGAATTTGCCCTCGGTTTTGATGGCGGGGGCAACCACCATCTCGGCCTTGTGCATGTCCCGTATCGTGTACGCGCCGCACATTCCCATGGCCACCCGCAGGGCCCCAACCAGGTTTTGCGTGCCGTTGGTCAACGAGGTCGGCCCGTACATTATCTGCTTCAGAGTGCCCTTGGTGCCCACCGTGATCCGGGTGCCCCGGGGCAGCTCGGGATGGGCGTTGGCCATCCCCCAGTTGTAACCCCGGCCGGGGGCTTCCTCGGCCTGGGCGAAGGGCGTCCCCAGCATTACGCCGTCGGCGCCGCTGGCGATGGACTTGCACACGTCGCCGCCGGTCCGGATTCCGCCGTCGGTGATTACCGCAACGTACCGGCCCGTCCGGTGGAAGTAGTCTTCCCGCGCGGCGGCGCACTCCAGCGTCGCAGTTACCTGGGGTACTCCCACGCCGGTTACCTCCCGGGTGGTGCAGGCCGCGCCGGGCCCCACTCCCACCAGCACTCCGTCAATCCCCGTTTCCATCAGCTCCATGGCGACGTTGTAACTGACGCAGTTGCCAACCACCACCGGAACATCCAGCGTCTTTACCAGGTCGGAGAAAACCAACCCTTTGTAGCTGCGCGACATGTGGCGGGCCGTGGTCACCGTGGACTGCACGAAAACCAGGTCGGCCCCGGCTTCTACCGCCATTGGGCTGAGCCGCTTGGTATTCTGAGGGGTAAAAGAAACGGCGCATACTGCGCCGGACTTCTTGATTTCCTGGACCTTATCCCCCACCAGGCGGTCCTCAATCGGCTTGGAGTAGACCTGCTGGAGATACTCGGTCACCTCCTCCTGGGTCATGGAAGTTAGCTCTTCCAGGACCGAGTACGGGTCGTCATACCTGGTGTAAAGCCCCTCGCCGTTCAAGACCCCCAGACCGCCCATTTCGTGCATCAGCGCGGCAAACCGGGGTGAGACCGTCCCGTCCATGGCCGAGGCCAGAAAGGGAGCGTCGAAGATTATGCCACCCAGGTTCAGTTTCGTAGACGCCATCTCCGGGTTGATGGTGACCTCCCCCGGCACGATGGCGACTTCATCAAAGCCATACGAATGGTCAAGTTGCTTTAAAAGCCGCCGCCCCATTACCGATTACCTCCATCCCTGCCAGAAATTATTCAGTAGAATTTATCAGCCGCCCACCGAAAAATCAACCGGAACCCCTTTCCCCATCGGACGGCCCCCATTGCCGCGGCCTCAAATCCCCAGGTCGGGAGGGCTACGGTCTCCCGGAGAACGCGGGTTTCCCAAAATCTCCCGCAGCGCTTGGCGCACCGTCCTGACGAAAACCAACTCCACGTTGCCCGGCGCTTTCAACTCCGTCCGGGCCGTTTCCGGCAAAACGCACCGGTCCAGTCCCAGCCGCGAGACCTCCATCAGCCGCCTCTCCCCCTGGGGCACCGCCCTCACCTCCCCGCTCAGCCCAACCTCCCCCACCACCACGGTCCCCCCGTCGATGGCCTGGTTGTGCAGGCTGGAGGCCAGAGCCGCTATTACTGCCAGGTCAACCGCCGGTTCCGTCGCCTTGAACCCACCGGCGATACTGACAATGATGTCCTGCCCCGCCAATTCCAACCCTGCCCGCCGTCCGGCTACGGCGGCCAACATCAGCAGCCGGTTGTAATCAACCCCGTTGGCCACCCGCCGCGGCGCCGGTCCAAAGGAAGGAGAGGTCAACGCTTGCACTTCCAACAAAAGAGGCCGGGTCCCTTCCAGCACCGGTACCAACACCGACCCCACCGCCTGGTCGTGCCGCTGGACCAGCAGGGCATGAGACGGGTCGGGGACGTCAACCAACCCCTGCCCGGTCATCTCCAACACCCCAATCTCGTTGGTAGAGCCAAACCGGTTCTTGCTCCCCCGCAATATCCGGTAAGCGTTCAGGTCTTCGCCCTCCAGGTACATCACCGTGTCCACCATGTGTTCCAATACCCGGGGTCCGGCCAAAGACCCGTCCTTGGTCACGTGGCCCGCCATCAATACCGGAACGCCGCTCTGCTTGGCCCACCGTAGGAGCCGTAATCCGCACTCCCTCACCTGCACCACGCTCCCCGGACCGGAGGGGGCGTCCTTGGTGTAGAGGGTCTGCACCGAATCGACAATTACCAGGCCCGGCGCCGCTTCGTCCAAGCGGGCTATAACCTCCTCCACGTCGGTCTCGGACAGCATGAAGATTCCCTTACCGTCAATACCCAGACGCTGCGACCGCATCCGGATTTGGTGGGGCGATTCTTCTCCGCTGGCGTAGACCACCGGCGAACCCCTTTCCGCCATGAACCGCGCTATCTGCAACAGGAGGGTCGACTTGCCTACCCCCGGCTCTCCCGCCAGCAGCGACACCGACCCTGGCACCAACCCACCCCCCAAAACCCGGTTGACCTCTTCCGAAGCCAGCGGCACCCGAGGTTGCTGGTCCGGGCCCAGGCTGGAGAGTTCTTGCAGGGGCTGGGACCTTCCGCCGGTCCAGGAAGACCGTCCCCCCGTTGGAGCCGCCAAACGGGTCTCCACCAAGGGCCGCCCCGACCCACAGCTAGGGCTGGGGCAAAACCCCATCCACCGGGCGCTCTCGTACCCGCAGTCCTGGCAAAGGAAGACGGTGCGTTGTTGTTCTCTGGGACGCGGCATTGTGGCCCCATTATAAACGTAAGAGGCCCCATGACGATGGGGCCTCTTGTCAGTGGTCTAAACCGGAGCCGGGGTTGTTAAGTTACGGCGGCGACCTCGGCCTTGACGTGGATGGTGATGGTACCGTCCTCGTCCAGGTCAATTACCGCAACGTCACCGGCCTTGATGCGGCCGCTGAGCAGCTCATCGGACAGCCGGTCTTCCACCTCGTTCTGGATGAGGCGGCGCAACGGACGCGCTCCGAGCACCGGGTCGAAACCGCGTTCGCCCAAGAACTCCTTGGCCTTTTCCGTGATCTCCAAATCGACCTGCTTCTCTTCCAGTTCCTTCCGGACCAACCCCATCATCAGGTCGACGATGGCCAGAATCTCGGGCCTGTCCAGTTGGTGGAAGACGATGGTGGCGTCCAACCGGTTCAGGAACTCTGGGCGGAAGAAGCGTTTCACTTCGTCCATCACCTTGTCCCTCATCCGCTCGTAGGCCTGGATTTGGCTCTGGGCTGAGTCCGCCTTCACGGCGAATCCCATGGTGCTGTCCCGTTTAATCAGGTCGGAGCCAAGGTTGCTGGTCATGCAAATGATTGAGTTGCGGAAGTCCACCCGGCGTCCCCGGGCGTCGGTCAATTGGCCGGCGTCGAAGATCTGCAACAGGACGTTGAAGATTTCCGGATGGGCCTTTTCGATTTCGTCAAGCAGGATCGCGCAGTAGTTCTTGCGGCGCACCGTCTCGGTTAGCTGGCCGCCTTCGTCGTAGCCCACGTATCCGGGAGGGGCCCCGATTAGACGAGCCACCGTATGCCGCTCTTGGAACTCCGACATATCCAGCCGGACCATGTTGTCTTCGTCGCCAAACATGAACTCGGCCAGCGCCCGCACCAACTCGGTCTTGCCCACGCCGGTCGGGCCAAGGAAGAGGAACACGCCGATGGGGTGGCGCGGGTCTTTCAACCCGGCCCTGGCGCGCCGTACCGCCTTGGAAATGTTAACTATGGCCTCGTCCTGGCCGATGATGCGCTTGTGCAACTCCGACTCCATCTGGAGGAGCCGTTCCGTTTCTTCTTGGGCGAGGCGGGTCACCGGAATGCCGGTCCACATGCTGACCACTTCGGCGATGTCTTCCTCAGTTACCTGGGCGCGGTCCTTCAAGCGGCCTTCGTGCCACTCCTTCTCCAGCTCGTCCAGGTTCTGGTTCAGATTCAACTCCCGGTCCCGAAGCTCGGCGGCCACCTCGTACTGTTGGGAAGCGATGGCCTCGTCCTTTTCCTTGCGGACGTCGTCCAACACCTGTCTGGCGTCAGTCACCGATGCCGGCGTTGAACTGCCCCGCAACCGCACCCGCGACCCGGCCTCGTCCAGCAGGTCGATGGCCTTGTCGGGCAGGAACCGGTCGGGGATGAAACGGGTGGCCAGGGTCGTGGCCGCCTTCAAAGCGTCTTCGGTTATATCCACGTTGTGGTGGTCTTCGTACCGGTCTTTGACGCCCCGCAGTATTTCCAGGGTGTCTTCGTTGCTGGGCTCTTCCACCCGCACCGGCTGCAACCGCCGTTCCAACGCCGGGTCCCGCTCCACGTACTTGCGGTAGTCGTCCAGCGTAGTCGCGCCGATGCACTGGATTTCGCCCCGGGCCAGGGAAGGCTTGAGGATGTTGGAGGCGTCCACCGCGCCTTCGGCGGCGCCGGCCCCAACGATGGTATGAATTTCGTCAATGAATAGAACGCAATTGCCCGAGGCTTTGATTTCTTCGATGACCTTCTTGAGCCGTTCCTCGAACTCGCCCCGGTACTTGGTTCCCGCCACCAGCGCGCCCATATCCAGGGTGACCAAGCGTTTGCCCTGCAACGTATCCGGCACGTCGCCGTTGCTGATGTTCTGGGCCATGGCCTCGACGATGGCGGTCTTGCCAACGCCCGGCTCACCCACCAACACCGGATTGTTCTTGGTGCGCCGGCTCAATATCTGGACCACCCGTTCCAGTTCCGATGTCCTGCCAATAACCGGGTCCAGCTTGCCGGACCTGGCGGCAACGGTGAGGTCAATCCCCAATTGGTCCAGGGTGGGGGTTCGGGTGGTGGTGCGGGCCCCTTGGGAACCGCCGCTGGGAGTGCTGTTGCTGAGGATCCGGTGGGTCTCCGCCCGTACCTTCTCCAAGGTGACTCCCAAACTTTCCAGGACACCGGCCGCCACACCCTCGCCCTCCCGCAGGAGGCCGATGAGCAGGTGCTCGGTGCCGATATAGGTATGGTTCATCCGGCGGGCTTCATCCACCGCCAGTTCCACGACCTTCTTGGCTCGGGGAGTAAGCCCGATTTCGCCCTGAGTGGGCTTTTCACCCCTGCCGATGATGAACTCAACGGCGGAGCGGACTTTACTCAGATCAACTCCCAGGCCCGACAGGACCCGGGCGGCCACCCCTTCGGTTTCTCTCACCAACCCCAGCAGGATGTGCTCAGTCCCAATATAGTTGTGGTTGAAACGCTGGGCTTCTTCTTGAGCCAACGATAGCACGCGGCGGGCCCGTTCGGAAAACTTCTCGAATCTACTTCCCATAATACCGCTCCTAGTGGGTTAATGTGAGGAACCCGTAAGGGCACCATGCCCCACGGATATGCTCAATCCGCCGCGAATTATAGGGGTGATATTCCGGGGTGTAAAGGAAGCCCCTTTTTTCAGCCTGGGCGTGACGCCAACCGCGGTGTGCAAACCAAGACGTTAGTTAATGGTCTTGTCACCCCGGATTGACGGGCCCAGCAGTGGTTCCTTCACGCCAGCGCTACAGGAACAAGAGAAAGCGGATTCAGCATAAATCCCGGCGGTGACCTATTTTCCCACCCCGTTACCAAGGCAGTATCGTCGGCGCTGGAGCGTTTCACTTCCGTGTTCGGGATGGGAACGGGTGGGGCCACTCCGCTAGAACCACCAGGAAAGCACGGCCAGTATGCACTATTTTTCACGAAGTGACAAGAGTCGCCAAGGGCAAAAACCGCCGTGTTAACAAAGGGTTAACGTGTTCCAAAACCCTCTGCTGGGTAAATCCTGCCCCGCCTCCGGCAGTTCCAGGCCAGCAGCGCCGCACCAGGCGCGGCATCGGCATCCGTGAACCGGCGTCTCCCAACGCCGCGACGCGGAAGCCCCATCCCGCCGTTATCCTGACGGCGGGAAATCGTCGTTGGGAAGTACAAACTTCCCAGGTCCCGTGGGCAGGGTCTGTTAATTGTCTTTGGGTAGGCCGATTAGGGTAGCGCCCGCTGCTGGCGGGGGGCAGTTTGGGACTCCTACTGGCTGTACCAATCTGTCCAATTGTGTCCCTTTGGTCCCAGCGGGGGGTTAATTTGGTACTCCTAGTAGGAGTACCATTCCGTCCCATTTTGTACCATTTGGCCTCAGTGGCGGGTTATAGATTTGATATTTTTGGGTTCCTTCGACAAACTCGGGGTGATGGGGGTGGGATGTTAGGTGGTTTTAGTTTAGCGGGGTGGTGTCGATGTTGGGAAGGGGCAAGTGTCAGTAAGGGGTTTAGGTTGCTATGAGGGACGAGGGGGAAGTTCGAACCCTGGCGCTAGCAAACGGTACCGATGGGGAAGGAGTTTTAGATTCCTCTCTTTGCTGGGAATGACCGGGGAAGGGCGGCGGGGAGAACAAATTTGTGGGCTCCATCGGAGCCTGAAGCGGACAATTAAAAGGCCCAGTTCCCGCGGGCGTAAGTGTCCAGACTTGAGGAGTCATCCCAACATTAGACCGTCATTCCGGCTCAAGGCCGGAATGACGGACCTTGGGTTGAAGTAACTCCTTCATTCTGAACAGTTACAGCGGGCAGCGGTTCTATGGAATTGACCCGGCTCGGGTGTATAATTGAGCCTCCCTCCTCTGGAACTCCCCAGAGATGCTTGGGCCGTTAGCTCAGCTTGGTAGAGCACCGGACTTTTAATCCGGGTGTCGTGGGTTCGATCCCCACACGGCCCACCATACGGTACTGTAGCCAGAACCGGGGTGCTCAAGGCGATTTCCCGAGCGTCCCTACCTTACAAAAGGGCGCGTCAACGTAGGTTGGACGCGTTCTGTCTATCGGGCGCGGGACACGGTAACCGGTGACGCCCGGGTTGCCATCAAACTCTTGGATACTCTGCATCCCGACCAGGTTAAACGAGAACCCTTTATGGGCGAAACCACGGCCTTGAAACAGCGGAACTTTCCGAATGAGCTATTGGTGGAGGGGCCACAAGAAAAGGAATACAGTGGACCATCATTGGTAAGGGCTCTTTAAAGACAGGTAACCCGAATGCCGATTAGGCCTGAAATTGTACCGTCGCCATCTGCGTTGGTTTTCTTGAGGCGTTGCTTCAGGTTCGTTAGCGTGGAATGGCCCCATGCAGAACGAGAGCAGTTACCCGACGAGGGGTTTGAACAGCGGTTCCGCGAGAGTTGCGGCCAGTATTTGGACGGATGGTTCATTTCGGAACAGCGCGAGTTCCGACTTGGCGCTGGGCTCGATACCGCGTCAGGCGTAGCTCATGAAATAGACATCGTGGCCCGTTGGTCAAACGCAACTGCCATATTGGAAGCGAAGAATCTCGGCGATATGCCTGGCAAGAACGACATCATTGTCTTCTTTGCCAAGATCATTGATTACCTAGTTGCAAACCCTGAGCTAGCGCTGAACGACCTCTGTTTAGCGTTCATGTCGAGAAATTCGTTTGAATCAAGTGCAATGGCCACCTGCTTGGGTCTTGGAATTCATCCTGTGGCATCTGATATTCGGCCATTGCCCGTCCTTGTGGACAATGCGATTCGAATGGAAGCGGAACTGCAGAAAGGATTGGTTGTACCAGGTGAAGCGCGTGACCGCTTTGAGGATCTGTGCGCGTTGCTCAACAATCTGGGATCCGCGCTAAACGAGGCTTGGCCGGACAATCGATTTGGTTACTTATCGGAGGATAGCGTGCTCGTTAAAGCAATCACGCCACAGCCTACGCATCAATTAGCCCGGCAACTCCGGCAAGCCAATAGCGACTGTATCGACCTTCTCAATACATTCCGGTCTGTATCCTCATGATTATAAAAGGGATATCTGACCATGAACATTAACAGCTATAACATCACTGAAGTCGGCTATCACTACATAGGGTTGCGCGTGCTTGATGGTATGGGAACCTCAGATGAACGCAGCCAACAGGTCGAAGCCATATCGAGGAACGTGCGAAAGTTCGTAACCGATAGAGCTTTGCGTCTCATGTTGCCCGAACCAAGAGGGACATTCCTGACAGTGGGCAAGAAAATCTGTGAGGAGCTGGTCCATTTCGGCTTTGCACTAGCGGACCGTGGTAGCCCTTACGAACTGACCTCCAAAGGCCGGATGGTACTTGGGTTGCTGACTGACCAGCGTTACGTCGAGCTCCGTAGGGTGATGGCTTCCGTTCACTTAAAAACCTACGACAATCTGCGCGCTGTGGTGCAGGCCCATTTTGATGCTGGAGCAATCTGGCAACCCGTTGTAAGCGCCACTCATCTTGACCAACCGGGTTATTTGCAGGGACTGCTCGAACCTACTTTCGAGCAGGATACGTCTGCCAAATTGGCAGAGATCCTTGACCAACACGCGTTGCCACCTCCCAAAAAGATAGAGGACATCTTACGCGCAAAAGTCGTGACACATACGATGCCTGCCCAGAATATGCGGGTCGCCCTTTTCCGGGCGATTTGTGACCGCTTGGTTAGTCTTAGGCTACTCAACAAGCCGCGCGTCGCCCTCCAGCAGTGTGAATTCGAGAAAACCTATTCTCCTTGTGTGTCGGAAAATCCGTTGAAACCCTGGTACTCGCCTTTACAAATACCGCTAAATAACGGTGAGTCGTACCAAATCTTTCTGTGCGAACCAGACACAACCGACCCCGGTTACCAAACTATCTTGTTGTCTGGGATCGACGAAGCGGTTTCTGAAATGTCTCCGGCAGGAGGTTACTACGACATTCCGGATCTGCGTGACTGGGTATGCGAATATCTTATGATTCCGGAAGCCGCTTTTGACGATGGCCTGAATTGCTTGCTCGACCGACAACCGGCTGTGTTGTCGGCAGGCTTACAGTACGACAAGATTACCGGCAGACGGCGACCTCTGGTCCGAATCCGTCAAAACACTCAGTTGCATAATTTGATAAGGAGGGTATGATGCTTAACCTTCCCAGAAGGCAAACTGCCCCGGTTTCGTCTCCTTACGAACGGTTGGGGCTTACCGACCTACCTTTCCCGCCTGAGCCGGTGCTTGATCCGTACAGTAACGACCCTCGCCGTGATGGTTCCATCTACGCCCAATCACCGGTGCATGATGCGATCGAAAAATTCGAGCGGTTACTTATCCGCCCCAATGATTTTTTAAACCGCGCGAGGATCGCGTCGCTGTGGGCTGCCGGCGACAGCATAAGTGGCCGTGGTATGGGGAAGACCGCCCTGTTGCGATTTTTCCAGCAGCGGATTAATTCCGATTATGGCCGAACCCAGTTTGAAGGGCGATTCTCCGCCGCAGTAATTTATGTGGCCTTTCCAGACCAAGTGGACCGCCGGTGGATGGAGCAACTAGCGTGGGCTGCTCTTGTGGACACTTGCCAAACCGGGGTCCTGGATGCGTCAAGGGCTGCTCTGCGCCGTGAATTCCTCACCGATGACCAAGTGATGTCCGTGGTCGATGAAAACGGCAACACTGACTGGGGAAGGTTGCTAAACAATAGCGTCCTCGCAGACAACGGCATTTCGGCAACTGAGTTGGACCATAAGGTAGAGGTTCAATTGCTCGAGGACGGGGTAGAGAGAGGGCCAGCACGTGCGTTGGCGACGGGCACGTTCGAGGAGTACCTTCGTAACTTACGCAGAGACGGAAATCTTCGCCCTTATTACATCCCCCGCGATACTAAGGGTCTGGACTATTCCCGTACGCTCTTTTTTAATGACATCGTGCGCTATCTCCGTTCTGCTGGTTTTGCCGGGGGTTACCTCTTCGTTGACGACATTGAGAACCTGACCGACCAAATGGCACGCAGGCACCGTTTCGAATTCGCCAAGGAGTTTGGCCTTTGTACGGTGCGTCCCGGGTATGCTAATACGGAGTACGGGTTTTTCTCATGCGTGCTAACCACCCATCAGCAGTCCGTAACTGGTATATCCCAAGCTTGGAGTGAAGCGGGGTTAGCGGCTATTGCCCGCCTGGACCCAGGTGCGCCTACTTCAGTAGAACTGCCATTGCCTACCCCGGACCAAGCCAGTGCCATCATTATCGCGCACTTGGATCACTACCGTGTCAATGATGAGGACCTTGGAACTATCAAACCCTTCACTGAAGACGGATTGCAAGCCTTGGTTGGTAAAAGCCAGCATCCCCGCATCCTGTTGACTAACGGCGCACACATTGTGATGCGTGCGGTACAAGGCGACTCAACTTCCATAGACGCTAGTATGGTGGAGGAGGCGTTGAGCGGCGTAGTATCTCCTACTGTCCCAGACTACACGGAAGGTCTCGACGGGGCTATATGATTCATTGTTACCGTGGGCGAGATTGAGCGGGGCATCACGCTACAACGTCAACGGGACCCGTCCTTCGCCCAAGAACTGGCTCTCTGGCTGGACCGGGTACTGGCCTAGTACAGCGTCCGAATACTTCCTTTGAATACCGGGACGGCAAGCCGGTGGGGGCAGTTATCGGCTTCCCTTGGGCACGACGCTGCGGACCTACTCATCGCCGCCACCGCACTAGAGCATGGTCTGACGGTCGTTACCCGCAACGTCCGCCCCTTCGAGCCTGTGGGAGTCCCGGTATTCAATTCTCTGGGGTAAGCGAAATGTCCCATCTATTTGAGCCAATTTCCTCCGAATCATCCGAAAACGACACTTCAGCAGCCTCAAGTAAGGGACTTCGACCCTTGTCATGGCCCAGCAACGGGCTCCGTCCCACCGCTCCGTTGACAACCTACCCGGCCACCAACCATCTAACCCACAATGGCTAACCCACACTGGGCGACCAGTTGTAGATCTTCGCCAGCGTCACACCCATCAGCGCCGACCGCTCGGCATCCGAAAGCTGGTCGGTAACCCGGAACGCCTCGACGCCCTGCTCGAAGGTCAACAGCTTCACCGCCCTGGTCCAGTCGGTGCCCCACATGCACCGCTCAAAACCGAAAGCGTCAAATATCCGGCGCAGAGGCTCCCAGATGTCCGAGTAGGGAAAGGGCTCGTGGGACAGCGTACCGGCCCCCGAAATTTTGATGGCTACGTTGTCGCATTCCGCCAGGGAAAGCACGTTGGCCAGGTCGGCAAACGGTTCCGGCGGCGGCGGCGGTTCGGGTGGCTGGGCAATACCCACATGGTCGATGACTATCTGAGTATCGGGATTCCGAAGGGCTAACTCCCGCAAGAGCGGCAGCTTGGTCGAACACATGACATTCACCGGAACACCGGCCTTTGCGCCGGCGGCGAGTATCCGGTTTAGGCCCGCGTCATCCGCCTCGTATTCCTGTGCCGTAAGCATGATCCGGACTCCCACCACTCCGGGCGTACTGGTCCACTTGGCTACCTCATCGGCAGCCGTTTCCGACTGCGGATCAAACGGCTTGATTAGCCCGAAACGTCCTGGATGCTTGGCGTATACCTCCAGAATGTAGCTCGGATCGTAACGGTACAGCGAGTACGGCGAAATCAACAAGGCCCCGTCGACGCCGAGGGAGTCCATCGCCGCCACCATATCGTCGCCGGTAACCTCATCGGGACCCTGCAAGAATCCGGCCCACGGACGCTCGGGACGGTTCCGCTCGTAGGCATGTACTTGTGCGTCAATTGTGAGAGTCCGAGTCACCATCTTATTTCTCCTTTTCCTCATGGACCTGGAATTGGTGTGCAAGGTCAAATCCCAAGCTCCCCACGGCTGTTGACTGTGCCCTGTCAGTTTACACCCGGACCGGCTTGGCGGGCATGACACGGTTGTGCCAGGGACAACCGGCGGACTCCTGAAGGACTTGAGCCCATTCCTAGTTTTCCGGTCTTTAATTCGCTAGGTTTGCCCCGAGGGTTTCCGCTACCATGAAATGGACGGCCCGGCCAGGGGTATTCCACCCAGACCCGGACGTTCCCCTGGCTCGTCAGTTAGTTCCCCGGGGTTGGCGCTGGGCGCACCAACTTTCCCGTGCAAAACCTACGCCGTTTGCGCCGAGCGGCCGCGGCCCGGAAATGGCGGACTCAACAGGGAACCCCTGGTTGAAATATTCCTGGATAGGCCATCCGGTCGGGTTGGAGTTTCGGTTAAGTTTTTAAGGAGCCCCAGCTATGCAGATCGTTCAACGGTTAGCAGCGGTATTTCTCATCGCCATCGGCCTCGTCGTGGCAGCCCATTTTGTGTTTGAGCCGTTCTATCGGGGCCTGACGGACACCGGCCAAGTCTGGCGCATCTTGGACTGGATTATGGCACCCGCTGTGCTTATCCTCGTGGCCGCCCGATGGCACGAAAAGCGTCAATTGGACCTGCTGGGACCGGACGGCGGTTCAAATTACCAACGCGGAGCCGCCAGCGTCGCCTTTTAAATCGCCATCTTTTTGACCCTGTGGTTTTTCTGGAACTGGTTCGACAGCCTGATGGCCGGCGGAGAGCCGCAAGACATACTCCGAATGATTAACTGGTCGTTGGTAGACCCCTTGTTCGCCGTCATGTCCTGCACCACCGGCGTTTGTTTTTGGCGATCGGCCCAAGGCTGACGGACGTTCTTAATCCCGCGGCGGGTCAGGAGTCCACCTTGTGTCGTTCTTGGTTAATCCCGCCGTAACGCGGCTGGAATTTTCGAGGGCAGCCCGCCGTTGACTTGGCGGATGCAAACTCCGCTGGCCTTCCGGTGGCCCTTCAATGCTAAAATAGCGGCGAAACCATATTCGCCAGGGAGGAACGTATGTCTTTAGTAAAGAACCTGGGACACGTTGGCATAATCTGCGACGATTTCATGAAAATGCGGGACTTCTATACCCGGGTCATCGGCCTGACCGTGACCGACGAAGACCCGGACCGGGGCAGTTGCTTCCTAAGCGCCGATCCGGAGAACGAGCATCACGAGCTTGCCCTGGGACAGGCCCGGGGGCCGGAACATCCCGACGGCGCGCGCCCCGCCACCCAGAACGTGGGCCAGATTTCCTACATCGTCCCCGACCTGGCCGCTCTCCGGGAGCTAAACCGCCGGTTCCAGGCCGAAGACACCGAAATTCTCCGTACCGTTACCCACGGCATTTCGGTGAGCATCTACTTCAACGACCCGGAAAACAACGTCGGCGAGGTCTATTACAAGACCGGCTACGTCGTAAAACAGGGGTTCAGCCGTCCTGTCGACCTCGACGCTCAGTCCGACGAAGAGATTCTCGCTTTCTCCCAGTCGTTTGAGGCAACCGAAGGCCCCTTCCAGGGCGCCAAACTGCCCGTAGCCTAACCCGGATGAACGGGGCGTCTTCCAGGCGTGCTAGGAAGGCGCCCCTCTATCCCTAACCTTGAACCAGAAGCCGCCACCTCTCCCTATGCCGGATTCTCAAAGGTCCCCCTGGGCCCCCGTTCCTCCACCAACCCAGCCAGGGCTGGTTGACCCAAACTCCACCCCCCTATGGTGCAATTCTCAATAATCCAATATATTGGGGCGGTACTGACTGACAGGGAGCGCCAACTCCATGCTGGAAATGCGGACCATAACCCCGGGCGAGTTCGAGGAATGGGTGCGGGCCGAGGCCCGGGCCTACGGCAACCGCTTGAATGTCGACCCGGAAATCCTCCGCCCCCATTTTGACTTGGACCGTTCCATCGCCGTGTTCGACCAGGGCAAAATCGTCGGCGGGGCCCACTCCCACCGCATCGACTTGTCCATTCCCGGCTCCTCCGCCGTCACCGCCGGGGTGGCTAACGTGGCCGTTCAACCAACCCACCGCCGCCAGGGCGTGATGACCCACATGATGCGCCACCAAATCAAAGACGTTCACCAACGCGGCGAACCCCTGGCCGCCCTCTTCGCCTCCGAAAGCGCAATCTACGGACGTTTCGGCTACGGCGTCGGTTCCTTCCGCGAGCAATGGACCCTCGAGCGTCAGTACACCGCTTTCGCCCATCGCTACCAAACCGACGGCCGGTTCTTCTTCGTCGACTCCCAGGACCTGACCAAACAGCTTCCCGACATCTGCCTCCGCAGCACCGCCGGCCGGCCCGGAGTAGTCCAGAAACCCCTCCACATTTGGGAGCGGGAGTCCCACGCGCCCGAGCACCGCGAAGGCGGCCGCGGCGGACTCTTTTACGTCGCTTACGAGGAAAAGGGCCGGGTGGAAGGCTATGCCAAGTACCGGACCAGCCCCCCCAACCTAACGGTCCAGGAACTGATGGCCACCACCCCCGAGGCCCGGGCCGCCCTGTGGCGGTTTTGCTTCGACATCGACCTGATTACCACCACCGAGGCCGAACGCCGTCCCGTCGACGACCCTCTCCCCTGGATGTTGGCCGACCCGCGCCGCCTCCAACGCAACCCCCGCGACGGCATGTGGCTCCGCTTGGTCGACGTGGTCAAAGCCCTCACCCTCCGCCGGTACGAAGACCGTGGCACCCTGGTGTTTGAAATTCAGGACGATTTATGTCCCTGGAACCAGGGGCGGTTCGAGTTGGAAGGGTCGGCGGAAGCCGCGTCCTGCCGCGCCACCACCGCCGCTCCCGATTTGGCCCTAGACGTCTCCGCATTAGGGTCCGCCTACCTGGGCGGGGTGAGTTTCACCACCCTGTCCCAGGCCGGGTTGGTGGAAGAGCTTACCCCGGGCGCCCTCTTCCGGGCCGGCCAGATGTTTGCCGTCCAGCAGCAACCCTGGGCCCCCTTCGGCTTCTAACGCCGCTTATGATGCCGGACGATATGTCCGACATACCTCTGACGGGCAGGATCATCTTCCCCGTTGCCGTCAAGAAAGCCCTGTACCAGCAACAGCGGGGGCGTTGCTATTACTGCGGCCGCACCCACCGCATCGGCTACCTGGAAATCGACCACATGTGGCCTGTCAGCCGGGGCGGCACCAACGAACTTAAAAACCTTCAACTGCTGTGCATCCCGTGCAATATGCGGAAGGGAATTCGAACCGATGACGAGTTCCGGGACCGCTATTGGCGGCTTCTCCCCGAAGACGACAGCATCCCCACCCCACCAATACCCCAAGAGGTTTTCTCAGAAGAGACCCAACTGACGCGGGCGTCCCGGGAAGTCCGGCAGATTTTTTACCAGAGGTTTTCCCAATACCGGCGAGGCCGAGGGGGTTGTGGCCTGCTCGTGGTTTTGACCGTTCTGTTGCTTGCCGCCATCGTGATAGCTTCTCTGGGTTGATGTCGCAGTCCTGGCCAGAACGGGAAAGGGCTCCTAACTAATTTTTGGGTTGTTTCCGGCCCCAGGATCCGAACTTCCTACAGCATCGTTCCCGATGTTATCCTTCGCCCAACCGAGAAATCACTGTAGGGAGGCGAGAAAATGACCGGTCCCACCGCCACCAAAACCATAGTCGATTGGATGTCCGCCACCAACTTCCCCGACCTTCCCACTGACGTCCAGACCATCACTAAAATGGCCCTTTACGACGGCATCGGCAGCATCCTGGCCTGCTCCATGCTCCCGGTGGCCCAACGGCTCCAGGAATTTGTCAGGATCGCCGGTGAGTCCACCGACTGCACCATCATCGGCTCCCCACGCCGCGCCTCGGTGCTGAACGCCGCCCTGGTCAACGGCACCCTGGGCCATGCCGATGAAGTAGACGCCATCGACGATTTCAACACCAGGGGCAGCCACGTCCTCGCTTCCAGCATGGCGGCCGCCCTAACGGTGGGACAGTTGGTGGGCGCATCGGGCCTCCAGGTGCTTCGGGGCGTGTCCCTGGGGTATGAATTATCCAAGCGGGTCCATGCCGTCGCCGCCCGGGTCGAAGAGGAAACTGGCCGTTCCGTCGCCCCCTTCGATGAGGGCAACACGCTGGGAGCCGCCGCTGCCGCCGCCGTAGCGGCCGGGCCTTCCCCCGGAACAGTTGGACGTTGCCATCACCCTGGCCGCCCACTTGGCCTGCGGCATCACCCCCTTCCACCGGGAGTCCCAGCACATGACCAAGTCCTTCACGCGGGGCGGAATGGGGGCCAAGAACGGCGCCACCGCCGCGCTGATGGCCAAGGCCGGCTACGATTCGCCCCGGGAAATCCTGGACGGCCCCGGCGGTTTCTTCCATAGCTACTTGGGCATCCACGACCCAGGGGAGGAGTTCCTAGCGAACTTGGGCCAGGATTTCGTGATTCGCGGCCTTATTTTCAAGCGCGCCAGTTCCGGCGGCGGACTCCAAGCCCCCCGGCAGGCCTTGCTGGAGCTAATCGCCTCGCACAACCTATCCCCGGACCAAATCGACGGCATTCAAGTTGAAATGCGCCCCGGCGATATCGGCAGCTATTTCACCAGCGACCGCCACCCCGCCGACTGCGGCGACGCCCTGGCCCTGGCCGTTCTATACGGCGGGACCGGATTCAAAGAGGCCCACCAGGAACGCTTCACCACCGGTCCCGAGTTCCGGGAAATGCGCCCCCGCATCACCGTCCAACCCCGCGAGGACTGGAACGATCCCCGCTTCCGCCTTCACACCGCCGTGACCATATCCACCAAGGACGGAAGGAGTCTAAGGAACGAGACCGATTACCGGCGCATGACCGAAGCGGACCTGGACGTCAAATTCTCCCACCTGGTGGGGCTTCGCGCCGGCGACGCCAAAGCCCAGGAACTGTCACCCATCTTGAAGGGCCTGGACCAAGTGGAAAACATCGCCACGGTAATGGCGCAATTGGAACTCCCCGAGGCCGACATCGAACAGGTCTAAAGGAAGAAGTCCAAAAAGGGGGTCGCGCCGGTTAGGGAGCGGGCCCGCCCAACGGCGCCGATGTGGGTGAGCAAGAGAACCGGATCAATAGCTCTCCCGGCCCTGAGCCCCCGCCATAGTCCCGCGTCACGTCCCGGTCAAAGACCCGGCCCGGCAAATTGCCCGCCAGGTCTTCCAAGCTGGGGTCAACCCCAATTTGGTAACCTGCCTCATCCCAAGGGTAGTCTGGGTGGAAAAACCAACTCCGTTCCTCGGGCCCAACAACCACCCGCCCGGGAATCGGGGCCCCACCGGCGTCTTTAACCCACAGGCAGCGCAGGGCCAACGCCTGGTCCAACGGCCGGTCAAACTCCACTTCCAAAGGCTCCGCCGATCCCGCCGCCGGTGCGGTAACCCGCCACCGCCCCGGTTCGGGCCGCGACCTCAGTTCCTGTCCGACAACGTAGCGCCGCTCCGCCCCGGCAACCAACGGTTGTCCCGCGGCGTCCCGGAACTCCGGGTCCACCTCCACCCTTACCTCCGTCCCTTCAATCAGCGGATACCCCGCCTCCAGGTTGGGGGCCAACCCCCGCTTTATCCGTCCCGGGTCCAGCAGCATGGTCAGCCGCCGCCGCTCCGGGTCCCAAAGCTCCGGCTCCGGCGGCAGGAACACCCCCTCCAACACCTTCCCGTTGTCTTCCCGGCACACTTTTACCGCCCGGCCGGCCCACCCCTCGCTCATGGGAGCAGAGAAGTGGATGTAAACCTTCAGCAGGTTGACCGGTACTTCAACAGCGGTGGGGTAAATGGCGGTTACCCGAGCCGTCGGGTTAACCGGCGGAGCCGGACGCTCAATGGCCCAAACTTCCGGCCCAGTTTGTCCGCCTTCCCAGTCAACCAGAAGGGAATATTCCACCCCGGCGACAAAGGGAAATCTGGGCGCAAAAAGGACTGAATCGCCGTCCAACGTAAAGGTTCCGGCGATGCCGGGGACGGCCCGGTAATCGGCGCCCTCTGCCAAAACTTCACTGGGCAGGAGGACTAACCGGCGGCCTAAACCGCCGGCGTCCAACCTGCCCAACTCAGCTATTTCAGCTTGGGTCCATCCGCCGGCTCTAAGGAGCCCGCGCCCTTGTTGGACGTAAAACTCCAGGTGCAGTTGGCGGTTTTGGGTCACAGGGTATCGGTGGCGTAGGACCGCAGGTGACTGTGGCCCTCCTCATCCTGTTGCAGCATCAAAACGCCGCTGCCGTTGAGGTTGGCCATCCGCTTGACGCCCGGATGCGGCAGCAACTGCCGCGGCACACCGTTCGGCGGCGTCACCGTGTCGGCGGGATTCTCGTCCAGGGCCCGATCCGGCACCGTCAGGGCTTCTTGCCGGTCGATGTCCTTGCAGGCAATCTTAAACAGCGGGTGACGCTCGTTGCAGACCAGCAGGAACTCCCCGCCATCATGCTCAAAGGAAACCAGGTCCAGAGGCCGGTTATGCGCTCCCAGCTCGGCCACGGTCTTGCCCTTAATCTGCTTGCCCGGTTCGAAATTGCCCAGCGAGAACTGCACCACCGGCGTGCAGGTGTAGCTCGCTAGGATGCTCTTGTTACCCTGGTAGGGCACGAAGGCGCGAATCGGCGCGGCCGTCTCGTACTGCCCGTGGGAAACGTGGAAAATTTCCAGCGAACTGGACTCAAAGTCCCCGTTGAACGGGAAGGGAATCCGCCGCAGGGTCGATGAGAACTCCTCGTTCGACGTCCCCGCTACCAACAGCAGACCTTCCACGAAGGACATGTCGGTCACCGTCACCGTCCGCAGCTTCTGCCGCGATACCAGCCTCGGGTCGTCCTCGTCAGCGGCATCCTTGATTATGGTCTGGGAGGAGGCGACGTTTTCCAGGGAAACATCGCTGATTACCCCGCTGCCGTTGACCTTGATAATCACGGGAACGGCCGCGTCGCCGCTGCCCCGCATCACCGAAAAGTAGAGGTTGTCCGACTTGGGATGGACCGCCATATCAATGATGGACACATCCTCCCGGGAGCAGCCCAGATAGGCCGACAGCGAAGCGTCAAAGTTTTTCAGGTTCACCGCCTGGGGACCGGTCCCAACATCGGAATCAGCAACGTCAATAGCAAAAATTGCCGCTCCAACGTTGTCCCCGATAAACAGAATCCCCTCGGGGCCAAAGGCCAGAGACCCCACCGACTTAACGGAGGGCGTACCGACTTCCAAGCCAAATCCTTCCAAACCTACCGTGGTTCCGTACTCAACCATAATTACCTCCTACGCATTAGCAACTTCCGTCCCCGCCAGTCTAGCATTATGGTCAACAACCCGCCATATCCTGCCCGCCGTGTAACTGTTCAGAAGGAAGGAGTTAGCCCATCCAGAGGTCAGTCATTCCGGCCCTCGAGCCGGAATCCAGGAATCCCAGTCATTTCGAACCCTGGTTTCTCCCTGACCATTCTGGATTCCGGCTCAAGGAGCTTGTCTCAGAAGTCGGAGCTCCTCACGATAATCGGAGCAATTGGGGATAATCTGGACGGTTTATTGTGACTGATAGTTTTTTACTCAAATATGCCCTTTAACAAGTACGAAATTCGTTAGCCAAAATACTTCTGAGACACCCTCCGAGGCCGGAATGACGGTTTAGCGTCAGGATGACTCATCAATTCTGAACAGTTACCCCGCCGTCCGCTTTCACCGAACCAGCCCTTCAACGCGGGCTTGGCGGGGCACACTCCTACATCTTCATCTTCTTTTCCCCGGACAAATACGCCTCCGGCTCCCGCTGAAACGCCCGGTTGCATCCGGGGCCGCAGAAGTAGTAGGTCTCCCCGTTGTACTCGTAACTCCCCCCGGGCGGACGGTTAACATCCACCTGCATGTCGCACACCGGGTCCACCGCCCGGTCTCCCCGCTTCTTGAAGAACGGCAGCCTCATAATCAAATCCTCCCCAATCTCCGGGACTTCCATGCGGCGCAACGCCACCTTTGGCAATCCCCTAATCCGGTGCTAACCCGCCGCCTGGGAAACCTCCGCCAAAACCTGCATCGTCCGGTCTATGGAACCTTCCCGGTCGTCTCCCGCATGGACCACCGATACCAGCACCTCGCCCACACCCACCCCCAGCAGGTTTTGCAGACCTTCCTTGACCTCGTTTTCACCACCGGAAATCACCGTGCCGGCTATCATCCCGTCGCTCCAAATTTCCTCGGTGGCCTCCGGGTAGCCGGCGTCTACGAACATCTGCTGATAGAAGGGCATCCTGGGGTAGTTGGACAACTGCTGCTGCACCGCCACGCGAATATCGTCCCGGTCCTCGTGAACGCAGACCGGCGCATGGGCAATCAACGGCGGCGCTTGCCGGCCCGCCGATTCCGCGCCCTGGGCAATCAACGGCAACCCAACCTTTTCCAGGTAGGCCGACGGGCACACCCAGCTAATGGCCCCGTCCGCCTCGGCCCCGCAGGCCTCAAACGATCCTGACCGCAACGCCGACGCCATGATCGGCACGTCCACCGGCGCGGGAATGTTGGCGTGGGCGTGGTAATACCTGCCGTCAAAGTCCACCGACCCTTCCTGCAGCAACGCCTTCAATATCTGAACATACTCTTTCAAGTGGCCCAACGGAGCCCGGAAATCAAATCCATACATCGCCCGGGTGGTCGGCCCGTGGCTCGGCCCAACGCCCAACCGGAACCGCCCCGGCGCCAGTTGGGCCAACACCTGCACCTGCTGGGCGGTGACGATGGGATGCCTGGGAAACGTCGGCACTATCGACGTGCCAAAGGTCATGTTGTCGAACCGTTCCGCCGCCGCCCCAAACAGGGTCAATCCGTCCAGCCCGGCGCCGCCGGTGGTCAGCCATACCGCTGGAATTCCCGCTTGTTGCACCCGGGCTATGTTGGCCATTACTCCCGCCACGTCGGGAGCCGACACCGCCACTCCAATCTTAACGCCGCTCATAGTCACTCCTCTTCATCCGTACCAAAATCCCCGGGGCCGGGCTGCTTACCTCCGCCCCAGGGTGCTGCTCCCCTGGTCCACGTATACCGCGTTTTCCACCAAGGATACCTGAATCTGCTGGCGGTAGACTCCGCCTGCCAGCCGCCGTTCGGCGTTGTAAAGCTCCGTGCTCCAGTCCACCCGGTCGACTCGTGGCCCTCCCACAATTGCTTCCTCCAAGACCCGCCCGTCCATCCCATCACCGGCCTCAATCCCCAGGACTTTCAAAACCGTGGGCAGAACATCGGTGTTCCCCGACGGCGCCAGTACCCTGGAGCGTCTCTTGAAGCTGGGCCCCCGGGCAAACAGAACGTTGTGCAGTTCGTGGGGACTCATGGACCCGTGCTGCCCCTGCCCCACCAATCCCCCGGTGGAGTATACCTGTCCCTGGTACCCGTCCTCGTTCGGCGTCCCGTTCCAGCGCAGTGAAACGGCCAACTCTGGGGCCCGCCGGCCCTCTGCCCCCACCAAAAAGGCCGGCAGCGCACCGGTAATCGCCCCCGCCGTCTCCGACGCCGCCATTGCCCCGCACCAGGGGCGGCCCATCAACCATTCCGCGAGGTTATCCGCCGTTCCGGGGTTCCGCTGGTGAACGTAAAACAACGCCGACCCGCCATTTCCAGCTACGGCGACTCCACCGGGCTGCTCCACCGGGGGAAACCCGGCTTCCCGCAGCTCCGCATCAATGTCCACCGTTCCGTTGATGGTGGAATAACCGTGGTCCGAGACCACCATCACGTCGGTTTCCCTTCCCCGGCCCGATTCTTCCAGCCACCCCAGCAGCCTGCGAAACTGGCCGTCCGCCTCCTTAACCGCCTGGTTGGACAACGCTGTCCCCACCCCCGCGTCGTGCTGCGACTTGTCCGGCTCCGAGGACCATATCAAGGCCACCCGGGGCCGCCGTTCCTCCAGGATATATTTGGTGAATATGTCCACGGCATGGACCATCCGGGGAGTGTTGGGCCGCTCTTCCTCCGGCCAGGGCCCAAACCGTTCTGCCAATTCCCCTTGCAGGTCGCTGGGCAGGGTGAAGTCCGGATGAATCGTCGCCCCGCCCGACTCCGCTTGGTTGGGATTGTGCAAGTACGCATTGCCCGAGGTACCCACGCCAATCGCCACGTACTCTTCCCCGTGCCGCGCCAAAAAATCCGCCAGCGTCGGCGCAAGGACGGCCTGCCCGGTCTTGCCCTTGACTTGCACCAACTCCGGCTCCAAAGCCGAAATTACCCGGTGGGAATCAAAGTCGCGCACCATCAACCTGTTGGCGGCTATCCCGTGTCCGCCGGGTGTCAACCCGGTAACGATGCTGGCCGCGTTGGCCCTGGTAACCGTAGGATAAATCGCATGGTGGTTGGTGAACGCAACCCCTTGCGCCGCAAATCCCGCCAGATTGGGCATGAGAGCGTGGGTCACCTGGGCCGGTTGCAGCCCGTCAAACACCACAATCAAGACCGAGGGCGCGTTGCGATTACCGCCAACCACTGTTTTCACCCCCGAATCGCCGGTTTCAGACCGTCATTCCCCGGGACGCCGGACCGCATGGCCGCCAAACTGCTGCCGCAGCGCCGCCAGCATCCGTCCCCCAAAGGGTTCCTCCTGACGCGAACGGAACCGCTGCAAAAGAGCCATGGTTATCACCGGCGCGGGCACCGCCAGGTCTACCGATTCCTGCACCGTCCAGCGTCCTTCACCGGAATCGTCCACGTAGGCGGTCAGGCTCTCCAGGTCCGGGTCCTCTTCCAACGCCGCCACCGCCAGGTCCAAAAGCCACGACCGCACCACGCTCCCATAGCGCCAGGTCTGGGCAATCTGCCGCAGGTCCAGGCCAAACTCCTTCTTGGCATCCATTATCTCGAAGCCTTCGGCGTAGGCCTGCATCAACCCGTACTCCACCCCGTTGTGGACCATCTTGACGAAATGTCCGGCCCCCACCGGCCCAACGTGGCTGTAACCCCGGTCTTCCCCTGGGGCCAGCGTTTGAAAAATTGGTTCCAGCCGCCGGAAGTTCTCTGGGCTTCCCCCGATCATCAGGGAATATCCTTCAACCAGCCCCCAGATACCCCCGCTGGTGCCCACGTCCATGAACCCCATTCCGTGTTCGGCCAGCTTTTCCCCCCGGCGCATACTGTCCCGGTAGTTGGCGTTGCCGCCGTCCAGCACCGTATCCCCCGGAGAAAGCCGGGCAATAAGTTGGTCGATGGTTGCCTCGGTAGCCTCTCCGGGGGGCACCATCACCCAGACCGCCCGGGGAGCCGCCAACCCGCCTACCAAGTCTTCCAGCGACGCTGCGCCTACGGCGCCCTGCCCTTGGCTGGCCGCCACCGCCTCCGCGCTCTGGTCGAACACCACCACCCGGTGGCTGCCCCGCACCAACCTTTGGGCCATATTGCCGCCCATCCGTCCCAGGCCAATCAACCCCAGTTCCAAACCCATCGTCTCCTTGGCTGCCCTAACGTCCCGTTGCCGCGCCGGTTCGCGCTTCGGCAAAAAGCCGGTGAATCCTGGAATAGTTGCCGCAAATGGCGCTAACCGCGTCCGCCCGCGAGATTTCTCCGTTCTTGTGCTTCACTATCGGCTCCCAGAAGGTCGTCCTACCCACCGCGAAACCGATGACCGCCGGGACCTGCGCCGCAATGGTCAACCACTGGTCCACCTGACCCGCGTTCTCCCCCCGGCCCAGAATAATGATGCCGGCCTTATCCCGGCCCCCGGCCCTCACTTGCCGCGCCACACCATCGAAGGACCCCAGGTCGTTGATGCCTTCCAATTTCCATACGTCGGGCTCAATTCCGTCATCCTGAAGTTGAGCGATGGCCTCGGCCATCAGCCCCGGCCTAAGCTGGGTATCAAACGCCCTGGCCTCCCCGCCCACCGACTCCAACTGCTCCGGAGTAGCCGCCACGATAAGCTCGAACATGAACTTCAAACCGGCCGAATGCACCGCCTCCGACGCTAGCTTCAACCGGTCCCTCTGCCGCCGGTTTAGCTCGGCGTCCGCCCGGGGGTTGTACCGCACCAGCACCTTGCCAAAGGCCGTTTCGGCCTCCAACAGTTTCTCCAAAAAACTGCCGCCGTATTCAAAATCAAACTCGTCCTGCCCGCTCTTCTCCATGCAGGTGCAGGCCGTGACTCCCCGCTGGCGGGCGTCGGCCAAAATCTCGCTGCCGTACTGCTGGTCCACCAGAATCGCGGACGTTTCCGTTGAAATCCCGCCCTCAACCGCTTCCAAGAACCCGTCGTAGATTATCCGCTTGTAACCGGAAAGCTGCGCCACCCCCTCCGGTGGCACCGCCGCGCCGCTTACTCCCAACAACCCCGACTCAAAACTTCCCCGGTGGTCAAAGGGCAAAATAAAAAGGTCTTTCTCATATCCCGCTCCGGTCCCCGCCATTAACCCTCCCGGTCATTCATTCTGCGATTTCCGCCAACAACTGTTGTAACCCTTCTTCAATCCCGTCCGCCAGGTTAACCCTGACACACCGCCGGCCCAGTTCCTCCAAAGCTTGGAAGTCCCCCCTCGACTGTGCATCGTTGAGCACGCCAAAGGAAAACGGGTATCCGGGAATGTTAACGTCTTCCCGGTGTTCCCCCACCAGTTGCAAGAACAACCCGGAACCCGGTCCGCCCTTGTGCAACTGCCCGGTGGAGTGCAGGTACCGCGGCCCATACCCAACGGTAGTGGCAATCCGGTATTTGCCCATAACCAACCGCCGCAACTCCGCCAACGTCCTGTCCATTGCGGGCGTCTGCCGGGCATACGCCAAAACGCTCAAATAGTCCCCCGCCCCCGCCTCTTCCAAGACCTTTCCCAGCGACCCTACGTCTTCCGCCGGGGGCAACTCCCCCCGGGCTTGGTAATCGTCCAGCATCGCGTCGGTCCGGTCCTTGGCCGATTGCACATCGGGCTGGTCGAAGGGATGTATTCCCAGAACCGCTCCCGCCACCGCCGTGGCGAACTCCCAACAGAAGAACTCCCCTCCCAGGTCATACCGGTCCGCCAGGTCCAGTTGCAACACCGGATGCCCCGCCGTCATCAGCCTTTCGCACGCCAGGTCTCCCGCCCCGTTATCGTCTCCCGCCAGCCGAACGTAGACGAACAACCGGTCCTTCCCGTAAGCTTCCGGCCCAATCACGGACTCCCCGGCCACCGGGATAATTCCCGTCTCTTCCTTGCCCAGGCTCTCCGCCAGCATCTGCTCCACCCACAACCCAAAACCGGCGATTCCCGGTGAAGCAACCACCGTCAGCTTGTCCCGTCCTTCCCGTTGGGCCGCCGCCATAACCAGCCCCAGCCAGGCCCCCGGGTTGGTCTCCGGGTCAAACTCCGGCCCGCATTCGTGGCGCATCCCGTCGGCCCGGTCCAGCAGCAGTCCCAGGTCCAACCCAGTCAACGCCGCCGGTACCAACCCGAAGTACGACAAAACCGAGTACCGCCCGCCAATCTCCGGTGGATTCAAGAACGCCCTGCGGAAACCGGCTTCCCCGGCCAGCCGCTCCAACACAGTTCCCGGGTCGGTGACCGCCGCGAAGTTTCCACCCGCGTTTTCCGCCCCAACCGCCTCTTCCACCAATGCACGGAAATGAGCGTACAGGGTATTGGGTTCAATCGTGGAGCCCGACTTCGAGGACACCAGAAACAGCGTTTTCCCCGGGTCAATCCGCCGCGTCACTTCCCCCACCAACCCCGGCAAAGTCGAGTCCAAGACGATGAGTTCCGGGTAACCTTCCGCCGAACCGAAGGTCTGCCGCAGCACTTCCGGCCCCAGGCTGCTCCCCCCCATCCCCAGCAGGACAACGTGGCGGAACCCGGCTTCCTTAACTTCTCCGCCAAACCGCTGCAAATCAGGGAGTTGCACCCGCATACCGCCGGTGCAGGTCAACCAGCCCAGCCGGTCGCTGATTTCGGTAGGATCGGGTTTCCAAACGGTATGGTCGCCGTCCCAAATCCGCCGCACCACACCTTGCCGGCGCAGCCGGGCAGACGCCTCCGTTATATCCGGCAGGTTCCCCGTGAAACGGGGCACTCCCTCCATTGACCCTAGCGCCATTGACCCTAGCGGGAAGCCTGTTGCGACAACACCAGTTCAGACCGTTTCTGCCCGATGTTCTCAAACAGCAGGTCAAAAGAGTCGGCAAACGCCTTAACGCCATCCGCCAGCAGTTGGGCCGTGATGGCTTCCAGGCTGACTCCGGCCTTGGCGACACCCTCCAGCGCTTCCTTCGCATCCGCCACGCCCTCGGTTACCTCCGGCGCAACCTTGCCGTGGTCCAAAAAAGCGTCCAGCGTCAGGTCGGGCATCGTGTTGACCGTATCCGGCCCCATCAGCGTATCGACGTACAAAACGTCGCTGTATTCCGGGTTCTTTGTACCGGTGCTGGCCCAGAGGGGCCGCTGCACCTTGGCTCCATTGGCCTTCAAAGCCAAGAACCGTTCCGACCCGAAGGTCTCCAGGAAAGCCTGGTACGCCAGCTTGGCGTTGGCTACCGCCGCTTTACCCAATAGCTTGCTCAACTCCCCGTTGCCGCCGCTCAATTTTCCGGTCAGTTCGTTGTCCACCGCCGTATCCACCCGGCTCACGAAGAAAGACGCTACCGATGCCACCCGGCTGATGTCCCCTCCCCGTCCCGCCAGGTCTTCCAACCCGGCTATGTACGCTTCCTGCACCTGCCGGTAAGCTTCCAACGAGAAAATCAGCGTAACGTTGACGTTCACGCCCTGCCCAATCAACCGACGGATGGCCGGAACTCCCTCGGGCGTGGCCGGCACCTTGATTAGCACGTTGGGCCGGTCCAGGGTGCGGAAGAACCGGCTGGCCTGCTCCACCGTCCCTTCGGTGTCGTGGGCCAGGTGGGGGTTGACCTCCAACGAGGCGTAGCCGTCCACCCCGCCGCTCTTGTCATAAGCGGGCCGCAGCAGGTCCGCCGCCGCCCTGATATCGCTCACCACCAGGTCCTCGTAGATGTCGTTGACGCTCTTGCCCTCGTCCGCCAGCCTCAGCAGCGCATCGTCATAGTCGTTGCTGGTGGAGATGGCTTTCTCGAATATCGTTGGGTTCGCCGTCAACCCGCTGACTCCCTGGTCGATCAACGCCTGCAGGGCCCCGGACTCGATGGACCCTCGGCTGATGTTGTCGTACCAGATAGACTGCCCCACCTCGTTGGCTTGCTGAATCGTGTTAAGCATAATGCGGCTCCCCGTTCAGAATCTGACTAGTTATGCAAAGACCTTCTTGGCCCCAGCTATCCCCCGACCAGGCTAACCGCCACTTCCACCACTCGTTCCGCCGTCAACCCGAATTTCTCGTACAACACTTCTCCAGGCGCCGATGCCCCGAAATGCGGCACTCCTATCGCCTTGCCTTCCAACCCCACGTAACGCTCCCACCCCAGGGGAGACGACGCTTCAATGGAAACCCGGGCCTTCACCTCCGGCGGCAGCACGCTGTCGCGGTATTCCTGGGGTTGGGAATCGAACAACCCCCAGGCCGGCAGGGAAACCACCCGCGCCGTTATTCCCCGCTCCTGCAGCAACTTTCCACCTTCCAGCGCGATGGCAACTTCCGAGCCGGTGGCCAGAATAATCACCTCCGGCGACGGGCCAGCCTCCCACAGGGTATAACCGCCCCGTTGCACTCCCGAAGCCGGCGCCAGCGCCGACCGGTCCAAAACCGGCAGGTTCTGGCGGCTCAGGGCCAACGCCGTGGGACCGTCCCGGCGGCACAACGCCACCTTCCAGGCCTCGGCCGTCTCCGTCGCGTCGGCGGGCCTGATGACCTCCAAGTTGGGTATGGCTCTCAACCCCAACAGTTGCTCAATCGGCTGGTGGGTCGGCCCGTCCTGCCCCAGACCCACCGAATCGTGGGTGAAAACGTAGACCACCCGCTGCCCCATCAGCGCCCCCAAGCGCATCGCCGGCCGCATGTAGTCCGAAAACAACAAGAATGTCGCCGTGTACGGAATAGTTCCCCCGTGCAGGGCCATCCCGTTCGCCACGGAACCCATGGCGTGTTCCCGCACCCCGAAGTGGAAGTTCCTCCCCCCATACTGCTGGGGCCCAAAATCCGCCACGTCCCGCAGCAGCGTCTTGGTCGACGGCGCCAGGTCCGCCGATCCTCCCAACAGCGTCGGCACCCGCTCGGCGATGGCGTTCATCACCACCCCGCCCGCATCCCGAGTGGATATCGACGCGAGGGCGTTTCGGAACAGTTCGGCCAGGCCCCGGTCCCAACCCGGGGGCAGATCCCCGCGCAGCTCTTCCTTCCACCGGCTGGCGTCCTCCGCGAAGGTGTGGGCATAACGCTCAAACTGGGCCTCCCAGTCCACCTGCCACCGGCGCCCCCGTTCCACTGCCTCCCGGAAGTGGGCCACCGCCGCTTCCGGCGTGGCAAAGGGCTCGGGATACAACCACCCCAGGTTGTTCTTGGCCAGCTTGGTTTCGTCGGGGCCCAAAGGTTCCCCGTGGACTCCCCCGGTGCCCGCCTTATTGGGGCTCCCGTGTCCGATAATCGTGTTGCAAATAATCAGGCTGGGGCGTTTGGTCTCTTTCTGCGCTTCCACAATGGCCGAGTCGACATCCGACAGGTTCGTTCCCTCCAATGGCCCCAGCACCTGCCAGCCATAGGCTTCAAAACGCTTCCCAACGTCCTCCAAGAACGCGATGTCCGTATCGCCCTCAATGGATATCCCGTTGTCGTCGTAGAAATAGATCAGCTTCCCCAGCCCCAGCGTCCCCGCCAGCGAAGCAGCCTCCGCCGCCACCCCTTCCTGCAAGTCGCCGTCCGAAACGATGGCGTAAGTCCGATGGTCGATGATTTCGTGTCCGGGCCGGTTATACCGCTGGGCCAGCCAACGCTCGGCAATCGCCATCCCCACCCCGTTGGCGAACCCCTGCCCCAGCGGGCCGGTGGTCAACTCCACCCCGGAAGCCAGGTCGTACTCGGGATGCCCCGGGGTCTTGCTCCCCCACTGCCTGAAACTCTTCAGGTCGTCCAGGGACATTTCGTACCCCGTCAGGTGCAGCAGGCTGTAAAGCAGGGCCGAAGCGTGGCCGTTGGAGAGGATGAACCGGTCCCGGTTGGGCCAGGTTGGGTCGTTGGGATTGTGCTTCAAAAACCGGTCCCAAAGGACGTAGGCCATGGGAGCATCCCCCATCGGAGCCCCCGGATGTCCCGAACGAGCCTTTTCCACCGCATCCACCGCCAAGAACCGGATGGTGTTGATGCACAGCTCGTCAAGTTTAGCGTCAGACATCCTGGACCCCCGCGTTCAAAATGGAACTCCCCTCTCCAAAAACCGCCCAACAAATAACGCCCAACCCCACAATCGGCCCAGGCCCCCCGCCCGGTTGCGTACTTTCGGCCCACTCCCTGGCCCGAATTATATAACTTAATTCCCATTTCCCCAAACCGCCCGCTTCCCAGACCCGGCCCACGACGCGAAACCGCCTTTATCGTCCCTCGTCTCCATTGAGCCCGCCAACCTCCCTTGTTACAATGACTCATCGCAACACCCTTGCGCCCCGTTTATCTCGGCACCGTTTTTCTCCTAGCGTTATCCTGCGAAGGAAGCCCTATGACCACACCTAACCGTTCCCCTCTCCACCAGATCAACAATCCCTCCGACGCCGTAGACGAATGCTTCCGGCGGGGCTGGACCGACGGCCTACCGGTGGTCCCCCCAACCGTTGAGCGCGTCCAACAAATGCTCGACTACATGGGCCTGGCCCCCGACCACATCCTGGGCGAAGTCCCCGTCCGCCGCCGCGTCCTCACCGCCGAGCAGGCCGCCGCCAACTCGGTTATGGCCGGCTGCCTCCCCGAGTATTTCCCCGTCGTTCTCGCCACGATGCAGGCCCTCTTCGACCACGACCCCAACTGCATCCACGAGCTTTCGGCGGTGACCAACTCCGTCGGCGTTCTCATGCTCATCAACGGCCCCATCCGCCACAAGTTGGGCCTCAACTGCACCGACAACCTCTTCAGTCCCGGCAACCGCGCCAACGCCACCATCGGCCGCGCCATCCGCCTCATCCTCATCAACGTCTTCGAGCAGCGGCCCGGCGTCCTGGACCGCGGCTGCATGGGCTCCCTGGGCAAGCACGGCGTCTGCTTCGGCGAGGACGAAGAAAACAGTCCCTGGGAACCCTTCCACGTCTCCCAGGGTTTCCAGCCCGAAGACTCCACCGTCACCGTCGCCTCCATCCAGGACCCGGAAATGCTGGGCAACCGCTACGGCGCCACCGGCGAAAGCCTGATGGACTCCATCGCCGAGGGGATGGCCTCCCACGGCCTGGCCGTCTACTTTGGCCGCGACATCAAGTGGTTCTGGATCGTCGGCCACTGGCATTCCGAACTTTTGGGACGCCTGGGCTGGGACCGCCCCGCCATGCAGAAATACCTCCAGGAAAGGGCCTTCCGCAGCCGCGCCCAGCTAAAACAACTGGGCTACATCCGCGGCGATGTCGAGCCGGGCGACCACGACGCCAGGGTCTACGCCGCCGACCACCCCGAAGACATCCTCATCGTCAAAGCCGGCGGCAACAGCGGCATCTACAGCGAACTAATCATGAACTACTACGGCTTGATTGCCACCACCTCGAAAATTAACGACCCCCACCCCTAACCCAGCAAGGGAGGACGCCATGACCACATCTCCAATCCAACTGGTAGACCCCACCGGCGCCGATCCGGGCCTTATCAACCTGGACCTGGCCCCCCGCCCCTCCGACCTGCGGGGCAAGCGCCTTGGCCTCCTGGACAACTCCAAGGCCAACTCCGACGTCATCCTCTACGCCATCGCCCGCATCCTCAACGAACAGTACGAGTTCTCCGACATCTTCTACGCCAAGAAGCACTCGGCATCCCTCCCGCCGGTGCCGGAGATAGTGGCCGACCTGCACCGCCACGCCGACATAGTTATCGCCGGCGTCGGCGATTGAGGGGGCTGCTCGTCGGGCAGTTTGCACGACGGAATTACCCTGGAACAGCAGGGAATGCCCACCGCCACCATCATCACTTCGGTGTTCACCACCACCGCCCGCGCCTACACCAGGCTCATGGGCGTCCCCGACTTCCCCTACCTGGTCTGCCCCCACCCCATCACCAACGTTAACGGCCCCCAACTGGAAGAGCGCGCCCAAGAACTCGCCCCCCAGGTGGTGAAACTACTCCTAGAAGGACGGGTTTAGCCGCAGGGCCTTCAACCGGCGGTCTCGGTTCTTTGCGGACTATTCCATTGCGGGAGGACCGGCGGGATAGGTCACCGCCGGCTGGCGTGAAGGATGGTCAGGCCGATTACTTGCTCGCCTTCGTAGCGGACGATGATGTCCTCATCGGTGTGTTCGCTGTCGGTGGCGGCGGTTGGCTCCCGGAAATGCACGTAAAGTACATCCCCTTCCTCGTCGTAAGACGACCACAACCGATTGCCTGGGGAATTCCGCACCGCGGTAACCAGGCTTAACGTACTGGGCGAGGTTTTCAGGGAAATTTCTTAAGGCCATAGTTGCGTTCTTCTTCGCAGCCCTGCGGTCGGACATTTCGGGGTGGTTTTCAAGAATGTGGGACCAACGTTCGCCGGTTAAACGGATGGGTACCCCCGCCCGGGAAAGCGCAACGTCGGTTCTCAAGATACCCCGAGGCGTTCAACCGCTCGGGCTTACGGCCTTGATGATCAAAGGGCCGC
This sequence comes from Dehalococcoidia bacterium, assembly GCA_965205495.1. Lineage (GTDB taxonomy): Bacteria > Chloroflexota > Dehalococcoidia > Lucifugimonadales > UBA3495 > CATOSK01. Next base: position 2,176,693 of record CBDBHA010000002.1, read on the forward strand.
GGCGTTCTCGAACAATAATCTTGCCGGCAAGGAAACCGCCGTTACCCCCCCTTCTTCACCTCCACGCCGGCCAGTTTCTCCACGAAATGCAAAATGGCCGCGTGGTCCAACTCCTGGTCGCCGTCATTCACCAGCGATCCCAGCATCTGCTGCACCAACGCCGTCACCGGCAAAGGCACGTTCAACTCCTGGGCCGTCTGCAAAACGTTCCGCAGGTCCTTCTGGTGCAGCCGGATCCTAAAGCCGGCCCGGAAATTGCGGTCCAGCATCATCGGCGCCTTGGCCTCCATCACCGCGCTGCCCGCCAACCCGCCGCGGATGGCGTTGAAGACCCGCTCCGGGTCCACCCCCGCTTTCTGCGCCAGCACCATGGCCTCGCTCAACGCCTCAATGTTGGCCGCCACAATAATCTGGTTCGCCAGCTTGGTGGTGTTACCCGCGCCCACATCCCCCGTCAGCACTACATTCCCGCCCATCGTCTTCAGCAGGTCGAAGCACTGGTCAAAGACTTCCTGCTTCCCCCCCACCATGATGGCCAGGGTAGCGTTGATGGCACCCGGTTCGCCGCCGCTAACCGGCGCGTCCAGCATCTCCACGCCCTTCGTGGCGCACTCCGCAAAAATCTTCTGCGACATGGACGGCGCAATGGAACTCATGTCGATGATTACCGAGTTGGGCCTGGCGCCCTCCAGGACTCCCCCGGGCCCCAAAATCGCCCGCTCCGAGTCCGCCGAGTCCGGCAGCATGGTGATTATCTGGTCGGTCTTCTCCGCGACTTCGCTGCTGGAAGACGCCGCCGTGGCCCCCTCCGTCGCCAGTTCCTCCACCGCCTCCCCCACAATGTCGTAAACGGTCAACTCATACCCGGCCTTCATCAGGTTGCGGGCCATGGGCTTCCCCATGATTCCCAGTCCAACGAAACCGATTTGCTCAGCCATGATAATCTCTCCCCATTATTTCTGTTTCGACACCGGGGATTTCCCGCCGCGTTAGAGCAGAAACTCTAACACACAACCGGGGGCCGCACCAGAAGACTCAAACCCTGGTAAGCGTTCAGACTTGGGGAGTCATCCCAACATTAGACCGTCATTCCGGCCCCCGTATCGGGTACGGGGCAGGCTTTGAGCCGGAATGACGGATCCTGGGTTGAGCTAACCCCTTAATTCTGAACAGTTACAAACCCTGCTACCGTACCTCCACAACCCAGATCCCCGGCAGGTCCCGGTACCGTTGGTCCAGGTCCAACCCGTACCCCACCACGAACCGGTCGGGAATCGCCATCCCCACATAGTCCGCTTCCACCCTAACCTGCCGCCGGGAGGGTTTGTCCAACAACGAACAAAGCTTCAGCGACGCCGGACGGGACCGCCGCAAATACCGCAGCACTGCCGCCGTGGTCGCCCCAGTATCCACAATGTCCTCCACCACCACCACGTCCCGCCCAACAATCGAGTCCCGGGGCACCCCCTGAACAATCCGCGGCCTCCCCGAGCCGACCATGCCATCCCCGTAACTCTCTACCCGCACGAAGTCCACCCGCCCCACGGGGGTCTCCAATTGCCGCGCTAGGTCCGCCAGAAACACAAATCCGCCCCGCAGCACGCCAACCAGCGCTAGACTCCGGCCCCGGTAGTCCCGGTCGATTTCCCCCGCTAGCCGCGCCACCAGCCCCGCAATATCCTGGCCCGACAAAAATGGCTCCAAACGTTCAACCATCAGGTCGCATCACCCGCCAATATCTCCCGTACTTCCCCACCTCCATCGGACCACCGTAACTGTTCAGAGTCAAGGGGTCATTCCGTGCCCCAACCGTCATTCCCGCGCAGGCGGGAATCCAGAAATGGCGAGGATAAACAACCTTGCCTGCTACAAAGCGCTCTGGATTCCGGCTCAAAGCCTGCCCCGTACCCGATACGGGGGCCGGAATGACGGTTCGGCCGCGTGAACGACTCATCAAGTCTGAACAGTTACGGACCGGGTGTGCGTCAGATTTTCGCGTAGGGTTTTTACGTGGGCGTAGGTGGGAGGGGTCTTCTTCCAATGGTCACGCGGCGCCAGGGATGATTGGGCGCTGGGAGGCGGTGGGACTTCTCTGGGGAGGGACCGTTGTCTTTGGGACTTCCGGCCGGCGGACTTCCGGCCGGCGGACTTCCGGGGGGGTCTCTGCCCCGGAAGCCTCCTTCCCCGCTGGGCACTCCTTCGAGCTGGGCTTGGTCTCTCGCCCCGCCCCAACCTTTTCCCGCAGCCGCCGGCTGATCTGAGGCCACACCTCTTCCCACCGGCCACTGCACACCGCCGTACGCAGGGCCACCATGGGGTTTACGTGCTCCCGGGCCCAGTGCATCCCAGCGCCTTTGAGCCGAGCCTCCACCACCAGCTTGTTGGCGCTCTCCACCGCCCCGCTGCCGATGGGATACCCCTGGGCCCGGAACCCGGCATACCTGATTTGCCCGCGGCGTTTCTCCAGATATCCCAGGCTGCCTTTGACCGTCTTGAGCCTGTCATCCCCGCCGGCCCCGTCCCGGTCCAGCTTACGGCACAGGCCCCGGAGACTGCGCAGTACCAGTTCCGGCTCTCCGTGTTTCAACTGGTGCAACTCGGTCCCCAACCACTCGCTAAGGGCGGCAGTCCCCGCTCCGAAAGTAGCTTGGCCGGCCCGGGCCAGATGCTCCGCCCCGTGGCACCAGTCCAGGATGCGCACCGCGTCCGACCGATGCAGGTCGATGAACTTCTGCTGCCAATCCGCGCCGTCCACCACCGCACATACGGTCCCAGCCCTTTCCGTGCCCCGCCGGTGGGTTTCCACCGTGGCCAGCCGGGCGAAGCTCCGGTGGTCCATCATCCGCGAAAAGTAGCTCATCTCCCGGGCGTGCGCCTCTCCGCTCCGGTCAGCCTCATCAATGGTCCCGATTGCCAGAGTCTTCACCTCAGCCCATTCCCCGCCTAACAGGGGAACCATCGCTCCGTCCACGCTCAACTGCTGCAACCCAGGCCCGGCAGTCGCTTCCCTCATTTCCGCCTCCAGCAACCCAGCCTCCTCCGTTTGCAACTCCACATAGGCTTGCCCGCTCTGCTCAGTGACCCGGCGCGCCGTAGCCTCTGATACCTCTATCTGGCGGAAGTGGCCGACATTCTTCGCCGCTTGGCCAAAGGGCAACCAACTGCCGAGCAGCGCCAGGTCTTCCACCAGGCTGGGGGTAAGGGGGCCGCGCAACAGACCTAAGGATACTCTGAACAAGTCCGCGGCGATGTGGCATAGTTAAGCTGAAAAGCCTGATGCTGACCGGGAATGAGGTTATATGGACCAACCAACCTTTGCCGACCTGGAATACCAAGGCAAGAAGCGCAAGACCCGCCGGGAACTTTTCCTGGAGCGTATGGACGGCCTGATTCCATGGCAGTTGCTGGAGGGCCGACTCCGTCCCTTCTACCCCAAGGCGGGAAGGGGACGCCATCCCTATCCGCTGTCCGTCATGTTGAGAGTCCACTGCGTCCAGCTCTTCTACAATCTCAGCGACCCCGGCATGGAGGACCTGCTCTACGAGTCCGAGCCAGTGCGGCGGTTCGCGGGGCTGAAGCTCTCGGGCCGCCTGCCTGACGAGACCACCATCCTCAACTTCCGTCATCTGCTGGAGCAGCACAGCCTGGGGCAGGGCCTTCTGGCGGAGATCAACGCCAACCTGGAGTCCCAGGGACTGAAACTGCGTGAGGGAACCATCGTGGACGCCACCATCATCGAGGCCCCATCCTCCACCAAGAACCGGACCGGGGAGTGGGACCCGGAGATGCATCAGACAAAGAAGGGGAACCAGTGGCATTTCGGGATGAAGGCGCACATCGGGGTGGACGCCGACACGGGCATAGTGCATAGCATGAGCGCGACGGGGGCCAACGTACACGACGTTACGGAGGCTCACAAACTGCTGCACGGCAGTGAGACGGTGGTGTGGGGCGACGCTGGGTATCAGGGGGTTCACAAGAGGGAGGAGAACCTGGGGCTGGAGGTGGAATGGCGGGTGGCGATGCGTCCGGGGCAGCGTCGGAAGCTGGAGCCCGGGAGCGAAGAGGCGCTGACTGAAAGGGCGAAGGCGTCGGTGAGAGCAAAGGTGGAGCATCCCTTCCTGAGGCTGAAGCGGCTGTTCGGGTATGGCAAGGTGCGTTACCGGGGACTGGCGAAGAACACGGAACGCTTGGCATTGCTGTTCGGCTTCGGCAACCTGCTGACGGCGGAGGGTCAACCGGGGGCGTAGTGCGCGCCCTGGAACAGGTCCGTACGGCCCTATATGGGCCCGCGCCGGACTCCAACACAGTCCCTCCAGGGGCGAAAGGCAAGTGTCCGAGTGCCGCCCAGCAACTCCCGGACTGCGGTTCTCACAGCCTTCGCACCTCGGAAACCACAATTCAGGCCAAACCAAGCCTTGTTCAGAGTATCCCTAATTCCTGATCCAGGGGGAAAAATCCCCGTCCCACAGGCGGGGCACACTCCATAACTGCGTTTGAGTTCAATGCGCTGGTCATGGCTGGTGCTTAGCTTCCGGACCTTCTCGCCACGGCTCTTCAATTGGCCCCCACACTCGGAACACTGGGAGCAACTTTCCCCTCCCTCAGCGCTGATGGTCTTCGCATCGCTGGCCAGAGCCACATCCTGTAATATCCGGGCTCGCGCCTTGGCCCAAAGACCGTCAACGGCACTTTCAATCTCGGTGAAGCTGGCCCTCGGATGCTGCTCCCGCCATTCCTTTATCTCCAACATCACCCCTTCAGCAACTCGGCTCCAATTGCGCTCTACCCCTTCATCCCACATCGCTCCCCTTCCCCTTCTTGCTAGCTCCGTATCTTCTACCATACCCCACTCCCTCCACCCCTTTCATCCCTCCTACCACCTCCCTCCTACCACCTCCCGCGAAAATCTGACGGGCACCCTTACGGACCCAGGGTCTTTTCATTTTCTGAAACAAGTTTTAAAGTTTAAGCAATAGAGCTGGGAGGTGAGGATGATGGAGTTAAGAGAAGCTTTGGACCGGGTCCCGGACCACCGCAAGAGCCAGGGCCGGCGTCACCAGTTGGGGGCAATTCTGAGCCTGGCCGTTTGCGCCATGCTGTGCGGCGCCCGCAGCTTGTACGCCATAGCCCAGTGGGGGCGTGACCACGGAGTCGCCACGGGGCAACTCCTGGGGTTCAGGCTGGGGAAGACGCCCGGTGTAGCCACCTTCCACCGGGTGTTCAAAGACCTGGACGTGGACGCCTTCGAGGCGGTGTTGCGGGAATGGCTGATCAACAGTGGGCTAGAGCGTGGGGAGGCGCTGTCCCTGGACGGCAAGACCCTGCGGGGGATACACGGGCAAGAGATACCCGGGGTGCATCTGGTGTCAGCCTATGCTGCCGGAAGCGGGGCGGTGTTGGCCCAAGTAGCCGCGCCAGGCAAGGGTCAGGAGTTGGCGGCGGCCAGAAAAGTGCTGGGGCAGGTCCCTCTGGAAGGCCGGGTAGTGGTGGCAGACGCTCTGTTGAGGCAACGGGAAGTGTGCCAGCAGATTGTGGCCGGGGGCGGGGACTACCTGTTGCCGGTGAAAGAGAATCAGCCCACTTTGCACCAAGACTTGGTGGAAGCATTTTCCCCCACTGGAAACTGAGGAAGGCAACGGGCCAAGGGTGTCCCCGTGGCAGGAGCAGGAGTGGCGGGTGCGCGGGGCAACGCTGACGGCGTGGGTGGATGCCCGGCCAAAGCAGCGTCACGGACGGCGGGAGCGTCGGGAACTGTGGGCCTTGGCCGACCCGGAGTTAAACGGCTATGCGGGCAGCGCCGGAACGGTGGGGGAAGCGTGGCCGCACCTGCGACAGGTGTGCCGGCTGGAGCGGCGGCGCATAGTGAAAGGCCGGAGTCAGGTGGCGGTGAGCTATGCGGTGACCAGTCTCTCTCCAACCGCTGCCGGAGCGGACCGTCTATTGGAGATACTTCGGGAGCACTGGCACATCGAAAACCGGGTGCACTGGGTAAGGGACGTCACCTTTGACGAAGACCGTTCTCAGGTGAGAACCGGTAGCGCGCCCCAGGTGATGGCAGCATTACGCAACCTGACGACCACCTTGGTGCGTTGGGCGGGCCATAACAACGTAGCCGCTGCCCTGCGCCGTCACCCGGCGCAGGTCTCCCAAGCCTTCGCCCTGCTCGGCATTGCTTATACTGCCGGAGAATGAAAAGACCCTGGCATACTATGTAACTGTTCACAATTGAGGAGGTAGCCCAACCCAAGGTCCGTCATTCCGGCCTTGAGCCGGAATCCAGGAATCCCGTGCAATTCGAACGCTGGTCTCTCCCGGACCATTCTGGATTCCGGCTTAAGGCCGGAATGACGGGGTAATGTTAGGATGACCCCTTAACTCTGAACACTTACGCCATACCAGAACCAGGCATTTTAATTGTTCCGACCCCCCCTACCTGTCATTCCGAACCGCAGGGAGGAATCTAAAATCCATCGCCCCCAGCCCGTTTGCCCCCCGGATTCGCCGCCCCAACCCCCCAACAACAATCAAAACGCCCAGCGTCCTCGAAATTAAGAATTAGCCGCCAATTTATCGTGGGAGGGCAAACTGCCCTGCCCGTCGTAACTACGACGTGGGCAGGAATCCGGGGTTGAGGACTGTGTTGGGCCGGGAGTTTAGATTCCTCCCTACGGTTTGGAATGACAGGGAGGGGGGTCGTAATGACAGACGGGGGGTTGAATGCCCCTCTTCGACAGGCTCAGGCGGTGTGGTTGGGGTACAATAGACTCATGGGACACCAACACGACCACCTGCCCCCGCCCCTGGGAAACCTGCGCCAACCCATGCCCTTCCCGAAAATGGCTTTGCGCCTGGTAATCAATTTGTTGCTGAGAGTCAAGAACCGGAATCTCTGCTGCGGCAATCCCGGCCAGCCGGGTTGTTGACGCCGTTAACGGCCGCCCGGTCCCGGCGGCAACCCTGATAACCCCCGGCTAAACTCCCGCCAACGACCGGCCGGGTGACAACCCCATCCACCAGTGCTTCCCCTTTCCCCGCCTGCGCCGTTCAAATCCCAACGCCGTTAAGCGCATCCCAAAGCCGCGCTGCCCCTCGGGTTTCCAACCTTCTTCCCCGCAATATTCCTGGTAGGCGGCGTAGAGGTCTTTGGCGATGATCATTTCGCTGTCACCCAATTCGCACCGCGTCTCCACATATACCGCCACCGAGTCGGTCCCCGGCCCTTTGGCGGCCCGGGGCCGGTGCGGGACCGGTTTTTCAACGGGAGTTTCCATCACCGGCTCCGGTCCCGGTTCGGCCGCGATGGACGGCGCCTCAACGGCCAGGTTCCCGCAATACTCCAGCAGGTCCAGGTACTTGTTCAGCCCGCCGAAGTCGTCCCAACAAACTTCCTTCCCCTCCAGGGCAGCGGCATCCAGCGTAAACCGGGCCTCTTCGACTGCGAAGACACGCCGGTACTCCGGCGGGCACACCCAGACCGGCTCCAGCAGGCCGGCTTCCACCGTCCCGCTGATGAGGTGCAGGATGCAGCGGGCGGCCTGCCGGTCCGGTTCCGGGTCTTCCAAGCGGGCGTCGCTGTAGACCGGCTCCAACACGCGGTTGGTCTGAATGGCCGAAAGCGCAAAGGCGGCGCGGACCTGGTTGTTGACGCAGCGTACCAAGCTCCCCGGATCGTGGACGTGCAACGGCTCCGTCGGGTCGAACCGCCGGTTCCCGGACTCCTCGCCCGGGTCCCGGGGTATGAACCTGGCCCCAATGATGCCCTGTTTGGCGGCGTCCAAAAAACCCAGGGCCAGGGCCAGGTTTTCCCGCACCAGCTTTATTTGTTCCGCAACGTCCACACGCTACCCCCTTCGGGACCTACAGGCCGATTGCAAAGTCCCTACCAACACCTGCCGTCATTCCCGCCACCTATCGTCATTCCCGCCTGCGCGGGAATCCAGGTTGCACCTGGCCTGGCAAGCGTCCCTTCCCCTGAGAATTACATCACTTTGCAATCGTCCCGTTCTGGACCTGGAAGGTAGTTTACCTGCGGAACCGCAGGTTATGACAAGGGCAACAACGGTTGATTTCGCCGATTCCGGCGCTTTCCCAGCCCGTTACTGCGTAACGTCCATCACCACCTTGATGATGTTGTCCTCACGCTGCTCGTACATATCGTAAGCGTTTTGCACCGACGACAACCCCATCTGGTGGGTGATCAGCTTCCCCGGGTCGGCCCACCCCCTCGCCTTCAGGTCCACCATGTCCTGAATCTGCGACACCGGATCGCCGCTCCGCGCCCCGGTGGTGGGAATGATGTGCGGCTGTCGCTCCATCAGGTAGTTGTGCTCCAGGGGCACGTAGGTCTCGCTCTGGATGCCAAAAATTATCACCGTGCCGAACTGCCGGATTTGGCTGAACGCCAGGTTGAAGGTGTCCGGGTACCCCGCCGCCTCCACCGTGACGTCCGCGCCAACGCCCCGGGTAATTTCCTGCACCGCTTCGGTCAGGTCCTGCTTGTCGGGGTTAATCTGGTGGGTGGACCCGAACTCCTTGGACTTCTCCAGCCGGTAGTCCAGCAAGTCCGACACCATCACGCTGCGCGCCCCCATGCGCGAGACCAGCATGGTGAAGCTCAGTCCGATGCTGCCCTGGCCCAGGATCAGCACGTTCTTGCCCAACACGCTGCCCATCTGCTTGCAAGAATAAAGGACAGTGCCCGAAGGCTGGCACATGACCCATTCGTCCAACGGCCCATCGGCCGGCAGCAGCGCCATGCGGCTGGGGTCCGACAGCAGGTACTCGCACAGGCCCCCACCCCCCCGATAGGGTATGGCAATGACCCGCTGGCCCTCGTGAAAGGCATCGGTCTTGCTTTCCACGATTACCCCCGCCACCTCATGGCACGGAACACCGGCGTCCATTGGGTACTCTTCTTCGGGCTTGATGGGCCCGTAGTGGTTGCGGATATCGCTGCCGCAAACCGAAACCCGCTCCAATTTGACCAGACACTGGCCGTCGTTGGGAGTTGGGGTTTCCACGTCCAGGAACTCGAACTGCTTGGGGCCCACCAATCTGGCTGCTTTCATGTTGGACTCAACTCTCCGGAAACAATAGTGGGGGTATCTTATTATGGAGACCAACCCCAAGCAAGTTTTCTTGCCCCGCCACCAACCTGTCATTCCGAACCGTAGGGAGGAATCTAAACTCCCTGCCCATTACAATCCCCAACCCCGGATTCCAATCCCCGCCGCAGTTATGCCGGGGACGGCTGCTTGCCTTCCAACAACAATTGTCGTCGTGGGGAGTTTGAGGGGGCTAGTCCGGGGCAAACCCGCTGGCAGCGATGGAGTTTAGATTCCTCCCTACGGTTCGGAATGACAGGTTGGTGGTTCGGAATAATTAAAACCCCCTCCAGTTACCCCTAACATTAAAGACAACCCCCACCAGGAAAGCATATACTCAACCCAAGGCAAATGGAGCAGAAAAACGTGGGCACCTTCCGCCAATGGATCGAAATCTCCCACCCCGCCAACGGCGATTTTCACTGGGTCGAAGCTCTCGTGGACACCGGCGCGTCCTACTCCATGATGCCCGCCTCTCTGCTGACCCAGGAACTTCACCTATCTCCGAAAAGGGAACGGACCTTCAAATTAGCCGACGGCACCACGAAAATTTACGGCTGGGGAGAAGCCCGTTTCCGAGTCGACGGCCTCGAAATGAACAGCCCGGTGGTCTTCGGGCCGGAAAACCAATACTTGCTGGGCGCAACTTCACTGCAAAATTTTGACCTAATCGCCGACACCACCAACCACCGCTTGGGCCCCAGCCCGGAACGGACCCTTTAACCCTCGCAGTTAACGGCAAAGGCACACAAACAACCCAAGGCAAACGGAGAACAAAAGCGTGGAAACCTTCCGCCAATGGATCGAAATCGCCCACCCGGCCAGCGGCGAGTTTCACTGGGTCGAAGCTCTGGTAAAACCCGGCGCGTCCTACTCCATGATGCCCGCCTCGCTCCTTACCCAGGAACTTCATCTCTCGCCGGACCAGGAGCTGACCTTCAAACTGGCCGACGGCACGACAAAAATATACGGCTGGGGAGAAGCCCGTTTCAGAGTCGGCGGCCTCGAAATGACCAGCCCGGTAGTCTTCGGGCCGGAAAACCAATACTTGCTGGGCGCAACTTCCCTGCAAAGTTTGAACCTAATCGCCGACACCACCAATCACCGCTTGGTCCCCAGCCCGGAACGGACCCTGTAACCCGGTTTCCAGCAAAAGACGAGGGACCGCACCGGTTGGTGCAGTCCCCTTTTTTGCCCATTTAGCCCCGGACGGGGAATTTACGGCCACATAATCCAACCCGTGTGGTCGGTACTCGCTCGGAACAGATGCCCCCCGCCGGTGGTGACGTAGATGGTCTTCATATCAGCGCCGCCAAAGCAGCAGTTGGTCGCCCGCTCCGACCGGATGGGATGCGTCTCCAACACCCTCCCCTGGGGCGAAAAGACATACAGCATCGGCCCCGGCCCGCCGGCTTCCCAGCCCGCGCAGGCGATGATGTTCCCATCGGTGTCCAGCGTCATCCCGTCGACGCCCCGCTGGGCCCCCCGGTGGTCAATCCCGAAAGTATGCAGCGTCACATAATCGCCCAATGACCCGTCGTCGTTGATGGGGTACGCCCGCAGCTCCCGCCTGGCCTCCAACCCGTAGTCACTTTGGGCCACGTAGAGGGTCTTCTGGTCCCGGGAAATCAAAACTCCGTTGGGCCGGCTGATGTCGGTGGTGGCCCGCGACAACTCGTACTGTCCGTCACCGCTGGGGGTTAACCTCAGCACCGACATGTGGTCCAATTCCTGCGGCCCGCTGTCGCCGATGCCGCTGTACGGGTCGGTGAACCAGACGCGGCCCGCCCGGTCGACCACCAGGTCGTTGGGGTTGTTGTGCCGTTTGCCGTCCAGCCGGTGAGGCAGGGAAGTTATGGTCTGCCCGTCCTTCTCAAACCGGACGATGCGGCGGCCTCCCTGCTGGCACCCGAAGAGGTTGCCGGCAACGTCGAAGCAGAGGCCGTTGACGAAGTTGACGTCGGTAAAGTGCTCGGTAGTCTCGCCGCTCTTGGGGTCGTAGCGCATCAGGCGGCAGCCGGGGATGTGGGTGAAAATGACGGCCTCACCATCCCAGACCGGGCCTTCAGTGGTGCCCCCATAGGGGCCGGCGACTAGCTCAAAATCCCAACTCATAACCGTTACCCTCCCGTTATGTTTAGTCCAACGGCGCCAGTATATTCCCCGCCCCGCCGCCCTGTCACCAACCGCCCACGGTGAGCCATCATCCTGAGCTTTCATGGTGAGCCTTTTCATCCTGAGCGCTATCGAGGGGGGGCATTCCCACCCCCCTACCTGTCATTCCGAACCGTAGGGAGGAATCTAAAATCCATCGCCGCCAGCCGGTTTGCCCCCGGATTGGTCGTACAAAACTCCCCGCAACGACAATCAAAGGCAAGTGTTCAGAATTGGTGAGTCATCCTGAGCCCCGTCAAAGGACGAATCACCCCCCGCCCCAAGTTGACACCTCCTTACCCCGGCAGTAGGCTAACCCCATCCCCCAAACACCCATTTAGGAACGCCCGCCAGCCTATGTCCGATTACATCCTCCTCAACCGCCAACCCCCACTGGCCACCGTTACCATCAACCGCCCCCGCCAACGCAACCCCATCAACTTCGCCATGTGGGGCGAGTTGGCCCGCCTCTTCGCCGAGTTGGACGCCGACCGAGACATCAGAGCGGTGGTCCTCACCGGCGCCGGGGAAGAGGCTTTCTCCGCCGGCGCCGACATCGCCGACTTCGAGGAGTACCGTTCCGACTCCGCCAAGGGCCTCGTCTACAACCGCGCCGTGGACGGGCTTCTGGAGACCCTGGCCCAACTGGAAACCCCCACCATCTCCATGATTCAAGGGTTCGCCGCCGGCGGAGGATGCGAGATTGCGGTAGCCACCGACCTCCGCATCGCCGCCCAGGGCAGCAAGCTGGGTATCCCCGTTGCCCGCCTGGGAATAACCATCGGCCATCGGGAAATGCGGGGCCTGGTCGACCTGGTGGGAAAGGGCAACGCGCTCTACATCCTCCTTTCCGGCCGTCTCTTGGACGCCGAAGAAGCCCAGGGGATGGGGCTGGTCAACCAGGTGGTGCCCCAGGATGAACTGAAAAGCTGCACCTACCGGCTTGCCGAAGACATCGCCCGCCTCGCGCCCCTGTCCCACGCCGTCAACAAACGCACCATGAACCAGGTGCTCAACAAGGCCTCCATCAACGACTTAACCCCCGAAGAGGCCCAACTCCCCCTGGCCCAGTTCGATACCCGGGACTACCTGGAGGGGTACCGGGCCTTCCTCGAGAAACGCCTCCCCAACTTCATCGGCGAGTAGTCCTTCCTCCGGCAATGTTGTACACCCACCGGTCACCCCACCTTCCGGCAGTAACGCTCCTTGGAGGATCACGGGTGGAAGATGCCCCCTAAGAGCCGCCGCAAGCGGGCCGACGTTCTCCTCACCGAGTTGGGGTTGGCCGAAAGCCGCGAACAGGCCCAGACCATGATTATGGAAGGCCTGGTCTTCGCCCCCTCCGGCCGGGTGATGAAGGCCAGCAGCGCCGTCCCCGAAGACGCCCCCCTGGAAGTGCGGGGAACGTTGCCTTACGTGAGCCGGGGCGGAGTCAAGCTCGCCCACGCCCTGGAGACCTTTGGCCTGGATGTAACCGGGCAAGTGGCCCTGGACGTGGGGGCCTCCACCGGCGGCTTCACCGACTGCCTGCTGCAAAACGGCGCAACCCAAGTCTACGCCGTCGATGTGGGCTACGGCCAAATCCACCAGCGGCTCCGCGAACATCCCCAGGTGGCGGTGCTGGAAAAGGTCAACGCCCGCCATCCCTTTGACTTGCCCCAGCCGGTGGACATCATCACCCTGGACGTCTCGTTCATATCCCTGCAACTGGTAATCCCAGCGGTGCTTTCCCACCTCAAGCCCCGGCACTACCTCGTGGCCCTGGTCAAACCCCAGTTCGAAGCCCAGAAGGGAGAGGTGGGCCGCGGCGGGGTCATCAGAGACCCCTTGGTCCACACCCGAATCCTGGGCAACACCATCCATTGGGCCTCGCAACAGGACTTGCGGGTCTGCCACCTGTGCGCCTCCCCCATCCAGGGAGACGCGGGCAACCAGGAATTTTTCCTGCTGCTCCAAAAACCGTGAAATACCTGCCATGAACCAACTACTGAATGCGTGAACGATTTGCTAAACAGGTCCCTGCCCCTTCGTCTTTCCCGCGCAGGCGGGAATCCAGGGGTAAGGGAAACGAAAATTTAGGGATTCATTCACGCATCAGCAAAAGAGAGGATTTAATGGAAATAAAAGAAGTAGCCGAAATTCTGCTCCACCGCAAACAAACGGTGTCGGTGGCCGAAGCCTGCACCTGCGGGCTGGTGGGATACCTCTTGGGCACCATCCCCGGAGCTTCCCAGTTCTTCCCCGGCGGCGTCATCGCCTACACCGGCGGGCTGAAGCAGAGCGTGTTGGGCGTGTCCGACGAGCTTTACGACACCAAGGGCTCGGTCAGCGAAGAAATGGCCATCGCCATGGCCAAGGGCGTGCGTGAGCTTACCGGCACCGACTACGCCATCTCCACCACCGGCGTCACCGGTCCCGCCGCCGGCCACTCCGGCCTGCCCATCGGCACCTTCTGGGTCGGGTTTGCCGCCAAGGACGGCCGCGACGCCGCCGTGGAAATCCGGGTCCTCGGAGACCGCGACGAAAACAAACACGGTGCAGCCCGCGCGGCTATCGACCTGCTGGGCCGCCACCTTAAGGAGGGCTAAAATGGCTAACTCAGTCGTGTTGGTGGGCCAGAACCTGGTCTTCATTGGCCGGGTGGAAAATCTTACCGAGTCCCTGGGAATGGAAACCCTGCGGGCCTCCACCGAGGAGGCCTTCTGGCGCCATTTCAACAACCAAAAACCGGCCCTGGTGCTGCTGGACCTGGAAGGGGAATCCGAGACCTGGCAGGCCGTCCTGAAAGGGGTCCAGTCCGACAAGGAAGGCCTCCAGGTGGTCGCCTTCGGCCCCCACGAAGACTTGGCGACAATGGAGCAGGCCCTGTCCCTGGGCTGCGACGTCGTCCTCAGCAAAGGGGCGTTCAGCCGCGACCTCCCCCAAATTATCGCCGAGTTGGGCGAGGAGGAAGCCTAACCCGCCGGAACTGCCCGGAACTGCCCGGAACTACGAGGAGCAGGGGCGGGCCGCAACAACCCCCGGCCAACTTTATCTAAGGTGGGGCATCACCCTCTCAAGCTCGGGCCGGCAAAACCGGCCCCCAGGCACAAAAATCAACGTTGGGAATAATAGCACACCGCCCAACAAACCCTATGCCACCCTCCATCACCCCAACCGCCATCCGTTCGCCCTGAGCCTGTCGAAGGGCCACTCCGAGCACAGCAGGGGTCTAAAATCACCACCCAACAAACCCTCCCCCGGGATTGACGGGCCCGTTAACTCAACGCTACCATCCCGCCACCCACCAAAAACAACCCGTTTCTCCCAACAGAGGTTCCCAAATGCAAATTACCCAGCACGTCTACAGCACCCACATCCTGGAAGACCCAAACACCTTCGGCGCCATGCACCCCGGCGGCACCCAGATCTACTTCGTCGGCGACCCCGGCGACCACATGGTAATGATCGACAGCGGGGAACCCTACCGCGCCTGGACTCGCCAGATTTTGGACTACTACCAGGAGTTGGGCCGGCCCCGCATCTCCGCCATCCTCATCTCCCACGGCCACGGCGACCACATCGGCGGGTTGGACCGCCTGCAAGAAGCCATGGACTGCCCGGTCCGCTGCCATCCCAAGCTGGCCCCCCGGTTGCAGCACATTCTGGGGGGAAATTCAGTGGTCCCTCTCAAGGCCCGCGAGGTCTTGACCACCGGCGGCGGAGCCACCCTGCGGCCCCTGTTCTCCCCGGGGCATGAAGAGGACCACGTCTGCTATTTCCTCCGCCCCGACCGGGTCCTCTTCAGCGGTGACAACCTGCTGGGAAATTCCTCGTCCAGCGTCCGCGACCTGAAACTGTACCTGACTTCCTTGGGCCGCATGGCCCAGACCCGTCCCCAGGTGGTCTGCCCCGGACACGGCAGCACCATCATTCGGGGCGAGCAGCGCATCCAGCAGCAAATCGCCCACCGTCAGGGCCGGGAAGACCAGGTGATGGCGGCCCTGGCCCAAGGAGCCACCACCGTCGACGAAATCGTCTCCGCCGTCTACCCCAAGAATCTCCGTAAGAACCTCAAAGGCGCCGCCGCCCGCAACGTCCGCACCCACCTGGCCAAGCTAACCCAGGAAGAGCGGGTGGTGGAAACCGAGGCAACCTACACCCTGCGGCGATAACCGCAACGGCGTGCTTTACCGTTTCGACATGAACGGCCCCCGGGCCTCGGTGGGCTGCGGCATCCTATTGCTGGCCCTGGGCGTGATTCTGCTCACTCCCCTTATCGACTTCCTCATAACCCTGCTGGGTTGGGTGCTGGTCGGAGCCGGAATATTCGGGATCGCCGCCGGAGCCCTGACCTGGGTTTTCGCTTCCCGCCGCTACCGGGACTTCTAGGCCCCTCTCCCTAGTGGGCAGGACGATTGCAAAGTCCATACAAACACCTATCGTCATTCCCGCGTAGACGGGAATCCAGGTTGGACTGGCCTAGCAAGCGTCCCTTTCCCTCAGAATTACCTGACTTTGCGTTCGTCCTGCCCTAGTGGGAGTGGGGTTGCGGCTCCATCAGCCCGGAACCGTCCCGTTGCAGCAGTTCGATGCGAACATCGTCCGGCCCGCGCACAAAGGCAATGCGGACGCCGGGGCGTATCGTCCTCGGCTCCACGCAAATGTCGCCCCCCTTGCTCTTAATGTCCGCCACCGCTCCGTCCACGTCATCCACCCGGAAGCCGAAGTGGTCCAGCCCCAGATGCGGGTCCCGGGGGTTCGCGTCCATGTGCTCTTCCGGCGGCACCGTGGCGATGAAAATGGCTAGGCCGTTCACATCCAGGTCCACCCGGGGCACGCCGTCGCTCTGAACCAGCCGCAATACCGTGGCGCCGAACATGGTCTCAAACCAGCCGGCCATCCCTTCCGGGTCCTTGGTGCGGACGTGAATATGGTCGTATGTGTACGTATAGGTGGGCATTTTTATCTCCTCAATATCGGGCATTATTGGGGGCGGGTTCCGTGGGAGAATTATACCGTTGACTCCTAATTCCACAATCGCCTGCGGCCGGCTTCGCCGGAGTGGGCGTGTATAATGAGCAACTGCCAAGTCACAATTTATCCGGGGAAACCGTCAATCAAAAACGGTCCCGTTTGCCCAACGCCGGAGGAGCAATGTTGCCTCGTCCCACCGAAGTCCAACCAAGAGGGCAATTCCGAATATGGCTCAGGTACTCCGATGGTATCGAAGGACTCGTCGACCTCTCCCACCTGGCCGGCAAAGGGGTATTCCAAACCTGGACCGAACCATCCTCCTTTGATTCGGTGTATATCGCGCCTCACGGAGCCATCGCCTGGGGAGAGGACATTGAACTTTGCCCCGACGCCCTCTACATCCAAGTTACCGGCATGTCCGCCGAGGAAGTGAAACTTTCCCGTCCCGCGACCAGTGGCTGTCGGTTGGCGCCCTGACCCACTCTGTCACCCCGAGCGGAGCGAGGGGTCTAAAATCCCTGCCCTAGAAACGCCCCAAGAACCGAATTATTCCAAATTCTCCGTCCCAAACCCCCAAGAATGACAAGTATCTCCTGGACCGCGGTTGCCCAATGGAAATTATCGTAAGGGTCCATCCCCCAACAACCGCCGTTGACGCCCCCTTCCCCCTGGGATATAATCTCCAGCAGTTGCCCACCCAATCCAGGAAGGCAACAACCTTAACAACCAAAGAAGCCTGAAGGTGGCCCCGCATCGGGGGCTGAAAAGGGAAGCCGGTGAAACTCCGGCACGGTCCCGCCACTGTAACTGGCAAGATTACCCCTCCATCCTTTTACCGCGTCACTTTCCCCAACGGGCTGGGAAGACCGGATGGAATCGGCAAAAGCCAGAAGTCAGGAGACCTGCCTTTAGGCGCCACTTGATACCCTTCGCGGAAAGGTGTTCGAGTTTGGTGATGCTAAACCCGACCGAAGGGCCGGGTTTTTTTATTGCCTAAACCCGATTCCCCTGTTGGCGGAGGCGGCGGGTGACTCCGTTGGCCGGCGCCGGACCTCCTCCCCGGCGCCGGCCAGGCCCCCTGGGCCAAGGCGGAAACCCCCGGCCGCCTCCCGCCAACAATCTCATTTAACCTCCATCGGCAGCGGTGAGCATGTCCGGTAACCAGGTAAATTTCATAGTCTGCATCGACCCCCGCCGGTGCCTCCACCTCGAGGTCGACGGCCGCAACGGCCTGGACTTGCTGGCCGGGCTCCAGGCCTCCGTGGACCGTCAGGGACTGGCTGAAGTGGCCCAGATTACCCCCTGCAACTGCATCTTCGGCTGCACCTTCGGACCCCGCATCGACGTCGCCCGCCGCTGGAGTGGGGAGAAGCAGCTCTTCGGCTCCCTCAACGGCAGCGCCGCCATCACCCGCCGGGGCGTCGTCGAGTTCTCCAGAATTCCCCCAGACCTGGACGAGTTCGTCCGCAGCAACCTCCCCGCCGGTGGCAATCATCCCCCGTTGGAACGATAATGGGGCCAGGAAGTTAAGCAGGCCAACTGAGGAGGCCCGTAAATGATTCAAGAGTTGATGGAAGAGTGCCAGAAGGGTACCGAGGGCGTGGGCTTCAACGAGGTGGTGGTGATGATTTCCAACACCGCCAGCACCGCCGAGGTCTACATGAACCTCGATGACGTCCGGTTCACCGAAAAGGGCGACGTCGTCACCTTCATGGCCGGCGACGGCACCCACCTCCACCTTAACCTGGAAATGGTCCGCGAAATCCAGTTCATCCACCGCATGAACGAACAGGACCTGCCCAGCTATTCCCTCTGGTTCAAGGACCAGGACCAGGAAACCCTGATGCGTATCTACCTGCGGAAGTCGGACAACGACGAGACCAACCAGCCCCGCCACAATATGTTCATGGCCCTTATGGAAAAGTACGGCGGCACCGTAAAGGTGGGCGGCTAGAAATATGTCCTCCCCCCAAAAAGCCAACGTAACCGAGCGGGAACCGTGACCCCCGCCGTCGTCATCGCCGGCGTCCGCAGCGGCGTCGGCAAGACCACCATCGCCTCCGCCATCATGGGCGCGCTGACCCGGCGCGGCTACCGGGTGCAGCCCTTCAAGGCCGGGCCCGACTACATTGACCCGTCCTACCACCAACTGGCCTGCGGTGTCCCCTCCCGCAACCTGGACACTTGGCTCCTGCCCCACCCCACGGTCTCCGAGTTGTTCCAACGGGCCGGAGCCCAGGGCCAGGTCTCAATTATCGAAGGGGTAATGGGGGTTTTCGACGGCCATTCCAGCCTCACTGAAGAGGGCTCCACCGCCCAACTCGCCAAGCTGTTGAACGCGCCGGTCATCCTGGTGGCCGACGCTTCCAAGGTCGCCCGCAGCGTCGCCGCCGAGGTCCTCGGCTTCCAGCAGTTCGACCCGGACCTCCGCATCGCCGGAGTCGTGCTCAACGGCGTCGGCGGGCCCCGCCACCTGGAGTTCTGCCAGCCCCAGATCGAAGCCACCACCGGCCTCCCGGTGCTGGGCTACCTGCCCCGCCGTACCGAATTCGAGCAGCCGGAACGCCACCTGGGACTGATTCCCACCGTCGAGGGCACCGTCGTCCGCCAGTGGTACGACGCCATCATCAACCAGGTCGAAGAGACCATCGACCTGGACCGCGTCCTTCAACTTGCCGCCACCGCTCAACCGCCGCCGGTCCCGCCCCAGGTCTTCCCCACCGAATCCCAGCCCAAGCGGGCCAGAATCGCTGTCGCCCGCGACAAGGCTTTCAGCTTCTACTACCAGGACTCCCTGGACTTGCTGGAGGCTTGGGGCGCCGAACTCGCCCCCTTCAGCCCCCTGGAAGACGCCGCCTTGCCCCCGGGTGTGGGTGGCATCTATATTGGAGGCGGCTTCCCGGAAATGTTCGCCCGTGAGCTTTCCGAAAACGCCCCCATGCTCCGGGCAATGCAAGAAGCCGTGGCCCGCCAGATCCCGGTCTACGCCGAATGCGGCGGCCTGATGTACCTGGGCGAAAGCCTCTCCGACCTGGAAGGCACCCAGTTCCCCATGGTCGGCGCCATCCCGGTGGTATCATCCATGGACGGCCGACATCTTCACCTCGGCTACCGGGAGGTCGAGTCCCAGTCCGACAGCCCCCTGCTGGCCCGGGGCGAGCGCGTCCGGGGTCACGAGTTCCACTGGTCCGTCTTGGAACAGGCCCCCGGGCCCGAAAGCTCGGCCTACAAGGTCATCGACCAGGACGGGCGCAACGAAGGTTTCCAGATGGGCAGCGTGTGGGCGTCCTACATCCATATCCACCTGGGCAGCAAACCATCCCTGGCCCGCCGGTTCGTCGAAACCTGCGCCCAACATACCGGCTAGTCTCTAACCCAGCCAACCAATGGGCGGCCCGGGCAGCCCCGGACCGCCGCCAAACAATCCCCTTCCCGGGGAGCAATTACAGGAGCGGAAAATGACCACCAACCAGCAACCGGAACCCGGCCCTCAATCGGTTAAGGGCCCCCGCATCAACAAGGGCCTGGTTATCGTCAACACCGGCAACGGCAAGGGCAAGACCACCGCGGCCATGGGCGTTTTGTTCCGGGCCTGGGGACGCGGCATGAAAGTGGTCATGCTCCAGTTCATCAAGCACACCACCGCCAACTTCGGCGAGCAACGGGCCGCCCAAAAAATCGGCGTCACCGTCCGCGCCATGGGCGACGGCTTCACCTGGCGCTCCCAAAACCTGGAACAGAGCGCCGACTTGGCCCGCGCCCTCTGGGAAGACGCCAAAGAGGTGATCGCCGCCGGAGAATACGACGTGGTCATCCTCGACGAGTTCACCTACCCCATGCACTACGGCTGGATTCCCGTCGAAGACGTCGTTAAAGTCCTCGGCAGCCGCCCGGTGATGCAGCACGTCATCATCACGGGCCGCCACGCCCCCGATGGCCTGGTCGAGTTCGCCGACCTGGTGACCGAAATGAACGTGATTAAGCATCCCTACAACAGCGGTATCAAGGCCCAGCCGGGGATTGAATTCTAAGAACTGGAGGCCCCGCCATGCCAATTTCCCCCCTGATCGACCAGACCTTGGCGGCAATCCAGCCGTTGAACGAAGCCGCAATGGCCGCCGCCCGGGCCCGCCAGGACACCCTCACCAAGCCCCTGGGCAGCCTCGGCCGCTTGGAAGAAATCTCCATCCTTCTGGCCGGTATGCTCGGCCAGGAAATACCCCGGATTCGCCGCAAGGCGGTTATCCTCGCCGCCGGTGACCACGGCGTCGTCGCCGAAGGCGTCAGCGCCTATCCCCAGGAAGTCACCCCCCAGATGGTCTTCAACTTCCTGCGGGGCGGCGCCGGTATCAACGTCCTGGCCCGCCACGCCGGGGCCGAAATTGTCATTCTCGACGCCGGTGTCGCCGCGGAACTCCCGCCCCATCCCCAGCTTCGCAACGCCAAGGTCGCCCTCGGCACCGCCAACATGGCCCGGGGCCCCGCCATGACCACCGCCCAGGCCGTGCAATGCCTGGAAACCGGAATCACCGCCGCCCAGGAACAGATTGCCCAGGGCGCCGACCTCATCGCCTGCGGAGAAATGGGCATCGGCAATACCACCCCTTCCAGCGCCATCACCGCCGTCATCGCCGTGGTTGACCCCGCAATCACCACCGGACGGGGCACCGGCCTGGACGACCCCGGCCTTTTGCACAAGATTAACGTGGTCCGCCGGGCCCTCGACGTCAACCTGCCCAACCGCCGCGACGGCATGGACGTCCTGACCAAGATCGGCGGGTTCGAGATTGGCGTCCTCGCCGGCGCCATGCTCGGCGCAGCCGCCGGACACCGCCCCGTCATCATAGACGGGTTCATCTCCGGCGCCGCCGCCTTGATTGCCTGGGCTATATCCCCTGCCGCCCGCAACTATTTCCTCGCCTCCCACCAGTCCGTCGAACCCGGCCACCGCGTGGGGCTGGACGCCATGGGCCTGAAACCCCTGCTGGACCTGGACCTCCGGCTGGGCGAAGGCACCGGCGCGGCCCTGGCCATGCACATCGTCGAAGCCGCCGCCCTCTGCCTGGCGGAAATGGCTACCTTCGCCGAAGCCGGCGTCTCCGAGCGCAGCGAAGACGAGGAAGAAGGAGCCTAGCCCCCTGACCACCTTCTGGCTGGCTCTGACCTTCCTAACCCTGCTGCCGGCCCCCGGGGGCCGCGCTCCCAACCCGGCGCAAATCAGCAACGCCCGGGCCTTCTACCCCCTGGTCGGCTTGCTTCTCGGCGCGATTCTGGCCGGGGTGGAATGGGCCATCTCCCTAGTCTTCCCGCCCTACGTGACCGCCGCCGTGCTGGTGGCGGTACTGGCCGTCCTGACCCGCGGCCTCCACCTGGACGGCCTGATGGATACCTGCGACGGCCTCTGGGGCGGTTTTACCCCGGAACGCCGCTTGGAGGTCATGCGCGACCCCAACGTCGGAGCTTTCGCCGTCGTCGGAGCCGTCGCCATCCTCTTGTTGAAATACGCCGCCCTGGTCTCCCTCCTGATGGCCGACTTTTCCGGCCAGGTCTGGGTCCTCCTCCTGTTTCCAACCCTGTCCCGCTGGGCCATGGTGGTTCAGCTCGGCCTTTTCCAATACGTCCGCAGCAGCGGCCTGGGGTCGCCCTTCCAAGGCGCCGGGGCCAGGCTCGCCACCGGTTGTGCCGCCATAACGGTAGTCGCCGCATCGTTGCTCTTGGGCGGCTACGGCGGCGCCGTCCTGGCAGTCGGCGTCACCGTCCTCGCCTTGCTGATTGGCCTATTCATAACCCGCCTCCTGGGGGGTCTCACCGGCGATTCCTACGGCGCAACCAACGAGACCTGCGAGGTCGCCGCCCTCCTGGCCGGAGTGGCCCTCATCCCCCACGGCTTGCTCCAACCCTGCTCCCAAATTCTCGCCCTGGTCCGGGCTTAACCAGGGGCAGCCCACCATGTACGGCCTACCCATAGAAGTCCTAGTCTTAATGCTCGCCCTGGCCTTCGACCTGGCCCTGGGCGAACTCCCCAACCGCTTCCACCCCACCGTTTGGATTGGCCGGACCATCAGTTGGGCCGAGAAACTTTCCCCAACCAGTCCGTCGGCCCAATTGGTATACGGCGCGGTCCTAGCCCTCGCCATCCCCGCTTTTTGGGGCGGCGCGGCATTTTTGGCGCAATGGGGGTTAAATCAACTCCACCCGTTGGCCTATCTTCTGGTGGGAGCCCTGCTGCTCAAGACCACCTTCGCCGTGAAGATGCTCCACCAGGCCGCCGCCGCCGTCCGGTCCTCATTGTTGGGGGACGATTTATCCGCCGCCCGCCGGGGCATGTCGGCCCTGGTCAGCCGCGACCCTTCCCAGTTGACCCGCGAACAGACCACCGCCGCCACCGTCGAATCGGTCTCCGAAAACCTCACCGACAGCCTGGTGGCCCCCATCCTGGCCTTCGCCCTCTTCGGCCTCCCCGGGGCCGTGGCCTACCGCGCCATCAACACCCTGGACAGCATGATTGGCTACCACGGTAAGTACGAGTATTTGGGCAAAGCCTCCGCCCGCTTCGACGACCTGGTAAACCTGGTCCCGGCCCGCTTGACCGCCCTCTATCTCCTGGCGGCCAGCTTCCTTCTCCCGGGCCAAAGACCCGCCTCGGCCTGGCGCATCATGTGGCGCGACCACGCCCGCACCGAAAGCCCCAACGCCGGCTGGACCATGAGCGGCATGGCCGGGGCTTTGGGAATAACCTTGGAAAAAATCGGCCACTATCAGTTGGGCGACCCCACCCGCGCCATCGAGACCCAGGACATTTCCCGCGCCATCCAGTCCCTATATCTGGTCACCGCCCAGGCGGCCCTCACCGCCCTGGGCATCATATTGGCAGTAAATGCAATCTTCTAACCCGACCCCCGGTCCCGGTTTCGGCCGCCCGGTCCACGGCAGCATCCAACCCGCCGAGCTCCGGCGGTTGGGCCTCGACCCGTCCGCAATCATCGACTTCAGTGCCAGCATCAGCCCCATCGGACCCCCGCCGGGCCTGTGGCCGGCCCTCCAAAATGTCGACCTCACCGTCTATCCCGACCCCGAAAACCTGGAACTGCGCGAAGCCCTAGCCAAGCTGCACCACGTGCCCCTGGAAAAAGTCCTGGTGGGCAACGGCAGCACCGAAATTATCCACCTGCTGGCCCGCGCCTTCCTTGCCCCAGGAGCCCAGCGACGCCGGGGCAGCGCCTTCATCCTGACCCCAACCTACGGCGAGTACCTGGGCGCCTGCCGGTTGGCCGGTGCCGACGTCTTCAGTTTCAACGCCGAATATTCCGGAGGGTTCGCCTGGGACCTCCCCGCCGCCTGCCGCCACATCGTTTCCCAGCAATCTTCCCTGGCCTTCGTCTGCAACCCCAACAACCCCACCGGCGTCTACCTGCCCCTGGAGGACATCCTCAGCCTGGCCCAAGCATCCGCCGAAGCCGATGGCCTGTTGGTCGTCGACGAGGCTTATGTAAACCTTGCCGGCCAACCCTGGGACTCGGCCCCTCTCCTGGAACGCGAAAACGTGGTCCTCCTCCGCTCCATGACCAAGGACTACGCCTTGACCGGTCTCCGGCTGGGCTATTCCCTCGCCTCGGAAGCCGTAACCTCCGCGCTGGCGGCCTTCCAACCCGACTGGAGCGTCAACAGCCTCGCCCAAACCGCCGGGCTGGTGGCGTTGGCCGACAACGACTACCTCCCCCGGGCCCGCCGCGCCATCGCCGAAGCCAAGCAACTCTTGACCGGCCAGTTGACCGCCGCCGGATTCCAGGTCCTTCCCGCCGCCGCCAATTTTTTGCTGGTGCGGGTGGGGGATGGTAGGATGGTACGGGACAGCCTGGTGCCACAGGGGTTGGTGGTCCGCGACTGCGCTTCCTTCGGGTTGCCCGACTGCATCCGCATCGGCATCCGCCCCCTGGCCGACTGCCAAAGGTTGGCCCAAGCCCTGGTCCAACTCGGCCCCAATCAATCGGCCGAAGAGCAACAACCCCCGGCCAATCCTGAATAGAGCGAGGCAATGGGAAAGGTATACATCGTCCGCCACGGCGAAACCGAATGGAACGCCCAGGGCCGCATCCAGGGCCATACCGACGTGCCCCTTTCCGATCAGGGCCGCCGCCAGGCCCAGTTGATCACCCAACGCCTCCGGGAAGTCCCCTTTGACGTAGCCTTTGCCAGCGACCTTGCCCGCACCCGCGAAACCGCCCAGACGATTCTCGACGGCACCGCCATCCCTCTCCACACCACCCCCCAGCTTCGGGAGTACAACAAAGGTGTCTTCGAGGGCCTGAACGTCCACGAATACGCCCGCCAGTACCCCGATCAGTACCAGGCTTCCCTGGCCAACGACCTCGACTTCGCCCCCACCGGCGGCGAGTCCATTCGGCAAACCCAGGTCCGCATCGGCGCCTTCTGCGACGATATGCTCCAACGCCACCCCGACGACACCATCCTGGTCGTCGGCCACGGCGGGTCCCTCCGCGCCCTGCTGGTCAAGCTCCTGGACCTCCCCCTGGAAGCCAACTGGAAGTTCGTCATGGGCAACTGCGCCCTCTCCCTGATCTACACCTACCCCGACAACTCCGTCCTCCACCTCTACAACGACACCGGCCATCTGGCCGCGATGCCGGCCCAGGACTGAACCATGACCGGCAGAGTATTGATGGTCCAGGGGACCGCCTCCCACGTTGGCAAGAGCGTCCTGGTTTCCGCGTTGTGCCGCATCTTCCGCCAGGACGGATTCCGCGTCGCCCCCTTCAAGGCCCAGAATATGTCCAACAACTCCTACGTCACCCCCGACGGCGGCGAAATCGGCCGCGCCCAAGCGGTCCAGGCCCAGGCCGCCGGCGTCGAAGCCCGCGTGGAAATGAACCCGATCCTCCTCAAGCCCGAGGCCGACCATACCTCCCAGATTGTCCTCATGGGCCGCCCACTCCACTCCGCCGGAGCCCGGGACTACTTCGGGTTGAAACCCCAACTTTGGGACTCGGTAAGCTCGTCTCTGGACACCCTCCGGGCCGAGTACGACATCGTCGTCATCGAAGGCGCGGGCAGCCCGGCGGAAATCAACCTCAAAGCCACCGAAATCGTCAACATGCGCGTCGCCCTCTACGCCAACGCGCCCGTCCTCCTCTGCGGCGACATCGACCGCGGCGGCGTCTTCGCCGCCCTCGTCGGCACCCTGGAACTCCTGGAACCCCAGGAGCGCGACGCCATCAAGGGTTTCCTGATTAACAAGTTCCGCGGCGACGAGTCTCTCCTCACCGACGGCCTTACCTGGCTGGAAGAACGCACCGGCAAGCCCGTCATCGGCGTCGTCCACCACTACCGCGACATCCATATCCCCGAGGAAGACTCGGTGGCCCTCGACCTTCCCGCCCCCTCCACCGCCAACGCCGTCCTCGACATCGCCGTCCTCCAAATCCCCCACATTTCCAACTTCGACGACTTCGACCCCCTGGCCCGCCAGCCCGGCGTCGCCCTCCGCTACGTGGAATCCGTGTCCCAACTGGGCAACCCCGACCTGGTTATCCTCCCCGGCAGCAAGACCACTATTCCCGACCTCGCCTGGATGACCCAACACGGTTTGACCGCTGCCGTTAAAACCCTCCATCAAGGGGGCACCCCGGTCATCGGCATCTGCGGCGGTTACCAAATGTTGGGCAGCCACATCTACGACCCGGAAGGCATCGAGTCCTCCCAGCACGAAACGGCCGGGCTGGGCCTGCTCCCCATGACCACCGTGTTCCAGGGCCACAAAGAGACCCACCGCATCCGAGGCACCGTGACGGCCAACACCGGCCTGCTCTCCGGCGCCCGGGGAGCCCCGGTCGCCGGCTACGAAATTCACATGGGAATTACCACCGGCGAGGGTATCGACCCGCCCTTCCAAATCAGCGACCGCGCCGACGCCCCGGTGACCGATGCCAACGCCTACGACGGCGCCGCCGACGGCCAGGGCCTGGTCCTCGGCACCTACATCCACGGCCTGTTCCACAACCCCGAACTCTGCCGGGCCCTGCTCCAGGAAATCGCCCGCCGCAAGGGTGTCTCCCTTCCCGACGCCTCCCAGGAGCTTTCCCTGGACCGGGAATACGACAAACTGGCCGATTGGGTCCGCGCCAGCCTCAACATGGACCTGATTTATCAGATGACCGGCCTCGATCAAGACTTCAATAACGCCCTGGCCCAGACTTAATGGCCGGGCAACTAACTCTCGTGTTGGGCGGCATCCGGTCCGGCAAAAGCGCCTTCGCCGAAGGTTTGGCCGAAAAGCTCGGCCTGCCCACCATCTACCTCGCCACCGGCCAGGTCACCGACGACGACATGGCCCAGCGCATCCGCCAACACCAGGAGCGCCGCCCCCCCGCCTGGACCACCCTGGAAGAACCCCTGCAACTAGCTCCGGCCCTATCGGCCGCCCTGAAAACCGCCTCTGCCCCAACCGCCGTAATGCTGGACTCGGTAGACACCTGGGTCAGCAACCTCCTCCTGAAATACGAGACCGAAACCTCACCCACCCTCACCTCCCGTACCATCGAACAAGTAGACCAACTCCTGGAAGTCCTATCCCGCAACTCCGCTCCCACGGTAATGGTCAGCAGCGAAGTCGGCCAAGGCCTGGTCGCCACCACCCAACTGGGCCGCCGGTTCCAAGACCTCCTCGGCCTGGCCAACCAACGCCTAGCCGCCGCCGCCACCCGCGTTTACCTCGTAGTAGCCGGAATCCCCGTGAAGATCAAGTCGGAATGACCAGGGAAATTCAGTTGGGTGCCCGTCAGATTTACGCATGGGGTTTGGTGGGAGGGTTTCTTCCGATGGTCACCCCAACCTCTCTTCATCCCAACCCCGCACAAGGGGCCATCCCGACCCCCTACCTACCATTCCGACCGCCCCCACCTGTCATTCCGACCGCAGGGAGGAATCTAAACTCCCTCCCCATCACAATCCCCAACCCCAGATTCCACCCCCGCCAAAGTCACAACAGGAACGGCAGCTTGCCCTCCAACTCCCCCTGCCGGTCATTCCGCCCCCCACCTATCATTCGCCCCCCTACCCATCATTCCAACCCCCTACCTCCCATTCCGCCCCCCCCACCTGTCATTCCGACCGCAGGGAGGAATCTAAACTCCCTCCCCATCACAATCCCCAACCCCAGATTCCACCCCCGCCAAAGTCACAACGGGCATAGCACATCGCCCTCCAACAACAAATTGGCCTCTATCTCCAAATTTCAAGGACGCTGGGCCTTTTCGTTGTCGTTGTGGGGAGAGCTTGCGACCAAGAATCCGGACGGCAAACCGCCTGCCCGCGATGGATTTTAGATTCCTCCCTACGGTCGGAATGACAGGTAGCAGGGCTCGGAACAAGAAAAAGACCCTCGGTTTATCCCAATCTTCCTAGCTGGTACCACCGTTCCTTGGGTATAATGCGATAATCCCACGGATTGCTGAATTTCCATGACTGCCTCATAGTAGTTGCGATTCAAGAGTTTGGTTTTTCTGCTCTGGTCAGCTTTGATTCCGGTTTCAATGCGGTCCCCGCGGTGAATACCCTGGCCTCCGCCGCACAGGTCCAGACCTGGATTAATACCCTCGGCGCTCAGTCATAATCGCCCTCTGGTGGGTAAGGGAGAATCTTCTCATCAGCCATTCCGTTTCTAATCAGACGCCGGCGCCATCCAGCGGCCGCGCCTCCGCCCGCGCCCCCGGAGTCTGCGGCGAATTGGTCCAGGGAATGCTCGACGGCCACCATTTCCTGGTGACCTGCCCCATCGACTTCTATTCCCGAGTCACCGTCGAAATCCACGACAACGGCCACCGGCGTTTCCGGCCCCGACAACTGCCCCAAGTCCCGCGCCGCCGTCGCCGCCACCCTGCAACGCCTCGGCCACCCCAACCTCGGCGCCGGCCTCAAAATCGGCAACCCCATCCCCCGCAGCAAGGGAATGGGCAGCAGCAGCGCCGACGTCGCCGCCGCCATCGCCGCCACCGGCCTCGCCCTCGGCCAGGAACTAACCCCCCAAATCGTCGCCGAACTCGCCCTTTCCGTGGAACCCAGCGACGGCGTCATGTTCCCCGGCATCGTCCTCTTCGACCACCGCGAAGGCCAAATTTTCGAGGACTTGGGCCCGCCGCCCCCCATGGAAATCGTCGCCCTGGACTTCGGCGGCTCCGTCGATACCCTTGAGTTCAACCGGGTTGACCGCCGTTCCCAGTGGCAGTCCCTATCCCCCCAAACCGAAAAGGCCCTGGAACTGGTCCGCCGAGGCATCCAAAACCGCGACCCGGCCCTCGTTGGCCAAGGCGCCACCATCAGCGCCGAAGCCGGCCAACAAGTCCTGGAAAAACCCCAGCTTCCCCGGATCAAGACCTTCGTCCAAACCGTCGGCGCCGCCGGTGTCTGCGTCGCCCACAGCGGCACCGTCATCGGCGTCCTCCTCGACGCCCGCCAGCGCCGCG
This sequence comes from Dehalococcoidia bacterium, assembly GCA_965205495.1. Lineage (GTDB taxonomy): Bacteria > Chloroflexota > Dehalococcoidia > Lucifugimonadales > UBA3495 > CATOSK01. The sequence continues at coordinate 2,205,389 of CBDBHA010000002.1, forward strand.
GCAAGTCCACCTTCCGGCAGGCCCGCGAAACCTTCCCCGACGCCGAGGCCGTCCACCACTTCCGCATGATGAGCGGCGGCGTCCAACCGGTCCCCTAAACCCAATCAAATCCACATCAAGAAAGAGGAAAGACAACAATGGCCGAATACAACTTGGCGGTAATTGCCGGTGACGGCGTGGGTCCCGAAGTAGTGGCCGAGGGACGCAAGGTCCTCGACGCCCTCGCCGGAACCCCCGGCGGCCCCACCTTCCATTACACCGAATACCCCTGGGGGTCGGCCTACTACCGCGAAACCGGCCGCATGATGCCCGAAGACGGCCTGGAACAGCTAAAAGCCCACGACGCCATCCTCTTCGGCGCCGTCGGCGACCCCAACATCCCCGACCACATCACCCTCCAGGGCCTCCTCCTCCCCATGCGCCGCGCCTTCGACCAGGCTATCTCCATCCGCCCCTGCTGCCTCCACCCCGGCGTCGTCTCCCCCATCACCGGCAAGGAGGCCGGCCAGGTAGACATGGTTATCTTCCGCGAAAACACCGAAGGCGAATACGCTCCCGTCGGCGGCCGCCTCTACGAAGGCACCCCCGACGAGACCGTCATCCAGACCGGAGTGTTCACCCGCCGGGGCACCGAGCGCATCATCCGCGCCGCCTTCGACTACTGCGTCCAGCGCAACGGCCAGCTGAAGGTCACCTCCGTCACCAAGTCCAACGCCCTGGGCTTCAGCATGGTCTTCTGGGACGAGGTCTTCGACGACGTGGCCCGCGGCTACCCCCAAATCGCCACCGAGTCTCTCCTGGTCGACCGGGCCTCCATGGACCTGGTCCGCTGGCCCGAGGACTTCGACGTCATCGTAGCTTCCAACCTCTTCGGCGACATCCTTTCCGACATCGCCGCGGTGGTCACCGGCAGCATGGGCCTGGCCGCCAGCGCCAATATCAACCCGGAACGCCGGTTCCCCTCCATGTTCGAGTCGGTCCACGGCGCGGCCTTCGACATCGCCGGCCAAAACAAGGCCAACCCCCTGGCAACCATCTCCGCCACGGCCCTGATGCTCGACCACTTCGGCGAACACGATGCCGCCCGCCGCATCGACAACGCCGTCGCCCGCAGCCTTCAAGAACGCAAAGCCGTAACCGGCGACCTCGGCGGCACCGCCTCCACCACCCAAGCCGGCGCCGAGGTAGTAAGGCTCATAACCGAAGGCTAAACCCCATAGGATATGGCCCAACCAAAGGCCGAAAAAGAAGAACACTTTGAAACAGTTATTTAGCGCCAGCATCTGGCAAGAAGGCCAATGGATAATCGCTCAATGCTTGGAAGTCGACGTCGCCAGCCAGGGAAAAACGGAGGGCGAAGCTCTGGCAAACCTGAAGGAAGCCCTGGAGCTCCACTTCGAACCACCCCACGCTCCGGCGAAACCCCAAATACGAACCATCGAGGTAGAGGTAGGTGCCCCTTAGACCACTGCCATTTCGAGAGGTTAAACGCAAATTGGAAGCCGCGGGTTTTATAGAAAGCAGCCAGCGGGGGAGTCACGTAAAGTTCATTAGATCCACTGACTTAGGGGTTCAAACTGCCACAGTGCCCCGCCATCGCCAAATTGCCACTGGAACGCTGCGGAGCGTGTTGAGGCAGGCTGGGATAAGTCTCGATGAATTTGAAAATCTGTGACCGAAAAGCCGTAACCGGCGGCCCAGGTTATCCTGCCACCTGAAACCGTCACCCCCGGCCCGCTACCCAACAATCCGGTATCGCCCCCACCCCAAAAACTCCAAAATACCCCCATCCCGCAACACTTGAAGCTGTTGCCGGATTTTCGCCTCAACGTTGTTGTTCTCGGGATGCTCCACCGCCAAGGCATCCCTGGACCATGCGTAAAAACTCTGCAAGGTGAAATCGGCCTCACCGGTTGCCTTTTCCAGCCTCCCACCCAAGCCAAAACATCCGCTCCCCAGCCCCCCGATGCCCGACCGTCCTGCTTCAGGAATCGGAACCTGTCCCAAGCCCTGCGCACGGTTCCAGGGTCTATGGCCGAACCGCCAGAAATCACGGGAATACGCCCTTCAGGAGGCAGCTTGGAAAGCAGAATATTCGAGCCAACCCATCCCGCCCGCCGGGCGGTGGTTGCCAACGCCCTCCGCCTTCGGACCACACTTTCAGTTATGAAATGTCCCGGAACCACGAAAAGTCTCATAACCTTCCAGGCGTCCCGGTCGTAGTCCATAAAGGCGTAATTGGGAGCTTTTCCCTCCCTTATGGCGGCGATTTTTTGGTCGAAGGCAGAATTCGCGACTACGTTCCCATGCCGCCCGTTCTTGCCCTTTAGTTGGTACGCCGCCTTGCATCGGGGACAGGTAAAATCCTGGACCGGCGCGTTGGCCCGCTCCGCGGTCAGTTCAGCGGTCAGTTCATCGGAAGGACAGGCTAGACAAAAAAGGTTCTCGGCGGCCCAACGTTCGGTCACCCGCCGCGCAATCTGACTGCGGCTGGTCAATCCCAAGGCCACCGAAGGGTCCAGGCTAAGGTTCATCAGGATCTAGGAAGGTCTTTACAGCGCTTCCCCCCTTAAATCGCCCCCAAAACCACCCGGACTATCCGCCTCTCCAACAACTGCGCCAACTCCAACGACTTGTCCAACCGGTGGTGGTCTCCCACCGTACCCACAAAAGCCACCCCCAAAATCCGCCCCACCCGGAAATCGATCACCGTCGACGACATCAACCCCACTGATCCCCCTTGCAGCACCCGCAGGGCCACCGCCTCGTCAAAAAGCCCAGATGGGTCCAACCTCTCCACCGAAACCAATTGCTGGTTGTTCCCGACGCTCTCCCCCACGTTGCTCTCGAAGTCCTTCACGAAGACCTCGTTCATCCACGCCGAAACCGACTCCGGCGCGTCGAACAGGTGGGAAACCGTCGCTCCAACGAAGTTGAACCCGTCGTAAATCTGCATATTTGAGGTGGGGCCGAACTCGCGCACGAAGCCGTTTATCCGCCCCACCTGCTTGAATCGTTCGGCAGTGCTGCCAGTAAAACCGTGCTCCGCCAGTTGCTCGTTGTCCAACACCCCTTCCCGCACCACCTGGTAACCCTGGAAATCCTCGGGGATGTCGTCCTTGTCCAGGACCATGAACTCCAGGTCGCCTTCCGACACCCGGTACGTAGCCTGGCTCAATGATGCTCCGGCCAAAACTGCCTCCCTAACCCGCAATCTGCGAAATGGCCTAACCGCAGGCCATGGGGTAAACGTGGACGTAGCGCGATATCTCCGCCGGCACCTGGCTGGTGCTGCGCCACTGCCCGCCACCGTCGTTGCTGGCAAACACCCGGCCGTCATAATCGCAGCAGTAGACGTTCTCGGGAGCCGCCCGGTCCTGCGCTATCTGGAACATCCGCTTCGGCGGTTCCTCTCCAATGTCCACCCGTTCCCAGGTCTCGCCGGTATCCCCGCTGCGGAACAAAGCCCCCACTTCCTGGGTGCCCGCCGGCGCCCCGCCGCCCCCGGCCCCCGCCGCCAGGTAAATCGTCTGCGGGTCGCTGGGCGAAACCATCAGCCCCCGGCAATAGCTGCCGCCCGGGAACATCTCATCCACCCGGATGTGCTCCCAGTAATGGCCCCGGTCCCGGCTGCGGAACATCGCAACCTGCGTGATGATGAACACCGTCCCCGGCGCCGCCTGACTCACCTGGACGCCGTGCAGGTCCAGCGTATTGTTGCGGACATACGGCCCGTCCAAAATTTGCTTCCAAGTCTCTCCGCCGTCCCGGCTGGCAATCAGACCGCCCACCTCGATGGCTCCATACATATCCAACGTATTCGACGGGTCGGCAGCCATTCCGATTACCCGCTTCCCCAAAGGAGGCATGTAGGTCGTGATGTGAGGGAACTTCACCCCCGAGGTATCCATCTCGTCCCAGTGCTTCCCGCCGTCGTTGGAACGGTAAACTCCGCACGGTTCATACCCGGCAAACACGGTGTCCGGGTCATTCGGGTCGAAGGCCAACGACCAAACATCCGCTTTCCGAGCGTCCAGGGCTTCCCAATGGTCGCCCCGGTCGTCGCTGCGGTAAGGCCCCTGGTTGGTCCCGGCGTAAACCACCGCCGGATTCTCCGGATGCACCAGCAGCGCCCTCACCTGGGGTTCATCGGGCAAACCATTGGTGATGCTCTGCCACTGGTCGTCACCCTCGGCCCGCCGGTAAAGCCCGCCCCCGCCGATAAATTCCCCTTCTCCAGCCAGTCCAACATAGAGATGAGTCGTATGAGAAGTCATAGTCGGCCTCCCTCAAAACAGTTTCTTGATTCTTCGGTCAATTGTATCCGTTGTCAACCATTTGGGCCAGCCACCCCACCATGTTCCAATACGTTTCAATTACCCTATTTTTGAGACATAACAACCCAACCCAAAGTCCAACCCGCCGCTCCCCCCTGAGTCGGAACTAAGAACCCCCCATTCATGCTCACCCCGCCAAACCACCCCCCAACCCTCCAGTCCGTTCGTGGTGAGCCCGTTTAACCACCACCGTTTCCCACCCCCAACAACCCAGTCCGTTCGTCCTGAGCCCCGTCGAAGGGCCAACGGACGGTCGCACCAAACACCCGCCCCGTTCGTCCTGAACCACGTCGAAGCATCGTGGCAAGCCCCCCCCAACCACCCCCAACCCCGCCAGTCCGTTCGTCCTGAACCACGTCGAAGCATCGTGGCAAGCCCCCCAACCACCCTCCAAAAAAATCACTGACACTTGCCCCTTGCCAACTCCGGTGACGACTCTCTATCATAATAACTACCAACTTGGCCCCGACTCCCCAGCGCGGCCCAAGAATCCAACCACCGGACCAACCGGATGAGACGAATGCCTCCAGATGTCCAAAAATGTCCCAGCAGATGAAAATTCTGCCCTAACCCCCCGTCAGCAATCCGTCCTCCCCGTCATGGCGTCCACCTTCAGCATCTCCGAAGCCGCCCGCCAGGCCCAGCTAAGCCCCAAAACCCTCCACCGCTGGCTCAAGGACAAAAACTTCCGCCGGGAACTCGCCCGCTTCGAACTCCAGGGCCTCATGCTCCAGAGCATCGCAGTCCTGTCCGACGCCCTGCGCGACCCCAACCCCTCCATACGGCTCCGCGCTCTCCGCATCGCCCTCGCTTGCAACAGCCATCTAAACGAGGTTCACAAACTTCGCCAAGAAATCAAAGATTTGGAGGATTACATCAAATGACTGAGTTTCCCAGCCTTGCCGGCCTAGCCAACCGCATCCGCGCCCTCAGACGCAAACTCTACCGCCCCCGGCACGAGGTTCTCCTCGGCCGTCACGTGAACCAGCTCTGCGAGGAATGGGCCGACGCCCAATCCCAGAACAAACCCCTGCCCGATCCCCACAACTTCATCCGAAAGGTGGCCGACTCCGGCTTCCGATTCCTACCCTTTACCGGCACCTTCGGCTACCTTGACTACTGCCGCCGCCGCAAAAAAGAACCCGACCACAAGCTACTCCTAGACGCCCTACTGCCCTGGCGTCAATCCCCCTGTCTCTCCTGACCCCACCCAAACCAAGAAATGTCCCTAAAAGTCCCAGCACCTTAAAAATCTACCGTCATCCCCCACCCCCCATCTGTCACCCCGAGCGTAGCGAGGGGTCTAAACTCCCCTGCCCACCACCACCCCCAAACCTCCACTCCGCTCATCCTGAGCCCCGTCGAAGGGCAACGGACGGCCCCACTAATCACCCACAACCCCCAACCCTTCATCTCCGGTTGCTTGCTCGCACCGGATAAGCTATAAATAACCTGTCCCAACGGGACCATAAAACCGCCGGCCACCCCCGCGCCGGCCAGGCAGGAGACCCAGCTAGTGAGGAACAAGATTTACCAGACCTTCGACGAAGCAGTAGCCGACGTCCCCGATGGAATCACATTGATGTCCCCCGGGTTCGGCGGCGTCGGCGTTCCCCGCAACCTACTGGCCGCCCTCCACCGCCAGGGCGCCAAGGGACTGACCGGCGTCTCCAATAACGCCGGTACCCTCGACGACAAGGTGGACATGGGCACCCTCATCGAGGCGGGCCAGGTCAAGAAGATGATCTGCGCCTTCACCGCCCCCACCCATCCCTCCCAGGTCACCCCCTTCGTCCGCTTGTACAACAACGACGAAATCGACGCCGAACTCGTCCCCCAGGGCACCTTGGCCGAGCGGATGCGCGCCGCCGCCGCCGGCATCGGCGGCTTCTACACCCCCACCAGCGTGGGCACCGAGCTGGCCGAAGGCAAGGAACACCGCGAGATTAACGGCCGGGTGCACGTCTTGGAGCACCCCCTGCCCGGCGACTACGCCTTCATCCGCGCCTGGAAAGCCGATACCTTCGGCAACCTCCAGTTCCGCATGGCCCAGCGTAATTTCAACCCGGTCATGGCCATGGCCGCCAAAATTACCGTGGTGGAAGTGGAAAGCGAAATCGTCCCGGTGGGCGGACTGGACCCCGACCAGGTCCACGTCGCCGGTGTCTACGTCGACCGCATCGTGAAAATCCCCCCGGACGGGTTCTTCGACTAACCCACCCGCCCCAAGGCTACTACTGGAGGACGCTGATGACCGACAAACCCAGACTTGACCGCCAGGCCATGTGCGACCGGCTGGCTATGGAATTCCAGGACGAGTGGATCGTCAACCTGGGCGTGGGTATGCCCACCCTCTGCTCCAACTACACCGACCCCACCAAGGAAATCATCTTCCACTCCGAAAACGGCGTAATCGGGTACGGCCCCCTGGCGCCGGCGGGTGAAGAGGATAAACACCTGGTCAACGCCGGCGGCCAGAACGTCACCGCCCAGCCCGGCATGGCCATCGTCCACCACGCCGACTCCTTCGCCCTCATCCGCGGCGGCATGATCGACGTCACCGTCATGGGCGCCTACGAAGTGGCGGAAAACGGCGACTTCGCCAACTGGCGCATCCCCAACCGCAAGGGCGGCGGCATCGGCGGCGCCATGGACCTGGCCGCCTGCGCCAAACGCGTCTTCATCGCCATGGAACACAACACCCGCGCCGGCAAACCCCGGATGCTCAACCAATGCACCCTGCCCGTCACCGCCCCCAAAGCCGTCACCCTGGTCTCCACCGACCTCGGCCTGTTCCAAATAACCCCCGAAGGGTTCAAGCTAATCGAACACGCCCCCGGCTGGAGCCCCGAAGACATCCAAGAACAAACCGAAGCCCAGCTAATAATAGCCAAAGACCTCCGCGAGTTCCGCTTCCGGTCATAGGATGCACCGGCCGGCCGTCGTCAAAATTTGCAGGGTCCCGTCCCCGTTTAGCCGGCAGGGAACCACCTTTGTAGGGTGTTACAAAACTTCTGAAACGCCCGGTCCTGGCAGTTGGCCAACCCCACGTTGCGGGCCAAGTCAGAATATAACTTGGCCGACCTCGGTATTTTTTGTTGGTGCAAGACCTCTTCGAAAGCATCTTTGGGTTTTTGGGGTTTAACGGCCCCGGGGATTAGAAACTCCCGCGATTGCAACCAATCCCGCATTGACTGGGGTTGGGACCATTGGACCAGGGTCTGGAGTTGTTGGAGCGATGCTCCGAAAACCCACGCTTCCAGTTCGGGGTCGATAACCACAAAGGCCACGGTGTCCTCCCCCCATTCCGCCCCGACGTATTGTTGCTCTAGTATTTCTTCCAATACCTTCGCGGTCAGGTGGTTTTCGCCGCAACCTTTGAAATCGAAAACCACCAGGGCTTTGTGGTAGTCGCGACGCAAAGGGTTCAGGATTGTTTGGGAAGCGGTCCGGCAACCGGGGTCGCTGTTTGGGTGACGGATTACTTCAGCGGTGAACGTGCCGATTCCAAGGGAAATTTGACGATGATTCAACAGTACTTCGATAGCTTCCCTCATCTGAGAGTCGGCAGCGAGAACAAGGAGGTCCTTGGGGTAAGTTGGGGAGGTCACGCGAGAATACCGGAAGCAAAGAAGGTTCCCAAGTCGACTTGGTGCTGCCAATCTCGCAGACGGGGGTGAGAACGTCCCGGAACAATATCCACCACCCCATCCTCGGTTTTTCCAAAACAAAGCAGGTCCTTGACATCGGCTATGGCCACAAATTCCGGGGAGTGGGTTGCCAGCAAAACTTGAGCATCATAAACCGATGACAAGGAGTTGAACAACTCCTCCAATGCACCGGGGTGAATGCCGTTTTCCGGTTCCTCGACCATATACAGGCCGGAGGCTTGAGGCAGGTTCCCCAGTATCGTCAGCGCCATGAACCTCAGCGTCCCGTCGGATGCTTTCCATGACGGCACTTCCAACCCGTTGTTGTACTCCAGCATCAGGTACTTGTGCCGGTCATCGGGGCGTTCAATTACTCGGACAGACTTGAACCCGTCCAAAACGCATTCCATATGCCCGATCCATGACTTGGCCTTCCGCTGGTCCTGCTTCAGCAAAACGTCGGCAACCCACGGTATGTTGGACCCGTCGTGGCGCAACTCGGTCCCCATGCTGGGAGGGCTGGCATCCCGCAAACGCTCAGCGTTGAGGGACAATGGAACCAACCCATCACGCAAAAAAGTCAACGCTCGGGTCACCGCAGGATAGTTTGCATCGTCGTCTGGCAAAATCGATAACGCGGAGCGATTTGGGCCCAAGTTCAATCCGGCGTTCCACCCTCCGCGGCCACTTCCCGAAGCGGTTTCAGAATAGTACCAAGTGCGCCCGGTATCCCTTTTACTGAATACCCTTCTGCTGCCCGACTGCTGGCCTTGGAGGATGCTTTCAACGGCGGGCAACTCCCGTGGGAAAAACGAGAGTTGTTCCGGAGTAGTGGGCGTTGGCGTCGAACCTTGTAGAATGGCCTGCTCGGTAGAAAGCCCAACCTTGCCCGACTGAGAGTCAACCCCCACCGCCAATTCATACCTCAAAGTGGTGTAGTGACGCTCGGTAGGCATCAATTCTCGAATATCTTCCGGCAGGTCGAACTCCAGGCCTATTTCAAACCTCTGCTCTTCTGAATTGCGCGGACGGCCCCAAACCAAGTCCATGAAGTTGGATGTCCGCTTTATGCAGGCCGCATCCACCCCATCCCGGACCACGTCAGACACAAACTTGATGGCGTCCATCAAAGTGCTCTTGCCACTGGCGTTGGGTCCGATGAGCACATGGAACCGACCGAGGGGAACGTCAACGTAACGCAGACACCCATAGTTGAGAACCTGTATCCGGCTAATAATCATCGCCTAACGCCAGCAGCACCGCCAGTTCTTGATAGACCCCGCAAGGTAACCCATCCCCCAACCTAGTAAAAAGCCACCCCTCCGTTGACGTGAATCGTCTGGCCGGTGATGAACCCGCTATCGTCGCTGCACAGGAACAGGCATGTATTGGCTATTTCGTCCACGTGCCCCTGCCGCCCCAACGGAATCCCGGAATCGTCCGGCGGACGGTTCGCGTACCACTCCGGATTGGCCCGAGAGGTATCAATGCTCCCCGGACAAACCACGTTGACCCGGATGTTGTTCCCCGCGAACTCCGATGCCAGCCCGTGGGCCAGGCCCACCAGGCCCATCTTGGCCCCCGAAACGTGGGCCCGCCCCGCGCCGCCCCGGAATGCGCCCTCTCCGGTGAAGAACAGGATACGCCCATAGTTGTTCTCAACCATCGAGTTGATCACTGCTCGCGTGGCATAGAACGCCCCGTCCAGGACCACGCCGCGCACGTGTTCCCAGTCCTCCAGGGTAACCTCCGTGAAGGGCTTGTGGGGCCGGATGGCCGCGTTGTTAATCAGGATGTCGATCTTGCCGAACTCTGCCATGGCCAGGTTGACCATGCTGTCCACCTGCTCCTTGACCGCGACGTCCGCCAGTACCGAGATGGCCTTGACTCCCAACTCCCGCGCTTCGGCCGCAACCGCGTCCGCCTCGTCCTTGTTGCTGCGGGCGTTCACCACCACGTCGGCCCCTTCCGAGGCCAGCTTCAATATCGTCGCCCGTCCAATATTGCGGCCCGACCCGGTTACCAGGGCTACTCGCCCATCCAACTTACCCATATCTGCTCCTTCGTTTGCTCTTGCGTTATGTCGGCTCCGGAACGCTCAGTCCCGTTCCTTTAGCTCCACTATCACGTTCACGTACCGGGAATCCCCAACGTTGGTTACCCGGTGCTGGGAGTCCTTGTCCCTGAAATGGACCGCCCCCAACCCATAGGTGTCGGTGCTGCTGGTGCCGTCGGTGAACTCGGCCTTCAAAGTCCCGGGCACGGTCACAATCGTTAAGTACCAATGGTGGTGCGTGTGCCAGGAACTGGACTCCCCTGGCTGAAGGTCCAGGTTCCAGACCTTCACCTGGTCGTTCTCAAGGACGACTTCGGTGCCGACGTCTCCGTCCGGGTTCTGCGGGCTGGTCATTTCAAGCCTCCTGGCAATGCTTCGGTACTCTCCGGTTAAGACGCGCCGTAGGTGCGGTTCAGGTTAGCGTAACGCGCCGGGTCCAGGTCTTTCCCTTGCAGGCCCGGATGGTCTTCCCCGTAGCGGTGGGCCCGGAATACAGCGTTGACCGATTCCGGAGAACCCCCGGGTATAACCTGCCCGAAGAACGGGTTGATGTACTCCCAGACTATCTCCTTGGCCGGTGTGACCTCGAACATCCGCCCGGGCGCCCCTTCGCAAATAAATGTGTTGCCGTTGTGCAGGCGTTCGGCGCTGCTGATGTTGTAGCTGTAAAACGAGATGATCGGGCTTCCCACATACTGCCACGCGATTTCGTTGGTCGCCGGGTCGACCTCCACAATTCGGGAGTGGCTCGGCCCCCGCCGGTGCCCCCCGTTGTCGAAGATTAGGACGTGGCCGTTGTCCAAGAAGGTGGGATGGTGCTGGTGGTAAACCTCGCCCGGGCCCCACTTCCAACGGAACTCCCCGCTGGCCTTGTCCACGATGCCAACGGTGCTGGTCAAACGGTAGCTGACCAGTAAATCCCCCTCCGGCGTCACGTTCAAGGCGTTGCCGTGGGTCCATTCCCGCCGGGCTTCCAAGGGGCAGATGATGTCTTCGTCAACGTTCAGGTGTTCCCAGGACTTCCACTCGTAGACCACCTCTCCGGTGGGGGTAACTTCCTGGACCAAGTCGCCGTACATCGTCGGCTGCTCACCGTCGGCGCGGTAACCGCCCTGTACTCGCGCCGCCAAATCTTCAGGCAAGGGCTCCCATAGCAGGACCAGGGTATTCCCGTTGGCAAGCCGCTCAAAATCGTGGTGCAGGGTCGGATGGCGGAACTCCCAGACCACGTTGCTATCCCAGTCCAACTCCAAGATCGTGCCGGAGGCGCCGCCGATGGTTTCGGGTCCGCCCGTGTCCCGGGGCGCCGGAGTCCGCAGGAGAAGATTGCCATTGGGCAGCAGGTAGGGATAGGTGATCCCCTCCTCGGAGTACCACCGGTGGCAGACCCGTCCCTGCATATCGATGAGGTTGGCGTGAAAGCCTCCCCGGTTGGTGGCGAAGAGGGAATAGCCCCGGTAGCAATGCTGGGGCGCGTAGTAGACTAGACCTACCGGATGATGCGTCGACCAACCCATAAAGGTCTCCTCCTACCCTTGGTGGCAGTGAGTATAAAAGCCCCACGTTGAACCTTCAACCAGCGTCGGGTCTGACCATCAACCCGCGCTGTTTGCCCAGCAGGTGGCAGACCCCAACGGTTACCAGGATCACCACTGAGTAGCCCACTTCAAGGTAGGAATACACTGGGAGCCCGAAGGCTAGAAAAGGAATGGGAGTGTAAAACACGGCCAGGGCTTTACTGGAACTCCTCGTCCAGTACAATACCACCAAGGCCGGCATGACAGAGTAAAAGGCCACCAACGGCAGCGCGGCCATCAGCGCTCCCGCCGCCGGAGCGGCGCCCCGGCCTCCCCGTCCCCGAATGTAAACGGGCCAAACGTGGCCGGCAACCGCCGCGAATCCCGCCGCCATGCCCCCCTCAGCCAGTCCCAAGGTCAATTGCCCCAGCAGCACACAGACAGCGCCCTTGGCAATGTCCGCCGAGGCGATGATTAGCCCGGCCCGCACCCCCAACACCTGAGCGGCATTGCCCGCGCCCACGTTCCCATCCCCCAGGGCCCGAATGTCCTGCCCCTTAGCCCAAGAAACTGCCAGGTAAGCAGTGGGAATCGCCCCAATGAGGTAGGCCGCCCCCAGCGCAAAGGCCCAGACCAACGGGTGAACGCCCAGAAAAAGAGGCCCATCCAAGAGGATGGGCCCGAAGGACTCAATTGCGGGGGCCAAGGTCGGCCCTTTCCCAGTTACCTATACGGCCACCAAACGAGGGGAGGCGGCGGTGCACCAGTGAATATACTTGGGGTTGCGGCCCACCACTATGTCGAAGTACATCTTTTGAAGTTGGCTGGAAATGGGGCCCGCTTTCCCGTCGCCGATGGCCCGGTTGTCCAGCTCGATGACCGGCGTCAGGTGGGCAGCGGTCCCGGTTAGGAAAACCTCGTCGACCAGGTAAAGCTCGCTTCGGTCAATGGTGCGCTCCACTACCTTCAACCCCAACTCGCTCTGCGCAAGCTGGATGATCGTGTCCCGGGTAATCCCGGGCAGCACGTTGTCTTCCAGGCTGGAGGTGTGCAGTTTGCCATCCGCCACCAAGAAAAGGTTTTCTCCCGAGCCTTCGCAGACATGACCGTCGTGGTTCAGTATGATGGCCTCGTCGAACCCCGCCAAGGTTGCCTCGGTCTTGGCCAATATGCTGTTGACGTAGATGCCGGAGATTTTCAAACGCGCGGGGATCATCGGATCGTCTACCCGCCGCCAGGAAGAGGTGCAGCAACGCAGGGTGTCTGAACCCAGGTAGTTGCCGAAAGGCACGGTTATCAGGGTGAAGTCGCTCGCCAGGTCTTGCAGCTTCAGGTTCGCCACCATCTCGGCGCTCTTGTAGGCCAGGGGACGGATGTAAATATCCTGTTGGTGACGGTTCCGCTCCACCAACTCAACGGTGATGTCACAAAGTTCTTCAAGGGTGTAGGGAATGTCCAGCATCAAGAACCGGCAACCCCTCAGCAGCCGCTCGTAATGCTCCCGCAGGCGGAAAATGTTGACGACGCCCTGCTCCTCGTTCCAATTCCCCCTGATGCCTTCAAAAACGCCCGTACCGTAATGGAGAGCATGGGTCATCACATTGACCTTGGCATCGGCCAAGGGAACTATCTTTCCCCGAAAGAAAGCAAGAAGATCTGCAAAGGCGGGATTGGATTGAGCAGTAGTCACGAAGCAACCTCTTTCGCAAGCTGTAGACGTAAATTATAATCGGGTTGCAAAGATAGGCACAAGTGACCTGGGGGCGGACTGCGGGGGTGCGGATGAACGACAGGGTCTACCGTGGCATTCTGATAGCCTTATTGGCGGTGATTTCCGGCGGATTTATTACGGCGGCAGCGATTCTGATGGTGCGGGCCAACGGCAACGCTCCCATCCAGGTTATCACCGCACCGCCTGAAACCGTCGAAGTTCTTCCACCCAATTCCAGCGGTTCTCCAGAGAACCCCACGGACCTGGTCCTTCATGTCCGTGGCGCGGTTAACCGCCCAGGGGTTTACGGCCTCCGCCCCGGCGACCGGCTGGTTGACGCCATTGATGCGGCGGGTGGTGCGGCTGAAAACGCGGATCTCACCGCGGTGAATCTAGCCCAACGAGTACATGACGAAGGCTCCTACTTCATCCCAACCATCGGCGAAACCCCTCCCCCCATAGTCGAATCCCCAACCCCAATGCTGGAGGACAACAGCGGGCCTACAACAACCCCAGGCCACATCCCGTTGGACTTAAACACCGCCTCGGTCCAAGAGTTGGACCGCCCTTCCTAACATCGGCTCCGGTCGGGCCCAGGCCATCGTGGACTACCGGGCCGCCAACGGACCTTTTGGTTCGACGGAGGAAATCACCCAGGTTCCGGGAATAGGCCAAGGGATTTATCAAAGCCTCCGCGACTTGGTCACCGTCCCGGGCAAGTAAACCGTTTCCCATGACGTTGCTCTTCTTGGCCGCGGCGTGGTTGGCCGGGTTGTACCTGGGGTTTCGCCTGGACCTTCCTCCTGTGTCCTTGCTCCTTCTGACCGCAGCAGCAGTACCCGTAGCCTTGGTATTGAAGACCATCGGGAAGAACCCCCTCCCTGCCGTCATTATTTGCTTGCTTCTCTTGGGTTAGTGGAGGGTGGAAGCGGCCGGAATCCAAAGCCCGCCCATCGCCGATAATGGCGCTCGGCAAGTAGCGTTGCGAGGCAACATTTCGGACGACCCTGAACCTGCCGGCAATTGGATACGGTTTGCCATTGATGTTGATGCCGTGGACCGCGGAACCGGATGGGCGCAGCAGGATGGAAAAGTGTTGGTCTACGCACCTCCACCAAACAAGATGGTCTCCCTTAGGGAACCGCCCTACTACCGCTACGGAGATTCTCTGGTCGTGGAAGGCGTTCCAGAGATTCCAAAGATAGCCGAGGGGTTCGACTTTGCGGCTTATCTCGCCAGCCACGGCATTTCGGGGGTCGTATTTTCCCGGAAAATCGAATGGCTTCCGGGGACCAGCGGCGGCGGTTGGCGGGCTGGGTTGTTTCAAGTTCGGGGTATGCTTTCCCGCAGCTTGTCCGCCGCGTTGCCCTCTCCCCAATCTGCCCTAGCCCAGGGGCTGTTGTTGGGCCGGCGGGGACAAATTCCCACCGAAGTGAAGGATTCTTTCCGAGCCAGCGGCACGGCGCACCTTTTAGCCATCTCCGGTCTCCACGTCGGAATCTTGTTGGTAATGACCACCGGCGCGTCTGCCGTTGCCTTGGGCCGCCGCCGCCAGATGTATTTGCTTGTCCCTTTGGCGGCAATCTGGCTTTACGCCCTAGTCAGCGGCCTGCCCGTATCAGTTCAAAGGGCAGCGCTAATGGGGAGCCTTTACCTGGCGGCCACCGGGCTCGGACGGCCTCACAACCCTCTGCCTCTCCTGGCCTTGAGCGCGGTCCTAATTACCTCTCTCGACCCCTTGGCCCTAACCCAAGTCTCCTTCCAGTTGAGCTTTACGGCCATGGCCGGAGTCTTGCTAGCCCTGCCTTACGCTTCCCGGGCCACCGAAGCAATCAGGGACCGGTCAGCCAATCTCAGCCAGGGTTGGTTCGTTTGGGGTAACCGTCTGGCTGGCTGGACCGCATCGGGAGTCATCGTCTCTCTGGGGGCGACTCTGGCCACCATGCCTCTGGTGGCAGCCCATTTTCAGACGCTGCCCCTTTTGGGAATACCGTTAACCATCCTGGCTCTCCCTGCTCTGCCTTCGGTCCTCGCCGGCTCATTTTTGACCGCCGTGGGAGGTTTGGTCCACCCGGTATTGGGACAGGCGTTGGGAATCGCCGCCTGGGTTCCTTTGTCCTACTTGGTTGCATTGGTTTCCGCGCCCCCCAGCGTATCGGTTTCCGGGTCGTGGGTTAGCCCTCCCTTGGTCTGGGGCTGGTACCTGGTCTTGGCCGGTCTGATGCTGGTGCCCCGAGGCTGGCGGGTTTACCAAAGGTTCCGGGCAGCCTTGCTCACGGTCACATCTCCGGCCAACTCCCAGCAAACGCCCGCCAAGACAAAGTTATTGCGGTATGCCGCCGTCGCCGCGCTGATAGTACTGGCGGGTGCGACGTCATTCCTTTGGGCGCAAGTCCTCTTGGGGCCCGACGGCGACCTCCACGTTTATTTCTTAGAACCTGTTTACAATCTCTTCAGGATTAGCGCCGCGAAGGCAAGCACGACCATTTGCAGGCTGGTATCGAGCTTTCTTTCGCAGTTCTTCCAGAGTCGGCGGCACTTTTCCAGCCAGGCGAAAGACCGCTCCACCACCCATCGCTTCGGCAGTACTACGAAGGTGTGCATCTCATTGCGTTTCACCACCTCCACCGACGCTCCCAGCAGGCTCTGCACCCCAGCGGCAAAGGGCTCCCCAGTGTAACCCCCGTCCACCAGCACGTTCTGCACCAAGCTGAGGCCGTCCCGGTGCTGGTCAAACATCGCCAAAGCCCCAGCCCGGTCGGTGACGTTCGCCGTGGTCACGTGGACCGCATGGGGCAACCCCTGAGTATCCACCGCGATGTGGCGCTTGATTCCAGACACCTTCTTCCCCGCGTCATAGCCCTTCTGCTCGGCGCTGTCCGTGTTCTTGACGCTCTGGGAGTCCACGATGCAGAAGCTGCTCTGCTCTTTCCGACCATTGCTTCTCCGGGCCGCGCCAACCAATTTTTTTTAAGACTTGCTCCAGAATGGACTCTTGCTCTGGGTCAGGCCGCTCGCTCCATTGCTGGAAATACTGGTAGCAGGTGCCCCAATTGGGGAAGTCCGCAGGGAGCATCCGCCACTGGCACCCGCTTTTCAAAAGATAGAGCACCCCGCAGAAAACGTCGTACAAGTCCACGGTGCGGGGCTTGGTCCGGCGGCGGGCCGACTCCAAATCCGGCAGAATCCGGGTAAATTGCTCCCGGTTGATGTCGCTGGGATAGGAATGAGACATGATTACCCCTCCCTCCGGTAATCGTCTCAACTTATCATATTTTAGAGATTGCAAACAGGTTCTGAGTCCTTTTACGTGTAAAACGTCCTGGTTCCCCCCGGTCCCGGGCCACGACGAGGGGTCGGCCGTCTGGGCCCGGGGTGTCGTCAGAAGATCCTGGCTTGTCCGGAGGCTTGCTCCCTCTGCTGGGTGGTCCTTCTCTTGGCCTGCTGGTGGTACTCCTGGTGGAGTTCGGCACAGGGCTTGCACCTGGTTTGGTCTGGTATCGCCGGTTGGCCGCAGGTCACGCAGAGTCCGAGGGATTTTGCCTCCTGGCGTTTAGACTGGATGTAGCCGCGTTTCTTTTCCTTGCGCTCCGGACTCTTTCCCCTGGTCTGTTCGTACTCGCGCCGGTGTTGGAGCCGTTCTTCAAGGCTCACCGGTGCCTTTTGTGCAACTGGGGTCTTGTCCCGTTTGGGCTTGGGTTGCTTTGCTGCACGTGGCTTGGGAGGGCTCTTTTGTGGCTTGGACTTTCTGGCCCGCTGGGTCTTGGGCTTGATCTTTCTGTTCTTCTGGACCGATAGCTCTATGGTGTACTGGAAAAGTTGCCTTTCGGCATGGTGTATCCCCGCGCCTGCGGGGTCTGCCTTCCGGCGTGATATTCCTCATCTTACCCTGCCCTCCTGGTCCGGCTGGACCGTCATGGCTCCACCGCCAGGATGGTCGTGCTGGGCTTGCCGTCTCCGCTCTGCCGCGTTACCAGCGAGACCACCCGGTCCTCCCGGATACGCTCGATCAGGTCCTCGAAACCCCGGGCCTTGGGGTTCACCCGGGCGACCTCGATGATGGTGCTGTCCTGCCGGATGAACTCCGCCTTCTTCTGCTGCGGGAGGTAACCCTCGAACTTCACCCTCACCCCCTCCTCCCTGGTCTCCTGCTTCCGGAGTCCGCGGAGCAGCTTCAGCGCGTCCCTGATCTGCTCGAGGTCGTCCATCTCGGCGGTCTCTCCGTTGTACTCGACCCTGAAGACGCTCTCCGCGGCCAGCATCACGGACAGGAACCTCTTCAGCCCGTTAAGGGACTGGTCGGTGATCCCGTTCAGGACCTCGGTGGTCTCATCGGGGTCGTCCTCCACAAAGCAGTCGACCACCTCCTGGAACCGGCTCAGCCCATGGGGCGTCATCCGGTCGTCCTCCTGCATCCGGAACACACTGCTGCTCCCGTTGAGGCGGCCCAGCAGGACCGACACCGTCTCGTCCTCGCCGGGCTCGGTGTCGGGCTCCACGCACAGGGCTTCCAGCAGTCCCGTGAAGGCTGGTATGGCCCGTCCCGCGAATCCAGGGTCAATTCCCAGGGCATCCACCATCATGCTGCTCTCGAAGTTCAGGTGTATCTCCTGCCGGTGGGGGGTTGTCATGTTGCGCGCTCCCAGGTTGGATTTTCCAGCCGGAGGCGGCCGGCTAAACCGCATTATGGGAGCAGCGCAGCGGGGTTTTCTTTTGCGTGACCGGCAGTCCGGCCGCCCTGTCCCCGCTGTCCGCAGGGCCTGGCTCGGGAAACTTCCTTGGTTTACTGCGGAAGAAGGGGCGATCCCCGGAGCCGGCGGGGTCTGTTTCCTCAGAACTCCCGGGCCTCGATTCCCAGGTGGTCCAGCAGGTTTGCTTGAGTTTTCATCGGGGGCCGGTGGTGTCTCTGTTCGGGTCAGAACTATCTTCGCTGGACGGTGACCACGCTGCGGGGACCAAGCGCGCCAGGTATAAGACCCCGTCCAAGTGGTCGATCTCGTGTTCCAGGACCTGGGCCAGCAGCCCATCAGCCCTCAGGCGGAACCGGTTTGCGTCCAACCCCAGGGCGCGGACCAGCGTACTCCTCGAACGGGTGGTGACCCCGGACCGTTCCGGAAGACTTAGACAGGCTTCTCTTAGATCTCTCGTTCCTTCTCTGGCTACCATCTCCGGGTTTACTAAGCCGGGATTCCCCAGATCAAACCACCTTTCCTGGATATAGCTCCTTCTGGGATACGGCCAACTATAATCTCGCATTCCAAGGGCGTCAAATGCGGTCTGATTCGCTCAAATTCCCCGCTTTCGTGGGTCAACTACTGTCCTGCCGAGTGTAAAATCCCAAAACCCCTTGTCTACGCCCAAAGTCTCTCCCTTGGGAATCCCTTCTGCTCTGGACGAGCCCCTAACCGTCACCAATCCCGACGCTCCTAAAGTGTGCTAGCCAGGAGCCAGCCGAAGCCGGCCAATTCGCTCCAATATCCCACCCAGCATTTCCCTGCTCACCAGCACCTCAGCCAGTTGAAACACCAGCCTTCTGGCATGGCGTACCAATCGTCCTCCGGTCTTGATCATCCTGGTCTGCAGACTGGTCAACGACCAGTGCTTCATTGCCTCCGGTAAGGCTAGCCTTCTCATGAAGTTGCCCAAGTTGTAAGCCAGTACGAACAACTCCAGCCTGACCTGATTGGCCACGAACTTGTGGCAGGACAACCTGGTCCAGTTAAGGGCGTACTTGCCTTCTTTTATCCATTGCTCCGCCGTGCCTCGGCCATTGTAAAAGCGGACTATCCCGATGTTTGGATAGCTCAGATTGGTGACGATGAAGCCCACTCTGGGAAACAGTTCTCCCTGGTGCCACTCCACCTTAGAACCTGTTTGCAATCTCTAAAATATGATAAGTTGAGACGATTACCGGAGGGAGGGGCAATCATGTCTCATTCCTATCCCAGCGACATCAGCCGGGAGCAATTTACCCGGATTCTGCCGGATTTGGAGTCGGCCCGCCGCCGGACCAAGCCCCGCACCGTGGACTTGTACGACGTTTTCTGCGGGGTGCTCTATCTTTTGAAAAGCGGGTGCCAGTGGCGGATGCTCCCTGCGGACTTCCCCAATTGGGGCACCTGCTACCAGTATTTCCAGCAATGGAGCGAGCGGCCTGACCCAGAGCAAGAGTCCATTCTGGAGCAAGTCTTAAAAAAAATTGGTTGGCGCGGCCCGGAGAAGCAATGGTCGGAAAGAGCAGAGCAGCTTCTGCATCGTGGACTCCCAGAGCGTCAAGAACACGGACAGCGCCGAGCAGAAGGGCTATGACGCGGGGAAGAAGGTGTCTGGAATCAAGCGCCACATCGCGGTGGATACTCAGGGGTTGCCCCATGCGATCCACGTGACCACGGCGAACGTCACCGACCGGGCTGGGGCTTTGGCGATGTTTGACCAGCACCGGGACGGCCTCAGCTTGGTGCAGAACGTGCTGGTGGACGGGGGTTACACTGGGGAGCCCTTTGCCGCTGGGGTGCAGAGCCTGCTGGGAGCGTCGGTGGAGGTGGTGAAACGCAATGAGATGCACACCTTCGTAGTACTGCCGAAGCGATGGGTGGTGGAGCGGTCTTTCGCCTGGCTGGAAAAGTGCCGCCGACTCTGGAAGAACTGCGAAAGAAAGCTCGATACCAGCCTGCAAATGGTCGTGCTTGCCTTCGCGGCGCTAATCCTGAAGAGATTGTAAACAGGTTCTTAGAGACCACTCTCCGAGCAACGTTCCAGCTCTGGGCCTGGTAGACGAAGTCATGATAGGAGACGATGGGCTTCGGGGAAAGCCACTCCGTAGGCCGTATTAGCCGGTGCGCTATCTCCCGCTGCAGCACCTGGTTGGACCGCAGCCTGATGGCGTAGCCGATGTTTCTTGCTTCCAGATAATCGTATATCTCCGGCTTGGCGAAGGCGGCGTCAGCACGAAACAGCAGCCTGACCGCTGCTGTCAAATAACGCTCCACCACCGGATCAAGGACTTCTTGCCAATCATCGGCACTGTGGACGTTGCCTGACCGTAGCTTAGCTGCTTCACAATCCCCGAACTGGTTGAACAGAAAGAGAGGGTGATAGCAGACGCATTCAAAGTGGCCGTTATAGGCTGCTCCCTCCTGCTGGCCGTGCACTGGACTCTCGGAACTGTCCATATCCAGGATTACTCGCCGGTGTAGGGTATGGGCCATAGCTCGTTCCACCCACTGGGTATTTATTCGTGCCAGCCCCTTCAGGTTGTCCTCTTGGGTCAGGAACTCCGTCTCGAACCGGCCCATCTCACTGGTGCTGGCTCCTTTCCGCTCCGAGCCTTGCCATCCCACGATCACTCGCATGGCTGGGTCTTGGGAAAGGCGCACTGCGTCATTGGTGTCGTCGTAGCCGGCCAAGCGGCTGTAGATGGACTGTCTTAGCAGCGGAACCAGGTGGTGAAGGATATTGCGTCCGGTACGGCTTTCCTGGAGGTAGTCCTCAGCGATTTCGGTAAGGCCCAAGGCATCATCAAACTCTCGAAAGGCAAGAAGACCAGCGTCGGAGGTGATGGTTGAGCCGTGAAATTCCAGGCGGACTTTGGGGTTGAATTGGAGCCGGAGAGGGGCTTTTTCGCCGTCACCCATCAGGTGCCTCCATGATGCCTACGGCATCTTACTGCAAAGTGACATATCATGGAGTTATTATAGCTGGGAACACGCAAAAAGGGCCCATAATTAGACAATGGTTGAAAGACCATCGACGAATTACTGAGAAAGCTTTTTAGCCATATGGGAAATGTGGGTTACTATGTCGCCGTGGTTGATGCAGGCCTAGAGGGTGATGAGAAACCTCAGCCGAATCCGTTCCCCCACTCCTCCGAATCGGAAGTTTACCCGCACCTCGTTAATTCTTGATGCAGCTTCTTCAAGTGGGAATCCCCGCTTTACTTCAAACATATCGATATGTTTGAAAAACCCTTCAGCCGGTAATGGCTGCTATGGTGGCATCGGCGTGGGTCTGAAGCCGGCTCGACAGTGGAAGCGGCGCCCGGTGACGATCGGCCGCACGAAACAAAATGGTGCTAGCTCTCGCATTAGAAAAACCAATTATCCGAAATACGTCATGTGTGGTCTCCAGGTGCATCGCATTGATGCCATGGATGTAATTTCAAGCGCATCGGGTGTATAATAGGCCGCAAAGCGGCCCCGATGCACCCAGAATTGACCAGGATCCTATTTTGGTGTGCGTGGAAACGCTGAGGCAGGAGGGGAAAAGTGGCCGAGCCATTCCCTCCGGGCTGACGGTGCAGCCAGGTGGCGCACGGCCAGCCTTTCTATGCAGTTTCGAAAACGATGATCGTGAGCTAAACTGACCGGCATCGGGTTATTAACCGACTACGGAGAGGGTAAAGGCATGGCAAATAATGACATTGCGTTGATGGCCCACCTGATGCGGCGTGCCGGATTCGGCGCCCAGTACCAGGAATTAGAGCAGCGCGCCGCCAGAGGGTACGAGGCTACCGTGCAGGAGTTGCTCCATCCCGAAGAGCAACCAGACTTGCCGATGGACCTGCTGATCCGGTATCACCCGGCCTGGATAGAGCTTAGCGGACTGCTGGTAAACCAATACTATTGGCTCTACCGCATGATCAACACAAACCGGCCTCTTGAGGAAAAGATGTGCCTGTTCTGGCACAGCATCTTCTGCGTCGGAGACGCAAAGTGCATGAACGGCTACCAGGTAAAAATCCAACTGGACAAGTTCCGGGGTCACGGGTTGGGCCGGTTCCCCGAGCTGCTTTTGCAGTTGGCCACCGACCCCGCCATGGTCTACTACCTGGACAACTGCATGAGCCACAAGGACGCCATCAACGAGAACTGGGGCCGGGAACTGTTGGAATTGTTCTCCTTGGGTGTCGGTATGGACGGTCATCCCAACTACACCGAGGAGGACGTAAAGGCCTGCGCCCGGGCCTTCACCGGCTGGACCATCGGCAACGCGGTACCGGGCTATCCCTATGGTCACGAGGAGGCCCTGTTCATCTACAACCCAGATGACCATGACGACGGCGAGAAGACATTCCTGGGAGAGACGGGGCCCTGGAATGGCGAAGATGTGATCGAGATTATCGCCAAACAACCGGCTACCGCCCGGTTCGTCGCCAGGCACCTGTACAACTTCTTCGTGGCCGACGAGCCACAGGTGCCAGCCTGGCAGGACACCCCACCGGGGGACCCGGCGGCCATCAAGATGCTGGAAGACGAGTACTTCCGGTCCAATTACGACATCCGCTCCATGCTGCGGGTGTTGTTTAACTCCGACTTCTTTAAGAATGCCCGCTTTGCCAAAGTGAAGTCCCCCACTGAGGTGGTTGCAGGCACCCTGCGCCAGGTGGGAGATTTCACCAGTCCCAAGCTCGGGTTGTTTCCCATCTCCCGGGAGATCATGTACATGGGCCAAGACCTGATGAACCCGCCCACGGTAGAAGGCTGGCACAGCGGCCGAGAGTGGATTAACAGTGGCACACTGGTGGAGCGGATCAATTTCACCGCTGCCCAGGTGGGTAACACTGAATTGCCCGGAGTTATGGCCATCATTGACCGCTTGGCCTCCGAGGGCCCTACCATCTCCCCGCAACGCCTGGTGGATGGCTGCCTGGAAATGCTGGGGACTTATGAACTGGCGGAGGAAACCCGTAGCCTGTTGGTAGCTGACGCTGAGCAAGAAGGCCCGCTGAGTACCGGCACAGAGGAGTTCGCCCAGCGGGTGGGGGAGATGCTTCAGATGATAGTAGCCACTCAGGAATTTCAGTTCGCGTAGACGACATTTTAGTTGCTGATGGTTGAAGAAAAGACTAAACCAGCCCTGGTTGTTTGAAACAGACTCGACAGCGGAAGCGGCGCACGGTGACGATCACCCGCACCAAATAATAACGTGTTGGCTCTCTCATTTGAAAAACATACATCCAGGTCCGCATGGTGTTGTCTCCGGGTGTATCGCCTCGGTGCCATGATTGTATTTCGAGGTGTAACGGGTGTACGATAGGCGCAACAGGGGCCCCGATGCACCCAGAATTGACCAGCATCATTGGTTCGAACGCGTTCAGACCCTTAGGCTCCTGCAGTCCCAAAAAGAGTGATCGTAAGCTAAACTGACCGGCATCGGGTTATTAA
The DNA here is from genome assembly GCA_965205495.1 of Dehalococcoidia bacterium. Lineage (GTDB taxonomy): Bacteria > Chloroflexota > Dehalococcoidia > Lucifugimonadales > UBA3495 > CATOSK01. Next base: position 2,228,823 of record CBDBHA010000002.1, read on the forward strand.
CCGACTACGGAGAGGGTAAAGGCATGGCAAATAATGACATTGCGTTGATGGCCCACCTGATGCGGCGTGCCGGATTCGGCGCCCAGTACCAGGAATTAGAGCAGCGCGCCGCCAGAGGGTACGAGGCTACCGTGCAGGAGTTGCTCCATCCCGAAGAGCAACCAGACTTGCCGATGGACCTGCTGATCCGGTATCACCCGGCCTGGATAGAGATCGGCCCGCTGCTGGTAAACCAATACTATTGGCTCTACCGCATGATCAACACAAACCGGCCCCTTGAGGAAAAGATGTGCCTGTTCTGGCACAGCATCTTCTGCGTCGGAGACGCAAAGTGCATGAACGGCTACCAGGTAAAAATCCAACTGGACAAGTTCCGGGGTCACGGGTTGGGCCGGTTCCCCGAGCTGCTTTTGCAGTTGGCCACCGACCCCGCCATGGTCTACTACCTGGACAACTGCATGAGCCACAAGGACGCCATCAACGAGAACTGGGGCCGGGAACTGTTGGAATTGTTCTCCTTGGGTGTCGGTATGGACGGTCATCCCAACTACACCGAGGAGGACGTAAAGGCCTGCGCCCGGGCCTTCACCGGCTGGACCATCGGCAACGCGGTACCGGGCTATCCCTATGGTCACGAGGAGGCCCTGTTCATCTACAACCCAGATGACCATGACGACGGCGAGAAGACATTCCTGGGAGAGACGGGGCCCTGGAATGGCGAAGATGTGATCGAGATTATCGCCAAACAACCGGCTACCGCCCGGTTCGTCGCCAGGCACCTGTACAACTTCTTCGTGGCCGACGAGCCACAGGTGCCAGCCTGGCAGGACACCCCACCGGGGGACCCGGCGGCCATCAAGATGCTGGAAGACGAGTACTTCCGGTCCAATTACGACATCCGCTCCATGCTGCGGGTGTTGTTTAACTCCGACTTCTTTAAGAATGCCCGCTTTGCCAAAGTGAAGTCCCCCACTGAGGTGGTTGCAGGCACCCTGCGCCAGGTGGGAGATTTCACCAGTCCCAAGCTCGGGTTGTTTCCCATCTCCCGGGAGATCATGTACATGGGCCAAGACCTGATGAACCCGCCCACGGTAGAAGGCTGGCACAGCGGCCGAGAGTGGATTAACAGTGGCACACTGGTGGAGCGGATCAATTTCACCGCTGCCCAGGTGGGTAACACTGAATTGCCCGGAGTTATGGCCATCATTGACCGCTTGGCCTCCGAGGGCCCTACCATCTCCCCGCAACGCCTGGTGGATGGCTGCCTGGAAATGCTGGGGACTTATGAACTGGCGGAGGAAACCCGTAGCCTGTTGGTAGCTGACGCTGAGCAAGAAGGCCCGCTGAGTACCGGCACAGAGGAGTTCGCCCAGCGGGTGGGGGAGATGCTTCAGATGATAGTAGCCACTCAGGAATTTCAGTTCGCGTAGACTTGGCCTTTAGCTCTCAGCCCAACGCTACCGATTCGACTTTCCTCCGAACAGGCCACAAGAGGGCCGGAGCTTTGGGCTGATTAATGAGCGTTCATGACCAATTCAAGGAGGGAAATATTATGACCAGTACGAAAAAAGATCCCGTCCTGGTAGTGCTTCAGCTTTCTGGCGGCGACGACGCCTTGAATACCATTGTTCCGTACGGCGACCCTCTGTACAACGATAACCGGCCGGTAGTGAAAATCGATGAGAGCCAGGTGCTGCCAATCAACGATTACTTGGGGTTTAACCCTAACATGGCACCGCTCAAAAGGCTGTACGACGAGGGACACGTTGCGATAATCCAGGGCATCGGCTATCCCACTCCCAACCGCTCACACTTTCGATCCATGGACATTTGGCACACCTGTGATCCGGACAAGGTGGGCACGGAGGGCTGGCTGGGTCGGTCCATCAAGGCCTTGGACCCCCAGGGAGAGAACGTGTTGACCGGGGTGAACTTTGGCCGGTCCCTTCCCAGGGCATTGGCAAAGTCGGGGGTGCCGGTGGCATCGGTGGGCAATCTGCAGACTTACGGCGTGCTGACCAGCATAGAAGCGGAAGAACAGAGGACGAAGGCCCTGGATATTTTCTCCCGCATGTACTCCCCGGCCATAGGTCGTGGTCAAGTGGTTGATTACTTCTCCCAAACCGGCATGGACGCTTTGAAGGGGGCGGATATCCTGAGCAGCGCCCTGGCCAAGTATTCGTCCACGGTGGAGTATAGCTCCCACCCTATAGCCCAATACATGCAGAACATCGCTCAGGTGCATACTGCGGATCTGGGATGCCGGGTCCTGTACGCCACGGCACCCTACAACAGCTTTGACACCCACGCGGCCCAGATGGTAGCTCACTCCAAGCTGTGGGCCGAAGTGTCTCAGACCGTCAGCGACTTCCAAGACGACCTGAAGGAGCACAACGCCAGTGAGAACGTAGTGCTGCTGCTGTTCACCGAGTTTGGCCGTCGAGTACATGATAATGGCTCCGGGACGGACCACGGCTCGGGCGGCACCGCCTTGGTGATCGGCGATGCGGTGAAAGGCGGGTTATACGGAGAGTATCCTTCCTTAGCCGTAGACAAGCTGTTGGACGGGGACCTGCAATACAACAACGACTTCCGGGGCCTATATGCTACCCTTCTGGAGAAGTGGCTGGAGCTTGATGCCAAGCCCATCGTCAACGGGAGTTTCGAGCAGTTTGGTTTCCTCTAGGATCTGTTGATGAGCAGCCGCACCCTCTGCCTCGCCAGGATGGGACCGAATCCCGTCCTGAGTGTCGATGGGTGAGGAAGATGACCTCCAGTCGGCTCCTTCGCAGGGTGCGGTGCCATTGTCCCCATCGAGATGGGTGATGCCTTGGCATTTTACTAGAAGGGGCGGTGTCTGCTTAAACTAAGTGTCGGCCTTAAGAAACTTATGTCAAAGCGAGGTGAAAATGACTACTCAGACTATGGGAGTGACCTTTACTTATAGCCATACCATCGGTCGCCTCGATAACGCCGGTCCGTCATTCCGCAACCCAGTGGCCATGGCGCTGGGGGCTGACGACCTAATGTATGTAGTAAGTCGGTCGCAGGAGTACCGGCCTGATTGCCTTCGGGTGACGATTTGCACAGTGGGGGAAGAGTATATCGGGCAATTTGCCCGGGGCAGTAACGGAGTTGGGGAATGGTTTTCCGCGGAGGCCCGTCTCTCCTGGCCCTCCGCCATCGCCCTGGACGGCGATGGGAACGTGTACGTGACCGATGAGTGGTTTAACACCGTTTCCATGTATACCAAGGACGGGGAGTTCATTAGCGATTGGGGAACCGCCGGCAGCGGCGACGGTGAGATCAACGGCCCTTCGGGTATCCACTTCGATGCCGAGGACAACGTTTACCTGGTGGACGCCAAGAACAACCGCATCCAGAAGTTCACCAAAGACGGCAAGTTTCTGGCGAAGTGGGGCCAGGAGGGTAGCGGAGACGGCGAGTTTAACATGCCCTGGGGCATCGACCTTGATCGCAGCGGCAATGTGTACGTTGTCGACTGGCGTAACGATCGTATCCAGAAGTTCTCCCCGGATGGTCAGTTCCTGATGAAGTTTGGCACTTCTGGAACAGGAGATGGCGAGTTCAACCGACCCAGCGATGTGGCAGTGGATAAGGAGGGGCTCATCTACGTGGCCGACCGGAGCAACAACCGGCTTCAGGTGTTCGACGCCGCCGGTGGGTTCATTACAAAATTGACCGGAGATGCCACTATATCCCAGTGGGGTGCGCTGCAATTAGACGCCAACCCAGACAAATGGAAACAGCGGGAGGTGGCCCACGGCTTGGAGCGGCAGAAGTTGTTTATAGGACCAACGGCGGTCGAAGTCGATGACCAAGGACGGGTCTTCGTGGTAGAATGCTCCGGGCACTCCCGAATTCAGATTTATCGGAAGATAGGACCTTCCTTTTTGGGTTTATACGATGGGGCCAGGCTGTGAGCGGCTCACTAGTTGTCCGGATACCAAGCCCCTCGGGAAATTCTTGATCACGGGGTGGTATGCGCCAATAATGGGGTAGTGGGAGCGTCGATGGCCAGGGCCGGACGACGTTGGAGTTCCCGGGTATCTTTGACAGGTTCCAGCGCTTTACAGGATGTTCAAAAGGCTATACTCCCCCCTGTCCAAGGGAGAGATTAAAGCGGGGCTAGAGTAGCCCCCCAAGCCTGGTGGAACCTGACCGATGAGGATGAGATGGACTAACTGGAGATTCAATCTGGGAGGGAATAGTAATATGCAATTCTTGCGTAGGTTCAAGGCGACATTTCCCCGAGTTTTGGGTGGAGTGGTTATGGGTCTGATGCTAGTTGCAGTGGCGTGCGGGGGGGCGGCGGCTCCGACCGCTCCACCCCCCACGGACGCCCCCCCGCCGCCTGCGGCCGAAGAGCCGATGGCAGGCGAGCCTACTCCGACTGAAGAGGCGATGGCAAGTGAGCCGACTTCAGTCCCACCAGCGGCGCCCACGGCCGTTCCCGTGGCCGCACCTCCTCCAGACTCGCCTATAGTCAGTCCGGGCAAGGTGACCGTGATGGTAGGGAACTTTGGTTCCCAACAGTTCGACAACCTCCAGAGTGGTATCGGAGGGGGCAACGAATACGCCCGGCACCTTCATGGCTTTCTCATGTCCCGCGAGTTGAAAGACGGCGCGTTGGTGATATCTCCGGGAATCGCTACCGATTGGGAAAACTCAGCAGACGGCAAGACGTGGACTTTTACCATCAGGGACGGGGGCAAGTTCCACGACGGGTCCGATATTACGGCAGAGGATGTCTTGTGGACCCTCACGTATCACATCGGGCCCCAGGCCCAGGAATACAGCCGAAGTAAGAGCTCCTTGGCCTTGTCGAGAGCAATGGATCGAATAGAGCTGACTGGGCCCAACCAGGTCAGTGTGGTGTCCACGCAGCCCGCCCCTGATTTGCTGCCCGATCTTTCCGAAGTGTCAGGGGGTTGGCAGCTCGGTTCCATCCAGCCCAAACGGGAGGAACCTTTCGCCGATAAGGAGGCGTTGGATGCTTACAACCGCAACCCCATCGGCGCCGGCTACTCGAAGATAGTGGAGCAACTCAAAGGGGATAAAATAACTTACGAACGGTTTGAAGATTTCTACCATCAACCCAAACATGGTCTGTCCGATAAACGTTTGAAATTCACCCAGCTGGAACTACGGCTGGTCCCCGAAGAAGCAGTCCGGGTAGCCGCCTTGCGGGCCGGAGACGCTGACATAGGTCCAGTAAGTTTGGGTGCCCGTGGGCAAGTAGAGGCCGGCGGGGGACGCATCATTTTTGGTCAAGAAGGAGCATTGATAGATATCATGACCTACGGGTGCTGGCTGGTCCAGCATCCCTGTAATGATATAAGGGTCCGCCAGGCCTGGAATTACGCCATTGACAAAGAATTGATTCGAGACCAACTCTTCGGGTCTGACGTGCTGGTGTCAAGGGGGTGGTTCCGACTTACGCCAAGCACCATCGGGTACACCCGGGAGCTGGACCCCTGGCCCTTTGACCCCGACAAGGCCCGGCAACTGCTGGCCGACGCTGGCTACCCCGGCGGCGATGGATTTGGCAAGGTGACCTTCAACGTCATTACTATCGCCACGCTTCCTTTGTTGACGGAGACGGCACAAGTGGTCGGCGATATGTGGAAGAACGAGTTGGGCCTGGACGTGGAAGTGCGGGTGTGGGACGAAGCAGCTATCGAGGAGCAACTTGACAACAACGAGAAACTCTATGGCCAGCCCGTGTGGAATCAGGCCGAGACGAGAATAGATGCTTCGACGAATCTGCGGCGAAATTGGACGCTACCCACCCGGAGGGATCGCCCGCATAACGACCAGGAACTATTTGACCTGCAACTTGCAACCCTGGCCGTCTTTGATCCGGTGGAGAGGGTGAAGACCTTGGAGTCGACCTATCAGCGGTTGCGAAGCGAGGCTTACACATTGGGCATTGGATATGTAAACATTCCCTGGGGTGTGGGGCCACGCATAGAGACTTGGCAACCCGACCCTCTGTCCGCTTATCCCTCGGCCATGCATACCCTCGTGCTAAAGTAATCTACACCGTGTCGGTCAGGCTTATGCCGGTCGGTTCGCCTGGCCGAGTAGACCCTTGGTTGCCGCCCCAGCCCAGCAATCCTCAGATTGGTGGGTTGGGGCTTTAATCTAACCGCGTCAAGTCTGGCTCAAGGAAATTACAAATCCATGCTGCGGTACATCTGCGCGCGCTTTGGACAGGCCATATTTACCCTGTTGATTCTGAGCGTGTTAGTTTTTTTGAGCGTACACCTGTCCGGGGACCCAGCTTATTACGTGGTAGGCCGCGAGGGAACCCATGAAGATTATTTACAGGTGAGGAAAAGCATGGGCTTGGACAAGCCCCTCATTGTCCAATACGGGCTGTTTTTGGGCCGGGTTGTCCGGCTAGACTTTGGCGATTCTTTAATCACACGGGAGTCAGCGAGAGCGCTGCTCTTTGACCGTTTCCCCGCCACCTTGCAGTTAGCTGGCGCAGCGATGGTATTAACAGTAGTCGTGGGTATACCCTTCGGCATTCTGTCCGCGGTGAAGCGCGACAGTGTCCTGGACCTCTCCGGTAAATTGTTTGCGGTGTTGGGCATTGCCGCCCCCAGCTTCTGGATTGCCATAATGCTGATCCTGTTGTTTGGAGCGATATTGGGGTGGCTACCTACCTTTGGCAAAGGGGGTCCTAGCCATATGGTCCTACCCGCCTTTGTGCTGGCGTGGGGCAGCATGGCCGGAATAGTGCGCCTGGTCCGTTCCAGCATGCTGGAGGTTCTGGACAGCGAGTACGTTAAGTTCGCCCGCATTAAGGGTCTTCCGGAGAGGATGGTGGTCTACAAACATGCCATGAAAAACGCCGTCATCCCGGCTCTTACCTTCGGCGGGTTGACTCTGGCGGGGCTGCTCAATGGTTCTGTGGTCGTCGAGGTAGTCTTCGCTTGGCCCGGCATCGGTAGGCTGATGCTGCAGGGCATCAAGCAGCGGGATTTTCCGGTGGTCCAGGCTACAGTGTTGACCTCGGCTTTCCTATACGTTGTCTTCGCCCTGGTGGTTGACATCCTCTACGTCTATGTCAACCCCAGAATCAGGTATGATTAGAGGGGAGTAGCTGTGGCCACAACGTTAACTGCGGCCGGCGGCAGGATAACCTGGTTACGGGAGGTAAACCGGCGGACCAGACGACTTCGGTTGCCCTGGTTCTCCCTTTCCATTGTCACTGTCTTGCTGGTCTGCGCCGCTTTCTCCCCCCTGCTATCCCCCCACGACCCCACTCAGATAAGTCTGTTGAACGCCAAATTGGCGCCCGGCGAGAACCTAAGCTTCCCCCTGGGCACAGATATCTTAGGGCGGGACATGCTGAGCCGGCTAATCTACGGCGCCCGCACCAGCGTGTTCATTAGCCTGGTGGCTTTGTCCACCGGAGCCTTCGTAGGAACCGTGCTGGGGCTGCTCTCCGGGTACCGGGGTGGATGGCTGGACATCTTCATCATGCGGGCTGCTGATGCCGCTCAGGGGTTTCCTTCGGTCCTGGTGGCAATCGTAATCGTGACGTTTCTGGGGGCGGGGATCGAAAGCATTGTTCTCGCGGTGTTAGCCACCGTCTGGGCCACGTTCGCTCGGATGATTCGAGGGGATGTCCTCAGCATCAAGGTACTGGATTTCGTTACGGCATCCAAAATCGCCGGAGTATCCTGGCCCATGATCATCGCTCGGCACATTTTCCCCAATACCGTCAGCACTTTGATGGTAATAACCAGTCTCCAGGTGGGGCAGGTCATCCTGGTGGAGGCCTCCCTGAGCTTTCTGGGGCTAGGCATGACTACCGGGTCCCCGGCCTGGGGCATCATGGTGTCGGAAGGACGATCCGTCATCCTGGACGTGTGGTGGCTGGCCCTGTTTCCTGGCATCGCCATCACCTCGGTGGTGGTGGCCTTTAACTTTTTCGGCGACTGGCTGCGGGACACCCTCGATCCGAAGCTGAGGCGGGCCTGATCCTTAATCTTACCGCTCTAAGTCAGGCATTGCTGCTGTAGAAGTTTCTCGCGTCCTGAACCAGAAGTTCGCTTACAAAAGCGTGCTACTGTGGCCAGGATCTCATCGGCTGTTTTGGTCCAGATGAAGGGTTTAGGGCCTGATTCTGGAGCTCAGTGTAACGGTAGATGGCTTGCTCCAATTCCCGAGTGCTGCGATGAACGCCTCTTCGACCGCAGGGGCAACAGAGGTGCGGTGCGGTCCAGGGCCTGAACTTGGGTCTTCTCGTCAACACGAAGCACCAGAACTTTGTCTGGGGGAGTCAGGTAGAGGCCGACTGGGGCCGCTCTGATGGGTCCTTGGCCAGCAAACGCAATACCAGGGCTTCCAATTGCCGGGGACACTCCGAGTTGTGCCAGGTGGGGGCCGCGTGTGGGGTGTTGATGTGCTGGCAGATGATGGCTACCGAGTCGTCTCCCAGGAAGGGTGGCCTGCCCGTGACCATCTCGTAGAGCATAGCTCCTAGAGAGTAGAGGTCGGCCCGGGGCGTAACCTCGCCGCCCATGGCCTGTTCCGGCGGAATGTAGGAGACGGTGCCCACCATCATCCCCTCCGTGGTCAACCGGGAAGGGTCGATGGCCACAGCCAGCCCGAAGTCGCCGATCTTGGCCACTCCGTCGCCGGTGAGCCAGACGTTGCCCGGCTTTAGTTCGCGGTGGACAATGCCCCGGGAGTGGGCAAACTCCAAGCCCCGGCAGGTCTCCCGTGTGATGTTGACGGCCTGCTCTAGCGGGGGACGGTGGTCTAAGGCGTTTTCGATGACCCCTTCAACATCGCCACCGGCCATCAACTAGGTGACCATGAAAGGCTGGCTGGCCTGTCCTGAGCTCAGACCGGAGGTCGCGAGTCCTGACTCTGTCGGACCTGTCGAAGGATGCTCGCCCAGATCGAAGACAGTTACGATTCTGGTTGGCGGCGAGGCCAACGCCGTCGTGGGAGCGCATTGTTTGCACCATTTCCCGTGCCAATTGGTGGTGCCGCGGGGTGATCTTTTTGATCTTTCGAGCCTTCTTCTGCAAAAAGGGGTCGGGGAAGGTGCGGATTTCAAGCGCCATCGTATTTTATTCCTCGTTTCCCTCGATGTTCCCGTCAGGAGGTGCCGGGACTTCCTGGATCTCCTTTAAAGCATCGAAAATATCCTCTCTGGGGGCGAGCAGGCGCACCAGCTCTCCGGTGCGCCGGTCCGCGATTGCCTCTTGGGCGCAACCTCCGCAGTACAGGAATCCGTGGACTGGGCTGCCCCCGAAGTGGTACATCGGCACCCCGCCGCAGAACTCGCAGCTGATACTCTTGGCTCCCCGGCTCCATCTCCGTTCATAGGGGTCGTGCCCCGCGGCGGTGAAGTGTGGAACAACTTCCTACACGGTTTCTAGTTCTTCAGGAGTGGCTTTAATCGGAATCCATACGGTGCCGTTTTGGAAATCCAAGAGGACTTCGCCCTTTTGGGCTCGAATCATCCGATCACGGTGACGGTCCCCCAGCCCCAGAAAATCAACCAATGGGTGTACTGCAGGTGGGTCTTGTTCCAGGATTAGCCAGTGCGAGGTGTTGCGCAGGACCACTCCCTCGGACTCCAGGAATTCCTGAACGTCCTGGGTCAGCGCGGCCAGACCCAACTGCCATTTGCGGCCCCGTTTGCTGATGTATCTGAGGATGTCTGCTGACTCGGAGGTTCTCAGATAGGGAAAGATTTCATCTACCACGAGGACTCGGGGCTGGATGTCCTGGGCCGCCAGTTCGATTAGGTCTTTCAAAAAATCGGCTACAGCTTGGGGTTTCTCTTCCTCCGAGTTCTGGTGAAGATCCAAGACGGTTACTTAGACGTGGGCCAAGGAGACAGCACGTTGGTCGTTACCCCCAACGGGCGTCAGGTATTAATCGATGGTGGCCCCGGCGCCTATAGCGCTACCGGGGCCATTCCCCAAGCTTTGCCACCGCGGGACCGCAGCCTGGACTTGGTGGTTTTGACCCACCCTGACTCCGACCATGCCTTCGGTTTACCAGAGACCATGGACCAATATCAGGTGGGGTTGGCTATAGCGGGCGCGCAGGACCCCACCGCCAGCGTCAACGCCCTTTGGAACGACCGCCTAACGGCCAAAACGGCATCGAGTTAACCCGGCTGTCCTCCGGCGGCCGGGTCGTCCGGGACGACGGAGTTGTCCTCCACGCATTGCACCCAAGCCAGGGACCGGTTACCGGGTCTTCCGGGGACCGGAACAACAATGGGTTGGTATTGCGGCTGGTTTACGGGGAAGCAAGTTTCCTGTTCACTGCCGATATTGAGGCCGCATCGGAGTCTGTTTTGGCCCGTTCCAGCCAGGTTCTGGCCAGCGACGTTCTCAAGGTGCCTCACCACGGCAGCAAGACCTCGTCTACCGCCCTCTTCCTGGAGCGGGTAAACCCCTCGGCGGCGGTCATCTCGGCGGGCGCCGGCAACCGCTACGGCCACCCCCATCCCGAAGTGGTCGACCGATTAGAAATCCTGGTCGGAAAAGAGGGCCTGTTCCAAACCGCCCAGCAAGGTAGCATCCATTTCGCAACGGACGGTTCAGCCCTTTGGGTTGAAACTCAACGGTAGCCCTGTCCAGGACAATTGCAAAGTCCCTACGAACACCTATCGTCATTCCCGCGCAGGCGGGAATCCAGGGTGCACCCGGCCTGGCAAGCGTCCCTTTCCCTCAGAATTGCATCGCTTTGCAATCGTCCTGAGCCCTGTCCCAGCATCCCCATCTACTGTTGAACAGTTCATGTATACTGGTGTGGCTGCCAAATAGGGCGGCACGAAACAATCTTAGCAACGAAGGAAACGCGATTGGAGCGGGCAGACGGAAGGCTCTGGAACCAACCCAGGCCCACCACCATTATCCCAGGCTATCAGAGCTTCGCCGAAGGCTCGGCTCTCATCGAGATGGGGGCCACCAAGGTCCTATGTTCGGCGTCGTTGGATGACCGGGTGCCACCCTTCCTCCGAGGGCAGGGGCAAGGTTGGGTCACCGCCGAATATGAAATGCTGCCCCGCTCCACCAGCACCCGCACCTCCCGAGACCGGGAAAGCGGGCGCATCCGGGGCCGTTCCCAGGAGATTCAACGGCTGATTGGCCGGGCCATGCGGGCAGCCACTAATCTTGACGCCCTGGGGGAACGGACCGTCCAAATCGACTGCGACGTAATTCAAGCCGACGGGGGAACCCGCACCGCCGCCATTACCGGCGCCTACGTGGCCCTGCATCAGGCCCTTCAACTATTGGTGGACCACCGGGTTTTGCACCGTCTGCCCCTGCGGGAAGCGGTGGCGGCCATTAGCGTTGGCCTCGTTGATAGCGAACTGATGCTGGACCTTTGCTATCAGGAAGACTCCCGCGCCCAGGTGGACTTCAACGTGGTCTTGACCACCAAGGGAAACCTCGTGGAACTCCAGGGCGCCACCGAGGGGATGCCCTTCCCCCGCTACCGGGTACCCGAGATACTATCCCTGGCGTGCAGCGGCGTGGAACCCCTCTTCCGGGCCCAGCAGGAAGCCATCGCCCAAATCAAGTGATCCCGCCGCAACCACCCAGGCGCCCCCATCCAAAGGGCTAGCCTATCTCTTGACCCTCCCGGTCCAGAACAACCACCGGCAATCCCAACTCCCTCAACCCCGGTTCCACCACCGCCTGATCGCCCACCACCAACACGGTAAGCCCTTCGGGATGGACCTGCTCCGCCCCGGCCTGCTGCACTTGGTCCGTCGAGACAGCGGCCAACTCCCCGCTCACGGTGCGGAAGTAATCGTCCGGCAGATCGTGGACCAACAGACTCACCAATTGCCCCAATACCTGTCCCGAACGCTCGAATCCCGCCGGGAATCCCCGCAGTAATCCGTCCCGCGCCCCCGCCAGTTCCGAGTCGCTAACGGGCCGCGCCTCGTGGATATCCTGAAACTCCTTCAGGACCTCCACCACCGATTCCTTGGTAACGTCGGTTTGAACGCTCCCACCAGCCGTCAGCATCGAACGCGGGCTGTACCAGGAGATCGAAGAATGGAACCCGTAGCTGTACCCCTTGTCCTGCCGCAGGTTCAGATTCAACCGGGCCGAAAACTGCCCGCCAAAAACATGGTTCAGCAGCAATAGGCTGAAATAGTCCGGGTGTTTGCGGGGCACCGCGACGTGGCCGGCCCGGATTACCGATTGGGCCGCGCCGGGTTTGTCCACCAGGTAAATCGTAGTGGCCCCGTCTCCACCTTCCGGGCCTGCTGAACCCCCCGGGGACTCGGCGGGTCCATCGTTGCTCCAAGCTCCGAAGGATGCCTCGGCTTTCGCCACCACTTCTTCCAGGCTGGCGTCACCAACCACGATTAACTGGGCCATCCCCGGTCGGTAAGTCCGCCGGTAATGGGATTTCAAGTCGCCTTGCGTGAAACCTGTCACCGCCTCTTCAGTGCCGAAAGACGGATGGCCGTAGGCGCTATTCCGGCCAAAGAGCAGCCCCGGCATCACTTGTTCCGCCACAAAGGAACCATCGTCTTTGGCCCGCCGGATGTCTGTTATGTGCTCCCGCCGCACCCGGTCCAACTCCTCCTCCGGGAACGTGGGATTGAGCGCGACATCGGCCATGAGGTCAAGCGCAGAGGCCCAGTGCTTGGTCAGCGTCTCCACCGAAAGGATGACGCTTTCCCTCCTGGTATCGGTCGACAGCCGCGCGCCCATGAACTCGAAATCCTCGGCAATCTGCTGGCTGGTCCGGGAGGTAGTCCCCTCGGCCAATAGCTGGGCCGTCAGGCTGGTCAGACCGGGTTTGTCCTGCGGGTCGGTGGTGGTGCCTCCCAACAGCGCCAGGCCGAAGGAAACTATGGGCAGGTCCCGCTTCTCCACCACGGTAATCCCCAGACCGTTGGCAAGGGTCCGGCGTTCGGGCAATGGAGGAATAAAGCTGGGTTCCTGGGTGGGAGGCGGCATTTTGGTCCGGTCCAAATCTGTGACCGCAGTGGACAAGGAGTCTTCGGGCAGGACCTTCAAACGCACCTGCCGATGGTCGAGGACCGCTCGATGGACCCGCAGGATGTCCTCCCGCTGCACCGCCATGTAGTCGTCGATGCTGGTGTTGATCAGGTTCGGATCGCCCGCGAAGATGTTGAAGTAGTTCAAGGAATCGGCTTTGCCGCCAAACCCGCCGTTGCGGGCCAGTTGACGGTAATGGGAAGCCTCCAACCGATTCTTGGCCCGCGCCAATTCTTCGTCGGTGGGCGGTTCGACCGCTATTCTTTCCAGCTCGGCATCAATGGCCCGCTCGACTTCTTCCAGGCTATGGTCGGCCGCGGCCGTTCCCTCTATCATAAACTGCCCGGCGATTTCCGAAGCCCGGTACCGCACCGACACCGTTTGCGCAATCTGCTTTTCATACACCAAGGAGCGGTAGAGTCGGGAACTCAACCCGTCGGCCAGGACGGCCCGAAGCAACTCCAAGGCGGCGTCATCCGGCGCGAATTGCGGCGGGGTTGCCCAGGCGATATACAACCGGGGCAGGGACACCCTATCCCGCATTTCCAACTCCACCCGCCCCGGCAGGCCCGAGTCGTACCGCCCAATGCGCGGCACCGGCGGGCCCGGCGGCAAGTCGCCAAAGTACCGGTTGACCAACTCTAAAGTCGCTTCCGGGTCAATGTCCCCGGCAATCGCCAGGCTGCCGTTGGAAGGCGAATAGAACCGCCGGAAGAAGTCCTTCACGTCGTCCAGGCTGGCGGCGTCCAAGTCTTCTTGGGAGCCTATGGTCATCCAATGGTACGGGTGCGGCAGGGGGAAGAGCGCCTCCTGCAACGACCACTGGGCCATGCCATACGGCCGGTTTTCGTAACTCTGCCGCCGCTCGTTCTTCACCACGTCCCGCTGGATGTCGAACCGCTGCTGGTCCAGGGCGTCCAACAAGAACCCCATCCGGTCCGCTTCCAGCCACAACGCCAACTCCAGGTAGTTGGTGGGGACGTCCTCCCAATAGTTGGTGCGGTCTGAGGTCGTCGAACCGTTCAAGCTGGCGCCGGCCTTCTGAAGCGGCTCAAAGTGGCTGCTGTTGTGGTGTTTCGAGCCCTCGAACATCACGTGCTCGAAGAGGTGAGCGAAACCAGTGTGTCCTAACTGTTCGTCCTTGGACCCGACGTGGTACCAAACGTTGACCGCCGCCACCGGAATGGTGGGGTCCCGATGCAGGATTACGTCCAGGCCATTGGGCAGGGTGACTTTGTCAAAGGATATGGAGACCATCGAAGGACTTCCTTTCCTCGTTGGCTGGTTGGCTGGGGTAGAGGACCTGAAAATGCCTGGCCGGAGCCCCTAGACGTTGGTGCTGCGGTCGGCGACGGGCCTGCTGTTCTGGTTGGCGGCAATGGTCTCGGTGTCCCACAACTTGGAGAAGGTGAAGGCCCGGGGGCAATGCCCATAGGACTCCTCAACCTCGATTACCACCCCTTGCAGGTGATGGGAACGGTCGTCCATCTCGTACAGCGAGACCGCAACTTCCAGCTTGTCCAACTCTTCCTTGCCTACTATGCTGGCCCGGCCGTTGACCCGAACGGTGTCGTTGACGCCGGGAATCATGAATATGAGCCCGACGTGAGGGTTGGAGTCCATGTTCTGGTAGGACTGGAACAGCCGGTTGCCGGCCACGTCGGGCAGCAACAGGTGGGTGTCATCCAACACCTGAACAAAGCCGGGCTTGCCGCCCTTGGGGGAAGCGTCGCAGTTTCCTTCGGGGTCGCTGGTGGCCATCACGGCGAAGGGGGATTCGCGGATGAAATCTTGGACAAAGGTAGTCATCGCCTCTCTGACCTTATTCGCCGCCCGTTCCGCCGGTTGGCCGAATTCGTCGGTAAACTTGTTCGGGGCCGCGGTCTTGCTGGTAGCCATTATGCACCTCTCTGGGACTATGCCGGTTCATGTGGTAGTTGGCGCCAATTTTATGCCCACGGCTGGGCACGTAGCAAGTTTGGGGGATTGTGTCCGAGAGATGCCCGCGCAGGGACGGACTCTCCATGGTAAGGCAAGTTCTGGCGGCCGACCGGTAGGAAGGGAAGAAAATTTCCCTGAAGAAAGCTCTCGATGCAATCTGCGGGCTCGAGTGAACTTGGGCGTTGGCCGGCAGGTTCTGCACCCTGGCAAGGGTCCCGTGCGGGGCAAACCCAAACTGCCCGGGTGGAGCAACGACTTCCTCTCAACCATTTCGGCTCAATTCTCCGAAATCCAAATGTGATAGCCCGAATACGGGAGTAGCCAGGGCAATCGCGTCTTAATCAATGGCGCATAACGAGTATGCGACCGGTTGATAACCTTCCGAATTACCGGCATCTTGGGACAAAATTCGCCTGTCCTAAAGACTTCTTGCCCACCAATCCAGTCCTAATTTGCGGTGTCGGAAGGTGTTCGCGGAGTTTCTTGAGCGAAAAGGCTCCCAAAAACCGGGGAATCGTACAGGTACAAATTAAGACGCGATTGCCCTGCGGGAGTAGCTTGCCACCGTATGTAGGCGAGCGTATTATGGATTCCGTCGGAAAGGGTGCTCAATGTTACTCGTAAGTGGGGGAACTTTTCGATCCCAAAAGTAAGAAGCTGTCCACAGGTGGCTGGGTAGCAAAAAGGAGCAGCAAGATGTGCCTAAGTTGCGGATGCGGAGAGCCTGACGATAACCACGGCGATCCCAGACATATCACCACCGAGATGCTGGAGGCAGCTGCGGAGGCAGCGGAAATTACCACCGAAGAGGCCGCCAACAACATTGTTCAGGCCCTCCAGCCCAGCCAATCTGAGTAGAGTCTGGTTCTGGACAATGGGGTAAGTTAGAAACACGGCAGGGCAGTTGTAAGTGCTGTGAGCATGAGCATCAAGGACGTTCTTCAAGGAAAACCGTTGGGCCACCCTAGTCACCCCATGGTTGTCCACTTCCCAACTGCCCTTTTCCCGACGAGTCTCATCTTTGACCTCCTTTCCTGGTGGATCACCGAACCTGCTCTGGTAACGGCAGCTTTTTTCAATATCGCCGTGGGTTTACTGGGCTCAATTTTGGCCATTATCACGGGTTTAGTAGATTACTTCGGCATGGTGCCAGGTTCCAGGAAACACCGGGTAACGACCTGGCATTTGCTCTTAAATCTGCCCATGGTTTCCATATTCGCTTTCAGCCTGGTCCTCAGATACCTGGAAATGGGCGCTGCCAGGACACCTCTGTACATTATCGGGTTTTCTCTCGTCGGTTTAATTCTCCTCATCGTGGGGAACTACTTTGGCAGCGAGCTTGTCTACCGGATGGGTATGCGCGTGAACACCGGCAGGCTTCGGGAAACCCCGTTAATCCTCAGGGCAGTCGCCAGGGTGCGGAGGAGGTTTGGGGTGAAGGAACTTGGGTAAGGAGTTCCACCGAGGCTTTCCTTACAATTGCAGGGGCGATTGCAGGGTCCGAGAAGCGTTGCTTCCAACACTCCTGGCTCTATGGCAGAAAAGGCTATGAGGTAGCCGTCCCCCTACTTTCCCCCTAAAGTCTGTGCTAGGTCGGAGGGTTTTTCAGCGAGCGACGGACTGTCTCAAGTAGTTAGCATCGGGTCCTCAACAACCACGCTGTGCGGCAAGTTCTCGGGGATGTTTTTGTAACAAGCGGTCGGCAAAACAGTCCCTTCGTGCCGGTCAATGCCGGGGATCCCTCCCGTATTTCCGGTGGCATTTGGGTAACAACAGGTTAAGTGCGGAGAGCGACTCGCATAACCGGGATCCCATCATGCTCCCCGGCATTGGTACGCCAATTGCTTTACCCGGCCTAGGGCAGAGCAATCGCGTCTTGACCCGTGATTCCGGCGCGGACCGAAATCACGGAGCGAAAGCCGGAATGAAGGCAGCCGGCGCACCTAGAGGTTAAGCGCGATTGACTTGCCAATGGATGCCTGCGTTATGTCCGCCAACAACAACCTATGTTAATATGTTCCGGGCCTATCACTACCGGCTGTTTGGTACAACAACCCCCAGCCGGTCTTTCGGCCACCATAGTCCGATAGTAAAGGAAAAATTCCTAGATGAAAGCGCTGGAAGGAGTCCGCGTACTCGACCTGACCCGTGCCCTGGCCGGCCCTTTTTGCACCCTCATGTTGGGAGACTACGGCGCCGATGTCATAAAATTGAACTTCCCGGCAGCGGCGACGATACCCGCACCTGGGGGCCTCCCTTCATCGGCGACGAAAGCGCCTATTTCCTGTCCATCAACCGGAATAAGCGCAGCCTCACCTTGAACTTTAAGGAACCCCAGGCTGTGGAGATTTTCCTCAATCTGGTTAAGGAGTCCGACGTGGTCGTGGAAAACTTCACTCCCGGCGTCATGGCCCGGTTGGGGTTGGACTACGAGACCGTCAAAGCCGCCAACCCCGGGATTATCTACTGCTCCATTTCCGGATTCGGCCAGACCGGACCCTACCGTACTCGGCCGGCCTATGACCAGATAATGCAGGGGATTAGCGGGCTTATGAGCATCACCGGCGAACCGGACGGGGAACCGGAGAAAATCGGCATCGCCGTCACCGACATCGGGGCCGGAATGTGGGCCGCCTTCTCCATACTCTCCGCCCTCCACCACCGTTCACAACACGGCGAGGGCCAGTATATCGACGTGGCCATGCTGGACGCCCAAATCGCCTGGCTAACCTACCAGGCCGGCTTTTTCTTCGCCAACGGCTCCCCTCCCCAGCGGTTGGGGAAAGCCCATCCCACGTTGGTCCCCTACCAGGCTTTCATGGCCAATGACGGCAAGTATTTCAACGTCGCCGTGGGTTCCGAACGCCTCTGGGACCGGTTCTGCCAGGGCATTGAACGGGAAGACTTGAAAGACAACCCGGACTACGCCACCAACGGCGCCCGGGTCCGAAACCGCGCTCAATTGGTCCCCCATTTGCAGGAGTTCTTTCTCTCCCGTTCTTCCTTGGAGTGGGTGACCGACCTCCAAGCCGTCAGCGTCCCCGCCGGCCCCATCAACGACCTGGCCGACGTCTTTGCCGACCCCCAGGTTAGGGAAAGGGAAATGTACCTGGAGATGCCCCACCCCACCCTCGGGTCCATCAAGCAGACCGGTTTGCCCTTGAAATTCTCCGCCACTCCCGGCGGCCTGGACCGTCCACCGCCCTTGTTGGGAGAGCACAACCAGGAAATTTTGAGGGACTTGGGATATTCCGCGGCCGACATCGAGAGCATGGTTCACGCCGCGGTGATCTGACCGGAGCCCACCAGAGCATCCAATGGAAGGCCATCTGAACCGTTGCCCTTGGTCGGAAAGCCACCCGTTGTTGTTGGAATACCACGATACGGAGTGGGGCGTTCCCCAACACGATGACCGGGTCCTGTTCGAATACCTGGTTCTCGACGGAGCCCAGGCGGGGTTAAGTTGGTTGACCATCCTTAGGAAACGTGAAGCCTACCGCCAAGCCCTGGCAAATTTCGACGTTGAACGCATCGCCAATTACGGCCAAGACCAGGTATCCCGTCTGCTGGAGGACCCGGGCATCGTGCGGAACCGGCAGAAAGTGGCTTCGTTGGTGACCAATGCTCGGGGATTTCTGGCCGTCCAGCACGAGTTCGGCAGCTTCAACTCCTATCTTTGGAGTTTCACCGGCCACCGGACCATCAACAACGCCTGGACTGAAGATTCCCAAATTCCCGCCAAAACCCCCGAATCCGCGGCGTTGAGCCGTGACTTGATGAGCCGGGGGTTCAAGTTCGTCGGCCCCACAATTTGCTACGCATTCATGCAAGGCGCCGGGCTGGTCAACGACCACCTCACCGCCTGCTTCCGGTATCAGCAAGTGTCTAGTTGAATCCCTCACCCCAACAGCAGCGTTATGACCGGACTAATTTTGTTTCTTCTTCGTGACGCAGGAAGTGTCGATCAACGGTTGCCTATCCCCAAAGGGGAGACTATCATGGGGGCCGTCAACCGGAAGCTAGGTTTCGGCCCAGGGGGCTATTGGAGGTTGCGGTTGCAATGGAACTGGGGTTAAAGGACCGGGTGGCAATCGTCGGAGGCTCCAGCCGGGGCATCGGACGAGCCATCGCCATCGCCTTAGCCAAGGAAGGGGCCAGCGTAACCATCTGCGCCCGCAACGAGGCGGCCCTGCGCCGCACCGAGATTGAGTTAGCCCGCATTAGCTCCCAACACCACGTCCTGGCCATCCCTGCCGACCTCTCCGTCCGCCGCGACGTCCGGCGGGTGGTGCGGGACACCTTCAACCGTTTCGACCAAATCGGCGTTCTGGTTACCCACGTCGCCAGTTCCAAAATCGGTCCCGCCGTGGAGTTCGAGGACGAGGACATTACCGCCGCTCTGGAAACCAACTTCTTCAGCGCCATCCGGTTGAGCCGGGAGGTCATCCCTCACATGAAACAACAGCAGTGGGGACGCATCATCAACCTCCTGTCACCGCCCGCCCAGGAAACCGTCGAAGGCATGGCCCTGTCCTCTTCCAGCCAACTGGCGGTAATGGGGTATTTCAAGACCTTGGCCAACGAGTTGGCTCCCTTTGACATTACCGTCAACAACGTGGTGTCCGGAGCCGTGGAAACCGAGCAGTTCCTGTCCCGGGTTGAGGGCCAGTCCCAACACCACGGACAAACGCCCGAGCAGGTGCTGAAAGAGACCATATCTCAGATTCCCGTGGGGCGGCTGGGACAGCCCGAGGAAGTGGGCGACCTGGTAGCCTTCCTGGCTTCGGACCGGGCCAGCTTCATCACCGGCACCAGCGTAGTAGTGGACGGAGGCAAGTTCCCGGGCATCCATTGACTCTCCCCCGGGACCCAAAACCATGACCGGCAATCAGGTTATCAACGACGCTCAAGAGTTCCTCCGTAGGGAGGGAATACCCGCTTGGCTGGTCCACGATTACCGCCACTCCAACCCCATCTTCCCCCAGGTTATTGCGGCTTCCGGGCACGTCACCCGCCCCACCTTCTTGTTCATCCCCGCCGAAGGACTCCCGACCCTGCTGACCCACCATGTGGACGCCGGAAAGTTCGCCGAGTCACCAGTCTACCTGGCTGTGTACAGCAGCCGGTCTTCCCTCCTGGATGCCTTGGGCCGCTTGCTGGGACCCGCGAAAACCGTGGCCATGGAATACTCGCCCCGCAACGAATTGCCCCGTGTGTCCCGAGTTGATGCCGGTACCGTGGAGTTGGTGCGAAGCCTGGGGGCCGAGGTGATTTCCTCCGCTGACCTGATGCAGTACGCCACCCAGCGTTGGACGCCGGAACAACTGGCCGGCCATTGCCGCGCGGCCGGCAAGCTGGGGATGATCGTCAATCAGGCTTTTCAACGCATTGGACACCGGTTGAGGGCCCCATCCCCGGCTGGGCCTCCCGACGAATTTGAGATTGCCGAATTCATCCGGCAGCGGTTCAACGAAGAGGGCCTCGAAGCGGCCGATGGCCCAATCGTGTCGGTCAACGCCCATTGCTCCGATCCCCATTACGAACCGGAACCCCAGGGCAGCAGCATTGTCCGGCCGGGGGACTGGGTGTTAATCGACTTGTGGGCCCGGGAAGCCAGCCCCACCGCCGTTTACGCCGACATTACCTGGACTGCCTTTGTGGGTGACCGGGTGCCGCCCCGTCACCAGGAGATTTTCGACATAGTAACGGCTGCCCGGGACGCCGCTTTGGACCACCTGCAAGTGTCCCACCGCCAAGGCAAAGTCCTCCAGGGATGGGAGGCCGACGCGGTGGCGCGCCGTTACATCGAAGACCGGGGATACGGCGAATACTTCACCCACCGGTTGGGACACAGCATCAGCTACGAGGTCCACGGGGAGGCGGTGAACCTGGACGGGTTCGAGACCCACGACACCCGCCGCATTATCCCGGGCGTTGGCTTTTCCATCGAACCCGGTATCTACCTGCCCGAGTTTGGCGTGCGGTCCGAGATCGACGCCTTCATGTCGGAAGACGGCCCCTACGCCACTTCCCCGGTCCAACGGGAAGTGGTCCTGATCCCCGCCGGGTGAAGGCTCCGTCACCCCCACCGTTGCCCGCCCCGCAACCCCCGGTTACAATTGCCCCCAACCGGGACCGTCGTTCCGCTGGTCCTCATTAGCACAAATTAACGAAGGGAGCGAACCAATGCAATTTGGCCTGGCCTATGAAATGCAGCGCCCCACCCTGGACGACCACGCGGTGGTCGAAGAGACCATCGAGCAGTGCGTCCTGGCCGACGAAATGGGGTTCGATTACGTCTGGTTTGTGGAGCATCACTTCCTGACCACGTTCTCTTCGTCTCCTTGCCCGGAGGTCATCTTCGGGGCGTTGAGCCGGTTGACCAAGCGCATCCGGCTGGGGTTTGGGGTGGTGATCCTGCCCTACCACCATCCGGTGCGGGTAGCGGAACGGGTGGCCATGGTGGACCACCTTTCCAACGGCCGGGTGGACTTTGGGACCGGCCGCTCCGCTCCCTACGAGCAGACCGGCATGGGCATAGACCCCCGGGATACCCGGGACATGTGGGAAGAGTCGCTGAGCATGATTCCCAAGATTTGGGAGTCGGAGGTCTTCGAATGGGAAGGCCGGTTCTGGAACGTGCCGCCCCGCCAGGTGCTGCCCAAGCCCTACCAGAAGCCCCATCCCCCCATCTGGGTAGCCGCCCTGCAACCGGCCACCTACCAACTAGCGGCCGAAAAGGGCATCGGCGTAATGGCCTTGGGCATCAGCGCTCCCTCGGTCTTGGAACCCCACATCCAGGAGTACCGGAAGAATATCCGGAACGCCCACGCCGTCGGCGCCACGGTCAACAACCAGTGGCTCAGCTCCCTCTTCGGGTACTGTGGCGAGGACGACCAGGCCGCCAAGCAACTGTGCGCCGACTCGCTCAAGACCTTCTTCGGTCCGGGCCGTCCCTACGTTCAAGACCAAAAGGACATCTACGAGCGGTTGATCCAGCAATGGGGCGGAATCCCCGAGCACCTGGTCCAGAATTTCTCCCGCTACATCGACGTTAAGGAAGTCACCGACGAGGGCGCGGCCAGCCAGTTTGACCTATCCGGCGGCAGCGCCTTGGCCCAGAAGATTTGGGATGAGATGGACGCCGACACCCTGGCGAAGCGGGGAGTCATCGTAGCGGGGGACCCAAACAGTTGCATCGAAGCAGTCAAGCTGCACGAGGCCACCGGGGTCGACCAGGTCCAGTTCCTCATGGCAACGGAGACCGTGGGCCACGAGCAGGTGATGAAGTCCATCGAGATGTTCGGCAAGCACGTAATACCGGCCTTCCGGTAGAGAGCGGGCTAATCTTCGAAAAACCAGGGGCGGGCCTCGGGCCCGCCCCTACGTTTGTCGCTGGGACTCTTGGCAGGTTAGGTCAGGTCGGATACCAGGGGCGAAACGTCTTCCATGAGGCGGCGCATGGAGTTTTGGACCAGGGAGTGGTCGTCCGGGTCGTGGGTAATCATCAGCAGGTGGCCGAACCCGCCGATTTCGTCGTACTGGGCGCGGATTTTATCGGCGCATTCCTGGGGGTCGCCCACAATCCAAACATTCTCAATCATGTAGTCCACGTCCACGGCCTCGTCGGACATGTTGGGGTCCACCTTGATATAGGCCAGGTTGCCGCCCGCTTTGCGGTTCTTCCACTGGTGCTCGTCGAAGGGCTTGCCCAAGACGATGCGGGCTTCTTCCCGGGCCTTCTCCGGTGTCTCACCAACGAAGACCTCCCGGCCCAGCCGGTAGCCGCTGCGGTCGGCCGTCAACCCGGTGCTGGCGGCCCCATCTTCAACCGTCTGCCAAAGTTCCTTGGCGTGTTTGGACATCAGGTTGGTCATGGGAATCCAGCCCCGCTCGCCCGCCATCCGGATGGAATCAGAGCCAGGGGTAGAGGCGGCAACACCGATGGGAGGATGGGGCTGTTGGAAGGGTTTGTAGTGCAGCCTGCGCTGGAGTTCAGGATCGTTCTCCGGGGCATGGACTTGGTAATACTTGCCCTCGTATCCAAAGTGGCCGTCCTCGGCTGCCCAAAGTCCCAGGATTACTTCCAGAGCTTCCTTGCCCTGTTCCCGGACTTCGTCCATGGAGTTGTACTCGACCCCATAGAGGTGAAGGTCGGTGGGCAGGGAACGGACGCCAATGCCCCAGTAGAACCGGCCGCGAGCCATGTGGTCGAGCATGGCGATGCGGTGGGCGGTGTCCACCGGATGGTGGAGGGGCAGCATGGTGACTCCGGTGGCAAAGATGATGTTTTCGGTAAGAGCTAGGGCTTTGGCAATCAGCAGTTCGGGCACGGGGGCGTTTTCCCACATCTCGGTGATGTGCTCACCCACCCAAGCCTCGTGGTAGCCCAACTTATCGGCCAGCACCAACAGGTCAATGTCTCGGTCGTATGAATCGGCGTAACTCCGATGAGGGGGATGCAGGGGCATCATAAAGAGTCCGAATTCCATCACAGTCTCCTTTTCGACAAGCAGCTTTCGGCGTTTAGGATTTGGGGCCGATGGTAAAGTAGCGGTTAAAGGGTGTCAAGGTAATTCTCGCCTACAAGGGGAAGGCGGGAGCAAAGGCAGGCATCACAGCCCGCACCCGTTTGGCTATCTTGTGCCGAGTGTAGGGGGCGTCCTCGGGCGGCAAATCGGCCTCCAACTCGACACCGACTTCGCACTCCACTCCCAGCTTGACGTAGCGGGAGCTATTCAATGGGATGCTCCTTCAAAAAGCAAAGGCCGGGGAATGCCGGCCAGCGCCGATCCCCGGCCCGAGGTTGCCATTGATGATTGAAGAGGGTTAGCTGGCTTCGCTGGGGGCTTCAAACCCGCAGTCGCGGTGCGTGCCGTCGCAGAAGGGTTTGTTGCCAGAGGCTCCGCAGCGGCAGAGGGAGACCCACTGGCCTTCGGGAATCGTGAATAGGTTACCCTGCTGGTCGGCCAGGTCGATGGGTCCGGTGACCCGGTAGGGGCCGTTGGCGCGAAGCTCAATCTTAACGTCCGCCATAATTTCCTCCGAAGACGTAGCAAAAAATTAACGCGGCCACCCCGCCAAAGGCGTGGTCCAGCGTCACGGCGAGTCTGACACTTGCATTATGTATTGTCAAGCTGGACGGCGTCGCGCCCAGGGTCTTTTCATTATCGTTGTGGGAGTTTGCGACGACGAATCCAGGGGAAAACCGGCTGGGGGCGATGGATTTTAGATTCCTCCCTACGGTCGGAATGACAGGTAGGGGGCTCGGAATGACCTCTTTCGACGGGGCTCAGGGCGAACCTTCGACGGGTGGTTCGACGGGCTCACCACGAGCGGGGTGGGGCTCACCGCGAACGGGGGATCTCTGGGTTCCGGCTCAAAGCCTGCCCCGTACCAGATATAGGGGCCGGAACGACGTGGGGTGGTTCGTCCTTCGACGTGGCTCAGGATTAACGGGGAATTTTTAAGGTGCTGGGACTATTGGGGACATTCTGGGACATGAGGTTGGTTGGTTCGGTCGTTCGGTCCGGGGGGTGGATTTATGGGCCGCCGTGGGAACGGGGAGTTATGTCTATTTATAGTTATGATAGAGAGTCGTCACCGTAAGTGGCAAGGGGCAAGTGTCAGTGACTTTTTTGGGGGGAGTGTCCTTCGACGGCGCTCAGGATGATGGGGCTCACCGCGAACGGGGGATCTCTGGATTCCGGCTGAGGCCGGAATGACAGACCTCGGCTTGGGCTAACTCCTTCATTTTGAACAGTTACCCATTCTGAACAGTTACCTTGGAGTTGGTTTGCTTGACTGGGGGCTGAGGGGCGGGTAAATTGATGGGAAATCACCAGTCCGAAACGGTTAGGAAGGTGCGTATGCCCCTGTACGAGTATCATTGCCCCACCTGCGGCCACAAGTTTGAAAAGCTCCAGTCGATGAACTCCAACGGCGCGGACTGCCCCCAGTGCGAGCAGCCGGCCAAGAAGGCTATTTCGGTGTTCGCCGCCGTTTCCAAGGGTGGCGATTCCCTGGGCAGCGACTTCAGTCCCCTGCCTCCCATGGGCGGCGGCGGTTGCTGCGGCGGCCACTGCCACCACTAGGCGTTTCGACCGGAGGGTTGTCACGCCCTCCGCCTGATGCCAACTCGCTCCTTCGATTTCTCCCGGCGGATCCGCGCCAGAATCCCGCCCGACCGGGCTTGCGCGACGTCAACAATCCGATACCGGCTATTGCGGTAATGACGGACGCGCTCAGGGCCGCTGCCGCCGCCACTCGAAGCGTGGCATCGAACCAGAACCCCAAGGGGAACATCATTAACAGGTAGTCCCTACGGGGGTCAAGCTGCCATAGGTCGTTGGAAAAGCTGAGTTGGTGGAAGACCAGGAATAAGGACTCGAACCCCACCACCGCCAAAAGCCCTACCGCCAAAAGCGCGGTCAGGGTAAGAATTCCCCCTAGGAAGGACCACCAGGCCAGCCGCCGGAAGAAGACCGGGCCGATACCGGCCAGACCGCCTATGATCGTGCCCAGGAGATAGGCCAGGGCTCCTCCGGCCACCAGGTAAACTCCCCGAACCAGGACTTTGACGTCCCCCATGTGGTGGACTTCTCTGGCGTTAAAGAGGTCCTTATCCTGGCCCCAAACCTGGGCGGTGACCGCCAACGGTTCTACACCGGTGTTGAAGTAACGGCGGATTTGGGCCCCGGCTTGGGTCAAGTCCTGGGGCGGAATGCCGGTCTGACGAGAAACGCCGTACTCTACGAAACCCCTCTGGTACAGGCCCGGGTCGTTGATGGCCCAGGCGACGCTAGCACCGATAAGAAACAGCGGCAGGGCCAGCACAAACAACGACCCCAGCACCTGGACCCACGCTTCCATAGCCTTCGGCTCCCACATCACCTCACCACGTTAGCATTGAGCGCGGTTGTTGGGCAACCACCCGCTTGCCTATAATGCGGGCATGACTACGCCAGAATTTTCCGAAAGCGACCTAGGCCAATTCCAGACCCTGATGGATATAGTTGAGCGGCTACGGGCTCCCGGCGGCTGCCCGTGGGACCGGGAGCAGACCCATCAGTCCCTGAAACGCAACTTGGTGGAAGAGGCTTACGAAGTGTTGGAGGCCATCGACCAGGACAACCCGAAGTTGCTTTCCGAAGAGTTGGGGGACCTGGTGGTGCAGGTGGCGTTTCACACCGACATAGCGCGGGAGGCCGGCGAGTTTCAATTGGCCGACGTGATAACCCAAATCAACCGGAAGCTGGTGCGCCGCCATCCCCACGTCTTTGGTGACGCCAGCGTCAGCGACGCCCGGGAGGTGGAGCGGAACTGGGAGCGCATCAAGGCGGAGGAACGGCAGGAGAAGGGGGAGGAACGGTCGGTGGTGGACGGCATACCCAAGGACCTGCCGGCGTTGAGCTACGCGCAACTGATGCAGGACCGAGTGGCCCGGGTGGGTTTTGAGTGGGACGACGTCTCTGGAGTGCTGGACAAGATTGAAGAAGAGGTCCAGGAACTCAGGGAAGCGGTCACCAACGGCGAGAAGACCCATGAGTTGGGGGACATTTTCTTTGCCGTGGTCAACCTGGCGCGGTGGTTGGACATCCAGGCCGAGGACGCGCTGCGGCAGGCGAACCGGCGGTTTCAGTGGCGTTACAACAAGATGGAAGAACTGGCCAGGGAGCGGGGAATGGACTTCGCCGGGCTGCCGTTGGACCGCAAGGAAGCATTGTGGCAGGAGGCCAAGGGGTTGGAGAGCCCTTCGACAAGCTAGACCTTCGACGGGGCTCAGGGTGATGTTGGGGGGTCTTATGTGCCGTGGCAGCGCTTGTATTTGCGGCCGCTGCCGCAGGGGCATTTCTCGTTGCGGCCAATTTTGCGGGCTTGGTCCCGCTTGATGAACTTCTTTTCCTCGCAGGTGTTGCAGGTGCAGGCTGGGGGGTGTTCCCGGCCCCATCCGGGTCTGACCATTTCTTCCTTCTCTTTGCGCTTCCGTTAGTGTCGCCGGGGGAATCACGCGCCCGGCCAGTGTTCTTGGGACATGAGCGAGGGTTCCAGGAAATAGAGGCCTCCGGACAGGAGGCCGGCTACCTCGGCGGAGAGGGCGGCAAGGCCGGGCTGGCGGGCATCGACGCGGCCGGTCAAGCGTTCCGCCAGGGAACGGCGGGGGCGAATCCAGCGGGGCCGAGGGCGGGTGTTGCCGAGTTCGGCGGCCAAGGCCAGGGCCCGGCCGAACCCGTCCAACTCATCAACCAAGCCAATTTCGTGACCGGCACGGGCGGTATAGACCTCGCCGGTTGCCAGCTCGCGGACCTGTTCGTCGGTCAGGTTGCGGCCCTGGGACACGACGCCGACGAAGGTGTCGAACATCTCGGTAATCAGGCTTTGGAATTTTTCGGCGGCCTGGTCGGAGGGCCGCTGCCAGAAGCCGGTCATGTCCTTCAGCGGGCCGCTCTTGTAGACCGACATCTCGACTCCGACCCGGGCCAGCAACTGCTCCAGGATGGGTTGGACGTAGATGACGCCGATGGAGCCCACCAAGGCCGTGGGCAGGGCGATCACCTTGGTTGCGGCGCAACAGAGGTAGTAGCCGCCGGAAGCGCCGATGCCCCGGACGTAGGCCACCACCGGCTTGCGTTGGGCGACATTTTTGATGGCGTGGTACAGCAGGTCGGAGGCGCTGGCGGAACCACCGGGGGAGTTGATGTCGAGAACCAGGGCCCGGAAGCGGTTGCTGCTGGCAATGGCGTCCAGCATACGGGAGTAGACGGGTTCCCGGACCCGGGAGCCGATAACGCCGTGGATTTCCAGGACCGCCACTCCGGGGGGCCGCCGGAAGGGTAGGGGCATCGTGTTACTCCTGAAGCCGCTTGGAGTCAATTGTACTCCATGCTCCAAGCGGCCCGAGGCGATGGATATCCCGGTTCAGGGCAATCGCGTTTTAATTTCTCACATTGTCATTCTGACGGAGCGGAGCGGAGGAAGAATCTAAAATCCTTCGGGTGAGACGCTTTGCGATACCGGACAACCCGAGGCGATGGATTTCTGGGTTGCCGCGGGGTTTAGCGGCCCCGGTAGATGCTTTTAATTTTGCGGACGGCGGCGATCCGCTCTTCGGCCAGGTGGTCGGCGGCCTGGGCGGTGGGGATTTCCTGAATCTTGGAGACCTGGATTACCCGGCCCATGATGTCGTAGATGCGTTCGGTCTTTTCCCGGGCCCGCTCTGAGTTGTAGACGGCGCCGATTTCGGACTCGACGTTGATGATGCCGCCGGCGTTGATCACGTAGTCGGGAGCGTAGAGGATACCGCGGCGGTGCAGTTCCTCGCCGTCGCCTTCGCTGAGGAGCTGGTTATTGGCGCCGCCGGCCACCACCCGGCAGGTGAGGCGGGGAATGGTGTCCGGGTTGATGACGCCGCCGAGGGCGTTGGGGGAGAAGATGTCGGCGTCGACGTCGTAAATCTCGCCGGGGGGAACGGTGGCGATGCCCAAGGAGCGGGCCCGGTCCAGGGCCCCTTCGAAGACATCGGTGGCAACCAGTTGGGCGTCCTCTTTGAGCAGGTGGTGGGCGGTGTTGTAGGCGACCTTGCCGAACCCCTGCATGGCGATTTTCTTGCCGGCCAGGGAATCGGCGCCCCAGACTTCCTTGGCGCAGGCCTTCATGCCCATGTAGATACCCAGGCCGGTCATAATCGAAGTATCCCCGCTGCCGCCGGCGGAAGTGGGGAGGCCGACGACGTGCTTGGTTTCCTGGTGGATGTATTCCAGGTCGTGGCCGGTGGTGCCGACGTCGGTGGTGGTCAGGTAGCGGCCCCCCAGGGTATCGACGTAGCGGCCAAAAGCCCGGAGCAGGGCTTCGGACTTCTGGGTGCGGGAATCGGCGATGATGACCGCCTTGCCGCCGCCCAGAGGCAGACCGGCCACGGCGGCCTTATAGGTCATGGCTCGGGAGAGGCGGAGGGCGTCGGTAATGGCCTCGGTTTCGGTGGCGTAGGGCCAGATACGGGCGCCGCCGCAAGCGGGTCCGAGAGTGGTGTCGTGGATGGATATAACGGCTTTGAGGCCCACATCCGGGTCGGTGAACATGACCAGTTGTTCGTACCCGTAATGGTCCATCTGGTCGAAAATCTGCATCGACTCGTCTCCTAACAACAGATTTGGGACTGACGCGGGGGCCTAACATCAATTATACCCGGCCGGTGGCGGGGAGGCATCGAGGGAAGGAGACGGATTAGGGCGTCAAGGAGAATTTGGAGGGCGGATCGGGGGCACATTTTGGATGTTTTCCGGGGCGTTTAGCCGGTTTGCGGCGTTTTTGGGGGTTTAGGGCATCAAACGGCGAGAGTTGAGCCAGGGGGGCGGGGCTTGCCGCCGTGGACGGAGGGTTCGGCGCACCATTTGGCGGCGAGGCGGCGGACGTCCTGGTAGACGGATTCGTCGAAGCCGAGGAGGCCGCAGATAACGCGGCGGTCCAGCAGGGCACGGTTGGGGTCGGCGTCGGCGAGGTAAGCGGGTTGCAGGTCTTTGTCGCGGAATTCTTCAAAAATGGCCTGGGCGGTGGCGAGTTGGGCGTCGGTGAGGGTTCGGAAGTCTAGGACGGGGAGGGTTTCGGCAGACAGAATCGTCATGTCACCACGCCCACCCTGCTGGCGACTGGAGTGCCACCAGTACGACAGCAGACCGAGGGTCGAATTGCACCATAAGGCAAATGGATAATTGAGACGCACATCAGTAAAAGCTACATTAGGCCATCCCCTTCCTCCAATACTTTCTTGTTCGGTGAACGCTACTGCTAGAGACTGTGAATTGAAGCGAAAGCCCCGGCTGATATGGGCGCGGCTGGCAGTAGCCCATACATCTGCCGCTTTATCCTCCATGCCATGCCTCGCCTGCAATTGGGAATCAGGTACGCACAAAATACGAGTCTCGTTTTGGGCATCGTGATTCCAAAGACTGGGGTAGGTAGCCGTCGGGCTTGGAGGCGCTTTGGTGAAAGGTCCTTTGTGGGCAGGGCTAATAAACATCTGCGAATCCAGGCCCCGTTGCCCCACGTTGCTCATTGGAGTTATGGCCAGATCGAGGGCATTCCGCTGGCCGGGCAACCACAGCTTACTTGCCGACAGTGAATGGGCTACCTGGGCGACCGCGTAATCGGCGATGCGGGCCGCACCCCAACCGCTGGAATATTCCCCGGTTGGAGCGTCCAGCATCTCGCCGGCGGGAGCGTCTCCGCAGTAAATGGATGCGCCACCGTATGGGCCATCCTCGACACGGCGTAAGTCCGAGATTGTCAGGATTGCCCTCGCGACTTCCGCGGCACTGATGAATCCGTCGGGGCGGCTGGTCAGCGACACGAACCGGGCGCGTTTATTGGGCTTATCGTCTCGGGTTTTCTTGTGGGCTACGACCAAGCACTCCGCCATGCCGGTATCGGATGAGAAGGAGAGTGCATCGTTGTCAGCGGCAGCTATGCTGACGATAATAGCGTCCTTATATTGGTTGGTGATGAGCTCTCGAAACTTCGCCCAGGACGCTCCGTTGATGGCGGTAAAGGGCAGAACCAGCGCGATGACGCCATGGGGACGGAGTTTCTTTTCTGCAAGCGCAACAAAGGCCGAAGCCATACCAGCGTGGCCGTGGTATGCACCGTCTATGGCAAGTTGGCCTAATCGTTTCGCCATTTCGCCCTGTTCATTAGTATCGCTGTCAAAAGCGGCAAAGGCGGCGTTCAGAACTCCGTCTGCGGCGTCGTGGTGCTTGGTATTGCTGGTAAAGGGCGGGTTCATTATTATCAGGTCGAAGCCCTCGTCGGGGATTTCGGCGTTGATTTGGGCGGCGGTCTCTTCTCCGGCGCTGCCGGTGCGTTGGGCTGGGTCGCTGGTGTTGAAGAGGGTCAACGCGGTAGAGGTCTGGAGCAACTCCAGCGAGCCGATTTTGACGGTGCCGTCGCTCTGGCGGCCGTAGGGCATGGTGTAGAGGCGGGAGCTGGCAAAACCAATCTCTGGTTCCACGCCGGACAGGGTGGAGCCGGTGATGTGGATGGCGGAGGGCATGACGTCGCAGCCGTAGAGGACCTCTTCCATCATGGCCCGGTGGAGTCGGGCCGGGTCGCCACCGGTGCGTTCGTGGCGGGCAGCTATTTGGTCGTAGACGGCGGAGACCAAAGCGCCGGTGCCACAGGCGAAGTCGGCGACGCGCAGGTTGCCGATGGCCGCCGGGTCGGACCAGTCGACGCCCTCCAGCTTGGCGACGGCGAGGCAGGCCAGCAGCGCGGCGGATGCGGGAAGGGTATAGAAGGTTGCCAGGTATTTGCGGTCGGCGATGAGCCTTTGGAAAATTCGGCCGGTCAGGTCGTGGGCGTTGTCCACCCCGGTGGCGTTGACGGCCTGGGCGGTATCGCGGAGCCTGCGGAGGATTTGGGCAGCGTCGCCGGAGGGCAACTGCTGGAGAATGTCCCGGGCGATGGCGAAGATTGCCCAGTAGTTGATGTCGAGAATGGCGGTCCAAGCGGCCAAGACCTCGTTCTGGGGGTTGGGGACGGAATCGCCGCAGACCAGGGCCAAGGGTTTGACGTTTTGGTGCATCCCGGCGATGCGCTCGTGGAAGACCAAGGCGTTGGCGATGATGGCGCAAGCCATGCGGCGGGTCTGGGGCACGTTGGTCATGCCGAGCAACCTGGCAATGCTGATGGTGATGGCCTGGCGGGTCTCATTTACCTGGTCCAGGAGATAGGCGGCGTTATTGATGCCGGCTTCCAGGGCGGAGGCCGCCTCGTCCACGGCTTTTTGGGGAACGGAAACCAACCGGATCAAATCGGCCAGGTCTTCGACGCCGCCGTAGAGCCAACCGGACTCGGGGAAGCGGGCGCCGTTTTCGCTCCAGACGCAAAAGGACAGTTCAGAGTTGGCGATGGCTTCCGCCAGAACGCCGGCGTTTCTCACGCTTTCGGGGTAACGGAGGGCGATGACTGATTCGATAGTCCGGCCAGTGTTGGCGACTTCGAGGCCCAGACGGGCTTTGGCTTCGGCCTCAGCGGTGAAGGCGGGCATGAACTCGGCTTCGACGACGACTGGGGAACGGCCGGAGGCGGTGATGACGATGTCGGGTTGAAGGCCGGGATGGCCGACCAAGATCCGGGTGTTTTCGGTAATCACCTGGTTCCTGGGCAACATGGGTTGCAAGAGGAGGCCCAGGGCGTTGTTGGCGCTGGGTTCGGTCTGTTGCGGCATTTAGAGTTCTCGGCAGCTTTTCATTAGATGTTTAGATATTAGGGGGTATTCTAGCAGGGTGGCCGCCGGCGCCCGAATGGGGGGTTGGGGAGGGCGGCGGACCGGGGGATTTGAGAATTTTTAAATGCTGGGACTTTTGCGGACAATTTGGGACGTTTTGGGGTTGGGGGCTTTTGGGACCGGTCCCGAGGGGCGGGCCTAAGAACCTGTTTGCAATCTCTAAAATATGATAAGTTGAGACGATTACCGGAGGGAGGGGTAATCATGTCTCATTCCTATCCCAGCGACATCAGCCGGGAGCAATTTACCCGGATTCTGCCGGATTTGGAGTCGGCCCGCCGCCGGACCAAGCCCCGCACCGTGGACTTGTACGACGTTTTCTGCGGGGTGCTCTATCTTTTGAAAAGCGGGTGCCAGTGGCGGATGCTCCCTGCGGACTTCCCCAATTGGGGCACCTGCTACCAGTATTTCCAGCAATGGAGCGAGCGGCCTGACCCAGAGCAAGAGTCCATTCTGGAGCAAGTCTTAAAAAAAATTGGTTGGCGCGGCCCGGAGAAGCAATGGTCGGAAAGAGCAGAGCAGCTTCTGCATCGTGGACTCCCAGAGCGTCAAGAACACGGACAGCGCCGAGCAGAAGGGCTATGACGCGGGGAAGAAGGTGTCTGGAATCAAGCGCCACATCGCGGTGGATACTCAGGGGTTGCCCCATGCGGTCCACGTGACCACGGCGAACGTCACCGACCGGGCTGGGGCTTTGGCGATGTTTGACCAGCACCGGGACGGCCTCAGCTTGGTGCAGAACGTGCTGGTGGACGGGGGTTACACTGGGGAGCCCTTTGCCGCTGGGGTGCAGAGCCTGCTGGGAGCGTCGGTGGAGGTGGTGAAACGCAATGAGATGCACACCTTCGTAGTACTGCCGAAGCGATGGGTGGTGGAGCGGTCTTTCGCCTGGCTGGAAAAGTGCCGCCGACTCTGGAAGAACTGCGAAAGAAAGCTCGATACCAGCCTGCAAATGGTCGTGCTTGCCTTCGCGGCGCTAATCCTGAAGAGATTGTAAACAGGTTTTCAGCGTTCTTCAATGGTAAGTGTGGCAAATTGGTCTCGGACTTGGCAAGGGGCAGATGTCAGTTAAACGAAATACGTGCCTGGCGGAAGAGGATTGGTCGTGAGATTGACCAATCCCGGTGATGGGGGAGTATAATTCGCGGAACGGCCCAACTTGGTCGTGGATTTTAAGCCAGAGCTAAGCGCGAGGAGGTAAGGAACCATGACTCAAATGCACGCACAGATGGGAGGCGCAGTAGCCGGGTCCGAGGAGTTGATCTCGGCGGGATCGGTTACTTTCGGCCTGATGTACCGGACGGGCGTCGGCGAGAAGAACGACGAAGGCATCTGCATCCATGTCTACGGCAATGACATCCCCGGCGACGACAAGGAACTGCTGAGGTTGGACTGCTTCAAGCTCGAACCCCACTACCACTACCGCAACGCGACCATCAAGCAGAACGAGCGGCTGATGTTGGACTACACGGCGGAGGGCGGCTCGGTGGAATGGGCGCTGGACAAGATTCGGAACCGGCTGCCGGTGATGCTGCTGCGCTGCGGGGCCGACGAGGTTGCCCGCAAGTTTGACCAGCGGGAAGTCAACGCCGTCCTGCCCAAGATTGTGGCTTGGGCCGAGAGCAAGACGCGGGCCAGCTACGAATAACCTTCACCCTGGGGCCCGCCAATAGGGACGGGCCAATTTTCGACCACGGGCGTTCAGGGGGCCTCGGCATAGTCCAGGCCCCCGGTCTTTGCCCACCTTCCGGGGGCAAGAGGCTTCCGGCAGGCACCAACGCCACGATGGCGTGAATATAAGGAAAGAAAAATGCCGCCGAAACAGTACCAGCAATACCCTCCCTTGATACTCGACCCGTCCATGCGGTACACGGCCACCATCAAGACCGCCCAGGGAGACATGGTGGTGGAGTTGTTCACCGCCGAGGCGCCGCGCGCGGTAAACAACTTTGTGTTTCTGGCCCGGGACGGGTTTTACCAGGGAAACTGCTTTCACCGGGTAATCAAAGACTTCATGATTCAGGGGGGTTGTCCCCAGGGAGACGGGACTGGCGGGCCCGGTTACCGGTTCCCGGATGAAGAGGTCAAGCGTTCCTATGTGCGGGGCACGCTGGCGATGGCCAACGCGGGTCCCAACACCAACGGCAGCCAGTTCTTCCTCATCCAGGGCCAGCAGGTGACCCTGCCGCCCAACTACACCATCTTCGGCCTGATGCTGGCCGGGGAAGACGTGCTGGACGCTTTGGGGAACTCGCCGGTAACCGGGAGCCGGGGCGGCGAGAACTCGAGCCCGGCAGAGCGGCTGGAGATTCAGAACATTGAGATAGCCGAGCAGCCGATGAACCCGGCGGGCGGGACCGGTTAGCCGGGCGGTCGGACTAAACGGAAACAGCTAGTCCTGGGCGGTGGTCAGCCAGAGTTGGTAGACCCGCCGCCGGGGCCAGCCTGACGATGCAACTACCGCGTCCACCGCGTCGCGGGCGTGGGCCCCGGCCTGGCGGAGGGTCAGCAGCTCTTGAAGGACGGTTTCCGGGTTGGCCGGTTCTTGTTGTTTGGCGGGGCCGTCGTTGCCCCGCACCACGAGAACGAACTCTCCCCGGGGCGCGGAGAATTTTTCGGCTGCTTGGGAGAGGACGCCACGGAAGACCTCTTCGTAGCGTTTGGTCAGTTCCCGGCAAACCGCCACCTCCCGGTCTCCCAGGGCGAGGAGCAGCTCGGCCAGGGTTGCGGTCAGGCGGTGGGGGGCCTCGAAGATGACCAGGGTGTGGGGAGAGGCTGCTGCTTCCGCCAACTTTTGGTTCCGGTCCTGACGGCGGCGGGGCAGGAAGCCGACGAAAAGAAAGTTGTCGGATGGTAGGCCGGCCACCGCGAGAGCGGAGGTGAGGGCGGAGACGCCGGGGACAACTTCAACCGGAAACCCGGCGGAGGCCACTTGAGACACTAACTCGGCGCCCGGGTCGCTGACGGCCGGCATACCGGCGTCGGTTACCAGGGCTACATCGCCGGTTTCCAGCGCTTTGACGATTGCCGGCAGCTTGGTCCGCCAGTTGTATTGGTGGCAACTGGTGAGGGGCGTCCGCAGGGCCAGGTGGTTGAGGAGCTTGCGGGTCACGCGGGTGTCTTCGGCGGCGATGAGGTCCACCTCACCCAGGACCCGGACGGCCCGGAGGGTGAGGTCTTCCAGGTTGCCGATGGGGGTACCGACGACGAAAAGAACGCCCATAGAGTAGGAGTATATCCCAGCCGGGCCTGGGGACCGGGTCCGGGGAAAGGGTTTCAGGGGGGTTGGAGGCGGTTCAACGGGCTCACCATGATGACCGTAAGTGTTCAGAATTGATGAGTCATCCTGACATTAAACCGTCATTCCGGCCTTGAGTCGGAATCCAGAATGGTCAGGGAAAGACCAGCGTTCGAATAGCACTGGATTCCTGGATTCCGGCTCGGGGGCCGGAATGACTGACCTTTGGTTGGGCTAACTCCTTCATTCCAAACAGTTACGTTTCAGGGGCGGGAGGTTGCCGCCCGGTCTGAGTTCCGGGTAAGCTCTAGGGCGTGCCCGGCCCGGCCACCCGGCCAAAGGGGCGGGAAAAATTCCCAAGAAACTAAGGAGCGACCATGCCCACTTCAACTGGGGGGGAATCCCCCCGACGCCCCCTGAACGGAGGCCACCTGTTCATCCGCTGCCTGAAGCAGGAAGGAATCCAGAAGATTTTCACCATCGTCGGCGACACGATTCTTCCCCTGGTGGACGCCGCGGCCGACGAAGGAATCGAATTCATCGACACCCGGCACGAAGGGGCGGCGATGCACATGGCCGACGGTTACGCCCGCATCACCGGGCGGCCCGCCGTGGCCTTGTTCACCGGAGGGCCTGGGTTCTCCAACGCCATCTCCGGGCTGCCGGCTATTTACACGTCGGAGAGCCCGGTAATTTTCGTGGCGGGGGCCGCCGAGCTGCCGGAAAAGGGAATGACCACCTTCCAGGAGATCGACCAGGTGAGCATGGCGGCGCCGGTGACCAAGGGGTCGTGGTTGATTCACGACCGGAAACGGATACCGGAGTATGTCGCAACGGCGTTCCGCACCGCCATGTCCGGGCGTCCGGGGCCGGTGCATTTGACCCTGCCCATCGACATCCAGGAACAGACCATCTCCGAAGAGGAACTACCCCCATACTTGCCCCGGGAGTACCGGAACATGGGGCGGCCCCAAGGGGATGCCGGGTTAATTCAAGAAGCGGCAGAGTTGTTGGCCAGGGCGGAGCGTCCGGTGATCGTGGTGGGAAACCCGGCCCGGTACTCGGTGACTCCCGAGCAGTTGGAAGCGTTGGTGGAGGCCACCGGCGCGCCGATTTTCACGGTTGAGCAGGCGCGGGGGTTGATTGACGACGAGCACCCGTTGTGCTTTGGGTACGCCGACGGCACATTGAACCGGGCGGCGCGGAAGTTCCGGGAGGCGGACGTGGCGCTGCTTTTGGGCAAGCGGCTGGACCACCGGTACCGGTACGGCCAAATCTTCGACACCGACGCCAAGCTGATCCAAGCGGACCCCTCGGAGGCGGAGATTGGACGGAACCGGGGAGTAGCGGTGGGACTGCTGGGAGACCTAGGGTCCATAACCGAGCAACTGACCGCCGCCGCCAAGATCAAGGGGAAGGCGAAGGTGGAGCCGTGGATCGCCGATATCCGGCGGGAACGAGAGTCGTGGCTGGAGGAATTGGCGGGCCGGGCGACCGGGGAAGAACCGATGCACCCGTTGGACGTTTACAAGGGATTAGAGGGGTTGATTGACGACAACACCTTTATCGTGATGGATGGGGGCGACTACGTGCAATGGGGGCGTTCCTATTTAAAGGCGCGGAAGCCGGGGCATTTCCTGCGGCTGGGGCCGTTGAGCCACCTGGGAGCCGGGATACCCTACGGCATGGCGGCGAAGCTGGCGGACCCGGAGAGCAAGGTGCTGGTCTTCAGCGGGGACGGATCCTTCGGATTCTACACCATGGAGTACGACACCTGCATCCGGCACAACCTGCCGATCACGGTGGTCATGGGGAATGACTCCAACTGGGGGATCGACAAGACGTTTCAATTGGCCTACTACAACCGGGCGGTGGGGACCGACCTGCGGTTCATCCGGTATGACAAGGTGGTGGAAGCGATTGGAGGACACGCGGAATACGTGGAAAAGCCGGAGGGGGTCGCGCCGGCGGTGGAGCGGGCGCTTAACTCCGGGCTGCCGTCCCTGGTCAACGTGGTGGTGCGGCCCGGCGCCAGCCCCTTGGCGGACGCGATGATTGCCCGGCGCACCGGAAGTTAGAGGGAGCCCAGGGTTTGGGGGGCCCCGCGCGGGGGTTAACGGGGTGATGGGGATGTGGAGAGGCTACGATTTTACTGCTGGGAATTACGATAATCGACGGTAATTTTGCCAAATTGTATCGTTTGCAAGAGCAAAAAAATTAACCGCAACAATATG
Source organism: Dehalococcoidia bacterium (assembly GCA_965205495.1). Lineage (GTDB taxonomy): Bacteria > Chloroflexota > Dehalococcoidia > Lucifugimonadales > UBA3495 > CATOSK01. The sequence continues at coordinate 2,266,557 of CBDBHA010000002.1, forward strand.
CTTGACAATTGATTTCCCGCGGTCTATTGTAACCGGCGAGACCTAGACCTACGCGCAGCAAATAAAGTAGGAGGAGCGATATGCTTAAAATAGGGCATGAGGTCGTCAGACCCGGTAGAACCAACCTAGATGAGCCGGTTACGATCGGCATTCCGGAAGAACTGGCCACCACACCTGGTGTTCCTTTGAACCAACGGGAAGTGGACTGGTACTCCCGGGAGTACCCGCTGGAAAGCATGAACATCACCGAGCGGGCCTCCCGCGACTGGGCCAACACCCTGCGGGACCAGCACGTTGAGATGCGTGAGATTCGGAAAGAGCACGAAAAGCTGAACCGGCCGTTGATCATGGCCGCCCGGACCAGCTCTGAGCTCGAGCCCACTGCCCAGCCCACCGGTGAGGACGTCACCGAGGTAATTAAGGCCAAGGCTCGTGAGCTAGGCTTCGTCGAAGTCGGCATCACCGCCTTCGACCCGCGCTACAGCTATGCCAGCAAGAAGAACCAGAGCGTCTTCTATCAGCACTTCATTGCCATGGCGTATGAGCAGGACTTTGAGCCCACCCAGACCATTCCTTCGGTCGACGCCGAGATCGTCCACTCCAGCACCTACCGGACGGAAGGCGCCGCGGCCCTGGAGCTGGGTAACTTCATTCGCGGCCTCGGCTACCACGCCCAGGTCAGCGGTTCCGGCGACGCCGTCGGTCCGTACATCCCCTTGCACGTTGCTGCCGGCGTAGGCCAGCAGGGTGCCTGCGGCTACCTGTTGACCCCCCATGTGGGTTCGCGCTGCCGCTTGGTTTCCATCACCACCGACGCCAACGTCTCGTACGACCAGCCCGTCGACTATGGCATCCACGCTTACTGTCAGGTCTGCCAGGTCTGCGTCAACCGCTGCCCCGGCCGCGCCCTCATGCGCGATAAGATCTGGTGGAGGGGCGTTGAGAAGAACAAGCTCTACTTCAAGCGCTGCCGCCCCGTCATGGCCCGCTATCTCGGCTGCGGTATCTGCATGAAGGTTTGCCCGATCCAGAAGTACGGTCTTAAGAACGTCATGGACCACTATGCCGCCACCGGTCAGGTTCTGGGTAAGGGCACCCACGACCTGGAAGGTTACACTCTTGAGGGCAAGGGCTACTTCGGCCCTGGTGAGCTGCCGGTCTTCGAGTCCGACTTCTTCACCTCCATGCCTCACGGCAACGAGTTCGAATGGACGTTCGAGCAGTTCAAGGAAAAGGCTCGGACGGCCGGCGGTGAAATCACCGACGATCTGATTGACGAGTTCCGCGCCCAGGTTTCCGGCCACATGTCCAACGAGACCACCGACCAATTGGTCATGATGGACCAGGACGCTGACTACATCTAAGCAAGCGTTCTAGCCCGGCCGGGACGGGGCCAAGAAACCCTGACCCGGCAAACCAGGAACCGACGGCAAGGGCCGGTAAACCCGCAAGGGTCTGCCGGCCCTTCCTCTTATCCGGTTTACCAGCGCCGGCAAGTTATCCAGTTTACGGGCCCCGGTAAGATGCCGGCGTGGGGCTTGGCATGACCGGCCCCCAGGGGTTAAATTCTCAAGAAATAACCAACCGCAGGAGTGGAAGCCATGGAGCGGGTCTCAATATTGGAAGCCTCCCGCGTACTTAACATCACCCAGGCCACCATCCGCCAATACATCCGGGAGGGCAAGTTGACGGCGGTGCGGGAGCAAGGGCCTCGAGGGAACATTTGGATGGTGGAGCTACCCGAAGAAGGGTGGGTCGACGGCGACAAGGAGCGGTATCTCCGGTTGGCGGAGGGATTGTCGCCCTGGTGGTGGACCAACGCCGAGCGGGTTGGGGATGTGCATTACGTGGAGGACATTGGAATCGAGGAGATAATCCCATTTTTCCTCTGCGGGTTAACCAGCCAGAACATTTGGACCTCAACCGGGCATACCGAGGACCAACGATGCCGGAACTGCCTGGAAATAGCGATAAGCCGCGATCTGCCGTTAACCAGCAGCCAATAAGTTTCGGGGGGGTTGCTATTCGGGGTTGAGGTAATGCCAGTAACAAGAGGGAGCCTTTCCCCGGAGGACGGGCGGCGGGGCACCTGACGGCATTGGGGCCGGGGGCAACCCGGCGTCGGCGAGGTTAAGACAGGGCCCGTTGGAGCCACCTTTTGAGTAACGAAACAGTTTGTATTTGTAACGGTTTCAGTTCGCGATTAGGCTTTACCTTACGATGTATGGGTATCAAAACCAGTTAATCAAGTATCGTTCGAAGGAATATTAAATATCCGCCAATTTAAGTGTTGACAACGATAAAGCGAAGGGTTAACGTTGTCGACAAGGCTCGGTAAAGTAACCGAGCGATATTACACGGGAGGAGCAAGGTATGCTGAAGATCGGCCATGAGGTCGTACGACCTGGCAAGAAATACGGCGAATCCGACGTAACGATTCCGATTCCCCAAGAATTGGAAACGACGCCTGGTGTTCCCACGAACCAGCGCGAAGTTGACTGGTACGCCCGGGAATATCCCCTGGAGACCATGAACATCACGGAGCGGGCTTCGCGCGACTGGGCGAACACCCTGCGGGACCAGCACGTGGAGATGCGGGAGATCCGCAAAGAGCACGACAAGCTGAACACCAACCTGATCATGGCCACCCGCGAGAGCGCGGAGATCAACCCGACCGTCGAGCCTACCGGCGAAGACATCAGCGGCGGCATCAAGGACAAGGCCCGGGAGCTGGGCTTCCTGGAAGTCGGTATCACGTCTTATGACAACCACTACGAATACCACAGCAAGCGCGGGTTCGCCCGGTATCCCAACGCCATCTGCTTGGCCTTCGAACAGGACTTCGAGCCCACCCAAACCATTCCTTCGGTCGACGCCGAGATCGTCCACTCCAGCACCTACCGGACCCAGGCTGCGGCCGCGCTGGAACTGGCGAACTACATCCGGGGCAACGGCTACCACGCTCAGGTCATCCACTCCAGCGACGCCACTGGTCCCATCATTGCCATGATGGTAGCCGCCGGCGTAGGCCAGCAGGGCGCCTGCGGCTACCTGTTGACTCCTCACGCCGGCAACCGCCAGCGTCTGTTGATGATCACCACCGACGCCAACGTCTCGTACGACGAGCCCGTCGACTACGGCATCCACGCTTACTGTCAGGTCTGCCAGGTCTGCGTCAACCGCTGCCCCGGCCGCGCCCTCATGCGCGATAAGATCTGGTGGAGGGGCGTTGAGAAGAACAAGCTCTACTTCAAGCGCTGCCGCCCCGTCATGGCCCGCTACCTCGGTTGCGGTATCTGCATGAAGGTTTGCCCGGTCCAGAAGTACGGTCTTAAGAACGTCATGGACCACTATGCCGCCACCGGTCAGGTTCTGGGTAAGGGTACCCACGACCTGGAAGGTTACACTCTTGAGGGCAAGGGCTACTTCGGCCCTGGTGAGCTGCCGGTCTTCGAGTCCGACTTCTTCACCGCCATGCCTCACGGCAACGCCGACGAGTGGGCGTTCGAGCAGTTCAAGGACAAGGCTCGGTCGGCCGGCGGCGACATCACCGACGAGATGCTTGACGAGTTCAAGGGCCAACTGGCTCGTGCCTTCAATTTGAACTCCACCGACGTTCTCGCCATGATGGCCGAGGAGCAGGACTACATTTAGTCCCCGCTTCTTTCCAATCGGACCTCCAGAGGCCGGCGTTAATAACGCCGGCCTCTCCTTTTTTGCACGAAACGTTAACCTTCTTTAACACTGTCCGACCTGGCGCGCCAGTATGGCGACCATCGTGGTTCACAATATTAATCCGGTTTTGACATAGTGTTGACAAATAAAGGTGAAACGTTTATCGTGACCGATGGAACTAGACCCTTTAGCAATCTTAAAATCAGGGAGGAGCAAGTATGCTAAAGATTGGGCATGAGGTTGTCAGACCCGGGAAAAACCTGGGCGACGCCCCGGTAACCATACCGGTACCCGAGGAATTGGCGACCACCCCCGGCATCCCCATGGAGAAGCGGGAAGTTGACTGGTACGCCCGCGAATATCCGTTGGAGACCATGAACATCACCGAGCGGGCCTCCCGCGACTGGGCCAACGCCCTGCGGGACCAGCACGTCGAGATGCGGGAGATCCGCAAAGAGCACGACAAGCTGAACCGCTCCCTAATCATGGCCGCCCGATTGACCGGCGACCTGGAACCCACCGCCGAGCCCACCGGTGAGGACATCACCGAGCTGATCAAGGCCAAGGCCCGGGAAGTGGGCTTCGTCGAAGTCGGCATCACCGCCTACGACCCGCACTACGTCTACCAGAGCATGAAGAGCTTTGTGAAGTTCCCCCATGTCATCTGCTTGGCGTATGAGCAGGACTTTGAGCCCACCCAGACCATTCCTTCGGTCGACGCCGAGATCGTTCACTCCAGCACCTACCGGACGGAAGGCGCCGCGGCCCTGGAGCTTTCCAACTACATCCTGGGTCTGGGCTATCACTCCCAGGTCCACAGCCCCAACGACAACACCGGCCCCTACATTCCGATGATGGTTGCCGCCGGTATCGGTCAATTGGGCGCCTGCGGCTACCTGTTGACCCCCCACGTGGGTTCGCGCTGCCGCATCATGATGGTCACCACCGACGCGGAAGTCACCTATGACGAGCCCGTCGACTACGGCATCCACGCTTTCTGTCAGGTCTGCCAGGTTTGCGTCAACCGCTGCCCCGGCCGCGCTCTAATGCGCGATAAGGTTTGGTGGAGGGGCGTTGAGAAGAACAAGTTGTACTTCAAGCGCTGCCGCCCCGTCATGGCCCGCTACCTGGGCTGCGGTATCTGCATGAAGGTCTGCCCCATCCAGAAATACGGATTGCAGTCCACCATGGACCACTATGCCGCCACCGGTCAGGTTCTGGGTAAGGGCACCCACGACCTAGAAGGTTACGAGCTTGAGGGCAAGGGCTACTTCGGCCCTGGTGAGTTGCCGGTCTTCGAGTCCGACTTCTTCACCTCCATGCCTCACGGCGATGCCGGCGAGTGGGCATTTGACCAGTTCAAGGAAAAGGCTCGGACGGGCGGCGGTGAAATCACCGACGATCTGATCGAGGTCTTCAAGGAAGAGATGGCTCGGGCGTTCACGTTGAGCACCGACAACGTCGCCATGATGGACCAGGACACGGACTACATCTAAGAGTCCTGCCTTCCAGGGGTAACCAACGGGGCCGGGGTTCAAACCCCGGCCCCAACTTTTTGCCATTGGCCCCGCCGAGGTGCAGCAAAAGGAAAGGGCGGCCCCTGGCGGGGCCGCCCTTTTTTGAGTTACGGGTTTGGGGGAAATTAGAGCTGGTCGGAGGAGGAGGAGGTGGGGACTCCGGCCCGGGCGGGCTGGTCCTGGACCAGGTTTTCGGCCAGGGTGTTTAAAGCCGCCTGGTAGCCGTCGGAGGGGCCGTCCTGGCCGCGCATGTCGAAGATGACGTGTTCGTAAGTCAGGTTGCGGGCGGCCCGGGCCCGGGGGTTATCGAGGGTGCCGTCCGGGTCTACCAGGTAGACCAGCCATTGGTCCCGGGTGGACTGGAGGTTTTTGGCCTGGGTAAGGTCGTTGCGGAAAGTCTCACTGTCCAGGCCGGCCTGGGAGCAGACCACGATGAGCTTATCGTAGTGGCGTACCCAGCGTTCTATTTCCTCTTCTTCCGAAGTGCTGCGGCGGTCGACCAGGGCGTTGCCGCGGAAGTTTTCGGCGAATACCCAGGTCCGAATACCCCGATCCCGCAGGTGGTCCCGCAGCCGCTCGGCAAAAGCGATGTCGTTCTGGGCGCAGGAAATGTAATACTCGCCGCCCATCGAGGGAAGGTTGCCGGTGGCGTCGAGCAGGGCGAGCATTTCCCGGGGAGCGCCAATGCCCATCAGAAAGGCGGGGGGAATGTTGAGCCCGGAACGGAGCAAGGTGTCGAGGCCGACGGTGCTGGGAGCGTCGTGGCGGATGCCGGCCAAGTCGGACGCCTGGCTGAGGTCGCAGTTTTGGAAGATGGTATACCCCATGATGGCGCCGGCGAATTTAGTGCCGACGGTGGCGGTATCGTTGATGATGGCCTCATAGAAGTCGGTGCGTTCCAGGATTGCCCCGCTCAGGTCCGCCCGGGTAAGGGCGACACCGTTCATGTTGGCCTCGGTCAAGTCGGCGTTGGTCAGGTTGGCGCCATTGAAGTTGACCCGGGACAGATTGGCCCGGCGGAGGTTCGCGCCGGTAAGATTGGCGGTGGATAGGGTAACGGCGTCCAGGTCGGCGTGCTCCAAGTTGGCCCCGCGCAGGTCGGCGCCCCGCAGGTTGGCCCGGTTCAGCAAAGCCCCGCTCAAATCGGCCTCCCGCAGGTCGGACCGATACATGTGAGAGGGATTGAGGTAGCAACCGGCAAGGTTGGCCCGGCGAAGCATGGCCCCCATGAAGTCGGAATCCCGCATGTCGGCGCCGTGAAGGTCGACCATGGGGATGCGGGCGTGGCTCATATAACAGTTGTAAAGGTCCATGGACTCGCCGGGGTGTTCCTCCCGCCATTGGGCCACGGCGTCCCGGCCCTTGCGGACAATTTGAACCTGTTCCATATCAGCCATGGCAGTATCTCCGCTCCCTTATTCTAAAGTTGAGGTGAGAAGCGCAGGGGAATTTTAGCACAAGGGGATGGCGGCGTGTTGACCCCGGCAGACCAGGACAATTGCAAAGTGATGTAATTCTGGGGAAAATGGACGCTTGCCAGGGCGGGTACGACATGGATTCCCGCCTGCGCGGGAATGACGGTAGGTGTTCGTGGGAACTTTGCAATTGCCCTGGACTTGTAACGGCACCTGTTCAGAATTAAGGAGCTAGCTCAACCCAAGGTCCGTCATTCCGGCCCCCGAGCCGGAATCCAGTAATCCCGCGCAATTCGAACGCTGGCCTCTCCCTGACCATTCTGGATTCCGGCTCAAAGCCTGCCCCGTATCCGATACGGGGGCCGGAATGACGGTTTGATGTTAGGATGAGTCCTTAACTCTGAACACTTACGGCGCAACCTCCCCACACCGACAATCAAAAGGCCCTGCCCTTACTGATATTTGCCCCTTCCCAACATCGACACCACCCCGCTAAACTAAAACGTAACTGTTTAGAATGAAGGAGCTAGCCCAACCCAATGTCCGTCATTCCGGCTCAAGGCCGGAATGACGGTTCAGTTCGCTGAGGCCAAATGGTGCAAAATGGGACAGAATGGTACAGATAGCAGGAGTCCCAAACTGGATTCCCGAGAAGTCGGGAATGACGATGGGTGTTCGTGGGGGCTGTGCAATTGTTCTGCACGGCGGGGGCATCGTTGCTCCCCGTGGGTTGGTACCATATAATCGGCGGCAACTTTAGGGGCGCCGGATGCAGGACTCGCTATGCTGCTGACCATTGACGTAGGCAACACCGCGGTAAAGCTGGGGGTGTTTGACGGGGAAGGGCTGACCACCACCCTGCGGGTAGCCACGGACACCCGCCGGTTGGCCGACGAATACGGGGCGATGCTGTGCAACATCTTGCGAATCAAGGGCGTCGACCCGACGTTGATAAACTCGGCCTGTTTGTGCAGCGTGGTTCCCCCGCTGACGGTGGTGTTTTCCGACGTTTGCAGCTCATTTTTCAACGCGACGCCGTTAATAGTTTCCGCCGGGGTTAGGACCGGGCTGCCCATTTTGTACGACAATCCCCGGGACGTGGGGGCGGACCGCATCTGCGACGCCGTGGCAGCCATCGAACTTTACGGGCCGCCCCTAATCGTGGTCGACCTGGGTACGGCGACGGTCTTTGACGCCGTTTCCCGGGAGGGGGAGTACCTGGGAGGCGCGATTGCTCCCGGCATCAACCTGGCGGCGGACTCCCTGTTTTTCAACACCTCCCAACTGCGGCGGGTGGAGTTGGTCGCGCCCAAAGCGGCGGTGGGACGAAGCACCATTGCATCGCTGCAATCGGGGCTGGTTTTGGGGTATGCCGGGCTGGTCACCACCATGGTCGAGCGGTTCAAGGACGAAATAGGCCACGACGCCAAGGTAATCGGCACCGGAGGGCTGGTGCCGGTAATTGCCGAGGAAGCCAGGGTGTTTCAGGAGATAAACCAAGACCTGACCCTGGTGGGGCTGCGGCTGATCTACGAAATGAACCGGGGAAAGAACTCTTCGGGAGAGAACCGTGAGCGGACCGTTAGCCGGTAAACACATCATCCTGGGGGTAACCGGCAGCATCGCCAGCTACAAGGCGGTGGACCTGGCCAGCAAGTTGACCCAGACCGGTGCGCTGGTGGATGCCATTCTCAGCCACGGCGCGACCCAGTTTGTCACACCGTTGACCTTCCGGAGCATCACCCACCGGGAGGTGGTTACCGACACCTTCGACCCGCGGTCTGAGCTTACCGTGGAACACGTAATGCTGGCCCACCGGGCCGACGTGGTGGTGATTGCCCCGGCCACGGTGCATTGCATCGCCAAGCTGGCGTTGGGGTTGGCCGACGATGCCCTGACGACGGCGGTGGTGGCGAGCGCCGCGCCGTTGGTGGTGGCGCCGGCTATGGACGGGAATATGTATGCCCACCCCGCCACCCAGGAAAATCTTCAAAAACTGCGGGACCGGGGGGTGGTCATCGCCGGACCGGGGGCGGGTTACCTGGCGTCGGGACTGTCGGGGATGGGGCGGCTGCTGGAAACACCGGAATTGTTGGGGTACATATCGGCTACGTTGGGAAAACAGGGAGACTTGGCGGGGCGCACGGTGGTGGTCAGCGCGGGGGGAACGCAGGAACCGATTGACCCGGTGCGGGTCATTACCAACAACTCGTCGGGGAAGATGGGGTACGCTTTGGCGGAGGCGGCCCGGGACCGGGGGGCCCGCGCCGTGCTGGTGACTGCCCCGACCAGCCTGCCCGACCCGCCGCTGGTGGAGGTTATCCGGATTCAGACGGCCCAGGAGATGTGCGACGCGGTGCAAGGGGAACTGGGCCGGGCCGACGCTTTGATAATGGCGGCGGCCGTGGCGGACTACCGCCCGGTGTCCGCCGCGGAGCAGAAAATCAAGAAGTCCAACGAGGAACTTAGCATCGACCTGACCAAGACCATCGACATTTTGGAGTCTTCCAACGGACCGTTCGTCAAGGTGGGGTTTTCCGCCGAGAGCGAGAATCTGGTGGCCAACGCTTCGGAGAAGGTGGGGCGCAAGTCGCTGGACCTGATGGTCGCCAACGACATAACGGACCCGGACAGCGGGTTTGGGCGGGACACCAACAAGGTGGTGTTGATAGACCGAGACCTGCGGGCGGAGGAGCTGCCGGTACTGAGCAAATACGAGGTAAGCAACCGGATATTGGACCGGGTTAAAGGCTTGTTTCGAGGGTAGGATTTAGCCCAACCCAAAGTCCGTCATTCCGGCCTCGAGACCGGAATCCAGAATGGTCAGGGAGAGACCAACGTTCGATATGCCGGGATTCCTGGATTCCGGCTCAAGGCCGGAATGACGGTTTTATGTAAAGAAGAAGCCGTTAGCCGGAGACGGCTTCTTTGAAGCGGCGGATGGCCTCGATGTGGTCGTCGGGGGACTTGAGGCCGGCGCGCATGGTGTTGATGGACAGGTGGGTGGCCCCGGCCTCGTCCCAGGCGGCGGCCACCTGGTTCCACTCGTCGGGGCCGCCCTGGGTGAGGCTGACGCGGCCTTCAATGCCAATGGCCGAGGGGTCGCGGCCGGCGGCGCGGGTCAACTCGCGCATTTCGCCGATTTTCTGCTGGCCCTCGCTGTCGGGCTGGAACTGGGGGAACCAGCCGTCGCCCTGGCGGGCCAACCGGCGCACGACCTGGGGAGCGCCGCCGCCGAACCAGATGGGGATGGGGCGCTGGACCGGCAGGGGGTTGATCCCGGCGTGGGTGATTTTGTGGTAGCGGCCTTCGTAGTTGACGACGTCCTGGGTCCAGAGGAGCTTCAGGAGCTCGATTTGCTCGGCGGAGCGGCGGCCCCGGTTGCCGAAATCCTCGCCAAGAGCCTCGTATTCAACATCGTTCCAGCCGATGCCGATGCCCAGCCGGAGGCGGCCCCCAGTCAGAACGTCGACGGCGGCGGCCTGCTTGGCCACCAAGGCGGTTTGGCGCTGGGGGAGGATGAGGATGCCGGTGGTCATTTGAATCTTCTCGGTGATGCCGGCCAGGTAACCGAAGAGGACGAAGGGTTCATGGAAGGTGTCGGTATGGGAGTACGGGCGCTCCCAGCTTTCGCGCTTGCTGGGGTCGGCGCCAAGGACATGGTCGAACACCAGGAGGTGCTCGTAGCCCAGGTCTTCGGCGGCCTGGGCGAAGTCCTTGACCGCCGCCGGGTCGGACCCGATTTCGGTCTGGGGGAAGATAGCGCCTAGTTGCATGGTGGCCTCCTTTTGATGGGGTTTGGGGAAATGGGGCCGGTTTCAGCGGAGTTGTAGATTTGGGGGTGAAGGGGGCGGCAGACCGCCGCAGACAACCAGGGTCAGTATCCCCGGTTGGTACAACGCCCGTCAACCGCAGCGGAGATGCCGGGCGGGGCCTGGGGGCGGGTGTTGGCAAGAATGGAGGAGGAGTGGGAGAATGGCAAGGAGCAGAAATGGTTGGGGGGCGCTATGGACACTATAGACCTGGTTGCTGACCGCCTTGGCCTGGAGCAAAAGCACGTAATTCCCTATGGACGTTTCAAAGCCAAGATAAGCCTGGAGGCTATCAAGGATGGCGCTGCCGGCGGGCAGGCCAAGCTGGTGGTAATCACGGGAATCACGCCCACTCCCGCCGGCGAAGGGAAGACCACGACCGCCATCGGATTAACCCAGGGGCTGGGCAAGCTGGGACGCCGTCCGGTGGTGAACCTGCGGGAGCCTGCTTTGGGGCCGATATTCGGAATAAAGGGCGGGGGAACCGGCGGGGGCCGGGCCCGGATTGTCCCGGAGGATGAAATCAACATCCACTTCACGGGCGACGCCCACGCCGTCGGGTCGGCCCACAACCTATTGGCGGCGCTGGTGGAAAACGCGGTATACCGGGACAACGCCCGGGGCATGGCTCCGGAGGGGATGCACTGGTCCCGGGTCACCGACGCGTCGGACCGGGGGCTGCGGCAAATTGTGACCGGCCTTGGGGGGAACGCCAATAGTCCGCTGCGGGAGACCCGTTTCGACTTTGTAACCGCTTCGGAAATCATGGCGATCCTGGCGTTGACCGAGGGCCCAGACGACCTGCGAGACCGGCTGTCCCGGATGGTGGTGGGCGTCAACCGGGGAGGGGAGCCGGTTTCGGTAGGTGACCTGGGCTTTGCCGGGCCTCTCATGACCGTCATGCGCCAAGCCGTCATGCCCAACCTGGTTCAAACACTGGAAGGCCAACCCGCCCTGGTCCACGCCGGGCCTTTCGGCAACATCGCCCACGGTTGCAGTTCAATCATCGCCGACCGGCTGGGCATGGGGTATGCCGATTACGTGCTAACCGAAGCCGGCTTCGGGTCCGACCTGGGATTCGAGAAATTCATGCACATCAAGACCCGGCAAAGCGGGCTGCCGGTGGCCTGCGCGGTACTAGTCGCCTCGCTGAGGGCGATACGGTGGCACGGGCGCGCGCGGCGGCAGGACCTGGCGACGCCCAACCTGGAGGCGGTGGAGGCCGGAGCGGCCAACCTGGTGCGCCACATTGGCATCGTGCGGAGTTTTGGACTGCCGGTGGTGGTTTCGCTGAACCGGTTCGACGGGGACAGTCCGGAAGAGTTGGAGGCGGTGGCGAACATCGCCAAAGAGGCGGGGGCTTATGCCACTGCCGAATACTCCGGATTCAGCGACGGCGGGGATGGAAGCGTGGCCCTGGCGGAAGCGGTGGTCCAAGCGGCGGGGGACGAGAAGGCGGCGGCGGGTGAAGTGGACTACGCCTATTCTTTGGACGCCAGCATCGAGGATAAGACGTTGGCCCTGGCGCGGCGGGTTTACGGGGCGAAAGCGGTGAGTTGGACTCCCCAGGCCCGGCGGCAGGCCCGGTTTTTCGCGGAGCAAGGGTGGGGCGACCTGCCCATCTGCATGGCAAAGACCCACCTGTCCCTCTCTCACGACCCGACCCGTCGGGGCGCGCCGTCGGGGTACACCTTCCCGATTTCGGATATTCGGGCTTCGGTGGGCGCCGGGTTTCTGTATGCCCTGGCCGGGCGAATTGAGACCCTGCCCGGGCTTCCCAGCCAACCCAGGGCGATGGAAATGGACGTTTCAGCCGAGGGCGAGGTACTGGGGCTGTGACCGCCGGGTCCGGTTTCGGGATTGGCGCCTGACAGGCTTAGGGGGATGCCGGGGAGAGCAGAGCCCGTGTCATTTGACATCGGTGGAAGCATCCCGTGTAACGAACGGGTTGCCGTGAAATTAGCCGTCGAATCTAGCCACGGTTCAACGTAATCCGTAACCATATAAGGGGTTTACAGTCATGTTAAGGGATGCTTTGTCTGTTTTCCACAAGAGGTTTTGGCTGCCGGGGATTTTGGTCCTAGCCATGCTCTTGGTTTTCGCCTGCGGGACCGCAGAACAGCCAGCGGCCCAACCAACAGTGCCCAGTTTCTCGGCGCAGCCGATACCTGCCGCTACCGCAACGCCGGTCGCGATGGACGCTGGAAGCGCCGATCCGCAAGCCGCAGCCCCGACGCCCGCTCCCCACCCCACCAACCCTCCGCCGGCTCCGGTTAGCGGGCGCGATTCTGCCGTGGTGGTAACTGAGGCGGAACCCGCCAGCGTCGGAGCTTGGAGCGAGGGTTGCAGTGGAGAAATCCACAGCATGGGATGTCAGGACTTTGTGACCGACTATCTCACCTGGCTTGATGACCGCACCAGCGAGATCGTACCGTTGTCCGGCGTCGAAAGCTGGGAACAGCAAGGCCCGGACCGGTGGCATTTCAACCTGCGCGAAGGGGTAAAGTTCCACAACGGAGCCCCTTGGAACGCGGCCGCCGCCAAGTTCGGGATCGACTACAATGGGGGACCCACCAACCCCAGCGCGGCCATCTCCTGGACTGGACCGGATGTGGTTGGAGAGGTGGTAGACGACCTAACGCTGGGTGTCGTATGCCCTCGGGCGTGCCCCATTTTCCCCCGCACGGCTCTTTTCACCGACTTCCAAGACCCTGAGTGGTACCAAAACGCCGACGACACGGAAAGGTCCCGGCTGACGGTCGGCTTCGGCCCATACAGAATTATCGACTACGCGCCCGGGATACACACCAAGTTTGAAGCTTACGAAGACTACTTGCCCAACGAGAACTGGTTCTCCCAAGCGCCGAGCATACAATTCATAACCCACGTGTATCGACCGGAGGCCACGGTGCGCTCCGCCATGATCCAGACCGGAGAGGCCGACTGGGCGGCCGACATTGGATTTGACGAAGTGGCCCACGTGCCCAAAACAACCACCGGCAAGACCGCCGAAGTTTACACCCTGATTTTGGACACCGTGTTCCACCCGGAACTGCGCAAACAGAAGGTACGCCTAGCGCTGGCTCATGCGATTGACTGTGAAGAGCTTATCCAGTCTCTGTTCGAAGACCAGATCCAGTGCCACGGAGCGATTTCCATGAAGGGTACCGTCGGTATCAACGAAGCCAACTCCAAGCCCCGCGAGTACGACCCAAAACGGGCACGTGAGTTGCTGGCCGAAGCGGGTTACGACCCAGCTAACGAGATCAACATCAACACCCGACCCGGCTCCAACATTCGCGGCTTGGAAATCATGGAAGCGACCATCCAATATTGGCGGGATGTGGGAGTCACCTCCAACCTGAACTCCTGGGGAGACCTGGCCAAAGCCAGGGAAGTCCAAAACTCCGGATGTGGCAACTTCAGCAATGAACCAGGGTATCGGGAAACAATGGACTGCGACCAAAGGGAACCCCCTGGTCCGTATTTCGCTTCTTCCCACGCCCATGAGGTAGCGACTTCCAACGAGATTCTGGACATGCAACGGTTCAACCAGTCGCGTCTCAGCTGCTTCAACCGGGGCAGCCGGGTCTGCGTTCCAGAATACGAACGGCAGAAGGAAATGGCCAACGCAATTCCGGAAGGGCCGGACCGCACAGCGGCCATGGAACAAATGGCGCAGATTGCCTATGACCAAGTCTACTTCCTCCCCTATTTCGAGGTGGTGTACGTCTACGGCTTGGCTGCGGACCTGGAGTGGGAGGCGTACTACGCTCCCCGGCTGCGGGGGAACACCATGAGGTTCACGCAGTAAGAGCCAGTTTTTAGTTTAGCCCGTGGTTTGAGACGCCCCCGGGAAGCCGGGGGCGTCTCTTTTTATGATTGGTTGGGGATATGACCCAGGGCAATCGTGTTTTAATCACCGGCATCCCCGAATTGTCATTCCGAGCGGGGCGCGGTAAGTCCCTGCCCTGGAACGGTTGAGAGCGCCACGCCCTGGGAGTCTTCACTCTCGGGGCGTTTCCTGTTGGAGCAGGAGTGGCGGGCCGAGGGGTTGAGACGGAAGCGCGGGGGTAACTGTTCAGAATTGAGGAGTTAGCGCAACCCAAGGTCCGTCATTCCGGCCCCCGTATCGGGTACGGGGCAGGCTTTGAACCGGAATCCAGAATGGTCAGTGAGAGACCAACGTTCGAAATGACTGGGATTCCTGGATTCCGGCTCGGGGCAGGAATGACGGTTTAATGTCAGGATGACTCATCAATTCTGAACACTTACGCGCCGGGTTCAAGGTTGACAACCCTGGGGCATTCCTTTATAATGGGTTGGGATTTGCCATTCGCATTCATTCCAAGTGAAAGGGCCTAACCATGCGTTCTATTAACGTAAAACGTAATTTGCCGGGAGGTTTTAGATGATTAAACAGCACCGAACTTCGGGTTACGTTAAACCCCACTGGGTCCTCACGTTAGCCGTCATGGCGGTACTGGTGATTGTGGCCTGCGGCTCGGCAGCCCAACCGGCCGAGCCGCCTGCCGCGGCGCCGGCGGATACTGCCATGAACCAACCCACAGCCATACCCCAAGCGGCCCCGGTGGAAGCGCCGGCGCAGACCACCACGGCCAAAGACAGTATCACCATCGTAATGCCGGCGGAGCCCGGCAGCATCAACTCCTGGGACCCCAACTGCAACGCCACCCTGGACACCGCAGTTTGCAACGAAATCGTCAATGAACCTTTTACCTGGATAACCAGCGACAATTTCGAGGTGGTGCCCCTGTCGGGCATTGAAAGCTGGGAGCAGGTTGACGTCGATTCCTGGATATTCAAACTACGCTCCGGAGTAAAGTTCCACAATGGCGAACCGTGGAATGCGACGGCAGCGAAGGCCGCAGTGGACCAGAACGGCGACGTAAGCAACTCGTCCCAGAGCTACACCTACCACGGGCCGATATCGGGCACGGTGGTGGATGAAATGACACTGCAGGTGGACTGCGGGACCGATTGTCCCATTCTGCCGCGGGGCATGATTTTCAGCCGAATGCAGGCCCCGGCGTGGTATGCTGCGGCCTCTGAGGAGGACCGGGGACGCAACATAATCGGCATCGGCCCTTACCAGTTGATTGAGTGGCGGCCGGGAATCGACATCCAGATGGAAGCCTACGAAGGGTACGTGCCCAACCCGGACACCTCCATCGTTGATGGCCAACCGGCCAAAATCAAGTATCTGACCAACGTTTGGCGGGGTGAAGAGTTAGTTCGGGCCTCCATGATTCAGACCGGTGAAGCGGAATGGGCCGCCGACATCGGCTTTGACAAGAAGGACCAGGTACCCCAATGGAAGCAGTCGGGCACCAGCGAAGTCTACGCTCTTGTTCCCGACACCATGTGGCACCCGGAGCTGAAGAAAAAGAAGGTCCGGGAGGCCATCAACCTGGCAATCGACTGCCAGACCATCACCGACGCCCTCCTGGACGGAATCCCCTGTTGGGGTAACATATCTCCGTCGGGCTCGGTGGGCTTGACCGAGCACAACTCAGCCCCGTACCCCTATGACCCCACCCGGGCTAAGGAGTTGCTGGCAGAAGCCAACTACGACCCGAACAACGAGATAATCATTTACACCAGGTCGGGCCGATGCTGCCGGGATCCGGAGTTCCAGGAAGCGGTGGTCAACTACCTGCAAGAGGTGGGCATCAACGCGACCTTGCAAATCGTGGAACGGACCCGGAGTAAAGAGATCACCAGTTCCGGTTGTGGCCGGTTCAAGGACGCCGATGGGTATGAGGGAGTTTGGGACTGCGCCCAGCGGGAGCCGCCGGGCCCCAACTTCAACACCTCCCACGCCACCACCACCGCCACGTCAAACGAAATGCTGGACACCGAAGTCCAAGCGAATCGGCGGGTGGGCTGTCTGCACACCAGTTCCTTCGCCTGCTACCCGGATATTTGGGGAAAGTTCCTCATCGCCAAGTCCACCCCACCGGGAGAATTGCGGCAGGAGCGCATGGCTGAAATCGCCGACTTCATCCACGACGAGCATATCTTCATCCCCTTGGTTGAAGTCCAGTTGGTGTATGCCATGAGCGCCAACCTGAATTGGGAACCCCTGTACGCTCCCAGACTGCGCGCCAACACCATGAGCTACAAGGAGTGAGTTAGGCCCTCCGCAACCACGGAAACCCCAGCGGCCCCGGCGATTGCCGGGGCCGCTTTTTGCGCGGCCCAATTGCTTTTGGAAGACAGCCGAATGGGGAACCGGATGTGTCGAGTAGTGATTATTATGTTACGTTATTCATTCGTTAATTTGACACAGACGCGGCTGTTATAATACATTGACGAACAATAACGGTAACCAGGGAGGTGAGCAAGCAGCAACAGCGGCAGTATTTAATAGTTCTACCAAGGACTCCCAAGAAATTACGGAGAAGTTTTAATGAAGAACCTATTCCCCAACCAATTGCGACCTACCGGCCTGGTTTTTGGGCTGGCGGTCCTGCTGGCGTTGGTGGTCATCGCCTGCGGCGGTCCGGCAGCCACCACACCGGCGGACTCAGGCCAGACGGCCCCGGTACCCACGGCCACGGTGGCCATCGCGCCGCCGACGGCGATGGCGATGCCCGATGCCCCGTCGGCGGAGCCTACCGCCGTACCTGCGCCTTCGGAAGAACAGGTGACCTCCAGCCGGGACTCGATCACGGTGGTCACCTCCGGCGAACCGGTCAGCATGGACATCCACAGCGACCAGTGCTCCGGAAACATTGATCACCTGATCTGCCAGGAGCTGACGGTGGACCCCTTCACCTGGATCGACGGCACCACCTTTGAAGTGCAGGGCCTCACCGGCGTCGACCGGTGGGAACAGATAGCTCCCGACCGGTGGCGGTTCCACCTGCGCTCCAACATCACCTTCCACAACGGCGAGCCCTGGAACGCCGATGCGGCCAAGTTTGGCATTGATTTTAACGGCACCGGCGTCAACGGCGGCGGGTTCAGCCAGCACAGCTTCGTCATTGGCGAGGTGATGGACGATCTGACGGTGGACGTGCTCTGCCAGACCGCCACCAAAGAGTCCCGCGCCTGTCCCATCTTCCCGCGCCAAGCGATGTTCGTTAAGTTCGCCGCGCCCGAGTGGTACACCAATGCCACGGAAGAAGAGCGGGCCTTGAAAGTGATCAGCACCGGCCCCTACAAGTTCTTGGAATGGCAATCGGGGGTCGACATTACGGCGGAAGCCTACGAGGACTACCAGCCCAAGCCCGGCGTCTTCGCCACCAACTACCCGGCCATCAAGAACGTCCGACAGGTTTGGCGGACGGAGGCCTTCGTGCGGGCTTCGATGGTTGTTACCGGAGAGGCGGACTGGGCCGACAACATCGGCTTTGAGAACGCCGCTCTCGACTTGCAGGCCATCCAGGCCGGCACCAACGAGATTTACACCCTCGTGTCGGACAACATCTGGCACCCGGAATTGAGCAAGAAGAAGGTCCGCATGGCGTTGGCCCACGCCATTGACTGCAAGGCCATCACGGATTCGCTCTATGACGGGCGGAACGAGTGTTTCGGCAACATCTCCCAGCCGGGGACCTTGGGGATCACCGAGGAGAATTCGGCCCCCTACGAGTACAACCCGACACTGTCCCGGCAACTGTTGGAGGAAGCCGGGTACGACCCGGCCAACGAAATTCGGATTCACACCCGCAGCGGCCGGGTATACCGGGACCTGGAGCTGCACGAAGCAGTGGTGGGCTATTGGAACGAGGTCGGGGTGACCGCCAAGGTCCAGGTGTTGGAGAATTCCCAGGCTACCGCCCACCGGCGGTCCGGCTGCGGCAAGTTCAACCAGGAAGAGGGCTACGCCGAGGCCATGGACTGCGCCGAGCGCGGCCCGGCTCCGCCGGTGAACGCGACCACCCACTACTACGAGACGGCCACCTCCAACGAGCAGTTGGACTTTGCCCGCCAGGGGACCCTGCGGCTAAGCTGCTTCAACGTCAACAGCCGGGTCTGCGACCCAGAACTGGAAGAAAAGATTCGGATTGCCCAGGAAACGCCCTTGGGCGACGAGCGGCGGGTATTGATGGAAGAGCTTGCCCAGATTACTCACGACGAGTACTGGTTCATCCCCTTCTTCCACGTCCAGGCGGTCTACGGATTGGCCAAGGACTTGGAATGGACGCCGCGTTACGACCCGCGCATTAGGGTCAGCACGATGCGGTTCCGCTAGCCGCAACGGCCTCATTTACCGGACCAAGCAGACGCCCCGGGGACAATCCCCGGGGCGTTCTTTTGGTTGGCCGGTTGGGGTACGGCCACGACCGGGAGCGCGGGGAGTTGAACCCAACGGTGAGCAGCTATGATATCGTAACGATATCATCCTATCGGGAGGCGGATTATGGTCACGGTCAATGTACGGCGGTTGGATGAAGAGGTGGTGCGGAAGCTGAAAGAACGGGCGGCGGCCAACAACCGTTCGCTGGAAGGGGAAGTGCGTCACATCCTGGAGTTAGCCGTTGAAGATGACATGGCCTAAAGAAGGAAAGAGTTCCGGGAATTAGCGGCCCGGGCCCGGGAAGGGACCAGGGGGAGGCCCCAAACTCCCGCGGAGGTGTTAATCCGCGAAGACCGGGACCATGGACATAGGGACCGGTTTTGAGGCTGGTGATTGACCCTAGCGTTGCGGTGAAGTGGGTCGTGGAGGAGGAGGGTTCCGATGCCGCGGCGTCGCTTTGGGAGGGCGGCCACGATCTTCACGCGCCAAACCCCTAATGGCGGCTGACCTGGGAAATGCTCTTTGGCGAAAAGCCAGGCAGGGTGAAATCAACCAAGGCGACACCGGAACGTCAGCAGCCTACCTTTCCAGAGCGCCAATACAATGGGCAGACGACCCGGCATTGGCGGGGGAAGCGGTCCGGTTGGCGTTGGCGTTGAACCATCCGGTTTATGGTTGCTTCTACCTGGCTCTGGCTCGTCGGGTTGGCGCAGTGGTGGTAACCGCAGACGCGCACTTCTTCAACGCGCTGGCGGGCACCGAACACGAGGGAGCGGTGGTTTTGTTGGGGGAGTTGGTTGAAAAGTAGGCGTCCGTTAAGGTGGGCAATTATCCTTGTTCGCTAGTTGGCGAAGAGCTCTTGGTAAGATTTCAGGTCTTTCCGGTTGTAGGTGAACGCTCCTGGGTCCCAGGTCATGTCAATCCGGGGCGGTTGGTTCTGGTGGACGATTGTTCCGTTAATCCTGATGGCTTCATCAGAGCTGGAATTTGCGATGTAGACCACGGCGCCGTTCTCCACTGTGCAGGAATCGGCATAAGTGGCAACTCGCTCTCGCCCACAGCCAGCGTAGGACCTGCCCCGGCCGCCGGAGAATGCCATGCGATCGGTTCCCGGCGGGAGCACCGCGATGTCAAAGCGCATCCCCCTTTCCGTGGTCTCAAAGGAGTAGGAGAAAGTCCCGGCGTCACACAACGGAGTGGTGTAGAGCCAGCCGCCGGCGATAACTCTTTCTATCTGGTGGTCAACGGTAAACCTGGTCGACAGGGTGGAGTACATCACATTTCGGGGGTCCTGGCTGTGACCGTAACCCATGGAATGACCCAACTCGTGACAGAGAATAGTCTTGACGGTCCCGGCGTCAAAGGCCATCCACTCGCCCCGGCAGTTGTTGGTCCCTAATCCAACCTTGACGTGACTGCGGTGGATGGATTCGCCGATGGTATGGGAACCGTAGTCTTTAATCCACGCGACGGTTAAGTCCGCGTGGCCGGAGTGATAGACTCGCCGAAAGGAAGTTCCGAAGGGACGCCACGACACCAAACTGACGGCGATGTTATCCACAGCTTGGGACGTCTCGGCGGCGGCGTACCAGGGCAACGGCTCGATATAAAACCTGAGTTCACCTGAAACAATGGCCTGAATAATCGGGTGGGTCTTGGCCATTTCCAGGACTCGCGCTTTTTCCGCCTGGGTCTGTTCCGCGCTCATCTCTTGTTGGAGGGCGGCATTTGCCGAGCGTTCTTGGGCCGCCATCCATTCGGCCAAGCGCCGGGCGGAATCGGACTCTTCCGCCCGGGTTTCGGCGGCTATGCGGGCCTGGGCCTGCTGCTGGGACTCCTGCTCCGCCACGGCCTGGGCCGTTTCCGCCGAGGCTTGGGCGAGTTCGGCCTGGACCCGTTTGGCCGATTCCGCCGCAGCCATCTCGTCGGCCCTTTGGCGGGCTTGGGTTTGCAAGAGAGCCTCTTGGGCCGCGAGGCGGGCCGCCTGCTTTTCCCGTCCAGCGGCGTTGACCGCTTCCAGCCGGGCAACCTTCTCCTGGGCGGCGAGGTTGACGGCGTCGATGCGGGCCCGTTCCTCCTGCGCCGCCCGGCTTTCGGCGGCGGCGCGGGCCGCCCGTTGGGTCTGGAGTTCCGTGAGGGTTGTGTAGCCGAAGATTGCCCCGCCGGTCAGGGCGGCCAGGGCAACCAGACCGGCAACCGCAGCTACAACCCGGGGTTTTTTCGACTGGCCTGGCCTTTCCTGCATCTTAAGTCCACGAAGCCTCGAAATCTTTAGCAATCAGAATACCACAAGGCGGAACAGGGATGAGAAGGGCGCCGAGCATCAGTCCAGGACGATTGCAAAGTGATGCAATTCTGAGGAAAAGATCGGCTTGCCAGGCCAGGTACGACCTGGATTCCCGCCTTCGCGGGAATGACGATAGGCGTTCGTAGGGACTTTGCAATTGTCCTGCCATGCAGTCACGGGCCGGATGGGTATAATGCGGGCAGCATCGACAAATTGAAGGTAGGAGGCGGGCCGTGAAGACGATTGAGCTGGACTACACCAAGCAATGCGGTGATGAACCGGATAAAGGGCACAACCGTTGGCATCCCGACATTCCTCCCGCCGTGACCGCCGAAACTGGGGAAGAGGTGGTGATGCAGACCCGCAACGCCTTTGACATGCAGATTACCCCCTCGTCGCGGGCGGCCGATTTGCTGAACGCCGATCTCAACCTGGTGCATCCGCTAACCGGGCCGGTCTACGTGGCAGGCGCCGAGCCGGGCGACTTGCTGGAGGTCAACATCCTGAACATTGAGCCCGCGAGTTGGGGGTTCACCACGATTTTGCCGGGCTTTGGATTTCTGCGGGATTTGTACACCGAGCCGTACATCGTTCATTGGGAGATGCGGGACGGGTTCGCACAATCGGAGCAGTTGCCCGGGGTGCGGATACCCGAAGCGTCCTTCATGGGCACCATTGGGGTTGCGCCATCCCGGGCCTTGCGGCAGGAAATACTGCTGCGGGAAGACGAGCTGCTCCGGCGGGGCGGGATGGTGGTGGGTCCGACACCGGCGGGGGCGGTCCCGGCCCAGGAACCTTTCGCCACCGAGGGGCTGCGGACCATCCCGCCCCGGGAAAACGGGGGCAACGTGGACATCAAGCAGCTAACGGCGGGGACCCGATTGTTCCTGCCCGTCTTTACCGAAGGGGCCTTGTTTTCGGCGGGGGACGCCCACTATGCCCAGGGCGATTCCGAGTGCTGCGGGACCGCGATTGAGATGGACTGCACCTTGCACGTGAGCTTCCAGGTCCGGAAGGGGGAAGCCATTGGGCGGGGGATTAACTTCCCCTATTTTGAACGCGACGATTACTTTACGACGCCGGAGATGGCGGGGCTGCGACGGTTCCTGGCGGCGACGGGAATGTGCATCAGCGACGGGAGGAACGAGTCGGAGGACGGCACTCTGGCATCGCGTCAGGCGCTGCTGAACATGATCCACCTGTTGATGGAGCGGGGTTGGACTCGGGAGCAAGCCTACTGCATTTGCAGCGTTGCGGTGGACCTGAAGGTGTCGGAAGTGGTGGACGTGCCAAACTTCGTGGTTTCGGCTTTTCTGCCGCTGGATATTTTCGTCGGGTAGGGAGACTTACCTACCCGGCTTTAGTGACAGGTGGCGGTTGACCGCGAGGGGCGCAGGTTGTTGTCTCTTAGGCAGATTCCTTGGAGAAGAAAAATGCCAGAGATAGACGTGACTAACCTGACGCCGGTAAACATTCGTGACGTTTGGCCCGACGAGGCCGCCGATTTCACTCCCTGGCTGGGAGACAATCTTCACCTGTTGGGACAGGCGTTGGGGTTAGACCTGGAGCTTGTTGAGACCGAAGCGCCCACGGGTTCTTTTTCTTTGGACCTTCTCGCCACCGACACCGGGCGCCGCTGCACCGTAATCATCGAAAACCAGCTAGATCGCACCGATCACGACCATCTTGGCAAGGTGCTGACCTATGCGTCGGGGCATAATGCCGACGTAGCAGTATGGATCTCCAGGGAAATGCGGGACGAACACCGCCAGGCCATTGACTGACTCAATTAGCGAACCGGGTCTGACACGGATTTTTGTGGGGTCGAAGTTCGGGCTGTGAGCATCGATGGTTCCAGGCCGGCCTGCCTATTTGACGTGGTGGCGCGGCCCAACGAGACTCGCAAAACGGTGGTGGACCGGGGCCGGTCCGGACAAAGGGACGAAAGAGAACAATACCGGATATTTTGTGAGAGGGTCTTGGACAAGCTTCGGGATGACCATGGGTTGACCAACCGCCTGAGGGCATCCGCTGGGGATTGGCAAGGACTGTCCACCAAAATCTCTTGGATTAAACTTCAAACGGGGTTTGAACGGGAAGGCATGGCCTACGCACGAATCAACATTGAGTCACACGAATCCGATTTGAACAAGGCGTTATTTGACCTTCTGGAGGCGCGGAAAGATGACGTTGAGCGAGAATTTGGCGAGCCATTGGATTGGGAGCGACGGAACAATTTCCCCCAATCCAGGATTATAGCCAGGCGTTCTGCCACAATAGATGATTTGGAAGAGTCACTCGAAGCGACCAGAGGATGGATGGTTAGCTGCTTGGTGAGGTTCAGTGAACGGGTAATGCCGCTAGTGGAGGCGCTGGCTGGGGAAATAACGGACGAATCTTTGGAAACGGAGCGGATTGAGAACTAATTGGTTTTGGTGCAGATAACTAAACCCGGCGCAGTTTGGGGTCTAGGGTGTCCCGCATCCAATCGCCGAAAAAATTGAAGGCCAACACTACTGTAGTGATGGCCAAGCCAGGGAAGAGAGACAACCACCAAGTTGTTAGCAGTTCACCGCGTCCTTCCGAAACCATGATGCCCCAGGCAGGGGCACCCGGAGGAAGACCCAACCCCAGGAAGCTGAGCGACGCTTCCAGGAGGATTACCTGTCCAACCAGCAGGCTGGTTATGACCAACAACGTGTTAATGGTATTTGGGAAAATATGCCGAATGATTATGACGGGGGTGGAAAGTCCCGCTATTTTGGCAAATGTAACGAAGTCCATCTCCTTAATGCCAAGCACGTCGCCCCGAATCATGCGTGCAAACCTGGCCCAAACGGTCAACGTTACAGCCAGTATGATATTCTCTATGCCCGCTCCCAGCAGGACCACGACCATCATTGCCACCAAGACAGTCGGAAAACCCAGGGCTACGTCAGCGGCCCGCATTATAAGCCCGTCGGCCCATCCTCCTTGGTAACCGGAGACCAATCCCACAATAGTGCCTACAAACGCCCCCGTGGCCAGAGCTATCAGACTAATGAAGATCGCGGTTCGGGCGCCATAGATGAGGCGACTCACCATATCCCTTCCCATTATGTCCGTGCCGAGGGGAAACCTGCTGTCTTGTCCTGGCGCGACTCGGTTATCCAGGATTCGGGTTTCGGCGGGACTGTTGGGCGCCAACCAAGGGGCGAACAGCGCGCAGACCATGAGAATGGTCATTATAACCAAGGGTATCCACGGCAGTCGAAGACGTCGGATTCGTTTGGTTACGGTCCGTAACCGGTCCGCCCTGCTGGCGGGAGCGTTAAGCGCCGATGCCAACGAACCCTCTCCTGCTATTCATACCTGATCCTAGGGTTTACATAAATGTAAAGTATATCCACTATCAGAGCTGTCGCAACATACAAAAAGCCCGCAGCCAAAACCGTAGCCTGGACAATAGGAAAGTCCCGCGAACGGATCCCCTGGAGCATCAACTGGCCTACTCCTGGCCAAGCGAAGACAACCTCCACGGCAACGGAACCGTTGAGCAGCCCCGCCAGGGTTAAGCCGGAGAATGTAAGAAGCGGAATGACGGCGTTTTTGAGGGCATGTTTGTAAATCACCACTTTTTCGGCAAGGCCTTTTACCCTTGCGAATTTGACAAATTCGCTGTCCAATACCTCAAGCATGCTGGAGCGCCCCAAGCGGACCATGCCGGCCATGCTACCCCACGCAAGGACAAAGGCGGGTAGGACAAAGTGGGATATACCTCCACGTCCGAAGGTCGGAAGCCATCCTAAGATCCCACCAAACAGCATTATCAACATGATGGCTATCCAAAAATTGGGGGCGGCGATGCCCACTATGGCGAAAAATTTTCCAAAGATATCGAAGACGCTGTCTCGTTTAACCGCGGACAATATACCCAGCGGTATACCCAATAACAGAGTAAGTCCGAACGCAGCTCCGGCCAGTTGAACCGTTGCTGGGAAACGTTCGAACAACACCTCCCGGGCGGGCCGTTCCAGGAAATGAGAGGTTCCGAAATCAGCCCGTAGGATGTCCTTCAGGAAGTCCAAATACTGCACCACCATGGGACGATCCAACCCAAGTTGTTCTCGTAGCTTCTCATATTCTTCCCGTCCGTCTTCTGGTCCAAGCATATAGGCCGCCGGGTCCCCGGTCAGATGGACACTCAAGAAAACAAACAAGCTGAGAACCAGCAAAGTAACGGCGGCTTGGAGAACCCGTATGGTGATAAACCGTTGCATTCCCTGTCCTGGAACCAGAATCACTTACCGGTGGTCAACCGAGGGCCCCAACCACGCACACCCTTGGGTGTAGAGGTGCGGGACCCTCGTCGATGTATCCTGGGTAGCGGCCCGTCTGCCCTGTCCGCGAAATTCTTGAAGCTATTTCAATTTTATAGTGTGCAGGGCAGAGGGATAAAAGGCCAACGGGAAAGGTTGCCAGGTCTCGATGCGAGGCCCCACACCATAGGGGATATTGATGTAGCCGACGGTGAAAGCCGCAGAGTCATCCCGGAACCGGAGGTAGGCGGCATTGAGGGCTTTGATCCGTTCGTCTGGATCGATTATCACCCTACCCTTCTTGGAAATCTCTACCAATTCCGGATCCCGGGACGTCTGGTCGGCCCGGTCCGGGTTCCGGCCATAGGAACCATGAAGTAGACCGGAAGCGTCCACCCGGGTCTCGTTGTCCCGCCATAGCATTTGGCCATGGGCATCTTCGGAAACTTTGGTTAGCTTTTTGACAGCGGCTTCCTCACTGATCCTAACCTCAGCGTCGATTCCCAACTCCCGATTCCAAAACTCAGCCGTCAACTGCGCCGTTTCAGGCATCAAAGGTGACGCCGAGGAAATCCAGGTATTGATGATTAACTTGCCGAACCCTTCTCCGCCCGGATAGCCCGCTTCGGCCAACAGTTCCCTGGCCTTATCAGGGTCGAAGGGGAAGGGATCAAGGTCCTGGGAGTAGCCTTCCGTGCTGGGGGTGACCGATAGGAACCCCTTTACGTCAAAAACTTCCGGTCCTCCGTAGAGCCTTTCCTGCATGGCCGCTCTGGGGACGGTGTAGTTCAGGGCTTGACGGACTCGAATATCGTGGCAAGGGAACTGTTCTTTCCAGCAGCCTAAGAACTTGGCGAAAATGTAGGTGCCTTCGGGACCGAAGACCAAACGTCCGCCACCTGCCTCAATTTGTTCCTTAGCATCCAGAGTTACCGGGCCGATGTCGGCTTCGCCGGACCGGATTGCGGCAACCCGGGTCGCCACCTCAGGGACCAAGCGCAAATCCAAAGTGGTGAAGCTGGTCCGGCGATCCTTGTCGAAACCGTTATTGGGTTGGTAGTAGTGGTCTTCGAAGCGTTCCATCTCCATGGACTCGGAGGCAACGCGGTCGACCAGCTTGAAGATGCCGGCGCCGATAGGATTCTGGTCGTAGGCCAATTCGACAGCTTGGTCATGGAAATGTTCCCTGGGTTCGCCGCCGAAATATGCGGGGACTACGATGCCCATGTATTGGCCCGTTGATTCGGAGACGTAGGCGGGCCAGCCTGGGAAGGACTCTTTGCGGGTCAGGGCCACCGTATCGGGGCCAATCTGTTCCACGCTTTCCATCAATTTAACCGTACTCAGGCAACCCGAACCGACCCATTCCTCCGCGCCCGGGCCCATGGTGTATTTGAAGTTCCAAGCGACGTCTTCAGCCGTCACCTCCGTACCATCATTGAAAAGCACTCCGTCCCTAATAGTAAGGTTCAAGGTCCTGCCGTCAGCAGAGAGTTCCCAGTTTTTGGCCACGCCAGGTATTAATACCCTGGCCCCATCTTTCTCGTCAGAAGAAATAAGGAAGGCGTGAACTTGCCGGGCATAGTCATGCCCGGCACCGGTGGAGGTGCAATAATGGAACCTTTCGTTGGCGAAGCTGCCGATGAGCCAGGTTACCTTGCCTGGGTTCACTTCGGCTTCCTCCGCCGCGGGGGGCGAGGTTGGGGCAGGCGCGACTGTGGGTTGAACGGCAAGCTGTGGGGCCTGCACCGCGGGTTCAGGCTCGGGAGGAACCGGAGCAGAGGTGCCACAGGCCACCGCTAATATGGAGACCAGAATCAAACCCAAACCCAAACTTCGGAGAAGCCTGACTTTACTAAAGAAATGCATTGACCTCCTCCTTATGGTGGTTACCCGCGTTGACGGTTAATAGACTCTAGCTTCTGAAACACCCCAATAAACTGCCGAACCCTACACTGGGTGGTTCCTGATAGCAACTCGTTGTGGGACCATCAGAACCCGATTTCCGAAGCACGGGTATGGTAGCACTTTAGGCATCATTCGTCTAGGAAATCCGGATTTGCAGGTATGATTTCGTAGTCACACTCCAATGGCAGTATTCCGTTCATCCGACAAGGCCAAGAGAAATCTGGCACTTCGGCCCCGACTAATTCAGCTTGACGTTGATGCTGTAGACGCGGGCGGCGGTGTCGTGGAACATGGCGGCGCGTTCGGTGGGGGAGTAGCCGCTGGATAGCCGCTTGAAGGCGTTGAACAGCACGTTGTAGGAGTAGGAGGGCTTGTCCACCGGGAAGTTGCTTTCAAACATGCAGCGGTCCGGCCCGAACTGCTGGATGCAATGCTCCATCAACGGCGCCAACGCCTGGGCCAGCTCCTCAGAGCCGATGGGGGTCTCCCGCTGGTCCCAATCGAAGCCGTAACGGCCCTGCCCGACGCCGCCCAGCTTTATGATTATGTTGGGGCATTGGGCCACTTCCTCCACGCCCTTCCGCCAGGCGGGGATGACCTCGTCGTCCCGGTTGGCGTAGGGACCGATGCGGCACAGGCCGCCGATGTGGTTCAACACGATGGTCAACTCGGGGACGGCCCGGGCGAAATCGGCCAATTCGGGTAGCTGGTGGAAGTAAAGGGAGTTTTCCAAAATCAGGCCCATACCGGCCAGGACTTTCGCGCCGGTCCGGTAACCTTCCGTTCCCAAAGCGCCTTTGATGTCCCGGTTGGCCAGATCGGGGCTTTCGTCCCAACCGACGGAGTGGCGAACGCCCCGGAAACGGTTGGGGCTGGCGGCCCGCATGGCTTCCAGCACCGGACGCACTCCCTCGCCCAGTTTCAAGTCGGCGTGGCCGATGATGGCGGCGGCGGCCCTGGTAGAGCCATGACTGCCGGTGGCGCTCTCGTCGGCGATGGTCTGGATGTACTCGACCTCACCCACGGGCTTCATCTCTTCGGGCCCTTCCTGGCGGTATTGGCAGCGGACTTCGATGAACACCGTGGAACGGACGTTGTGGCCGCTGGTGACGTCGCCGGTGAGTTCCGGCAGCAGATATTGTTGGTAGTCGACGGGTTCCGGGCGGGAAATCCAGAAGTGATGGTGGGGGTCGCAGATGGAGATTTCAGGTTCCAGGGTTTCTTCCGGGGTCTTGGCGAGCCAGTCGAGTCCTCCAGGAGCCATGCTGTCCTCCTTGGGGTTTTACGGTCTTGATGGTGTGGTCAACGAATCTTAACACGGTGGGTCGGCCCCGGTTGCCCGGGGCCGTCGTCCGGGGGAAGACGAAACTTACAGACCGACCACCCGCACTCGATTATTATGGGTGTCGGCGATAAAGAGGTCGCCTTCGGCGTTGATGCCGCAGCCGTGGGGACGGGCCAACCCGGCGTCGACAGCCGGGCCTCCGTCACCGCCGCCACCCTCGCGCCCACCGGCAATGGTGGTCACGATTCCCGTGTTGGCGTCGATTCGCCGGACCGCGCAATTCTCACTATCGACCACGATGATGTTGCCGTTAAGATCGCAGCGCATGGCCTTGGGGGCTCCCCAGGTGGCGGCCAGGGCCGGGCCACCGTCACCGGTATAGCCGAAAACGGCATCGGCGCCGGCAACCGTGGTCAACTTGCCGTCCGGCGAAATCTTCCGGACACCATTGCCTTCCCGCTCCGAAACGTAGATGTTTCCCGAGCCGTCCATGCACACCGCCCTGGGGCCCATGAGGCTGGCCTGGGCGGCTGGGTTTCCATCGCCGGCCCGGGACTTCTCGCCGGTCCCGGCGAAGGTGGTTATTATTCCCGTCTCCAAGTCCACGCGGCGGATACGCTGGTCCTGAATATCGGCGATTAGCAGGCCGCCCTGTCCGTCCAGGTACAGGTCGTTGGGCTCCCGGAGCATGGCCTGGGGGCCGGGGCCGCCATCACCGGAATAGCCGAATTCACCGGTGCCGGCGACGGTGGACATGATGCCGGTGCGGCCGTCGATTTTCCTGACCGATGGGTCGAAACGTTGGGAAAAGTACATATCGCCGTTGGTGTCGATGGCCAGTCCATAGGGTTGGTTGATGACGGCTTCGGTGGCGGAGCCGCCGTCGCCGGAGTAACCCGGTTCTCCGGTGCCAGCGATCAGGGTGATGATTCCGGTAGCGGCGTCCACCCGGCGAATGCGATGGTGACGGCCCATGCAAACGACCATGTTGCCCTGGGGGTCGAATTCACAGGCGTAGGGCGTTTGGCAAGCGGCCTCCAACGCGGGGCCGCCGTCGCCGTCCCAACCGTCGGACCCGTTGCCCACAACGGTCTGGATAATGGCTATCTCAGCGGGCATAGCAATTCCTCCTGTCCTCAGAGTGTGACCTGGACCACATTCGCTAGGCGGAGTTGGCGCCTACCCGGTAGCGCCGCCGTCGTCGAACTGGACCAGGATTCCATCGGGATCGAAAACATAGAACGCATGGACCTTGCCGTCGGTCCTGGTATAGCTTTCCAGGGAACCCGCCAACTGGACACCATTTTCGATGAGGTGGTTGGCCAAAGCCGTGGGGTCTTTCACCGAAAAGCAGATGTGGTGAATGCCGACCTGGTCAAGCTTGGGGGCATCTCCTTCCACGGGAGTGTCGTCGTGGCTGCTGAGTACCAACCAAGGCTTGGAATCGTCGCCCCAAGTGAGGCTGGCCGCCCGGCGGCTCTGGCGGGGTTTTTGGTAGACCTGGGCCTGCCGGTCACCGAAGTGTTCCGCCATGTTCTGTTCCCTGATCGGCCCGCACTTCATTCCGAGAATGTCCCGGTAGAAGGCCAACGAACGGTCAAGGTCGCGGACGCAGATTCCATAGTGAGAGATACCAGCGGGTTCAATCATAAATCTATCTCCTATTTGGGGAGCTTTCCGACACTCAGAGGTGGGATTATAGTTGCAAGAATTTGTCAATTCAAGGAACATCGTAGGGCCGAAGCCGGGGCAGAATGCTTTTAAATTGACCGGTCAATGATAGCTTAGGAAGAGGCGGGTTGGGGGTAAGTGTCCAGGATTTATGAGTCATCCTGACATTAGACCGTCATTCCGGCCCCTGAGCCGGAATCCAGAACTGTCAGGGAGAGACCAGCGTTCGAAATGACTGGGATTCCTGGATTCCGGCTCGAGGCCGGAATGACGGACCTTGGGTTGGGCCAACTCCTTCATTCTGAACAGTTACAGAGGAGGTTGGAGATTGTCATTGCGAAACGGGGTGAAGTACTCTTAAAGCGATTACCTATTAAGTGCCTATCCTAATAACCCCGAACATACGGTTTTTCATAGCTGAAATGCAGGTCATCAGTTGTTTTTAGGATAGGCTCTAAGCAACCAATACGGCATGGAGCAGTGAAAATGGACAGGATTACCGACTATTTAAGCGGGTATGCCGAATCCCTGGAATTTGCCCAGCTTCCTCAAGACGTTGTCGACAAATGCAAGCGGTTAATCATAGACACCCTGGGATGCGCCCTGGGCGGGTACTCCAGCGAGCCCAGCAAAATCGCC
Organism: Dehalococcoidia bacterium; assembly: GCA_965205495.1. Taxonomy (GTDB): domain Bacteria; phylum Chloroflexota; class Dehalococcoidia; order Lucifugimonadales; family UBA3495; genus CATOSK01. The sequence goes on from CBDBHA010000002.1 coordinate 2,297,333, forward strand.
CGGGGAATGGCTGAGGCTACGACCGGCAGTCCGGCCACCGTCATTGGCAGCGGGCAGAAGACCACCCCCGATCTGGCCGCCTTCGCCAATGGCGCGATGATCCGCTACCTGGACTACAACGACATCGTGATGTCCAAGTTCGGCGGGGGGCACCACAGCGACGACATTGCGGCGATATTGTCTCCCGCCGAGGTAGCGCAAGGGGGCGGCAAGGAAGTGATCACGGCGACGGTGTTGGCCTACGAAGTCAACAGCCGGTTCCCCGACAAGCTGAGTTTGCAGTCCAAGGGTTGGGATGGCAGCGTGTTCGGAGTAATCGCGTGCGGTGTGGCGGCGGCCAAGGCGTTTGGCCTGCCCCGAGACCTGATTGCCCAGGCCATCAACCTGAGCGTGGTGCCCAACAGCGGCCTTTACCAGACCCGGATTGGGTCGGTCTCCCACTGGAAAGGGGTGGCTATGCCCAACGCGGCCCGCAACGCAGTGTTCGCGGCGATGCTGGCGAGTAAAGGAATGACCGGACCGGACCCGATTTTCGAAGGTCCGGGGGGCCTGTTCAACGCCCTGGGGGAGAGTTTTGAGTTGGACGAGTTTGGGGGCGGCGGGCGGCCGTTTAGAATTCTGGAAGCCAGCGTGAAGCATTTCCCAGTAGGGGCGGTGGCCCAGACAGCGGTGGAGGCGGCGTTGAGCATCCGCCCCAAGCTGACCGGCATTGACGACATCGCAGAAGTGTATGTCGAGACCTTCAGCCCGGTGATGTCGGGAGACGCGGATAAGTGGGACCCGCAGACCAGGGAAGCCGCCGACCACAGTATGCCCTACGCCGTGGCAACGGCCTTGCGGTACGGACCGCCGCAGGTCTACCACTTCTTCCCCAATTACTTCCGAGACCCGACGACGTTGGAACTGATGCAGAAAATCAAAGTGGAAGTCACCGAAGAGTGCCAAGGCGCTTACCCGGAGGCGATGCTGGACATTGTGGAAGTGGTCACCAAGTCGGGGGAGCGGTTCAAGGAGAGCGTGCCGCATCATCGAGGCCACTACAAGAACCCAATGACCGACGAGGAACTGGAGGCGAAGTTTTACTCGCTGGCCCAGGGGCTCCTGAGCGAGTCGCAGATAAGCGGGCTGTTGGACCGGTTGTGGAACCTGGAACAGGTGGCGGATATTGGGGAGGTGTTGGAGTTGACTAAGATTTAGAGACTATCTCAAAACGTAGCGCGGCACCCAACCCGTCATTCCCGCGAAGGCGGGAATCTAGGGGCTTCGGTCAGCGATGCCGGTACATCAGGAGGGCCAGTTGATTTTGAGATAGTTTCTTAGTGAATTGATTTGGGTTAAGGGAGGTCGGGGTTGGGGACGAGCCGGCAAGGTTCCGGGGCGTGATTGCCCGAGTCATGCCCATGTTATGATTTGGACATCTTATAACTTGGGGATGGCGGTATGGAGACCAACCAGGGTAACGTCTACGGACCGCGGACCATCAAGGCGTCGGAGTTCAAGGCCAGGTGCCTGAAACTCATGGACGAAGTTGCCGGAACCGGCGATGAAATCATCATTACCAAGAACGGCAAGCCGGTGTCGCGGTTGGTGCCCTACCGGCAGAAGCCAACGAGCTGGTTCGGACGCGACCGGGGCAAGCTTAAAATCCTTGGCGATATGATCTCGCCCATCGACGTCGAATGGGAGGCCCAATCGGACCCCGCCCGAGTCCTTAACCCATGATAGTCGACGTTGGTATCCTGGTTTAGTTCGTCGGGGGTCAGGAGAAGGTTGCGTGGGAGATGGAAGGGGTAGTTGCCCCACCGGATTGAAGAACCGGCATTGGAAAGGCTTGGAAGGTGACCAGCCGGGATAGGGTGCGCTACCGGGGCGCTACTATCGAGTATGAGGTGCGCCGGAGCACTCGGCGGAAGAAGACCGTCCAGATTACGCTAACCGGCGGCGGCGTCCTGGTGGCGGCGCCTGCCAAGTTGCCGGCCGATGAAATCCGAGAGATTGTCCTCAAGCGGGCTAGGTGGATCGTCGGCCGACTGTCCGACACGGCGTTGCAGCCTGCGCCGATGCGGTTTGTCAGCGGCGAGACGCTTCCTTATCTGGGCCGTGACGTCAAGATGGTCGTGAAACACGGGGATGTTCAAGAGTCTACGGTGCGCTTCGATCAATGGTGTTTCCAAGTCGCGGTGCCAACCGGCATCCCTGAGACGGAGCGGGCCGACCGGATCCGCCATTCCATCATCCAGTGGTACAAGGACCAAGCCGTGGACCGATTGCAGGCGGGGGTCAATCGGTGGCGGCCCAAGCTTGGGGTTGGGGAGCAGCCCCGCATCCTGGTCCGCGACCAACGGAGCCAATGGGGAAGCTGTTCCTCCGACGGCACGCTGCGGTTCAATTGGCGGGTGATGATGTTGGAGCCTGCGCTGATTGATTATGTAGTGGTCCATGAGCTGGCCCACCTCACGGTGATGAACCACTCCAAAGAGTTCTGGAGGCTGGTGTCTGATGTGCTGCCGGACGTCAAAAACCGCCGGAAGTTGTTGCGGGAAGCCGGCAGGATGCTTCCGCTGTGACCGGGTTATTCTTGGCCTAGTTTTCGGCCTTTCGACATAAGCTACTGGTGTCTGGCCAAGAACTCGCTAAGGTTAGCGCTATCCCAAGGCCTGGACAACTTGATGACGGCCTAGCGCCCCTTTAGGAGCAGTGTGTCCCGAAAAGGGCCGGCACGAGCCATGTCGTGGCAACGCCGATTTTAAGCCACAACAGTTCCTATGCGCGCACCGTCAATGGGCCTGAATCCTCTGAAACCCCTTACAATCACTTCAGTCCGGCCTACGCCGGGTTGTTCAGAGGTTCCCTAGTTAACCGGTGGCGCCAACGTCGGCGGCTGGACCTCCAAGTCCTGGATGGCCTGCTTCTGTTTCTCCTCCAGGGCCTGTTGGATAGACAACTCGTCTAGAATCGTCTGATTGTGTGCCTGAATAGCGGTGTGGAGGGTTTCGTTTATCTGCTGGAGCCGTTTTAGTTCCTCGACCTTGGCTTGGACTGAGGTGACAAATGCGGCCTTGTTGGCCTCGACCTCGGCCATGAAAGCGTTGGTAATCTTCGCCCGCTCTTGTGAGCCGGCGAGACGGATTTCCACCACCTTGTTCCAGGCAGCGATGATGAGCTTTTCCTGCTCCAGTTGCATCCGGAGCGCCTGCGTCTTAAAGAGTTCGGTTTCCAGCGCTTTCTGCTGGATTTGCTTGGCGGCTTCGAGTTCTATCTGCTGAAGTTCCGCCTCAGCCTTGGCATCCGCGGCAGCTATGTTGGCAGCGCGTACCTCAGCCGCTTTCTTGCCGCGCAACTCTTCCTGCTTGGCCTGATTTTCCTGCTCGCGGCGGATTTTCTCCAGACACTCATACACCAACTCAGAGAAGTCGTTGACTTCCGTTGGTATCGGGAGCCAATGACTTTGAGCTGTCTTCTCAATTGCCGCATCATTCGTCTGCATCAATATCGCTATGAAGCCATTGGCCCGTAGTTCCGAACTAAGCGTTGTGTAGCCGACTTGAGGATGTGGGGGGCTTAAATCGATGAGAAGTGCAGATGGTATTTCTGAATTGAGCGTGAATGGGGGGCCGGAGCGGATAATCAAGGACCCGTCCCCCGATTGCGTGATCTCTTTGGGATCCCAGTACTTCTTCCATTCACGGCGCTGTACCTGACCGTATTCATCCTTTATCCCATAGTACACAGTTGCACCTGTGAAATTAGGTGCTCCTACCCAGTCGCTCTCATAGTCGTAAGGGCTTAACTCGAAGCCCGCGAAGCAAGAATCCGCACGGGGGACGCGGTACACGCCAAACTTTACCGACGTTATCTTGTGAAACCCCAAGTCCCACTTACAACCCTTTCCCGCCACCAGGTTTCCTGGAGGACACTCGTTCACGGGCGGTCGCCCCGCCGACACTGGCGGAGCATGGCTGATAGCGGTCACTAAGACCGCGAAAGCCGCCAGGGAACATTAGGCCGATTAGGAAAATCCTCTTTATGGTCATCTTGTCCTCTCTAGGGCGATTAGCGCTGACTCAGTTTGCCTTGGATGCACTCAAGATAGGGGGATTGAGTTGCCGCCGCTTCATACCGTGCCAGATCGTCCGCGAAGGGACCGCCCTCCGGTTCTCCCATCTCCTTTATGCACTCGTCCAAGTCTTTAGCAAATACACCGTAGGCTTCCTGGATTGTTTTGTCAGCCGCCGCGTGCTGCTGGCGAGTCCAGTCCTTCAACTTGGGTTCTTGTTGTTGAGCGCCGTGATACTGCGTAGCCAGTTGCGCTCCGGCGGGCTGACCTCCCTGGAGAGAACCGCCGGGGACGATGGGAGTCGGGGTTGCCACGACGATAATGGGGCTCGGAGTGGAGCTTTGCCCGCAGGCTAGCATTAGCAATAGGGCTGCCGCCACCGTTGGAATAAGGGCCTTGAGTCTCACAGATTAAACTCCTGTCAGGTTCGTGGGAAGAAAAGATATGGCTCCGTACACAATAGGGCCGCATCCAGAACCATCCCTTTATGGGAATTCTGGTGTAGCAACCTTATCAGTGTGGGGCAATTATACAATATGGGGGAGTTATACAATGGAACACCTGTGATGGAGATCAAACGACGAACATGTACGAGTCGGCCAACACCTAGCCCCGACCCATCGCCCCCGGCTTCCTGAATATCCTAGCCCAGTGCGGTGTGTCGGGCAAATCCCGGACCCTACACTGCTGAACCCAAGCCGCCCCCCCCGCTGTCCCTGTTCGCCACGCTGTCCCACCTTGAAGAGGACGGGCCGGTGCGCCTGGACCGGATGAAGCTGGCGGTGTGCGAGGTAATGGGACTGGAACTGGACGAACCCAAACTGGGGGCCTCCCCCGGTTCCCTGAACGCCCTGGACTTCGCGGTACAACTGCTGGTGCGCCAGCATCCACCGGTCCTTCAAGGGCTGCGCAACAACCTGGAAGCTCGCGCAGCCCGCCGACCTGCCCGGCCAGACCCGGGAGGCTGCCGAGTCCCTAGTAGTCAGTCAACCGTGAAATCGAAGGTACGATTTGGAAGGCGCTGAATTGGTTTGCATGGGACCACACTGCACGCTGCCTCGCGGTAACTACTATTCCAAAGATGACTGACTACTAAGGCGGTTACCAGGGTTTGATTGAATTAGAATGAACGGGTAAGCTTAAAAGTGCACTTGATGACCACCCTTTAAACTACGCCACGCAACTTGACCTTCCAGTCCCAGCCACGCAAGCTGGTTTGCATTGGATGAGGACCCCCAACAGCCGGAGGAACCATGATTCCAGTCATTGCCCAGCGGTCCGCTGAACTGGAGGACCTTTGCCTTAGTTATCGCGTCCAACGGCTAGACCTTTTCGGCTCGGCCACTACCGGCCTTTACCGGCCCAACGAAAGCGATTTGGACTTTCTAGTAGAATTTCAACCGTTGCGCTTTGGCGAATATGCCGATTGCTACTTCGGGCTACTGGAGGGCCTCAGCCGGGTTTTCGGAACGCGCGTGGACCTGGTGGTCAACTCCGCGATTAAAAACCCGTTTCTTTTGAAGTCCGTAGAAGCCACCAAGACGCCTGTTTATGAAGCTTGAGGCCAGGAAGTTCCTCTACGACATTGGCCGGGCAGCGAACCTTGTGGAGGAATTCACCAGCGGCAAGTCCTTTGATGAAGTTGGGAAGCTTTTGGAGCGCTGGAACGGTTAGCCCTTTCCCCAACCAACTCGTTTGGGTAGAGATATGGTGGAAATCCCGCAGGGGGACCCGGTTTCGGGTCTAATTGGGGGTGGCTGGGTAAAGGGGACTGTAGACTTAACTTTGCAATCGGCGGCTACGCTATCGGGGAGATAGCGTGCGAACTTAGCTCGCCGAGATGGTGACGACCGGGACTAATTGGCGGGGGGCAAGCTGTTGGCTAGGTCCCGCCCAGAGGTGGCCGGGGGCAACGGTTTGCCGTCAACTCGGTATAGATGGATGACCTCGTCCACAGTCTGACACAGTTCCTCAAAGACTTGCCGCTCATCGTCGCCGTGGCACCCGCCGTAAATCAACCCAGGAGCGCTCCCCACGTAACATAGGTCGTCTTCGGACCACTCTACGATTTTGACGTACCGGGCGCTATCCTTCACTTCTGCGACTCCTCGATCGCTAACCTTACGGCACGGACTTGGTAGTTTTTCGCATCACTACTCGGGTTGCCCGAAATGGTGACAGGTCTCAACACTTTGGGATGCACAAAGTTCCGGTGGCTGCCTCGACCTCCCCGATTAAAGAAACCCGCTCGTTCCAAGTCGGAGATCAGGTCGCGAACTGTCGGCGGCAAACTGGGACTCTTTGGTGAACGAACATCCAAGATGGCTGGGGATCCCAGATTCGAACTGGGGCTACCTGATCCAGAGTCAGGCGTCCTACCGCTAGACTAATCCCCAGCGGGGCTATTCTTATACTATTGACCGGCCCCGTTCAGTGTCAAGCAGATCACAACGGCCGGCGGGCGAAGTAACTGTTCAGAATGAAGGAGTTGGCCCAACCCAAGGTCCGTCATTCCGGCCTTGAGCCGGAACGACGGTTTAGTGTCAGGATGACTCCTCAATTCTGAACAGTTACCGGGCGAATGGCCGGGCGGAACCCCTCCTCAAACCGGCAGCGAGGGCCTTCCGGCGCATCGCTCTGCCTTGACACGGTATGGTTTTTGCACCAGAATCAGGGCGTCTCCCAACGCCGTCCGCAAGTTGTTTTGCAACGGCCTTTGCCCAAATCTTTACCGTTTTCGGGGTTTTTTCATGACCACTTCTACCGGCAACCGCACGACGGTAACTGTATCCAATACCGAGGTCGAAATGTTTTCCGGCGGGTCCGGTCCGCCCCTGCTGTTCCTGCACGGCGCCGGGGGCAACTCGGGCTGGCAGGCTTACCACGAGGAACTTGCCAAGAGCTATATGGTTTACGTCCCGTCCCAGCCGGGGTTTAACGGGACGGAGCGGCCCGACTGGGTCTACACCATCAGCGACCTCTGCCATTTCAACCTGGAAATGGTCCAGAAATTGGGGCTGGAAAACTACATCCTCATGGGGTCGTCCATGGGCGGCTGGGTAGCCGCCGAGATGGCCGCCATGCAGGACCACAACCTGAAAGCCCTGATCCTGGTGGACGCGGCGGGCATCAAACCCCAACAAGGCGAAATCGCCGAGATATTCATGGTGGGGGCGCAGACCCGTCTCCAGCAGCGGTTTTACGACCCGTCGCAGGTGCCAAATTACGACCAGTACACCCGGGAGTTGACGCCGGACGAACAGTTGACGCAACACTCCAACGCCGAGATGGCCTCCCGCCTATGCTGGCGGCCCTACCTGCATAACCTGAGCCTGCCCCATTACCTGGCCAAGGTTACCACCCCTACCTTGATTGTCTGGGGGCGGCAGGACGCCATCATTCCGGTGGAATGCGGCGAGCTGTACGAGAAGGCCATCGCCAACTCCAATCTGAAGATTATCGACAACTGCGGCCACTCTCCCGCCGTCGAAAAGCCCCAGGAGTTCGGTGCCGCCGTAACCGAGTTTTTGTCCAACCTGAGTTAGGCCCGCCAAAGCGAAAGGAGCAGCCATGACGGAAGTATTCTGGTTCTCGGAACAACCCTACGGCCATGTAACGGAGACCGACCTGGAGCCTTACGAGTCGGGGCGGATGCACTTTCCCAATACCCACTTCGACCCGGAAAAGGCCCACGTCCTCTACAACAACTACCACGACCAGTATGCCTGGGCCGACGAAATGGGGTTTGACGGCATTATGTCCAACGAACACCACTCCGCCTATTGGTGCATGAAGCCTTCGGTGAACGTCGACGCCGCCGTCATATCCAAGGTCACCAAACGGGCCAAAATCGCCATGCTGGGCAACGTCATCGCCGTCAACGACCCGGTGAAGATGGCCGAAGAAGTGGCCATGTTGGACTGCATCTCCGGGGGGCGGATAATTTCCGGTTTCGTGCGGGGCACCGCGGTGGAGACGCTGCACGCCGGCATATCTCCCACCGAAAACCGGGACCGGTTTGAAGAGGCCCACGACCTCATCGTGAAGTGCTGGACGACTCCGGGCCCCTTCCGCTGGGAAGGCCGTTACTTCCCCCACCGGATGGTCAACCCCTGGGTGGTCCCCATTCAGAAACCCCATCCGCCGGTGTGGTTCCCCGGCACCGGCAGCCCGGAGAGCGTAATTTGGGCCGCCCAGCACCAATACCCCTACATGAACCTGGGGTCGCTGCTGGACCTGACCAAGCAGTTGAAGCAAATCTACTTCGAGACCGCCCACGAGGTGGGTTTCGAGCCCGGGCCGGAGCATTTCGGCTACTTGATGCGCTGCCTGGTGGCGGACACCGACGAGAAGGCCCAGGAGATTGGCCGGACCTTCCTTTGGACCGAGAACCACCGTAACCGGGGGCCGGTGGAGTTCAACGACCCGCCGGGCTACCAGTCCCGGGAGGCTCTGCGGATCAAGATGTCGCGGCCCCTCATCGGCACCGGCACCATGGGCCGCCGCATGTCCTACGAAGACCTCCAAGACGCCCACAACATCATCGTCGGCAGTCCCGAGACGGTCATCAACAAGCTGCGGTACATCCGTGAGACGTTGGACCCCGGCTACCTGCTGATTTACGGCAACGAGGGGAATATGCCCCACGAAGACGTGATGCGTTCCATCGAACTGCTGGGCACCAAGGTAATCCCCGCTTTGAAGGACGACTAGCACGCTGAACGGCGGTCACGACCGTCAGGAACCAGGACGCCGCCCCGGGTAACCCCCGGGGCGGCGTATTTTCCGGGAAATGTCCTGGCCGGGGTTAACGGACGATCCCCGCGTCCCGCCACCGCCTCACCTCTTCGCTGGAAAACCCCAACGCTTCCAGGATTTCGTCGGTGTGCTGGCCCAGGGCCGCCGGCGGGGTTGGGTTCAGGGGCGTCGCGCTGAATTGGGCCAGGGGGCCGATCATCCGCACCATTCCGGCTTCGGGATGTTCCAGGTCGGATACCAGGTGGTTGGCCTGGACTTGCGGGTCGTCGTAAAGCTCTTCCACGAAGCGTACCGGGCCCGCGGGTACGCCCTTCTCTTCCAGAATTTCCAGCCACTCCTGGGAGCCCGTCTCGCGGAACCTCTCTTCGGCCCGCCGGGTCAACTCCTGGCCGAATTTGGCGGCCTCGGGCGTAGTGGGGTCGTAGCCCGCGTCGAAGCGGATGTCCTCCAGGCCAAGGACTTCCAGCAAGCGGCGGCGCAGGGGGTCGGACAGGCAACCCACGGCAATGGCGCCGGCGGCGGTCTGGTAGACCCGGTAGTAGATGTTACCCGGAGATTGGGGGTGGTCCGCCTGGTAGACGTCGAGGATTTCTTGGTAGGAGCAGCCGGCGGCGCGGAGACCCTCCAGGGTTTCCAACGTTTGCTGGCGCGGCTGACGGTCCAGGGACTCCACCTGGCAGAACCGCATTCCCATTAGGGCCAGGGCCGTTCCCAAAAGGGTGGTTTCAATCTTCTGGCCCTGGCCGGTGCGTTCCCGGTGGAACAGGGCGGCGCAAACGCACCAGGCGAGACAGAAACCGGCGGAGGTGTCGATCATCGGCGAGGAAACGATGTGCTGGGGCGTGCCGTTTTCCAGCTTGGCTTCGGCGGCCATCAGCCCGGACATAGCCTGGAGCATGACATCGTAGCCGGGACGGTGGGCATCGGGGCCCTGGCGGCCAAAAGCGGTGTTTTCGCAGTAGATCAACTTGGGGTTCAGCGCAGCCAGGGCCCCGTAGTCGACCCCCAAGCGGGCCGCCACATCGGGGCGGTAGTTGACCAGCACCACGTCGGTCTGGGGGATGAGTTTGCCCAGGACCTGGCTGGACTCGGGAGTGGTGAGGTCCAGGGTCAGGTCGCGTTTGCCCCGATTGTAAGCCAGGTAGGGGCGTCCTTCGGTCTGGGAAAAGGGTTGGACGTAGCGCCAGGGGTCTCCCCAGGGAGGTTCTACTTTGATGACCTCGGCCCCCATGTCGGACAGCAGCATTCCGGCGAAGGGGGCCGCGATAATCTCGCTGAACTCCACCACTTTGATACCGGCCAAAGGTCCTGGCATGGCTTTCTCCCGCGCCGTTGCGTCGGACTATTTTAGCGGGATTCCGTCGGTGGGAACAGGCAGAAAAGAGTCTGGGCAGGGCCTTTTAATTGTTCTCCCCCCCCACCTGTCACCCCGAGCGTAGCGAGGGGTCTAAAATCCTTGCCCAACACTCTCCCCAACTCCGGGTTCAAGCTGCGCCGCAATTACCACCGTGATGCCAGCTTGCCCGCCAACACCAACCGGCTTCTACCTGTACAATTAAAGGGCCCTGGACCCTGGGCTGCGTTGCTCATCAAGCCGTTGCGCCGCATGGTAATATGGGGCAAACTGGACCTCAATGGACTCTGGGGGATTGACCTGAGTGAGATCAACCAAGATGCCTTCCGGATTGGCCCCTTGACCGGTACGGTTGGCTTACTGGCGTCCACCGGAGGCTGATCAGTTGGGATACAAACCACGTGCAGAGGGGCCCGGGTTGGGACCCCGTCTGGAATTTGGATGCCTGTCCTCGGTCCGGACCGGCAGTGTTCCGTCGCAACGTCGCCCGGCCAGGCGGGCCGCCGGTCTCTTCTTTCTCTCCGCCCTCATGTTCCTGATGGCCGGTTCGCTGTCGGGTTGTGCCGTCGGGCCTGATGCCCCGCCGGTGGAAACGGTGCAGCCTGGCACCGGGGTGCCGCCGTTGGTGGCAGCCTGCTCAAACGGCGCCGCTGTGCCCAAACCGGACGACAACCCTGGGTTGGTGGACGACTGCGCGACGTTGTTGGAAGCCTGGAACACCCTGGGAGGCAAAGGCAAGTTGGCCTGGTCTCCCGAGTTCCCCATCGACAAATGGACTGGCGTGACCGTCGACGGCAAACCCAAGCGGGACCGCCGGTTGGAAATCTTCGGGTTTCAACTGATCGGCAAGATCCCGAGTAATTTGGGGAAGCTCACCGCCCTGGAGCACCTGGACCTGTCCATCAACGACCTTAACCTGGAAATTCCCGCAGAGCTGGGGGGCTTGACCAACTTGGTGTTCCTGGATCTGCATGTCAACAATCTTACCGGTGAGATTCCCGCCTCCCTCGGCCGTCTCCAGAAACTGGAAAAGCTGTATCTGGCGGGAAACGAACTGACCGGATGCATCCCCCAGTCCCTACAGAACATACCCGACAATGACCTGGGCCAATTGCCTCTGAAGGTATGTGAAGACTTGCCGGCTGGGCAGACGGCTGTTTCCCCGGTTCCTCAACCGGTATCGGTTCCGGCCTGTTCCAACAGGACCACCGTTCCGGAACCCTTCTACGACCCCCAGTTGATCATCGATTGCTCCGTTCTGCTGGAAGTCAGGGATACCCTGGCCGGCAACGGCGACCTGGACTGGGACCTGGGCCGGCCCATTACTCAATGGGAGGGCGTCATTGTCGACCGGCGCAACGGGCGACTCCATGTTCTGGAACTCCCTCAGCGCAGGTTGACCGGCCAGATTCCCCCGGAATTGGGACAACTGGTCAACCTGGAGATGCTGACCCTGCTGGAGAACGAGTTGACCGGCGAAGTCCCCGGGGAACTGGGACAACTCAAGAACCTCGTGGGCTTGTTCCTGAGTGACAATCCGCTGACCGGATCGATTCCGGCGGAATTGGGCGGCCTGTCACGCTTGCGGTTCCTGGACTTATCGGCCACCGGGGTCACCGGCAAAATACCGCCGGAATTGGGTGACCTGTCCAGTTTGGACATACTGGGGTTGCGTGATAATCAGCTCGCTGGGATGGTCCCCCCGGAATTGGCCCGCCTTTCCAACTTGGGCATTCTGGACCTTTCCGGGAACCGGCTCAGCGGTACGATCCCGCCCCAACTGGGAGATATGGCCAACTTGAGTGGGCTGAATTTGTCCGGCAACCAGCTGACAGGGACGATTCCAGCCGAAATGGGCCGTCTCGGCAACTTGAAACGGCTGCATCTGGAGGGGAACAAGTTGAACGGGGAGATCCCACCGGAATTGGGGGAGATCAAGGGACTGAGACAGCTGATCCTGCAAAATAACGAGCTGACAGGGGAGATTCCCGAGGGGCTGAAGAGAGCCCGCAGTCTGGAAAGACTGGACCTTTCGGGGAACGGACTGTCGGGCGAAATACCGGACTGGCTGACCGGCCTCAGCGGTTTGACCCTACTGCATCTCGAAGGGACCGGATTTACGGGTTGTGTTCCAGCCGATCTCTTTGACATTTTCGACAATGACCTTGACCGGTTGGGCTTGCCCTCGTGCTGAATGTGAACGCCGCCCAAGCCGTCTTCCCTTCTTCGGGCTTCTCGAGGTCGGCTAGGGACTTGGGGCGCTACCCGAAAGCCGCAAGGCGCCGCTAACGAGAGAAACGGCGGTCATTTAGGACTCCAAGGCCAAGGCACATTTCCCGGTCCGGGGGTTTATGAGGTCACTTGCGGATCACCGATCCCCGTACTGGTGACATTTGGATAAATGCCCTCTCGAGACTGAACCCAACCGGCTGTTGTTGGTCTTTGACCCAGACTTCCAGGACCCGGAAGAGGGGCGACCCCAATGGAAAACCACTGCGGTCGTCCAACAGGACATACCTTGCGTCACGGTTTGGAAATGCCCATCCCACGGTGTTCTCGGTACAGGTAACTCGCCCCCGGCTAGTTCACGAAAGGAGAGGAAACAAACTTTGGCCGTGGTCGTGACCAATCGGGGTTCACCCTTGTGCGCCACGTGCGGGTGGAAGGGCTTAGCGACGAAGTGTACCGAGAGCAGGAAGACAACCCCTTCCTCCGACTGTTCGGTTTGTGCCTCCTATTTGTGGGAAATGCCCGGTGTACACGCCGTTCTCCACCTGCCGGTAACCTCCCCCCTGGGAAAACGTGCCAGAAGGGAGGACGACCTGCTGGTCGGCGATGGTCTCCTCGAACGTCCCCCTTGTGGGCCCTAACTCGGTAAGTTATACTAACCAATGTCGGGGCGTGGCGCAGCCCGGTAGCGCACCTGCATGGGGTGCAGGGGGCCGCCAGTTCAAATCTGGCCGCCCCGACCAGCAAAAGATAACCCCAACCAGCCACCCAAATTGGGTGGCTTTTCTTTTGGCAAGCCTGCCGGTATAAGCCCGGGGGACTTCGGAAGAACTTTGGGCGCAACTGCGTGTTCAGCTAGTGGGACTTAACGCGGCGGGGGGCGGGACCAGGAAGGGAATCGCGTGAACTGGCACCGGGCGGGGTATTCGGGAGGTGGTTCGACGGGCTCACCACGAGCGGTTTTGGGAGCGCCGGGGTTAGCCGCCGGAGATGGCGCAGCCCGGGGTGAGGCGTTCCGGGAAGGCGCGGCAACGTTGGGGCCGGTGGTCGTAGATTCGGCAGCGCCAAGTGGTCTGGTCCAGCATGGGGCAACATTCACCAGGATGGTCGGCGAAGCGCACCCAGCCGCCGTTTTCATTAACGGTCAGCTTGGCATCGGCTCCCAGCGCTCGCGCCCGCTCCTGAAACCCCTCGACCTCGTTTTCCGCCAGGGTCAGAATCAGAGGCCCCCGGCAACACATGGCCCGGCACTGCTCAATGCAAATGACGCTGGCCTCTTCGGGGGTTAGACCCGGAGCTAGGAAGGACATCTTCGTTCCAGACGAGGCCAGGGCCGTGGCCCCTGCCGGCGGCGGCTAGTCAAAGACCAGGATGCTGCGGGCGACTTCTCCCCGGCTCAGGGCTTCGTAAGCCACGTTGATTTCGTCCAGGGAGTAGGTGCGGCTGACCAGGGAGTCCACGTCCAGCTTGCCGGTCATGTAGAGGTCCACCATCTTGGGCAGGTCTACCCAGGGGCGGGCCGAGCCGTACCAGGAACCCATAATTACCTTTTCGGTACGGGGCAGGGATAGGGCGTTGATGGTCACCTCGTCGTCCTCGGGGGCCATGCCAACGATGGTGGTGACGCCGCCAAGGCAGGTGGACTCGTAGGCTTGGAGAATGGTCCGGGAGTTGCCGATGGCTTCAAAGGCGTAGTCGGCGCCGCCGTCGGTCAGGTCGCGGATGCGGCGGACCGTGTCGCCGCTGGTGGCGTCGATGATGTCGGTTGCGCCGAAGTCACGGGCGTAAGCCAGCTTGTTTTCCAACACGTCCACCGCGATTATCTGGCGGGCGCCGGCCAGAGCCGCGCCCTGAATGACGTTTAGGCCAATGCCGCCACAGCCAATAACCACCACGCTGCTGCCGGCCTCCACCTTGGCGGTGTTAATCACCGAACCGACGCCGGTCATCACCGAGCAGCCCATCAGGCAGGCCTTGTCCAGGGGCATGTCATCGCGCACCGGCACGGCTCCCGACTGGGGGACCACCGCGTATTCGGCGAAAGAAGCGGTGCGGGCGAAATGGTAAATGTCCTGGCCGCCCTTGTGCAGGCGGGAAGTGCCGTCGAACATCATCCACCGGTCGGTGTCGGTGCCGTTGCAGAGCACCGGGCGGCCGATGGCGCAATAGCGGCAGAATCCGCAGTTGGGGCGGAAGTTTAGAATTACATGGTCGCCGGGCTGGCTCATGGTCACTCCGGGCCCCACCCGTTCAACGATACCAGCGGCCTCATGGCCCAGCACCATGGGCAGGGGCGGCTTCCACTCTCCCTTCATAACATGGTAGTCGGAGTGGCAGACCCCGGCGGAACTTATCTTCACCAGAACCTCCCCTTCCTTGGGCTCGTCCAACTCCAGGGTTTCCACCACCAGGGGAGTGTTGGCCTCGTAGAGTACCGCCGCTTTGATCTCCATTATTTCACCTCGGACCGGTGTGTCGAATAGCTGCGGCGATTATACCGCACCGCCTGTAACAGGGCTATTGGGAGGTTGGGTTGACGCGCCTTGTTGCGGGGGAAGCGGTCGTGTATAGTCGGCGCTGCCGTAATGACCAGCAACTTAGACCAAGTTGTAAGTTTGGAGAAGTTACAGGAACAGGTTACCGCCTGCGCCCTTTGCCCCCGGTTGGTGGAGCACCGGGAGACGGTGGCGGAGAAGAAGCGGCGGATGTACCTGGACTGGGACTACTGGGGGAAGCCGCTGCCCTCCTTTGGCGACCCAGGAGCGCGGCTGCTGCTGGTGGGGCTGGCGCCGGCGGCCCACGGAGGCAACCGGACCGGGCGGATGTTCACCGGCGACCGCAGCGGCGATTGGGTCTTTGGGACACTGCACCGGTTTGGGTTCGCCAGTTCGCCGGACTCGCAGCAACGGGACGACGGGTTGGTCTTGAAGGACGCCTACATCACCGCCGCCCTGCGGTGCGCGCCGCCGGCCAACAAACCCACCCGCGAGGAATTGGCTGCCTGCAAACCCTACTTTTTGCGGGAATTGGAGCTTTTGACCAACCTCAAGGTGGTGGTGGCGCTGGGGAAAATTGGCTTCGACGCCTTCTTGGGGACCTTTGCCCCTCGGGGCTTGACGCTGCCGTCGCCGCGCCCCAAATTTGGGCACCGGGTGGAGTACGAGTTGGACGGCGGGGTTCGGGTCCTGGGGTCGTACCACCCCAGCCAGCAGAACACGCAGACGGGACGGTTGACTCAACCCATGTTCGACGCGGTTTTCCGGCGGGTCCGGGAAATTCTCGACCAAGGATAACCGACAAATGCCCCATAGGCGTCCGCTTCCGCCGTGGTTGGCCTTTTCCGGGTTGGTGTATAATTAGAAAAACGTTGTCCCGGCCGGGTAGGAACCTTATTGATGGAAGAAACCCCAAGCAACCTGATTTACTTTGACAAGCACCGCGTCCCCTTCAACCTCACCGTCATTTTCTCGATGGCGGTGGCGGCGTTCGGGTTGTGGACTATGTTCTTCGGCCAGGAAGGGGCAATACGTGCCGAGTTCATCGTTGTGCTGGGGCTGGGCACCGCCATCTATTCCTGGCTCACCAATGCCCGGGTTTACCTCGTCTACTCCGACGCGCTGTTCATCATCTACGGACGTCCCCGAATCAAGAAAATGCCCTTCTACGAAATCTCACACGTGGAGATGCGTCAACTGAACACCCCTGACCGGCTGCGGGTCTGGCCGGTCCAGGGGCGGCGGGTGGTGTTAATGGCCCGGGACCCGGACAAGTTCCACGACGAGTTGCAACAGGCGCTGGACAATTTTCGCCGGGCCAACCCGGAGTTTCAGATCGTTGACCCCCTGGACGACTCCGGCAACGGCAGTTCGCCGGACCGCTAAACCGCTGCCTCACCCCCAGCCATGACCGCCGCCCGGGCCGCCGGCCTGTTCCTATTGTTGACTGCGTTGGCTACCGCCGTTTCAGTGCCGGCCCGTCTGGCCGCCAACGCCGACCAACCCACGCTGGCCGAATCATTGGTGGCCATCACGTTTAACAACGCCGCCTACACCACCGGAGGAGGGGCCCGGTTGTTTTCAGGGCTGGCTTTGCTGGCCGCCGCCTGGTTCCTGTGGCAGACCTACCGGGGTTGCAACCCGGCCTCCATTAACTCGGGAACGGCGTTGTTGGGGATTTCAGCACTGATAACCGGCATTTCCGGTCTTTGCGCCCTGGTTTTGGCCGTTTCCGTCCCCGACATTGGGCCGGTTGGGACGCCGGCTTCAGGAGATTGGGCCTCGTTTTCTGCAATCGGCGAAGTCGGCTCCGGTACGATGTTGATCTCGGACGAATTGGCTGAAGGACTGCGTCCTTGGTCGGAAGCCCGCTGGATAACCGGCAAGGTAGGCTTCACCCTGGCCGGGTTGGGCTTGATCGCTCTAGCCCCGTCGATGTGGCCGTCAGGGGGCTTATGGAGAATTTGGGCGGGGTTGGGCGCGGTTATCGGGGCCGTGATGCTCTTAATCTGGGTGGATGCGGCCACGGTGATGCACCGCATCTCCGGGGTGGCTTTTCTGGCGTGGTTAATCGTCAGCGGGATTTCGTTGACGGCGGGACGGGTCACCTGTTCATTGCCTGATGATTCGGGCGGCGGGGCGTGAAGCCCGCTTAATAAACCAAGACGATTGCGAAGTCAGTACCAACGCCTATCGCCATTCCCCGCTCATTCCGTCGTCTTTCCCGCGCCCCACCCGTCTTTCCCGCGAAGGCGGGAATCCAGGTTGGACCTGGGCTAGCAAGTGTCCCTTTTCCGCAGAATTACTCCACTTTGCAACCGTCCTGGTTAATAAACAGTGCCCTCTTCCAACAGCCGCTCGACCTCTTCCGGCGGAAGGCCCAGCAGTTCTTCCAGTCCGTAGGAGTTGTGCTCCCCGCGCACCGGGGGAGGAGTTGCCCTGGCTTCGGCAACTCCGTCGAAACGCCAGGGGACCAGGGGCAATTCCTTGACTGGTTGACCTTCCCCCTCCGGAAGGGGCTGCCAAAACCCTCGTTCCCTGAGATGCGGGTTTCCCCAAAGCTGGTCCACCGACAGGGACGGCCCGGCGGCGATACCCACCGCTTGCAGTTCCTCAGCAAGTTCTAGGGCGTCCCATCCCCGGGTTGACCTGGCAAGCTCCAAGTCCAAAGAGTCCTGGTTCTGGCGGCGGGACAATCCGTCGGCAAAACGGCGGTCGGATTCCAGGTCCTCCCGTCCCAAAACCTGGCACAAACGGCGCCACTCCCGGTCGATGGTCACGGCGATGCCAACCCACTGGTCCGCGCCGCGGCAGGGGTAGTTGCCGTGGGGAGCGTGGGCGGGATGGCGGTTGCCTTGGGGTTCCTGGACACGGTGGTTCATGGAGTAGTCCAGGATCACCTCGGGCAGCAGCATGGTGGTGGCCTCGCCCATGGACAGGTCAAAAAACTGGCCCTGGCCGGTCTCCCGGCAGCGGTGCAGGGCGGCGTTAATCAGGAACACCTCCATCATACCCACCATGGGGTCGGTCCAGATGCCGCCGATGTCCGGCTCCTGGCCCGGGTAACCTTGAAGCGAACTCCAACCGGTAAAGCATTGCACCAGGGTGCCGTAGGCCACCTGCCGGTAGTCGGGGCCGGTATGGCCGAGACCGGCGGAGGACAGCATGATGATGTCTGGTTTGACCTGCCGGAGCTCCTGGTAGCCCAGGCCCAGCCGCTCAATGACGCCGGGAGCGAAGTTCTCGATTACAACATCGCTGACGGCGATGATGTCCTTGGCTAAGGCCACTCCTTGGGGATCGGCCAGGTTTAAGGTGACGCTTTTCTTGGACTGATTTATGAAGTGGGATATGCTGCGCTCCCGGTAGGGGTCGGGCCGCCGGTTGCTCTCGATACGGACCACCTCGGCGCCCATGGTCCCCAGGTAGCGGGTGCAGGTGGGGCCGGCAATCTGCCAGCTAAAGTCGGCGATTCTAACCCCGTTCAAAGCCAACTGGTTCATGCTGCAACCAACGCCGGTTAACTGTCGCCCGGGGCGGTCTGGGCCTGGGCTTCCGGCTGGTACACCGGGCGCGCCATCTCATAAACGTCGGCGGTGAAGCAGTACATGCTGCCCGCCAGCCTGCCGACGGGTTTCAATAGTTGGTGGTTGATGCGATGACCGTCGATTATGTCATCCCGCACGTGCATCAGGACAATCTCACCGATAACCAGACCATGCTCATGGCCGGGGTTGCCCAGGGGAACGACCCGGTTGAGCTTGCATTCCATGTTCACCGGCGATTCCAGAACGCGGGGCGGTCTGACGACCTGGGAAGGTACGGGAGTGAGGCCGGCGACGTCGAACTCGCTGACTTCGGCGGGGTATTCGGCGGCGGTGGCGTTCATGGCCTGGGCGATGCCATCGACCACCACGTTAACCACAAACTCGCCGTTGGCCTCGATGTTGGCCAGGGTGTCTTTTGGCTTATGGGGGGTGTTGCGGTTGCTGGAAAAAACGATGGTGGGCGGTTCGGAAGCCACCGCGTTGAAGAAGGAAAAGGGGGCCAGGTTCAGGACGCCGTCGTTGTCGATAGAAGACACCAGGGCGATGGGCCGAGGCACCACCACGCCGGTGAGGACGCGGTAGAAGTTGCCGAAGGTCTGCGGGTCGAGTATCAAGGTTTTTCTCCTGTTGCGGATTGTGGCGTTTAGCGTGGCGAGAGTATTGATCTACACGTCCCCGGCGGCGCGCAATCTCACCAGTTCCTGGGGGTCCAAGCCCAACCCTGCCGTCCCCAGCAATTGAGCATTGTGCTGGCCCAGGGTTGGGGCGGGAGCCAGCGTAACGGTTTTCCCAGAAGCCAGCTTGAATGGCCAGCCCGGGTAGGTCTGCTTGCCGGCGGCGGGGTGGTCCACCTGGACGAAGAACGCCCGGGACTGGAACTGCGGCGATTCAAAAAGGTCGGCGGCGGTGTTCAGCGGAAAGGATGGGACGTGGATTCCCTGACACTGGCGGTAGACCGCTTCCTTGGCTTGGGGGCCGGTCCACGCGGCCAGCAGCGGCTCCAGGACGTCCCAGTGGTCCAACCGGCTGTCCCGGGTGGCAAACTGGGGGTCGGGCCGGCCCAGGCGGGGGAACCCATCAGCTCAACCATTCGCTCCCACTGGTCCTGCTGGCGGGGAGAAATGCCCACGTAACCGTCCTGGCAAGGGAGGAGGGCCAACAGGGATTGGCGGGCGTATTCGGCCTTGTCGCGTCCCTTGAGCTGACGCCCCAACGCATGTTCCGCCAGGGTGGTCTGGGGAAGCACGGCCAGAGCCTCGATCCCGGAAACATCAACGTGGCAACCCTTCCCATGCCCGGCTCTGCGGTTGAGGGCCAGCATGGAAGCGGTGGCGGCGGCAAGACCGGCATTGAACTCGGCCTGATGGGCCGCCAACTGGAGGGGCGGGTGGGTTGAAGGGTCGTCCACCGGCCCCGGGTGCTCCCTGGAGTGGCCGCTCAGGTTGCTGATCACCAGGTTGTTGGCCCGAAAATCCGCCCAGGGGCCGGTCTGCCCGAAGGGAGTCACCGAGGTCAGAACCAGCATGGGGTTGCGGCGGCGCAGGGTGTCAAAGTCCAAACCCAGGTTGGGGAGGTAGGACGGAGGGAAATTCTCCACGAGCAAATCGGCGGCATCGGCCAGTTGGAGCAGGACGTTCCGCCCCGAAGCTGATTCCAAGTTAAGGGTGATTCCCTGCTTGTTGGTGTTCAGGGCCAGGAAAAGACCGCTCTTTTCGGCGTCTGGAACATCGCCGGGGAAGGGCCCCATGCGCCGGGCGGGGTCGCCGTTGGGAGGTTCGACCTTAATGACCTGGGCTCCCAAATCGGCGAAGAGCTTGGCGCAGAAGGGCGCGCTGACGCCCTGGCCCAGGTCCAGGACTTTTAAATTGGCGAGGAGGTCAAACGCCATTGAACACTCTGAGGCCCTGCGGGGAAGACCGGTAGCCTCGCAGGCTTCGGAAGGATGGCAGGATTGTAGATGGGGCATAAAGGGGCGTCAACCAGAATGGACCAGCAGACTTTTTCGAGAGTCGGAGGAATAGGCCCGCCGAAGAGTTTTGCTGAGCCCAGTGTCGGTTTTCGCCCGTACCGCAAAGCGGTTACTGACATTTCGTGATTGCCGAAGAGCACTGTTTACGGATACCTTAGTTTCAAAGGCTACTTTTGGGAGCCAATTGGCATTTTGGGAAGGGGTGGGCCGCAGGGATGTTGTCAATCGCCGATACAATTGGGGTTTGGGCCGGGATTGCTCAAGCCGGCGCTACGGTCATCGCCATTATGTTGGGAGGCCTATTCGCATGGCGGCGCGGGTTCATCTTCAGACACGAACAGCCTCACGTGACCATTTTGCACGAAATTACTCACCGGAGAGTGAGCGACAGTTACGTCCATATCCAGCTTACTGCGACTCTCCAAAACAGTTCACGGGTCAAGGTAGAATTTCGCGACGCCTTGTTTACCGTGCAGCAGATTGCGCCGGCCAGCGACCAATACGGAGAAGAATTGTATAAGACTTTCATTGATAACCAAGCCATTTCCTTGGCATGGGACATCCTGGATGAAGTCCATATACGTTGGCCCAAAGACGACCTCATTGCTGAGCCCGGAGAAACGGTGGCGGTGACGTTCGAATATTTGATTTCGGCGGATATCGAGTCAATTCTAGTATCCACCCATTTTTACAATCGGAGAGTTGTGGGGGAAATAGAACCTGAAATAAACCCACGTAATGCCGCAAGGCAAAAGCGTATGGGGTTGTGGCCGAGGCGGGGCATTAGAGGTTGGAACCGCACCACGGCCCACGATATAATGGCCAACAAACACTTTGTGAAACCGGACAAACCTGGAGAAACCGACATTCATGGAAAGTGATAAGGGAGCGGATAAAAACCCATCCGTCAGGACAATTCGAGTCAGTCTTCAAAATGGGGCCACGGAACGGACAGTGGGACCGATGATTGCCCGGAAGCCGGGGAAGCCCCCGCGGGGAAGGTTGGAATTTTCGCCACCAACGGAGGAACAGGAGGAAAAACAAGGGAGCGGTACATCTGATGGGTAGACTGGGTACGTTCCGGTTTTCCTCAACCGGCGGTCCGCATTAGACTCTACGCTTTTTGACAGGACGGTATTGATTTGAACTGGGCTGAGACCATCGTTCAATCCCTCAAGAACTGGGACACTTCGCTGATTGCCTACGTCCCGGACATATCCATCGACCAGGTAACCAGCCGCATCAACGACGACCCCTTTTTCCACCTGGTATCGTGCAGCCGGGAAGAGGAGGCCATCGGCGTCGCCGTCGGAGCCTACGCCACGGGCCGTAACTCCGCCGTCTTCATGCAGTCCAGCGGATTCGGCAACAGCGTCAACGCCGTCGCCAGCCTCTGTATACCCGCCCGCGCCCCCATTCCCTTCTTCATCAACCTGCGGGGCGGACCCGGGGAGTTCAACATCTCCCAGGTGCCGATGGGCCGGACCACCCGCCCCATCCTGGACCAATTGGGGCTGGTCCACTTCACCCTGGAAGACGAGTACCGGATGGACAACATCGTTGACGGCGCCATGAAGCTGTGCCACGCCAACCGCCAACCAGTGGCCATCTGCCTGACTCAACTGCTCCACGGAGGCAAGCTTGCATAGGTTTGAAGCCACTCAACTGGTCTTGCGCCACGCCGGGGACCGCCCCATCGTCAGCAACCTGGGCCCCACCACCGACGAGTTGTGGCACGCCGGACACCGGGACCGCAACTTTTACACCTACGGCAACATGGGCCTCTGCTCATCCATCGCCCTGGGCATGGCCGTTTCCACCAGCGAACAGGTCATTTCCCTGGACGGCGACGGTTCCTTGCTGATGAACCTGGGTACCATCGCCACCATCGGACGGGAACAGCCCAAGAACCTCATAGTCATCGTCTGGGACAACGAGCAATGGGGGCAAACCGGGCATCAGCCCAGCCACACGGCTATGGGCACCGACCTGGAACAGGTGGCCCGCAGTTGCAGCATTGCCAACACCGAGACGGTCAGCGACCTGGAGTCGTTGGAGTCGGCCCTGATAACTGCCCTGGAGAACGACGGGCCCTGGTTTATCGTGGCCAAGATTGAAGAGATTGGTTACATGCCGGTGGCGCCCATCGAGCCGGAGATGACCCTTTACCGGTTCCGCAACACCTTCGTCCCTCCCCAGCAGCCCAGCCCGCCTCCAGCCTAGCTTCCCCAGGGAAGGCAAAGCGCAAAAAATACAGCCCGGGCATTAAATGCCCGGGCTGTTCGGTTACCCTGGGTTATGAAAAGTTGAGTTTAGGCCTTCAAATGTTGGTCGAAGAAGGCCACCGTGCGGGCGAAAGCGTCGGCGGCGGCGGCTTCGTTGTAGCTGCCCCGTTCGTCGCAGTTGAAGCCATGTCCGGCGTCGGGATAGGACTTAAAGTCGTGGGAAACACCCGCCGCGGTCAAAGCTTGGTCTATGGTTGCCACGTCCGCGGGGGAGGGGTTCTCGTCCTGCCCGCCGAAGTTACCCATGACGGGGCACTTGATGTTGGCGGTCAGGTCGATGGGCGCCGACCCGTCTCCGAAGGGAATCAGGATCCGGCCGCCGTAGTAAACGGAAGCGGCGTCGATCCCTCGGCAACTGGTCGCGGCCAGGTAGGTGATGCGGCCGCCGACGCAGTAGCCGACGACGCCGATTTTCTGGCCGTTGGTGCGGCGGAACTGGTCACCCTGAGTCCATCGAACGACCTCGTTGATGTCCAGGACGAGCTCGTCGTCCCGCAGGGCGCCCATATAGCGGTTGCGGGCGGGGGCGTCTTCGTCGCCATAGCCCAGCTTGGGGTTGGGGTGCTCGCGGTGGAACAGCGCCGGAGCGACAGCCACATAGCCCGCCGCGGCGAACTGGTCACAGACCTTTTCAATGTGGCGGTTCACGCCGAAGGCTTCTTGGCAAACGATGACGGTGGGCCAAGAGGCGCCAGCGCTGGGCAGTGGGTGACTTACATAAAGGACCATGTCTTGACTTTCGGCGCCTTGGTTGGCGTCGTAGCTTTGCCCCGGGTGATCTTCACCCTCGCCACCAGCAAATCTTAGATGTTCCCAAAATGATGGCATGACGTAACTTCCTCCTCCTTGCTAATTAGGTACGCCGTTGCAATCCCAGGTAAACCGTTGTAGGGGAATAATCGTTGCAACGTTTACCCGTTCCTCCAGCGGGCAAACCATGTTCGCAGCCCAACGCCTTGCTTCACCTTGGCGTGCCTGGCCACGGTGTCCAGATTTTAGCAAAGCACAGCCCAACATACAAGTTTTGAAGCAACTCCGCCTCCGCCCCGCAGGACGATTGCAAAGTCCATAGGAACACCTGCCGTCATTCCCGCGCAGGCGGGAATCCAGGTTGGCCCTGGGCTGGCAAGCGTCCCTTTTCCTCAGAATTGCATCACTTTGCAATCGTCCTGCGGCAATGGCGGGGCACGATTTCCGGAGGCTTCCAATTATCGTATTCTTGGCATGGTATTTTTCGGGACACGACAACCTGATCCCAGGTCTTACCCGTCGTTCCGGTCCTGAGCCGGAACCCAGCAATCTCCCAGCATGGTCATCATGGTGAGCCATCATCCTGAGCGCCGTCGAAGGACGAACCACCCGTCGAACTATCATGGTGAGCCACAAGGTTTACGTGGGTGGGCGTCAGGCCATTGGCTTGGTTGGGCGGGAACTAGGACGCAAGAAGCCCCAAGAATTGGGCTCAAATACGACAGAGCCGGGAGGCACACTATGGCTAACGTGGGATTCATCGGGCTGGGCACTATGGGAGGCCCTATGGCCCAACGGCTGCTGGACGCGGGGCACATGGTGACGGGCTACAACCGCACCAAGGCCCGGGCCCAGTGGTTAATGGACCTGGGCATGGGCTGGGCCGATTCTCCCCGCGAGGCGGTCGAAAAGTCCCAGGTGACCATCAGTATGCTGCGGGACACGGCGGCGTTGGAAGCGGTGGCCGAGGGCCCCGACGGCCTTTTGGCGGGTCTGGCTCCGGGAAAAGTCTTCGTGGACATGAGCACCGTGAACCCGTCGGTGAGCCAAGCCCTGGCGGGCAAAATCGCCTCTCTGGGAGCCCACATGCTGGACGCCCCGGTTTCGGGAAGCTCGGTCACGCTGCTGGCGGGCCGCCTGTCCATCATGGTGGGCGGCGAAAGGGAAGTCTACGAACGGGTGCGTCCCATCCTCCAGGCCATCGGCCCCACCGTTGACTACGTTGGCCCCAACGGTTTGGCGGTGACCATGAAGGTTGCCACCAACCTCAGCCTGCCGGTGCAGATTCTTTCCTTCTGCGAAAGCATCCTGCTGGCCGAGAAGAGCGGAATACCCCGGGAAACGGCGATTAAGGTCCTATTGAACAGCGTAGTGGCTTCTCCCGCCTTGAACTACCGCATCCCGTTAATCATGGACCCGCCGGAGGAACCCCTCTTCGATTGCAGCATGATGCAGAAGGACTTGAAGCTGGCGTTGGAACTGGGCCGAGACCTGGCGGTGCCGCTGCCGACCACGGCGCTGGCAGACCAATGGCTGTCGGCGGCGCGGGGCTGGGGACTGGAAAGCCAGGACTTTGCGTCGTTATTCCAGTTGATAGCCGAATTGGCCGGGGTCGACGGCTCGCCGGCCGGGGCGAAACCGCCGGAAGAATAAGCCGGAAGGGTTAAAAGCCAGTCAACAACTGGGCCAGGGCCCGCGCCACCATGTTGCGGGCCATTTCAACCTTGTAACCGTTCTGGGCCATGGGGCGGGGATTAGGCAGGGCCAACCCGCCGGCTTGGACCGGTTCGACATCCGATAGAGCGCGGCCCTGTAGATGCTCCTCCACCTCGCGGGCCCGGTACGGCGCCGGCGCAACCCCTCCCAGGCAGACTGCGGCGCTGCTGACCACGCCGCCGGCAACCGTCACCACCGCCGCGACGCTGACCAGGGCGAAGTCCCCGGATTCGCGCTCCCGGGATTTGAGGTAGATGCTCTTTCGTTGACCCTCTTCTGGCGAGGCGGGCAGATGGACCCCGGCAACAATTTCCCCTGGGGCCAACGAGTTTTCCCGGGTGATGTCCGCAGCGGGGGTTGTGAAGAACTCGCCGGTGGCCGCCGTCCTGTCCCCCTGCGGGCCGGCGATTTCAATGCGGGCATCCAGCGCGGATAGGGCCACCGCAGTATCCGAGGGATGAACGATGTAGCAGCGGTCGCCGCCGGTGACGCAAAGATACTTGCTGTTGCCGGCCAGGGCGTAGCAAATGCTGCCCCCCTTCTTCAAGCACACGGTCAGCGGGTGGCGGTAATACCAACAACGGGGCCGTTGGTTAAGGTTGCCTCCCAGGGTGCCAACGTTGCGGATTTGGGGAGTGGCCAGTCCGGCGGCGGCCGAGGCCAGGGCGGTGTAGTCCCGGCGAATTACGGGGTGGGAACCAACATCCGCGATGGTGGTCATGGCGCCGATGGTCAAACCGTCGTCGCTTTCGGAAATTCCTTCCAGCCCTTCAATCCCGGCCAGGCTGACCAGACGTTGCGGCTGGGCGACCCCTTCCTTTATCTCGCTGAGGAGGTCGCTGCCGCCGGCCACCAGGGCCGATGTTGCGGGTTCCGCCGCCAGCAGGGCCACGGCTTCCTCAAGGGACTGGGGTTCCAAAAATTCGAAGGGTTGCAATCCAGTCTCCTCGGCGGGCCGCCAGGCTCACGAGGCCCGCAGCGCGTCCAGCACTTTGTCCGGGGTGAAGGGCAGGGTGGTGAACCGGACTCCCACCGCGTCGTAGATGGCGTTGGCGATGGCCGGAGCGACCCCTACCGACGGGACCTCACCAAGGGCCTTGGCTCCCAACGGCCCCACCGGGTCCACCGAGTCGGCGAAGATTACCTGAAGGTCGGGGAAGTCCATGATGGTTGGGCTCTTGTGTTCCAGGTAGCTAGGGTTGAGGGTCACGCCGGTGGGGGCGTCGGTGACCAACTCTTCGGAAAGGGCAAACCCAAGCATCTGGGAGACGCCCCCCTCCACCTGATTCAGGGCCATCTGCGGGTTGATAATCCGGCCCGAGTCGTGGGCCGCGACGTAGCGGACCACCCGCACCCGGCCGGTGGCAGTGTCCACCTCCACCTCGACAAAGTGGGCCCCGAAGGAATTGACGATGTAATCGGCGCTGCCGGGGGTGATGGCCGCTTTGGCCTCCAGGAAGTCCTCTTCCATGCGGTTGGCAACGTCGGAGATGGACATGCGGCGGGAGGGGTCGGCCTTGACGAATACCGCACCCTCGGCCAGGTCCAGCTCCATCACTGGAGCTTCCAGACCCACGGCGGCAATTTCCAAGAGTTTTTGCCGGATTTCTCCCGCCGCCTGGACCACGGCGGTGCCGGTGGAGAAGGTGGCGGTGGAACCGGCGGTAATGGGGGCGTCCGGGGTGTCGGCGGAATCTGCGAAGTGGGTGACAATATCGTCGAAACCAACGCCGAGTACGTCGGCGGCCATCTGGGTCAAAACGGTGGTGGCGCCCTCACCGACCTCCATCAAACCCGAGGTCAAGGTTACCTGGCCGGAGCGGTCGATGCGGACATCGGCGGCGGAAACGGAGCCTGGCCCGCCCCGGTAAATCATCATGCTCATGCCCCGGCCCCGCTTGAGGAAGGGGTCGCCGCCAGGGTTGGGCAGGGGGTTGCCCCAGCCGAAGGCTTCGGCGCCCCGGCGCAAAATCTGGTCCAACTCGTTGGTTGAGAAGGGAATGCCGCCTTCCAGGGGCTGGCTGTCGATTATCTGTTCAGGCGGGGAAAGACGCGGCCCGGCCTGGCCTTCCGGCAGGACGTGGTTCTTCAGCCGGAACTCCAGAGGGTCGATGCCCAGTTCCTCCGCGATCCGGTCCATCAACGTCTCCAGGGCGAAGTGGCCCTGCGGCGCGCCCAGGGCCCGGTAGGAACCGGCGGTGGGGCAGTTGGTGTAAGCGGGGTAGGCTTCATATTTCACGTTGGGGCAGCGGTAGAGGTACAGCATACCCTGACCGGTGCGCCGGGCTACGCCGGGGGCGGAGGACTGGTAGCCGCCGGTGTTGAGGATGGCCGCGCCGTGGATCGCGGTGACGGCGCCGTCGCTTTTGACGCCAATTTTCAGGTGGATGCGGGCGGCATGACGGGTGCGGCCCGCTACAAACTCGTCGGCCCGAGAGTATTCCACCCGCACCGGCCGTCCCGCCTGTTGAGACAACACGGCGGCGATGCCACCCAGCCGCGACTCGTCCTTGTTGCCGAAACCCGCTCCTAAGAAGGGGCCAACCACCCGTATGCGGTCGCGGGGCACCCCCAGACCGGCGGCCAGAATTGCCGCATCGGTGTGGACCCCCCGGGTGGACTTCCATACGGTAAGAAAATCGCCGTCCCAGGCGGCCAGGGCAGCACGGGGCTCCAGCGGGGTGGCGGAGTGGGTGGGGACGCGGTAGTTTTCTTCAAAGACCAGGTCCGCATCGGCAAACCCTTCTTCCACGTTGCCCCGTTCCAGGGAAATGGCCTCCGGGATGGCCAGGTTTCCACCGGGGTGGATTTCTACGGCTCCCGGCTGCAAGGCGTCCACCGGATCGGTCAGGAAGGGCAGAACTTCGTAATCGACCCGCAGCAGGTCCAAGGCTTGGCGGGCGATGTCCGGGTCTTCGGCGGCCACGGCGGCCACTTCGTCGCCCACAAAACGGACCCGGGCATCCAGGACTAGCATGTCCACCGCCAGCCTGCCGGTGGGGACGTTGAAGGGAGTAATTACCCCGTGGACGCCGGGCAGCGCTTCGGCGGCGGCGGTGTCGATGGACCAGATGTTGGCATGGGGATGGGGGCTGCGGAGAATGAGCCCGTAAAGCATCCCCGGCAGCTTCAGGTCCGCCGAGTACCGGGCCGCGCCCGTTAGCTTCTCCCGCAGGTCGCGCCGGATTACGCTCTGTCCGGTAACGGTGGTCACAATATCCAGCCTCTTAAAGCCCAAAAGAAAGCTGGCCTAAGAATAATTCCCAGGCCAGCCAGTGTAAACACCCGCCGGATTCCCGCAACAGTTCAGAATTGAGGAGTTAGCCCAACCCAAGATCCGTCATTCCGGCCCATACCGTCAGGATCACTCCTAAATAGGACGAGTCATCAATCCCGAACAGTTACGGTTCCCGGAGCACCGCCACGCAAATGCCGGTTACAGGACTTGGTACATCATCCTGGTCTGGCGCATCACGTCTTCACCAAAGTCGTTTTCGACTTCCCGCCAGACCGAGTGAATGTGGTTGGCCTTGTTCTGCTGGTTGTCGAACTCGACGATGAACTCGCCGCCGTGGATGCGGTAGTAGTGATCCCGGCTCCGGTCCAGGCCGCCGGCCCAAACCACCCAGAAGTTGTCCAGCCCCTTTTCCCGCATTTGGGCCATCTTGGCCTCGGCGTATTCCGGACGCATCCCGTTGATGTACTCGGCGATGAGGGACATGAGGGTTTCTTGCTGGGACCCGGTCATCTCGGCGGCGCTGAGGCCCTCGTTGTTATGCACCGCGGCCTTGCTGGAGTTGTAGGTGGGTATATCCCAGGGAGCGGTATCGTGGATGACCGCCTTGGCTTTCTGGGCCTCGTCGAAGCTATTGACCAGCTCAATAGCCAAGTCTTCCCGCCGGTCCAGAATCCGCAGGCCCCGCTTGGGGCCGTCGAAAACTTCGGCCGGGTTGGCGCCCAGGAAGAAGGGGGTAACCGAGATAATCTTGTCTTCCCAGCAGTTGATGTGCAGGGAGATGTGGTGGCCTTCGGTCCGCCAGCCCCAGGGACCGTCGCCGCCGGGCTCGCCGAACACCGTCCAGTAGTACAGTTCCGGGTCGCGGTCAAAGCTGACGGCGCCTTCGGATTTCTCGATCGGGCCCAGGACCAGCTCGTGTTCGATAATCAGCTTGGCCTTCTCGGCGGTGTCCGGGGCCAGGCTGCAATCAATCATGGCCAAGGCCAGTTCCCGTTGGTTGGAGTCCATGTCCCGCAGGGCCAGGCCGTGGCGGTTCAAGGGCGGGTAGTACCAGAAAATCCGCTCGCCGTCCCGGAAATCGTAGATGCCCTTGGCCTTCTGTTCCGAAGTTAGGCTGTTCAACCAGTTATTGCAAGCGGCGGCGATTTCCGCCGTCACGCTAGAGTTGGCAATTCCTTTGACATCGACCATGAACCGTATGTCCTCCAGTGCTTAATCTTGCCGAGCCGCGCTGAGCCCGTGCCTGAAAGCGAGTGTATTAGGGGGGCAAAAGGGTGTCAATCGTCTTTAAACGATGTGGTACATCAGCATGTGTTCCCGCAGCACGTCGTAGGCGAAGTCGTTCTTGACGTCCCGCCAGACGGAGTGGATGTGGTTGGCCCCGTTCTGCCGGTTGTCGTACTCCACCACGAAGTTGCCGCCGTGCAGCCGGTAGTAGTGGGGCTGGGCGGGGTCCACCGGCCCGCCCCAGGCGACGTGAATCTTGTCCAGCCCGCCGTCATGGATGAGCCCATCCAGACGTTCCTGGGCTAGGTCGGCCCGCACCCGGGTAATGTAGTCGGTAATCAGGGCGGTCAGAACCTCTTTCTGGGTGCCGGAAAGCTGGGAGGCGGGAATCCCCGCTTCCTCGGGCAGCGAGGCCTGGGAGGAGTTGAAGGTGATGATGTCGGCGGGCGCTTCGCTGTAGATGATGGCCTTGGAACGCTGGCCCGAGTCCATGCTATTCATCAATTCGAAGGCCAGGTCCTGGCGGGCGCCCAGAATCCGCAGCCCTTCCTGCGAGCCCTTGGGGACCCGGGCCGGGTTGGCCCCGAAGAAGAAGGGAGTCATGGACAGCACCCGGTCGCCCCAGACGCTGTAATGCAGGGAAACGTGGTGACCTTCCACCCGCCAACCCCAGGGCTGCTCATCGCTTGCGGGGTCGCCGAAAATGCTCCAGCTATACATGAGGGGGTCTCGGGGGTAGGTGACGGCGTTCTGCTCAACTTCCAGCGGCCCCAATATCAGTTCGTGGTCGATGATGGCGCGGGCCTGCCGGTTGGCCTCGGGACTCAATCCGGCGGCCATCAGCGCATAGGACAGGGAACGCTGGTTCTCGTCCATTTCCCGCAGCAGAAGGCCGTGGCGGTTCAGGGGCGGGTAGTACCAGAAAATCCGCTCGCCGTCGATGTAATCGAAGCAGGCCGAATTTTTCTGGCCGGCGGACAAGCTGTTCAACAACGCCAGGGCCGCGTTCCGCATCTCCGACGCGGCGGCGCCGTGTCCGTGCTGGTGGGGGTGGTCATGGGTGTGTTCAGCGTGAGTAGTCATTGTTATTACCTCCTCAAGTCGGGATGATTATGTGGTTAATTCGGACCTCGCCCTTTTGGGTTAAGGGGCCAGGAACATCAACGGTTGGATGGGTAGGTTGCGGGCCAGCCAAAAGGCCAGGATCGCCGCCAGCAACGCCCAAATGAGGGGAGCGGGGACGGTCAGCCTCGGCGGAGCGGGTAAACGGTAGGCCCGCAACCCGGCTGCGGCCAGGGAGTAACCAACCAGCGGCATGGCTAGCATCGAATAGAGGTTGTAACCCAGCGCGGCGGTGACGTTGCCGTGGAGCAATTGATGCAAGGCCCGCAAGGTTCCACAGCCGGGGCAGTGGTAACCCGTCAACCCAAAAAAGGGGCAAATTGGATAAACTCCAGGGTTTCGTGGGTCGAACAGGTAAACTGCTGCCAACCCGACCGTCCCCGCCATCAACGCCAAGGCGTAAACGGCCCACAGAGGGAAGGAAATTCCCGCCATTTGAAAGCGCGGCCCGCCGGTCGGCTTGGTCCCCGTTGCGGTAATGCTTACCAAGTTCCCTAGCGCCAAAACTCCCCCACAAATCCAACAAAGCCGATGGCCCAGGCTATCCCGCCCGCGACGGCCGAAATTATGGCCCAATTCTTAGCGTTGTCGGCGTCACGCCGCGCTCCTTGGTAGTCCCCCACTCTCAATTTGCCGTTCACCTGGGCAGCGTAAACGATGGCTACGATACCTGCCGGCATACAGCAGCAGATGGTGGCCAGGATTGCCCAAGCCAGGTTGTTGCCGATACTTGGTGGTCCAGCCAGGTAGGGAGGCTCGGAGGGTGGGAAGCCAGTTTGTGAAGATGGCTCCTGATAACCAACGGATTGAGAAGGCGGTGGTTGTTGCCCCGGCACGGCCTGCCCACAATTGGAGCAGAAGCGGGAGCTATCGGGGTTCTCAGTTCCGCAACTGGGACAATACAATGGGCTGGTCTCTGTTTTCTAGTAGCCGGTCCGGTTGGAGCACAGCCGTGTAGGCATCACCCCTTTGCCGCTGCGCCGCCGGCCGGCGGCTCTCTGCCGGGGGGGAGGTTCATCGAAAGGCTCGCCCCGGGACTCCGCCGCTTCCCGGCGGGAGTTCCACTCCTCCCATTGGCGCTGTATCGCCGCCGCGCCCTCGGTTCGCAATTTGTCCTCCAGGGGCTTAATAAATTTTCTCTCCAGATACCGGTAGGTTACCATTGACTCTCCCCCGATGATGTCACCGGCCCGCGGCCTTCACCGACGCCAAAATCCGCCCGTAGGCGTTGCACCGGCACAGGTTGCCCCCCAGCGCCTCCCGAATTTCGTCGTCGGTGGGGGAAGGGTTGGAATCAATCAAAGCCCTGGCGGCCATGACAAACCCCGGAGTGCAAAACCCGCATTGGCCCCCGTCGTTTTCCAGGAAGGCCCGCTGCACCGGGTCCAGCTGGTGGTCCCGCTCCAGGCCCTCGATGGTTATGACGGCGCGGCCACCTACCTGCACGGCCAGGATTTGGCAGGAATAGACCGGCTTGCCGTCCAGCAGCACGGTGCAAGAGCCGCACTCACCACGGTCGCAGCCCCGCTTGGAGCCGGTCAAGTCCAACTGCTCCCGCAGCACGTCCAGCAGGGTCCAATGGTGGCGGACCTGCACCTGCCGGTCAAGGCCGTTGACGTTCAGAGTGATGTTGGCGGTGTGGTAAGAATCCGAAGAAGAAGCCATTGTCGGCGTCCCAAGGGTAGTCAAGCAGGGTTGCGGCTATCCTACCCCTGGGCGACGCCGGTGGCAAGGGCGCTCAACCTTGACGTGGTACATCAGTTCTGATTAGAATGTCGCCGTCCCCCGGTAGCTCAAAGGGACAGAGCAAGGTTTTGACGAAGCGTAAGATGCAGGTTCAAGTCCTGTCCGGGGTACCTTATTTTGCACTTGCCTCTCGAAGGCATAGATTGTTGACTCGGCGGGCAATTCAAGGTGCCATCAATGGGCTTCGTCAAAGCGTTGTAGTGACATCCCTTTAAGTTGGGCTGGTAGCTGCACCAAGGACCGGGGTTGAAAACCCCGGTCCTTGGTGTCTCCTGGACAAGCCTGCTGTTACTCCTTACCCCTCCGCCAACACCGACTTTAACGCCCCCTCCAGTTCCTCTTTGCTTACAAACCCCTCGTATTTCTGGTGGACCTTCCCCTGGGAGTCCAAAACGTAGGTCCAGGACTCGTTGAACCAATCGGGGATCTGGTCGAACTGCCACTCTGCCACCGCCGGAGCTAAACGGGCCCGGTCCAAATCGCCCTGAATTTCGTGGGGGTTGTCGTAAATCTCCACGTGGACGTAGGTAGCTTCCCGGGGATAGTCATCTTTCAACTCGGATACGGTATCCACCTGGGGCCCGCAGGTGGGGCTGGTGCAGAAGGCGGGAGTGGCGAACACTATGACGGCGGGCTTGGGCTCGGCAATGGCCTCGGCCACCGTGGTCAGGTAAAGGTCGGGGTCTGGCGAGAAATCGGTGGTCAGGGTCTTGAGGCCGCCCTCGCTCTCCAGGGTCTTGGTTACGCTGGCCGGGGGCACGGCCCCCACGTCGGGCACCACCAGCGCCTCGTCCACCTGGACCGTCAGGCTGGTTGCACCGGACAACTCCTGGTCTTCCACCGAGATGGCCAAACGCCACCGCCCGGGTTGGTCGAAAGTCAGGTCGGCGCTGTAGGCCCCCCGGATGGCGTAGGGCCACAGGTGGAATGTGGCGGTGACGGTCTGCGCCGTGCCACCGTCTCCACCCAGGAAAGAGGTCGTAACCGTTGCTTCGGGCGCTTTCACCAACGCCTCGGGGCTGGTCAGCAGAAAGGATACCCGTTGGGGGCCGGTACGGAGCAGCGTGGTGGCCAGGATGGGTTGGATGCCCCCGGATATGGCGGGGCCCGGTTCCCAACGCGGCCCACTTTCCGCCGTTTCGGCCTCCGGCTGGGCCATGCCGCAGCCCAGCGCAAGCGACAGCGCCAGCAGCAGCGACACAGACAAGAACCAGCGTCCGATGGGGGCAGGGACTACGCTCATTACGGGCCTTCCTCATAAACGCCGAAGGTGTAGGCGAACAGGCCGAAGTCCGCCGAGTTGGGGTGCAGCTTCAGCGACGCCCGGCGGGTGTACGTGGGGTTATCTACAATGGCGTACAGGCGGGGTTCGTCCACTAAGATGTAACTTTCGCCGTTAGCGTCGATCATCACATCCATGCCCTTGTTGTCTTCGGTCAAGTAGTCGTCGTCCATGGTTACCCGCACCCGGTAGGGCTCGCCGGATTCCGAGGTTATGACAGCGTTAACGCTTTTGGCCGAGTAGTTGATGGCGATGTAGTCCTCATACTGGCCGGTCATCCTGGCGTGCTTGACCGATTCGGGACCGATGTGCCAATCGCCGTTGAGGTATACCTTGTGGGGCACGAGTTCCGCCGGGGCTTCGAAGCTGCCGACCCCGTCGCGGTTTTTGTAATAATCCGACTGGACCACGTAGGGGTCGGAGCCGTAAAGAACGGAACTGAGGTTGCGCTCGTAGCCGGCGTAAAGCTCCGGGGTAACCTCCACCAACTCCGGATTCGATACCATCAGGTTGCTCAAAGATGCGTCCCGCGACTGGTCCTGGGGCAAGTCCATTGTCTCAACATCAACGGCCAGCCCCGCCTCCTGCAACAATTGGCGGATGCGCTCCTCGGTCCCGGCGTAGTCCCCTTCGCCGAAGTGAGTGTAGCGCACCACTCCGTTGTGGTCGATGAGGTACTTGGCCGGCCAGTAGCGGTTGTTGTATGCATTCCAGGTGCCGTAGTCATTGTCCTGGGCAATGGGCCAAACGATGCCGTACTCTCCGGCGGCCTCGGTGACGTTCTTGGTGTTCTTTTCAAAATCGAATTCGGGGGCGTGGAGTCCCACAATCACCAGGCCGGAGTCGGCGTAGCGGTCATTCCACTCCCGCAGGTAGGGGAACGTGCGGATGCAATTGATGCAGGTGTAGGTCCAAACGTCCACCAACACCACGTTGCCGCGCAGGTCTTCAATGGTCAACGGGTCCGAGTTAATCCAGTTGGTAATGCCCACAAAGTCCGGCGCCAAGTCGCCCACCCCTCCGCCAGTATCGCCGGTGGTCGCCACGGCGGGAATCTCCGGTTCCTCAGCCACTACCTCCACGACCTCAGTTGGCTCGGACGCTTCCTCCACCTCTCTGGGAGCCGCCGGAGTGTCAGTGGGGGGCGCCGCTTCAACGGCTGGACTTTGCGCCGGCGCCGCCGGCCCCCCCTGAGCGGGGGACACTACGCCGGAGTCAGATTCTCCCGCTGATGGCGGCACCCCGATATCGCTGGGAGACCCACAAGCCAAGGCCAAGGCCACCGTTCCAACTGTTAAAAGGAGAACGCCGCGCCGCCAGATTTTGCTAAGACTCACGATTGTCTCTCCTGACCACCCTGGTTAGAATCATTATGGACTACGTAGACCCTGGTGGAAATGGATGCTTCCGGCCAGTAAGTGTTCAGAATTGATGAGTCATCCCGACATTAAACCGTCATTCCGGCCCCCCCACCTGTCATTCTTCCCTGCGGTCGGAATCTAAACTCCCTGCCCAAAACAATCTCCAACCCTCCAGTCCGTTCGTCCTGAGCTTGTCGAAGGGCCAACGGACGGTCGCACTAACCCCACAACCCGCCCATCACCCTGAGCCCCGTGGAAGGGCATTCCCAACCTCCCCGCCAACACCAACCGTCCTCTGCCCGGAAAACTGGAAAATTAAAAGGCCCCGGCTTCCTGGCTTGCATCACCATGCCTCAGCCACTATCCTATGGTACACGGAGAAACCCGCCAATTCGTCCAGCTCCAGCCAACCAGGAGGAAACCCGTGCAGGATACCGCGTCGCCAACGCTCATCGCACGCCGCATCATTGATAACGTTGGCAAGGTCATCGTGGGCAAGACCGAGGTCATCGAACAAGCCCTCACCGCCCTGACCGCCGAAGGCCACCTCTTGGTTGAAGACGTCCCCGGCGTTGGCAAAACCATGCTGGCCAAGAGCATCGCCACCACCATTGGCTGCTCCTTTAAACGCATCCAGTTTACACCCGACCTGCTGCCCAGCGACGTTACCGGCGTCTCGGTCTACAACCAGCAGCGGGGCGAGTTCGAGTTCCGGGAAGGCCCCATCATCGCCCAGGTCGTGCTGGCCGACGAAATCAACCGGGCCACTCCCAAGACCCAGTCGGCCCTCCTGGAAGCCATGGAAGAGCACCAGGTTACCGTTGACGGCATCACCCACTATCTGGAGTCTCCCTTCCTGGTCATGGCTACCCAAAACCCCATTGAATACGAAGGGACCTTTCCCCTGCCCGAAGCCCAACTGGACCGCTTCCTGATGCGGATAAGCCTGGGCTACCCGGAGTTCATGGAGGAAATGTCCATCATCGAGCGCCAGGAGCAGGTCCACCCCATCGACAGCCTGGAGGCAATCGCCAACCCGCAAGAGGTCGCCGAGCTGCAAAGGGCCGCCAAGACCGTTTACGTGGACCAGTTGGTGCGCCAATACATCGTCTCGTTGACCGAGGCTACCCGCCGCCACGGCGAGGTCTCCCTGGGCGCTTCCCCCCGCGCCTCCCTGGGACTGTTCCGCACCGCCCGCGCTCTGGCCTTAATCCGGGATCGGGACTACGTGATTCCCGACGACGTGAAGCTTTTGGCTCCGGCGGTCATCGCCCACCGGTTGGTCCTGTCCCCCTCGGCCAGGATGCGCGGCGTCCAGAGCACCGACGTGGTCAACGATCTCTTGAGTAACATCCCCGTCCCCGGGGCGGCCCGCCAGCCCACGGGTTAAGAGGCTATCTCAAAACGTGGCGCGGCACCCAACCCGTCATTCCCGCCTTCGCGGGAATCTAGGGGCTTCGGTCAGTGATGCCGGTACATCAGGAGGGCCAGTTGATTTTGAGATAGTTTCTAAGAGCTTCTCTCCTTGGGCGGATTCAATCTTTGAACATCTTTCCAAAGCCTTGCTGGAAAGTTAAGATGCCCCAAAGATACACCAGGCCACCGGAATGAATTTCCGTTTAACCAAACGAAAAATTGGGCTCCTCGCCCTCCTGGGCGTCATCGTCTTTTATACGCTGGGGACTGGCTTCGCCTTCTTTTACCACCTCCTCTATGTGCTGGGCCTCCTGTTAATCGTCGGCTTGGGATGGTCGTGGCTGAACCTACAGGGTATTGAAGTCCGCTTGACCCGCTTGGCCCACCGGGGTCAGGTGGGGGGCGTTCTGGAAGGCCGAGTCCAGGTAATCAACCGCAACCGGCTGCCCAAGTCCTGGCTGGAGGTTCGGGAGGTTTCCGACCTGCCCGGCTATACCGAAGGACGGGGCATCGGCCTGGTGCGGGACCAGAGCCGGGCCTGGCGCGTTGAGACCTCGCTGGCCCGCCGCGGCCTCTTTAAAGTGGGGCAGATGGAGGTCACCAGCCAGGACCCCTTTGGCATCTTCCGGCTGAACCGCCGCTTTCTGGAGCCCACCGACTACATCGTCCTGCCCGCCACCCAACCGTTGCCGGACCTGGATCCCCGGCTGGCCAACCTGCCCAGCGACAGCCGGGTAAACCGCCGCTCCGACCACATCACCCCCGACTCTTCCTCCGTCCGCCATTATAACTACGGCGACAGTTACCGCCGCATCCATTGGCCCTCCACCGCCCGCATGAACACGCTCATGGTCAAGGAGTTCGACATGGGCATCTCCGCCGAGTCGTGGGTAGTGCTCGACCTGTTCCGCGGCTCTCACTTGGGCGACGACGAGGTGGACAACACCGAAGAATTGGCCGTCACCATCGCCGCTTCCCTAATCGGCCGCCTGACCGAGTTGTCCATGCCCGTAGGACTGGCCGCCAACGCCCAGCAGACCTTCATCCACCGGCCCGACAGCAGCCCCGGCCAGGTGGGGAAGCTGATGGAAGCCCTGGCAACGGTGCGGGCCTGGGGCAACGTCGGCCTGGAACGGTTTCTCTACGACCTGCGCCCCAACCTGAGCCGGTTCAACACCATTACCGTCATTACCCCTTCTCGGCGCACCGAATGGGTTACGGCCTTGGCAGCATTGCGGCGCCAGGGAGTCACCGTTGGCGCCGTTTACATCGACCCGGTGGACTTCGGCGCGTCGCCCCAGGTGGAGCCGCCCCTGCAAGCCTTATTCACCAACGAAATTCCAGCCTACATGATAAAGCGGGGCCAAACGGTCAACGAAGCCCTGCGCGCGCCGCTGCAAGTCGACCTGGGTTCCTTGCAGCCTCCACCCAGCCCGGAGCCCGTGGGAGTTGAAGTTGGCAACGCCTAGCAGCATCGCCGAAACCATCGCTCCCCGGGACGGTTTCAACGCGGAACTGGTCTGGGAGAAAGTCTCCGCCCTCCTAATGGCCCTGCGCCCTTACGACGGCTGGGCCTCGGTCTTCCTGCTGGCCCTCAATTTGACCACCATCGTTTGGTCGGTGGAGCGGGCCGATTGGGCCCCCACCCCCAACCTGGTCTACATCATGCTGCTGGGCATGGTGGCCGGGCTGGCGCTCTCCCGGGTGCCGGTCTGGGGCATCCTGCTGCTGCCGGTGGGCCTGGCCATTGGCCTGTTGGTGGTGGTGTGGCAACTAACCTCTTTCCAGGGCGGGGGAATTGAACTGACCAACGCCGCCGAGCTTTGGGAACGGCTGTTTCTCTGGTACGAGGCCGCCCGCATCGGGACCATCAACATCGACAACGTGCCCTTCGCCTTCGGGCTGATGTGCGCCACCTGGATTTCGGGCTATCTGGCCGCCTGGGTATTTTTCCGGTTCCACAATTTCTGGGGCGTCTTTATTCTGGGCGGCGCGGGAATCCTGTCCAACCTGACCTACCTGCCCGACACCGCCAGCATCGACCTGGCGGTCTACCTGCTCACCGCGCTGCTGCTGGTGGGCCGG
This sequence comes from Dehalococcoidia bacterium, assembly GCA_965205495.1. Lineage (GTDB taxonomy): Bacteria > Chloroflexota > Dehalococcoidia > Lucifugimonadales > UBA3495 > CATOSK01. The sequence continues at coordinate 2,335,971 of CBDBHA010000002.1, forward strand.
GTACAGTCGGTGCGCCGCCGCAACGAGTGGAAACGCCGCAACTTCCAGTTCGACGGGCATCTGGGCTGGCTGGCCATCTCCGACACCATCCTCATCGGAACGGCGGTCATGGTTGTGGCTTTCGTGCTGCCGGCGGGCAACTTCTGGGGGCCGACCCACGACGCCTACGAACGGATGCGCGCTCCCATGGCCCAATGGGAAGACGATTTCAACCGTCTCTTCGCGGGACTGCCCGCCCGCCGGCCCTTGCCTTACCGAATCTGGGGCGACTCCATCGCCTTCCAGGGGACCATCAACCCCACCACCAACCCGGTGCTCCAGGTCAACTCGCCGGTGCCCATGTACTGGAAGGCCCGCAGCTACGGCACCTACACCCCCAAGGGATGGGTTTCCGCCGGGACCGTATTCAGGACCACCGACTGGTCTCCCCAATTTGCCGCTCCCGCTCCCTACCAACAGCGGTTCGACGTTACCTACGCCGTAACGCCCCGCTACGACTCCAAGAGTCTCTTCGCTGGAGGCCAGGTGTTGAAAGTGGACCGGGACGCCCGGGTGGAGACTTATGACTCCCCGTTGTACCGGGTCCAACTCTCTCCACCCTCTTTCAGCAGCGGCGGCCACCCCCGCTTGGGCGCGGCCAAGTCCAACCTGGAACTTGCCATCCGGCAGCGGGGCGGAAAAATCCCCGATTCCGCATTGGCCCAGGAACTTCCCGCCGGGTTGGAACTGGTGGAGGTAACCCGCCGGTTGGACGTGGTCGAGTCCGTCATCATTGCCGAGGTCATTCCAAAGCAGCCCGACACCCTTTCCCTGCGGTCCACCGGGGGCAACGTCAAACAGGGCGAGACCTATCAGATTGAGTCGTCGGTGTCCCTGGCCGAACCGCACCACCTGCGGCGGGCCGGGCAAAACTACCCCATTTGGGCCGTGGAAAAATATACCCAGCTGCCCGACGACCTGCCCCAAAGGGTACGGGACAAGGCCGCCGAGATAACCGCCGGCGTCCCCACTCCCTACGACAAGGCCAAGGCCATCGAATCTCACCTGAAGAACAACTACGATTACGACCTGGAGATCGAACCGCCGCCTTACGACGCCGACGGCGTTGACTTTTTCCTCTTCGAGCAGAAGGAGGGTTATAGCGAGTACTTCGGTTCGGCAATGACGGTGCTGCTGCGCTCCGTGGGCATTCCCGCCCGCCTGGCCACCGGTTACACCGTGGGCAACCAGGTCCCCGACCACGAAATTTACATCGTCGCCGACAGCCACAGCCACGCCTGGTCCGAGGCCTTCTTCCCGGGCTATGGCTGGATTTCCTTTGAACCCACCCCCGGCGCCGCCATCCCCATCGCCGTAGTTCCCGCGCCCAAGGCGTCCCTATCCCTAACCGACGTCGGCTCGGTAGGGTTTGAACTCCTCTGTGAAGACGACGAAGACGAATGTGAAGAAAACGCCGGCGGCCTGTCCGGTCAGGGCACCGACGACCTAACCGACACCCTCACCATCGGCCAATGGGTGTCCCAATACTTCCCCTGGATCATCGCCGCCGTAGCAATTACCCTGCTGGTGGCCGGGTTTGCCTGGGCTTTTTGGCGGCGCTGCCTGGCCCTGGCCGACACACCGGAAGCCACCTTCCGTCAACTTGCCTTCCTGGGCGGCTTGAGCTCCGTGGGCATCGGCAGCCACCAGACCCCCTACCAATACGGCCGGCAGTTGGCGATTGCTTTCCCAACCCACCAGAGCAGCCTCGACACCATCATCCACACCTACGTCCGCAGCCAGTACGGCAAGAAGGAACTGGACGAAAACGAACGGTCCGGCTTGATCCAAGCCTGGTTGAGCGTCCGTCTGCCCCTGCTATTCCACATGCTGCGCCGGAGAGAAAATGAACCAGCTTAAGTACCACGTCTACGAAGTTCCCGAGGGTTGGATTGGGCTGGCCGGTTCGGACGCGGGCCTGGTGCGTCTCAGCTTCAAACCCACCACGGAGGAGGTGCTGGAAGAGCTCTCTTTCCTGTTGGACCGGGCCGATTCCGACCCCGGCTTCTTCCCCCAAACCCAAGCCGCCATCGACCGTTACTTCGCGGGAGACATCACCGCCTTGGAGCAAATCCCCCTGGACCTCGACTCCTCCCCGCCCTTCTTCGCCGCCGCCTGGGAAGCCTGCCGCCGCATCCCGGCCGGTGAGACCCGTAGCTACCAATGGCTGGCGTCCGAGGCCGGCAACCCCCGCGCGGCGCGGGCCGCCGGGCAGGCCATGGCCAAAAACCCCTGGCCGCTGATTATCCCCTGCCACCGGGTCGTCGCCAGCGACGGCGCGCTCCACGGCTACGGCGCGGGCGGCGTTGGGGTAAAGGCCAAGCTGCTGGAGATGGAACGCGCCACCGCCGGCGCCTAATCCGTAAGTGTCCAGAATTGCTGAGTCATCCTGACATTAAACCGTCATTCCGGCCTTGAGCCGTACCCGATACCGGGGCAGGAATGACGGACCTTGGGTTGGCTTAACTCCTTCATTCTGAACAGTTACCGTAATCCCCCCGCTCCTCCTTCTGTTTCCACTTCCATTTCATCAATTCCGGCAAACCGTTTCCGCCTCTTCTTCGTGTAAACTGGCGTAGGATAGTTCAAGAGGCCGTTGGAATTGAGAAAACCCGTCCTGATAGCAATCGTGGTCCTCATCGCCGCCGTAATCATCGTGGGCGGAATCTGCTCCCTGCTATTGACGACGCGTATCGAGACCAGAACTTCCCCCGATACCTCTTTCGCCCAGTCCGAACCAGCCGCTTTCCCCGCCAGCGCGCCCTTTCCGCAAGAACCGGAAATGGCCTTAGTGGAAGACGCGATGGTTAAAGCAGCCGCGTCCGATTCCTCCACCGGTTCGAGCCCCCCTTCGTTGGACAATGGGCGGCAAAAGATAATCTCCACCGCTTCTCTGGCCGTCGAAGTTGAAGAGGTGGGCCCGGCGGTGGACCGGGTCGGGGACATTGCCGAAGGGTTGGGCGGGTTCGTGGAGCATCTGTCCAGCTTTGGCGGTGAAAACCAGGAAAACGCCAACCTTACGGTCCGGGTGCCCCAGGAGCGGTTCACCGCCGCCGTGGACCGCATATCCGGCCTGGGCAACGTCCAGAACCGGGAACTGGGCCGGGAAGACGTTTCCGAACAGTTCGTCGACCTGGAAGCCCGCCTCAAAAGCCTGCAACGGGAAGAGACCAGCCTGTTGTCCCTGCTGGAACTTGCCACCAGCGTGGCGGACGTGCTGGCCATCGAACGCGAGCTTTCCCGCATTCGCTCGGAAATCGAACGTCACCAGGGGCGGTTGGACTTTCTTTCCCGGCGCGTGGAACTGGCGACCATCCACGTCTTCCTTTTCCCGCCCCACGAACGTTTCCCCCAACCCCCCTCCGCTCACCTGACCGTAGAAGTCAAACAGGTCTCGGACCGGGTGGACGAGGTCAAAGCCCTGGTGGAGTCCCATGACGGCGGGCTGGACCGGGTTTTCCGCTCCACCCGTAATGAACAGGACCGCGCCGAAATTTCCTTCCGGGTTTTCCCCCTACACTTCTCCGATGTAATGCAAGTCTTGGAAGACCAGGGAAAGGTACTCAACAAAGAGGTGGTGGAGGCCACCGGCGGCGGGGATGACGCGCCCAAGACCCCCAACGCACAGATCAACATTACATTCCGAGAACCCAAGCCCAGGGAAGGGGGATTTTGGCTCTTCGTCGGCCTTCCCATCGCCGCGATTATTCTGATATCGGGGCTGGCCGCCGCTTTTTACTGGACTTACCAAAGGGGACGCCGCCGCCGGGACCGGTTCTTGGGCTAGACCCGCCGGGACCTACCGCCCTATAAACTCCAGTCCGGCTCCGGCTCCCGCCGCCAACATCACCACCAGCCAGGGCGGTAAACGCCAGAAGACCAGCAAGACCAGGGCCGCCGCCGCCAACGCAAAGTCCTCGGCAGACTTGATGGCGCTGGTCCATACCGGGGTTGTAGAGGGCCGCCAGCAGTATGCCTACCACCGCCGCGTTCACGCCCCGCAGCGCCGATTGGAATGCTGCCTTGGTCCGCAGCAAGTCCCAGAAGGGCAACGCCCCGACGACCAGCAGGAACGACGGCGCGAAAATCGCCCCCAACGCAATCGCCGCCCCAGCCACTCCGTTGGGCGCCGGGCCGGACGCCGCCCCCAAATATGCGCTGAAGGTGAACAGGGGCCCCGGCACCGCCTGGGCCGCCCCGTAACCCGCGATGAACTGGTCCTGGGTTACCCACCCCGGGGGGACCACCTCGGCTTGGAGCAGGGGCAGCACCACATGCCCACCGCCGAACACCAACGAACCGGAACGGAAGAAGCTGTCCACCAGCGCAAGCCACTGGGCCGGCTCCACCTGCCGCAGCAAGGGCAGGGCCGCCAACGACCCAAAGAACACCACCAGCGCCGAGACCGCCAGCCAACGGGGTATCCCCGACGCCAACCGCTCTTCGGGGGCGTCGGGCTCGTCCACCCGCAATAACGCCCATCCCACCACCGCGGCGGCGATTACCGCTATTTGCACCCAGGCGGTCGGCCACACCAGCGCGACGATGGCGGCGGCGGCGGCGATAGTTGCCCGCTGCCGGTCCGGGGCCAGCGTCCGGCCCATCCCCCAAACCGCCTGGGCCACCACCGCCACCGCCACAATCTTCAACCCTTGCAGCCAACCGGCGTCGCCCAGGTCAAAGGACGTCACGCCAAAGGCAAAGACGGTCAACAGTGCCGCCGAGGGGAGGGTGAACCCCAGCCAGGCCGCGAAGCCTCCAGCCAGCCCGGCCCGCATGATGCCCACGACAATCCCCACCTGGCTGCTCGCCGGCCCGGGTAGGAACTGGCACAGGGCCACCACGTCGGCATAGCTGCGCTCGTCCAGCCACTTCCGGCGGGCGACGTACTCCTCCCGGAAGTAACCCAGGTGGGCGATGGGACCGCCAAAGGACGTTAGCCCCAACCGCAAGGCAACCAGGAAAACTTGCAGGACGTGCTTAATCGACTGGTCGGTCACAGCGCAATCACGACAGGAAAACCATGAACAACGGCCAGGCTCGGCTCTCCAATGCCTTAAAAGTCGCGCTCCCCGCCGTTAACGTGGATAGTCTGGCCGTTGATGAAACCGGCGGCGGCGGAACACAGGAACGCGCACAGGGAGGCGATGTCGTCGGTGTGCCCCAACCGTCCCACCGGAATCTCCGCCAACCGGGCCGGAGTCCTGGTGACGGTCTGCCCTTCTCGGCTGGTGTCAATCATGCCGGGAACGATGCAGTTGACCAGGATTCCGCTGGGGCCGAGTTCGGTAGCCAAAGCCCGGGTCAGTCCAATCAGCCCGACCTTGGCGGCGGAGATGTGGGCTCCGCCGTGGCGGCCCTGAAAAGCCTGCAACCCGCTGAGGTTGACAACCCGCCCCCAACCCCGCTCCAGCATCCCCGGCAGGGCGGCCTTGGTGGTCAAGAAGGCCGAGTCCAGGTCGGTGGCCAGGACTCGGCGCCAATCGTCGTAGGTCATCTCGGAAAAGGACTTGCTGGGCCGGGTGGCGGCGTTGTTGACCACCACGTCCAGCCGGCCAAACTCCGCCAACGCCGTGTCCAACAGGGCTTCCAATTGCTGCCGGTCCCCCACGTCGGCCAACAGGGGCAAACCCTTGCGTCCCAGCTCCCCCACCTCGGCGGCCACCGCTTCGGCCTCCGCCTCATTGGAGCGGGCGTTGACCACCACGTCGGCCCCCTGCTCCGCCAAAGCCAGGGCAATAGACCGCCCAATATTCCGCCCCGAGCCGGTAACAAGGGCAACTTTACCTTCCAAGCTCATAACTTCTCCTACACCCCTTCAACGAAGACCACGTTGGAGTCCGCCGCCTCGTGGCGCAGCTTCATGGGACCCCTGTACTCGTCGGAGTAGTACCACTCCTTGGCCCGCTCCATGCTCTCAAACTCGATGATTACCAGCCGCTTCGGGTCCCACTCTCCCTCGGCGGTCTCGGTGGCGCCGCCGCGGACGATGTACTTTCCGCCGTACTGGTCAATAGTCCCTCCCACCTGTCCCCGGTAGACCTCAAACTTGTCCGGGTCGGTGACGGTAACTTCCGCGATTACATATCCTGCCATCAACTGCTCCTCATGGGTCAATTTTAGATCCGTTTTTATGTACCCACCTAAAACCCTGGCCACCTGCCTTACGCAATCAAGTCGTTGGCCGCCGGGACAAATCGAGAGGCGCAGCGTTTCGCGCCGACGCGAACTCATGGCCGGGTCGGGACGGTTCCAGGTACCTTATAGACTCGTAGAAATCGTCCAGCCCCACGAAAATGCCGTTTTCCTCCGCCCACTGGCGCATCCGTTGGTTGCAGGAATGTCCCCATGACAGAATTTCGACCCGCCAGCCGCGGCGGTGCATACGTTCCAGAGTGCTGTGGAAACCCACCCCTTCCGAATAGCCCGCACCATCCCCGGTCAACAAAACCACCACACCGGGGTTGCCGTTGTAATCCAACGCGTCCTCCAGCATACGCAATTGCAGGACCCGATCCGGCATTTCTTGTTCTCCCCGTTCCGGGCTGCCTCGATCGAAAAGCTGCACTTCCACTCCATTCCTTTCCATTCGGTTCCACAATTGGCGCATTTCCGGAGGGACGGAGCCGGCGGCAAATGCCTTCTTCAACGGGCGGTCAGCATGGGCCAAGCGCAAAAGGTTATCAAAATGGACGCGCACACGATAGCGGGCATCTGCGCCTTCATTGCGTTCGTCCGCAAACCGCTGCGCCTCCAGGAAGATGTTTGAGTTGTCCCAATAGATGAATACCTCTTCCAACTTGGACCGCCTCCCTAAGTCCCTCGCAAGGGGATTCTCAATGGGGTTGAAAGCTGCAACAACCCAATAAAGTGTAACAATTTTCATTCCGGAACCATAGCGCCAAGTGAGCGCCCCAGGACAATTGCAAAGTCCCTACAAACACCTATCGTCATTCCCGCGAAGGCGGGAATCCAGGTCATACCTGGCCTGGCAAGCGTCCCTTTCCCTCAGAATCGCACCACTTTGCAGTCGTCCTGGTGAGCGCTCCACCGGGGTTCAATTGCAGCTTAACGCCCAACCGGGTGCCCTAACCTCTTCATTCTGACTGAACAGTTGCACCCCCAGGTGTCTCCTTGACGGCCTGTTCTCTAACTGAGAAAATCAACGGAGTGTACCAGGGGATGCAGATCGAATGGGGGACACGGGCGATCAGGGATATGCGCCGCCTCGCCGCACGGGACAGAGAGCGGATCATCGCCAAGATCGAGCAGTATGCCGAGAACCCTGCATCGCTTGCCAGGCAAGTGACCTCATTAACGGGGAGCGACTACGCGCGGTTGAGAGTCGGCCACCACCGCGTCATCTTCACAACCCAACATGGCGAACCCTCAACCCTGATAGTCCTGAGAGTTCGGCACCGGAGGGAGGCTTATGACTAGCGAAGAGACCATCACCATGACCCGCAAGGAGTACGACGCACTCATCGAGCGCAACACCCAACTTGAGGACATGCTGGCCGCCCAGCGCGCCGACGACGGAGTGCGTGTTCCCCACAGGGTCGCTCTCGACATTATGCGAGGGAAGGGTCCCATCCTGGCGTTTCGGAACCACCAAGGCATCACCCTAAGGGAACTGTCCGAGAAAACGGGTTTAGCCGTGGGGTACCTCTCCGAGATTGAGCGTGGGCGAAAACCGGGATCGGCCTCCGCCTTGGCCCGCATCGCCAGTGCGCTTGGCGCCACGATCGACATCCTGGTGGGTGAACCGCGGCAGAGGGAAAATTAGACGCTCTGGAAGTCCAAAAATATACAGGAGGAGTCAGACCCAGGAAGATTGCAAAGTCCGTACCAACACCTATCGTCTTTCCCGCGAAGGCGGGAATCCAGGTCATACCTGGGCTAGCAAGTGTCCCTTTTCCTCAGAATCGCATCACTTTGCAATCGTCCTGGAATCATACCAACGCTACTTCAAGATGGCCGCAAAGCGTCTGGCCAAACTTGTTGCCAATGACGAAGAACTCACCGGGGACGATAGACGTCACATCTTCAAGCTAAGGACAACGGACTCTCCGCAAACCACTTTATCGCTCTTGCCCCGCCAATGGGGGAGTGTTAACCTGCCAATCAGACTGGCCCCGGCCGCCCTGAAGGAGACGGGTTATGACCACCCCTGCCCCCCAGACCTACCAGAACTACATCGGCGGACAATGGAGCGATTCAGTGTCCGGCGAGACCTACGCCATCACCAGCCCGGCCAACAAGACCCAGGTGCTGGGCCACTTCCAGCGGTCGGTCCCCGAAGACGCCCAGGCTGCCGTGGCCGCCGCTGACGCCGCCCGCCAACTCTGGGCCGACACCCCCGCTCCCGCCCGGGGCCAAGTCATTTACCGGGCCCTGGACATCCTGGAGCGTAGGGCCGAGGAAATCGCCCGCACTATCACCATCGAAGAAGGCAAGCCCTTGGCCGACGCTTTGGGCGAAGTCCGGCGGGCCATGAACATCATGGAATACTCGGCGGGGGAAGGCCGCCGCATGTTCGGCTACACCACCCCTTCCGAACTCGCCAACACCGTAGCCTATACCGTGCGCCGTCCCCTGGGCGTCGTGGCGCTGATAACCCCTTGGAACTTCCCGATAGCCATTCCGGCCTGGAAGCTGGCGCCGGCCCTGATCTGCGGCAACACAGTGGTCTTCAAGCCCGCCTCGGGCACACCGATGAGCGCGGTCAAGCTGGTGGAGGTCTTTGAAGAGGCCGGGCTGCCCCCGGGCGTTCTGAACCTCATCACCGGCCCCGGAGCATCGGTGGGCAACGCCCTGGTCGAAAACCCACGAGTCCAGGGAATCTCCTTCACCGGCTCCACCGAGATAGGCACCGGCCTCTACGCTCGGGGCGCCAGCCTGCTGAAGAAAGTCCAGTGCGAGATGGGCGGCAAGAACGCCGTCATTCTGCTGTCGGACGCCGACTTGGACAAGGCCGTTGGCGGCATCGTCCAGGGGGCTTTCGGGTCCACCGGCCAACGCTGCACCGCCACCAGCCGCGCCATCGTCGAGGCCCCCATCCACGACCGATTCCTGGACCAGCTTTTGGACCGCGCCAGCAAGTTGAAGATTGGCGACGGGCTGGACCCGGAGGTTGACGTCAGCCCCCTGTCCAGTCAATACCAACAGGACAAGGTGATGGAATATATCGGCATCGGCGCCGAGGAAGGGGCCAACCTGGCCCACGGGGGACACGCCCTATCCGGCGGCATCTACGACCAGGGCTACTACGTTGAGCCGACGGTGTTCACCGCCGTCACGCGGGACATGCGCATCGCCAAGGAAGAAATCTTCGGGCCGGTATTGACAGTTTTCGAGGCCCAGGACCTGGACGACGCCGTCGACATATCCAACAGCGTCCAGTTCGGGTTGTCCTCGTCGGTTTACACCCGCGACCTGCACCGCGCCCACCGCTACATCAACACGGTGGAGACGGGGATGGTCCACGTCAACGCTCCGACCCTGGGCGGCGAGGTCCACCTGCCCTTCGGCGGAATGAAATCGTCGGGGGTGGGCCAAAGGGAGCAAGGCACCGAGGCGGTCGACTTCTTCACCGAAGTAATCACCGTCTACATCGACTACGGCGACGCCCCCAGGACCCAAGCCCGGTTTATTTAGGACAATGGTTTCCATTAGGCGATTAGCGCCAATCGTCACCGGATTGGCGGTGGCGTCGCTGTTGGTCTTGGCCTGTGGCCCTTCCGAGGAAGAGTTGAACCGGCTCATAGGCCAGAGGGCGCGGGAAATGTTGTCTTCAACCCCCTCTGCCACGCCGATAATTTTTCCGACTCCGCTGCCTACTTCAACCCCGGTTCCAACGCCCACACTTCGTCCCACGGCAACACCGCAGCCCACACCTACTCCTTTCCCCACTGCGACACCGATCCCAAGTGCCACCCCTTTGCCGACACCTACTCCGACGCCTCGGCCCACGGCGACACCGCGGCCAACAGCTACTCCAACTCCCACTCCAACCAACCCTGAATGGACTGCCCGATTAAAAAATTACATCGTTTACGTTAGCACGTCTTTTGGATCTGGAACGGGGTTCTTTGTGCAGAACCCGCGCGACAAGTCCCACTGGGTGATAGTTACCAACGCCCATGTTGTCGGTAATGATCGGGACGTGGACGTTTCTTGGTTTTCAGACGTGGGAACCGTAAATGCCAAGGTCTTGGGGATTGACCAATTTGCCGATGTCGCACTCATCGATGTCGGCCCCGACGACTTTGACTGGTCGGGAACGGGCTACAGCGGAGGGTCAGATTACTTGCGACAATGGGGGACCGGCATTGCACCTTCCATTAATATTTCGATAGGCAGCAACGTCCTGGCTCTGGGTTATCCAGAGGGAGGTGGAGGTACTACGGTAACAACGGGTGTTGTTTCCTCCGAAAGGGTGACTCATGGTGCCTGTTCTGACGGTATTCACTGGATAAAAACCGACGCCGCTCTGAATCCGGGCAACAGTGGCGGCCCTCTAATGACGGACACCGGGAAGATTATCGGAATGAATACTTGCGGGTGGGACCATTTGGAAAATGTGGGGTACGCCCTTGCCATGCAAGAAATCTGGAATCGGTTTGAGTTTCTCAAAAACGGCGGCGTCCGCCGAATGCCAACACCCACACCGACAATTCCCGAAGCCCATTACGACGACGGGGCTTTCCTGGCGTTCTTGGAATGGGACGAGGACGGACAGCCATGGGATAAGACGCAGAACGGGAACCCTTGCGTTGCCAAAGTGATCGAATCCAACAACCGTTATTCTTGGCGCGATTTTCCCGGCAAGGGAATGTGTCATTTCGAGGGGAGGTTCCGAGGTGAAGACGTGATTGTCACGATTAGCGGGACTACCTATCGGGCCGTTCCCATAACCCTGGAAAGCGAGCCCCATTAGCCTACCCCCCCAACTTCCAGCATTTCCTACAACCGCTGCCTCCCCGCAAACCCAGTGTTGGTCTCGTGCCACCACTCAATCTCCAACTCCCCCCGCAGCCAGCACAGGTGAATCTCCCGGCCCTCCCGCATTGAAGGAAAGTCCACCAACCCCCGGCCCACGTCCCTCACGATAATTCCCCGCTGGTTGACCTCTTCCAATAACCCCTGCAACTGCCGGGTCAGGCGGTTCACCTCCTGCTGGGACTGGTTTATTTCCTTTTCGCTGCTGGAATGGCCGTTGCTGCGCCGCCGCCGCAGCAGACCCAACAGCTCCTCTTGTTTGGCCTCCAATTCGTTGCGCACCGGCGACATCTGTTGGAACCGCTCCTCCAGCCAGGGGAGCAGGGCGTTGGCTTCTTCCAAGGTAAAATTACTTTGCATCATGACGCTGCCTACTTTAGCGCAGCCCGCCCCGCCGTTGCAAAACCTTCTCCCCCGGCCTGTAAATTGTCCCACCCCCCAAATTACTGACACTTCCCCCTTGCCACATCCGATAACAACTCCCTACCATAATACCAACCAACCATCCTACCCCAAAAAGTTTTGCGCAGCTTTTCCAAAAGCGGGTCCCATGTCCCAAAATGTCCCAGCGCCTCAAAAACCAAAAACCCCCGGTTCCCTCGAACACCCCAGAACAAAATGGCGTACAATACCCACCACTCCCGAGCATCTTCTTTGCAAACTTTGGACGCCCTTCAAACCCATCTCCCCCCGGAGGCGCCATGCCCATCATCGACCACTCCCAGACTCCCGAAGTCCCCTGGCGTCCCGGCTACCGCAAGTGGGACGTGGCCGGCAAGGAACAGGGCGTCACCAGCAGCTTCAGCATCAACACCGCCGAACCCGGCGCCGGCGCTCCCCTCCATACCCACACCATCGACGAGCTAATCGTCATCGAAGAAGGCACCCTGGAGGTCCGCATCGACGGCCAGACCCAAACCGTCGGCAAAGACCATACCGTGGTCATCCCTCCCGGCGCGGAGCACGCCTTCAAGGTGGTGGGCGAAGCGCCCGCGCGGCTGCTGGTCTTCTTCCCCGCCCTCGACCCCTACGCCCCCCATCACACTCAATACCTGGAAGGGTCACGGCCCGCATCGGTGTCCGATTAAATTTCCATGACCGCTGCCTTCAAAGACCGCAACCTTTTCGCCTCCGGCGACATGGCCCTGCTCTTCGACCGCAAGAACCGCCGCTACCTGGTTACGCTGGACGACGGGCAGACCTTCCACAGCCACCTGGGGCAACTGCGTCACTCTCAGCTTATTGACGGCAAGGTCGGCGGCTGGTACCGCACCGACCGGGGCCACACTCTTCTGGCGGTCCGGCCCACCCTCGGCGACTTCGTCCTGGAAATGCCCCGGGGCCCCCAGATTATCTACCCCAAGGACCTGGGCAACATCATTACCCTGGCCGACATTTTTCCGGGCGCCACGGTGGTCGAGGCGGGGCTGGGCTCCGGCTCCCTCACCTCCGCTCTGCTGCGGGCGGTGGGCGCTTCCGGACAGGTAATAACCTACGAGATCAACGAGGCCACCATTGCCAACGCCCGCCGCAACATCGACAAGGTAATTCCCGACTCCTCCAACCTGACCGTCACCATCGGCGACGTCTACCAGGGAATCGACCAAACCGGGGTTGACCGGGTGGTCCTGGACGTTCCCGAACCCTGGCAGGCGGTAACCGGCGTGGGGAACGCCCTGATCATGGGCGGCATCGTCCTCAGCTTCCTGCCCACCGTGCTCCAGGTACACAAGCTGGCCGAGGAACTTCGCCTGGATGGCCGCTTCCAGCTCATCGAGACAGTGGAAACCCTGCTGCGGCCCTGGCACGTCACCGAGCGCAGCGTTCGACCGGCCCACCGCATGGTCGCCCACAGCGGCTTTCTGACCACCGCCGTCCGCTGCGAGCCCCGCGTTGTCGGCACGGCATCCAACCCCCTGCCCCCGGATAACCAGACCCAAGAACCGGACACCGGCCCGGAGGCCTGAGCATGGACGTAATGGAACGGGACCAGACCATCGATTTTCTCCGCCGCCACGTCAAGACCGAAATGCTGATGAAGCACCTTCTGACGGTGGAGGCTTCCATGCGGGGGTACGCCCGCCAATACGGCGAGGACGAGGAACGCTGGGCCATCGCCGGCCTGCTCCACGACTTCGACTGGGAAATCTGCCCCACCCCGGAAGACCATCCCATCTATGGGTCCGAGATTCTCCGGGAACACGGCTATCCCGAGGACATCATCCGCGCCGTCCTCACCCACGGCGACCACACCGGCATCCCCCGGGAGGCGTTGATGGAACACACCCTCTTCGCCGTGGACGAGCTTTCGGGATTCATCCGCGCCGTCGCCCTGGTGCGTCCCTCCAAGAGCCTGGACGACGTGACGCCCCGTTCGGTCAAGCGCAAGCTGCGGGACAAGAACTTCGCCAAGGACGTCAACCGCGCCGACATTCTGCGGGGCGCGGAAGAGCTGGGCATCGACCTCGACCAGCACATCAGCTTCGTGGTCGAAAGCATGAAGCCGGTGGCGCAGCAAATAGACCTAACCGCCGGGGAGCCACAACCCTAGAGCCTACTGCGGCCAGGGCCTTTTCATTCTCCCCACCCCCGTTCACCCTGAGCCCGTCGAAGGGTCATTCCGGCCACCCCCACCCCCGTTCACCCTGAGCCCGTCGAAGGGTCATTCCGGCCACCCCCACCCCCGTTCACCCTGAGCCCGTCGAAGGGCCACCCCGACCGCAGGGAGGAATCTAAAATCCATCGCCTCCAGCCCGTTTGCCCTTGGATTCTTCGCAGCAATCTCCCCACAACGACAATGAAATGACCCTGCTACCGCGGCGGGTCCCCCAAACCCAACAAGTCATCCAGCTCAAAGCTGGCCTCAATTTGGGGATACCCCTGGGCCAGCCGCAGGTGGTTTTCTCCCAACACCGGCGGCGCCAGCTTTTCGACCAGCGCCGCCGCTTCCTCCGAAGCCTCCAAGCCCCACAGGCTCAGACGGCCAACTCCCTTGCTCTGGGCCATCACTTTGAAATCGCCCAACCCCCCGGGCCTCACCAAATCGAGCATCCCGGTGCGGTTGGCTTGCAGTTCCCCAGGCGCCAGTCCCAACCCCCCCAGCCTGCTTCTAAAGCTTTCCCACCCCAGGCTGCGGAGGAAACCAGCCTGGTTGGTCAACCCCAGCGTTTCCAGCCCGGCGGCATCTCCCGCCAGCCGCGCCGAGGAAAAGTCCACCTGGGCCGAAATGTCCTGACGGCCGATTCTCCGCAGCGGGGCATCGGTCTGGACCTGCCGGTAGTAGGTGGTCAGCGATCCCCGGGGCCTAAGCCGGGCCGAGTACAACTCCACCGCCGGCCGGCCGTAGTCGATGGTCAACACAAACCCGGCCTCCAGCATTTGGGCTGCTCCCTGCGCCCAGTCCGCCAACCCCAGGTTTATCTCGGCGGTTTGCCCTTCTTCCAGTTGGATGCCCAACCCGTTCAACCGCTCCGCCAATCCGGGCGTCGAGGGCGCCCCCAACTCCTCGACCAACTCGTCGGCTTCCAGCGCGACATATACCTCGCACAGCTTCCCCCGGGACCAACGTACCTGGTGGACCGGAAAGGAGTCCAACAGCTCGTTGGAAAGAACGCATCCCGTCAACCCTTGGAGCGAAACTCCCGGCCCCAACACCCGAAAACCCTCCTCCGGTAGTTGCGCCCCTGCTGTTTGCGTCCCTGCCGCAGCCCGCCGATCAACACCAACGTATTCCAAACAACCGGCAAACCCGTCCGGCAACCGCCGGCTCTGGGCGAGGATGTCCCGCGCGAGCTGGCCGTTGCCGCAACCCAACTCCACCACCGCAAAGGGCTTTGGCTTTCCCAATACCTGCCACATCTGGAAAAGCTGCACCGACAGCAAAGCCCCAAAAGCGGGGTGGACCATGGGGCTGGTGTAATAGTCGCCCGCCGCGCCAAAAGGTCCTTCATCCGAGGAGGGTGGTGGGGATTGCCCCCCGCCCAGGGGGGTATGGGGGGCAATCTCCCCTTCAAAAAGAGTCCTGGCCATGTAATACCCACCCTCCGGCCAGTAGAGGGCAACCTCCATGAACTCGGCAAAGGTGATTTTTCCCCGTTCTTCAATACGGCGGCGTATCTCTGCTTCGGCGGTCATAAAAACTAACCGTTCAACCTCAAAGGGCCGGCGGTTCCCTGACTAAAGAGCAATTACCATCTCGGTGTCCCCCGCCTCCAGAGCGTTCATGTAGGCCAGCGCCAACTCGCGGGTGCGGTACCGGCCAAACGCGGCCTCATCCTCCCGGCGCACGATGGGGAAGGTGTCCATCACGTAACCCGCGTCGTCGCGGGAGAGGCCGTAGAGGTGGAAGTAGAGGGCATCCAACCGGGCCCTGAGATGGCGGCGTTCCTCTTCGTTCCAGATGAACGGCGGTCCGTCGTAACCCAGGTCCCGGGCGAAGGGAATCATGTCGTTCGCGGTATAGGTGAGCCGGAGCACGTGGTCGCGGACTATCTCCCGGGCCGTCTTATTCCCAAATATCTGTTCGTACGTCTCATTAGCAATTACCGGGAGTTGTTCCAAGATATACCAATTCACGTGTGTACCTTGGGCTTTTTGTCTGGCAACAAAATCAAGGACAAATGCGTTCATGTTTGCGACAAGACAGGCCATACTGATGGCTCCGAAAATCGACTTGACGCTTGATTGCAATTCCGGCGATGAAAGTAAAGCAGATTCGCCAAGGAGCAATGGCAGCGTGTTGCCGAGCCCCGCATTGGGTACTATTGTGGCTATTACCGTCCTCATATCCGTTGGCCGTGCAATGTCACGGAAGGCCAAATTGAACCCACGAGCTCCAGGCAACCTTGATTCAACAGCCGCATCGGATACCCAATATTGAGTGTGAGGCAAAAACTCTGGGTCAGTGTGCTCCACTAAGGTAACCTCCTGGCTGAGGTACGGGTTATGCGTACTCTGGAAGTTAACGCCAATTGAGTTGGCACGGTGGTCGAATTGGTGGATAACTCTCCCTTGATATAAAGGCACATATACTTCGTGGCCTTTTCTCCAGCGGTTGCCGTCCACCGGGTAAAAACCATCTCCCTCAAGCTGCGCTGCGGTCAGGAACAGGTGGGAATCGTTCGTCATATCGAACATTCGAACGTATCTCACCGGCCAGGCTCGGCGTTCCTCCCCACTCGACCGGTCCACCAACACCGGATGCCGCTCATAAATGCCCAGCGTAATTTCCGCGTCCCGCCGGGTCCGAAAGATGGGGGCCGTCGCGGTGTTCGGGTTCACCCGCGAAAAATCCTCCGCAGCTAACGGGAAACACCGGTCCGGGTCGTTAATGGTCTGAAGGTCCTGCAGGAAAAACGCGCATTTGGTTTCATCGAATTTACGGCTGCCGCCGCCAACTATCAGGGCGCAGAACTTGAATGACGCGTGAACGTCCTTGAAGAAAATCTTCCGGTTTTCAAAGTCGTAGATGCCTGCGACCCGTTGGCTGCCAGTGACCGACTTGAAAAAATTGGCCGCCGTCTTGTCGGCGTAGATTCCCGAAGGTGTCAACAATCCCATCATTCCATCCGGCTTGAGGAGTTTGGTGGCCCGCTCAACAAACAACGAATAGAGGTTGATATCCCCGCCGCCCAGGAGCGGATAATGGCCCGAGGTACGCACCAGACGGCCCAGAGTGTCGGCCTGCCCTTTGGCGGTATCGAACTCTGCCGTCAAGCCGTCTCCGGTGTCCCGCAGTTCTTTGATGGCGGCCCGCCGCGCCGCCGCCGTGGGGGCTAGTGCCAGTTCCGGCGAGCGGGTGGCGAACCATTCCACTTCCTGCAACTTGATGCGGTCCCAGGGCGGGTTGCCGATGACGGCGTCAAAGCCTCCTTGGGGTTGGTGGTCCTGCCAGCCGCGCCAGACCCCGGGAAAGGCCACTTCCCAGTGGAGAAACCTTTCCTTTCGGGCAATGAACATCGCCTCCTGCCACATCATATCGAGGCGTTCCATGCCGCCGCCGGACTCAACGGTTTGCCCGGCAGCCAGATTGGCGGGGCCCTGGGACAACAGGGCGAAGACGTTGGCCGAATCTTCTCCCAGCAGGCCGTTCAATTCGGTCTCGTAGGCGGCGGTCTCCTTCTTGCTCATTCCCGCCTCAACCCACCGCACGCCGCAGAAAAAGTCCAGCACCCCCCGCAGTCCGGCGGTGGTCTGTTCCACGCTCTCGAACAGCATGGACGATTCCCGAACTTCGGAAATGTCCGAGTCGGACATCTCCTCAATTTCTTGCATCTGATTGGTGGCGTTCTCCGCTGCCTGAATGGCCCCGGCGGCAAACAAACCGCCCAGCCGTTGCAGTGATTCCCGGCCCTCGATAACCCGGAGGCCCAACAGGGAGTCGCCGCAGCGCAGGTGGTGGTCGAGAAAGGACAACGGAGCGCCCACGGTAAAACTGTGCAGCCAAAGGGAGACTTTCGCCAATTCCACCGTTAGGGGATTCTTGTCCACCCCGTAAATGCAACGCTTGAGGACCATGCGGCGGATGATGGCCTGATCGGTTAGCTGGGTCTCGTTGAGGACCCAATTGGACTCTTGGGCCCGGGTTAGAATCTCGTTTCGGATAGTATCGATTGATCGGGCGAGGGGAGAAACGTACTCGCCGTCCAGCCACTCCGGGACCGCCGGAGCGTACTCGGTCAAGTCGGCGATGTAGTCCGACAGGAAATCAACGGCGGTCACCAGAAAGTGACCGCTGCCCATGGCCGGATCCAGCACCTTTAGGTCCAGGACCGCCGCCGCCGGGTCCATAGCGGTCAGGATCCTTTGGCGCTCCTTCAAACTGCGGCGGTCGGAAGAAAGTTGTTTAGACTTCTCCTCGAAGGCGCCCAGCCGCTCATCCACCAGGGGACCCAGGGTCTTTTCAACTATCAAGTCGACCAATTCCTGGGGTGTGTAAAAGCTGCCGGTGTCCTTCCGGGCGTAGGGATTCGGCCGAATGGTCACCGTGCCGTCCCGGTTGCGCACCGGTTCCCGCTCCAACAACCGCTCGTAAATCGAGCCAAGCTGCTGGACCGACATGTCCCGATAATTGACGAAACGCCTAGAAGTCCCGCCTCCCAGGTTTTTGCTGGTATGGCTAAGGTCATGGATAACCTTGGCGACCACCGTGTCGGGCAGCCGGACCGATTCCAAGACTTGGGCCGCGGCCGGAGCGAAAAGTCCGCCGTTGTAGGGCGGCAATCCAATGGACGGGTCCCCCTGGTCTATAAGCCGGAACAGCGTCGTCAGGTGGTTGTAATAATTCGTCGCCGCAGCGGAGAACGTGTCTCCCCGGGCCATTCTGGCGGCGACTTCATCCCGCACCGGTTTCCGCAGCCCATAATCATCGTAGCGCGGATCGTTGACCGGCAGGAGGCCGCGGTCCTCGGCATAGAGCAGGAACAACAGCCGGTAGAGGAAAACCAGCGCCGCGTCCCGCACCTCGGCCAGGTTAGCGCCGGACTCCGCCGCTAACGCATTGACCAGGTCCGGGAAGACACTCTGGAACACCACCCCAGAGAGGTCCTGGGCAACTTGCTGCTCGTACCGCCGCCCTTCGGAGATGGCGTCTTCCAGGAAAGTAGTGGCAACCCCGCCTTGCCGCAGGAAAGATTCTCGACGGAAGAGCAGCAGAAATGTCCGCAACGCGGCATCGTTCCCTTCCTCCAATATTTTCCGCAGGTCCACCTCAAAATAGCCCGTGGCCCTGGGCCGCGCCCGGTGGTCATAAAGGCGCCATACAGCCCCGTTGGTCAGGATTCCCCACCGGATGCGGCCGTCGGAAACGGTCTCCGTGGTGGACAAGTACCGCAGGAGTTGCCCGTGGGGGGTGCTCCTCTGCACCTTGTCGCCCTGGTCCCTCATATCCAAGGGCAGGCCAAACCGCTTGCTTTCCTGGACCACCAGGGCATCCGCATACCTTTCCTGCGGATTGTTCCTGACTCCGGCCCTCTCTTTGGCCTCACCATCGGCAAACAGCAGATGATCGGGGATGTCTTCGTTGCGGTTTATCCCCTGTTGCGGCAGGTAATCGGTCCAACCCAGGAGGTCAAAAACGGGCCGGACCAGGTCCTGCTCGGTTAAAGACTCGTTGGGGTCGCTGAAACGGGCCAATTGGTCCATTCGGCCCGACAGGGATTTTTTGAAACCTTCCAGCCCGCCGGGCCCGCCGACCGGTCCCCGCCATTCCGCCGTTTCCCGTATGCCCTCGCCAAGAAAGTATTCAGTGAAGAGTTGGCCCGGCATTTTTCTTACTCCAAATGTCTTGGTTCAAGAACATTATTTCCCCAAGGGCCCACCCCTTCAAAGGAACAACCCCATACAAAAAGGAGGGCCAACCGGCCCTCCTCGAAACTCGCATACATTTCCCGTCCGGTTGTTACCGCTGGTCGATGGGCACGTACTCCAGGTCCATCTCCCCGGTGTATTCCAGCAGTGGGCGGATGAGGATGTTGTTTTTGAACTGCTCGGTGCACTGCAACGACCAACCCGGAATCCGTCCCAAGGCGAAGATGGGGATGAACAGGTCGTCGGGAATCCCCAAAAGGTAGTAGATGGAACCGGCGAAGAAGTCCACGTTGACAAAGATGCCCCGCGACCGGTAGGGCACCATGACTTCCTCTTCCAGGTAGGTCAGAATCTGGAACCAATGGGGCTGCCCCAGCTTCTCGCCCAAGAGACGGGAACGTTCCCGCAGGTGGCGGGCCCGGGGGTCTTCAGCCCGGTATACCCGGTGGCCGAAGCCCATGATGCGGCCGCCATTGTCCAGGATATTCCGGCAGTACTCCGCCGCGTTCTCCGGCTGGCCGATCTCCAGGGCCATCTTCATGACTTCTTCCGCCGCGCCGCCGTGCCAGGGGCCCTTCAAGACCCCGACCCCGGTGGTCACCGCGGAATGCAGGTCCGAAACGGTGGAGGCCGTGACCCTAGCCCCGAAGGACGAGGCGTTGGCCCCGTGCTCAGCATGGAGGATGAAGTCCACATCAAGCAGCTTGGTCGTCTCTTCTTCAGGCAGCTCGTTGAACAGCATATAAAGGAAGTTGCCGGCGTGGGTCAGGTCCGGGTTGGGAGCGACCGGCTCCAGTCCCTGCCTCAGCCGGTGGTGGGCCGCCACCAGGGTCGGCCCCATCGCGGTGAGCCGGATTCCCTTGCGGATGGTGGCTTCCACCGAGTTGTCGCCGGTCTCCGGGTCGAAGGCCGCCAACGCGGATATGCCGGTGCGCAGGGCATCCATGGGGTGGCTGGCTTTAACCAGGTCCAACACCTGGATAACCTCGTCGGGGATGCGCCGGTTGTCTCGCAAAACGGCGTCGAAATCGGCCAATTCCTGCTTATTGGGGAGATTTGCATAAAGGAGGAGGTAGATGACCTCTTCAAAAGTCGACCTTTCGGCCAGGTCATGGATGTTGTACCCGCGGTACAACAGCTTTCCTTCCGTCCCATCAATGAAGCTGGACTCAGTGGTATCAAGGTAAACGTCCTTGAGTCCCCTCATAATTTCTGGGGGCATAACCAGTCCTCCTTAGTGGGGGTATTTTCGGTGCGGACCGGGTTGCGGCAACCGCTTCCCTGCGCCGTAATGCGAGTGCATTACCACTGGCCGACTTTAGCATCGGCCCCTAGGGGTGTCAAGCAAAATTGCCGGGCCCAAACCCGGTGGAACCGGAGGCCGCCCGCCTGCGTACCCTCGTCCATAACCGGCCCCTTTGCCCTAACCTTTTCATCCTGCGTCCCGTTACCATTTAAGGAAAACATGGAGAACTATGCCTGTTCTTAACGACGTCCAGTCCCGCCTCAACTCCACCCCGGTGCTCCGCGTCGTGCAACCTGAAGACCCGGCGGGGGTATGCGAGGCCATATCGCGGGCCATCGACGATAAAATCGCCCTCTGCCCCGCCGGGGCCCTCCATTCAATGGGCGGCCAACAGTTCAAGCGCGGCGGCATTTCCCTGAGTTCCGCCGCCCTCACCGGCATTGGCCCCCTGGACGCCGAGTCCAAGACCGTTTGGGTCCAATCCGGCGTCACCTGGCCGCGCCTGGTAAATTGGCTGCAAAATGCCCAGCAAGGCCGGTCCCAACCCCTGTCCATCATTCAAAAGCAGACGGGCGCCGACCACCTTTCCCTGGGGGGAGCCCTCTCCTCCAACATCCACGGAAGGGTTCTGGGCCGCCGCCCCATTGTCGGCGACATCCACGCTTTCTACCTGACCACCCCGCAAGGCCGGCGGATCTTGTGCAGCCGCCAGGAAAACGCGGAACTGTTCGGGTTGGCAGTGGGCGGTTACGGGCTCTTCGGTTTCATCGACTCCATCCAGCTCAAGCTCCAAGAACGCCAACGCCTGGTCCGCCGGGTCCGGGAAATTCCCCTAGAAGAAGTTATCCCCAGCTTGGAGGAACAGACCCGCCTGGGCGCGACCTACGGCGACTTCCAATACAAGACCGGCGAAACTTCCAACGATTTTATGGCTGCGGGCATCATGTCTACCTATTCTCACGCCGAGGAATCCCAGGAATCCTCCGGCGTCCAACTGGGCCTGTCCACCGAAGACTGGACCCGCCTTTACGTCCTGGCCCACACCGACAAGGCCCGGGCTTACGATGAGTACGCCGGCCACTATTTGCAGACCGACGGCCAACTCTACTGGTCCGACGACCACCAGTTCAGCCCCTACCTGCCCGACGCCGGCGATCTTTTGAACCGGCAGTTGGGCTGGCAGACCTACGCCTCGCTGATGATTTCCGAGCTTTACGTCCCCCGCGGCAACCTGGTGGAGTTCATGTCCGCCGCCAGGAAAACCCTCGTCGGGACGGAGGCAAACCTAATCTACGGCACCATCCGCCTAATCCAGGCCGAAAACGAGACCTTTCTCCGGTGGGCCAAGCAGGACTACGCCTGCGTCATCTTCAACCTGCTGGTGGAGCACTCTCCCGAAGGCATCCGAAAAGCCAGAAACCAGTTTCAGGGCCTCATCGACTGCGCTCTAAACTGGGATGGGGCCTTCTACCTCACCTATCACCGCTGGGCCCGCAAAGACCAGGTTGAACGGGCCTATCCTCAATTCCCCGAGTTCCTAGCCGCCAAGCTCCGCCACGACCCCCAGCAAACCTTCTCCAGCGACTGGTACACCCACCACCAGGAAATGTTCGGGTAAATTTACCTTGGAAACCGCCCGGCCTCGCCCGGCAACCCGCCATCAACACCCAGTCCCAAGTAACTGTTCAGAATGTCAGAATGAAGGAGTTAGCCCAACCCACAAGTCGTTCATGTCATTGCTCCTCAAAGGTTGGTAATCAATTGCCGCCGAATACCCGATTTTGTGGAGTGCGTTCTGCACGTGGTCAATGTGGGACCGATGCCCGGGATCGACGAGCCGGCGAATAGCGGTTTCGTTAACTCCCAAACGCTCGGCCAGGGCAACATTCGTTAAACCCTTGTCCCGCATTGCGGTATAAAGGGCTAGTTTCGCCGCTACTACCAAAGGAACTGAGACCAGCGTCGCCCCGTCAAAAACCGGACCCGGCATGGGAACATCTTGGTGATTCGCGACATACATACCCAATGCGACACCCAAGGCATCCTCTGCCATTTCCAACGCTTTCTCCCAGGTTTCCGCTCCGGTTATGGCCTCTGGCACATCAGGGAAGGTGACGACAAATCCCTCACCTTCATCGTAATCCTCAACGATGTTGCAAGGAAAAGCGTATCGCACCATCAACAATCCTCCCATGCAATTTCGAGTTGTTTGAGAATAGCTCGTAACGTTCCTTTACGGGGACCGGAATAACGCCCCTTGGGTTTGGGCCTAACTACTTAATTCTAAGCCCGTCGAATAGGGGCATTGGGGAGTCATTCCGAGCCCCCTACCTGTCATTCCGACCGCAGGGAGGAATCTAAAATCCATCGCCGCCAGCCGGTTTGCCCACGGATTCTTAGTCACAAGCTACCCACAACGACAATTAAAAGCCCCTAACCCAGTCCCCAGGACAATAGCAAAGTCCCCACGAACACCTATCGTCATTCCCGCCCAGACGGGAATCCAGGCCGTACCTGGCCTGGCAAGCCTCCCTTTCCCTCAGAATTGCATCGCTTTGCAATCGTCCTGTTTCACTCCCGGGTAAGTGTTCAGAATTGATGCGCAAAACCGCCATAAAACCGTCATTCCGGCCTTGAGCCGGAATCCAGGAATCCCAGCCATTTCGAACCCTGGCTTCTCCATGACCATTCTGGATTCCGCCTCAAAGCCTGCCCATACCCGAAACGGGGGCCGAAATGACGCCCCTTGGGTTGGGCTAACTCCTTCATCAGAGCCCGTCGAATGGGGGTAATTTAGGGGCTCGGAATTACCCCCCAACCTGTCATTCCGACCGCAGGGAGGAATCTAAAATCCATCGCCGCCAGCCGGTTTGCCCACGGATCCTTCGTCACAAGCTCCCCACAACCACGATTAAAACCCCCCTAACCCCGTCCCGGTTAACGCTTGACAAAAGATTGAGTAAAGTTCTTACTGAGATAAATCAAAGTAAATATAGAGCTTATAAATGAAAATTAGAGACATTCAGTCCATTATCGAAGAGGGTTTAGCCAACTTGCCAGGCGCTTCTCTCCCGCATGAATTGGCTGGCCTCAGATTTTTCCCTTGCGATGAGCGCGATCCCCAGGTTAGCCTCCGCTATCGTGACGGCGGCCGCAAAGTCAGGCAAGACGCCGATTCCAGTTATTTCAATCCTGACACCTGCGAAATCGTTATCCGGTTCGTCCCCATAGAAACCGCTGCCGAAGCCGCCCAATACGATATGCCCGATGAACAATTGCCTTCCCAACCCGCAGAATCCCCCGGTGATTTCGACTGGGAACAAGCGGCAGATGACCTGGTAGACCAACTCAAGGCCGCCGAGCAGCAACGGCACTTCGTGGGACTTAAATGGTTTCGAGACCAATTTCTTCCCGATTGTGGACTCCAATGGGCCGGTGACATCCGCAAAAGCGGCGCGGTTTTGCGGAGAGCTACCGAAGACCGGTTGGTTCTCACTTCACAAGTTCCCAACCCCGACAACCCGCTGTATCCCGTCACCGCGATTCGGGTAAATCGGGGACACCCCAGGCTTCAAGTTCCCCCGGTTGCACCCGAGTTTGCCGCCGGGTTTGAACCCATAACTATTCGAGGCGGCTCTCTCTCCGCAACGGTCATCGAAGCCCGGCGGTAGAAATCGATTGTGCCCAGTTTCTTTTTCGACACCAGCGCGTTGGTCAAGCTATACGTCCATGAGGAAGGGACCCCCAAGGTTATCGAGATCGCCCAAGATTCAAACCATAACAGTATCGTTATCCTCGATTTATCCCTCCTTGAGTTTCGCTCGGCCGTCAGGCGCCAGCAACGGGAAGGCAACGTTTCGTTTCAAGATGCCAACCGGGTAATTTCGCAAGTTCTTGATGATGTAGCCTCCAGGTACCTAACCCAACCTGCTACCCCGGCAGTAATGGAAGAAGCCTCCCGGCTTCTGGACCTCTACCCCCTTCGAGCGTATGACTCCTTACAACTGGCGGGTTGCATCTACGTGCGCTCAAGGGTAACCCCTCCTCTAACCTTCGTCTGCGCCGACCAACGCTTGTGTGACACCGCCGCGGCAGAGGGACTGCCCACCCTCAACCCAAAAGACTAAGAGACTATCTCAAAACGCAGCGCGGCACCCAACCCCTCATTCCCGCGAAGGCGGGAATCTAGGCGCTCCGGTCAGCGATGCCGATACGTCAGGAGGGCCAGTTGGTTTTGAGATAGTTTCTAAACCCTTCTTAAACCCTTCTTAAACCCCGTCCCAGTATCTCTCAACAGCCCTTTTCCAACTCCGGCAAAGCCCACAAATTTGTCTTGCCACGGATTTCCCGGCCCGCTTTTCAGCCCAGGAATCCAAATTCTTCTCCGCCGGCGCAGTTTCCCAGCTCATAAGCCCAAACCTCACCCCTGTCCAGCATCACGCCCAAAACCCCTTTAATGACCAGGGTCTTTTAATTATCCCCAACCCCCCTTTCACCCTGAGCCATCATGGTGAGCCCTTCCATCCTGAGCCCCGTCGAAGGACGAACCACCCGCCGAAGGGATCATCCTGAGCATGTCGAAGGCCCGCCCTGAGCCCCGTCGAAGGATCATCCTGAGCCCCGGTCGAAGGGGGGGACATTCCGACCCCTCTACCTGTCATTCCGAGCCCTCTCCCTGTCATTCCGACCGTAGGGAGGAATCTAAAATCCATCGCCGCCAGCCGGTTTGCCCCGGACTAGCCGCCGCAAACTCCCCACAACGACAATTAAAAAACCCTGCTTTAATGACACTTGCCCCTTCCCAACACCAACGCCGCCCCTCTAAACTAAAAACACCTAACATCACCCGCAGCCTGTCCAAGGGCTCCATAAAATCCAATCCAAAATCCGCCGCCGAGGCCAAATGGGACAGAATGGGACACAATGGCAAGGCCGGTAGGAGTCCCAAACTGACCCTCCGCCGGCAAGCAGGCTTTACCCAAAGGCGCTGCGGCTGATGGGAGCAGGAAGCGTAAATGTTCAGAATTGATGATTCATCCCGACATTAAACCGTCATTCCGGCCTTGAGCAGGAATCCCGGTCATTTCGAACGCTGTTCTTTCCCCAACCATTCTGGGTTCCGGCTCAAAGCCGGCCCCGTACCCGATACGGGGGCCGGAATGAAGGACCTTGGGTTGAGCTAACCCCTTAATTCTGAACAGTTACCCCATCCCTCAAATTTGACATTCCCCCAAAAGCGGGCCGATAATCTTTATCAACTACGAATTGCTCGAATCCCACCCTGAAAATATTTTTGCGGAGGACACCTATGGCTAGCCAGGATATTGCCTTGATGGCCCACCTGATGCGCCGCGCCGGTTTCGGAGCCACCAGGGAGGAGCTGGAAGAGCGCGCCGCCCGGGGCTACGAAGCCACCGTGGAGGAGCTGCTTAACCCGGAAAGCCAACCCGCCTTGGACCGCTACGAACTGGTCCGCTACCACCCCTGGACCTGGAAGCCCGGCACCCTGCCCGGCATGGGCGCCGCCGAATGGCTCTGGTTCATGGTCAATACCCAGCGCCCCTTGGAAGAGAAGATGGCCCTCTTCTGGCACCAAGTCTTCGCCACCGGTGTCTCCAAGGTCGACCACTACGACGAAATCACCCGCATGGTCGCCCTGTTCCGCGAAAAGGGCATGGGCAGCTACAAGGACCTAATCCTCGAACTCTCCCAGAACCCGGCCATGATTTACTGGCTGGACAACTGCGAGAACCACGCCGACGCCGTTAACGAGAACTGGGGCCGCGAGCTTCTGGAACTCTTCAGCATGGGCGTCGGCAACTACACCGAGGTCGATGTCCGCGAGGCCTCCCGCGCCTTCACCGGCTGGACCATCGAGCCCAAGCTCCCCCGTGGCCCCCTGGGACGCCACGACTGGAACTTCACCTACCTGGCCGCGGACCACGACAACACCGAGAAGACCTTCCTGGGCGAGACCGGCAACCTCAACGGCGACGACATCATCAACATCGTCTGCGCCCATCCCGCCACCGCCACCTTCATCGCCCGCCACCTCTACAACTACTTCGTGGCCGACGAGGCCCAGGTGCCCGCGTGGGCGGTGACCCCTCCTCGGGACCAGGACGCCATCGACGCCCTAGCCGAAGCCTTTGTAGAGTCGGACTACAATATCACAGCCACTCTGCGGGTCCTCTTCAACTCCGATTTCTTCAAAGAAGCCCGCTTCGCCCGCCTCAAGAACCCGGCCGAAGTGGTGGTCGGCACCATGAAGCTGGTGGGCGGCTACGGCTTCCCGGCCCCCGGCATCGGCGAGCTTTCCCGCCAGGCCCAGTACATGGGCCAAGACCTGCTCAATCCCCCCAGCGTGGAGGGTTGGCACACCGGCGTCGAGTGGATTAACAGCGGCTCCCTGATGCGCCGCATCAACTTCACCGCCGATTTGGTGGGCGACCTGGAACGCCCCGGCGTCCAGTCCATCATAAACCGGCTCAGGGCCCAGGGCGATCTGTCCACCGGCGCATTTGTCGACACCTGCCTGGACCTGATGGGACCCTTGGAGGTCAACCCCGAGACCCGCCAGGAACTTATCGCCCATGCCGACGTCACCGGCCCGCTGAACTGGAACGACGAGGCCGCCGCCGGAGACCGAATCTCCGAAATGCTGCAACTAATTGTCTCCCTCCGGGACTACCAATACGCCTAGCCCCGCGTCGACGCAGCAACCAAGAATCCAGAAGGAGTTAACAGCAAATGACCTCGACGACTAAAGACCCGGTGCTGGTGGTTTTGCAGCTCAGCGGCGGCAACGACTACTTCAACACCGTCATTCCCTTCACCGACCCTCGCTACTACGACAACCGCCCCACCGTGGGCGTCAGTGAGGACCGGGTAATCAAGCTCAACGATAAGGTGGGCCTCCACCCGGAAATGGGCCCCATCAAGAACCTGTGGGACCAGGGCAGCTTGGCCATCATCCACGGCGTCGGCTACCCCAACTCCCCCCGCTCCCACTTCCGCTCCATGGACATCTGGCACACCTGCGAGCCGGACAAGCTGGGCACCGAGGGCTGGCTGGGCCGCGCCACCCGGGAAATCGACCCCAACAAGGAAAACGTGGTCACCACCGTCAGCTTCGGCCCCAGCCTCTTTCGGGCCCTGGCCCTCCCCGGGGTTCCGGTATCCTGCGTCGACGACCTGAACAACTTTGGTATGCTTACCGGCATCACCGAGCGGGAACAGCGCAACAAGATTATCGACCGGTTCAGCCGCCTTTATTCCCCCACCATCGGCTCCGGCTTCGTCATGGACTACCTGGGCCAGACCGGCCTGGATTCCCTCGCCGCCGCCGACATCCTGAAGGTGGCCCCCCAACAGTACTCCTCCAATGTCGAGTACCCCGATACGCCGCTGGCTACCAAGCTGAAGGGCATCTCCCAAGTGCACCAGGCCAACCTGGGCACCCGCATCTTCTACTGCGACCACGGCAGCTTCGACAGCCACTCCAACCAGGTTGGAATGCACGACAAGCTCTGGAAGGACGTTTCCGAAGGCGTCGAGTCCTTCTTCGACGATCTGCGTGAAAACAACGCCGGGGACAACGTCATCATGCTCGTGTTCACCGAGTTCGGCCGCCGGGTCCACGACAACGGCTCCGGCACCGACCACGGCGCGGGCGGCGTGGCCTTCGTCCTGGGCGAGAGCGTCAAGGGCGGCGAGTACAGCGAATACCCCTCCACCGCTCCCGAAGACCTGGAACAGGGCGACCTGGTCCCCAACATGGACTTCCGCAGCGTTTACTCCACCATCCTGGAAAATTGGATGGGCCTGGACGCCAACCCGCTGGTGGGCGGCGTCTTCGAAAAGCCCGCCTTCGTCTAAACATGGGCACATTCACCGTTAACGTGGGTATCGGCCGATTGGACGGCGGGGAATTGACCCCGGTAGAAGCGATGGTGGACACCGAGGCAGTTCACTCCATGTTGCCCGGATCGTTTCTGTCCAAGATGAACGTAAGGCCCTCGGAACAAGTGCATTACAGGCTGGCCGATGGCAGTGTCGTGGAATACGGCTTCGGCATAGCCAACATCGCCATTGACGACCGGGAATATCCTTGCCCAGTCATCTTTGGCCCGGAGGGACAATACCTGCTGGGGTCCACCACACTGGAAATTTTCACTCTGAAGGTTGATCCCGTCGAGGAACGATTGGTCCCCAAGAAACTGATCGGACAGATCCGTATAACCTCGGAATAGCGATAAGCGTTTTTTCCCAGGGCAAAGATTTAACCATAACCAAAGGTGAAATATGCTAACACAGATGGCAGCCGGCAGGACCTACGACTACAGTCACTCGGTGGGTCGGGGCGCCCAGTCCGGCATGGGATTCAGCCAACCGGTTTCCGTTGCCTTGGGCCAGGACGACGTGGTCTTCGTGGTCAACCGGGGCAGCGAAAGCATATCCAACGTGGCCTGGAACCGCACCGGCATCGGCGCCCGGGTCAGCCGCATCTCCCTTGGCGCCACTCCAGGCGCCGAGGAATTCCTGGGCGAGTTCAGCAAATACGGCAGCAACAACGGCGAGTTCATCTGGGGTTCCGGCGTTGCCGTGAACAGTCAGGGCAACGTGTACGTCTCCGATGAATGGCTCAACCGGATTTCCGTCTTCAACCAGGACGGCAGTTTCCAGACCAGTTGGAGCGCGCTGGAGAAGGAAGACGGGCAGCCCCACGGTGTCGCCAATATCACCACCGACGCCGACGACAACATCTACCTGACCGACGGCCGCAGCCACCAGGTCCGGAAGTTCACCAAGGACGGTCAGTTCCTCCTTTCCTGGGGCGGCCAGGGCGCCGAGAACGGCCAGTTCAACTCCCCTTGGGGCCTCACGGTCGACCAGGAAGGTTGCGTCTACGTGGCCGACCATCGCAACGACCGGGTACAAAAATTCACCCCAGGCGGCGAATGGGTGGCCCAGTTCGGCCAGCCCGGTGAAGGCCGCGGCAGTCTCAACAGCCCCACCGACGTGGCGGTGGACCCCCAGGGCGACGTTTACGTCTGCGACTGGGGCCACAACGGCTTCCATCCGGGCCAGGTCCACGCCTTCGACAAGGACGGCAAGTTCATCATCACCCTCAATGGGGACGCGCAGCAGCTCTCCAAATGGGCCCAGATGACCGTCGACTCCAACGCCGACTACATCAAGCGCCGGCGGGAAGTCGACCTCAAGAACACGGAGTCCGAGTGGAAGTTCGCCGTGCCCACCGGCCTGGCCTACGACGCCGTGAAGAGCCGCCTCATCGTGGTGGACAACCAGCGCAGCCGGTTGCAGATTTACAACAAGCTTCAGTCATACCTGGTCCCCCAGATGAACCTCTAAACCGGTTGGACCCGCGTTAACGTCGGCCTTCAGCGCAGGCCCAGGGTCAACCACCGGAGACCCGTCAACCTGTCTGAAGGCCGATTCTTTTAAATGCGTCAGGGGGGGGAAATGGATGCCGCCCAGGAGCAGCAGTTCCTCCAGCTAGCCTTCAACAACCCGGGCCTGCTCTGTTCCGAAGCTCCTTCGGAAATCTTGGTGGCCTGCACCGGCGACGCCGAGCCCACCCCTTTTCTTGAAGAATTCTTCGGGACGGGTTACAGCGGCTGGGCCTACGAAAAATACGGTTTCCGGTTCCCCCAGGACCGGATCAACAACGCCATCATCGTCCTCTGGAACCGGGCCTGCCGCCTCCACACCAACCAAATCATGGGAGTCCCCGACCCGGACCTGGAAAAACCCTTCTTCTCCGACGAAGGTCTCTACGACACCTAAGCTTGGGTTTATCGGTTGATTAGGAGGTAAATCCCCAAAACCTCTCCCGCGGGTCAGATCCCAGGTTTGCCTGCTGACGCCGGATGAGTTGACACCGGCACCAATGGTACGTACAAATAAACTGTGGAGTACGAGTGGGATGAGGCCAAGCGGATGGAGAACCTGCACAAACACGGCGTGGACTTTCCCGCTATTCACTCATTCCAATGGGAGAGTGCCCAACTAATACCCAGCGACCGGTCCGGTGAGTCTCGCTGGGCTGCTCACGGGTACATCGGAGACCGCCTTCATCACGTCGTCTATACATACCGTGGGGAAAACCTAAGGATTATTAGTCTCCGCAAGTCCAATCGTCGAGAGATAATGAGATATGGACGATAAACCCGACTTGAACCATTGGACGTTTCAAGAAATTGTCGACAGCCCGTTGACCTTCCAGGAGATTGAGGCCCAATGGAACGAAGAAACGGCCATCAACGCCGGCATTGCCAGGGACCCCGATTCTCCGGAATGGACCGAAGAGGACTTCGCCCGGGCCCGTCCCGCTGTCGAGGTTCACCCTCAGTTGGTTAAGCTCACCCGCCGCCCTCGCGGCAAGCAAAAATTGCCAACCAAAGAACGCATCACTATCCGCATCGACGCCGATTTGGTCGAGCACTTCCGGGCCACCGGACCCGGCTGGCAGTCCCGCATCAACAAAGTCCTCCGCCAAGCCGCCTTTGGCGCGGCGGACAATCAATAACCCCATCCCAGAATTGCGTTTAACAATCATCGGTCGCCCAACGGAGGGATGGCAGAGCGGACGAATGCGCCGGTCTTGAAAACCGGTATGCCTCCGGGCATCGTGGGTTCGAATCCCACTCCCTCCGCCAAAAAAACCGGCCCCCAACCACCCCAAAAAGAGAGACTACTCTTCCGGCGACTCCGACGCGTTTCTCAAGATGTCTTCCAGCGTCTGGTCCAATGCTGGGTCCAGGTCCACTGGCCGCACAAAGGGCGTGTAGCTGTACTCCGCCCGTACCTGGTCGATGATCTGCTTGGCCTCCGCGTTGGTCGAGCTAATCCGCTCCAGCGTCGTCAGCAGGTCATTGGACTCCTTTTCCCCCCGGGTCCGGAGCTCCGAAAGATCGATGTCCAGATCGAAAATTGCGTTCACCCGCCGCATGATGTCGTAAAAGGCTTTCCGGTCGGTGGGAATGTTGAGCTGCTGGTTGGAAGACGCGACGAAGGGGTACATGGGGGCCATAGCTCCAAACCGGAACATCTCCACATCCGGGTACTGGAAATGGGCCATCGACACCAGCGCCATCCCAATGGTTGGGCCACGCCGGCCGTCGCTGCCATAGCTGGAGAACTGCACCCCGTACCGGTCCAACATCTCCTTCATTTCCGGTTTGCTGTAGGTACAGGTAATCCGCCGCTCCAAGTCCGGCGGGGCGGGACCGTTCACGCCCTCCACCGCCACCGTCTGCTTGATTCCCAACTCCTTCACCACCTGGAAGAAGCTCTCGGCGTAGATATCTATCCGTTGCCAGGGTTCTTCACCAAGAAAGATGATGAGGCCGTTGCCCGCGTCAAAATACTCGTTCTCCCGCCGCATTTCCTGCGACGGCAACCCGTCTTGAAACGCCGCCGCCGGCCGGTAAACGTCATGGGTCCCCGCCACCTGGAAGGGGTAGCACAACCGGGAAACCTCCGGCCCCATCTCCCCAATTTTCCGAGCTCCCAGCTTGTCGATGAGGTATCGGGGCAGCCTGCTGGATATTCTCCCGCCGTTGGACCACTGCCGCCGCCAACCGGCAATCATGTAGTTGGCCTCGGGCTTGTCGTCCAACCGGAACAGTTCATCAGCCATTGGAGAAACCTCCTCCGGGGAATCCTTTAACGTCCACCGCCTCAACAACCCGCCCATTTCCCATAACCGGACCGGTGCGCGCGGCGGCGCCTTTGTCTTCGCTTGGCAGGTCTATTATACCAGCGCGCCGGTAATGTGTTATCCGGCCAGTTCGATGCCAATCGGGCAGTGGTCCGACCCCATGACCTCGGGCATAATGAAGGCATTGGTGACCCGTTCTTTGAACCCTTGATTGATGAAGAAGTAGTCAATCCGCCAACCCACGTTCCTAGCCCGCGCCCCTCCCCGGTTGTCCCACCAGGTGTAGTTGTCGGGCTCCTCGTTAAACATCCTGAATGTGTCGGCAAACCCGTGGGCAATCCACTGGTCCATCCACTCCCTTTCCATGGGCAGGAAACCGGAAATCTTCTCGTTGGCCTTGGGACGGGCGATGTCGATTTCCCGGTGGGCCGTGTTCACGTCGCCGCACACTATCACGTTCCGGCCATCGGCCCGAAGCTGGTCCAGATGCTTCAGAAAAGCGTCGTAAAACTCCATCTTGTATTCCAGCCGCTCGTCAGAGGCCTTCCCGTTGGGGAAGTAGATGTTAAAGAGCACGAAATCCCCGAAGTCCAGCCGCAGGGTGCGTCCCTCGTTGTCAAATTTCTCAATGCCGAAGCCGTGCCTCACCTCCTTGGGCTCGGCTCTGGTGAAAGTAGCCACCCCGCTGTAACCCTTGCGTTCCGCCGACGAAAAGTAGGAATGGTAACCCTCCACCCGCAGCAGTTCTTCGGAAAGCTGCTCCGGCGAGGCCTTGGTCTCTTGTACACACAACACATCCGGCCCCTCTTCCCCGAACCAGTCCAAAAAACCCTTGCGCTGGGCCGCCCGAATCCCGTTTACGTTCCAAGAAATCATCTTCATTATTCCATCTCCCCATGCCTGAAACGGTAAACCCGCTTCACCGTTTTAAGAAATCCTCGTTTATGAGATGCCCATCCCATTATAGACTGCCAGCGTCGTTGGGCCAGAGGAAACAGTTCAAGAGTCCGCCAACCCAACCCGGTTCCCCAAGACCAGGGCCTTATAATTGTCGTTGTGGAGAGCTTGCGAAGAAGAGCCCGAAGGCAAGCCAGTTGGAAAAGTTTTGCGCAGCTTTTTCAAAAGCGGGTCCCCCGTCCTCAAGTCTAAACAGTTACTTTAACTGTTGACACTGGTTAAATTCTGACCGTATCATCTCTTAACCTCTTTTGTTCGGCTACCCCCGGTACCGGGCTCGACCGAATAGCCACCCCTCGGCAGAGGCCCGGAACACCCGGTCCCAGGAGCCGAATGCAAAAACTTGCCGCCTTTGGTAGATTACTTACCAGCGCATGGGTTTCGTTGCCCGTACTCGCCGCCATCGGCGTAGCCGTCGGGGCATTGGTCTTCTTCAACCTCTACCCCGGCAAGCCTCAAATTGGCGTCATCACCATCCCTTTCACCGTCATCAACGAGCAGTCGGCCTTCGTAATCACCTCCTACCTGGACTACGTCCGCACCAACGACCGCATTAAAGGCGTCGTAATCACCCTCAGCAGCCCCGGCGGCGGCGCCACCTCCAGCGAACGCCTCTACATCGAGACCACTCGGGTCCGTGAAGAGAAACCCGTGATCATGGTGATGAACAGCCTCGTGGCCAGCGGCGGGTTCATGATGGCCATGGGCGTCAACCATTCCTACGTCAAGACCTCTTCTTTGGTGGGAAACGTCGGCGTTGTCGCCGGAGCGCCGCCCCTCGTCCCCGCCACCGCTCCGGAATACATCATCTATACCGGCCCCGACAAGCTTTTCGGCAGCAACCGCCGCGCCTGGATCAGCACCCTGGACCTGCTGAAACAGTCCTTCGCCCAGATGGTCATCACCGAGCGGGGCGACAAACTCCGCATCAGCAAGGAAGAGCTCGTGGAAGGCCGGTTGTACGCCGGCATGGAGGCCGTCCGCCTCGGCCTGGCCGACGAAATCGGCGACCAGACCGAGGCCATCGAAAAGGCCGCTGCAATGGCCGGCATTACCGACTACGAGTTGGTGGACGTCAACGTGGAAGTCGACCGCCTCTTCGTTCAGAAGATTCGCCGCATTTTCGCCGCCTCCGACGGTCAGGAAGCGGACCTGCTGCTCCCAGCCCTGCTGGGACTTCCAGCCCTCGACGCCGGCGGTGAACCCCTTAACGCCGCCGTGGTTGGCCAGGGACAAGAACAACGCAAGGTCAGCCTGGGTGAACTGCGGGAGTTCATGATTAACGGCGCCCTCACCGACGCCCAGGAGGACCCCCTCCCCGGCTTCCCCCTGGAAATTCAACGCCCCAACATCTATTACATGTACGCAGGATATGCCGGACATGCTCCGTAAACTCTTAACCCCCCGGCGCGATAGGGAGACGTGGATTGGGTAATACGAACACCCTTCGGCGGGTCTCCAAATACCTGCTTTTCCCCCTTTTGGTGGCCTTGACCGTCTTCCTGGCTGCCTTCTTCTATTTCAACCGGGGCAGCGCATACGCTCCTCCTCCGTCACCCGACTTCCCTTTTGAAACCCTCACCGAGACAACTTCCATCACCGGACCCAGCAATTTCGTAGACCAGCCCCAGGGCGCGGTCGAGCGTGGCACGGTGGCCATCGACGCCACTCACCGCAACGGGTTCCGCCAAGTCGAACTTACCACCCTCCTCTCCCGCATCAACGCCCGGGGTTACAACACCCGGTTCCTTGGCGATTTCCGGCCCAACGACCCCGACACCGCCCTGGCCCGGCTGGAAGAGGGACTGCCCGGCGCAGATAGCCTGATAATCATCGGTCCTCGGGACCCCTATACCCCCCCGCAAATTGCGGTGGTGCAGCGGTTCATCGACCAGGGCGGAAGGGTCCTGCTGATGGCCGACCCCACCCGCTCCCACAGCGCCAACAGCATCGCCGCCCCCCTGGGCCTTGAGTTCCAGCCCGATTACCTCTTCAACCAGCGGGACTACGACATTAACTTCCAGCACATCTTCATCCGTGAATTTCAGCCCGATCCGGTGACCGTGGGCCTCAACGAAATCGTCCTCTACACCGCCGGCTCCATCAAGACCTCCGGGTCCCGGCTGGGTTTCGCCTCGCCCGAAACTCAGTCCTCCCTGCTGGCCTCAACCCAGGGCACCGCTCCCTTGGTTGCGGGCGACAACCGCAACGTCCTGGGCCTTTACGACCTGACTTTCCTAATCCCGCCCCACAACTCCTTCGCCGACAACGACCAACTGGTCTCCAACCTGGCCGATTTCCTCACCGGCGGCCAAAAACGGTTCGCCTTGGCCGACTTCCCCGCTTTCTTCAAGAAAGACGTGGACATCCTCCTGGGCCGTCCTTCCCTTTTCCCCTCCGGCACCGAGTTGAAAAACAGCTTGGCCCGAATGCAGGTGCCGTCCCAGTTGCGCCGGCAGGAAGACATTGCCGCCGACACCATCTTTCTCGGACTTTATGATGACGCCGGACCGGTTGCCGCCTACCTGCAATCCAACGGAGTCCGCATCGACGACGCCGTAACCATTCCGTCGGCTCCGGCCATCGAGCCGTTGGACACCGCCGTCATCACCCTGCACCGCAGTCAGGACCGGCACGTTCTGGTGGTCTTGGCCGATACCGAACAGAGCCTGTCCGTCGTGACCGGCTACCTATCCTTTGGTAAATTCCAAAACGGGCTGGTCAACGAAAACGTAGGGGTGTATAAGACCGAATGATTCGCAAAACTAGGCTTTTGGCGCTGGCCGCCGCCGCACTCTTGACCCTGGGTGTGGCCTGCACCGCCGCGGCCATTCCCGCTCCCCGCGCTCCCGCCCCCGCGGCGCTGCCATCCCCCACTCCCATTCCGCCCGAGGCTATTGAGACGGCCTTGACCTTTGCCAGGGCCCACCAGCAGGTCGACCAGGACTGGGACCAACTCCACACCGATTTCGACCAGTGGCGGTCCGGCCTTGCCTACTGCGCTCCCGCCGACGCCGACGCTGCCCTGCGGGGATTTGCCGCCAATTTCGCCGCCATTACCCGCCAGGCCGCCGGTCTCCCCCGTTCCGCCAATACCCGGTATCTGGCCGACATCGCCATCGCCGCCGCCCAGGAGGAAGAGGCCGCCCTGCGCCGCCTCCGCGACCATTGGTCCCCCGGAGACTCCACCCTGTTCGAGGCCGTGGACCAACGCCGGTCCGACTCCATCACCGCCCGCACCGAAGTCCTCGACGGCATCGAAGACCTGCTGGAAGCCGGCGACGTGGATACCGAGGCAATCCTCGAAGAATTTGACCAACAACTTGTGGAAATCAATGAGCAATGGGAATCGATTCACCAAGCCTACTTCGAACTCCGCGACAACCGGGAAACTTCCCCTCCCGCCACTATCGCCGGCAATTTGGGAGACATCCTTGTCGACCTGGCAGCCATCCATGAGTCCATCGACGGACTTCCCGAGGCTCCCTTCACCAAGAACCTCATCCGGGACCTCAGGGATGCCGCCGAATCCGAAACCGAAGCCCTGGAAGCCCTGCAAGCAGAGTACAAGTCCATAGCCGGAGAAGGGCCGGCGAAACCCCCAGACTTCTCGCTGCCTTTCCTCCCAACACCCACGCCCGAACCGCCCCCGAAAGACGCCGGAATCGACCCCGGAACCAACGAGGAAGGCAACGGCGAAGAACCTCCATTGCCCGACTCTCCCTCATTTGAGGACGCCGACTCCCAGGTAACCAACGCCGACGAGGCCCGCGTCCAGGTCTTGGAAAAGGTCGGAGAGTGGCTGGAAGACCCGCCCAGCGGTGAAGAAGCCGGTGAGGAAGACCTGGTCAAAATCGAAGATTTCCAGGCCAAGTTCCAGACCCTCACGCGCGCCTGGGACACCTTCCACGACGGTTACTCCCAATGGCGCGCCACCAACGGGGATTGCGACGTGGCATCGGTGGGCACTGCCCTGGCTGGGTTCTCCACCCAGCTCGACGGCCTGGAGTCGCTGGCCAGCAGTATGCCCCATGCCCCCTTCCTACAGCCCATGACCGATTCCCTGCTTCAGGCCATCCAACGGGAGCAGGAAGGAATAAGGGTCCTCCGCAGCACCTGGCAGCCCTACAGCGCCGACAACTACCGGGCCTTGGACCAGGAACGCGCCAATGCCTCCCAGTTGCGCCGCCAGGTCCAGGTTAGCGTGCAAGAACTGCTGGCCCGCTTTGGCGTCACCGGCGGTTAACCCAAGCCGAAACTTCACGAGACGAAAAAGGCCCGGTCCGGTTGGATCGGGCCTCTCTTATGAAACCCCTTAAATCCCCAAAATAATCCGCTGGCGTCATCCCGACATTAAACCGTCATTCCGGCCTTAAGCCGGAATGACGGACCTTGGATTGGGCTAACCCCTTAATTCTGAACAGTTACTACCTTTTGGGAACGTCCCAAGTCGTCACCGTGGAGACCTTATTTCAGACCGTTTTGAGATAGTTTCTAAATCCCCAGGATAATCCGCTGGCACACCTCCGCCGCCTGCACAACTTCCGGCACCAACGCCGTCTCCTCTTTGGTGTGAAACCCCCTCACCCCAATCCCCACCGGCAGTGCCGCTATTCCGTGCTCCATGAAAACGTTCGCGTCCGACCCGCCCCCGCTGCCTTCCAACTGCGGCGCCAAGCCAGTTTCCGCCAACGCCCGGCCCAACATCGCCACCGCCGGATGGTCCTCCCCCACGTTGTAGGCCTGATAGCTGTTGCTTATGTCCAGTGAAATCTGCCCCTCCGGGTAACGCGCCGCCACGTCGTCGAACACCCGCCGGAACTCTTCGGTATACCGCTCCAGCTTGGCATTGTCCCGGCTGCGGATTTCCCCGTCCAAAAACGCTTCTTCCGGAATTATGTTCCGCTTCAGGCCACCCTCAACCCGCCCGATGTTGGAGGTGCTCTCCGAGTCCAACCGCCCCAGGGGCAGCCGGGTAATAATCTCGGCGGCCATGACCAACGCCGAAATCCCGTTCTCCGGTTCCAACCCAGCGTGGGCCGCCCTGCCTCGAATCTGCGCCAACACAACATTCTGCGACGGCGCCGACACCGTAACCCGGTTCACCGCCCCTTCTCCGTCAAGCACCACCCCCCGTTTTGCCTTCAGCAAGCCGAAGTCCATGTTGCGGGCCCCGTTGAGCCCGCCTTCCTCCGCCCGGCTGAAAGCCACCTCCACCGGCAGGTGGGGCTGCCCCGACTCCACCACCCCGGTCAATGCCTCCAACACGATGCTAATTCCAGCCTTGCAGTCGCCGCCCAAAATCGTCGTCCCATCCGACCTCAAAACCTCGCCGTCCAACACCGGGTTGATGCCCCGTCCCGGCTCCACCGTGTCCAGGTGGGCCGACAGCAACACAGGCTCTCCCTCCCCCGCCAGCTTGGCGATGACATTCTTAAACCCGTCGTGATGCACCGTAAACCCCAAGGCCTCCAGCCTTCGGCAGACCTCCCGGTCCATCTCGTCCTCTTCCCCGGTGGGACTATCAATCCGAATCAGTTCCACCAGCGTCTTTACCAACCGATCCCGGTCAACCATTTCTCATCCCCCTAACGCTCGCCGGCCCATCGCCAAAAAATCTCCGGCAAGTATAGGTGAATCTCCCCATCATTAGAACCCGGCCCGTTTACCCGTCAGGGCCTTTTGATTGTCCCCGCCCCCCTGTCACCCCGAGCATAGCGAGGGGTCTAAACTCCCTGCCAAACCCAATCCCCAACTCCTAATAGGACATCCTCCGTACCTACGTCAAGATACAAGACCCTGGTTTACCCGGACAAGACGATTGCAAAGTTCGTACCAACACTTATCGTCATTCCCGCGCAGGCGGGAATCCAGGTTGAAATTTGGCTGGCAAGTGTCCCTTTTCCTCAGAATTACATCACTTTGCAATGGTCCTGTTCGCGCGGAAACGCTTTCGATTAACCAGTCCAAATCCACCAACCCCAACTCGCCAGTCCATTCATCCTGCGCCCGTCGAAGCGCGAATGGACGGCCGCATCAAACACCCCCCGTTCGTGGTGAGCCCGTCGAACCACCACCAAAAACCCATTGACCCAGTGACACTTGCCCCTTGCCAACTCCGGTGACGACTCTCTACCATGACTATTAACAGACGTAAAACAAGCGGCCCCAACCCACCCCAACCAAAACCCGGCCGACCGGCGTTTTTACCACGGAAGATGTCCCATAAAGTCCCCAAATATCCCAGTATCGAAAAATTCTAACCCGCCCGTTCCAACTTACCCCAACCCCTCCACACAGCGGACCACAAAGCCACCCCAGGACCGACCGAACGGAAAAATCCCGAATGTTCCCAAATGTCGTAAAATGTCCCAGCTTTAAAATTTTCTCCTGTCAAGACACCGTCGACACCCCAATCCCGTCATCCCGGCCCAGCCCGGAATCCAGGGCCGGCGGCCCGCTCCCCAGAGCAACTCAAACCCCTTGCTCGCGTAACCCTTCCAATTAAAGTTTCCCCGCCACCCAATCTCTATCAACTGAGGAGCCACCCAGCCATGGACCGCATCTCCATCCTCCAAAACATTCGTCAGACCATCGGCTCCGAGTCCTCCCCCGGCAAGCTTGCCGCCACCCAGGTGTTCTGCCTCCAGGACGGCGAACCCATCCCGCCCGGCTCCTGGACCCCCGAGCTCTACACCCACGGCGAACACTCCCTCGAGCGTTCCTTCCTCTTCGACCCGGTTATGGTCTGGAAAATCCGCGACTCCGACGGCGAGTTAATTCACAGCACCGCCGCCACCATTCTCTGGCGCGACGAACCCGGCGGCAGACGCTTTTGCCTCATGCGCCGCCGCCGCTACCCCATCGGCCGCTACACCATCCCCGCCGGCCATGTGGAAATGGGCGAAACCCCGCGCGCGAGCGCCCTGCGGGAATCCTACGAAGAAGCCGGATTGGGCATCGTCTCGGTAGAGCCCTTGACCCCGCCCGCCGGAGTCTGGGAAGGGCGCGAAGTCGTCGACCCCTGCCGCCGGGGCGCCAACCTCCATATCTGGCACGTCTTTCTCTGCCAGGCCGTCGGCGAACCCCATCTATCCGACGAAGGCGACGTCATCGGCTGGTTCACTCGGGAGGAAATCCTCAACGACCTCCCTCTCCACGGACCCACCGCCACATTCTTTGGAGAGCTTCTCGGCCAGATTCCCCGAAACATCCAAGAAGGCTGACCCCGGCAGGCAGACAGCCCAACGCCCCTGGTATATACTGGTGGCGAGGCTGAAAATGCACCTTGACGTCATCTTCTTCGCCCTTTACCGGGAACGGGCGGGCCGCAACCGTTTGCCCCTGGACCTGCCCGACGGCGCGACGGTCGCTGACTTGACCGCCGAAGTCCGCCGCCAATTTCCCGGCCTGGCTCCTCCGGATGTGAAGATTGTGGTGGCGGTCAACACCGAGTACGCCGAACCCGATTTGACCCTGCACGACGGCGACGAAGTCTGCCTCATCCCACCGGTCAGCGGAGGCTAGCGGCATGATTGAACTGACCTACGAGCCCCTGGACCCGGAACGCATCACCCGCCAGGTCTGTAAGGACTCCAACGGCGCGGTGGTCACCTTCCTGGGCACCACCCGGGACCATTTCGAGGGCAAGCGGGTGGTCCGCCTGGACTACGAGGCCTACGAAGAGATGGCCGTCAAGAAGATGGCCGAGGTCCGTCAAGAACTCCAGGCCCGTTACGGTATCGAGGACATCGCCATATCCCACCGCATCGGCACCGTCGACATCGGCCAGATTAGCCTGGTCATCGCCGTCGCCTCTCCCCACCGCAAGGAGGCCTTCGACGCCTGCCACGAAGCCGTCGACCGCATCAAGCAAATCGTCCCCATCTGGAAAAAAGAGGTCTACGAGGACGGCTCCCGCTGGGTGGCCTGCGAAGACCACGAGTTCTCCCCCGGCCAGGCCGAAGCCCTCCACGCCCACAACCACTAAGAAGCCCGCCGCTCCCGATGCCAACTGCAAAAGTTTTGCGCAGCTTTTTCAAAAGCGGGCCCACCTTCCTCAAGTCTCAACAGGTAAATTGACAACGCCCTGGTTGACACCCCCCAACCTACCCCCTCAAGGAGACTCAGACCTCCATGTCCACCAACCAAGAAGGCACTCTGGCCCAGCAGATGTTCGGCTCTCAGGCGCCGGTCTTCGCCGCCAGCCGTGTCCACATCAGCGACGACAGCCTGGAGGGCATCGCCCGCCTCGCCTCCACCGGCCCCTACGGTTGGACCGTCGATCTGGGCACCGGCGCCGGGTTCACCGCCTTCGCCATGTCCGACCGCTCCCATCGGGTGGTCGCCAGCGACCTCACCCGGCCCATGCTCCAACAAGCCCGCCGCATCGGCCAGGAGCGCAGCCTCTCCAACCTGCTCCTCAGCCAGAACGCCGCCGAGCACCTCCCCTTCGCGGACAACTCCCTGGACCTGGTCACCTGCCGCGTGGCCGGCCACCACTTCGCCCATTTACCCCAGGTCCTTACCGAAATCCGCCGTGTCCTCAAACCCGGCGGCGCCCTGGTCATGGCCGATACCGTCTCCCCGGAAAATGACGAATCCAACGCCTGGCTCAACGACGTGGAACTGCGCCGCGACTTCAGCCACGTCAACGACCGGAAGATTTCAGTAATCGAGGAGTTGCTGGCGGAACGCAACCTGGAAATGGTGGCCCGGGAAGACGTCCGGGTCTATCTGCAATTCAACAACTGGGCGGAGCGCACCGCCATGCCCGTCGAGGAAGTCCCGGCCCTCCGGCGGGATTTCCTAGAAGCCAGCAGCCAGATCAAAAGCGACTTTGAGATTCAGCCCACCGACGACGGCGACGTCCACTTCTCCTGGCCCTGCCTCATCTTCCGCGCTGTAAAGAAATAGGCCTAACCCCCGCGCCCGTTCGTCGTGAGACTCCCCCCACCCGTTCCCCGTCGAACCACCCCCGATAGTCCTCACCCGTTCTTGGTGAGCCCGTCGAACCACCCCCGATAGTCCTCACCCGTTCTTGGTGAGCCCGTCGAACCACAACCGCTAATCCTTCCACTGCTCCAGGGTGTAACCCATATCCCAGAAGTTGCGCTCCCACCGCAGGCAGGTGACGTACGCCTCACCCATGGCCCGTAGCTCCGCCGGGCCCGCCCGGTCCCCCAGCCGGTTGCCCAGGTCCCGCATCTGTCCGGCCAGTTGCCCAAACTCCGGGTTGGAGTACATTTCAATCCACTTGCTGTACAACGGCGCGTCGGCGGGCAGCCCCCGGTCCGCCAGGTGGCTGCCAATCTCCCAATAACCCCACTGGCAGGGCAATAGCGCCGCCACCAACTCCCCGAAGCTGCCCTGATAAGCAACTTTCAGCAAAAAGCTGGTATAGGCCGTGGTGGTCGGCGCGGCTATCGTGCCCGCCAATTCTTCCGCGGTGATGCCGAACTCGGCGCAATAGCTGCGGTGCAGGACCATTTCCACGTTCAGCGTCTCGTCCAGCAGTTTGGCAAACCAGCCCATGGTCTCCAGGTCGTCGGCCCGGGCCGAGGCCAGGGCCAAAACCCGGCTGTAATCGATGAGATAGGCGTAGTCCTGGCTGATGTAATGCTTGAACTTCGCAACGTCCAGAGTCCCATCACCCACCCCGGTTACGAAGGGATGGTCCAAAATGCTCTGCCGCAGCGCCAACGTCCGCCGTTCTATATCATCACAAAAGCTCATCTGCCAAATCTCCTTTGGACTTCCCTATCGACGCGGTTAAACGAGCGGTCTACGGCTCCGTATACGGCCCGTCCGGCGCGAAGTTGACCTGAATGTAGACCCCGTTCCCGGCGTTCCGGTGGGTATGGGTCGTCCCCGCCGGAATGTGGATGAACGTATACGGCTCCATGGCGTAGGTCTCGCCGCCCTCCACGATCACCTCCCCCTTGCCATGCAGGGCGAGAATCAGCTCGTCCTTAGTGCGCGTGTGGGGGCCGTTGGACACGCCGGGCTCCCATTCACTGTAGTTTATCCCAATATCCCTTTCCTTTATCGTCTCCCGGAAAAGGGCCATCGCCCGCCGCCCCATGGCGTCCAAATCCCTGGGCAAATCTTCCTTGGGTCGAATAATTCTCGGCTCCGGCATCTTTCTTCCCCCTCGTTCTGGTTCAGGATCCTCTCTGGTCCCTAGATTCTAGGCAGGCCGT
Source organism: Dehalococcoidia bacterium (assembly GCA_965205495.1). GTDB lineage: Bacteria > Chloroflexota > Dehalococcoidia > Lucifugimonadales > UBA3495 > CATOSK01. The sequence continues at coordinate 2,379,409 of CBDBHA010000002.1, forward strand.
CACCCACCGTCAATCGGGATGGGTCTCTTACCCGCCGACGCCGGGTAGTCCCGCCCGGCTCCCAACCCTACAAAACGTCCCGCCCAAATCCCCAATCCGCTCCCTCTATTGGCTAAACGCCTTTGAGACGCCCGGCTTTATCAAGTATAATGCCCAATTAAACCCCCACCCAGGAAAAGGAACCGCCATGCACGTCATCTTCCTTCAGGATGTCCCCAACAAGGCCCACGCCGGCGAAATCAAGCAGGTGGCCGACGGTTACGCCCGCAACTACCTCCTTCCCAAGGCTTTGGCCCAAGTCGCCACCCCCGAGATCATGAAACGGGTCCACAAGATTACTGCCGTCGGCGATCAACGCCGCCTGCGGGAAACCGAGGTCATGGAAGAGCTGGCCGGGATGCTGGACAACACCAGCATCAGCCTCACCGCCCGCGTAACCCCCACCGGCCGCTACTACGGCGCCATCACCAGCGCCCGCATCTCCGAAGCCCTCACCGAGACCCTCGGCCGGGCTTTCGACCGACGCATCGTCGACGTTATCGAACCCATCCGCGAGCCCGGCGAGTACGAAATCTCCCTGCGCCTGTCCGCCGACATCTCGGCCACCATCCACATTTCCGCCGAGGCTGAAGAATAGGTTAAATGTACGCGGAGAAACTCCTTCCCCATGACATTGAGGCGGAGGAGGCTTTGGTCGGGGCGCTGCTTATCGACAGCGATTCCTTTCTCCGGGTGTCGCACCTTATCAGGCCCGAAGACTTCTACCGGGAACGTAACCGCCTCTGCTTCGCCTCCTGCGTTGACCTCTTTCAACGCAGCGAGGCCATCGACCAGGTCACCTTGGCCCGGGAGCTGTCCCGCACCAACCAACTGGAAGCCGCCGGGGGGATGGCCTACCTTAGCCACCTCATATCCATCACCCCTACCTCGGCCCACGCCGAGCACTACGCCCAGCTCATCGCCCGCACCGCCACCATGCGCCGGCTCATCGACGCCGCCTCCCGTATCTCCGCCATTGGTTACGAGGACACCGACGACGTAGAAACCACCCTCCGCCGGGCCGAAGAGACCCTGTTCCAGGTCCGCACCCAGCGGAGCGAGCGCGGCTTTATCCCCCTCCGCCAAATCTACGACGACTATTTGGAAGAAAGAGCAACCCTGGCCGAGTCGTCTCAGTTCAGTGCCCCTATCCTCACCGGCTTCAATGACTTGGACGAGCTTCTGGGCGGGATACAACGGACCGATATGGTTGTTGTGGGAGCCCGGCCCGGCCTCGGTAAAAGCTCTCTGGCCGTCAACATTTGCCTCAACGCGGCGCGCAACGGCATTGCATCCGCCATATTTTCTTTGGAAATGAGCCGGGAGCAGTTGGCGCTCCGCATCTTGTCGTCCGACGCCGGGGTCGATGCCCACCGGCTTCGCCTGAACCTGACCACCGAAGCCGAGGAACAGCGCATCATCGACTCCATCGGCCGCCTCTCCGACATGCCCGTCTACATCGACGACACTTCTTTCCAGGGAATGGTGGAAATGCGGGCCAAAGCTTACCGTTTATCCCTGGAGCACGGCTTGGACTTGCTGGTCGTCGATTACCTTCAACTGGTTCAAGGGAGTGGCAGAGGCCGCTTTGGAGAAAATCGGGTCCAGGAAATCAGCGAAATCTCCCGCTCCATCAAGGGAATGGCGGGAGACCTGAACATTCCCATCATTACCTGCTCCCAACTCAACCGTGCCGTGGAGGGCCGTTCGGACCACCGGCCGCAGCTCTCCGACCTCCGGGATTCCGGCAGCATCGAGCAGGACGCCGATATTGTGACGTTCATCCACCGGGAAGACCTTTACTACAGCGAAGAGGATTGGGGGATGCACTTCCCCGGCCGCCCCTACCCCCGCAACATCGCCGAAATCATCCTGGCCAAGCACCGCCACGGCCCCACCGGCAGCGTCCGCCTCCGGTTCCGCGACAACCTGGTCCGGTTCGAGTCCCTGCTGGCCCGGGCCGACGATTTCTAGCCATGAAGTTTTCCGGCTTCCCCCCCAACGTCTCCGCCATACCTGTCCCTGAACCCGTCCTAAGCATCCTGCTGGAAGAAATCCAAGACCCTGCCGAGCTCAAGGTGACCCTGCGCGCCTTCTGGCTCTGCCACCGCCGCCCCGGCCGCCCCCCCGCCGTGCCCCTCCAGGATTTCCTAAACGATAAAGTCCTGGTCCAGGGCCTCCTCCACCTGGCGGAAAATCCCCGGCAGGCCATCCAACGGGGCCTCGACCTTGCCGTTTCCCGAAAGACCCTGCTGGCTTTCCAACCAAGTGACCAGCCGCCCGGAGAAAAACATTACGCCATCAACACCGCCCCCAACCGCCAGGCCCTGGAATCCCTGTCCGGTTCCGGTATCGGAAATGCGAGGCCAACCTTGGAAGAACCGGCCTACGAACCCACCCCGGCCAAGCCAAACATTTTTACCCTGTACGAAAACAACATCGGCTCCATTTCCCCCATGATGGCGGAGCAGCTTAAAGAAGCGGAGGCGGCCTATCCGCTACAATGGATCGAAGAAGCAATCGAAATCGGCGTGAACCAGAACATCCGCCGCTGGGCCTATATTTCGGCTATCCTGAAGCGTTGGGACGAGGAGGGGAAGCAAGATGGAAAGTCTGGGGGACATTCTCAAAAGGATAACCGAGAGAAATACATCGAGGAGTTTCGCCGGCGCCGAGGCCACCTTCCCGGCCAGCCACGATCCGGCTGACTTCTGCCCCATCTGCGAAGGCGCCGGTTGGGTCAGCCGCGCTGTCCCCGTCGGCCATCCCGACTTCGGCCAGGCCTTCCCCTGCCGCTGCCAGCACGACGACACCCCCGCGGGACGGGTCGCCTCCCTCCGCCGCTACAGCAACCTGGGGCTCCTCGGCCGCATCACCTTCGCCGCCACCCGGTCCGAAGGCCCCCTTCCCGACGCCGGCAGCCAGCAGCGCTTCCAACGGGCCATGACCGAGGCCATCCAGTTCAGCGAAGACCCCCAGGGCTGGCTGGTCCTCACCGGCCCTAGCGGTTCCGGCAAGACCCACCTGGCCGCCGCCGTCGCCAACCGCTGCATCGAACGCCAGCAAACCACCTATTTCATCGTAGCCGCCGATTTGCTCGACCACCTCCGCGCCGCCTATGCCCCCGAAAACCCGGACACCTACGACGAGCTTTTCGACCAGGTCCGCAACGTCCCGGTGCTGGCCCTGGACGACCTCAATACCCAGACCGCCACCCCCTGGGCCCAGGAAAAGCTCTTCCAGATAATCAACCACCGCTTCAACGCCCAACTGCCCACGGTCATCACCGTCCGTGGCCCCCTGGAACGCCTGGATGAAAGCCTCCGTACCCGCCTGGAAGCCGCCGACGGCTTCTCCCAGGTCCTCCGCCTCGGCCAGTACAACACCCGCCTGGCCCGGCGCATCGGCGACCTGCCCTCGGAAATGCTCCGCCGCATGACCCTGGACAGCTTCGACCCACGGGGCGGCGATGGCGCCTCCCGGGAAGACCAAGGCTTCCTGCGGTCCGCCAACGAGGCCGCCCGCAATTTCGCCACCTACCCCAGCGGCTGGATTCTTTTCAGCGGGCCCCCCGGCACCGGCAAGACCCACCTGGCGGTGGCCGTCGCCGGTCAGATCCTCAATCAGGGCGAGACCGTCTTCTTCGCCTTCGTCCCCGACCTGTTGGACCACCTGCGGACCACCTTCAGCCCCAATAGCCCCATCGCCTACGACGAGCTTTTCGAGCAGATAAGGACCGTGCCCGTCCTGGTCCTCGACGACCTCGGCGCCGAAAGCAGCACCCCCTGGGCCGAGGAAAAGCTCTATCAGATAATCGTCTACCGCTACGAGACCCCCCTTCCCACCATCATCACCACCTCCTTCGGCATGGAACAACTGGAACGCGCCAAGCCCCGCCTGGCTTCCCGACTAATGGACACCATGATCGTCGAATGGTGCCCCATCAACGCCCCCGACTACCGCACCCAACGCAACCCCAATCCCCCTTCCCGGAGATAGCTGTATGGCCAACGCCCCCTTTGGCGGCGCACAGAAGGTGGGCACCTGGGTCCTGGCCGGAGCCGAACGCCGCATGGTCACCTGGCTGGTCCCCAAAGCCCCCCCTTCCTGGAGACCTACCACCTCACCCTGATGACCCTGCTTTGGAGCGCGGGGATCGTTGCCGCCAGTTACCTGGCCCGCCAAAACCTCCACTGGCTCTGGCTGGTATCCACCTGCATCGCCCTCCAATACCTGACCGACGTTTTGGACGGCGCGGTGGGCCGTTACCGGGACACCGGCCTGGTCAAGTGGGGATTCTACATGGACCATTTCCTGGACTACCTGTTCCTTTGCTCCATCATCCTCGGCTATGCCCTGACCATGCCCGACATATCCTGGTACTGGTTTGGAGCGTTCCTGGTGGTAGCCGGCGCGCTGATGGTCAACAGCTTCCTGTCCTTCGCCGCCACCAACGAGTTCAAAATATCCACCCTGGGCATCGGCACCACCGAGGGCCGCCTTTTCTTCATCATCGCCAACGCCGCCATCGTAATTTTCGGGACATCCTGGGTGCCCTGGGCCCTTCCTCCCTTGCTGGCCCTCCTCATCGTCTTGCTAGTCTGGACCGTCTTCCAGTCCCACCGCCGCATCTGGCAAATCGACATGGACGCCAAACGCAGCCGGGAAAGCCAACCCTGACCCACCTTCCCCAGTCACCCCAGGGTCTCCTAATTGTCCCCCACCCTCGTACGCCCTGAGCCTGTCGAAGGGTCGCCCAAAGCCCTTCAGGGTCGCCCCCCACCCTTATCCTGAGCGCCGTCGAAGGCCCCCCTCTGCCACCCCGAGCGCAGCGAGAGGTCTAAACTCCTTGCCCAACCCAATCCCCAACCTCGGATTCCAACCTTCGCCACAATTACCACGGGGATGCCACCTTGCCCTTCAACTCCAACCGGCCTCTACCTGGAAAATTGCAAAACCCTGGATCACCCCGATTACGTCGAATATTCCCCAACCGCCATGTTATATTTCCGTGGGCGACACCCCTCCCCGGGTTAACCGCCTCACCTCAACAACTCTGCGATTTCGGGAAGCGATAATCCTAAACCCCTTCATCCACCAGTACCGTTCTCCCGGCGTCTTAGCCATCCTGACCATGGCTTCCCTCGCCGTCCTGGGCGTCATTCTCATCGTCTCGGTTTTCTACTATTACGCCGAAATCGGCTTCGTCTACCAACTCCGCGCTGGCGCATCCGTTACCCAGGCCGACGCAACCGGCATGGTCAGGACCCGTTCGTTAATAAACCTCATCTATTTGGCGGCCTGGGTAACCACGGCCCTCTTTTTCAGTTTATGGACCTACCGTGTTAGCAAGAACCTGCTACCCCTGGACTACCACGACCAGCGCTTTTCCCCCGGCTGGTCGGTAGGTTGGTGGTTCATTCCCGCCTTGAACCTTTTCCGCCCCTATCAGGTGGTGAGGGAAATCTGGCAGGGCAGCTTTCCCAATACCGAAGCAGACCGACAACCCGCGCCCCTAATCCCACCCACCTCTCCCCTCCTGGGCTGGTGGTGGGCAGCCTGGCTCATTGGACTGTGGGGCACGGAAGCCGTCATTCACCTCTACATCCGCCCCACCCCCTTGGAAGTCCTGATGCAAGCCGGTTGGCCCATTCCTACCGGACCGGCCTTGGACCAACTGCTATGGGCCAAAGTGGTCTACCTGGTCTCCGACCTGGCCATGAGCGCCAGCGGCGTCCTGGCCGCCATCCTGGTCTTCCAAATCACCGCCCAACAACAAAAGAAACACGCCGCCCTGATACTCCAAACTCCCCAATAGGCCGCACCACGGTTCCCCTATCGGGTCACGGAAAAAAGAAGGTCTCGAAGAGACCTGCGAGTTACAACCCACGCGAAAGTTTCGAGTTCGCTCCGGTTTGAACCAACCATCATCTGAACCCGGCCAATCCTTCTCACCCCTGTCATAGGGGCTTTCGATTGTCCCCTTCTCACCGTCAGCCATACTCTCTGTCACCCCGAGCGGAGCGAGGGGTCTAAAATCCCTGCCCTGAGAACGCTCCGGGAACCGCGCAATGCCGGACTCTTCGCAGCCTGCTCCCCAGAATCAAGGATATTACCAGGACTGCCGTTGCCTGATGGAAATAATCCAACACCCCCCAACTGTCACCCAGCCCTTGACCTCGCCGTTGCCACCCCGCTAGCATGAATACATGCTCCCAAGCAGTCCCCGTCCCCCAACTACCAACCAACGAAAATGGGCCGATTTGGACCGATTTGAACGAGTTTAAAAAAATTCGCCGGCAACCGTCACAGGCCGAATGACCCACTATGTCTCTATTTGTCCCACCTTTTAGGAGTCCCTTAACTCCATGACCAGCTCCGAACTCTCCGCGCAACGCCACTCCTTCCAGTCATGGGACCTTGCCCAAGACTACTACCTGGAAAACGGCCTATCCGACGGCCTCCCTGTGGTCCCGCCCACGCCGGAAAAGGTCCAGGCCATGCTCGACTACGTTGGCCTGGCCCCCGGCGCCATCATCGGCGCCGAGCCCATCCGCCAAAAGCAGTTCACCACCGAGAAGCTTGCCATCAACGCCGTCATGGCCGGCTGCCTGCCCCAGTATTTCCCCGCCGTCATCGCCACCATCGAAGCCGCCTGCGAGCGCCCTTTCAACCTCCACGCCTCCAGCACCTCTACCAACGGCGTCACCATCATGGCCTTGGTCAGCGGCCCCTACGCCGGCGAAATCGGCATGAACTCCGGCGTCGAGCTTATGGGCAACGGCAACCGGGCCAACGCCACCATCGGCCGCGCCGTCAACTTGGTCAAAACCAACTTCTATGGCTCGGTCGCCCAGGAAATGGACAACAGCACCTTCGGCCATTCCGGCAAGTTCACCTTCTGCTTTGCCGAAAATACCGCCGTCAGCCCCTGGCCCTCTCTATCCGAACACCAGGGCCACGGCCCAGGCTCCAGTTCCGTCACCGCCGTTGCCGCCAACGCTCCCCTCCAGGTCAGCATTTACGGCGACAAACGCCCCGAGACCTTCCTGACCCAGACCGCCCACGCCATGCTGGCCCTCGGCCCCGCCGTCTCCGAGGTCGTGGTGGTCATCAGCCCGGAGCTAATGGCCTACGTGGGAGACGCCGGTTGGACCCGCCGGCAGGTGCAGGACTTCCTTTTTCAAAAGACCCACCGGCCCCTCCGGGAGTGGGTGGCTTGGAAGCGCTTGGACCGCCCCGGCAACGACGCTGACCTCAGCCAGGTTCGCGGCCCCTTCGCCGATTCCGGCCGCATCACTGTGGTCCCCGGCGGCGGAATGGCCGGCGCATTCATCGCCATCATTTCTTCCTGGGGCAGCAGCCGCACCGTATCCAGTCCCATCAAGACCAGGAGGTAGTCCCATGACCATCCCCGACACCATCATGACCCTCGACCCCCGCGACGAAGGCAGCCCCGGGCCCGCCGTCGTCGCGCCCCGCCCGGCCAGCCTGGACGGCAAGGTTCTGGGCCTCTTTTCCAACAACAAGCCCTACTCCGAAGGACTCCTCCGTATGATTGCCGACATCATCGCCGAGCGTTACCGGATTAAGGGTATCGTTGAGCACAACAAGGGCAACCACCAATGGCCCGCCCAGCCCGCCGACCTCCAGGCCCTGGCCAAGGAGTGTGACGTGGCCCTCCACGCCACGGCGGAATGAGGCTCCTGCACCGCGTGCAGTGTGCACGACGCAATGGAAACCGAACTGCTGGGGATACCCTCCACCGTGTTGACCACCACTCCCTTCGTCAGCCAGGCCCGCACCATGGCCCGGATGCGGGGCGACTCCGCCTATGGACTGGCCATCATCGACCACCCCATTGTCACCCTGACCCACGAGGAACTGCTGGAAAGGGCCCGCACCGCCGCCCCCCAGGTTATCCAACATCTGGTCGACCGCTAGCAGCTCAAGACCGGCCCGGCCCGTTCATGGTAAGCCCACCCCGTCCGGGTGACCCCCCTTCCCGGTTCGTGGTGAGCCCGTCGAACCAAGAACCGGCCTTCCCGCGCAACCAAAATCATGGGGCGGCCCTCAAGCCCGCCCCATGATTGTCCCACGCTTGTAGAAAGACCGGAATTACTGCGCCGTAAACCCTCCGTCAATCACCAGCTCGCTACCGGTGACGAAGGACGCCTCGTCCGAGGCCAGGTACAACACCGCGTAGGCAATATCCTCCGGCTGCCCCACAGTGTGCAGCGGTATACGGTCCAGGCTCTGCTGGAAAAGCTCCGGGTCGGCCCTCCGCTCGGCGTTCATGTCGGTAGCCACCGTTCCAGGATGCACCGAGTTGCACCGTATCCCTTCCTTGGCGTACTGGACCGCCGTGGACTTGGTCAAGAGCCGCACCGCCCCCTTCGAGGCGTTATACACCGGCTGAATCGCTTCCTGTCCCACCATCCCGGAAACGGAAGAAATATTGACGATGGACCCTCCGCCGGCCATCCGCATGGCCGGAATCACCGCCTTGGTCCCCAGAAAGACCCCCTTGGCGTTGACGTCCATCACCCGGTCCCATTCTTCCGAGGTGGTGTCTTCCAGCGTCCCCCAGGACACTACCCCGGCATTGTTGACCAGAACGTCCAGCTTGCCGTAATTGTACAAGGCGGCGGCGACGGCGTTTTCCCAGTCCGTTTCGTCAGTAACGTCCAACTTGACGAAAGTGACATCGCCTCCCAACTCCCGGATCTGGGCTTCCACCTGCCGCCCTTGCTCGACAAGAACATCGCCAAAGACCACCCGCGCCCCTTCCTGGGCAAACAGGCGGGCTTCCGCCGCGCCCTGCCCCCGGGCTCCGCCGCTGATCAGGGCAACCTTGCCGTCAAGTCTCACGAGTCGCCAACCCCTTTCTGGCGCCGGTTAAAGCGGCAGGGCGATGGCCCGCCCGGTCTGGGCGCTGCGGGTTACCGCCTCGGTGAACTCCATGTAATGCACTCCCACGCTGAACGGCGTGCGGGTAACGTGCTCATTGCCCCGAATGGCGCTGATGAACTCTTCCTCCACCCGCCAGCGGTGGTGCTGCTCCGGCGGGTTGGGAATCTCCTGCAACCGGGAATCACCCCGCTTGCCGCCAAACACGTTGAAATTACTGTCCACGTGGATGGTCCCCTCGCTCCCGTACAGCCAGACGTCACTCCCCGCCGACAAACCGGTCACCGCGCTGATCCGCAGGTGGGCTTGCGCTCCGTTGGCCAGCTCGCACAGGGCGTCTACGTGATCGGGGATCGTCACCGCGTGCCAGTTGCCGTCCTCGTCCAACCGCCGGGGCACGTTTACCTTGGTCATAGCCATTACCTTGGTGGCCGGACCCACCCAGCGGATCATCCCCTCGTACCAGATGCCCATGTTCAGGATGTTGTAACCGCTCAACGACCGGTCCTGCCGCCAATGCAACGGGCTTTCGGTTTCTACGAAGCTGGAAACGAGGGCCTGTAGCTCAACGGCCAGCAGGTCCCCCAGATACCCCTCCGACACTAGCTTTTGCAGCAACCCGTCCACCTTGAAAGTGGTGGGCGAGGGCACAATCTGGGTTACCAGTCCGGGGTTGGTCATGGCGGCGTCCAGCATGGCATGGGCTTCTTCGGCGTTAGCCGCCATCCTCGCTTCGCACAGGACGTGCTTGCCCTTGTCCAGGGCCGCCAGCGACAGGGTGCAGTGCATGTAGGGCCAAGTGCCAATGCACACGGCGTCAATCGTGGGGTCGTCCAACAGGTCACGCCAGTTGTCGTAGACCGTTGGGATGTTGAAGGAGTCGGCCACCCTCCGGCCCGACTCCATGGACCGGTTCGCCACCGCCACTATCTCTACCCCTTCAATGTCCTGGAACCCCGGCAGGTGGCGCTCCCTGGTATTGCGCCCAGCCCCGATCAGTCCTACGCGCACAACATCGTCCGCCATGTTATTCCTCCTCCGAACCCTGGGCCGGACGCCCCAATGCGCCCCCGGCCCGAATTGGCCCGATTATATGACAGCCCCACCGTATAGTCTAGGATGGCGTTACAATAAAACCATGAGGTTCCCGCCCCTGGGTAAGACCCTGGCCGACCTGGCAAACTCTTACCCCTACAAGGTTAACGGCCACAGCATGTCGCCCGGCTTGGAACACGGTCAATTGGTGTTGGCCCGCGCTGTAACATCCGGTTCCCTTGCCTTGGCCCGAGGCCGCATTGTGGTTCTCCGCCACCCCACTCGCCCCCAAACCGCCTACATTAAACGCATAGTGGGCTTGCCTGGTGAAAGCATCGTCCTGAAAAAAGGAGTAACATACATTGATGGCGCCGTTTTGCCGGAGGTTTACTTGACCCGTTCCGGCCCCCATTCCTCAATCAACCCCGGCGAATGGCAAACGGGAGACCAAGAGTATTTCGTGCTGGGCGACAATCGGTCTTCCAGCCAAGACAGCCGGACCTTCGGCCCCATCGACCGCAAATTGGTTCTCGGAGTTGTCTGGCTTCGGTACTGGCCGCCCCACAGTTGGGGCCGCATTGACTAACCCAGACCACCCTAAGGATCTATCGGAAGGGTAGGCAAGATTCAACACACATGGCAATGGGACTCCCCCTAGTAAACCCTCTTAAAGGCTTTAACCTGCCCCCCAGCCTGCCCGAGCCTCGAGCCCTGCTGGTGGTTTACCGTGCCTTTATTGGCATGGCGCAGGGCGACGCCACCCACCTGGCCGCCGGTGTGGCCTACTATGCAATTGTCTCCATGGTCCCCCTCTTCCTGGGGGTTGTGGCCTTGGTGGGAATGTCCCTCAACTCCACCGGCGTCCAGCAGGCTTTTCTGGATTTCGCCACCGAAAACATCCCCGGCTCGGCCCAATTCATCGACGACAATATCGGTGGCCTGGTGTTGTTGAGCAACGCGCTGTCGAACAACGCCCTGGGCATCATCGCCTTTTTCGTCCTGCTATGGTTCGCCCGAACGGTGCTGGTAGGGGTCAACCGGGCGGTCAACCGCGCCTGGGACATCCGCCAGGATCGGCCCTTTTACGTGGCCATTCCCCAGCAATTTATGATGGCCCTGGTCCTGGTCCTGCTGCTGCTGCTGTCCACCTTCGCCACTTCGGTCATCCAAATCATCAACAACCAGGCCCTGTCCCTCTTCGGACGGCAACCCTTCCTGGAAACCGGCCTGACCTATTTCTCCCTGCACCTGATTCCGGCGTCCATCACCGCCCTGATCTTCCTGCTCATTTACCGATACCTGCCCAACCGCCCCATGCGCTGGGCCTACGTCTGGCCCGGTGTGGCCACCGCCACCGGCCTGTTCGAATGCGCCAAGGTGCTGTTTCTCTGGTACCTGGAGGAGTGGGCGGTCTACGACCAGTTGTATGGCCCCTTGGCCTCGGCTATGGTCTTCCTGCTTTGGTGCTACCTGTCCGCCCTAATCCTGATCCTCGGCGCCAAGGTCAGCTACGAGTTCAAACAGCTCTACCACCCCACCGACGACGACTTTTTCGAGATCGACCCCCGGAACCCGGCCTAGAAACTCGGACGGAAACCCCGATTATCCCCATGCCGTCGTTTTCTTAACGTCGATTATCGATGTAACAGTTGGTTCTTGAAACGTATTACATGCACTACCATGCCGTATAAGACTGGAATACGTCTGCTTGGCGTAGCGCGAAACCCGGCCAATGGCTTTCCGGCCAGACTTATAGCCCCCAGCTTCCATATTCCGGATTCCCCAAAAAATAGGGGCGGGTCTGAGACCCGCCCCTGCGTGACATTGCCGTCGGTAAAGCTCAGAGCTTCCAGAAATTCCCCACCTGGCAAATCATGTCCACCTTGTTGATGGACTCGGCGGGCCAACCCACCATGTTTATCCAGTCCTCGAAATGGGACTGTTCGACGGCCTCGCACTCGGAGATGAGCCGCCCGTTTTCCAGGTCGCCATACACCTTGACGATGGTGGTGCGGCGGTCGGGACGCCACTTGCGGACGGCGTCCAGCTTGCCGCGAAAATCTTCTTCGGTAATCCCGGGCACGTTGTGAATCGCTACGAATCGGGCCATCTTTCCTTCCTTACCATTGGGGCCTTACCACTGGGACTGGGAGCTCGTGAAACGCTAGATCGCTGATGGGCTAATCTGCCGGTGGAACAAATGGGTACGGTATGGGTGGGCCGTCCTTCAACGGCAGTACCACCGTCGCGGAACCGGGCATACTCTCGATGCCGTCCTGGGTCTTCATACCCAACTCCAACTCGATCAGTCCCATCCCGCCCTTCTCGGTCTTGCTGGTCACCTGTCCCCACATGATGAGGATATCACCGGGAACCAACATGGCCCGGTGTTCAAACCGGGCCTTCCAAGGCCAACCCCCGGGGGAGGTCCAGTCCTTCAAGAACTGGGGCGCCACGCTCTGCTTCCAAGACCCGTGCACCAATATGCTGGGGTTCTTGTCGTGGTTCAACCCAAAGTCCAAATCGTAGTGGATGCGGTGGAAGTTCTCGATGGCCGCGCTCCACCGGAACAGGTGGGTAGGCGTCGGTTTATAAATGTACTTGGGCAACTCCATGCCCTCGTCCACGTCTTCGTAATAAATCTGCTGCTTGGCCCGCATCGCATCTGCCGTGGGCCGCTCGTTGCGCCGCCAGATATCCTCCGGCTCCATTTGCAGCAGGTCTTCCAAAGGAGTGGTCATGGCATAACCTCGCTAAGTTTGGTTGGACCCTGCCTACCGGCGAATGGTGGAGGCGCGGGTGATGCAGAGGGTCTCGTCCTTCTGATTCCAGAAACGGGTCTCCCGGGTGATAATCAGGAAGGGCCGGCCGTCGCGGCCCACCCGCTCCCGAATATCCGAGTAACTGTTCTGGAAGAAGACCTTGTCGCCGATGCTGGGGTACTTGAAAATCTCCAGCTCGTTACCGGCGTTCAGCACCCGCACCAGGTGGGTCGGCACCGGCGGCAGTTCCCCGGGCCGTCTCACCGACCCGATGCCGTCCGACTCCGGGTTCTCTTCAAAGGCCTGGGTGATGGCGTCTTCCTGATCGGGGGGAATCCGGCTGCTCAGGTAGCTAACCATGATGGGCGGGGTCGTAATCTCGCCGTAGCGGGAGTTCTCGGCGTACTCCTCGTCCCAGTACATGGGGTCCGGATCCATCACGGCTTGCGTGAACCGGCGCAGGTACTCGGCGTCTACCACGCCCCAGGACTCCACGACATCGCCGGCCACTCCAATCATCGCCTGGACTTCGGGAGTTAGGGCGGATTCAGTCTGCTGCGTCATGTTTGGGCCTCGCTTGGGGGGTGTTGGTGGCCTCAGCCTACCCCAGGCCACCGGCTTAGTCAATACTGGGATTCCAAAGGCAAATAGCCGCCTGGCTATCAGCCTTGCGGCGGTTCCAGCAGCCCTTAAACCGCCCCGAAATTCTCCTCCAGCGTGGCCTGGAACTCCTCCGCCGTGTAGCGGTATTGCTGGGTGCCGTACTGCTGAATAACGTAGTGGGAGCAGACGGTGCCCATCTGAACGGCCCGTTCCACCGGCAGGCCCAGAATGAGACCCTTGAGCAACCCTCCCCGAAAGGCGTCCCCCGCCCCGGTCGGGTCAACCACATTCTCGGTGGGGACGACCGGAACGTGGGCCGTCAGCCCTTGAACGGTGGACACATCGCACCCGTTCTCACCCTTGGTGGTAACGACAGTCCCCGCCTTTTCCAGCACTTGGCCCGCCGACCAGCCGGTGCGCTCCATTATCAGCCCCAGTTCGTAGTCGTTGGACACCAACAGGTTGCACTGCTCGATGCACCGGCCCAATCCCTCGCCGTCCCACGCCGGCAGCGACTGTCCGGGGTCGAAAATCGAGAATATGCCCAGCCGGTAGTGAGCGGCGCTAAACTGGGCCATGTCTTCCAGGTTCCCCGGCCCGACGATGGCAATGCAGTTCTGATGGTCGGTCTGACCATAATCTAACCCCGCCGGGACTTTCATAGCCCCAGGGTTGAACCCGGTTATCTGGTTGTCCGCCAGGTCGGTGGTGATATAGGCCGACGCGGTGGCTTCTTCAGCCACGATCCGGATGTCCTTAGTGCTGACGCCGTGCTCCTGGAACCACTCGAAATATCGGTGGTAGTCGTAGCCAATTGAGGCGACGATGCGCGGTTTCTCGCCCTGCAGCGACAGGGAGTAGGCGATGTTCCCGGCGGTTCCGCCAAAGTTTTCGCTCAGACCGTTGACGGTAAAGCTCACGTTAATCTGGTGAATCCGGTCGGGCATGATATGATCGGAAAACCGGCCCGGAAAGTCCATGATGCGGTCGTAAGCCAGAGACCCTGAGACTAGGATATCCATTGGCGGCAGTTCCCCTTTGCAGTCAATTTTCAGCGGCCCAGCGGCCGGCCCGGCCTCGGTTTACTCTACCCCAGCGGCCCAAACCGGCGCAAATCAACAGCCGTAGCGGGCATTGTCGTTGAGAGTCCCCCCGAAAGCCACCGCGTCGCCCTTGGAGATTCCCCGGGCCGCGGCCTCTCTGGCGTTGATTTCCAGGACAAACTTCACCGGGACCTCCGGCCGGTAGGTGGGCAATTCAGACAACTCCGTCCCCTCCGCCGGTTGCGGCACATCCACCGTTATGTCCGCTACGGTGCAGCCCCCATCAATCCAGAGGAAGTCCAGCGGAAACTGCATCTCTTTCATCCAAAAGGGATGGGCGCTTTCCTCCTCGAAGATGAAGAGCATACCCATCCCCTCTCCCAAGCTGGGCCGGCCCGACAGGCCCTGGGCCCGCTCCTCCGACTTCTCCGCCACGTCCACCATGAAGATGGCGTCGCCGACGATCACCACCGGATGTTGGTATTCCAGCCCCGTTTCCAGCCCAAGGGTTGATTCGGCCCTTGTGGTTGGCTCCCTGGTTGGGGAGGCGGTTGCCGTAGAAACGGCAGTAGCTGTCGGTTGCACCGGCGGTTCCGGTGCGGGGGCGGGGCCGTCGCAACCGGCCAACAGGACCAGGCCCCACCATACGGCGGCCACCACCAGTAAGCCAACCCAAGTGCGCCCCAGGGAAGCCAATGCCACCTAACCGATTTCCTGGCGAATGTTCGTCAGCCGGTCCCGCAGCGACCTTAACAGCACAGCGGTGGGCGGCGGTGAAACGTGGGTGTACCCAACCCCCAGGTCAAGAAGTTCTTGCGGGCCCATGGGCAGCGCGGCGTGGTTCATGGGGAACTGCATCTTCGCCTTGCCGATGCCCCTGATTTTGGCCGCCAGTTCTCCAATCTTCTCCCGCAGCACCGGACTGCTGGGGTCTCGGATGCCCATGTATTCGGAAAAGTCGGTGGGGCCAATGGAAACCAGGTCGATACCGTCCAAATCGGCGATGGCTTCGATGTCCTGGATTCCCGCGTCGTCTTCGGTCATCACCGAAAGCAGAATCTCCCGGTTGGACTGCTCCACGTGATCCTCCCAGGATATGGTCCCATACCGGGTGGCCCGGGTGCCCCCGGCGCCGCCCCGGTGTCCCTGGGGCCCGTAGCGCACCGCGTCCACGGCCCGCTTCGCGCCTTCCAAGCCGTCTACATGGGGAACAATGATGCCCTCGGCGCCTGCGTCCAGCAGCCTCAGAATCAGCTTTTCGTCGTTGTCCGGCACCCGGATGACGGAGGTGATCCCCACCAGGTCCGCCGCTCGGATCATCTCAGTGATGAGGTTCAAGTCAAAGGTGGTGTGCTCCATGTCGATGAAGGCCGCGTCATAACCGGCCAGCCCGATAATCTCCACCACCTGGGGGTCGGCGAAGGTGACGTAGGTGCCCAGGGCCAGCCCTCCGTCGCTCATCACCTTCTTTACTCGGTTCTCTCGCATTTAACCCTCCCCTGTTTCGTCAATAATTCGCTGTCACAGCGGGTTGCCCGGCCGTCTCACGGCGTCCGATATTATCCTACATCCCCCGCCGGGCCGCCAACCGAAGGCAACTTGCGTAAGTGCTCCGAATTGAAGAGTTGGCCCGACCCAAGAGTCGTCATTCCGGCCCTGAGCCGGAATCCAGAACTCGCGACAGGCATTGAGATCCGGGCCGGAATGACGGTTTAATGTCAAGATGACTCCTTAATTCTGAACAGTTACCAATTTGCCATCCCTGGGCCATTAGTCTAAAATCCCATCCTGTCAACGGGCCCGCCTCCGGTACCGGCGGACCTGCATCCCCAATCCAAACCCTTGGAGCGCCGATGTTGGATGGAATGTTGAGCGGGGTCAAAGTCCTTGACCTGAGCGAGGACATCGCCGGTTCCTTCTGCGCCCGCCTCCTGGCTGATTACGGCGCCGACGTCTTGAAACTGGAACCCCCCGGCGGAGCCGAGCTCCGGCGGATGGGCCCCTTTCACCACGACGACCCTCACCCCGAAAAAAGCCTCTTCTTTTTGCTGCTCAACCTCAACAAGAAGGGCGCAACTCTGAACCTGGAAACCGACACCGGTAAAGCCATCCTGAAACGTTTGGCCCCGCATGTCGACGTAATCATCGAGACCTTCCGCCCCGGCTATCTTGAATCCCTGGGGCTGGGCCACGACACCCTGGCCCAGGAAAATCCCGGGTTGATTACCACCTCCATAACGCCCTTCGGGCAGGACGGCCCCTACAGCCAGTACCAGGGGGCCGAAATCGTCGAGTACGCCATGAGCATGATCATGAGCATCAGCGGCATACAGGACCAGGAACCCTTGAAGCACGGCGGGTTCCAGGCCCAGTACGAGGGGGGCTTGTTCGGCGCCGGGGCAACATCCATGGCCCTCTTCGCCCAGGGCAACACCGGCCAGGGCGAGCACGTCGACGTCTCCATTACCGAGTGCGTCGCTTCCACCATGATGGCTACCCAAACCATCTACCCATTCCTGGGGGGCATCCAAGCTCGACGTCGCGCCGAGGGCAACAACTTTGAAAACCCCATGCCCTGCAAGGACGGCTGGATCATCGTGCAGGCCGGCGGCGGGGCCACCTGGACAGACATCGCCAACTTCTTTGAGGCGCCGGAACTGCTGGAACCCCGCTTCGCCGACCGGGCCCAACGCGCCCGCAACGGCGCGGAAATGGACCAGGTCATCATCAACGCCATCAAAGACCGTGAGAAATGGGAGCTTTTCCCCAAGGCCGCCGCCGCCCGGATGCTCTTCGGTATCGTCCAAACCCCCCTGGAGTTGGTCGACTGCCCCCAACTGGAGTCCCGCGGCTTCTACCAAGAGGTGGACCACCCGATAATCGGCAAAATCAAGGTCCCCGGCGAACTGTTCAAGCTGGCCGAAGCCCCTTACCAACTAAGGATGCCCGCGCCCACCCTGGGCCAGCACAACCAGGAAATCTATGTCGAGGGGCTGGGGTACACCCAACAGGAATTTTGCCAGCTCCGCCAGCTCAACGTCATCTGACGAGCGGCAAGAAACAAGAGGAAACGCGCCATGCCCAGACTGCCGTTGGAAGGCATCCGAGTCCTGGACTCCACCTACGTCTTCGCTCTGCCCTATACCGGTGGGCAGCTTACCGACTTGGGGGCCGAGGTCATCAAGGTTGAAGGCCCGGGCCGCCCCGACATCACCCGCACCGGCGGCCTCTACGGCACCTTTCCCGACAATATCACCGGTGAGGACTGGTGGAACCGTCCTTCCACCTACAACCTGCTCAACCGGGGCAAACGCTCCCTCACCTTGGATATGTCCACCGAGCAGGGCCGAGACATCTTCCGGCAAATGGTCTCCCTCAGCGACGTGGTCATGGAGAATTTCACCCCCCGGGTCATGCGCGGCTGGGGCTTGGACTACCCCAACCTCAAGAAGATTAAGCCCGACATCATCCTGGTCTCCAACACCGGCTACGGTCACGGCGACGGCCCCTACTCCAGCTACCCCGCCCAGGCCACCACCCAAGAGGGCACCCACGGCCATTGCTGGGTCACCGGCTACCGCGACGGCGATCCCTCCAAGGCCGGCCGGTCCTTCGTGGATTTCCTGTCCACCTGGAGCGCGGTGTTCGCCGTCGGCGCGGCCCTGCGCTACCGCAACCAGACCGGCAGAGGCCAGTGGGTGGACATCGGCATGTACCAGGCCGGGGTCATGTTCCTTTCCGAATACATCATGGACGCCATCTCCAACGGACGGGATGGCGGACGCATCGGCAACCGCCATCCCTACCGGGCCCCCCAAGGCTGTTATCCGGCCCAGGGCGACGACCACTGGATTACCCTGTCGGTGGCCAACGACGACCAGTGGCAGGCGTTGGCCCACCTGATGGACCGAGACGACCTGGCCGAAGACTCCAGGTTCGCCGACATCCTCTCCCGCCAGAAGAACCACGACGAACTCGACCAAATCATCGGCGCCTGGACCAAGGACC
Source organism: Dehalococcoidia bacterium (assembly GCA_965205495.1). Classification (GTDB taxonomy): domain Bacteria; phylum Chloroflexota; class Dehalococcoidia; order Lucifugimonadales; family UBA3495; genus CATOSK01. Next base: position 2,397,809 of record CBDBHA010000002.1, read on the forward strand.
GGGACCGCTACGACCTGATGCACACCCTCCAGGGAGCGGGCATCGCCGCCGGTCCGGTATTCAACAGCCGCGACGTCCATTTCGACCCCCACTACAAGGAACGCAACTTCCTGGAGCGGGTCGAGTTCCCCCCGGAACGGCAGATAGGAAACCGGCTAATCATGGGCCGCCCCTTTAAGTTCTCCAACACCCCCATGAAAATCCGCCGTCCGGCCCCCGAATTCGGGGAAGGCAACGAACATTTCCTGAAAGGGCTGCTTGGCGTGGCAGAAAAGACCTACCAGCAACTTGTCCAAGACGCCATAATCTCCACCGTTCCCACCACCGGCGAACCCGCCCCCACCCCCGACCCGCAGGAAGCGGTAGCCCGGGGCCAGATAGCAGGCTGGGACCCCGACTACCTGGAACTGCTGGGCCTAACGTAACCGCCCCCACCCCAAGGTCAAGAACCTGAAAAATTCCTCCGGGTGGCCGTTAACGCTCCACGGCCTTTTAATTGTCCCCGACCCCTCTGTCACCCCGGCCCCCTCTGTCACCCCGAGCGTAGCGAGGGGTCTAAACTCCCTGCCCAAGGCAATCCCCAACCCTGAATTCCAGCCTCCGCCACAATTGCCACGGGGATGCCAGCTTGACTTCCAACACCAACCGGCCTCTACCTGTAAAATTAAAGGACCCTGGTTAACGCTCAACGGTTCCTTGACACCCCCGAAACCCCAGGGCTAAGCTGAGTTATTGGGGGCCTGTAGCTCAGTGGTAGAGCAACCGGCTCATAACCGGTAGGTCGTAGGTTCGAAACCTGCCAGGCCCACCAAACTGGACAAAATCGAGAACCTTCGCATTGAGGTTCAGACTGGAGGTTAAGTTAGAGGGCTGTCCCTATACCTTCAGGCAAAGTCGGTCGCCAATGGACGGGGCAGCCTCGCAGATGACGGAAGGAGGGTTTAGGCTGGGGGGGTTCCCCGTAACCGCTGATTGAGTGCTCACTGACCGGCCAGAGCGGCAGTGTGACATGCCGAAGTCCCACCGCCGGTCCAGTTCGTTTCGGCTGCGGAAGCCCCGATATTCCACGCCTTGGCCAACCGGCGGGATGCAGAGCGGGGATTCGAGATAACCGGGGCGATTAATGCAGTTCCGACGAGAACTCACAAGAATTGATAGAAAAAAGGCTTGAATCTTTACAAAATCTAAACCTGTAATGTATTGGTTAGGGAAGTTTTGATAACAGGGGTCTTTGTTCTCATTGTGGAGGTATGACGGGCGAAAAACACAGGGAGGTGAATCATGTCAGGAGTGCCAATATATTACCTCGGTTGGTATCACAATAAGCTTGAAGAAGAGCGTCGGAAGAATGCAACGCTGCCAACGCAGGTAGATACAACGACGACGTGCAGCCGTTGTGGACGAAGCCTTCCAATAAACCTATTGCTTGGACATGTGTGCATGTGCAGTCGTTGCGGCCTAATCGGAGTTCTACCGTCACATTTCTGCATGCCAGGATTGAAGTAAGTGAAGGCCGTCCGACAGGGAATCCCCAGACGCTACATCCAAGCCGTCTCGGGTTGGACCGCGCCCCACATGCGTGGCCACAACACAGCTGCTATGGAAGCCGATGACGGGGCGATAGAAGCGTTCAAGCCATTTGGAGGTAGGGGCCGTGGGTTGGCAAGCGCCTTTCCGGTAGACCCTAAACGCCGAGGACGTCCAAAGGTTCTACGCGGGGATGAGCCCGATGGATAACCTGGGAGGCCGTGCATCCGATTGGCGAGGCCGTTTCATCCTTAAGCCACCCCCAAAGAGTTGAAACCGCGTTCAAATCTCATACAACTCCCCGCCCCTGCGGGGAGAGTCGGGTGACCAATAAACGGTTATGATTTCAATCTCGGTTTCGTTGAGGAATCTGTAGGTGAACCAAAACTCCCCGGATGAGTAACCGAAACTCCCGGGTTGGTGGGGGAAGAAATCCAATGGAACCTTGGAAACGCCATTTGGATAAGGCTTTGGAAGAAGGTCCTCTACCGCCCAAAGGAACTCAGCCTGCTCGAACGGCTTGAGGGATCGGTAGAAATTCCGAGCAGTCTCGGAGTATCGAACTCGAAACGTGGCCAAGGGCCTATTGTAGGTCCTTAGGACTGTAATAACGACCGGCCTCGAGGTCAGCGAGCCCTTTTTCTGTTAACTCGCTGAAGTGCCGGTCGTTCTTCATAGCTGTCGCTAGGGCAACCCCTTCTAAAGCGGGCCTGCGGGGTTGGTCAATTGAGGTCAAGTTCTCGACCAGTTGGTCGAAGAATTTACGCATCCTTGGGTAGGTAATTGCGGCTCCATCAGGGGTTTCAAGCCAAGGTGATTCGGAATGAGTCTTGTTACGAAGTTCCGAGGCCGAGAACTTCTCGTATCGAGTGAAGACTTCATCCAAGACAGCCCTAATCTCGGGAGGATAGGTGTCGGCTCTAAAACTACCTTCTAGCGGTATGGGGCTGGAGCCGTACTTGTTGTAAATTTTCCACAGCTGGGGAACGAAAGGTCCATGATTCCAATGAATAACATCTTCAAAGAACAAAGGCTGTCCAAGGCGCACGAGGGCGAACCCTTGGGCATAGTAGCAAAGTTTTTGAATTTTGAGGTTGCTGATCGCTTCACCAGCCCTAGAAACTTCTTGCTTTGCTAGGAAATATCGGGCGACATCTTCTGCCTTCAATATAGCCATACTGTCAAACCATTATGCCGAATAATCAATGATACCCTCCAGGCGAGCCACTGACAACCTATATCGGGAGCGCCAAGCGCGCATGTCGAGGAGCTTCGAAGCAATTCCTGACGGACGTGGGTGAAGTTGAGTTAGCCGACTTGCACCAAGCTTGGTGCGGGGTCGATTCCGATGGGGTTGATCACTTCGTTTACGTCACCAAACCCCCTAACCACTCCAACCGGCGCCGCCACCTCCGCGGTTGGTACCCATCAACCAGGTAAGGGATAGACGACCAGCGAACTTAACCCCCTTGCCCTTGACCAATACGGCCAGCCCCCCGTTGCCGTTGGACAGGTAGACCTCCAGCTTGGCAGTTATCCCAGACAGCGCGGCTGCAATTTCCTTGTGCTCCTCGCTCCCCTGACGAAGAAACTCTTCAGGCCGGACACCGTGCTCATCAAAAGAGATGTCCTGGATTTTCCCGCCAAATCAGCCCTCTTACCGCGATACCAAAAGTTGAAACCCCTCGGGGCACCGGCAATTGAAGACTGCCAACCCTCCACCAACCCCCCGGTTTACCGAAGCACCATACCCGATCCCGGCGGCAAATCCCAGGTCTGGTCCTGCAAGCCCCGAATGTAATCTATCTGCCCGTGGTGGTTGTTCTTGTGGGTGATGGCGTGCCGCAACAACCGGACCAGCGTCCGCTCGGGCCGCGTTGGGTCAACCGCCCGGTCCAACGACCCCGGGGCTAACTCTTCCAACAACCCCACGGTCCTTTGATGCACCGCCTCGCAATACCCGATCAAAACTTCCAGGTCTGGAATCGGCAACCCTTGCAGCCCCATCTTGTCACCGGGGTCCGGCGAATCTACCGGCTGGTCGAACTTATCGTACCAATTCTCCGATTCCCAGAGCGGCGGCCCGCCTCCCACCAACGCACAGGCCAGGTTGTCCTGGGCCCGGCTCATGTGCCACAGGATGAACCCGATGTTGTTGGTCCCCGGGACCGGACGCCACACCACCTGTTCCTGCGTCAGCCCCTCGCAGGTCCCCATCAGCCTGAAATGCACCTGGGCCAAACTTTCCGATATGAACTCTAATAATTCCAACAGGACATCCCCGGCTTAATCCCCCGGCCGGCGCACCGCCGAGGAGCGTTTAAGCATTTGGCGGCGATTATAGCAGAGACCCCACCGGCAACCCTCGCCCTAGCTGAGCGCTGGAATAACCTCTTCCCCCAACACCTGAATGGTCTGCGCCGCTTGTTCCGGCTCGTCCAACGCGCACCGGAACAGCGCCCGGTCGACGCCCAGCGCCTCCAACTCTTTTAAATACTCGACGCACTCCCCCGGACCGCCCACGAACAGGGACTCCTCCAGGTCCGCCCCCCTCATGCCCCGATACCCGTTCTCGAACAAAGGCCCCGCCTCCCGCCGTGCCGCCTCATTGGTGCCGGCCAGATGCACATCCCGCCTCAGCACCACCTCGTTCCCATCCTCCTCGCGGCCAAACTCGGCCAGCGCGTTCTGGTAGACCTGAACCCCCCGCTCAATGGTGGACCGATTCCACCCCGGCGCAATGACCCAGCCGTCGGCCATTTGGGCCGCACGCCGCACGGCGGGGTCGGCCCCTCCGGCAATCCACATGGGCAACGGCTGTTGCACCGGCTTGGGATTGATCCGGACTCCTTAGTCGATGTCGTAATGCCGTCCCCGAAAAGTCACATCATCTCCCGTAAAGAGGGCCCGCATAATCCGGAACGTTTCAACAAACCGAGGCGCCCGCACCCGTTGCGAGGTCCCGAAGGCGGAGAACGCCGCCGGGTCGTAACCCAACCCGCAAATCACCCCAGTCCGGCCCCCGGTGATTACATCCAACGTCGCCACCTGCTCCGCCAGCAAAATGGGGTTGTAGAAGGGCAAAAGGAAAAGGGGAAGCAACTGCATGTCTCCGCTGAAGGCCGCCATGTTGGAAATCGTTGGCATTACCTGAACATAGTGGTCGTGGGTCAGGTGGTGGTCCCCCAACGACAGCGAGTCGAACCCCAGTCCCGCCATCAACTTCACTTGGTCCGTCAAACTGGCCAGCAACTCCGCGCTGTCCCGCTCAATTGAATAGCTGCTGGTTAACGACATTCCTATCTTCATGGCAAGCCTCCTTATCTTGGGCCGGTCCACCCGTTCTGGACGGTCCCGGTACCGAAATGTAGTGGCCGTATTATAGTCGGTGCAGCTCCCGATTCAGAGCCAACTCCCCTCGGGACAGTGCTGTATTCCGGCGGTTACAACCGCCGGAACTTGGGTGCAACAAGGGCCAGAACTCCCACCATAGTTATCCCGATTACGGCATTCATGTTTGCGGCCCAGGGCGCTCCCCAAATGCTAGCCACCGCTCCGGAGTTCAAACTCCCGAAGGTGTAGGCGTAAATGGCAAAAGAACGCAGTCCCAGCACCCGCCCTCGGAACTCCGGGCGGGTCGTCTTGAGCAGGAGTGTCAGCATCAAAACTTGGGTCGAGGAAAAGAACGCTCCGGTGAACAGAAGGATGGCCAGCGACAGGTACAACGAAGTGGAAGCCGAGAAAACCACCATGCTCAAGTGCCACAGGACCACCGTCAGGACCAGGAGTATCCCGATGTGTTTCAAATTGGGCACCGAAGCCCAGGCCATTGAACCCAGCAAAGCCCCAATGCCAAAGGCGGAAATCAACATTCCCAGTCCCGAGGGGCCGGTTCCCAGCACGTCCCGGGCGAACACCGGCATCAGGGTGGTGTGGAGGGGCCAGCCGGTGAAATTGATGATTACCGCCAGAATCAGCATCGCCCAAAGCGCCTGCTGCCCCTTGACGTACTTCAATCCGTCCAAAATTTCACGGAGGAGCGACTCCCTTTCCCGGCTCCGGGCGCTCCCAACGTTCCCGATGGCGAAAGCGGAAATCCCGCCGGAGAAATAGAGCAGGGCCACCACCATGAAGGCCCCTTCGGGCCCCAGCCTCTGAAACAAAATCCCGCCGATCAAAGGCCCAACCACCGTGGTCAGGTTCCGCCCCATATTGGTCAGCGCGGCCCCGTTGGAAATGCGGTCCTCGCTCAAGGTGTCGGCAACCATCGACTGGGCCGCCGGCATCTGAAACAACCGGATGACCCCTCCCAACAGTGTTATGGCATAGATATGCCAGACCTCCAACCGCCCACTGATGATTAGGAGCAGCATCCCCGTTCCCAGCAGGGCCATGGAGAACTCCACCCCCGCCAATAGCCGTTGCCGAGGCACCCGGTCCGCTATCGCCCCGGTGAACAGGGCCAGGAAATTCAGGGCCATTCTGGCCGAACCGACCAGACCCACCAGGAAGGGAGAGTCGGTCAGGGTGAGGACATACCACCCCAACACCACCTGCTCCATTTGGTTCCCCATTCCCACCAGGGTCATGGAAGTCCAAAGGAGGCTGAAATTCCGCTGCCGGAATATGCTCAGGGGATCGGTTGCCCGATGTAGAGTACCGGCTAGCTTCAACTCATTGTCCAGTGCCCGGCTCGCAGCATCTAAGCGGAGCGGAATTGGTGGTGTGGGAGGACTGCGGCCAGTGTACCCTATCCACACTCGCTCCTGTTGCCAAGGTCGCTCCAGTTCTTGGCCCGCCCCCTTCCCCGCCCACCACCAAATACCGCCCCGCGCCAAAACACCTTCCGGCTGGTAACTGTTCCGAATGAAGGAGTCATGCTAACACTAAGCCGTCATTCCGGCTGTTGCCCCGCTAGTTGAATCTCACCTGGCCAAAACCGAACCTTGGCGTTTCAAGCCACCCATCTTGGATCATTAAGGACCATTGCGCCCAATTTCCAAGGTCTGCCGCCGGAATCGCTCCAAGGCGTTTGACACCCCCTTGAAGCGGGAGTAACTTTAGGCCATTACGGAAGACGCGCCGGAGGGAAGGGGTTGCGGGCTGATGGGGGAAATCCGGCCCAAGGAGGACGCTATGGCCAGGATACCAATCGCCACCAGGGAAAGTGTTCCGGAGACCCAACAGGCCGCCTTTGACGCAATGGTTGACCGGAGTGGAGCCGTCCCCCGCAATGGCCCGGGTTCGGTAATGGTCCACGTTCCCGAGGCCGGCCGGCTCGCCAACCAACTTTCCAACTACTTGCGGAACGAGTCCACCCTGCCCTCGAAAATCCAAGAGTTGGCCATGCTGGTGGTAGCCCGGGAGCTGGACTGCCAACACATTTGGAACGCCCACGCCGGGTCGGGACGCCGGGCCGGTCTCAACGATGCGCTAGTTGACGCCCTGCGCGATAAGGAAGGCTTGCCGGATTTGCCCGCCGATGAGGCCGCCGTGGTGAAATACGGCCAGGAATTCTATCGCACCCATCACGTCAGCCGTGGCGCTTTCCAGGCGGCCCAGGAACAGTTGGGCGTCCAGGGATTGGTCGAGTTAACCATGCTCATGGGTTACTACGCTCTCCTAGCCTTCAACTGCAACGCCTTTGATACCGACCTGCTGGCCGAGAGGACCGAACCCCTCTTGCCCACATAAACCGGACGGTGGTCCCGTACCTTAGCCACTCTGGGCGGCAAACTCCCGCCGAATCTCCAACGAGGAGGGATAGAGGATGAAATTTGGGATGTTTTACAACCTGCGCTTTCCGGGACCCTGGTCCTCGGAAAGGGAGTACGAGTTTCTCTGGCAGGTCCTGGAACAAATAACCTATGCCGAAGAGATGGGCATCGAGGGGCTCTGGCTTACCGAACATCACTTCGAGAAGGGGTTGGTCGCCAGCGCGCCGGAAACCATCCTCAGCGCCATCAGCCAGCGCACCTCCAAGATGAGATTGGGATTCGCCGTGGTGCTATCGCCCATCCATCATCCCCTCCATGTGGCGGCCAAAGTAGCTACTTTGGACCTCCTCAGCAACGGCCGTGTCGACCTGGGAATAGGCCGCGCGTCGTCCCCCCACCAGTTGGCCCCCTTTGGCGTGGCGCTGGAAGACACGCGGGGCATGATGAACGAGGCCATCAGCATGTTGCCCAAAATTTGGACCGAGGACGTATTTTCCCACGAGGGAAGATACTACAACGTGCCGCCCCGGGAAGTGGTTCCCAAGCCTCGCCAAAAGCCCCACCCGCCCATTTGGGCGGCGTGCAACCAGGAAGACACCAGCCGGATGACCGGAGAGCAGGGCCTGGGCTTCATCACCCACGGCCGGGCCGGTCCCCAGCGAGTCGGCGCCCTGGTTGACGTCTACCGGGACGCCATCAAAACCGCCAATCCCGTCGGCAAATTCATCCACGACCGCGTAGCCGTCGATACCCTGGTTTTCTGCGATGAGAACGGCCGACGGGCCCGGGAACGCGGCGCCGAAGCCGCCGCCGAGCACCAACGCGAGAACAGTACCAGCTTTGGCCGGTTCTGGGCGGGCATTTCCGAAGACTCCGTTCCAGAGGAATACAAGCACCACTACCAACGCTACAAGCGCAGCGCGACCCAGCAGAGCGAAATAACCCCGGAGAACATCGTGGAATCCGGCGGGTTTTGCGTCGGCAACCCCGATTCGTGCATCGAGTTTATCGAGAAGTTCGAGGCCCTGGGAGTGGACGAATATGTGCTGACCCTCCAGGTGGGCTCCGTGACCCACGAGGAGGTGATGAACTCCCTCCGCCTCTTCGGAAAGTACGTGATTCCCCACTTCCAGGAAAAGGAACGCAAAGCCCTGGCTACCGCCCAGGCGGTCAGCGCGGACAACTAATTTCCCCAAGGAACACGAGGTCAGAGAGGAGGAATCCCCATGGCATTTGTTCGGGTGTATACCGGGGATGACGGGCAGTCCCACTTTGAAGATATGGACCTGCTGCCCGCCGGCGTCCAGAGGTCGGCGGAGCAGGCGGCCGCTCTTCTATCCTTTGGCAGTTCCCCCGACGGTTACTTCCACGATTACCACAACGCCCCCCGCCGCCAGTACGCCATCTTCATGTCCGGCGGCCAGATGGAAGTTGGCATCGGCGACGGCACGGTTAGGAGTTTCGGACCCGGAGACGCGGCTCTCTTCGAAGACCTGACCGGCCAGGGACACACCAGCCGGACCGTCGGTGGCGACCGTCTGTCCGCGACCGTGCCATTGGCGGACTAAGCCCGAAGGGTACCTAGACGGGAATTAAATCCGCCACCCTGGGCATCACCTCTTCGGCCAACAGGCGGGTCGATTTCTCCCAGCCCTCCTGGTTCTGCCAATGGTCGTACACCAGGACCAGGAGCCCGCCGAACCCACCGACGTCTTCGTACAATTTGCGGATTTTGCCCGCCACCGTATCGGGCGAACCAATTAGCCACATGTGATCCGCCATGTACTCGGGCGTTACGTCCTCGTTGGGCACCTCCGGGTCGTCTTTGAATACGTGGAGCAGGTCGAACTCCTTGAAGATTCGCAGCAGGTAGTCCCGCCACACCCTGGCGGTCATGCCGCCTACCGCCGCTGCCCGGGCTTCCTCATCGGTGTCCGCCACATAAACGTCCCGCACCAGCCGCCACTCCTTCCTGGAGGGCGTCTTGCCCGCTTTCAGCGCCCCTTCCTCAATCGCTTCCCAATGGCTGCGGCAGTAATCGGTGTTCAAGGCCAGGCTCATGGGAATGAAACCCCTTTCCCCCGCGATTACCAGCGTTGGCGACCGGTAGCTGGCCGACGCCACCGCAATGGGTGGGTGAGGCTTCTGGTAGGGCGATAGGAAGTAGCGGAGCACGCCGTACATCGTTTCGGGGATGTTGACGTTCCAAAACTCCCCCTTGTACTCGAAGGGCCCCTCGCTCGCCCAAATCTTGAGGATTATGTCCAGCGACTCCCGGGTCATGTCCCGGTGCTGGCCGCTGTTGCCGTCAATGTCGAACAACGCCCAGTCGCTGGGCAGCCCGCTGGACCCGATGCCGAACATGAACCGGCCCTGGGCAATGTGGTCCAGGTAGGCGACCCGGTGGGCCAGCTCGGCCGGGTGGTGGTAGGGCAGCAGATGGACTCCCGACCCCAATTTGATTCTCTCGGTCCGCTGCAACGCCTGGGCAATCATCAGGTCCGGCGCCGGAATCGGTTCCCACGGCGCGGTGAAATGCTCCCCGATCCAAGCTTCGTCATACCCCAGCCGGTCCGCCAACTCCAGGTAGTTCAAGTCCCACTGGTGGGCGTCGTAGATGTTCCGCTCCGGAGGATGGGATGGCATCATAAAAAGGCCCAGCTTCATAGGTCCTCCCTCGTTTCACAAGAAGTCCACCGGGTCAGAGGGCAGCCGGTTCCCCTACTCGTAGGGTTTCAACGGCACCTCATGCAGCGCGGGAATCACCTCTTTGCCCAGCAGTTCCACCGACCGCATTACGTCTTTATTGTCCATGTGCCCTTCATTTCCGTAGATGTGCAGGTAGCCTGGACTCAGCCGTTCGACGACCTCGGTGAGCTTTCGGATAACCGTCTCCGGGCTGCCCACGATGATGTTGTTCACGCCCTGCAATTCCTCGTAGCTAAGACCAACTCCCAGGCCGCCGGCTCCCGCAACGTTGCCCGTCGGACGCTGGGCCTTGACCTGGACCGCTTCCCGGGACTGGTAGCCCGGCGGGTCGTTATGTTCCATCGGCCCCCGCTGCCGGTGCTCAATGGTCCACATGAACTCCCGGCCAATCTCAATGGCCTTCTCGTCGGTATCGGCCACCAAACAACGCAGCAAATACCCGAAATGCTCCGGACCGGCCTGGTACCCCTCTTCCTTGGCGGTGTCGATGTAGACCTGCCGCAGCCACTCGGTGGTGTCCACCAATGCTCCCAGGTTCATGTAGGGATGCCGGTGCTTAGCCGCCCATACCACGCTTTCCGGGCTGCCGGTGCCCGGGAACCAGATGTCCGGGTGGGGCTTCTGCACGGGCAGCACCCAGGGATTCACGACCCGGTATTTGTAATGCTGCCCCTCGTAGCGGAAGGGGCCGGGGGTGGTCCAGCACTTGATGATCAGGTCATGGGCTTCTTCAAAGCGGCTCCGGTTTTCCGGCGGAGGGATTCCGGCCTGGAGGGTTTCTACCGCCGTCCCGCGGACAAACCCGGAGATTATCCGGCCACCGGAATAGCAGTCCAACATGGCGATCTCTTCGGCCATGCGAATCGGATCATTGACCGCAATCACGTTCCCCAAAATGGCAATCTTGACCCGTTTGGTCAGCTTGCTGATTACCGCCGCATCCAGGTTGACCGATGGTTTCATACACCAGTAAGAAGCGTGGTGCTCGTTGCTCATTATGCCATCAAAGCCAACCTCGTCGGCCAGGGCATACTGCTCGTGGTACTGGTTGTAAAGGACGTGGGCCTTTTCCGGGTCGAAGTGGGTGTTGGGAAAACCCAGCCGGCCGGAATCGTACTTCTCCAACTCCTGGTTGGTGATATGCCCGTAGGGTTGCTCTGAAAACCAGTAAACCTCCACGTTGTCTTTGGGGCGCTTCAGTTGTTCGGTCATGGCTGCCTCCTTGTCCAGGGTCAATTCAGCTTGCGTCAACTTCGCAGGTATATCTTCCGGGTTATATCTTAAGGTGGCCCCTTGCCCCCCGCAACCCATTTCCGGTCATTGGCGGCAATAAACAACCCCGTTCCTGGTTGAAATCATGCTTCGATTGAAGAATTTGTCCCAAAGCGGTCTTGGGCAGACCATTTCGCCGTCAGACGGTCACCATCGCTTCGAACAGCGGGGCGGTCAGTTTGGGACTCCTGCTAGCTGTACCATTCTGTCCCATTTGTACCATTTGGCCTCAGCGGGGGGTTATAGATTTGATATTTTGGGGTTCCTTCGACAAACTCGGGGTTATGGGAGGTAACTGTTCAGAATTTAGGGGTTAGCCCAACCCGAGGGCCGGAATGACGGTTTAATGCCAGGATGCCTCCTTCATTCTAAACAGTTACGATGGTGGTGGGATGTTGGGTGGTTTTAGTTTAGCGGGGTGGTGTCGAGGTTGGGAAGGGGCAAGTGTCAGTAAGGCAGGGCCTTTTAATTGTCGGTGTGGGGAGCTTGCGACGAAGAATCCGGGGGCAAACCGGCTGGGGCGATGGATTTTAGATTCCTCCCTACGGTCGGAATGACAGGTAGGGGGTTGGGAATGACCCCCCTTCGACGTGGCTCAGGGCGGGCCTTCGACGGGTGGTTAGTGGTTCGACAAATTCACCATGATGGCTCCGGATGATCGGGCTCGAAGCGGAGCTTGGGGAGAATCAAGAGACCCGGGATGACAGCAGCGCGGTTACGAAGTGATGGAATTGTAAGGGAAAAGGGGGCTCACCAGGCGAGGTACGACCTGGATTCCCGCCTTCGCGGGAATGACGATAGGTGTCCATAGGGACTTTGCAATTGTCTCCGGTACTCCTGGCAGGGCAGCGACGCTGCGGCCAAAACCTGGTATAAAATAACGCCAGATGACGAATCTTTCTCTACCGCGGTTGTTCGCCCAACGCGATAAAGTTTTCTATGGCTGGTGGATCGCCGCCGCAGGAGCCATTCAGGACGCCCTCAAAGGAGGCACCTTCAACGAGGGCTTCCTTTTTTATTTCCTGCCCATCACCAGAGACCTTAACATCTCCCGGGCCGCCGCTTCTCTCCCCTTCTCCCTAGCCAAGCTGGAAGGCGCCTTCGAAGGCCCCCTAGTTGGCTACCTGATTGACCGGTTTGGCCCCAGGAGCATGGTGGTGGCCGGGGGTTTCCTATCGGGTCTTGGGTTCGTGCTCCTGTCATTTACCCACAGCTACGTCGTCTTCCTGATCGTATTCGTCTGCGTCCTCTCAGTCGGCTTCAAAGCCGGGTACAACCACGCCATGATGGCCTCCATCAACGATTGGTTCATCAGAAGAAAGGGGCTGGCTATGTCGGTGGTTTCCACCGGCAGCGCGGTGGGCGGACTCGTAATCACCCCGCTGGTGGCCCTGGTGGTATTTACTCTCGGCTGGCGTTCCGCGGCCTTGATGTCCGGCTTGGCGATTTGGTTGATTGTCATTCCTCTCGCCTTGGTGATAAAACGGTCCCCGGAGAGTATGGGACTGCTGCCGGACGGGGATAAGCCGCGGCCAAGTCCCACCAGGGCAACCGCCGCCGGCGTAGTTCGCCGCATTGCCGGCGGACCGGAGTACACGGTCCGGCAGGCCGCAAAGACTCCGGCTTTCTGGGTCTTTGCCATGGCCCACAGTTTCCGGAATACCGCCCACAGCGGGATATTCGTCCACCTGGTGCCGGTCCTGGTCTGGAAGGGAGTGGAAGAGCAAAACACCACTTTCTTCATCGTGTTCATGTTGTTCAGCACAATGGTCTTGCGCATTTTAATGGGCTGGGTGGGTGACCTTTGGTCTCGTCAAAAAGTGGCCGGCATCGGCGTTTCGATGGGCGTAATTGGGATGTTGCTGCTCGCCCGCAGCACCGGCCATTGGTATGAAATGGCTGCTTTTGTGTTCCTCCTCGCTTGCGCCGAGAGCATCAACTCCAATGCCAACGCCATGGTCGGCGACCTTTTCGGACGCAGGAACTTCGCCCAGTTGAGGGGCTGGATGGGACTGATTAGCAGCATTCTCCCCATGGCCGCTCCGGTTTTTACCGGCTGGCTTTTCGACCGGAGCGGCAACTACACCCCGGCCATCTTTATCTTCGCCGCCTCCTACGTGGCATCCGCCATTTTGTATTGGGTCATTCCGAAACCCCGCCCTCCGGCAGGCGTGCCGCCGCCTCAGCCTCAAGAAACCCAAGCGGCTATCGGAGAACACGATTAGGTTCACCGAAACCAGGGCAATCGCGTGATAAAGCCCGGAAGTTCATCCACCCGTCTTTCCCGCGCAGGCGGGAATCCAGAAGTCGTGGACAAAGACCATTTAACCGATGCGGGACAGTGTCCATTGCCTCTTTCGCGGGAATCAACGGAATTTTCCGGCGATTTCGGCTGGTCTGGTGCGTTTAAAGTTAAGAGGCGATTGCCCTGTCACCGAAAGCAATTCCCATAGGCGCTTCAATCAATCGTGATATAGTAGCCAAGACGTATCTCGTTGCCGTATAGGGCCACTAGATGGGCAAAACGGGTCGGTTGCACGGCCCACGTGTTCCAACCAGACCGTCAACAGGAGGCCGGCCATGAAATTCGGACTGTTCTACTTGGTGCAAACCGACGAACCATATAGCTCCAGCAACGAGTACCAGCGGTTGTGGGAGTCTACCGACGAAGTCGTCTTTGCCGAACAAATGGGTTTCGACAACGCCTGGTTCGTCGAGCACCATTTCGTTCCCGACTGGTCCTTCAGCAGCACCCCCGAAATAACCCTCACCGCGTTGAGCCAGCGGACCTCTACCATGCGGCTGGGTTTCGGCGTAGCCCTGGTGCCGGTCCACCACCCGCTGCGTCTGGCGTCCCAGATCGCCACCATGGACATTCTGAGCAACGGACGAATCGACTTTGGCGCGGGCCGCACCAAGAACCTCTGGCAGTTGGAACCCTTCGGCGTGGGTCTGGAAGACGCCCGGGGAAAGATGATTGAGTCGTTGTCCATCATCCCCAAAATGTGGACTGAAAAAGTGTTTTCCCACCAGGGGGAGCACTACCGGATTCCGCCCCGGGAGGTGGTCCCCAAGCCGGTCCAGAAGCCCCATCCGCCCATGTGGGTGGCTTGCACCCAGGAAGACACCTTCGAGATTGCCGGGCAAATGGGCCTGGGTTGTCTCCTCAACTCCATGGGCGGGCTGGAAAAGACCGCCCGGTCAATAGCCAGCTACAAAGAGTCTATCCAGAGCGCCAAGCCGGTGGGCTCCTTCATCAACGACGCGGTGATGGTATCCATAATGACCCACTGTGATGAGACGGACCAACGCGCCCTGGAACGCGGCGGAGAAATCGGCGCCTGGGCCCGCAACACCAGCAGTTCCCGCCAGAAACGCGAGTGGGAAGGCGTGGACCCCAACGCCGTTCCCGTCGACTACCAGGTATATGTGCCGGGCGGTGGCTACCGGCCCGCCGGACAGGAAGACGCCATCAGCCCGGAGGAGTTCCTGGAGAAGCGCGGCGGGTTTTGCATCGGCAACCCCGACACCTGCATCGAAACCTTGGAGAAATACGAGGCCCTGGGCGTCGACGGCGTTATGTGCAACCTCCAACAGGGGCCGACGACTCACGAAGAGGCCATGAAGACCCTTCAACTTTTCGGCAAGTACGTCATCCCCCACTTCCGGGAAAAGGAGAAAAAGGCCCAGGCAGCCGCGCAGCAGACTTAGCTCTCCGGCCCTCTCCCGCCAAGAAATCCCGCTCCACCTTCAACTGGCCGATCTCCTGGTACAACCGGGCCACCAGGGCAGCGTCGTTCGTGACCTTCTGTTCCTTGCCATTGCCGAAGACGCCCTCCACAAGGGCTTTCCTCCAAGCCTGAATTAGCCGGGGTTGACTTGGCACCGGGCGGCCAATCGGGCCACCGTCTCCTTCCCCTTCAGCGCCATCTTGGCCTTGAAGGCCGGGCTGTGCTTTCTGCGTCCTTTCAACATTTCCCGCTCCGTACCGGCAGCGATGTGCCTATCGACAGGGAAGGCCACACCTTCTACCTGGGCTTCGACGCCTTCCTAACGGCCAACGGCTACACCAAGCGCGAAGACATCCCCTCCAAATGTTCCGACCAGAGCACCCACGGCCACCTCCCCGAATGCCGCGGGGTCAAAACCGGATAACCGGCCTCCTTCCGCTACCCAACCGCCAGTGTCGAAGCCGGAAACAAATCGTCCACCGCCACTTCCCCTGGTATCACCCCCTGCTCCGCGTTGTAGCCGACGAAGGTTTCCAACGTCTTCCGGTTGCCCTCCACACCAAAGGGGATGGGGTCCCCATCAACGATCTCCGCCATCTTCAGCAGGTCCTCGTCGGCTGGACCCGCCGCCTCCCCGGATTGCAGACGCCTCATGTAATGCGCTTTCCCGGTCTGGAACAACCCGCACAACTCGTCCGCCAAACCGGGGTTCGCCTCCAGCGTCGCATTCTTCACCACCAGCATGTGGCTGATGGGGTAAACCCCCGTCTTGCGGTGCCAAGCCGCATCACGTTCGTCCGGCTGGTCGAAAAGCGGCTGCACATCCGGCGAATCAACCGGTCCCGCGCCGATGGCGGCATCTATCTCCCCCGACAGCAGCATCCGGCCCAGGTCGCCGTTGGCCGACGAAACCACGTTGGCCGGCGCGACAAATTCGGCAACGTGCTCATCCCCGCCCAACACCCAGGTCACCGCGTCCAGGTCCACGCCATACTCGGTTTGCAGAATTGCCCGGGTCCAAACCCCGGGGGTCAGGGTGTAGCTCCGCAGGCCGACCTTCTTGCCTTCCAGGTCCTTGGGCGATTTGATGCCGCTGCCGGCGTTGACCAGCACCCCGCCGTGGTAGAAGGCCCTGGTGAGGAAGATGGGCAGGCCGGTGAACGCTTTGCCGTGGGCCCGGGCGCACAGGTAGGTCGAAAGCGCCATCTCTGCCACGTCGAACTCCAACCCCCGCACCATCCGGCGGAATATGTTGGGCACCGGCGAAATCTCGATGTGTTCCATCTCGAACGCCTTCGAGGTTATGGTCCCGTCCTTCAAAGGGGTGGTGTGGCCGTAGTTGCCGATGGCCGTGCGCAGTACCAAGTCTGACATCGCCGCTATCTCCTATTAACCGCCCGCTTCTTTACCCAACTTTCCGGTATTTCAACAACCGCTGCCCTTCCAGGTTCTGGTTGACGTAGATGTCACCCCGGGAGTCCAACCAGACCGCGTGGGCTCCCGCCTCGGTGGGCCCGTCCCAGCGGGCCAGCACTTCCCCGTCGATGCTGAGAATGCTCATGAAAGCGTCCAGTTCCGGCACAAACAAGACTTCGTCTTGGTCGATGTAAATGTCGCAGGGGCGGGACAACCCGGTCCATTGGTCCAAAAACTCCCCGTCCAGGTTGAATATCTGGATCCGGTCGTTTTCCCGGTCGCAAACGAACACCCGGCCGTCGGTGTGGACCCAAACCCCGTGGGGGACGTGGAACTCACCAGGTTCGGTCTTCCCCGGCCGCCCCCAGGAGAATTTCAACTCCCCATCACCGGAAAAACGGTGGACCCGGGCGTTCCCGTAACCGTCGGAGATGTACAGGTCCCCCTCCGGCGACATGGCCACGTCGCTAGGCCGGTGGAATGGCCCCGCCGCGCGCAGCACCGTGTCCGAGGCGTTCCCCGACCAGCCGGTATCCGAGGGCTGGTCCCAGGTTCCCAGGGTCATCAACAGGTTGCCGTCCTGGCTGTACTTGAGGACCACGTGGGAATTGATTACCGGCAGGTAGAGGTTCTCGTCGCCGTCAATATACATTCCGTGGGCCGCCGTCAGAACACCCTCGCCCCACGAAGTCAGAAAGTTGCCGTCCCGGTCCAGCACTATCAACGGGTGCTCCCCCCGGTTGAATAGGTAGACCCGGTCTTGGGAATCGGTAACCATTGCCGTTTGCCCCAGTTCCCAACCCTCGGGAAGCTTGGCCCAGTCCTCCACCAACTCGTAGGTATACTTGCCCGAACCAACCGTAGTCATAACCGTCCAACCTCCTCGTACTTGCTACTGCTCGAAAGGCCCATTGGCCCAACGCGGGAGAGGTATCGTTGGCGCCCTGGCCCAGATGCCCGAAACCGGGCTTAGTCCTTCAGGGCCGGAATGACCTCTTTGCCGAAAAGCTCCAACGAACGCATGGTGTCCTGGTGGGAAAGCTGGCCCCCTTGGGCTTCCAAGAGCAGCGCGCCCACGCCCAACTCGTCCTTGATATGGCGGAGCTTCCTGGTCACCGATTCCGGGTCCCCAACAACCAGGTGGTACCGCGCTTGCAGTTCCTCATAGGAAAGCTCGTTCAGCGGCGTGGGACGGCGGGCGGCGATGGCGCTGGCCCCCGCCCGGGAGGTGTACCCCGGCGGCGACCAGTATTCCCGCGGCCCCCGCAGCGGGTAATTCATCCGCCACAAAAAGGCCTTGCCCGACTCCTGGGCCTTCTCCTCAGTCTCGTTGACGTGGCAGCAGACCATAAAGGCGAATTTCTCCGGCCCCGGCTCCCACCCGTCCTCCGCCGCGTACTCCCGGTACCGCCGGAACAAGTCCTTGGCAACGTCCAACGGGGTGAGGAACGCCGCGTAGGTGTAGCGGTTCCGCGCCGCCCACTCCACCGTCTCCGGGCTGCCCGTCCCCGGCACCCACACCGGCGGATGGGGCTTCTGAATCGGCAGCATCCAGGGATTCACCGCCCGGTACTGGTAATGCTTCCCTTCCCAGCGGAAGGGGCCCGGGGTGGTCCACGCCTTGATTATCAGGTCGTGGCACTCTTCAAACCGTTCCCGGTTGTGGATCGGGTTGGTGTTGTTGGCCCAGCTTTCAATCCCGATGCCCCGGACAAACCCCGAAACGATCCGCCCACCGGAGATGACGTCCAGCATTGCGATTTCTTCGGCCAGCCGCACCGGGTTTTCCGACGTCGGCAGCATGTTGCCCAGCATCAATATCTTGGCCCGCGAAGTGATCCGGGCCAGGATACCTCCCGAAATGTTGACCTCCACGTCCATGCACGACGGCGTGTTGTGGTGCTCGTTAATCATCAGGCCGTCAAAGCCCATCTCTTCCGCGTATTGGTACTCATCCAGGTACCGCTGGAACAGCCCATGAGCCTTGGCCGGGTCGAAGTAGGTGTTGGGAAAGGTCAGCCGCATCGACGGGTACTTCTCCGCCTCCGATTCCGGGAACTCGGCGAAGGGCATCTCGGTGAAGTAGTAAACGTCCGTCATGCCAGGAACTCCAGGGCTACCTTGACGAACTCGTCAGGTTTTTCAACCTGGGGAGAATGACCGCACCCGTCGATTATCACCACGTCCGACCCGGGAATCGCCTGGTGGAATAGCTCGGCGCATTCCACCGGCACCAACCGGTCTTCCCGCCCCCAGACGATGCGGGTGGGAAACTTGACCCGGGCCAATACTCCGGACAGCCTGGGGTCGTACATATACGGTTTCCAGCACAGCCGGACGGCCATTTCCCGGTTGCCTTCGGCAATATCCGCCTGCTCCCGGGTTGGCGTCTCCCCGTATAACTGGGCGTACTCCGGCGCCTGGCTGGGGTCGTGGAACAGCAGCTCGTTGACCTGGGCCGGGCTGATGATGAATATGTCGGTGATTTCGCCTTCCTTCGGCTGGATTCCCACCGAGCCCACCAGCATCAGCTTGCTGAAAGGCCGGCTGGTGGAAGCGGCAATCTCCGCCGCAACCCAGCCGCCCATAGAAAAGCCGATGGCCCGCGCCCCCTCCAACCCCTGCTCCTCCATGAACCAGGAATAGAAGGAAGCCATGTCGTTTATCGTTTCCAGCCACTCCGGCCGCTCCGATTGGTGGTAGCCCGGGTGGGAGGGAATATAAACGGTATAGTGGTCGGCGAGCGCCTGAGCATAGCGCAGCCATCCGGCGTTGCCTCCGGCTCCGTGAAAAATGACCAGCGGGTCCCCGGAACCCCCGGTCAGCATGTGGACCTTGCTCCCGTCTACTTCGACAACCTGTTCTGTGAACTCTTCCGCCATTTTCAATCCTTTCTTGTCGTGAGAAAAACCCTTCCCGGCGTCTTGCCCATGCTAGGGCGCCTTCTGGAAGGGGTCGGTCAACTCTAATTCTTCCCCAATTTCCCGTAAAGCGGGCAGGACTTCCTGGCCCATCAATTCCAGGCAACGCATGGAGTCTTCATGGTTCATGGTCCCGTCGTTGGTCCAAACCGCCAAAATTCCCGGCCGCATCTGCGCCAGCACTTCCCGCAGCTTTCTAACCACGGTATCCGGGCTCCCGATAATCCACCGGTTGGAGGCCAATATATCGTCGTAAGCCGCCGTGTCCAAACCGCCCACCCGGAAGGGGTCGCTCCTTATCTGCTCCCGCAACCGCAGGAACCGCGGGTCCCGGCTCGCGCTGCCGTACCCCACCGGCGAGGCGTAGTCCCTGGGCAGCGGTATCCGCCCAACCCCAATGTTCCCTTCCATGTAACCCCGGCCAACTTCCTCGGCCTTCTCGTCGGTGTCCTGGACATGGATACGCACCAGGTACCCGAAATGCTCCGGCCCAGGCTCGTAACCGTGCTCCCGCGCCGTTTCAGCGTAAATCGACATCATGTCCTGGGTCCCCTGGTGGTCCGTCTCCAGGAACAGGTAAGGATAGTGATGCTCCGCGCACCACACCAGCGTTTCCGGGCTGCCCGTTCCCGGTATCCACACCGGCGGGTGGGGCTTTTGCAGCGGCGTTTGAAAGGGGTTGACCACCCGGAACTGGTAGTGCTTCCCCTCCCAGCGGAAAGGCCCAGGAGTGGTCCAGGTCTTTATCAACAGGTCGTGGGCTTCTTCAAACCGCTCCCGGTTGAACAGCGGGTTGGTGTTGGTAGCCAGGCTCTCCACACCCGTCCCCCGCACAAACCCGGACACCAGCCGGCCCCTGGAAATCATGTCAATCTCGGCCAGTTCCTCGGCCAACCGAATGGGGTTGTCGAAGATGGGCAGCGGGTTCCCCAGCAGCACAATCTTGGGCTTCTTGGTTATCCGCGCCAGGATGGCCGCCTCCAGGTTCATTGTCGCCCCCAAACAGGTGGGGGTGTTGTGATGCTCGTTCAGCATCAACCCATCGAACCCCATCTCCTCCGAGTACTCGTACTCGTCCAGGTGGGTGTTGTACAGTTCGGAGCCGACTTTCGGATCGAAATGAGAATTGGAAAAGGTAAGACGCACCGCCTCGTTGGGGCTTTTCATGACGTCTTCCCGGGTGTAGTTGACGTAGGCCCGCTCGGTAAACCGCATTAAGAACATACGCTGCCTCCCCTGCGCTAAGTGGCTTGCGGGGACTGTATCGCATTCCCCCTTAAACGTCAAAAGAGGCCGGAAACAACCCCCGCGCGGGCAATCGCTCCCAGCCTCCCTTCAAGTGATGTATCCGGTTGCCGGCGAGGGCCTACCCCGGCAGTTCCGTAATGCTTATCCAGGCCGGCCGGTTCCCCAGCGGCAGCGTCTCTGCCCGCGTCAACTCTCCCGAGTCTTGGCCGACGCTGAAAATTGCCATCTGGCCCGATTCCTGCCCGGCCGAGTAGATGAACTTGTCCCCAGGGCCCAGGCACAGCGCGTTGGGAATGGGTTCCGCCGCCACGATCCCGTTGGACGCCAGTTCCCCGGTGGCGGTGTCCACCGTGAAACAAGCGATGCTGTTGTGGCCCCGGTTGGGCGCGTACAAGAACCTCCCCGACCGGCTGACCTGAATCTGCGAGCAGGTGTTCCGCTCCGTGAAGTCCGCCGGAATCGTGGGAATGGTCTGGAATAGCGACAGCGTTCCCGTCCCAGGGTCCAGCCGGTACCCGCTAACGCTGCACCCCTGCTCGTTGGAGAAGTACAAGACGTCCAGCGAGGGATGGAAGCAATAGTGGCGCGGCCCCAGAAACTCCTCCAATTCCACCTTGTCCGGCGAGTTAGGCGTAATCTGCCCCGTGTCCTCGTCAAACTTGAACTGGTAAATGGCGTTGGGCCCGTTGCCGGCGATATGCGGCACAAAGGCATAGCTGTTGGAGGCGTCGGTCTGCATGGCGTGGGCGCCGGTGGCCGTCTCCAGCCACACGACGGGCGCCCCGCCCACCGACCCGTCATCGCCAATGGGGTGCACCCCGACGTGGGCCCCCTGGTAGTAGGCCGACAACACAAACTTGCCCTTCCGGTCCGTGCCGATAAAGGTGGGGTTGAACTCCAACGATACCGACCCGGTCAACGTCAGCCCTCCGTCGGCTTGGTCGATACGGAAGCTGAAAAGTTGGGGAATCTCCCGCGCCCCAACATAAAGGTGGTTCCGGTCCGGGCTCAAAGCCATGGTGAAGGGGCCTCCGGAGACCGGTACATCCCGCTGCAAAGTCAGTCTGCCGGTATCCGGGTCGACGGTGAAAACCGAAATCTTGTCGTCCTCTTGTACTGCCACGTACATGTAGTAAGCCATCGCTTCCTCCTTAGACTACTTTTGACCCGAGAAATTCCCGCACCTGTTCCGTGCACCACTCCGGGTAAATAGCGTTAATCCCGTGCCCCAACCCTGGGTAGACCACCAGCTTGGAATTTGGCAATTCCTGGGCCATGAACTCCTGCTGCTCCAGGGTCGACGTGGGCGACTCCTCCCCCACCAGCAGCAGGGTCGGCGTCTCGACTTCCTTCAAATGCGGGCTGAAGTCCAGCGTGTCCAGGTACCCCTGCAACTTGCGGCCAATGGATGAAGAAGTCCGGTCCATTTCGGCGATGTACCACTCCGCCATCCCCGGCGGCGCAACCCGCGTGTCCAGCCGCATGTTGATGGTCGCCGTCGACCACGCCCCAATGCTCTGACTCATCGCCGTATCCCAGTCTCCGCCCGGCGCCCCTCGTTCCCGCCGGGGCAACCGGCACGGAGTGTTGCACAGCGTCAACGCCCGGACCCGTTGGGGGTACTTGTGGGCGAAATACAGGCCCATGATCCCCCCGAAGGACTCCCCCACGTACGCCACCCTATCAATTTCCTGTTGGTCCAAAATGGCGCACAAGTCATCGACAAAGATGTCCAGCGAAGGCTCGTACCGTTCCTCCGGAATGGTCGACCGGCCCATGCCCCGCATGTCGGGCCGCAGGACGCGGAACTCCCGGCCCAGCAGCGGCACCCAGTTGTACCAAAACTTACCGCTGCGGGAGAAACCATGCTGCAACAAAATGGCCGGCGCAGGCCGCCACGGGTCCGTGAAATCGTCATGGTAGTAGTGCAGTTCCACGTCTGGCCCTACGTTCAGAGTGGGCACGGTATCACCTCCCCAGCCGGAAATATGTCTTCGCCCCAACGAAGGCGGCCCGGGAAACGTTCCCGGACCGTTGTCGACCGCGCCTTGGGTCAGGTCCCGGGGCCGTAGCCGGACTTCCGGGCCCAGGTCATTCCCTTGGGGTCGTGGGCAACATCCACCGTATTCCCCTTGGAGTCCCGCAGCCCCAGTGGATGCTGCACCAGCTCAATCATATTCCCGTCCGGGTCGTGGATATAGGTGGAGTGTCCGCCGCTGTACTCCCGAACGCTGGGCGGAGAATAAGTAACTCCCAGCGCGTCCAGGTTGGCGATCATCTCTTCCCAGTCGTAGACCTCCACCGCAAAGTGGCCCGATGGGTTGGGGTTGGTGGTATGGGTGCTGTGAATCTCGCCGTTGCCAATCCGCAACTGAAGCTGCCTTTGGTTTAGCTCCGGCCCCCGGTCCAAATACTCCGCCCCCAGCACATTCTCATACCATTCCTTGGTGCGTTCCTTGTCGCTTATCGGAATGTTAATGTGCTGAATCATCGTCACCCTGGACATGGCTTCACCTCCCGTTTTCCCGTTCTTGGCGTTGGCCCTGTTTCCCGGCTAAGTCTAGTCACCGCGAGTATAGCATCGGGCGTTAAGACTGTCAGCGAAGCAAGAAATTGGACACAACAAGCCGGCGGCGGCTATCATTCGGGCAACCCCCAAACCTGCTCAGCCCCCCTCAACTGGGGGTCAGCCAAGGAGATTGACCATGCCGGCCGCCGATTGGGGCGACGTCTACAAAGAGCTGGGCGCTGTCCCCGTAATTAACGCCACCGGCAGCGTCACCATGCTGGGAGGCTGTACCCCGGTTCCCGAAGTGACCGAAGCCATTCCAACGCCCTTTACCTGTCATTCCGACCGTAGGGAGGAATCTAAAATCCATCGCCGCCAGCCTGTTTGCCCCTAGATTCCCGCCTTCGCGGGAAAGACGAAGGGGCAGAGACCTGTTTAGCAAATCGTTCACGCATCGGTAAAACCCCCCGGGCGAACCAGGCGTGTCCCCCGGGATCCTGCCATATCGGCGAAAACCGGTGGCTATGCCCTCCGCAGCTTCGGGTCCAGGGTGTCGCGTAGCCAGTCGCCGAAGAAGTTAAACGCCAAGACCACCAGCGTGATGGCTACACCCGGGAATAGCGAGAGCCACCACGCGCTGATTACAAAGTTCCGCCCCTCGGAAACCATTATTCCCCAAGCCGGTTCGTCCGGCGGCAGTCCCAGACCCAAGTAACTCAGGGATGCCTCGGTCAGGATAACTTGCCCAACCTGAAGACTCACCACGATCAACAGCGTGTTGATTACGTTGGGGAAAATGTGCCGCCAAAGTATGGTCGACTCGGGTACACCGGCGATGATGGCCAGAGAAACGAAGCCCTGTTCCTTGGCTACCAGCACGTCACCCCGCACTTGACGCGCGAATCTAGCCCAGGTAGTAGCCGCTATGGCCAGAATAATGCTGTGGATGCCAGGTTCAAGCACCACTATGATGAGCAGCGCTACCAGAATTAACGGGAAAGCCAGCACCGTGTCCACCAGGCGCATTATTATCGCGCCCAGCCACCCGCCCCGGTATCCGGCGATGAGGCCCAGTACCGTCCCAATCAACACCCCGCTTCCCAAGGCGATAACGCTTATGACCGCGGAAGTGCGGGCTCCGTGAATCATGCGGCTCAATACGTCACGGCCGGTCCGGTCGGTGCCCAGGGGATTGTCCCAAGTTTGAAATGGCGGCTGCAGGGTCTTTTGCGTCCTGATTCTGATGGGCTCGTCCTTGCCCCTGGGATCGTGCGGAGACAACAAATTGGCGAAAAGGGCGCACAAGACCAGCGTCAGAACCACGAAAATGGGTATCCAGGGATACCGCCGGGCTCCTGGCCTCCACCGCCAAATACGGGCCGAGCGGCCAACCGCTGTGTCTGCCTGGCTAGCTAAGACCATTTTCCTTCACCTTTTAGAATACGGACCGGCGTTGGGCCGCCGGACCGCAGCGCCTAAAGACGAATCCTGGGATCGACGTACGCGTAGAGGATGTCCACCACCAAGGCCATGAGGATGTAGAACACACCCGAAGCCAGAATGGCGGCCTGCACCACCGGGAAATCGCGCTGCGCCACGCCTTCCAGCAGCATCCGTCCGATTCCGGGCCAGGCAAAAACCACCTCGACCACCACCGTGCCGTTTAACAACCCTGCCAAGGCCAGTCCCCAGAAAGTTAAGACCGGAATGACCGCGTTCTTGATGGCGTGCTTCCAGATGACGAGTTGTTCCGCCAACCCCTTGACCCGGGCAAATTTCACGTATTCGCTGTCTAAAACTTCCAACATGGAAGACCGGGTCAGCCGCACAACCCCGGCCATCACTGACCACGCCAGCACTATGGTCGGCAGCACATAGTGGGCGAGACTGCCGGAACCGAAACTGGGTAAGCTGGGCAAGCCCCGCTCCGCAGGCATGGCAGCCAACAAGATAATCAGCAAAATCGCCAGCCAAAAAGAGGGCGCGGCCTGGCCAAACAGGGCAATAACCTTGACGAAACCGTCCCAGGGCGAGTTGCGCTTCAGGGCCGCCGTCACGCCAAGTGGGATGCCGACGACGAAACTCACAAATATGGACGACATGGCCAGCTTGAGGGTATTGGGGAAACGCTCCAGCAACAGGTCCATGGCCGGGGTTTTCCTGGTGGTGGACTTGCCGAAGTCTCCGGTCAAGGCATTCCCCAAGAATATGGCGTATTGAACGAAGATGGGACGATTCAGTCCTAGCTGCTCCTTCAGAAGCTCCTCTTCGAAAGCCGTGGCATCCGGGGGCAGCAGGAAGGAAATCGGGTCTCCGGTCACGTTCAAAATAAAGAAGACTGCGGTGCCCAGCAGCCAAAGCGCCAGGATAGCCTGGCCGACGCGGTTAAGGATGTAACGCTGCATGGAAAACCTCTGCTCCGGATATGACCCTATTGGTCTGCCGCGGTTGGCCCAATCTTAGCTTGTGCTTGGGTTGCCGCTATTGCTGCGCAATTTCGTCAACACCGCGCCCTCGTCGTCGTTCTCGCAGAAACGGGACTCTATGGTATTCCAGGCGTGGGTTGGCTTTGCCGCGGATCATGGCAGCCCCAGGTCTGTGTGGATTCCCGCTCGGGTGGGAATGATGGGGGCGCAAAGGTAAATTTTGGCAGACCCAGGGAAGGTGCATCGGGTGCTGGCCAGCGAACCCGGGAGACCCCGCCCGCACGTCTTTGAAAGTTGGGTCTGCCCCCTTGATTGTCCCGAGGGGGCAGACAATGCGCAGCCTTGAAGGGTTGGTGGCGGTGTGGCCTCCTAAATTCGCCCTGCGCCTACTCCTCTAACCGGAGCGTCCAGTGGGCGTTGAAGAAGGCCGCGGCGGACCAAGGCTGCCACTCCACGATGCGCTTGCTGACGCCCCAGGGCAGGTTGGCATACCCCATGGCCAGTTGGTAGTGTTCCGCTTGGATTGCCGGAAACACCTTGGCCAGAGCATCATTCCTTTTATCCGGGTGCGCTTCCAGGAAACCTTCCCGGATAATCGCCCAAATCCGCGGGTCCTCAAGTTGACGATTATCATTTTCCGGATCGTTGAATGTGGACTGGGTTATGGTGCTGCCATCCCACCGGGCCTCGTTGATGAAGAGGCGGGCTTTGTCTTGAAGTTCACCCCCTCGGCGCTTCTGGGTGATTAGGGTCCGGTCGGTGATCGTCACCTTGACGTCAATGCCCAATTCCTCTTCCCAGTTACCGGCGATTAGCTGGGCCATGTCCGGAATAAAGGGAACGTCACCCGGGTTCCAAGTAATAATTTCCATTTCACCGTAGTCTTTTCCTCCGGTAACCCCCGGCACGTTGTAGCCGGCCGCCACCATGAGGTCCCGAGCCTTGTCCGGTTCGAACGGCTGAGGCGCCAGTTCCGGCGTGTAGCCCAAGGAGGTGGGGGTCACGTAATTCCAACCGCCCAGCTTGTACTCCTCAGGGCTATAGAGAATGTCCACGATGGACTGCCGGTCAATGGCCAAGTCCAACGCCTGACGCACCCTGATGTCACTGCAACGAGTCTCTGGGACAAAGCATCGGTTCAATTCCAAGGTCACATAGGTGGATTCCTTGGCGTAAATCATGCGGCCCCCGGCGCCTTCGATCTGGCCTTTCACAGCTTCGGCCGCCTCAATCAGGTCGCCATCACCGGCCCGCAAGGCTGCCACGCGGGTGGATAGTTCCGGAACATTATGCAGATCCAAGAACTTGAACCGCGGCCGCCGGTCTTCCGGAGCGCCGAACTCGGGGGTGTAGTAGTAATCTTCAAAGCGCTCGAAGTTCATTGTTTGGCCGGGGCTGCGGTCGATCATCTCCATTGGGCCCGCGCCAATCGGCAACTTCTCGTATGCTTCCTCGTTCGGCCCGTAGGGTTCTCCCAGCAGCTTCTCGGGATAAA
This sequence comes from Dehalococcoidia bacterium, assembly GCA_965205495.1. Classification (GTDB taxonomy): domain Bacteria; phylum Chloroflexota; class Dehalococcoidia; order Lucifugimonadales; family UBA3495; genus CATOSK01. The sequence continues at coordinate 2,424,780 of CBDBHA010000002.1, forward strand.
TGTTCATCCGGAGGTTCCCGGCGTGCCCGTTGGAATTCCAGACCGCGAACCCCGCATACGGCCCAAACATCGTTACCGTTATTTCATTGGGTCCAGTGATTTCCATGGACTTAATTTGGCGCCGATGCGACGCTTGGGTGGTAGTGGTTTGTTCCGGGTCCTCATTCTTATAGTCGGTCATGCGGTCTAGGCTGAACAACAAGTCCTCAATGGTAGCCTCGTCCCCGTTGTGGAACTTGATGCCGTCGCGCATGTGAAGCACCCACACAGTGCCGTCTTCATTGATTTCCCACCCTTCCAGAGCCTCGGGGATAACGCCCCCTTCGTGGGTGGTGGTGGCCAGGTAGGCGTGCAAGAGTCTGCCGTAAACGTGGCACAACCCAGAACAGTACCGGGCGATAAATCTTTCGTTGCCGAAACCACCGACCAGAACGTTTATCTTGCCCTGGTAAATTATTTCAGCGGGTAGGGGAGTGGGTGTAGGCTGCGCCTGAGCTGTCGCGGCCGGCGCGATGACCACCTGGGGCACTGAAGGCTCTGCCGCCGCCGGCTCGGATTGGGCTGCTACGGGTTCCGCCGCCGGTTGAGTGGCGGCCGTTTCCGGAGCGGAAGCTCCGCAGGCGACAAGAAATAAAAGAAGGACCATCAAAGGGGCAACCACCAATGACTTGCGACTCCAGTTGGGTAGGGCCATGCACATACCTCCTGAAACTAAATAGCGGTGAACTAAGCTGTTTATCGAATCACTACCTTACCGGTAGTGATTGTGTATGATAAGATGGCCGTTCGCGACGATTCCCGACTATCCTACAGCAAACCTGCGTATTTATGGACTATTATTTGCTCCTTTTGTGGGACAACAACGGCTTTATACACTAAGCCCTTGGCGTTGTCAATCGTGCCGCCGGAGCAGACCAGGGTCATTCAAGCGTAGGACCTATCGGTTGCCACCCTCCCCCGCCAACCGTCACCCCCAACCCCTAAATCGTCACCCTACCCCGCTTAACTGTCACTCTAAACCCCCTCTGTCACTCCGACCCCCCTCTGTCACCCCGAGCGGAGCGAGGGGTCTAAAATCCCTGCCGCCGGAACCTTTCAAAAACCGAAAAATTCCCCACTCCCCCTCCCAACCTCCTCAGAAGGAGCAGTTTACCCCGTAGCATTATGTAATCCAGACCCAAGCCTCCCCTCACGGCGGTCCCGTATCCTGGACACCTTCAACTAATGATGGAACATGGCCGAATTAGGGCGACGAAAAACGGCGCGAGCGGTTCGATACAATGGGCGTCTGCGGATTCGGGGATGGGACCAACTGCCGGATTAAACGAGAAAAACGGACGCAGACTGGGGTTAGGTTATTTCAGGGGCGTCTCGGAACCCTGATGGGTTTCAACGGAAGAGGTTTGCGGAGGAATAATCCAGGAACTACCCGGCCGAAACTGCCGCCCTGCATTGTTCGTTCTACCAGGCAACCGGTTCCAAATCAAATGGATAATAATTGCCAATACCACCCCTGAGCCCAAGCCAATGGGGATGAAAATAATGCTCAAACCCAAGCTGTAGAACAACAGGCCCAGGTCGATTATGGCCCCGGGGACTCTCCGGTCGAAGTTTACCGCGTAAAGGACTCCAGTCGGAGCCAACGTCCCAATGACGCTCAGACAAACGCAAAGCCACTTCATATTTCCGAGTCAGCCGACAGTCCCGAAGAAGGTTTGCCAATGAAGAAAGTTTGTGCAAAAGCAAACTTCCGATTCAAGCCGTTGGCAGCAACTTGGCCGGTTCTGCCTAAGAGCGCCGGGGGAAGTCGATGAAATCGTATTGGCGGCATGTCCCAAGAGTAACATACCGAATCCCCCTTTTCACGCATCGGTTCAACTGCGCAAGTGTTCTGAATTGATGAGTCATCCTGACATTAAACCGTCATTCCGGCCCTGAGCCGGAATCCAGGAATCCCGGCCATTTTGAACGCTGGTCTCTCCCTGCCCATCTGGATTCCGGCTCGAAGCCTGCCCCGTACCCGATACGGGGCCTGGAATGACGGATATTGGGTTGGGCTAACTCCTTCGTTCTGAACAGTTGCTTTACTGTACTCCGAACCAACCACGCCCATTTCAGGACCCGCCTTTTCAACACTGGCCTTGGCAACCAACCCACCACCGCCTGCCTGCCTTCTCCTATCCAACAGGTTACCCCATTCAGCCAAACGCCGACGACCGCGCCTCCGGCGGCAAGCCCTCTTCCCAGTTGGGAATCAGGTGATGCGCCGTTGTCGGGAGCACGCTAATCGAGATGACCCCCACCAGGCTCAGGGAGAAGGAAAGCCAGACCGCTCCGGCATAGTTGCCGGTGTAATACCAGATGAACCCGCCCAACACCAGCCCCAGGGCCATGCCAAACCCGCCGCCCAGCGTCTGCCATCCGTAGGCCGTCCCCATGGGAGCGTTGCCGTAATATTGCCGGTTGATTATCGGGAAAGCGGTCATCTCCCCGCCAATGCCGATGCCAAAAATCACCGCGAACAAGTAGAACATCCACAGGTCTTGGGCAAACAGCAGAATCAATACCGGGAAGGTCTGCAAGCAGAAGCAGACCGCCATCGCCCCTTTGCTCCCCAACCGGTCCGCCACCACCGGCACCAGGAACCTGGTAACGGTGCTAACAATGGTCAGCGTCCCGTAAACTCCCGCCGCCCCCGCCAGCGATACCCCCCGCTCCACCGCCATCGCCACCAGCCCCATCAGAATAATGTTATGTCCGGCGCACCCCCAGAAATGGATGCCCACCAGGTTCCAAAAAGCGTGCGTCCTCTGGGCTCTACGGACGAATACGCTGGTCCTAACCTTGGCGATTTGACCCTCCAACAACCGTTCCGTCGGCGCGTCTTCCGCCACTCCCAGGGGTTTCAACCCAATGGCGCCGGGCTCGTTGTGGAACAACCGCAACAGGAGCAGCAAAACCGCCCCTCCTACCAGACCGGGTATCCAAAAGGTCAGTTTCAGACCCAGGAACAACAGCCCGTAAACCCCAAAGATAGCCAACGCCGTCCCAATGCCCTGCACCGCCTGCAATGTCCCCATGGCAATGCCAAGGTGGGTGCGAAACCACAGGGTAACCGCCGCCACCAACGGCACCTGGAAGATAGCCATGGCCGCCGCCAATATCAGCCCGTAGTAAAGGTAAAACTGCCAGAGATGTTCCATGGTGCCCGTCAAAACCATCCCGGCGACGAACAACACCACCCCCACTATCATCACCTTGCGCACACCGTACCGGTCCCCAATCCATCCGGCTAGCGGGCTGAACAGCGCCGAAAATACCCACTGGAGCGCAAAGGCGGTGAAGATGGCGAAGATGCTCCACCCCAAAACTTCCTGGAAATGCGGCACCAATATGCTGGTGGCGAACCGCACGGACGACGAAATCATCCACATAATGGAGCCCACGCCCACAATCACCCAGGCGTAGTGGATCTTGTGGTCCCCCACCGCCAATTCCGCCGGATGAAGATTCACTTTTAGCATCCGTCACCCCCTCGGTCGCCGGGGCATTGTAACCCACCCGCCCCAGCCTCTCAACGCAGAGCCGTGTGATACAATTCCGCTGCCCGCCGCTTTCCTCCTCAAAGTGCCCCCGCCCCCAATCCAACTCCGGCGGTTTCCAGAACTCTTCCCCAAACCAACCGCAATATCGGCTCAAAGGGGAAAGAAAATGCCCGACAGCCTAGCTCTGAAAGTCGAAACCAACCTCCCCGTCGTCATGCGGGACGGCGTCACCCTCTACGCCGACCTCTACTGCCCTGACGGACCCGGCCCCTTTCCGGTGCTCCTCCAACGGACTCCCTACGACAAGACTTCCCCGGGTTCCATGACCAACCTCGACCCCCTAAAAGCCGCCCGCAACGGCTACGCCGTCGTCATCCAGGACACCAGGGGCCGCTACACCTCCCAGGGCGAGTTCTACGCCTTCCGCGACGAAATCAACGACGGCTACGACACCGTGGAATGGGCCGCCGCCCAGTCTTGGTCCACCGGCAAGGTGGGCATGTACGGCGCTTCTTACGTGGGCGCCACCCAATGGCTGGCGGCCCTGTCCCGCCCTCCCCACCTGACCGCCATAATACCCAACGTCACCGCCTCCAACTACCACGAAGGTTGGACCTACCAGGGCGGCGCTTTTGAACTCGGCTTCAACGTCTCCTGGACCCTGCTTCAATTGACCCTCGCCAACTTCGCCGCCATCTCCTCGGTCAAAAACGTCCCCACCGAAAAACGCCGCCGGCTCATCAACGCCGTCAACGGCATGGAGTCCTCTTTCCAACACCTCCCCACCAACCAACTCCCCCACCTCATGGACGGCCTGGCCGTCTACTACTACGACTGGCTGGCCCACCCCGAGTTCGACGACTACTGGCAAGCCCTCTGCATCGAGGATCACCACGCCCAACTGACCGTCCCCGCCCTCAACATCGGCGGCTGGTACGACATCTTCCTCGGCGGTACCATCCGCAACTACCTCGGCATGAAGGCCAACGCCGCCACCGATGACGCCCGCCAAGGCCAAAGACTGCTTATCGGGCCCTGGCAGCACGGCGCCCGGGGCTCCAGCGTCGTGGGCGCTCACTACTTCGGCCTCGCCGCCGATGCCATGGCCCTCGACCTCGACGGCATCCACTTCCGTTGGTTCGATTACTGGCTCAAGGGAATCGACAACGGCCTCCCCGACGACCCACCCGTCCGCATCTTCGTCATGGGCGACAACGCCTGGCGCGACGAACAGGAGTGGCCCCCGGCCCGCGCCCAGAACACCAACTACTACTTCCACAGCCGGGGACGGGCCAACACCCTGCGGGGTAACGGCTTCTTGAACACCGAACCACCACCTGACGAGCCCCCCGACGTCTTCCTCTACAACCCAGCCGACCCAGTTCCCACCCGGGGCGGCCCCCTCTGCTGCAACCCCTACTTCGCCGCCAACGGCGCCTTCGACCAGCAGGATATCGAAACCCGTCCCGACGTTCTGGTCTACTCGACCCCGCCTCTCGACCAAGACCTGGAAGTCACCGGCCCGGTCACCGTCACCCTCTGGGCAGCCACCTCCCAGACCGATACCGACTTCACCGCCAAGCTGGTGGACGTTTGCGAGGACGGCTGCGCCCGCAACCTCACCGACGGCATAATCCGCGCCCGCTACCGGGACTCTTCATCTCAACCAACCCTGCTGGAGCCGGGCCGCCCTTACCGGTACACGATCGACCTGTGGGCCACCAGCAACGTCTTCCAGCGCGGCCACCAAATCCGCGTCGAGATTTCCAGCAGCAACTTCCCCCGCTTCGACCGCAACACCAATACCGGCAATGTCATCGCCGAGGACGCCGATTTCCAACCCGCGCTGCAAACCATCTTCCACGACGCCCAACATCCTTCCCACATCACTCTACCGGTAGTCCCCAGGTAACCCCATAATCCTGCTTAAGGGAGGCCAGCCATGGCGGACCCAAGAGTCGACACCATCATCCGCGGCGGTCAGATCGTCACCTCCTCCCAGGTCTACGAAAGCGCCGTCGCCATCTCCGGCGAGAAAATCGCCGCCATCGGCCCGGAACACCTCCTCCCCCCCGCCGATAACTACATCGACGCCGAAGGCAAGTTCGTCCTCCCCGGCCTCATCGACGCCCACGTCCACCTGGACGGCCATGACGACTACGCCCTGGGCGCCCTGGCCGCCGCCCGCGCCGGGCTCACCACCCTTATCCCCTTCGGCACCTACGCACTGGAAGGCGACGAGACCCTGCCCCAGGCCATCAACCGGGCCCGCGAAGAGGTCAACAGTACCGCCCTGGTGGACTTCGCGTTCCACGTCATCCTCCAGAACCGGCCCAGCATCCTGAGCAGCCTCCCCGAAGCCCTGGAAATGGGCGTCAAGTCCTACAAGATGTTCATGACTTACAAGAAGCGCCCCGGCCGCATGTGCGACGACGATTACATCTGCAACGCCATGGACCTAGTTTCCCGGGGCGGCGGCATGTTGCAACTCCACTGCGAAAGCGGCAATATCATCGAATACCTGGAAAACAAGCTCATTGGGGAAGGCCACACCCATCCCACCGACTTCCCCACCGCCTGCCCCGACTGGGCCGAAGAAGAGGCCATCAACCGCGCCATCAAGATGGGCGCCGCCACCCGCTGCCCCACCTACGTGGTCCACCTCAGCACCCAATTGGGGTTGGAACGCATCAAGCAGGCCCAGGCTCAGGGTCAACTGGTCTGGACTGAGACCTGCCCCCAATACCTGCTCTTGTCCGACGCCGAGATGGCCAAGGTCGGCCCCCTGGCCAAGATCGGCCCGCCCCTGCGCCCCGAGGACGGCCCCGACCGCGACGCCCTCTGGCGCGGCCTGGAACAGGGCCACACCTCCATCGTTTCCAGCGACCACTCCCCCCACCCCTGGGAGCAGAAACAGGTGGGTTGGGACAACATTTTCGTCACCCCTGAAGGCGCTTCGGTGCCCTTCGGATCGCCTGGGTTGGAGACCATCGTTTCCCTGATGTACAGCGAAGGAGTGGTCAAGCGGGGCCTGCCCATCTGGTGGCTGGCTCGTGTCATGTCCGAAAACCCCGCCCGCATCTTCGGCCTGTTCCCCAAAAAGGGCGTCATCCAGGTCGGTTCCGACGCCGACCTGCTGATCCTAGACCCCCAGGGAGACCGGATAATCACCGCCCGCGACCACCAGAGCAACGCCGGCTACACCCTTTTCGAGGGTTGGGAGGTCAAGGGCCGCCCTTGGATGACCCTGCTCCGAGGCAAGGTGCTGCTCAACGACGGCAAGCTGGAACAGTCCCCCGGCGTCGGCCAGTTCATCGAGTCCGGCTCCCCCCGATCCCCCCTGGGCGGCCCCGTCCGATAGCCGTCTTCCGTCGAACCATCATGGTGAGCCCGTCGAACCATCCGCTTCGTTTAACGCCGAAGCGGGTTACCTAGTCAGCGGCCGCTCGCTTCCTCATTTTTTCCAACACCGGCGCCAGAAGTTCGGCTGCCCCTATCAACTCGAACCCCACCGGGTCGAGTTCTTCTTCACTTCGAAAGTCTACAATGAACCCGTCATACTGTTCGCAGCTAGCCGACGTTTCGATGTGTTCTCCGGTCCAAACCCTCAATATGTCCTGCTTCTCATCGTAACTAACTTTCAGGGACATCTCTAACCTCATCAAAAAACTCGCCCTGCCCCTCTCTTTGCCTATGATACCGCCTAGTCGCCGGGGTGTCGAAAACCACCGTTACGATTTCCTCGTCGTCTCTCGAGACTACTACCCGCAACAATGAGCCGCGGCCCTCAATGAACCCCCAATAATTCATCGTCTGGAGTTGTTCATTCCACCGTCGAGCAACCCACTCGGTTAGGATTTCACCGATCCATTCTCTCGCAATGGAACGTTCCATTACTCTCTCCAGAGCGTGAACCGTCAGGGTGCGCGACTTGCCACTAGCTGCCACTACCCGGTTCGGTTGGGGCCGTTGGTGCATTCGCGGTTCTTCCCGGTTCACCCACTACAGCGATTTGTTCTTAATTGGAACCGTGGCGAAAGCGGATGAGGAAAGGAGCCACGCCGGCAAAGACAGACCGAGTCTCCAGTCCCCAGAGAAAATGCAAAACATTGCGGTCAGAGGCAAAACTTCCGCGTTCTGCTGGAAACCTCAGCCCCCCGGGCGGCCCCGTCCGCTAGCCGTTACTTGAAACTCGGCGCCACTTTCTCGCTCATCAGCCGCACCGAGTCCATGACCTTGTCGTTGGGTAGTTGGCCCCCGTAGTTCATTTCCAAAACCACGCCGGTCACTCCCAACTCCTCCCGGTATTCCTCCAGCCGCTCAATTACTTCCTGCGGAGTCCCAAACATTACCCGCCGCTGCAATATCTCCTCGTAAGGAATGTTGGCCGTGCGCCTAATTCGCTCCGCCCCTTCTGCGCTGGCCGCGGTCTTCACCAGCTCCGTAGCCGCGTACTGGATGGCATGGACTGCGGTTTCCCGGGGCTCTTCTTGAGCCTGGGCGGTGGTCGCCGCAACATACGCCGGAATCCGCAGCGTCACCTCGCCGGGTCCATCGAACCCCGCTTCCTTCCGGGCTTGCCGGTAAAGCTTGAGCCGCTCTTTCAACACGGGAATCCCCGCCGCTGCGCTGATGAAAATGTGGTGGCCCAGCCCGCCCACCATGGGGAAGGTATCCTCCGATGCAACGGCGATACGGGTCGGCGGGTGGGGCTGCTGGAGGGGCTGAGGCACAACCTGGACATCGTTGTACGAGTAGAAGTCCCCTTGGTAGGAGAAGCTGCCCCCCTGCCACGCCTTCATCACCACCTGCAATGCTTCAAAAAACCTGCCCCGGCTTTCCGCATAGGGTACGTTGTAACCCTCGTAATACTTGGTCAAGCCGCTGCGTCCAATGCCAAACTCGAAGCGTCCCTGGCTAATGTGGTCAACCGTCGCCGCTTCCTCCGCCACCCGCAGCGGGTTGGTCAAGGGCAGCACCTGTACCGCCAACCCCACCCGCAGGGTCGAAGTCCGGGCGGCTATGGCGCTGGCGATAACCAATGGCGAGGCCAGCACCGACCGGTCCGGAGTGAAATGGTGCTCGGCCAGCCACACCGAGTCCATACCCATCCGTTCCGCCTCCATGACCTGGTTGAACGATTCTTCAAACGCCTGCGCCTGGGTCATGCTTCCCCGAACGTGGAAGTCGGTGAACATGCCAAAGTCCATGAGCAGCTCCTTTCATTGCAGTCTCGACGTCGCCACCGGCTCCAACCTCCAGCCGCCGCCCATCTTTCAAGATCAACGCCGTTGGACCGCAGGACAATTGCAAAGTCCCTACGAACACCTAATCGTCATTCCCGCGCAGGCGGGAATCCAGGTCGTACCTTGCCCGGCAAGCGTCCCTTTCCCTCAGGATTGCATCACTTTGCAAGCGCCCCGCGGAAGGGGTCATCCTGAGCCTGTCGAAGAGGTCATTCCGAACCCCCGTTCATACTGAGCCTGTCGAAGGGTCATTCCGAACGGAGTGAGGAATCTAAAATCCATCGCCACCAGCCGGTTTACGCCCGGATTATTCGTCGCAAGCTCCCCACAACGAAAATGAAAGGACCCCGTTGGTGGCGCGCCTCTCTGGAGGTTGTTAAATCACCGCCGCTTCTTGGAAATGGGGCATCACCTCGGTGGCGAACAATTCAATCGACCGCATCACTTTCCAATGGGATAGCCCAACGAACCCGAAATTGCCGAATACGTGGTTGATGCCCGCCGCCTGCACTTCCTTCAAACGTTCAATCACCACCTCCGGCGTCCCCCGCAGCGGTGGCAGTCCCGCGTGCCCCAAGTCGTCCCGCCGGTCCCGGTCCTTCTGCCGGTTGGCCCAGTGCTCGTACCCCTTGGCTATCTTGCCGTTCTTATCTATCGGCATACCAATGGGCGCTCCGTTGGCCCCCGTCGACCGCAATATTCGCGACGAGAAATCTTCCAGCCCAATTGGGTCCTGCTCCGCCTCTTCCATGGTCGGCGCAACATAGATCGACTTGGACATGGGCGGGTCCAGGTGGGCGTGCTCGTGCCCGTACTCGTCCATCTTCTCCCGCCACAGCTTGATGACCTGCGGCGCCTGACCCAGGACGTCGGTGGGACCTCCGGCGATAACCTGAATCTTTCGGCTGGCCGCGAAGTCGATGCTGGCCGGGCTCGTGCTCACCGCCTGGAACAGGGGCGGGTAGGGGTCCTGAACCGGCTTGGGCAACACCCACAGGTCTTCTACGTCGGTGAACTGCCCATGATAGGTCAACTTCTCCTCGGTCCAGGCCTTGATCATCACGTCCACGGCCTCGCTGAACCGGTCCCGGCTGGTGTCGATGTCCACGCCGACCCCGTTAAACTCCTGCTGCTGGTATCCGGCGCCAATTCCCAGGTTTAGCCTGCCCCCGCTCATCACGTCCAGCATGGCAACTTCTTCCGCAACCAAAATCGGGTTGTGGAGCGGCAGGACAATGACCGCCGTGCCGATGCGGATATTCTTGGTCCGGCCAACTACCGTTCCCAAAAACGACCAAATTCCCGACAGCAGCCCGTGGCGGGAGAACCGGTGCTCCCCCAGCCAGACTTCGTCCAACCCCAGTTGGTCGGCCAACTCGATCTGCTCCAGGGCCTCGGTCAACGCCTGCTGCTGGGTGAAGGTCTCATGCCATGGCACTATGGTAAAAATCCCAAATTTCATGCCGCCTCCTTATTAAAGGGACCACCTGCCCCCAACCCCATCGAAACAACCAGTCCGTTCATCCTGAGCGCCGTCGAAGGACGAACGGACTGCCGCACAAAACCAACCTAAGCTGACGTAATCCAACCCGTGTGGGAAATATCAATCACCACGTCGTCGGGACCGGACCATTTCATCTCAAAGTTGCGGGGAGCGCCGGGAGCGTTCATCGCCGCGTCCAACCCCTCCCGGGAAGTAATCGACTTCCCCTTGGCGGCGTCCAGATTCTCGCAGGCCGCGTCCAGATCGTCCACCAAAAAGCCGATGTGATGAATGCCATCGTAATTGTCGCCGTTGGGGCCAACATCCGCGTCCTTGGCGGCGGTTTTATGGTTCAGGATTGCCAGGTTGATGTAACCGTCCGAAAGGAAGACCGCTCCGTTCTCGCTGCGGCGGACCTCCTCCATTTCAAAAGCCTCTTTGTAAAACTCAGCAACCGCGCTGGGATTGGCCGTGGTCAACGCTATGTGCCTAATCTTAGCCATCTGCCATCTCCTTCATGGAAACGATTTGAGACTCAACGCCTAAAGTGGCCCATTCCACCCCCATTCTACAACCCAAGTCAAAATCCCCGGCCATTCCGGATACACCGGCAAAGGTTTACTGCCAAGTTGGGCGTTAGGCAAGCACAACTATTCGATCCACTAACCCGGACCCGCTTCATCCGCCAGGGATTCCAAACGCATCAGCCAGTTATTGAACCTCGGGCATTCGCCGCGGATAACAGTTAACCCTGTTTGCTCAGCTATCAACGGTCCGTGAACCACCTTCGAGTGCCCCGGTACGGCCGTCTCGATTCTTTTGCTTGGCGCCGTTTCGTAATGATCATTGATTTCTTCCGGAGTCGTGAATTCACTGCGGACCTTTCTCAACTCTTCAACGGATGTTCCGCGGGCATTGACTGTCAACGCGAAAACATCTACATTGGAGAATAATAGGCCCTCGAACTCGTATTGCTGAACATAGGGGAAGGCATGTGATTGATCCCAGGAACCAATAATCTTGGAATCCATTCCGTCCAGTATTTGTCGCTCCAACTCTTCCAGTGTGGCAACTCCCTTATTCTTGAACCCGTAAAAATCAACCAAGCTGGTCACAAAATCAAAATTCCAGTACAAAGTTGCCATGTCTCCTGACAGGCTTTGCACTGTAACGTTTCCACACCTATTCCGGACTAAAACGGGACATGGATCAACACCGTAACCCCATAAATGGGGCGCGAGGACTCTCTTTATAAATTCCTCTTCCGTCTGCCCTTCAACGGATACCGCCAAACGGATCACGGACGCCCTCCTAGCAGATTCTTCTGCCAGAGTTCTCCTGTCGTATAGTTATCATCGAGCCACAATTGGTAGTCATCTGGGTTCAACTTCCTGAATTGGGTCCGGCCGTCCTTCAAGTCGAGAACGAAAATCTCTTCTAGGTCAAAAGTGTCGACCAACAGGGGAGATTGGGTTGCCACGATGACCTGCCTTTGTTTGGAGAGCGCCTCTATCATGCCTCCTATCAAAGCGACCGCCGCCGGGTGCAACCCTAGTTCCGGCTCGTCCAACAGAATGACGCCAGGCAACATTTCCGGGGGCAAGTTCAACAATGTCACCAAAGCGAAAAAGCGCAGCGACCCGTCCGAGGTCAGGTGCGCTCCTATAGTTTTTCGGGTCCACTTAGCCCTCCATCTCAAAAGGACTTTTCCGTAGTCCTCCTCAATGTCAAAACGGTCAAACCCTGGCAATACCCGCCCGATTTGTTGGCATATAAGCTCGTAACGCCGAACATCCCTCTGCTCCAAGCGGTGCAGCACGGCCGCTAAATTTCCCCCGTTACTGCGGAGCTGGTTGCTTTCGGAAACATCCCATTTCGTCTTCAAATCCGAGCTGTCCGACGTATCGTGGAATTGATAAACGGAGCAGTTGCGCAGTAAACGAACTATTGTTGACGCCGTAACCCGATTGACACCGTGTCCCTCAGTGGATTGCGCAACTTCCACGATCCTGGCTTCCAGATGCCCACTTCCTAGTGGCTGCACTCGGTCTCCTTCTCAAGCCCATCTCTGTTAAACCGGAAACTCTCTTCGGTAAACATAAACCGGTCCGGATGCCCATACGAAAGCGAAAATTTGTAATCGTTGCGCCCAGCGGAAGTCCGCATCCTGACCTCCGCCTCCAATTGAGGAGTTTGGTTGTTGCCGCCGAACAATTGGTCGTCAGCCCCTCCTTTTCTCGCTATAAACGCACCAAGCTCCCGGTTCTTTAACATCCAACTTAGCATCTCAAAGAAACGTATAAAGTTGGACTTCCCCGAGCCGTTGGGGCCGATTAACACCGAAGCCCGGGGCAACCCGGACAGCTCCACATCCGCCAAAGACCTAAAACCTCGAATGTGTACCGATTCAATTGTCCCCAGTTGATTCCTGGTTGGTTGAGTCATTTGGATCAACATCCTTTTCCCGTATTTCAATATTCGGGAGTAGGTCTTAATTCTGCCTGCAATCTATTATAAACGCGCCCCATCCCAGCCAATCAGCTATAATGCTGCCAACCTCAACCACGGCAAAAAGGGGGGAGCCATCGACTTAACAGGCGGCGTTTTCATCGTTACCGGCTCGGCCACCGGCCTGGGCGCGACCGTCGCCCAAAAATTGGCCGCCAAGGGCGCCAACGTGGTCATCAACTACACCCGCAGCGAGACCGAAGCCATCGAGACCGCTCAAGCCTGCCGCGACGTAGGCGCGGATGCCATCCTCTGCCAGGCCGACGTCTCCGTAGACGCCGACTGCCGCCGCATGGTCTCCGACGCGCTGCAACGCTGGGGCCGCGTCGACGGCCTGGTCAACAACGCCGCCCAGTCGAAAATCGTCCCCCACACCGACCTCGAAGGCCTTTCCGCCGAGGACTTCACCCGCATCTTCGCGGTCAACGTCATCGGCGCCTACCAGATGGTGCGGGCCGCCACGCCTCCCATGAAAGCCCAGGGCAGGGGCGCCATCGTCAACATATCCTCAGGCTCCGGGTTCACCGGCACCGGCAGCTCCATCGCCTATGCCGCCTCCAAGGCCGCCCTCAACACCATGACCAAGTCCTTCGCCCGCGCCTTGGCCCCCGAAATCCGCGTCAACGCCGTCTGCCCCGGCGTCATGCAGACCCGCTGGTGGCGCGACGGTCTGGGCGAGGAAGGCTACCAGGCCTTCATCGACCGTTACGCCAATTCCGCTCCGCTAAAAGCTGCCGGCACCACCGACGCCGTCTCCGACCCGGTAATCTGGCTGCTGGAAGGCGCCGAGCACGTCACCGGCGAGACCATCCTGGTGGACGCCGGCTCCCACCTGGGCCCGTCCCCCAGCCGCTAACCCGACCATAATTTCGGCTCCACCCGTCATTCCGGCCTTGAGCCGGAACCCAGAAACCACCAATCGCTTACCAAAAAGGAGAAACAAAATGCCCAAGTTCTTGGTTAAATTCTCTTACACCCTGGAAGGCGTCCAAGGACTTATGAAGGAAGGCGGCACCGCCCGCCGGGACTCCCTTTCCGCCGGAATCACCGCCCTGGGAGGCACGCTGGAAACTATCTTCTACGCTTTCGGTGAAGACGACGTCTACCTTATCCTGGACCTGCCCGACCAGACCAGCATGGCCACCATCGCCCTCACCATCGGGGCCTCCGGCGCCGGCGTCATCAGCACCACGGTGTTGCTGACCCCCGAAGAAATCGACCAGGCAGTCCAGCAGTCCTTCAACTACCGGCCGCCCGGCGCGTAGCCAAGACCCGGTTCATCCCTCCCCCAGGAGGATTAGCGTGTCCCAGCAATTCCAAGCCAAATTCGGTCTTAGCCTTTCCACCCGCGCCGTCCTCTTCGACTGGGCCACCATGGATGACATCGTCGAAGCAGCCCGCGCCGCCGAGGACTCCGGTTGCTTCGACAGCGTCTGGGTGGGCGACAACCTGCTCTCCAAGCCTCGGGTGGAAGCCATCGTCACCCTGTCGGCCATCGCGGCCCGCACCAAAAAGGTCAAGCTCGGCACCATTTGCCTGGCCAGCTTCCCCCTGCGCGACCCGGTGCTTTTCGCCATCCAATGGGCCAGCCTCGACGTCCTATCGGGCGGACGCACCCTTCTTTCCGTGTGCAACGGCGGCTCCGCCCTCGACGGCCCCCAGTTCGCCAACGAGCTAAAAACCTTCGGCGTCCGGTCCCCGGAACGCCCCGGCCGGTTGGTCGAAGGCGTCAAAATCCTCCGCCGCCTTTGGTCCGAGGAGCGCGTGACCCACCAGGGCAAGTACTACCAGTTTTCCGATGTGGAAGCCCTGCCCAAGCCGGTCCAGCAACCGCCCCCCATCCTAATCGCCGCCAACCCCAAACCCGGCCAGGCCGATGACGCTACCGTCGACCGCATCCTCCGCCGCGTCGCCACCCACGGCGACGGCTGGCAGACCGACGCCACGCCCGTGGACACCTTCAACGACCGCTTCAACCGTATCAAGACCTACGCCGCCGAGCAGGGCCGCGACCCCTCCCAACTCGATTCCTGCCTCCACCTCATGGTCAACATCAACGAAGACCGCAGCCAAGCTTACCGGGAATCGATAGACTTCCTCACCACCTACTACGGGGCCGGCTACGTATCGCAAGAGAAGGCCGACCTTTGGCTCGCCTACGGCCCCCCCGAAGCCGTCATCGAAAAAATCCGGGCCTACATCGACGCCGGCTGCACCACTCCCATCCTCCGCTTCGTCGCCCCCAACCTCTCCCACCAACTCCAACGCTGCATCCAAGAAGTCCTCCCCGCCTTCCAAACCGCGTGAATAGCCAAACTTTAAACGCCGCCATCCTGAAGCAATCCCCACCCCCGGCCCTGCATTAAACCAAATCTTAACCTCTCCTCAATTTGGCCTAAACCGTGCTGTCATATAACGGGCCAGGAGAGCGCCGACTCCCCCCAATCCCAGTACCAGAGAGGTAAGCGGGACTACGAACGCCCATGAATACCGAGCGGCGTTCATCAGCGACACTAACCTGGCCTTCAATTTCGGCGAGAAACCCGCCGGTTTCTACGCCTGCGCCGCCATCCCGGTATTCCCCAGCCGCACCAATACCTTCAGCAACGTGATGAGCCCCCAACCCCGTTCGTGGTGAGCCCGTCGAACCACCCGGGTGCGGCCCGCCGTCCTATCGGTACAGTGGCTTGAAAAAGCTGTGCAGGAAATTGCGGTTATGGGCCCAGGAATGGGCCCGCTTCACCACCGCGTCGGGAATCTTCTCCCCCCGCTTGTGGGTAATGCGCATCGTCTCGTAGTTGCTCAGTTCCGGCGGCGCATCGGCGGTGAAAATGACCTCACAGCCCTCCGACTCGACATAGAGCCTCAGAGCCTCATACCCCTTAACCGTGCGGTTGGGCGTCTGGTAGATGTAAAACTCCGTGCTGCCCAACAACTCGTCCAGGTGGTCGTTGCCGTTCCCCCGGCCTCCTCCCTGCCGCAGTTGCCGCCGGTTATACCCGTAATCGCCCAAACTCCGGTTAATCATCAGTCCACGTCCCCTTGCTAATCAGGGATACAACGCCCAGCCCACCCGGTCCGTTTCCGCCCGGTAGAAATGCCCATCGGTCGAGGTAACGAAGAGGGTGGTCAGGTCCGGGCCGCCAAAGCAGCAGTTGGTGGGCCGGTTGGCCGCAATCGGATGAGTCTCCAGCACCCGGCCCACCGGCGAGAATACGTAGAGCATCGGTCCGGGACCTCCCAGCTCCCAACCGGCGGTGGCCACGATGTTCCCCTCGGCGTCCAGACACATCCCGTCGATGCCCCGATGCACCGCGTTCTTGTCCCGACCAAAAATGTGCAGCGACCGGTAAGGCCCCAGGCTGCCATCGCCATTGATGGGATAGCCCCGCAGTTCCCGGTCCAGGTCCAGCCGCTCGCTGTTGCTTTCCGCCACGTACAACGTCTTCTGGTCCGGCGACACCAATATCCCGTTGGGCATGGTGGTGTCGAAGGTCACCCGGGTGGTCACGTAGCTGCCGTCCGGTTGAGGGTCGGCCCGCAAGACCGAACGGTTGTCCAGCTCTTCAACCTCGCTGGGGTCAATGTTCCCCGCGTTCCACGGGTTGGTGAACCAGATACGCCCCTGCCGGTCTACCGCCAGGTCGTTGGGGGTGTTCAACTTGATCCCGTCCACCCGGTCGGCCACCACGGTTGTCGTCCCGTCCGGGTTGAACCGCACGATGGCCCGCCCCCCCGAACAGCAGCCGTACAGGTTCCCCCTGGTGTCATAAGCCAGCCCGTTGGTGTGGTTGGTATTTTCCCGGGCCGTGGTAATCTCCCCCGACGCCGGATCGTACTTCATAATCCGGCTGCTGGGGATATGGGTGAAATAGAGGGCTTCCCCGTCCCAGGCCGGGCCCTCGCTGACGCCGCCGTAGGGTTTTGCCAACAACTGGAACTGCCAACTCATCGCAAGCTCGCCTTCCTAATATCTTTTCCACATCATCCCCGGCGGCCAAATCCGCCAACTCCGGGCGATTTTAGCAGAAGCCTCCAGGGGGAACAATCCAAAACCCCAACCCCTCCGCCTTCCCGCCCCAGTCCGCACAATTCCCTGCAGGTTCGCCGGAAGCGCCAATGGTATAATCCATCCGGTCGGTTGGTGGAAACGGGTGGATTGGGCATTTTAATGGACTGTAGGGAAAGAACGTTCCAATGTCCGCCATAGTCCGGGAATTTACCGAAGCCATCCTCTTGGCTCTCGTGATTTTCGTAGTCATCCAGACCAGCGTTCAGAACTTCAAGGTCGAAGGCTCCAGTATGCACCCCACCCTGGAGGGGGGCCAATACCTGCTGGTCAACAAGCTCGTCTATTTCCAAGTCGACGATGATCGCTGGTCCCGGATAGTCCCCTTCTGGAAGGCCGGCGACCCCAACAAGAGCTTCGCCGTCCATCCTCCCCAACAGGGCGAGGTCATCGTCTTCCACTACCCCCGCGACCCTTCCCGTGACTTCGTAAAACGGGTCATCGGCGTCCCCGGAGACCGGGTCGCAATCCGGGGCAGCACGGTGCTGGTCAACGGAGCGGAACTCACCGAACCCTACATTTCCGTGCCGGACCCTTCCAACATGGACCCCTTCGTGGTTGGGGACGGCGAATACTTCGTCCTGGGCGACAACCGCCGCCGCGGGGGCAGCAACGACTCCCGAAACTGGGGGTCGGTGCCCCAAGAGAACATCCTCGGCAAGGTGTGGCTGGTCTACTGGCCTCCCCGTAGTTGGGGCAGTTTCCAGTAGCGGGCTGGGGGTTGTCCGGCCTAGCTTTCCGCCGGCGGCCCCACCAATATGTCGTCGCCCTCAATCCGGATCTGGAACAACCGCAGGGCGTCTTCCGCCGGAGGAGTTATGGCCTCTCCGGTCGTGACGTTGAACAGCGCGCCGTGCAGCGGGCAGCAAATCTCGGCCCCTTCCAAGTCCCCCTCGGACAACGACGCATAGGAGTGGGTGCAAACGTCGTCGCAGGCATGAATCGTCCCTTCCACGTTGACCAACAACACCTGCTCCGCCCCCACTTCCACCATTTTCATGTCGCCGGGGGGGATTTCACTTACCGCCGCCACCTTAACGAAGTCCCCGTCTGCCATAAAAGCTCCTCCAAAAAGCCAGGGTTTCCCTTTAATTTCACAGCCCCCTTTCCGGGAGCGTCCTTCCCAGCATTATAGGACACCCGGTCTAACTTAGAAAGAGTCGCGCCCCCGTCCCCAGAGCCTTTTAATTGTCGGTGTGGGGAGTTTGCGACGGCCAATCCAGGGCCAAACCGGCTGGCGGCGATGGATTTTAGATTTCTCCCTACGGTCGAAATGACAGGTAGGGGGGCCGGAATACACCTTCGACGGGCTCAGGGTGAAAGTGGAAGGGGCACCCTGAGCCTCCCTTTCAGCCCACCCTTGAGCCCCCCTCTGTCACCGCGAGCGTAGCGAGGGGTCTAAAATCCCTGCCCAACACAATCCTCAACCCCTGAATTCACCCCTCCCCCACAATGACGCAGGACGACGCCACCCATCCCCCCACCGCCGCCACCCGTCTTTCCGGCCTTGAGCCGGAACCCAGAAATACCCGCCCTTTCTCCGCAGCGAAATCCCAACATCCCTCCCTTACCCACACCCCGGCAACCCCAGGAAAGTCAAAGTATCCCAACAGCCACAATCAAAAAACCCTCTCCCCCAACTCAGCGCGTTGTCACACGCCCCGACCGGAAACCGGCCCAACCAACGTCCCAGTACGCCGGTTTTTATCGCCATTCCCCACGTTTTCGTCACCACTCGCCCCAACACCCGATTGCCAATGTTTTCCCGCCGTGCTATACTCCGCTGGAAAGAAGAGCAGAGATTAAGGGTTTCACTCAACTGATGCTAGACCAGGAAACTAGGGAACGCCTCACCAAGGACTACCAGGTCCACGAATCCGATACCGGCTCCACTGAAGTACAGGTTGCGGTCCTAACCGAGAGAATTAAACAGGTTACCGACCACCTGCGTACCCACAAGAAGGACGTCCACTCCCGCCGCGGCCTCGTCGGCTTGGTCTCCAAGCGCCGTCGGTTGCTCAAATACCTCAGCCAAGAAGATGTTAACCGGTATCAGTCCCTCATCGCCAGGCTCGGCCTGCGCCGTTAGTTCCTTTTCCTGAACCGCGCCCGAGGGGGCGCGGTCTTCTTTGTCAAGAATCGGCTAGTTTCACTCTTGCTTTAATTTAAACGCGAGGTATATCCCTGCACCATGTCTACTATGACAATGCCCACCGTTGTTGAACGCGCCTTGGGGAGCGAAAGCTTGGCCTTGGAAACCGGCAAGCTGGCCTTCCAGTCCCACGGGGCCGTCACCCTCCGCTACGGCGAAACCGTTATCCTGGCCACCGCCGTCATGTCCGACCGGCCCCGTCCCGAAATCGACTTCCTGCCTCTCACCGTCGAATACGAAGAGAGGCTCTACTCCGCCGGTAAGATTCCCGGCAGCTTCTTCCGCCGCGAAGGACGCCCGGGCCAGGAGGCCATCCTCTCCGCCCGCCTTACCGACCGCTCCATCCGCCCCCTTTTCCCCAAAAGCATCCGCAAAGAAATCCAGGTGATTCTCACCATCCTTTCCGCCGACCAGCAGCACCCGCCGGAAGTCCTAGCCATGATCGGCGCTTCCGCCGCTCTTTCCATCTCTCAGATACCCTTCGACGGCCCCATCGGTGCCTGCCGCGTCGCCTACCGGGCCGAGGACGGCGAGTTTATCATCCATCCCACCTACCAACAGCTTGCCGAAAGCCGGCTTAACCTGGTGGTCAGCAGTTCCCGCGACGCCATCCTCATGGTTGAGTCCGGCTCCCAGGAAGTTTCGGAGGAAATCATCCTTGAGGGCATCCGCCGCGCTCACGAGGCCAACCAAATCGCCATTGACATGATTGAAGAATTGGTCGCCCAGGCCGGTAAGCCCAAGGTGGAAGTCAACGTCGACTACGAAGAGGCCAAGCAACTCGAAACCCGCATCCACTCCGCCCTCAACGGCCGCCTCACCACCGTGTTGGAGCAGAACGCGATGAAGGCCGAGCGGGTCGAGGCCCTCGACAACCTGGAAGCGGCCATCACCGAGGAACTGGCCGAACAATACTCCGCCAGCGACGTGGCCGCCGGCTTCAATTCCGTCGTTAAATCCGAGGTGCGCCGCCGGATTCTTGACGAGAATATCCGTCCCGACGGCCGCGGCCTCGACGAGATACGCTCCATCACCGCCGAAGCCGGCGTCCTCCCCCGTACCCACGGCTCCGGCCTCTTCACCCGAGGCCAGACCCAGGTCCTGTCCATCGCCACCCTCGCCTCCCTCACCATGAAGCAGACCCTCGACACCGTCGGCCCCGACGGCACCAAGCGGTACATGCACCACTACAATTTCCCTCCCTACTCCACCGGTGAAGCCCGCCGCGTGGGTTCCCCCGGCCGCCGGGAAATTGGTCATGGCGCCCTGGCCGAACGCGCCATCCTCTCCGTGCTCCCCTCCGAAGAAGACTTCCCCTACGCCATCCGCGTGGTATCTGAAGTCCTCAGCTCCAACGGCAGCACTTCCATGGGCAGCGTCTGCGGCAGCACCCTCGCCCTCATGGACGCCGGTGTCCCCATTACCGCTCCCGTCGCCGGTATCGCCATGGGCCTCATTACCGACCCCGACGGAAAATACGCCGTCCTCAGCGACATCCAGGGAATGGAAGACTTCCTGGGCGATATGGACTTCAAGGTCGCCGGCACCGCCGCCGGTGTCAACGCCCTCCAGATGGACTGCAAGGTCAAGGGCCTTTCCGAAGACATCCTCCGCGAAGCCCTCGAACAGGCCCGCCAAGGCCGCCTGTTTATCCTCGACAAGATGAACATCGCCCTTGCCGAACCCCGCACCCAGATGAGCCGTTACGCTCCCAAGATGATCCGGGTCCAAATTCCGGTGGAAAAAATCGGCGCGGTCATTGGCCCCGGCGGCCGGGTTATCCGGGCCATCATCGAAGAGACGGGCTGCTCTATCGACGTCTCCGACGAAGGCGGCGTCACCATCGGCTCCTCCGACCAGGCCATGTTGGACCTGGCCCGCAGCCGCGTCGAAGGCTTGACCCGCGAGCTGGTGGTCGGCGACATCATCACCGGCAAGGTCAGCCGCTTGACCAACTTCGGCGCCTTTGTCGAGCTAATCCCCGGCAAGGACGGTCTCCTCCGCAGCGAGGAAATGGGCGAAATCGAGACCGACATCGACATCGGCCAGGAAATCACCGTGATGATTCAGGAAATCGACAACCTGGGCCGTCTCAACCTCTCTCGCCGTGCCCTCTTCGGCGACGAAAGCCCCAGCCCCGGACCCCGGCCTATGCCCCAGGCCGGCAACCGGCCCCCGGGTGGCGGCGGATTCGGCGGCAACCGGGGTCCCCGTCCCGGCGGACCCGGCGGCCCTCGCCAGGGTGGCGGCGGCAACCGGCCCCCGGGTGGCGGCGGTGGATTCGGCGGCAACCGCGACCGGGGCCCCCGTCCCGGCGGACCCGGCGGACCTCGCCAGGGTGGCGGCGGCAACCGGCAGGGCGGCGGTGGTGGATTCGGCGGCAACCGCGACCGGCAGGGCGGCGGCTTCCAGGAACGCCGCTTCCTCGGCAACAGCGGCCCCCGCCAACGACCCGACCGCTAACCAACCCTTTAAACTCGAACCCCAAGGGGCGGACTTCGGAGTCCGCCCCTTTTTTGCACCACCCCCATCCGTTGGTCCTCAGCCCGTCGAAGGGCCAACCGACGGTCGCACTAAACACCCCCGCTCCATCCTGAGCTTGTCTAAGAAGGTCATTCCGAGCCCCCCCACCTGTCATACCGACCGCAGGGAGGAATCTAAACTCCTTGCTCAACACAATCCCCAACCCCGGATTCCAGCCCCGCCACAGTTACGACGAGCATGGCATCTTGGCCTCCAATAACAATTGGCTCCCCTTCAGATTTTCAAGGACGCTGGGCCTTTTCAATGTCGTTATAGGGAGCTTCCGACGAAGAATCCGGGGGCAAACCGCCTGGCCGCGATGGATTTTAGATTCCTCCCTGCGGTCGGAATGACAGGTTGGGGGGCCGGAAAAACAGGTAGGGGACTCGGAAAATTAAAGGACCCCCATCCCAAAGCCAACGGACGGTACCCCACAACCACTCCCCGTGGTAACATTGGTACCACTTCAAACAACACCCGCTGGGACAGGGGGGAATATGGCGTCGATCAAAGTCGTAGTCCACGGAGCAACCGGCAAAATGGGGGCCCAAACCGTCACCTCTTTGGCTGCGGAAAACGACCTCACCCTGGTGGGAGGCGCCTGCCGCCAGGAACGCGACGGCAGCTTAACCCTCCCCGGCGGCGAATCCGTCCCCCTCTCCACCGACCTGGCCGCGATACTCGACCAGACCAACCCCGATGTCCTGGTCGACTTCACCAACGCCTCCGCCTGCATGGACGCCGCCCCCCTCGCCGCCGGCCGCTCCATAAACCTCGTCCTCGGTTCCAGCGGCCTCAACGAAGAAAACATACAGCAGCTCGACGCCCTGGCCCACAACAACAACGTTGGCATCATCCTGGCCCCCAACTTCGCCCTCGGCGCCGTCGTCCTGAAAAAACTGGCCGAGCAGGCCGCCCTCTTCTTCGACTACGTGGACATCGTCGAGTCCCACCACGAGGCCAAAATCGACGCCCCCTCCGGGTTTGCCATGGCCATGGGCCAAAGCCTGGCCGCCATTAAAGAGTTCACCCGCAACGTCACCGAAAAGGAGAACCTCCCCGGCACCCGCGGCGGCGACATCAACGGCGTAACCATCCACGCCATCCGGATGCCCGGCCGCATTACCAACCACGAAGTGCTCATGGGCGCCCCCGGCCAGACCATCTCCCTCAAGCACGAAATCATCAGCCGGGAGTGCTACATGCCCGGGGTAATCCGCTGCATCCGCGACGTTGTGAACCAAAAAGGCCTTGTGGTAGGCTTGGAAAACGTCCTCGGCCTCTAACCCACCCAACCATCACCATCACCCTGAACCCGTCGAAGGGCCACTTCTCCAGGAGCGCTTTCACCAATGCAAGACCTGACCATCGCCGTTGTCGGCGCCACCGGAGCCGTCGGCGCCGAGTTCTTCCGCATCATGGAGCAGCGCTACCCCCAAGCCCACAAATTCAAGCTCCTGGCTTCCGCCCGCTCCGCCGGCCGCACCCTCACCGTCAACGGCCGGGACTTCGTCGTCGAGGAAACCACCGAGGCCTCCTTCGACGGCGTCGACATCGCTTTCATCTCCGTCAGCGCCACCGTCAGCCTCCGGTTCGCGTCGGCCGCCGTCGCTTCCGGCGCTGTCGTCATAGACGACGGTTCCGCCTTTCGCATGGAACCCCACGTCCCGCTGGTGGTCCCCGAGGTCAACGGCGCCGACGTGGAATGGCACCAGGGCATCATATCCATCCCCAACTGCTCCACCACCCCCCTGGTAATGGTCGCCCACCCCCTGCGCCAACTCTCCCCCATCCGCCGCATCGTCGCCGATACCTACCAGTCCGTCTCCGGCGCGGGCGGCGCCGCCATCAACGAGCTCCGCGACCAGTCCCGCGCCCTCCTCGACGGCCAGGAAACCGCCCCCGATACCCTCCCCCAGCAGATTGGCTTCAACGTCTTCCCCCATATAGACAGCTTCCTGGACAACGGCTACACCCGGGAAGAGCAGAAGATGATTGACGAAAGCCGCAAGATTCTACACGCCCCGGAAATCGCCATTTCCGCCACCTGCGTCCGCGTGCCGGTCTACGTCTCCCACAGTGCCGCCGTTCACCTGGAGTTTGAACGCCCCATCAGCCCCAAAGAAGCCCGCCAAGCCTTGGAAACCATGCCCGGCGTAACGGTCCTCGACGACCCGGCCAATGGCATCTACCCCATGCCCCGGCCCGCCGCCGGCCAGGACGAGGTCTTCGTCGGCCGCATCCGCCAGGACGCCTCCCACCCCAACGGCCTGGTCCTCTGGGTAGTCTCCGACAACCTCCGCAAAGGCGCCGCCCTAAACAGCATCCAAATCGCCGAAGAACTGGTAAAGCGCAACTGCCTAACCCCCAAAACCCCGGCCAAAAGCTGAACCGGAAGGCCCAAAGCCAATGACCATAACCAGGGAAGTGCAAGACATCTTCGCCGACGCCAGGCAACTCCACCAGTCGGCCCTGGAAAGGCTGGAAGCCGGCGACATCCGGGACGCCGCCGAAAAAGCCTGGTGCGCCACCAAGCGGGCCGCCGACGGGCTGATTATGGCGCGCACCGGCGAGGAGTCAGGAATAACGGCGTGGACATCAGATGAGTTGGACGCTCTGGCTCGAAGAAACCATGCCGTGCGGGCCATGAAACCCCATTACTATCAGTCAATTTACCGTCTGCACGGTCAATGCTTTTACAACGGCCGCTGCGATTCCGAAGAGGTCGTTACGCTGATTCACGACACCCTCGAATACATCGCCAACGCGGAAAACCTGGCCCAAAGTTGACCGGCAACGGCGCTCCCAGGGCCGTCCCTGCTCCGAAACCGGAAGCAAAGCTACAGCGTGAGGCTTGACAAGAAAGAGACCCTCCAGTAACGGGTCTCTCTCTTCTTTCGGCAGGGCGCCATTGAGCGACCAAATTTGGGCAACCTCTGGGCTTACTATCCGAGTTCCTTCCAAGGCCCCCATCCTGCGCTACTTTCGGCCCGAATGCGAAGCTTGGTCTTTATATTTTTGGGCACGTCGAAGGAAATTTCTGTCGCAGGTCCCTTTGGCTGAGTCTTTGTGTTTCTCCACGCCGACAAGGGTTCACCGTTCTCACTCGTTTGGCATTAAAGCTGAAATCCCTTGACCCGATTCCCGTTACCAGAGCATTCCCAGCCAACCTTAATGGTGTCTGAGAAGACATCATTGGATCTTTGCCCACGAAAATCCGTTACGGTTGGCAAGGTCTTGGCAGAAGAAGTAGAAACTGCCGTTTTCTTGGATGCAGCACCTTTGTTCAATCCTCGACGGGCCACTTCCTTCCTTAACTCACCTTGGGTCAACCTATTCCCTTTGATCGAGTTGCAGGAATTGCACAACAACTGAAGGTTTGACAGCCTGTCAGACCCTTCTTTGGAAAACGGTCTGATGTGGTCCACGGTAAAGTTCTTCATCGGAAACTTGAAATCGCATCCGTTGCAAATCCCTCGTTGCTCGTTGAACAGGGCTAGTATTTCCTTTTGAGTGAATGATGGCCGACTGCGTTGTTTTGGCTTTTGGGGAGACCCGAATAGCTGTCCCCTGTAGGTTGTTAGGTTCTCTCACTGTTACCCTCCGTCGCAGAGTTTGCAAGGCATCCTTTCCCCCCAATATACATAACCCTCCGTCGTGCTGTCCAATTACTCCCAACTCCCCCAACCCCTCCGGTCGTGTATAATACCGAAACCATCCCAGGAGGGTTCGGCTTGACTGAAATTGGCAGGCCAATCACCGCGATGATTACCCTCTTCGACGACCCGGCCAACGGCATCTACCCCATGCCCCGGCCCGCCGCCGGCCAGGACGAGGTCTTCGTCGGCCGCATCCGCCAAGACGCCTCCCACCCCAACGGCCTGGTGCTCTGGGTAGTCTCCGACAACCTCCGCAAAGGCGCCGCCCTAAACAGCCTCCAAATAGCCGAAGAACTAATCACCCGCAACGCACTAACCCCTAAAACCCCCGCCAAAAGTTGAACCGGGAGGCCCAAAGCCAATGACCATAACCAGGGAAGTGGAAGACATCTTCGCCGACGCCAGGCAACTCCACCAGTCAGCCCTGGAAAGGCTGGAAGCCGGCGACATCCGGGACGCCGCCGAAAAAGCCTGGTGCGCCACTCTCCGTTCCAGCAGCGCCCTGATTTTGGCGTTGGAAGACGGACTGCCCGAAAGAACCCCCGACATTTCTTTCGCTCTGAAGAGGCTGGGCAATAACAACCCCCACGTTGACCGGCTTGGCATCGTTGGCCGTTATTACTATGTCCAAGGCGCCCTCCACGGGGATTGCTTCTATCACGGCAAGTGCGACGCCGACCAAGATGGACAGCTTATCAGGGCCGTCTCCCGCTACATCCAAGACGCCGAGCAGTTAGCCGAGGAACAACAGTGAGCGCCATAGGGAGAACCCCATGGCTCCCCGGCGTTCCAGGCCCCAGAATCGAACCAAACGTCAATGCCGGTCGCGGCAACGAGATATCCAGAAGGAGTTCTCGGTGACGACTAAGGAAGTACCCAAAGGGAAGGGACATCTGCCCGTTGGAAATTTCTGGGTTCCTGCCGCCGCAGGAACGACGGGATGATGCCAAGCGGTTTTGAGATAGTTACTTAGTCCCGCCTCCCACCCGTCTTTCCCGCGCAGGCGGGAATCCAGAATTGGCGGCTTGTGCCGGAAAGCAACCCAACTCCCCCAGGGCCTTCTAATTGTCCCTAACCCCCCTTTCACCCCAAGCCATCATGGTGAGCCCCATCATCCTGAGCCTGTCGAAGGACGAACCACCCGTCGAAAGCTTGCCCTGAGCTTGTCGCAGGACGATCATTCCGACCCCCCTACCTGTCATTCCGAACCGTAGGGAGGAATCTAAAATCCATCGCCCCCAGCCGGTTTGCCCCGGACTCGTCGGCCCAACTCCCTATTACGACAATTAAAGGACCTTCCCAACTCCCTCCCACCCGTCTTTCCCGCGCAGGCGGGAATCCAGAATTGATGGCTTGTGCCGGAGCGCAACCCAGCTCCCCAACCCCCCCAATCCCCCCGTTCGTGTATAATACCCAAAACCATCCCAGGAGGGTTCAGCATGACTGAGATTGGCAGGCTAATCACCGCGATGATTACCCCCTTCGACGACCAGGGCAACGTTGACTACGCCCAGGCTAGGCGTCTCGCCAACGCCTTGCTGGACTCCGGCAGCGACGGCCTCGTCGTCTCCGGCACCACCGGCGAGTCCCCCTCCCTAACCTTCGAAGAGAAAATCCGCCTCTTCGCCGAAGTCAAAGAAGCCATCGGAGACCGTGGCGCCGTGGTCGCCGGCACCGGCAACTACAACACCGCCGAGAGCATCGACCAGAGCCAGGAAGCCGAAAAAGTCGGCGCCGACGCCCTCCTCCTCACCGTCCCCTACTACAACAAGCCCCCCCAAGAGGGCATGTACCAGCACTTCAAGAAGATTGCCGACAGCGTCAACCTCCCCTGTATGCTCTACAACGTCCCCAGCCGCACCAGCATCAACATGACCTCCGACACCACCCTCCGCCTATCCCAGGTCGACAACATCGTCGGCGTCAAGGAGGCCAGCAGCGACCTCGACCAAATCGCCCGCATCATCGGCGGCGCCCCCGACGACTTCCGCGTCTGGAGCGGCAACGACAACGAGACCTTCTACATCATGGCTATGGGCGGCTACGGCGTGGTTAGCGTCGCCTCCCACCTGGTCGGCTCCCAAATCAAGCAGATGATGGGGCTCCTTCTGGAGGGCGACATCGAGAAGGCCGCCGCCGAGCACCACCGTCTCATGCCCATGTTCAAGGTCCTCTTCGTCGTCTCCAACCCCATCCCGGTCAAGTACTCCGTCAACCGGGCAGGCCTGAACGCCGGTTCCCCCCGCCTCCCCCTCGTCCCTCCCGACGACGCCACCGCCGGCCAGATTAACGAGGTAGTCTCCCGCTACGAAATCGACCTCCCAGTATAACCGCCCCACGCAAAAAACCTCACCGGGGCAACGCCGCCAAACCCGTCAAATTTCCAGCGGTTGCCCCGCCAAACCACACCCAACACCCAGTCCGGTCGTCCTGAGCCCCGTCGAAGGGCCAACGGACGGTCGCACTAACACCTAGTCCGTTGGTGGTGAGCTTGTCGAACCACCCCAAGGTCCCCATCCCCTACTCTCCAGTCCGTTCGTCCTGAGCCCCGTCGAAGGGCCAACGGACGGTCGCACTAAACACCTTTCCCGCTCGTCCTGAGCCAGTCGAAGGATCCCGCCGACCCCACCGAACCACCCCCATCAAATCCAAACCCCGTTCAACGGGCGCGGGAAATCTTCTCCCCATCCCTGCCCCCACCACCGAAGGCATACACCCCCCGGTACTCCTCCGGCAGCAACGCCGCAATCCGGCCCATTATCATGTCCATAATGCTGTCGACCACCGCCCGCGGCACCGGCCCCTCCAGCGTCGGCGGCGTAAACGGCGCCCCAATATTGACGTGGAACCGGCACATCGGAAACCCCATCCTCAGCGGCGAAAACTTCTCCGTCCCATAGATTCCCACCGGCAAAATCGGGGCCTGCGTCTTGATGGCCAGATAAGCCACCCCCGACTTCACCGGCCGCAGCGCGTGCTCCGGGCTGATATGCCCCTCGGGAAATAGCACCACCGCCCGGTCCTGAGCCAGCAGGTCCATCGCCGTCCTGATAGCGTCCAGCCCGGTGGCCGACCGGTCCAGCGGATGCACCCGGAACTGGTTCATGAGAAACCGGCTGATAACGTTCTCGAACAGTTCCTTCTTCCCCATAAAGTCCAGGGGCCTCGGCAGGCTGAGAACCAACGCCGGCGGGTCGTTATAAGACACGTGGTTCACCGCAACAATCAACGGGCCATAAGGCGGAACGCACTCCTGCCCGGTGACTTCCAACCGCCCAAAAACACGGAAGCAAAAGTTAGCCAACGCCCGCCCCGGTTGATATAACCAGGTCACGGCCCCCCTCCTATACCCAGGCGGCTAATTATTTGCTCCACCACCTGTTCCACCGTCATACCGTCGGTGTCCACCGTCACGGCGTCATCGGCGGCCACCAGCGGAGAGTCCGCCCGTGTGCTGTCCCGGTAGTCCCTTGCCCGCGTATCCTGCAAGACCTGCTCAAAGTCCACCTCCCGGTCCTCCCGCAGCAGGTCCCGCCACCGCCGCCGGGCCCGCTCCCGCACCGACCCCGTAACGAAAATCTTCAGGTCCGCCCCAGGCAGCACCACCGTGCCAATGTCCCGCCCCACCATTACGATGTCCCCCTCGGCGGCCAACACCCGCTGCTGCGCCACCAATGCCCGCCGCACCTCCGGCACCGTCGCCACCAGCGAAGCCCTCCGGGCAACGTCCTGTTCCTCCAACTCCGCCCCCAACTGGCAGTCCCCCACCGTCACCATGTTGCCCTCCCCAATTTCCACCCGTATCGGCACCTCCCGGGCCAGCCTCCCCAAACCCGCGTCGTCCTCCAACGAGACCTGCCGCTCCCGCGACAGCCAACCCACCGCCCGGTACATCACTCCCGTGTCCAGGTAGATATACCCCAACCGCCGGGCTACCTCCCGCCCCACCGTCGTCTTGCCCGCGGCCACCGGCCCGTCAATGGCAATTACACTCACCGTCCCCCCAACTGCTCCTTCCCGAAATTCCCAAGAATTATAGCATCGCATCCCAAGGCTATCGCGTCATTAAGCCCGGAAGTTCATTCCCCCGCGATTCCCGCGCCCACCCGTCTTTCCCGCGCCTCCCACCCGTCTTTCCTGCGCAGGCGGGAACCCAGAAGTCACCGACAAGGACCAATTTGCCGATGCAAGACAGTGTCCATTGCCTCTTTTGCGGAAATCACAGGGGTTTTCCGGCGATTTCGGCCTGTTTGGTGTGTTGAAAGTTAAGGCGCGATTGCCCTGCATCGCCTCTCAAACCGCCCATCCCTCCGCTGACCTCCGGTTATAATGGTCTGCCATGACCCCCGCCGCCACTTTCTTGTCCTTCTGGAACCCCTGGGGCCGCCTCCTGGCCCTGGGCCTTACCGCCGGCCTCTTCCTCCTGGCCGAGGCCTTCCCCACCTTTCCCGGTGACCAATGGACCCTGACTCACCTCCGGAATATCCGGACGGACTGGCTGACCGCCGCCGCCAACGGCCTTTCTTACCTCGGCTGGACCCCGGTGGCCTCCGCCCTTTCCCTTGCCGCCATCGCCGCTCTCGGCATCTTCCGCCGCCGCATCGAAACCCTAACCGCCCTCGCCGCCGCCCTCTTCATACTCGTGGGCATCGCCCTCAAGGAACTTGTTGACCGTCCCCGCCCCCAGATTTACCTGCGTCTGGCCAACACCGGGTTCGACAGTTTCCCCAGCGGCCATACCCTCTTCGCCACCATCCTTCTCGGGCTAACCTTTATGTTCGTCACCACTTGGGTCCGAGACCCGCTCCGGCGCCGGACTCTCCAGGGCGTCTTGGCCCTGTTGGTCCTGGCAGTCGGCCTCTCCCGGGTGTACCTGGAACTCCACTGGCCCAGCGACGTCTTGGGCGGCTATTGGTACGGCGGAGTCGCCTTGACGGAGCTAGCTTGGCTGCGCCAACGCCTAACCCTCCAACAAGACCCCCCCTAAAACCAGGACAATTGCAAGCTCCGTACAAACACCTATCGTCATTCCCGCGCAGGCGAGAATCCAGGTTGGACCTGGTCTCGCAAGTGTCCCTTTTCCTCAGCATTACATCACTTTGCAATCGTCCTACACTGAAAATGGCGACCGGGACCGCCCTTTTGGTTTATCATCAACCTAACCAACTCCAACGAGATAGGTTAAATGAACTGGATTGACGCGCTCGTACTGGCTATTTTGGCCCTCACCGCCTTCTGGGGATTCCGCACCGGTCTCATCCACATGTTTGTGCCCCTGGTGGCGATACTGGCGGGGCTAGCTATCTCCAGCCGGGCCGCCGGGCCCCTGGGCAACCTCTTTGGTTTCGTTTCCGACGACGAAAACGTCCAGACCGTTCTCGGTTTCTTAGCCCTATTCATCGCGCTCCTGGTACTCGCCGTAATCCTCGGCAACGTCCTGCGCACCCTCATCAATTTTCTGCCCCTCGCGGGCCTGGCCAACGGCATCACCGGCGCCTTGATCGGCCTCGTCATCGGCTGCGTACTCCTCTCTGGAGTCCTCACCGGCCTCCAAAAGTTCCCCATCGGCGGCCTTGACGACACCATCGAAGGTTCAGCCTTGGGCACCGTCCTCGCCGACCGCTTCGACGTGGTAACCCGCGGCATCGGCCTAATCCCCCGCACCTGGGACCAGGACGCCAAGTAACAATAAAAAGGGGCCACCCCAGGTTGAGGGTGGCCCGCTTTACCTCTTGGTCGGCCGAGGGACTTACTTGCCGCCGGGCACCCCCGTAATCTGCCCGCTGAACCACGTATCATCCTTGTGGGCCGGGTCGATCCACATGTGCGCCCACCGCAGGTGACTGGAGGTAGGCCCCGGGAAGTGGGAGTACCCTCGGACCTCGGGCCAGAAGGCCACCGCTTCCTCTTCCCACATTACCGGGAAGTTCCAGTATTGGTTCATCAGGTAAAGCTGAAGTTTGTGTCCAAGTTCCTTGCGCGCCGCCGGCTCTGCCGTCGCGGACAACTCCTCGAACATCGCTTCCGCCGTCGCGTCGCATTCGGTGCCCGGCGTCTGGAAGTTGAACAGGCTGTCGCACCGGTGATAGTGACCGATGCCCAGGAAAGGATCGTCGATACCGGCTACACCGCCGGTGGAGGACATGAAGTCGCCCCAGTCGCCTGCCTGCCTGGTCTTCCGGTAGGCGCGCTGGTTTCCACCAAGTTGCAGTCGGTCTGGATTCCCAAGCGACGCAGTTGTTCCTGCATGAAGGTCGCCCGGCCCACCCTCTGCGCGTCGCTTTCCACGGTCAGCACGTAGGTCTTATCAAAGTCGAACCCTTCATCCTTGAGAATCTGGATGGCTTCGGCCCGCTGAGCGTCCATATCGGCGGGCTGGCACCACCCGGGTACTGAGCAACCGTCTTCCTCCGACAATCCCCAGAAGCTGCCGGGAGGCATCAACCCCAAGCCGACGGAACCGTAACCGCCAAGAGACACGGCGATGCCCGCCACCCGGTCAAACCCCATGGCGATGGCCTGCCGTATCGTTACGTTGTCCAACGGCGGCTTCCGGGTGTTCCTCCACAGGTTCTCACTGCTGCGGGTCGCCCGAATCACCGTCTGAATTCGGTCGTGGTTTACATAGGAATCGTATTGGCCGAAGTTCCGCACCCAGTGCCAGTCGGTCTGGTGGGACAGCATGGCCGCCTGTTGGGCCGACTCGTCCAGGATGCCGAAATCACTACCTTGTCGACATAGGGCAGCCCGGGAATGTAGTAGTCAGGGTTCTTCTCGAAGTGCTGCTCATCTACGCCTAATTTTTGGCCCTCTTCCCACATGAACGGTCCGGTCCCCACCGAAACGTCCTGGAACATGGCCTCTTCCCCGCCGGCCAGGAACCACTCCTTGTTGAAGATCAGGGCGGCCGGATTGCCAAAGTTCAGCAAGGGAACGGCCGATGGCACAGTGAATCTGAACTTCAACGTAGTGTCGTCCATGCACTCCGTCTGGCTCAAGTCCACCCTAGAAAGGCGGCCCTTCATGTAAGAGAGTTTTGGCCCATACCCTTGGTAAATGATTCCTTTAAGACGCCGGGCAATGCCCCGCCCTTCTGCCCTCGACCCCTTTCTTGCCGCGGACGACCTGCTCAATCCCCTCCTTTCCTGCGCTGACCCAAGAACGTTCTGCCGCAGCCGTTTTACGAGTCCCAACAATCATCGGTTTAGGTTTTACGATTTAGCAATTGCCACAGTCCAGCAGTTTACCGACTATATCCCAGAAACATCTCCGGGTATCGCCCGCCAACAAACGCAACCAGTATCTCTGGTTACGATTCCTGCACAACTCCTGCTCTATTGCTCCGTACCCAAGCAATACCAATGCCCATAATCCGTATGCCAACCATTATTGAGCGCAACAAACATGTTTTCGGCATAGCTGCCCCTAAGCGGAGCCCAATACAATGTATCCGTCTCAACCGAGTCAACCCTAACCAGCGGGCGCAGAAACACCCCCCAATTCTCCCCAAATCCCGCTTCCACCCCCATCAAGGTGAGCCCTTTCATCCTGAGCCATCATGGTGAGCCCATCGAACCACCCGTCGAAGGCTCGCCATGAGCCCCGTTGAAGGGGGGTAATCCAGCCCCCCTACCTGTCATTCCGCCCACCCCCCTTTCATCCCGCCCACCCCAACCTGTCATTCCGACCGTAGGGAGGAATCTAAAATCCATCGCCGCCAGCCAGTTTGCCCCCCGGATTCTTCCCGGCAACCGCCCCACAACGACACCAAAAGACCCCGGCGGGTGCTGAAACACCCCCATATCCACCCCAATCCCCAGCCGGATTCCCCTGCCATCCCCCCTTGGAAAAGCTGAAATATTGCCAACAACCAGTCCCAATCAAGGACAACTGCAAAGTCCCTACCAAAACCTACCGTCATTCCCGCGCAGGCGGGAATCCAGGGCGCACCCGGCCTGGCAAGCCTCCCTTTTCCTCAGAATTGCATCACTTCGCAATCGTCCTGACCCCCAATCAACAAAAAGGGGCGGCTATCACCAATTTGATATATAATTGGGACGGATCGGCCAACTTAACCTGGTTTGAGGTACAGGGCAGGTGGCTAGAACAAAAACAACTGTGCAACCCGGGCCTGAAAAACCCGTCTTATCCGCCGGGGAATCCGGTACAGCCCACCCTGTCTCCAACGTCCTCTCCTCCCCGGTCCTCGTCCTCAACCTCAACTACGTCCCCGTCAACGTCTGCACCGCCCGCCGCGCCATCGTCCTCGTCGGCAAAGGCAAGGCCGAACTCTTGGAAAACCACCGGGGAGAAGTCCACACCGTCACCGCCATCTTCGACGTCCCCTCCATCATCCGCCTCGTCTACCTCGTCAAACGCCCCTACGCCCCCCGCAAACTCTCCAAAAAGGAAATCTTCCTCAGGGACCAGTACACCTGCCAGTACTGCAAAAAAAAGACCCAGGACCTAACCCTCGACCACGTCATCCCCCGCAAGCAACGCGGCCCACACACCTGGGAAAACGTCGTCGCCGCCTGCCCCCGCTGCAACCTCCGCAAGGCTGGCCGCACCCCGGCGGAAGCCAGCATGAAGCTGCTCCGTGACCCCAAGGCCCCCCAGCCCAACCCCTACCGGATGCTGCAAAACTACACCCTGCTCGACGAATGGCGTCCCTACGTCCCCTGGTCCGTAACCGGATAACCCACCATATCCCGGCCAATTTTCAACTCGCCGCAGCGCCGCCCTAACCGCCCGCCTCAACCCTCACGGCCGGCAGGCCCAGCATCAACACTTCCAACGCCAGCCTGGGGTTGGCATTCCGGTCCAGGGCTTCCAAACACCGCTCCACCGACTTCAAAACCCCCACTACCTGCGGCGTCGACACCTGGCTGGCGTGCCGCCTCAGTTGGGTGAGAAACTCCCGCTCCCGCACGTAATCCTCCGCCCCCTCCTTGATCAACGCCAACTCCCGCCACCACTGCAACCACCGAAACAACAATTCCCGCGCCGCGTCCCGGTCCCGGGAAAACTGCCCCGCCAGTTCGTTGGCGTAGTTGAACCGCTCCGGCAGCCCGGACTGGCACACTTCCCAAATCTGCTCCAGGTCCGCTTCCCGCTGCTCCAACACCTGGGGGTTGTCCAAAACGTTGATTGCCCAACCAATGCAGCCCCTGGACAACCGCCCCAACCGTTCCGCCAACTCCGGCGCCGCCCCATGCTCTTGCTCCAACCGCTCCACCATCTCCCGCCGGGGCACCGGCAAAAGCTCCAGGGTCCGGCAGCGGGACCTTATGGTCGACAGCAGCCCATCCGCGTTGCCCGTCAACAACAATATCAACACCTGGGGCGGCGGCTCTTCCAGCGTCTTGAGCAGCGCGTTGGCCGCCTCATCGCTCATCAACTCCGCCCGCTCGATGATCATGACGGTACATTTGCCCTCGTAAGGCTTCAGGCTGGCCTGGTGCAGCAGGTCTTTTATGTCGTCTATCCCGATAACAGTGCGCGCCGGACCCCCTTCCTCCCGCTGCGCCACCCGCACCACCCTAACGTCGGCGTGGTTGCCCGCCGCGATCCGTTCACACTGGGAGCACTCCCCGCACGGCGCTCCCGGCCCCTGCAAGCAGTTGACCCCTTGGGCCAGGTTCACCGCCAGCGTCATCTTCCCGATGTGCGGCGGCCCCGTCAGCAAATAGGCGTGGGCCAACCGGCCTTGCCCCAACGAAGGCTCCAACTGCCGCAGGATATGCTGCTGCCCGTATACCCGCCACATGGTTCAGGTCAGAACCTCTTCATTCTCCCCAATCCCCCAGTCCGTTCGTCCTGAGCCCCGTCGAAGGGCCAACGGACGGTCGCACTAAACACCCCCAATCCCCCAGTCCGCTCGTCCTGAGCCCCGTCGAAGGACGAACCACCCGTCGAAGGCCCATCCTCCGCCCCCTACCTGTCATTCCGAAC
Source organism: Dehalococcoidia bacterium (assembly GCA_965205495.1). GTDB lineage: Bacteria > Chloroflexota > Dehalococcoidia > Lucifugimonadales > UBA3495 > CATOSK01. The sequence goes on from CBDBHA010000002.1 coordinate 2,459,919, forward strand.
CGTAGGGAGGAATCTAAAATCCATCGCCCCCAACCCGTTCCCTGGACTCCCCCAATCCCCCTTAAACCGTGTCACACAGCATCAAATCCGCGTAGCTCTCCCGCCGCCGTATCACCCGGCTCTTCCCCTCGCCAACCAGCACCATCGGCGGCCTTGGGTTCAGGTTGTAGTTGCTGGCCATCGAAGGACAGTACGCCCCCGACGCCGGTATCGCTATGATGTCCCCCGGCTCCACCACCGGCAGCATCACATCCGATGCCAAAACGTCCCCCGACTCGCAATACTTTCCGGCGATGGTAACCAACTCCGCCGGTTCCGCCGCCGCCTTCCCCGCCGCCAAGACCTCGTAGGACGCTTGGTACAAAGCGGGCCGGATGTTGTCCCCCATCCCCCCGTCCACGCTGACGTACTTCCGAACTCCCGGAATGTCCTTGATGGCCCCAATCCGGTACAGCGCAACCCCCGCCGGGCCGATTATCGACCGCCCCGGCTCCACCAGCAGCGCCGGCGGTTCCAACCCCAACTCGTCGCAGGTCGCCTGCATCGTCGCAACAATTGCCTCGGCGTATTCCGACACCGCCGGCGGCTCTTGGTCCCGGGTGTAGGCGATGGCAAACCCTCCGCCGGGACTGAATTCTTCCAGTTCCAGCCCCTCATCCCGAAAACCGGCGGCAAACCTTAGCGCCACATCCGTGGCCGCCCGGTAGGGGTCCAACTCAAATATGGGCGACCCCAGGTGGAAATGCAGCCCCCGCAGCTTCAAATTTGGGGCCGCCAACGCCCCCCGTACCGCCGCCGCCGCGTCCCCGGTCTGGATGGAAAACCCAAACTTGGAATCAATGATCCCCGTGGTGGTATAAACGTGGGTGTGCGGATCAATCCCCGGCGACACCCGAATCAAAATGTCCTGAATCTTGCCCGCTTCTCCGGCAATCCGGTCCAGCGCATCCAACTCGTAGAAGCTGTCCACCACCACCCGCCCGATTCCATGCTCCACCGCCTCCGAAAGCTCCTGCGGTGTCTTGTTGTTGCCATGAAAGTAGACCTTCTCCAGCGGGAACCCGGCCCGCTGCGCCACCGCCAACTCGCCCCCGGACACCACGTCTAATCCCAACCCCTCTTCATTGAAGATTTGCGCCAAAGCCGGATTGATATACGCCTTGGATGCGTACAACACCTGGGTGTTGGGGTAAAGCCGCCCAAACTCCTCCTTGAAGCTGCGGCATTTGTTCCGCAGCGTGGCCTCGTCAAATATGTACACCGGCGTCCCGTGCTCTTCCGCCAACTCAACAACGCTGCAACCGCCGATGACCAGTTGCCCAGCCCCGTTAATCTCGGTAGTGTCGGGAAAGACCTTCTGGAGGACCATATTGCCGCCTCTTCCAAAGCTAGAAATTGCCTTTAGTCAAGCAACCAATATCATAGGCGACCCCCCAACCCACCGCAACCAAACCCCACCACTCGTGGTGAGCCCGTCGAACCACCCCCTCCGGTTCGTGGTGCCCCCTCCGTTCCTCGTCACTCCCCCGTTCGTCCTGAGCCCGGCAAAGGATCGTCCTGAGCCCGTGACACTACCCCCCAACCCTCCAGTCCGTTCGTCCTGAGCCCGGCAAAGGATCGTCCTGAGCCCGTGACACTACCCCCCAACCCTCCAGTCCGTTCGTCCTGAGCCCCGTCGAAGGGCCAACGGACGGTCGCACCGAACCACCCCCCTTCCCCAAAATACCCGCTGACATTTGCCCCTTGCCAACTCCGGCGCCGATTTGTCATCATAGTTAAAGACCAATCGCCACCCAAAACTGCCCAAGCCCGTCCCTTCCCAAGCGTCAACTCAAAACAGTATCCAATGCCACGAAATGTCCCAAATTGTCCCAGCAAACAATTTCCCCACGCTCAAACGCCCCTTTTGACGCTTGTATCACCCGTGATTTTCTTCCGAATTTGTCCTGAAAATGCCCGAATTTGCCAAAATCACCCCCAACCCACCACATTTTGATATTCCCACCCCGCGTTGCTAAAATTGCGTAACGTCCTCACGAGAACCATCAACTTTCCCCGCATCCGTTTCCGAAATTCTTCCATTCCGCCGAGGTGTCACCCTGAAAATCCTCCTGACCAACGACGACGGCATCCACTCCCCCGGCCTCTGGGCCGCCGCCCAGGCCCTTGCCCAGGTCGGTGAAGTCTGCATTTCCGTCCCCGACCGTGAACAGAGCGGCACCGGCGCAGCCCTAACCCTCTCCCGCCCCGTCAAAGCCCAAACCGTCCAGGCCCCGGCGTATTGCCCCGCCCTGGCTCAGGCCCCCCATCCCGTCACCGCCCACACCGTCGAAGGCACCCCCGGCGATAGCTGCATCCTGGCCCTCGAAAACCTGGTGGGCAGGGTAGACCTGGTGGTCTCCGGCATCAACAAGGGCTCCAACCTCGGCTGGGACATCATGGTTTCCGGCACGGTGGGCGCGGCCTTGCAGGGTTTCCTTCGCGGCTACCCCACCATCGCCATCTCCGTCGGTTCCGTCACCGACCCCAAATTCGACGCCGCCGCCCGCTTCCTCGAACTCACCGCCGCCCGCGTCAACAACGCCCCCCCGGACCAACCCTTCTTCCTAAACGTCAACGTCCCCAGCCTGGCCCTGGACCAGGTAACCGGCGTCCAGGTCACCCGCCTGGCCGGCCGCTCCTACAGCGAGTCGGTCCGCACCGAGGGACTGGCCGGCCAGCAACGCTACTGGATATCCCGCAACCGCCCGGTCCACGCCGGCAACGTCGAAGGCACCGACACCTGGGCCGTCCAAAAAAACCGAGTCTCCATAACCCCCCTCCACCTGGACCTCTCCGCCCAAGACCAGATACCCCCAATAGAGTCGTTTTTAGAGGATGTAGCAGGGCATTTCTTGGGTCGGGATTAAGAAGGAACAACCTATGGTACATGTTGATTACGACGTTAAATCCGACGTCCTGTCCATCATCTTGGCGTCCAAGCGCGTAAAAGAATCGGCAGAGATTTTACCCGACGTTATTGCGGACTTTGACGACGATGGACGGGTGGTAGCCTTTGAGATTCTTGACGCCAGTAAATTGATTGACCCGTCGGAAATAGCCGAGAAAAAGTAGCCACCCGTTCATATCGCCAAATTTGCATCAATATCAAACCCTGCTCTCTTCAATTCTCTGATAAGAGCCCCCTGCCAACCCCCGTTATCATCAAAGCGGTGCCGGACATTCGGCAGGTGTCCCCGCCAACCCCGTTGTGGCATAATGGCTTTCGCTCAACCCCATTCGGTCTCCGGCGGAAGCAATGAAGACCTATGTTTTTCGGGTGGTAGTAGAACCGGATGAAGACCGCTGGTCATCCTACTGCCCCGCTTTGGAAAAATACGGGGCGGCTACCTGGGGGAATACCCAGGACGAGGCCTTAAAAAACATCCGCGAAGTCGTCGAAATGGTCTTGGAAGAACTGGCCGAAGACAATGCGCCCATTCCTGATGGACCCGAACCCGACGTTACAGTTTTCTCTGAACATCGCGTAGCAGTTTCACTTTAGAGTGGCCATCGACTGGGGCGCGTTGCGAGGGCTCACCGCCCGGTCTCTAATGACTGCTCTGGCCCGGGACGGGTTCATCCTTCGAAGACAACGAGGTAGCCACCGGCGTTACTACCACCCTGATGGGAGAAGAGTTACCGTTTCTTTTCACCGGCCGGAGACACATTCCCAATTGCAACATTGCGAAGAATTTTTCAAGACCAAGCCCATTGGACCCAAACAGACCTGGTCCGGTTCAACCTTCAACCCTAACGCGAGGTACTTGCCCTATGGTCGATCTTCGGCGCGCCGCCGCCATCGTGGGAATCCATGAACACGTCACCCGCTACGCTCCCGACAAAAGCGAACTCCAAATCCAGGGCGAAAGCGTCATCAAGGCCCTGGAAGACGCCGGCCTCACCAAGAACGACGTCCAAGGCCTCTTCACCGCCTCCAGCAGCATCCGCAACAGCGGCATGAACCTGGCCGACTACCTCAATATGTACCCCACCTACGTCGACAACACCACCGTGGGCGGCGGCTCTTTCGAATTCCACCTGTCCCACGCCCTCACCGCCATCGCCGCGGGCCGCATCAACTGCGCCGTCATTACCTATAGCAGCCTCGCCCGCTCCGGCGGCGTTTCCGTCGGCACCGGCGGCGTGGCCCGTTTCGGCCACCCCCGCCTCGACCCCTCCCCCGACAGCTTCGAGGAACTCTACGGCCTGACCACCGTGGGCCTCTACGCCATGATTGCCCAACGCCACATGCACCTCTACGGCACCACCTCCGAGCAATTGGCTGAGATCTCCGTCGCCATCCGCCGCCACGCTTCCATGAACCCGGAGGCCCTCTTCCGCACCCCCATAACCGTGGGCGACGTGGTCAACGCCCGCACGATTTCCTCACCCCTCCACCTCCTGGACTGTTGCGTCATCACCGACGGCGGCGGCGCGGTGGTGGTAGCCTCCCCAGAGGTGGCCCGCAACTGCAAGCAGCATCCCGTCTGGGTCCTGGGTACCGGCGAAGCCATCGCCCACCAGGGCGCCGGCCGGCGCGACCTCATGTACATCGCCGCCCACCAGAGCGCTCCCCGCGCCTTCGAGATGGCCGGCGTCACCCACGACGACATCGACATGGCCATGATTTACGACTCCTTCACCATTACGGTGTTGGAGACCCTGGAAGACCTGGGTTTCTGCAAGAAGGGCGAGGGCGGCCAGTTCGTCTCCGGAGGACGCCTCCAGGTCGGCGGCGAGCTGCCCATCAATACCGACGGCGGCGGCCTGTCCTCCAACCATCCCGGTATGCGGGGCATCTTCCTCTTGTTGGAAGCCACCCGCCAACTCCGCCACCAATTCGAAGGTACTCCCCGCCAGGTGCCCAACTGCCAGGTAGCCCTGTGCCACGGCACCGGCGGCGCCCTCGGTTCCCGCCACAGCGGCGGCACCGCCATCCTTGGGAGGGACTAATCATGCCTGAGTGGAACAAACCGTTGCCCAGCGTCGTCGGCGAGACCAAACCCTTCTGGGACTCCTGCCGCCGGGGCGAGTTGATAATCCAACGCTGCGACAAGTGCAGCGAGTACCAATGGTACCCCCGGGGCATCTGCGCCAACTGCTGGTCCAACGACATCAAGTGGGTCAAGGCCAGCGGCAAGGGCACCGTCTGGACCTACACCGTCACCTACCAGAACCGCACCCCCGGTTTCGCCCAGGATGTCCCCTACGTCCTCGCCCTGGTGGAACTGGAAGAAGGCGTCCGCATGTTCTCCAACATCGTCGAATGCAACCCCCAGGACGTCACCATCGGAATGCCGGTAGAGGTCACCTTCGTCCAAGCCAACAACCAAATAAGCATCCCCTACTTCAAACCCGCGGCATAACATCTGCCTTTCAGCAATCCCCTTCACCGTGGGTAAATGGCAGTGAGTTGGCAACTGTCCCAGGGGCCCGTAGTGACAAAACCCAATAGACAGACCTGGGCCGAATCGATACGATACTGGGGATAGTCGAAGGCCAGCTTAGTTACTCGGTGGAGAGTGTCGTGCAATCAAATTCCTTAGCTAACGGTTTGGACACAGGAGAATACCTGGCCGTAAACGGGATTTATTGCGGTGACGCTCGCGCCTTATTGCAGCAAGTCCGTCCAGACTCGGTAGCGCTTAGTTTTTGGTCGCCGCCCTATTTTGTGGGCAAGAATTACGAAAAGCACTTAACTTTCGAAAGTTGGGGAAGCCTCCTAGAAGAGGTTATTCAACTACATTTCGACGTCATTGAGCCAGGGGGATTTCTGGTAATCAATATCGCCGACATCCTCGCATTCCAAGACCCAGGTATGCCTCGGATTCAGGCAGACAATATCTCAACCAAACGCGTCAAAATAACCAGGGAAGAGGTGCTCGCTGCCCAAAAAGCCCATCCCGATTACAATCGATATGCCTTGGCAGAACTGTTGGGCTGTAGCGAACAGACCATTGACCGCAGGTTGAACCACAATAACGTGCGAGGCGGGAAATACGAGACCCAAACGAAAGTGAAACTTGTCGGTGGCCTGATTGAGAGATACATTTCCTCAGCCGGATTTTACCTTTATGACCGTCGCATTTGGGTCAAGGACCCTTGTTGGGAAAATAGCCAGTGGCACAGCTTGTCATACCGTTCCGTCGACTAGTTCGAATATCTCTACTTTTGCTGGAAACCAGGAATTACTACCATAGATCGCAGTCGACTAGAGAAAAACGAATGGAGCGAATGGTCAAACTGGATCCCGTCCCGTTTGGTACATTCCCTCGGTGCGAAACAACTATGACCACGAGGCCAAATTCCCCCTGGAACTTCCGCGGCGGATAATCCGCCTCCTCACCCCCAAAAACTCCCTCGTACTAGATTGTTTCGTTGGCAGCGGCACCACCGCAGTGGCCGCTATTGAAGAGGGCCGAAGTTACCTCGGCTTCGAAATCATTGAGGAATACGCAAAACTCGCTCAGAACTCTTGCCAAGCTACAATGACGCGATGTCTCTAGACCCTTCGGATCTGACTTCCAACAAAGGCCTGGTCGAAAACATCGAAAAAGCTACGCTTCGTTTAGTTGTACAAGACCAGGGTTGGCCTGCAGCCCAGGTGGCCCAAGCCCTGGACGTGGTTGTACGACCACCGGTACCGGAACTTCCACGGAAGGACTGGACCCTGCGGCTGCTGGCTGGCAAGGTGGTGGACCGCAGTGCACCGCCCTGGCAGAAGCGGGAGTGGTGCATTCCCAAGGTGAGCGCCATTTCGACGAGACCTCCTCCCAATTGTCGGTCGGACCCCCCTGCGGCAGGACCGGCGGGAGGGCACCGATTTGGTAGCCGAATATCGGGGAGGACATTGAGGAATACGCAAAACCCGCGAAGCCAAGCTACAAGACAAGATGGCTAGACCCTTCGGATCTGACTTCCAACAAAGGCCTGGTCGAAAACATCGAAAAAGCTACGCTTCGTTTAGTTGTACAAGCTGTGTACGACTTCCACGAGACCGCCACCGACATTTTTGTCGGTGAGAAGGATTTGGTAGCCGATATCGGGGAGGACATCACCCGCGAAGCCCTAGACAGGCTTGGGACATCTACAATTCCCGTCAGGCTGTTCGGGAAAATTGACTACAAACGCGCTCGCTATGTATTCCATCCCGAATACTCTGTCAGGCAAGCGCTCTTCGTTGATTCAAAGGCGGAGAAAATTGGGGGCAAAGGAACTGCAACGATTCAGTTGGCCCAAACATCCATGCGTGTGAGGCAACATCGGGCCGGCCAATCAATCGACATCCAAGGTGCCTTACCGAAGTTGCTGGAGATTCAAGGGAGTTCGTTTCTCACCACTACGATTTTTGTTAAGTACAACTACAACAGTGGAGCAGGAGGGAACACTTTGAGTAGCATTACTTTCGTTTGTCTTCCAAACGGGATGTTACAAGACGACTACAATCCGAGCGTCCACGATTCTTTTTGGCGGGCCGGAAGAAACGCGCCTACTCGCGGAGAAACTTTTCGAGTTAGAATTGGAATCAAAGCCTTGAAACAGAAAGCGAACTGGCGCGTCCAAGAAATAACTTTGAACCCCGAACTTGTTTATTCCTGGGACTAATAACCTCCGCAGGTTGCTTTTTAGTAACTAATCCCCGCCGCCGCTGGCCCAACCAGACGGTACCCAACCCCCCACTCCGAAACAATATACCGGGGGTTCTTCGGGTCAGTTTCCAGCTTGCGCCTCAGCCGTCCAATGTACCCCCTAACGTAGACCTGCTCGTCCCAGTATTCCACTCCCCAGGCTTCTTGCAGCAACCGCCGCACCGGCACCGTCTGCCCGCAAAACTTCACCAGGGCCCGCAGCAACGCCCACTCCTGACCAGTCAGCCTTACGGCCTGGCCATGCAGAGTCACCGCCGAGGCCTCCGGGTCAATCCGCAAGCCCCGCCACTGGTAAACGCCACAGCGTTCGGAATCATCGCTGGGGATGGCCCTGGTTCCAATACCGTTCCGGGTCACGGGTAAGAGACACGGCGACTTGCAGAATTTTCCACCCCACTTCCTCCCTTCATTCCCTGGACCACCAGCCCCGCCGCTAACTCATCTGGCGCAACTCGTCACATTTGTCTTGGTCGGCTTGGGCCAAGTCGAACTGGTCGTTGAACAGATACACCAGGGCCCGCCGCCCGTAGTAGTTATCGTCGGTTGGGTTCAGGTCGATGGCCCGCGTCAAGTCGTCGATGGCCTCATCGTACAACCCCATTTCATAATGGGAAACTCCCCGGTTGAAGTAGGCCTCGGCGAACGTCGCCTCCATCTCGATGGCCTTGCTGTAGTTCTCGATTGCCTGCTCGTAGACCCCGTTGCGGCTGTACCGGTTCCCCATCTCATTGAAACCCGCCGCATCCTGGGGCTCCTCCGGCTGGTTGAATCTCGCCCTGTTGGTCAAAGCTACGCCGCAACCGGGGCTAGATGACCGCCCGCACCAGTCCGCCGTCCACCAAAATGGTCGTGCCGGTGATGTAGCTGGACTTGCCCGACGCCAGGAACCCCACCAGGTAACCCAGTTCCTTGGGCTCCCCAATCCGGCCCACGGCGGTCTCCTTGGCCCGGTCCGCCAGTCCTTCCTCCACGGAAACCCCCAGTTCGTTGGCCCGGGAAGTCACGTTGGACAGCATCCGCTCCGTCAGGATGGAACCGGGGCAGACGTTGTTAACCAGGATCCCGTCCCGTCCCACTTCGTCGGCCAAACTCTTGGCAAAGGCCACCACTCCCATGCGAGTGGCCCCCGACAACGCCAGGTTGGGGATCGGTTGGTACACGGTGCTGGCCAGGATGTTGATTATCCGCCCGCCGCCCTGTCCTTTAAGGTGCGGAACCGCCTCCCGCGACATCCGGGCAAAGAAGAAAAGCGACCTCTGCACCGCCGTCTCCCACTGATCCTCGGTGGCGTTTAACGACCGCGCCAGCGGCGGCCCGCCCGAGTTGTTGACCATCACGTCCAGCCGACCAAAGTGGCTGACCGTGGTGTTGATCAAGTCCTTGATGGTGTCATAGCTTTCCAGGTCCCCGGCGTAGGTCAGCACGTCGGCGCCGGTGGTGTCCCGAATCTCCGCCGCCGCCTGTTCCAAGTCCTCGCTGGTGCGGCTGCAAATGGTTATCTTGGCCCCTTCTTCAGCCAGCACGTCGGCGCAGGCCCGCCCTAATCCCTTGCTGGCCCCGCCAATGATAGCGACTTTCCCTTGTAGTTCCAGGTCCATTAAGCCCGTCTCCTTTGGTGTTTACAACAGTCCTTCCAGCCCCCCGTCGGCGGCCCGAGGACGTGGGGATTATAGCAGAGGGCCGCCACCAGGCCAAACCGGACAACCCGGCTTCCGGGCCCCCAGATGCTATACTTGAGTTGCTTCGCCACCGGGGAATCAGGACCTTCAGGAGCCGCCCCATGATTCAGCCAGACCCCCAATTGTCCCAGGACATCGAAACGGCCGCCGTCGAGATGGCCCGTGGCGCGGGGGAAATCCTCACCGGCTACTTCGGCCGTCAACTATCCGTGGAGTTCAAAGACAAGCATCAGCGCGACCCGGTAACCAACGCCGACAAAGAAACCCAGAAGTTCCTCGAGCAGGAAATAACCCGCCGCTTCCCCGGCCACGCCATCCTGGGCGAAGAGACCAACGGAGAAGAAGAACCCGAAGGTCCCGCTCCCGACTTCCTCTGGGTGTTGGACCCATTGGACGGGACCACCAACTTCCTCAACGGACTGCCAGTCTACGCCTCATCCATCGGCGTCCTCCACCGGGGCCGCCCCATTGCCGGAGCGGTCTACATCCCCTGGCCCGGACCTTCCGGCGGCTTCGTCTTGCATTGCCGTCGCGGGGGCGGCTGCTTCGCCGACGAGGAACCTGTGTCCGTGTTGGAAACGGAAAAGCCCATCCCCAACCGCCTAATGGGCCTGCCCGGTTCCTTCGGAATGAACACCCGTTTCGACCGCGGCCTCAAAGGGCCCTTGGGAGAGCTTCGCATCACCGGAAGCATCGCCTACGAGCTGGCAATGACCGCCATCGGCGCCATGCAGTACGCCGTCTTCGGCGCTCCCAGAATGTGGGACATGCTGGGCGGAGCCATCGCCGTCCAGGAAGCCCAGGGCACGGTCATGATCCGCTTCCGGGGCGAGAAACAGTGGCATCCCCTGGATTCCCTAACTTCCAACTGGGAAGCCAACCCCCCCAGCATGAAAGCCCTGCGTCAATGGGTCGCCCCCGTGGTAGCGGGCAACCAGACCCTTGCCCCCCTAATCGCCCACAACATGCGCCCCCGCTTCCGCCCGGTGGCCAAAACCCGCCAATGGCTCCGCCGCCACCTCTCCAAGAAGCAACAAGCAAGTCGCTAGGGACCGGCCGCAAACAGGGACCAAACCGTCCAACAACGGTTTTCTAAAGGACCAATGGCCTGTAGTCCGGGCCGCTCATCGGCTCATGCCGGTCCCAACGGCCGGACAACTCAACGAGGACGCGCTGGGAAGAGGGAGCCGGCTGCGGGTTGACCCTGACCACCGACGCGGCATACTCGCCCGGGGATTCTGCCATCGCTTTCGTCAAGTCATCAACCAAATAACGAGGTGCCCAACCAATCATGTGGTAGTCGGTTGTTTGCACTTGAACCGCCAAAGTGGTTCTTGGATTGGTGATCTCCAAGGCTAAATAAAGCTCCTCGCCGGGCTCTAAGAGTTTTAGCCGAACTTGGGCGCTTTCGCTGACGTGCCGCCCGCCGTGAAGAAAGAAACGGCAGACAAAACTGCCGTCGTCCTTTTTGACCAACGCGGGAAAGACCTCGAAAGTATCGGTTAAGCGGCGTCCTTCGTTGGCCGAAAGGATTACTATGGGGTCCGCGTCGTCTCCAAGGTCAAGTGCCCGCAAGTATTCGGCGAAATCTGGACGTTTCGGGGACAGTACCCTGTTTTGGAAAATCGGGAACAGCTCATCCGAATGGTAGTCCCATTCCATATCGGGGAAACCTACCAGAGGAAGGAAATTGACCTCTTGTTCCGCGCGTCTTGCGCCACCGATATACCGGAACCGGTAGTCCGAATTCTCGGCGTCCGCATCCAGCCGACCAATTGGAAACCATTGGCGGCTGTTTTCCAGGTCTTGCCAAGACAAAAAGAGGGAGGCGGCACTCATCACTAAATCTCGTTCAGCAAAGAAATCAATTGCTCACGATTATAGTACATCAACCCGACTGCAAATGTACGAGAGGCTTCCGACATCCAATCCCGGGGAATCCGCTCCACAATCAATGCCAACTCCTGAAAATCAAGAGATTCCAGCCGCGATAGAACCAGCGTAAAAAAATCAGGGTATTTGGAAGCCGCCCAGCGAACGAGTTGCAACGGGCTCGGCGGGCGGGCGTTCGTTTCCACCCAGTAAACCGCTCCCGGCGCTCGTTCGGAATATCCGCCGACGCGGTCCTCTTGAAGCAGCAACTTTCTACGTTCGTCGGAAAGTTCCCGGCCCAACGAAGAGGCGTGATCGAATGTTGGGGCTATAGACCGGTCAAAGCCCTTCTCATGCCGCTTCTCCACCAAGCCCCAGTTTTCATGGTGCCGGTCAGTGTTTCCTACCAGCGCATCCAACACCAAGTACTGGCAGAATTTTTGGCTGACTTTCTCCCACTCCGAAAAGTCCCTGATTGACATCTCAAGTCCGATCAGAATGTTTTCGAAAGTGTGGAAAAACTGACCAAACCTCAAATCCTGGTGATAGTCGGACAACACACGGGCCATAATTTCGTTGCCGTGAATCAGAACACTTCCGTCGTCGAGGAAGGACCGCGTTGTCGAGTCGCGTACCGGTGGCGACCCGTCCTGGCCTCCTTCAATTTCCGCCAACTCCACATACGCGTGCCGTATTTCAAGAGCCTCGGCTACTTCGGCGGCAATCTTTTCGGCCCAATGTTCACCCGTGCCCTCCCGGGGGTACTTGAACAACCAAGACACATCGCTTCCCGGTTCCAGGTACCAGAATTTGCGCTTGGTCCCCATCGGTTCAGGGTCAACTTTCCATTCTCCGCTGACTTTAACGATGGGATAAAAGTCAATCATCAAAATTTAGACCGGGCGTACGACACCGGCGCAGCCCCCCACTAAGCCTGGTCCGGCTCCCAACCCCAGGTGCGCGGGCCCCAACCGGCCTCGAATACCTCTCCCCGCTTCACCGCCATCACCGGCACCACCGCCTTGTCGATGCGGCGGGAGGTTCCGAGGACATCGTATACCACCCAGTCCCCTTCCCGAACGTCCAACACCGAAACGTCACCCTGCTTCCCCACTTCCAGCGAACCCAGGCGCGCCTCCTCGCCCAGCGCCTTGGCCGGATTCACGGTGCACATCTCCACCACCTGGTGGATCGTGAACCCCATGGCCAGGAAACGGGTCATCATCTCCGTCATGCTGTGCACCGTGTTCTGGCGTCCCGGAAGTGTCAGGTCGGTGCTGATGCAGTGGGGCAGCAGCCCTTGGTCCAGGATGCGCGCGCCAACGTCGAAGCTGAAGTTGCCCCGCCCGTGGGCCGTGTCCAACCACACCCCCCGCTCGTTGGCCTCCTTGGCTTCGGGCACCAGCTTTCCGTCGCTGCCTATAACCCCGCCCGGGTTGGCGGTAAAGAGGTGGGTCACAATGTCCCCTTCCTCCATTATCGGCAACAGTTCCCTAATCACCTCCGGGTCGTAGCGGTGCTCGGTATCTCCGATATGCACCATCAGCTTGATGCCCGCCTCCTTGGCCGCCCGCTTCGCCATCTTTGGCATCTCGATACCCATGATTTCCAACGCCGGCGACACCATCCGCGCCTTGATTCCCCGGATCACCCCGGCGTTGGCCTCGCAGACCGCGATGGTCCGGTCCAGGTCGATACTGGCCGGGCTGAAAATGTCCGGCGTGGTGGCCAACCCCGTCCGGCAAATGTGCAGGAAAGGCAGCACCTCGGTATGGTTGTTGGGAATTATATGGTTCGGAAACCCCCCAAACGTATCGCACCCGGAACTCCCCGCGTCCACCATAGTGGTAACCCCGGCCCGCACTCCGCCCAGATCGGCCTTAACCCCGTTGCCGTTGACTCCGTCGTAGACGTGGGTGTGCAGGTCGATAAGCCCGGCCGTAACAATCTTCCCCTTAACCTCCACCACCCGCTGGGCTTCCGAAGCCGGAATATCCTCAGCCACCAGCGCAATCTTACCGTCCTCCACCGCCACGTCCCGGAGGCCGTGAATCCCTTGGGCCGAGTCGATTACCGTTCCACCTTTTATAATCAGGTCGTACATGGTAAACCGTCCTTTTATCAGAAATTACAAACCCGAAACCCGCCAAACCAACCCCAAGAACCCACCGGCGGCGAGATTGGCGGCATTTTAGACCGCGCCCTTTGGAGAGTCAAACCCGCATCGGGGCCGCGAGCCGGCCTCGACAGCTAACCGTTGCCCGGCAGCAACTGGTCCTGGGCCATGTCCCGAAGCAGGTACTTCTGCACCTTCCCGCTGGACGTCATCGGGTAGTCGTCCATCACCATCAGGTAGCGGGGAATCTTGAAACTCGCCATCTTCCCCCGGCAGAAGCTTTCCACGTCGTCCATCGAAAGCTCCGACCCTTGCTCCAGAACCACGCAGGCACAAGCCACCTCCGCCAACCTCTCGTCCGGCACCCCCACCACCTGGACCTTGTTTACCGCGGGGTGGGCCATCAAAAAGGCTTCCACTTCCATCGGGTCCACATTTTCCCCGCCCACTTTCAGCATGTCCCTGTACCGCCCGAAGAACCGCATCCGCTCGTCTTCCCGCATCACCGCCACGTCGCCGGTGTGCAGCCAGCCCTCGGCGTCCACCGCCAGCGCCGTTTCTTCCGGCTTCTTGTAATAACCCTGCATCAACGAGTAGCCCTTCACGCACAACTCCCCCAACTCGTCCCAGGGCTGAGTCCGCCCCGTCTCCGGGTCGATTACCTTGAACTCGTACCCCGGCAACGGGTGTCCCGAAGCAGCGCAACGGTCCTCCTCCGGCGAGTCTAAAAACGACCGGGTGGCCCCAACTCCCACCTCGGTCATGCCCCACGCGGTAATGGTGGGGCAAAGCGCCTCTTGCGCCCGCCGCGCCGTTGGTTCGCTGGATGCCATGCCCGCCGCGAACAGCGCCGTTCGCAAGCTGCTCTTGTCGGTCGTGGCGCAATCGGGATGGTTGATTAGGTCGAAGAAGTGGGTGTCAAACCCGTTGAGCACGGTGGCCCGCTCCTGTTCAATCAGCCGCAGCGCCAGACCCGCTTCAAACAAGGGCATCAGTACCATCCTAGCCCCCGAAACCAGCGACATGATTGGCCCCTCGTAAAGCCCGAAGCAGTGGAACAGGGGCAGGTACATCAAGATTACGTCCCTCGGAGTCATCCCCTGACGGTTGGCCGCGTCAACCAGGGTGCGCTGAATGTTGTGGTTGTGCATCACCCCCTTGGGAAATCCGGTAGTGCCCGAGGTGTACATCAACAGAACGGTACCGTCCGGGTCCACCGCCCGCTGCCGCTGCTCTAGTTCAGCGTGGGGGACCTCCGCCGCCGATGCCATCATGTCGGCCCAGTCAACGGTCCCGGGACGCTGTCCCGCCCCCAGGACGACCACCCGCTTGAGTTGGGGGAACTTCCCGGCGGTTAGGTCATGGGCATCTCCGTCCCGCAACTCGGGGCAGACCTCTTCCAACATCCCCAGGTAGTCCACCGGCCCCGACCTGTCCTGCATGATCAAAGTGGTGCTGTCCGACTGGTGCACCACGTACTCCATGTCGTTGGTGCGGAAACGAGTATTGATAGGCACCAACACCGCCCCAATCTTCGCCACCGCAAACATTGAATAAATCCACTCGGGGCAGTTGTTCATCCACAGGGAGACTTTGTCCCCGGCTTGCACACCCAGATTCAACAACCCCTGGGCCGTCCGGTCCACGTCGGCCCGCAGCTCCTCGAAGGTCCAGCGGTTCCCTTCAAAACAGAGGGCTTCTCGCGCCGCAAAACGCCGGGCGGCGTCATCCAAGAGGGAGCCCAGGGTGCGCTTTTTAAACCATTCGGCCATGATTAGCTTCCTCCCCTCCAGATGTTCCGGTGTTCAGGAAAATCAGCCGAAGCGGGCTTCCAACATCACCTGGTCGAATCGGTATCCCTGGCGGTGCAATTACCGTCGTTACGGCAGCCGGTGCAGCCAGGTTGTGAGGCAGCCTAGTCGTGGAACAACTCTCCCACCGAATGGCCGTTGTGGATGCGGTAGATTGCTTCCCCTATCAGCGACGCCACCGACAGTACCGTAATCTTGCCGTTGCGCTTGTCCTCGGTCACCGGCACGGTGTCGGTGACCACCACTGCCTGGAAGCTGCTCTCGGCAATCCGCTGGGGCGCTTCCTTTGAAAACACCGGGTGCGTGGCGCAGCAGTAAACCTCGGTTACCCCGGCTTCCACCAGAGCCTGGGCAGCGTTAATCACCGTTCCCCCGGTGAGGATTTCGTCGTCGAAGGTCAGCGCCACCATGCCCTTGACATCGCCAATCACGTTCAGGGTCTCGGTGAGGTCGGCGTTCCCCAACCGCCGCTTCTCGATGATGGCCAGGGGAGCATTCAGGGCCTCGGCCACGTCCCGGGCCCGCTTGCTGATGCCGATGTCCACCGCCACCACCACCAGGTTGGAAATCTCCTTTTCCCGGAAATAAGCCGTCAAAATGGGAATGGCGGTAAGCTCGTCCACCGGTATGTTGAAAAAGCCTTGAATCTGCCCCGCGTGCAGGTCCACTGTCAGCATCCGGTCAGCCCCCGCCGCGGTGAGCAGGTCAGCCACCAACCGCCCGGTGATGGGCACCCGGGGCTGGTCCTTCTTGTCGGTCCGCCCGTATCCGTAATAGGGCACCACCGCTGTGATCCGCCCCGCCGACGCCCGCTTGCAGGCGTCGATCATGATTAAAAGCTCCATCAGGTTGTCGTTGGTCGGGGCGCAGGTGGGCTGGACCAGGAATACGTCCCGCTGCCGAATGTTTTCCAAGATGCGGACGAAGGTGTTATCGTTGGCGAACTTGAACGCCTCGGATTGCCCCACCGGAATATCCAAATAATCGCAGATAGCTTGGGTCAATTCCGGGTGAGCGGTGCCCGAAAATACCTTCAGCTCATCAATGAATTGGTTCATCAGGCCCCCTCGTAACTCGGAGGTCTCCGTTCCCGGAATGCTGTCGTCCCTTCGGCGTGGTCCCGGGATGTCAGGGTGATGGTCTCGGCGGCGGCGGCCATCTTCATCGCCGTCTCAAGGTCAAACTCCAGACCTTTATACAGCATCAATTTGGAAAGCCGAATGGCAATGGGCGGCCCGTTGGCGATCTTGCGGGCCATCTCCCAAGTGACCGATTCCAGCTCCTCTTCCGGGACCAGTTGGTTGAGGAAACCCAGCCGGTGGGCCTCTTCGGCCTCCAGGAAATCGCCCGTGAACAGCATCTCCGCCGCTTTGCCAATACTCCCCAGCATCCGGGGATATAGCCAGGTGCCGCCAAACCCCGGGAAAAGCCCTATGCGGATGTAAGCCACCATGAACTGGGCCCGGGGAGAACCGATGCGGATGTCGCAACCGCAGGCCAGGTCGAATCCCGCGCCCACCGCCGCGCCATTCACCATGGCTATTACCGGCTTCTCCATCCGTTGCAACGCCAGCATGAACCGCTGGGTCCGTTTGAACGCCCGCCGGATGTCGTCCACGTTGTCGGTAACCCAGGTGCCGGGCTCGCTGCCTCCCCGCAGTTGCTCCAGGTCTCCCCCGGCGCAGAATACCCGCCCTGCGCCGGTCACAATCAGGACGCGGATTCCATCGTCGTTCTCCACCTCTTCGATGGCGTCGCCTATCTCATCCTGCATCACGTCGTTGAGCGCGTTGCGACGGTCCGGGCGGTTCAGAGTCAGCGTTGCAATCCGTTCCGCAGCGTCTTTTTCCAAGGTAACAAACTGGTAGTCCGGCATTCATTCCCTCCCGAGGCACGTGGGATTATAGCACAGCCATTGTGGTCGGGACAGACTGAACTTCCACCACCGCACACCCCTCCGCCAGAGCCAACCCCCCCCTTGCGCCCTTAAACGACCTTACAAATTGCCGTGGGAAAACCAACTCGCCCCACCCTACACCCCACACCCCCGTCCCGAATTCCCTCCTGCCATTCCAAACGCCCCCCTGTCATTACAAACACTCCCCCTTGCCACCCCGAACGCAGCGAGGGGCCTAAAATCCCTGCCCGAAACGTTCTCCAACCCGACCTACACCCAGTCCGCTCGTCCTGAGCCCCGTCGAAGGGCCAACGGACGGTCGCACTAACACCCACCCCGCCCAAGGTCAGCCCCGTCGAAGTGTCATTCCAACCACCGGGAGGAATCTAAAATCCATCGCCGCCAACCAGTTTGCCCCTCGATCCCTCATCCCAAGCTCCCCACAACGACAACGAAAAGGCCCTGCTCCCTCCTTACGCTGCTCGTGCCAAAACCAGGCGCTTTGGGGTATCATAAGTACACTGCAACCCAAAGGACCAACATCCATGTTCAGTTACCTCGACCACCTGCAATGCACTCAGTGCGGCAACACTTTCCCCCACACCCAGTTGAGCAAAATTAGTCCCTGCTGCGGCAAGGTCCTCTTCGCCCGCTACGACCTGCCCCGCCTGGCTCGGGAAGTGGACCGCAACGCCTGGATCGGCCGCCCTTCTACCATGTGGCAGTTCAACGAGTTGATGCCTGTCGCCAGCCCAGACAGCGTTCTCACCCTGGGCGAAGGCGGCACCCCGCTCTTGGAAACCAAGACCCTCGCCGCCAAGTTGGGGCTCAAGAGTCTCTTCGTCAAGGAAGAGGGCCTCAACCCCACCGGCACCTTCAAGGCCCGGGGCATCTCCGCCGCCGTCTCCAAAGCCTACGAACTCGGCGTCACCGGCTTCACCATGCCATCCGCCGGCAATGCCGCCGGCGCCGCCGCCGTCTATGGCGCCCGCGCCAACCTGCCGGTCAAGGTCTTCATGCCCAAGGACGCCCCTTCCGCCAACAAGAAGGAATCGGTAATGTCCGGCTCTGAGCTTAACCTGGTGGACGGCCTTATCGGCGACGCCGGACGCATCGCCGTCGCCGTGGCCGAAGAGCAGGACCTCTTTGACCTCTCCACCCTCAAGGAACCCTACCGCGCCGAAGGCAAGAAGACTATGGGCCTGGAAATCGCCATGCAGTTGGGTTGGAAAATGCCCGACGCCATCGTCTATCCCACCGGCGGCGGCACCGGCATCATCGGAATGTACAAAGGCTTCCAGGAACTGCTGGAGTTGGGTTGGATCGAAGGCAGACCTCCCAAGTTCATCGCCGTCCAGGCCTCCGGCTGCCAGCCCATCGTCAAAGCCTTCAACGAGGGCAAGGACACCGCCGAACCGTGGCCCAACGCCACCACCATCGCCGACGGCCTCCGAGTCCCCGGCCCCTTCGCCGATTACCTCATCCTCCAGGCCATCCGGGAGACCGGCGGCACCGCCTTGGCCGTGGAAGACGACGAGATGGTGGAAGCCATGTACGAACTGGCCTCCACCGAAGGGATCATCGCCTGCCCCGAAGGCGCCGCCACCCTCGTTGGCCTGAAACACCTGCTCAACCAGGGCTTCTTGGGGCCCGACGAAACCATCGTGCTGCTCAACACCGGTTCCGGTTACAAGTACCTGGACCTGATTAAGGACTCGGCCTAACCATAACTAGGGCTGCCTCTGGAGGAACAGTGGTCGAAGTAGTGCTCAGCTCCCCCCGGGGATTCTGCGCCGGCGTGGTGCGCGCCATCCAGGTGGTCGACCTTTGCCTGGAGCGGTTTGGCCCGCCGGTCTACGTCAAGCACCAGATTGTCCACAACCCCTACGTCGTGGCCGAGCTGGAAAGCAAGGGCGCCGTTACCGTGGAGGACTTGGATCAAGTGCCCCCCGGTTCCCTGGTGGTGTTCTCCGCCCACGGCTCTCCCCCCGACGACTTCCACAAAGCGGAAGAGCGGGGGCTCAGAATCATCGACGCCGTTTGCCCCTTGGTAACCCGGGTCCACAACGAGGCCAAGAAGTACCACCGGGAGGGCAAGAAAGTCCTGCTGGTGGGCCATCGGGGGCACCAGGAAGTACGGGGCACCATGGGCCAGGTTCCCATGACCCTGGTTGACGACAGCGCCGGCGGGGAAATGCCCGACTGGGAACCCGGTTCCCAGGTGGCGGTCCTCACCCAGACCACTCTCTCGGTGGGCGACACCGCCGGCGTCATCGAATCCATCTCCAGCCGGTTTCCCGGCGCCATCGTCCGCAACGATATCTGCTACGCTACCACCAACCGCCAACAGGCCGTTACCGAAATGGCCAACCGGGTCGACGTGGTCCTCGTCATCGGCTCCGAAAACAGCTCCAATTGCAACCGCCTCAGAGAGGTGGCCGAGTCCCTGGGCGTCCCCGCCTACCTCATCAACGGCCCCGGCGAGATTGACCCCGCTTGGCTGGAAGGCATGGCCACCGTTGGAGTAACCTCCGGCGCGTCCACCCCCGAAATCTTGGTGGAAAATGTCATCGAGTCTCTAAAGCCGGACCGGGTCACCATGCTCACCGGCGTCGAAGAGGATGTGTCCTTCACTCTCCCCCAGGAACTCCGGTCCTAAAGCTCCCTCAGTCGTGCCCCAAACCGGTCATCCGCTGGCCTAGCTTCCATGTTCCGCTCTTTCCGCCGCCACAACGGCCCGGTCTCCCTGGGGCAGCTCGTCCTTTCTCTTCCCACCCTGACGTCGCTGGCCCTGGCCCTAGCTTTCCTGGCCTTCTTGGTATTCCGGTTCGACGTAGACCTGGCCGCCACCTGGGAAACCGTCACCAACGCTAACCCCTGGCTTCTGGTCCTGGCGGTCCTGGTCCACTACACATCCTTCCTCTTCCGGGGAGCCCGTTGGGGGCTGCTGCTCAAGAACACCCACGGGCAGGGCAGCATCCCTCCCAGCGTCTGGCATTGCAGCGAACTGGTGCTCCTGGGTTGGTTTGCCAACTCCATCGGCTGGCTCCGCATGGGCGACGCCTACCGGGCCCTCCTTTACCACCAGGAACGCCAGGCGTCCTTTTCCCGCACCGCCGGCACCATAGTCTCCGAGCGGGTCTTAGACATCATCTTAGTGGTAACGCTGTTGGCGGCGACCATAGCATTCATGGCCCGCAGCGGCTCCGAAATCTCATGGACGGTACTGGCGGTGGCCCTCGGCCTGCTGGCATTCCTGGCCTTCGGCCTGCTGGCCATCACCCAACTGCGCCGGATACACTCTTGGCTCCCCTCCTGGCTGGCCCAATGGCTGGAGCGTTTTCACGAAGGAATCTGGGGCAGCTTCGCCCAACTCCCCCGGGTCACTGTCCTGGGCCTGTTGGGTTGGCTGGCCGAAGTAGCCCGCCTTTACCTGGTAACCCTCGCCCTGGGGCTGGACTTGGGCCTGCCCCTAATCGTCTTCATAACCTTGGCCAACTCCCTGCTGACTCTGGTGCCCACCCCCGGCGGAGTCGGCGCCGTCGAGTCCGGCGTCGGCGGGCTGCTGGTCCGCCTCTCCACCCTTACCGCCAGCGGCGCGGCGGCCTTGGTCCTGGTCGACCGCTCCATCAGCTACCTGAGCATCATCGTCACCGGAGCCTTCCTGTTTCTGCTCCGGCCCACCTACCGCCGCGCTGCCACTCAAGGGGACGCCGTGGTCACCGAAACCCAGTGATGCCCCGATTATCAGCGGGAAGGTAGCCAGGACAAGCCAGTGTTGTACACCGCCAGCTTCTACGCTCCCCAGAATTGGATTGGGCAGCCTTTCCGAGTGTCCCGCCAACATCCCCGGGGAAAGCGCGTCCAGTGGGAGTCCTTGCCCTTCTTCTATCCGGACCGGGAACTGCTGCGGGCCTACCGGAACGGTGAACTGGGCTTCGAATCGCTGTCCGCCACCTACCGGCAGGAGTTGGACCGGAAATCCCTGGCCGACCCTCAGATGCGGGACTGGCTGAAAGACGCCACCAAGCTGGGAGACTTTACCCTGCTCTGTTTTGAACCGGCGGGCCAACCCTGCCACCGGTTGGTCCTGGCCCGCTGGCTGTTGGAAAGGCTTCCCGCGTTGGGGCTCGGAGAACTCCGCTAACCGGCCGGTTACCACTCCGAGCGCGGCGGCCGGCCCATAAGCCGGGCTATGGCTTCCTCCGCGGGCAGACCCTCAAATAATATCTGCTGCGTCACTTGGGTGATGGGCATTTCCACGTCCAACTCCGCCGCCAACTTCAACGCGGCGCCGGTGGTGTTCACCCCCTCGGCTACGTTGTCCATGGACTTCCTGATCTCCGGCCAGGTCCGGCCCTTGGCCAACTGCTCCCCAACGTACCGGTTCCGGCTCAAGGGACTGGCGCAGGTGGCGATTAAGTCCCCCAAACCGGCCAACCCGGCAAAGGTCAATGGCTGCGCTCCGGCGGCTATCCCCAAACGCGCAATCTCCGCCAGCCCCCGGGTAATCAACGCCGCCTTGGTGTTGTCCCCCATCTCCAGACCGTCGCAGTACCCCGCTCCCAAGGCGATGATGTTCTTCAGCGACCCTCCCAGTTCAACGCCCAGCACGTCGTCGCTGGTGTACACCCGCAGCGTCGGCGACATCAGGACTTCCTGCACCTTGGCCAGGTTATCCGGGTCGGTCCCAGCGATTACCGTTGACGCCGGCTTGCCCTGGAGCATCTCCTTGGCCAGGTTCGGCCCCGAAAGAACGCAAATGCCCGGGTGAAGGGAAGAGTCCAGCTCCTCCTCCATAACCTGGCTCATCCGGTAGCCGCTGGGCATCTCCAACCCCTTGGCTACGCTCAAGACCAAAGCTCTAGGCCCAACCTGCTCCTTTATTGCCCGCAGGTTCTGCCGCAACCGGTCCGACGGCACTGCCAGTATTACCAGGTGGGCCGCCCCGATGGCCTCCGCAACATCGGAGGAAGCCGCCAGACACGGTGGAAAGGCCGCGCCCGGAAGAAACCGCCGGTGCTCCCGGTGAGAGTTGAGGTCGCCCGCCTCTTCAGGAGTGCGGGTCAAGATGGTGCAGGGGACGCCGGTGCGGGCCAGGATGATGCCCAGCGTGGAACCCCAGGTGGTGGAGCCAACGATCGCTACCTTGTCGTTCACTGTTTCTTCAACGCCCCCGGACCGGTCCCGGGGCCACCCAAGGGATTAGGTCTTACCCGATGTTCCTGCGGCGGTCAGTTTATCTTGGTAGCCGACACGCCCAACCGCCGTTCCGTGCCCTGCAAAAGCCGTTGAATGTTGTCCCGGTGCTGCCA
Source organism: Dehalococcoidia bacterium (assembly GCA_965205495.1). Taxonomy (GTDB): domain Bacteria; phylum Chloroflexota; class Dehalococcoidia; order Lucifugimonadales; family UBA3495; genus CATOSK01. The sequence goes on from CBDBHA010000002.1 coordinate 2,482,300, forward strand.
GATGATGGTCCCGCTGCCAATGACAGCGTACCAGCCGTAAATGCTGGAATACATCCCCAACCACGCCAGCAGCAACAGGGCCATGGCCGCGGTTGCGACGCCGATGACGGACCCCAGGGACAAATGCCGGCTCAGCAGCACAATGGGGACGAAGATCACCGCGCCGATTACGGCGGCAATGGGGGCCATCATTACCAACGCTCCCAGACCGGTCGCAATTCCACGCCCTCCCCGGAACCCCAGGAACACCGGCCAGTTGTGTCCCGCCAACGCCGCTAGTCCGGCGGCAACTTCTCCTGCGGTGGAACCCAACACTTCCCTAGCCAACAGCACCGCCAGGATGCCCTTGCTCAGATCCAGGACCAGCACCGCCACCGCCATTCGGCCCCCGCCGGTGCGCAGCACGTTGGTCATTCCCGTCCGCCCGCTTCCGTATTCCCGGACGTCAATCCCCCGGGACCATCGCATCAGGCAATACCCCCAGGGTACCGCCCCCATGAAGTAGGCCAGGAACAGCGTCACCAGGTAACGGATCCACAAGGGTTGCCCGTCCAGGGCCAGCAGGGCGGTAATTCCCACCCCAATCAACACGGGCAGGGCTATAACGCAAAACCAGGTGGGGTTTACTGATCGGTTCATCCGGCCCTGAACAGCAGCCGCAGATGGGTATGGCTGAAGTCGAAAGTGTCCCTAATCCGGTTCTCCAAATATCTCCGGTAAGAGAAGTGTACCAGCTTGGGGTCGTTGCACGTAAAGAGGAATGTGGGTGGGTTGGCGGCAACTTGACGCAGTCGGGTTATCCGAAGCCGCTGCCGCCGGTTGCCCCTGACCGCCGGAGGCTGGTGGTCCACCAGCGACTCGGCCAACAGGTATTGCAGCTCCCGGGTGGGCGCCCACCGCTGGCGTTCCCGCCAAAGTTCCAGCGCCGTCCGCATCAGCCCGTCAATTCCTTGCTGGTGCAGGGCCGAAATGAAGCTGATGGGGGTGTAGGGCATAAAATGGAGCAATTCCTGGACCTTGGCTACTGCCCGCCGCTTGGCGTACCGTTCCGTCTCGGGGACTAGGTCCCATTTGTTGACCACCACAATCACGCCCCGGCACATATCCCAGGCCAATCCGGCTATGTGGGCGTCCTGGGCCGTGCCAAGTTCCGTTCCGTCGGTTACCAGCAGCGTTATGTCGCTGCGGTTCACCGCGTTGACTGCCCGCAGCACACTGTACTTCTCAATTCCCCGCTCCCGCAGTCCAGGACGGCGGATGCCCGCGGTGTCGATGGCGGTGATTTGCTGACCTTGATAGGTGAAATCCGTGTCCAACGCGTCCCGAGTGGTGCCGGCAACCGGACTGACGATGGACCGGTCTTGACCCAGCAGGGTATTCAACAACATGGACTTGCCCACGTTGGTTCGGCCAACGATGGCTAGTTTGAGTTGGCTGGCCGTCGCAGGAGCCGGTGCCGTTTCCCCAAAATCGTCTTCGTCTTCCTCTACGGCGGGGAGCAACGACTTGACCCGGTCCATCAGGTCATATATGCCGTGGTTGTGGTAGGCGCTGATTAAATGGGTCTCCCGCACGCCCAACTGGTAGAACTCCGAGGCCGCCGCTTCCCGGTTGTCGTTGTCCACCTTGTTGACCACCAGGAAGACCGGCTTGTTGGACCGCCGCAGCCGGTCCGTAATAACCAGGTCGGCCGGGGTAACCCCCTCGATGGCGTCGGTTAAGAACAGGGTCAAATCGGCCTCTGCCATGGCCATATCCGCCTGCTCCTGCACCATTTCCCGGATGTGACCTTCGGGGTCGGATTCCAGACCTCCGGTGTCCACCAGGATGAACCGCGAACCTTCCCAATCGGCCTCCGACATCAGACGGTCCCGAGTTGTTCCGGCAACGTCGGACACGATGGCCTGACGGCGGGCCAATATCCGGTTGAAAAGGGACGACTTCCCCACGTTGGGACGCCCAACAATGGCTATCACCGGCAGCGCCGGAGTGGGCGGGGCGCTTACCCCGCCGTCAAAATCTTCGATTGTTTCTGGGTAAATCTCTTGGGTCACTTGTTTTTCTTTCCGTTGAGTCCCGCGCTAGGCGAAGAGGAACTCCAACAATGCTTTCTGTCCGTGCAGCCGGTTATTCGCCTGCTGGTAAACCAGGGACTGGGGGTGCTCCAACATCCCATGGGCCACCTCTTCACCATAGTGGGCCGGCATGTCGTGCATGAACGCCGCGCCGGGTTTTGCTTGAGCGAGCAATCCAGCATCCACAGTATACCCCTGAAACGCCGCTTGACGCGCCGCCGTCTCCGCCTCGTCCCCCATGCTGGTCCAAACGTCGGTGTATACGACGTCCGCGCCTCGTACGGCCTCGCTTGGAGCAACAACCGTGGTTATCTCAGCATTGGCGGCCCTCTCATGGGCCACCTCCAACGAGGCCTCGTCCAGACGGTACGCTTCAGGCGAAGCGATTGCGAAGTTGATCCCCAACGGCGGCGCCCCCAGGCACAGGCTCCTCGCTACGTTGCTGCCGTCGCCGATAAAGGCCAGCTTTTGCCCCGACAGGCCCCCCCGGTGCTCCCTGACAGTCAACAAGTCGGCGATGGTCTGGCAGGGGTGCTCCCAGTCCGACAGAGCGTTGATGACCGGCACCGATGATTCCTGGGCCAACTCCGCTAGTTGCTCATGGGAAAACACCCGGGCAATGATGCAGTCCACGTAACCCGAAAGCACCCGCGCAACGTCGCACACCGGCTCCCGTCCCCCCAACCCAACTTCCTGGGGCCCCAAGTACAGGGAATAACCCCCCAAGTCCTCAATCCCCACCTGGAAGCTGACCTTGGTGCGCAGCGACGGCTTTTCAAAAAGCAGGGCGAACTTCTTGCCCCGCAGGGGTTGTCCGTTGCCCTGGGCTTTCATTTCCAAAGCGCGGTCGATGACACGACGCAATTCCTCGGGAGCCAGGTCGGTGATGGAGATGAGGTCTCGCTTCGCAGGCATGTCCGCGGTCCTCCCGGCGCTGGATAACGTTTTCGCAAAGCCCTGGCGTCAGATTGCAAGTTCGGGCCAATTGATATTATATGGGCCGTGTTAACGCCGCATCAACAAGAAACAAAACAGGAGGGCCAACACGCCGGGCCGGTATCCGAAAATTAAGATTGCTCCCGGATTAACCCGCAGGTTAAGATAGCTCCGATTTACAAGCCATTCCAAGGTCCCGATTTCTACCAAGTTAACAAGGAGAGTTAAGCAATGGCGCTTTGGAGGCCCGATCCCACGTTTTACCCATCCGCCCGGTTGGCTATGGAAGCCCCCCAGGAACGGCTGGCTTACGTTACAGCCCTCAACCCCAACTCGGGCGAACCTGACGCCATGACGGTGGTGGACTGCGACCCCAACTCCGCTTCCTATTCCCAGATCGTCAACTCGGTCTCCATGCCCAACCTGGACGACGAGCTGCATCATTTTAACTGGAATGCCTGTAGCGCGGCCCTCTGCCCTTCCTCAGCCCATCCCCACCTGGAACGGCGCTACCTGGTGGTGCCGACCCTGGGCACCAGCCGCATCTACATCCTGGACACCCAACCCGATCCGCAACGCCCCCGCATCGTGAAGACCATCGAGGCGGAGGAGATTAAGCGGGCCGGCTACAGCCGCCCCCACACCGTCCACTGCGGCCCCGACGCCATCTACGTCAGCGCCCTGGGCTCCGCCGACGGCGGCTCCCCCGGCGGCGTGATGATGCTGGACCATTACACCTTTGAACCTGTCGGCCCCTGGGAGTTGGACCGCGGCCCCCAACAGCTTTCCTACGACTTTTGGTGGCACATCGGTCTCGACACCATGATGACCAGCGAGTGGGGGACTCCCGAAATGTTTGAGAACGGCGTCCGGCTGGAGGACGTCGTCGGTCAGAAATTCGGCCACCACATCCATTTCTGGGATATGCGCCGCCGCACCCACCAACAGGCTGTCGACTTGGGCGCCCAGCACCAGATGGCCCTGGAACTCCGGCCCGCCCATAACCCCACCCGCCACTACGGTTTCTGCGGCGTAGTGGTCAGCACCGAAGACCTGTCCGGTTCCGTATTCCTGTGGCACCGGGACGGCGACAAGTGGGCCGCCACCAAGGTCATTTCCATCCCCGCCGAACCCGCCGACGCCTCCGTTCTGCCCCCGACCCTGCAACCCTTGGGAGCGGTCCCCCCGTTGATCACCGACATCGACCTTTCCCTGGATGATAAGTTCCTCTACGTTTCCTGCTGGGGCACCGGCAAGCTCCTCCAGTTCGACGTTTCCGACCCCTTCCATCCGGTGCAGACCGGAGAGGTGGAGATGGGCGGAGTGATCCGCAAGGCCGGCCATCCCAACGGAACGGCCCTTACCGGCGGCCCTCAAATGGTGGAGATTAGCCGCGACGGAAGACGGGTCTATCTCACCAACTCCCTCTATTCCTCCTGGGACGACCAGTTCTATCCCGACGGCCTCAACGGTTGGCTCGGCCGTATCGACGTCAATCCCGAAGGCGGCATCTCCGTCAACCGGGACTTCTTCGTCGACTACGGAAAATCCCGGTCCCACCAGGTAAGGCTCCAGGGCGGCGACGCCTCTTCGGATACCTACTGCTTCCCCTAAACCCCAACGGCCTATCGGACAGGCCGCCGCTAAACCGGCGGCGGGCGCGCCTCGACCAAGACGCCATAGAACCGGCGGGCCGGTTAGGCAGCTAGTGTTGCTCCACCCTCTCATCCCCGACCCGGCGGCTTTGTCGTCGCTGGGCCCCTGGTTGGGATTGATCGCCTTGGGACTATTTCACGGCCTCAACCCGGCTATGGGCTGGCTCTTTGCCGTGTCCCTGGCATTGCAGCGGGGCCGTCCTTCCCAGCTCCTCACTGCCGCCGGCTTCATCGCCCTGGGGCACCTCCTCTCCCTCTTGGTGATAACCGCCGTCCTCCTCGCCGCCGGCGCCTTCTTCCCCCTCCGTTGGGTCCGGTTGTTGGCCGGTGCGGTCCTGCTGGCCTTTGGCCTTTACCGCTTGATTCTCTACTACCGCCATCCCCGCTGGGTTGGCATGAACGTGGGAGGCCGCGACCTGGTGGCCTGGTCCTTTCTCATGGCGACAGCCCACGGCGCCGGACTAATGCTGGCCCCGGTGGTGCTGGCGCTAACCGAGGCCAACGCCGGTTCGGGACTGGCCGGGGAGTTGGGCGAACATGGGCAGTTCCTCTCCCTAAACGATGCGCCGGTCTGGTGGGTCTTGGCGCTGCTGGGCCATACGGCGGTGATGCTGGCGGCCATGCTGTCCGCCGCTGCCATCGTCTACTACCGGGTGGGCCTGGCCTTCCTGCGGCGCGGCTGGATCAACCTGGACCTCCTCTGGGCCGGTTCGCTGGTATTGGCCGGCGCAGCCACCCTTGCCTGGGCGGCCATCGAGTAGCCCGTTTGGTATCATTGACCCGTAAACCTGACAACCTTGACGACAGGAGCCCGCAATGGTAAGTCCAGATATACATCCCGGCATTACCGGCCAACGCCAAACCTTGGTCTGCGAGCATAACGTGGCCGGCCACGTCGACAAGTTCAGCACCCCCTCCATGATTGGCCTCATGGAACGGGCCTCCATCGAAGCGGTGGACCGGTTCCTGGAAGAGGGCCAGACCTCGGTGGGTTTCGAGGTCAACGTGCGGCATCTGGCTCCCGCTGACATCGGCGCCACCATCATCGCCCACGCCGAACTAACCGAAATTGACCGCAACCGCCTGACCTTCGCGGTGACGGCCTACAACGGCGAGACCAAGATCGGAGAGGGAACCCACCGCCGCGCCATCATAACCCGCCCCAGCTAGCCTACTTCCCGATTCCAGCATCTTCCCTGGGCAAAAGAAAGCCCGGCGGCCAATGGCCGCCGGGCTTTTGTCGGCTCCTGATGGGAGGAGGGGGTTACAGGTTGAACTGGGGATCCTGGTACTTGTGGTCCTTCAGGTAAATCTGAAGCCGGCCCCGCTGGGTGTCGCAGACGATGAGACGGTTGTTGGCCCGGTCGTAAGCGCAGCCCGTGGGCAGACGGAACTTCCGCTGCTGTTCAACCTGGTCCTGCACCTGGTTCCGGCGCTTGACCATGTCGGGGTTGGCGTCCAGACCCATCTGGCCCCACTTGGACACTTCAACGGCGTCCCCATACAGGTAGGTAAGAGGCTTGGTGTCTTCGTCGTAGATCACCACCCGCTCGTTCATCCAGTCCACCACGTAGACGTCGCCCTCGTTGTCGACGCAGACGCCGGTGGGATGGTTCAGCGAACCGGCGCCGGTCCCGCCGTGCCCAAAGGTAAGCAGGAAGGTACCGTCGGGGCTGAACTTCTGGACCCGGTGGTTGCCCCAGTCGGCGATGTAGATATTGCCGGCCTGGTCCATGGTGATGCCGTAGGGCAACTTGAACTGGCCCTCGGCCTCGCCGGGCTCACCGAAGCTGCCCACGTGCTGACCGTCCTTGGTGAAATGCTGAACCCTGCTGTTGTTGCAGTCAACAATCCACAGGGTCTCGTCGGCGTCGAGGGCGATGCCCGCCGGACCGTCCAACTGGTCGGCCCCGTTGCCTTTTTCGCCCCACACGCTAAGCATGTTGCCTTCTTTATCGAAGATGGAGATTTGGCTCTTCCACTCGTCGGTGGTGTAAACGTTTTCCTCGCTGTCCAGAGCAACGCCAGTCAGCCAGGTAAAGTGGTTCCTTCCGCCACCGCCATAAGCCGGCCCCTCGCGGCCGAACTCGGTGATGAACTCCTGGTCGATGGTCACTTTGCTGATACGGCTGCTGGGGTTCTGCTCTCCGGAGCGGTTGGCAACGTACAGTACGCCTTCAGGGGCCACCGCCACACCGACTGGGTTACTGAAACCCATGCCGGCCTGGGCATTGCGGCCAATGTTGTGGCTATACAGCCAAGCGCGCCCGGCAACTATCGTATTGAGCGCCATGCTTTCGCCTCCTTTTTAAATTCCGGGGTCCCAATCGTCCCCGTTGCTAGGAAAAGGCCGGGCAACCGTCCCAAGAGGGTGGGTGCCCGGCCCCAATGTCGTATCCGTTTCCTGGTTCGCTAAGGCAACCCCTTTGAGCGCCGATGCTTGGGGTTTATTTCTTAAGCCAGGCCAGCTTTTCGAAGTTGCCGTTGACGATAGGATTGGCGTCCATGCCGAACCACTCTTCCACGATGGTGCTGTAAGCGCCGCGGAAGTCGTAGTTGGGGACCAGGTCGCCCTGTTCCAGGTCCTCGGCCTTGGCCGAAGGATACTCACCGTACAGGCCGCCCTGGACGGCGTCGCCGATGACGAAGCCGACGCCGGCAGCGCCGTGGTCGGTTCCGGAACCATTGTCATGGACCCGGCGCCCGAACTCGGAGAACAGGTACATTATGATGTTGTCGCCGGTGTTGTGCTCCTTCATGTCCTCGAAGAAGGCCGCGATGCCCTCGGATACGTCCTTCCACAGGACCGGATGGCCGCCCATCTCGCCGGCGTGGGTGTCGAAGCTGGCGTGCTGGGTGTAGAAGATGCGGGTGCCCAGATCAGCCAGGTAAACCTGGGCGATGTCGCGCAGGTGAATGGCGATAGGGCTGTTCGGATATTCTACGGTGGAGGAGTACATCTCCGGGGCCACCTTGACGATGTCTGCGCCGACCATGGCGTCGGTGCCGGTGGAGCGCAGGTAGTCGGTGACGAAGCTGCCGCCCACGGTGGGCGAGTACATGCGGGAGAACAGGTCCAAGGCCTTGGCCCGCTGGCTCTGGTCAGCGATGCTGGTTAACAGACCATAAGTGCCCAGGTCGGCGATAGCGGCGACGGGAACACCGGGGACTGCCAGGGCCCGGGGCAGGCCATGACCGAAGTTAATCGCGGTCAGCACGTTCTCTTTTTTGGGGTCCAGCTCCCGGGCGACGCGCCCGGCCCAGCCCTCGGTTCCAACCTTGTCCGGCTCGCAGGTATGCCAAATGTCCATGGAGCGGAAGTGGGACCGCGGGGAGTCGGCATAACCCATGCCGTGGATGATCGCGACTTTGCCCTGGTCGTACAGGTCCTTGATGGGGCCCATGGTGGGCATCAGGCCGATCTCGTCGTTGATCTTGATGATGTCGTCCCGCTCGTACTTCACGTTCGGGCGGTTGTCATAGTAAAGGGGATCGTTGTAAGGAATGACCGTGTTGTAGTAGTCATTGCCACCGGTGAGCTGCAATACCACTATGACCGGGTCTTTCTTGGTAGAAGTCATGCTTTCTTCTCCTTTCCGATTATCTACGGGGTATCCTAGCCGAACTGGTATTCCGTGGTGGCGCCGATGAGGGCCATGGTCTCGCCGATGCGCTGGCCGGCAGTGGCTTCGTCGGACCAGTCCAGGTTGCCGCTGCTCTGGGCGTTTTCAATCAACTGCTGCCGGGTCTCATCGCTCAGGGTCACGAAGCCCATGTGCTCGGCGGCGGCGTCAATCAATTGCTCAGGAGTCTGTACGCCCTCTTCCTTAATGTATTGGATGATGTTCTTGACGCCGAGTAGTTCGGTGTTGGACACCCGGTCGGCCACGAAGTTCACCCGGGCCAGCAGGGAGCCGCTGTTAATCCACTCAGTGCCGGTCTGCCAGCCTTCCACGCTGGGGGGGTCGAGTATGGACTGGCCCATGTAGGTGGGCTCTTTGCCGATATTAAGGACGCCGGGGTCTGGGGTGGAGAACAGGCCCACCATGCGGAGAGTGCCAGCCACTACTTCGGCCGGACTCTTAATCTTGGAGAAGCGGGCGTTCTTGAAGAACTCCGAGTTAAACATCATGCGAAGCAGAGGCTTTATCTCGTAGTTGTTCTCTTCGAAGGTCTGGCACATCATGTCCAAGGCTTCTTCGTCCCGGGCCGGTTCAATGGTCCAAGCCGGTACCTGGACTTCGTCGGCTACGAAGAAGTTGTACAGGTGGCGGCAGATGAAGCGGGCCGTGGCGGGCTGGGAAACAACAATGTCGATGATCTCTTGACCACCGAGGTTGCCTGTCTCGCCCAGGAACGTCTTTTCGCCTTCGTCGTGGTCTTCTTCCTTGTACTCGAACTTCCAAGGGTAGCGGCCGTAGGGCTGGCGGGGGAGTTTGGGGCTAATGGTCCATCCGGTGAAGGCCCGGGAACATTCCCGAACGTCCACTTCGGTGTAGTTGCTGACGCCCATGGAGAACAGCTCCAAAAGCTCACGGCCCCAATTCTCATTCACCGCATCCCGGTGGTTCTCGTTGTTGTCCAGCCAGAAAATCATGGCCGGGTTCTTGGACATCTCTACCAACAGTTCCTTGTAGTTGCCCAAGCCGTGCTCGCGAAGCATGGCAATCTGCTCCAGCAGTTGGTCACAGTTGTCCACCTTGGAGTTGCCGGTGGCGAAAACGTGGTGCCAGAACAGCGCGATCTTCTCTTCCAAGGGCCGGTTGGTGCTAACCATCTGATACATCCAGTTGGCCTGCCCCGAGAAGGGCGTGCCGCCGGGAAGCAAGAAGCTGGGGTGATACCGCAGCATGAGGGCCATCTGCCCACCCTCGACCTCGGCCGGGGGATTCAGCAGTTCCTCTACAGTGGCTTCGTACCCTTGAGCAACCCTTTGCTCCAATTCCCCTCGAGTCGCCCCGAAACCGGTGCGGCGCATCAAGTGGGCCATTAGAGCCAGGTCATCCTTGTGCGACATCCGATGCCTCCTTCCTAAATTATGTTCCAAACTATTGGCCAAGGACGCAATACGCCCTTGCCAGGTTTATGAGGTAAATGATATGAGGGCCAACCGGCGATGTCAACAGTTTCCCGCCGGTTTTACTATTTTCGGTCGTTTTTAATAATTATTATCAACTAGTAAGCCAACCAAAACTGGCCGGGCCAATCAGCGGGGAGTTTTTAATTTAAGGAGCGGTTATTTATTGTTCTCCGTTGCAACCTGGGCCGATTGCCGGGTTGGGTCCGGATTGAAGACCTTCCCTGCGGTGAAAGGTCTTTCAGCAAAAAAACTCAATTCGGGGGCATTTAGGGACATTCGGGGACATCTGTTCGGGAAGGCGCTGGGATTTTGTCCTCGGGATTATCATTTTGGGGTAGTTTTTGCGCGGTTTTCCGCCTATTCCGGGGCCTTTTGGCTAGGTTTTGGGGGGATTGTTCGGGGTCTGGCCGGGGCTGTGGGGTGGGTGGAATGCAGGGATATTCCCAATTGATGTTGTTAATTATAGGAGGGGGTCACCGTTATTGGGAAGGGGCCGAGTGTCAGTAAAGTTTTGGGGCCGCCTGCGCAGCCGCCGCAAGGAATCGAACCTATGGCGGCGAAGGCCGAGCTAAGGGGGATTCTTAACGACAGTAAGACCCTGGAGCCGCCCGCCAAACCTGTTCGTTGCATCCCCGCCGGTTCTCGGCTAGACTGGGCCGACCGCTATTACTACCAGGGGGCCTGAACATGGCTACCGCCGATTCAACTCCGGCGATCACCGAAATCGACCTGGGCGCCGAGTCCGCCTTTGCCGATGTACCCCACCCGCTGACCATTGACGGGGACGACTTTTACCTGGTTAAAGGCAAGGCCGGCGATTACCGCCTTCTTTCCGCCATTTGCCCCCACAGTTGGGGAAACATCGTCCGTTGGGACAACTGCTTCATGTGTCCCGACCACGGCTGGCGGTTCGAGCTTGCCGAAGGCATCTGCGTCAACGGCCCCCAAGCCCGCATGTACACCTTCACGGTGACGGTGCGGGACGGCCAACTCGTCGCCCACGTCCCCGAAGACATGACCACCTGGGCCTAGCCCTCCGTTCCCTATTAAGGGACTCCCCCTCGACGGGGGAATGTCGGGAAGGGGGTGATTCCCTTCCCAACCAATAACGCAAAAATGGGCGGCCTCCGGAACCGTTCCTGGTAAGCCGTGAACCGGGCCCCTACACCTGCATATTCCTCAACCCCGTCACCGCCTCCTCCAGGGTAATCACCGGGAAAAGCTCCGCCGTATTCCATACCGCAAACCCTAAATCCACCACCGTATCGTCCACGGCATGGGCGTCCGGGCCGTCGATGAGCAAGAAGGTGGCGTGGGACGACTTGCCCACCCAGCCGCCTTTGAAGCTGCAACCGCGAAACTCCATAACCTGGTCCATGGTTTCCGACATCCGCAGCACCCGGTCCCGTATCTCCATAGCGACCCCTGGGCACTTCTCGGGACTATGGCGCAGTTCGACCACATATAACATCGTTCAATTCCTCTTCTTGGGAGTAGCTCAACATCCGGCTCCCCCAAGCCTGTTAGTCCAAATTGGCCTTCTGAAAAACTCCCGGCTGGGTCAGGCCGGCGAACCGGTCCGGGTACATTGCTTCCGCCAAACCTTCCAAGACGTCCACGACCCGGGGGCCGTGACGGCTGGGAATCTGCCCATCAAATAGGTAGACCTGTCCCCGGTGGACGCTGTTCAAGCGGGGCCATACCGCCTGCCGCGTCAGATGCTCACGAGCCTCCTCTATAGTACGCTCCATGTTGAAGGCGCAGGGCATCACCATTATGTAATCCGGCTGGTATTGCTCAACTTCGTCCCAGCCCACCTCCCGGGAAATACCCCATTTGTCCGCCAGCCCTTCCACGCCACCGGCCAACTCCACCAACTCCGGCGTCCATTGCCCGGTGTTTCGCAACGGCTCCAACCAGTCGATGCAAAAGACCTTTGGCGTCGGCCCTGCACCCGGCAACCCTTTCTCTATATATTCCACCCGTTGCCGCAGGCTCGCCACCAGTTCCTCGGCCCGCTGGTCCACCCCGCCGGCCCGCCCAATCCGCAAAATATTCTGAAGAATGTCCTCCAGCCCCGCCGGGCGAATCGAGAGGATCTCCGGCTGGTAGTCCAACACCTGGGCGGCGGTCTCAAAAACGGAACCGCTGCCGATGGCGCAGACTTCGCAGAGCTCCTGGGTGATTATCAAGTCCGGGCGCAGCTCCTTGAGCAACTGCCCGTTAATCCAATGCACCGGATTGTTATTGACCCGGGCCTGTTGGATGATGGCGTCAATCTCGCCGCTGGCCAGGTTGGAAAGCTGCCGGACACTCTGGCTGACCACGGGTTTGTTCCTGGCGTCGGGTGGGTAGTCACAGGCGTGGGATACGCCCACGACCTGGTCTCCCAACCCCAGGGCGTAGACTATTTCGGTGGCGCTGGGCAGCAGCGAGCAGATACGCATATTCATCACTTCGTCCACTTACGAGTAAAAGTTACCAGGAATAGGGCAGTCAAGAACAGGCCAATGAAGGACTCCAAACCGCCTAGATAGCGGAGCCAGTTGTCGGGATGCTTTACCCACTCGCCGTACCCCAGGGTCGTAAAGGACACCAGGGAGAAATAGTAAGACTGCCAGGCGCGGTGCAAAAAATCGGTTCCCCGGATGGCGGAAAGCTCCGAAACAGGGAAGAAAAAGTAGACCAGCGCGAAGCCCATGACCACGACTATCGCGGTCAGGACCACCCGCACGGGACGCTCGCCATAACCAAAGAACAGTTCGTGAACCAAGAGCCAGAGGAACGTTACCAGGGAAAGCCATCGACCCCAGGTGATCGCCTTCAGAAAACGCCAGGGGTGCCAGCTTAGCCCGTTGGTCAGGTCCTCCCAGGATTCCTCGCGTTTGCAGACCCACTCCCTATACAGGAACTCGCCGGCAACGTCGTTCTGCCCGTGGTGCTGGTACCACGTGTTGAGCATCCGGTAGTTGGCCCGGGCGTTCTCGTAAAACTTGAGTTGTTCCCACCCGTCGATGTGCTTGTGCCCCCAGTTTATGTCATCCAGACTGGTCTGGTCATCTATTTTAACGGCAAGGATGAAGGCCCCTTCGAGGTTGGCTTGCGCTAGGAAGGTGCCCCGAAGATCGGTGCGGAACAGGTCAGCGCCGGTTAAATCGGCCCGGAACAATTCAGCATCCCGCAGGTTCACACGGCCCAAATCGGCCTCTCGCAGGACTACACCCCGCAGGTTGATATTGGCGAGGTTGGCGCTCCGAAAGTTGCGCAGACTTAGGTCAAGACCCTCCGCAGCGCCGCCATTCACGTCCAACAACCGCTCAACGTCCTCACGGGTCAGCGGGTCGTCACCGGACAACACCTCATCACGGCCCCACTCCTTAAGCCACCAATCTACCGCCTCCCTGGTACGGGGCAAGGGTCTGTTCATCAAGCCGGCCCTCTCGTTAGTTAATTGGTGCCAATTATAGTGTCCAACGGCCCGGTCGGGAAATTCCGTATCCGCAACACCCCTCCATGATAAAATTGCTTAAGCAACCCAGGTTAATGAGGAGTCAATCTCTTCCCCATGGCCAAAATTCTTGACGGAGCAGCCCTGGCAAAAGGGGTTAGGGCCGAGGTAGCCGCCGGTGTCTTGGAGATGCAAGAAAAACACCGGGTTACCCCCGGCCTTGCCGCGGTTCTGGTGGGCGAAGACCCCGCTTCCGCCATCTATGTCCGCTACAAGGGCCGCGCCTGCGGCGAAGTCGGCATGTTCAGCAAGACCTTCCTCCGGCCCGCCGATACCCCCCAGGAAAAACTGGTTGAGCTGATTGAGCGGCTCAACGCCGACCCCCGGTTCCACGGCATCCTGGTCCAACTCCCCCTGCCGCCCCAAATAAACGAAGAGGCGGCCATTGAAGCCGTCTCCCCCGACAAGGACGTGGACGGCATCCACCCTTTCAACCTGGGCAAGCTGCTCCGGGGTTCTCCCGACTTCGTCTCCGGCACTCCCGCCGGAGTGCAGCAAATCCTCCTCCGCAACGGGTACGACCCCGCCGGGCAGCACGTGGTGATTTGCGGACGCAGCAACATCGTCGGCAAACCCCTGGCTGCGTTGTTGATGCAGCGGCAGGCAGGCAGCAACGCAACGGTAACCGTCTGCCATACCCGCACCGCCAACCTGGCTGAGATTACCCGCCAGGCCGACATCCTGATTGCCGCCGTCGGCCAGCCCCGGGCCATCACCGCCGACATGGTCAAGGAAGGCGCCGTGGTGGTGGACGTGGGCATCAACCGGGTGGAGGATGCCACCCGCCGCCGGGGGTACCGCTTGGTCGGCGACGTGGACTTCGGGCCGGTATCGGAAAAGGCCGAGGCCATTACTCCGGTGCCAGGTGGCGTCGGCCCTATGACCATCGCCATGCTCCTGGTCAACACCCTCACGGCCGCCCGAATCAGCATTCACGGCCGTTAATACCTTTTCAGATAACAGATAATATGAAAAGAGCCCTGCCATGACCACTCCGGAAGAACCGAAAATCGGCAGCATCGTCTGGCAAGACCTCACCGTTCCCAACGCCCCGGAGGTGCGGGACTTCTATTGCCAGGTGGTCGGCTGGACCTATGCCGACCACGACATGGAAGAATACAACGACTATGACATGAACTTGCCCGACACCGGCCAGACCGTTGCCGGCATCTGCCACGCCCGGGGCAGCAACTCCAACGTTCCGCCGCAATGGCTGGTCTACATCTCCGTTGCCGACGTGGCCGAAAGCGCACGCCGCTGCCAGGAGTTGGGCGGTTCAGTGATCGACGGCCCCCGCACCATGGGCCAGTGGTCCTTCTGCGTGATCCAAGACCCGGCCGGCGCCGTTGCCGCGCTCATCGGTCCCTAACCCTTTCGCCAACCCCATGCGCACCGACGATTTCGATTACCACCTGCCGCCGGAGCTCATCGCCCAAACGCCGGTGGAACCCCGCGACGCCTCCCGTTTGATGGTACTGGACCGGACCACCGGAGTGACCCAACACCGCCAATTCCCCGACCTGTTGGAGTGCCTCCACCCCGGCGACTTGATGGTTTTCAACCAGAGCCGCGTTATCCCCGCCCGGCTGCGAGGGCGGCGGCGGGACACCGGAGGGCGCGCCGAACTGCTGCTGCTCCGGCGGGAGAAACCGGGCGTCTGGGAGGCCCTGGGCAAGCCGGGCCGCCGGCTGCGCCCCGGGTCTTTTGTCACGGTGGATTCACCCCCAGGTTCCCCCGCCCTGGAAGTGGAAGTCCTGGAATCCCGGGCGGAAGGCATCAAGCTGGTCCGCCTTTCCACCGAGGATAATCTTGGCCTGCTGGGAGACGTCCCCCTGCCTCCCTACATCCACCAGCAGCCCGACGACCCGGAGCGCTACCAGACCGTCTACGCCCGCGAGCCCGGCAGCGTGGCGGCTCCCACCGCCGGTCTCCACTTCACCCAGGAACTCCTGGACCGCTTGACCCAGGCCGGAGTGGAAAAGACCTTCGTCACCCTCCACATCGGTCTGGATACTTTCCGGCCGGTCCAGGACGACGACCCCGCCGACCACCACATCCATACCGAATACTACGAGGTCTCTCAAGAATCGGCGGACCGGCTTAACCGGGCCAGGCAAGAGGGCCGCCGCATCATCGCCGTGGGCACCACCTCGGCCCGAGTCCTGGAGCAGTTGGGGTTGGACCTGGAGAAAACCGGCCGGGCCAAACTGGCCCCGGTCACCGGCCAAGCCGACATCTTCATCCTGCCGGGGCACCGGTTCCGGCTGATTGACGCCCTGGTCACCAACTTCCACCTGCCCCGCTCCACCCTGCTGATGCTGGTGTCGGCCTTCGCCGGGCGCGAACAAATCCTGAAGGCTTATGGAGAGGCCGTCAGCCAAGGCTACCGGTTCTACAGCTTCGGCGACTCCATGTTCCTGGCTTAACCGCCTTTATTCGGAAACGTTCTCCGGTCCAAAGGCGTCCGGCAGCAATTGGTCTAACGTCGTCTGAAATATGCCGGGGCCGTTGTTGAAGCTGAAAATTTGCGTTTCCGGGCCAAACTCGCTGATGAACTGCCGGCAGGCCCCGCAGGGCGTGGTGAACCGTTCCGTTGGGGTATAGACCGCCACCGCGGAAATCTCACGGTGCCCAGCGGCCACGGCCTGGGCCACGGCGTTCCGCTCGGCGCACAGGCTCAACCCATAAGAGGCGTTCTCCACGTTACAACCGGAAAAAACCTGGCCGCCGACGGTCAATACCGCCGCCCCCACGGGAAAGTTGCTGTAAGGACAGTAGGCCCTCTCCGCAGCCAGCCGCGCGGCTTCCCGCATCCGCTGAACCAAGGGATCTAAAGGTTGCACAGGGCCTTAACCGCGGCGCCGATACTTCGGGTCTAGGGGAACTGGAGAAATTGCAGGATGTTTCCGTCCGGGTCCTTCAGCGTGGCTACCCAGCCTCCCCAACCTTCCTGCTCCGGGGGGCGGAGAAACTCCACCCCTTCCGCCGACAACCGGCGGTGTTCCGCCTGAATATCGTCCACCCCCAGGTGGGCCATTATGCGGTAAGGGTCTTGGGAAGGGCCGTTGACCTCGCTGTGGACGCCAATGTTGAGGCGGACGTCTCCCAGCTCAAAGGCGATGAAGTCCCCGTGGTTGGAATGCAACGGGATATGCAGGGTGTCATGGTAAAACCGGAACAGCCGGTCCAGGTCGTCGGTCCAAAGGGTAATCCCAACCACGCCGGTTATCATGCTTTTCTGCCCCGTGTACTGGCCGGCCGATCGCTAGGCGCCGGCGGCCTGCTCCTGGTTCTCGGCGGCGCAGCGGAGGCACCAGCCGTGGAAGTCCACCCGCTGCCAGGCGATTTTGAAGTTGGACTGGCTGGCCACCTGATCCCGCAGGCGGACCACCGTGTCCTGTCCGACGTGGGCGTCGACCACGTTGCCGCACTTGATGCAGACCAGGTTGACGTGGGGGGCCAGGTTGGACTCGTAGCGGGAGTATTGAGGAAAGGGCAATTCTTGAATCAAGTGGCTCTTTTCCAGCACGTCCAGGGTCGAGTAGATGGTGGCCAGAGTCATGGACGGGAAGTGGTCCTTCACCCGCTCGTAAAGCTGCTGCACCGAGGGATGGTCTTCCGAGTTGAGCACCGCTTCGGCGATGGCCAACCGTTGAGGGGTAACCCTTACGCCCCATTCCCGCAATCTGGCCGCTATTTCTTGTGGGGTCATCGAAGCTCCCAAAGGCCGACCAGACTAACTTTCCGCGGCGGGCCTACGCTGGCTGCGTCGATACTCATTATGAACGTGCCCTGATGGTCGAAGTATATCATGGTGCCACAGCGCACGCACGACTTGGTCGTACCGGCGGGTCTTCATCAATCCGCAGGTTCGTTCCTTGGCATTTCTGGCAATAATCCCCTGCGTCTAACACCATCACCGCAACCTCGACATTTCCTCAGTCTGAATGGGGTTCAACTCTTGGTGTTCCCAATGACGCGAGCAATCGCAGGCATTGTCGAAGCAAACATGGCACAGGCAGTCGTAGGTCTTCTTGGTCTCCAATGCCCAGTAGCAGCAGACCTGATAGCGCGACGCCGATATGCCATCGCCTATTTCCACCACCTTGCAGGGGGAGACTCCACTGCAACAACCCTGTTGAACGCATGGATACCGATACCGTCCAACCGACACCATCAGACCCCTCAGCTCCAAGTCGAACGGACCTATGGCCCGCTCCATCTCCTGAATCGTCTTTTCCAAGTCCTTGGTGGCCTGTCGCAACCTCGACTCATCGAGAGTCCGGAGGCAGATGGGACACGCCGCCTCGTTGCGGTAGGCTTCCTCAAACTCCTCATCCGTACCGGCGGCAGTGCGCTCCTTGCCGCACACCGAGTCCCAATCCGGTCTATCCCCGCGTGGGCGGGGAAACCCGATGCTCTGCAAGGCGGCTGTGTTCTCAGAGCAGCGGAAGTGGTCATGTCTGCAAGAAGACAGGCAGCCGATGATGCCCGGTGTGTCGAGGTGTTGGAGCAGGTTTTCCGGAGCAAGCGCGTTTGGCGCGGCGGTGTCCTCCCTGGCGTGGCCCGGTTTCCGGCCCTACCTGCTACCGAGAACGACTGTCTGAAGAGATCGAATCCGCCACTGACTCACTTTCATGGTCACTTCCGTAAGAATTTGGTCACGTAGTCAACGTCGACTGCGGGCATTCCCAGACCGATTTGCGACAATGCTTCGGAGAACCGGCTGATGTCGTAGACGCTGGTATCGGACAGGTACGGCCCGATTGACTCCAGGGACCGGACCAGAACTTTCAACTCCATATCATCATCGCGGTCGGCCATCGTTTCCAACCTTGATTTCCAGTCCCCCAAGTGAGCGCGGTCCGCCACGTATCCGTGGTTCTCCATGTATGCAAAAACTTGATCGGCGGGTACGGGGGCCTGTTGGACCACGTTGTATACCCTGCCCAGGTGCCTGGGATCGTCGGCAATTTTCGTAATGGCCTTAACCAGGAAATCAACAGGGGTCATCTCAAAGAACCAGTCCGGCGCCAAGGGGGCACATCCGAGGCGGGCGCAGGCCTTGATTATCGACGACAGGAAGTCATTCGGGTTGACCGTACCCGTGCCGCTGTGGTGGCCGATGTTGCCCGGGCGGAAGATGCATACCGGCAGTCCTCGAGAAGCAGCCTGCCAGACCAGCCGCTCCGCAACCCATTTGGCCTGATTATAGCCCCCCTCCATCCTGTCGACGAAGCCGTCGATCTCGCTGTTTTCCAGGTAGGGGGTGTCGTCTCCTCCCGGGAAGATACCGTTGGATGAAATGTACTGAATCGGCTTGGTTACGTCGGTGCAGGCCAACTTGAGCACCTCCAATGTCCCTCCGACGGTGTGGGGCTTGGCTGCGGAATAGGGGTAGGCGTAGTTGACCGAGGCGGCGCAATGGAAAATCAAGTCAATCTCTTCCGCCAACTGCCGGTACTCGTCATTGTCCAGTCCCATCCTGGACCGGGTGAGGTCTCCAGGCACCGGGACAATCCGGTCTCCCGCGGAATGACCGCCTAGCCCGTAGAATTTCAGGGTGTCCAGCACGCGGTTGGTGGACCCGCCCTGTCCTGAGTCCGGGTCCCTTACCAGGCAGTAGAACCGGGTGTCCGGTCCCGCGGCGCGCAGCAGTTCGTCGAGCAAGAAGGCTCCAAGGAACCCGGTTGTTCCCGTCACAAGGACCGACGACGCTTCGCTGAGACGGGTTATTCTCGGGGCTCCTCCTGGTGAAATCGTCGGGTCCAGGGTCGAGTCCTGGGCCAGCGAAATTCTGGATTCCATATTCGGCCCTCTATTTTCCAAGTATGCGCCCAGCTCATGTATGGTGGGGTACTCGTAGATCTCCGTGCCATTTAGCTCAATTCCAAAAAGCTGTTCGATGCCCAGGGTGAGTCCCAGGCCCGTCAGGGAATGGCCTCCGAGATCAAAGAAGTTCCAGTCATCTTCTAATGAGTCGCCGTCGACTTCCAGCGCTTCGCTCCATAGCTCCCGAAGGGCCCTGCGACGCTCACCCGCGCTAGCGTGCTGGGACAGCGGGGTGCGCTGCTTAACCGCAGCTCTCCTTTCTCGCAATGCGGGCAATGCTTTGCGCTCCAGTTTGCCCGTCTGTTGATTTATCGGGAGCGTCTCCAGTTCCATGAAGTGGCTGGGCACCATGTAGAGCGGCAGATATCGTTCCAACAGAGCACGCAGGTCTCTGCTTGTGCCGCTTTTCCCATCGACCTTCCACGCCGCTCGCGGGCCCCGGACGACGTAGGCCACGAGCCGCTTGTTGGCCTCGTCCTCGGCCTCGGCCAACACCGCCGCATCCGCCGCATCACAGTGCTGGCGGAGGGTCTCCTCTATGGCGCTCAGGTAAACGGTGTAGCCCCTGATCTTGACCATCGAATCATTCCGGCCGATGATCGTCGTCAGACCCCGCGCGTCAACCTCGGCCAGGTCGCCGGTGGCGTAATACCTCGCGGCGTTCCATCTGACGAACTTCTCGGCATCCAGGTCGGGCCTCTTCAGATAGCCCCGGGCCAGTCCTCGACCACCAATGAAGAGCTCTCCGATTCCGCTTGAAGCCAGATCGGACTGCCCTTCCGGGAGCACCCGGAGCGTCACCCCATCCATCGCGTAACCGACCGGGCACGCATCCCTGGTGTCGAGGCACCAGTCCGTCAGGTCAATGGTGCAAACGTCGTGGGTCTCACTGATGCTGTAGGTGTTGAACACCCGCGCCGACGCCGGCAGAACGTCCAAGGCCAGCTTCAGCAAGCTGGTTGGCACCACCTCGCCGTTCAGCCAGACCACTCGCAGCGAAGACAGCCGGGTGCGCAACTGTTCTGGGCTTGCCGAATTCAAAACCCCCTGCAGCAGGGACGGAGTGAAGAGGACCTCGGCGATCCGGTGTTCTGCTATGAACCCGGTAAGCGCGCGCGGCGCGAACACCACATCATCGGGAATCACGTATACCGTTCCCCCCTTCAACAGTGGCCGGAGGTACTCCCAGGGAAAGAAGATATTACAGGCTACCCTGTCCCCGGCAATGTAGGAACTGAACCTGTACCTGGCCAAGTAGGATGAAATCAGGGCGCCGCTGGTCTGCATCACGCCCTTAGGCTGTCCTGTTGTGCCGGAGGTGTAGGGGAGGAAGGCCAGGTCGCCGGTGTCAACGCAGATTTCACCGTTCGCGGGAGGGAACGCTCTCCAGGACTGGTCGGAGTCAACGGCCAATAGGCGAGGCCCAGCGAATTTGCTCAGTCTCGGCAAGTGCCGCGCCTTGGTGACGACCACTTTGGGCTGCGATTCGGACAGCAGCGTATCAAGCAGAGAATCGGGGAGATCCAGGGCCAGGGGCATGAAGGCCGCGCCGGCTTTTAATGTTCCGATGCTCGCGACGATGTACTCCGGGCAGGTCTCCATGCATATACCCACCGGATCATCGGTGGATACGCCGCAACGCCGAAGGTAGGTCCCCAAGGAGTCCGTCGCTTGGTCCAGTTGTGCATAAGATGTCTGCTCGTCGCCGAAGACTATTGCCGGGCTGTCGGGAGTCTCCGCCGCTTGAGTCTTGAAAAGTTGATGTAAACCACTCTCTGCGGACTTCATTTTCCCATCTCAAGCAAGCCCAAACGCAATCAAGCTAAAGAGGGCGTTAATTTAAGATTGTTAAAGTATAATGCCTGAGTTTACAAAAACCAGAGCGATTAGTAAACTACCAACTCAAAAGAAGGATAATAATCCGTTGCAACGGAATCCGGCCCACGTCAAAGGTGTTCACATGCAATTCGACTCGCTGGACTTTTACAAGGTGCACGCCCAGAGATACTCGCAGTTGTCTCACGAGTTCACCCATTCGGTATACACCGGTTCCTCTCATCCGGCGCTGAGTGGAGACATGGACCTGCTGAATCGGGTTACCGAGCTGGCCTGGGGGAAACGCGGCCTAGACGCAGGGTGTGGGGCGGGGGCCCGGGACGTTCACCTGTTGCACACGCGGGGGTATGACGTCTATGGAATTGACGCGGTGGAGGAGAACATCAGCCTGGGGAGAGAGGTGCATCCGGAAATAGCGGACAAGCTCAGCGTTGCCGATCTGCGGGAACCCCTGCCCTTTGATTCAGGGTTCTTCGATTTCGTACTTTGCAACTCGGTGATACAGCATCTGACGCCCGAGGCCACCGAAACTACGACGATCCCGGAGTTCGCGAGAGTCCTGGCCCCCGGAGGCGTCCTGCAACTCGTGTTCAAGACCGGTTCAGGGGTAGCCACCGTCAGTGACCGGGCCTATGGTGAGGACGGCGTGGACCGGTCGTTCCAACTGTACGACGAGCACCGCTTGCTGAGCATACTGGAGGGTTGCGGATGTTTTCTGGTGGAACCAGAAGGTAGCGAGGACTTGGGTGGAATGCTCTATTTCAGCGACCCGAAGCCGATGCGCTACTGCGCCTTCTGGGTGAAGAAGAATTAGGCCTACCCGTTCACAAGGACAAGGGGCGGGCATCCAGGGTAGCCGCCGTCTCCAGGATCTCGGCTGGGGACAAGCCCGCGATACCGGCCACCTGGCACTTGAGCCCGGCGTAGGCCGTGGCGAACCGGGCGCTGCGTTCCAGCGGCCATCCTGCCCGGAAACCGTAGATGATGCCGGCCGAAAAGGCGGCGCCGGCCCCGTAACAGTCAACCACATTTACCCGCGGCGCCTTGATGCAATAAGCCTGCCGCCCTTGGGCAACAAGGCAGCCCTCTGCGCCGAGGGTCACCAGCACAGTTTCCATTCCCAGGTTGATCAACGATCGAGCGGTGTCCACCGGATTTCCGGATGATCCCGGTTCGTCCATTGATACCTGGCAGATGGTGGCGTATCGCATCGGGTCTGAAAGCGAGGGGTTTCTGCTGTACTGCGACTCCAGATTGAGGAAAACCGGGACGCCTAAAGATTCGGCCGTCTCCATGGCCGCGAGCACGCTGGGCCCGTCGTACCAGTCAACATAGAGCAACCCAGCCCCCGACAACTGGCTGGGGCTTGGCGCTTGCAACGCGGCCAGGGCGGAAAGCTCTCTCCGCTGGAAATAGGTGCGGCCTCCGCCGCCATCCACGATTCCAATCTCCACCGGTGTAGTCAATCCCTGCCTGCCCCGTTGCTCAACGTCCACTCCCCATGAATTCAGATGTCCTGTTACCGTCTCCCCGTAGTGGTCGTTTCCGACCGGGGATGAGATGAGCCTGGTTGGGACCCTCCAATTCGCCAGAATACTCGCCACAATCGCCGCATCATCTCCCACGGTATCAACCGAGTCCCGCACGAGGGCGCCACCATTCTTCGGCGGCAGTTCGTCGACCATCAGGAGCAGGCAGTAGGTCAGAAACCCGAAGCAGACAACGTCTCCGCTCCGGTTAATAGCTGGATTTCGCCCGCCGTCAGGCGCTAACTTATCGTTGTGCATAACGTCTGGAGTCTTTCTCAGGAAATACCAATGGCAGGATGCGGATATTGGAAAAACGACATGGGCAACCAAGGTGAAATGTCCACAGTTGGTTCCGTAGTCGTGCCTTACCGGCTGGGACATTTCCCGCCAGGATGGATATTCTCCTCCAGCATCCAGCAACAGGACTGACCGGCCCGGGTGCTTCGACAGGCGGGCGGCCAAAACCGCCCCGGCCGAACCCGCTTCAACAACTGTGTGATCGTATCTCTGCCTTATCCGACTCCGGGTTTCCGTTCACCACTCGGTTGGTTCTGATGGGGACGCCAGTGGCTGGCGACGGACCTAAATTCGAAGCTCCAATCGAGGCGTCAGCAGGCGTTCCGGCAAGTCGGTCTCCCGCATAAACCGGACCAGGAGCTGATGGATCTCCCCGGCAATGTCTTTGTGGGTCGCTATTACGTTTCGGATCTGACTCGGATCGGAGGGAAGGTGGTAAAGCTCCGACACGCCGTCCTCGGGGCTGTACAGCAGGCTCCAGTCTCCAGAGGTGACCGTGGTGACGGGATAATCCGAGAGGGGGCGGAGCAGGTTGTCCACGGAATGGACCGGATCGCCGGGGTTGGCGAAGGGAATGCTGCTGACCACGAAGTCCCTTCCCCGCGTTGAACCGTCTCGCATCCCGGGCGCCAGAGATCTGCCCTGAACAAAGTCCGGGATCTCCAGGCCCATGAGGTCCAGCACGGTAGGCATGACGTCCACCGCCGAACTCAGGCCCTGGAATGTTCCTGGTGGCAGTCCGGGGACTTTGATCAGAAGCGGGATGTGGACAAGCTCTTCGAAGAGTGGAGAGTAGGTCCACGTTGATCCCGGCTCTCCGTAGGGCCGGAGCGTTCCGTCCGCTGATTTGCCGGAGTTCATCTTGCCGAAGAGGCCGCCGTGCTCCCCGAAGTAGAAACCGTGGTCCGTGGTGAAAATAACCGTTGTCCTGTCCGACAGGCCCATGTTCTCGACCGACTTCAGGAGGAAGCCCAACCAGGTGTCGACCATGGTGATCTCGCCGCAATAGGTGGCGTGGCCTTTGCGAAGCATCGCTTCCTCGTATCCCGGCACGTCGTGCCAGTTCCGTACAGGGGAAGCACCAGTTCGCCGTCGTAGTCTGGCCAATAGAGTTCCGTGTAATAGGGAGGGGCGTCCCAGGGCTCGTGAGGGTCCCAGGTGTCTACGTAGAGAAAGAAGTCCTCCTTGTAGTGGCGCTGCAACCACCGGATGGCCGTCATGAAGGTGCGGGGAGCGTTCCGGTCCGATTCGTAATGCCATGCGTCGCGGACGTCCAGGGACTCGTGATGGTAACCCGGCTGAGGGATCATGGACCACAGCGTGTCCTGTCCCCGGTTCATGAAGAAGGACTGGAATCCCCGGTCATAGTTCATCCCGTCCCTCAGATAGTAGGGCGTGTCCACCGCCGCCGCCGTGTGAAGGCCCTGGCCGGCCAGCATCTGCGCTAGGGTGGTCACTTCCGCGGGCAGCGGCTCCCATCCCATGAAGGACATGGTCCAGCGCCCCGTCTGATGGTCCGCTCTGGTCGGCATGGTCGGGAATCCGGCAGAGTAGTGCCGGTCGAACCGGACCGCTTTGGCCGCCAGCGCATCCAGCGAGGGAGTCCTGATCGTCGGATTGCCGTAGGCGCCTATGTGGTCCCGGCGAAAGGTGTCCGCAACAATCCAGATGACATTCAATATACACACTCCTGTGAACAAAGGGGGATGTATGAATTTATCACAAGACTGGGCAACCCGGAAAGTTCTTCACAGGTCAGTGGTGCGCCACAAAGCAGAAACCCACGCCGGGCCCGCTGGGCTTCTGCGGAGTTCCGTTCGCTACAGGACTGACTGGCCGCTCGTCTCCCGGCAGGTTTCACCGCCAGGTCGGGCGAGAGGCTGATCACATCGCCAAAGTGACGGTAATGGTGAAGGTTCTTGATTTTGCCCAGTTTAATGGGCCTAAGCATACCGTACTGCGAACTTTTCGCTGGGAGGTGGCGATATAGAGGATACATCCAGGAGACGCCGCAGGGAATCACGGTAGTGCGCCGTCCGGTTCCGGGCCGTTCACGGCTCCCTTGGACTGCAATCCATTCGACTCGCCTCCCGGTCAGGTTCCCGGCGCCCGCCGGATTCCCGGAGGCCGCTCCCGTCTCAATGGCCCTCCCGCTTTGTCCTTGAAGCGCCTCCGGGCCTAGTACATGATGAGGTGGGTTGGAACCAAGCGCTGCTCCACCGGGTCCACCGCTAGGGCCAGCCCTTCCAGGGTATAGGCTCCCAGCAGGGCTGGGGCATCGTCTGCTCCGAAGACCACCAGAGTCGTCACGCTTTCGCCGTCTATTGTTGCGCGCGCCTCCCCGTAGTCCATCTCGATCCGCCGCCCGTCGGCCAGCAGAAACCTGCGTTGACCTACCGGCGCGACGCCCAACTCACGCAGCAGACGAGTGGGCAGTGTGGTGTAGGCGGCGCCGGTATCCACCGTCGCTTCTATCTCCCGGGACTGCTGACCGTCCATGCTGGAAATCCGCAGCGGCCAATTGAATGTTCCCATAGCCGAAACCCCTGCTTGCGCTGTAATCCACTCCACCCTATTTTAGCCGATGACCCATCTCTTTGGCAGCGCCTCGCCTGCGTTGCCATCATCCATCACCACGCAAGTTTCCCCTATCTCAACCGAACCGCCTATGTGTTTTCCCTTTCAGACCAGTCCTATTTTGAGATAGTTTTTAAGTACCCATTGGGTGGCTGAAGACAGCTCGGGAGGAAATATGCGCCTAGCTGTTCGGGGAGTCGCGTTTATTCCTAGCCAATACAAAGACCACCCCTTGCTGCCTGCCTTGCCCCGGTCCGTGGGGTTGCGACCGGCTGAATCCCCCAAAACTGGCTTTTCCCACGGCACAATCTGAACAGTTACAAGGCCGCAACTTCCTTGAAAACCCCACCCAACCCGGCTATCCTGAAAGTTAGTCCTCGTTGCCGGTCAACCCAGGAGAGGTGGCAGAGCGGACGAATGCGCCGGTCTCGAAAACCGGTATACCTTATGGGTATCGCGGGTTCGAATCCCGCCCTCTCCGCCAGAATTACAGTTATCTGAGCGTGACATACCGGTAATTGAGACTGGTTCTGCAAATTATGTACCAGTTTATGTACCGATAAATACTCGATGGGTTGGCCCTAAGTTGCCCGTCATTTCTCTGACTTCCTCGCCGCACCAGCCACGCCAATCCAACACCTGCTTAAGGCAGAGCATCCCGGGTAAGTCGAGTCTCTTTTCTGGCTCCCGATAACCCGGCTAGGCCGCGGCTTTGTCCACCCAACCGCTGCTAGTAGTCAGTCACGTCAGGAATGAAAGTTTCCGAAAGGCTCCTTGGAAGACGCGCCATGTTGACACACGAAGAAACTTCAAAAATGACCCTTGTATTCCAAACATGACTGACTACTAAACTAAAGCCAAGGTGGGATGTACATTCGAGGGGCGATGAAGATTGGCTTGGTTGCGTCAGTGAAGCCCTCTCATCCGTACTTGGAGAATGATCCGGCACCGCTATTTGACTTCCACTATCTGCGCATTTCACCTTGGCTTTGGTTTAGTATTACAACGACGCTTCCTCAAGCTGGTCGGTTTTTGGCCGGAAATCGCTTCGCGGAAGGCAAGGCCACAAAGCTATCAAGCGCGTGGGCAGGTAGCCATGAAGAAGTGCTCAAGGTCCCTTTCTTGCGAAGCGTCGTTGTAATACTAAACTGAAGTCAAGGTGAGATGTGCATTTGTTGGGTGGTGGGAACCGGGCTGTGAGTTTCTTAGGAGTGCTTCTGCCCTTGATTGCAGGACGGTCCGGCAGCGCCGTCTCACCTCGTCTTTCCGTACGGCCAGTCCGGCGAGGAAGTTGCCGACCCTCTCTTGCACCGCCTCCCTGCTTCCCAGGCAAAGGTTCCCTGTCGCCTCCTCTCTCGCCCATCCCCAGATGGCCTCATCCCCGTTGAAGTCCGGACTGTACCCTGGCAGATTCACCAGCCGCAGCCCCAGTCCCGGCGTCCGCAGGTACTCCCTCAGCGCCTCGCCTCGGTGCGCTGGCGCGTTGTCCCAGATCACGTTCAATGGCCCAGGGTGCTTCTCCCTCAGTTGTTCCAGAAAGGCTGTCGATGTCCCTGAGTTGCTGTTACCCTCCAGTTCCATCCACTCCACCTCCCCGCTCTCCAGGCACACCGCAGAGTAGTAGCTGGCCTTCTCCCCATACCGCGGACTGGTGGACTCAACTAACGCTGGCTTACCCCTCAGCACCCACTTGCTCCGCAGTTCGGCGTCCGCCCGGAAGTGGGCCTCATCAGCGAAGAATATCCTGGCTCCGGTCCGTGCTCCGGTCCGTTGGGCCCCATCCCACAGGGCAGCGTACTCCGCACAAAGGCCTCACGCCTGGTCTCATCAGCCTTGACCAGACGCTTCTTGGGACGTTTGATGGAAAATCCCAAGCGGTGCAGATAGTTCATGCAACTGCTGCGGCTCAGGCTGATGCCAAACCGCTCCGAGACAAACCGGTGCACCACCCTCCTCCTGAGCCTGCCGAAGGGTCCAGTTGGCCAACTCAATGCCAGCCTGCTCCGGCAATTCCTGCACCGCCGCCTTCAACTCCCCCTGCTGCGTCTCGCCAAGGGCGGGGGGGGAACCCCCACTCTGCTCGAATATCAATGCCCTGGGGCCTCCCTGTCCAAAGGCGGCAACCCATCGACCTATGGTATGCGGGTCCCGTTCCAGCGCCTCCGCAGTAGCTGATGCCGTCCACCCCTGGGCCAGCAGCAGCATGGCATACCACCTTTCCCGCTCCCGGGGCGTCGGCGACAGGATCATCCGACGGCGCAAGTCCTTGGCATTAATCTGCCACTGTTCCAGATGCCCGTCCATGTCCCTCCCTCCCATCACCAACCCCTCCCTGACAACACTGAAAGCTATTCTGGTTACACCGCCAATTTACGCCATCTCTCTGCGCATTTCACCTTGGCTTTGGTTTAGGTCCTTGCGGCTCAGGATTCAGGTATGGTAAGATTTTCTTACCGCACGTAAGGAGGTGACAATGGACAGGGAAAACGTGGT
This sequence comes from Dehalococcoidia bacterium, assembly GCA_965205495.1. Classification (GTDB taxonomy): domain Bacteria; phylum Chloroflexota; class Dehalococcoidia; order Lucifugimonadales; family UBA3495; genus CATOSK01. The sequence continues at coordinate 2,510,118 of CBDBHA010000002.1, forward strand.
TGGTCTGGTAATTGACGCTGTCAGGCAGGTCCAGGAAGCTAGTGGAAGGGCGGGTGGGAACATTAACTCTAATACTCGTCCTCTCCGGGACATTGACGGGTTCGACAGCCATAGTGGCGTCGAAGCATCCGTATTGCTCTCAGAGTCTCTCGGATACGAGATTCCAGATGAAGTGTTCGTTCCGAACGCAGGTCCGCGTCTGTTATCGGTTGATGAGATCGCCGATAACGTATGTGCGCACATGAGTGTAGGGAGCAAGCGGAAGTGAACGATCGGAGCGCCCTTCGTATGGACATAGCAAGTCGCCTGAAGTTGGCCAGGGAAATGGCTGGCCTTACCCAAGGACAAGTAGCCCAAAGCCTTGGATGGCATAGGCCTACGGTGTCCGAGATTGAAGCTGGACGAAGGAGAGTACAGGCAGAGGAATTGGCAACCCTGGCCGAACTCTATGGTGTCAACGTTCCGTGGATTATGGGGGAAGGTAGGTCGAACGAAATCAGCGACAGGGCAATGCTCGCAGCTCGCGAGCTGGACAAGTTAACGGATGAAGACCTGGAACGTCTCCTGCAACTTATCCGAGCACTCAAGATTTCGGGCGGTACACCGTAAGCCATGGATAGGAAGACGATAGCCAGGCGTTCTATATCGACAGCTCTTCGGATGCGCAAAAGCGTTGGTTTCGGGTTGGATGAAGCGATTTGTGCTTACGACTTGGCGGAACGGCTCGGAATCGAGGTCCGGTTCGCGGACATTCCCAGCATGGAGGGGATGTACTACCGGGCCTCAGAAGCAGCCATCATCCTATCTTCCTTGCGTCCTTCGGGACGGCGCGTCTTCACTTGCGCCCACGAACTCGGTCACCACAGCAATGGAGACGGAACAAGCGTGGACCAGCTCGTTAAGAAGTCGAAGAAACCCAGGTTTGACTCCAAAGAGTTCGCTGCCGACTGTTTTGCTGGCGTTCTGTTAATGCCCAGGATGGCCGTCCAACGGGCTTTCGCGCTGCGCGAGTGGGACATTCAAAAGTGCACCCCTGGCCAAATTTACACCGTTTCCAACTACTTTGGCGTGGGCTATTCAACATTAGTTCACCACATGCGGAGCGGCTTGCGGCTTTTGCCCGATTCCCACACTGTGGCTCTTCTGAAGGTCAGCCCACGAAAAGCCCAGGCCCAAGCGCTTGGTTGGGAATCGCAAGATACAGTCTGGATCGTGGACCCGCATTGGACGGGACGGGCGATCGACATGGAAGTGTCGGACTTGGTTTTCGTCCAAGGACAACCCGCCTTCGAAGGTGATTGCCTGGCACAGGTCCAAGACCTGCGAGACGGCCGGTTATTTCGCGCCCGCCAACCCGGGATTGGCAAGTTTTGCGATGGGAACGGCTGGTCCGCTTTCGTTAGGGTATCCAGGCGCGCATTCGTGGGTCGAAGCATATTTCGGCATTTGGAAGAGGGGAATGAAGAAGGGATCGATGATAATCGAAGAGCGCAACCTATCGGTGGCATGGGGAAAGGCGTTTCTTGAGGTATTCGAAGCCAACGAAGTCTCGCCGCTAGCGGTGGTGATAAAAGACCTTGATGGTGGCGAACCCCCCGAAGTGCCGTCGATTCGAGAGGCGCTTGATCAGACGTTGGGGGCTGAAGGTAAAGGATTGTGCCACACGGTCGCTAACACGATATTTCCCAGTGGAATGTGGAATCCCGAAGCAAGTAGGGAAGAATTATTCGAGCGTTACGTAAGGATATTGCCACGCTTGCGAAAGCGCAAAGAAAATAGGTACGGTCTATATTTCGAAAGACTCATCGCCTTTGGGTGTGATAACAATGTCCTAGGCCGTGTCAACCAATTAGAGCAGGTTATCGCGACGTGGCGCAAAGGCAATCATCGCCGGACAGCGTTGCAGGCTGCCTTGTTCGATCCCCACAAAGACCATACACATCAACCCCGGCGAGGATTTCCTTGTTTGCAGCAAGTGTCGTTTGCCCCTGTAGGCAAGGACGGATTAGCAGTAAATGGAATATATGTGACTCAGTACATGTTCGAGCGCGCCTATGGCAATTACCTCGGACTCTGCAACCTTGGTAGGTTCATGGCTCATGAAATGGGACTGAAATTGGATAGCATGACTTGTATTGCGACACCGGCGGTGCGCGGCCCCATACCTAAGCATAAGTTGGAACCAATGGCCGAAAATGTTGAAGACGCCCTGAGACAGTTCCAAACCGGGGCTCCTCGTGGCTAGACCGCCCCGACGCGAACGGGATCGATCCTCTGACTCTAAAAGGCAACTGGCCTACATCTCACGAGGCGAACGCGGTCTGCCGATATTTCAAACCCTCTCTCCCGCCAGACCCACCGTTGTCTACGACACCTTTTGGCGGTTTGCCTTAGAACGTCAGGAGGTCTTCTTCAGGAAGTTGGAAGGGGACGACCCGCCCTGGACCGACGACCCAATCATCGCACGGCACAAATTCACCAACGCCTACCGGGTATCGGACCGGGTGAGCCAATACCTCATCCGCAACGTTATCTACGAGGGAGACCAATCGTTGCCGGAAGTATTCTTCCGCATCATTCTCTTCAAACTCTTCAACAAGATTGGGACTTGGGAGCTTTTGAAGTCCAGGGTGGGACCGATTACCTGGGAAAGTTATTCCTTCGCCCGGTTTGATGACATGTTGACGGAGGCGCTGTCTGCCAAGACCCGAATCTATTCTGCCGCCTACATCATGCCCTCTGGAAACAGTGCCTTCGGATACCAGGCAAAGCACCGCAACCATCTGGCACTGCTGGAGCGAATGATGAGAGACGAGGTTCCGTGCCGGATAGCCAGCGCCTCCAACATGAAGCAGGCTTTCGAGCTTCTCCGGTCATACCCGACAATCGGAAACTTCCTGGGCTACCAGTTTGTGACCGACCTGAATTACAGCGAGATTTGCGACTTTTCCGAGATGGAGTTTGTGATCCCGGGACCCGGGGCGCTGGATGGCGTTCACAAGTGCTTCAGCGACCTGGGCGGCCTCAACGAGACCGACGTCATCAAGCTCGTCACGGACCGCCAGGAGCAGGAGTTCGGACGGCTGGAGTTGCAGTTCCGTTCATTATGGGGACGACCCCTCCAGCTCATCGACTGTCAAAATCTCTTCTGCGAAGTATCCAAGTACGCCCGGGTGATGCACCCGGAAATCAGGGGAGTGAATGATCGCTCCCGGATCAAGCAGGTCTACCGTCCTTCGGAACAACCTCTGGAATACTGGTTCCCACCCAAGTGGGGGATTAACCATCTGCTGCCTAAACGTGACCAGTCCTCGAATACCAGAGGGAGGGCTTTACTGTGATTTTGAGTCAAGACTCAATACATCGACGGCTGAAAAGGGGCCAAATCTTCAAAAAACAAACTTGGCCCCAAAAGTGTTTGAAGGAGGCTTCATACGCTTTGAGAGTCGCTCCAGATGGATTGATGCTCGAAGGTCACCATTATAGGCCTGAGGAAGAGTGCATAGATGGGCGAATCGAAATACAGCCGGGCAAAATCGCCATTCTTTCTACGGTGGAAAGGCTGGATATGCCGAGGGACTTGGTAGGTAAGATAGGAATTAGGTTCGAATACGCCTGCCAAGGATTGACGGGATTAATGGGGATACAAGTTGATCCCTTCTACGGCTGGGGGCATGACAACGAAAGGTTGTACATCAGAGTCGCCAATCTCGGGAACGACACTATCTCGATTCTTCCATATTCCGAGGTATTTACGTTTGAACTCCACAAAGTGGACATGCATGTACAAAGACCATCCAAACCTAGGGAATCCATGTGGCACCGCATTCAAGACACGTTAGCCAATCAAAACAATACTAAACTAAAGCCAAGGTGAAATGCGCAGATGGTGGGGGGCAAACGACGGAGCCGGTTCATTCTCCAAGTACGGATGAGAGGGATTCACCGGCGCAACCCAGCTGATCATCATCGCCACTTAAATGTACATCCCACCTTGGCTTTGGTTTAGTTGTGCATGGATGGGATTATGAGAGGCCGGGTAATCCGACTGCCCTGTCAAATCAGCCAGCCGGTCCGCCGGCACGTTCCATTTTAGCGCTCCCTTTTACATGCAAGAGTTTCCTGGATGGGGTTCACCCTCTTGCTCTCCTTCCAGCTCTTGGCCTGTTGTAGCATCTCCAAGGCGTTGGTGCGGGTTGCGCCGCTATCTGAGCCCAGCATCTGACTAAGTTCCGCCACCCTGGCCTCGCCGTCGAGAACCTCCACCGATGTCACGGTCCTATCATTTGAGGCAAGTTTTGCAACCTTGGCGTGGCGGTCTGCGTAGCACGCTATTTGCGGGAGGTGAGTTACGCATAGCACCTGGTGGCTCTTGGACAGACCCCATAGTTTCTGACCCAGGACACTCCCGACTCGACCTCCTATCCCGGCATCGATTTCGTCGAACACGAGTATCGGGATCTGGTCAGCCGTGGCTAGGATGGTCTTTATGGCGAGCATCAGCCTGGAGGCTTCTCCCCCCGAGGCGATCCTGGCCAGGGGCCGTGGCGGTTCGCCCGGGTTCAGTGAGATCAAGAATTCCACGGAGTCTATACCTGTCCCGTTGAACGCGAGTTGCCTGACAGACTTCCCGCCTAAAGAAGGTGCTGCGTACGGGACCGGACCCGCGGTCCCAACCGGCACACCGTCCTCCGAGTCTGATTGACGGATATCCACAAGCACCTGGGCATGTCCCAAGGCCAGCCCAGCGGCCTCTTCCTGTATGGCATCAGCCAGGCGCCTGGCTGCGTGTTGCCGGGCTTCGGAGAGCTGACCCGCAAGCATGCCGACCTGCCTTCCAAGATCCATCTCTCGGGACTTCAATCCCCCCACACGCTCTTCGCTGTGATATAGCTTTTCCAGCTCCTGCGAGGCCCTCTCGCCGAAGGCCAGGATTTCTCCGATGGTGCTGCCGTACTTCCTTTTAAGACTGTTGATTAAGTCCAACCGGTCCTCAAGCTCCTGAAGACGGTCCGGGCTGTATTCGATGCCGTCACGATAGCTGCGGAGTGCACGCGCCAACTCATCCACCTGGTGCATCAAGGCGTCTACCGACTCAAGGTTCTGGCTCAATGAGGGGTCCAGTCTCTCCATTTGGGAAAGGTCCTTGGACACCTGCCCGATAAGGTCGATGACCGATTCGTGCCGGTCGAAGCTATCGTATAACGCTCTGTAGGCGTGGTCGGACAGTGTGATAATTCGCTCTGCGTTGGCCCCCCGGTCCCTCTCCAAGGCCAGGTCATCATCTTCACTTGGGCGTAGATTTGCTGTGCTGATCTCTCCTGCTTGATACCTCAGAAAATCCACCCGTTGAGCGCGCTCTTCGTCATCCTTCCGCAGCCGGTCCAGCTCTTGGCGCACCTCCGTTAGCTGGCGGACCCCCTCTGCGACCTCGGTGCGAAGCTGCCATAACCCACCATACTTGTCCAGGATATCCATGTGCTCACGCACGCGGAGAAGGGATAAGTGCTGATTTTGGCCATGGATGTCCACCAGGTGTTGGGCCAGTGTCCTTAACAGCCTGAGAGGTACGATTCGCGCGTTCACACGGCAGGTGTTGCGCCCATCCAGGTTCACCTCCCGAGCGAGAATTATCTCCTCTTCGCCAACGTCGATTTCGTACTCATTCAGAGCAATTTTGATTTTCTGCGAGATGTCGCCGTTAGGCAGGAAGATGCCCTCTACTCTGGACTGGCGTGCACCGGAACGTACCGTGCCAACATCGGCGCGTCCCCCAAGTAGAAGGCTCAGCGCATCCACGATGATCGACTTGCCGGCCCCCGTCTCCCCGGTCAGCACACTAAAGCTGGGCGCCAGCTCAATTTCGAGCTGTTTTATGGTGGCGAAGTTGGTGATACTAAGAAGTCTGAGCATGGCTATGTCCGAAACTCCACCCTTCCGAGTTGTGCCCTTTGATCCACCCAAATTGACGGTCTAATTTGGCGCTCATGCAAATGCAGCATCCAGATGTGGCGAGGGATAGAGACCCGTTTCCATGGGGATTATGAGGTGAATCCCTGAAAATCGAAAGACCCCGGGGGAGTACCAAGAAGCCGTATCCTGATTCGCTACCTCTGGTGAGGCTCTACCCCGTGGTCCCAAGGCGATGCATACCGCTAAGGCCCAATCCACCGAAGAGATGAGTGTCGCGGCGTACTAAACGGGCAAGAAAGTGCTCCTTTGCTTCTGGGATAATGGTATTCGAGACAGAAGACCGATCCCAGGAAAGGAGCACTCAATAGATGCTACCACGCAACCACCCCGACGGCATCCGTGTCTCTTCCGACGACCACTGCCCAACGAGGCTCAGCGGCGGAAAACGTATATTGCTTTCGTGACCACCTACGGTACATCCGCACTAGCAGGGCATCCAGGTTGGCGTTCCCGGGCGCTGAACGAGCGACAGACGGAGAAGGCGCGGCGGATGGTGGAGGCGAGGATGTCGCTGCGGTTCGTCGCCGGCGATCTGAAAATCAGCCGGGACGCGCTCCGGATGTCGCTGCGGGAGTCGTATTGATGGACAGTCTGATTTTAACCTCGGGCCGTCTTTTTGTTGCCCGGGTATTCCAGCATCTGAAACTGCAGACCGTTTCGGTCTGGCAGCCAGGGGGCCTGTGATCGCTGACAACAACGGGGATCCCTGGGAGAACTGGGCCCAGCTCGAGGCCCTCCACTTCTTCCTCCTGGAGCACAGCTCGTGGGAGACCGGCGTGGTCCAGGACTTCGCCAACCAGGATGAGATCGCGGACAACCTTGGCTGGCCGGTGCACCAGCTGCGAAAGAGCCTCGCGGTTCTCCGGGACCTCGGGGAAATTGAGGTCCAGCGTCGGACCCACAACAGGTACCGCCTTCGGCTCCCGACACTAATCTTTGCCCCGGAATACTTGACCGCCAGGAGGGCATCATGAGTAGCTTAGCGAGCACCGGGCACGAATACGGCTACCTCCCCAGGCTCCCGCGGGAAGAAGATGGCAGATACCCCGAACAACAAGGACCACGAGAGAGGAACTTGAGGAGGCACAATGACCAACCAACCCCAACCGGAAGAACAGGAACCCGAACTCACCAAGCGCCAGATACTCAGAAATAGAGTGGCCGAGATCGGCAGGGCAAAGGACCTTGAAAGTCCCAGCTGCTGGTGCGGCAACCCTGAGGAATTACACCTCAGGATCCCCACATACGAAGAAATGCTCGAATACCTCTAGCAACCACTCCGGCAGAGCAAAAGACATCCCCAACGGCTGGCTGAAAGGGAGATAGCATGAGAAAGCTGATGATCGTGGGAGTGGCCGTCCTCTGCGCGACTGATCGAGAGAGTAAGCGCGAATGACCAGCATGAACAACGAACAACTGCCTGATTCCGATATATGGTTCGTCCGTGCTGGACGAAACAACGTTTTGGCCAGGTACTTCCTGGAAAATCACGTAGCCGCGATGGGTTGGGGAATTGGTCCAGTACGGTCTGTTGAGTCCAAGAATGAAATCGCCGACCGGTTGAGGGCGTCCTATCCGGATGAGTGGCCCGGAACTCTGAGTAAATGGGCGCGTGAAATCCGAGAATTCAACCAGGACATGGGAGTAGGGGATGCGGTCGCTACATACGAGCCGCGTGGCCGTACCTATCACATAGGCATTATCCGGTCCCTACTAGTTCCTGCCGAACCTGGCCCTCTTCGCGAGTATGAGAGTGACTATGTTCACCGGGTTGAATGGTTATACCAGGTGGCCAGAGATACCCTCTCCCGAGATTACACGAAGTACAACCTGGACCGCCGCTCGACTTTACACCGACTCTCACCAGAGGCCAGCGTGGTGCTGAGACAGCGCTGTTTAGTGTAAAACATCCGTTTCCAAGAAGATGCGGTGGAGTTCAGGATCGGGCCTTGATGAGGTTTCCAAGGGGTTCGGAGCGGAGGCTATAGAGTTCGCCGAGTACCTGTAACACAAGATCGCTTACAACGTTCAAGCCCCTTAACAGGGTTTCAGGAGCAGGATATGCCTACCAATAAAGGACCCGAAAAGCAGGTTGGAAAGGATGACGTAGCCGTAGGCGCGGCTGGTGCTGCGGCTGGGGCGGGCTTGGGTGCGGCCGTGGGTGGCTTAGGTGGGGCAGGACTGGCAATCGGCGGTGGGGCAATAGCCATTCCCGCCGTAGCAGTAGTGGCGGTTCCTGCTGTTGCGGTTGGGGCTGTCGCCTTTGGCGCTTGGAAGGTAGCCAAGGCCCTCAAGAAGAAGTCTCGTTGATGCCCTGTTCGCGGTGTGCTACAGGTCGGCCCATCACTTTTACCAAGCGGGGAGAGCGGTCAACTCCCGAGAAGTATTCTGGAATCCTACAGCTACTTCGTCTATTCGGGTCTTGTTCTTGTAGTAGAACAAATCGTCGTTGGTTAGCCCGGTAATATTCAATGCCAAGTTAAGCATGTGGGGTTGGAGGTGCCGGTTGAGGTACATTCCCGTTCCCGCGCCGGTTACCGCACCTACTAAGCCTCCAACCACACCGCCAATAGCATTTCCGGGACCAGGAAAGACACTCCCAGCCAGACCCCCTGCCGCCGCTCCTCCCTTGCCGCCAGCTATTGCCAGAGCAGATGTTATCCCCATCCTCGACATTAGGGTCAAAGTCTGGACGACCTGAATCTTGTTTTTGGTGGTGCGATCGGCAGCCTTGAATTCCTTCTCGGTTTTCATTGCGCTGTAAATCAGGCGTGCAGTTGCGGCGATGGCGGCGACACCCGGGATCGCATCTGCAACCTCCATGGCATTGCTCAGGATTTCCAAGCCATCTTCTATGCCTTCCACGAGGTCAAAGTCGGAGCCGATGTTTGCCACTATCCGGTCAACCAGTTCTTGCCCGTTTTCAGAGATTCCCTCATGGATGTCGGAACTGACAGCAAATGGGTAGTTCGTCTCCTGCAGCGCCTCTATAGTTTTGTCGATTTGCGCCGAACTGTCCCCAGCTTTAACTTGTATTTGTACATATTCTCCGTCTGGATTTGTCCCATGAATATCCCACCCTATCTGGTAACGATCAGCAGCAAGTTCCAGGTCGTACCCCTGTTGGTTGAGTAGGTCTCGAGTTTTAAACTCTGCGACTATCCCTTTCAAATCATCCAGGAAATCCTCTTTGGCACCCTCCCCGTCGGCCAATGCTTGGCGCCAACGTTCGACGACATCCACATCAGGATCAAAAAGGTCCGTCCTTCGATAGGCAGCCTGCAGATATGATTCGTTGATTTCCGTTCCTGGGAAATTGGTGCTTAAAACGGCTTCACCAAAGACAGGCCACATGCCAAATGACACAGCCGACGCGAATTCGGCGGCGAACGTGGCCCGGTCTGTATTCACGAGGTCAGTGACGATTTCCCGAAACGAGCGGTTCTGGTTTATTTCTTCCCCTGGCAATTCCCGCAGCGCGGGCAACAAGTCCAGTGATTGCATGGTCATAACGTCGTTTTGCCTCACTACACTACGATTGCCACGACTAAGGCTGCGGCGGCCAGTACAGCGGCCCCGGTGGCAATGGTGATGAGCATTTGCCGGGTCTTACGCAGCTGCTCCCGAAGTGTTGTTGCTTCATCGGCATGTTGTTGAGTCTGCGCTTCTCGATCGGTTTTCGCGGCCTCCATCTCTGCTTGATGTTGATGGTGTTGCTCTTCCGATTCAGCCTTAACCTCGGCTAAGGCCGCCTCATATCGCTCTTGTTGTTGCTGGAGGGCTTCGGTCAAAGCCTCGCTTATGGCGGTGGCGGCGATTAAAGGGAGGTTTCCGTGGTCGGCGATATGCTCGGTAAGCAGTTCATGTTGGCGTATGACCCTGGGGATTAGTTCTTGGTTAATCTTGTCCTGTTCTTCCCAGAAGCGGACTTTATCGGCGATGGGAACAGTGTCTTCGGAATCTGCCGTGGTCATCCGGTCGTCCTCCTAGCCGGCTACCTTCCGGCTGTCGTAACTAAAACAATAGGGATAGCAGGCATCGCTGGTATGACTTGAACTCTCGTGGTTGCCTGAGGGAGTGATGTTTGGAAATTACATTCATGGCCCTAAACTAAGACCAAGGTGAAATGCGCATATCGGGGAAGCCAATCGGCGGCACAGGACCGCTAACCAAGTACAGTGGAAGAGCCTTACCGTGGTGCCTAAGCCAATCTGCAGGGCCTACAAATGTAGATCCACCTTGGCTTTAGTTTAGGGCCAAGTAGGCTCTCCGTGCCTCTGACAGGACCCGCTCAGGGTTCCGCTCGTATTCAGCCCAGATGTCCACAGTGAGTTTGGCAGCGCTTCTCAGGCCAACCCCAAGTACGGAAGGGTCCAACGAGTCGAAATTGCCCTTCCGCATCCAGATGGACGCCACGGGCCGGTCCATGGCATCGGCGAGAGCATGTACGGTTGGGTGGCCCTGGTTCAACTGACCGTGGCATTCAACCTTGAGGTACAGGACCGCCAGGTCCTGCTCCCTGGTCCATCGTTGTCGAGACATGCCAACCCACTTCCTTCAAAATTCAGGGGTCCTGAACCGGAGTCCGCAGTCTCTGCGATGACCGCACACCGACCCAGGAGAATCAGCCGAACCTCGACCGGTCCAGCCACTGGTTCAGCACATGGGCGGCCTCCGAATGGAATGAAGACCGACGCCGTCTGCCGGAGCAACAATGAGAGCGTGAAGGATGTGACCAGCGCAGGGTGGCCCTTCAGCTTTCCCGGTCCCTTCGTTCCAGTTCTTCCTGCAGCTCCCGTACCCGGGCCTCGGACCTCTCCCGAGCGGCCTGCTCGGAGTCGGCGCGGGCCTGCTCCGCCTCGAAGTTGCGCAGGTAGTCACCGCTCTCAGGGTCGTAGAACCGGAGCATCTCGTTGTCCCAGCACAGGCTGAGCCGCAGCGCTGGGCTGTATCCCTTGAGGATGCCGTCCGGCTCGCCGCTCAGCGGCACCGGCTGGTAGATTCCGTCGACCAGCCTCTCCCCGGCCAGGGGTTGACCGTAGTAGTCCCCTCCGCTCCGGTCGAAGCGCCAGTATTCGGGAACGCCGATCTCCGCGTAGATCTGCCGCTTGCCGGTCACGTCGTGCTCCGCCGTGCTCTCCGAGGCGATTTCCAGCACGAAGTCCGGGGGCTTCCCCACCTCCCAGGGCAGGTACAGCTTGGTCCCCTCGATGGCCGGGGCGTCCACGCCGAAGGCGAAGTAGAAGTCGGGGCCGACCCTGACGTTCAGGTTGTTCGGGTCGTAGCAGATGAAGGTGTTGCTGCCGTGGAAGACCCTCTCCCGGGAGTAGAGCCGGTTCAGATGGGCGCCCAGGATGGGGAGGACTTCCAGCAATATCGGATACTGATACATGGCCTCCGGCAGGGGCTCCGGTTCGTCGGGATTGAAGGACAGGCCGGCGTAGTCGATGTCCGGCCTGGGGACGCGGGCGAGTCTTGCGTTGGTCATTTCAAACCCCTGAACGGCATCAAGCCGATTTATTGAGGGTCCTTTCCCCGATGGTAACACATGGTCACGAGTCGGGGCCGCGGCCGGTCCGGTTTTGCGTCCGGCTTTCCATTGCCTGTCTACCGATTCCTCCACCAGGCGATACCACGCCGGTCCTCATGCCGCGGCAGAGTGAGCCGGCGAGCCCGCACTGAATCCCAACCGCCCTCCGGCCAGGAAGGGGGGCCCCATAAGTTGGACAGGGTTGAGGCAATATTAAGTGAGGGTCCCGCCGCTCCTGCAGTGATACCAACGTGCTGGCGTCTTGGCCGCTACTCCGTCTGCTCGGCGCCCCAGACGGAGTAGCGGGAGATGCCGAACGTCCGCGCCACTGCGGACTGAGACTGCCCGTTGCGGCGCAGCAGCCGGATGGCGGACGTCTGGTCCGGGGCTGAGGGCCCCGTGCTCCACACGGTAGCTGGTCTCCGCCCCACACGCCGGTTGAAACGTCCAGCGCACCCAGATGGGCACCGCTGCGGCGTACCGCAGTTCGCTGGCGTCCTGTCCGTCCAGGGCCCGGATGCTCTGCACAACGGAGGACGGCTCGGCGCTGCTCCACATACGCCGGTCGACGAGAAAGCCGGAGAGGACGTGGCCCAAAGCGCTGGCGGTCCTGGTCAACCGGAGCCGCCCTTGCCCGGCCTTCTCCCCCTCTCCGCGGTCGTCATTTAAACGCCCCTTTACGTGACTGTCACATTACTGTCATTCCCCCATTGCGCCAGCCCGTCACATAAAGGTATAGTCCGGGCGTGACCACTTACGGCTATATCAGGACCAGCCGGCAGCGCATCCAGGGAACTGCCGGCAGCGACCCCGAAGCTCAGGGCCACCAACTCCGTCAGGAGGGCGTCCCCGAGGCCAACATCTACCGCGACGTGGGTGTCTCGGGAGGCACGGGCACCCAGGAGCGGTGGGGCTGGCGTAGGCTCAACGGGAGGCTCGCCGGCGGCGACACCCTGGTGTCGTGGCCATCGACCGTATCGGCTGGCGCTGGCCGGAGACCATCCGGTCGATCTGCGAACTGCGGGACGGGGGGTGAAAATCAAGTCCCTGGCCGACGCTGAGAAAGAGTGATGTCCCGCTACTCGGATTGGACGAACTCGCTGGCAAACTCGTTGGGGACGGGGTCGCGGAGGAGGCGTGCGAAAGCCAGTGAGTCGGGGAGCACGATGCCGCCGGAGAACACCATCTTCATGGCGTCTTCCACGGTAATGCTGGTCTCGAACAGGTCATTCTCCATGACGAAGGCCATATTGCCGGAGGTGGGGTTGGGCACGGTGGGGATATAGACGATGGCCATGGAATCCCCAGTCCTGGAGGACACTGCTCGGCCCGTGACAAATCCCATGGCAATCATTCCCTGGCGGGGCCACTCGAGGAAGACAACCCGGCTGAACCGGTGCTGGGATCCCATGGAGGATGTGGCCTGCTGGGTTACGCCGTAAATCGTTCCCACGACGGGGAGGCCGTTGAGAACCGTGATTTTGAAATCCATGACGATACGCCCCAGGCGCGTACTCACGATGAGGCCGACGACATAGAAAATTACGATGAGCGCGATGATTCCGATACCGGGAAAGTCCCAGGGTTGTCCCGATACGAAGCCAAGGGGCCGGACGAAGCTGTCCACCTTTCCGATGACGAACACCAGGACGACCATGGTAACCAGGAGCGGCACCAATTCCATCAGGCCGCCAACCGTTCTTCCCTGGACATGCCGTTCAATCCGGCGGAATAGACCGGTCCTGCGGACGTCCCGGGCATTGGTTCGAGGAAGGGACTCTGCGGCTCTGTCGGACATAGTTCATCTCATGAATCGACGTAGAAGCATTTCCCGGGAGCTCCCCACCGGCAGTATCGCCGTTGCCGGAACCTTGACCAGTCACCCCAACCTGATATTACAACAGGGAACCCAAACGGCACCTCGAAAAGGACAGACTGGAAGGGAGAGGAATACGGGAAATACGCGGGATTCGGGACGTGAGGAACCGGCCAACGCCGGAGAATTGGACCCGTCATGGCCCAGGGCATCTCTTCATCCAGGCGGACGCCGAATCCCGGGTCATCTTGGGGAGGGTTCCTCGGACCAAAGCACGTCATGCTGACCAGGGAGCCCTGAAGAGACATACTGCCAGACGGCCTTTGAGGATGGTTCGGACGGGTACAGCCTGCCAGTTGCGGAAATCCGGCATTTCCGAAACTAACCGCCCCTCCTGACCAGTGACTCCGTGCTCAGGCGTGTAAGCGGCGGAGTTAAAGTAGGCCACGTGGGCCTCAGCGCACCGCCCACCGCGTTCAGCAGGTTGGCCAGCGGCACGTACACGGAACGCTCGTTGGTGACGCCACCTGATGCCCGAATCAAACGTAGGCCGGTAAAGTAGGCCTCAACTACTGGGGTGAGCTTACTGCCTGCCATAGCGATCCAATTATCCCTCTGGTATGAGGAGAGCCTCTACCTGCGGACGCAGTTCGTCCATCACTCTCGCGAAGGATGGAAGATCGGTTATCAACGGGCCAAGAGAATCCTCCCATCCTCGTTCTACATCGTCCACTATACGCTGGTCGAAGAAATCCTCAGGTCCTTCGAAATCAACGTTCCTCAGCTTGCACTTGTCATGGAGGCGGGTCCGGAAGTCGACTAGGTCCAGCTGGTCCCAGTAATTCCCGAGGACACGCCACAGGTCGTAGTAATCCCGCGCGCGGTTACGCATCCACCCTCGGTTCTCCAACCGCGCCAATTGTTGCCGGGTCGCTCGCAGCTTCTCGGCCACCACCTCCGTCGGGGAATAGACTTGCAATTCCGCTTCCAGCATCTCACCGTAGTCATGAATCACCCTGCGCTGTTCCACCGGCCAAGCGATTTGCTCGTCTGCTGTGATCTCGACTTTGATCGGAATATCCGGCCGCGGATGCCAGGGCAGCCTGGCCCGAATGAGAAACGCCTCCTGTCCATCGGGATGTGGGTTGTTCTCGACATGCCGCTCACAGTGCAACTCCACTTGGGCATACTCAACCAGCAAGGCACAGGCTTCAACGCACGCCCGGATGATGGCTTCTGCCAAATCATCCCCCGTCGGGACGCCCTTCAATCCAGAGAAGTCCAGGTCCTCCGAGAAACGGTAATCGCCAAAGTAGCACTTCTTGAGCGCCGTGCCGCCCTTGAAAACCAGCGTCTCCCTCAGCTCCGGCACGGCACTGATACCGGCCAACACCCAGGACAGCAGGTAGTCCCTCTCGATGACATAGGATTGCACGTCCAGTCGACGCCACGCTTGCTGCAGACGAATACGCAGCGGCCTCATGGACCCGTCATCCCTGGCAGGTTCTCCTGCAGCATCCACCGATTGTTGTAGGTGCCCTTCTTGGGACCGGTTGGATCAAGCTTGCGGTGGCCCTTGATGGGAAGCGCGGCCAACTTGTCGAGCTGAGGATCTTCGCAGCCCTGGTGTTCCAGGACCCACCCCGCTCGCTTGGCGACGGCGGGACCCAACCGCGGGGCGTATTCGGTGACCCGGTTAATGTTGAGCTGGTTCACAGCCTCCCCGAAGGCGTGGATCACCTCGCCGAAACCACCGCAGTGTTGCGGCATGGCGAGACCGTCCAGCAGGGTCCGCTCCAGATCGGTGATCCACACCCGGGCGTCGCCCACCCAGATCCTCTCGGCCCCGAAGAAGCGCTCCGGCCGCACCTGTATAAACTGGTACACCGTGCCATTCACTGGAAAACCGCCCCTGCCTTCGGCGCTCTCCGATGTCCGCTTTCGCGGCACGGAGACATCCGTAGTGGTGAGGACGAATACGTGCCGCGGGATCTGCTCCGTCAACCCATGGTGATTCAGGGCCGACCAATGGGAAATGGCCGCAGGCTGAACCAGCGCCATGGCCACCTCGTACTCGTGGACGGCTGCGACGCTAGGAACCGGCGAGGACAGGGCGTAGAGTCCACGCCGCAAGGGGACGATCCAGTCATTCCTCCGCAGGTGGTGCAGTGCCTCGAGGACGTAGTCATCTCTCAGACCAGCTCTGGGAGCCAGTTCTCTCGCTCGTTCTGTCGTGAAGATGCGATCACCCTCATAGGCGAGGATCCTGACCAGTTCGATCCCAGCCAAGGAGCGCTTTGGCTTCGTAGTGGTGGCCATCTGATAATAATCCTGAATGCGTGGGCGGCGGCCTTCTCAATATTACAGCTTTCATACCGTATATCACGGCCAGTATCCAATTTAAGCCTGATGATTACTATACCCAACAGGCCGCTGTCAGGCCACTGTCAGGCCAATTGCGCCGCATCCTCTCATGCATTATATTGCTCGCGGTGAAATACGCAGCGCTGCTGCCCGACCGCCGACAGTCCCTGAATGACGTGGAAGCTTATCGCGTCGCTCGACATCTTTGAACTTCCCGAAGGGTTGATGAAATGCAAACCTCTATCCTGACCCCCCAGGAGATATTCTTCAAAATCGTGCGCTACGAGGTCCCTGTTTTCCAACGCCCATACATCTGGACCAAGGATGACCAATGGGAGCCGTTGTGGGAAGACGTTAGCGATATGGCCGAGGCCGTCATCGAAAACGGCGAGGCTGGTCGCCACTTCATGGGCGCAATCGTTCTGCAACAGAGATTGAACCCGATACAGGGGATCGAAACCCGCATCGTTGTCGATGGGCAACAGCGGCTCACCACTCTGCAGTTGCTCATCGACGCGGTCCAGGAAGTGCTCGAGCATGATGGTTACCAAGGGCCCGCAGTGCGCTTGGATTCTCTGGTCAATACACCGGAGGCATTTCGCGGAAACAACCCCGATCTGGCCTACAAGGTTTGGCCGACCACTTTTGACCAGGCTGCATTCCGCCACGCGATGAGCAATAAACTCTCCAGTGACGCGTATAAGAATTCCCGTATCGTTGCCGCGCACGACTATTTCAAGAACAAAACCGAGCAATGGCTGTCGGCTTTTCCCGAGGACAACGGAAGACGCAACGCCGCCGCCGATGCGCTGGACAGCGCGATCCGCAACTGCCTCGAGCTGGTCGTCATTGAACTGGGAAACAGCGATGATCCACACGTGATCTTCGAAACGCTGAACGCTCGCGGCACCCCATTGCTTCCATCCGACATGATCAAAAACCAGATTCTGCACAAGGCCGGTGTCATGGGTGAAGACGGCGGGGACCCGGAAGCGGCTGAGGCAGATCGCCTGTGGCCATTCGCCGGTGACTGGTGGCGTGGCGAGATCGGCCGCGGCCATCAGAGACGGCCACGCATCGATGTTTACCTCAACAACTGGTTGACCCTCCGCAATCAATCGGAAACCAAGGCAAACAACGAATTCGCCACTTTTAACGACTACGTGGAGGCGGCCGAAAAGAACGGCGAAACCGTTCGGGACATTGCTGCCGACATCGGCCGACTGGGTGAGATTTACAGCCAAATCGACCAGCGGAGCCTGCCTGATATTGAACCGTTTCTCTACCGCCGTCAGGTCATGGGCGTCGGTGTGGTGATACCCGCTCTACTCTGGCTGCTGTCGTCAGACGTGCCGAGGCACCAATTGCTGAAAAGCCTCACCGCGTTAGAAAGCTACCTCGTGCGACGTATGGCTTGCGGGATGTCTGCCCGAAGCTACGGGCAACTGTTCATCGGGCTCGTGGGCGAGCTGGACAGGGCCGGTCCTGACCAGGCCGGCGGAACCATTGTGCAGTATTTGGGCCGCCAAACCGCCTTTGCCAACCAGTGGCCGAACGACCAGACCCTATTGGATACGTTCGTCTCGGAGCCGCTTTACTGGTCACTGACCGCGGGACGCCTCAACCTGATCCTGCAAGGTATCGAGAGCGACCTGCGTACAGCCTGGGCAGAAACCCAAGCCGTGCCTCGAAGTTTGGACATCGAACATGTCATGCCCCAGGGTTGGCAGATGGATCGCTGGCCTTTGCCCGAAAATGAAAATGAAGACGCCACGATTGCCAGGCGCAACCGATTGATCCATTCCATCGGTAATCTGACCCTGGTCAATCACCGCCTCAATTCCGCATTATCCAACGCCCCATGGCACGAGAAGCGCGAGACCCTCGATAAACACACGGTGTTGTTCCTGAACAAAGACCTGCTGGCCAACGCGCCGTCAGGTTGGGACGAGACCGACATAGCCGACCGGGGGAAGCGTCTCCACCAAGCCGCGGTACGGGTTTGGCCCCACGCTGCGTCTATCCACTAACCGCGCCGGTGTCGCGGACCGTACGTCCACTGGCCAATCGCATCATTTGAGTAGTGAATCCCTATTGATGATGGAGCCAATTACGGCTTCGGACTCAGCTGGACTTTGTACAAAAGCCAGTAACCATAAACCAGTAACGACAAAATTGGTGCGCCGCCATCTGTGGATGTAGCCCGGGGGTTTTTCAATGTCTAGGCGCGACAGCGACAGTGAAAAAGTCCCAGCCGCGTTATACGACCGCCTCACAGATACGCCCACTTACGCGGCTCGAATGTACAAAGTCCAGCTCAGAACCTATCCTAATAACCCGGCGGCTCTGAGGGGGATGAGGTCACAGGCGAAAGGAAGGCGATGTAGTTGTCGGGGGACTCGTCCCAACGGACCAAACGCGCCGGAAACGGTTCAGCCAACTGCGAGTGCGTTCCACCACCCATATGGGCGGTGAAGCCGAAGTCGTCCAGGGAGCGGCGCACCTCAGCGAAGTCGTAGCCTTTATCCAGGGCACAGACCCTGGGGATGCTCTGGGCTGGGTCGCCCAGGCAAGTGCCAGCAACTCCCGGCCCACCCGATCCATCTGACGGACATGGCCCCACCGAAAGCTGCGCAGGAACGTCC
The DNA here is from genome assembly GCA_965205495.1 of Dehalococcoidia bacterium. GTDB lineage: Bacteria > Chloroflexota > Dehalococcoidia > Lucifugimonadales > UBA3495 > CATOSK01. The sequence continues at coordinate 2,528,446 of CBDBHA010000002.1, forward strand.
CCAAGGTGGATCGCGCCTTGACCACGCAGCCGAGAACACCGGCTGTCCCCAAGGCCGTCCTAAAGCCATCTCTATAAAAAAGGATATTCAAGATGCTTGGCAGTTATTGCCTGATAACAGAGGACAACGGCAAGTTTGTCTCCAAAACAGTTGCACCTCTGGGGCGGACTGAGCGCCCCAGCATGTCAGAGTTGCAGAGTTACCTGCCTGCCCTAGGGTTTCCAGAACGCGGAGTCGAATTTGCGCTGTATTGGACGGCGGATGATGACCCTGATATGAACTCCCCTGTGCTATCTGGCTCTCCCTCGGTATCTGTGAAATGGGCAGACTACAACTTGAGCAGAAACCCGGGCCAAAGCTTCGTGGACTACCTAAACAGGATCAACCCGGTCCTTATCCCAGGGGAGTCAGAAGAAGACGTTTCCGTGGACGTCATGCGATACATGGCCAACCGAATCGACATGTCGCCACAGGAATCCATGGATCTAATAGTTAGACCACCTAATGGGAATTCCGTCGAATATCAAGAGTTGGTAGCCCGACCTGGTGAAATGTTCATGCTACTGCTCTATGTTGAAAAGCATTTGAGTTATCACTTCGTGTCTCGTCATCCCGATATCATTTCGTCAGCGGGGGAAATCGAAGCAGCCCGGTCTGACGGTCGTTTTTCCTCCGAATGGTTTGATGAATGGTGGGCCAGGGTAGAGTCCCTTCAGATGAAGCTGGTGGCCAATAACAGTGACCGAGGTTTTTCGGGACTGGTAAGCGATCTGGACGAGGAGATGCTCGGCACGTTGCCAGACGACCTACGGGAGAAGGGGGTCTGGAACCTCGAGGAGTTAGTGGATATTCGTAATACGATAGGACATTCGACCATTTACAACGGCATGGTTGTGGATGGGAAAGTACTGATTTCCCCTCACATCACCAAACACACTGCTAAGTCCAACCGAGAGACGTTGACGACACATTTTGATGACGAAACCTACGACCTGATTAAGTCCATGATAGAGGACGCCCACACGTTTTTGGCGATTTGCGCTAAAGTCCCACTCCAAGGGTCTGATAGCACGCAATGAGCGTAAGAACACTGAGGCGGACCCAGGAAACTGGACGGATAGCTAAGCGAGAGTCCCGCTCCTAAACTGAGGGCGGCGGTTGCTGCCAAGGAGGAGTGGGAAATTCCCAAGGACGGAGAAAACACAGCCCGGCATTCAAGGAGAAGGTGGCACTGGAGGCGGTGAAGGGCGAGGAAACGGTGGCCCAACTGGCCGCCCGGTACCAGGTCCACCCCAGCCAGATTCAGGCCTGGAAGAAGGCCCTCACCGAGGGCGCGGCCGGTGTCTTCGGCAACGGTCAGGACCAGAAGGCCAGTAGCGACGCCTCCCTGATCGCCCGGCTGTACCAGGAAATCGGACAGCTGAAGGTGGAGCGGGATTTCTTGTCGGAGAGGTCCGGTCCATGAGCCTGGCCCAGCAGCGGGGGATGGTGGATCGGGAGCACCTATCGTTGTCGATAGCGCGGCAGTGCGCCCTGCTGGGAGTGGCCCGTTCCAGCCTGTACTATCGGCCCAGGGAAGCCTCCGGCGAGAACCTGGTCTTGATGCAGGCAATGGACCGGCAGTACCAGGATACACCCTTCTACGGGTCGCGGCGCATGAGGGTCTGGCTGGCCCGGGAGGGCAGGTGCGTGAGCCGATAGCGGGTGCAGCGGCTGATGCGCATCATGGGGCTGCGGGCCATCTACCGCAGTCCCCGCACCAGCCGGCCTGCACCGGAGCACCGGGTCTATCCCTACCTGTTGGAACAGATCAGAGTTACCCAGCCCAACCAGGCGTGGGCTGCCGACATCACCTACCTGCCCATGGCCCGGGGATTCCTCTACCTGGTGGCCATCATGGACTGGCACAGCCGGTACTTGGTGTCCTGGCGGTTGTCCAACACCCTGGAGGCAGACTTCTGCATCGAGGCCTTGCAGGAGGCGCTGGATCAGGGCCAGCCGGAGGTCTTCAACACCGACCAGGGTAGCCAGTTCACCAGCGGGGGGTTCATCCATGTGCTGCAGGAACACGGGGTCAAGATCAGCATGGATGGGAAGGGACGCTACCGCGACAACATCTTCGTGGAGCGGCTATGGCGTACGGTGAAGTACGAAGAGGTGTACCTGAAAGCCTACACCAGCGCCAGTGAAACCAGGAGGGAATTGGGTGCTTACTTCCGATTCTACAACAACCAGAGACCGCATCAGGCCTTGGGCTACCGGACCCCATCCGAGGTGTTCCACCAAGTCAGAAATGCCCCGGCGGAGGAATCGAAGGTGACGGAAGATCCACCGGAACAGGTGTTGGTATCATTGGCAGGAGCAGCGGGACTCTCACTTAATTCCACCCCGATCCTGTCCTAACAACCGGGTCCACCTCAAAGAATGGGATCCACCGGAGTTGGGAATTCCGTGGGAGTATGAATCTCCGACGTTGGACATGATAGCGGATGTATCGGGCTTGACCGTGTTAGACATTCGACAGTTGAATTCAAGTCAGGTACTGGTCAAGGCCGAGGCCAACGTCATCGCGGAATTTGTGGTGCTTGTTTACAAACCTGATTGGCACACTTCGGATGATCGCGGGCTTATCGTAGTTGAGTTTGATGGGAATGACCATTATGTCCGGGCATGGATTCCCTTGTCACTACACTGCAACCTCGACTTGGTCATTGACGCCTCAAACCCAGAACAACAAGAAGTTCGGAATGTGTCTGCCGAATTTCAACCTATAGAATTTCCACCTGTAAATTGGTAAGTGCTAGATGAGGTGGGCGGTAGTGGACCAGGGTGAGAACCCGGGTAGATTAGGAAGCGAGGGAGCTACCGAAAGGTGGCCAGTTTATAACGGTGGCCACATGTGGGCATCCACCGATAGGCCGGGGAAAACCAGCCCTTGTCGGAACGGATTAGCCGTTGGTGTAGAGACAGGGATCAAGTCCAGTTGCTCTTAACCGTCCTGACATGACACTTGTTCAGTGTGTAGGCTCTGTATTGGGTGGGATTTCCTGATAGGTGAACATGAAACTTGAAAGTTATTTGGGTAAGATCAGCGACACTACCAAAGAGTTAGGGGTTGGAACTTACGCCTTTAGGGGACAGAGCAATACGCATTGGCCGCTGCACTCGGGGGCGACGCGAAGGTTGAGAAAGCAACTTGGGGAAGGAGTACAATTTAGCCCTGAATTCCCCAATCTGTACTTGGACTATCACCAAAGCACACTAATTGCTCCAGCGCGTACACAGGGGCTAGGGGTGGAATCAGGGCGTGAGATTTCAGATCTGGAGTTGCTCGCCAAGTTGCAGCATCTGGGCGCCGCCACCGGTTTGCTAGATTTCAGTTGGGATCCGCTGGTCGGGATCTGGTTCGCTTGCAGGGATCTTGAGGGAGACGGGAGGTTGTACGTCATAAACACGAACGATCCCATTCAGGTGGGAATGATTTCAACCGACGAGAGCGCACAGCGAGTTACAACCCTATTCCTCCCGGACCGAGATTTGCCGACGATAGCGTGGTGGGAACCAGTGGCGAGTGGCGATGCCATGGCCAGAATACTCAGACAACGCAGTGTGTTTGTCATTGGAAGGCCGATGGTCCCCGAGGACTGCAATATCCTCGGGGGAATCACAATTGCCGAGAAAGACAAGAAAGACCTCATTGGGGAACTGGGCCTACTTGATGTAAGCAGAAGGTCTTTATTCTTAGATGCACACGGTTTTGCTCAGGCCAACAGTGTTGAAGATGTCGTTTCACTCAGCCAGGACGACTACCGGATTGCGGGGAATCGGTATTACCAACGAGGCGAATATCAATATGCAATTGACGCTTACGACAGGTTTTTGGCCCTCAACCCATACCTTTACACAATCTACTTCCTGAGAGCCAACGCAAATGCTGAACTGCGTAACCACGGGGATGCGATAGAGGATTATGATAAAGCGATCGGGGCCATGACCGAATTTCCTCGAAGCATCATTCTTGACCACATGATCTACTTTAACCGAGCCAATTCCAAGGTCGAACTTAGACAATACAAAGAAGCCGTGCAGGATTACCTTCGGGCCATTGGGTCAGCTCCCGATCCGGGCCGATATCACTACAATCTGGCCAACACCTATGCGGACATGGCCTGCTTTGAAGAAGCTACTTCTGCGTACGAAAAGGTGGAATCCGCCGACTGGCATGCCATTTTCAATAAGGGGAATGCTTTGATGTGCTTGGGAAGATTCAGCGAAGCCAATGAGTGCTATATCCAAGCTGCTGCTCAAGCCCCGAACGATGAGACTGTCCTACAAAATGTTTGGACATCATCAAGACTTCTCAGTCTACTCGACGGCCACAAATTCACCTGCCATTTGGATGCTTCCCGAATGTACTTGCGAGTATGCGTCGCCGAAGATGACTTGGCACCTGAGTTACATCAATACACCTACATGATCGTGGGAAGGGTGGGAAACGTCGGAAATTTTGGATTCATTAACCCAGGTGGGAAGGGGTCCCCCGGAAAAGGCCCGATTTATATTGGTATTTCCACCTCTGAAGCGGAATGAAGTTGATGGGTGTCATCGAGGTCTTGACATAGAAGAAGCCAGAGTCTACCCCGTAACTAAGAAAGGTTCACTTTCCCTTCGCTAACAGCAGAATCGCCGCAATCCGCCGAGCTGTGTCCGTGAAATGCTGGACCTCCTCGGGGAGTAACGGCCTGCCGAGGATCTTGCTCTCCCGGTAGGAGAGTCACTTCTTGGAGGCTAGGCTATTGCCCCGAAACCCGGACAGGCGATGAACCCTAAATCTGAGGCTACGGTTAAGCCCCAATCCACCGAAGGAGGGTGTGTGGCGGGGTCCTGCAGAGACAAGAAAGTGCTCCTGTGCCTCTGAGATAATGGTTTTCGAGACAGAAAACCGGTCCCAAAACAGGAGCACCCAATAGATGCTACCACGCAACCACCCCGACGGCATCCGTGTCTCTTCCGACGACCACTGCCCAACGAGGCTCAGCGGCGGAAAACGTATATTGCTTTCGTGACCACCTACGGTACATCCGCACTAGCAGGGCATCCAGGTTGGCGTTCCCGGGCGCTGCGGGAGTCGTATTGATGGACAGTCTGATTTTAACCTCGGGCCGTCTTTTTGTTGCCCGGGTAGTCCAGGACCTGAAACTGCAGACCGTTTCGGTCTGGCAGCTAGTTTTACAACGACGGATTACCAAATATGTTGTCTTACCCTTCGTATTCGGCTGCCAGCGGGCTATCACGGTAGGCTCATCGCATCACGTTGTCAGGTTCAAATCATTCTCGAAAATCGCCCTGCCAGATGAACCGTCGTTGTAATACTAAACCAATACCAAGGTGGGATGTGCATTTCGGGATTTAGCAGCCGACCGAAAGGACTCCACAGCTCCTCATATCACCCTCAGCCCATCTGGTTCGCTACCGACAGTGCGGTCGAGCAATATGTACATTTCACCTTGGCTTCAGTTTAGGGGGCCTGTGATCGCTGACAACAACGGGGATCCCCGGGAGAACTGGGCCCAGCTCGAGGCCCTCCACTTCTTCCTCCTGGAGCACAGCTCGTGGGAGACCGGCGTGGTCCAGGACTTCGCCAACCAGGATGAGATCGCGGACAACCTTGGCTGGCCGGTGCACCAGCTGCGAAAGAGCCTCGCGGTTCTCCGGGACCTCGGGGAAATTGAGGTCCAGCGTCGGACCCACAACAGGTACCGCCTTCGGCTCCCGACACTAATCTTTGCCCCGGAATACTTGAACGCCAGGAGGGCATCATGAGCAGCTTAGCGAGCACCGGGCACGAATACGGCGACCTCCCCAGGCTCCCGCACATCATCCGGTGGGGCTGGGTGACCGGACCACGTCTGCCCTCCGGTCACCGGTTCGTCCTCATCACCCTCTGCCAGTACGCCAACGAGGCAGGGGAATTCTACCTGGACTCCGACTCCATCGCCTGGGACTGTGACATGAACACGGCCACCATCGACCGCGTCGTCCGCGACCTCGCCAGGCTTGGGCTCATCCGGTTCGAGAGCGTCCAGGCCACCTACGAAGAGCAGCTGAGCCACTGCCAGCTCGCCGGAGTAGTCAGCAGCTGGAACCCCAGGCCCAAGGACCCAGGTCAGAAACTCTCCCTAGCGGAAGCCGCTTTCGCCCAGCTCGAAGCCCTCAGGGAAACAGGAGCAAGGATATGACCACCTATGGAGGTTGAGCAGACGCCTCTTGTCCCGGGCCTCCAGCGGTCCGCTTTACCTCGTTTTCACGGACGCGACTCCCCCAGCCGGTGTACTTCGCCGCCATGGCGCTGCTGGACCACTGGATCTGCCGCATGGTCGCGGACTCCGGTGGCCCTGGCTGGAAACAGCCCTGTTTACGGCCGGTGGCTGGAAACTCCCCCATTTGTAGCTGAGGGGGTGGCTGGAAAACCCGGTTTAATTCTACCTGGCAGGACGGTATACTTTTACTATTCCAGCCAGGGGTGCAGCGGGATGACCCTCTACGGTTACGCCAGGGTCTCGGTGAGAGAGCCGGAGGACAAGAATCTGGACCTGCAGGTGGAGCGGCTGGTCCGCGCCGGCTGCTCCCTGGGCAATATTCGATCCGAGGAAGCCAGCGGGGCCAGGAACGACCGCGGCGGCCTTTTGGAACTGCTGGACCTGGTGGTCGAGGGAGACACCCTGGTGGTCACCCACATTGACCGGCTCTCCAGGGGGCTGACCTACGGGCTGCAGGTGATCGAGGGCCTGCACCGGGCGGGAGTGGAGTTCCGGTCCCTGTCGGAAGAATTTGACACGGCCACGGCCACCGGCAAGCTCCAGCTCACGATGGTGCTGGCCTTCAGCGAGTGGTGGCGGGCCTCGATCAGGGAGCGCTCGGTCGCGGGGCAGGCGAAGGCGCGGGCCGAGGGACGGTTCCCGGGCCGGCGGCCGAGCCTGACCGAGCAGCAACGGGATTATATCCGGGCAGAGCGGTCGAAGGGAGTGAGCCAGCGGGAACTGGCCAAGCGCCTGGAAGTCAGCCGCTGGACCATCCAACGGGTGGACAGGTAGCGGTTGGGTGTGTCAACACCGTCTCGGACTCCACTCCCCGGCAGCCGCGGTAGTGCAGCTGGCCAGTATCACCTATGCCGGAGCCAATCAGACCCACCCTCAACCCTGCCGTGATGCCCTCCGCCGCCGTGGAGCAGCTGGGAGAAGGAGAGGAAGTCCTGGTGGCGGGATGGCCCGTGGCCCGCCAGCACCCCAGGGGGCAGGACGGCACGATGTTCGTCACCATCGAGGACGAGACCGGGGACGTTCAGCTCATCCTGTGGCCCCAGGTCTTCCACCGGAGCCGGAGACAGTTGGGGAGCCATGTGCTGCTGGCGCGGGGCGCCGTATCCCGGTGGGACGGGACCGCCAGCGTAGTTGCCTCCGGCGTGCGGGGCATCCATCCCCGCGTCCCCATGCCCGCCGCCCACGACTGGCGGTGACCGGCTACCGCCCGCCGGCCGCTCAGCGCATCGCCGAGGAGGTCGAGCCCATGCAGCCCGGGACCGGGCGCCTGGCAGAGGTTCCACACTCGCAACCGGCGCTGGCTGCGGCCGTCAGGGTCGTCGGCCATGAGATCCACGGCGATGAAGCCGTCGGCAGGGCCGATTACGCCCTGTTCGGCACCCCCGACCTCGACGCCATCGGGAACTTGACTAGGGAACCTGACGTCATCATCGAGGCGAAGAGCCTGAACGTCGTGCTGGAAGAGCATGTCGAGCAGCTGCGGCGCTACGTCGGCGCATCTCCCCGGATGCACAAGGGCGTGGCGGTGCTGACCAACGGACGGGAGTGGTGGGCTGTACGACCTGGAGCGCAGGGGAGCCTTCCCCGGGAAACGCATCGACCCCATCAACTTCCTGGCGGGCAATCCGAGAGAAGCAGCCCTGATTTTGAACGAATGGCTTGACCGCCGGAGGTTCGGGTGAATCCTGGGGTGTCAAGGGCGCTTCAGCTACATAACCACCGGCCCCCCGGCGTGCGGTTCAGCTTACGAGATTGACGCTTAGACGTCCATTTTCCGCGCCCGCCCTTGAATCATCTGCGCATTATGGTGGATACTAGAATCCAAGCAATTTCCGGAAAGCGCCGATTGGAGAGCAACGCCAATGACCAGCAACCGCGCCGGGGCCGCCGGATTCTGTGGCGAGCAAGATTGCGACGAGCGCCCCAATCGCCCCAACCATCCGCTGTGTTCCTCGCACTATCAGAATTTCCAAGACGGCGACATAGATGAATGCCCGAACTGCCCCGGGGTATACAAGACGTCGGAATACCCGGTATGCCGCCGATGCTATTCCCAAACGAGGCAACCGGTCCAAACAGCCGCCCAGACGAACTTTCGCCAACAGCCCCAAGACGACAGCAGGGGTTGGAATCGGCAGCCAACGGATGAACAATTAGCGGCTCCACCCTCGGCCGTCTCCGAAGCAGTAAAACGCGTGCGTCTAAACATGACGGCGCACGAGAGTGAGTGCAGAAACCACGAAACCAACACCATCCAATACCTGATAATGCCAGTGCTCTCTGGATTAGGCTGGGATGTTCATGACCCTGAGCAAGTGATCAGTGAATACAAGCCAGCGGGCAAACAACGTTACCGGCGGACCATGGCAGTGGACATCGCACTGCTTGAAAATAGCAAACCCAGGATATTCGTCGAGGCCAAGCGACTTGACCGCGAATATGTCCCTGAGTACGGAGACCAGCTCGACAAATACGCTTCCTTCCTGGGCGACGAAGGGATAGCGGTGCTTACTAATGGAAAGTACTGGCTCGTCTACGAAGTCGCCAATGGCAAGACGCGGCACCGTCTCACCGTAGATGTAAATGAAGGCGCTGTCGATGATGTGGCCCGCAAGCTCTACAACATCATCGGAAGGGCCGCTGCAGGCAATGCCGCCGTAAAGGCCGCCCCAAACCGAACGACGCTACACCCGGCAACCGTCCTCCAGCCGCCACACGCGGGAACCATCGTTGAAAACCTTAGACAGTACCGTGAGAGCGAGAGGAGGCGACGCGGTGTCCCCCCGTATACCATCTTCAAGGACGAAACGATTGACTTAATCGCCGCCCAGCGGCCGACAGACCTGCAGCAACTGGGCAACATCCGGGGAGTAGGGCAGGCAACCCTGCAACAACACGGGGACGCCATCATAAGAATCGTCCTCGGCACAGCTGCCTATACTGAATGACGAGACGGACTACTTGCTGTACTGAAAAGCAGGGGCGGGTTTCATGCCCGCCCCTGTGTCATTATGAAACATGAGAACGAGAGGGCTTCGGCCAGGGATCGTCATTCCAGCCACCGGGCGTGTCGGCGAACGGCCAAAGTCTCAGGCGGCCGCCGCCGGATCATCATGGTCCCAATTCGGTCAAGTCTTCCATCATCAGCCGACTGAACAGCGTCGGCGTTTTGTGGAGCAGTTGTCCCCACCACGGCGGCCGCAGAAAGAAGTTCGCTCACGGACGACCCGACAAGTCGACACCGTCCGCGAAGAACCCCTCCGGATAGCCCCTCGAGTCCTGGCACAGGCCGGAAATGGACCTTCCGGCACTGCCTTAAAGATTGCACGTTAAGTGTATTTAACGTGCATCTTTTTTACCCCCAGGTTACGTCGGCTCACCGTAAGAGGCCTTTTGCCAACCGCATTTTCGGCGCCTGGAACTCCGGCGTCAGCGCGAACGTCAGCCCCGGTTGGGGCGTGTAAAACCCATGAGTAAAGTTCGTGATAATGGTAATTTATCCGGCAGATATGACGCCGGTTTCAAGGGCTTACGATCTGCCCATGAGCAGCGGGGTGAAACCCACGGTCAGCGGGCTAGAGAACCCATTTCGGCCCTGCCAGCATCTCCGGGGACTAAGCTGACAACTTCTCCATTACTTGTGATATAATCCCTGACAATGTCAGCAAAATCTGGCAGGTGCAGGGAAGTCGCGGCCGCGGGATAGGAGGTCCCATGCAGGAGAATGTTGTTGACGCCGTCGACCCGAGGGTTCTGGGACAGCGTCTTCAGGATGCCAGGAGAGCGCGTGGCCTCACCCAGCAGGAGGTCGCCGGCTCCCTGGAATTGGCGCGCACCACGGTGACGGCATTGGAGAAAGGGGAGCGCCGCATCCGTCCTGACGAGCTGATCAGCCTGGCCGGGCTGTACGGCCGTCCGGTCAGCAGCTTCGTCGGGTCCAGGGTGCCCTCGGCGGAGTTCTCGGTGCAATTCCGCACTTCCGTCAACCGGGCAAGCTCGTCCGAGGCCCAGCAGATGTTGCGGCGCGGGGTCCAGGAGTTCCAGGCCCTGTGCGAAGACTACCGGTGGCTGGAAACCGTCACCGGGGCGCGCTCCCGGCGGCCCTACCCGCCCCAGTACGAGATAGCCGGCCTCCCCCCGGAGGATGCAGCCGAAGACGTGGCTGCCTCGGAGCGCAACCGCCTGGGCCTGGGTGATGGGCCCGTCCTGAACCTGCGGGAGGTCCTCGAGAATGATGTGGGGCTTCGGATCTTCTACACGCAGCTGCCGTCCCACCTCGCCGGCATCTTCGCCTACACGGAGGACCTGGGCGGCTGCATCGCGGTCAACTCCCGTCATCCCGAGGAGAGAAGGCGGTGGTCGATGGCCCATGAGTACGGCCACTTCCTGACCAGCCGGTTCCGGCCCGAACTGACCGCCCTGGGACGAGGGGGACGGGTGGCGGCCTCTGAGAGGTTCGCCGACTCCTTTGCCAGAGCCCTGCTCATGCCGACCCCGGGGCTGAGACGGAGGTTCTACCAGATTTCCCGCGCCGCTGACGGTGCGGTGACCGCCGCCGAGGTCTGCCGGCTCGCCCACTACTACTTCGTCTCCGTTGAGGCGATGATGCTGCGCCTGGAGGAACTCCGCCTGGTGCTAGGGGGATCCTGGGAGAGGCTGCGCGACCGCGGGTTCAGGGTGCGGGAAGCCCAGGAGCAGCTGGGTTTGTCGCCTCACCCTCATGATGACGCCCCCCTGCCGCTGCGCTACCAGTTCCTGGCGGTTCAGGCCCATGTGGAGGGAGAGCTCACCGAGGGGGAGCTGTGCCGGGTTCTCCGCCTGGACCGGCTCTCGGCCAGGGAGACCGTGCAGAACCTGACCCACTCATTTCATCTTCTGCACGAAGGGGACCTGATGTCCATTCCCATCGACCCGAGCAGCCGGGTGACGGGAACTTGACGTCAGGAGCAGCGGAGAACGAGGGGCCGGACACCGGCGTCCTGATCCTGGACGCCAGCTGCCTCCTCAACCTGTACGCCACTGACCGGATGCTCGAGATCGCGGCAGCTCTTCCCTGGCAGCTGGCCGTCGCTGACTATGTGCTGGAGCAGGAAGCGCTTTACGTGAGGACCATCGGGGCTCAGGAGGAGACGGTTCCGGTGGACCTTTCCACGCTCATCGATGAGGGGTTGCTCCTGGTCCTGCGGCTGGAGAATCCCAGCGAACAAAGCTCATTCGTGGAGTTGGCGGCCGTCCTGGACGATGGGGAGGCGGTGACCGGGGCCATAGCCCTCACCCGCGGGCACATGGTTGCCATCGACGACCGCAAGGCGAGACGGGTCCTGGGCGAGAAGGCCCCTGGGATGAGACTGGTTTCCACCCTGGAGCTCATGCGTCAGTGGGGTGAGTCCGTTTCGGTTCAGGAAGTGAGCGACGCGCTGCGGGCCATGCAGCACAGAGCCCGTTACGTCCCGGGTCAACGTGATCCCCTGTACGCTTGGTGGCGTGACATGATGGAGGGCTCGAACGCAAATGAGCCGTGACCTTGCTGGACTTGTCACCGAGAGACCCTCATCCGAAGGGGGAGAAGCAAGGGAAAAGGAAAAGAATGAACCAGATACCGATCAAAAACTACGCAGTGGTGGTCCAGAAGATCCACCACCCCAGGTCCGGCGAGTACTGCCTGCTGGGCATCGACGCCACCAGCCTGGAGGACGCCCGGGAAGCTGCCATCCAGTGGTGCCAGTGAAGGATGAAGAGGACGCTAGGCTCGACGAACTGCTCCCCCAGGGCACCTGCAAGATGGTCGAGGACTCCCTCCAGGAGTACGCCATCCTGGACACCCGAAAGGAGGCAATGACCGCCTGGGCCGAACCGGCCCACACCAGGTGCGCCATCGTGTGGATGCTTGAATCCGGGCTCACCGAATATCCCAACATCCCATAGAGGGGAACAGCCGGACCCAGATGGAAATCCCCGAGCTGATCCGGGGGGAACCTGGATATCTCCTTCAATCACAGGTTCATCAGCGAAATGCTCAAAGTGATGGACAAGGACCGGATCCAGATGGAGAGCAGCAGCGGGGACGGCCCCAGCATGTTCATGCTGGAGGACTCGATGCCGATGCTGCAGTAGCGGCAGGCCAGCAGCCTTGACCCTCGCGATGTATGAACAGTGGGCGACCCCTCTGAATCCACCTTTTGAGGTCATAATGACAGACGAGTTCGAGGAAAAGATCCGGGAATTCACCGAGCCTTTCAATGGTCAACTGCCCCGCCCATGGATGACCGGCATGAAGAACCCGTTGGAAGCGGATGTGTTCATCGTCGGCATGAATCAACGCAACGGATACTCGGCCAAAGACATTCCACACCAGAGGCATCTGGACGCCCTGTTCAACCGGAACGGTGAGAGCTGCCGAGGGCTTTACGATGAGACGACCGGGGGCAAGCCGTCTCGGACCCGACGGAACATTGATGGTCTTGTCACCCGCTTGAACCGACACGACATTCACAGCATCCTGGAAACGAACACAATCTGCTACTCCACTGCCATGAGCGCGGATCTAAGCACCCAGGCCCACGCCGGCGGTGCTGGGAAAGGGGAGGAGATTTTCCGCTGCCTGCTATTCGAAATCGCCCCGACAGTCCTCGTCGTCCATGGTGTGCGTTCCGTGGAGCGCATCTCCACCATCCTCAAGATCAACCGGCTGAAAGCCCCCCGTTCTGCCGATGAGATTTGTGACGTTCAAACGGAGCAGCATCTGGTCATCCCGATTCCGAGCCTGGCACCACCCGGGTTCAACAAGTGGTCATCGTGGTCGGATGGATATCTCGATAAAGTCGCAAAACGTGTCCAGCGTAAGCTGGCGGCTCAGTGCTAAGGAATGGAAGCTAGGATGCGGCACGAAGGGACACGGCAGGCTGGAGAACGAGCCACACGATGTGTTGTGGGATGTGCAACTGGCGCTGCGAACCCTCAGAACCTCCGCCGGGGTTCGAGTCTCTTCGTGATGACCCGTTCTACGAACTGGCCGAGGCTGTTTCTCAAGGAACAACCAGGCAAGGAATCTGAGACCATCCCGATGCCAGAGGCGGAGAAAGATGAACTGGGTTAACGTAATGGATGTTGTGGGGACCAATCGCGAGCGGAGGCCAAGAGGCACATCGGGCTGGCCGGCAGGCGCCGCGTCTGGAATGAGGGTCTCCGCAACTACGAGATAGTTTTACGCCGAGCATGGGCGAGGCATCGTCCAAGCCGCCCGTCGGAGCAGAGCTTTTTCGCTCCACCCAGACCGTCGAGGTACACACGGCAACCACGCGCGGCCGGTTTCGGCGCTGCCGGACGCAACAGGCCCGCGAGAGGTGAACCAATGCCAACAGGCGTATATGGCAATTTGATCCGCGTGGACACCGGCAACAGAGCCGTCGAAGAGGTGCTGGAACGCGTTCCGCTGTACGCGGGAGCATCCCGAGGTGGCGTAAACGAAGACACACTGCAGGACCTGCTGTTCCGTTTCCCGCAAGCGCTACCCATTACCGCCATAGATGCCACTTACAGCGAAGCCGTCCCGGTCTGCCGTGAATTGTCCACGCCCGCCGGCTATCTGGATGCGCTGTACGTCAATCATTTAGGTCGGTTGACCCTCGCTGAGTTCAAGCTGTGGCGCAATCCACAGGCCCGCCGTGAGGTGATTGGTCAGATCCTCGATTACGCCAAGGATTTGGCTTCGTGGGGCTACGAAGACCTGCAGAGCAGGGTCTCCATGGCCACGGGCAGGAAAGGGAATGCTCTCTACGACCTGATCAGAGAGCATCACCCCGATGTTGAGGAGGCGGCATTTGTCGACAACGTCACGCGCCACCTGCGGCGTGGCGAATTCCTGCTGCTGATCATCGGTGACGGCATCCAGGAAGGTGCCGCCAGCATTGTCGACTTCGTCCAGCGCTATAGCGGGTTGCATTTCAACCTGGCGCTGGTGGAGGCTGCGCTCTACCGCGACGGTGCCAATCGCCTCATCGTTCAACCCCGGGTCCTGGCCCAGACGGAAATCGTCCAGCGTTTTGTCGTTGACGGTAGTGTTGAGCGGGTTGGCGTCATCGATGACGCTGACACCCAGCAGGACACCCTCTCGGACCAAGATGAGGAGAACCTGCGGTTCTGGACTGCGGTGCTTCGGGACTACTACTTCGCGGACGTAACCGCGGAACTGCCCCCGCCCGCCAAGGACTCAACGCTGTACGTGACCGTACGGCATTCCGGCTCCTCCGGTTGGGGCCTTTGCTTCGGGGGCTATATCCATCGGAGGGCATCCGACCTCGGCTGTTATCTCATCGCACGGAAGGATCAGGTCCGCGATGTTCGCATCTTCGACGAACTCGTGGCGTCCTTTGAAGATCTGCGGGGGGAAATGGGCGATGACCTCCAGCATTGGACCAACGCGGCCGGACGCCCCAGGATCGGGTTTCGACGTACTGGCACCCTGGCGTTTCTTACCGAGAGTGAGGACAGCTACGACTTCGGCGAGGCCGTATCCTGGATGCGCGACCGCCTCGACCGGTTGGTCAGTACATTCAACCCCAAGCTGCAGGCAAGGCTCGCCGATGAGCGGTGACCCGGCCGCCGCCACGGCCATTAGACCTATTCGCTGGAGAAGCCGAGCCCCGCAAACTCCACAGGGTGACGGTGATAGTGAAGGATACGCCAGGACCTGACAGCGAGGTCAACTGGAAGGCTGAGATATCAGGCGAAGAACTCACCGCTTCTGCATCAAGCTGGCCTGTTAGAGCGGACCTTTTCGCTGAACGTCAACAACCGCGGCGGAGGAATCGTGTACCACCGGCACGATGAGAAAGGACTGAATTGGGAGCTGGGCGGGGTCAGGTCAGGAGCAGGGGTCGGCAGTTCTGGAGTGAGTCAGGAGTCTTCCGGCTCGTCCGAGACCTGGGAGGCGGCGTTCTGCCGGAGGCGGTAGCTGTCGCCGTTCAACCTGATGAAGTCGGAAACCCTCGTCTGGGCCATCCAGGACGTGGACCATATCGAAACCATCGTGAGGCGGGAGCGCGGGGGCACCTCCCACGGCCTCAGCATCCGGGTGGCACGAGGGGTTTACTACCGGCCATCAACCTTCCGGAGCCGCCCCATCGAGTGGGTGGAGACAATCTACTCCGATACCGGGCTCCTGGGCCTCACGACCAAACACCTCTACTTTGCCGGCAGCAGGGAACGGTTCCGGGTCCGCTACGACCGCATCGTGAGCTTCGAGCCCTTTGCCGACGGGTTCGGCATCATGCGCGATGCCCAGACCGCCAGGCCCCAGGCCTTCAGGACTGGGGACGGCTGGTTCGCCTACAACCTGGCCGTGAACTTGGCCCAGATCCAGGGGTGAGACGGAGAACCCCAGCGCCACTCGGAGTTCCTCCCACCGGGGGCGGCGGTTGTGGAAACAGCGGGCCCAGGACAGGGAGCTTTCCGCGTGTCAATAGTGTCCATGCCGGCCAGGCCGTCGACGACGGCGCGGGAGGTGCGGATGTAGCCGTAGATCATGAGCGCTGACCCTGTCCAAAAATACGGGGGTTTTGGTACAGAGGGAGACCTGACCTAAACCAGGGGTTTAGGGCGTTGTAACAAAAACAGGTGTTTCTGTTACAACCGCAGCAGGGCCGGATCTCCAGTCCACACCTCTTGGAAGCGGGGCTGCAGCAGAGGGGCCGCTAGGCAGAGACGACTCCCCGGCATCCGGTGCCAGGGTAGTATGGTGTACCGGAGCATTGGAGATATGGACCTCCACAGCCCAAGCGCCGCTGCCGGCCCAGGTCCAGGCGGCGGCAGGGAGAGAGTGGGCATCCCATGTGACCCACTCCGACGCTGCCACTCCGACACCGGACCCAGCGGATGACGGGGCGCCACGGGAAAGCGTCCCGTTTTAGGCCATGCTGCGGACCCAGAGCCGGGCACCGGACGGCCCTCAGCTCACTCCAGAACCGCGAGTCCCGGGGGCAGCCACCAGGCCCCCTCGATGGGCAGGCCGTTGATGTCCAGAGTATGACAAAGGGCGGCATCGAACGACTGGCGTGCCCGTCCGCCAAGGTCCAGTCCCCCCAGGCCCAGATGCAGGTTCGCGGCGGCAATTTACATCCGTTTGTGGCCGGGCAACTCGGACATCACGCAGCTGCTCGCGGGTCACTGCCCCTCCGGCGCTGGCTGGACGTCAGCGCCCACTGCGACGTCGTCCACCAGGCCGTTCCGCACCGCCCAGATCACCAGCTCCTGTTTTTTCCTGATGCTCAGCTTGTCCTGTATGCGGTAGAGGGTATTCCGGACGGTCACGACGCTGTTGCCCCTCGCCTCGGCGATCTCGGTATAAGACCTGCCGCTGACGAACAGCGTCAGGGTATCCCGCTCCAGCGCCGTGAGCCTGTTCGTGGCCTGGCGGGAGGCGAGCTCGCGGCTGCCGCGGACCATGGCGAAGACCTCCCGCACCACCCTGGCGGGTATTCGCAGCCGGCCTTCAGCCACATCCAGGACCGCTTCCACCAATTCCTCCGGGCCTGTGTACTTCTGCAGGTAGCCCGTCGCGCCGGCGGCGACCGCCTCTATCACCGCATCCTCCTCACTCGATGCCGTCAGCATCAGGACCCGCGTCTCGGGCAGCAGATCCATGATCTCCCGGCAGGCATCGATGCCGTCCATGTTCGGCATGATCACATCCATGACGATGACCTCCGGGTCCATCCCCGCGACGGTCCTCACCGCCTCCTCTCCATCCCCGGCCTGCCCCACCACCTGGAAGCGGCCCGATGCTTCCAGCGTATCCCGCAAGCCGTTCCGCATGACCGGATGGTCGTCCACCACCATCACCCTGATCCGACCCTCTGATGACATCTCAGCCTCCTCTTTGGTCCGCTTGATCCGTTTCACAGGGGACCACGCAGGCAATGGTCGTTCCGCCTCCCCCCGCGCCGCTCTCCACGATGAGCCTTCCTCCCATCCGCTCAGCGTCCGTCCTCATGCCGTCGAAGCCATGGCCGCGCTCGGCGTAGTCGTCGGGGAGGCCCACGCCGTCGTCCGAGACGGACAGCCGGATGTGGTCAGCCTCGAAGCTCAGCCTGACCTCGACCCTGCCGGGCCGGGCGTGCAGGAAAGCATTGGTCAGCGCGTTGTGCGCTATGGAGAAGAGACGGGCCCGGACCTCCGTGGCGAGCGGGGGCTCGGTCCCCGACTGCGACATCTCGGCGGGGACGGCGGTGATCCTCCCAAATGTCGCACAGTGCGACCACAACACCCGTCCCAACTCCCGGCCCTCGAAGATGCGGCCCGCGTCGATGGGGCGTCTCAGCCCCCACATGGCCGACCTCGACAGCGCCGAGACCGCATCCAGAGCGGCTGCCAGCTCCTCGTTTGAGTTGCCAGCCAGCTCCCTGGCCCGATGAATCCCCAGGGAAATCAGGTAGGCGGTCTGCGCGGTCGTGTCGTGGACCTCCTGGGAGAACTCGATGCGCTCCTCCTGCACCTGCCGCTCCCTTTCCACCGCGGTCTGCCTCCTGATGCGTTCGAACCGGGAGATGAGGCTGACGCACACCACCAGGGCGTACATCGCCGCCAACCTGCCCAGCAGCACCTTCTCATCGCCCGCATCGAGGTCGAGACCGGAGCCCGCCGTCCAGCACACGAGGGCATAGGCCGCGGCGGTCACCGTGGTCCAGGCCAGGCCGAGCCAGAGGGACGTGAACACCACTACGAACAGCCCAAGGGCCGGATAGTAGGCCACGAAGACGAAGCTGTCGAACCCGGGGCCGATGGTGATGCTGGCCGTGATCAGGGCTATGTCCATGGCGCTGAGGGCGAGCAACCAGCGCCACGTGACTGGCCTGTTCGTCAGGAGCCGGTAGTGGACCAGGCCGTTGAGCGCCGCCAGCGGGACCAGCAGGAGCACGAACCCCCAGTCGCCGGGGTACCAGAACCCTGGCCGGTAGGCTATCTCGATGGCGGAGACAACCCAGATGAACCAGCGGCCCCAGACCGAAACCCCTGCGGCATACGGCAGGACATCCGGGTCGGCCCAGATGGCCGGTGAAAACCGCTTTGTTATGGCTCCCATGTCAGCCTTCAGCAAGTCCAGTCCCCAGTCCCAGGTCACGCGCCTGGATGCGCTTTGCCATCCCGGACCGAAAGCACCCTCCAGCCGTCCGGCCATGGTGGCGTTCACCACTGACAATTTACAGCAATGGCCCAGTCGGACACGAGAGCACAATGTACCAATGCGACTAGGCAAAACGCTATCTCACAAATGAGTAAAAGAGAAAGGCAAATCTTTCTATTTTCACCTATCGCAACACCGAAGGAGAGTGCAACACTTTTGAGCAACCTAACCAATCAGGGAGGCCGTGTTCGTTTGGCATCCAACAGACGCATGGATCTTCCGGGCTGAGCGGTTGGGGAGGGATCATGGCGGAGAGGTCTTCAGCCACGGCCGCCGGGGTGGGCGTCCGGCCATCCCACGAAAGACATGAACCCAGGAACAGGTGAGACCGATGAGGCGCCCTCGGTGGACGCAGGGCCCGACCGGCCCGGCGTGGCCCGGGGGGCGGCGGTGACCCTGAGCGGATCGGGGACGGACCCGGACCCTGGGGAGGTCATCATATCTGGGTGGACGCAGACGAGCACCCTCCGACAGTAGACAGGGAGAGAGCAGGCATGACATCCAACGAGACGAATTCAGCCACCAATCCGGGGAGGGTGCGCATAACCCTCGCCGCCATCGCGGCCATGTCCGTGATCGCGGTCATCCTGATGGGAGTCATGACGGCCCAGGCGCAGAGCGGCGCCGTCCCCAACCTCGAGCTATCCAGCACCAGCCCCGGCGGGCTGACCATCACGTGGGACGCCCCCGACCCGGCCCCGTCGGATTACCGGGTCATCTGGGCCAAACAGGACCTGGACTTCCCCTCGTACAAAGCCGCCAATGAGGCCAGCCGGGGGAATGAATACCCGGGCGGAACCGAGACATCAATCACCCTGACCGGGCTGGCCGGTGGGGAGACCTTCAAGGCCAGAATGCGCGCCCGGTACACGAGCGGCGGACAGAACAACGGCTCCTGGAGCGGGCCGTGGACGGACACCGTAACAACCAGGGTCAAGGATGACCCGCCGGCAGCGCCCACCGGACTCACGGCCGACGCCTCTTACGACAGCATGACCCTGAACTGGACGGCGCCCACCCAGGGAACCGTCACGGGTTACCGGGTCTTCCGGGGAACGGACGCAGACTCCCTCTCCTCCATCATCCAGGACACGGGCAATACGAGCACCGAGTATACCGACTCAACCGTGGCTGCGGAGACCACCTACCACTACGCGGTCCTGGCCCTCAGCCAGGATGGGGACGGGGCGCAGTCCGCCGCAGTCAGAGCCACCACCCCGGCAGAGCCTCAGCCGGCCCCAGCGGCGCCCACAGGGATCACCGCTGCCCCATCACATGACCGGGTGACCCTCTCGTGGAACGAGCCGCAGGACAGCAGCATCACCGGCTACCAGATCTGGCGCGGGGCGGACGCGGCAAGCCTGTCTAGCATCAAGGCCAACACCGGCAACGCCCTGGTCTCCTATGTGGACAACACCGTCACCGCCGAGACCGTCTACCACTACGCGGTGAGCGCCATCAACCAGACTGGAACCAGCGACAGGTCCGGGACGGTCTCGACCACCACGCCGGCAGCGCCTCAGCCTCCGGCAGCGCCCACCGGGCTTACGACCTCGGGAGTGACCCACAACAGCATCATCCTAAGCTGGACCGCCCCGGAGGATACGAGCATCACCGGCTACCGGGTACTGCGGGGAACTGAAGCCGGCAATCTCACCGCCATCGCCCAGGACACAGGCAAAGCCACGGTGGAGTACACCGACTCCACCGTGGCCGCCGAGACCACCTACCACTATGCGGTACTGGCCCTGAGCCAAGACGGAGACGGGGCACGGTCCACCGCCGTCAGCGCAACCACCACGGCCACGCCACAGCCAATTCCATCAGCCCCCACCGGTCTGACCACCTACCAGGTAGCCCACGACAGCGTGACCATCAGCTGGACGACACCCAGCCAGGGAAGCGTCACCGGTTACCGGATCCTGCGAGGCACGGACTCAAACTCCCTCTCCGCCATCGTCCAGAACACGGACAGCACAGCCACGGAGTACACAGACTCCACCGTGACCGCAGCGACCACTTACTACTACGCAGTCCTGGCCCTGAGCGCGGAAGGGGACGGGGCCCAGTCCGCCGCCGTCAGCGCCACCACCCCGGCTGCGCCTCAACAGGCGACAGTCCCCGATCTCCGGCTCAGCAGCACGGCCGCAGGCCAACTCACCATTTCCTGGGACAAGCCCCAGCCCACTCCGTCAGACTACCGGATCATCTGGGCAAAGCAGGGGCTGGACTTTCCATCCTACACAGCCGCCAACGAAGCCAACCGCGGCAACGAGTACCCCAGCGGGGATGAGACATCAATCACCCTCACCGGACTGAACGGAGGTTCCACATTCAACGTCAAGGCCCGCACCCGATACACGAGCGGCGGGGATAACAACGGCGCATGGAGCGGCCCGTGGTCGGACACCGTAACCGCCCGGGTCAAGGACGACCTCCCAACGGCTCCAACCGGCCTCACCGCCTCGCGGGTGGCCCACGACAGCGTCACCCTGAACTGGACCGCCCCCACCCAGGGGACCGTCACCGGCTACCGAATCTTCAGGGGAACCGACGCAGACTCCCTCGCTGCCATCGTCCAGGACACGGGCAATACGAGCACCGAGTATACCGATTCCACCGTGGCCGCAGGGACCACCTACCACTATGCGGTCCTGGCCCTCAGCCAGGACGGAGACGGAGCGCAATCGGCCACGGTCAACGCCACCACGCCGGCAGAGCCCAGGTCGAAGAAAGATAACCCGAAGGGAACCCCCGACACCGACCGGCTGCAGCGCGGCGCCGGCGACGCCACCGGCAAACCTACGATTTCGGCTCCGAACTTGTTCCGGGTACCGGCGGTATTGTTCGCCAGCAAGGGGAGCATTGCGGACACGGACGGGCTGCCGACGGAAGATTCGAAGTTCACCTGGCAGTGGGTCCGTGTTGACGGCTCCACCGAGACCGACATTGCCGGCGCCGCCGGCAAGGCCTACAGGCTGACCGTCGCCGACGTGGGCAAGAAGATAAAGGTCAAGGTCAGCTTCACCGACGCGGCCGTCAACAGCGAGGGCCCGTTGAAAAGCGATGCCACCGCCACCATCACCGCGGCATCCTCCTGCAACTCGCCCAGCCAGGTGCGCAGGGCCTCCAGGTACGTCAACACCGGGACGTTGACGGTCGGGAAATCCGGATCGGACTACGGGTTCTCACCATCCGCCGCCAGGAGCGCATTCGACAACGGCCATTTCTGGGCAGAGCGGGGTGTCTTCACAGCCCACTCCATGATGGTGATAACTGGCGGCCATCTTCGCCTCGAAACCACCTTCGAGTTGGAAGACCCAATACGAAACTATTTCACGCTGTACGTCTGCGGCCAGCAGTTCCACTTCAAAGACGCCACGGTGGAAAGAATACGGATGGCAGGGCTAAGACATGACGGCAACCTAGCCTACGGGTCAAGACTGACCTGGAGGAGCAGAGACCAAGACTGGTCCGGCGAGGCCCAGCGAACCATCCATTTCTACCGCGACTCGACCGCGCCGACGGTGGTTTCGGTCGAGATTACCGAGTTATCTGGCTCGTCATTTGTGCTAATCACTTTCACGGAGGAGCTACACCGTGCAAGGAGTCCGGGCATCAGACACTTATTGGTGAAGAGGACCCCCACAGGCGGGTCGGAGGAGACGGTCACGCAGGACAGACCCCCACAGCTCCAAGGCAAAGACTTGACTTTGGAACTGTCCGAAACCATTCTCTCCACCGACCACGTCACGGTGAGCTACGCGAAGCCGGGGGCGTCCCATCAAAGACTGCAGGACAAGTTCGGCAACGAGGTTGCGATCTTCACCGACGTGGCACGCAAGCGTCATGAGCCCTCCGGCCAGGATTTCTCCCACTCCCCCGACACGCCGGGCTTCGTGGGCGTCGGAACAGATTCCAGCGGCCGGCTGCCCGACCGGAGCGACCACCGGGGCGACACGTTCAACCTGGTCGGCTTGGAGCCCAGCAGGAACTACCGCGTCGAGGTCGTCTTCAAATCGGCGGGCAGCACCCGGAGGTTTTTCAACGAGAGGTACTTCAGGTGGGACAACTACCCCACCAGCCCCACAGTGGGCGGCGACATCTGGCTGGCGCAATGTTGCTATCTCGACAGACTCTATGCTGTCAGCGAATGGGACAGCAACTACGACGGCAGAGCCATCTTTGACTTCAAAACCGGCAGGAGCGAGTCCGGCAACACCCGTTGGGTCACCATTGTCCCAGACAACTACATGAAGCCGAACGTCAGGTTCTACGGTGAATACACCGTAAAGCTGACCGACGTCACGGGCCTCAGGCAACTGGTCAAAAACACCAGCCAGCGGCCGGTGACGGTGACCTATGCGAAAATCGGGAAGAACACCGACCTACATGCAACCGACAGGACCCAGTTGGCTACATCCTTCGTGACGGGCAGCAACCCCGACGGCTACACGCTGGACCGGATAACCGCATACATCTCGTTGACCGATGGGACCGATACAGGCACCGGAACGCCAAAGGTCACTATTCTCAATAACGCCACCAGCGACAGACCCGGAACCAACTTCTGCGACCTGCAGAGCCTGGCGGACTACGAGACCGGGCTCAACCTGAGCAACGGAGACTGGCCCGACGAACTCTACTCCACGGGCTGTGCTTCTAACACCCTAGACCCACGTACAACCTACTGGGTTGTGTTCAGCGAGGACTCCAGCGAGGCTCAAACCTATTTTGTAGGTGAGGCCAACAAGGAGGTTCAAGACCCGGGCAGCGCCTCCGGCTGGAGCATCGGTGATACTTACTACCGGAAGACAGGTATAAGAGCCTGGATCTCAGCGGGCCTCTCTCCGCTGGCCATCGGCGTGTACGGAACGCCCAAGTAATCGGGTGTCGCCCGAGGCTAAGCGCCGTCCTGCGGAGTTGGTCCATCGGCTCCGCAGGACGGGAACGAACAACTTAACATCCAGGTCCACAAAACCCAGTAAGAGTTCTCCCAGTGGACGAACTAGAGTCTGTGTACATTCAACACCGAAGGCAATAAACATGACCACGCAAAGGAAGATCACGCCGAAGTCCCAGCGGAGAAGCACCCGCCCGGAGGGATGGATGCCCGCAGGTGCCAGAGTCCCAGTCAAGCTGACAGTCAGGCAGGAACAGTACTGCCGCCAGGCCATGGGGATCAGCCGGTTCTGCTACAACATGGCCGTGGCCACCCACCGTTTCCACCGGGTAAACCGGCTCAGATGGCCATCCTGGCAAGATATCTACAAGGCCTTCAACGACTGCAAGCATGAGGATTACCCCTTCGTTACCCAGGTCTCATACCGTGTCGCCGAGGGGGCTTTCATGGACTTCGGCAAAGCCATCAACAACTGGAGAAACCCAAAGCTCAAGGCCAGAGCCCCCAGGTTCAAGCGCCGGAAGCTCACCGGCGCCGGCTCATTCCGAGCCACCAGCGGAGTAAACCAGATCAGGTACAACGGCAAGCGCAGGATCCAACTCCCCGGTCTGAGGTCCATCAAGCTGGACTGCACCCTGCCCAAGGGTATCTATCATGACGCCCACATCAAGCACGAGAACGGCCAATGGTATCTGTGCCTCAAACTATGGAGAGAGCCCGAGCCCAGGCTGGAGAAAGACAACCGGAGGGCCGGCGCCATCGACACTGGCATCAACCCCCTGGGCACCGACTCCGACGGCCAGGAATACGAGAACCCCAAGGCAACCTACCAAGTGGAGAAGAAAC
This sequence comes from Dehalococcoidia bacterium, assembly GCA_965205495.1. Classification (GTDB taxonomy): domain Bacteria; phylum Chloroflexota; class Dehalococcoidia; order Lucifugimonadales; family UBA3495; genus CATOSK01. The sequence goes on from CBDBHA010000002.1 coordinate 2,552,696, forward strand.
TCCGCCGGTGGCAGAGAGCCCAGGCCAGGAGACAGAGAGGCTCCCGGGGCTGGTGGGAAGCCCAGCGGAGGGTCGACCGGTGCCACCGGAGAATCCGGCACAACGCCCAGCACCAGATGACCAGCAAGGTCACCAGAAAGTTTCGGGAACTCGTAATCGAAGACCTGAACGTCACCGGCATGATGCAGGGACCAACCCCCAAAGCCCAGGCCGACGCCGGCATGGGGGAAATCAAGCGGCAACTGCTCTACAAGAGCAACTGGAGATTTACCCGGGTAACGATGGCATCAGTCTGGTATCCCAGCAGCAAGACCTGCAGCACCTGCGGGACCGTGAACGCGAAACTCAAGCGGGAACGGACCTGGACATGCGGGAATTGCGGGACCAGCCATGACCGAAATGTGAATGCCGCATTGAACCTGAGAAACCTGATCAAGCCTCCAGGCAGGGGGCCGACGCTCCGTGACGGGCCGGCTCTGGCCACCCCAGCAAGGGGTGGTGAAACCGACCCGAATGATCGGAGAACAGCACCGTCCAACCTCAGGGAGGGACAAAGCTGATTGTGTGTGTTCTGAATGTACACACGCCTTAGCAAGCCTTCTCTAGTACTACAGCCGCAGAGCAGCCAGGGTCACAGAAGAGACGGAGATGGACATTCCATAGCCGCCTTTTTCTTCGTGCCGAGAGGGCATCCGCTTATGACAAAGTCTCCAAAAAAAATTGGTGCTATAAGGGAGGCATGGACTGATGCAGCGCAACAATAACTGATATAGGAACTGATACCGGGAAGAACCGGAGTGGTAACTGGACCCAGAAAATGGGAAATCCGTAGCTGAAACGGCTTGTAAGTCCCTGGGTTACTCATAGGGAACGAATCGGGACGGAGAGGTCAAGGCAGCGGCCACCCAGGTGGGCGACCGGCCATCCCACGAAGACATGGACCCGAGAACAGGTGAGCCAGGAAGAGACACCTCCCCTGCCCACGCCGAGCGGCGTGAAAATCTCCGATGGTCCATTCCTGAACCCACACAACGCACCCCGCCTACTTCCCAGATACCACGCGACTACCACGCGACCAATACTGATTCACACCCAAGCCCACAGAACCCAGTAAGAACTTGCAGGGAGAAATACCATGCTTTCCAACAGGCAACACGTATCCAAATCGCTGGCGAGCCTTGCCACATTCAGAAATCTCGCGCTCATAGCCGCGCTGCTGGCCGTCATAACGGCGCTGACACTCGTAAGCACGACAGCCCAGGCTCAGAGCGGCGCCATCCCCAACCTCCAGCTCTCCAGCGCCAGTCCCGGAGTCCTCACCATCTCCTGGACCGGACCCGACCCCGCTCCATCAGACTACCGAATTGTCTGGGCCAAACAGGACCTGGGCTTTCCCTCGTACAAAGCCGCCAATGAGGCCAACCGGGGGAATGAATACCCGGGCGGAACCGAAACATCCATCACCCTCACCGGGCTGGCAAAGGGAGAAACCTTCAGGGCCATGGCCCGCACCCGATACACGAGCGGCGGAGATAATAACGGTGCATGGAGCGGTCCCTGGACGGACACCGCAACCGCACGGGTCAGAGACGACACGCCGGCGGCGCCCACCGGACTCACCACCTCGGAAGTAACCCACAACAGCGTGACCCTCAGCTGGACGGCCCCCACCGGCGGCAGCGCCGTCACCGGATACCGGGTCCTGCGGGGAAATGACGCTAACTCCCTCTCCGCCATCACACAGGACACCGGCAATACCAGCACCGAGTACACCGACTCCACCGTGGCGGCGGAGACCGCCTACCACTACGCGGTGCTGGCCCTCAGCCAGGACGGGGACGGAGCGCAGTCCGACACAATCAGCGCCACCACGCCGGCTGAACCCCAGCCACCGTCGACGCCCGAACCAACCCCCGCAACAGCAAAAGAGCAGAAGGAAGAGCAGCAAAAGGACACACGAGAGACGAGGGAAAATGCCTGTGCGGTTGGTGAGGGTGCGACAAACATAAGCGGCGTCAGAACGACCTCGGGTTATCGTTCGCTCAAGGTTGAGTGGCATGGGAGCCCCGGCCCGTTCTGCATCAGGTCCTCGACTTCCACCTTTTTCAAGAAGGCAAATGTCGGCATGGAGGTTCCCACCAACTCCAAGGTGCTTGAAAGACTGACAGGCGGAACGACATATACCATTCAGGTGAAAAATGCAGGCAGCTCGTGGAACGCTGACGCCGCCGCCGAAGGCACACCTCTGTCAACACCCCGCACCCCAATCAGTTCCATAAGCTGCGCTCCGATGACAGTTGACGTCGGTGCAAGTGTGGAGTGTACCGCGACTGTCACACAGAAAGAGGATGGCTACTACTCCCAGGAATGGAAAACAGAACCAAGCGGAACTCCGTCCACCGGCGATGCCGACACGTATACAACCAAATGGGACGTCGGCGGCACGCACGATGTTTCGTTTGAAGCGTGCAATGAAGGAACGTGCGTATCCAACTCTGCGCGGATCACAGTAATTGCTCCACCTCCCCCCACGGTCTCCATCAGCTGTACCCCCGCCACTGTGAGGGCCGGCGTTGATGTGATGTGCACCGCCACCGTCTCTGGAAAGGAGACCGCTGGATACACTCAGTCCTGGACTTCCAATGGAGATACCGCCACCGGCACGGCAGACACCTTCACCACGAAACGAAATAGTGGACCACTGAGCGTTTCGTTCAAAGCGTGCAACAAAGGATTCTGTGCGTCTGATAGTGAGGAAATCACCGTCATCGCGCTACCGGCGGACATTGTCGTGGATTGCGGAACCAGTCGAGTGGCGGTGGGAAGTGCAGTGACCTGCAAGGACTCCTCGTCCAACAGCAGTGATGCCGGTTTCACGTTCACGTGGACGGCTTCGGATTCAGCGTCCCCGTCCTCTGGCTCGAATGATGAATTCAAACCAGAATGGAGCAGTTTACCAGTGAAGACGGTGAGTGAACCTGTTACGGAAGGGGAAGTGATCACAGTCGTCCAGACCGTTACGGTCATTAAACCCGAGGTCTCCGTCATAGTGTGCAACTCCGAGGGCGACCCAACGGCAGTCCCTCTGACTCCTGACTGCAAGAAGGCCGGACCAAAGTCAATCACCGTTCAAGAAACCGTGCGTATTACGAGCCTGATCTGCAAGAAGGGAACCGTCTCAGGCTCATCGTTCGGCTGGGGCAGTGAGATCATCTGTGCGTACACCGTAAATGGACGAGACGACCGCAACGATATTACAGCCGAGTGGTCAATTGCAGACCTAGACTCTTGCGGAGAGCCAGACCTGGTGGGCGCTAGCGCACAGTCCGGCGATGAGTTCTCCGCCACGCTGAACTGCGTAGGTGAAAAGACAATAACACTGACGTTGAAGAATTTCGTTGACGAGGACACAGAGGCAAAAACAATCAGGATAAAACGGCCCACCCTGACTCTGTCGCCATCCACCATGGCCCCAGGTGAAGAAATCACCAACACAACGGCCACGACAATTCCCAATGGACGAGGAGTGGGAGAGGACTCTTCACCAAACACCAACCACATCACTCTGCAGGCAGGCCAGAGCGTGAGGCTGATACTGCCCAGTCCTGAGTGCGATGATGCCCATGGAACCTTGGAGCAGCACAGGAACTACGCAACCATCAGGGATGCATATCCGGGATACGGCCTCAGGTACCAGGATTATCCATACCTGAATTACTGGTCTTCCTCCTGGGGCCGCAATCCGCCAGTGGATGACAATGGGAGAGAAATAGGCACCCCGAACCGCAACACAGGATTGCGAGTGGACTACGATCCCTCCATCCAAAGAATGGTCCTGCACGGAATTGTGGAGCAACAGGCCGGTATATACCCCATGTACTCCACGTTTGAGTATGGCAGCATGACGTGGATTTCTCTGGCCAAGTCTGCCGGAGACACCGCACGTGACTTCCTCTGCAACAGTGAGTCCCAGCACTGGGACATCAAGATCACCCAGACGGGTTGAACCCGGAGACCGAGCAGAAATCCGGGCCTTTTCCTCCCCCGGCCCGGGCGTCCTTGACCGCGGCAGGACCGCCGCAGAACCGCGGGGGCCAGTGTGAGAGGAGAAAAGACGCGGCCCCCGGGTCCACCCCAGGGGCCGCTGTGCGGCGCCCGGGCAGGCTCCTCAGACGCGGGAAAAATTTCAACCAGACACCGAGGACAGTGAGAATAATGAGAATAATGATCGACCAAGACGTGCTCGCATGCCCCAACTGCTCTCCGAACGAGGCAACGGGAGACGACTTTCTGCATCACTTCGCGGTAACCGTCTACCGCCGCAGCGAGGAGGACGCTCCAACGGAAGAGATCAACATCCAAGATGCTGCGCCCTGCTACCAAAGGGAACCGGATGCCTGGCCGCCCCCCGCCATGGGCAATCCGTCGTCGCGGAGAGACGGAATACGAATCTGGCTCGAATGCGAGCTGTGCAACGGGGTGTCATGCCTGTGCATCTGGCAACATAAGGAAAAGACCCTCATCGACATGGAACCGCATGCCGAACTCGTACCGATCCCGCAGAGCACGGGGTGATCCCTCCAGTCTCCCGCCGGAGTCCGGAGGACAGAGAGGGCATCCACCCTCGAAGGAACAGCAAGCATGGAAGAAACGCAGCCAGGACAGAACCCCCAACCCGTCAGATCCGGGCAGACCCGGGCTGAGAACTGGAACAACGTGCGCGCGTAGCTCAACTGGACAGAGTGTTCGGCTCCTACCGAAAGATTGTGGGTTCAAGTCCCACCGGGCGCACCAGAAAAACAACAGGCCGGAAGGAGGGTCCCCTGCAGACGGGGAGACCCGCACCCCTTTCCGGAGATCCGGAGCCAGGGCAGCCTCGGCAGGGAATCCCACAGAACGGACAGGAGCCGCAGCCAGATGAGCGAGAACGAGAAACAGACGAGGGCCACCCTGACGGTCCGGATGCACATGGACGCCCGGGACGTGATGTGCGACGAGACCCCGGAGGAACTGGGACTGGCCGGCCAGTCCCCGGAGGACATCCTCAGGACCTACCGGTCGAACTTCGAGGCATCCCTCAGGGACCTCATCCCCCAACAGGAACTGGTATTCCTCTGGAACGAGGAGGCCGGGGAATCCTGGAGGAACGAGTGCAGCTGCGGGTACGGAGGGCCCGGACCCTGCCGGCATGAGCTGGCCATCGAGGGGACCGATTCCAGGGCCCACGAGAGGGCGATGGAGATGACCCTTCCTCCACGGGAATCCCCGCCAGGGAACGGACAGAGGCAGTACTCCAAGCCAGAAACTCCGTGATCACCGCCTGAACCAGTCCCTGCCGATGAAGAATATCACCCAGGAAGGGCAGGCCCCGCGGACGCGGGGATAGACCGACCAGGCGCTGGCCAGCAGACCGGTCTCATGTGCAGGCCCCGCGTCCGCGGGGATTCACCATGCCGAAAGACAACTTTTCCAGTACACCATAGACCTCACGCGAGACCCCACGCGGCGGAAGATCAAAAATAGCAAGGTCAAGCCACAAAAAATCCCTGCCGAGCCGCGTGCCGCGAAGCAACGCAAGCCCAAACGGGCTACCCCGATTACACAAAGGGCACCCGTGAGCCCAGAAGAACTGGTCCAATGCCGGCATGCGTATGACGAGGCCAGGAGCAAGACCACGGAGCGCCGGGAGTACCGACGCATCCGCGCCCGAGAGGAACGGCAGAGAGCCAAGGAGTTGGGACGCTGCAGGAGCTGCCCGAACCCCGCGATACCAGGAGAGACCCGATGCCCCGGCTGTGCCGAAAAACACCGCCAGTCACACCGGCGCTCCGCGGCAAAAAGCCGGGCGGCCGGAGCATCGTGAGTACGGCCACGAAGCACCAGCAGTCCGAATGGGCCACCCAGTCCCCGCATCTCATCCCGCGATCCGGCTGAGTTATAATTTCCCCATGACCACCATCAATACCATCGAAGACTTGATACGCATCCTGCGGGACCAGCCCACCTGGGCCGAGGCTCTCCGTGCCATCCTCCTGACCCAGGAACTTCTGGACCTGCCAGGCAGGTTCGACCGCTTCGTCGAGGCGCAGCGGGAAGCCAACGAAGCCCAGCAGGAGACCAACCGTCTGACCGGCCAGCGGCTCAACTCCATCGAAGGACAGCTCGGCAACATGGAAGGCGGACAGTACGAACGGACCGTTCGCACCAGGGCACTGGCCCGATCGAGGTTCACCCTCGGCTTCACAGGCTCCTACGTTGCCCTGAATCAGGACGGCCTGACCGATCCCCGGCTGAACCGCGCCATCGACTAGGCCATCCGGACCGGACCTGTCAGCCAGGACGGCTGCGCCGACCTCTTCGAAGCCGACCTCATAATCTCGGCCCTGGACAATCGGCACTCGGTCGTCCTGGTCTCCCTCACGGCGGACCGGGACGACATCGACCGGGCGAAAACCCGGGCAGGCATACTGGCGGCCATCACCGGGGGAGCAGTCACCCCGGTCGTCATCACGTCCAGGCTGAACCCGGCCCAATCGGCCCAGGCGGAAGCGGCGGGAGTGACCACCTTCGTCATACCGTATCCGTGAGCAGAGCCAGGCTCCGCCGAAACTCACATCTCTGACAGCCAGGCTCTCGCAACGGCTGGCTTCTCCAACCCGGGCCACCCGCGGGAGCTTCCCATCTTGGGCCAGCACCACACCACTCTCACGGCGATCCCCCGTGTGCTAAAATTGCCGCCGGGGTCGAAGAAGCCTGATCCTAGGGCAAAAAATTCGGACCCGCCTACGAACCCATAGAACGATGACAAGTGGTCCGTTTGCCTATAGGTATAAGGGAGACTGTCCAGTCAGGGAAGCCAAACGTGGACGAGAAGCCCCGTGTGAGAGAATCACAAAGGGCCCCACCCCAAATCAACACCGGTTCTCAAGAAATGGGCACCTCTTCACATTCGCTGTGTTCCAGCATTCTCGAGGAGAAGAAATCCAGGAGGCGAGGACATTGGCCCCAACAAAGAATCAAAGCGAACCTAAGAGTACCGCCCCCGATATCGGGGAGTACCAATCACAACTCTGGAAAGCTGCCGATACCCTCCGAGGCAACATTGACGCCGCGGAGTACAAGCACGTCGTCCTCCCCCTCATCTTCCTGAAATACATCTCCGACGCCTTCGAGGAGCTCCACGAGGAACTGGAATCCAAAGCAGACGAGGGAATGGACTCAGAGGAGCCGGACTACTACACCGCCAACAATGTCTTCTGGGTCCCCAAGGAAGCCCGTTGGTCCACCATCCAGTCTCAAGCGAGGCAGAATACCAACGGGACCACCATAGACCAGGCTATGACCGCCATTGAGCGGGACAATTCCGCCCTCAGGGGTGTCCTTCCCAAAGACTACGGGCGGGACGCCCTGGACAAACAGCGGCTCGGAGAGGTCATAGACCTGGTCAGCAACATCAAGGTCGGCGGCGCCGATGCCCAGGCCACCGACGTCCTGGGGAGAGTCTACGAATACTTCCTGGAGCAGTTCGCCATGGCCGAGGGCCGGAAGGGGGGCGAGTTCTACACCCCGCGCTCGGTGGTCCAGCTCCTGGTGTCAATGATCGAGCCCTACCAGGGCCGGGTCTACGACCCCTGCTGCGGATCAGCAGGAATGTTCATTCAGTCCATCAGGTTCATCGAGGCTCACGCTACTGGCAACGGCAACGGCGGAAGGGCCAGGAACAACCTGTCCATCTACGGGCAGGAATCAAACCAGACCACCTGGCGCCTCGCCAGGATGAACCTGGCCATCCGGGGCATCGAAGGACAGGTCGAGTACGGGGACAGCTTCCGAAACGACCGGCACCCGAACCTGAAAGCTGACTACATCCTGGCCAATCCCCCATTCAACGTAAAGGAATGGCAGGGCGACCAACTCAGGGAGGACAAGCGCTGGACCTACGGGATGCCTCCCGCAGGAAACGCCAACTTCGCCTGGGTCCAGCACTTCCTCCACCACCTGTCCCCTAGGGGGATAGCAAGCTTCGTGCTCGCCAACGGGTCCATGTCCTCCAACCAGTCCAACGAGGGCGAGATACGCAAGAACATAATCGAGGCCGGCCTGGTGGATTGCATAGTTGCCCTGCCGGGCCAGCTGTTCCGGTCGACCCAGATACCCGCCTGTCTGTGGTTCCTGTCCCGGGGCCGCAGCAACGGTCAGCACCGGGACCGGCAGGGCGAGATATTGTTCGTTGATGCCCGCAAGATGGGCCACATGGAGGACCGCACCCACCGGGACCTGTCCCAAGAGGACATCGCCCGCATTGCCGAAACCTACCACGCCTGGCGGGGCGGGGAAGGGGCGGGCGACTACGCCGACGTCCCCGGCTTCTGCAAGAGCGCGTCTCTGGAAGAGGTGCAGAAACACGGCCACGTCCTGACCCCCGGCAGGTACGTCGGCGCAGAGCCCCAGGCTGACGACGGTGAACCCTTCCCGGACAAGATGGCCCGCCTCGCCGCCCAGTGGCGGGAACAGCAGGAGGAAGCCCGCCGGCTGGACGCCGCCATCGCCGAGAACCTGGAGCGGCTGGGGTTTGGAGAACCGGAGACGGTGCAATGAAGCCCGATTTGTCGCCGCTGGATAACGCCGTGGCCCAACTGGGCGAATCCCTGGTCCTGTATGACTCCGACATCGTTCGGCAATACCCGATAATTCGGAACCAGATGCGGGCAGGCGCTATCCAGGCGTTCGAGTTCACCTACGAACTCAGCATCAGGATGATCAAGCGGTACCTGGAGCAGGTCTCAGCCAATCCCGCGGAGGTTGACGAGCTGTCTTTCCGGAACTTGATTCGAAGAGCTGGGCAGCAGGGATTGTTGCGCTCCGAACTCGACGCCTGGATGGGGCATCGCGCCAATCGCGGCACCACCAGCCACACCTACAACGATGAACGGGCCGAAAGAGTCTTTCAGGGCATCCCGGAATTCCTGGAAGAGGCGCGGTATCTTCTGAAGCAGCTGCAGGAAAAGAATGAGCACCTTGACTAGCCCGGTGGATATCCGGGCCGACCACCTCGAAATCGTGCAGGACATCCTGCGTACCCATCTTCCCGCCGGCGTAAAGGTCTGGGTGTTCGGAAGCCGGGCCACCTGGACTACGAAGGACTCTTCAGACCTGGACCTGGCGGTGGAAGGCGATGCCAGCCTGGACCATGGGGTTATGGTTGGGCTGGAGATCGCTTTCGAGGAATCGGACCTCCCCTATACCGTTGACGTGGTGGACCTCAACCTAGTCGACGCCAGATTCAAGCAAATTGTAGAGATGCAAAGGGTGCCCCTGATTATGGCAACAGAGCAGTCTACAGTAGGAGAGTGGCGGAAGTGTGAATTAAGAGATCTGACAGATAATTTCGACTCTATCCGCGTTCCCGTGAAGCAAGGAAATAGACGACGGGGTACCTACCCCTATTATGGCGCATCCGGGGTCATAGACTATGTTGATGGCTTTCTGTTCGATGGTGAATATCTCCTAATCGCCGAAGACGGAGAGAACCTTCGAACCCGTACTGCCCCAATCGCCTTTCTCGCTACTGGAAAATTTTGGGTCAACAACCACGCCCATATCGTGCGTGGCAACAGCAATGCTGATGCCCGTTTTTTAAAGTATGCGCTATCGCAACTGGATGTCAGCGGATACTTGACTGGCTCCACAATGCCCAAACTCACTCAAGAAAACATGAACCGCATTTCCGTGCTAACTCCACCCCTTCCCGAACAGCGCGCCATCGCCCACATCCTCGGCACCCTGGACGACAAGATCGAGCTGAACCGGCGGATGAACCAGACCCTGGACGAGATGGCGCGGGCGCTGTTCAAGTCGTGGTTCGTGGACTTCGGCCCGGTCCGAGCCAAGCTGGAGGGTCAGGCCCCCTACCTGCCGCCGGAGCTATGGGACCTGTTCCCCGACGACTTCGTGGACTCGGAGTTGGGAGAGATACCGGAGGGGTGGGACGTTAAGACACTGTCGGAAGTAGTTACCCATCTTCGGACGAATGAGAACCCGAGTAAGTATCCCGATACGCTTTTCAGCCATTTCAGCATCCCTGCTTATGATCTAGGACAAGTCCCCAAACAGGATCTTGGTGGAAGCATCAAGAGTTCTAAGACCGTAGTCCAACCTGGTGTCGTTCTGCTTTCAAAACTAAATCCTGAGATAGAAAGAGTCTGGTTGGTAGACGTGGCCGCTGGAGAAAGAGCAATCTGTTCGACTGAGTTTTTGGCCCTATCTCCGCGTCTGCCGTTCCCACGAAGTTATGTGTACTGTTATTTCCAAACACCTGCATTTCGGAGTCTTATCCAGACCCTCGTAACAGGCACGTCGAAGAGTCATCAACCAGTGCAGCCTAGCTCAGTCCTGTCTTTGCCAGCCATAATACCGTCGGAGCAGGTGATTGACGCATTCGAGCGACAGGCCGAGGCATTCTTGGCGAACAGCCTCACCCGCCGCAGAGAAACTACTGGCCTTGCCGCCCAGAGGGATGCTCTGCTCCCCGAGTTGGTTCCTGGGGCATGGGGAATTGGAGATGGCGGAATTCATGCCTGAGCAGACGCTTTTCCTCTTCCCTGATACCAATTTCTTCATCCAATGCTACCCACCATCTCAACTTGACTGGTCAGACTGGAAGGAGTTTACAGAGGTCAACTTGATCGTCTGCCGCACGGTGCAAAGAGAAATCGACAATCAGAAGAACCTCAGGAATGACCGTGTCGGCAGGAAGGCCCGTGCCACATCCAGCATATTTGGGACCATCATTGACGGCGTTGAGGAATATATGCTGGTCCGGGAGTCAACCCCCGTTGTAAAGCTTTTCCTGGAAGGCCCCGGACTACCCAGCCCAGAACTCAAGGACCGCCTCGACTATAGCAAACCCGATGACGAGTTAGTCGGCTACTTGCATAGGTTCATGCAAACCAACCCTGGAAGAGACGTACGACTGCTCACCCATGACCGCGGACCGGTGGTAACTGCCAGATTCCTAGGGTTACCATACGTGGCAATCAAAGAGAAATGGCTTCTCCAACCGGAACCCAACGAGTTGGAGAAGGAAAACAGGAGACTCAAAGACACAATCACCCGGTTCGAAAGGGCCGAGCCTAGATTCAACATCGAATTGGTCAATGACGAAGGCGAGGCGCTCCAGGAGTTGAACATCGAGTTCAACCATTATCAACCCTTGTCTGAAGATGACCGACGAGCCATGTTGCAACGATTGTCCAGCCATTTGCCTATGGAAGATGACTTCGGGCCCCGGGAACCTATCGAAGAACCAGCAACTGGAGCCTTAGAACGTATCGTGGGCGCGCAATGGATATACACACCTGCTCCGACCGATGCGATAACCAAATACACTCAACAAGATTATCCCCAATGGGCCAAGGATTGCGAGAATGTATTGTCGAACTTGCACAACGCACTGCGGTCCCAAGATGGCCAACCGTCCTTCACCTTCAGCGTTTCCAACGAAGGAAGCCGTCCAGGCAACGACGCAATAGTACTAATATCGGCGCTCGGCAACTTCAAGATATGCCCTCCAGCCTATGTAGATAAGGACTTAGAAGAGGAGCCAAAACCACCGAAAGGACTAGCACTCCCACGTCCCCCCATACCACCTAAAGGTCGGTGGAAGTCGGTTGTCCCACAACTGGGAGACCTCAACAACACCCTCTTGGGCATTGGAGCCTTAGCAGAACTCTGGAACATACCGATCAAGGGACTCAACTTCGACCTCCCCTACTTGCGCACAATACCGACGATCCCCTATCGAAGGGACCCCAACGGCTTCTACTACAAGCCGGGCAGACCAGCAGAACCACAAGAGTCCTTCACCCTTGAATGTGAACAATGGCGTCATCAAAGCGGTCCAGAACCCTTCGCTGCAGAACTGTTCTTCGATGATGACACTGAACCAATTCGGGGGGCACTAAGGTGCGAAGTACATGCGGAGAACCTATCCACGCCAACGGAAGCAACACTCCCAGTCAGGGTAACCATAAATCGAGTGGATACCCAAAGATATGCACTAGAATTAGTGCAAAACCTGATTCACTCGGCCAAGTAGCTGGAACAACCCCCCGACCCGTCGTGCCAACAGTGTGAGGGAAAGGATCAGACGTGACATCCTTCAACGAGTCCACCGTTGAACAGGCCGCCATGGAGGCTCTCCCAGACCTGGGTTGGGAAACGGCCTACGGGCCGGAGATCGCCCCCGGAACTCCCGCCAAAGAGCGGGACAACTACACCGAGGTTGTCCTGGAACGGCGCCTGAGAGATGCCCTGGAACGGCTCAACCCGGACCTGGACGACGAGGCTCTTGAGACAGTCCTGCGCCGCATCACCAACCCGGACGGGCCTACCCAGGAAGCCAGAAACCGGTCCTTTCACCTGGACCTCATCAACGGAATCACCGTGGAGAGACGCGGGCCGGACGGCACGGTGAGCGGAGTACCCGCGAAGATCATCGACTTCGAGGACCCACAGGAGAACGACTGGCTGGCGGTCAACCAGTTCACCGTCCAGGGGAACCAACAAACCCGCCGACTCGACATCGTGCTCTTCGTCAACGGCCTCCCCCTGGGAAACATCGAGCTGAAGAACCCCGCCGATGAATCCACCGACATCTGGGAAGCATGGAGCCAGTTCCAGACCTACCAGGCGGAACTCCCGGAGATGTTCTCGATGAACGAGATACAGATCATCTCCGACGGCATTCTGGCCCGCATCGGCCCACTGGGCGCCGGCAAGGAGTGGTTCAAGCCCTGGAGGACCATGGAGAGCGAAGAAACCAATGCTCCCCAGACCTCACAGTTGCAGGTAATGCTCGAAGGGACCTGCGACCCCAGCCGGTTCCTCAACCTCGTCAAGAACTTCACCGTCTTCGACAACGACGGCAGCGGGAAGCTGATAAAGAAACTGGCCGGCTACCACCAACTCCACGCCGTCCAGGCCGCCGTGGAGGAAACCCTCAGGGCCACAGCACTCCAGAGAGAAGCTGCCCTGACCCACCAGGCCGAGGGAAGCCGACTAGGCGGGGCGCCCGGAGACCGCCGCATCGGGGTGGTCTGGCACAACCAGGGGTCGGGCAAGAGCCTGACCATGGCGTTCTACACCGGCGTCATCGTCCGGGAACCAGCGATGGAAAACCCGACCATCGTGGTCCTGACCGACCGGAACGACCTGGACGGCCAGCTTTTCGGCACCTTCTCCCGTTGCCAGGACCTACTGAGGCAGACGCCAAGCCAGGCCGACAGCAGGGCCGACCTCCGGCAGAAACTTTCCGTCAGCGCCGGCGGCGTGGTCTTCACCACCATCCAGAAGTTCTTCCCGGACGAGAGGGGAGATACCCATCCTCTCCTGTCCGACCGACGCAACATCGTCGTGATCGCCGACGAAGCCCACCGCAGCCAGTACGGTTTCATTACAGGCTTCGCCAGCCACCTGAGGGCCGCCCTCCCCCATGCATCATTCCTCGGGTTTACAGGGACCCCCATCGAGCTGGAGGATGCCAACACCCGGGCCGTGTTCGGGGACTACATCAGCGTCTACGACATACAGCGATCCGAAGAGGACAAGGCCACAGTCCCCATCTACTACGAGAGCAGGCTGGCCAAGCTCGTGCTGGACGAGTCGGAAAAACCGAATATCGACCCCGACTTTGAGGAGGCAACCGAGGGCGAGGAGATTGAACACAAGGAGAACCTCAAGACCAAGTGGGCCCAACTTGAGGCCGTCGTAGGAGCCGGAAACCGGGTCACCCAGATCGCCCAGGACCTCGTCGCCCACTTTGAGGACCGGCTGGAGGAAATGGACGGCAAGGCCATGATCGTCTGCATGAGCCGCCGAATCTGCGTTGAACTCCACAAGGAACTGGTCCGGCTCCGGCCTGACTGGTACGACGAAGACGACTCCAAGGGTCAGATCAAGATCGTCATGACCGGATCAGCCACGGATCCCCCAGACTGGCAACAGCACATCAGGACCAAGAACCGGAGGGACACCCTGGGAAACAGGTTCCGGAATACAGACGACCAGTTCCGGATTGTCCTGGTCCGGGACATGTGGCTTACCGGGTTCGACGCCCCCAGCCTGCACACAATGTACCTGGACAAACCCATGGAAGGGCACGGCCTGTTCCAGGCTATAACCAGGGTGAACCGGGTGTTCAAGGACAAGCCTGGAGGGCTGGTCGTCGACTACCTGGGCCTCGCCAACGACCTCAGAAAGGCGGTGGAGACCTACACCCAGAGCGGAGGCCGAGGCCGAGCCACCTTCAACCAGGCGGACGCCGTGGCCGTGATGCTCGAGAAGTACGAGATCTGCTGCGACATGCTCCACGGGTTTGACTGGACCTCGTGGGGTACAGCGACCCCACAGGAGACGCTGAACATCATCGCCGGGGCCCAGCAACACATTCTGGCGCAGGATAGCGGAAAGGAGCGATTCCTTCAGGCCGTACTGGATCTCTCCAGGGCATTTGCCCTGTCCGTACCGGACGAAGAGGCCATGCGCATCCGGGGCGATGTCAGGTTCTTCCAGAAACTCCGGACTGCCATGCTGAAAAAGGCTGAGGGAGACCGGACCCCAAGCGGTGATCTGGACTCTGCCATCAGGCAGATTGTTTCTAGGGCCGTCGCATCGGAAGGAGTCGTGGACATCTTCGCAGAAGCCGGGCTGAAGAAGCCGGACATTTCGGTGCTGTCCGACGAGTTCCTGGACGAAGTGAAAGGCATGACCCACCGAAACCTGGCGGTGGACTTGCTGCAGAAGCTGATAAAGGGAGAGCTCTCCACCCGAAGGCGCCAGAACATGGTCCAGGCCCGGTCCTTTGCCCGCATGCTGGAAGAGACCATCCGCCAGTACCAGAACCGGGCAATCGAGGCGGCCCAAGTCATCGAGGAGCTCGTGGAACTCGCCAGGCAGATCAGGGAGGCCACAGCCCGCGGGGAGGAATTGGGGCTCACCGAAGAGGAACTGGCCTTCTACGACGCCCTAGAGACCAACGACAGCGCGGTGAAGATTCTCGGCGACGACACCCTCCGGGCCATCGCTCAGGAACTCGTGGAGACGATCAGGAACAACGTAACAGTCGACTGGACTCTCCGGGAGAGCGTCCGGGCCAACATGCGCATCAAAGTGCGCCAGGTCCTCCGGAAGCATGGATATCCACCCGACAAAGCACAGAAAGCAACCGACACGGTAATCCAGCAGGCGGAACTCCTCTCGGAAGAATGGGCGCCGGTGTGAAGTCGGGCGCCATTCTTGGGGCGAAACAATCATGCCCATAACCCGATTCCTTCAGTCCCTGAACGGCACCTGCCGCCATTGCGGCAAGAAGACCGGTCTCCTGCAACGGGACCACGCCCAGTGCCGGCAAACCCACCAGGCAGGCATCCAAGAGATGACCCAGCTCGCCGCCCAGGCCGCCGGCACCTCCAGTTTCAACGAGACCACCCTCCGCTCAACCCTCCAGGCCATCGCCACCAGGGCCCGTGCTACTGAGGAAGACATCTCCCAGGCCATCGCCGACGGCTGGGCCCAGGGCGTCAAGCATGCTATGCAGGACGGCACCCTCACCGCCGACGAGGAAACCAACCTCAGGACCTTCCGGGACCGGATGGCCGACCAGGACCTCCCCAGCGTTATTACCGGCTCCACCACCCTAGACCGGGCTTCAGCTGACCGGATCACCGGCCTGGCCAGAAGCGCCGCCATAGGGCAAGGCGGCGGCGGCACCCTCCAGGAGCTGGACAACGCCCTCCGCCGGACCAGCATGTCCAACACGCACCGCCGCCAGTGGAGGAGCGCATCATTGGCCGTTACTCCCAGTTGGCGGATGCGGTGAACTACGGGGAGGACAATGACCTGGCGTACAAGACCGCCAACCAGTACGTCAGGATCCTCCAGTGGCTGGACATGAGCGGGGACGAACTCCTGGAATCCGACAAGCCACCCTACATCATCCTCCAGGAGCAGAGCCGGTACCGCTACGCCCACATCGGAGACCGGGTTCCCGACGAGAACTTCATGGCAGACTACCGGAGGGAGTGGGACGGCAGGGCGGACCTGGAGTGGCTGGGGATAGTCTCGGCCGCCGGCATGAGCGACAACTCATCGGGCATCAGGGAGTGTCACTTCTTCTACCCGCAGGTCTTTTACGGCTACTGGGTACCCTTCGACCCCGATGCCGTGCCTGACCATGGGGACGATCGGGAAACGGACCTGGTCGAGTATGACCCCTTGACCATGCCGCTCTTCCTTCCCGAAACCGTCGATGCCCCGCGGGTCCGGGTAGGCTATCCTCTGGGAAGGACCGGGGAGCGGTACCACCGGTGCATCGGGGAGAGTGAAGCCGAAGAAGCCGCGTATTACTTTGTCGAACACCCCACCGGGGCCTACTGCGAGAGCATCGAGTGATGCCCGGGAGCCTCAGCAGCCCGGAACCTTCCGCTAAGCTGGGACGGCAAGCCCGGGAGCAGAACCGTAACCTTCGAGGAAGCCTGCCGAAGATGGAAAGATCGACACACCGATCTACCGGGCCACAACGGCCTTCTGGGGAACCGGCCGCCCAGCGGTACACCGGGCAGGCGACCTCCGGGAAACCACGGAGGTCGCCTAGCTTCCATCCACCGCCGACCGGCCCATAAGGAAAGACCAGCCTCTGAATTTGGCGACAACAGCGTAAGCCGGGATCGCTAGCAAGGCAGTCAGCAGAACGATTCCTGACGCCAAGACGACCTCCGGGGGCAGTAGATGATCCGTGTTGAGCATTATGAAGGCGCAGACGTACCAAGCAGCCACAACTCGGCAGAGGCCGGGTCTGGTCACTGCCAAAGCCCCGCTGCCCACCGCTCGCATACCCTCCCGGACCATCCACCCCACACATTGACCGGGAAGGTGCATACCCTTGGCTTTGGTTTAATCAGCCGGGTGAATCGGAGCCGAGCATACGCTGCGCTGGGCCGATGCCAAGAGGCGATCGCCGACGCCAGGGCAGCCCAGAAGATGGAACCCATGATGCTGGAAAGCTACCAAACTCCCACGGAAGCCCACCAAGTTTCAGCTGCCTGCTCTTGAAGGAGCCAGACCTCAGCCGTGCGAGATGGACAGACATGCTGCTGACAACCAGGGCAAGACGGGCCCCTCCGTCATAGGCTAGAGTATCCGACATGGACCACGTACTCTGCCCACCCTGCGCCCGGAAAACAGCCGCGGAGAGAGGCCGACGCCTGAGGACCTTTCTGCACTGCCGGGACGGCCAGCACGAGCTCCCGCCGGAATGCCCCAATGGCCACGGACGCATGGTCATCACCCCCAGCGGAGAAAATGCCCTGTGCCCGGTGATCACCGGCATGGACGAGCAAGGCAGAGCCACCTGGTGCGGCGCCCTGCGGGACGCGGTGACCTACGGCCGGGACGGGCTGCCAGAACACCCCGGCTCCAGCCAGGACAGACTGGCACTGCTCCCCAACTGGTTGTAGTATCAACACAATCAGAAGTTGACGGGGAGATCAACCAATGCACCTGAAACACGGACCGGACAACACTGCCGGAGATACCATTGCGAGCACCGACCACCCGGAATGCCCACCGGACGGCGCTGCAGGGGAGCCCCTCGTGAACAACGATAACCCGGAAGATGGACCGGAAGGACACCCCACGGCAACCACCGGGCCACAGGATGACCATCAGACCCCGACCCTGGCCGTCCACATCCAGAAGCACGAGGATATCGAGACGGCCGCTCAGGACAGGGCTGACGCCACCGTCGAAAAAATCCGGCGGGAGACCGAGCGAACCTACCACCTTGAGTTCGACCGGGCCATTCGGGAAATCCGCTCCGACCAGAACCGGAACTTCAACCAGAAGCTCGACGAGGCGATCGGGCAGTTCCGGGAAACCCTGGAGGGGCTCGCCCTGGAATACTCCGGCAAGCTCCAGGACCTGGAAACAGGAAACAGGGAGAATCGGGAGCAACACGACCGGCTGATGGGGCAGCTCCAGTCGGAGATCGACCGGAACCAAGAAGAGGCCGCCCAGCACCGGGAAGAACTGGACAAAGCCCACAGTCGGCGGAACACAGCAGCAGCCGAGGAGGCCAGGAGGGAACAGGAGGAACAGCTCGAGCAGTACCGGAAGATCTGTTCCGACACCACCCAGGACCTGGCCAAGAAGCTGGACGAAGCGATCAGAACGAACGCCAGAAATATAGACTCCAGGCTCAGGGAGCACCGGACCGCCACCGTCCGGGAACAGCAGCAGAAGACCCTGGAGGTCATCTCGGCCACCGAGGCCAGGTGGAAGAAAAGGATGGCGGTGGTCCTGACCATCACGCTGACGGCATCGGCCATCGCTGCCACCGCACTGCTCACCGCGGTCCTGTGAGTCCGGCCGCACTGTTCAGCACCAGAAAGGCCAGCCCGGGATCTGAGCCTATGCCGAGACGCCCAGACCGCCAAGCCCCAGACCTTCCGGACGGGCGATGGCTGGTTTGCCTACAACCTGGCCGTGAATTTGTCCCAGCAGCAGGGCTGAGGCACAGCACAACAGCAAACTCCTGGACCAGGCCGAGACCCAGGGTTACGAACCGACCATCACCGCGGGACAGTACGAACTGATGAAGCCCCCCGCACATGAGACAACAACCCCAAGGGCAACCTACCAGGTGGAGAAGAAACTGCGAACTGAGGGCACCGCAACAAAGGCAAAAAGACCCAAGGAGGGACGGGGACACCCCGGACGAGAGCGCTGCGCTTCCCCGTCCCGAAATCTACCGACGTGAACTCCTCATTATCCACCAGATGTTCCCGGCAACAATCAGCGCCGCAGCCAGCCAGAGGAGAGTCCCTGCCGTGGGGTTCCGGGCGAGGCCCACACCCGTGCCCAGGGTAAAGACAACCAGGGCCACCAAGAACAGGCCCACGTGGGCAGAGACCCTTATCCAACGGAGCAACGTCACAGACCACCACTCCCGGACCAAAGGCGAGATTCCCCAGGCAATGCCTCGAGGATAGCATGATGCCGTCAATGTGACCCGGATCTGCTGGTGGATTGGTTCGCAGTCGACCTGCACCAGAACGAACGCTTCAGCGTCAGCCTCCAGACCAGCCTGGTCTAGGCCGCGGTCACCCAGAGGATCGTCCCCCAGCGGCAGAACATCACCGGCACCATCCCGTTCAACCTGATGAAGTCGGAGCAGCTTGTATGGGTCCTCCAGGACGTCGACTACCTGGAGACCGTCGTGCGCCGGGAACGCCAGGGCAGCTCCCATGGACTGAGCATCAGGGTCGCCCGAGGGGTCTACTACCGGCCCAGCACCTTCAGGAGCCGGCCCATCGAGTGGGAGGAAACCATCCATGCCGATACCGGACTCCTGGGCCTCACGACCAAACACATCTACTTCGCCGGCAACAGGAAGAAGTTCCGGGTCCGGTACGACAGGATCGTGCGTTTCGACCCATACAACGATGGGTTCGGCATTATGCGGGACGCCCAGACCGCCAAGCCCCAGACCTTCAGGACGGGAGATGGCTGGTTCGCCTACAACTTAGCCGCCAACCTGAGCCAAATGTAGGACCGCGGTACAGCCACCCAACCCCCTGTTTCAATTGACGCACTGGTGGCCTCCAGACAGCACGGCCTTGCTCGCCAGACTCCGGAACTCCCTTCCGGATAAAATGAACACCCCTCCATGACCGATAAGATTAACTCACCCCCATAGGATTGAGGTGCAAACAGCATGGGATTAAGGATAGTTGCCAGGAACAGTCTGAACCCAGGAGCCATAGCGCTCCTGATACTAGCCCTGGCCATCACCGCCGGGGCTGGATGTTCAAATGGCCGAGACACCCCCAGTACTTTCAGGGAAGAGCTCGCGGAATCCAGAACTGACTCAGGAGAACCTGCTCCAACCAGCACTACCGAAGTAGCTGTGCAACCGACCATTCCCGACGACACCCGGCGTTCACAGACGGACGCTCCGCAGATAGAGGAACCCCAGGAGACACCGACTCAGAACCCGCAGATGGGGGAAGCCAACAGATCCGCAGGCATTAAGAACCTGTTTACAATCTCTTCAGGATTAGCGCCGCGAAGGCAAGCACGACCATTTGCAGGCTGGTATCGAGCTTTCTTTCGCAGTTCTTCCAGAGTCGGCGGCACTTTTCCAGCCAGGCGAAAGACCGCTCCACCACCCATCGCTTCGGCAGTACTACGAAGGTGTGCATCTCATTGCGTTTCACCACCTCCACCGACGCTCCCAGCAGGCTCTGCACCCCAGCGGCAAAGGGCTCCCCAGTGTAACCCCCGTCCACCAGCACGTTCTGCACCAAGCTGAGGCCGTCCCGGTGCTGGTCAAACATCGCCAAAGCCCCAGCCCGGTCGGTGACGTTCGCCGTGGTCACGTGGATCGCATGGGGCAACCCCTGAGTATCCACCGCGATGTGGCGCTTGATTCCAGACACCTTCTTCCCCGCGTCATAGCCCTTCTGCTCGGCGCTGTCCGTGTTCTTGACGCTCTGGGAGTCCACGATGCAGAAGCTGCTCTGCTCTTTCCGACCATTGCTTCTCCGGGCCGCGCCAACCAATTTTTTTTAAGACTTGCTCCAGAATGGACTCTTGCTCTGGGTCAGGCCGCTCGCTCCATTGCTGGAAATACTGGTAGCAGGTGCCCCAATTGGGGAAGTCCGCAGGGAGCATCCGCCACTGGCACCCGCTTTTCAAAAGATAGAGCACCCCGCAGAAAACGTCGTACAAGTCCACGGTGCGGGGCTTGGTCCGGCGGCGGGCCGACTCCAAATCCGGCAGAATCCGGGTAAATTGCTCCCGGCTGATGTCGCTGGGATAGGAATGAGACATGATTGCCCCTCCCTCCGGTAATCGTCTCAACTTATCATATTTTAGAGATTGCAAACAGGTTCTAAGAACAATATCTGCTGGCGTACGCCCGAAGTACAGGAGCAAATCATCCAGGACCTCAGCATCCCGTCCTGCCAGATCATCAACGAGAGCGAACTTTTCAGGATCAGGAACCTGGGGTTGGAGACTCCCAGCGTGAAACCAGGGGACTTCGACCATATGCCCAACCTCCAGGGACTCATAATCCACAGGCTCCGGGAACTCCCGCCGGAGGAGACCTTCACAGGGCTGCCCAGCCTTCAGCAGTTGGTCATCAAGATCAACCCAGATGGGTGGCAAAAGGACGAGAAACCCGACTCCCTCACCATCACCCCGGGAACATTCACCGGACTGGAGGGACTGGAACTTCTCGACATCCAAAGCCCCTTCGCCCTCACCCTGGAGGGTAACCCACTGAGCCACTTGGAGCAGATCAAATACATCCGCCTGGCGGGCCTAAAGGAGATATCCAGTACACACCTGGCAGGCCTGAACCAACTCAAGCACATCAGCATAGTAGCTACCCAAAACCGGGGCCAAGCCCGCCCGGTGATCCCCAGAGACTTTATAAGCCAACTTCCAGCCCTCGAACAACTGGAAATCCAGGGATTCGAGTGGCCAGCGAGTCTTGAAGTGGACAGTCTGGAAACCATCTGCCGCATGAGAGACATAGCTGGGATCCCGGATACGGTGCTGACCGTCGACGGCAAGATTGTCCAACACATGGAATCAAACCACCAGGACGGCAGGACAACCTGCACTTTCAAGGTGGAGGACCAGATCAAGACCATTTCATATCCCGAGCAATGATGAAGGTCAGAACGTCCACCATCTGGGACACCTGAATCGGCCTCCGCCCTTCTCCCGGGGGGCGCGGCGGCTGTGGAAGCACAGACTTCCAAGCCAAGAACCCGAACCTCCACCCAAGACCTCCAGTCGCGGCCCGGGACAGCGGCATGCCAAGACTAACCACACACCCCATACTGGAGCAGAGGACAAAATGCAGGAATGGCTGAGTAAACAAAACAGATTCACCCGGTGGGCGACCATCGGAACGGCAGCATCGGCAGCCACCGGCATGGCTGCGATCGCCGTCTTCGTCATCACCCTCATAGGAGTCTTCATGCTGGGGCAACGGACTCTCTTCGGGATGACATACCCACCAGTGCTGGACAGGATCGGGGAAGCAACCCTGTACATCATAGGAATATCTTTTGCGAGCTTCCTGATATCCGCAGTCGGTCTCTTAATGAGCCTGCTGGTGGGAACCAAAACCGGACAGGACCAATCCGGAGAATGATAGCCTCCCACCGGGAATCTGGGGCGATTCCCAAGGATCCCAGAGACCAGCATCCAGACGACACCCAGGGCCTGGTTCCGCCCCACTTGGCCTAGAGGAGCCTACAACCTCGCCGCCAACCTGGCCCAACTCCAGGGCTGAGGTACAGCACAACGGCTAACTCCTGGACCAGGCCAGGACCCAGGGCCACGAACCGGCCATCACCCCGGGACAACAGAAATTTCCACACGCCGACTCCCGGGAAACCGCCATCTGAGCGTGAAAAAGAAAAAGATCTATAGTAGTCCAACAGTTTTGAATTGATGGTCTTAGGAGTTCGCAGCCTGCAGGGAGAGTGGCATTGCCCAAGTGTTGCCGGGCAATCAGGCCGACCTCAACTAATCCTCATTTCAAAGATGTTCGCCTACTAGTAGTCAGTCAACCTTGATGTTGAAAGTCATACAGGAATCTGGCCGATAGTCGTATACTGCTTGGGATGAAGTTCTGATGGGGGGGGGGCAGTGATGATCAGGGACAAGTACGCCGTGCGGCTGGCGCCGGAACAACGGGAAGAACTCCAGAATCTGATTCGGGTTGGGAAAAGCTCGGCCCGAGTGACCGCCAGGGCGCGGATTCTCCTCAAGAGCGACGACAGTTGGGCCGCTCCCAAGGTGGCCGAGGCGCTGGATGTGGCGCTGGGCACCGTGTACCGGATTAAGCAGCGCTTTACCGAGGAAGGGTTGGACGGGGCCCTGTGGGACCGGCGCCAGGTCAACCGGCATCGGAAGTTGGACGACCGGAGCGAAGCCCACCTCATCGCGTTGGCCTGCAGTCCAGCGCCGGAGGGCCACGACCACTGGACCCTGCGCCTGCTGGCTGGCAAGGTGGTGGAACTGGGGCTGGCGTCCTCCATGTCCCACGAGGGAGTGCGTAAGCGTCTCAAAAAAACGTTCTCAAGCCGTGGCAGAAGCAGGAGTGGTGCATCCCCAAGGTGAGCGCCGAGTTCGTGGCCAACATGGAGGACGTGCTGGACCTGTACGCCGAACCGTATGACCCCCAGCGTCCGGTGGTCTGCTTTGACGAGACCTCCACCCAGTTGCTGGCGGAGACCCGGCCCTCTCTGCCGCCCCGGCCTGGACTTCCCCGGCGGCAGGACTACGAATACCGGCGGGAAGGCACCCGCAATCTGTTCCTGGCCTGCGAGCCGCTGGCCGGGTGGTGGCAGGTGGCGGTGACCCAGCGGCGCACCATGCAGGACTTCGCCCACCAGATGCGCTGGCTGGTGGATGAAGCCTATCCGGAGGTCCCAGTGGTGCGGGTGGTCCTGGACAATCTCAACACCCACCGCGCGGGGTCGCTGTACGAGACGTTCCCAGCGGCCGAGGCCCGGCGGATTGCGAAACGGCTGGAGTTCCACTACACCCCGAAGCACGGGAGTTGGTTGAATATGGCGGAAATCGAGTTCAGCGTGCTGTCCCGCTGCTGCCTGAAGCAGCGGCTCCCCGACGAGGATGCGCTCGGGAGGGAAGTCCAGGCACTGGTGCGGGAGCGCAACGCCGCCCGAGTTGGTATCAAGTGGCGGTTCAAAACCCAGGACGCCCGATCCAAACTTCACCGCCTTTACCCTTTCGATTCCAAAGTTGACTGACTACTGCCGCTCCCGGGCTAAACCTCAGCCGAAAACGGTGGTATACGTTTAGGTATACTACACCCAATATATGTCTCATTAACCCCTATAATAAGCGTATAAACCACGTTAATAATACGGACGCCCTCTCCGCCAGCAACTCCCCGGTCGTAACTGTTCAGACTTGAGGAGTCATCCCAACATTAGACCGTCATTCCGGCCCCCGTATCGGGCACGGGGCAGGCTTTGAGCCGGAATCCAGAATGGTCAGGGAGAGACCAGCGTTGGAATTGCACGGGATTCCTGGATTCCGGCTCGGGGGCCGGAATGACGGACCCTGGGTTGAGCTAACCCCTTAATTCTGAACAATTACCCCGCTTCTAAAACCTTGACAACAAACCCCCACCGTGCTAGCATCCACCATCAAATTTCTTAACGTTATCATCGCCATCATGGCAACCGTCTGGGCCCGATTCGCCCGCCAAATCCGGGGCGAGGTCCTTACGTTAAAAGAACGCGACTTTGTGGTGATGGCGGTGGTGGCCGGAGTCCCGGCCCACACGATTATGTATCGCCACATCTTCCCCAACGTGGTCAATACGGTGCTCATCGTGGTCAGCCTCCTGGTGGGCCAGACCATCCTGCTGGAAGCCTCGTTGAGCTTCCTGGGCGTGGGAGTGCCCCCCGGCGAACCCGCTTGGGGTATCATGGTTGCGGAAGGGCGGAACAACCTCATAAACGTTTGGTGGTTGTCCTTGCTGCCCGGCCTGGCCATCACCACCGTGGTCATAGCCATGAACCTCTTTGGCGACTGGCTGCGTGATACACTGGACCCCAAACTGCGGCGGACCTAAATCTTCGCGGCGGAGTAGAGAAATGGCGCAAGCTCCTGTATTGGACGTTCAGGACCTCAAGACCTACTTTTTCACCCGCACCGGGGTCGTTAAAGCGGTGGACGGGGTGAGCTTCACCCTCAACGCCGGTGAAACCCTGGGCATTGTGGGCGAGTCCGGCTCCGGAAAAAGTATGACCGCTCTCTCCCTGATGCGGCTGGTCCCACAACCGGCGGGCCAAATCGTCGAGGGTAAAATCCTCTTCGAGGGCGAGGACCTGGTGGAGAAGACCCAGGCCGAGATGCAGCACATCCGCGGCCGGGACATCTGCATGATTCTTCAGGACCCCATGACCTCCCTTAACCCGGTCTTCACGGTGGGCAACCAGCTTGTCGAAACCGTCCGCCAGGGCAAGGACCAGCGGCCCATGGGGCTCAAGGAGAAAGCCATTGAACTGTTGCAAAAGGTGAAGATTGCTTCGCCCGAAATCCGGTTCAGCAACTTCCCCCACCAGATGAGCGGCGGTATGCGCCAGCGGGTAGTGGGCGCCATCGCCATCGCCGGGGCCCCCAAGGTCCTGATCGCCGACGAAGCCACCACCTCCCTCGACGCTACCATCCAATACCAATATCTAACCCTGCTCAAAGAGCTGCAGCAAGAAACCGGCATGTCCATCATCTTCATTACCCACGACTTCGGCATCGTGGCCAAGATGTGCGACCGGGTGGCGGTGATGTACGCCGGCAAGGTGGCCGAAATCGCCGATGTCCGAGACCTCTTCAACCACCCCGCCCACCCCTACACCGAAGCCCTGATGCGGTCGGTCCCCAATGTGGACGAAGAGGTAGAGTTCCTTTACTCTATCGAGGGACAGCCGCCTGCCCTGGACAACCTGCCCGTCGGCTGTACTTTCGCCGACCGGTGCCCTTACGTCATGGACCACTGCCGCGAAGAGTTTCCCCCGGTGTTCCAGGCGGGGGAAAACCATAGCGCAACTTGCTGGAAACTGGCGGGAGATTAATATGACTACCGCAACTTCACAATCCACCGACGTTGTCATCGAACTGGAAAACTGCCAAAAGTATTTCCCGGTCACCCGGGGCCTCATCATCAGGCACGCCATCGGCCAGGTTAAGGCCGTCGACGGGATTTCCTTCGCCATCCGGCAAGGCCAGACCTACAGCCTGGTGGGCGAGTCCGGTTGCGGCAAGACCACCACGGCGAAAATGGTGCTCTTGGTGGAAAATCCCACCGACGGCCTCATCCGGTTTAACGGCAAGAACATGGCCGATTTCACCAACGCCGACCGTAAAACCTACCGGTCCTCGGTCCAAGCGGTGTTCCAGGACCCCTGGAGCTCCCTGAACCCCCGCATGAAGGTCGGCTCCATCATCCTGGAGCCCCTGCTTACCAACCAGAGCATGGGCAAGCACGAGGCCCGGGAAAACCTGGAACGCCTCCTTCTGGACGTGGGCCTGCACAACTTCCAGGCCGACTATTACCCCCACGAGTTCAGCGGCGGACAACGCCAGCGCATCGCCATCGCCCGCGCCCTCTCCCTCCAGCCCCAGGTCATCGTGTTGGACGAGCCGGTTTCGGCCCTAGACGTTTCCATCCGCGCCCAGATTATGAACCTGCTGAAGCAGCTACAGGACCAATACGGCGTCAGCTACCTGCTCATCGCCCACAACCTGGCCACCGTGCGCTACATGAGCCACCAGGTCGGCGTCATGTACCTGGGCAAGATGGTGGAGGAAGCCCCCACCCGGGAGCTGTTCAACAACCCCATGCACCCCTACACCAAAGCCCTGATTTCCGCCTCCCTGCCGGCCCACCCGGACATCCAACGGGAAGACCTGGTCCTGTCCGGCGAGGTTCCTTCACCCCTGAACCCGCCTTCGGGTTGCACTTTCCATACCCGCTGCCCCTTCGTAATGGACCGCTGCTCCGAGGATATCCCCGAGCTTCGGGAACTGTCGCCGGAACACAAGGTCTCCTGCCACCTCTACTGAACCGCAGGCTCAGCCACCGGTATTCCCAAGGAGGCTCCCTCGGGGGCCTCTTTCTTTTTTAGTTTAGGGTTTCAAAGATGACCCTTCCGGTAATTGCTTGGAGTCAAACAAGAAAGAGGACGCCGTTTCCGGCGCCCTCTAAGGTCGAACCCAATATGAAACGGTTGCTTAGCGGGGGACCAGGTTGGGGGTGGGTTCGGCGGGGAGGTCCTGGGCCTGGATTTCCCGAGCCCGCTGGGCCAGTGCCGGGAAAATCTCGTCGACCACGCCCTGGTCATAATCGGAGGCCACGCCCGGGTAGCCGGCGCGGGCGATCATGTCCCGAAGCTTGCCGGTCCGGAACTTCTCCAGGGTCCACTCCAGAGTGTCCTCCACAATGGTCTTGTCCCAGAAAATCCGGTGGTTCTTGTTCCGCGGGCCGTAGTGGTAGTGGGGGTCCAGCCGGAAGCAGTCGAAGGCCAGCAGTTCGGTCTCTTCCATGTAGGTCCGGCCGGGGGTGCCGGCCAGGTCGGCCAAAACGTGAATGGCCAGGCCGCCGTCGCCGCCGGCCTGTTTCCGCATCTCCAGCCCAAACCGGAAGTTGCCGGCCTCGAACATCTCGGTGCCCCGGTTATGCTTCACGGTGTTGCGTCCGGTGGCAAACAGTTCCCGCGCCTTGGCGTCGACTTCGCCCAGGACTTCCTTTACCTTGGACATGTCGATGCTCTTGGCGACATCTTCATAACCGGATTCGGTGACCATCGCCTGAAGATTAGCGCCAATCTGCTTCACCGACCAGCCAATGGGGTTGCCGTCGACGACGGGGTCCATGCGGCAAAGCTTGTTCTTGCCCTCGGGGCCGTACACGTAGCTCCGCTCCAGGTCGAAGCAGTTGAAACGTAATACGGTGGTGTCGTTCGCCTGCACCAGGATAGCCACGCCTTGGTCGGAATGGTCCTGAAGGTTCCCATCCCAAAGCTCATGTTGCACGATGAAGGTCACCGCGCCGGCTTCGAATCGTTCCCTGTTGTGTTGCTGCATACAGCCGGTCCTCCTACTGGGTTTTGTTTGGGTTGTTGGGGGTGATGCCCCTTTTTCCAATGGTGTATTATAGCATCAACGACAAAAATGCCAAACGCTGCCGGCGCCGGTCGCCGGAAAGAATCCCCAATCCTCCGTAGGGAGACCTATGTCGAATTATCTCGTATATCTGGGACGCACTGGGGCTGGGTTCATCAGCGCCATCGTCCTCGCCTTTGTGGGAGACCTCACCGGCCGGGTTATCAACTTGGTCTTGGGCTACCCTTGGTCCCTGGAATTCCACGTGGCCCTCCACATGGTCTGCATCGGCTTGGGAGCCGGCACCGGGGCTTACCTGGCCTGGGTTAGCCTGCGCTGGAACCGTTATACCTCCGCCGGGGTGCTGGCCTGCGTCTGCGCCATCAGCATCATAGGGGTCTACGTGGCCCTGGAATACGGCCCCGGCGTCGACCCCACCTACTGGTGGAGCCGGTTCGCCCTGGACTCCACTGTCCACCTCAGCGCCGCCGCCCACGGCACGGTGCTGGCCACCCTGATCGGCCTGGGCCAGCAATGGTTCTACCTGAAGCGGGACCAGTCCCGCCGGACCCGCACCGACATGACCACCCTGGCCGCGGCCCCCACCGACCGGGAATAACTCCCCTCCAGCTAACCCGCTTTTCAGCCGCTTCCCCTCCCCGGCCAGCTACGATAGCCTCGCTATTGTCAGCCGTTTATTGCGAATTTATGGGAAATAAGTGATGAGGAATCGTAACACCTTATCGCCAAGACGACACTTAGGTTACAAACTTCGACCCCATGATTGACAATCCGTTAACCCAATGCTAGGATGTTGCCACGTTTCGACCGGGAGTATGAAAGGGTCGTATCTTGCCGCCATTTTCGACCCTGAAATCCTCGCCCCAGCAACTTTACATTTCAAACGCCGGCCGTTCTTTCAACAGGACCGTTCCAATTTATGGGAATGGCCACTGTTTGTATCAAGCCTGAAAGTACCGAAATGGAATAGGGGGATACAATGGAATATTTGGTTCGTCCCATCCCAAGACCCATCAAGTGGTTTCTTCCCGCCCTCATCTTGGTTCTGGCGCTGGCGGTGGCCTGCGGCAGCGCCGCCGCACCCGCTCAAGACCCTCAACCCGTTGACACTTCAGCGGCGCAGCAACCGGTGGCCCAGCCGGACCAAGCCCCCGCAGCCGCGGTCGAACCAGCCGAAGCTCCGTCCGAAGTCACGGTACACCCGGGCACTGTCACCTGGATGATCGGCGGCTTGGGCAGCGAAAACTTCGACTACGCCTTCGATGTTGGAGGGAGCAACAACTACATCCGCTTCTTCGGCGGATTCCTGCTCGAAACCAACGACCTTGGAGAATTGCTCCCCGGCATGGCCAGCGAGTGGGGTCTGGAAAACGATGCCAAGACTTGGTGGGTCAAACTCCGCCCGGGCGTCCAATTCCACGACGGTACCGAGGTCACCGCGGAAGACATTCTTTGGACCTGGCAGCATATGTGGAGCCCAGAGTCGGTGGAATGGACTACCCAAAGCGGCGCCCACTCCCGGGCCCGTATTGTCGAGGCCATCGAGCAGACCGGCCCCGACACGGTGAGCATTACCATTGGAATCTCCGATGCTGGTTTCGACGTCGGCAGCTTCTCAGCCGCCAGTCCCAGTCCCTACGTAATCCTCCCCAAGCGCGACCAACTCTACGAGGAAGTTGCCGTTGAGGCCTACGCCCGCAACCCGATCGGCGCCGGACCCATGCGCCTGACCAATCACATCGCCGCCGAGGTTATGCAGTTCGAGCGGTTTGACGACTACTACTACCAGCCCGACAACGGCCTCCCCGAGGACCGCCGGGTCAATTTCTCCAACTTGGACCTCCGCCTCGTCCCCGAAGAAGCAACTCGCGTTGCCGCCATCCGTGCCGGTGATGCCGACCTGGCCCCGGTCAGCCTGGACGCGAAAGACCAGGTTGAATCTGGCGGAGGCCGGCTAATTTTTGGCCGGGAAGGTATCTACTTCCGGATTATGTTGTTGGGATGCCACAATAATCCCGCCGAATCCTACCCCTGCGATGATAAACGCTTCCGTCAGGCTCTGGACTACGCTATCGACAAAGAGCTGATTAGCGAGCGGCTTTACGGCGGCTCCGAGGTCATGGAAGCCAAGGGTTGGGCCGCCACCACCCCCAGCACCATCGGCTACAGCCCGGCGCTGGACCCCCGCCCCTTCGACCCTGAAAAGGCCCGGCAGTTGCTAGCCGAGGCAGGGTACCCCGGCGGGGAAGGCGTGGGGCCCTTGATCATCAACACCTGGACTTCCACCGCCATGCCCTTCTTGCCGGAGTCGGCCCAAGTCGCCGCCGACTTCTGGCGCAAAGAACTGGGCTTGGAAGTCGAAGTCCGTGTCGGTGATGAGTCAACCCTCAAGAAAGGCACCCTGGCCCAGGAGCTCAACGGCCAAATCCTTTGGCGGGACAATGAAGCCCGAATCGACGCCGCCAGCATCTCCCGTAGCGCTTACGGTACCCCAACTCACAAGGGTAGATTACACAATGACCCCGAGCTTTTCCAATTGGTGCAAGATGCTCTGGGGGTTACCGACCAAAACGCCCGCGTCGAGGCCCTCAGTCAAATGTACCAGCGGTTGCGGGACGAGAACTACGAAATGGGAATTGGCTATGTGAACATCCCCTGGGCGGTCAGTTCTCGGGTCCAGACCTGGCAGCCGTTCTCTCTGTCCTTCTACCCGTCCGCCATCCACACTCTTAAATTGAAGGAGTGATCCCACCCTTTGGTCTCAGGGGGCCCACTTTCCAACCAGGAAACTGCCCGCTGGATTGAGCGCCTTCCGAAGGGCCCCAGACCGTGGCGAACCCGATAGGTCTGGGGCCCTCAACACCAGGTTGACGAGATTTGAATGGCATGGAGATTGCCCATGCAACGGTTCATCCTCTCACGGCTGTTACAGGCTCTGTTCACCCTCTGGATTCTCAGCGTCGCGGTATTCCTGAGCGTCCACCTCAGCGGCGACGCCGCCGTTCTGCTGCTGGGGCCGGAAGCCCTTGACACGGATTATGAGCAGATTAAGAAGAACCTGGGGTTGGACCGGCCTCTGGTCGTGCAGTACGCCGACTTCCTGACCGACATAATGCGGGGCGACTTCGGACGGTCCCACCTGATGCGTAGGTCCGCTCGGGACGTCCTCTTGGAAAGGCTGCCCGCCACCCTGCAACTGGCCGGCGCCGCTTTCCTGTTGAGCGTAGTAATCGGGATTCCGTTGGGGATTGTGTCGGCTCTGAAAAGGGATTCGCTCCTTGATACCTTTGGAAAATTCTTTGCTATTCTGGGCATCGCCACCCCCAATTTCTGGATTGCGATCATGTTAATCCTGCTATTTGGGGCCTATTTGGGTTGGCTGCCCACTTATGGTAGGGGTGGGGTTGAGCACTTTGTCCTGCCAGCTTTCGTCTTGGGTTGGTCCGCCATGGCCGGCATGGTCCGCCTGGGCCGCTCCAGCATGTTGGACGTCCTGGACAGCGAATACGTGAAATTCGCCCGAGTCAAGGGCTTGCATGAGCGTTTGGTTGTCTGGAAGCATGCCCTCAAAAACGCCGTCATTCCCCTGTTGACCTTCGGCGGCCTCACTCTAGCTGGACTGCTCAACGGTTCCGTCGCCGTTGAAGTCGTCTTCGCCTGGCCCGGCATCGGCCGGTTGATGCTGGAAGGCATCAACCGCCGCGACTTCCCCATCGTCCAGGCCACCATCATGGCCGCCGGACTTTTCTACATCATCACCGCCCTCCTCGTCGATATCCTTTACGCCTACGTCAATCCCCGTATCCGCGTCCAATAGCCTAGGAGGCCGCCATGGCTGCTGAACCCCAAATAACTACCGCTCCGGCTCAACAACTCGCGAGCCTCCCGACAAGAATCCGCCGTCTCAAGCTGCCTTGGATCCCCATCTTCATCATGGCCGTCCTCCTAATTTGCGCCGTCTTCGCCCCTCTCCTCGCTCCCCACGACCCAACGGCTATCTCCATGCTAGAAGGCCGCCTCGCGCCCTTCGAAAACGCCGATTTCCCCCTCGGTACCGACATCCTGGGACGCGATATGCTCTCCCGCCTTATCTACGGCGCCCGCACGTCGGTCTTCATATCCCTGATCGCCCTCGGCACCGGCGCCTTCGTCGGCACCGTTCTCGGCCTCACCGCCGGTTACCGGGGCGGTTGGATCGATATCCTAATCATGCGCGCCGCCGACGCTGCCCTCGGCTTCCCCACCGTCCTCGTCGCCATGATCATCGTCACCATTCTGGGAGCCGGCATCGAAAACATCATCCTGGCCGTAGTCGTTACCGTTTGGGCTAGATTCGCCCGCATGATCCGGGGCGACGTCCTATCTATCAAGGAGCTCGACTTCGTCACTTTCGCCCGGATCGCCGGCCTCTCCTCACCGGTCATCATCGCCCGCCACATCTTCCCAAACACCATCAACACCCTGCTGGTCATCACCAGCCTCCAGGTCGGCCAGGTCATCCTCCTGGAAGCTTCCCTCTCCTTCCTCGGGCTAGGTCTCCCTCCGGGCGACCCCGCTTGGGGAATTATGGTGTCGGAAGGACGCGCGGTATTGCTGCCAGTCTGGTGGCTATCCCTCCTCCCCGGCCTGGCCATCACCATCGTCGTCCTAGCCTTCAACTTCTTCGGCGACTGGATGCGCGACACCCTCGACCCCAAACTACGCCGCATTTAATGACTGCCTTGCCCCCATAAAGACTCCCGGTTAGTCGCTTACCCAAGTGAGCTGAAGGGAGGCGACAACTCCTCAGCGGCACACGCTATTCACCGCTATTGCGATTCTTAACCCGAAAAGCGATTCCATTCCCGCACTAAACACTGCCACCTACAAAATCCGTAACCCCCCTCTCCTAAACGGCTATAAACCCTCCTGTATCCAGCGCCCCACTGAGCACGGTAAGCCACTCTTCCCCTTCTCAATACGCACCTACCCTGGCTGTATCTTCCGAGGCTTCGTAAAGCCGTTTGGCCGGGAACACTGTGTGATGCAACAATAATTACACAAATACCGATAATAACGCCGAAATTCGTCTGAATTGTGGTATAGTAAGGACTTACAATATTAAGTTCTAGATTTATATGTTGACAATCCAAATCGCCGGTGTTAGCATTTTGCCACTTGGCGAAATAGCGAAATTGGTCTTAAGCGGTAGCAGCTGGTTACTTCTTCCAGGTATCTCGTTCAGTTCTATTAGGAGAAAGTTAGCCAATGCCCGCCAACACGAGAATTCGGTTGGCCTCGAACACTATGGGGGATTCCCAACCGTTTTACGTAGCTCGCAGCATCGATTCATTAACCCCCCACTTGCAACGGCCCCTTGGTGGACCAAATCCGAAAGGGACAGCAAAGAAACGCCCAAAAGGAGGCAACATGGGATCCTTGGCTAGACTAACCCCTCGGCTAGTCTTCATACCACCTCTTGCACTGACCTTATTGCTCTTTGTCGCTTGTGGCTCCGCAGCAGCGCCCGAGACCGCTGACCCGGCCACGGTCGCCCCTGCGATCATCGCCGCAGAGCCTGCGGTTCCCACTGCTGTTCCCCAGGTTGTTTCAGAACCCGCTGGGACAATGGCAGAGATCAACCCCGGCAAGTTGACGATCATGGTGGGGGACTTGGGAAACGAGCGGTTCGACCAAACTTTCGTGGGTGGGACACCCGGGTTTGGCAACTACGGTTCCATCGTCCATGCGACCCTCATCACCAGCTCTGAGGAAAGGAGCGTGATCCCGGGTATAGCTACCGAGTGGGGCCTGTCCGACGATGGCTTGACCTGGACATTTACAATAAGAGAGGGGGTGAAGTTCCACGACGGATCGGAACTAACAGCTGAGGACGTAGTGTGGACCTTAGACCATAGCTTTGGCCATCAAGCCCCCGAGTACTCCGTCAGTACCACAGCGGCAAGGATCGCTCGCGATCTAGACCGAATCGAGTTGAGCGGGCCAAATCAAGTAGTTTTGGCAACGACAGCGATCCGGCTTGATATACCCCAACAAGTTGCTGACAATGACCCCGGTTATTTCCCTCCAATGCCCAAGAGGGCCGAAATACACAACCCCGAAGTGGAAGCGGCTTACGACCAAAACCCTATCGGCGCCGGGTTCATGAGCTTGGCGCGCCACGAGAAAGCCTCCATGATGGGCTTCGAGCGCTTTGATGATTTCTACTATCAGCCCATCAATGGCTTGCCTGAAGACAAACGGGTGAACTTCCAGTCACTTGACCTCTTCCTGGTGCCCGAGGAGTCAACCAGGGTTGCCGCAATAAGGGCAGGGGAGGCAGATTTAGTCCCGGTTGGCTTGCAGAGCAAGAAGCAGGTGGAGGACGGCGGCGGTCGCCTGGTGTTCGCCCTGGAGGCTGTGATTTCTCAGCCCGGGCTGCAGGGATGCTGGGAACCTCAGTATCCCTGCCACGACATCCGGGTCCGCCAAGCTTTGGACTTGGCCATAGACAAGCAGGTCATACAGAATGAGCTCTACGGTGGTCCTGAAGTGTTCGAGGTAAAGGGGTGGAAAACTGTCACCCCCAGCACCATCGGGTACACCCCTGAGATGGACCCTTGGCCCGCCGACCCGGACAAAGCCCGCCAGCTACTGGCTGACGCCGGCTATCCCGGCGGTGAAGGTTTTGGCAAATTCATTATCAACGTTCGTAAGGGCACCGCGCTGCCCCTTATGATTGAGACTGCCCGACTCGTTGGCGATATGTGGAACAAGGAACTGGGCCTGGAAGTGGAAGTTAGAGTGCTCGAAAGCCAAGATAGCAAGAGAAGGAGGTACGCGGGAGAACTCCATGGACAGGTATACTGGGAGGAAAACGACACGCGGGTAGACGCTTCGTCTCAAGCCCATTCATACGGCGACCCTGAGAACAAAAGCCGGTGGCACGGGGACGCGGAACTCCACAAAATGGGGCAGGAAGCCTTTCTCTTGCTAGACCCAAAGGCTCGCGAGGTAGCCCTTACAAAATTGTACCAGCGGTACCGGGAAGAAACTTATCACATTGGAATCGGGTATGCGAACACACCTTGGGCGGTAGGTCCCCGTGTCTTGACCTGGGAGCCTTATCCCCTGACATTGTACCCATCCGCTCTTCACAAATTAACCCTGAAGTAACCCCGGTCCTGCGGGACGCTGAGCAGCGTCCCGCTCCCGTTTCGATAGTGTTTCTATATTGAGCCCCAACGACCGGCATCCATTTATGCCGTCGGCTGGGGCTCAAGAAGAAGATATCCCCTGGAGATGGTCTATGCAACGGTACATCTTTGTACGGGTGTTTCAAGGAATCATCACTCTGCTTATCCTCAGCCTTGCAGTCTTCCTGAGCGTACACTTAACCGGGGATCCCGCTCTTTATCTGTTGGGTCCTGACGACACAGAAAAGGATTATGAACAGCTCAGGAAAAACATGGGTTTGGATCGCCCCCTGGCGTTGCAGTATGTGAGTTTCTTGGGGAACATCGTCCAGGCGGATTTTGGCGTTTCTCAGCTCCGGGGCCAACCGGCAAGGGACTTGCTCCTTGAACGCTTCCCAGCCACCCTCCAGTTGGCCGGCGCCGCCTTTCTCCTGATCGTAATAGTTGGTATACCCCTGGGGATTTTGTCGGCGGTAAAACGGGATTCAATTTTCGATAACCTCGGCAAGTTCTTTGCCGTGGCGGGCATTGCAGCACCCAGTTTCTGGATAGCCATCATGCTCATCCTGTTATTTGGGGCTATTTTGGGCTGGCTTCCCACCTTCGGCAGCGGCGGTATCGACCACTTTATCCTTCCGGCCTTCGTGCTGTCCTGGCACAGCATGGCCGGAGTGGTGCGCCTGGCACGGTCCAGCATGCTGGAGGTGCTAGACAGCGAATACGTAAAGTTCGCCCGCATCAAGGGCCTCTCGGAAAGAATAGTAGTCTATAAGCACGCCATGAAAAACGCGGTGATCCCGGTGCTGACTTTTTCCGGACTGACGCTAGCGGGCCTGCTCAACGGCTCCGTGGTCGTGGAAGTGGTCTTTGCTTGGCCCGGGGTTGGACGCCTCATGCTCCAGGGCATCTCTACTCGGGATTTCCCCATCGTCCAGGCTACAGTGTTGACTGCCGGTGGCCTTTACATCGTTACATCCCTATTGGTAGATATCCTCTACGCCTATGTAAATCCCAGAATCCGATATGACTAATCAGGAGGGTTTTCGTGGCTTCTTCGCTAACTGCCGCTCCTAGCAAAATCGACCGATTGTTCGCCATCCAAAGGAGAGCCCGGCAATCCCATTTGCCCTTAATCCCCTTGACCATCATGGCCGTACTGTTAGCCTGTTCCGCCTTTGCTCCTCTCCTGGCGCCCCACGACCCTAAGGGGATCGCCATCCTAGAGGCCAAGATAGCCCCGGTTCCCTTCGGGGACGACTGGACCTGGAGTCACCCCCTGGGGACAGACATTTTGGGACAAGATATGCTGAGCCGCCTGATATATGGGGCCCGCACCGCTGTTTTAATCAGCCTTGTAGCCCTGGGCACCGGCGCTTTTGTGGGCACTGTGTTGGGCTTGGTAGCTGGTTTCCAGACCGGTTGGCTGGATGTGTTGATAATGCGCGCCGCCGACGCCGCCCTGGGTTTCCCGACCATCCTAGTCGCATTGATCATCGTTACCATCCTGGGGGCGGGAATCGAAAACATCATCCTGGCGGTGGTGGTGACTGTTTGGGCCCGGTTCGCCCGCATGATCCGGGGAGACGTTTTGGCGATAAAAGAGTTGGACTTCGTAGTCTTCGCCAAAATAGCCGGATTGCCGACACCGATGATAATCGCCCGACACATATTCCCCAATACCATCAACACCCTAATGGTCATCACCAGCCTGCAAATCGGTCAGGTAATCCTCCTGGAAGCTTCATTAAGTTTCTTGGGCTTGGGGCTTCCACCGGGTGACCCAGCCTGGGGCATCATGGTGTCGGAAGGCCGTGACGTCATTTTAGACGTCTGGTGGCTATCCCTCCTCCCCGGCTTGGCCATCACCATCGTCGTCCTGGCCTTCAACTTCTTCGGCGACTGGATGCGCGACACCCTGGACCCCAAACTACGCCGCATTTAGCACCAACGACGCCCTCCCGGTAGAACTGGAGGGCGTTTTTCGGTGCCGCCCCACTACCACCAACCACATCGGTAGTATTGTCTCCCCATCCACGCTACCAACGGCAGCGGGGCCGATCCACAAACTGTTAAAATCAAACCCAGAAACAACACCTCCGTCCAAGATCCAAGGAGAAACCCCTTGGCCGAAGACTACCAACCAACTCCCTCTAACGCCGAAAGTTCACTCCATCCCCCTTCCTTCCTCCGCCGCCTCTGTTTCCTCTGAATACCGGTCATAATCATCGCCATATGGCTCATCTGCGCCGTCTTCGCGCCCTTCCTGGCTCCCCCACGACCCCTTTAACTTCAACATCCTCCGATCGCGTATCGCCCCCTTCGAAAACGTCGACTTCCCCCTCGGCACAGACATCCTGGGGCAGGACATCCTTTCCCGCCTCATCTACGGCGCGCGTTCCTCAACCTTTGTCTGCCTGGCTGGCCTAATAGCAAGCGGACTCTTAGGATTAGTCCCTGGTTTAATTACCGGGGCGGTTGGGTAGAGCGAATCGTTCTGAGCATCACCGCCAGATCTTCTTGGATAAAAGTAGCCAGGTATTTCACCTCCGTTTGCGTTGCTCTCTTTATTATCACCATCATCGGACCTTCTGTAGAAAGTCTCATAGCAGTTGTCGCTGTATGGTTCTTCCCCCAGTTCGCTCGGGCCATCAGAGACAAAATAAGCGGTGATGGTGATAATAGGGCGGGACCCACCTTGATCAAGAACTTGCCGGATGAATCCGGCTTCATGCAACCCCGCCATCCGGCATTGCCCGGTATAGCAACGGCAATTCTGGTAACCATTCCTTCAACAGTCGGCAGCGCCGTCTTAATAGGGTCCTTCTTGAGCTACTTGGGATTCGGCCTCCCATTGGGAACCCCATTCTGGGGCGTAATGATGTCGGAAGGGCGCTTGGTCCTCATCAGCGCCTGGTGGCTCGCCCTTTTCCCAGGGCTGGCCATCGCCATCAC
The DNA here is from genome assembly GCA_965205495.1 of Dehalococcoidia bacterium. GTDB lineage: Bacteria > Chloroflexota > Dehalococcoidia > Lucifugimonadales > UBA3495 > CATOSK01. The sequence continues at coordinate 2,590,561 of CBDBHA010000002.1, forward strand.
CGTCATCGCTCTAAAAGTGTTCGGCCTTTGGCTCCGTGAAAACCTCAGCCCCACTCCCGCCGCCTAACGTGCTAAGATTTCCCAGAACTTCATTTTGCCCATTTGCCAAGGCCATTCCCCATCCCCTCCTCTACGAGGCTCAAAATGATAACTGTCGACACCCACGTCCACGTTGCTCTCCATACCTACGAGCCGGTGGAAATGCTCTTGACCCAGATGGCCTACAACGACGTGACCCACACCGTCCTGGTCCAGTCCTCCACGACCACCGACAACAGCTACGTCCTGGAATGCCAACGCCGCTTCCCCCAACGCCTCGCGGTCGTCTGCCGCGTCGGCGTCGACACTCCTGAAGGGGTGAACCAACTCGAATCCTGGCACAACCAGGGCGCCCAATCCGTCCGTCTCCGCAACTTCAACCGCTCCCCCGGCGGCGACCCCTGGGCAATTTGGCGCAAGGCCGCCGACCTGGGAATGCCCGTCAGCGCCGGCGGCCCCATGGACGGTTTCTTGACCCCCGAGTTCTCCCAGATGCTGGAGGAACTCCCCCACTTGAAGGTAATCATCGAGCACCTGGGCGGCATGGGTTTCTACGCCGTCAGCGACTACCAGCACGCCAAACCCTCGGAAGACCAGTACCGGGAAGTCCTGAAGCTGTCCCGCTACCCCAACACCTACGTAAAATTCCACGGCATGGGCGAGTTCTGCGACCCGCCCTTCCCCTACCAGAACGTCCCTCCCTACCTCAAGATGGCCTACGACTCCTTCGGCGCCCAACGCATGTTGTGGGGCAGCGACTACCCCCGCGTCGTGCTTCGGGAGGGCTACCGCAACTCCCTCCGGTTCACCCAGGAGCAGCTTTCCTTTTGCACCGCCGAAGAGTTGGAATGGGCTTTCGGCAAGACCGCCCTTTCCCTTTTTCAATTCGGCTGACATTTTTGGTAGAATACCTTTTGGCTTGACTGAAACGCCGACTTCGACGCTCATCCGGCGCCGCCGCCACGGAGGCAGCATGGTATCAAGAGGATTCTTTGGCCGCAAAAGGCCCCAACCGCCCCGGCCCATTCCGCCGGGCCAGTACCTGGAAACCGGCTTTCCCGTGCTGTCCGCCGGCCCCACCCCCAGGACTCCCCTCGACACCTGGACGTTCAGCCTGCTCGACCCAAGCGGCGACCTGCTTTCCAAATGGTCTTGGGACGAGATGCTGGCCCTGCCTCCAACCGAAATCCTGGTGGACATCCACTGCGTCACCAAGTGGAGCAAGCTCGACACCACCTGGCGCGGCGTGACCATCGACACCCTGCTGGAGAGCGCCGGCATCGCCGACCCTCCAGGCTACATAATGGCCTTCTCCGACGGCGGCTACACCACCAACGTCCCCACCGCCGACCTGGTGGAAGGGCGGGGCATGGTTGCTACCCATTTCAACGGCGCTCCCCTGGAGCCTTCCCACGGCGGCCCAGCCCGCCTGCTGGTGCCCCATCTTTACTTCTGGAAGTCGGCCAAGTGGGTGCGCGGGTTGCACTTCATGGACCAGGACCAGCCCGGTTTCTGGGAGAACTCCGGCTACCATATGTACGGCGACCCCTGGAAGGAACAACGCTACTGGGGCGACTAATCCCCCGCCGCCGCTGATGCCCGCCATCCCTACACAACCCGCCCCGGTCCGGTTGGAGTGGCAGCAGGCCCTGGTCACCGGCATAGTTTCCGAGACCTACCGCGCCAAGACTTTTACCCTGCAACTCCCCAACTGGCGGCCCTTCCGCGCCGGCCAGCATTATGACGTCCGCCTAACCGCCCCCGACGGCTACCAGGCCCAGCGCAGCTATTCCGTCGCTTCCGCCCCCGAAACCACCGAATCCATCGACCTGACCATCGAGATAATTCCCGACGGCGAGGTCTCCCCCTATTTCCACCAGGTGGTTGAGCCCGGCGATGCCGTCGAGGTCCGCGGCCCCATCGGCGGCCCTTTCACCTGGGACCAGTCCATCGGCGGGCCGTTGCTGCTGGTCGGCGGCGGGTCGGGAATAGTGCCCCTCATGTCCATGCTGCGCCACAAGCTGGCCGGTGCCCCCCAGGTGGAAGCCCTGCTCCTCTACTCCGCCCGTTCCCTGGAAGACGTCATCTACCGTGCGGCACTAGAGGAAGCCGTCCATGCCGACCCCAATGTCACGGTGGAAATCACCCTGACCAGGAGCCAACCCCCAGGCTGGAAGGGTTACTCCCGCCGGATCGACCGGCCCATGCTAGAGGAGTTGCTGCAACGCTGGAGCCATCCGCCCCATAGCTACGTCTGCGGTCCGACTCCCTTCGTGGAAACCGTCGCCGACTCGCTGGTTGCTGGAGGCGTCCCTCCGGCCCTGGTCCGAACCGAACGTTTCGGACCATCGGGTGGAGGTTAGTTCCAAGGACCGCCGCGTCAAAAACCGGTTGCCAACCCCATCAGGAACCCCACCACCGGCCCAATCACTCCCCACAGTATCCCCAACCGGAAAACCACGTCCACCAGCACAATCCCAATCAGGATCACCGGCCCAAACCGCTCGAAACGGGCATAACCGGCCGCCAGGCTCCGCGGCATCAGTCCCCCAACCACCCTGGACCCGTCCAGGGGAGCCAACGGGATTAGGTTGAAAACCGCCAGAATCAGGTTGAAGAAAATGACCATCCCAACGATGTCGGTCAACCCTTCCCGCAACCCTCCGGTCATCACAAAGTTGGCCCGCCCCAGCGATAACCCGCTCCACCCCAACAGTCCCAGCTTCACCGGTATGGCCACCAGAAAAGCCACCACCAGGTTGGACAAGGGCCCCGCCGCCGCCACCAAGGTCATGCCCAGCGGCCCCCGCGACAGATTGTGGTGATTCACCGGAACCGGCTTCCCCCAGCCAAACCCCACCACCAGCAACATTATGGTGCCGCTGGGGTCCAGGTGCCGCACCGGGTTTAGCGATAGCCGCCCCAACCGCCGGGCCGTCCCGTCCCCCAAGACCGTGGCCAATAGCGCATGGCTGAACTCGTGGATGGTGATGGCGACCAGCAGGGCAAAGAGCACCAGCACCGTCAAACGGATGAACGCCGCCGGGTTAGCCAACAGCAAATCGTAAGAGCTAAACAACATGGGCTAGCGGAGAATCATCCTTGGGTGTCGGCCTTCGCAATCGTTGTTTTGCCAGCGCCGCGAAACGGAAAATTCGGGGCAGGTCGACGACCTGCCCCCTATGCTTCGGTTGACCAATGGCGAAGAATCCCAGCCAATGGCTACTCGTCGTCGTCGTCATCCCCGTCGTCTTCTTGGGGCGGCGCCTCCGGCGGCGAAAACGCCGAACCCGGCAAAATGGCCCGGCTGCGCACCCGGCTCCGCGACGACGGCCGGGGCATGTCCAGCAACGCGGTCTTCAGCTCGGCCAAGCCCTCGGCCCCGGTGCCCGCCACGTCCACGACCAGCGCCGCAACTCCCATGTCCCGCAGCGCTTCCAGGTCCTTCTTTCCCGGGGACTGCGCAACCTGCACCAGCACGTACTTGTCCGTCCGCCGGCTGATGGACCCCAAACTCGCCAGGTCGGGCAACGTCCACGCCCCGCTGACCTGGTCCATCGAGATTAGATATGCGTCCACGGGCAGAGAGCCAATGGCCCGCAATTCCGCCTCCTCAATCCCGGTCTCGATGCACAGGACCCGGGCGATGTTTTCCGACGCCAAGGCCGACGCCGCCGTTCCTTCCATTTCAAAGACCAGCAGGTCAGCCCCGGCTTCCTGGTAAGCCTGGGCGTCATCTTCCCCCAGCGCCGAGACCCTGGGGCCCCAGGGCGAATTTGTCGATTCAGCCAGGGCCTTGAGCCCCTCCGGCCCGTCGCTGCCCGCGACGATAACGGCGTCCGCAATCGCCGCCTCCGCAACCCCGGCGGCATGGTCTCCCGAGACCAGCCCCACCAACGCAATGCCCGGCAGTTTCTGGGCCCGGGCCGCGGCGAAACCCAATGGCGCGGTCTCGCCGCCCCTGATTCGTTCCAAGACATCCAAGAACTTGCTCATCCGGTTCTTCCCGTCAATTAGTGTGTACGATGCTGCCCTACCGCCGGTTTTCAAGGCCGGCGCCAGGGCCAACGCCGCTGGTGATTATACCCCAACGCCAACCATTTGTCGGTAATGCTGGTTGCGTGTAAGTGTTCAGAATTAAGGGGTTAGCTCAACCCAGGGTCCGTCATTCCGGCCTTGAGCCGGAATCCAGAATGGTCAGGGAGAGACTAGCGTTCGAATTGCGCGGGATTCCTGGATTCCGGCTCGGGGGCCGGAATGACAGTGTAATGTTGGGATGACTCCTCAAGTCTGAACACTTACGGTTGCGTAGGCGGGGCCTTTTACTGATGCGTGAATGAATCGCTAACCTACCGTTCCCCTAACCCCTGGATTCCCGCCTTCGCGGGAAAGACGGGGGGGCAGGGACCTGTTTAGCAAATCGTTCACGCATCAGTAATTGTCGTTGTGGGGAGTTTGCGACGAAGAATCCGGGGGCAAACGGGCTGGCGGCGATGGATTTTTGATTCCTCCTTACGGTCGGAATAACAGGTAGGCGGTTTGGGAATTACATTTGGCGGGGGCCTCGAAGCGGCGCTTCGGGGGGATGAAAAGGCCCTGGGAGAAAGTGACAGGACGGCTGCGAAGTGATGCAATTCTGAGGGAAAGGGACGCTTGCTAGGCCGGATGCAACCTGGATTCCCGCCTTCGCGGGAATGACGATAGGCGTTCTTAAGGACTTTGCAATTGTCCTTAAGGGAAAGTGATTGACGCTATTCAAACCCCGCATGAATCTCTTGTATACTTAATTCATAGTTGAATTAAGGGGCATTTTTTAAAGGGCACTACGTGAATGGTATCGCCCCGTAAAGGGCATGGAGCGCGGCGCTCAGGAGGGGGAGCCATGGTCGCTAGAGAAAGTGACATTCAAAGAGTATGGTCCGGGGTTCTGGAGGCAGAACGCCATTACCGGTATTACGATACGCTCAAAGGCCGCATCAGTTTGGTCCACAACGCCCTTGCGTTTATAATAATTGCGGGTTCACTCGGGGCAGTCGTTTCATTGTTGACCCATGCTCCCAGTGTATTAAGCACCGCCCTTCCCCCCGTGGTAGCGTTGTCTCGGTCTTTCTTTTCGTCACCAATTACGGGGCCAGAGCGGTCACCGCGAGGATTGTAGCCCACCAATACTCAATTTTGGCATCCGAGTGGAAAAGACTTTGGAGGGGAATAAATGACGGGTCGCCGGACTTGGTTTCGCTCAGGGCATCTGTCCTCGAAAGGATGCAAACCGCGGTAGATGGACACGCCGACCAGTGCGGCGGGACCAACGCAAAACTGAACGTCAGGGTAACAACAGATGCTTACTGGGTCGTGGTCGATGAGTTCGGGAACTAGGGAAAGCAAGGACAGGCCGCTACCGATCCCGCCACGACCCGAGCGGCCCAGACCACCAACGCCGAACCCGCCAACACCACCGCCGCCACCGGCCCGGTAGATATTCTTCGATTCCAGAAATTAGACCACGGCAACTATTTCTGTTCTCCATTGAACCCCGTTCAAAGCCTCGGGACTGCCCGGTTAGTGGCCGAGCCGTGCAGTTCATTCCGAGTCTGCACCCACTAGTTCCGTCACTCGCCTCCATAAAAACATAGGGGCAGGAATAAATCCTGCCCCTAAAACTCATCCCGTTGCCCGGTTAGGACTTACAGCGGTTCCCAGTGCCGTTTGTTGCCTTCCCTGACCACCTTGCCGATCTGCTTGCCCGGCGGGAAGTGGCCTGCCGCCACAATCCATCCTTCTTTCTCCGCCAGGTCCAGCAGCTTCTCCCGGCTGGCCGCGCTCAGGTCCTTGTTCCAGTCCACCCCGGCGCACCAACTCGATTCCGTAACCTGGGCGATGGTGTGCAGCAAGTCGCCCGCCACCATACCCTTCTGGCCGCCCGAGTTTATAAGCACCACCTGATGCCCAGGAGTATGCCCCGGCGCCGGAACAACCGAGATTCCCTCGGTGACTTCGTGCTCCCCCTCAACGATTTGCTGCAACCGCAACCGCCGCAGGGGAATCACCTGCCGCTGGATGTGCGCGCTCTGCGCCAACATCTTCTCCTCGGTCCAGTAATCGTAGTCATCCTTGGAGATTATGTACCGGGCCCGCCGGAAGTTGGGGGCCGGCATCCCGCCGGAGTAACGCAGGTTCCAACCCACATGGTCAGAGTGAAGGTGGGTGTGAATGACGTAGTTGACCTGGTCCGACGGCGAAACGTTGGTGTTGCGGGTGTTGTCGGGCGGCGCCAGCACGTCGCTGACCAGCTCGTAAAGGTTGCCGGTGACGTTGCCCCGGTCCGGGTGCGGGCCGGGGCCCATCCCAGTGTCCACCAAAATGGTCTTGTCCTCGCCAACCATCACGATGACGCCGTAGTAAAGCTGAAGTTGCCCGTCTTCCAGCGTGTCCTTGTAAGGGTCCCACGCCGCGCTGGACACTTCCGGAAACATCGCTTCCGGCGCCCGCGACGGCGGCACCATATCAATCACCGCAGTCAGTTCCATGTTGCCAATCATTGCTTTGTCTGCCATCTGCTGCTCCTCAATGTCACTTTGTTTAACGCCGGCCCCGCAACAGGGCTGGCCGCAAGTCCCCGGTCAGACCGGGTCCTTTAATATTGCACCAGGGAAAAAATGTCGTACTCCGCCAAGCGCTCCCGTCCTCCCAGGCCCGAAAGTTCGATCACCAGCCCGATCCCGGCCACGGCGCCCCCCGAAACCTCCACCAGCTCGATGGTGGCCTCCAACGTGCCGCCGGTCGCCAAGAGGTCGTCCAGAATCAACACCCGCTCCCCCTGGGAAATATCCCCAACGTGGATCTCCATTTCATTGGTGCCGTATTCCAGGGAGTATTCCGCGGAGTGGGTCGCCCCCGGCAGCTTGCCAGCCTTCCGTACCGGCACAAAGCCCTTCCCCATCTTGTAGGCCAGCGGCGCGCCGAAGACAAAGCCCCGCGACTCCACCGCGACGATGGTTTCGAAGTCCAGGTCCCGGTACTTTTCTTCCAACCGGTTGATCGCCTCGGCAAAAGCCTCAGCGTCCCGCAACAAAGGGGTAATATCCCGAAACAAAATGCCCGGTTCGGGGAAGTCTGGAATGTCTCGAATGTAATCTTTTAGGTCCATTTTAGAGCCGTTTCCGCCAGGTCAAACGCGCTTGACGCCCCTCCCGGCAGACCCAAAAAGCAGTGTAGTTTAACCCGCCAATAACGTCAAGGAATTGTTTTTCCCGGTCCGTAACTGTTCAGAGTCAAGGGGTCATTCCGTGCCCCAACCGTCATTCCCGCGCAGGCGGGAATCCAGAAATAGCGAGGATAAACAACCTTGCCTGCTACAAAGCGCTCTGGATTCCGGTTCAAGGCCGGAATGACGGTTCGGCCGCGTGAACGACTCATCAAGTCTGAACACTTACGAGGAAAAGGGACGCTTGCCAGGCCAGGTGCAACCTGGATTCCCGCCTACGCGGGAAAGACGATAGGTGTTCGTAGGGACTTTGCAATTGTCCTGTTTCCCGGTCCTCCGGGGACACAAAAAGGGCGGGCCAAATCGCCCGCCCCCGCGCTGGATTTTACTCGCTGCAACGGCCCTTTACTTCCCTTGCAGGATGAAGTCCGCCACCCGTTCCCCAATGGCCATGGTGGTCACGTTGGTGTTGGCCCGAATGCAGTCCGGCATGATGGAGGCGTCCACCACCCGCAGCCCTTCCAAGCCGTGCACCTTCCCATACTGGTCCACCACCGCCATGGGGTCTGACTCCGGCCCCATCTTGCAGGTGCAGGAGATATGCTGCGACGTGGTCACCTCCCGCCGCATCCACCGGTCCAGAGCCTCGTCCGACTCCAGGTCGGCGTCGGTGGGATCAACCCGCTCTTGGATGATGTCCTTGAACGACTCGTGCTCCCCCAGATCGACGCAGATGCGCACCGATTCCCGCAGCCGCTTCCGGTCGAACTCCTCTTCCAGGTAGTGGTATTCCAAGACTGGCTGCGCCGTCGGGTCGGTGGAGGCCAGCTTCAATTCTCCCGCGCCCACCGCCAGGTAAATGCCCGCCGTCATGCGGATTCCCAAAGGCTGCATCCGGTTGCCGCCCCGGTTCACCCGCTCCGTAGCGAAGGACTGCATGGAAATCTTCATGTCGTTACGCAGGTCCGACTCGTCCGCGGTGTACCGCAGGGTCAACTGCATCCTGGGCTTCATCCCGTCCAGGTCAAACCCCTCCTTGGTCCGCCAGGTAACCCAGACGCCGGGATGGTCCCGCATGTTCTGACCCACTCCGGGCTTGTCCGAAACCACCGGAATCCCCAGACTCCTCAAATGGTCCGCCGGTCCAACCCCGGACAGCATCAATATCTGGGGCGACCCAATGGCCCCCGCCGACAGGATTATCTCGGCGCCCTCGACGATGAATCGCTCCTCTCCGCTCTCCAACTCCACCCCGGTCGCCCGGTTGCCCGAAAACACCAGCCGGTAGACCGTGCAATTGGGACGGATGGTCAGGTTCAACCGGTGCCGAGCCTGGTCCAGATAACCCAGGGCGGTGCTCATGCGGATGCCGTTGGGGTTGTTCAAGGGCGTCGGCCCCACTCCCCACGAGTCCGGGTGGTTGTGGTCCGGGCAATCCGGGTACCCCGCTTCGAGGCAGGCGGCGTGAAAAGCCTCCTGGGCCGGCAACCAGGTCTCCCGCTTGAACCGGTGCATCAGTATGGGACCGTCCCCGCCGTGAAAGTCGTCACCGCCAAAGTCGGGGTCGGTCTCTATCTTGCGGAAGAAGGGCAGTAGCTTGGGGAAGGTCCACTCGTCATTGCCGAAAGAGGCCCAGGTATCGTAGTCCTCGGGCACCCCCCGCAAGAACACCTGCCCGTTGATGGCGCTGGAACCGCCGGTAACCTTGCCCCGGGGCACCATCATCAGAGGCGCATCGTCGGTGGCCTTTCCGGTGAACTGCCAGTTGTGGTCGCTGGTCATCACGTCGGCTTCCGTCGCGTAGCCGAACTTCACTTCCTCGGGCAGGTCCTCAAAGTTGGGGTAATCGGCACCCGCCTCCAAAAGCAGCACCGACCGGTTGGGGTCCTCGGTTAGCCGCGTCGCCAGAATCGACCCCGCCGATCCCGCTCCGATTATAATCGTATCATATTTCATCGGCGCACCTCTCTCTACTATCCGACAGCTACTATCCGCTGGCGCGGGAGTTTAGCTTGCCCCGGCCCCTAATCCGGGCCGGATGTCCAATCGAGCGTAGCGTAATTCGCCCTCGCAACCATGTCAACAACGCCCCTTGCCTAATACTACAACCGCAGATGGTCACTTAGAGTGTTGGGCGGTCTTGAAAATCGCAACGTCTAGCTACGGCCAACGTCTAGCTACGGCCAACGTCTCTGCTCTCAATGAAACTAAGCTAATTTGAGGCCGAAAGTATCGAGTTAGCGTTAGTGCGGCTGTAGTACTAAACCAAAGCCAAGGTGAAATGCGCAGATAGCAGATAGTGGAGGTCAAACAGCGGTGCCGGATCATTCTCCAAGCACGGATGAGAGGGCTTCCCTGGCGCAACTCAGCCAATCTTCATTGCCCCTCGAATGTACATCCCACCTTGGCTTTGGTTTAGTAGTCCAACAGTTTTGAATTGATGGTCTTAGGAGTTCGCAGCCTGAAGGAAGAGTAGCATTGCCCAAGTGTTGCCGGGTAATTAGGCCGACCTCAACTAATCCTCAATTCAATGCTGTTGGACTACTAAACTGATACCAAGGTGAAATGCGCATTGGGGAAGATCTCAAGCAGTGGGCTAGGGTAGTCCTCCAATACAGGTGGAGGAGCTTCAGTGGGTCACATAAGCCAATCTTCATCGTCCCACAAATGCACATCCCACCTTGGCTTTAGTTTAGTAGGCGAACATCTTTGAAATGAGGATTAGTTGAGGTCGGCCTGATTGCCCGGCAACACTTGGGCAATGCCAATCTCCCTTCAGGCTGCGAACTCCTAAGACCATCAATTCAAAACTGTTGGACTACTAAACTAAAGCCAAGGTGGGATGTGCATTTGTGGGACGATGAAGATTGGCTTATGTGACCCACTGAAGCTCCTCCACCTGTATTGGAGGACTACCCTAGCCCACTGCTTGAGATCTTCCCCAATGCGCATTTCACCTTGGTATCAGTTTAGTAGTCCAACAGCATTGAATTGATGGGATGAACGCCCTCACTCCCTGCCTTCGCAGGGGCAGGCTCTAACCCTCTCCGTCTGGGAGAGGGAACTATTGAATGAAAGACCCTGGGGAGTCACGCCAATCTCACCTACTCATCGTTTCAAAAATTTCGGACTACTAGGGAGTGTCGTCAAAATGGCGATATGTTTGAAGATGATTAGGAAGGGGGCGAGTGTGTGAGGTGGGGGCATGACAGCAGCGCATCGAGGTCACGATCTTTCGGACCAGGTTTCGGAAGGTTTGCGTCCCATTTTGCCCGGGGCCGGAGGCTTATCCTGTGTAGAAGAAGAGGGAGGGTCGAGCCTTAAATGACTTGACCTTCCCCTTGTCATCTTGCACGAGCTTGGACTTCCCCGACGAGCGGCGCCAAGTTTTCTTCAGACATTTCTTCCCAGGGGAAGGTCCGGAGGTTGGGGGAATTACGGAAGCTGAAGAACCCATCAGGGATTGCCGGTTTCCCTCGTTATTGGTGGATTGATCTCTCTGTCGTATGGGTCCGGGGGGTCTATATCGAAAGGGTCGAAGAATGCCGTGAACTCGTACATTCCTTCTTGGTTAAGCGAGGGTACTCTGCCAGTTTCATCTATGACTTGCAACTGCAATTTGCGGATCAGATATAGCTCTTTGAAGGGCGGGGTACCTCCCACCCTAGTGACCCGGAGATCGTATTGTTTGGTGATAGCGGGTGATCCTTTCTCCGGTACCACACGGTCATCTTTGTGAGTTCCGAGCAGCCTTATCTTGTTTTCAGACTCCTGGGTGGCCGATGACCAGGCTACGTTCGAAAGTAGCTCTTCGAGTCCTATCGTTAACTCTGTAATATATGCTTTGGATGAAGGGTCAACTGCGTCGATGCTGGTGGGGATCCATTCCGACCATTCCCTGGTCGTGTCCATTCGGTGCCTTCTATACGCTTGGGGCCCCACCACTATGAAGTACTCAGTCCGGTCGGTGTGAACCCCTGAAATATCCCACTCCAGTCTGTCCGGGATCGTCCAATCCCCTCTCAGCGTTACCCGCTCCTCACGTTTTTCGCCATTGGCATATGTCGTCAAGGTTCCATCCACACGGTACGCAGGTATGTCTTTCAGACTTTCCCGTACTTTGGAGATTGTCTGTACCGGTTCGCCGACGTCCGAGATCTCTTTCCCAGGTGATGTGGGAAGGATGTTGCATGCTGCAATGAGGGTCACCGCGGCGATTGCCGCGGTGACCCTAGCCGGAAGCGTACGAACTGGTTCTAGAAGTCTGGCCGGAAAGCCATTGGCCGGGTTTCGCGCTACGCCAAGCAGACGTATTCCAGTCTTATACGGCATGGTAGTGCATGCAATACGTTTCAAGAACCAACTGTTACATCGATAATCGACGTTAAGAAAACGACGGCTTGGGGATAATCGGGGTTTCCGTCCGAGTTTCTAGTCCACGTCCGGTATCAGGTTGCTGGTCACCTCTGCCCGGGTCGTACCCGTGTCTGTAGGTCCACCGCCGTCCCAGACCTGGTGGTGAACGTCGTTGCGGAACGTGATGTTCTGATTTGGCAAGTACCAGACGCATGAACCGTAATACGCCCAACCGTCTCCAGATTCCCCAACAATTGTTCTGTTGAACACGTCGGCGTCGTGGTACCAGTCGACGTCAAGTTACAATGGACCGCATCTCTCGCTTCCTTTGGTTGAAACGTAGAGTTCGTCTATGGTCGAATCTGCCTCCGTCAGGCCCTCTCCCCCATAAATTAGGTTTACGCCATTGGTTTCCACCCCCCATCCTATATGGGCGGTGCCATCCCATCCAATGCCGTTCACGGTTCCACTGTCGTAGTCGTAATCTTCGTCTGCCCAGGCCCAAACGTTGGTTGCAAGCGCAGCAAGTGTGATTGCCGCGAAGGCTGCGATGCTCCAGCCCAGAAGTGTAGCTTTTTTCCGTCGAATGCCGTGATTCGGAAATTAGTTGATAAATTCACTGAGTTACTCCACCTTCGATTTCAGGACTTCCATTGATTCGATGAGCACTTGGTTTCCTTCCTCGTCAATGGACCAGCGGACGTATTTCAACGGGATGTTGAGGTCGGTGTCGATCATAACCTGCGCTTTGAAGGATGACGGGTTGAGGTCCTCCAAGTGGGGAATTTGGATTGCTGAGTCATCCGCTGGTGTGCGTCCTTCTGCCGAAGACGTTGATTCATAAATTTCGACGGGTCTACCGTTGAATTGTCCAGTGCCGGAATGTGTCCATCCCCGGGATATGTACTGGTCACTATTGGGGAATCGCTCCTGTTCTCCGATACCGCCAAGGCGCTAGTAGTCAGTCAACTTTGGAATCGAAAGGGTAAAGGCGGTGAAGTTTGGATCGGGCGTCCTGGGTTTTGAACCGCCACTTGATACCAACTCGGGCGGCGTTGCGCTCCCGCACCAGTGCCTGGACTTCCCTCCCGAGCGCATCCTCGTCGGGGAGCCGCTGCTTCAGGCAGCAGCGGGACAGCACGCTGAACTCGATTTCCGCCATATTCAACCAACTCCCGTGCTTCGGGGTGTAGTGGAACTCCAGCCGTTTCGCAATCCGCCGGGCCTCGGCCGCTGGGAACGTCTCGTACAGCGACCCCGCGCGGTGGGTGTTGAGATTGTCCAGGACCACCCGCACCACTGGGACCTCCGGATAGGCTTCATCCACCAGCCAGCGCATCTGGTGGGCGAAGTCCTGCATGGTGCGCCGCTGGGTCACCGCCACCTGCCACCACCCGGCCAGCGGCTCGCAGGCCAGGAACAGATTGCGGGTGCCTTCCCGCCGGTATTCGTAGTCCTGCCGCCGGGGAAGTCCAGGCCGGGGCGGCAGAGAGGGCCGGGTCTCCGCCAGCAACTGGGTGGAGGTCTCGTCAAAGCAGACCACCGGACGCTGGGGGTCATACGGTTCGGCGTACAGGTCCAGCACGTCCTCCATGTTGGCCACGAACTCGGCGCTCACCTTGGGGATGCACCACTCCTGCTTCTGCCACGGCTTGAGAACGTTTTTTTGAGACGCTTACGCACTCCCTCGTGGGACATGGAGGACGCCAGCCCCAGTTCCACCACCTTGCCAGCCAGCAGGCGCAGGGTCCAGTGGTCGTGGCCCTCCGGCGCTGGACTGCAGGCCAACGCGATGAGGTGGGCTTCGCTCCGGTCGTCCAACTTCCGATGCCGGTTGACCTGGCGCCGGTCCCACAGGGCCCCGTCCAACCCTTCCTCGGTAAAGCGCTGCTTAATCCGGTACACGGTGCCCAGCGCCACATCCAGCGCCTCGGCCACCTTGGGAGCGGCCCAACTGTCGTCGCTCTTGAGGAGAATCCGCGCCCTGGCGGTCACTCGGGCCGAGCTTTTCCCAACCCGAATCAGATTCTGGAGTTCTTCCCGTTGTTCCGGCGCCAGCCGCACGGCGTACTTGTCCCTGATCATCACTGCCACCCCCCCATCAGAACTTCATCCCAAGCAGTATACGACTATCGGCCAGATTCCTGTATGACTTTCAACATCAAGGTTGACTGACTTCTAAACTAAAGCCAAGGTGGGATGCGCATATGGCGGAGGTCAAGTGGAGGCAACAGGCCGTCCTGTGAGTACGGGAAGAATATCTTCACCGGACGAGCTGGACTAATCTTCGTCGCTCCGCAAATGTAGATTCCACCTTGGCTTCAGTTTAGGTTTCATGTGAACGGTCTAGGAGAGAGAGATGCGAGTTGTAAGGATTAGCGAAGTCCAGGAGGAGCCCATGCCGACGAACATAAGTCCGGTTCCGGGGTGGACTGGCGGTGCAGTGACCCGGACAGGCCAGCAGATCCTGCCGCCGGGCATGTCCGAGCACTTTAATTGCGGCTGGCGGAACTTCAGCCGTGGGGCAAGGGAAAATTTCCATACTCATAGCACTGACCAGATTCTGATCATAACCGCAGGCATAGGCATCGTGGCCACGGAGCAGGAAGAGCGAGAGGTGACTGTGGGCGATATCGTCTACCTTCCGGCCGGTGAAAAGCATTGCCACGGGGCCACGAAAGATTCGTACCTGTCCTACATCAGCGTCACCCGCCCGGGCAGCCAGGCGGTCTTTGAGTAAGGGGAAAAGACCGGTTGATACACACTGACAATCCGATGTATCAGGAAGGGTTAGGGTCGAAGCAAGGCGCTTAGAAACTATCTCAAAAGTCCCTTCCCGCACCAGTGGGCAGTAGGCCGAACTTCGGGCCGTACCTTCGAGTTCACCTTCGCCTTGCCGGAGCCGGGCAACGCGGGCGGCCACCCACCCAGCAGGACGAAACCAGCTGGAAAGCCGCCACGGAAAAACTCCACCAGCACCCCTCCACGAAAGGGCACTCCCAAGGCCAAACAGACGAAGCACCGACCTGAACCGGAAACGAGTGTGGAAACCAAGCAAGGGGATCCGCTCGAGGAAGAGCGGATGAAGAGCACGTCCCCAGGGCGCCAAGAATACCACCGCCTACTCGCCCAAGAACACCGACGGAAGGCCCGGGAACTCGGCCTCTGCCGAGACTGCCGCCAACCGGCCATCCCGGACCAAACGCGCTGCCCGTCATGCTCCGATAAGCACCGGGCAGGCCGACAGCGCTGGTACGCAGAGCAGAAGGCCAAGGACAAGCGGATTTGAAGAACCAAGACGCAGTCAGAACCGGCCACCCCATGACCCGCATTTCAGCCGGATCGCCGGATGAGGTATAATTCCCGCATGACCACCATCAACACCATCGAAGATTTGGCCCGCATCCTGCGGGACCAGCCCACCTGGGCCGAGGCCCTACGGGCCCTCCTGCTCACCTCAAAGATGTTGGACTACTAGAAGTCTGGCCGGAAAGCCATTGGCCGGGTTTCGCGCTACGCCAAGCAGACGCATTCCAGTCTTATACGGCATGGCAGTGTATGTAATACGTTTCAAGAACCCACTGTTACATCGATAATAGACGCAGAGAAAACGACGGTTTGTGGAGAATCGGGGTTTCCGTCCGAGTTTCTAGGTCTCAGCCGAGTTTCGCGGAATTCCCGCCGTACACGGGTTAAAAAAATAACTTCACAGGGGAGTAAAAATGAGATCAGTCTTCAAGTATTTGTCGTTCGCGATAATTTCGTTGGCCCTGGTGGGCCTGGTTGCCTGCACCCAGGAACCGGGCGTTTCCCAGGCCGAACTGGATGCGGTCCAGAAAGAGTTGGAAACGACCAAAATGGAGTTGGAAGAGGCAAAATCCGTGTCCATAGTCGGCGACCGGCTACAAGCCGTCAAGGACCGGGGCACTCTCATCTGTGCCAGCCGCAACGACGTGCCTGGTTACGGCTCTATTGACGAGGCCACCGGCGACAACGTCGGTTTCGACATTGACCTCTGCCGCGCCCTGGCAGCCGCCGTCCTGGGCGACCCCAACGCCATCTTGATTCGCCTGATAACCGCCGCCGAGCGCGGCCCGACGATCCAGTCCGGCGAGGTCGATATGCTGGTCCGCACCGTGACCTGGACCACATCCCGGGACGCTCAATGGGGCAACTACGTGCAGACCATGTTCTACGACGGCCAGGGATTCATGGTCAACAAGGACCTGGGCATCTCCAGCGCCCTGGAACTGAGCACCGCCAGCGTCTGCGTGACCCAGGGGACCACCACCGAGTTGAACCTGCAGGACTTCTCGGACCAGAACAACCTGGACATTCAAGCGTTGACGTTTGAAGACACCGACGCGGTGGTGGCCGCTTACGAGAGCGGGCAGTGCGACGCCCTCACCAACGACCGCTCGCAGTTGGCTGCCCTGGGCACCGCTCTGGCCAACCGGGCCGACCATGTGATTCTGCCGGAGACTATTTCCGAGGAACCGCTGGGGCCCGTGGTCCCTCACGGCGACGACCAATGGTTCGACGTCGTCAAGACCGTCATGGGCATCCTGATTTACGCCGAAGCCTACGGCGTTGACCAAGGTTCCGTTCCCTCGGCCGCGACTGGGGACACCAAAGTTGACCGGCTGTTCGGGCTGGCAGGTTCCTACGGCCAGGAGAGCCTGGGACTGAGCAATACCGCGGCCCAGGACGTAATCAAGGCCGTCGGAAACTATGGCGACATATACGACCGCAACCTGGGACCCGGCGGCGTCAACCTGCCCCGGGAGAATGGCCGCAACGCTTTGTGGGCCAACGCTCCCTGCGCCGGCTGCCCCAAGGGTGGACAGATTTACGCCGCCCCCTTGCGGTAATTGCCAGAGGGCGGTAACCATCGCAGTAATCGTTGAAGATTACGGCAACCGCGCTTCGTTAGTTTGACGTTGAGCGAAACAGGGGGAGCCGGCCTGGATACCGGGACGCTCCCCCTGACTGAATTGGCACCCTTGCTTGTTGAGTCGAGTTAAACCGTATGGCTTCGTGGGCCTGATGCTGGAAAAACTTAGCTACCAGGGCATTCCGATCTGGCGCCATGTCCAGGTCATACAATGGACTTCTCAGGTTGTGTCCGGCGTCGCGGTGGTGGCCCTGGTCTGCTGGTTCTTCATCAACATCGGCAACGCCATTCAGGATCGGGAAATACCCTACGGGTTCAGCTTCCTGTCCCGTGCTTACCAGACCCCCATCGGGCAGCACGTCCTCCCCTACGAGTCCTCAGACAGCTTTCTTTACGCCTTCGGCGTCGCCGCCGTCAACACCATAGTCGTATCAATCGCCGGCGTCATCCTGGCAACCGCGCTGGGCATCATCATCGGAGTGGGCCGGCTGTCCACCAACTGGATTGCCGCCCGCATCGCGATGGTCTACATCGGGTTCTTCCGCAACGTTCCGCTGCTGGTGCAGCTTTTCTTCTGGTTCTACCTGGTCCTGGCATTGCCCCGAGTGCGGGATGGATACGCCATTGGCGGGAAGATTTTCGTCAACAACGCTGGGATTTCGATGCCCTGGCCGGCGGTGGCCGACACCGGGCCGGCGATGGCCTGGCTGGTCGCCGCGGCCGCGGCCGTCGCTGCCGGCATATTGGTGCATCGGCGGCTGGACCGGCGCGAGACGGAGACCGGCGCGGCTTCCTACCCGGTGTTTTCAGGGTTGGGGACTGCCCTCGTCATCGGCGCCATCGCCTGGATCGTGATTGGCGCGGCCCAGGGTACGGCTCCCCTCGTAGTCTCCCATCCGGCTCCCCAGGGTACGTTCGGACGCATTGCCGGCGGCATCACCTTCTCCGGCGCCCTGATTGCGCTGCTGACCGGCCTGGTTACCTACACCTCTTCGTTCATTGCCGAAATCGTGCGGGCCGGGATTCAGTCGGTGGGACGCGGACAGACCGAGGCTTCCCGGTCGCTGGGACTGTCGGCGATGAACACTTTGCGGCACGTCGCCTTCCCTCAGGCGCTGCGGGTAATTGTGCCGCCGTTAATCAGCCAATGGCTGAACCTGACCAAGAACAGCAGCCTGGCCGGAGCCATCGGCTACTCCGACCTGACCAATGTGGCCAAGACCATGACCCAGACCGCGCCGGCGGTGTCCATATTCATCCTGATTATGCTGGCCTACCTGGCTATGAGCCTGACCTGGTCGCTGGTGGGCAACCTGTACAACCGGCGCATCCGGTTCAGCGGGGGTTAATTCGTGGCCGACCAGTATCAACTGCCGCCGGTCCAGGCGCCGCTGCCGCCGCCCCGCCTTGAGTCAGGGTCGTTGGGGTGGATGCGGGACAACCTGTTCAGCGCCTGGTACAACACGGCGCTGACCGCCATGTTCTGCATCATCGGCGCATTGGCGCTGTGGTATGGACTCGGTTGGGTGCTCTTCGACGCCGACTGGCAGGTAATCCCCACCCTGGGCGGCCGGTTCATCATTGGGCAGTACAACACCGAAGGTTCCTGTCCCGGACAGAACTGCTTTTGGAGACCCCAGGCCGCGCTGCTGATGGTTACTGCGCTGCTGGGCATGACTTGGGGAATTATCGGCGGCGGAGTCGCCCGGCGAATCGCCATCCTGGTGGCGGCGGTGGCGACACTGTCGGCCTTCCTGCCCTACAGCCTGGACCGCATGGGAATGGATGTGCGCGTGCTGCTGCTGGCCAACGCCCCTGCATTGTTCGGGGGGTTTGCCCTGGGACGGTACACCGGGTTGGGGACGGTAAAATGGGTTTCGATTTTGGGCGTCATGTCCTTCCTGGTGACGCTGGTGTTGCTGCGGGGGCTGCCGACGGTGCCCGGTTTGCAGCCGGTGGCCGTGACCCACTGGGGCGGATTGATGCTCAACCTGCTGCTGGCCGTGGCCGGCATCGTGATCAGCCTGCCCCTGGGTATTGCCCTGGCGCTGGGGCGCCGCGGCCGGTTGCCAGTCGTCAAGCTCATGTGCGTCTCGTTCATCGAGATATTCCGCGGCGTACCCCTCATCACCCTGCTGTTCATGTCCCAGGTGCTGGTCCCCCTGGCGTTCCCGGAAAACTTCCCGCAGAACTCGCTGTTCCGGGCCAGCGTAATCATCATCCTGTTCAGCACGGCCTACATGGCCGAGAACATACGGGGCGGACTGGAAGCGGTGCACCCCGGCCAGCAGGAAGCGGCCCGGGCGTTGGGACTCCCCGGCTGGCAGGCCACCTTGCTGATTTCTCTGCCCCAGGCCATCCGGAACGTCATTCCGACCATCGTCGGGCAGTTCGTGGCCCTGTTCAAGGACACCAGCCTGGTATACATTATCGGGATGCTGGACGTGGTGGAAATCGGCCGCGCGTTCATCCAAGGCAACCCGGAATACCTGTCCAGCTCCCGGGAGCTGTTCATATTCCTTGCCCTGGTTTTCTGGGTGTTCACCTACGGAATATCCTACGTGGGGACCACCATCGAACGGCACATGGAGGTGGGCCAACGATAAGAAACTTTTCAGGAGATTTTCCGGGGGCCTCGGGACAAGCGGGTTGAAAAGCCTTCGACAACTTCAGGATAGGGGATTGGAAGGACGGAGTATCGTAACTGTTCAGACTAGTGGTCCAACTGCTTTGAAATGATGGATTGCTTTTCCAGCCGGGTTCTCAGTCTGATGCTTGTCCACGTAATCCCACCAACCAAATTACCCATCATTACAAAGATTTCGCACCACTAAACTGAAGCCAAGGTGGGATGTACATCCGAGGGGCGATGAAGATTGGCTTGGTTGCGTCAGTGAAGCCCTCTCATCCGTCCTTGGAGAATGATCCGGCACCGCTATTTGACCTCCACTATCTGCGCATTTCACCTTGGCTTTGGTTTAGTAGTTCAACATCACTGTAATGATGGGTGGTGCCAAGTCGCTCTGGGATGGTCTCCATAGCCTGGTAGAGTCAGGGAAAAGATCTGTAACGAGCAACTCATCATTTCAAACATTTCGGACTACTAAACTGATACCAAGGTGAAATGCGCATTGGGGAAGATCTCAAGCAGTGGGCTAGGGTAGTCCTCCAATACAGGTGGAGGAGCTTCAGTGGGTCACATAAGCCAATCTTCATCGTCCCACAAATGCACATCCCACCTTGGCTTTAGTTTAGTACTACAGCCGCACTAACGCTAACTCGATACTTTCGGCCTCAAATTAGCTTAGTTTCATTGAGAGCAGAGACGTTGGCCGTAGCTAGACGTTGCGATTTTCAAGACCGCCCAACACTCTAAGCGACCATCTGCGGCCGTAGTACTAAACAGCTTCTGCCCACCGCCACCCATGACCCGCCACTTGTCACCTACAACCCGTCACCCCAATCTCGTTTCTGTCACCCCGAGCGTAGCGAGGGGCCTAAACTCCTTGCCCAAAACAATCCTCCAACCCCGACCGCTAACACCACCTGGCCTCTACAAGGAACCCCCAAAGCCCCTGTTCCCCAAAAACCCCCTAAACCAAATAGTAAGTGTTCAGACTTGAGGAGTCATCCCAACATTAGACCGTCATTCCGGCCCCCGTATCGGGTACGGGGCAGGCTTTGAACCGGAATCCAGAATGGTCAGGGAGAGACCAGCGTTCGAATTGCGCGGGATTCCTGGATTCCGGCTCGGGGGCCGGAATGACGGATCCTGGGTTGAGCTAACCCCTTAATTCTGAACAGTTACACCAAATACAATCAATTGACTTTTTTAACGCCAACTATTAGAATTTTTCTGTTAACCTCTTGGTGTCTTGAATGGCCCCGCGACGCCGGGGCCATTTTCTAGTGCGCCGAAGGGTTAGCAACCTTTGGCCCCTGTGGCGCAACGGTAGCGCAGTCGATTTGTAATCGACAGGTTAGGGGTTCGAGTCCCCTCTGGGGCTCCAATAATGTGACAGTCCACACCCTCCGGCCTCCCTTCTTATCCAGTTGGGCCCTGGGGTGTTCGGGAGGACTTGCACACGGGTCTACCAGCTTGGAGGGGTGGGTGAGCGGTTAAAGCCACCAGACTGTAAATCTGGCCTCCGGAAGGAGTTCGCAGGTTCGAATCCTGCCCCCTCCACCACCTGGTTAACCTGGGCGCTTAACCAAGCAAAAAGGCTATAACGACCGGGTATCGGGCCCAGATAGCTCAGCGGTAGAGCACGTTCTTGGTAAGAACGGGGTCGGCGGTTCAATCCCGCCTCTGGGCTCCACCTCAATAAAATAGTCAAGCATTACAAGGAGAGGAAGTCTAAATGGCTAAACAGCAGTTCGACCGGTCCAAGCCCCACATGAACGTGGGCACCATTGGTCACGTTGACCACGGCAAAACCACCCTTACCGCCGCCATCACCCGGGTCCAGGCGGACCGCAACCTCGCCCATTTCAAAGGCTTGGACGAGATTGACAACGCTCCCGAAGAAAAGGCCCGCGGCGTTACCATCGCCATCGCCCACGTGGAGTACGAGTCCGTAGCCCGCCACTACGCCCACGTCGACTGCCCAGGCCACGCCGACTACATCAAGAACATGATTACCGGCGCGGCCCAGATGGACGGCGCTGTCCTCGTGGTCAGCGCTCCCGACGGCCCCATGCCCCAGACCCGCGAGCACATCCTCCTAGCCCGCCAGGTGGAAGTCCCCAGCATCATCGTCGCCCTCAACAAGGTCGACATGATGGACGACGAAGAGCTGCTGGAACTGGTGGAACTCGAGGTCCGTGAACTCCTCAGCCGCTACGAGTTCCCCGGCGACGACACCCCCATCGTCCGCGTCAGCGGCCTCAAAGCCCTGGAAGGCGACGCCGATTACGAGCAGGGCATCGTCGACCTGGTCCAGGCCATGGACGACTACTTCCCCCTGCCCACCCGAATCACCGACCAAGCCTTCCTCATGCCCGTTGAAGACGTCTTCGGCATCAAGGGCCGCGGCACCGTGGTCACCGGCCGGGTCGAGCGCGGCTCCCTCAAGGTCGGCGAGGAAATCGAAATCATCCGCTTCGGCGATGTCCGCAAGACCGTCGCCACCGGACTGGAAATGTTCCACAAGCTGCTCGACACCACCGAGGCCGGCGACGCCGTCGGTATCCTACTCCGTGGCGTGGACCGCGACGAGGTGGAACGCGGCCAGGTCGTGGTGAAACCCGGCTCCATGCGCCCCTACTCCCGGGCCGAGGCCGAGGTCTACGTCCTGTCCCGCGAAGAGGGCGGCCGCCATACCCCCTTCTTCCCCGGCTATAAGCCCCAGTTCTATATCCGCACCAGCGACATCACCGGCGAGATCGGCCTCCCCGAAGGCGTCGAAATGGTCATGCCTGGCGACAATATCACCATGACCATCAAGCTCATCAACCCGGTGGCCATCGAAGAGGGCCTCCGCTTCGCTATCCGCGAGGGCGGTCGTACCGTCGGCGCCGGCGTTTTCACCAAACTCTTGGATTAGGTGGTTTAGAAAATGGCTCGGAAAACAACCGATGTCCGTGGCGTCATTACCTTGCAATGCAGCGACTGCCGGGAGCGTAACTACGCTACCGTCAAGAACCGCCGCAACGATACCCAGCGGATGGAGCTTCGCAAGTATTGCTCCCGCTGCCGGATCCATAAAGTCCACCGCGAAGTGAGGTAACCTAAATGGCGAGGGTTTCCGCCCGCCGGCCACAATCTCCCCTGCCTCCCCGCGCTATGGGGAGGGTCAATCCGGTCAACTTCTTGCAGGAGGTCTTCTCCGAACTGCGGAAATCGGTTTGGCCCACCCGGGAGGAGACCGCCCGGCTGACGGTTGTGGTTATCGCCCTGGCTATTGCCGTGGGCTTATTCTTGGGTGTGATGGACCGGGGTTTCTCCTTCGTCTTCACTCGGTTCATCTTCTAACCCGCCATGCCCGGTTCCCGGCCTTTCCATAGCCCCACCGGGGGCCTGCCTAAATTCGCCTATTGAGGCGGTCTGTATGACAACTAGCGACCTCGATCAAATTGAAGAAATCACCCCCCATTGGTATATCGTCCATACCTACTCGGGGCAGGAAGACCTGGTCAAGAAAAACCTGGACCTCCGCATCCAAAGCCTGGAAATGGAGGACCGGATCTTCCAGGTCATCGTCCCCACCGAGGAAGAAGTAATCTTCAAGGACGGCAAGCGCCGCTCAGAACGGCGTAAGCTCTTCCCGGGCTATATCCTGGTCCAAATGCAGATGGACGACGAAAG
The DNA here is from genome assembly GCA_965205495.1 of Dehalococcoidia bacterium. GTDB lineage: Bacteria > Chloroflexota > Dehalococcoidia > Lucifugimonadales > UBA3495 > CATOSK01. The sequence goes on from CBDBHA010000002.1 coordinate 2,613,361, forward strand.
CTGGTACGTGGTCCGCAATACCCCCGGCGTCACCGGCTTCGTCTCCAGCGAAGACGACTACGACGCCCGGCCCAAACCCGTGCCCCTGGAAGATAGCCAGTTGGACGACATCCTTAACAAGGCCGAGTCCGGCCCCACCCGAATCACCATCGGCCTCACCAAGGGCGATACCGTCCGGATTACCGAGGGCCCCTTCGTAGACTTCATCGGCTCCATCAACAACGTCGACGAAGGCAAGGGAAAGGTCCGGGTCCTCGTTTCTTTCTTCGGACGCGAAACCCCGGTTGAGCTCGACTTTCTACAAGTGGAACGCGCCTAGGAGGACCATTGGCAAAAAAGGTACGCGCAATCATCAAACTTCAGTTGCAAGCGGGCAAGGCTACGCCGGCCCCTCCCGTTGGCCCGGCTTTGGGTCAGCACGGCGTTAACATCATGAACTTCGTCAAGGAATACAACGAACGCACCGGCCCCCAGGCCGGCACCGTCGTCCCGGTCCACCTCACCGTCTACGAGGACCGGTCCTTTACGTTCGTCACCCGCACCCCGCCGGCCTCCGACCTGCTGCGCCGCGCCGCCGGCGTCGAAAAGGGTATGGGCGACATCCGCGAAGGCCGCGTGGGCTCCGTTTCCCAGGACTCCCTGCGGGAAATCGCCGAAACCAAACTCAAAGACCTGAACGCCTCCTCGGTGGAACAGGCCATGGCCATCATCGCCGGGACCGCCCGAAGCATGGGCATCCGGGTCCAGGAAGGGTAGCCGCCCGACGGTCAACCGAAACGCTGCACCAAGATTACATTCAGCCAGGACTAGGTTCAGAGGAAAAGAAAATGCCCAAACGCAGCCGGCGCTACTCCGGCGCCGCCGATAAGGTCCAGGAAGACCAGGCCTATCAGCCCGAGGAAGCCATCACTCTGCTGAAAGAGGCCTCGACCACCAAGTTCGACGAGACCATGGAGGTCCACCTCCGCACCAACGCCGATACCCGCCACGCCGACCAGATGGTCCGCGGCGTTACCGTCCTCCCCCACGGCCTGGGTAAACATGTCCGCGTCGTGGTCTTCGCCAACGGTGAAGCCGCCGAAATCGCCCGCAACGCCGGCGCCGATGTCGTCGGCGACGACGACCTTATCGCCCGCGTCGAAGGCGGTTGGGCCGATTTCGAAGTCGGTCTCGCCGTTCCCGAAATCATGCCCAAAATCGGTAAGCTGGGCCGCGTCCTGGGCCGCCGGGGCCTGATGCCCAACCCGCGCACCGGCACCATGGTCCAGTCGCGCGACCTCCCCCGCACCATCCAGGAAGCTAAGGCCGGCCGCCTGGAGTACCGCACCGACCGTACCTCCATCATCCATTCCCAGTTCGGCAAGGTCAGCTTCGAGACCGAAAAACTCATGGAAAACCTGGCCGTCCTCATCGACTCAATCATGCGCACCAAGCCCGAGGCTGTGAAGGGCACCTTCCTACGCACCGCCTACATGACCTCCTCCATGGGCCCCAGCATTCCGGTGGACATCAGCAGCCTCCAGGGACTTAAACCGCCGGAATAATTGGTGTATACTTAACAAAACTCAATAGCCAAAGATAGCGGGGCTCCCCCGGGAGTTAATGACCAGTCCCCCGCCGAGGCGCAAGAACAAATGGGCCGTTTTACGTTCCCTGCGCTTCGATTTTGGCGCAGGGAATTTTTCGTCAAGGAAACCGCGAAGCCTTCCCAACGCAATCAAAGACTCTGGCAGCTAGGCAGACCGTAGGAGCAGCCAATCGATGGGAACCTTCTACACTCGGATTGGCGTCGCCAACCCGGAAATCGGTGAGTTTCAGGGGGTGGACCCCCTGGTCGATACCGGGGCCTTGTACACGATGCTCCCCGCGTCGTTCCTGGACCAGACCTTGCGGCTGTCTCCGTCCCACGACGAGGTCTTCCGGCTGGCCGATGGGACCATGCGCCGTTTCGCCCTGGGCGAGGCCCGGTTCAAAATCGGAGATCGAGAGTTCATTACTCCGGTTGTCTTTGGCCCCGAAGGCCGGTATCTGCTGGGCGCAATCACCCTCCAGGTCTTCGCCCTGATGGCCGACACTTCGCACCATAAACTGATTCCGGTCCCGGAACTTATCCTGTAAACCAAAGGCTTCAACTGAGAAAACCAGGACTTCCGGTAAAAAGGAGAACACCGTGCCTACCCAGGCTAAGATAGAAAAAGTGGCCGAGTTGCAGCAGAAGCTCCAAAACTGCTCCATCGCCGTCACCACCACCTATACCAACATCACGGTCAACGAGATGACCGATCTCCGCCGCCGCACCCGGGAAGCCGGCTTCGAGTTCCTGGTAATCAAGAACTCCCTGTTGAGCCTCGCCGCCGACGCCGCCCAACTTCCCCAGCTCAAGGGCATCATGCAGGGCCCCACCGCCGTCGCCTTCGGTTACGACGAACCCGTCGACGTCGCCAAGACTCTCAACGACTACATCCGCAACAACCGCTCCGCCCTGGCCATCCAGGGGGCCATCGTCAGCGGCGGCCCCGCCCTCCCCACCTCCGAGGTGGAACGGCTGGCCTCCCTGCCCCCCAGGCCCCAACTGTTGGCCATGCTCCTGGGACAAATCCAGTCCCCCATTTCGGGACTGATCAACATCCTCAACGGTCCCCTTTGGAGTTTCGGCAGTATCCTCCAGGCTCGCATCCAGCAGTTGGAGTCCGGCGCCGAGGCCGAGGTCAGCACCTCCGAGGCCGAGTCCGGCGCTGAGGCCGGTCCCGAGTCCGCCGCCGAACCCGAAGCCACAACCGAGACGGCCGCCGAGCCCGAGGCCGAGGCTTAACCCATGACCCAGCCGGCCACCACCAACCCCCGCACCCGGATTAGGCACCACCCGGAAAGGGCCGTGCCCCAGGAAGCTGCCGCCATTCTGGAACAGGGCTTGGTGGCCCACGTCGGCATCGTCGAAGACGGCTACCCCGTGGTAATCCCCATGTCCTACCACTACGACGCCGCGAACCCGGATAAGCTCTACCTCCACGGTTCGGTCAAGAGCCGCCTCCTGCGGTCCCTAGCCCAGGGCGGTCCCGTCTGCGTCACTGTCACCCTGTCCGACGGGCTCGTTTACTCCCGCAAGGCCATGAACCACTCCATGAATTACCGCAGCGTAATCGCCTTCGGCCAGGCCAGGGAGGTCACCGGACTACCCGAGAAGTTCCAGCTTTTGGACCAAATGGTGCGGCGCTACTTCCAGGACCGCACCCCGGACCAGGACTACCGCTCCCCACCGGAGCAGGACTTGGCCGCCACCGCCCTCGTGGAAGTTACCATCAGCCAGTGGAGCGCCAAGGCCCGCCGCGGCGGGCCCACCGGCCCGGAAGACGACAACCCTGGCGCTCCGGGCTCCGCGGGCGTGATCGATTTAAGGGAGTTCTAAGGGGAGACCGCTCCAGCAGTCCCCCAATCCAACGGCTAACCCAACCCAAACTGAGCAATAGAATTGAGGAGGTAACCATGGCAACCAAAGAAGAAATCATGGATGCAATCAAGGAAATGAGCGTTTTGGAGCTGTCCGACCTGGTCAAGTCCCTCGAAGACGAGTTCGGCATCACCGCCGCCGCCCCCGTGGCCGTGGCCGCCGCGCCCATGGCCGCCGCCGATGGCGCCGCTGCCGGTGGGGAGGACGAACAGACCGAGTTCGACGTCACCCTCCAGAACTTCGGCGAAAACAAGATCAACGTCATTAAGGCCGTCCGCGAAGTCACCGCCCTGGGCCTGCGCGAAGCCAAGGAATTGGTCGAGTCCGCTCCCATCAGGGTCAAGGAAGCAATCGCCAAGGACGAGGCCGAGTCCATCAAATCCAAGCTGCAAGAGGCCGGAGCCACCGTCGAGGTCAAGTAACCACCCTCAACCCCCGACGGTCCCCGTAACCCGGCAAATCCCGTAGGGGCGGCCCCAATCCGCCCCTGCCCCCCTCCGTTTGCCCTAAGACCGAACCCACCATTCCCCACCTCCAACACCCAGTCCGCTCGTCCTGAGCCCGTCGAAGAATCGTCCTGAGCCCAGTCGAAGGATCAACCTGAGCCCCGCCGCAGGACAACGGGAAGTTCCAAGAATCCCAAAAAAGACAATCGAAAGGCCCCGCTCATAAGCCCTCCTCCGGTAGTAACCGCCCCGTTCTTGCGTTACAATTGCCCCGCAATTTCGCCGCCTCACAGGAGCGCCACCATGATTAAAGTCTCCGTCTACTACCCCAACGAAGAGGGCAAGAACTTCGACATCGACTACTACGCCAACACCCACATGCCCCTCGTCCACCAACGCCTCGACTCCTTCGGCCTCTCCCGCTCCGAAGTCGAAAAGGGCGTATCCGACGCCGACCCCAGCGCTCCCCCCCGCTTCGTCGCCGTGGGCACTCTCTACTTCGACACCGTCGACAACGTCCACGAAGGCTTCAAGGCCCACGGCCGCGAACTGCTCGGCGACGTCCCCAACTTCACCGACATCTCCCCCCAGTTCCTCATCAGCGAGTTGGTCTCCTAACACCCCTCCGGGGGCCGCCGTCGCCTTCGCCAAAATCCCACGCCCGAGGCCAGCCATGTCTACCAGCAGTCCCTACCAGGCTTTCCAGGACTTGGCCCAGCAGCAGGTCTTCGATCATTGGGACTTCTACCCCACGGCGGGCTCCCGTATCGGCCGCCATGAATACGACGGACGCCTTCCCGACCTGTCCGCCGACGCCCTAAACCGCCGCAAGGAAACCCTCCGCCACTCCTCGGCCCGCCTATCCGCCATCGACGCCGAGTCGTTTACGCCGGAACAGGACCTCAGCCGCCGCCTTCTCGAATTATTCCTCCGCCGCGAGCTTTTTACCCTGGAGGAAATGCGCCCCACCGAAAACAACCCCATGCGCCAGGTCGGTTACCTTAATGTCGGCGGCTACCTCCGCCGCGACTACGCCCCCCTGGAAGACCGGGTCCGCTCCGCCGCCCAGGTCCTTCGCCAAGTCCCCGATTTCCTCCAGGTCTTGGAACAGTCCCTGACCGGCGAAATCGGCCGCCCCGTCCTGGAAATGAGCGTCGAAAGCTACGCCGGGATGGCCAAGTTCTACCGCAACGACCTCCCCCAGGCCGCCTCTGGTCTCACCGATTCCACCATTGCCGCCGAGTTTAACCAGGCCCGCGACTCCGCCGCCGCCGCCATCGATTCCTTCGTGGCAACTCTGCAACAACGGGTGAAAAACGCTCCCGAAAATTTCGCCATCGGCTCCCGCCTCTACTCGGTTATGCTATCCACCGGCGAAGCCCTCGACATCCCCCTGTCCCAGGTCGTCGAGATGGGCCAGGCCAACCTGGAAAACAACCTTCAACACCTCGTACAGGTCGCCCAGTCCATCGACTCCTCCAAGTCCGTCCGCGAGATCGTCGCCGAAATCGGCCACGACCATCCTTCCGCCCAGCAACTCGTCCCCCAGACCAGGGACATGCTGGAAGACATCCGCCAGTCCCTCATCGACTTGGACCTCATCACCCTGCCCTCCGCCGACCGCTGCCAGGTGGTGGAAACCCCCACCTATATGCGTTACGCCTTCGCCGCCATGGACAGCGCCGGCTCCCTGGAGACCCAGGCCACCGAGTCCTTCTATTACGTTACCCCGGTGGAGGACGACTGGACCCCCCAGCAGGCCGAGGAGTGGCTTTCCAACTTCAACTACTCCACCCTGCGCATCGTCTCCATCCACGAGGTCTACCCCGGCCATTTCACCCATCACCTCCACAACCGCTACGGCAACCCCCTCCCCCTCATCAACCGCGTCGCCACCTCCTACGCCTTTACCGAGGGCTGGGCCCACTACACCGAGCAGATGATGCTGGAGACCGATTACGCTCCCAACGACTCCCGCCTGCTGGTCACCCAGCTTCTCGAAGCCCTGGTCCGCAACTGCCGCTACCTCTGCTCCCTGGGGATGCACACCGGCGACATGACGGTGGACGAGGCCACGCGCTTCTTCATGGACCACGCCTACATGGAGGAACTGCCCGCCCGCCGCGAAGCCCTGCGCGGCACTTTCGACCCGGGCTACCTCAACTACACCCTGGGCAAGCTGATGATTCTAAAGCTGCGTGACGACTACCGCCGCGAGCAGGGCGCCGCCTACTCCCTCAAAAACTTCCACGACCAACTGCTCTCCTACGGCGCGCCGCCCCTCCCCCTGCTGAGGCCGGCCCTGCTGAACGACTCCAGCGGCCCGCCCTTATAACCCAACACCCGTTCGTGGTGAGCCCCAGGACCCGTTCGTGGTGAGCGCCAACCCGTTCGTGGTGAGCCCGTCGAACCACCAACGCCCAACAAAACGGGGCAGGTGAATCACCTGCCCCTTCATTTCCCACGGGCTCCCCATTCAAAAAGCCGTTAGGTAGTCCTAAATGTCACCCTTCGGAAAGCTTCGGCATACTGGTGCCCGTTTTCCTCTCCCGCCTCCCTCGCCTGCCGCCGCACCAGTTCCACGACCTCGTCCTCGGAACGGCCCGCCAGGTTGCTCCGGTGGACCCGCACCGACTCTATCTTCCGCTCCAACGTCCCGCTGATGTCCACAAAAACGTTGGGCTGCTCCGCTCCCCAAAACAACATGGTTCCCGTCTTGTGGGGCTCCAACCCTTCCTCTGCCCAAAGCTCTCCAAAGTGCAGGTGGTCCCGCGCGTAGGGGAACACCGCGTCCAGGGCCACCTGCCCCGCCACCCGGTGGTCCCGGTGCCAGGAAAAGTTCCGCCGGTAAGGCTCTGACGAAATCACCGTGTCGGGCCGGATCAACCGGATTTGCCGCACTATCTCCTTGCGGAACTCCCCGGTGTCCTCCAACTCCCCATCGGGATGCCTCAGCATCACCACGTTGGCGACTCCCAACAACCGCGCCGCTTCTAGCTGCTCCTGCTCCCGGACCGCCGCCAACTCCTCGGGCGTAATTCCCGGCTGGTCCGTCCCGCGGCTGCCGTCGGTGCAAAGCAGATAATGGACCTCCGCACCCTGCTCAATCCAACTGGCCAGAGCCCCCCCGCACCAGATTTCTGCGCTGTTCGGATGTGCGGGGACCACCAAGACCCGCTGTGGGGTTTCTTCCATCCGCAGTCTCCTTGAGGAGTTTTTTCAGGGGTTATCAGGGGCAACCATTGTCAGCCAGCCTTGGGGTACTCTGCAACAATCCCCAAACCCTGTCAAGGGCGGCCCGATTACCGGCGGGGACAATTGCGAAGTGATGCAATTCTGAGGGAAAGGGAGGCTTGCCAGGCCAGGTACGACCTGGATTCCCGCCTTCGCGGGAAAGACGGTAGGTGGCGGGAATGACGGTAGGTGTTCGTAGGGACTTTGCAATTGTCCTGCCCGATTACCAGCGGGGCCATTTAATTGTTGTTGTGGGGAGTTTGCGCCGGCTAGTCCGTAGGAAACCGGCTGGCGGCGATGGATTTTAGATTCCTCCTACGGTCGGAATGACAGGTAGGGGAGGTCGGAATGCCCCCCTTCGACGGGCTCAGGGTGATGCTTCGACGGGGCTCACCATGATGGGGGTTCGGCGGGCTCAGGGTGAAAGGGGGGTTGGGGATAATTAGCGGCGCGCCCCTTCGTAAATGTCCCGAATCTGTCCCGCCACCTGGTCCCACCCCAGGGCTTCCGCCCTCCGCCGCGCCGCTTGCCCCATGCTTTGCTGCAACATCTCGCTGGACAGGATCATCTCCAGGGAATTGGCAAAGGCTTCCGGGCAACGCCACGATTTCAAGTAGCCCGTCCGCCCGTGCTGCACCACCGTAGACAGCCCTCCCACCCGGGAGGCCACCACCGGCGTCCCGCAGGCCATCGACTCCAACGCCGCCAGCCCAAAGCTCTCGTAAAACGACGGCACCACGCAAACGTCCGCCGCGCTGTAGTACCAGGGCAACTCCGCCTGGTCCACCCGGCCCACAAAATCGAATATTCCCCCAACTTCCAAGTCCTCGGCCAATTGCCGTACCCGCGCCGCCTCGCCGTGGGCCCCGTCGTCGCCCCCCACCACCAGCACCCGCACCCCCTCGCAGGTCTCCAGTTGCGCCGCCGTATGCACCAGCAGGTCCAACCCTTTCAACGACTCAATCCGCCCAACGTAGAGCAAGACCTTGCCGCCGTTCAATCCCAGCCGCTCCCTCGACTCTGCCCGGTCCAACGGCTGGAACCGGTCCAGGTCCACCCCGCAGGGCGCCAGGACGATTTGCCTCCGGTCCGCCCCGTACAGCCGCACCATGGCGTCCCGCTCGTGGGGACTGAACGCCACCACCCGGCCGGCCGTGGCGATGAGTTTTCGTTCCTCCCGCTGCCGCTGCACCGGTTCCATCTCCCCGGCCCGGGACTGCATCTTGATGAGAGACAGGGTGTGGAAGGTGACGACGTGGGGAATCCCCAATTCCTCCGCCAAATGCCGCCCCACCCAGCCTGAAAGCCAGTAATGGGAGTGGACCGCGTCATAAGCCAGGTTGTTCTCGATGCGGAAGGCGTTCAGGTTGTCCAGGAAATCCGGCAAACGCGCGAACAACGTTTCCAGCGGTTCGTCCGGCCCGCCCCCCTCCAGATGCACCACCCGCACGCCGGGGATAATCTCTTCAACGTCGGGAACGCCTGCCGAGTGCCGCCGGGTGAAAATGTCTATCTCAAGCCCCAGATTCCCCAGCGCCCGACCCAACTGGCGCACGTAGACGTTCATCCCCCCCGACTTCCCTTCCCCGGGAGCCAGCAGCGGGCAAGCGTGAAACGAAATAAAGGCTACCCGGTTGACGCTCAACTCCGCTTGACCACCATCTGGTAGAGGATGCGGTTCTGGCCTCCCAGGTGGTACTTATAGGGCTCCGGTCCCCTCAGGAAGTCGAAATACTCCTGCCCTTGGTCGATGGCGTCCCGAAGGCACAGCGCGTTCAGCAGCAGGCCCACGCTGTAGTACCCCAACTCCGGGTCATATCCGCTGTTGTAAAGCAGGCGCGTCGTTCCGTAATCGAAACACAGGCTGGCCGCCACCAGTTCCCCCTTGATTTCCATGAAGAACAACCGGATTAACCCCAGTTGGGCGGTCCGGCGGGCTATGTCGTAGAAGAACTGCTCCCGCTGCGGCGTCATAAACTCCGACTTCTCCGGGTCGCTCAACCGCATCAGTTTCAAGAAGTCCGCCAGCCGTTCGGTAACCTGCTCCTCGCCGCTAACCGAATACCACCGCCAGTCTTCCAACCCTTCCAGCCTGCGGAACTTCCGCCGCAGCTCGTGCCGGTCCTTCCGCGACAGCAGCCCCAGGTACTCCTCCCAGGTCTTCGGCAGCTCCACCCCTGGCGCAACGTCCTCCTGGGTAATCTCCACCTCGTAGCCCTCTTCCCGGGCCAACGAAGGCAGATACTCCAGCGTCGGCGACGACTCCCGCAGAGAGTAAAGTTCCAGGGTGTTCAGCCCTTCTTCGTTCAGCCGGTCCAACAGCCGGGGGAAGAAAGTCCCCTCGTAGCCGGGCCGGATCATAAAGTCGTTGTAGTCGAAGGTCTCCGGGCTGCCCAGCAGCGACGCCACCCCGTTCATCCGCGACAGCGAGGCTATCGCCATCATCCCTTCCTGCCCCTCCAGGTAGAAACCCGCCATCTCCCGCTCTTCACCGTAGGTGTTCCACCACACCTCCTGCCACTGGGGCGTCAGATACAGCGTATCCACCGGGCAAACGGAAAGCAGCCCCTCCCATTGAGGTTGTATCTCTTGAAAACTCTCCAGGGCCATGAAAGAGGTCACAACGACCCCCTCAGCAGCGACATCAGGCTGTGTTGGTCATGCCCGCTGCCGGCGAAACCGCCCCGCGCCGCGGTGGTTACCACCCGCGACCCCGGCATACGCACCCCCCGCATCGACATGCAAAGGTGCTCGGCTTCCACCTCGGCCACCAACCCCTTGGGGTTCAAAGCCTCAAACACGGCGTCGGCCCATTGCCGGGTCAACCTCTCCTGCACTTGAGGCCGCCGGGCCGCCACTTCCAGCGACCGGGCCAACTTGCTGATGCCTGCCACCCGCCCGCTGGGTATGTAGGCCAGACGAGCCTTCCCAAAGAAGGGCAGCAAGTGGTGTTCGCAGATGGAAAAGAATGCTACGTCCTTGAGCACCACCGGGTCCTGGTGCTCCTCATCGAATACGGCGTCAATCGCCTCCGCCGGGTCCAGTCCCAGACCGGAAAACAACTCGCCATACATGCTGGCAACCCGGTGCGGCGTCTCCAGCAGGCCCTCCCGCTGGCGGTCCTCGCCTATGGCCTCCAGGATTTCCCCAACCGCCTTTTCGATGCGTTCTTGGTGAATGACGTTTCCTTCTTTGCCAACCGCCCGGCCCGGCAGGGTAACTTGTCTCAACCGGGCCGGACGGTGGCGGAGGTTTACCGTTCCAGCTTTGCCAACCGCCCGGCCCGGCAGGGTAACTTGTCTCAACCGGGCCGGACGGTGGCGGGGGTTTACCGTTCCAGCTTTGCCAACCGCCCGGCCCGGCAGGGTAACTTGTCTCAACCGGGCCGGACGGTGGCGGGGGTTTACCGTTCCAGCTTTGCCAACCGCCCGGCCCGGCAGGGTAACTTGTCTCAACCGGGCCGGACGGTGGCGGGGGTTTACCGTTCCAGTGAGGGGGCTGGATTAGAACGCCGCGGTCAACGCCACGGCTTCCAGCGCCTCCATGGTGGGTTCAACTTCAATGGTGTGGGCGGTTACGCTGCTAACCGCCAGGTCCGGGTCCTTCAGTCCCGACCCGGTAATTATACACACCACCCTCTTGTCCGACAGGTCCAGTCCCTCCCCGACCTTCTTCATCAACCCCGCCACCGACGCCGCCGATGCCGGTTCCCCAAACACCCCTTCCCTCGACGCCAGCAGCCGGTACGCCTCCAGAATCTCATCGTCGGTTACAGCGTCAATCACCCCGCCCGACTGGTCCCGGGCCTTCAACGCGCTCTCCCAGCTAGCCGGGTTCCCAATGCGGATGGCCGATGCGATAGTCTGGGGATTCTTGATGGGATATCCCCGCACAATGGGGGCCGCTCCTTCAGCTTGGAAGCCCATCATGTGCGGCAGGCGGGTTGTGCGCTCCGCCTGCCGATACTCCTCAAAACCCCGCCAATACGCGGTGATATTCCCGGCGTTCCCCACTGGAATGAACAGATAATCGGGCGCGTCCCCCAATACGTCCGAAATCTCAAACGCCGCCGTCTTCTGACCTTCCAACCGGTGCGGGTTGACCGAGTTCACTAGCGTAATGGGGTGTTGGGCCGTGAAGTCCCGCACCAGTTTCAGCGCGGCGTCGAAGTTGCCCTCCACCATTACTATCTTGGCGCCGTAGGCCATGGCCTGGGCCAGCTTGCCCAGGGCGACTTCCCCCTTGGGTATCAACACCATCACCGGCAGCCCGCAGTAGGCCCCGTAGGCCGCCGCTGATGCGCTGGTGTTGCCGGTGGAAGCGCACATCACCGCCGGGCTGTCTTCTTCCAGGGCCTTCGCCATGGCCACCACCATCCCCCGGTCCTTGAAAGAACCGGTCGGGTTGCAGCCTTCCAGCTTGAAATACAGTTCCCCACAGCCAAGGTCATCCCCCAGCCAGCGGGACCTCACCAGCGGCGTATCTCCTTCGCCCAGGGTGAAAATAGGCGTAGAGTCTCCCACCGGAAGGTGTTCTCTGTACTTCTCTAGGACTCCAATGCCCATCTGTTTTTGTGGCCCGTCCCTTTTTTTATCCCGGCCCCCGCCGCCGGACCGCCGCAGCTACCCTTCTATCCGCAGCATGTTGCTGACCTGGTTCACCACCCCCAGGTCCGCCACCAGCCGCAACGCTTCCTGCACCGAGGCTTCGTGGGCCGGGTGGGTAGTGATAACCAATTCCGCCTTCTGCTCCTCCGGGAAGGTGTCCTTCTGCAACACCGAAGCGATGCTGATGTTGCCGTCTCCCAGAATCTTGGAAATCTGGGCCAGCACCCCCGCCTGGTCGGTGCAGTTCAACCGCAGGTAGTACCGTGTCTCCAGGTCGTCAATCGACTTCACGGGACTTCCCGCCCCCGCCGCAACCGGCGATACAGCGGGTTGGCCTTCCTGCAAGCGGCGGCCAATCTCCATCAGGTCCCCCACCACCGCGCTGGTGGTCGGGCCCCGTCCGGCCCCCATGCCGTGCAGCAATACCTGCCCGCATAGGCTCCCCGTGACTTCCACCGCATTATACACCCCATCCACCTTGGCCAGCATGTGTTCCTGGGGTATCAACGCCGGATAAACCCGCGCCCGAATCCCCTCCTGGTCCAACGTGGCAACGGCCAACGACTTGATGGCGTACCCCAACTCCTGGGCGTAACGAAAGTCCTGGGGCTCCAGGCTGGCTATCCCCTGCCGGTAAACGTCCTCCGGCGCCACCCGCTGGTGAAACGCCAGCGACGCCAATATGGACAGCTTGTAGACCGCGTCATACCCCTCAACGTCGTTGGTGGGGTCGGCCTCGGCGTAACCCCGTTCCTGGGCCTCCGCCAACGCCCCGTGAAAATCGGCGTGTTCATACGCCATCCGGGTCAGAATGTAGTTGGTGGTACCGTTGATGATGCTGCGGATGGACTGGATGTCGTTGGCTAAAAGTGGGCCGGTCAGGCTACCGATTATGGGAATGCCGCCGCCGGCGCTGGCCTCAAAGAGCAAATGGGCCTGGTTGCGCTGCGCCAAATCAAAGAGCGCCGGCCCATGTTTGGCCATCACCTCTTTGTTGGCGGTCACCACATGCTTGCCGGCGGAAAGCGCCGACTCCAAATACCCTGCCGCCGGATCGGTGCCCCCAATGACTTCCACCACCACCTGAATGGCCGGGTCCCCCAAAATATCTTCCGGGTTGGTGGTTATCAACTGGGATGGTACCTGGCCGTCCCGCTGCTTCGACGGGTCCCGCACCAACACCCGCTTCAGGTTTACCGGCGCCCCTACCTTTTGCGACACGCTTTGGGACTGGTCCAAAAGCGCCGCCGCTACTCCGCCGCCGACCACCCCCAGACCCATCAGCCCCACGTTTATTTCTTGAACGTCACTCACCCGGCGGCCCTACTGACCTCCAACGGGAAATCCGCCCTGGTTCTGCTGCTCCGGCCGCTCCACCCGGGGCGCAGTCAACCGCACCTGGTCGGCGACCCAGGCGTAGCGGTGGCTGTCAAAGTTAATCTTCACCCACCCACCTTTGGAACCCCGTTGTAACTGCTCGTCCCGCCACTCGTTCACCAACTCTTGGGACAGCTTGAAGTGCATTACCGGGTCCAACTCCCGTTCCTCCGGCCCCGCCAGCTTGTGGACGATGAAGATGCCGTCTTGCAGGAAGATGGGATCGCTGATCGCGCCCACCGCCAGCGGTTCAATTGCCTCTTTCGCCTCGCCTTCTTCACCTGCGGCGGGTTGCGCTTCTTCCCCGAAAATCACATGGTCCAGGTCCGGGAACGCCCCTTCCGGCACCCAACCCACGTAACCCGTGAAGTCGGCAAACCCTTCCGGAGCCCCCACCTCCGCCGCCACCGCGGCGAACTCCTCGTCGTCCAACCGCTTCCGCACCTCCACCGGGTCGGCTTCCGCCTGGAAGTCCATGCGGACCCATTCCACCTCCGCCTGCGGCGGCATCTCCGGTATGGAGGCGGCGAACATCCCGGTTAGATGGGCCCGGTGCAGTTGCTCCGACACCATGGCCCGGTATTCCGGCTCCTCCAAACGCACCTGGGTCAGGAAGTTCGTGTACTGGTTGTTGAACTCCTGCTCCAATTGGTTGGGATCAACCTGTTGCCCCTCCGGCGCTTTCGGGTAAAACTGCCGCTTGACCGCCTCGTCAATGTCCTCGGCGGTAACGGTTATCCCCAACCCAGGCGCCGCCTGCAGCAATATCTCGGCGTTCAGCTTGTCTTGCAGGTACTGGAAGGGGACCACGCTCAAATCGACGAACCCCCCCTGGTAACGGTTGATGCCCTGCAAAACCCGGATTCGCTCCACCAGGTCCCCCATGGTGAACCTAACCCCCCGGACTTCCCCCGCCATAACCCGGGGCGGCTCCCAAAACTCCCGGTAGTAGCCCACCGCCACAATCGCAATAATCATCAGGATGAGCATGGCGCCGATGGTGATGGCCAGCCGTTGCCGGCGCCGTTCTTCCGTCGCCCGCGTCCGCACCGGCGACTGGGCGGAAACCTCTTCCGCCTCACCTCGACGGCGGTTCCGCCTTCTTCGCTGGGGGCTGGGGGGCGCTTCCGGGACATTTCCCCGGCGTTGCCGAGAGAGGGCCATAACCTAAACCTCTAAGGACTTATGCTCCAACAGTTGCCGCGGAGAACCCTCGCCTCGCCGCCAAGGGAGTTTGCCCAACTGTCCAATGCAGGGCTTGGGGAGATTGCCCCCCATTTCCAACCCAAACCTGGGGAGTCTCCCCAAATCCAGCCAATAGCAAACCGGGACCGGAATACCGCCGGGGCCGGGCCCGCCTCTAGCGGCGGAACCCCATGCTAATGGAAGGAGTCGGCACGAAGGGCAACAACGCCAGGTGCCGGGCCCGCTTGATGGCCGTGCTCAACGAACGCTGGTGCTTGGCGCACACCCCCGTCTTGCGGGTGGGCTCAATCTTGGCCCGGTCCGAGATGAACCGGCGCAGCCGGTCCACGTCTTTGTAGTCGATGTACGTGGCGTGGTCGACGCAGAAGGAACAAACCCGGCGGCGCGGGCCGTAACGGCCCCGGGGCCTGCCACCCTGACGCGGTCCGCCGCCGGTCCGGGGTCCGCCGCCGGGCCGGGGTCCGCCGCCGGGCCGGAACCCTCCCCCGCCACCGGGCCGGTAACCCCCGCCGGGACGAAATCCCCCGCCCTGGGGCGGTGGCCCACCGGGACGAGGCGCTCCCCCCGGCCCCGCTGGCGGGGCGCCGGGCGGGGGCGCAACTCCCGGTTGGGGAGCGGCCGCCGGTGGGGCTCCTTCAGGTCGGGGCGCGGCTGGCGCGGGCTGTTGTGTCGTTGTCATTAGTAGGTTCTTCCTCTCTTACTGCTGTTTAAGCTAGAAGGGCAAGTCGTCGATGTCGTCCATGGGCGGGCCTTCGTTGGCCATGCCGGAACCTGGTTCTTGAGACGTTGGACCATCGCCCATACCCCCAGAGCGTCCCAAAAATTGGACGTCGGTCAGGGTTATGTCGTTCGAGAAACGAGGTTGGCCGTCCTGCGTGGTATAGGTGCGAGTGCTCAACCGACCTTCCACGTAAACCTGGCTGCCTCGAACCAGATATTGGTTGCAAGTCTCACCCAACCGGCCCCAAGCGCTCACGTTGAACCACTCGGTTTCCTCTCGTTGCTCTCCCGCCGCGGTGGTGTACCGGCGGTTGGAGGCCACGCTGAAACTCGTTACGCTCTGGCCGCTGGCCGTGTAACGCATCTCCGGGTCCCGGCCCAGATTCCCAATTACGATTATCTTGTTCAAAGCCGCGTCCCCGGCAACCCCCGGCCTACGCCGGAGGCTGGCCTTCCTCCTCGGCGGCGGGCGCGGATTCCGCTTCGGCGTCTGGCGCCGGACTTTCTACCGCTTCCGCAACCGGCGCGTCCTCAACGGCAATTTCCGCTTCAGGAGCGGGTTCCGCTTCGGCAACCGGCGCGGGCTCAACCTCGGCGACCGGTTCCGGCTCGGGAGCCTCCGCCACGGCGGGTTCGGGTTCCGCTTCCGCGACCGGCGCGGATTCCGCTTCAGTTTCCGGTTCAGATGCCGGGGCCTCTGCCGGGGCGGGTTCCTCCGCGGCCACCGGCGTTTCCGCCGGGGCAGCATCCGTAGCAGCAACTTCCGCTGGCGCAGCAACCGCTTCACCGGCCGGGGCTGGTGTGCCTTCCCCGGCAGCCGCTTCACCCTCCGCCGGCGCTTGGGCGGGCGGCGCGGCAACCGCTTGGGCCGCGGCGGCGGCCGCGGCCCGGGCCGCGGCCATCCCCGGATGTCCCATCGGCAACGCCGGGTCCGTCACGGTCACCAACGACCGCAGCACCCGCTCGTCAATCCGCAAAAAGCTCTCCAACTCAATGTTGAAGGAACGCTCGGTGGCGAATTGGGTCAGGTAGTAGCTCCCCTCCAGGAAGTTAAACGATCCCTTCCGGATGGGATACGCCAGCCGGCGGGTGCCCCAAACGGCCTCCCGCGTAATCTCTCCCTCCTGGTTGGTGATGAACTCTTTTATTTGGCCCCAAGCCTCGCTGGCCTGGTCCTGGTTCAGCATAGGGCTCAGAATTGTTACCAGCTCGTAGTTCCGCAAAAAGGTCTCCTCTTGAAATTACACTGCCCGCAATTATAGCATCGGCGCCTGAGCGTCTCAACACGCCCCGGGCATCCCTTCCGGGGCATTCGGGGAAATGCCAGGGCAACCGCATATTGGGCTGCATCGCTCTCGTCATTCCCGACTCCCGCCTGCGCGGGAATCAAAAGCCCTTCTTCAGCAGCAGATACCGCTGCCTGAAAGGCTACGCTGTCATGTCTTGACTCCGGGGAAAGCGCCCATAATGCGATTGTCCTGGTGAAAATGCCAACTAAAATGCCAACTAAATTGACAAACGTTACCCCATCAAAAATAAAGTATGGAAACACCCAAACAAAAGCCGTTCATCAAGAATTTTCGCTAACGATATGCGTCATTATATGTGGGTGTTTCGTAACCAAACTTAAAAGAGGTGATCAATGCGAGAAACATGGCATAGGTATCTCAGTAAACCTGGTGGCATTCTTACCCTGATAGCCCTACTCACTATCTTTGTGGCCGCCTGCGGGTCCGCCTCCCAGCCCGCCCCCCGGCAGCAAGCCCAACCCCAGGAACAGGCCCAGGCCCAAGAACCGGCCCAGGAACCGGCCCCAGCCCAGGAACCGGCCGCCGGGTCAGCCCCGACGCCCGAGCCCCAGGCACAACCCGCCCCAGCCCAGCCGGCCAGCGGCAAAGACTCCCTGACCTTCGTCATGCCGGCGCAACCGGGCAGCATGGACCCCTGGGGCACCAGTTGTACCGCGGTAATCTATACCGCCGTGTGCGACACCATCGTTAACGAGCCCATGACCTGGATCACCAGCGATACCTTCGAGGTGGTCACCCTTTCCGGCGTCGAAAGCTGGGAACAGGTAAACTCCAATACCTGGGACTTCACGCTGCGCCAGGGAGTCAAGTTCCACAACGGCGAGCCCTGGAACGCCGAAACCGCCAAGGCGGGCATCGACCAGAACGGCAACGTCGACAACGCCTCGTCCAGCTACAGCTACCACGGGTCCGTCCAGGGCGAAGTGGTGGACGAATATACCGTGCGGGTGGTGTGCGCCGACGATTGTCCGGTGCTGCCCCGCAGCATGATTTTCGGACGCTTCCAGGCCCCCGGTTGGTACGCTTCCGCCCCGGAGGAAGACCTGAACCGCCAGGTTTACGGCATCGGTCCCTACAAGCTGGTGGAATGGCGTCCCGATATCGACATTCAAATGGAAATCTACGAGGACTATGTCCCCAATCCCGACAGTTCCGTAGTTGACGGCCAGGCCCCTCACATCAAGAACCTGACCAACGTGTGGCGCGGTGAGGAATTGGTGCGGTCCGCCATGATCCGCACCGGCGAAGCCGACTGGGCCGCCGACATCGGGTTCGCCAACAAAACGGAAGTGCCACAATGGCGCCAATCCACCACCAGCGAGGTTTTCGCGTTGATTCCGGACGGCATGTGGCACCCTGAGCTCAAGAAGAAGAAGGTGCGGCAAGCCCTCAACCTGGCTATCGACTGCCAGGCCATCACCGACGCCCTGTTGGAGGGCCTGCCCTGCTGGGGCAACATTAACCCCGCTGGGACCGTTGGCGTTACCGAACGGAACTCGGCGCCCTATCCCTACGACCCGGCCAAGGCCAGGGAGCTCCTCGCCGAGGCCAACTACGATCCCGAGAACGAAATAATCATCTACAGCCGTTCCGGAAATTGCTGCCGGAACGAGGAGTTCCAAGAAGCGGTGATCCAGTACTGGGCCGAGGTCGGCGTCAATGCCCGGTTCCAGCTCCTGGAGTACAACCGCTCCCGGGAAATCCAACTCGCCGGTTGCGGCCAATTCGCCAAGGAACCCAATTATATCGGCGTCTGGGACTGCGCCCAGCGGGATCCCCCGCCACCCTCCGGCGCATCCTCTCACATGCTGGTAACCGCCACCTCCAACGAGATGCTGGACGGCCAGGTGCAGGCCAACCGCCGGGTGGGTTGCATGAGCACCAGCACCCGAGCCTGTTTCCCCGATGTTTGGGAGAAGGTCCTGGTAGCCGTCGCGACCCCGCTGGGCGAGCAACGGACCGAGCGCATGGTTGAGATCTTCGATTTCACCTACGATGAATACATCTTTTTGCCCTTCATCGAGGTCCAGGTGGTTTACGGTCTGGGCGAGGACCTGGACTGGGAACCCCTCTACGCGCCCAGACTGAGGACCAATACCATGAAGTTCACCCAGTAAACCCCTTTTCCAGTCGCGGTCCAATGTCGAAGCGCCCCGAGAGAAAAACTCGGGGCGCTTGCTTATCGGGTGTCCCCCATCTTCACCGGTCAGCCCGCGAATGGCCCTGCCTCAAAACAAAAGGGCGCACACTTTGTTGCGCGCCCCCTCGCCCCAACTCCCAATAGTTTGTACATTCTACAAGTCCAACCCTGGCACCGGGAACTTGCCGGTCAACTCCTTCACCTCGTCCGCCACCTGTTGCATCACCCCCTCGTCCCCCATGTTGGTCACCACCCGCAATATCAACCGCGCCGCTTCCTTAGTGTCCTCTTCAGTAAAACCCCGGCTGGTTATCGCCGGCGTCCCCAACCGCAGCCCGCTGGTCACCCGGGGCGGCTTGGAATCGAAGGGAATGGCGTTCTTGTTCGCGCTGATTCCCACCTTTTCCAACGCCACTTCCACATCCCGGCCCGTCAACCCCAACGGCGTCAGGTCCACCAGGATCAGGTGATTATCGGTCCCTCCCGACACCAGCCTCAACCCCGCCTCCGAAAGCTCCAACGCCATGGCCTGGGCGTTGGCCACCACCTGAGCGGCATAGCGCGCATAGTCCGGCCGCAACGCCTCCCCGAAGCACACCGCCTTAGCCGCTATGACGTGCATGAACGGCCCCCCCTGCATGAAAGGGAAGACGGCGTAATCAATCTTCCGCGCCAGGTCCTCCTCGCACAGCACCAACCCGCCCCGAGGCCCCCGCAGCGTCTTCTGGGTCGTCGACGTCACAACCTGGGCGTGGGGGAAGGGCGAGGGATGCGCCCCCCCGGCAATCAGCCCGGCAATGTGGGCCATGTCCACCATCAAATGCGCGTCCACCTCGTCGGCAATCGCCCGGAACCTGGGGAAATCTATCACCCGGGCATACGCGCTGCACCCTGCCACAATCAGCTTGGGCCGGTGCTCCCGCGCCAGCTTCTCCACCTGCTCGTACTCAATGGTTTCCGTGTCCCGGTCCACCCCGTAGGGCACGAATTTGTACAGGTTCCCCGAGAAGTTCACCGACGCTCCGTGGGTCAGGTGCCCCCCCTGGTCCAACTGCATACCCATTACCGTGTCCCCAGGCTCCAACAGCGCAAAATACACCGACATATTGGCCTGGGCCCCGCTGTGCGCCTGCACATTGGCGTGCTCGGCTCCGAACAACTCCTTGACCCGGTCGATGGCCAATCGCTCCACCACGTCAACGAACTCGCACCCCCCGTAATACCGGCGGCCCGGGTACCCCTCGGCGTACTTGTTGTTCATCACCCCAGACTGGGCCTCCAGCACCGCCCGGCTGGCATAGTTCTCCGAGGCAATCAGCACCACGCTGTCCCGCTGGCGGACGTTTTCCTGCTCAACCGCCCGGAAAACGTCCGGGTCTTGCTCCATCAAAAAAGACATGCCTACTCCTGGAATCGAAAACTAATAAACGGATGAAAAGAGGCGAAACGCGCCTTCTCCGGCGCCGTTTCGAGCCCCGGCGCTGCTGGCCGGAACACCGGCTAGTCTACCGTCACCCCCCAACCCTGTCAACGAAACCCCAGAGTTTTTCGATTACCGCAACGCAATATTCCAAGAATCCCCGAGTCATACCCACATTCTCGTCACTCCCAACCCACATTTCTGTCATCCCCAACCCCTACCCGTCATTCCCAACCCCCTACCTGTCATTCCGAACCGCAGGGAGGAATCTAAAATCCATCACCCCCAGCCGGTTTGCCCGGGATTAGTCGTCTCGAACACCCCACACCGACAATTAAAAGAACGTGGAGGAAAGGGCAGGGATTTTAGATTCCTCCCTGCGGTTCGGAATGACAAGTGGGGCGGCTCGGAATGCCAGGTAGGGGGCTCGGAATGACTTCCTTCGGGAAGCTAAGGATAAGGGCAGGACCTCCAAGCGGCATTTGGGATAATCGAAAGGCCCTCACGAAACCCATCCTCACCTTCCGGCCCCAACCCCGCTATAATATCCTGACCCAAAATCCCCCCAACCGCAGGTGACCATGACCGATAGCCCCCGCCAGGAAGAGACCCAGGACTTCATCCGCCAACTGTTGTCCCCCGAGCGGGAACGCCGGTTGGACACTTTCACCATCCTGGCCTTCTCCGAAATCAACGACCGGGACACCATCGCCGACATCGGTTGCGGCCCCGGCTACTACACCGTCCCCCTCGCCAAGGCCGTCAGCAACGGCCAGGTCTACGCCCTGGATGTGGACGACGATATGTTGGAGGCCTGCCGCCAATACCTGGCCCAATCCCGCTTGGCCAACGCCCAAGTCCTCAAGTGCCGCGAGTACGACTTCCCCCTGGAACCCGGTTCGGTCAACGGCCTGTTCCTCGCCTTCGTCATCCACCACAGCGAGGACCGGGTCCGGTTCTTGCAAGCCGCCCGCCAACTCCTCACCCCCCGGGGCTGGTGTACCGTCCTGGAGTGGCGGCGCGTTGAACACGGCGACGGCCCGCCACCGGAACGCCGCATCGAACCCGATGAATTAAAGGCTATGGCAACTGAAGCCGGGTTCCGTTATCTGGTAGCCCGCGACCTGAACGACGAGCAGTACATGGCTACCCTGCGGAACGGGTAGCAAATAATGGCCTAAGCCGGGTCTTCCATCGACCGGATTTCCGCCTCCAGGTCCAACGCCGAACTCGCGTCCCCCGCCGACAACCGGAAGCACCGGTCCAGGTAGAGTTGCGCCAGCCGCGCCCCCCTCTGGGATGCGTCCTGCGCCGCCGCCAAAAGCGCGGCGATGCGGAACTCTCCGGGCAGGTACCGCCCCAGCGAGTTAATCTCCGCCGTGGTCTCCCTTGCCATGCTCGGGTCCGAGCCCTCCTGCGCGAAACGCAGCTTCCCCAGCAGCCGCGACAGCTCCGCCAGCTTGTCCCCCTCGCTCATCAGGCTGAACAACACCTCGTTCACCTGGAACGACGTATCCTCTTCTTCCTCTACCTCCACCGCTTCCACCGCCAGCGCCGGTACCGCCTCCACCGTGGTGGCCGTTTCCAGGTACGTACCGCACATCCGCGAATACTCCTGCACCGCTTCCGTCACCGCCTCCATCATCCGGGGCAGGTCAAAGGAAAACATGCTGTCCCCGTAGACCAGGTCGTCATCCCGCAGCCGGCTCAACTTCTCCAGTTCATCATAACTGCCCACCGGCTCCGGCACCGGCGGCATGGCGAACGCCGAAAAGTCGGACAACGGCGCGTTCCCCAGGTGGCTCGCCAGGAAGGGCGGCACATACTTGGTCAGGTCCGCCTGCACCGGCAGGGTCACCACATAAGTCGCATAAACCTGGTCCGGTTCGGTGGTAACCCGGAAATACACCAGGGCATGGCCCTTGGGACGTTGGGGATCGCCTCTATCAAAAGCCAGGTTCATTTGAGAACTCTCTGCATAAAATACCGCTCACTCCATTATATTATAAAGACTTCCCCGCCCCCCACGCTACGGGAGTTTGTCCCCCAAATGCCCAAACCCCGCCCCAGGCAGCCCAGCAGCCCAACCCTCCAGCCTCCGGTCCGTTCGTCCTGAGCCCCGTCGAAGGGCCAACGGACGGTCGCACTAAGCCCGTCGAAGGATCGCCCTGCCGACCCTAAACCTCGCGTTGACTTGCCTGGAGTTTTCCAGTAATGTAAATCGTGCTCTTCCCCAAGGGCCTAAAACACCGCGAATAGGCTATTTCGCCAAAGGAGTCGCCTATATGACTCAGTCAAACCTGCCGGAACTCGACTACAACAAACTGGTAATCGGCGAGGAACTGGGCTCCTACGAATACGTCCTCACTCAGGAAATGGTCGACCAATACCGTAAGTCCGTCGACGACCCCGAGGGCGTCTTCCCCACCATCGCCGTCAAGCACGATGCCACCGCCCTGGGCCTCGCCTATGAGGACAACACCGGCGGCGTCAACGCTGGCAACGAGATGGAATTTCACAATCCCCCGGTCCCGGGCAAGACCATCCGGGTCACCGGCCGCATCCACGACAAATACACCCGCCGGGAAAAGCCGTACCTGGTCATCGAAGCCACCGCTGTCGATGAGGACGGCCGCCTGATTGAAAAAATGCGCACTTACCAGATGAAAAAACCAGACGAGGTGGGAAAGAAATGGCATCCGCAGGGCTAGAAACCAAGACCATCCCCACGCTGACCAAGACCATCTCCCAGGTCAAGATTAACCAGTTCGAGTCGTGCGGCATCCGCGACCGGGAAAATATCCATAACAGCCCGGAACTGGCCCGCCAGCGCCTGGGCACCACCTACCCCATCGCCTCCGGCCGCATGTCCGTCGCCTTCGCCTCCCAACTGCTCCGGGAGTTCTTCGGCGCCGACACCTTCCACCACAGCGGAGTGGTCAACCTCAAGTTCCTCCGCCCCGTGAAGGAAGGCGACACCGTCACCATCAGCGGCGCCTACAACAGCGCCCAGGAAACCCCCGAAGGAACCCTGGTTACCGTCGACATCGCCTGCGAGAACCAGAACGGCGACAAGACCGCCATCGGCCAGGGCAGCGCCATCGTCGCCTAAACCCCAGCCAACCCCGCAGCCCAAAAAACGCCCCGGCTCCGGGATTCCCCCCGCCGGGGCGTCGTCTTCCCTTTCACCCCGAGCGTAGCAAGGGGTCTAAAATCCCAGCCCGAAACCATCCCCAACCCCGGCTTCCAGCCTCCACCCCAACTCCATTCCACCGGCAACCAACCCCCAGCCAACGAAACACCCAGTCCGTTCGTCCTGAGCCCCGTCGAAGGGCCAACGGACGGCCGCACTAAACACTCCAATCCCCGTATCTGTCACCTCCAATCCCCTCCTGTCACCCCGAGCGTAACGAGGGGTCTAAAATCCCTGCCCAACACAATCCCCAACCCCGGCTTCCAGCCTCCCCCCCAATTACCAAGAGGCCCCCAACACCAACCGCCCTCCACCCGCCAAATCCAAAGCGCCCTTTATCTCCACCCGCCACCTTGATTTACGAATCCCGCTTAAGTAAACTGGGTAAAACCGACACCCCTCCACCCCTCTTGATAAGGAGCGTCATGCCGGGAGCAGAGTTCGGAAAAGTCGAAGTAGAAATCGTCTACTGCGTACCTTGAGGCTACCACGCAGCCGCCATGTGGATGGCGACAGAGTTTTGGCGGTCCCAGGACCCCGGTGACATCTCCATTAAGCTCACCCCCGCCGGCGGCGGCAGATTTGAAGTCAACCTCGACGGCGACAAGATTTTCGACGTCAAGCAAGACGGCGGCCACCCCAACCTTGGCAAGGTCAACGAGCTTAAAATGGTCATCGCCGAAAAAGTCTTTGAGGTCGAAGAGGCCATCGCCGCCGGCGGCTAACCTCCCCTCGCCTCATCCCCGCGGGTCCAACAACAGCCCGGGCCGCCGCGTCTTGGGCTGTTACCTTCGCCCCGCCCCATCCCAACGCCGGGCCCCCAACGCCCAACCGAACTTGGAGCAGGAACATTGGCCAATCCAGAACACCTAAAATTGCTGCAAAAAGGCCCCCAGGAGTTCAACCAATGGCGCCGCGACAACCTGGACGTCGCCTTGGACCTCCAGGGCGCCGACCTATCCGGCCTTAACCTCCCCGCGGGCCGCATCCGAAACGCCAACCTCCAGGGCGCCAACCTCTGCGGGGCCAACCTGGTCAAGGCCAGCCTGGCCAAGGCCAACCTTCAAGGAGCCGACTTTACCGGCGCCAACCTGGGCCGGGCGTCCTTCGCCGACGCCAACTGCTCCGGCGCCAATTTCACCAACGTCAACCTCTACTGGGCCGACTTCCGCGGCGCTACCCTCACCGGCGCGGTCCTCCGCTACTCCCGCACCATGCGCACCTCTTTTTTCAACGCCGACCTCACCGGCGCCGACGCCAGCCAGGCCACCATGATCGAGGTCGACCTACGCAACGCCAACCTCACCAGCGCCAATTTCCAGTCCGCCAACATGAACGGCGCCGACCTGGGACGCGCCCTCCTGGCCCAGGCCAATTTCACCAAAGCCATGATTCGAGACTCCATGTGGATTAAGGCCGATATGCGCCACGCCAACTTCTCCCAGGCCAGCCTCCACCGCTCCGATCTCAGCATGGCCGTTTACGACGACACCACCCGCTGGCCCGCCAAGTTCGACCCCGCCAACACCGGCTGGAAAGACGTCGAATAACCACCCCCGCTCGCCCTAAGCCCGTCCCGAGCGAATCCAGCCTCCCAGTCCGTTCGCCCTTAGCCCGTCGAAGGGTCGCCCCGAGCCCGTCGCAGGGCCCCCCATGTGGTAAAATTACCCCGCAAAAATCCCTGGGGAGGCTCCGGTGCCAGTCGTTATATTTGCGGGCAACCGTCCCGGGTCGGGCCAGACCACCATCATCGCCGGTCTGCTCCACCTACTCAGACAAGCGGGGCAAACCCCCGCCTACTACAAGCCCTTTTCCCCCACCCCGGACTCCGACCCCGACGCCGCCTTCCTGTCCCACTACCTGGACGCCGGCAACCCCCCAACTCCCCACCACCTCAACTCCGCAGCCGCTCTCGACCCCCAAACCGCCCAAGAAATAACGGCAGCGCTAACGGCCCTCGACGCATCCAGCAGCATCGTCCTGGTGGAAGCCTCTCAACACGCCTCCCAGCTAACCTCCCAACTGAACGCCAACGGCCCAACAACCAAGGCCGTTCTGGTGGCTGCCTACGAAAAAGAAACAACCCCGTCAGCGGTCCAAGCCCTTGCCGCTCCCTTCGGGGACTCCCTTCTGGGCGTGGCCTTCAACCACTGCCCCCCCTACCGCCAGGAGCAGCTCAACCGCGAGGTGATCGCGCCCCTGCGGGAGCAAAACATGCCGGTGCTGGGCGCGCTGACCGAAGACCGCCCCCTGCTGGCCGTTACCGTCCAACAGATTGCCGACCATCTGGGCGGGACCTGGGTCCAAGATCCGGAAAACGCCGACGCTACAGTCGACCGTTTCCTCATCGGCGGCAACATTATGGACTCCGGCCCCAACTACTTCGGACGCTACCCCAACCAGGCGGTTATCACCCGAGCCGAACGTCCCGACATCCAACTGGCCAGCCTCATGTGTGAAACCAAGTGCTTGGTCTTGACCGGCGGCGGCCAACCCACCGAATACATCCGGGTCGAAGCCGCCAACCGGGGCGTCCCCCTAATTTCCGTCAACCTCGACACCTTGGCCGCCGCCGAGGCGCTTCAGGACGTCCTGGGCAACGCCACCCCTCATCACCTCAGCAAGATACATCGGGCCGCCCAATTGGTCCAAGAACGGCTGGAGCCTCTACTGACCCAAACCTTGACCCTGGCGCAGGGCGGCCAGGCCGGCTAGTCCGCCACCTCAAACCGCTCCGACTCCGGAGCCTGGGCCCACAGTTCCTCTGCCCCGGCCATGGCCGCCGCCCGCTCCGGGCTGGCCCGCCACGCATCATAGATTTCATTGCTGTCCCAGGTCACCAGCGTGGTGATCTTCGTCTTGTCCGCCAGGGAATACAACGTCTCCCGGCTGCCAAACCCCGGCGCCTTGCTCTGGGCCAGCCCATTGCCGTCCAGCAGCTTCTTCGCAGCGTCAATCTGGTCCGCCTTGGCCCAATGGTGCGTCAAAACTCCAATCATTCCTTCCAACTCCTGCCCATAATTACGATAAAAAGGGGACGCCCCGCCCTCAAGTCCCCACTTGATACCTAATCCCCGTCCCCAGCCTCTTCCGCCGGGGCGGCGGCTTGGGCCGGAACCGCCCCTTCCCGCTCTGGCCGCCGCAGCCCGCTCCCCGGGGACCGGAACAGCGGTATCAGGAACACCAGCGCCAGTATCGTCGTCAACACCGTCATAAAGATGCTAACCCCGAACAAAGCCTGCCCAATGATTCCCTGGGACAACCCGATGCCGGCGATGATCAACGCCACCTCTCCCCGGGGCATCATCCCAACCCCCACCCGCGCGCTCCCCCGTAGGTTGAACCCGCTAAAAAACGCCGGTATCCCCGAACCAAACACCTTGGCCCCCGCCGCCAATACCGCAATCACCAGCCCGAACACCAACGACGCGGACATGGAACTAACGTCTACCAGCATCCCCATTACCACGAAAAACACCGGCACCACCACTTGGTTTATCGTAACCAACTCCGCCTCAACCCGGTGGGCCATGTGGGTATTGGACAGCGCCAGTCCAATGGAGAAGGCCCCGATGATAAACGCCAACCCAAAGGTTTCCGCCAGCCCGGCGGCCAGAAAAGCCAACGCCACCGTTACCACCAGCGCCGTCCCAGGCGCTCGGAATTTGTCCAACGCCTTCTCCAAGTACGGCGCCGCCAAGATCCCCACCGCTGTCAACCCCAGCCAGAACCCAATGGCCTTGGCCGCCACCAGCCCAATGCCTCCCACCGAAACGCTTCCCGCCGTGCTGATGCCCACCACTACGGTCAAAATCAGGATTCCCAGCACGTCGTCCACCACCGCCGCCCCCAAGACCGTCACTCCTTCCGGCGAGTCCAAACGGTTCAGGTCCGCCAGCACTCGGGCCGTGATTCCCACCGACGTCGCCGTCAGGATCGCCCCCATGAACAACGCCTCGGAAGACGCCCAACCCCCTTCTCCCGCAAACCCAAACAACACCGTCGCCCCCGCTCCCAGCACAAAGGGCACGACTACCCCGCCCATCGCCACCGCCGTCGCCGGCCCAACATAACGCAGGAATTGCCGCAGGTTGGTCTCCAGCCCGATCGCAAACAACAGGAAGATTGACCCCAGTTGGGCGATGGCGAACAGTTCCGTGCTTACCGGAACCCCTCCCGACGCCGATTCCGTTAAATGGAACAGCGGCCCATAACCCGGTATCGGCAGGGCTCCCAGGGCATAGGGGCCGATAGCTACCCCCGCCCCCAACTCCGCCAGCACCGGCGGGATTTTCACCCAGCGCACCGCCACCTCTCCAGCCATCTTGGCCACGAAGAGGATTACCGCCAGTTGAATCAGCAGCTCGGTGATTATTTCGGTGATGCCCAATCCGCCGGCGGCGAACACTGAAAGTGGCCCGGAAACCCCCAAAAACTGGTCCAACATTAAGCCCCAGAACGAACCCGCAAAATCGCCAGCCGATTATACCACCGCCCCCCAAGAACTTTTCTATCCCAAACCCCAGCCTCCAATCGTCACGCCGAGACGAAACCCCACCCAGTCCCTTTCATTCAATTGTCCCCCGACCACCCTTCACCCTGAGCCGGTCGAAGGGCCGACGGACAGCCCACTAAACACCCATCCGTTCGCCCCTCACCCCATCGAAGAGTCATTCCCACCCCCCACCTGTCATTCCGAACCGTAGGGAGGAATCTAAAATCCATCGCCGCCAGCCGTTTTGCCCCCGCTTTCGTCGTCCCAAGCTCCCCACAACGACTCTTAAAAGGCCCTGTGACCCAACCCTCAGCGCCTCTTGATTTTCGGGGCAGAGGCCGGTTGGTGTTGGCGGGCAGGTGGGCATCCCCATGGCGATTGTGGCGAAGGCTGGAATCCAGGGTTGGGGATTGTGTTGGGCAGGGAGTTTAGATTCCTCCCTACGGTCGGAATGACAGGTAGGGGCCAGGGGATGATCCCCTTCGACATGGTTCAGGATGATCCTCCGACGGGTGGTTCGTGGTTCCACGGGGTGGTTCGACAAGCTCACAATGACGGGGGGGCTGGAAGCGGCGCTTTGGAACAATCAAAAAGACCTTACCAACCCTCCAATTTCTTGACAACAAATACCCCCTTTGCTACCATCGGACTGCCTCTGGCCTTACCGTCAAAGGCCCCTCAGCCTTTTCCCTGTTTCTCGGAGGTAACCAACGCTTTGTCATTCGTAAATGGGCTTAAATGCCGAGAGTGCAGCCGGGAATACCCCGCTGAGGCCCTCAATGTTTGCGACTTCTGCTTCGGACCCCTGGAAGTGGTCTACGATTACGACTCCATTTCCGAAGCTGTCACCCGCGACAGTATCTCCCGGGGCCCCCTCAGCATCTGGCGCTACCAGGACCTCCTTCCCGCCAGCGGCGAGGACCCGGTCGACATCATGGCCGGTTTCACCCCCTTCATCAAGGCCCGCAACCTCGGCCAACGCCTGGGCCTAAACAACCTCTATATCAAGAACGACAGCGTCAACCCGTCCTTTTCCTTCAAAGACCGGGTCGTCTCCGTAGCCGCCACCAAAGCCGTCGAGTTCGGCTTCGACACCATCGCCTGCGCCTCTACCGGTAACCTGGCTTGCAGCGTCGCCGCCCACGCCGCCCGCGCCGGCATCCGCTCGGTGGTCTTCATCCCCTCCGACCTGGAACGGGGCAAAGTCATCTGCGCCGCCGTCTACGGCCCCACCATGGTTGCCGTCGACGGCACTTACGACGAGGTCAACCGCCTCTGTAGCGAGGTCGGCGACAACTACCCCTGGGCTTTCGTAAATATCAACATGCGCCCCTACTACGCCGAGGGCAGCAAGACCCTGGGCTACGAGGTCGCCGAGCAGCTCGGCTGGCGCCTCCCCGACCATGTGGTCGTCCCCTCCGCCTCCGGCGCAATGTTCACCAAAATCTGGAAGGGCTTCAACGAACTGGCCTGCCTGGGACTCCTGGAAGACGAGCCCGCCATGTCCTTCGGCCCCGACCAAAACACGGTCCACCATCCCGCCGTAACCACCAGGATGCACATGGCCCAGGCCGAGGGTTGCTGCCCCATCGTCACCGCCTGGAACGAGGGCCAGACCCACGTCCGCCCGGTGCGTCCCAACAGCATCGCCAAGTCCCTCGCCATCGGCAACCCCGCCGACGGAATCTACGCCCTCCGGGTCATCCGCAACTCCCAGGGCAGCGGCACCACCGTCCCGGAATCCGAGATTGTCGAGGGCATTAAACTCCTGGCCGAAACCGAAGGCATCTTCACCGAGACCGCCGGCGGCGTCACCGTCTCCGCCCTCAAAGCCCTCGCCGAGTCCGGCGCCATCAAACCCGACGAAGTCACCGTTGCCTACATCACCGGCAACGGCCTCAAGACCCAGGAAGCCGTGGAACAGGTCGTCAACCCCCTCATGGTCAAACCCACCCTCAGCTCCTTCGAAGAAGCCCTCGACGGCCGCACCGCCGCCGGTGGCTTCGCCCCCCGGCCAACCAGAGAGTAACCCACCAATGGACCGCCAAAGGGTCAAGTTCACCTTCGAGGCCGAGCTGGTCAAGGAACCCATAATCTACCAGTTGGGCCGGGACTTTCACATCATTACCAATATCCGCCGCGCCGATGTCCGCGACCAGCTTGGCTGGGTTATCCTGGAGTTGGACGGCGAAAAGGAAGAAATCGAGCGGGGCCTCCAATGGGTCAGCTCCACCGGCGTCCGCGTCGACCCGGTGGGGGGAGACGTTATCGAAGGCTAAAGCCCCCTTTACCCTTATTCTCACCACAACAACGCCACGGCCAAAAAAGGAGTTCCCCAAAATGGGCGTCTTAGTTCGCATCCCCACTCCCCTCCGCCGCATGACCAACGGCCTCGACAAGGTCGAGATGGAAGAAACCGACCTGTCCCAGATGATCGACCAACTGGAGTACACCTACCCCGGCTTCAAGGAGCGCCTCATCGACGAAAACGGCGAGCTCCGCTACTTCGTCAACATCTACCTCAACGGCGAAGATGTCCGTTTCCTGGACGGCCTCGCCACCTCCACCAAGGCCGGCGACGAAATTAGCATCGTCCCCGCCGTGGCCGGCGGCTCCTAACCTATCCCGCTGAATCCATCCCCCTCCCCCAGTCACGACGAACGAGGCCCGGATTATCCGGGCCTCGCTTTTCCATTATGCCGCACCAGTTCCCCGTACTTGTGGAGGCGCCGGTTCGCGGCTCGGTCCATTGTGACCAACGTCATTACAGCAAGCGCCGAAGGGTGCGGTGATGCTCCTCTCTGACTGGGGGCTGCCGTCCGACCTGGCCGTATGGCTTGCCGGGCTGTTGCTGGGGTTGTCCTTCGGCGTCGGCCTGCTGGGCGGAATGATCGGCTTATCCCTAGGCACCATGAGGCTGCCGGCGCTGTTGTTGCTTGGGGTGCCGTTGCCCGTCGCCGCCAGCGCAAATATCCTGGTGAGCAGCCTTACCGCCATTTCTGGGAGTTTTCGGCACCTGCGCGACGGCCGGGTAAAGCTCCCCCTGGTCCTGACCGTGGGCCTGCCGGCCTTTATCGCCGGATTCCTGGGGGGGTTATTCAGTGGACGCGCCCCAGCTAACCTGCTTATCGGGGTGGCTGGCGTTCTGATTCTGTGGCAAGCCATCGAGCTGGTGCTGCTGGCCAGCCGCCGCATCCGTGGCGGCGAGTCCGCATCGGACGATACATTAACCGGGTCTGTGGGAGATTTCACGGCGGCGCGGGTCATCGGCGGCAGCGCCGCCAGTTTCGGAATCGGCCTGTTGGCCGGGGCCATCGGATTGGTGCTGGGCTCCATCCGGCTGCCGCTGTTGATTCGCGTATTGCGGGTCGACCCGCGGATAGCCGCCGGCTCCAATCTGTTCATCGGCATGGCCATGGGCGCGCTGGGCTGGGTGGGACACCTGTTCAACAACCCGCCCGACCTGGCGCTCTTGGTCATATTGGGTTTGCCCGCCACCATCGGCAGCTACCTCGGCGCCAAGCTGACCGGCCGCATCAGCGTCAACGCCCTCATACTTCTGATGGGTGGGTTGCTGACGGTTTCGGGGATCATGATGCTGTGGAAGGCCGGAACCGCGCTGTTCTGAATTCGTCTTCAGCCCACCCGTCGGCTGCAACGCCACGCCCCCCCACTCCCCCGTTGGTGGTGAGTCCACCCTCTGTTCACGGTGAGCCCCGGGTTCATGGCGAGTCCACCCACCCGTTGGTGGTGAGCCCACCCCCCGTTCGTGGTGAGCCTGTCGAACCACGCTCTAAAACCAGTCTAGCCCCTACCCCTCAACTTCGGTCCCACCCAACCCCTCAGCCTTAAACAGTTGGGCCTTGTTCGCGTAGTTTTCCGCCGTCCGCCGGATCATCGCGTGATGCCGCTCGTTGGTCGGCTCCTCCCGCGCCGACGCCGGCACCCCCAACACGAACGAATTGGCCCCAAACTCCTTCCGCTCCAAAACCACCGCTCCGCTGGCGATAATGGAGTTCTCCCCCAAAATCACGCCATCGTTCAACGTCGCCCCGTTCCCAATCAGGCAATGAGCGCTGATGTGCTTGGCGTGGCTGGTAACCCCATGCCCCAACGTCACGTAATCGCCGTAATAGGCGTCACTGTCGGCGTGAAGCACGCAGTTGTCCTGGATGTCCACATAATTCCCCAGCGTAATCTTGATGGTGTCGGCCCGTATCACCGACCCCGGCCAGACGCTGGAATACTCGCCGATCTCAACGTCTCCAACGACATAAGCGGCCTCGCTAACCCAGGCCGTGGGATGAATCTTGGGCGTCTTGCCCTGATAACTCCGAATCACAATTTGCTCCTTAAACTAAAATCGAGTCTCTCCGCTCTACTCTGGTCGCCTCACCCCAACTTCGGGAAGCGCCAACACCCAGTCCGTTCGTCCTGAGCCCGTCGAAGGGCCAACGGACGGCCGCACTAAACACCACAACCCCCCCAAGCTGGTTTCCAAAGTCACCCGCCCGTTACCCCCCGGTTTGGCTAATAAATCTCCCGCGCCGCCAGCCACCGCTCCTTCTGCTCCCGCCGCACTCGCTCGTCCGTGGGCCGGTACCGCTCCCAAAACTCCCTCCGGTATTCATCAAACCGGCCTGCCCCAATGGCCGCCCGCATCTCTTCCATCAACCGCAGGATAAACCGCAAATTGTGTACGCTGGCCAGCCGCAGCCCCAATATCTCCCGCACCTTGAACAAATGCCACAGGTACGCCCCCGAGAAATTCCGGCAAGCGTAGCAGTCGCACTCCCCCTCCAACGGTTCGTCCATCTCCGCAAACCGGCGGTTGGTAATATTTACCCGGCCGGCGCGGGTGAAAAGCGCCCCGTTCCGAGCCACCCGAGTCGGCAGCACACAGTCGCACATATCCACCCCCCGCGCCACCGCCTCCACCAGGTCCTCCGGCGAACCCACCCCCATCAGGTACCGCGGCTTATCCACCGGCAGCAGGTCCGTTACCAGTTCCGTCACCCGGTACATCTCGTCCTTCGACTCCCCCACCGCCAGCCCGCCAATGGCGTACCCGTCAAATCCCAACGACGTTATAACCTTCGCCGACTCGGTCCGCAAATCATCAAACGTCCCCCCCTGCACGATCCCAAACAAAGCCTGCGAACCCGACTGGGGCGAAC
Organism: Dehalococcoidia bacterium; assembly: GCA_965205495.1. Classification (GTDB taxonomy): domain Bacteria; phylum Chloroflexota; class Dehalococcoidia; order Lucifugimonadales; family UBA3495; genus CATOSK01. The sequence continues at coordinate 2,646,134 of CBDBHA010000002.1, forward strand.
CGGCGTGCGTCTCGTAACAGGTCCCCGCCCATCGGTGCGTCCTATCCATGGCCCGGGTTATCTCCCCCCGGTCCGACCCAAAAGCGATGCACTGGTCCAGGCACATAATGATGTCCGCCCCCAATCCTTCTTGGTTGCGCGTCGCCAACTCGGGAGTGAACCGGTGCTGGCTTCCGTCGTGGTGCGACCGGAAGCTGATGCCCTCTTCATCCACCCGCTTCAACGAACCCATGCTGAAGGCTTGAAACCCGCCGCTGTCGGTCAGAATCGGCCCGGTCCACGACATGAACCGGTGCAGCCCCCCCAGCCGGTCCACCGCTTCAACTCCGGGCCGCAAATACAGGTGATAAGCGTTGCTAAGAATAATCTCGGCCCCGGTTCCGGTGATTTCCTCCGGCGTTAACGTCTTCACCGTGGCCTGGGTAGCCACCGGCATGAAGGCCGGCGTGATCACAACTCCGTGGGGGGTCGACAACTCCCCCAACCGGGCTTTCCCCTGGGTGCGCTTCAAACGAAAGGAAAATTGCTCTGCCATCGGACCGCCGCGCGCTGTTGCGTGGTATCATGTTGACCTTGAGCCCCGCCGGCGATCATCAGCCCGCGCCCCGCTCAACGCCCCGCCAGCCATGGTATCCCCTGTCCCACCGGCGGTGCAACACCGCCCTGCCGGGAAAGCAGGACAATTGCAAAGTCCACACAAACACCTATCGTCATTCCCGCGAAGGCGGGAATCCAGGTCGTACCTAGCCTGGCAAGCCTCCCTTTTCCTCAGAATTACAAAGCTTTGCAATCGTCCTGGCCGAGAAAGCTCAGCGCCAACCCGCCCGCCATGTACCAAGCCCTAACCGATTTTCTTACCACGTTCAACGTCCAATGGCCCATCCCATGGGCCTTGTTGGTCTTGGTGGTGGTGGCCGGAACCGGCCTCCTCCTTTACGCCTTTTGGGAATTTACCCTGGGCGGTTTGGTCAAGCTGTTCACCCGACGCCGCCGCTCAACCGGCTCCCGCTCCTAATATGCTGTTCCCCAACGCCGACGTGGTGGTCAACCCCGCCCTCCTGTTCCTGCTCGGCCTCATCGTGGGCACCCTGGGCGGGTTCTTTGGCGTCGGCGGCGGCTTCCTCATCACCGGCGGCCTCTTGGTCTTCGGCGTTCCTCCCCTCTTCGCCGTGGGCACCGGCCTAACCCTGGTCATGGGCTCCTCCATCATCAACATGCTCAAGCACCGGGGCATGGGCCACGTCGACTTCCGCCTGGGCCTAATCATGGTCTGCGGCACCATCCCCGCCGAAATCCTGGCCGAGCGGTTGAACCATGTCCTCGACGCCGCCGGCATCGCCGGACCCGTCATCCGCTACGTCTTCATCGTCTTCCTCACCGCCCTGGGTTCCTTCATCGTCTACGACTTCTTCAAGACCCGCCGCCAAGGGGGGCAGACGGGCGATCAAGTCTCCACCGCTTCCCTGGCCCGCCGGGTCCAGTCCCTCCGCATCCCACCTCACTCCGTCAAACTCCCCGGCTTCCGGCCCATTCCCACCTACGTCGCCCTGCCCGCCTCCGGCATCGACCGCATCTCCGTTTTTGTTCCCATTTTGGTGGGCGGAGGCATCGGGTTTCTCGCCGGACTTCTGGGCGCCGGCGGCGGCTTCATCCTCATGCCGCTTCTGGTCTATGTCGTGGGCGTCCCCACCACCATCGCCATCGGCACCGACCTCTTCCAGATAATCATCACGGGCTCCGTCGGCACCTTCATCTACGCCTTGGGCAACCACGTCGACCCCCTAATGGCCATCATCATGTTGGCCGCCGCTTCCGCCGGAGCCCAACTGGGCGCCACCGCCACCCACCTCGTCGACGCCGGCCGCATCCGCATCCTCTTCGGCGTCACCGTCCTCAACGGCAGCGTCGCCATCGGGCTTAAAGAAATAGCCATCCGCAACGACCAACTGGCCTACTTGGGGACCGTCGCTTCAGTCTTGTTATTGGGAATCTCCGGCGCCATCGCCATCAGCATCGGCCTGCTCCTGCTTCGGGCCCAACTTCAAGCCCGCCGCTCTCGGACCGAGACAACCCCCCAAGAACCTCAACGCCCCTAACCCCCGTTCCAGGCGGGCTGTCCGCTCCACCCGCCATTGGAAATCCCTTTCCCAGCGGGGTATCATGTCGCCACTACCCCTCTACCTCAAACGGCCACATCAAGCAAATTAGGAGGAGTCAATATGGCAGACGATATAACCATCCTGGTAGGCACCGCCGGACAAGGCGTCATGCGCAGCGCCGACGGCGGCCAGTCCTGGCGGCGGGTCGGCATCCCCCAGGGCATCCACTCCGACGCGGTGGTCCGGTGTCTCACCCCGGTGCCCGATTCCCCATCTTCCATCCTGGCGGGCTGCGACAAGGGCATCCTGCGCAGCGACGACAACGGCGACCACTGGCAGAGCCTCGATACCCCCATGAACGGCACGGCGGTCTGGGCCATCGCCTTCGACCCGTCCAATCCCCAGGTGGTATTCGCTGGCACCGGCACCCCCAACCCCTGCCAGATCCACCGCTCCAAGGACGGCGGCCAGACCTGGGAACAGCGGCCCGTGCAAGTGGCCGAGGAATGCCCGGCCGTGGGCGTGCCCCGGGTTACCGGTATCGCCGTCGACCCCACCAACTCCAATAGCGTCTGGGTGGGCATCGAAGTCGACGGCCTCCGCCATAGCTCCGACGGCGGCGACACCTGGGAGACCGTCGACCAGCGCGCCATCCCCAACCTCGACATCCACAACGTCACCGTCACCTCCGGCCCGCCCCAGCGGGTGGTGGTCCTGGTCAACGACGACCTCTTCCTCAGCGACGACGACGGCGGCTCCTGGCGCAACCTGGATGTCCGCCAGAACTTCCCCCTGGGCTACCCCCGGGGCGTCAAGGTCCAGCCCGGCAACCCCCAGACCATCTTTGCCACCTTCGGCGATACCACTCCCGGCTCCAACGGCGTCGTAATGCGCTCCACCGACTCCGGCGCTACCTGGGAAAGCCTCTCCCTCCCGGTGAAGCCCAACACCGCCATGTGGGTGGTCAACTCCCAGCCCCAAAACCCCGACTTCCTGCTGGCCGGCAGCCGCTACGGCTACCTCTACCAGTCCCAGGACGCCGGCAACAGTTGGGACAAATTCGACCGCGAGTTCAGCGAAATTTCCTCGGTGGTCTGGCTCCCCAACTAACCCCAACCCCCAGAACTAAAAGCGGCCGGGAGGCACAACCTCCCGGCCGCGATACGGACCAATTTATTGAACCCGCCCTACAATAGCCTCAGCGCCTGGATTATCTACAGCGCGGTGTACGTTGGCGCTTTCGTAGTCCTTGCCGCCTTGGCCGCGTTAGACCAACCGGCCTGGACCACCAGGGAAGTAATAACCTTGGTGACCAACGTCACCACCAGCGCCATTGGAATCGGGCTGTTGGTTGCGTTATCATGGGAATTAGGAGGTTACATCATGGTACTTGCATCGAAGCTAAAGCAGCAGATTTTTGACCGTGGCCGAGAGGAAGGGGTCAAAGTAGGCCGAGAGGAAGGCCGCCAGGCGGCTTCGGAAGCCTGGGAAGCCTGGAACGCCCGACGGGAAGCCGCCCTCGCCAACAACGAACCCTTCAATGAACATCCCCCTTCCCGCAACCACACCACCACCAACTAGCGGAAACACCCCAACCAATAAGGTGTCTTATGGTTCTTGCATCAATGCTCAAGCGGCGGTTCGAAGAACAAGAGCGTCAAAGAGAAGAACAAAGGCAGCAAAAAGAACAAAAGCGCCGGGACGAAATTGACCGAAGTTACCAGGCAGGCTTCCGTGACGGCTTCACCCAAGGCCGCCAGACCGAACGTGAAGCCTGGGAAACCTGGAACACCCGCCGGGAATTGGCCCTGGGCAACAACCTTCCATTTGACCAACCGCCGCCTTCCCGCGCCCCCCACCCGGCCGGTTGGCTGTCCCCTTGTCCGGTTAACAGCCCTGCCAACGGCTAGAACCCCTGAATCATCCCACCAGTTCCGCCAGCGTCTCCTCCACCAATTCCCAGGGCACGTCCTGCCGCACGACCGCCTTCCCCACATCCTCCAGCATCACCCACCGGTTCGTCCCCGACTGCACCTTCTTGTCCAACGCCATCGCCGCCCGTATCTGCTCCACCGACACCCCGGCCGCCCTGGTGGGCAACCGGAACCGCTCCAAAATCTCCCGCTGCCGCTCCACCAGTTCCTGCGGTATCATCCCCATCTCGTGCGCCATCCGCGCCGCCCCCATCATCCCAATGGACACCCCCTCCCCGTGCATGAACCTCCCATACTCGGTGGACGACTCCAACGCGTGGCCGATGGTATGGCCGTAGTTCAGCAAGATGCGGATTCCCAGAGTCTCCCGTTCATCCTGGCTCACCACCTCCGCCTTGATGGCCATGCTCCGCCGGATAACCTCCGTGGAAATCTCCGGCTCCACCTCCATCAACGCCTCGGCATGTTCCTCAAACAGGTCCAAAAGGTCCCCGTCCAAAATCAAACCGTGCTTGATCGCCTCAGCCCACCCCTCCGATAACTCCCGCTTCCCCAACGTCGACAACGCCTTCACGTCGGCCAACACCGCTTGCGGTTGGTAGAATGCCCCCACCAGGTTCTTGGCCTGCGGCAGGTTAACCGCCACTTTCCCACCAATCGACGCGTCTACCATGGCGGCCATGCTGGTCGGCACCTGCACAAAGGGCACCCCCCGCAGGAACGTGGCTGCGACGAATCCGGCCAGGTCCCCAACAACCCCGCCTCCCACGGCGACGATGGCCTGACCCCGTTCCGCCCTCAACCCAACCAGCCACTCGTAAATGTGCTGGGCCAACCCAAAGGTCTTGCTTGGTTCGCCGGGCGGGATGATGAAGATATGCGCCGCAATGCCGCTGCGTTGGCACGACCACTGCGCCTCCCGTCCGTAGGGCCGCATCACGTTGTCGTCGGTGATTATGTAGACCGGCCCTCTTATTCCTAACTCCGTCAGCCGCTCCCCCAACCGGTCAATCAACCCCCAACCGGCCTCCACCGGGTAACTGCCGCCGGAATGGTGCACCGTCGCGGCCAAGTCTGTGTTGGTCATGTGAAAAGCCTCTCTGCCCTGGGTTTCCTTCATTCGAAGTATGAAATTCCCCGCCGCCGGCTCCGGTCCACTATCCGGTGGGCTACCTGCTCCGGCGTCAATTCGTCGGTCTCAACCTGATAGTGGGCCGCACCGTAGGCCTCCGCCCGCTGTTCCAGCAACTGCCGGATGCGGTCCAGCGGGTCACCAACCGCCAACAACGGCCTCACCACCGCATCCCCGTCCTGCTCCACAATCCGCCGGTAAACGGTCTCCGGCCGCGCGGTCAAGCACACCACCAACCCCCGCTCCAGCATCACCACCCGGTTCTCCGCGTCGGCAAATGCCCCGCCGCCCGCCGAAATCACCTGCTGCCATCCGGCGCAAAGCTCGGCAATGACCTGACGCTCAAGCTCCCGGAAGGCCATTTCCCCCTGGTCCGCGAAGATTGCCTCAATGGCCTTGCCCGCCCGCTCAACAATCACTTCATCGGCGTCCACCAACGGCCAGCCCATCTCCCGGGCCAGCACCCGCCCCACCGCGCTCTTGCCGGTGGCCATAAACCCCACCAGTATGATGTTCTCAGGTGGAGCGGCCATGCCTCACCCGTATTGCCAAAGGTGAAAATCCTAGTCCGGCGGCAACTGGGTCAGGTGCATCCGGCTGCCCATGGTGGTCTCCGTCTCGAAGTAAAGCACCTGCTGACCCACCGAGTTGGTGTTGGGGCTGTCGGCAACAAACTCGAAACCCCGCCCGCAGCAGTCGTCGATACCGGCGGTAATGTCCCCCACCACATACCCAACGTGGTCCATGCTGTACTGCCCTTCCAGCGCCGCCGGGTCCCCGGGCTCAATTAGCTCCACCTGGGCCTGGCCGAAGTTGATGAAGGCGTTGCGCCCTCCGCGCCGGGAAGCCCCGCCACCGATGTGTACTCCGTCAAAATTCTGCTGATACCAGCCGATGGCCTCCTCCAGGTTGGGCACCAGGTATCCGGCGTGGACGATCTTGGCTATGTCCACTCCCTGGCCCACGCCCACGCCGCTGGGTTCCCCCGCCGGCTGGGTCAGGTGAATCAACAGCCCATTGGTGGTGGCCGGATCGAAATACAAGACCCCCTGCCCCATCACATTGGTAAACGCCCTCTCGGCCGCGAACCGGAAGCCTCTGGCCTCCAGGTCCGATTGCGCCTGGTCGATATCCGACACGATGTAAGCGACGTGGTGCATCACCAACGTATTGTCCGGCAAACCCGCCTTGTCGTTGGGCTCAATTATCTCCGCTTCCACCTCCCCAAAATGCACAAAGGCGTTCCTGCCCCCGCTGGGCACCGCCACCGTCGCGCCAATGTTCCCGCCCCCCGCGTTCTCTCCCCCAAAAGAGTTCTTGAACCAGTCCACCGCCGCGTCCAGGTCCGACACCAAATAACCGATGTGTTGTATCCCTTCAAACATCTCGACTCCTGACGGTTTAACCTGGTTTCTGGACGCAAAACCCGCCGTCGTTAAAGCTGCCCACGAAACGCTGGGTATTATGCCACAATCCCCCCGGAGCCGCATGTCTCAGCGCCTTTTTCAGCAATACCTTTGAGTCATCACCCTTAGCAAACCCAACGGTCTAAAGCCACCGGCTAGCACATCCTCCCCACTCCTGCTCCTACCCCGCGCAAGAACTCCTAAAATGTCCCACCCAACTCGCCAGGACAAACGCGCCCCTGTTTAGTACTACAGCCGCACTACTGAAGCAAGAGGTGATAGCCGCCATTGGTAATGAGACTGCCGGTATCTAGGCTCACACCTCCGTCTCCACTGGCATCACAACAGCGCAGGGTTGGCAGGATGGTTCGCCGCCCATGCAAGGCGGATGAGCAGCCGGAGCACTCAGAGGACTGTCAGGGAAACAGTTTGGCTTCACTATGCCTACCTTGATCTAGCCGGACTATTGATTCCTGCGTTTCGACATCGACGGCCTCAGTTGGATCATATGTGTTTTCTGTGGTATGAGCCACTAATCGTTACTTTAGAATGGCGATCTTACTCAAGGCAGGCTATTCGCGCCAGAATTTGCTCAGACAAGTCCTTGAAATCGCTGTACGCAACGGCAGCAGCAGCGGCATGGCTGCCACGGGCTCCGTCCGCGGGCGTCAGCTTGAAGATGGGCTTGCGGGCCTCTTGCGCCATTGGAACCAGGCTCCTGTAATGTTTGATGGTAGCGAGCCGGTTCGCATCCTCAGGCGGAGAAAGGGGATAGGAGTCTTGTTCTTTACCCAGCAGATTTCTCGCATATTCTTCAGGCATACGGTTAACCCACTTGTCATAGGCCTGTACGGGCCGGTCTAGGCGGACGCTGTGCTGCTGAACCACATAGCCTATAGGCGTCATACTCCCTCTGGGAAGGGGAAATTGTGGCTGTTGCCAGTTGTTGATCCGCTTTTCCCATTCCGTCCGCCAGTTCTGTAGAGTGGGTCCCAGATTGCGCAAGCCTTGGAGCGAAAACAGGTCGGCGCCGAGAGGAACTATGACGTAATCGGTGGCGATGAGGGCGGAGCGGTTGATTGCGCCAAGATTTGGACCAACATCGGCGAGAATTACGGATGCGTCCATTTGCTTGGCGCCGTCCTGCATGATCGTCGAAAAAGCGGTCAGTATCCTGAAGGGGCGGTATAGGTTAGTGGAACCCAGCGCGTTCGGCCATTCGGCGGACAAAGTATCTTCAAACCCGGAGAGAGCAAGGTCGCCGGCAATCAGATGCAGGTCCGGTGTTATTTTCTCGAGCGCTGGGGAGTGTAAGTCGCCGACCTGCATCAGCGGCTCGACACATTGCGCAATAGTGTTCGCGCCGCTCTCTTTGTTCCGGGCTTCCCCATTATCCCAAATGACCTCCAGCCGGTGTTCATCTAGGAACGCGGCAGAAAGGTTGGCCTGCGGGTCGAGATCGCAGGCCAGCACCCGGTGGCCGGTTTCGGAAAGCATCCAAGCAAGGTGGTATATGAGGGAGGTCTTGCCCACGCCACCCTTGTTGTTGAAGAAGGTGAGGACCGGTACGGTCATCGCAGTGTGTCCTCCTAGTAGTCAGTCAACTTTGGAATCAAAAGGGTAGAGGCGGTGAAGTTTGGATCGGGCGTCCTGGGTTTTGAACCGCCACTTGATACCAACTCGGGCGGCGTTGCGCTCCCGCACCAGTGCCTGGACTTCCCTCCCGAGCGCATCCTCGTCGGGGAGCCGCTGCTTCAGGCAGCAGCGGGACAGCACGCTGAACTCGATTTCCGCCATATTCAACCAACTCCCGTGCTTCGGGGTGTAGTGGAACTCCAGCCGTTTCGCAATCCGCCGGGCCTCGGCCGCTGGGAACGTCTCGTACAGCGACCCCGCGCGGTGGGTGTTGAGATTGTCCAGGACCACCCGCACCACTGGGACCTCCGGATAGGCTTCATCCACCAGCCAGCGCATCTGGTGGGCGAAGTCCTGCATGGTGCGCCGCTGGGTCACCGCCACCTGCCGCCACCCGGCCAGCGGCTCGCAGGCCAGAGGAACAGGTTTCGAGTGCCTTCCCTGCCGGTACTCGTAGTCCTGCCGCCGGGGAAGTCCAGGCCGGGGCGGCAGAGAGGGCCGAGTCTCCCCCAGCAACTGGGTGGAGGTCTCGTCAAAGCAGACCACCGGACGCTGGGGGTCATACGGTTCGGCGTACAGGTCCAGCACGTCCTCCATGTTGGCCACGAACTCGGCGCTCACCTTGGGGATGCACCACTCCTGCTTCTGCCACGGCTTGAGAACGTTTTTTTGAGACGCTTACGCACTCCCTCGTGGGACATGGAGGACGCCAGCCCCAGTTCCACCACCTTGCCAGCCAGCAGGCGCAGGGTCCAGTGGTCGTGGCCCTCCGGCGCTGGACTGCAGGCCAACGCGATGAGGTGGGCTTCGCTCCGGTCGTCCAACTTCCGATGCCGGTTGACCTGGCGCCGGTCCCACAGGGCCCCGTCCAACCCTTCCTCGGTAAAGCGCTGCTTAATCCGGTACACGGTGCCCAGCGCCACATCCAGCGCCTCGGCCACCTTGGGAGCGGCCCAACTGTCGTCGCTCTTGAGGAGAATCCGCGCCCTGGCGGTCACTCGGGCCGAGCTTTTCCCAACCCGAATCAGATTCTGGAGTTCTTCCCGTTGTTCCGGCGCCAGCCGCACGGCGTACTTGTCCCTGATCATCACTGCCACCCCCCCCATCAGAACTTCATCCCAAGCAGTATACGACTATCGGCCAGATTCCTGTATGACTTTCAACATCAAGGTTGACTGACTACTAGCTCGAAATAGCTCTTATCGTAACGAGAACATTGTTCGTATCGGCATCGAATGCAATATCAGGGTGTCCCGCTTCTTGTAGCAGCCGTTTGGCCAAGGAGATGCCAATACCGTACCGTTGCACAAATCCCAGATTCCTCATCGACTCGGCAAGGTTGGGGTTGCGGTAGGCCGTTACGCCAGGCTGCCCAAAGTTATCAGCAGTAACCGTTCCGAACACACCCCCGGGACTCATTATCTCGATTCGATCATCGTACCAATAGACTCGTACAGGTGCGTTGTTCCCCTCATAAGAGCGGTGCATGACAGCATTCCGGGCAATCTGCTGTATAGCGGTGATGGGGTAAGTACTCTTTTGCCGCTCCACGGATTCTGACAAAATGTCAACAGCAGTCCGGTTATGGCTGTTCAGTTTTTCGTCAAGACGCCGAAGAATATCTGAAATGGTTCCACTGATCGGCTCTTCGTCCAATACGGGGTCTGTAACTTCCGTGCCAGCCAGTCGAAGGAATTGGACGTATGCGCCAGGCAGGAAGTCCTGAGGGTTTTTGCCAATTACAAGCAAGCCCAGAATTGTAGGGATAGTATCGTCCATCGATGCAACCATCTTCGTGGCTGCCAGTTTCTCCTCGATGCTGCGGTCGTTGGATTCCAGAATGTCAGGAGCGAAAGCCTGTGCCAAGTACTCACGCTCGAACTGAAGCAGGTCCAAGTCTGGCAGCGTGGCTGAAGGAACCGGATATATATCGAACGGTATGTCCCCGAAGCGGCGCTTTTCGTTTAGGATGCGCTCGTCCTGCGCCGTCGCAATCCCCCGGCGGGGGCCTATTCGGATATGTATTCTTCCACGGCAGCGGACAGGCGGGGAATCGGACGGCTGCACGATGACAACCGCGACATCTCCATCAGGTAGAGTTCGTTTTTCCACCGTCATGGACGGTAGAGGAACGATGTTGCCGTCAGTTTTCATGTCCGCTTATTGTAGGAGCAAATGGTCCGCGACCGTCAGGCCTGCGACGGAACCATCGTTCCGCACGCCCACGAAAGCGACCCCCGGCTGGCGGTGGTCAGGCAGGTCGTTGGCGAAGGCGCAGATTGCTTCCCGAATGTCGTCGCTAGTGCTTCTGCTCAGAACTTCCTTGAACTCGACACGATCGGATTCTATTTGACCCAACAGCCGCACCAAGTCTTCATTTTCGAGAGTCGTCAAAGCTTCGGCCTACTTATTTTCGCATAAAAGTAGTATACCCTACCTTTGGTTAACTATTTACCTGGCCCGGTAAATAGTAGGGCGACTGTAAAATTAGAAAGTTGAATCCCCCCGGAGTCTAACCCATCATTCCGGCTCAATACTGGAACCCAGAAACCCCACCCCGTATTTCCGCCCCGCTGCCTGCCATTCCTCACTCCGTTCGGAATCTAAAATCCCCGCCCTCACCCCTTTTGCGAAATCCGGACTCCTCCAGGTCCCCACCACCCCGGAACCGCCAGGAACTTACCAGATTCCCAAAAGAGATAATTAAAAAACCCTCGTGTTTTCCGGTGGTAAGTGTTCAGAGTTAATGAGTCATCCTAACATTAAACCGTCATTCCGGCCTTGGGCCGGAATGACGGACCTTGGGTTGAGGTAACTCATCAATTCTGAACAGTTACCTCCGGTCAGGGCCTTTTCATTGTCGGTGTGGGGAGCTTGCGACGGCCAATCCAGGGCCAAACCGGCTGGCGGCGATGGATTTTAGATTTCTCCCTACGCTCGAAATGGCGGGTAGGGGTGGCCGGAATACTCCTTCGACGGGCTCAGGGTGAAAGCGGGGGCGGCATTTGGGGAGAATGAAAAGACCCTGGACTTCCGGTGTTCTCTATTGACGCTAAACCTCCCCATGTGCTAAATTCTCTGAGGCCGTTACAAACGGCCCATTTATTGTAGAATTCTACAGATTTCATAAGATTTTCATGGTCGAGATTCAGTCTCCCGAACAGGCCCAATGGCTCTCCCTGGGCGAGGGTTGCCGCCTCCTCCAGGTCAACGAGGCCACCCTCCGCCAGTGGGCCGACCACGGCCACCTGCGGGTCTACCGCACCCCCGGCGGCCACCGCCGCTTCTACCGCGACGACGTTCTCGCCCTGACCAAGTCCAACCCCGCGCCCCAGGAATCCACCTCCCAGGCCCAACGGGAAGGCTCAACCCTCCGCCGCATCCGCCGCCGCCTCACCCACGAAGACGTTGCCCGCCAGCCCTGGTACCAAAGCGTCGAAACCGAAGGCCGCGACCGGATGCGCCTCTTCGGACGCCGCCTCCTATCTCTCCTGCTTCAAGAAGCCCAATCCCGCCGCCGCCGCCAGGAAACCCTGGAAGAGGCCGTGATGCTGGGCCACGAATACGGCGCGGAAATGGCCGACCGCCAGGTGTCCCTCAAAAACACCACCGAGGCATTCATCTTCTTCCGCACCATGGTCATCGACTCGGCCAAGTCCGGTTCCTGGGAGCAAGTCCTGGAAATCGCCGACCGCGTTCTGGTCGGTATCGTCGAGTCTTACCAAAACCGCACCCAAAGCCCCGCCAAGTGACCCCCCAATAACTCTAATGAGGAAGCTGCCGCACTGATGGACCTTGTTGACCGCAAACTTCTAAACCTCATCCAAAGCCGGTTCCCCCTGGTGGACCACCCCTACCTGGAGCTGGGCCAGGACCTGGACATCCCCGAGCAGGATGTCATCGACCGCCTGGCCGAGTTGAAACGCCAGAACGTCGTCCGCCAAATCAGCGCCATCTTCGACACCCGCCGCCTGGGTTACAAGACTACCCTGGTGGCCTTTGCCTTCGAACCCGGCCAATTGCACCAAGGCGCCCTCTTCATCAACCGGCACCCCGGCGTCAGCCACAACTACGCCCGGGAAGGCTCCTACTACAACCTCTGGTTCACCATCGCCGTCCCTCCCGATGGCGACCTCAACTCCACCATCACCTGGATGGCCGAACAGACGGGCGCCATCAACCACCGCATCATGCCCACCATCCGTTTCTTCAAAATCGGCGTAAATTTCGATATGGTCAAGCAGCAAAGCTCTGCCCATAACTACAGCCCCGACGGCATCGGGCAGCACACCCCAGCCCCCGACTGGAACCAGGCCATGCCCGTCGCCGAGGACGAAAAGCCCGTCATCCGCGAGCTTCAGGAAGACCTGCCCCTGGAACTCCGTCCCTTCGACGCCATGTCCCAACGCCTCTCAATTTCCAACCAGCAGCTTTTCCAACTCGCCGCCGATTTCGAAGAACGCAAGATCATGCGCCGCTTCAGCGCCGTCCTCCACCACCGCCGCTCCGGTTTCCGAGCCAACGCCATGATTGTCTGGCAGGTTCCCTCGGAACGCTCCGAAGAGGTCGGCATGATTATGGCCCAACACTCGGCGGTGACCCACTGCTACGAACGTCCCACCTTCCCCGACTGGCCCTATACCCACTTCACCATGGTCCATGCCACCACGCCCGAGGGCTGCGAGGAAATCGCCGAGGAAATCAGCCAGTCCACCCAGATTACCGACAACCTGATGCTCTACAGCACCCGGGAGTACAAGAAGACCCGCGTCCGCTATTTCGTCGAAGACTACCAGGAGTTCTGGGACTCGGAACTCTCTCCGGAACTTTCCATCGAAGAACCCGAAGAGGTGGCCCAAACCTGATGCCCAACCACCCCTCTCCGTTCATCCTGAGCTTGTCGAAGGGCCTGAGCCCATCGAAGGATCACCCTGAGCCCCCTCGTTCGTCCTGAGCTTGTCGAAGGACCGGCACCCGCCGGAGGATCATCGCAACCTAGTCAAACAATCGTCCTAACCTAGCGAAATAATCATCCCGAGCCCGCCGAACCATCATCCTGAGCCCGCCGAAGGACGCCCCCAGGGAAAGAAAACCAGAGGAGAAAATGCCCGACTACTACCCCGTCTACCTGAACCTGGCCGGCAAACGCTGCGTCATCCTCGGCGGCGGCAAAATCGCCCAGGGTAAACTCGCCGCCCTCCGTCAGGCCGCCGCCCAAATCACCGTCATTAGCCCCGAAGCCACCCAGGGCATCCAACGCGCCGCCCAGCTCGGCGACCTGGAATGGCTCCCCCGCAAGTACCAGCCCGGCGACCTGGAAGGCGCTTTCATCGCCGTGGCCGCCACCAACGTCTGGCACGTCAACCGGGAAATCTTCGAAGAGGCCGACCGCCTCGGCGTCCTCCTCAACGTGGTCGACGACCGCGACCTCTGCTCCTTTATCGCCCCCTCCATCGTTAAACGCGACCCAGTTACCCTGGCTATCTCCACCGGCGGCGCATCCCCCGCCCTGGCCCGCAAGATGCGCGAGACCCTCTCCCAAGACCAAAATCTCCGCTGGGCCGACCTCGCCGGCGTCCTGGCCCAGGCCCGCCGCCACATCAAGGACCGCCGCATCGCCATCGACCCGGAACGTTGGCAGTGCTGCATCAATGAAGACCTCCTCGCCCTCGCCCAGGACGGACGCGAAGCCGAAGCCCTGGAAACCCTCCTGAAACGGCTGCTCGACCCCCACCAACCCGACCTCTGCCCCAACCTGGAACAATGCCAAAGCCAGGGCTGCCAGGTCCGCCCCAAAAACCGGCTCAAGGAGAAGGTAAGTTGACCCTCCTCATCCTTGGGCTTAACCACCGCACCGCCCCCTTGGACCTGCGCGAAAAGCTCACCGTGGAACGGGAGCAGTTGGACGAAGCCCTCCAACAGCTTCACCAGTTCACCGGCCAGGGCGTTATTCTCTCCACCTGTAACCGCCTGGAGGTCTACGCCCACCAGGACGACGACCCCGACCTCGCCCAGGGGCTCGAAGATTTCCTCGCTGGCCTGTCCGGCATTCCCCGTCCCGTCCTCCAACCCCACTTGTACCAGATGCACGACATCGAGTGCGCCCGGCACCTTTTCCGCGTCACCAGCGGCCTCGATTCCATGGTGGTCGGGGAACGTCAAATCCTGGGTCAGGTCCGCGCCGCTTTCAGCGTCGCCAGCGGCCGGGGCTCCGTTCGCGGCCCCCTTTCCGGCCTCTTCCACCAGGCCCTTCGCGCCGCCCGCCGCATCCACCGCGACACCAACATCGGCCGCCATTCCCGCTCGGTCAGCCAGGCTGGAGTCCAGTTGGCCCGCGGCCTCCTGGGAGACCTCTCCGAGCAGAAGGCCCTGGTCGTCGGCGCCGGTGACGCCGGACGCTTGGTCGCCCAGGCCCTGGTCGACGCCGGTGTTAGGCAAATTACCGTCGCCAACCGCACCCAATGGCGCGCCGAAGAATTGGCCCGCGAACTTGGCGGCGTCGCCGCCCCCCTTAACGACCTGACCTCCCTGGTCTCCGACGCCAACGTGGTAATAAGCTCCACCGGCTCCCCCGGCTTTGTCCTCACCTACTCCGCCGTTGCCCAAGCGGTCCGTCCCCAGGGTGAAAAGCTCCTCATCGACATCGCCGTTCCCCGGGACATCGACCCCCGCGTCTCGGAATTGCCCGGCGTCCGCCTCTACGACATCGACACCCTCCAAATGCTGGGCGAAGCCTCCGCCGCAACCATCCAAAACGATGTCCACCTGGCCGAGAATATCATCGAGCAGCGCACCCAGGACTTCCAAGAATGGTGGGACTCCCTGGACGTCGTGCCCCTCATCTCCTCCATCCGCGACCAGGCCGAATCCCTCCGGAAGGAAGAAGTCTCCCGGACCCTGGCCAACCTCCAAAAGGACTGGCCCCAGGACCCGGACCGCCTGGCCCAACACCTCGACGCCATGACCCAAGCCTTGGTCAAGAAGCTCCTTCACCAACCTACGGTCTTCCTACGGGAAAACCGCGACCCCCAGCTTCAGCAGTTGGCCCGCCAACTCCTCAACCTCAACGGAGGCTCCCGCCGCCGTGGCCGAAACTAGTACCATCCAGGTGGGCACCCGGGGCAGCACCTTGGCCCGCCTCCAGACCGAAGAGGTCCTGGCAAAGCTCCGCGCCGCCCACCCCCATCTGGAATTTGAGACCAACATCGTCCGCACTCAGGGCGACCTTAACGCCACCGCGCCTTTGGCCGGCATGGGCCTGGGCGTATTCGTCAAAGAAATCGAGCAGCAGCTTCTATCCGGCCAAATCGACTTCGCCGTCCACAGCCTCAAGGACATGCCCACCGCCCTCCCCGACGGCCTCACCATCGGCGCCGTCCTCCTCCGCGAGGACCCCCGCGACGTCCAGGTCAACAAATGGGGCTGGGCTCTGGCCGACCTCCCCGCCAATACCCCCATTGGCACCAGCAGCCCCCGCCGCATGGCCCAACTCAAGTATCACCACCCCCACCTCACCGTCGTCCCCCTGCGCGGCAACGTGGAGACCCGCCTCAACAAGACCCAGACCGGCGAGTGCGACGGCGCCATCCTAGCCGCCGCCGGCCTGATTCGCTTGGGCCTCGACTGGAAAATCAGCGAGCGCCTCTCCCCCACCCAGTTTGTCCCACCTCCCGGCCAGGGCGCGCTGGCCGTCGAAATTCGCGCCGATGACTCCAACATGGCCCAACTCTTGACCCACACTGAGCACGAGGAAACGCGCCTCGCCGTCAACGCGGAACGCGCCTTCCTCGAAGTCCTCGGCGGCGGCTGCCAGGTCCCCGTGGGAGCCTACGCCCAGTGCGAGGGCGAAACCATCACCCTCACCGTGTTCATCGGCTCCCCCGACGGTTCCACCGCCTTTACCGATACCCTATCCGGCCCCAAAAACTCTCCAGCCAAGCTGGCCCAGGAAGCCTTCCAAGCCCTGACCAACCAGGGCGCGGCCCAACTCCTGGCTTCCGCCCAGGGCTGACTCCCATTCAACAACCAATGCAAAACAACACCAAAAAAATAACCGGCAAAGTCTATCTGGTCGGCGCCGGCCCCGGAGACCCCGGCCTCATCACCGTCAAGGGACTCCGCTGCCTCCAGCAGGCCCAGGTGGTGGTCTACGACCGCCTCCTCGACCTGTCCCTCCTGGATTCGGTCCCCGACAGTTGTGAAAGAATCTTTGTTGGCAAGGAACGGGGCCGCCTGGCCCTGACCCAGGACGAAATCAACGCGCTCCTGGTGGAACGCGGCTCAGCCGGCCAAACCGTCGTGCGCCTCAAGGGTGGCGACCCTTTCGTATTCGGCCGTGGCGGTGAAGAAGCCCTCGCCCTGGCCGAAAACTCCATCTCCTTTGAAGTCGTCCCCGGCATCACCTCCGCCATTTCCGCCGCCGCCTACGCCGGCATCCCCCTCACCCAACGCCGCGTCGCCACCTGCTTCACCGTGGTCAGCGGCAGCGAAGACCCCACCAAACCCCAGTCCTCCATCCCTTGGGATGTTCTCGCTAAGACCGGCGGAACCCTAGTCGTCCTCATGGGTTGGGCCTCCCTGGACGCCATCATGGACACCCTTCAGGAGCACGGCATGGCTCCCACCACGCCGGTGGCCCTGGTCCAATGGGGCACTTGGAGCCGCCAGCGCAAGGTGATCGGCACCCTCCAAGACGTGGTCGCCAAGGGCCGCGCCGCCAGCCTGGGCCCGCCCGTCATCGCCGTGGTTGGCGACGTCGTCAACCTAGCCGACAAGCTGGCCTGGTTCGACCAACGCCCCCTCTTCGGCCAAAAAGTCCTCATTACCCGCTCCCGCACCCAGGCTTCCAACCTCCGCAACCAGCTCGAAGAGCTCGGCGCCGAGACCCTGGAGCTTCCCTCCATCGAAATCGCCCCCCTGGACGATTTCTCCGAATTGGACGAAGCTGTTGCCCGTCTCTCCCAATTTGGCTGGGTAATCTTCGCCAGCGTCAACGCCGTGGAAGCCGTTTTCCAACGCCTGGCCGCTCTGGGCCACGACTCCCGCTGGCTCTCCGGCGTCACCGTCGGCGCCATCGGCCCCCCCACCCGGCAGGCCCTCATCCAACGGGGTATCAACCCCGACTTCGTCCCCCAACGCTCCGTCTCCGAGTCCGTGGTTGAAGAGCTTTCCCACCTCGGCTGGCGCGGCGTTCCCGTCCTCCTCCCCGGCTCCAACATCGGCCGCGACGTCCTGGCCGCCGGCCTATCCCGCCTGGGCGCTCAGGTTGAGCGCGTCAACGCCTACCGGACCGTCACCCCCCAGGACGCGGCCCCAACGGCCCGCCGCATCCTGGAGCGCGGCGTCGACATTATCACCTTCACCAGCTCTTCCACCGTCTCCAACCTGCTGGACATCCTGGACGGCGATAAGCAATACTTAGACGCCAGTCTCATCGCTTGCATCGGCCCCATCACCGCCAACACCGCTCGGGATTTGGGCCTCCACGTCGACCTGGTGGCCGAAGAAGCAACTGTGGAAGGCCTGGTCAACAGTCTGCTCACCCACTTCACCGGCCAAACAGTCCCCAATTAGCCCCACCGCCGCAATAACAAAGCCGCGGGACCCCTTTTTGAAAACTCCCCGGCTTGGGAAAGGACGACCATGCTAGGTTTCCCCGACATCCGCCTCCGTAGAGTCCGCGAGCAGCCCGCCATCCGCGCCTTGGTGCGCGAGACCCGCCTCTCCCCCTCCAACTTCATCTACCCCCTGTTCGTCACCCACGGCCAGGGCATCAAAGAGCCCATCGAGCCCATGCCCGGCTGCTTCCACCTGTCCCTCGACCTGCTGGCCGAGGAAGTCCAGGACATCGTCGGCCTGGGCATCCCCGCCGTTCTCTTGTTCGGCCTCCCCCCGGAAAAAGACGCCCTCGGCACCGGCGCCTACGACCCCGAGGGCATCATCCAAGAGGCCATCCGCACCATCAAACAGCAGGCCCCCAGCCTCATGGTCATCGGCGACGTCTGCCTCTGCGAATACACCGACCACGGCCACTGCGGCGTTATCGACAACGGCCGCATCGACAACGACCAGACCCTGGAACTCCTGGCCCGCGCCGCCCTTACCCAGGTCCAGGCCGGCGCCGACATGGTTGCCCCCTCTTCCATGATGGACGGCCAGGTCCGCGCCATCCGCCAGACCCTCGACGCCGCCGGCGAAGAAAACGTCCCCATCATGGGCTACGCCGCCAAGTACGCCTCGTCCTTCTACGGCCCCTTCCGTGTCGC
The DNA here is from genome assembly GCA_965205495.1 of Dehalococcoidia bacterium. Taxonomy (GTDB): domain Bacteria; phylum Chloroflexota; class Dehalococcoidia; order Lucifugimonadales; family UBA3495; genus CATOSK01. The sequence continues at coordinate 2,664,605 of CBDBHA010000002.1, forward strand.
CGCCGGTTCCACTCCCCAGTTTGGCGACCGCCGCAGCTACCAGATGGACCCGGCCAACGCCCGCATGGCCCTCCGCGAAATCGAGACCGACATCGCCGAAGGCGCCGACATCGTCATGGTCAAACCCGCCCTGGCCTACCTCGACGTTATCCGCCGCGCCCGCGAGCAGTTCGACTACCCCTTGGCCGCCTACAACGTCAGCGGCGAATACTCCATGGTCAAAGGCGCATCCCAACTCGGCTGGGTCGACGAAAAGCCCATCACCCTGGAGATTCTAACCGCCATCCAACGCGCCGGTGCCGACATAACCATCAGCTACCACGCCAAACAGGTGGCCCAATGGCTCCGGGAAGAAGGGTAGCCTTACGGAGGACTATTACTCCGTTCTAGGCATATCCAAAAAAGCTACGGAAGCCGAGATTCGGGCACATATCGTAGACAGGTTATGGTCTGGCATCTAGACCGTAACCAAGGGGTCATCCTGACATTAAACCGTCATTCCGGCCTTGAGCCGGAATCCAGGATCTTGAGTTGGGCTAACTCCTTAATTGTGAACAGTTGCGGGGAGTGGCGACAGGTTGCACCTATGCCGTGGCCAGTTCTTCGCCAGGTGGTGGTGCATATCTTGTAATGTGGGGGTTGTTCTTGTTTGGAGGATTTAACCTATTGCGGGCGGTTTGGCACCTATTGACCGGAGATGCCCCGCAAGGTAGGGAAGGAAACGATTGAGTTCGGCGGATCAAACAACCCTCCTGGAGTTGAGCGATTGCCAATCGAAGGTGCCTCTCATTTAGCCACTGCCAAGCGGGCCGAGTACCATGTGGTCAGCGAGTTGCTGAAGCGTGGTGGAATCCCCTACCTGCCGGTGGTGGATACCGGAGCGGATACACTGGTTAAGACCGCCCAAGGAATTTCGCTGGAATTGACGGTCTTGCTGCCCGTCGAGCGCGTCGGAACAGCAACACACACCTTCGCCATACCCGATTACAAGCCCGACAAGAAGCGTTTCATCCTCTGCGTGGAATTTGACGACACCGGCGCACCGGTAGCCTGGGTTTTCCCTTCAATGGTCTTCCACGCTTACTCTACATGCCCCAACAAAAGGGGCCTCAAAAACTTGAACCTCAAGGAGGGACGGAAGGACCTCCTGCCCTATGTTCTGGACAAGTACCTTATCGGGTTCCGCAATCGGTGGGAAATCATTACCGATTACAAACGCTACCGCCGCTTTATGAACTCACCGGAGGGGTACGAAGACCTTCTCTCAATGCTGATAGCATCCGAACGGAAACGCGCAGAGGAAGAATCCATTCCCTTCCAGCCTATTCCACCCGAATCCGCCGATGCCCTTTCAGGTTAGATACCGGAATCGGCAGACCCATGGAAACCTGCAACGCCTTGAAGAATCGGACCGTCGGAGAATCGCCACTGCAATCGGGGCGCTAGCTACAAACCCCCGGCCCCTGGTTCAGTCATGTTACGGGGACGAGAGGACACTTACTGAATTCGTGTTGGCAATTATCGAGTCATTTACTTGATTGAATACGCCAATGAGGTAGTATTGATTGATGAAATCCTTCGGCGCAATGAACGCACCTATCGCCGTCGCCGTTAATCCAGCTTTTGTAGAAACGGTTGTCGAGACGACTGACAGGACTTAATTATGAACCAGTCCAACTCTGAAAAACTTTTCGCCCGCGCCCAACAGTTCATCCCCGGCGGCGTCAACAGTCCCGTCCGTTCCTTCCGAGCCGTCCAGGGCACCCCGCCCTTCATTCACCGCGGCCAGGGCAGTCGCGTCTGGGACGTCGACGGCAACGAATACATTGATTACGTCTGTTCCTGGGGCCCCCTCGCCCTGGGCCACGCCCATCCCGCCGTGGTCGAGGCCATCCAAGCCGCCGCCCAGAACGGCACCAGCTTCGGCGCCCCCACCGAACTCGAGGTCGAACTGGCCCAGCTAATCTGCGAAGCCTTCCCCTCCGTCGACACCGTCCGCCTGGTCAGCTCCGGCACCGAGGCTTGCATGAGCGCCATCCGCCTCGCCCGGGCCCACACCGGACGCAGCAAAATCATAAAATTCTCCGGCAACTACCACGGCCACGCCGACGGCCTTCTCGTCCGCGCCGGCTCCGGCGCCATGACCCACGGCATCCCCACCAGCGCCGGCGTCCCCGAATCCTACGCCCAGGAAACCCTCGTCGCCGACTACAACGGCCTCTCCTCGGTGGAAGTCTGGTTTGAACAATACCCCCAAGACATCGCCGGCATCATCGTCGAACCCGTCGCCGGCAACATGGGCGTCGTACCCCCCGCCGAAGGATTCCTGGAAGGACTCCGTTCCCTGACCTCGGCCAACGGCGCCGCTCTGATCTTCGACGAAGTTATTACCGGCTTCCGCCTGGCTTACGGCGGTGCCCAAACCCTGTTTAACATCACCCCCGACATCACCTGCCTCGGCAAAATCATCGGCGGCGGCCTTCCCGTCGGCGCCTACGGTGGCCGCCGCGAAATCATGGAGCAGGTCGCCCCCCTCGGCCCCATGTACCAGGCCGGCACCCTCTCCGGCAACCCCCTCGCCGTCACCGCCGGTATCACCACCCTCAAAGAACTGCAAAAACCCGGCGTCTACCAGTACATGGACACCCTGGCCCAGCGGCTAACCGAAGGAATTTCACGGGTCTTCGCTCAACATGAAGTCCCCTCCCACATCAACCGGGTCAACTCCATGTTCACCGGCTTCTTCACCGCCGGTCCCGTCGACACTCTGGCCCAGGTGGAACAGGCCGACACCGCCAAATACGGCTCCTACTTCCACGCCCTACTGGAGCGCGGCGTCTACATCGCTCCCTCCCAATTCGAGGCCGGCTTCGTCTCCCTGGCCCACACCCAGGAAGACATCGACCACACAATAGAAATAGCCAACGCCGCCCTGCAATCCCTGGCCTGACCCCAAAGTTCCGGACAAAAATAAAGGGGCGGGTCATTTAAACCCACCCCCGTCTTTTCATGGGAGATTCCCGCTTCCGCGGTTTATTCCCAGTCCTGAGTCACCGGCAAATAAATCACGCCGGTGTCATCCGCGCGTTGCCGGTCCGACGGGTCGATATCAAACCCCGACACAACCGGAACGGCCTCTTCGCCGAAAACGGTGGTCAAAATTCTAGCGGTCTCCAGAGCCCGGCTAACGTCGTCGGCACGAATCTTGTTGGCCGCTTCAACGGCCACCCATACCCGATCCAACGACCCCCTGCGGCGGGCTCTCAAGATGAAATCGGTGGAACTCACCCGTTGCACTTGGGAATCGCTGATGACGTCGTTGTCCGCGCTATCTTCCATTTGGTCTCGCAATTCGAAACGCATCGTTTGCGCCGGGGCCCTCATCACCTCGGCTCGGCGGAGACCCAGATGCTGATTTATCAGCGGCTCAATTCTCAAATGCAAGCGAGACTCCAAGGCCCAACCGTTCAAATGACCTACGTTGGCTTCCAAGCGAGCCATTCCGGTTTTTAGTTCCGCCACGTCGCTCTTTAGGACCGAGACGTCGCTCTTTAGGACCGAGACGTCGCTTTCCAAATTGTCCAACCGCCGGTTGGACATTTCGGCAAACTTGGCGAAAATTTCGGGCAACTCGATCAATTCCCGGGTCAACAAACGGACCCGCAACGCATCAACCCACTCGGGCTTTTCGTCGAGCAAGCGGACCAAGTCTTCAATTGTACGGATGGTGGTCATTGGGCGGAGCCTTAAGAGAACCCTTTTGGATATTACGAGTATACAACAGGACCGCCGGCGCCAGACGCCGACTCAGCGATCCCCCGGTAGCAAAAGAATTTGGGGGCGGGTCGAAGGACCCGCCCCCGGTCTAAACCCAAATTGGTTCGGCTAGCGGATTACGCCCCGTACCGCACCGCGGCGTTGGGATCGCTGTACTCCACTCCCTTGGTTCCCCAGAAAACCGTCGCGATGTCGTCGCAGGCCGCCACCAGGTTCTCCGCGTTCTCCATGCTCACCGTCTGCTTGCACTGACCCGCCAGCTTCAACGCGGCGTTGAACTTGGCCGCAATCTCGTTGGCGTCGGTGTTGGGCCAAGTGTAGTCCGCCCAAAGCACCCGCAACTCGTGCTTGCAAATCTCGGCGTGGTCTTCCTTGGTTTTAACGTAGCGGGAAATGGTGTTGGCGTAGGCCGCCATGTCGTCGCCGGCTTCCAAAGCTTGCATCCGCAGCACCATCTTCTGAACGGTCTGGGCCGCGATCTTCGCCACAACGGGATCGTAGATGCCACAGGGAATATCACAGTGGGCTTCCGCCTTCTGTACTTTCAACCAGCGCAGCGGGTTAAACATTCCTTCCCTTCCTTTGTTCTTAATTTGGCCCGTATCTTCGGGCAAACCCAAGATTACAAGAAATCCCCACTTGGCGCAACCCCTGGAAGCCCACCAGGAATCCCCCATCCCACGGCCGCATATCCGTGCCGCATTAGTCAATCGACGGTTGACGGAACAGCCCAAGGCAAACACGATGTTGCCTGGCATTACGAAGTCAGTTTGCGTTGCTTCCGGGCTGTCCGGCGTAGGGCCTCAACCGGTCACCTAGAGGTGGGAATGGAACCGACTCTGAAACAAAAACGCTTGTGCTTGGTTGGCGCTGCCGCCGTCGTGGTCGTGGCCCTGGCGGTTCTTTATTTCCTGGGTACGGTCCTGCTGACCCTGGGCATCAGCGCCGTGCTTGCCTACGTGATGCTGCCGGTGGCCAGGTTGTTGGAGCGGGCAATGCCCTGGCGCAGAAATCGGCCTTCTTTGGCCAGGGGCATTGCCGTTGGTATCATCTTCCTGGTGGGGTTGGGCGTATTTATTGGTCTGGTGATAGCCGTTGTTCCGCCCACTGTTGAACAGAGCCAGCGTTTCGTCGAAGGCTTTCCCAGCTTCATCAACAATGCCCGCCTGACGATAGAAGGCTGGGTGGACCAGTATGTCCACCTGATTCCCGCCGACCTTAGGGACCAGGTCGAAAATAGTCTGGTCGGCGCCGGAAACATTATTGGCGAAACGGCCTGGAACGTCGCCCGACAGACCCTGGGCATCATCACCGGCTCCTTCGCCTTCGTCCTGGCCCTGGCCACCGCGCCGGTCTTGATTTTCTACCTGATGAAGGACTCCGGGCCGATTCGCGAGTCTTTGCACGCCCCCTTTCCGTCTGCGGTCAAGCCCATCCTGCGGGACATCCTGGATATAGCCGACCGGACGCTGGGCGGATACATTCGCGGCCAGCTAACCCTGGGAGTAATCGTTGGCCTCATAGCGGCCGTGGGCTTGCTGCTGCTGGACGTACCCTTTGCCGTGCTTCTCGGCATCGTGGCCGGCTTGACCGAACTGGTTCCCATCGTCGGCCCCTGGATTGGCGGCGCCGTGGGCGTGTTGGTTACGCTGGCAACCGAGCCGGACAAGGTCCTCTGGGTGATCCTGCTCTACCTGATAGTGCAACTTTTGGAAAACACCCTGCTGGTGCCCCGCATTCAGGCCGGCTCCCTAAACATGCACCCCATTGCAATCATCCTGGTAATAACCATTGCCAGCCAATACTTCGGCCTGTGGGGCGTTATCCTGGGCCCGCCCCTGGTGGCCTTGGCCAAGGATGTAATCATTTACCTGGTCAAGGAATGGAATGAGACGGCGATGGCAGAGGTGGCGGGAGATATCGAGGAACCTGCACCCGAGGCCTCAACAGCCGGGGAAGGGGACGCATAAAGCCCTTCGTGTTTTTTTGTGGATAAAAGGCGGCCTTTGGCGTGGGTTTACTTGTCCTCTACCCTAATCCAGGCATACTCCAGCATCGCCCTTGCTACCAACCCGGAGCGTGACTCACCGTCCTGTGCGGCAATGTCGTCGATCAGGTCCAGGATGGGGGAAGGAATGGTAATGTTGAGATCAACATCCTCCACGTTTATCTTGGAGACATCGACGTCAACCGATGCCCAGAAACCATCAGCCAAAAGTTCGTCCTTTTTGTGTACGCTAATATCCTTCTTCCCCGGTATTGGCTGACCGTCCGTCAACATACCCTGGATATGACATACGATCGCTTCCTTGGAAGAAACTAAAGCCTCTTCAAGGGTATCACCAAGGGTATCACCGCCCGAAAAGCAGCCGGGCAGGTCGGGAACAATCACACCGTAGCTGCTCCCCTCATCCTTGTGAATAACGATAGGGAACTTCATCTGCGCGTCCTCCAGTCCCATCCGGCCTGCCGGAAAATGCTTCCCGGTTCGTGGATTGGCACGTCCTTTTGGGGATGTTTCACTGTAACCCTTCCAGGTTTACCGGGATGAACACATTGATGGTGGCTGCCTACTACATTGGCGCGGTATCAACCTTCCTGCTTAAGCCTTGGTATGACTTCTCTGCTTTCGATGGTAAATATACTAAACACCGCTATCTCAAAGAACAACCAACCTGGACAATTACGGAGTCCCTGAGAACACTGACCTGGCCTGGCAAGCGCACCTTTCCCTCAGAATTGCATCACTTTGCGATCGTCCTAAACAACCAACAACCCCGCCTTTACCCAATGTGGCTGCCCCACTATAATGTTGCCAATTTCCACCATCCACCCCAGTCAAGGAGGCTACCCTTGGCCACCACCAACCGAGACCGCCCCCGCCTTCTCCGCATGAAACACCGCAGCTCCGAAATCACCGAGGGGCCGGAACGCGCCCCCGCCCGCGCCATGCTCATGGCTATGGGCCTAACCCAGGATGACTTGGACCAGCCCTTCGTCGCCATCGCCAACCTGGCCAGCGACGTCACCCCCTGCAACGTCCACCTCGGCCGCTTCGCCACCGCCGCCAAGGAAGGCGTCCGCCGGGCCTCGGGCACCCCCTTCGAATTCGGCACCATCACCGTCAGCGACGGCATCTCCATGGGCACCGAGGGCATGAAGGCCTCTCTGGTCAGCCGCGAGGTCATCGCCGACTCCATCGAGGTCGTCGCCTTCGGAGAGCGCATGGACGGCCTCATCACCGTCGCTGGCTGCGATAAAAACATGCCCGGCTGCATGATGGCCATCGCCCGCCTCAATATCCCCTCCATCTTCATCTACGGCGGCACTATCATGCCCGGCACCTTCCAGGGCCACGACGTCAATATCCAGGACGTATTCGAGGCCGTCGGAGCCTATGCCAAGGGCAATATGTCCCTCGACGAACTCCGCGACCTGGAATGCCGCGCCTGCCCCGGCGAAGGCTCCTGCGCCGGCCTCTTCACCGCCAATACCATGTCCACCGCCATCGAGGTCATGGGCATGTCCCTCCCCGGCGACGCCTCCATCCCCGCCATCGACCCCACCAAGGTCGCCGAGGCCCGCCGCGCCGGTTCCACCCTCATGCGCCTTCTAGCCGAGGATGTCCGCCCCCGCGACATCATGACCCGCCAGGCTTTCGAAAACGCCATTACCACCGTCGTCGCCATGGGCGGCTCCACCAACGCCGTACTACACCTCCTCGCCATCGCCCGCGAAGCCAACGTCGAGCTAAAACTCGACGACTTCGACCGCATTTCCCGCAACACCCCCTACATCGCCGATATGCGCCCCGGCGGTCAATACGTCATGGCCGACCTCCACCGCCACGGCGGCGTCGCCCTCATCGCCAACCGCCTCCTCCGCGCCGGCCTCCTCCACGGCGGCACCATGACCATCACCGGCCAAACCCTCCGCGAAAACATCGACGCCATGACCATCATCGACGACCAGGACATCATCTACTCCGCCGATAACCCCCGCAGCCCCACCGGCGGCCTCGCCATCCTCTACGGCAACCTCGCCCCTGAAGGCGCCGTCATCAAGGTCGCCGGCCACCAGGAAAAGGTCTACCAGGGGCCCGCCCGCGTCTTCGAGCAGGAAGAACCCGCCTTCCGCGCCATTCAGGAAGGACAAATCCACGAAGGCGACATCGTCATCATCCGCTACGAAGGCCCCATTGGCGGCCCCGGTATGCGCGAAATGCTCGCCGTCACCGGCGCCCTCATCGGCCAGGGCCTCGGCGACTCCGTCGCCCTGGTCACCGATGGCCGCTTCTCCGGCGCCAGCCACGGCCCCATGGTCGGCCACGTCGCCCCAGAAGCCGCCAACGGCGGCCCCATCAGCCTCCTCGAAGAAGGCGACATCATCACCCTCGACATCCCAAACCGCCGCCTCGACGTCCAGTTAACCGAGGAAACCCTATCCTCCCGCCGCGCCAACTGGAAACCCCTCGAACCCCGCTACACCACCGGCGTTTTCGCCAAATACGCCAAGCTGGTCTCCTCCGCCTCGGAAGGCGCCGTCACCAGCTAAGCCCTCCCCCACGGCAACCATTCCACCAATTGGGCGGCCCCGTTAACAATAAAACGTTAACCCGCCGCCCACTCCCTTGTCTTGCCCCGGCCAGCGGGACTATAATTTGCGTCATTCCGGGCCGACGGACACTATTTATGGTTAACCACGGGTCGGCAATACCCCTTCCTGGTATTATCTTTCGTCGATCCAACGGTCGCCAGCCGGTCCTCGGCCCAGGGCGTAAGGAGATAACATGGACTACGGAGTCGAAGCAATCAACCGCCACCGCGCCAGCCGGGGCAAGGTCAGTATCGCCTCCAAGATGAAGGTCGAGACCATGGAGGATCTGTCCATCGCCTACACCCCCGGCGTCGCCGCCGTCAGCATGGCTATTTACAACGACAAGTCCGAGTCCTACGCTCTGACCAACCGGGGCAACAACGTGGCTGTCGTCACCGACGGCTCCGCCGTCCTCGGCCTCGGCAACGTCGGTCCCGAAGCCGCCATGGCCGTCATGGAAGGCAAGTGCATCCTCTTCAAGGGCCTGGCCGACATCGACGCCTTCCCCATCTGCCTCGCCACCCAGGACAACGACTCCATCATCCAAACGGTCCGCAACATCGCACCAACCTTCGGCGGCATCAACCTTGAAGACATCGCCGCCCCCCGCTGCTTCGAAATCGAAGCCCGGCTTCAGGACCTGGGCATCCCCGTATTCCACGACGACCAACACGGCACCGCCATCGTCGTCCTCGCCTCCATCATCAACGCCCTCAACGTGGTCAACAAGCGCATCGCCGACGTGAAAATCGTCTTTGCCGGCGCCGGCGCCGGCAGCATCGCCTCCGCCAAGCTCCTCCTGGAATACGGCGCTCAGAACATCCTCCTCGTCGACAGCCAGGGCATCGTCAGCCGCGACCGCACCGACCTCAACGGCATCAAGACCGAAATGCTAGCCACCACCAACCCCGACAACGTCTCCGGCGGCCTGGCCGAGGCCATGCAGTTGTCCGACGTTTTCGTCGGCCTCTCCGCCGGCGGCATCGTTTCCCAGGACATGGTCCGCTCCATGGCCCCCGGCGCCACCGTCTTGGCCGCCGCCAACCCCACCCCGGAAATCATGCCCGACCTGGCCCGGGAAGCCGGCGCCACCGTCGTCGGCACCGGCCGCAGCGACTTCCCCAACCAGATTAACAACAGCCTTGCATTCCCCGGCGTCTTCCGCGGCGCCCTCGACGCCCGCGCTCCCCGGGTCACCGACCGCATGAAGATCGCCGCCGCCGAGGCCCTGGCCGGCCTGGTCATCGAGCCCACCGCCGAGTGCATCATCCCTTGGTCCCTGGACAAAGCCGTCGTCCCCGCAGTCTCCCGCGCCGTCGCCAACGCATGGCAATCGGAACACATCCACTGAATCTACACTTGACCGCTAATTCCCTTTCCCATGGAGGAACGTAGCCCGGGAACCTGACCCCCAAAGGAAACCGCCCATGCTAGCCCGCGACTTGATGAGCGGCGACGTCCGCACCATCTCCCACGACGCCACCGTCGGCGACGCCGCCCGGTTGATGCTGGAACACAACGTCAGTTGCCTCCCCGTGGTCAACGATGAAAACCGCCTCGTGGGCATCCTGACCCACACCGACTTCGGCCTCCACCCCAAGTTCGTCCCCCTGGCCGACAACGTCTATTCCCTCCTGGGCTCCGCCACCACCCCGGCCCACATCGCCGAGGTCGCCCAAACGGTCAGCCGCCAGCTGATCAAAGACGTGATGCACCGGTCGGTTACCACCGTCGCGGAAGACGACTCAACGGTTGAAGTCGTCCAACTCATGCTCCGCCGGGGCATCCACCGCGTCCCCGTAATGCGGGGCGAAGACCTAGTAGGCATCATAACCCGCCACGACTTCCTAAAACTCTTCAACCAACCCTAACCCCCAGCGACCCCGCTACGCTAAGGACACTAACCGGAAACCTCCAGTAGCGCCAAGCCGTCCCAGGTCGATGGAACTCAGGAACAAAAACGGACTGTATTTCCAGCGACTAATATCTTATGGTGGGGACGAGGACTCAGGAAACAGTTTCAATCAACTGGAACACATCATCCAGACTTGGCATAAGGGCAACCATCGGCGGACTGCATTGCAAGCCGGCCTATTCGACCCGCACAAAGACCACACTAATTAACGGCAGCGTGGATTCCCATGCTTGCAACAGGTCTCCTTCGCGCGATGTGGCGACATTGGACTGTCCATTACTGGATACTATGCTACTCAATACGTGGTAGAGAGGGCGTACGGAAACTACCTCGGACTATGCCGACTCGGCCGGTTTACGGCCCATGAGATGGGGCTAAGGTTCGATCGAATGACCTGCCTTGCAACTCCAGTGAAACTGGACCGCACGAAGAAATCTGTTAAAGGACTTGCTGAGCGAATCAAACATGCTTTGGCAGATTTGGAAGCTGAGGGGCTAGATGGCTAGACCGTGCGCCCGTGCAGGGAGCCGACCCACAGGCTCACATGACCAGCTTGCTCTGTCCCTTGGTGATGGAAAGGTGCCGTCGGTATTCCGTAGCCTTTCCCCCACATGTCCAACGGTCGTTTATGAGACTTACTGGAAGTTTGCGGCTGAACGGCAGGAAATCTTTTTTCGTAAGTTGAATGGGTGCCCGCCTCCATGGACCGATGACCCTGTTATCGCTCGGCACAAGTTCACCAACGCCTACAGGACGGCCGACCGGGTCAGCCAATATCTAATTCGCCATGTCATTTACGAGGGAGACCAGTCTGTTCCGGAGGTCTTCTTTCGCACCATCCTCTTCAAGCTCTTCAACAAGATAGAAACTTGGGAATTGCTGAAATCCAAGCTGGGTGAAATTGCCTGGGAAGGTTATTCTTTCGGCAAGTTCGATGGTGTGTTGACCAGCGCCCTTGCCTCTAATACGCGGATATACTCGGCAGCCTACATCATGCCTTCGGGGAGCAGCTCTTTCGGGTACCAAAAGAAACATAGGAACCACCTCAAGCTGCTTGAGCGCATGATGGAAGATGAAGTGCCATACCGGATTGCCGGCGCGCCAACTATGCGGCACTCTTTTGCGACCCTGCGGTCATACCCTACTATCGGCAATTTTCTGGCGTACCAATTCGTTACCGACCTGAACTACAGTGAGATTTGCGACTTCTCAGAGATGGAGTTTGTAGTCCCGGGTCCAGGGGCGCGGGACGGGATCCACAAGCGCTTCAGCGACTTGGGCGGGCTCAGCGAGCCCGATATCATCAGACTTGTCGCCGATCGCCAGGAGTACGAGTTTGAACGGCTGGGGCTGACGTTTCGTTCATTGTGGGGGAGGCGACTCCAACTGATTGATTGCCAAAACCTTTTTTGCGAAGTGTCCAAGTACGCCCGGGTAAAGCACCCGGACGTATTTGGAATAAACGACCGGAACCGGATCAAGCAGGTCTACCGTCCATCGGACAAGCCCATAGAATTTTGGTTCCCGCCGAAGTGGGGAATCAACTATCTATTGCCTGACTTAATCAACTGACGCTCGATAACACATTGCGTAAACGGTAGGAAGGAGGTTATCACATTGATTCTCAGTCGTGAGGAAATTCATAGGCGGCTAAAGAACGGGGAGATTTTCAGAAAGTGCACATGGAATGAGAAATGTCTGCGAGAGGCATCCTATGTTCTGAGAATAGCCAACGATGGCTTGTTACTCGACGGCAAATTCTATGATCCTTTTGATAGGGAGAATCATTACCAAGGCGATTATATTGTGATCGACCCAGGCAAAATAGCCATACTCTCAACCAAGGAAGAGTTGGTAATGCCGTCCGATCTTGTTGGCAAGATTGGAATACGCCTCGAATTTGCACTTCTCGGATTGACTGGACTAATGGGTATACAAGTCGATCCTCTTTACGGTCATGACAAAGAACGCGAACGCCTATATATCAGAGTAGCGAATTTCGGTAACGCGCCAATCCGGCTAGCGCCTGGCGATGGGATTTTCACGTTCGAACTGCACGAAGTAGCTGGACAAGTTCCAACGGAATCAAAAGATGACTCTTGGCCGCGTATCAAGCGATCTCTAAGAGAGCTAGATGACGCAAGTTGGTCATATGTTACTCAAGTCGAACAAGACCTAACGGCGCAGACCGAGAATATTCGAGAATACTTGCAGCCCTTGGTGCTGTTCGGAGTGTTTCTGGTCGCCGTAACCATATTGGGTGTTTCATTAACCGTTATTTTGACTCTAGGAAAGTTCTCACCAAACCAAGTTCCGCCGTGGGTTACTGGCTGGGGCTGGATCATATTGCCAGGGACCCTATCATTAGCAACTCTAGCGACTGCTTTTGTAGGATTCGCTTCCGCTATACGCCTCTTTCGACCATATCGGTTCAACAAGTACCCTCTACAGAAGCCTTCGCTATGGAGGCGCTGCTGGCAAATTTTTACTACGCCATTTCCGGGACGGTCCTGATACTACCGTAGATGAGCGGAGAAACAACCTCGGAGCCACAGACATCCGATATTACCCCACCAACTCAATCGTTCCCCGCTCCAAATCAGCGTGAATGCGGCCTCTGCCCTTGGCCTTAACCTTTCGCCAGATGTCGAACCCCGTCATGATGGCCCGCTCCCATTCGCCTTCGGTGCGGGCGCTCACCTCTAGGTGGGAAGTCATGTCCTTTATAGTGCGTAGGAGGTCGTAGTTCACTCCCTCCGCCCCCTCTAGGAAGTTTCTGCGCTCGGCGTAGCTGAACACCATCGCGGAGATTCCCTCCTCGATTACGATGGCCCGGCCCCCGTCCTCTACCTCGTCAACCTTGGGATCGCTCTTTCGCTTGCGCCGCAACAAGGCCCTCATCGTGGGGGACCAGCCCAGAATACTGGCGTAGGAAAGGTGGCAGATGTCGTGAAAGCGATAGCCATCGTCCTCGTAGCGGTTGTCCGTTAGCGGATCGCCGTATTTTGCCCCATCAATGGTTGTGATGGCTATTCCGGATTCCTCCTCTATGGATATGTCCATCTGCCTAGGTAGGCGCTCAGACGAGGGAAAGTCTTCATCAAACAGTTTTCTCGCCCCCCTGCCCGCACCGGCAGGGTGCCATCGCCTGCCTGTCTTGCTGAGGTTAAAATCCGCTACGTCTTCCAGCGTCAGCCCGTGCTTGGTCGCGACATTGGATAAATACCAGAGGAGGTCGCCCAACTCTTCCTTGACCCGTTCGGGAAATAGTTTGTACGACTCACCGTCCCTGAGCCACTTCGTCTTCCAGCGTCAGCCCGTGCTTGGTCGCGACATTGGATAAATACCAGAGGAGGTCGCCCAACTCTTCCTTGACCCGTTCGGGAAATAGTTTGTACGACTCACCGTCCCTGAGCCACTTCTTATGCTCGCCCAGCAGTTCCCCGACCTCTCCCGCCATTCCCAAGAGAGGCACCATGATACTGCGAGGCTCGGTCTCAAGGTTCACTTCTTCCGGCTGTTGGTCGGTCTGATTGGCAAGGCGCTGGTATTCGTTAAGTTCCATCGCCCTTACCTCCTGCCAATCGTTGCGTTATCTTAGGTCCCTCCACTAAGAAACTATCTCAAAATCAACTGGCCCTCCTGATGTACCGGCATCGCTGACCGAAGCCCCTAGATTCCCGCCTTCGCGGGAATGACGGGTTGGGTGCCGCGCTACGTTTTGAGATAGTCTCTAAGAGCCTATCCTAAAAACAACTGATGACCTGCATTTCAGCTATGAAAAACCGTATGTTCGGGGTCATTAGGATAGGCTCTAAATCACATCCGACATTTAGTGTAGAACACTTTCAGATATTACAATATACAGGGTTTGTCAATGGATACGTGTCGGCGTGGGTATTGGTACTCTCCACGTTGACGCCTTTCACTTCCATTGTACGTCATTGGGTGGATTCCTGCGCCATGTCCCCCGCAATCTCCCAGGGCCTTTTAATTGTTCTCCCCCCCTCTGTCACCCCGAGCGTAGCGAGGAGTCTAAACTCCCTGCCCAGCCCAATCCCCAACCCCGCAAACCCCCAGTCCGCTGGTCCTGAGCCCCGTCGAAGGGCCAACGGACGGTCGCACAAAACACCCCCCGGTTCGTCCTGAGCCTGTCGAAGGATCGTGGTGAGCCCGTCAAACCACCCCCCAAAAAATCACTGACATTTGCCCCTTGCCACTTCCGGTGACGACTCTCTAACATAACTATAGATAGACCTAACCCGAACCCAAAAAATCCAACCCCCGGACCGACCGGCCGAGACAACCAACCCCATGTCCTAAAAAGTCCCTAAATGCCCCAGCATCAAAAAATTTTCACCCCTACCATCCATCCAAACCCCCAATAAATCCAAAAACCAGGAGGAACCTCCAAACTCATGGGATCAACCAACCTCTCCAGCCTAGCCAACCGCGTCCGCGCCCTAAGACGCAAACTCCACCGCCCTTACACCGAATATTTCATCGGCCGTCACGTAAACCAACTCTGCGAGGAATGGGCCGACGCTCAATCCCAAAACAAGCCCCTCCCCAACCCCCACGACTTCATCCGAAGGGTGGCCGACTCCGGCTTCCACTTCCTATCCTTCACCGGCGCCTTCGGCTACCTGGACTACTGCTGCCGCCGCAAAAAGGAGCCCGACCAAAAGTTACTCCTGGACGCCCTACTGCCCTGGCGTCCCTCCCCCTGTCTCTCCTAACCCCCGACCAACCCGACAAATGTCCCAGAAAGTCCCCAAAAGTCCCAGCACCTTAAAAATCTCCAGGAATCACCCGTTCAGGTCAGCGCGTCGAACCACCCCCAACACCCAGTCCGCTCGTCCTGAGCCCCATCGAAGGGCCAACGGACGGTCGCACCAAACACCCCACCCGTTGTTCGTGGTGAGCCCGTCGAACCACCCCCAACCCTCCAGTCCGCTCGTCCTGAGCTCGTCGAAGGGCCAACGGACGGTCGGCACTAAACGCCCTCGTTGTGCCAAGCCCCATCGACCCCCCACGCCGTTCCCGCGAAGGCGGTAAACCAAAAATCCCCCAATGAAGAACCCACGGCCAAGGCAACGTTTCCCAACCTCCTGCGCCACCCCGAACCAACGTCCAAAATCCTAAATCAAACCGTCACTCCGCAAAACTGAACCAACCGAACCTCCAACCCCCGGCACATCGCGCCCCCACCCTCCACCCCCTATGGCATAATAGTTTCCCGCCCTCCAACAACCCCAACTCAAAACCCCAAGGACTCAATAATGCCCGAAGAACAGGTCAGCCTTTCCCGCAAAGACGCCCTGGCCGTCATCACCCTCAACCGCCCCGAGGCCCGCAACGCCCTCTCCCCCGGCATGATTACCGCCCTGGGCGACGCCCTACAAACCTGCCAACGCTCCGAAATCAGGGCGGTCATGCTCACCGGCTCCGGCGGAGCTTTCTGCTCCGGCGCCGACGTCAAGGACTTCCTCAGCCACCAGGAGTCCGGCGGCCCCCAGGCCCTCTCCAATCACCTCCACAGCTTGGCCGATGAGCTTCACCAACGGGTGGTCATACCTATCCGACGCCTGGAAAAACCGGTCATCGCCGCCGTTAATGGCGTCGCCGCCGGCGCCGGCTTCAGCCTCGCCCTCGCCTGCGACCTCCGCCTCGCCGCCAGCAGCGCCCGCTTCCTGATGGCCTACGGCAACATCGGCTGCACCGCCGACGGCGGCTCCACCTTCATGCTCCCCCGCCTCGTGGGACTCTCCAAGGCCATGGAACTCTACACCGCCAGCCAACCCATCGGCGCCGAATACGCCCGCGAATTGGGCCTGGTCAACCAGGTCATCCCAGAAGACCATTTCCCACGCCACTCCCTGGAAGCCGCCACCCGCCTGGCCCAAGGCCCCACCAAAGCCTACGGCCGGGTCAAACTACTGTTCAACCAGTCTTGGGAAAACACCCTGGAAGCCCAGTTGGACGCCGAGACCGAAGCCATATCCCAAATCGTCCTCACCCGCGACTTCCAAGAGGGCATTAAAGCTTTCACCGAAAAACGCAAGCCCTGGTTCCACGGCGGCTAACCCCGAGTCATCAGATTCCCCCGCAAACAAAACCCGCCGAAACTCGCCCGGGTTTTCGTAGTTTCCTTCCGTAGAACGCCGGTAAACTTAAAACCACTGCAACCCAATGCCTGCGTCCTCGGTCCCGGCGGCTGGGACTGCCAAAGGCAGCCCAGACCACCCCCCGGCGGGCCCAGTGCGATTTCCAGGTGCGGAGGAGGAAGAAGTGAACAAGCTCATTGCGTTGGGAATCCTGGCCTTGCTGGTGGTCAGCCTCGTCGGTTGCACCAGCGACCCCGCCGAATCATCCGGATCCAGCCAAATAGATACCGAATCCCTGGCCGCTCCCGAAGACCCCGCCGGTCCCGAAGGACCGCCCGGCCCCCGCGGCATCCGGGGAGTTACGGGACCTCAAGGTCCCGAGGGACCCAAAGGAATAACGGGAACCCGTGGCGCCGCCGGTCCCGAAGGCGCCGTCGGACCGGAAGGCCCCGCCGGACCCGAAGGCCCCGCCGAACCTCCCGGAATGTCCGCCGCGGAAAACCTGCCCGGCCAAATGTGCACCGGCGGAGGCTCCGTCATCGGTTTCGACACCCGCGGCAACATCATCTGCGTGGGCGGCGAAAGCCAGGACTGTTCCGCCCGCGGCCCCGGCGCCAACCTGCGGGGTTGTGACTTTCGAGGAGAAAACTTGGTCCGGGCCAACCTCAAGAATGCCGACCTCACGGGCGCCGATTTGAGCCGAGCCGATTTGGACAATGCTAGACTGACGGGCGCTAACCTTTCCGGCGCCGACCTAAGTTACGCCAGCGTCATCAACGCCGACCTAAAGGACGCTAACCTTTCCAGCGCCGACCTCAGCGGCGCCGGCCTGACCGGGTCCGACTTGTCCAACGCCAATCTGTCTTACGCCAACCTTAACGATGCAACCCTCACCGGAGCCAGGTTGAACCGGGCCGACCTGACCATGGCCGACCTCCGCTCCGCTGATTTGGACGACGTGGACCTTTACTACGCCATCGTCCGGTTCGCCGATTTCACGGAAGCGTACTTGGAGGATTCCAACTTCAGGAATGCAGCCACTGGCGGGGCCATCTGGAACAACACCGTCTGCCCCGACGGAACCAGGAGGGACGACTGCACCGACTACCTCCGACGATAATCCTCGTCAACCCCCCAAAAGAATAGGGGCAGGTCTAAGACCCTGCCCCTATTGGTTTCCATCGCCGCACCGTCCCCACACGTTCGTAGTGATCCCCCATCTCCGTTCGTGGTGATCCCCCATCTCCGTTCGTGGTGATCCCCCGTAGTAACCCTCCTGCGAAAGAAAGCTCGATACCAGCCTATGGTCGTGCTTGCCTTCGCGGCGCTAATCCTGAAGAGATTGTAAACAGGTTCTAAGACCCTGCCCCTATTGGTTTCCATCGCCGCACCGTCCCCACCCACGTTCGTAGTAACCCTCCTATTTATTGCCGTTCGTGGTGATCCCCCATCTCCGTTCGTGGTGATCCCCCATCTCCGTTCGTGGTGATCCCCCATCTCCGTTCATGGTGAGCCCCCATCTCCGTTCGTGGTGAGCCCGTCGAAGAACGAACCACGAACCCCCCCTTGTGAAACTACCTCAGTCCGGCAATCGTCACCCCGAGCCCCGCCGGCCCTTCATCCGGCCGTACCGACACCACCAGCGGATGCCCGATCAAATACTCCCGGACCGCCCTCCGCAGCGCCCCCGTCCCCCGCCCGTGATTGATACGTACCTGGCTGGCCCCGTCCAATGAAGCGTCTTGCACCAGCGTCTCAACCTTTTCCAATGCCTCATCCACCCGAAGCCCGTGCAGGTCAATCTCTGTGGCTGCTGCGCCCTGGTTTGGGGGACGCTGGTAGAATATCCCGGCCCCCGGCGCCTGCCGGAACTCCGGCTCCCTTACCCGGCTTGTCCCCCCGCCGTTGTCCGCCACGCCATCAGCGGGCCGGTCCAGTTGGTACAGCGGCACCTTCGCCCGCATGGTGCCCAGCAGCACCTCTACCTGTTCATCCTCGTCCGGCGGCCCAATCACCTCCACCGGCCTGGGTATTCCCCGGATAAACACCCGGTCCCCGCTGACCAACCGCTCCTGCCACGCCGTCCGTTGCAGCTCAATCGGTTCCCACTGCACCTGGCCCAGTTCCCGGCGCGCCTCGTCCAGTTGCATCCGGTGCCTCGACGCCTCCTCCTGCTGCGACCGGCGCTGCCCCCCTTCCTCCAACCTTCCCGCCGCCGGATGGGGCCTGGGCGAAAGATCCTCCCGCAGCCACCGTTCCGCTTGCTCCAAACGATTGGTCAGGTGGCTGATCCGGCCCTGTAAATCCTGCCGGGCCTCTTCCACCAGCTCAATCTTGGTCGCCTCCACCGCCGCCAGCCGTTCCTCCACTTCCCCCTGCTGTACCCTGGCCTGCGCCAGAAGCCTTTCCGACTCCTGCCGCAGCCCCTCCACAATGGACCGCTCCTCCCTCAACTCTTGCAACAAGTCCTCGGTTTCCCGCTGCGTCGGCGACATCAGCGATTGCGCGTGCTCCACGATCTCCGGCGCAATCCCCAGCCGCGAAGCGATGGTCATGGCGTAGCTGCGCCCCGGCAGCCCCAGCGTCACCCGGTAGGTGGGCGCCAACGTCTGCGGGTCCAGGTCCACGCTCGCATTCATCATCTGCGGTTGCTCCTGAACGTACCGCGCCACCCCCCGGTGGTGCGTCGTAGCCACCACCAACGTCCCCTGCCGGTGCAAGTGGCTCAGAATCGCCTCCGCCAACGCCGACCCTTCCTCCGGGTCCGTGCTAGTTCCCAACTCGTCCGCCAACACCAGCGACCGCGCCGTAACCTGTTCCATGATCCACCGCAGGTTCTGGACGTGACTGCTGAAGGTCGACAACGATTGCTCAATGCTCTGCTGGTCGCCAATATCCGCGTAAATCCCGTCCAACAGCGGGAACCGGGCCTCTTCGGCGGGGACGTGCAAGCCCGCTTGGGCCATCATCGCCAACAACCCCACCGTCTTCAACGCCACCGTCTTCCCCCCGGCGTTGGGACCGGTAATCAGCACCACCCGGTAGCTCTCCCCCATCTCCAGGCTGATGGGCACCACCTGCCCCGAAAGCAGCGGATGCCGCGCCCCGGCCAACTTCAATCCCCCGTTGCCCTCCGCCGGGCCCTCAACCGCCGGCGCCGTCCCCCGCAACTGCACCGAGTACCGCCCCTTGGCCAGCGCGAAATCCAATCGGGCCATCAGGTCCAACGTCAGCAGCAAGTCGTCCCCCGCATCCCCCACCAGCCCCGACAGGCGCCGCAGGATGCGCTCTTCCTCCCTCTCCTCCGCCAGCCGCGTCTCCCGCCACCGGTTTCCCAGCTCAATTGCCGGCATCGGTTCCACAAACACCGTCGCCCCGCTGTCCGAAACGTCGTGGACGATTCCCGGCGCTTGCGACTTGAAGTCCGCCTTTATCAGCAGCACCAGCCGCCCGTTGCGCTGCGTGATTATCGGCTCCTGCACCACGCTCCGCCGTTGCAGCCGCCGCAGGCTCCGTTGCATTACCTCGTTCAGTTGGTTGTAGGCCGACCGCGACTCGTTCCGCAGCTGCCGCAGCATTGGGCTCGCGTCGTCCAACACCTCACCCGCCGGACTGATGGCCTGCCCAACGGCCTGCTCAATCACCGAAAAGTCCGGAATGTTCTGCGCCACGCTCATCAATAGCGGCATTTCCTCCCGCCGCACCAATTGACCCCGGTTGTGCCGCGCCGCCGCGATGGACCCCTGGACCGTGTGCAGCTCCTCGCCCCGCAACACCCCGTTCAACTTCGCCCGGTTCACCAGCTCCCGCAGGTCAATCCCCGGCCCAAACTCCAACGCCCCGCCCTGGTCCAAGAACTCCCGGGCCTCGGCCGTCTCCTGCTGACGCACCGCAATCTCCATCAAGTCCCGGGAAGGCCCAACCTCTTTCGCCCGCTCCTGCCCCATCACCGTCCGGGTCATCGCCGCCAGTTGCTCCCGGATTTGGTCGAACTCCAGCAACTCCAAAGAACGGGAGAGTCCTCCCACCCCCTGGTCGGCGCCGCTGGTTATCTGAGTCTCGTGTTCCGAAATCGTCATGTCTCTTTAACGGTTGGGTTCTTGGTTGGCCGCCAGGATCCCGGCTACCCGTAAATTGGGTAGACCCGGCTCTCGGTCAGCATCTGCCCCACGCCCTCCAGCGTATCACGCTTGGGGTCGCGGATGTTCAGCCGCCGCCCCAACGTTTTTCCTTCAAATCGCTCCATCATCGGACACACCCGCAAAAACCCGTTCAGCGTCTGCCGCTCTCCACCCAAAACCAGGTAGTCCAACTCGTTGGCCACCGGCTCGAATTGCGCCCGCACCGCCGCGCAGGTCTTGTCGTATATCTTCCGCATCTGCCCTTCCCGGATCCGCTCGAAACGCCGCTGCGACGACCCCCCAGCCCGATGCCGCCCCTTCACGTAACGCGCGTCGGTCTTCGACGAAACCAGCTTCTCCCCCCGGTACACCGCCACCGAAAACCTCCCCAGCCGCAGCAGCACCACCCCCAAAAGGTACTCGGCCCCCAACAGGTCCAGCAGCGGCAAAGGCTCCCAGCGCTGGGCTAAGAGGTTCTCCAAAACCGGAAAGGGCGGCACTACAAACAACGACCGCTCCCCAGCCTGCAACCCCACCAACCCCGTGTCCGACTCAACCACCGCGCCGGGCGCATCCCGCAACCGCGCCGCCCACGTTAACCCCGCTTCTCCAGGAACGCGCAGAAACTCCCCAACTTCTCCCGCCCGCAGGTACAACGACGACCCGGGAGTTTCAACATCCGGGGCCAACGTTCTGAAAAGCCCTTCCAGCCGGGGGCGGCTCAACCACTCCCCCGGCTCCAACGTCCTGGCTGGCGCCGGCGGGCTCACCTCCCGCTAGCCTTGGGACTCAATCTGCCCAATCCTTCGCGCGTGGCGGCCCCCGTCAAACTCGGTGTTCATCCAGGTGTCCACTATCTGGAGCGCCATCTCCTCCGTCACCAGCCGCTGGCCGATGCTAAGCACGTTGGCGTCGTTGTGCTGCCGGGCATACTCCGCCGACAACACGTTCCAACAAAGGGTGCAACGGACTCCCCGGACCTTGTTAGCTACAATGGCTTCCCCATTGCCGGACCCCCCCAACACGATGCCCCGATCAAACTCCACCCGGGCCACCGCCTCCGCCACCGGCCTAATCCACAAAGGATAGTCCACCGCCTCTTCCGAGTAGGTGCCCATATCCTCCACCCGATGCCCCCGCTCCGTCAAAAAGGCCCGAATTATCTCCTTGTAGCCAAATCCGGCATGGTCCGACCCAATCGCGATGTTCACTCCAGCCTCCAAAACAACGCATCTCTTCTACTCAGAATCTACGCCAAAACCCCTTTTCCTGTCCACCATCGGCAACAGCTCAGAATAAAGAAATTAGCCCAACCCAAGGCCCGTCATGCTGGCCCCCTACCTGTCATTCCGGCCCCCTACCTGTCATTCCGACCGTAGGGAGGAATCTAAAATCCATCGCCGCCAGCCGGTTTGTCCCCGGATTCTTCGCCGCAACCTCCCCACAACAACAACTAAAAAGCCCTGCCCGCCTGCCCCGGCCCCAACACCACCCCCCAACCCTCCAGTCCGTTCGTCCTGAGCCCCGTCGAAGGGCCAACGGACGGTCGCACTTAACTCCCCCATTGCCATGAAAATAACCCGTTACGAAGGGTTCCAGCGCAACCCCTTTTTCATTCTTCATACGTGGCCTAGTAGTCTAACCGCTTTGCATTGATGACTAAAGGAGTTGGAGTTTAATAGGTGAACACCAACGCCCAAGTATTACCGAGCAATCATGCGAATCTCGGTTTACTCTTCATTTCAAAGATGTTCGCCTACTAGGCAAGGCCATCAGCAATTCCGAGCTCCCTACCTGTCATGGAGGACGCCAGCCCCAGTCCCCACCCCCTACCTGTCATTCCGACCGTAGGGAGGAATCTAAAATCCAACGCCGCCCGGTTTGCCCCGGATTCGTCCTCACAATCTCCCCACCCCGACAATTAAAAGGCCCTGCCCTACTGACACAGGACAATTGCAAAGTCCCTACGAACACCCACCGTCTTTCCCGCGTAGGCGGGAATCCAGGATGCACGCGGCCTGGCAAGCGTCCCTTTCCCTCAAATTTGCATCACTTTGCAATCGTCCTGCCTTACTGACACTTGCCCCTTCCCAACCTAGACACCACCCCGCTAAACTATAACCACCTAACATCCCACCCCCATCACCACGAGTTTGTCGAAGGAACCCTAAAATATCAAATCCATAATCACCCACTGAGGCCAAATGGTACAAAATAGGACAGAATGGTACAGCTAGTAGTCAGTCAACTTTGGAATCAAAAGGGTAGAGGCGGTGAAGTTTGGTTCGAGCATCCTGGGTTTTGAACCGCCACTTGATACCAACTCGGGCGGCGTTGCGCTCCCGCACCAGTGCCTGGACTTCCCTCCCAAGCGCATCCTCGTCGGGGAGCCGCTGCTTCAGGCAGCAGCGGGACAGCACGCTGAACTCGATTTCCGCCATGTTCAACCAACTCCCGTGCTTCGGGGTGTAGTGGAACTCCAGCCGTTTCGCAATCCGCCGGGCCTCGGCCGCTGGGAACGTCTCGTACAGCGACCCCGCGCGGTGGGTGTTGAGATTGTCCAGGACCACCCGCACCACCGGGGTCTCCGGATAGGCTTCATCCACCAGCCAGCGCATCTGGTGGGCGAAGTCCTGCATGGTGCGCCGCTGGGTCACCGCCACCTGCCACCACCCGGCCAGCGGCTCGCAGGCCAGGAACAGATTGCGGGTGCCTTCCCTCCGGTATTCGTAGTCCTGCCGCCGGGGAAGTCCAGGCCGGGGCGGCAGAGAGGGCCGGGTCTCCGCCAGCAACTGGGTGGAGGTCTCGTCAAAGCAGACCACCGGACGCTGGGGGTCATACGGTTCGGCGTACAGGTCCAGCACGTCCTCCATGTTGGCCACGAACTCGGCGCTCACCTTGGGGATGCACCACTCCTGCTTCTGCCACGGCTTGAGAACGTTTTTTTGAGACGCTTACGCACTCCCTCGTGGGACATGGAGGACGCCAGCCCCAGTTCACCACCTTGCCAGCCAGCAGGCGCAGGGTCCAGTGGTCGTGGCCCTCCGGCGCTGGACTGCAGGCCAACGCGATGAGGTGGGCTTCGCTCCGGTCGTCCAACTTCCGATGCCGGTTGACCTGGCGCCGGTCCCACAGGGCCCCGTCCAACCCTTCCTCGGTAAAGCGCTGCTTAATCCGGTACACGGTGCCCAGCGCCACATCCAGCGCCTCGGCCACCTTGGGAGCGGCCCAACTGTCGTCGCTCTTGAGGAGAATCCGCGCCCTGGCGGTCACTCGGGCCGAGCTTTTCCCAACCCGAATCAGATTCTGGAGTTCTTCCCGTTGTTCCGGCGCCAGCCGCACGGCGTACTTGTCCCTGATCATCACTGCCACACCCCCCATCAGAACTTCATCCCAAGCAGTATACGACTATCGGCCAGATTCCTGTATGACTTTCAACATCAAGGTTGACTGACTACTAGTAGGAGTCCCAATCGGCAAGTTCATACCTTTGGCGATTATTTTTCTGGGGATTGCTTGTGGAGCCGTCACGCTTGAGTTGGACACTAAAGTTGCGGACGAAACGGACATAAGGCACGACATGCGCTTCGCAGCATCCGGCCAGATTGCTTCTCTAGTAGCTGAGGACTTCGATGAAGATGACCTCCCTGAGAACTGCACTGGCGAGGTAGGCTTGGAATCGATTGATGTCAATTGCACGAACTTGTCACAATCGGAGTTGGCCGGGAATGAACTGGCAGTAGGAGACGAAGGAGTAGAAGTCTACGTAACAAAAACAGACTCGGGTGACCACTGGGAGTATCACACCACTACCATGAACATTCTCTTCAGCACTGCCGATGAACTGACGGATAATCCCCTCACCCAAGAAATGGAGTTGGATGCGATCATCAAAGCCCGGTTTAACTGGACTGTTGAGGTTCCCGGCGAAATCGTTGAAACCAACGCTGACGCCACCGAGGGAAATGTGGCGTCGTTTAACGCTGACCCCACTGACACCAGAGAGGAATTCTTCGTGGTGAGCCGGCAGAAGAAATCTACTGGCTTGTTTGGTAGCTGCAACTAGACTACGGAATCCCGCGGGATGCACCCAGTAGCAATCCTTCAACACTGACTTCAAGGAGGTCAACCATGAAAGGCCGCATCGTAGTGGTTAAAGAGTACGGAAAACCCTTTGAAATTGAGGAATACGACGTCCCCGAACCCGAACGCGGGGCCATACTCCTCCGCATGACCCAGGCCGGCGTCTGCGGCTCCGACCTGCACACCTGGCGCGGCGACCAGACCCAGGAGTTTATGCCCCTCCCCGAAACCGGCCGCGTCATGGGTCACGAGGGCACCGGTGTCGTCGAAGTCCGCGGCGATGGCGTTGCCACCGACACCCTGGGCGTCCCTTTGAAGGAGGGCGACCGCGTAATCTACGCCGCCGTATTCCCCTGCTACCGCTGCCACCTCTGCCTGCGCGGCGACACCAACTGGTGCGCCAACCGCGAATACCCCACCGCCCGCGTCTGGCCCTATTTCACTGGCACCTACGCCGACTTCCTCTATCTCCCGCCCCGCCATCCGGTTTTCCGCGTCCCCGACGAACTTCCCGACCACATCCTCGGCCCGGTCAACTGCGCCATGGGCACCGTCACCACCGGCCTGCAACGGGCCGGCCTCGGCGAAGGCGAAACGTGGTCATCCAGGGCGCCGGCGGCCTGGGTCTCAACGCCGTAGCCATGGCCAAGGACATGGGCGCCGACCGGGTCATCGTCCTCGACCGCCTGGAAAACCGCCTGCAACTCGCCGAGGAGTTCGGAGCCGATCACACCATCAACATCGAGGAGTTCAACACCCCCGAAACCCGCGTCCGCCGGGTCTGGGAGCTGACCAACGGCCGTGGCGCCGACGTGGTCATGGAACTGGTGGGCCGCGCCGACCTGATGGCCGAGGGCATCGACATGCTATCCAACGGCGGCACCTTCGTCGAAATCGGTGACATTGTACGTGGCCGCGAGGTCTCCATCGACCCCTCCAAGCTCCTCTCCGGCAAGAACATCCTGGGCTCCCGCATGTACCGGGCCTCCCTCCTGCCCACCCTGCTGGACTACCTCGTCCGCAACCAGGACAAAGTCCCCTTCCACAAGATAGTCTCCCACACCTACCCCCTGGCCGAAGTCAACGAAGCCTTCGCCCGCTCCGAATGGGACCAACGCCAAACCGAAGTAACCCGCACCATGCTGGTGCCCTAGTAGGCGAACATCTTTGAAATGAAGAGTAAACCGAGATTGGCATGATTGCTCGGCAATATTTGGGCGGTGGTGTTCACGTATTGCAAAGCGGTATTAAACTCCAACTCCTTTACTCATCAATGCAAAGCGGTTGGACTACTAAACTGATACCAAGGTGAAATGCGCATTGGGGAAGATCTCAAGCAGTGGGCTAGGGTAGTCCTCCAATACAGGTGGAGGAGCTTCAGTGGGTCACATAAGCCAATCTTCATCGTCCCACAAATGCACATCCCACCTTGGCTTTAGTTTAGGTAGCGCCTGGCCGCATCCCAAGGACTCGAAAGGCCCCGGATTAATACCGGGGCCTTTTCAGCCGGTTCATCTGCAGGAGTTAATCATCAGCGGCCACTTGGTCGGAAACGTCCAACTCCCCGTCGCTGATTTCGTCAAACTCTTCGTCGTCCTCAACATACATTCCCATGTGCCCCGCGGACCCCAGCGCTTCCGCGAAGACATCCCTTCCGCGCCCTAGATCACGGCCCATCGCTTTCCCAATTAGCTTGAGCATGGCTTCGCCCCGCGCGATAAACGATTCAGCGAAGTCGTCGCCAGCCAAATGGTCCGGGTTCAGCATGTGGGAGTCGAGGAGTTCCTCCAACTTACCTGAGGGTACACTTTGGCGTAGTCGATTTAGATATCTTGACGGTGAGTTGCCCCCAATGATCCGATTGGTCGATGCGTCAATCGGCGTCTTGTTAATGACCGAGTCGTAAAGCGTCTTGGGGATCTCCGGTTTGGTTGAGCGGCACCAAGCGACGGGAAAAATATGATGAATGTCAATGTGCTCGTTATCGTAGTTGGCTATGGAAAGCGGATCGCCGGTGATCCAATCGGCGGCGCCGTTCTTCATCTGAAGCGCGTACATCCCCTTATAAGCTGCGCTCAACCTGCTTCGTAGACTTATGAGCCGTTCCGGGATGAAATTGGCTTGGGCTACCAGTCGGGGAATCGGCCCTCCACGAACGAATTCGGCAACTTCAACCAGATCCAGCGCAAACAAAGTCTCAGTTGAGCCTCCATACGCCTCCCCAAATATCCCCGACCAATACCAGCGTTCCAAACGCTCTCTTGCGATCAAGGGATCCAGTTCCTTGCCAAGTTCCACATACAAAACCGCTAATGGTACCAATTGAGTGTTATACGGAACGTTCCGGTTCCCGAATACAAACTGGGTCTTCAGAAATTTGGCCCCATCCACAAACCCGGCTTCCACCTTGTTTGCCCACCTGAGATAGTCATCCAAGGTGAGGTCAAGGATGTCCGATTTTTTGCAACCGACTGTTGAAGCCTGGGTGGCAGGAGTGCCTTTTTGAATCGCTAATCTACGGTCTTCTTGGGTTTTGAGAAGTGAAACAGCCTGGAGAAACTGGTCCCCCGCAATCCCTTGAAGTACACCCGAGGAAGAATACATTCGGTGCTTTCTGGCTTCCCAATCGTCCCTCAACGAAAAACTCTCAGCGTCCGCTGCAAACGAAGCGGTTACTAGCTCGAACACGTTCAGAGTCACACCCCTGGTGTTGACCTTTTCAAATACAGTACACACCGCTTCCTTGGGTGTTTCTTTGTCCAGATTGATGACCGGTAGTTGGTAGGAGTCGAAATTAGCAAGCACTTTGCTCTGGAATTCTTGGGAAAAAGCTAGAGGGTTCTCAGTTGGATGTTCCTCGTCAGCGTCTTTCCAATATTGTAGGTACCCCAGCATCCAATGCATTGGGTCCATTAGCTTTTCAGTCGGGACCATGTGTTGTTCGTATTCCTTTTCTTCTGTGGACAAATCGAGAACAACTTTCCTCCCGAAGTCTTCGGTGATTATCCTGCTTTCTGCGACACTAACAAACGCATCTTCCCGGTCTGTTGATGGATCAATTGCTGCCTTCATATCGACGTAATACCATCGCTTGATTTTCTGGCGTTTGCTGTCGTTGGTATCCACCGGCCCCGGGTGGCGCAGGGATTGGTATAGCGACGTAAGCCGCTGTTGCCCATCCAAAAGATATGCATCTGGTACATCGCCACCGTCCCCGGCGACACCTTCGATGGGCCGAGTCCGAAACTTAATGTCGCTGCCCGACGAAAGCGTCATTATCGCTCCCACCGGAAATCCTCTGGAAATGCTGGCCAGCAATCCCCGAATCCGGTCGTCATCCCATACCCAGCCGCGTTGAAAGTCAGGCAGTTGGATTTTTTTAGCCTCTACGTCATCAAGGAGTTTCTTAAGCAAAATTGGGTTCGTAGTGAACATCTAACCCGCCTCCGTCGGTTGTCTTCGCAGGATTGTAGCATGGCCTAACCCTTACCCTGTGCTAGAATGCCGCCAAGACCACAACGGGGATGGAAAATGAAATTCGGCCTGATGTACGAAATCCAGATCCCCGAGCCCCATACCCCGGGCATCGAACACCAGCGCTACCACCAGGTCATGGCCCAGGCTGAACTCGTCGACGACGTCGGCTTCGACCCGGTTCGCGCTGGGCCCGTGAAGGATGAGCGGGTTGAAAGACGCCTCGTTATGAGGGGAAAAACCAACCGCCGAAGAACTCTTGATTCTTAACTTGTTACCCGGATCCTCGCCAGCAGAAATGCCGGAACCGTTACTTTCCGGACCAGGTCTCACTCCAGCAGCGCGCTAACTTTGCCTATGACTTCCTCGATAACGCGGCCGGCGGCCCTGCATTCAAACCGCGCCTAACTGGCTTTTCAATCCAGGCTTTTAATTTGGTCGGCCAAAACCGCCCCGACGACGGCGCCGTCCGCCGGCAACTCTACCTCAAAGGGGTAACCCTTGATCTGGGAAGTAATGGGACAAGAAAGCCCCAAATTAGTGGCCGCGTTGTAGTTTCTTGGACTTACGACTAAAGCCGGTCTGTGCCCCGCTTGTTCATGCTCCGCCTGAGGAGTAAAGCTCATCCAGACGATATCGCCTCTCCCAGGAACGTAACCCTCCGTTACCATATTTCGTTGCCCTGGGCCGCTCCATTATCATGCTCAGAATAGATGTTGCCGGGTGTTATGCAAGCCAGCAGTTAGTCCAAGTCATAAGCCCGTTTCCGCAGCACCAGCGTGTCGCCTTCGGGAACGATCTCAACAGCCGTACCTTCCCGGACGCCCCATTGCTCCGCGATGGGCTTGGGGATACGAATGGCCAGGTTTGAACCCCAGGTTGCGATGCGTGTTTTTCCCGCCATATCCTTCCCACCCTGGTAGTATCTATATTGTATATCCGGCTTGACTCCATTCCAATATTTACGCACAGCGGTCAGCCAGACCGCCCGGATAGCATTTGCACAGCCTAACCCTTACCCTGTGCTAGAATGCCGCCAAGACCACAACGGGGGTGAAAAAATGAAATTCGGCCTCATGTACGAAATCCAAATCCCCGAGCCCCATACCCCGGGCATCGAACACCAACGCTATCACCAAGTGTTGGCCCAGGCTGAACTCGCCGACGACGTCGGCTTCGACTACTTTTGGACCGTCGAGCACCACTTCCTCCGCGAGTTCTCTCACTGCTCGGCCCCCGAAGTCCTCTACGGCGCCATATCCCAGCGCACCAAGCGCATCCGCATCGGCCACGCCGTCGCCCTACTCCCCGGCCAATACAACCACCCCGTCCGCGTCGCCGAGCGCGCCGCCGTCCTCGACATCCTCAGCAACGGACGCATGGACCTGGGCACCGGCCGCTCCACCACCCTCATCGAAATGGACGGCTTCCAGGTCGACCCCGAGGATACCCGCGCTCAGTGGGAAGAGGCCATCGGCATGATCCCCCGCATGTGGACCGAAGACCCCTTCTCCCACGAAGGACGCTTCTACACCGTCCCCTCCCGCTCCGTCGTCCCAAAACCCGTCCAGCAGCCCCATCCGCCCCTCTGGGTCGCTTGCAGCCAACCCGACAGCTTCCGCATCGCGGGCGAAATGGGCCTGGGCGTCCTATGCTTCAACCTCGGCGGCTACGGCCAGATGGAAGAGCGGGTTCAGGTCTACCGCAACGCTGTCAAGAACGCCAACCCCGTCGGTTCCTTCGTCAACGACCAGGTGGCGGCCCTCTGCCTGATTCACGTCGGCGAAGACGACGACGAGGCCCGGGAAGTGGCCGGACCCGAGGGCGCCTGGTTCGTCAATAAGGCCGAAGAGCTTTACCGGCCCTGGCAGGGCCGCAGCGTCCCCCAGTCCTACCAGTTCGCCGTCGGCGCGGTCCAGGAAGAACGGGTCGACAAGACGGTGGAAGACCATATCGAGTCCGGTGCCTTCGCCATGGGCACTCCCGACACCGTCATCAAAACCCTCAAAAAGTACGAGGAAGCGGGCGTCGACCAAATCCTCTGCTTCATGCAAATGGGCAACCTAGCCCACTCCCGAATCATGGACTCCATAAAACTCTTCGGCCGCCACGTAATCCCCTATTTCAAATAACTCCCATAGCCGTTCGTGTGACTCCCATAGCCGTTCGTGGTGAGCCCGTCGAACCGCCCTCTGCAAAAAACCGACGACCCAGGGTTTTCACCCTTGGGCCGTCACTTCATTCCCGACGACTAACCGTTCATTTCGGATCCTGCCTACCCACCTACAACCCGCTCCAAAACCTCCCCCAGCGGCACCTCCGCCAGGGACCCCACACGAAAATCCGCGTGGCCCAAGTCCATGTGCGCCGTCACCGAGTTCGGCACTACCAAACAACGCAACCCCGCCGTCACCCCATGCGCCGAGTCCTCTATCGCCAACGCCTCCCCCGGGTCAGCCCCCAACAACTCAACAGCGGTTTGGTACAACGCCGGATGCGGCTTCACCTCCTCCACGTCGTTGGAACACCGCACAACTTCAAACAACCGCCGGATCCCCAACCGCTCCAAATGCCCCTCCACCCACTCCCGGTTGGAGCTTGACGCAATCCCCAACGCCAATCCCAGTTCCCTGGCCTCGTTGATATAGTCGAACACCCCGGGCATCACCGGCCCCGAATGCACGATCTCCACGTACCGCCGCCGCCGCTCCACCCGCAACGCCTCCCGGTCAACCCCATACCCAATCTGCTCCTCCAGGTGCTGAAAAACGTCAAACCGCGACGTCCCCCAACCGATGAACCGCGCCCACACCGCCAACTCCAAATTGGCCCCATAGGACCGGAACAGGTCCCGCCAGGTCTCATAATCGGCGGTCTCCGTGTCCAGAATCACCCCGTCAAAGTCGAAAACCACCGCGTTAATCATCAAAACCTTCCCTGAGTGTTAGTTGGAAGGGAATTCACTGACACTTGCAGGTGGCAATCCAGGCCCCGTCGAAGGTAAAATAATCAATAGCAAACGTTGACCATCATTGGAAACCCGGTCCTCAGGAGTCGGTGGGCAAGGAAGGGACACGGCCATGGCAGAAGAGCCCTTGACCTTTACCAGGGAAGACCTCCGGCAAGAGCTACACCATGAACTCCAACACTACGCCACCCGAGAGGACATCGCTAACGTTAGAACCGCGGTTGCGGAAATGAAAGCCGATTTGATTAAGTGGATAGCTGGGACTGTCATCGTGGGTATGGGCGTTTCCGCGTCTGTCGCTGTCGCTCTAAGTCAAATCATCAACTAGGCGAAACATCAAGCCCATTCCCTTCGCCCAGCCCGCCTCAAGCCCTACAACCGGTGGCCAAGACCCTTAATCCGACGAAGGCAACTTCCGCGGCTCTTGCAACTCCATCGGCTCGCCGTTGTACCGCAAATCGCAGCTTCCCCCCTTGGTAACCAGCACCGAAACCACCCCGTCGGGCGAGTTGAACCGCTTCCCCAACGCCAGGTCTTGTGCGTCGGGCCCCGGCCCCGCTCCCGCGAAGGCCGCTTCCGACCCCTTGGGTTGTAGCTCCACGTCCCCGTCCGTCAGAGTCCCGGCGCCTCCCTTGGTTACCACCATCTCCGCCCCTCCGGGACTCACATACCGCTGTCCTGTCTTGACCATTTTTTCCCAACCTGCCTCGCATTTCGCATCGGATTCCGATTATAGAGAGGCCGCCCAACACCGTCAACGAACCCCTCCCTCATCCGCCCTGCGCCCCGGGCAACTCGCCAAAATCACTGACCTCAGCCCATCCCAACCACCATCAAGCCGGCAAATAAAAGAAAGGCCCCAGGTTTCTCCAGGGCCCCCAGATTTCGAGTCCTCTCGAAAAATTATTCGCTAAACCACATGGCGCTGACCCGCACGTTGGGGTCCAACCGCGGCTCCCAGTTCAGCTTCGGGTCTACCGCGTAGAACACCGGCAGGTCGAACAACGGGATGAACAAGACGTCTTCCCGGAACTTGTCGGCCAATGCTTCCAGCTTGTCCTGCCGCTGCTGCCCCGAAGCCTCCAAAGCCGGCCCAATCTGGTCCTGGATGCCGCCCGGCGAGGGGTCGCAAACCAGAGAGACCGGATGCTGGTGCAACTCATGTAGTACCGTAGCTGCCGCCCAAAGTCCAACGTCTCGTTGGAAGGCTGGTTCCCGATCAGGTCTCCGGTGGGACAACTGGCCCCGCCTTTGTCCAGGGCCGCCTGCATGTCCGCGTTGGTCGGCGACTCAGTGTCCGGGTTGCGTCCCGAGGCCTCCAGCACTTCCTGCACCGCCTTGCCAATGCCACAGCCGGTCAATGCGCTCCGGATGCTGGGTTCTACAACCTGGAAGTCCACGTTGATGCCCACCGCCGTCAGGTACCCGTGTACCGCCTCGCTGACTTCTCCCTGCTTGGCGATCCGAGCTCCCCGCGACGTGATGGTTATCGCGTTGGACGGATCGTAATTCGCCGCCGCCAACAGCTCCTTGGCCTTCGCCGGATCGTAGGGGTACGGAGCCGTGTTGGCCTCGGTGGCCCCGATGATGCCCGGCCAGATGATGTTGCCCCGGCACGAAGTGAACCCGCCGTAAAGCTGCTCAACCATCTCCTCGCAGTCAATGGCGTGGACTATTGCCTCCCGCACCCCTTTCTTCTTCAGCTCAGGGTGCCAGATGGTGTTGGTGGTGAAGGAGTAGCTCTCCGCCGAGGTCCCCGACCTGAGCATTTCGGCGGGCAGGTTACCCACGGCGTCCACTCCCACGTCCCAGCCCAAGTCCGCCTCTTGCGACTGGACCATGGCCGCTATGACCGTGGGCTCCGAACGCCACGCCCACATTATGTCGTTGATGTAGGGCTTCTGAAACTCGAAATGGTCTCCCACCGGCACGTAGTCCTGGTAGGCTTCCTGCACAATGGAAACCCCAGGCGTCCAGGAAACGTGCTGGTACGGCCCAAACCCCACGCTAATGCGGACGTTGTCTTCCTCCGGCGTGCTAGCGAACCATTCCGGCGCCTCGAAGTTCACGAAGAACGAGGTGTTGGGAAAGATGGGGCAGGCCTGGGCACAGTTGATATCAACGGTGAAATCATCAATCGCCTCGGCGGTGTACTCGCCGGTGTAGTTGATGCTACCGCTTTCGGACGTGGCATTCCCCACGTTGTTCAGGCTGGGAACCGCCGCCGCCGCGTTTCAGGGCTCTCCGTTATGGAACTTCACCCCTTCCCGCAGCATGAAACGCCAGGTATCCGGGTCCACCTGCTCCCAGCCCGTGGTGGCGCTGGTGGGTACGATTCGCAGGTCGTCCCCCGACTGCCAGGTCAACGGGTCTTGCAGGTTAGCCCGGGTAACTGTGGCGTTCAACGACGCCCCGATCGAGCCCCGGGAGTTAAGCTGGATGGGTTCCTCCGGCAATACGATGGTGATGGCGTCCCGCGCTGAGGTTACCCCTTCCGGCACCGGCGTTGCCGTGGGCGCCGGGGTGGGTGTGGCCTATGGAATTGGCGTCACCGTGGGCGCCAACTGCTCGGCGGCGGAAGGCGCCGTGGTAGCGTCGGACGGCTCTGACGGAGCCGCCGCCCCGCCACAGGCGACGATAACCACCGCCATTAGCGCGGCGAAAACAAGAAAACTAGGTCTAAGAGCTTGTGTTCAAAGTGTCGAAATCTGGCGAGCTGAAGTAGGAACGCCAAATTTCCCGATTTGATAAGTTGGAGGCATGAATAGGGAATCATATCCAAGCGACCTTACCGATGCCCAATGGGAGGAACTAGCCCCTTTGATTCCGCCAGCCAGGCGAGGAGGCCATCCCCGCACCGTCAACATGCGCGAGGTCATAAACGGCATATTGTACGTGCTGCGTAGTGGCTGCACTTGGCGCATGATGCCCCATGATCTGCCTCCTTGGAGTACCCCGTGGGGATACTTTCGCCGGTGGAGAAAAGACGGCACTTGGGAAGGTATCCATGATACTTTGCGTCCCAAAGTGCGGGAGTTGGAAGGGAGAGAGCCGACGCCCTCAGCAGCCATCATCGACAGCCAGAGTGTGAAGACCACCGAAAAAGGGGGCCTCGTGGCTATGACGCTGGTAAGAAGGTGAAGGGCCGCAAGCGTCACATTGTGGTTGACACCATGGGGTTGCTGCTGGCCGTGGTGGTGCATCCGGCGGACATTCAAGACCGGGACGGGGCTAAGCTGGTGTTGAGCAAGCTTCTGGGACGATTCCCCAGGCTCCACTTGATTTGGGCCGATGGCGCCTATGCCGGACAATTGGTGAATTGGGCTTTCGCCTTGGGAGGCTGGCTGGTTGAGGTGGTCAGGCGTGCCAAGAACAGCCACAGCTTTGAGGTGTTGCCTCGTCGGTGGGTTGTAGAGCGCACCCTTGGCTGGCTGGGCCGAAACAGGAGACTCAGCAAAGACTACGAGGAACTGCCGGAAACTTCTGAGGCTTGGGTTTATATAGCTATGATTCATCTCATGCTCAAAAGGCTCATGCCCGCTTGATTCTACTTTAAACACAGGCTCTAAGATAACGGGATAAGTCGATCCATTCCTCCATTAAAGTATATCTAACAGGCACGATACCGATTTTTAACCCGGTTCGCAACCGGCGCAAACCCATCGTAAGTATTCAGAGTTGATGAGTCATCCTGACATTAAACCGTCATTCCCCCCCCGTACCCGATACGGGGGGGGAATGACAGACCTTGGGTTGGGCTAACTCCTTAACTCTGAACCGTTACAACCCATCAAGCAGGACGATTGCAAAGTGATGCAGTTCTGAGGACAAGGGACGCTTAGCAACCCAGGTACGACCTGGATTCCCGCCTACGCGGGAATGACGATAGGTGTTAGTAGGGACTTTGCAATTGTCCCAGCCTAATCTCCGGCAGCCTGCTCCCCAAATCGCACCATGAAGCTCGCCTCTCCCACCGGCGCTCCGTCCAACACGATCACCGCCACGTGCCGCCCAACCCGCTGCACCGGTATCCGGAAGGTCTTGATCCACCGCTGGAACATTATCCCTTCCTCCCAGGTCACGCTCTCCGACGGCGGCGTGTTCAACGGCAGCCCCGGTGCCCTGATAGCCACCTGCAAGCTGTGTTCCCCCGGTGTGGCCCCGGCGATGCAGAAGGCCAGGTTGACATCCAACTCCCCCAGCAACGGCGCATCCCCCGCGGGCGGCTCCGAAGGCATGGCAACTTCGTGCAGATCAATGATTCCTTTGAAGGTCAGGTCGTCCCCTGGTCCTTCCTCCGTCTCCCGGCAGAACAACGCATATTTCAGGTAGTGCCCCGGCCTCTCGGTAGCCAATTCCCAATCCCCTAGACCAAGTTTTGTGAGGTAAAACGCCCTTCATTTTAACACGATTCCCCCCGGTTCCCGTCTCGTTCCCACCCGGTTACCGGGGTGCCCACCGGACCGTGTCCACCCAAATATTGCCAACCAGCCCCAATACTGAGAAACTAACCCTGCCCAAACCCAGCGGGAGGTGAATACCATGGCCCTGTCCGCCGACAAATTCAACCAGGGGTTGTCCCCCCAGGACTACATCCAACAGATGAAGGTCAACAAGCTGCCCTTCGAGGAAATCTACCGTTCCATCGAAATCCCGGACGACGTCCTAAGCTATTTCGACGGCCTCTCCGACCCGGTCAACCTGGCCGTCTTCCACGCTGAATGGTGCGGCGATGCCGTCAGCACCACTCCGGCCATCCTCCGCCTGGCCGAAACGTCCCCCAAAATCAATGTCCAAGTCTTCAACCGGGACGAAGAGGTCGATCTGACCAACACCTTCGTTCCCGAACACCGGGCCAATACCGTCCCGGTCTTCGTGGTCTTCGACCAGGAAATGGGGGAGATCGCCCGTTTCATCGAGACCGCCAAAGGCCTCGTCCCTCAGATTGACTCCATGGACGAAGCCATCGCCAACGATGTTGCCAACGAGGCCGACAACGCCCGCAACGCCGCCCGGGGCAAGCGCACCGCCCACCGCGTCGCCCACGCCCGGGACTGGGGCGAAGTCATTCTTAACGAGTTTAAGCAGGTGGTCAGCGACGGCCTGGCCCTGGCCCCCCAGGACCGCCCCTCCGAGGGCGGCACCGAGTGGCCCCCACCCCAGGACTAAACCCCCCACCCAGCTAATCGAGGTCTGAAACATGGCAACCATGCCCGAAGGCATCATCACTATGCAGGATATGCAGGTCATCTTCGGGGTGACCGACCTCATGGGCATCCACCGCGAGTCGGTCAGCGTCGACCTGACCAAGGAAGACCCGGGCTCCGTCTCCCGGTCCGGCGCCGGCAAGATTGAAATTACCGTCCCCGAGTCCGGAACGGTGGAAGAATTCGCCTTCCGCATCCGCGCCGAGCTTGATTCCTTGGGCTATACCGAGGTGGAACTGGACGACCTGGATGAAGAAGAGGACGAGGATTTCTAACCTCCTCGTCCTCGGTCCTTTCTGCTAGTAATTCGGTTCGCGCCACTCAAAGGCCAGCGTGGCGTAGCGGACAAAAACCGCTCCACCGGGCGCGCCCATGGGGCCGTTGACGCCCAAAATGGCGATGGTGTGCTGGTCCCCCGGCCGGGGCTCCGCGTCCACCACCACCCGCTGGGGCACGTTGAATCCTTGCACCGTTCCCCGGTCCCGGTTGCAGTCCCCGTCAATCCAAATCTCGCCGTAGTCGTCCACGCAGGTCTCGAACAAGCACCGCGCCCCGGCAAGTTCCCGCCCCTTCACCACCTCCGGCAGCGTCACCCTAAGCCGGTACCAGGCAAAGGCCACACCCCGCGAATGCCACTTGGTCAGGTCGTTGCAAACGTCCCAACCCGAATCGTCAAAGTCGGGCAGCCGGGCCGGACTCCCCTCCGCCTGGGAAACTATACCCTCGTTGGGCTGCCCGGGCACAAACCCGCCGGCAAACCGCCACACCCCATTGACCAACGCCAGGTCCGCCGGGTCCTGCAAGTCCAATGTTCCTCTCGGCATACTCTCTCCTATTCGCTTTCCAGAGTTACGCTGGCCGGTTATTCCGCCTCGTCGGGAACCCCCACGATGCGGACGCCGGCGTGTATCCGGTATATCCGGTTGATGTTTACCAAGAGCGGGGTAATCTGCTCAACGTACTTGGAGTTTTCCAGACGCCCCCCGTCCACCGGCCTCAACCGTGGTATCCGGCGGGCCAGGTCCATTACCAAAGCCTTGGCCTCGGAGTGGTCGGAACATACCACCACGTCCCCTTCCATCACCGTCTCCGGCTCCAAAAGCTCCTCTGCGCTCACGTTCTGAAAGGCCGACACCACCTGCGCTCCCGGCGCCAACTCCTGCGCTTCCTGCGCCGCCGAACCTGCCTCCACCTCCAGCGCATACGCCCCCCGCCCCAGCTCAAAGGCCATCGGCGCGATGACGTTGACCACCACCTTCCCGGTCAAGCCGTCTCCCAGCGACTCCAGCAAGGGCCGCTGACCTCCATAGGGAACGGTCAAAAACACCGTGTCCGCTTGGGCCGCCGCCGCCGGATTCTCCGCGCCGCTTATCTGCGCCCCCGTTGCCAACCTTGCCAGCTCCTCCGCCGCTTCCCGGGCCCGTCCCGATTCCCGCGACCCGATGACAACCGCCTCCCCGGCCAGGGCCAGGCGCAGCGCCAACCCCTTCCCTTCCGGTCCCGTTCCTCCCAAGAAAGCCAGCATCCTTCCTCCTCAATCCGTCGCGTCCCTAAATATACCATCAACCCCGTAGGGCAGCACCTTCAAAAACCCGTTGGCGCCGAGGCGCCCGAAGCGCCTGCCCTCTTTCCAGCGGGGCGCTATTGCCTCTGAAAAATTAAGCTCACCGCTCCACCCTGCCAATCCACAGGCCACCCGGACCCCACCCCCGTTTGTGCTAAAATTACGCCATCTCAAAGACAGGAGTACGACGATGGCTTTCAAAATTAACCACGTCCATTTGAAGAGCCCCGACCCCAAGGAGACCGCCGACTGGTACGTCAATAACCTGGGCGCCACCGTGGTCGCCGAAACCGCCAACGGCGGCTTCCGCCTCGACCTCCACGGCCTCCCCCTCAACGTCACCGGCAAGATCGACACCCAGACCCACGACCAGGTCTTCGGCATGGAACACATCGCCATCGACACCGACGACATCGATGGCACCGTCGAGCAGCTCAAAGCCAGCGGGGCCAAGATTCTCGAAGAAACTCAGGTCGGCGCCGGCCGCCGCGTCTGCTTCTTCGAAGGCCCCCAGGGCGTTTGCCTGGAAGTCCTGGAGATGCCCAGCTAACTCTTTTCCGGTCAAAAGACCTCGGATGG
The DNA here is from genome assembly GCA_965205495.1 of Dehalococcoidia bacterium. Lineage (GTDB taxonomy): Bacteria > Chloroflexota > Dehalococcoidia > Lucifugimonadales > UBA3495 > CATOSK01. The sequence continues at coordinate 2,702,996 of CBDBHA010000002.1, forward strand.
AGGGCAATAGTCCTCCATCCACCTTAATCCAATGGTGCAGAATCCCCCACTCACCCCCCAAACCAAGGAACAGAATTGTCTGAATACCGCCTTCTCGCCTGCTTTGCCCACCCCGACGACGAAGCCTTCCCCGTCGGCGCGGCCATCGCCGCCCACGCCTCCCGGGGCGTTGAAGTCCGCCTGGTCACCGCCACCCTTGGCGAGGAGGGCGAAATCCGCCAGGAAGGCGCGGCCACCCGCAAGACCATCGGCTCTGTCCGCCGTTCCGAGTTGGCCGCCTCCGCCCAAACCCTGGGCATCGCCAGCCATGACGTCCTCAACTACCGCGACTCGGGCATGGCCGGGACTCCCCCCAACCAGCATCCCCAGGCCTACATCAACGCCGGCGACGACCCCATCGTCGAAAGGCTAATCCAAGAAATCCGATCCTTCCGGCCCCAGGTGGTCCTTACCTTCGGGCCCGACGGACTCTACGGACACCCCGACCACATCGCCATATCCCGCCACGCTACCCAGGCCTTCCACCAGTCCGGCAACCCCCAAATCTACCCCCAGCAGCTACAGGACGGGCTCACTCCCCACCAGCCGGAACGCCTCATGTACAGCGTGCGCCCCCGGGGTTTCCGCACCCGCATGGCATTGCGGCTCCGTGAGGATGGCATCGACTTCCCCCTGCCTTCCCCCGAACGGGCCAACGACGGTGTGCCCATTGAGGAAATTCACCTGGAGTTCCACGCCGGCGGCCATCTGGAAACCAAGCTGGCCTGCATCAAGTGCCACTTCACCCAACTGGCCCAGGACTGGCCCTACGAAAAAGTCTCCCCCGAAGTAACCGCCCACAACATGGGCCGCGAATACTACGTCCGGGCCTGGCCCCCCCTCCGCCCCGGCGAAGCAGTCCAGGAAGACTTCTTCGCCGGTTTACCCCTCACCCCCAACTAACCACGGCTCATGGCGACCCCTTCTCCAACGTAAAAGAGGCGGGTGCAAGCCCCGCCCCTTCTTGTTTAACGGTTTAAAACGTCTCGCGTGGACTAACCCAGGAAGTCCTTGACCATAGATTCGTAGTCGCCCCGGCGGGTCAACTGTCCCATCAGCTCCGGCGACGCCAGGCTGTCCCGCAGGTCAGCCGGCGCCACCCCGTCCCGCAGCGCCTTCAGCGTGTCATAGACCGCCTTCACCGCCGCCTGGAAGGGGAGGTGCCCCTGCAACGCCACCCGCACGCCGTTGGCCCCCAGGAACTTCAGGTCGGCCAACTCGCCGCCCGCGCCGCCCAACAGCAAGGGGATGTTGGTTTCGGAGTGGACCGCTTCAATTTCCGCCCGTGTCTGGGCTCCGGCCAGGAACACGGCATCGACGCCCGCTTCCTGGTAGGCCTTCACCCGCTTGATGGCTTCTTCCACCCCGCCGTTGCGCAGGGCGCTGGTGCGGCCCGCCACCACCAGGCTGGGGTCCTGCCGCCCCGAAAGCGCGGCCTTCATCTTACCGATGCCCTCGTCCAGGGAGATCAACGCTCCCTCTCCTCCGGCGCCGTAGCTCAACGGCAACAGGGTGTCCTCGATGGTCAGGCAGGAGACCCCCGCCGACTCCAACTCCTCCACGGTGCGCCGCACATTCAGCGCGTTCCCGTATCCGTGGTCCGCGTCCACCATCAGGCTGATGCTGCTGGCCCGGCAGATGCGGTGGATTTGCTCGGCGAACTCCGACAGAGTGAGGACTATCAGGTCCGGCGCGCCCAGCACCGTCCCGGAGGCTATCGAACCGGCAAACATGCCAACTTCAAAGCCCACGTCCTCAGCGGCCCGCGCCGAGATGGGATCAAACACCGATCCCGGATGCACGCAGCGGTCGCCTTCCAATATTTCCCGGTAACGCTCACGCCTTTCGGTGAGGTTCATGTCGTTCCTCCCACATAAACAGGATAGTTGGGATACTTGGGAAACTGAATTGGTAGCCGCCATCAGCCAGGTCTGGCTTGAGGGGCTAACCGGGCTGCACTATACTACCGGCGTTCTCCCCTGGCAAGAAATCCGCCGCCCGTTGGCCCCCGCCGCACGGCGCCGAGGACCCCATGTGATGCCATCCCCAAAGACAACCATCCTGGGCGTGGACTTCAGCGGCGCTAAGGCCGACCGCAACACCTGGCTGGCCCAGGGCACATACGACGGGGACTCCCTAACCTTGGAAGACTGCCGCCCCGTCTCCCGGGATGAACTGGCGGCCCTGCTGGAAAAGACTCCTCTGCCCGCCGTCGCCGCCCTGGACTTCCCCTTCTCCGTTCCCGACTCCTTCGCCAAGTTCTGGGCCTCCGACGCCGAAACCATGCCCGACCTGTGGCGCATCGCCGCCCAATTGGACCTGACCGAATTCATCGACGTCCGCAACCGGTTCGTGGCCCAAAACGGCGAACCCAAGCGGCTGGCCGACACCTACCATCCCGAATGTTACTCCTGCCTCCACATGGTCAACCCCAACATGGTGCCCATGACCTTCCGGGGAATGCAGCTTCTGCACCGGCTCTGGCAGACCTCATGCAGCGTCCCCCCGCTGGATGCCGCCAACCGCGACGGCCCGGTGTTGCTGGAAGCCATGCCCGGCGCGGCGTTGCGGGCTTTCCGACTCCCCTTCAAGGGCTACAAGAACGGCAGCAACGCCTCCCAACTCCGGCGGGTCATCTGGGACCAACTCTCCGCCAAGTCCGGCATTCCCATCCAAGGCCTGAAAAATTTCCGAGCCCTGGCCCTCAAAAGCCACGACTGCCTCGACGCCATCGTAGCCGCCGTGGTGGCCGTCCTCTGGCTCCGCGACCCATCTTTGTTCCGGCGCCCCCCAACCCCCGAAGAGGACAACTTCAACCCGGTGGCCCTTCTGGAAGGCTGGCTCTACGCCCCGGTGTTCATCCAGCCCCCGCATTAAAAAAGAGACTTATACACCAAAATAAATCGCCGCGTCTCTTCGCCACCATGCTGTTCCAGGGCCTTTTAATCCTCCCCAAATGCCTCTTCCGAGCCCCTTTCACCCTGACCCCCCCTGCCCAAGGAAATTCCGAACACTCCCTACCTGTCATTCCGACCCCCAGGGAGGAATCTAAAATCCATCGGCGCCAGCCAGTTTGCCCCCGGGTTCATCGTCGCAAGCTCCCCACAACAACAATGACAAAGCCCAGCGTCCTTGAAATTTGGAGTTGGAGGTAGAGGCCAATTCGTTGCGGGAGGGCGAGCCACCATCCCCGTCGTAACTGTGGCGGGGGCTGGAATCCGGGGTTGGGGATTGTGTTGGACCGGGAGTTTAGATTCCTCCCTACGGTCGGAATGACACGTGGGGTGGTCGGAATGACAGTGGGGGGCGCAATGACAGTGGGCAGGTGACTGGAAGCGGCATTTGGGAACAATTAAAACGCCCTGGTGTGGTCATTAAAGCGATAGGCGATGCGAAATTGCAGAGTGTATAATCCAGGCGCGGTCCGACCTGAAGAACACTCCAATTATTGGATTGTCACGCTAAGGCGCTTTCACCCCGTTGTCGTTTTACACGATCGGTCTTCTCATCACCTGTTGGGTTAGGGAATTGATGGTCAGAAAAGTAATATCCGTAGCCCTGTGGACCCTTGCTGCCGCTGTGGGTTTCCACTTCGTCTTCACCCCGTTCTACGACGGGGTATTGGACATCGCCCTGGTCTGGGAGGTATTGAACTGGTTTATGGCCGCTGGGATATTGGTGGTGGCGGTGATTCAGTTTAACCGTCAACGCGGCGCTCAGGGCCATTCCAGGGCTGAGCCCCTCGGCCGGGAGTACCTGGCGGCCAACGCCGCTTTCTACGCCTCGGCGGTCCTGGCCCTCTTGTTCTTCTGGAACTGGATCGACGCTTTAACCGGGACGGGCCCCCAGAGCGACACCCGCCTGGTGTGGTGGGCGTTCATTGACTCCCTGTTCGTTCTAGTCCTTGGGGCGACGGGGTGTTACCTCTGGGGTGACGATTCCTAGGCATATAGGCCCTATCAAGTAAGGGCCCCCCGATTGGGAGGCCCTCGCTTGGTTCGTTCCGGTGCTATTGACGGGGCGCCCGTTAGCCGGGAATCTCGTCGTAGTGGTGCTCGGTGCTAACCACGTTGTTCTCGTACAGCGAGGCAATCTCGTTCTCGGAGTAACCCAACAGGCCGCTCAGCACCTCTTCGTTGTGCTCGCCCACCTGCGGAGTGGTCCCGACGACGGCGGGAGTCCGGCTGAAATGCCAGAAGTCGCCGGAAACCGCGATGCTGCCCGCCAGGAAGTCGTCGACTTCCACCATGGCCCGCCGCTCCCACGGATGGGGGTCTTGGGCCGCTTGGGCAATGGAGTTCACCGGCGCTGCGGTCACGTCGTGGTTGGTGAAGTGGGCGATGGCCTCCTTCATGGTCATGTTGGACAAAAGGTCCTGCATGGCCTGCTGCACCACTTCCCCGTTCTCCCCCCGGGCGTGGCGGGTGGTGAACCTGGGGTCTTCCAACCATTCGGGCTTGCCCAGGGCGTTGCAGACCCGGTGCCAGTGGTGCTGGTCGCCGGCGGTAATCAAGACCCACCCGTCGGCGCAGGGATACGTCCCGCTGGGAGGGGCCGCCGACTCGCCGCGCCGGGGCTCGATGCCCGCGCCGTGGTAGGCGGTGATGGGGATCTCGGTGTAGCTGTAGCCGGTGTCGGCCAGGCAGACGTCAATGTGCTGGCCTTCGCCCGACCGTTCCCGCTCGTGGAGAGCAGCCAGGGTCCCGATGGCCGCGTGCAGGGCGGTGGTCCGGTCGATGATGGGCACGCCCGCCCGAATGGGGGGCATCCCTTCCTGCCCGGTGATCATGGCAATGCCGGACATGGTCTGCCCGATGGGGTCGTAGCCAATCTGGTCTTTGTAGGGGCCGAACTGCCCGTAGGCGGAGACGTTGACCATGATGATGCGGGGGTTGAGCTCTTTGAGCACGTCATACCCGAAACCCATCGTGGCGATGGTGCCGGGGCGGAAGTTCTGGAGCAGCACGTCGGAAATCCGCACCAGCTTTCGCACGACTTCCTTGCCCTCTTCCTTCCGCAGGTCGATGCTCAGGCTCTTCTTGCCGCTGTTGTACTGCACCCAGTAGGCGCTCTGCTTGCGGACCCAAGGGGCGTGGTAACGGGTCTCTTCGCCGCCCAGCCGCTCCACTTTGATTACCTCGGCCCCCATGCGGGCCAGGACCTGGGCGCAGCGCGGCCCCGCCTGGTGCCGGCCAAGGTCGATTACGCGTATACCCGCCAACGGGCCGCCAGTTGCTTCAGCCATCTCGCTCAACTCTCCTAGCAGGATTTGGGCCGATTTTACGACTATGCTCCCGAAAGAGCAACCTTACCCTCCGCCGCCCCAGGGGATTTATATTGGCCTCTAATGCCGCTCCGAGTCCCCTGCCCAATGTCATTCCGAGCCTGCTGCCTGTCATTATTATGAAAATAACCCGTTGCGAAGGGTTCCAGCGTGACCTTATTTTCATTCTTCATACGTGGCCTCGGCAAGGCCATCCGAAATTCCGACCGCAGGGAGGAATCTAGGGCCCGTTGACGCTAATGCTGTCGGAAAAAGCCTCGCAGAAGGGGGCCAAGAACCCGAACCCCAGATACAACTTATCGTACCTGGCGCAGACCCGTCGAAAGTCCTTCAGCCGGCGGATCAACCGTTCCGCCACATTGCGTTCGCCGTATAGTTCCAGGTCGTATTCCCACTTAAAAGTCCGACGCTCTACCTAGCTGAGCTAACGGCCCAAGCACGAAATCAAGGGGGATTGGACCGGTTTTCGTCGATGTTGCCCACGTTATGACTACGTTGACCTGCCGAAAGCAATCCACAGGTCCAGGTATTCGGCAACGTTCAGGGTCGTAGGCAGGACAATTGTAAAGTCCCTACGAACACCTATCGTCATTCCCGCGCCGGCGGGAATCCAGGGTCCACGTGGCCTGGCAAGCGTCCCTTTCCCCCAGAATTGCATCACTTTGCAATCGTCCTTGAGTCGTCAGCTCAAAGTATTGGCCCCGGCGCAGGGAGTTGAGTATCCGGGTCAGCCGGGCCTCTTCGTCTGGCGCTTGGTTCCCTGGACCGTGCTGCGAGTGGCGCTTGGACCAAGGGTGGTATACCCAGCAATCAGTCCGTGAATTCCCAAGCGATTTCCAGCTACTTGACGATGATTTCCGACGGGAATTGGGCATTGTTCCTCTGCTTTCATACGGCAAGTTCTTTCATACGGGCTACAAGGTATTCCTGGGGCCGGTCTCCCTTGATACGGTTGCAGCTTGAGCAGAGCAGTTGCAGGTTCCCCACGTGGTCCGTCCCGCCCCGGGACTGAGGGACAACGTGGTCAACCTCGTACAGCTTGAAGGGGAAGTCTCCCCGGCAGCCGTTGCAGAGCCCTTCCTGCTGGCCGAAGAGGACGTGCTTGTTTTGGCGGTAGGGGATGGGGGCCTCTATGTCCGTGCGCCTGGGGATGTCGGTGCGGGCGGTGACGTAACCGTGGTGAAACAGGCTGCCCATTGCCTGTTGGAGCCTCATGTTGACCAGTTCCACGGCCTTGGGGGATATGTCTATCCCAACCCACTTGCGGCCCAGCCGGTCGGCGGCGACGCAGGCGGTCGGCGGCGACGCAGGCGGTGGCGCAACCGCAGAACGGGCCAGCACCACGTCACCCTCGTTGCTGCTGGCCCGGATGATGCGCTCCAGCAGGGCAATAGGTTTTTGTGTGGGGTAACCGACGCGCTCCGCTCGACGGTTGCGTATGGGCGATATGTCGTCCCATAAATCCTGTGGGGGACGCCCCTTGCTTTCATCCAAATAAATCTTGTAACTCGGATTCCCGCTGCTGCTGTAATGGATTTTACCTTCGGCTTCCATGCGTTCCATATTCGCTCTGGAGTATGCCCAATACCTGCCAGTAGGCGGCATTCGACCTTTCCACTCGTAAAGCGTATCACCGCCCGGTTTGTCGGCATGGAGCGGTTGAATCTGGTAGCGCCTACCCGATGGCTCGTAATACCGATAGGTCTTGTCTATGTACTCCGGAGAATAGGGCAGATAAACGATATTCCACGTTGGTAATGGCCCATTGGCAAATCGAAGCAAGGTGTCGTGAACCCGCCCGAAGTGCCTTGCCCCTTGTCCAACGTCGTTATGCGCCCCCATTCGCCGCCAACTAATCTCATTCCTGAAATTCCCCGCCCCAAACACCGCGTCCATCAGCAGCTTCAAGTAGTGGCTGGCCGTCGGGTCGCAATGAAGGTAGATGCTGCCGGTGTCCTTCAAAACCCGGCGCATTTCCATCAGCCGGACCGCCATCATGGTGAGGTAGGACTGCATCCCCTTGCCGTGGGTCAGGCCCGCCGTCTTCAGCACGTGGGCGGTGGCGGGCTGCTCGTCGGCTATCAGGCCCATCCAAGCCACGTCCAGGTCGGAGAGGGTCCAGGGCGGCGCCGGCGGCCTTGCTGCCCACCGGGCCGGCGTAGTTCTGGTTGGAGTTGAAGGGCGGGTCGAGATAAATCAGGTCAACGCAGGCCGAGTTCATGCCCCGGAGGATGTCCAGGTTGTCGCCGGTCCAGATGGTCTTGTCGGCAAAGTTGGGCGTGGTCATCAGGGGGAGTCCTCCTGTCTCATACTGAAATCGGCGGGGCACATCCGCTACAGATTTTAACCTCTCGCCCGGTGCTTCTGGCCTTGTTCAAGGCAGCTTCCGCCGTCTCAAACCCCTTGTGATATTCGCCAGAGGGGGGCGTGGTAGAACTCACGCCCCCGTGCATCTCGAGGTAGCCACAGGTCGCTCTATGAACAGTGGCGCGATTATTGGGTCTGTTTTCATACACGGTATAGTGCAAGGCTAACCCTCCTAAAGCATCTTCGCTAATTCTTGGCATGGGTTACACTCCTTTCGGTTAAGCTACCCCTCCGGATAGCAGAGACAGCGCCAATCCGCATAGCGAGTGGACTGCGTGGGCCAACAGCATCGACCAATCCCAATGCAGGGTCTATCAGGATGGTCTCGACCCTCCGCTCGGGCTTCTTCGATGCTGTCGTATGGCCCCAACTTATTCCTTGACCCCTGAAACCATACGCACCCATCCACATGAAGATTTATCTTGTGGATAGTTGGTGTGAGATCCGCTAGTCCGTATTTCATTAAACTCTTCTTTTATATGGTCTTGCCGGCGAAGTTGGTGGAGGTCATGGCGCGCCTCGCTGGCCCTGGTCCCGTCTGACGTATTCCCCGGTGGCCGGATTGAACAAATACGTCTTGGGTCCAGGTCCCGCAGGACGCCAACGCCGACGCGGTTTCTCCTTCCGCCGTCGGCCCTTGGCCCACCCGTAGCAGTCTCGCACGGGGCACCTCAAAGCCGCCAGAGTAGCTATGCCTGATTTGACCAGGGCCATGACTTCCATGAAAAAACTCCGCCGTTCTTTACAACGTTCCGCCCATCCTATCTCAATCTCCAACCTGATGCGGACCGAAAGTTTCCAGCCGTCTCCCTGCCGGTACAGGCCACCGGGCAGGAATATCTCCATCATGTGACGGTTATTTTGCCCCAAACGCCTGACGCCCTGGTCGCGCACCCGCCCGGTGATGAAGAAGGACTTTGCTATATTCGTGGTGAAGCCTTCGATCAGCACACCTGCGACGAACGCCGCCAGTATCACCTGCGAGTTCCGGTGAAACATGCGGACACCCGGGGCGAATGCTGAATAATCGAGCCATTCCGGTGGAGTTTCCGCGTCTTTGAAGAATCTTCGCAGCGAGGCCGGCGCGTTCCGCAGGGCATCCTCACCTTCCTCATTCATGGCTGCTTCAATGAGCCGGGTTGACTCTGCTTGACCAAGCTCTGCCAGGTCTTCCGTCATAGCCTCGGCCACCGGGTCTCCAATGGATGTGTGCGCTACGTAGTTGTCCGCCATCTCGGGCGCGACGGCGCGGGCCTTTTCAAAACCCAGTTTGTAATCAGCCGGTAGGTTCATAGCGCTTAAGCCTGCCGGGTAGGGTGAAGTATCACGTCGCCCTCGTTGCCGGATGCTGCCTCTTTTGGCAATGAATCCGCTTAAAAGTCCGGTGCTCTACCCAGCTGGGCTAACGGCCCAAAGGTCCCCGGGGAGCTCCAGAGGAAGCCCCCGGAATTGTACACCCGCGCCGGGTCAAATCCATAGAATCGGTGCCCGCGGAAAAGGGGTCTTTTAATTGTTATCATGGGGAGTTTGCGCCGCCAATTCGCGCCCTTTCACCCCATCATGGGCCTGCCCCGGCGACAGGGCCATCGCCAGGGCCGTTAGGCCGTTAGATGGCTGTCCAAGGGCCGAACTTCTCCGGCAGCACCCGCCAGGCGTCCAATTATTGGGCTGGCGGCAGGACTGCATTCAACGCTCCCAGGAAGACCTGGGGGCCGGAAATTAAAGTTGCGAGACATTCTGGGACATATCGAGACAATTGCCTAGTCAGGGGGTGGGATTTTGTCATCCTGGTGGAAAGAGGCGGCGAGCACAAATTCTTTAAATCTCAGTAGGTTTGGCGTCGTTTATCCGGTTTTGTGCGACATTTTTCCCGGTGCGGCCCGGGCCTTCGGTCCCGTGAATTTCCCCGTTACCATACCCGTTACCATCAATAGTAGAGAGTTGTCACCGTAGTTGGGAAGGGGCAACTGTCAGTAATTTTCCCAAGCCCTTGGACCAACCCTGGATGACTGGACGGGGGACAACCGAGGGGTTGCGGCCGCCATAGGAAGCCCCGTTAGGCTTCCGCAAAGGACCCAGCGCAGATTCCGGCGGCCCACCGCCGGTTGACCACCCCATCCCGCCGTGTTACCGTGGCGGCGGAAACAGAATAGCGCGCGGTGCCCCAACTTTTGGGGAGAATAGGGAAGCCGGTGCAACTCCGGCGCGGGCCCGCCACTGTAATTGGGGAGTCCTTCGTCCCGCCACCAGGCAGCCACTGTCCAGGCAAACCCCGGACGGGAAGGCGCCGAAGGACGATGAACCATGAGTCAGGAGACCTGCCGCGCATCGCCAACCGCTTCGTGGACTGGGCGGCCGCTGTCGCGTATTTGCAGCCCCCTCCTTCACGGACGGGGGTTTTTCGTTACACCGGCCTGGGCAACCGGCGCCAATGTCCCACTAGCTGTCTTGGAGAGGAGCCCCGACATGGAAGTCAAGAGCCTGCAACCCAACGCCCCGCCCCAATGCTTCACCTCGGAGGAGCGTAGCGGCGTCTACCGGGCCATCCAACAACGCCGGGACATCCGCCATTTCCGCCCCGACCCCATCCCCGGCCCAGCCCTGGCACGGGTGATTCGAGCGGCCCACCACGGGCCGTCGGTGGGGTTCATGCAACCCTGGGACTTCATCCTGGTGCGCGACCTCCAACGCCGCCAGCAGGTGAAAGACCTTTTCGAGCGGGAACGCCAGGCCTCCGCTTGCTTCTTCGATGAGCCCCGCCGCTCCCATTACCTATCCCTCAAGCTGGAGGGGGTACTGGAAGCGCCGGTCAACCTTTGCGTCACCTGCGATCCCACCCGCGCCGAGGTCGTGCTGGGCCGGAACTCCATGCCTGAAACCGATGTCTACTCGACCTGCTGCGCCGTGCAAAACCTCTGGCTGGCCGCCCGCGCCGAGGGCATCGGCGTCGGCTGGGTCAGCATCCTGAAACTCCCCCAGCTCCGCCAAATCCTCGGCATCCCCCCGCACATCATCCCAGTGGCCTATCTCTGCCTGGGCTACCCCCAAGAGTTCCCCGAAAAGCCCCTGCTGGAAACCGTCGGATGGCGCCGGCGCCTGCCCCTGCAAGACCTGCTCCACTACGAGGACTGGTCCGACTCCCACGGCGTCGAAGAATGGCGCCAGTTCCGGCAGGCCCTCCAAGAAGGAGACGAGTCCGGCCAATTGAATCAGGAACCCCGCCAACAGTGACGCTCCGAAAGACACCTCCCGCCGGCGTCGATATACTTGACCCCAATGACCAACGCGGGAGGCCCATCAGAACATGGCCCCCACCCATTCCAGCGGCATAGCCGAAACCGGCAACGAGTATTCCGGCGGCCAACCATCGGGCCGGAAACGGGCGAAACCGCCCATCCCGGAAAGCGCCCTGTGGCGGCTCTGGCAGCGCCGCGCCGCCCGGCAAGAATGGTTCCGCACCGACCAGGGCCAGCGGGTGCGCGTCCTTTACCCCGGCAGGCCCGGACGCACCGCCGGCCCCGACTTCCGTAACGCCCTGCTCCACTTTGAAGAACTGGGCCTGGTGCAGGGCGACGTTGAAATCCACCTCCGACAGCAGGACTGGGACTCCCACGGCCACCAGGACGACCCCAACTACAACGGCGTCGTACTCCATGCCGCCTTGGACCTATCCTCAACCCCCACCCACCGGCGCGACGGGGGAGACCCCCCGGTGGTCTCCCTGTCCTCCCTGCTCCCCGGCGAAACCGGCTCCGCCGAGTCTCCTCTAGGCGAGGCTACTCCCGTACCTCTTTGGGACCTGCTGCCGCCCCTGGGCTACCCCCAACCCGCAAACGCCCAGCAGCTTGGAGAAGTCCTGGACCTGGCCGGCGACGCCCGGTTCTGGTCCAAAAGCGCCCGCTTTCAGAAATTCCTGGCGGAACAGGACCCGGAGCAGGTCCTCTACGAAGGACTTTTGGAAAGCCTGGGCTACCGCCAGAACGAGCAACCCTTCGTGGCCCTGGCCGGCCGCGCCCCCTACCAAGCATTGGCCCGGTCCGCGTTGCCTCTACCTCCGGGACAGCGGGCCAACGCCATCGAAACCTGGCTGCTCCACCTTTCCGGCCTGGACCAAGCGGCAGGACAACCAAACGGGAAAATCCCCCGGTCCGGTTTCGGGAAACCCCTGTCCCCGGACCAGTGGCACCTCTTCAGGGTCCGCCCCCCGAACCATCCCCGCCGCCGCATTTCCGGCGCCGCCCGCCTCTTGGCTCGGTGCTTGGAAAGGGGCCTGTTGGAAACCATGACCGCCGCCGCCAACGGCGGGAAACCCGGCCAGCTAACTTCCGCCTTGACCGTGAGCCAGGGAAATACTGCCTACATCGGCCCCGGCCGCGCCAGGGAAATGGCCGTCAACGTCATCCTCCCCTTCACCCACGCCCTGGCTTCAACCAAGGCCCCCGCAGAGCCGGGTGAAAGATTCCTGGCCCTTTACCACCAATACGGAAAACTCCCGGACAACGAAATCATCCGGGAGTTTCTCACCCTGTTGACCGGCCCAAGCTGGACGGGACTTAAGCTGAACGCCCGCCGCCAGCAGGGATTGATGCACCTTCAAAAACTGCTGGCCGGGTCAGCCGGCTAGCCCCAGGTTAACGGGTCGCCGACTTCAGGGGCACCGCCAGCGAAATGCGGAACTCATCGCCAATGCTCCGGGCGATGTGGCCGTGGCCCGTGACGTCCTCGGCGATCAAAACGTCGCCCGGGTTCAGGCGGCGCTTGGTGCCGTCGGCCACCTCAAACTCGGCTATCCCCGCCATGTTGACGACGTACTGCAACCGGGGGGCGTTGTGGTAGTCCGAGTCCGGCCCGGCGGCCCGCGCGTTCAGGTTAACGTCGCCGTCGCCAACCTGGTTGACAATACCTGCGAACTGCTCCGCCGTAACGTCCTCGAAGTGGGACTCGCCATCGTCACCGGCATAAACCCTAACAATCTGCACCATAAGTAACGCTCCTTTTCGACAAAATTGGGGGGGTGTGGCCTTCCTGGGGCAGCCCCACCGGGCCAACCCGCCGCTATTTTAACACGGCCCCCAGGGTTTACCGCCACGGCGTTAGCCCGGAGTCAGTAGGTGAGGAACATTCGCTGGATTTCTTCGTCGTCGTTGCTAACGGTCAGCGCCAACATCAGCAATATCCGCGCCTTCTTGGGCGACAGGTTGTCCGCCAAAACGTACCCTTCCTCGGTGAACCGCCGGGTCTTCATAACCCGCCCGTTGCCCGTCTGGGTGGAAATGACCACCTTGACCCCCCGGGCCTTGGCCGCCCGCAGCCCCAGCATGAATTGGGGCGAAGAACCGCCGCTGCCCAAACCCGCCGCCACAATCCCCGGCACTCCCGCATCGGCCAACGCCTTGATTACCAGGCCGTCGGCCCCGGCGTAGGCGTAGGCGATGTCCACCCGGGGCAATTCCGCCACCGCCGAAACGTCAAACTCAGTTGCCTGGGTGTGGGCCTTTACCGGAGTCCGGTAGAAGACCACCGATTCGTCGGAGTCGGCGTACCCCAACACCCCAAGCTCGTTGGAGCGGAAGGTCTCCAACCGGTAGCTGTTGGTCTTGGTCACGTCCCGGGCCGCTTGAATCTCGTTGTTCAGCACGGTGAGCACCCCCCGGCCCGCCGAGTCCGGCGACGCCGCCACCCGCACACAGTCCATCAGGTTCACGTCGGCGTCGGTGCCCATGCCGGTGGGCGGGCGCATGGCTCCGGTCACCACCACCGGCTTGCTGCTCTTCACGGCCAGGTTCAAGAAGTAGGCCGTCTCCTCCAGGGTGGCCGTTCCGTGGGCCACCGCCACTCCCGCCGCCTGGGGGTCTTCTGCAAAAATTTGGTTAATCCGCTGGGCCAGTTGGACCCAATGCTGGGGCAGGACATCAGTGCTCCCCACGTTGATTAACTGCTCGGCCACCGTTTCGGCAAACCCGTCAATTTCCGGCACCCGCTCCAGCATTTGCTGAATGGTCAAATGGTTGCCGCCGTAGCTGTAATTGATGTAGTCGGTGCGGAAATCTCCGAGAAACGAAATGCTGCCTCCGGTGCCTAAAACGTAGACCCGTGGCTTCTGCCCGTTGACCATTGGCGCCTCCCCTGACTGAATTTGGTGGGAAACCGGGCCCCCGACGGTAAGTGTTCAGAGTTAAGGCGCCATCCTAACATTAAACCGTCATTCCGGCCCCCGTATCGGGTACGGGGCGGGCTTTGAGCCGGAATCCAGAATGGTCAGGGACAGACCAGCACTCGAATTGCAAGGGATTCCTGGATTCCGGCACGGGGGCCGGAATGACGGATCTTGGGTTGGGCTAACTCCTTAATTCTGAACTGTTACCGCCGGCGCCCGCCTTTTGCATTTTTGACCCTGCTCAATTAAGATATAGTGAGCGCAGAATGAAGGGCAAGGGCAGGTATGGGCAATAACCGCTGGCTGCGAAACAGCCTCGTTTACCTTCTTATCATCGTCGGCGTAATCGTCATATTCTATACCCTGCTGCCCACCTTTGGCGCCAGCGACCCGGTGCCCCTCACCGAGGTCGTCACCAAGGCCCAGAACAACGAGATTAGCGAAATCATCGTCGAGGGCCAGAAGCTTACCGTCGTTCCACGGGTCACCGGCGGCGTGGGAGGCACCCAGCTTACCAGCCGCATGGGAGACCAGACGGACTTGGTGTCCCTCCTGGTGGAAAACGGCGTCAAGATCGGCCCCACCGGCGTCCAGGTGGTCTTCAAGGGCTCCGGCGGCTTGGGCAGCTTCTTCGGCATCTTGCTCAACTTCCTGCCCCTCATCTTCTTCGGTGGGCTCATCCTCTTCATGATGCGCCAGGCCCAGGGCAGCAACAATCAGACCCTCAGCTTCGGACGCAGCCGCGCCCGCATGATGCCCTTCAACCGCCCCACAGTCACCTTTGGCGACGTGGCCGGCGTCGACGAGGCCAAGGCCGAACTGGAAGAAGTGGTCGAGTTCCTCCAGTACCCGGAACGGTTCCTTTCCCTGGGAGCCCGCATCCCCAAGGGCGTCCTGCTGGTCGGCCCCCCGGGCACCGGCAAGACCCTCCTGGCCCGGGCCGTGGCCGGTGAAGCCGGTGTGCCCTTCTTCCACATCAGCGGCAGCGAGTTCGTCGAAATGTTCGTCGGCGTTGGCGCCGCCCGGGTGCGGGACCTCTTCGAACAGGCCAGGCGCAACGCCCCCTGCATCGTTTTCGTCGACGAAATTGACGCCGTTGGCCGCCACCGGGGCGCCGGGCTGGGCGGCGGTCACGACGAGCGGGAACAGACCCTGAACCAGATTCTGGTGGAAATGGACGGCTTCGAGCCCAACACCAATATCATCGTCGTCGCCGCCACCAACCGTCCCGATATTTTGGACCCGGCCCTGCTCCGCCCCGGCCGTTTCGACCGGCGGGTCACCCTGGACCTGCCCGACGTGGTGGGACGGCAGGCCATTCTCAAGGTCCACTCCGCCGGCAAGCCCATTGCCCCGGAGGTCAAGCTCGACACCCTGGCCAAGGAGACCCCCGGGTTCAGCGGAGCCGACCTGTCCAACCTGATCAACGAGGCCGCCCTCCTGGCCGCCCGCAGGAACCTCAAGTCCATCACCATGCCCGAGTTCGAGGAAGCGGTGGAACGGGTCGTCGCCGGCCCCGAACGCAAGAGCCGGGTCATAAACCCCCGCGAGAAGGAAATGACCGCCTACCACGAGGCGGGCCACGCCCTGGTGGCTTGGACGCTTCCCCATGCCGACCGAGTCCACAAGATATCCATCGTTGCCCGGGGCAATATGGGCGGCCATACCACCCTGCTCCCCGAGGAAGACCGGTATCTTTGGACGATGAACCAGTTCCAGGACATGCTTGCCGTCACCATGGGCGGCCGGGTGGCCGAGGAGCTGATTTTCGACGAAGTCACCACCGGGGCCAGCAACGACCTTGAAAAAGCAACCAAAATCGCCCTGGGCATGGTCAAACGCTACGGCATGAGCAAGGCCCTGGGCCCACGCACCTTCGGAAAACGCGAGGAGCTGGTCTTCCTGGGCCGGGAAATTAGCGAAGAACGGGACTACGGCGACCATGTCGCCGAGGAAATCGACCTGGAAGTCAGAGACCTGACCAACCAGGCCTACGACAACGCCCGTCTAATCCTCATCGACCGCAAGCCCAAGCTGGTCCAGGTGGCCGAGTACTTGATCGAACACGAAGCCGTTTCCGGCGACGAGCTTATCCGTCTCTTCGCCCTGGACGACCCCAGCGCCGAGGGAGACCCCGGCACGCCGGTCATGCCGCCGGAATCGCCGCCCCCCTACGCGCCCCGGCCCGCTCCGCCGCCGATCGTCCCTCACCCGGCCCCGTCCCTGTCCAGCCAAAGTTACGGCCCGGCGGACTCTGCCCCCGCCGATCCCGACGGCTGACCCATTTCCAGCTTCTAGGAACCGAAACATCGTGGGGGCGCACCAAATGGTGCGCCCCCTGCCTTTTCCATCTGAGATTTAAGTGACGGTGAGCGTTTCCCCTCATCGACAGTCCCCAGCCCGTCAAATCACGGGACAATTGCAAAGTCCCTACGAACACCTATCGTCATTCCCGCGCCGGCGGGAATCCAGGGTGCGCCCGGCCTATCAAGAGTCCTTTTTTCTCAGAATTGCAGCGCTTTGCAATCGTCCTGAGGCAAATCACCCGCCCCCGCCTCTTCAAGACTACCCCTGGCCAGGCAGCAGCGGGGAAACCAACTTCACCCCTCGTTCTGCTCCCCCTCCAGGGGCAATTGCCGGTAATACACCCCCCAGGCCTGCATCAATTCCTTCACCCGGGAGTCTCCCAGTCCCACCAACTCCCGGAAAAACCCCGCCAGGGCATGGGCCGGCACCTTCTCGCTGGAACACACCCAGCTACGCTCGGCGGGCACCACGTAGATTAACCCGCTCTGGTGAGGACAGGTTACCTGTATCCGGGTCATGTCTTCGCTCTGTTTAACGTCCAGACCGGTGTCTGCCATGCAACCCACCCCATTCCCGGCGCGGCGCCGGGTTTCTTTCGTCTTCGCTGCCAATCCCGCTGCAATTCCAACGGGCCAGGCGCAATTATACCCAGCGGTGCGGTTATGGGCCACTCAACGACGAGGAACGCAGGGGCTTTTAATTATCCCCCAACCCACCGCCTATCATCCTGAGCCCCGTCGAAGGGCCAACGGACGGTCGCACAAAACACCTAACCCCTAAGAAATCACTGACACTTCCCCCTTGCCAGATCCGGTGACAACTCTCTACCATAACTACTACCACACATAACCCCGGCCCCCAAAAATCCACCCCCCGGACCGACCCCACGAGACAACCAACCTCATGTCCTAAATAGTCCCCAAATGTCCCAACATTTAAAAATTCTCACCCTTCCTATCCAAATCCCCCATCAAACACAAATCCAAAACCCGGAGGAACCCCCAAAATGACAGGAATTCCCAGCCTCTCCAGCCTAGCCAACCGCGTCCGCGCCCTAAAACGCAAACTCCACCGCCCCTACACCGAATTCCACACGAGCCGCCACGTAAACCAACTCTGCGAGGAATGGGCCGACGCCCAATCCCAGCATAAGCCCCCCCCCCCCCCCGACCCCCACGCCTTCATCCGAAGGGTCGCCGACTCCGGCCTCCACTACCTCTCCTTCACCGGCGCCTTCGGCTACCTGGACTACTGCCGCCGCCGCAAAAAGGAGCCCGTGCATAAGTTCCTCCTCGATGCCCTGCTGCCCTGGCGTACCTCCCCCTGCCTCTCCTAACCCAAATAATGTCCCAGAATGTCCCCCAAAGTCCCAGCACCTTAAAAATCCCCCGCTCATCCTGAGCACGTCGAAGGATCATGGCGCGCGCGTCGAACCATCATCCTGAGCCCCCTACCTGTCATTCCTACTGCCCATCACTGTCATTCCGACCGTAGGGAGGAATCTAAAATTCCATCGCCGCCAGCCGGTTTGCCCCTGGATTCGTCGCCACAAACTCCCCACAACGCCAATTGGCAGCCCTGGACCCCCACCCCGGTACGATTGCAAAGTCTCTACGAACATCTATCATCATTCCCGCAACACCCATCGTCATTCCCGCGAAGGCGGGAATCCAGGTCGTACCTGGCCTGGCAAGCGTCCCTTTCCCTTAGAATTGCATCACTTTACAATCGTCCTGCCGTTCCACCCAGGGTCTCTTGATTCTCCAGATCGAGGCGGGTTGGGGTTGGGGGGCAAGCTGGCATTCCCGTGGCAATTGTGGCGGAGGCTGGGATCTAAGTTTGGGGATTGTGTTGCGCAGGGAGTTTAGATTCCTCCCTACGGCCGGAATGACAGGTAGGGGGTTGGAATGATCCCTTCGACCGGGCTCAGGATGAAGGGGGATCAGGGGACAATCAAAAGGCCCGGCGCACCCTTCCAACCGGGGACGCAACCCGCCCGTTAGTGGTAGAATCATGGGACACTCCGCCGCCTGCGGAGTCCTGGACTGGCTTCCCAAGGCCAGCGCATTCGGGATCATCCCCTTCCAAAAACCTCGTCCCGCAACTATTTGTGCGGGCAAAAGGACGGCAGTATGTACCCACCCGGCGGTCCCCGCCAACCGGAAATGGACTTCGAGCAGGTTCTGGCCCGCCTGCGGGGAGGCTGGTCCTCCCTTACCGGCCGCTTTGGCGGCGGCGGCATAGGCCTCCTCATCTTCGGGGCCATTGGCATCATCGTGGTTATCTGGCTGGCTACCGGCGTCTACACGATCTCTCCCGGTCAAAACGCGGCCCTCCGGCTCTTCGGCGCGGTCCAGGGGGCGCCGGTAATCCAAGAAGGTCTCCACTGGTGGTACCCCGGACCCATCGGCAAGACCGACGTGGTTCTGGTCACTGAGACCCGCCGCATGGAGCTTGGCTTCCGCAGCGGCGAAGCCGGAGCCGCCACCCCCTTCCCCACCGAGGCGTTGATGATTTCCGGCGACCTGAACATCATCGACGTCCGGATGGTGGTTCAATACAACATCAAGGATCTCAATAACTTCCTCTTCCGAGTCGACGACCCCGGCGAAGAGACCAGGGCCGTGCCCGAAGGCCGCCCCGACGGACGCACCCTGAAGGACGCCGCCGAAGCAGCCCTCCGCTTGGTGGTGGGCCAACGCTCCATTGACGACATCCTGGTCCGCAATCGTGAAGAGGTGGAGGCCCGCACCCGGGAACGGTTGCAGGGCATCCTCGACGGTTACAACACGGGCATCCGCATTGCGTCGGTCCAGCTTCAGGACGTGAAGGCGCCTGAAGAGGTCCGCGACGCTTTCGACGACGTGCTCCGCGCCCGCCAGGAGCGGGACACTCTCATCAACCAGGCCCGCACCTACGAGGCCGAAATCATCCCCGAGGCCGAGGGTAACGCCGCACGAATCACGGAAGGCGCCAAGGCCTTCCGCCAAGCCCGTATCGCCCGGGCCGAGGGTGAAGCCGACCGCTTCATTTCGGTGCTGGACGAGTACCAGGACTCCAAGGAAGTCACCCGCCGCCGCCTCTACCTGGAGGCCATGGAGGAAATCCTCCCCGGCATCACCAAGATAATCCTGTCTCCCGAAACCGAAAGCGTGCTGGTTTTGGGCGGCAACGGCAATATCACCCCCGTTCCCTTCGGCCCCACACCCTAAACCGGATCCCACTTGGTTAGGTAGTTAGAGAGCCATAAATGAAAGCATTGATCGTATTCCTGGTCCTGGTGGTTGTCGGGCTTATCGTCCTCCGCCAGGCAGTCTACATCGTAGACGAGACCGAACAGGTCATCATCACCCGCTTCGGCCAAGTCCAATCGGTGACCACCGCACCGGGCCTCAAACTCAAGGCACCCTTCGTCGACCTGGCCATCCGCCTGGACAAACGCATCCTCCGCATCGACGCCCCGCCGGAATCCATGCCCGACAAGGAAAAGCAGAACCTGATTATCGACTCCTACGCCCGCTACCGCATCATCGACCCGGTGCAGTTCCGCAAGACCCTGACCACCGAGGCCAACGCCCGCAGCCGCTTGGGTGACATCGTCAACTCCACCATGCGCGACCGGGTGGCCCTGAGGGACCGGTTCGAGATAATCGGCTCCGAGCCCATCCTTGATGAATCGGGCAACCCGGAGGAGGACGAGGAAGGTCTGCCCCTCTTTGAGGGACGGGACACCCGGACCGAAATTCTGAAAGAAGTTTTGAACAACGTCATCATCCGCGTCAACGAACAGCAGTTCGGCATCGAAATCATCGACGTGCGCTTGAAACGCGCCGACTTCCCCGACTCGGTGACCGAAAGCATCTATATCAGGATGCGGGCTGAGCGTAACCGGATCGCCGCCCGCTTCCGCTTTGAAGGTAGGGAAGAAGACCTGAAGATTCGGGCGGTTGCCAACCGTAACCGGGACATCATCCTGGCCGACGCCGACAAGGAGTCCAACCAAACCCGTGGTGAAGGCGAAGCCGAAGCCATCCGCATCCTGGCCGTCGCACTGAACCAGGACCCGGACTTCTTCTCCTTCCGCCGTAGCTTGGAGGCCTACCGGACGGTGCTGACTTTCCAGGACACCATCGTTATGTCCTCCGATGCGCCCCTGTTCGATTACCTGGAAAACCCCACCCCCTAGCCGGTCCCACCCCCACCCTTCCCCCTTTTGAGGAAGGGCGGGGGTGTTTATATAAAGCAAATGGGGAAGGATCAGGGTGGCTGAGGGTCTTTGAGGGTGGCTGAGGAGTTGCAAAACCAATCGGATGGCTTAACCCGATATCTAGTAGTTTCGGTGATCCTGGCCAACTGCCTCATTGTGCTGGTGATATTCTATGAGACCCTGTACAAAACCGGCGACTCCTGGTCGGAAACAATCTTAGGGATCGGCCAGGGGATAGGTTCATCGGTTGCCGTATCCATAGCAGTCGTTTCCACTTGGGAGGTCGTTTTGTTGCTATCGGAAAGATACCGTCAAAAGCGTTACAACGAAGGCAAAAACGAAGCGCTAGACCGGGTTAAAGAAGTCCTGGAGCGGACCGGTATCAAACTTCCGCCGGAAACCAGGAAAGAACTTTTCGGAGAAGGTTCCGAGGAGACTCCGCCGCAGGGTTAAGTAGCTGTTCAGAATTGAGGGGTTAGCCCAACCCAAGATCCGTCATTCCCGCGCAGGCGGGAATCCAGGAATCCCAGTCATTTTGAACGTTGGTCACTCCCTTACTATTCTGAATTCTGGCTCGAGGCCGGAATGACGGTTTAATGTCAGGTTGACTCTTTTTAGGAGGTCGTTTTGTTGCTATCGGAAAGATACCGTCAAAAGCGTTACAACGAAGGCAAAAACGAAGCGCTAGACCGGGTTAAAGAAGTCCTGGAGCGGACCGGTATCAAACTTCCGCCGGAAACCAGGAAAGAACTTTTCGGAGAAGGTTCCGAGGAGACTCCGCCGCAGGGTTAAGTAGCTGTTCAGAATTGAGGGGTTAGCCCAACCCAAGATCCGTCATTCCCGCGAAGGCGGGAATCCAGGTCGTACCTGGCATTGCAAGCCTGCCTTTTCTTCAGAATTGCATCACTTTGCAATCGTCCTGCCCCCCCACCTGTCATTCCGAACCGTAGGGAGGAATCTAAACTCCCTGCCCCTTAACAACCGACCGTCTATACTATGTCTACATCATCACCAACGGCAGCAAGAACCTCTGCTTGATTGAATCGTTCAATCCCCGCTGGCGGGACTTGTCCTTGGACTGGAATGATGGCTTAACCGAGGAATTTTAGATTCCTCCCTACGGTTCGGAATGACAAGTGGGGTGTTCGGATTGACAGGTAGAGGGACGGAATGACGGTTTCCGGAATGCCGTTCAATGTCAGGATGACTCCTCAATTAGGGTGATAGGGTGCCCCATCAATTCTGAACTGTTACAGGGTTAAGGTGCTATTCGACCCCCCTTCGCAGTCCTACCCCAGCCCGGCCAGGACCTGTTGCGCCGTGACGCCGATGTCGGCGGGGGTGGGAATGATGGCCGCCCCCGCCTCCCGCAACGCCCGAATCTTGGCCTCCGCGGTGGCGCCCTCGCCGGTAATAATCGCCCCGGCATGGCCCATCCGCTTCCCAGGCGGTGCGGTGGCGCCCACGATCAACGCGCAGACCGGCTTGTTCATGTGCTCGCCAATGAACGCCGCCGCTTCCTGCTCCATGTTGCCGCCAATCTCTCCGATGAACACCACCATGTCGGTATCAGGGTCCCGGTTGTAGAGGTCCAGAATCTCGACGAAGCTGGTGCCGATAATCGGGTCGCCGCCGATGCCAACGCAACTGGACTGGCCGATGCCCAGCCCGGTAAGCTGGCCCACCGCTTCGTAGGTCAACGTCCCGCTGCGAGAGACGACACCCACCCGCCCCGGCAGATGAATCGCCCCCGGCATTATCCCCACCTTGCAGCGGGCGCCGGGGTTAATCATCCCGGGACAGTTGGGGCCGATTAACCGCACCGGCTGGTCTTCGGGTCGGCCAGCAATGTACCGCGCCACCCGCACCATGTCCTGCACCGGCACGCCTTCGGTGATGCAGGCTATCAACGGCACTCCCGCGTCCACCGCCTCAACGACGGCGTCGGCGGCGAAGGGCGGCGGCACGAAGATTAACGCCACGTTCACCCCGGTCTGCTCCACCGCTTCATCAACGGAGTCGAACACCGGGACCACGTCGTCAAAGACCTGTCCGCCCCGGCCCGGAGTAACACCGGCCACAACCTTGGTGCCGTAGGCCAGGCAGGACCGGGCGTGGAAGCTGCCTTCCCGTCCCGTGATCCCCTGCACCATGATCCGCGAGTCCTCGTCTAGTAATATGCCCATACCGGCGGCGCTCCTGAATCGGTTTTCCAAAATTATGGGCGCTCCCTGCCGCGCCCTGGTGGTTTAGGCAATTAGACCGGGTTGACGCCCCTAAACGGCCTGTTTGATGGCTTGGGCGGCGTCGGTCAAGGTGTCGGCAAAGGTCACGTTCAACCCCGACTCGGCCAGGATGGACTTCCCCTCTTCCAGGTTGGTGCCCAGCATCCGCACTATCAGCGGCACCTGGGAGTTGGTCCGCTGATAGGCCAATACGATGCCTCGGGCTGCCACGTCGCAGCGCAAAATCCCGCCAAAGACGTTGACCAGCACCCGCCGGACCTTGGGGTCCGACAGCATAATCCCCACCGCCTGGGCCACCTTCTCATCGGTGGCCCCTCCGCCGACGTCCAGGAAGTTGGCGGGAGCGGCGCCCGCGGCGTTGGTCACGTCCAGGGTAGCCATGGCCAGCCCGGCCCCGTTTACCAGGCAGCCAACGTCACCGTCCAGGTTGACGTAGGCAATGTCCTGATCGGCAGCCTCGGCTTCCAGGGCGTCTTCCTGGCTGCGGTCCCGCCATGCCTGAAGCTCCGAGTGGCGAAACAGGGCGTCGTCATCCAGGTCCATCTTGGCGTCCAGCGCGACAATTTGGTCGTCGCCCGTGACGATTAGGGGGTTGATTTCCACCAGAGAACAATCGTTGTCCACAAACACCTGGTACAACTTGGTCATCACCTGGGCCGCCGCCCGGGCCGCGGCGGGTTCGATGCCCAGCCGCTGGACCAACCGGCGGGTCTGAAAGGGCATTAGCCCCAACACCGGCTCGATGGGCTCCGTGTGGATGTCTTCGGGACTGGATTCGGCCACCGATTCAATGTCCATGCCACCGGCGGCGCTGACAATCATCACCGGCCCCCGGAATCCCCGATCGATGGTGATGGCGACGTAAAGCTCCCGCTTGATGTCGGCTAGCTCCTCCACCAAAAGCTGGTTAATGGGCACGCCCTCCGGCCCGGTCTGGTTGGTCACCAGGCTCCGGCCCAGCATGGACCGGGCCACTTCCCCGGCTTCCTCGGGAGACCGCACCAGCTTGACCCCGCCGGCCAGCCCGCGCCCACCGGCGTGGACCTGGGCCTTTAGGGCCGCCCGCCCGCCCATGGACTCAACGGCGGCCTGGGCCTCCTCAACTGTGCTCACCACCTGGTTCTTGGGGACGGCGATGCCGTAGCGGGAGAAAATCTCCTTGGCCTGGTACTCGTGCAGCTTCATAAAGCTCCCTGGCGAGGGTCAATTGGGTCTGGAACACAACTCCCGGCCCGGAAAAGCCAATGTACTTTAGAAACGCGATTTGAGTCAACGCCGCATCGTCAACGTAAGTGTTCAGAGTCAAGGGGTCATTCCGTGCCCCAACCGTCATTCCCGCGGAAGCGGGAATCCAGAAATGGCGCGTATGAATAACCTTGCTTGTCGCAAAGCGTTCTGGATTCCGGCTCAAGGCCGGAATGACGGTTCGGTCCCGGGAACGACTCATCAAGTCTGAACAATTACCCGTCAACAGGTTAAGGGCGGCGGCGGCGAATGTTGGCGGGGCCCAGAGGCATCCCCCCAATCATGGTGACCGCGTTGGGCCACCATCCTTTGGAGGGGCCCAGATCGTGAAGCGCGGATTAAGAGGTTAGAACCACTCTTTCGGGCCCGAGACGTATATCTCCGCGAAATACTCGTCGGACTTGGTGAGGCACATTATTCCTTCCACCAAACCCACTACCCCCACAACCATCCAGCACAGCCACCCAAGTACGGATGACCCCGGCAATTATGAGGGTGAAATAAGAGAACGAAAGAGCCGCAGGCAGGATGACAGCCAATACGAAGGCGATGGCGCCGCCAATTGTTTGCAACTTGGCCGGTTTGTAGAGCCCCAGATACCACTTGTGGGCCCCCACCCAGCCCAATACCAGGGCCAGCACACCGGCCACTACCCGGTTCTTCTCGCCACTGAGCAGGTTGGACAAGTCGGCGCCGACCCCTCCGCCCGACCCGGGAGCCCGGTAGATGCCGACGGCGTCTTCCCCGGCCACCTCGAAGTCCACCTGCATTCCCCGGTTGGGGTTTACCGTGTCTTTCCACTCGGATCCAGCAAATTGGTAACGGTTGCCGTCATCTCCCCGGATGATGCCCGAGTTAGTCTGAATAGAAAAATTCAATAGCGGGAGTTGTAGTTCAAGCCGGTATTGGGTTGGGAGTAACCCTATCCGCCCAGACGTTCCCCGAGGGCTTCCGGCAGATCCGCCAAAGAAAATCGGGAGAAGGCGAAAGCGGTTGGGAGGTGCAATTAGAACACGCTAATGCCGGGCCCAGAGGGAAAACCGGACAATGACCCGACGGGTGAAGTGCAGTTCAACCGTCGGGTCCAATTACCCACGGAGCCGGTTCTGTGGGACGGTCGGATTATTTTAGCCGTGACCGGCTTGCCACCCCCAGGGATTCTCAGAAAGTAGCAGATTGATGCGCTCCCGTTCTTGTTCTTCGTGCCGCTGTTGATTCTCCATTATGGTCCGACGGACCTCGCTTTGACGGCCGGTCTGCCAGGGCGGTTCGGAGATTTCCATAAGCCAACGGTCGTGGTTCCCTACCCAAATTTGTCCCAAAGTGTCAATCATAAACATGGGAGAATCTTGGCTAGTCCTGGGTAGGCGATTCCTGTGAACTTCAACAGGTTCCCCGATGAGATTCTTGCCATCGGCATCCGCGACAGTAAGTTGATAGTCTCCTTCGGCGCCCGCTTGGTGCGCAACGCAGCGAGAAGCGAAAGGTTTAACCGGATGGAAGTTTCTGGTGAAGTGTTGATAGGGGGTATATTCAACACTATTCCCGGTTTGCGTGTTCCGCAGAGTGACGTTGATGGGGAGCCGGTTGGTATAAAGGGGATTGTAATCTCCGCCCGAGACATAGCGAGCCCCCGCACTCAAAGCGGTCAGGTGCGGGTCCGGTATTTCCTCGGGGATCAGGTCTTCGGCGGTGAAAATTTTCTCAGGCCCAAATTTTTCCCTCAACGATTCTTGCAGAGCAGGAGATTTCGTTGAGCCTCCGAAAAGGATTATTCCTTCCAAATCTTCCCGCAACGCACCGGGCAATTTGCCCAACTGACACGACGGCGGGACCATACCAATGGGGGACTCTCCCTCCCCTCGCTTCCAGAGCACCTTGGCCGTGATATAAGCTTCCCTAATCGGCAAGGTGGTATCGTCGACAAAACCCGACTCGGCAAGCACACTTTTCAAGTCATCCAAGGATAAAGTGGTGCTGATATCCACTGACACCGTTGGATTGTCCGGCGTCAACACCTCTTTGGCGACTCGCAGGTCATGCGGCGCACCGCCATAGTGCAGTTTTTGACTCAACCGATCATCAAGAAACACACCGCCCAGAGACGAGTCTCCTTGGGATGAGTAGACGACCATTTCGCCGTTCGGCTCAACCTCGGCTATGGCACAATCAAACGAACCACCACCCACATCATAAACCAAGTAAGAACCGGGCTTTAACCCGCCCAATTCCAGGGCCAAAACTAGAAACAAGATAGGTTCCTCCACAACCCAAGCAAGCTTCCTCTCACTGCCACCCAACTCTGAAAGGATATCCGCCAATTCGCTCCGGTAATCAAGGCCGGTGTGGACTGGGCAGCCCGCCCGCCATGCGAATTGCCCAGTTACGCCGGCCAATTCCAGAGCACGGGCCAGAATCAGGCTCATTATCTCCTTAACCGGGTACTGGTCACCAAAAATTTCAACGCTCCGGGTGCGAGGATTCCACCAGTCGTCCTTTACAACTCCTCTGACATCAAGGTTCCAAGCTACGAACGGATCACTGGATAACGCCCAACGCTTGATGTTGCGCACAACCACCACATCGGGGGACTGATCGTTTAGCTCATCCGCTGCTTGTCCAATGACCGGGGTTACAGTCCCATCAGGCGCCTTTTGGAAGGCGATTACAGCGGGCATCGTGAAAGAGTCCGCGGTGTCAAGGTGCCTCAATTCAGGCAGCGTATCCGGCTTGTCGGGATCCCAAACGGCGATGCGGACATTGGTGGTTCCAAAATCCACGCCTACTACCTGCATTACTCCGTCTCCTTGGCATCGGTCACCATTGCTTTCAACACAACTCTGTCGCCGGTGAACTTGCCGGGCATGATTGCCCCCCGGGCAGATACACGGACCGGAGAGTGGAGCGGAATGTACTCACCGGCCTTGTGCATAACCGGGTCATAGGGCACTATATCCCCGACGGTCCCGAATTCTTGGGCGCCGGCGGCTCGCAATGCCAGGACAAGCTTGGGTTCAACATAACGCAACGGTTCCGTGATGCTGGTGTCCTGTTGCCGTATTTCTTGCAAAGCGCCCGAAATCACCGCCAAAATATCCTGCAAAATGTCCATTCTGGACACTTCGCGGCCGGCAACAATCTGGGACCGCAGCCTATCCACTTCCCGACCCAGGTTTTCCACCTTCCAACGCTGCTCTTCCAACTGGTCGTCAAGGGATTCGCGCTGTCGTTCCAGCTCCTCAGCGTGTGCCTGTTCCAAATTGTTGATGTGATCCCGGACCCGCGCCAGCAACACTTCCCAGACGTTTCCTGTCGCATCCTTGGAGTTGCCAACTAAAACTTCCCGGAGCTCCCGAGACGCCTGCTGGGCCACCCGTTGTTGGCCATCCGTTAATAGCAGTGATGCTATAACAAGAAGGTTCAGCCGCGCGGAGGGCGAAGGCGGGCGGGCGACATGCCGACTGGCGCCGATGTAGGCTAGGACTCCCTCATTAGAGTTGTTCCCAGCCCCCGCACCGACTATCAGTTCACAGAGCGATTGGGTCCTGTCACCAGCAGGCAGGCGGTCAAGGATGCGGTCGAATGCAGAAAACCGGCGAGCGTCCGCCGGTTCGCGGAGACCGCCAACGATGATTTGCAATGCTAGCGCCGCCTGCTCCCTTCGTCCCACTTGAGGATTGGAACAGGCAGTTTCAAAAAAAGCCCTCGCGTATTTGGGGGCTTCCCACCCGCGCCATATTCCTGCGGTAAACTCCTGCTTCCATGCGACGGGTTGCCGGGGGAATTCCCATGCCGAGCGCAGCGATTCAGCCAGTCTCCCCCCCAAATCAGAAGACTTTGGGCGCAGTGACTCTGGCAAATCATTCGCATTGACGCCCACGTTGAATAACCTGGTCAACAGATAACCAACCTGGCCGGACAGAGAGTTGGCAACTTCAAGTTCGGAAACCTCCCTGTAACGGTTGAATGCTCGGGTGAGGGCTTCACTCCAACCAACCGCAGGCTGAGGTGCAGGAAACTCTACGCCCAAAAACGTTTCAGCCCCCCAAAGCGTTTTTTCCAAGGCCGGTCCTATGTCCTTGCCATTAAACTTGCCAAGGGCATTGATTACAGGCTTGTTTGGAAACCTGCCGGGTGGCATCCCCGAATTGGGAGACTTGAACCAATTCCGCCAGTCGGCTACCGAGGGCGATTTAGTCTTGGAGACTTTAGCAGAGGCGGGCAGACCCTTCCAAGGCGTGTCGGGAACTCTTTCCACTGGAGTCATGAGAGCAATGGAGCGACTGCCGCGATACCCGAAATTTCGGGTATCTTTAACCGCCGGCAATACCCGGTCCCACCAGGTTTTCCACGCGAAATCCTTCCCTATATGGGCTTCCAGTTTCTTCCTGATATCGGCGGATTTGGCTTTGCCTCCCATGGAATGGATGGTTTGGGCAACCAACACCAATGGGGCGTCTCTAGCAAGCCATTCCGTTTCTTCCAAGCAGCCATCGGACTGTCCGAGAACCGCGGTATCCTGTTCAGGTAGGTCTGGGGGCATGCTTTCATCCTCAGTTGTTTTTACGCCAAACATCATAACAAACTTGGCGCGGCCGGTGGATCACACGAAAGCAACAGATCAAGGACTTTACATCGAAGCAGGCGCTTGGAATCAGGACGGCATAGACTGGGCGAAAACCCTGGCCGGCATCCTGGCGGCCATCACCCAACGGGACCGTAACCTCGGCGGCGTGAAAGGAACCAGGGAGAGTAACTCTACCCTTCCAGCCGGTTCCGAAGGTCTTCCGGCAGCTCCGCCAACCGGCGCCGGAAGAAGGTGTCCTGCCGCTGAGACACGCTGCGGGCCGCTTCTAAAATCAACTCCACCCCGCCCCGAAAATCGTCCCGGTGGATGTACTCGGCCTCGATTTTGTCCTCGGGCGCGCCGTTGTGGTAGTTGCCCAGGGGGAAGGCGATGCCGGTGGTGCGGTAGCCGTAGCGCGCGAAGGCGCTGGCTTCACAAACCCCGCCACTCATCAATTGGCGCTGGACTTTGAACCCGGAGTCCCGCGCTTGCAAAGTCTCTCGGGCCTTGATCAATACAGACTCGGCGTCGGCGTCGAAAGTGGACCCGGCGTCACCCACCCGGATCACCGGACCGCCGCCGATCTCCGCTCCAGGCAACGTCCGGCTGGACTCCAACGACACCACCAGGGCGTCCTTCGGCAGCGTACCGGCCTCGGCCATGGCCCGGGCGCCTACCAGCCCCACCTCCTCGGCGCGGGTGAACACCCCGTAGACGTCCCCCTCGGGAGGCATGGGCGCCAATTGGGTTAACGCGGCCAGGATGCTGGCGCAGCCTGCCAGGTCGTCCAAGGCCCTCATCCTGATGTAATCGCCACCCAATTCGAAGTCCACCAAGTCGAAGACCACCGGCCGAGGCAGGGGAACTGTCTGGGGGGTTTCCAGCCGGATCAGCGCCTGCCGCTGGGCCTCTTCCCCATAGCGGCCGGCAATCACCCCCTTGAGGTGGTCGCCGTTTTCCAGCAGCACGGAAACGGGGACACCCTCGGCGAAGCTTCCGGCGGGCACTCCTCCGGCGGCCTGCCCCACCAGATAGTCGCCATCCCGGTCCACCGCTTCAAAACCGGGGTGGTCCATGTGGGCTACGAAGGCGATGGGCGGCGTTTCACCCAGGCCGGTCCCAGACCCGTGCAGGTGGGCGACGATGTTGCCGAATTGGTCGTTGACGAAGCTCACCCCCGCCTGGGAAAGGATATCCCGCACCTGAGCGGCGACTCGCTGCTCATAAAAAGCGATGGCGGGTTGGCTGCCCAGCCGGGAAAGAATGTTAAGGCCCTGGTCCTGGTCTGCGTTCATGTTTATTTTTCCTGAAATTGGTTTGTGGGCGGCGGACAAAGATGCGGATTGCTGCCTGCCTGGGGCGATTATACCAAGTCCTGCCCGGCGGCTAGCCCCATGTTATACTGCCTCAAAACCCAGCCAACCAACGGAGGTCCAGCTTGCTGCCACAGTTCCGAGTCAGCCAGGAAGACGCCATCAACGTTTCGGGGGACGACCTGAAGCACACGGTGGCCGGTATTTTCGAGAAGATGGGAGTCCCCGCCGAGGACGCCCTGGTGGGCGCCGACGCCCTGGTGTTGGCCGACCTCCGCGGCGTCGACAGCCACGGCGTTTCCAACATGCTGCGCAGCTACATCAACGGTTACACCAGCGGCCAGATTAACCCCCGCCCCCAAATGAGCATCGTCCGCGAGACTCCCGCCACCGCCAGCATGGACTCGGACCGGGGCCTGGGGGTCATCACCACCCCCAAAGCTATGGAACTGGCCATCCGCAAAGCCCATGAAGTCGGCATCGGCATGGTCACCCTGGGCAACGCCCGCCACCTGGGGATGGCCTCCTACCACGCCATGCTGGCCCTGGAACACGACATGATCGGGGTCTGCATGACCAGTTGCCCGCCCCGCACCCTGCCCACCTTCGGCGCCGAACCCCGCCTGGGCACCAACCCCATCGCGGTGGCCGTTCCCACCAAGAACGACCACCCCTTCGTCTTCGACGCCGCCACCAGCTCGGTGGCCCAGAACAAAATCGAAATCGCCCGCCGCCTGGGGGCCAAGCTGGAACCCGGCTGGCTCGCCACCGAGGACGGCACCCCCATCATGGAAGAGGTCGCCGTCCCCGAGACCTACCACCTGCTGCCCATGGGCGCCACCCGGGAACTGGGCTCCCACAAGGGCTACGGCCTCTCCTGCGTGGTGGACATCCTGGCTGGAGTGCTGACGGGCTTCGGCTACGGCGCCGTGCCGGGACGCCCCAACTTCGGCCACTACGTCGCTGCCTACAACGTGGCCGGGTTCGACGACCCGGACCACTTCAAGGAAAGCATGGACGAGTGGATGCACATGATGAAGACCACCCGCCCCGCCGAGGGCCACGAACGGGTCCTGGTGGCCGGACAGCCCGAAGCCGAGATGGAAGTCATCCGCCGGCGGGACGGCATCCCCCTGCACCCCGAGGTGGTCGACTACATCCAGGACACCTGCGGCGAGCTGGGAGTGGAGTGCCGGTTCTAAAGGGATTGGGAGGGGGTCATCCTTGGACCAGGTTTGCAATTGCTAAGGCATTGAATTGTTCAGGGACCACGAGTCAGCCTATTTAATAGCATCCGTTACCCTCGTGTGGCTCTTGACCGGCGCGGGGATCTGGTATGAGATTGATTACAAGGATATCGATTCTCCGGTAGAAACCGTTGCTGCGATTCTTGGATGGGTTAGTTCCGCGATTGCGGTAACGGTCTTGATTCTCGCCACGGTGGAGGTAGCCATGATATTTGCGGAAAGATACCGGGCCAGGCGTTTTGAAGAAGGCCGGAAAGAAGGCCGCGAAGAAGGCCGGAAGAATCAGAATGCGCTATGGAGCGCATGGCTCAAGCGTCGCGACGCGGCCCTCGCCAACAACGAGGAATTTAACGAGCCTCCGCCCTCGGCTGGGGAATCGCGGCAATCATAAGCAGGATGAGCCGCAGCGGGAGCGACAGGGCGGCCCGGGTGAAACCGCCCACCGCGAACGGTGTGACCGGCCCCTAGCCCTTCTTCCCGAGCCTGTCGAAAGGCGGCGGCAACGGTCTTGATTCTCGCCACGGTGGAGGTAGCCATGATATTTGCGGAAAGGTACCGGGCCAGGCGTTTTGAAGAGGGCCGCAAGAAGGGCCTGGAAGAAGCACGGAAGGAGCTCCGGGAGGAAGGCCGGAAGGAAGGCGGAAGGAGCGGGATGCGCTATGGAGCGCATGGCTCAAGCGTCGCGACGCGGCCCTCGCCAACAACGAGGAATTTAACGAGCCTCCGCCCTCGGCTGGGGAATCCCAGCAATCATAAGCAGGATGAGCCGCAGCAACCCCGAGTCAAAACTCCCACCGCCAACATTCACTACCAATACTCACGGAGGAAAGCAATGGTCTACCAACTACGCATTTACACCATAAACCGGGGCATGATGGACTCTTGGCTCAAGGTTTTCAACGAGCACATCCGCCCGCTGCACGACCGCTTGGGAATTCCGGTCCAGAACTCCTGGGTCAACGCCGACCGCACCGAGTTCATCTGGGTCCGCCGCTTCAACAACTCCGACGAGATTCCGGTCAAAGAGGCCGAATTTTTCGCCTCGCCGGAGCGCACCGCTCTCGCCGACATCCCCACCAGCCACATCGCCAAGATGGAAGTGCGGGTAATCGAGGGCGTCGAGGCCGCTGCGGCTTAGATTACCCCGGCGGGCGGAAGAACCCCTGGGTGAGAAATTACCCGCGGTTGGCGTCCGGGGCGGGGGCAAAACGTTCCTGGTACCGCTCGGTGATGGCGGCCTCGGCCCGCTTGCTGTGCTCGGCAATGAACTGCTCCAGCCGCTTAATCTCCCCCAGCGTCTCCTGGTCTTCCCCGTTGGAGACAATCTGGCGCTTGAGCCGGGACAGGTTGCTCTTGGCCTCATCCACCTGCTGCACCGACTCCAGGGCGGCCAGCTCGTCCAGGGCCGCCTGTTTCACCGTCAACAGCCTCCGATGAACCGAAAGGGCGTCGTTCAACCGCTCTTCAATCTCCCCCATGGCCGACAATGATAGGTCCAGAGGAGTGCTGCCGTAGACCACCTGCCGGGGCAGCCGCCGCAACTGGGTGCGGAACTGGCTAATCATAGATTCCAGTTGCTGCTCTTTATTGCGAATTTCTGCCAGACTCAGGCGCAGAGTAGCCATCGTCTGCTGTAGCTGGGACATCGACATCAGCTATACCTCACCCCATCATCGTATGGTCTCTCGGTGGGCCCCAACCCGCTCGTGGTGAGCTTGTCCGACCACCCTTGGCAAGCTGTCCGACCCTTCGTGGTGAGCCTGTCCAACCACAACCGGTCTGCTCCTTAACCCGCGCTGAAACCCACCTGGGGCAGGACACGTTTCAGGGCCTCGATTACCTCTTCAATGTCTTCCCGGCTGACCCAACCCAGGTGGCCGATGCGGAAAATCTGGCCCACCAGCTTGCCCTGCCCCCCCGCCAAAACCACGTCTTCTTCGTTGCGCATCAGGCTCATCATGCGGGCACCGTCAATATTCTCCGGCATCTTGATGGCGGTTACGGTGTCCGAGGCGCGGGCCGGATCGGCGCAGAAAAGCTCCAGCCCCAGATCCGTAACCGCCTCCCGGGTGTATTGGCCGATGTCGTGGTGGCGGGCGAAGATATTTTCGATTCCCTCGTCGGTCATCTTGTCCAGGGCCAGACGCAGTCCGTAGATGGCCGAAAGGTTGGGAGTCCAGGGCGTCTGGCCGCTCTCCAGGTAGTGCTTGGCCTCGCCGACATCGAAGTAGAACCGGGGCATGGTGGCAGTTTCGTGGGCCTGCCAGGCGTCCCCGCTCACGCTGATGAAAGCCAGCCCCGGCGGGATCATGAACCCTTTTTGCGACGCGGTCCCCACCATGTCGCACTTCCAGCCGTCCACCGGCAGGGGCACGCAACCCAGGCTGCTCACCGCGTCCACCAGGATGAGCTTGCCGAACTCGTCTTTGACCACCCGGGCCATGTTCTCCAGGTCGTGGGTCACGCCGGTCGAGGTCTCGTTGTGGGTGATCATCACCGCCTTGATGTCCGGGTCCTGGTTCAACTCGCGGCGGATTAGGTCCGGGTCAATGGCCTCGCCCCACTCCACTTCGACGCGCTTAAGATCGGCGTAGTAAGCGTCGGCGATGTCGCAGAAACGGTCGCCGAAGGCGCCGGCGGAGACGCCCAGCACCTTATCCCCGGGGGACAGCACGTTCACCAGCGCCGCCTCCAGCGAGCCGGTGCCCGAGGAGGTGAGGATGAAGGTGTCGTTTTGGGTCATAAAGACCTGCTTCAGCTTTTCGGTGGCCCCGGTAATCAGCTCCAGGAACTCCGGGCCCCGGTGGTTGATCATGGGTTCCCCCATGATTTCCACGATGTCCGGCGGTATCGGGGTGGGTCCTGGAGTCCGAAGGTTCTGCCTGGGGAATCTCACGCTTCCTCCGGTTGGGAAGATTATCGGCTTATTGCAAACACGGCAAGATTATAGCACCTGGGGCAACCTGGGTCGGATAGCCTGTTTCTCGCAAAAACTAGCAGCGAATCTGGCGGCTTGGACTGGGTATAATGGCAATCCCCAACAAAATCTTGGGACCATGCCATCAAGAGAAAGGCATTAGGAGAGTACCGTGGCAAGATACATAGTGTTTTACATCGCCCCCGAATCGTGGGAAACCAAGGAAGGCGTGACGCCCGAAGACATGCAGAAGGGAATGGAAGCCTGGATGGCCTGGGCCCAGCGCTGCGGCGACAGCCTGGTGGACATGGGCGGGCGTCTTGGCGGCGGGTCAACCATCACCAAGTCGGGTACCTCGCCCGGCGGCACCAACGTCCGGGGTTATTCGTTCCTGGAAGCGGAGAGCCTGGAAGCCGCTCAAGCCCTCTTGACCGGCCATCCCCACCTGGACTGGGCGGAGGGCTACGAAATCGAAGTTCACGAGTCTCTGTCCTAGTACTCAGCATTCCTATGCCCGCGTTCCGGGCCGGGCCGGGGTAAGTAACTGCCGAGCCCGCTTTGCAGGTGTATGCTCATGGCGAGGCGTGTCGTCCGGACGAAGGCCGAATTGACATTGGTGCGGGTTGCCCGGTACTCAGCATGGTCCGGGAGTCTTACGTCTGCATCATTGGTGACGCCCCCACAGGGGCGCTCCCGTTTGGTAGAGTGTGTGATGTTATTGACTCCCTCCGGGTGACGCGCTGACACCGTAGTGGTGGAGGGAGTCATGAGCACACGCAAGAGGACCGGGCTCGGCAGTTACTTACCCCTGCATGGCCCGGAACGCGGGCATAGGAATGCTGGTACTAAACTAAAGCCAAGGTGAAATGTACATATCGCTAGACCGCACTGTCGGTGGCGCCCAGTTGGGGCCGGGAGGTGATATGAGGAACCGTGGGATCCTTTCGGTCGTCTTCAAGGTCCCGGAATGCACATCCCACCTTGGTATTGGGTTAGTACCGTTTCCAGTTAGATTTGTTGATATTGGAAGGCTGCCTCTAACTCTGGATTCCTGCTTGCGCGGGAATGATTAACAGATATCCGATATAAGGCATATTCAAGTGGAAACGGTACTAAACCAAAGCCAAGGTGGGATGTACATTCGAGGGGCAATGAAGATTGGCTGAGTTGCGCCAGGGAAGCCCTCTCATCCGTGCTTGGAGAATGATCCGGCACCGCTGTTTGACCTCCACTATCTGCTATCTGCGCATTTCACCTTGGCTTTGGTTTAGGTTCAAGATTTTGCAGGCTATCGCTCACGCCCTGGGAATGGATACCCCGGAGTTGCTGATTCGATAGCTGC
This sequence comes from Dehalococcoidia bacterium, assembly GCA_965205495.1. Taxonomy (GTDB): domain Bacteria; phylum Chloroflexota; class Dehalococcoidia; order Lucifugimonadales; family UBA3495; genus CATOSK01. The sequence goes on from CBDBHA010000002.1 coordinate 2,738,234, forward strand.
TGGGCGGTCGCAACGAAGTGGAATGGACGCGAAAGTATGGCAGAAGCTGGGAGAAAATCGTTGAGAGCCGTCGAGGACTACCTTGCCGACCTGCGCAAAATCCGCACGTCGGGCGGCGGCACCGCCGAAACGTCCTACTACCCGTCGCTTACCAACCTGCTGAACGCCGTGGGCGGCGCGCTGAAGCCCAAGGTGTTCTGCATCAACCAAGTGGCAGAGCAGGGCGCTGGACACCCGGACTTGGGCCTCTTCGCCGCCAACCAAGTGCAGAAAGGCCAACCCAAGTGGGGGCAGGGCCAGAAGCCGGAGTGCGGGGTGGTGGAGGTCAAGCCCGCCAGCGACGACGCCTGGCTCACCGCCGACAGCCCCCAGGTCAGCAGGTACTGGGGGCTGTACCGGCTGGTGCTGGTCACCAACACCCGCGACTTCGTGCTGCTGGGCGAGGACGCGCAGGGCAACTCGGCCAAGCTGGAGACCTTCCGGCTGGCCGACTCCGCCGCCGACTTCGAGGCGAAGCTGCAACACCCCCGCGCCTTCGCCAACAGCACCGGCCCGGCGCTGGCCGAGTACCTGGGCCGCGCCCTGTCCCACCGGGCGACGCTGGCGGAACCCCGCGACCTGGCCCGGCTGCTGGCATCCTATGCCCGCGACGGCTTGGCCCGCGTTGAGGCCTCCGGTAACGCCCCTTCCCTCAACGCCGTGCGGTCGGCGCTGGAGGAGGCGTTGGGCGTCCGTTTCGAGGGCGAGCGTGGCGCGGCCTTCTTCCGCTCGACGCTGGTGCAGACCCTCTTCTACGGTGTCTTCTCCGCATGGGTGCTGTGGGCCCGGCAGACGCCGGCTCCGGCGGGGCCGTTCAACTGGCATGAAGCCGTCTGGCACCTGCGCGCCCCGGTGCTCCGGGCGCTGTTCCAGCAACTTTCCGACCCCGGACGCTTGCAGCCGCTGGGACTGGTCGAGGTTCTGGACTGGACGGCGGCGGCCCTGGACCGGGTGGACCGCGACAATTTCTTTGCCAAGTTCAACGAGGGCGAGGCTGTGCCATACTTCTACGAGCCGTTCCTAGAGGCCTTCGACCCGGCCCTGCGCAAGCAGCTTGGCGTCTGGTACACCCCCGCCGAGGTGGTGCGCTACATGGTGGCCCGCGTTGACCGCGCCCTCAAGGATGACCTGGGCATCGAGGACGGGCTGGCCGCGGAGAACGTTTACGTTCTCGACCCCTGCTGCGGCACCGGGGCCTACCTGGCCGAGACGCTGAAGCGGATCGCCGCCAACCTGCGGGGCAAGGGCCTGGGCGCCCTCACTGGGGCGCGAGTGAAGCAGGCCGCGACGCAGCGGGTGTTCGGCTTCGAGATAATGCCCGCGCCCTTCGTGGTGGCCCACCTCCAGGTCGGGCTGACCATGCAGGCCCTGGACGCGCCCTTGTCCGAGGACGGCGGCGAGCGGGCCGGGGTGTTCCTGACCAACGCGCTGACCGGTTGGGAGCCGAGGACGCAGAAGCCGCTGCCCTTCCCGGAGCTGGAGGAGGAGCGGGACCGGGCTGAAAGGGTGAAGCAGGACACGCTGGTGCTGGTCATCCTCGGCAACCCTCCTTACAACGCCTTCGCTGGCGTAGCCATTGATGAGGAACGGGAACTCTTCGAAGCCTATCGTCAAACTCACAAGGTTCAATTGCATGAAAGCAAGGGGTTGATTGACCTCTACATACGCTTTTTCCGCATGGCCGAGCGGCGCATCGCAGAGAAGACCGGGCGGGGCATCGTCTGCTTCATCTCCAACTACTCGTGGCTGGACGGACTGTCATTCGCGGGAATGCGTGAACGCTACCTCGAAGCCTTCGACGCCATCCGAATCGACTGTCTCAATGGAGACAAGTACAAGACGGGTAAGGTAACGCCAGACGGCAGGCCAGACCCCAGCATTTTCTCCACGCCGGGTGACCCGGTAGGCATACAGGTGGGCACCGCCATCGCCACGCTGGTCAGGAAGGCCGACCACGCCCCCGCCGAATCCATAGGCTTCCTACACCTGTGGGGCCAAGCCAAACGCGAAGAACTAATGGCGACTGAAGAATCTGGACCATCAACCCTATATGACCACATATCCCCAAACTTGGCCTTGGGGTTGCCCTTCACGCCGATGGCAGTCAACCGGGAATGGAGCAACTGGCCGTCGCTGCCAGACCTGTTCCCCACCTCATTCGCAGGGGCAAAAACAAACCGGGACAGCTTCCTTGTAGACATTGATCTTGACCGGTTGAAGGCTAGGGTTGTTGATTATTTCAAAGTTGGCCTGGGCCACGATGAAATTGCCCGCCTGTATCCAGTGATAATGAACACCCTGCGGCATTTTGATGCACGCTCAACTCGCGATGTCCTGCTGAAGCGTGGCGGCCCGACTGAAGCCGGATTCATAAAATTCGCTTTTCGGCCGTTTGACATTCGTTCGCTCTACTGGGAGGTAGACACCAAACTCTTGAACGATAAGAGGGCCGATTACAGATACCAGGTTTTTGCTGGAAACAGGAGCTTAGTGGCGCAACAGAAACCACGTAGGGAATGGTCGCCGCCGCAGGTCATTTCCAGCCTTGGTTGCCATGATCTCATTGACCGCGGCGCTACTTGCTTTCCTGCCTGGCTCCGCGACGATGGCTTGGCCCTTGACGGCGGCGGGGAGCGACGGCACCCCAACCTGTCGCCCGCCGCGCAAGGCTACCTCGACCGGCTGGGGCTGGGGGTAGAGGACCTGTTCCACCACGTGCTGGCGGTGCTGCACGACCCGGCCTACCGCGAGGCCAACGCCGGGGCGCTACGGATGGAGTGGCCCCGCATCCCGCTGCCCGGCTGGCCGGACGGGGACGCCACTGGGGCTGCCGACGAGATGGCCGCCTCCGCCGCCCGCGGGCGTGAGCTGGCCCGGCTGCTGGACCCGGAGACGCCGGCGCCAGGCGTCACCGCCGGCGCGCTGCGCACTGAACTGGCGGCCATCGCTGTCCCAACCACCGCCGACGGACGGAACATGAGCGGCGGCGACTTCGCACTGACCGCCGGTTGGGGCCACTTCGGTGCCGGAGACGCCGTGATGCCGGGCCAGGGCCGCGCTGTGGAGCGCGACTACACCGCCGCCGAGCGCGAGACGATGGCCGCCGCCGCCAACGTTCTCGGCCATGCCACGGTCGATGTCCACCTGAACGGCAACGCCCACTGGAGGAACGTCCCTGCCGCCGTCTGGAACTACAAGCTGGGCGGCTACCAAGTGCTCAAGAAGTGGCTCTCCTACCGCGAGCACCGCGTATTGGGCCGCAACCTGCTGCCCGAGGAGGCGCAGCACTTCACCGACACCGCCCGGCGCATCGCGGCGATTCTGCTGGCGGGGGCGGCTGGGCGCTAATGGGACGGATTGGGCGTCCCGCATTTTGTGACCTGGGGCCGAGTTTTCAGCCCCAGAGTTAACCCGTCACCCAACCTTCTCCCGGTCATTCCGGCCGAAGCGAAGAATCTAATCCATCAGGGCAATCGCGTCTTGCCCACCGGCATCCCCGAATTGTCATTCCGAGCGGAGCGAGGAATCTGAAATCCCTCGGAGCAAGGGTAGTCCGGTATCGCAAAGCGTCTCATCCGGAGGATTTTAGATTCTTCCTCCGCTCCGCTCGGGTGCCCGTCAGATTTTCGCGGGAAGCGGTCCCTTGGGTGGTTGGGCCAGGCCTTTTCGTCGTCGTAAGCACCCCCCTACGACGACGAGTCCACGGGCCAACGGGTTGGGGGCGATGGATTTTAGATTCCTCCCTGCGGTTCGGAATGACAGGTAGGGGGTCGGAATGTCCTCCGCGAAAATCTGACGGGCACCCGCTCCGTCAGAATGACATTGTGAGAAAGTTAAGACGCGATTGCCCTGTCTAATCCATACCCCAGCATCCCATCCGGCTAAAGAATTGCTATAATTGCCCCATGTCTACCGGGTTGGCTGTGTTGGAGGGGCTGAATCCGCCCCAACGGGAGGCGGTGGAAACCGTTGACGGGCCGCTTTTGATTGTCGCCGGCCCCGGCAGCGGCAAGACCCGGGTTATCACCCACCGCATCGCCTACCTGGTGCGGGCCCACGACGTTTATCCCCACCGCATCGCCGCCGTTACCTTCACCAACAAGGCCGCCCGGGAGATGCGCGACCGCCTGGCCCAGCTGGTCGGACCCAACGCCAATTCCCTAACCGTCGGCACCTTTCATTCCTTCTGCGCCCGTCTATTGCGCGACTACGGCGACCTCGTCGGCCTGTCCCGCAGCTACTCCATCTACGACTCCGACGACCAACTTTCCCTCATCAAAGCAGGGATGCAGTTGGCCGGGATCGACCAGAAAAACCACCACCCCCGGGCCATCCAGGCCGTCATCTCCAAGGCCAAGAGCCAACTTGTAGATGCCCGGGGCCTGCAACGCAACGCCGGTGACTACTTCGAGGAAATCTCGGCCCGCGTCTACCACCACTACGAGGCAATGCTTTCCCGCAACAACGCCGTGGACTTTGACGATCTGCTCCTCAAGGCCGTCCAGGCCCTGGAAACCGTCGACGCCGTCCGGGAGCACTACCACCAACGCTACCGGTACCTGATGATTGACGAGTTCCAGGACACCAACATCGCCCAATACCGGCTGTCCCAACTCCTCACCGGCCCCGAACACAACATCTGCGTCGTCGGCGACCCGGACCAGTCCATCTACTCCTGGCGCAACGCCGACATCCGCAACATCCTCTCCTTCCAGCAGGACTATCCCGAGGCCAAGACCATCACCCTGGATCAGAACTACCGCTCCACAAGCACCATCCTGGACACCGCCAAGAAACTGATTTCGGCCAACGGTATGCGGCTGGACCAGGACCTGTTCACCGACAATCCCCAGGGCGACCCGGTGGTGGTCCACGAAGCCTACGACGGCGACGAGGAAGCGGCTTTCGTAATCACGGAAATCGACCGGCTGGCGCGCCACAAACAGTTCAAGGCCGGCGACTGCGCCGTCATGTACCGGGTCAACGCCCAGTCCCGGGCCCTGGAAGAAGCCTGCCTGCACCTGGGGCTGCCCTACCGCTTGGTGGGCGGCGTCCGGTTCTACCAGCGGCGCGAGGTCAAGGACCTGTTGGCCTACCTCCACTTCCTCCAGAACCCTGCCGACGAAATCAACCTGTCCCGGGTAATTAACGTGCCGCCCCGGGGCATCGGGGCCAAAACCCTCCAGGACCTGCGCCGCTGGGCCCAGAGTCAAGACCTGGCCCTGTTCCCGGCCATGCAACGGGTCGCGGCGGCCCGGCAAGCCGGAACCCCCATCCCGGTCAAGCTCACCAGCCGCGCCGTCAACTCCATCTCCGCCTTCGTGACCCTGGCCGACCGGCTCATCGGCCTGTCCCAACGCGCCGCCATCGTCCAACTGTTGGACCTGGTGCTGGAGGAGTCGGGACTGCGCCACCAGATTCAAAACAGCGACGACTCGCCCGATGAACGCTGGGAAAACCTGTTGGAAGTCCGCCAACTGGCCCAGGAGTTTGACGCCGAAGACCCGCCCAACGGCCTGGCCTCCCTGCTGGAGCGCGTCTCCCTGGTGGCCGACGTGGACAGCTACGACGAGCAAGAAGACTGCCTGACCCTCATCACCCTGCACCAGGCCAAGGGGCTGGAATTCCCGGTAGTGTTCATAACCGGCCTGGAAGAAGGACTGCTGCCCCACATCCGCTCCATGGACAGCCAGGCGGAACTGGAAGAGGAACGGCGCCTTTGCTACGTGGGCATCACCCGCGCCCAGGAAAGGCTCTACCTGCTGCGGGCCTTCCGGCGGGGCATGATGGGTCAGACCCGCCCCACCCTGGCCTCCCGCTTTCTGAGCGAAATCCCGACGAAAAGCCTCACCTCGGCGGCCCAGCAATCGGGCCGTCCGGCGTCGCCCCACGCCGGGGTATCCCAGGGAATGCGCGCTCCGGTGGTCACTCAGGACCCCTGGAGGCATTCCGCGCGCCCGGCGGTCCCCACGCCCCAGCGGGCCGCGCTGCGGGTGGGCGACAACGTGCGCCACAAAGTATTCGGGGAAGGCGTCGTCCTGGACCACACCCCTTCCGACAGCGACTACGAGGTAACCATCCAGTTCGCCGAGGGAGTGGGGGTGAAACGCCTGCTTCTCAGCTTGGCGCCCCTGGAAAAGGTGGAGGCCTAGCCGCCGCAACCGCGGGACTATGCGGGACCGGGCCGGCAGATTCACCAACGCGACGGCTTTTGAGCTATTCATCATAGCTCTAATCATTCTCAATGGCATCGCGCTGGGACTGGAGACCTTCCCCCGCTTCGCCGCGCCCTACGCTTTTTGGCTCGGCCTGACCCAAAAGGCGGTTTTGGGAGTGTTCATCATTGAGGCGGCCCTCAAGATATTCGCGGTATTTCCCCAGCCCCAGCGTTATTTCCAAAACGGCTGGAACATCTTCGACTTTCTGGTCATTGTGGCGTCGCTAATCCCAGCCACCGGCGGGTTGGCGGTGGTGGCCCGGCTGGCCCGCCTCCTGCGGGTGCTGCGGCTGATTTCGGCGGTGCCGGAGCTTCGGCTGATCGTGGCAACCCTGGTGCGTTCCATCCCCAGCATGTTGAACATCGTGGGCCTGATGAGCCTGGTTTTTTACATTTACGCCATCGTCGGCTACCAGGTGTTCCACGAGCACGACCCATCTCACTGGGGCCACCTGGGCCTCGCCCTGCTGTCCCTGTTCCAGATCGTTACGCTGGAAGGATGGGTGGAAATCATGGCCGTGGCCATGCAATTGCACCCGTTGGCCTGGCTGTACTTCGTCAGTTTTGTGGTGTTGGGGACCTTCGTGGTCATCAACCTGTTTATCGCCGTGGTAATCAACAATTTGGACCAGGCCAAGCAGGAACGGTTGCGGGAGCTGGAGGCCCCCCCATCCCAGGAGGCCCTCCTAGAGGAAATCCGGTCGACCCAACGGTCATTGCGACGCCTGGAGGAGCAGCTTCGGCGGCTGCCTCCCGGTGGTCCCCAATCTTGAAATTAAAAAGGGCCGCGGCGGTTCTCGATCCGTCAACCTTTCCAAAAACCGGCCAGCGAGGAGTCTTTTGTCTAAGGAACTAACCGTAAAACTGGTGGAAACCGAGGAAGAACTTCAGGGCGCCATCGAAGTGCGGATGCGGGTCTTCGTCCAGGAACAGCAGATCCCCGCCGAAGAGGAATTGGACGAGGCCGACAACACCGCCACCCATGCCGTAGCCATTCAGGGAGACAAAGTCGTCGGCACGGGCCGCCTGATCCTGCGCGACGACGGCCTGGCCCAAATCGGCCGCATGGCGGTGGACCAGCACTCCCGCCGCCGGGGAACGGGAGGCCAAATCCTCTTGTTTCTGGAGGACCAGGCCCGGGCCCAGGGCTTCTCCGAAAGCATCCTCCACGCCCAGGAATACGTCAAAATTTTCTACGCCCAACACGGCTATCAGGAACACGGCGAAACCTTCCTGGAAGCCAACATCCCCCACATAGAAATGCGGAAAAACCTGTAGGCGCAGGAACCGTTGGCGTCGGCTGGACAGGGCCAGCCCCTTCCCTTAACATTACGCATCAGCAGCCGCTTCCCACAACGATTTGACCCGGAGAGAGCATCGAGTTTCTCGACGTGGGTGTTTAGGGCAACCAACAGCGGAGGTGCGTGCGATGCGGAACGAGTTCATAGGCGACATCGGGGACTTCGCCAATCATGGGATCTTACGTGTACTATGTGGAACACCGGAGGAGCCCGTAGATGGTCTGAAGCTGGGTGTTATCGAGTATTTCAATAGGTCAACCGATGCGGATTCGGGAAAAAGCCATGGAAACCGGATCGGATATCTTAAAGTCTCAAAATACAACAACTCGACGTACAAGAAGTGCGATCCAGCTCTCTATAACGCTCTTCAAAAACTGGTAGGCAAAAGCCTAGCGAGCAGAGCCGAACTCAAAATCGACCCAGACAGGGCTAAGAGTCTCCTACCTGTGGGTGAGCGATACTGCCATGCTGATATTACTGCTCGCGAGCGCAAGGATTGGCTAAAATGTGCTATCCAGAAAATGGGGAACAATACCAACTTCGTATTTGTCAACCCTGACATCGGTATCGCGAGTAAGAAACAAGAGAAAAATGTGGGCCCAGCTTATGCAACTATGGAAGAGTTTCGGCAAATCCTTAAGGGAGACAAGGGCCTTATCATATATCAGCAAATAGGTCAGGGCATGAAAAAGGGTCAGAACGCGGAAGGCTTCATTGAGAAGAGAGCATGTCGTTTGATGCACGAACTGAAACGAAGTCAGCTTTGGGGATTCCGGTGGCGTCGTGAGGTCGGCCGAGCTTATTTCATAGTGCCGGGAACTGAAGAGGATAAAGCCAAGATTAAAGAGCGTTTGAAAGCCTTTGAGCAAAGCCCGTGGAGGAAAAAAGGACACTTCTGTGTGAGGGAATTCCAATGCCCCAATCCTAAGAAGGTGTGTGAGAAATAGCGATCAAGTCGGGTTAAGCGTCTTGAGCATCAAGTTGACCATCGCTATATGAACCCATGCCTACCTGGTTTCCGGCAGTCCCTCGTAGTCCTTGCTCAGCCGCTGGCACTGGTTCAGCCAGGTCAAGATGCGCTGCAACACCCACCACCGGGGCAACCCCTCGAAGCGGTGGCCGTACGGATTCCGACGCACCACGCTCAGCACCCTGCCCAGGTGGCCCGATGAACATTCATAACGGAATTAGGTTGCCTCACCTAAGCCCAACGGACGATGCGTTGGTTCGGCTTAATTCCCATCCTTGGCAAAGCACGGGATGACCATGAAGGAAGTAGCGGAACTGGTAATTTTCTCCAACGAACTGTTGGACCCTCCTCAGTAGTAGACGAACCCAGTTATCTCGAAATCGTCCGGCGGGCATACGTCCCTTTACAGGAAGCCGAAACCGCTAGGTGGTCCATCAACGGTCGCTGGGAGGGAGACGGAAAGGGGGGGCAAGGGGGATTACGGCATCGAGATTTTAATCCCGAAACAAATTCAACAAAACTCCAATAACCTGGGCTGACGCCAGAACCCCCGCTACAACCGCCCCTCCAACTGGTTGATTACCAGCCCCGTCGGCAGCTTCGGGTAGAAAAACGTCGACTTGGACGGCAGCCGCTGCCCGCCCCCCACTATCGACTCGAAAGCGTCCATGGGAAAGGGCTTCAACAGGAACGCCAACTGCTGTCGGCCCGACTTCACCTGTTCCACCGTCAATTCCGCGTCGTGCCCGTAATTGACGTATTCGGTCACCCGGTCTCCCAGCACCGGCTTTAGCACCTTCTCATCCAACACCCACGCCTCCGATACCGCCAACTCGCCCCAATCCCGCCAATCAATGCTCGGCCGCAGCATCAGCAAGTACGCTTCGTCGGAGTGCGGCCCCAGCATGGCCAGGGCGTGGCCGTCTTTGCCTAGAAAGGCAACCTGCTCCAGCAGCCGGCCCATGCCGCCCTCCTCCAGGGTCACCGGCTGGATTTCAAACAGTTCGTCCAGGTTCTCCCGGATTTGCGTCAGCTCCGCCGGGGACAGGCCGTTCATTGTGCGGTGGTAGGGGAGCAGCAGCAGGCCCGGATCGTCAAACTCCACCAATGTCATCATCACGTAACGGTGGGCATCGTCGGCGCCGCCGGACTCCTGCTTACGGTTGAAGCGCAGCGCCGCTTCGTACCGGTGGTGGCCGTCGGCCAGAAACAGCGGCCGGTCTTGGAAGAACTCGGTAATGGCCCGCTGCGCTGCCGGCGAGTCCACCCGCCACAGCGCGACGCCGTCCTCCGTCTCACCAACGATTTCCAACTCGGGTTCCGCCGCCATGATTTCTTGGAATACCGGCGCCAGCGTCCCTTCGGCGTCCCGGTACAGGGTCATGATGGGGCTGAACTGGGCCCGGCAGAACTCCAGCAATGCCACCCGGTCCAGCACCGCCGGCTCCCGGGTGAACTCGTGGGGCAGCACCACCCCCTCGTCGTAGTCCTCCACCTGCACCCCCCCGAAGAGCCCCAAGTGGCTGCGGGTCACCCCGCCCAGCCGGTAGCTGTGACGCATCAGGTAGAAGCAGGGTTCCCCCTCCCGCCGCAACGCCCCCGACGCCAGCCAGTCCTGGAACAGCCCGGCGGCCTGGCGGTAACCGGCCTCCGGGTCCACCGGGTCCGGCTGCTCCCCGCCTTCCAAATGCACCGCGTTGAAGGGACTGAGGCTTTCCAGCCGCTGCTTCAACTCAGGACCGATCATGTCGTAGGGCGGACACAAAAGGGAGCCGGCCTCCCCCGCCACCCTGGAATCGTACCGGCACCCGCGAAAAGGACGGACCACAGCCATCAAAACCCCCCAAAAGAAAACTACAATGTTCCCCGGGACATACCCAAACCCGGGCAAGACGATTATAGGCAGGCCAAGGTCAAGCGTCCAGAATTTCCGCCCCGTCCCCGGGCGGCGCGGTTCTAAACCCCTATTCCTGGATCAACGGCAACTGCTCTTCGGGTACGGCTGTAGCAATCTGGAAGGCATCAGGGTTGAACCGGTACGCCCGGGTCCGGGTCTTTCCTTCCACCAGCAAAACTCCCGCTTCAACCAGGGCCGCCAGGTCGCGCGACGCCGTCGCGGGCGACACCCCGGTGATTTCCATATAGTCCGAGCGGGTCATCCTCCCCGCCTGCCGGACAAAGGCAATTCCATCAACGTGACGCGCCGAAAACCCTTTTCCCTCGAACAGGCTCCGCCCTTCCTCTATCATGCGGTGCCAATCGGAGAGTGTCGCCGCTAAGTCCTCCGCCTCCCAGTTCAGTTCTTGAAGGAAAAACCCCAACCAAGGGGTTGCGTCATACCCGCTATCGAAACGTTCCCCGAGAGTCCGCTCCAAGATGCCGAAATACTCATCCCGGTCTTTAAACAAACGGGACTCCAAAGACACCAGTTTCCGGAAGCCATACAACGACCGTTGCAGCAACAGGGAGGAAAGGCCCCGCGCCGTCCGTCCATTACCGTCCCAGAAGGGATGTACCGCCACCAAGTGCAGGTGGGCAATCCCAGCCTTCACGGCCTGGTGCATTCCGGTCTCTTCCCGCAGCCAAACGGCGAACTCCCGCATCAAGACCGGCACATCCCCCTGGCCGGGCGGACTGAACTGTCCAACCGTGTTCTGGCCCCGGCGGTATACACCGGGGGTCAGCATTTCCGAAGCGCCGTACATGAACTTGCGGTTCAGTTCCCGAATCACCAATTCATCAATGGGAATGTCCGGCTGGTCACTCAGGTAGTCGATGAATTGGTACGCCTCCAAGGCGTTGATGTTCGCCTGTTCGTCTGCGGTGTATCGGCCCGTCACGCGCCGCCCGACCAGTTCTGCCACCGCGCTTTCATCGAGGGCGGCTCCCTCGATCCTGGTGGTGCCGGAGGCCCGCTTGACCGCGATTTCCCGTTGCAGCCAAATTTCATGGCGGGGCATCAAAAGCCGGTTATCGATCAACCAGCGTTGCCGCTCCAAGTCCTGAACCAACCCTTGGATATGCCCGGTTAGCTCGAAATTCGGGGCGAAGATACTATCATTCATGCTTGTTCAGTTCCAATAATAACAACTTATCATATCGGGTTGATAGTAATGATAGTATCACTAACCAATTAGAGACTCAAATGCCCATCCAACGCCGCCAGTTGCCCCACGCGGGACAGGGTCTTTCGCCCATCAACCATCACCCACCCTCCGTCACCTCTTCCCCTCCGTTCGCCTTTAGCTCGCCGAAGGGTCGCCCTCAGCCCGGTGTCACCCCGACCGACCTTTGTCACCCCGAGCGTAGCGAGGGGTCTAACCTCCCTACCCAACAATCCCCGCCAAAATCACTACAGGCTCCCCCCACCAACACCACCCAACCTCTACCTGAAAAACCCAAAAATCCCCAGCCCGGCAAGACCTCCGCTTTCGGCCCCAAAACCGGTATGTTATACTCGCTTCCGGCGCGCGGGGCGCCCCTTTTTTCTCCCAATTCCCCAGGCCCGCCGCCTCGTTGGAAAAACTCATCTGCTGCGGGGGAGTTATTCAAATGCCCGGCCCAATCACCTTCATCGATGACGGCGCCGTTACCACGCCCCAGGGCTTCTCCGCCGGGGCCACCTACGCTGGGCTCAAGACCTACTCCGAAGACAAGCTCGACCTGGGCCTCATCGTCTCCGACCTCCCCTGCGTCGCCGCCGGCGTCTTCACCACCAGCGCCATCAAGTCCTCCACCGTCACCGTTAACCGCGAAAACCTGGCCCAGAGCCTTTCCCGGGCCATCATCGTCAACGCGGGCATCGCCAACACCTCCGTGGGGCGGCAGGGGTACATCGACGCCCAGGAAATGACATCCCTGGCCGCCCGCAAAATCGGCGCCCAACCCAACGAAGTCCTGGTTTGCAGCACCGGCGTCATCGGCGTCGAACTCCCCATGTCCCTCATCCGCACCGGCGTCGACGTTATCCAGCTTTCCCCCGGCGGAGGCCATGACGTAGCCAGGGCCATGATGACCACCGACACCCGCCCCAAGGAAGTGGCGGTGTCCTTTGGAATCGAAGGGCGCCAGGTCCATTTGGGTGGCGTGGCCAAGGGGTCGGGGATGATTCACCCCAACATGGCCACCATGCTTTCTTTCATCACCACCGACGCCGCCGTGGAAGCCAACTTCCTTCAGGACACCCTGCGCGAAGTGGCCGACTCGTCCCTGAACATGCTGTCGGTGGACGGCGACACCAGCACCAACGACACGGTGCTGGTCCTGGCCAACGGCATGGCCGGCAACACCCCCATATCCGCCGGATCTCCCGAAGCCGATACCTTCCGGCAGGCCCTCCTGGAGACGTGCATCTACCTCACCCGGGAGTTGGCCCGGGACGGCGAAGGGGCGTCTCATCTGATAACCGTCGAAGTCAGCGGGGCCGCGACGCTGGACGACGCCCGCAAGGCGGCCCGCACCATATCCGCCTCCAACCTGGTCAAGTCGGCGGTCTACGGCGCCGACCCCAACTGGGGCCGGATTCTCATGGCCGTGGGACGCAGCGGAGCCGCCGCCGCCGAAAGCAAGATTGACCTGTTCGTCAACGGGGTGTGCATCATGGAGGCCGGCAGTCCGGTGCCCTTCCACCGGGACGCGGTGGTGGCCCTGATGCGGCAACCCGAAGTGTCGATTCGGGTAAACCTCAACCTTGGCCCCGGCGAGGCCACCGCCTGGGGCTGCGACCTGACCCAGGAATACGTCATCATCAACAGCGCCTACACCACCTAAGCTGTTTCGGGACCACCCAAGACCATCCGGTCGCGCGTTCATTTCGCCATGCTAGGCCACGTTTATCTATTTGGAGGAGAGAGTGTCGGGCCCACCGATAGTCGTTAAAATCGGGGGCAGCACCCTGGGCAGCCACGATACCAGCCTCAAAGACCTGGTTACCCTGCAACAACAGGGGCAAAACGTGGTGGTGGTGCACGGCGGCGGCAACGTCATCTCCGACTGGATGCAGCGTCAGGGCATTCCGCCCCGCTTTGTCAACGGCCTCCGCGTCACCGACGCCCCCAGCCTGGACATCGTGGTCGCGGTGCTCACCGGCCTCATCAACAAGGAACTGGTCTGTATGCTCCACAATCTGGGCGGACGGGCCGTGGGCATCAGCGGCATCGACGGCGGTATCCTGGAAGCCTACATCGCCAACCCGGACCTGGGGTTCGTGGGCGAGATTACCCAGGTCAACCCCGCCCCCCTGCAAGCCCTGAGCGACAGCGGGTTCATCCCCATGATGGCCCCCCTGGCCATGCACCGTCACGACGGCACCGGCCACGCCGGCAAACCGCTGAACATCAACGGTGACACCGTAGCCGGAGCGGTTGCCCGGGCACTGGGGGCGGAACGCCTCATCTTCCTCACCGACGTCCCCGGGATAATGGACGGCAACGGGAGAGTCATCCCCCACCTCGACCTGCGGCGGGCCAGCATCCTCCGCCGTTCCCCGGTCATCAGCGGCGGCATGATTCCCAAGCTGGACGCCTGCCTGCTCGCCCTGGAGCAGGTGCCCCAGGCCGACATCGTCGACGGCACCCAGCCCGATATGCTGCTCAACTGCCTCAACGGTTCCGCATCCGGCACCCGGATCGTCGCCGCCCTCTAGCCCCGCCGTAGAACCAGGTCCGCGGGTGGGGTGGCCCTACATCCCCGAACGAGCGGAATCGCCAATGATTGTGCATTTCATTGTGTTCCTCGAAACTCACGTTAGGCAGCCCAGCGGCGGTAGACTTGGGATTGCAGGGAGGGCGGAGGGTGATTAGACTATTTGGCAACCGGACTACAACAGACGCCAGCGCAGGATAACCGCAGCGAAGGACAGCAGATCATGTCCACTGAACAACGTGAAGATAACCTTCACCTTCCGAGCCTTTCAATAAGGGGCTTCAGGGGGATTGGAGACCTGTCCATACCTAAATTGGCCCGCGTAACGTTAATTGCGGGGATGAATGATACCGGCAAAACCTCAATCCTTGAAGGAGTCCGCCTGCTCATGGAAGGAGCAACCCCTGAGGTGATAGGCGAAATATTGCAGTTCCGAGAACAGGATACCGAGGCATTTTCTAACGATGGGGAAAGTCCCAGCAGCGAGACTTTCCTCCTGTCCGCACTTTTCCACGGGTTTCCGCAACTTTCGGAGTGCTCGGACCCAATTGTGATCTCATGCGGCGATAACTCCCATCAAATACATTTGCAGGTAGGCTGGTTCTCGGAAATAATCGAGGAGGACGGCAGCACTAGATTAATTCCTGCTGAAACGGACCCCCCTGGGGAACACGCCAATATACCGGCATTGATCGTTACAACCGGGAAAAACAGAAGAGTCTACAATTTTGGGCGAATTGATAGATTCGCTTCCACCCGTCGCGCTCGCTTTCGTTCCAACCAGCGCCGAGTGTCCTCCCGGCTCGTCAATGCTTCTGGACAAGATCGGACGGCAATGCTGGGACCCTTATGGGACAACATCTCGATAACTGAACAGGAACCGCATGTTGTGGAAGCGTTGCGAATCATAGACCCGCAGATTTCTGCTGTTTCGATGGTTGGCGAACAATCTTTGAGTTCTGCCAGGACAGCCGTGGTACGCTCCGACAACTTTGGTCGGCGGGTGCCGCTCCACTCATTCGGGGATGGCATGAATCGGCTTTTCGGCATAATTTTATCACTCGTCAACGTCGACGGCGGAGTTCTTTTGATTGATGAGTTCGAGAATGGTATGCATTATACGGTGCAGCTCGATGTGTGGCGTATGGTATTTCGGCTGGCGGAAGACCTCAACGTGCAAGTCCTAGCAACTACGCACAGTTTGGACTGCGTGGCAGGCTTCAGACAGGCTGCTGCTGAACGAGAAAAAACCGAAGGGCTTCTTTTACGTATAGACCGAATAGGTGACCGAATGCGGGCCGTGGAATACACCGAGGAAGACCTCCGCATCGCCATTGCCCAACGGATTGAAATAAGGTAACGGTGGTCTCCCCCGAGAGCCTGGTGACAACTAATCGCATTCTCCTTGTGGAAGGGCAAGACGACAAACACTTCGTTTGGCAATTTTGCGGGCAACACCCCTCAACATTTTCAATTGCAAGGTTAGAATATGAGATGCGCGTGACCTTGAACGGTCACATGTCGACCTTCCTAATCTCTGACAAAGGCAACCAGAGCGAACTGATTAGTTCTATCCGCCAAGAGGTCGTAGTTGCAGGGCGTCAGACCTTGGGTATCGTCGTTGATACCGACGACGACGTTGAGGATTGCTGGGACAGGATAAAGCAAGAATTATCCCGGGAAAAGGTTCAAACCCCTCTCACCCCTAGCCAAAACGGTACGATAATACCGGAGCAAACCTTCCAGCCCCGCGTGGGCATTTGGTTGATGCCGGATAATGGGTCTAAAGGAGAACTTGAGGATTTCGTCGCCAAGATGATTCCCGGTAATGACCCGGTATGGCCGTTATCCCGGGGTTACATCAATCAAATCAATGCCGGAGATAGGAAATTCCCTGTGGACAAGACCCAGAAAGCCGAACTTTATTCCTGGCTGGCCGCCAGAAAGGAACCCAGCCGAATGGGAGCAGCCGTCGGCGCCGGAGACTTGGATGTTAATGGCTACCCCTGTAAGGAATTCCTCGCCTGGCTCATCCAACTGTTCGGTTAGTGTGCCTTTCGGTTCCATCCACTGACCTCGTTCCTCCCGTTTTAATCCGCCTGCCGAGACTCTCCCAAGATCACGCCTCCATCCGTTTTATCCCACACTCCCAAACGAGAACCCGTGCGGCGTCCAACACCTAAATTCCTGCGGCGTTACCCCTTCATGGACAATTCCAAAATGCAGGCATTTTCCGCAACCTGTTAGAATCCCCCCATGAGCTACGACCTCAGCAACGACGCCGAAGGTTCGGCCACCGTCCTGCCCGGCATCTCCGCCCTTCACCTGCGCCGCTTAATCCGCTTCACCGCCATCCTGCTGGCCCTGGCGTTGACCCTTCTCCTGCTCTGGTGGGGCATTGGCATCTACACCAACGTCCTCTGGTTCAGTCACCTGGGTTTCCTCGGAGTCTTCACCAAAATCGCCCTGGCCAAGGCAGGACTGTTCGCGGGCGGGACCATTCTGTCCGGCGCCCTTCTCGGCGCAAACTTTTACCTGGCCGCTCGTTTGTCCCGCGGCCCCTCGACCCTGCCCATCACCGCCGAATCCCTCCGGCTGATGTATGCCGTGGCCGGCGCCGTGGCAATTTTGACCGTTCTCATATCCGCCCCCATCTTTGGCTCCGCCGCCGCCGCCCGCTGGGAGCCGCTGCTGCTGCTTTTCAACTACGTGCCTTTTCAGGTGGCCGACCCCGCCTTCGGAAGGGACGTTTCCTTCTACGTGGTCGTCCTCCCCCTGCTCAACCTGGTCCAGGGCTGGCTGATGGGCTTGATAATCACCGCCCTCGCGGCCTCGCTGGCCCTTTACGTGGCAATCTTCAGCCTGCGGGGCGTCAACCTGCTGATCAGCCCCCGTATGCTGAAACACCTGGCCTACCTGGGCGCCTTCCTCATGCTGACCCTGGCCTTCCAGCACGTCCTGAACATCTACGAGCTTGTCCTCTCCTCCGGGGTCGCCGTCGTCTACGGGGCAACCTATACCGACATCAAAGCCCGCATCCCGGTGCTATGGTTCCTCACCGTCATCGCCCTGCTGGCGGCGGTGGGCTTGGGCATAAGCCCATTCTATAGGGGCCTGCGCCTCGTCTTCGGTTCCTTCAGCCTCTGGGTGGTCATGGCGCTGCTGGCGGGGTTGGCCTTTCCCGCCCTGTTCCAGCGGTTTCAGGTCTCTCCCAACCTGTTCACCCGGGAGGAACCCTACATTCGCAACAACATCCTGGCCACCCGCGCCGCCTATCAACTGGACCAAATCCAGGAACGCCCCTACGCTGCTGACGGCCGGCTGGACCAGGCCGCCATCGACGAGAACCAGAACACGGTGGAAAACATCCGCCTCTGGGAACCGTCCCCTTTGAAGGACGTCTACAACCAGCTCCAATTTATCAACCTGTATTACAACTTCCTTAACATGGACTCCGACCGCTACCGGGTGGACGGCGAACTGACGCAGGTCCTGGTGGCGGCCCGCGAGCTGAACCCGGATACTCTGTCCCAAGACCAAAACTGGGTTAACAGCCGGCTCCAATACACTCACGGCTATGGCGTCGCCATGAGCCCCGTCACCGGCTTTACCCCGGGAGAGGGGCGGCCCGAGTTCTTGATCCGCGACATCCCCATCCAGAGCGAACTCCCGGTCTCCCTCCCCGAAATTTACTACGGCGAGTCGCCTGCAACATTCGCCATCGTCAACACCAGCTTGCGGGAAGTGAACCCCGACCCCGAATATACCGGCTACGCCGGCTCCGGCGGAATCCACCTGGACTCCACCCTGCGGCGCCTGGCCTTCGCCATCCAACTGGCCGACATCAACGTGCTGCTCAGCGACCGCATCGAGCCCCACAGCCGGTTGCAATACCGCCGTCAGATAAAAGAACGGGTCCGGACCCTGGCCCCCTTCCTGAAACTGGACCGGGACCCCTATCCGGTGCTGGACTCTCAGGGCAAGCTCTGGTGGATTCTGGACACTTACACCACCACCACCCGCTACCCCTATTCCACTCCCTTCCAACCGCCCGACGACAACCCGCCCTTCAACTACATCCGCAACAGCGTCAAGGTGACCATCGACCCCTACAACGGCGATGTCGTGTTCTATGTCATCGACCCGCAAGACCCCCTCACCCAGATGTACCGCCGAGCCTTTCCCGCCTTGTTCCAGGACGGTTCCGAAATGCCCGCCGACCTGCGGGAGCACTGGCGCTATCCCAACGGCATCTTCTCCACCCAGGCCCAGCTTTACCTCCGTTACCACGTCACCGACCCCCAGGTGTTTTTCAACGGGGCGGAGCAATGGGCCATCCCCCTGGAGACCAGCATCGCCAAGCCCGGCCTGGCCGTGGTGCCCTCCTACCTGATCCTCCAGCTCCCCGGCCGGCAACGGGAAGAGTTCGTGCTGCTCTTGCCTCTAACTCCCGCCAGCGGGAAGAAAAACCTGGTGGCTTGGCTGGCCGCCCGCAGCGACCCACCCAACTACGGCCAGGTGCTCAGCTTTCATCTGCCCGAACACCGGCAGATCGACGGCCCCAACCAGGTGGAGGCCCGCATCGAAAACGACCAGTCGGTTTCCCAGCAATTCACCCTCTGGGGGGCGGGCTCGGGCTCCGATATTATCCGGGGGCAAGTGCTGGTAATTCCCATCGCCGATACGATAATCTACGTTGAACCTCTGTATCTCCAATCGTCCGCCTTGGCCTTTCCTGAGCTAAAAAAGGTTATACTAGCCGACGGCAACAACCTGGTTATGGCCGACACCATCCAGGAAGGAATCACCAGGCTGGTCGAAGCCGCCTCCCCCCGCGATGGACCCTTGCCGCAACTGCAACAGTTGGACGAGCAGGTCAACGAATTGCAAGAGTCATTGGACCAACTGGAACGAGGATTATCCCAACTGAGAGAAGCGCTTCAGGGGGATTTGTCCCCCAAAACGCCGGAGGGTACGGGGGAGTTACCCCCTGATGAAAAAGAAGGAGGAACCCCATGACCAAGAGCGAAGAGTGGATCGCTATCGAACAGAAATACTACGCCCAGACGGTCCGCCGCCAGCCGGTGGTCATCGTCAAGGGTGAGGGCACCCGGGTCTGGGATGCCGACGGCAAGGAATATCTGGACTTTGTGGCCGGCTGGGCCGTCGACAACCTGGGACACTGCCATCCCGTCATCACCCAGGCCATCGTCGAGCAGGCCGGCACCCTGCTCCAGACCTCCAACCAATTCTTCACCGTCCCCCAGCTCCAACTGGCCGAGCTCCTGGTCGAAAATAGCTGCCTCGACCGGGTCTTTTTCGGCAACAGCGGCGCCGAGGCCAACGAGGGCGCATTGAAGCTGGCTAAGCGGTACGGCAAGCTGCACCGGGACGGGGCCTACGAGGTCATTACCGCCTTCAATTCCTTCCACGGCCGCACCGCCACCACCGTCGCCGCCACCGGCCAACCCCACTACCAGGAGGCTTTCCTGCCCCTGCAACCCGGCTTCGTCCACGTCGACTTCAACGACGTTGAAGCCATCATGAACGCCACCACCGACCAAACCGCCGCGGTGATGCTGGAGCCGGTGCAGGGCGAGGGCGGCGTCAACATCCCCGACGACGACTATCTGGTCCGCGTCCGGCAGTGGTGCGACCAGAACAACCTGCTGCTGATTCTCGACGAGGTCCAGACCGGACTGGGACGCCTGGGCAGCCTGTTTGGATACCAGGAATACAACGTGGAGCCCGACGTTATGACCCTGGCCAAGGGCCTGGGCTACGGCGTCCCCATCGGCGCTTTCATGTCCAAGGAAGCGGCAATGGCCCTGGTCCCCGGCGACCACGGCTCGACCTTCGGCGGCAACGCCCTGACCACCGCCGCCGCCTACGCCGGCACCAAGTTCCTTATCGACAATGACATCCCGGCCCACGTCAAGGATATGGAGACCCACCTGATGGACCGCCTCAACGGCCTCAAGGCCCGTTTCTCCTTTATTACCGACGTCCGGGGCAAGGGACTCCTCACCGCCATGGAATTCGACGGCGATATCTCCGGGCAGGTGCTGACCAACGCCAACGAAGCCGGGATTTTGCTCAACGGCGTCCGCCCCAACGCGGTCCGCTTCATGCCCCCCCTCACCGTCACCGCCGAGGAGATTGACGAGGCCGTCGGTCGCCTGGAAAACGCCCTGGCAAAGGTTTAACCTTCGCCGTCAAGTTGTGGGAGGAGCAAGCCGCAAAATCATGAGTCTGGTAATTTCCGATGATTTGCTGCGTATCGCCGGCCTGTCTGAAGAGGAGCTTCGGGAAGAGATTGCCGTCTTGCTTTTCCAGCAAGAGAGACTAACCTTGGGGCAAGCGAGCCGGCTGGCCCGAACCAGCCAAGCTGAGTTTCTTCGGGTATTGGGCCACCGCCAGATACCGGTCCACTACGGCGTTACCGAGTTCCAAGAGGACTTGAAGACGCTGCAAGGATAACCATTGGTTTGGTCGTTGTGAGCGATGCTTCCCCGATCATTAGTTTGGCGTCCACAGGGCAAAAAGGTATGGAAATTTGGAACGCATAATCATTGATCCCAAGGTAATGGTGGGCAAGCCGGTTATTCGGGGGACCAGGATGACCGTTCAGTTCATCCTGGGAATGCTCGCCCATGGCTCAACTATCGAAGACATTATTGGCGAATACCAGGACCTGACCCGCGGAGACGTGCTGGCCTGTATCGGTTTCGCCAAGGAAGCCCTCGAAAACACCGACTTTATTCCTTTGGCGGTCGAGAGCCAATAAATTCGCTTTCTTGTAGACGAATGCGCTGGCCCCACCGTCGCAATGTGGCTAGTTGAACTTCAACATGACGTCCGTTCGATTCATCAAGTCGCCCGTGGCTCGGACGACGACAAGGTTCTGCAAATGGCGATCGATGAGAACCGTATTTTGATCACTTGTGACAAAGACTTTGGTGAAATGGTCTTCCGAGAACGAAAGAACCACAATGGGGTGGTGTTGCTGAGGTTAGATGATGAACGCGCCGATAATAAAATCGCGGTCCTCAGCAGGTTGCTAGAACAATACCCCGACCGGCTAGCCAACAACTTCGTCGTAGCAACCGAAGCTGGGGTCCGCATCGCCGGCCTGGGGGGCAGGTAAGCCGGAAACCAGGGAAGCGGTCCGCAATATTGACTTTTCCAGCAAAAGGAGTAAACGAAAAGGTAATGTCAGTAGATAAAATAGTCCTCGCCTTCAGCGGCGGGCTGGATACCTCGGTGGCCGTCCCCTGGCTCAAGGAACAGTACGGCGCCGAAATCATCACCTTGACCATGGACCTCGGCATGGTGGACCTGGATGCCATCCGCAGCCGTGCCCTCGCCGTGGGCGCGTCCAAGGCCCTGACCATCGACGCCCAGGACACCCTGGTTGAAGAGTTCATCTTCCCCACCCTCCAAGCCGGCGCCATCTACGAAGGGGCCTACCCCCTCGCCACCGCCCTGGGCCGCCCCCTCATCGCCCGCTGCCTCGCCCAAGCCGCCCTCACCGAAGGGGCCTCCGCCGTGGCCCACGGCTGCACCGGCAAGGGCAACGACCAGGTGCGTATCGACGTTGGCGTCGCCGCCCTGGCCCCCGGGGTCCGCGTAATCGCCCCCATCCGCGACTGGGGCATGTCCCGTGAAGACGAACTGGACTACGCCCGGGAGCGCAACCTCCCCATCAGCCCCAGCCGCAGCCGCTTCTCGACGGACGAAAACCTCTGGGGCCGCAGCGCCGAGGCCGGCGAGTTGGAAGACCCCAACCTGGAACCGCCGGAAGAAGCCTTCGAGTGGACCAAGCCGGTCAACGAAACACCCTCCGGCCCAACCTACCTGGAAATCCACTTTGAACAGGGCATACCCACCGCCGTCGACGGCGCGGCCATGAACGGCGCGGCCCTCATCCGCCACCTCAACACCATCGCCGGCGAAAATGGCGTGGGCCGCATCGACCACGTTGAAAACCGGCTGGTGGGCATCAAGTCGCGTGAAATCTACGAGGCCCCCGCCGCCGTGCTGCTCCACGCCGCCCACCAGTCCCTGGAGGCCATGACCCTCAGCAAAGACCAAGCCAGGACCAAGGCCCGCCTCGCCCAGGAATACGCCGACATCGTCTACAACGGCCTCTGGTTCACCACCCACCGCCAGGACCTGGACGCCTACGTTCAGAGCACCCAGCGTTACGTCACCGGCGACATCCGGGTGCGCCTGCACCGTGGCGCCTGCACCGTGGTCGGCCGCCAGGCTCCCCAGGCTCTCTACCAACACCAACTGGCAACCTACGACCGGGGCGACGAGTTCGACCACTCCGCCGCCGAGGGCTTCATCTCCATCTACGGCCTGCCCGTCCGCATCCAAAACCGGGTCCAGCCCTAACCAGTGTTAAAATGTCCCCAGCCTAACCGTGAATGAACGAGGTCCAACCCCAATGACCACCCCCGCAACCCAACCCGCTTACCTGCTAGCCGCCCTGCAACGGGTCATCGAAGGGCTCAAGGCTTGTCGGCCCGAGCAGATAGTCCTCTTCGGGTCGCTGGCCCGCGGCGACGCCGGGGAAGGCAGCGACATCGACCTCATAGTCATCAAAGATACTGACCTGCCCCGCCACGACCGCGCGAGGGAATGCACAGACCTCCTTCCCGCCCATCTGGGCGTGGGAGTGGACATCATCGTCTACACCACCCATGAAGTGGCAAGGATGATTGAACGGCGCAACCCCTTCCTGGCCGCGGCCTTCACCGACGGCGTGGTAGTCTACGACCGCAACCCCGCCCCCGGACCCCCTTCCCTAAAGTCCCGGCTCAAGGAACCGACAATGGAATCGCGTCTACGCAACGGGCACGTCTGGCTGGACTCCGCCGCAGACGACTTGAGAGTAAGCCGTGTGGTGTTCAATGCGGGCTTCGCTAACTTCGCCTGCTTCCACGCCCAGCAGGCCACCGAAAAATCCCTCAAAGCTTTCCTCATCTACTGCGGCTTTATCCTGGAACGCTCCCATTCGGTGGATGAATTGGCCCAAAGGTGCGCCGCGCAGGACCCCGATTCCGTTGCCATTGCCGACGATGCCCACACCGTAACCGGTTTTTACCTGGACACCCGTTACGCTACCAATGACAATGGTTTCATCCTGATTCAGTACGACCTCTCCCAAGCGGAGGTCGCGTTGGAAGCCGCCGACAAGGTCTTCACTTTCGTCCTGTCTAGGATTCCGCCCCGCCCCCAGGAATAGCCGCTCCTATACCAAGCCAAGGAGGATACATGACCGTAGCCAGCCGAATGATGGACCTGGGCACCGAGACCGCCTTCGAGGTCCTGGCCAAGGCCCGGGCCCTGGAAGCCCAGGGCAAGGACGTTATCCACCTGGAAATCGGCGAACCCGACTTCGACACTCCCCGCCACATCGTCGAGGCCGGCATCCGCGCCCTCCAGGACGGCCAGACCCACTACGGCCCCACCCCCGGCCTCCCCCAACTGCGCGAGGCCATCGCTCGCAACAGCCGGGAAGTGCGCGGCATCGACACCGACCCGTCCCACGTCGTCGTCACCCCCGGGGCCAAGCCCATCATGTTCTACGTGATGCTGGCCATCGGTGAACCCGGCGTCGAAATTATCTACCCCAACCCCGGCTTTCCCATCTACGAGTCTATGATCCGCTTTTCCGGCGCCACCCCCGTCCCCATGCGCCTCTTCGAGGAGTCGGGCTACCACCCGGACCTCGACGACCTGGCTTCCAAAATCACCGATAAGACCCGCCTCATCATCCTCAATTCCCCGGAAAACCCCTGCGGCTCCGCCCTCACCCGCCAGGAATTGGAGACCATCGCCAACCTGGTCAAGCAGCGGGACGACATCTACGTGATGGCCGACGAGATTTACAAGGACATCATCTACACCGGCAAACACTTCAGCATCGCCGCCTTTCCCGACATGCCCCAGCGCACCATCATCCTCGACGGCTTCTCCAAGAGCTACGCCATGACCGGCTGGCGGCTGGGCTACGGCATCATGCCCCCGGAACTGGTCCCCCACATCACCAAACTGGCGGTCAACAGCGTCTCCTGTGCCGCCACCTTCAGCCAGATCGCCGCCATCGCCGCCCTGGACGGCCCCCAGGACGAGGTACACGCCATGACCGCCGAGTTCTCCCAACGCCGCCGCCTGATTACCGACGGCCTCCGCAGCATCGACGGCATCAACTGCCCCGAACCCGAAGGCGCCTTCTACGTCTTCCCCAGCATCCAGGGCACCGGCCTGTCCAGCGCCGAGTTCGAGGAACGCTCCTTGCAGGAAGCGGGGGTGGCCATCCTATCCGGCTCCGCCTTCGGCGAGTACGGCGAAGGCTACGTCCGCCTCTCCTACGCCAACTCCGAAGAGAACATCCAAATCGCCCTGGACCGCCTAACCCGCTTCGTCCAGGGCCTCTAAACCCCCGCACGGCCGTTTTTCGAGACATAATCACTACCAAAAGACCCTCTCAAGAAATATGCCCAAGGTTCGGGATGCAGTAAGGATGTTGCAACAGGATGGTTGGCGGTTAGCGAGGACGCGCGGCAGTCACCGGCAGTTCCGTCACCCGAACAAGCCAGGTACGGTAACGATTGCAGGTCATCCCAGCCACGACTTAGCTCCAGGCACTTGGGCTAGTATTCGTAAACAAGCCGGGTTAACAGAGACAGAATAGCAATGAAATACGTGGTAGTAGTAGAAAAGACACCAAACAACTACTCGGCTTTCGTTCCCGATTTGCCTGGTTGTGTCGCCACCGGGACAACGGAAGAAGAAATCCGCGTGTTAGTCCACGAAGCCATCAAACTCCACCTCCAAGGTATGCGGGCGGAGGGAATTACCCCACCCCAACCGCTGACCACCACCATGTTGGTAGAAATTTAAAAGTAAACCTCGGCGCGGAGGTCCAATAATGTTCATCAAAGTCGAACCCGCCGGGTTCTTCATGTACACCGTCCAAATGGCCTTCGACCTCGAAAACCCGGACAGCGAAGACGCCCTGGTCAAGGACTACCTCACCGGCCACGAGTTGGAGCCCCGCTACCAATGGGAAGCCGACATCGACGGCCGCAACTGCCAGTGGTTCCAGTTCGGCGGCTGCTACCTGGGCAACCACCTCCAGGGCATCGGCCAAATCCAACGCAACGCCGTAGAAGTTGAACTTCTCACCGAAGAAATAAACCGCAGCCTGGACTCCAACCCCCAGCAAACCGACGCACTAACCGAAGAGTCCCGCCAAAACCTGGTAACCGCCCTGATTACCGAACTCCACCAACCAGAAATCTTCGCCCCCAACGAAGATGGCCTCCTGGCCGTCAACCTGGACCAGGAACAATTTTCCAAAACTCTCCATCGCCTCCTCCCCGCCTAACCCTACCCGGTTCCTGGTGAGCCCTTGAAACCACCACCCAGCAAAAAGCCCCGCCAACTCAAAACAGGCGGGGCTTTACTTTCAAAATTCCTTGGAGCGGGCGATGGGAATCGGACCCACGTGACTAGCTTGGAAGGCTAGAGCTCTACCACTGAGCTACGCCCGCAAATTTTGGCAGGGACACCATTATAATTCGCCCAGGTCAGGGAACCAACCCCTACGCCAAGGACTTCAGTTCCTTTAAAGTGTCGTCCAGAGCGTCACGTAGGACCTAAACCCCGGCCTTTTAAACGGGGTTGCTCCCTACCGCCCCACCGCGTTAATTATGCTCTGCACCACCTCCGGCCCCGGTTTTATCGACCCATCATCAACCCCGTGCATTGCCTCCACAATGGCGTCGTTGAACGGCGTCTCAACCCCATTCTCCCGGCCCTTGCTGCAAATCAACCCGTTCATGAAGTCGATTTCCGAGTGCCGCCCCTTGTGCACGTCCTGGGCCATCGACGCCAGCCAGTTCACCCGGCCCCGCTGGGTCGACATGAAATCGTCCAGCTCCTCGTAAACGTCCCCCGTGTCGGCATCGGCCCACACCGCCGCCGGTTTCCCGTTGATGGCAACCACGTCCAACCCCTGGGCCAACCCCACCTGCGCCCCTTCCTTGGCCAGGTGAATCCGGATCATCCGGCAGCGCAAGTCGTCAGCCATGTCCTGGGAACCCAGCGTCGACATCGCCGAGATTGCGTTGCCCATCCCGTTCTGGCACAACTTCGCCCACCGCTCGCCCCACAGGTTATCGGTGGCATAGGCGGCGTCGATAACGTCCATCTTGCCGGCGATGTGCTCCGACCGAGGAGTTATCTTCCCGTCCTGCTCCCCCACCCGGAACACCGTGTAGCCGTGGTCCCGCCCGGGCGCGCCGCCCCGGTTGACGTGCCCCGGCTCCCACAGCGCCACCTCAATGTGCGACGCGATGCACCCAATCTCCCGGTCCTGCCCCACGATCCCCCCGATAATCGGGTCGTTCCAGCAGTTCTGCAACGAGATAAAATATCCTTCCGGCTTCACGTACCGCTTGATGAAATGCGTCGCCCATTCGGTGTCGTAGGACTTCATGGAGATGAAGGCGTAGTCGAAGGCCTCCGTGATCCCCTGGGCATCGGTCAGGTGCATGGCCTTCACCGGCACGGTGAAGTCGCCCTGACTGCCGCTGGCCCGCAGACCGTCGGCCCGCACCTTTTCGACGTGCTCCGGCCACATATCAATGATCGTAACGTCCTCACCCTCCCGCGACAGATACGCCGCCGTGTAGCTGCCCAAAGCTCCGGCTCCCATAATAGCGATGCGATCACCCATTTCAAGTCCTCCTATTTTCCCTTTTATACGTCAATCCCATTGGTGGCGAGCCCCCCACCCTCCAGTCCGTTCGTCCTGAGCCCGTCGAAGGGCCAACGGACGGTCGCACTAAACACCCAACCCGTTGGTGGTGAGCCTCCCCAACCCGTTTCGTGTTGAGCCCCGTCGAACCACCCCAACCCTGCAAACACCCAGTCCGTTCGCCCTGAGCCCGTCGAAGGGCCAACGGACGGTCGCACTAAACACCTATCCCGTTCGTGGTGAGCCTCCCCAACCCATTTCGTAGTAAGCCTCCCCAACCCGTCCGTGGTGAGCCCGTCGAACCACCTTCCTGTCTTAAAGCTCCACCAGCCGCGCGCTGTAAACGTGAGGCAGGTCTTGAATCTCTTGCAGCACCGGCGCGGGCACCGGATCGTCCAACCCCAATACCATCATGGCCCGCCCCCGGGGGCTCAACCGCCCCACCTTCATGAAGCTGATGTTGATGTTGTGCCGCCCCGCCACCGTGCCCACCGCGCCCACCGACCCGGGTTGGTCCCGGTTGTCGACAAACAGCAAATACGGAGCCGACAACTCCAGGTCCATGGGGTAATCGTTAACCTTGACGATGCGCGGCCCGTCTTTTAGCGACGTCCCCGCTAGGCTGATCCCCTCCTTGGTGGTATGCAGCGTCACCGTAATCAAGCTGGCATACTCGGCGCTCTGACTGCTCTTCTGCTCGGTGATGCTCAGGCCCCGCCGCCGCGCCAACAGCGGCGCGTTGATGACGTTGACCTGCTCCGCAATCACCGGCGACAGCAGCCCTTCCAGCACCGACGCCCCCAAAATGGCCGTGTCGTGCTCCGCCACCTCCCCCTGGTACTGGACTGTGACGCCCACGAATTGGTCTTCCGCCAGGTGGGTCAACAGCTTGCCCAGCAGCCCCGCCACCAGGATGTAGGGGGCCACAATCTCCTGGACTTCGGGCCGCACAAAGGGCGCGTTCACCGTGTTGGCCGCCGGCCGCCCGGCCAGGATGGCCAGGACCTGTTCGGCGGCTTCGATGGCTACCTCCCGTTGCGCCTCCTCCGTCGACGCCCCCAGGTGGGGCGTGGCAATGACCTTGGGGTGTTGGGCCAGACTCCAATCCTTGGGCGGCTCGTCGGTAAAGACATCCAACGCCGCCGCGCCCAGCTTCCCGGCGTCTAATGCCTCCAGCAGCGCCGCTTCGTCAACAAGTTCACCCCGCGCCACGTTGATGAGCCGCGCGTCGGACTTCATCAGGGCCAGCTCGCGCGCTCCGATCAGCTTGTTGGTGCTGGGAGTCAAGGGCGTGTGCAGCGTCACGAAATCGGCGGCGCTCAACAGCTCTTCCAGGCCCACCAGCCGCGCTCCCAGCCGCCCAGCAAAGTCGGGCGATACGAAGGGGTCGTAGGCCAGCAATTGCACCCCAAAGGCCCGGGCCCGCCGCGCTACTTCCGTCCCGACGCGCCCCAGCCCGACCACCCCCAACACCTTGTCCCGTACCTCGATGCCCATGAACTCGCTGCGCCGCCACTCCCCTTTCCGCATCGACGCATACGCCTGCGGCACGTTGCGGGCCAACGCCAGCATCAACGCCAACGTATGCTCGGCGGCGGCCACCGTGTTGCCGAGGGGAGCGTTGACCACCGGAATCCCGGCTTGGGTCGCGGCCTCCAGGTTGATGTTGTCCACGCCGATGCCGGCCCGGGCAATCACCCGCAGCCTGGCGCCGGCCTCGATGACCTTGGGGGTTACTTTCGTCTCGCTGCGGACCACCAGGGCCTCGTAATCCCCGATGGTGTCCACCAGTTCCGACTCCTTCAATCCCCGCTTGACGTCCACCTCCGCCTGCGTCCCCAAAAGGTCCAACCCCTCAGACGCGATGGCATCGGTAACCAAAATTTTCGACATAAACTTCTTATCCAAAGACGTCCCCACTGGGACGCCGCACCCTCTTCAACAGGCCCTCCCAACGCTCACCACCCTCAACGGTTGCCCCAACCTAAGATATAGAAACCCGCAAATCAGCGCAACCACCGGCCCAAGCCCCAAGGGGTCAGTAACTTGTCCAGGTAGAGTCCGATTGGGTTTGGCAGGGAAGGTGGAATCCGAAGTTGGGGATTGGGTTTGGCAGGGATTTTAGATTCCTCCCTACGGTTCGGAATGACAGGTTGGGGGGGTCGGAATTGCGGGAAGTGGGTCGGCCCTTCGACGTGTGGTTCGACGGGGCTCACCATGATGGCGCAGGATGATGACCTTGAAGGTGGGATTTTTAAGGTGCTGGGACTTTTTAGGACATTTGCTTCTTAGGATTGGTTTGGGGGTTGGACTTGTGCTTGTTTCGGCTGAACCGGGTTGGGGGCGGTTGGGGTGATATTCTTGGTAGATTGGACCTTTTAGGGCATTTTGGGAGTATTTTGGCGGTTATTGGGACATTGGGCTGGTTGTGCAGGCTGGCCGGTCCGGAAGGGTGGATTCTTGGGGTTAGGTCTGGTAGATATTATGGTAGAGAGTCGTCACCGGATGTGGCAAGGGGTAAGTGTCAGTGATTGGGGGGGTGGGGTCCTTCGACGTGGCTCAGGATGATAGTCCTATGGGCTCACCATAATGGCTCAGGGTTGAAGCCAGGGCCTTTTAATTCTCCCCAAATGCCGCTTCGACCCCCCTCACTCCGACCCCCCAACCGGTCATTCCGAACCGTAGGGAGGAATCTAAAATCCATCGCCGCCAGCCCGTTTGCCAGGATTAGCCGCCGCAACCCCCCCACAACGACAATGAAAAAGCCCGCCCACTAACGTGAGTCCGTTGGCTCCGGAGTCTGGCAGACCGGTATAATCACACTAATCTCTATTTGTGACCGGGCAAGGTGAGCCTCATGACAACCCAAATCCCTTACATCAACAACGCTCTGCGAGAGTATCGCAACGCCCTTTCGAAAGAATGCGCAAGCGGAGTCGCCACGGAACACTCCTATCGCCCGGCTCTCAAAACGCTGCTTGAAACACTGGGGGGAGAGGGTACCTTAGCCGTAAATGATCCAACCCACGTGGCTGCAGGAGCACCCGACTTTATAGTCGAAAACCACGGAATCCCCATCGGGCACGTTGAATGCAAGGATATCGCCAATGATCTGAGTGAAACGGAAAAAAGTGAACAACTGCGGCGTTACATGCTCGGTTTGCCCAACCTAATACTGACCGACTACCTGGAATTCCGATGGTATGTGGAAGGTCAATTGAGAGATTCCGCCCGTCTCGGTGCAGTGGCCCCAAACGGGGCGATCGTACCAGAGTCGTCGGGGGCCCAAGGCGTCGCCGCATTGCTTGACTCCTTTTTTAACTCGGGAGTACCGATAGTCAACACACCCCATGACCTAGCCCGACGCATGGCCGCCAAGGCCCGACTCCTACGGGAAGGAATAGCCAGAACTTTGGCCCAGGAAAACGAGGACGGGCAGTTGCACAGATACCTGGAAGCTTACCGAAAGGTTCTGATTGCCAGCCTCACCCCGGAAAACTTCGCGGACATGCAGGCCCAGACCTTCACCTACGGCCTGTTTGCGGCCAGATGCCACCACCAAAACGGGAGAAGCGGACCTTTCACCCGACAATCGGCGGTTTTCACCAACACGACCCCATTCCTGCAGGATGTGTTCTCTACTATCGCCGGACCCAACATCGACCCCGGTATTGCCTGGATCGTTGATGACTTAGCCAGGCTTCTCGGCCAAGCCGACATGTCAGCCATTCTTGCCGATTTCGGGAGTCCCACGAGTGACCATGACCCAGTGGTGCATTTCTACGAGGACTTCCTCCACGCCTACGACCCAGAGTTGCAGGAGCTGCGAGGCGTTTACTACACCCCTGCGCCGGTAGTGTCGTACATCGTCCGCAGCATTGACGCGCTCCTCAAGGACAACTTCTTCCTAAACGACGGATTAGCGGACACTCAGACCATCCATGTCGAAAATCCCGACGGGTCGCAGACGGAGAGCTCCAAGGTTCTCATTCTCGACCCTGCCGCCGGAACGGGTACATTCCTTCGAGAAGTAATCGTATCGGTACGAACAACCATTTTAGAAAAAGGACTGGGAGGTGCTTGGCCAGACTACGTGGAAAACCACCTTCTACCGCGGCTGTTCGGGTTCTAACTCCTAATGGCACCCTACGCTGTCTGCCACCTCAAGCTAGCCCAGGAGTTGGCAGGACCGGAAGCCGGTTTTGAACTGCCGGGCGGTTGCGGACTCAATGTCTTTCTTACCAACACACTGGAAGAACCCCATGAAGTGTCCCAAGGTCAGATAGCCCTCATGTCCCACGCCATCGCCCAAGAATCTACTAAAGCGGACGCCGTAAAACGAGACCACCCAGTAATGGTTATTCTGGGAAACCCGCCCTACTCGGGTCATTCAGCTAACAAAGGCGAGTGGATTAAAAACCTGTTGCGTGGCAAGGACGGCACCGAAACCACCGGTAACTACTTCGAGGTTGATGGAAGTCCACTTAAAGAACGCAACATGAAGTGGGTCTCCGATGACTACGTAAAATTCATTCGCTACGCTCAACGCCGCATTGAGCGCACTAGGGAAGGGATATTAGGTTTCGTTACCAACCACGGTTATCTGGACAGTCCCACTTTCCGAGGTATGCGTCAGAGCCTTCTGGAAACCTTTGACCACATTTACGTGCTGGATCTCCACGGAAACACAAAAAAGAGGGAGCGTTCTCCTGACGGGGGCAAAGACGAAAACGTCTTCGACATCCAGCAGGGCGTGGCGATTGGGTTGTTCGTGAAGTTCAAACAAGCCGATCAAGGCCCCGCGAAAGTGTACCACTCCGACGTTTTCGGAGAAAGGGGGTCAGGAAATAGTGGAAAGTACCCCTGGTTGGCCGCCAACGACGTTACCACCACCAAATGGACGGAGTTGACCCCGAAACCCCCCCACTTCTTGTTCATTCCTCATGATGAAGGATTAACCGAGGAGTACTACGCGGGATGGAGCATTCCCAAAGTCTTCCCTATCAACTCGGTGGGTGTGACTACTGCCAGAGACAAATTCGCGATTCACTTCTCAGAGGATCGAGTTTCAAAATTGATTGGTGAGTTCGTAGACCTCAACCCCGAAGATGCCAGGATGATCTATCAATTGGGCAAGGACACCGATGACTGGAAAGTCAGCCTAGCCCAAAACGATATCAAGAACTCTGGGACAAGCCTCGAGTTGATAAAGTCTATTCTTTATAGACCGTTTGACACTCGATACACTTACTACTCCGGGAACAACCGGGGATTCATTTGTAGAACTCGGAAAAATGTCATGCACCACATGCTTGCGGGCCCCAATTATGGTCTTGCGACTTCCAGAGGAACCGAAATTGCGCGGGGGTGGGAGCATGTTTTTGTGTCCAAGGGGCTTATGCAACTCCACGCCGTTTCAACAAAAGAAACGAACTATCTCTTCCCGCTCTACAATTATCCGACCGAAGCACAAGAGAACATCGGTCAGGTTCGGGAACCCAACATCAGTGCTGAATTCACCGAATCAGTCTCCAACGTTCTAGGGTTGGAATTCACTACTGCCGAATACGGCGATTTGCGGACAACCGTGGGTCCTAATGACCTTTTCAATTATATCTACGCCGTTCTTCACAGTCCTGATTACCGCCAACGTTACGCTGACTTTCTCAAGTCCGACTTCGCGCGAGTGCCTCTCACCACCAACCTCGACCTCTTCACCGAGCTGACGGCTCTGGGTCAGAGGATGAAAACGCTGCACTTGATGGAATCTGCCGCGGACTCTATGCCATCCTACCCGCAAACAGGGACCAACCAAGTGGACAAAGTACGGTACCTCTCTCCCAAAGGGGAAGAATTGGGGCGGGTCTACATCAACAAGGACCAGTACTTCGAAGGCGTGAGTCCTGAAACTTGGGATTTCCACATTGGAGGCACCCGACCCGCAGACAAGTGGCTTAAGGACCGCAAAGGCCGGGCCCTCACTTTTGACGACATCGGGCATTACCGCCAGATCTGCGCCGTCCTGTCCGAATCCCGTGAACTCATGGCACAGATAGACCGGACCATCGAGGCCCACGGCGGATGGCCACTACAATAAGGGAGCCTCTGAACAACGAGGCTTGAGCCAGGTTTTGCACCCGCTGCCCCCTGGGTTAACCGGCCAGGCAGCCTTGGGCAGTCTTTAAGTTAAACAGTCCCGGTAGCGGCCCCCGAAACGCTGCACCGATTCGGACTCGTTGAGCTAGCCATCCATTCCTGGGGCACTGAGATTGTAGAACTGTTGCAAGCACAAGCAGTTCTGGATTCCGGCTCAAGGCCGGAATGACGGTTTAATGTTAGGGTTTCCCCTTAACTCTGAACACTTACGCGGAGGCGCGTTGTTCACCAGTCCCCTGTCCTACCCGCCGGCCGTAAGCCGTCGTGGAATCGGCGGGTCAGTAGTCTTCCGGCATCAGGATGACGGTAACGTTGTTAGCCGCCGCCAGCGCGGTCCGTTGCTCGTCGATACGCGCTCCAATAACTGCGGGTATCGCCAGGCTGCCAGTGGCGGCAGCGAGTATTCCGGCCCGCTCAGAAGCCCTGGTGATGTCCCGGTCGCCGATGGTGATGGATGCCTCGGCAGCCACATAAACCTCCAGGCCGTCGTTCTGGCGCCGGCCATTGAAAATCAGGTCCACCGCCCACAGTTCGCCAACCTGTTCGAGGGTGATGGTCCCGCGCCCTTCGGCTTGGTTCACGAGTTCTTGGAGTTCGGGGGTCAGGCCGGTCCTAGCTCCGTAGAGGACCCTGGCCGAGCGGAACTGCAACTGTTGCGCGGCGAAGGTCCTGATGTTCTTTTCCACCTTGTATTCGTAGTTAGCTCCGAAACCGTTATCCATTCTACCGTTCAACTGGTTGGCCGTGTCTTCGATTTTCCTGTTCAGTTG
Organism: Dehalococcoidia bacterium; assembly: GCA_965205495.1. GTDB lineage: Bacteria > Chloroflexota > Dehalococcoidia > Lucifugimonadales > UBA3495 > CATOSK01. The sequence goes on from CBDBHA010000002.1 coordinate 2,772,105, forward strand.
GTTGGCCGTGTCGTCAATTTTGGCGTTCAACTGGTTGGCCGTGTCGTCAATTTTCCTGTCCAGTCGGTTGGCCGTGTCGTCTATTTTGCTGTTCAACTGGTTGGCCAACTGGTTGGCCGTGTCTTCGATTTTCCTGTCTAGCCGGTTGGCCGTTTCGTCTATTTTGCTGTTCAACTGGTTGGCCGTGTCGTCTATTTTCCTGTCCAGCGCTTCGGTGCGGGCATAGATTGTTTCGTTAACCTGGGTCAGGCCGGATTTTAGCTCGCCGACGTCATTTTCCAGCCGTTCCAGCCGCTCGTTGGTCAGGCGGTTGCTCTCCTGCGTCAGACGGACGAACTCGGCGAAGTGCCCGGGCAACTCCAGCAACTCTTGACTCAGCAGTATGCTGCGGATGGTGTCGGCCCAGTCCGGGTTTTCCCGAAGGATCCGGGCCAAGTCTTCGATGCCGTTGATGGTGGTCATGGACCAATTATACCTCCATTTCCTTGAAAGTCGCCCTGGGATGTTCCCACCGCCATTGGGTCACCGCCAGGACCACTCCCTCCGACAACCCGGCCCAAACCCACTCCACATCCTGCTGCCACTTCACCCCAAGCGCACCCTCTTTCCTCCGAATGACACTTTAAGCGCACCCTAACCTTCTCCCTTCTGTCACCCCGAGCGGAGCGAGGTGTCTAAAATCCCTGCCCTGGCGCCTACCCCTAAACGAAAGGGCCCCACCCGCCGGTGCGCCCCTCAGCCGCGTCAATTCCGAAGCCTTTACGCCGGCGGGCCGTTCACCCGCTGCGCCAAATTCTTGGCAAACTCGTCCAGGGCCATATTGGCCTTCCGGCGGATGATCGGCTGGCCCAACTCCCCCAACCGGCCCATGAACGTCGTGTCGCTGTCGATTAGAAGCTCGGTCTGCCCGTCGGCCTGGTCTTCCAGCCGGATCGCAACTTCCGACTTCACCCCGCCGCCAACCCGCCGATCCGAAGCCTCCACCAGAAACCGCGCCTCCCCCTTGTCCTCGTCCTGCTCCAAAAGTTGAATCGTTCCCGACAAATTCAACGAAATCGGCCCCACCCGCACCCGCATCACCGCCTCAAACTTCCCACCCTCCAGGGAAGACACCTCGCCAATCCCCGGCACGCACGCGGCGGCTAAGGGAACATTCATCACCAACCTCCAGGTCGTGTCCCGGTCCGCCGGCACCATGCAGCGGTTTTCCAGTTTCATCTATGTGTCCCCCTGTCCTACTGCGTAGTTTCCAATTCCCATAATGCCAGGGGCGCACCAATATGTGCGCCCCCATTGGTTCCTACTTTGCCGAAGCGCTACCCCGCGTTGGCCGCCGCCGCTTGGATGGCGCGGCGGGCAAAGACCTCGGCCATGTCCCGCTTGTACCCCGCCGAACCCCGGTAGTCGTCCAGGGGATCAACCACGTCCTTTACCAGAGCAGCCGCCGCCCGGGTGTTCTCCTCCGTCAACGGCCTTCCCCTCAGGGCGTCTTCGGCGTCGGTGGCGTGGATCGCCGTAATCCCCACCGCGCCCAACGCCAGCTTGATTTCCTGGCAGACGTTCCCCTCTCCGACGGTAACAATGGCCGCCGCCGATACCGTCGGGTAGTCGTCGGCGGTGCGGGGCAGAAACTTCAGGTAGGCCGTCCCCGATCCCGTCGGCGCTGCGGGAATGGTAACCTTGGTCAGCACCTCGCCGGGCCGCACGTCGGTCTCGTAATAGTCCACCAAAAAGTCTTCCAACGCCACTTCCCGCTCCCCGTTGGCCGAAACCAGGGTCACCGTGGTCCCCAGGGTAATCAGCGTCGGCGGCGGGTCCTGGCTGGGATCGCCGTGGACCAGCCCGCCCCCCACCGTCGCCATGTGCCGGATGCGCGGCGTTGCCACGTGGCGGTAGGTCTCGCCCACGATGGGGACGGCCGAGGCCACGACTGGACTGGTGGCAGCCTCCTGCTGGGTGCAAAGCGCGCCGATGGTCAACCCGGCGTTCCCGTTGGACGTCTGCTCGATGCTGTTCATCCCCGGCACCCGCCGCAAGTTTATGACATGCTCCGGCTGCACCAGCCGCTGCTTCATCTGAATGACCAGCGCGGTCCCGCCGGCCATCACCCGGGCGTCGTCGCCGTAGGTGTCCAGCAGGCTGAAAACCTCTTCCATGCTGGTGGGATTGTGAAACTGGAAGTCGATCATCGGTTGGCCTCCTGGGTGGGGCCGATGGCCGCGACGATGGACTCAAGAATCTTGTAGTAACCCGTACACCGGCATAGGTTCCCCATCATCCACTCCCGGATTTCCTCTTCGGTCGGGCTGGGATTCACATCCAAGAGGGCCTTGGCCGCCATGATCTGCCCGGGGGTGCAGATGCCGCACTGGAACCCGCCGTAGTCGACGAAGGCCTGCTGCAACGGGTGCAGCCGCCCGTCCTGCGCCAGCCCCTCGATGGTGGTTATCTCCGCGCCGTCGGCGGCCACCGCCAGGGTCAGGCACGAGGCAATCATGTTCCCGTCCACCAGAACGGTACACGCCCCGCAAACTCCGACGCTGCAACCTTCCTTGGTGCCGGTCAGCCCCAAATCGTAGCGCAAACAGTCCACCAAAAGACGGCGGGCCGGAACTTCCAATTCATGCTGAACCCCGTTAACGGTTAAGGTAATGCTCTGGTCCATAAGCCGTCCTCTCAATCTCTCGTAATCCCGTACGCCCTAAGCCTGTCCAAGGGCAGACGAACCCTTCATCAAACCACCCCATGGTATACCGGCGCCATTTTAGTGGCAAGGGAGTGTCCCAATTAAGGTGTTACGCCAACCAGAACCAAGGGGACTGCCGGCACCCCCCGTCCCTGACGGACAACATTGAGCAAGTCCCGCTCATAATAAGGCACACCGGAGGACATCCCCCGTTCCAGTTCCTTCATGGGAAGGATTTCAATGCCCACGTCGATTACGTCCGAGACATAGAAACTCAAATGCTTTACGAACAGGTCATGGGCGACAAAGGCATATTTACCGAACTGCACCTCGACCGCAACGCGGTCTTTTACGCAATCTGTCTGGTTGTAAGACATGATCGGGGTTTGCCCGGCTTCTTCTATCGCTAGTTTCTGCTCGCTCTCGGGAAGGCCGTAAATGCCTCGCAGGATTTTTCCGTCATCAGTGACCCAAAACGTACTTCGGCGCTCACTCCACCCCAAGCCCCGAAACCTTTCCTTAAACGCCTGGTTCATGTCGGTGGGGGAGAAAAGGAGCCTGCCTCGCAGGGTTCTTTCCCTTGAGACCTTGGTCCGACAAGCAGAGGCCTCTATCCCGGCAATTGCAGCTTGAACTTCTTCCCACAACTCCTTGCGGTGAACGAGCAGGTATTCCTCGCCGTTCAGGTGCGAGTAGCGATTCTTTATTTGCATCAGTGCCCGCCATTGGGCTTATTGGGGTCGTAGATAGGTTTGCCCATTGGCCGAGTTGGCAGGTTGCCCTCGTACAGTCGTTGGACTCGTTGCCAGGCAATATTGACGTACTCAGGAACGATATCGCATCCATAGGCAACCCGCCCGTGCTTCAATGCAGCAACAATTGACGACCCGGCCCCCATATAAGGATCGAAAACGTGATCTCCCAAATTGGTCATGGACAGAACAAGCCGTTCCACCAGCTCCACCGGGAATTGACACGGATGGATCGTCTTTTCTGGGTGATTGGATTTGACATTGGGGAATTCCCAAACGTCGCTCGGGTTCTTCCCTTTCGGATTCCCCGATAGCTTACCGGCGTTAGGTCCCTTGAAATGGCGCTTGCCGGGATACTTGGACGGAACCCTGATCGGGTCCAGGTTCCAGGTGTAGCAGTCGTTCTTCGTCCACCAATTGATGGTTTCGTACCGGCCGGAAAGTCGCCTGGAGGAGTGCAGACCATGCCCGAAGTGCCAAACAATCCGGTTCCGAAGTTTCAGTCCCAGTTTTCGGAACACGGGGTAAAGGACTGCGTCGAGAGGCACGATCTCCCCATTGTTGACGTAGTTGCCGACCTGCCAGCATATCGATCCTTGTGGATGTAGAACCCGGACACATCCGGCGATGACTTCCTCCTGCAGTTCGAGGTAGGTGTCGAAAGAGGTTCTGGACTCGTAGTCCTTTCCCAAATTGTATGGGGGCGAAGTGACCACAAGCTTCATCTGGTCATCAGGCAACTGCCCCAAGAAACTAAGGTTGTCTTCACAAGCCAAAACGACTTGGTCACCGGGTATATCCTGACGATCGCCCTTTGGGGAAAGAGCCAACGCCAGTCTCCCCTGAGTTTTTTCCGTTAGGGATTGGATATTATTAGCAGAGTGCATAGGCAGTACCCTCTCGCGCCACCCATCATCTAAGTAGATGCCTGTAAGTAGATGCCTGTCTCCACCCAGCTTTTGCTGCCGGTTCGACTCTCGATTGACGGGTAATCTACTACAGTACAGGCTAGGTGGACTATAATGGCTTCGCCAGCACGAGTCCACCGACAATCGTAAGTGTTCAGAATTGCTGAGTCATCTTGACATTAAACCGTCATTCCGGACTCGAGCCGGAACCCGAAATCCCGGTCATTTCGAACGCTGGTCCCTCCCGATCATTCTGGATTCCAGATCAAAGCCTGCGCCGTCGCCCTCTTCCCCGCCGACCTCAGCCGCCCGCCCCGCCAATGGGTCGGACGCTCCCATAATATCCAACGCTGGACCGAAATACCCCTGGGCAGCCACTTCGCCGCCCTGGAAGAACCCGACCTGTTAGCCAAGGACATCCGCGCCTTCTGCCAAGCCTATCCCTAGGGGTCCAAAACCACTGACAACAGCCCCTTAGCCCTTGCCGTTTCCTGTGATAAAATTGGCCCATGCCTTCTGCTACCTGGCGAACTTTCGATAGCTATGTTCAACCGGCCCTCATCGAATCGGGTCGGATGAGCGTCTTGATCCCCCTGGCGATTCTTTACTGGACCACCGTTTTTATCGCCCTGGTAGAGATGGCTTCGGGTCTGTCCGGCCTTGAAACAACCTTCACCTTCGTGGCGGACGCTTTTCTTCCAATGATCACCGCCGTTTCCCCCATCTGGGCAATCATAGGCGCCTGTTTCTGCAGGTACGCCCTCTGTTTCGGCATAGTAAAAGTGGTCCAATTCGTCCTGCCGTCCCGTTTCTGGCCGGGCCTCCGCTCCCCTCTCACCCAGTGGACCTCCGGGTCGACCCCAACTCCCCATAACCTGGCCCCTCCGGCCCACCGGTTGCCCCGGCTTTTCCTCCTCCTCACCTCCCCCAGCCGCACGGTTTCAAGTACAGCTTCCGATTTGTCCGGCTCCACGCCGCTGCTGAATTAACCCCCTTCTTCCCCCCTGGTCTGCCAACACCGGCGTCACCGGCGCCCGGGCTAATTCTCTATTTTCCTATAGAAAAAGGGGTTAATTTCAGTTGTCCTGCAACATAAACACGCTCAAAACTGCTATCGCCATCATGTTCTTGCTGGCCGGGATCCTGGCCCTCACCGGCTGCCAGAACCTCTCCCCCATCGAGGAGCGGCTCAATGCCCTGGAAACCCAGCATACCCAACAGGCCACCCAAATCGAAACCGCCATGGACCTCATCGACTCCGTAACCGAAAGCGCATCCAATATCGCTGCGGTCCAGCAGTCCCAAGACCAGGACATTGCAACGAACCGCCTTGCCCTGGCCGACGCCGCTTCAAAACACGTCGAGACCAGCGCCCTGGTGGGAACAGTGCAAGAGGGCTTGGCTGCCATTGAAGGTCAACTAACCCGCAGCGAGGAGGCGTTGACCCGGCAAAAGGAGACTCTGGAACGGGTCCAGGAGCAGGTGGACCAAAGCGCCACCGGGCTCACCGGCCTCTCCGACACCGTTGACCAACTTCGGGACGTCACGGCGGCGGCTGAAGGGGACACGAACCGGTTGGCCAACGGTTTTTGCGAGATTGACTACCACACTATCACCTTGAGGGCAGTGTTGGGATACCTTCTGGTCGAGACCGGCAAACCCCAGCATTTGCGTTTTCGAAAGTTGTCGGCCAACGAACTCGCCGACATCACCTTCGACGGCGTAGCCAACGATTACTACAACGAAGACGAGGACACCCATTGCCTCCGGAAGAAAAACGGTACTTTCGAATTGCTAAACCCCGATGAAGAAGACGGGGAAGCGCAAGAGGAACCGGGTTAACAGCCATAGGTGAAAGACGACCCCTGGGAACGGCATCGCATCGCCGTTCCCAGGGGACACCCATCTAACAACCGCCCCAAAACCTTGACAGCCTCCCATCCAATGTGAAAGTCTGAATTCAGACATTCTTCCACGGGGTTGGGGCGACTATGACCACTGCACCGGCCAAATTGGGCATCCTGGTGGGCGGCGGCCCCGCCCCAGGCATCAACTGCATCATCAGCTCGGTCACCATCGAGGCAATCAACGCCGGTATCGACGTCCTCGGCATCTACGACGGCTTCCAACACCTCATCTCCGGCGATACCTCCCTGGCCCACCCCCTGGCCATCCCCGATGTCTCCTCCATCCACTTCCAGGGCGGCTCCATCCTCCGCACCTCCCGGGCCAACCCCACCCGCCGCCAGGAAGACCTGGACCGGGTCGTCCATACAATTCAGGAGCTTCGCCTCGACTACCTGGTCACCATCGGCGGCGATGACACCGCCTACGCCGCCGCGGAGGTCGCCGGCGCGTTGAACGGCCAAGTCCGCATCGCCCACGTCCCCAAGACCATCGACAACGACCTGCCCCTGCCCGGAGGGATGCCCACCTTCGGCTACGAGACCGCCCGCCACGTTGGGACCCAGACCATCCGCAACCTGATGGAAGACTCCCGCACCACCAACCGCTGGTACTTTGCGGTGGTCATGGGCCGCACCGCCGGCTTCCTGGCCCTGGGCATCGGCAAGGCCGCCGGCGCCACCCTCACCCTCATCCCCGAGGAGTTCCCAGGGGAGACAATTCCCCTGGACCAGGTCGTCCACCAACTGGAAGGCGCCATCCTCAAACGCAAAACCATGGGACGCAACCGGGGCGTCGCCATCATCGCCGAAGGCATCGGCGGGAAGCTGGACCCGGAGGAACTGGCCAACACCCCCGGCGTATCCCTGGACCGCGACCCCTACGGCCACCTGCGCCTCAGCGAAATCCCCCTGGCCAACATCCTGCGGCGCGAGGTGGAACGCCGCTTCTCCCAGCGCGGCGACCCCATGTCCATCGTGTCCACCACCCTGGGCTACGAACTGCGCTCCGCCATGCCCATACCCTTCGACATAGACTACACCCGCACCCTCGGTTACGGCGCCGTGGAATTCCTGCTGACCTCCCCCAAAGGCCCGGCCCTGGCCAACGGCGGCCTGGTCTGCCTGGACCACGGCCGCCTGCAAGCCCTGACCTTCGCCGAACTGCGCGACCCGGAGACCGGGCGCACTCGCGTCCGCACCGTGGACCTGGACTCGGAGCATTACGTGGCCGCCCGCAAATACATGATCCGTCTGGAACCCCGTGACCTGACCAACCCGGAGCGGCTGGACCGTTTGGCCGCCGCCGCCAACCAGTCCCCCGACGATTTTCAAAAAGACTTCGGCTCGGCGGTGGGCCTGACCACGCCCGCCCCACTACCGGCAACCCGGCCCGGACAACCTGTCCCCGCCGCCGACAACTAACCCCCTTCCACTTTTCCCACCCCACTGGAAAAGTTAAAGGCGCGCCAATCGGTGCGCCCTCCTTTTAATTCCTACCCGCGCCGCCGTCCTATCGGACCTACCCCCGGTTTGCCGACAACCCCGGTCCGGCGTTCTTGCCTCCGGTGGTTGGTCCGGTTCCTAGCCCCAGTCCTCGCTTACTTCCAACACAACAACGCCGCTTTCATCCGCTAGTTGTTGGTCCTGCGGATCAATGGAGTAACCGGCCACCACCGCCACCGACTCCTCCCCGAACATGGGGGCCAAGATATGCGCGGTCTCCAACGCCCGGGAAATGTCCTCGGAGCGGATCTTGATCGACACCTCCACCGCAACCCAAACGGGACTCGACGTTCCCCGCCGGCGGGCCGTCAGAATGAAGTCAGTGAATATTATCCGTCGCTCTTGTTCTCTACTGATCAACTGGCTGTCGACGCTATCTTCAACCGTGTACCTAAACTCTGTACGCATTTCCTGGACCGGACTAAACATTATTTCCGTCCGCCGGACGTCCAGCTTCTCACTGATTAACGGCACAATCCTGCCGTTCAGCCGCAACTCCAGGGCCCATTCCTTCAAGGAACTCACGTCAACCTTTACCCCCTACATCGCCTTCAACCCCCTGCGCCCCCGGTTATTAACCACCTCATCAAAGGGCAAACTACCCGCCCGGTGGAACCTATACCTCCAGGGCCGTGTCTTCCCGGTTGGCCCACTCTCCCATGGAAGCGTCATAATTCTTGGCCCGATCATAACCCAGCATCGTCAGCAGGAACGTTCCGTGCGCCGCACGGATGCCCCCCTGTCAATAAGCGAAAACCGCTTTGTCCGCCGTAATCCCCCGCTCCTCCAGCAAGGCCCGGACCTCCCCCGCGGGCTTGAAACGGTGATTGTCCCTCTCCATAACATTGAACCACTCCAAATGAATTGCCCCCGGAATGTGCCCCAGCCGTTGGTTCCCCCGGCTGTTGCTCCCGTCGTACTCACCGTCGCTGCGGACGTCCCAAACCACGGTGTCCGACAACGAGCAGGCCTCCTTGAGCTCATCGGTTTTTACAATAATGGAGTCATCGGGCTGGGGAGTGAAAGTGGCCCCGCTGCGCGCCGCCACCCGGTCGAAGCTGATGGGCCGCCCCTCCTGCACCCAGCTTCGCCATCCCCCGTTCATCAACTTGACGTTGCTGTGGCCGTAGTAGTTCAACGCCCACCAAAAGCGCGCCGCGTACAGGCTCTGGTTGTTGTCGTAGGCGATGACCAGCGAGTCGTCGCCAATGCCCAACCGCTGGCACATGGCGGCAAACCCGTCCGGGGGCAGGATGTGGACCCGCCCGGTATCCGGGTCTTTTTGATAGTTATCGGGAATCAACACCGCTCCGGCAATGTGCCCCCGCAGGTATCCCGCCTCCACGTCCGTGTCCACCAAAACCACCCCTGGGTCTTCAAGGTGGGCCTCCACCCATTCGGGTTCCACCAAAAACTCCGGGTGCGCGTACCCTTCTCCAGTGGTCATAGCCCCTCCTGTCCCCATGCGTCCAAATTTTGGCCGCCCCATTGTAGGTTGGCCCCAACAAAAGGGTCAACCAACTCCCACCATCCCGCGTCATCTTACCCCCGTCGCCCCTCTTCCATCACCCGCCAACTGTCACTCGTCACCCATCCCCAGGAGCCCCCTCCACCACCCTGACCCCTCTCTAACACTGAGCTCCCCCTCTGTCACCCCGACCCTTCTTCTGCCACCCGAGCCTCCCCTCTGTCACCCCGAGCGTAGCGAGGGGCCTAAAATCCCTGCCCACCACAATCCCCAACCCTGGATTCCAGCCTCCGCCACAATCACCACTGGAAAACGCCAACCCCCCGTCAAAACTAACCTGGTCCTACCCGAAAAACCGTATCACCCTGGTCACTCCACTGCGCCCGTCCCACTGTTCACTCCCTCCCTTCTTGACCATCCCCCCTCCCAACCATTACATTCCAATCCCCAACAACCCCCACCCATGGAACGAGAAATGTCCACCAACCAAATGCCCCTCGCAGACAAGGTAGCCATCGTCACCGGCTCCAGCCGGGGCATCGGCAAAGCCATGGCCCTGGGGCTTTCCCAGGCTGGCGCTGCCGTGGTGGTGGCCGCCCGCACCGACACCCCCCGGCCCAACCTCCCCGGCACCATCCAGGAAACCGTCGCCCAAATTGAAGCGGCGGGAGGCCGAGGCCTGGCGGTGCGCTGCAACGTGCGCGAAGAAGAAAGCATCCGCGCCATGGTCCAGGCCGCTCTCGAAAACTTGGGCCGCGTCGACATCCTGGTCAACAACGCCGGAGTCGGCAACTACACCCCCTTCCTGGAAAGCACGGTCCGCGAGTGGGACCTGGTTATCGACATCGACCTCCGCGCCCCCTTCATCTGCTGCCAGGCCGTGGCCCCCGCCATGATTGAGCAGGGCGGCGGCAGCATCATCAACGTCTCCTCCCACGCCGCCACCAACATCTTCTCCTCCACCCTGGGTGAGGACCGCGCCGCCGGAGTAGCCCTAATGGGCCAGGCCTACGGCGCCGCCAAGGCCGGACTGGAAAGGTTGAGCTGGGGGCTGGCCGCCGAACTGGGCCCGCACAACATAGCGGTCAACGTCTTGAAACCCCTGCAGCCCGTGCTAACCGAGGGCTTCCAGGCCCAGCGCCCCGACGCCGACTTCTCCACCTGGGCCACCCCCCAGGACATGGTAAAAGCCACGGTCCACCTGGCCCAACAAGACGCCACCGGCCTCACCGGAGCCACCGTCCACGCCGAAGAAATAGTCCGCCGGTTAGGGTTATAAAATGGGCTCAACTCTAGGCCGGATACCTCAAACCACTGTGCCGATTTTCGCCAAATCCAGCCACTTCCAAGGCGTCCCTTTGACCGCTCGGTAAAAGAGATTGAACCCATCGGGAAATCCAAAAGCTCGTAACAACGTCAGGGGAGGATATCCGGGTTGTCAACGGTTAAATGTCATTGAATCACTACCCAATTCTCAACTCGCCCAACCACCCATCCCATTTTTGTTGCCGGGCAAAACAAAGACCGCCTTTCGGCGGCCCTGACCCTACCAACTAATTGACAGGGACGGTACGAAAATATAAGATTTCGGCCCATGAACTTTATCAATCATACAACCGTCGATAAAAAGCCTTTTTATTCTACCCAAATGCCGCTTCCAGCCCCCTGATCAATGTTATTCAGAATCCCTCCGCTCGCCCTGAGCCCGTCGAAGGTTCATTCCGACCGCCCCTACCTGTCATTCCGACCGCAGGGAGGAATCTAAAATCCTTCGCCTCCGCCTGTTTGCCCCAGGATTCCTCGTCGGAAGCTCCCCACAACGACAATGAAAAGACCCTGGGGAAAAGTCCGCTCTTTGACCAGCCGAAGGCACCGGGCATCAGTCGAAGTTGGGCTCCCCACAACCCTGCTGGGACGAATCTGATGCCGATCAGAGCCGGTGGGAACTTGGCGGGGCGATGGGTAGTTGTCGCGGCATTGGCCTTCTGGCTGGCGTGCAATCCGGCTGCCACGCCGTTACCGATGGGGAATGCCGGCCCCGCGGAACTTCCGCCGTTGGGCCGGGCGCCCGTCCCTCCGGATGCCACCGCCCCAGTCGTCGCGCCCACTCAAGACCTCCGGCTCCGCCCGGCACCAACCCAGGCCGAACAATCTCAACCTGAAATTTCCCAGGAATTCAACCCGGCGGAACCGCCGGAACCCGACCCCCCACCGCCCAATACCCCAACACCGGCGCCAACCGTCACCCCAACCGCCACGCATCCTCCGCCTCCCACTCCAACGCCGCTACCCACACCCACTCCTCTCCCAACCGCTGCACCTACTCCAACGCCCGAGCCGACCCCCACTCCGTTGCCCACTCCCACCGCAACCCCGGAGCCAACCCCAACAGCAACGCCCCTTCCCACCGCCGCGCCAACGCCCACCCAGGTTCCGCGTCCCACCCCAACGGTGGCCCTTCCCCCAAACCCCTCGCCACCCGGGCCCGGTCAGTTGGGAAGGAAAGGGTGCAGGACCGGGCAGATTGACGTCAACCGAGCGGCCCAAGGCAATTTGGAAGACATCATCCACATCGGACCGTCGCGGGCAGCCGAGATGGTCGGATCGCGGCCCTTCGCATCGGTGGAAGACCTGGTGCGAATAAAAGGCATTGGCCCATCACGGTTGGCCGACATCATTGGGCAGGGTTTGGCCTGCGTAGCCCGTTGAGGCGTCCGGCAGCTATGGGGCCGGGCCTTTTCATTCTCCCCGCAACGACAATCAAAAGGCCCGGCTTCCAGGACAATCGCGTTTTAACTGCGGAGGCCTTCCAGCAGATAGTCCTCTCTCCAACCGGCCTAGAGGCGTTTCCCCGGGAAGCCCACCTTCAACCTGGATTCGTCCCGAGTCCACCGAAACACCCACCTACCAGCCCACCGGCTTGGTAATCACCCCATTAACATCCGTCAACTGCTCAGGGAACTGGCTATCCCGCAAAGTGTTCGGCCGCAGCCGCCGAGTAAAAGTAGCAACCGCTGCCAGTTCTTTGGGGGTGGCTGCCTTCTGGTCCAAATTTGGGTTAACTATGCCGACCGGCAACCCCAACCTTTCGTTGACCATTCCGACCGGCAGCGCCAGGTCCGCATCATTGGAAATCACTATAGCCTGCTCGTAATCGCCCTCGAACCCGTCAACCAAAAGGTGGGTGGCCAGATTGACGTCGGTACCCTTCTCTTCTGTATCAAAAACTTCTACCAAACGCGGCTCCCCTGGAATGGCCGCAACCAGAGGGCGACGTATTCGCCGCGCTCGGAACTGTCCATAATGCACGGAAATGCCTGAAATGGTTTCCAGAGCCCGTATGTAAATTAGCTGCCGGCGGGGGGCTTGAAGATTTCCTGGCCTCGGTTGGACTAATGCGGTGAAATACCGAATATGGTTTACTTGGTGGGACGGTGCCAACGCCCGGCAGACCTGGGCCAAGTCCAGCCACTTATAGGGAGTACCCTTTACCGCCCGGTAATACAGGTTGAATCCATCAATATAGAAGTTCGTCTTCACGCCGCCACTCCCCGCACAAAAACAAAGACCGCCTTTCGGCGGTCTTGACCCTACCAGCGAAGTGATAGGGGGGGTACGTATCCAGCCTATAGCGAAAGGATTTCATTGTCAAGCGCCAAATGTCAGTAACAACGTCGTCCACCCCAAGGAGCCATCCATGGACTTCAACCTAACCCCACAACAACAAGACCTCCAGCAAATGACCCGCAACCTCGCCCAAACCCAAATCCAACCCCTGGCCGCCCAGGCCGACGAGTCCAACCACGTCTCCCCCGAGCTCATGTCCATCCTCGCCGGCTCCGGCTTGCTCCGCCACACCGTCCCAGAAGAATACGGCGGCTACGGCATCCGGGTCACCGACCTCTGCATCATCCGCGAAGAACTGGCCCAGGTCTGCGGCCAGGCCGACACCAACTTCATCATGCAGGGGCTGGGCAGCTTCCCCATCACCCTCGGCGGCACCCCGGAACAGAAAGCCAAATACCTGCCTCCCATCGCCAACGGTGAAGCCATCGCCGCCTTCGCCCTAACCGAACCCCACGCCGGCTCCGACGTCCTCAGTATGACCACCTCCGCCGTCCAGGAAGACGACGAATGGGTCATCAACGGCGCCAAGAAGTTCATCTCCCAGGCCGGCGACGCCCAGACCTACACCGTCTTCGCCAAGACCGACCCCCGGGCCGGCAGCCGGGGCATTTCCGCCTTCATCGTCGAGCAGCACACCCCCGGCTTCGACGACTCCCAACGCCTCGACCTCATGGCTCCCCATCCCATCGGCGCTCCCGTCTTCACCGATTGCCGCATTCCCTACACCAACATCATCGGCGAACCCGGCCAGGGCATCCGCCTGGCCCTGGGCACCCTCAACACCTTCCGCACCACCGTCGCCGCCGCCGCCATCGGCATGGCCCAGGCCGCCTACGAGGCCGCCCTCGACTTTTCCCGCAACCGCATCATCGGCGGCCAACCCCTCTCCGGCCTCCAGGCCACCCAGTTCAAACTGGCCGACATGGCCGTGTCCCTCGACGCCGCCCGCCTCCTCTGTTACCGCGCCGCCTGGCTCAAGGACTCGGGCCAGGAAAACGTCATCAAAGAGGCCTCCTACGCCAAGCTCTTCGCCACCGAAGCCGCCACCCGAATCATCCACGAAGCGGTCCAAATCCACGGCGGCGCCGGCCTGGAAAAAGGCGCCAGGGTCGAACAACTCTACCGCGAAATCCGCGCCCTAACCATCTACGAAGGCACCTCCGAAGTCCAACGCCAGACCATCGCCCGCCAAATCCTCCGTGAATAATCACCCCCACCACTCCCCCATGTCACCCCGAGCGCAGCAAGGGGTCTAAAATCCCTGCCCAACACCATCCCCACCCTGGGATGCAGGACAATTGCAAACTCCTTACGAACACCTATCGTCATTCCCGCGCAGGCGGGAATCCAGGTCGTATCTGGCCTGGCAAGCCTCCCTTTCCTCAGAATTACATCGCTTTGCAATCGTCCTGCTTTGGGATTCCCAACCCCTCCAGCACCACCCAACCCAGGTGGTATACTAAACCCAACCCAACAGAAAACCACCCACTCGCCACCGCCTACCAAAGTCAACGACGGTGACGCAAAATCCCATCCAACCAAAACCCAACCGCCATCCCCGCCAACTCCAACAATCGAACCTGGCAACAGTTGCAAACGCCCCAAAAAACTAAGGAGACCCCCTATGTCCACCAACCAAGACCAAGAAATAAAAGACCTCGTCCGCCAACGCTACGGCGACCGCGCCCGTCGCGTCATCCAATTATCCCCCGCCGCTCCCGCACCCGACGACTTTTGCGCTGACCCATCCTGCGGCGACTCAGGCTGCTGCTCCCCCGCCGACCTCGACCGCGCCCTCCACCTCTACTCCCAGGCCCAAATCAACAACCTCCCGGTCGAGGCCGTCGCCGCCTCCGCCGGTTGCGGCAACCCCACCGCTCTGGCCCAACTCCAGCTAGGGGAAAGAGTTCTCGACCTGGGCTCCGGCGGCGGTATCGACTGCTTCCTCGCCGCCCGGCAGGTCGGCGATTCCGGCCACGTCATCGGCCTCGACATGACCCCCGACATGCTGGCCCTCGCCAACAAGAACCGCGACAACCTCGGCCTCACCAACGTCGAGTTCGTCCGGGGCGAGATGGAGCAAATCCCCCTCCCCGAAGCCCACGTCAACGTCGTCATCTCCAACTGCGTGGTCTGCCTCTCCCCCGACAAAGACGCCGTCTTCCGCGAGACCTTCCGCGTCCTCACCCCCGGCGGCCGCATCCACATCTCCGACATGATGTCCCTAACTGATGAAGGCCCCGCCCGCACCGACCCCGAAGCCTGGGCCTCCTGCGTCGCGGGCGCCGAACCCCGCGCCACCTACCTGCAACGCCTCCAAAGCGCCGGTTTCGTTGACATCCAGACCACCGAAGAAAGCACCCGCTTCGACGACGACGGCCTCCCCCTAAACGTCGCCAGCGTAAAAGTAATAGCCCGAAAACCAGCCTAACCTCTCCACCGCCAGCCCGTTCACCCTGAGCCGCGTCCAAGGGCGAACGGACAGACCCCCAAAATATAGGCAACCAAAAAGACGCCCCGGGGATTCTCCCCCGGGGCGTCCCATTCGCAGACCCGATATCCGGTTAAGACCTACCTGAAATACATGGTGTTCGCCCTCACCCGCGGCGCGTAGTGGGGCTCCCACTCCAGGTTCTCCGCCATGGCGTACACCGACACCACCTGGAAGCCCTGCACGAAGTGGAAGTTGTCATGCACCCGCTGGGCGATGGCCTCCATCTGGATTCGCCGGTCCTCACCGGTGGGCGTCGCGTTGGCCGCCTCGATGGCCTCCTCCAGGTCCTGGTAGCAAACCCCGCTGCTCCGGCTGAAACAGCTATTCCGCAAGACCGCCTGCCGCGAGTAGTCCAACGACTCGGTCGACGTCGGCCCGCCGCTGATTTGCATCGAAGCGTGGTTCGGGGGCCCAGGGCCCAGGGTGACGCACTTCTCGTGCAGGTCACCGCCGGTTGCCGCCTCGAACTCCGCCCTGGTCCGCTGGTGACCGCAGTTGGACCGGCCAGCCGAGGCGTACACGCTGGACTCAACCACGTTCAGCTCGGCGTTAATTCCCGCTTCCTGCCACGCCCCAACCAGGGCCTCGCCAAACTCGGTGTCTTTCGGCACCCGGTTCGAACGCATCGTCAGCACAATCTTGTGCTCCGGGTCGTAGTTCGCCGCCGTCAGCAGTTCCCGCGCCCGCTCGGCATTGTACGGGTGCGGCGCCGAGTTCGCTTCGGTGATTCCCACCGTCCCCGGCTGGGCGATGTTGGCGTAGCACTCCACCAGCCCGTCGAAAATCTGCTGCAGAATGGTTACGCAGTCCGCCGAGATGTTCAACGCCTCCCGCACTTCGATCTTCCGCAGCTCCGGGTCGTGCACCGTGTCCATGGAGAACCGGAATACCTCGTTGTTGGTGGCCGACTTCCACTGGGGTACCCGATTCCGGTCGTCCAACGAAATCTCGGCCCAGTCCGCCTCGCCGGTTTCAATCATCGCTGCCCGCACCGTCGGTTCGTTGCGCCATTGCTGGATTACCGTGGGAATGATTGGGGCCCGGGAGTAGTTGGTGCTGGGGTTGGGGTTGTAGTCCTCGTAGGCCTCCAACTCAATCTCAATGCCGCTGCGCCATTCCACAATCTTGTAGGGGCCCAGACCCACACTGAACCGCTCGATGTCATCCTCCGAGGCTCCTTCGAACCACCCAACGTCTTGGAACTTGGTGAAGATGGTCGTCCGAGGCAGGATGGGGCACGCCTTCCCACACACCACGTCCAGCGTGTAATCGTCCACCACCTCCCCGCCAATTACTCCGTGAAAGCTGAAGTCGTTGGCGTTGTGGTGCCCGCTGGTCTCTTCGTCGCCGAAGAAGTCGACCCAGAACTTGGCCTGCGTCGCGTTCCAAGGCGCGCCGTTGTGGAAGGTCACCCCTTCCCGCAGGTTGAACCGCCACCGGTTGGGACCGGTCTGCTCCCAACCTTCTATGCCGGTCAATCCCACCACCTGGAAGTCGTTGAAGTCGTCAATCCAGGTCAGGGGGTCGCTGACCATGTCGTCGCAAATGGTGTTCTGGATATTGCCGCCGCAGTTGGCGCTGGCCGCGCCAATGGTGGTCGGCTCCTCGTTGGTCACGAATATTAACCTGTCCCGGGAACTGACCACCTCCGGGGGAGGCGGCACGGCGGTCGGGGTTGCCGCTACAACGGCCGGCACCGGCGTGGCCGGGATATCCAGAGCCTGGGGTTTCGCCAACTCCGGCGTGGGTTGCGCCGCCTGTTGCGCGGCCCCCCCGGTATCCGACGGGACCTGCTCCGCGGGAGCCCCGCAGGCCACGGCAAACAACGCCGCCAAGGCCACTAACCCAAACACCCACATCTTGATATGGTTTCCGAGTGTAAAATGTCTGTCCATGTGCGCTTTCTCCCTAATATGTAACGAAATATATCACTCTAATATTCCCTTTACCGTCCTCCAAAACAATATTCCGTCTCTTATACGTCATCCCCCACCCCTTGTCAACGCCGCTCTTAACCTCGTAAGTGTTCAGAATTGAGGAGTCATCCCAACATTAGACCGTCATTCCGGAGACCGTCATTCCGGCCCCCGTATCGGGTACGGGGCAGGCTTTGAGCCAGAATCCGGAATGGTCAGGGAGAGACCAGCGTTCGAATTGCGCGGGATTCCTGGATTCCGGCTCGGGGGCCGGAATGACGGATCCTGGGTTGAGCTAACCCCTTAATTCTGAATAGTTACCCTAACCTCCCACCAAGTACCACCCCCCGTTCACCCTGAGCCCGTCGAAGGATCGTCCTGAGCCCGTCGAAGGGAGAACGGACTGCCGCAAGAATAACCCCTTCCCCTAAACTTTTCTTGCCCTGCTCAATCCATCTTGGTAGACTCCCGCCAAGGGACGTTTTCGTCTCAATTAAACACTGGGAGGTTCCTATTATGACCACCGACGCCGAGAAGCAGGCCGAACGCGACCGGGTACTCAATAACAGCGGATTCCGGGTGGGTATGCACGACTTCCTCTCCGAAGTCAACATCGAAGCCCTCCGGGGCCGCAACAACGGCTGGGAACGGGACCACGGCGGCCAGTCCCTCTTCGACCGCAAGACCGAGGAACTGATCCGCATCTCCGCCTACGTAGCCATGCGCAACCCGGTCTACCACATCCAAATTCACGTCCACGCCGCCCACCAGGCCGGCGCCACCCCCGAGGAAATCTACCACGTCATCAGCATGGCCGGCAGCTGGGCCGGCGGCGCCGCCGGACAGAACGGCATGGAGGCCTGGCGCCTCGTCTTCCGCCCCGACCTGCCCACCATCTTCCGCGTCTCCGACTTGGGCGAGGTAAAAACCTACTAACCCCCCGTTCGTGGTGAGCTCGTCGAACCACTCCCAGTCCGTTCGTCCTGAGCCCGTCGAAGGATCGTCCTTAACCCAGTCGAAGGATGAACGGACTGCCCTACTCAACACCCACTCCCCTCGTCCTAAACCCCTCGAAGGATCATCCCCAGCCCCGTCGAAACCCAATCCGCTCGTCCTGAGCCCGTCGAAGGATCATCCTAAGCCCCGTCGCAACCCACCCCGCTCGTCCTAAGCCCCGTCGAAGGATCGTCCTGAGCCCCGTCGAAAGACAACGGCCGCTCGCACTCAACCCCGCCCCACCCCGTCTATGCTAAAATTCTCCAAAACACCCAACCGAAAACCAGGAGGCCCGCCATGATCGACCAGGTAGAAATGATGAAGACCATCTCCCAACTGCGCGGCGACGCCGTGGTCGTCCCCGTCTTCCGGGCCAACGGCGCCTGGGGACGCGTCACCGGCAACCCCAAACGCGACATCCCCGTCGGCGGCGCCATGGGCAAAGCCTCCTCCGTCGCTCTCGGCATCTCCCTGGCCCAACCCGACACCAAGGTCATCCTCTTCGACGGCGACGGCTCCCTGCTCATGAACCTCGGCTCCCTCGTCACCATCGCCAACAAGGGCCCCAAGAACCTGGTCCACATGGTTATGAACAACGGCGTCTACGCCACCACCGGCGGCCAGGAAGTCCCCGGCGTCGGCATCGCCGACTACGCCGACCTCGCCCGCTCCGCCGGTTACGCCCAGGCCTACACCTTCGACGACCTGGAAGACTTCGTAACCCAGGCCCCGGAGATCTTCCAGCAGGAAGGCCCCATCTTCATCGACGCCAAGGTCATCCCCGACATCCGCTCCCCCGAAGAACGCGCCACCGGCGGCCAGCGCCGCACCCCGGAAGCCGTCCTCGACCTCCTGGAACAGTTCGCCCCGGCGGGTTAATCCACCCCCGCTGGCGGTTAAACTTGGTAAATCCACCCTCGGTGAAACTCCCGAACTAACCGGGAAAGTTGGCGCCAAATGAAACAGCTAAAACCCTGGTTCAGCGGCAAAGCCAAAAATTCCGTCCAACCCTTTGGCCGCTGCCCTGCCGCCCTGCTGGTTCTGGCTTGCCCCATTACCATCTCCTGCCTACGGCCTGCGCCTTCTCAGCCCCCAGAGCAGCTTGGGAGGCCTGGAAGGCATGAATCCTCTGGCCACCTCCGACAAGGAGGCCCTCGTCGCCCTCTTCGAATCCGCCGGCGGCGATCAATGTAAGAATAACGCCCACTGGATGAGCGGCCAGCACATAGCCCGCTGGTACGGCGTCCAATACTACCGAGACACCAGGCGCTCGGGAGGCCAGTTCGGCGGCACCGAGACCGAAGTAAAGTGGGGCGATGGCCTTGCATCTCAATGACAATGGTCTTACCGGCGAGATACCCCCCCAACTGCGAGGATAGTAACAATGACCCAACGGGACGAAGACAACCGGGCTCCCGACGCTGGCAACGAAGAGTGGCCCATACTCAGGGCCCAACCCCGCAGCTTCTTCAAGACCCCACTCTGCGTCAACCTGGAAGACCTCAACGCCAACATCGCCTTTATCGGTATGCCCTTCGACCAGGCCACCCTCGGACGGCCCGGCGCCCGCTACGGCCCCGACGCCATCCGCGACGCGCCCCGATCCTATTCCTACACCGACCCCTTCGGCCGTCAGCAGGAAGCCGAGGGCTTCTTCAACATCGAGGCGGGCGGTGAATTGCTGCGGGGCGTGACCATGGCCGACTGCGGCAACATCACCACCATCCCCTCCAACGTTCACCGCAACTTCGACAAGCTAACCCAGGCGGTGGAAAAGGTGGTGGAGCGCGGTTCCTTTCCCGTGGTGGTGGGGGGCGACCACGCCATCACCTACCCGGTGGTCCGGGGGCTGGCCCGGTACGCTCCCCTCAACATCGTCCACTTCGACGCCCACCTGGACTATTCCCACGACTACCAGGGCGAGCTATACACCCACGGCAGCCCCATCCGCCGCTGCCGGGAATTGCCCTTCGTCAACCACATAACCTCGGTGGGCATCCGCACCGCCCGCCGCCAACCCTACGAGGACTCCCAGCGTGACGGCAGCCTGATTATCACCACCAGCCAGTTCCGCGCCCTGGGCCCCCGAGGCGTGGTGGACCAAATACCCCGGGGCGAAAACCTGTACGTCACCCTGGACATCGACGTCATGGACCCCAGCCAGGCCCCGGGCACCGGCACCCCGGAGATTGGCGGCCTCTTCTACCAGGAAATGCGGGAATGCCTAACGGCCCTGGTCGCCCAAAGCAACCTAATAGCCTTCGACCTCGTAGAGGTTGCCCCGCCCTACGACTCCTCGGAACTCACCAGCCAACTGGGCGCCGCCCTAATAATAGACATCCTAGCCGCCCGCTTCCCCTCCAGGTAGATCGAAGCCCCTGTCCTGAGACGCCCTCTCAATGGTCCCCCAACCCTCCATCCGCTCGCCCAGAGCCCGTCGAAGGATGAACGGGCGGTCGCACCCAACACCCACTCCGTTCGTCCTGAGCCTGTCGAAGGGTCACCGCGAGCCCGTCGAAACCCAGTCCGTTCGTCCTGAGCCCGTCGAAGGGTCACCGCAAGCCCCCTCTGTCACCCCGAGCGTAGCGAGGGGTCTAAACTCCCTGCCCAACCCAATCCCCAACCCCGGATTCCAGCCTCCGGCACAATTACCACGGGGATGCTAACTTGCCCGCCAACACCAACCGGCCTCGACCTGCAAAATCAAAAGTCCCCGAAACCGGTTCCACCGGAATAAATATCGCCCAACAATGTATACTACAGCCAGTTCCACAACGGGACCGCCAGCGCCAACCCAACACCCCACCAATCTCTCCGGAGACCACCATGCAAACCCCAACCTACCGCACCGCCAGCCGGGAACTAATGGCCCAAGCCACCGAAGAACTGGCGGCCGGCGACTCCCGCCAAGCCTCGGAAAAAGCCTGGGTCGCCGCCGCCCAAATGGTCAAAGCCGTCGCCCAAGACCGGGGCTGGCGCCACGACAACCACTTCCTCCTTTTCCAAACCGCCAATTCCCTGGCCCAAGAAACCGGGGATCGCCAAATTGCCACCCTGTTCCAAGTGGCCGGCAGCCTCCATACCAACTTCTACGAGAACTGGCAACCTACCGAATCGGTAGCGGCAGGAATCCAAGACGTTGAACAACTCCTAGACAAGCTGGAACCCCTACTCTAATCAACTCTCCGTGGCCAGGAGACCACCATGCAAACACCAACCTACCACACCGCCAGCCGGGAACTAATGGCCCAAGCCACCGAAGAACTGGCGGCCGGCGACTCCCGCCAAGCGTCGGAAAAAGCCTGGGGCGCCGCCGCCCAAATGGTAAAAGCCATCGCCCAAGACCGAGGCTGGCGCCATGACAACCACTTCCTCCTTTTCCAAACCGCCACCTGGTTGGCCCAAGAGACCAGCGACCAGGAAATTAGCGACCTTTTCCACGTCGCCGCCAGCCTGCATACTAACTTTTACGAGAATTGGGAACCCCAAGAGTCGGTGGCATCTGGCATCCGCGCCGTCACCCGCCTACTCGACAAGCTGGAACCCCTGCTTTAGTCAACCCCGCGTGACCAGGAGACCACCATGCAAACACCAACCTACCGCGCCGCCAGCCGGGAACTAATAGCCCAGGCCGCCAACGAACTGGCGGCCAGCGACTCCCGTCAAGCGTCGGAAAAAGCCTGGGGCGCCGCCGCCCAAATGGTAAAAGCCATCGCTCAAGACCGAGGCTGGCGCCACGACAACCACTTCCTCCTCTACCAAGCCGTCAATTCCCTGGCCCAAGAGACCGGCGACCGGCAGATGGTCACCCTGTTTGGTCATGCCGGGAACCTACACACCAACTTCTACGAAAATTGGCTCCCCCCAGCGACGGTAGCAGTAGGAATCCAAGACGTTGAACAACTCCTAGACAAGCTGGAACCCCTGCTTTAATTAACTCTCCATGGCTAGGAGACCGTCATGCAAACACCAACCTACCGCACCGCCAGCCGGGAACTAATGGCCCAAGCCGCCAATGAACTGGCCGCCGGCGACTCCCGCCAAGCTTCAGAAAAAGCCTGGGGCGCCGCCGCCCAAATGGTAAAAGCCATCGCTCAAGACCGAGGCTGGCACCACGACAACCACTTCCTTCTCTACCAAGCCATCAATTCCCTAGCCGACGAAACCGGCGACCGCCAGATTATCAGCCTGTTTCACACCGCCGGTAACCTGCACACCAACTTCTACGAGAATTGGCACCCGGTCGGCGTAGTAGCCTCTGGTATTGAAGACGTTGCCATGCTCTTGGACAAGCTGGAACCCCTGCTCTAACCGCCGCCACTCCCCGCCAACAAACCACCAACCCAAAAAGGAGCCGCCCCAACCATGAAAATCAACAACTGGACCACCCGAGTCCTCCAAACCCCCGCCGACAACCCCCTCGTCACCGGCGTCCCCCAGCCCGGAACCCGCGAGTTCGTCACCCTCGAACTCAACACCGACGAAGGACTCCACGGCGTCGGCGTCACCTTCTTCGGCGGCCCCCTCACCCCCGCCCTCCGCACCGCCGTCGACAACCTCTGCGAACTCGCCATCGGCGAAGACCCCCTCCAGGTCGAAGCCGTCTCCACCAAGCTCCTCCAGGCCGCCGGTTCCGCCGGCCCCGAAGGCATCTTCACCCTCGCCCTCTCCGCAATCGACATGGCCCTCTGGGACATCAAAGGCAAGGCCCTCAACCAGTCCGTCTGCTCCCTCCTCGGCGCACACCGCGACCGCGTCAACACCTACGCCAGCGGCGCCCTCATGCGCCCCTACAACCTGGAATACCTGGCCGAGGCCGGCCCACGCCTCGTCGAAATGGGCTTCCGCCAGATGAAGACCCAGCTGGGCGCCGAACCCACCGCCCAGCGCGAAGTCGCCCGCATCCGCACCCTCCGCGACGCCATCGGCCCCGACATCGACCTCATGTGCGACATCAACCAGCTCTGGAACGTCAACCAAGCCATCGACATCGGCCAACGCGTCGAGGAATACCACCTCTTCTGGCTAGAGGACGTCGTGGCCCGCGACGACTACCAGGGCCTCGCCCGCATCGCCGACGCCCTCACCACCCCCATCTGCGCCGGCGAATACGTCTACGGCATCCGCCCCTTCCGCCACATGGTCGAAAACCGGTCCGTCGACATCGTGATGATCGACCTCCTCCGCGTCGGCGGCATCACCCAATTCCGCAAGGTCGCCGGCATGGCCGAGGCCTTCAACCTCCCCGTCGTCAGCCACCTGATCCCCGAAATCCAAGTCCATAACATCGCCGCCATCCCCAACGGCCTAACCGTCGAATACATGCCTTGGACCCTCCGCCTCTTCGAGGAAACCCCAACCATCGAAAACGGCCAAATTCTAGTCCCCGACAAACCCGGCCTCGGCCTGGAATTCAACCAGGACACCATAGCCCAATACCAGGTCGGCTAACCCAACAGAACAACCGCAACGGGCGGACCTCGTTGAAGCGGGGGGCATTCCGAACCCCCAACCTGTCATTCCGAACCGTAGGGAGGAATCTAAAATCCATCCCCACCAACCCGTTCCTCCCCCGGATTAGTCGTCCCAAACTCACCTCAACGACAATCACTGATGCGTGAATGAATCCCTAGACTTCCGTTTCCCTTACCCCTGGATTCCCGCCTGCGCGGGAAAGACGAAGGACCAGGAAGGAACCTCCTGTTTAGCAAATCGTTCACGCATCAGCAAAAACCCCCGGAAAGTCTATATCCTGCGGTTGACGGCCAACGCGGACCCGCCCATAATGTCAATGACAGTAATGTAATTCAAGCCGGACCGCAGGGAGGCCCGACCCCGATGCAACAAATAACCGCTCGCGTATCCGATGACCTGGTCCAAGCGTTAGACGCCGCAGCGGCGGAACTAAAAAGGAGCCGCGCTGACATTGTCCGCCAAGCCCTGGAGCAATATGTGGAGGATTTTGACGACTTGAACATCGCAGTGCAACGGCTTCTGGACCCCTCCGACCCAGTGTTGGATTGGGACCAAGTAAGGAATGCCCTACTCCCTTCGGATTAAGGAAAGCGCGTCCCGTGAATTGGCCGCGATCCAACCCCAGGACTGTAGCCGCATCGCCGAGGCTATCGACGGGCTCGCCGGCAATCCCTTCGTGGGCGTTCCCCTAAAAGGAGGTTCCCGCGGGTTGCGCCGCCTGCGGGTCGGCTCCTACCGGGTCATTTATGAAGTGTTGGACGACGTCTTGGTTGTGCTCGTGGTAAGGATCGGCCACCGGAGGGAAGTCTACCTGCGCCGGTAGATACTGGAGGGTCAGGTCCCACCGAGAGCCGGACCCAAGTACCCGCCCCCTTCTCTACTTCCTACGGGTAAAAACTCTCCAGAATCAGCTCTATCACCGGCTCGTACTGCTCTGCCGAATCCTCGCAGAAACTGCCACCCAATAAGTAACCAACCGAATCTACCAATACCGCTACCGACGTCAAAACCTCGACGCAATACTGTAAGTCCTCCCTCAAAACGTATTCCCGGCGGATGCCCGGTGTATCCTTCGGCCCAACCCTTACCGAATTCGCCCGGCCTGCCTCAAAAACCGTCCAATCTTGCGGTTTCAGGAAATCCAAATGAAATTCTTCCAACTCCCTGGCTGACGCGAATCCCTGGTAGCCACCAAAAATACTGAACAGCCCTGCGCCGTCCGGCGTTTCAATAGACACGGCGTCATCCTTGCCCAGGTGGTGCTCCCACCCCGGGGGGATTTCCACGGTGTATCCGTAATTTGGGTGCCGGTACTCGCCCCACTTTGGCGGGTCGAAACTGCCCACCACCAAGTCAACCAGATACCACCCACGAGAGGCCTCATCCCCACAGGCATTCCCAACTAGCACGTAGAGCAAATTGCCCACCTTCATCGCTACCTGTACCGCCCGCAATGGGCAATATTCCCCTGAACTTCCCTGCAAGTAGTCGCGCCGGACCTTTTCGATTCCCCCGCGGCTCGACTTCGTAACGCTCACCGACCCAGGCACCACATTCAAAGAGGTCCGGCCACTATCAAAATAAGCGGCAGCTTCCCGTTCAACGGAACCCTCCGCCCGATTCGGACCTAAAACACGCAGGAATACCGAGCTCCCTTCCCCCCACACGAGCACGTTGGTGTCTTCGTCCACCTCAATCTCCCAATCTCGGGGCGCCGTAAACGCGTAACCCCAAGTTGGATGCTCATACCTGCGCCAATCCACCCGCCGCGTAGGCTCCGGCTCCGGCGTGGCCGTTGGCGTCACAACGTACCGCCCCGCTTTCAACTGGGGTAGCCGCTCCCGCACCGTGACCTCCGACACCGCAAACCCCAACCCTTCGACAACCTGTTGCCCGGCATATGATCGAACTATGTAAGTATTTATGCCAATGACTTCCCCGTCCGCCGCCAAGAGCGGCCCCCCGCTGTTTCCCGGGTTTATGGACGCGTCGGTTTGAATCTCCCACCGCGAGTCAAAGTCGTCGAACCGGTTGGCCGAAACAATGCCCTTGGTTACCGTGGCGCTGCCCGCCAACCCCAGCGGGTACCCCACCGCCACCACTTCCGATCCCACCCCCAAGTCCCGGGCGTCCCCAAACTCCAGCGCCGTAAAATTCCCGCAGCAAATCCGCACCACCGCCAGGTCCCGCCGCGGGTCCACCCCTTGCACCCACCCGGCATAAGTCACCGCGTCCCCCACCGTTACGTCCACCGACGCATACCCCTCAATCACGTGGTAATTGGTCAGCACCAACGCGCTTCCATCACCGGCCGTGGTCTCGAAAACAAACCCGGAACCGCCTCCTCCTGCCGTTTCGATGCGCACCACTCCCGATTTCACCCGCTCAACCATTTGAGCGATGCTGGGAGTCGGCGTCGGTTGCGGTCGCGGCGTCACCGTCGGGCGGGGCATGTCAGTAGGCCGGGGAGTTGCGGTAGGCGTCGGCAGCGGGGTTTCGGTGGGCCGCGCCGCGAGCGTAGCCCGTATTCCAGCCTGCACCGTAGCGGGAATATTCGGCGCGGGCGTAGCCGTCGGTGGAGGTAGCGCTGCCCGCACCGCTGCCGTCACCGTAGCCTCAATATCCGGCGCGGGCGTCGGAGGCGGCGATCCGCAGCTTACTCCCAGCGCCAACACCACCAACCCGGCCGCTCGTAGAGCTCCGCCAAAGAATCTAACCATCTCCCAAGCATTGTCGCACAAGAAGCATCACCCCTCAAACAACCAGTCCCCAGTCCCGCAGACTTCAATAGCGACGAAGGAATAGCACCCGCATCACCAACCCCGTCCCTCCACCACCTATCCGAACTTACCGGAATCACCGGAGAAACATCCCACGCAAGACCGGAAAAAGTTACTGGTCGTAACCCTCGTGTCATTGGCACTCTTATTCCCGGTATCTCTAGTTGCTCTCTGGTTCCTAACCTCTCTCCTCGCGCTACCCATTTGCGCCGTCACATCGATAATTTTCTTGGCGCTGACATCGGGATTACAGAACCCCTCAGAGAAAGGACCATCCTTGTGGCCGTGGCTGTTCTATTCCACAGATCTGCAACTCTTGGCCCCAGACTTCAAAGGGTTAAAATAGTGGGTATCTACCGGCGCAAAAGTGAAGCAAACTGCATCCGCGTGAAGCTTCTCAGGGGCAATTCTTACGCAACGGAGATCATAATGGTTATACCTCCAACACCATGGGGTCCAGATGAACACCTCATGCAAGAAAGGACCCGGCAAGACGCGTTAGACGCAACCAACATGGGGGACAACGTTGGCGGGGCCCCAAAACAATAAGCAAGGGTGATCTGTTCGTTTTCCTCGGAATAGTGATTGTAACGACTCTTCTTGTGCTGTCATTCTTTGTATTCTTCTGACCATTACATGGTCAACTTCCCCCCAAGAAGACCAGAGGCCATTCATATCCCGACAGATGTTCCGCTTGTCCCCGCTCTTTGGTCTAATTAAGGTGGCGCCCCCAATTAAATGGGGACTCCGACCGGGGGTGAACATTTACACCAAGTTTGCGCGCGCGCTCATTCCTCTGGCCATCACGGTGGCAACTCTGGCCTGCAACAGCGTTGGCCAAATACCACCGACCCCCAAGCCGGCGCCAATCGGCCAAACCAAGACGGTGGAATTGAGCACGCATATCCTGTTGACTGACGTTTTCGGTGATGACGCCGTGGGTATTGATCAGGACGGCGACCTCTGGTTGATGAACACCCGTACCGGCGACTCGCGCCAGCTCACCGGCGATGGGCATCCGAAATGGGGTGCTGCTCTATCCGCCGACTATGTGGCCTGGATCGACCAACGCCGGATGATCCAGTTGCCGGGCTATCCCCCCAACACCCCCATATTCTCCAGCGACGTCTTTGTCCGCAACCGGCACACGGGCGAGGAACGGCGCATTACCGACGCGCCGGCGAGCAGACACGCCCTTGGTATGTCCGGCGCCCGCCTGGTCTGGCAGGACAATCGCAAAGGGCTGCTGGAAGACCGCCGTTGGGATTTCGACATCTATGCTTACGACTTGGACCACGACCTGGAGATTCAGGTGGCGGTGACGCCCGGGCGGCAAGAGATGCCCGCCATACACGGCGACACGGTGGTGTGGACCCACAACCCAAACCCACCAGCCCGGGGAACGGCCAAGCCGGGCAGCACCACCAAGCCCGACAACCGTTTTGACATCTACTCGTACAACCTGGCCACCGACGAGAAAAGACCGCTGGTGGAAACCGGTGACTACAACTGGCTCCCCTCCATCTACAGCGAACTGGTGGTGTGGCAACGTTTCCGGGAAAAGGGCAAGTCTGACATCGTCCTCCTGGACCTTGGCACCGGGGAACAGGCAGTGATTGGGGAGGGAGGCCGCCGGGAGGCGAGGCCGTTGATTTCCGAGGATCACGTAGTCTGGGCGGTCAAGGAGACTTGCGACGTAGGCGGGATCGGGATTCCTCGAAGCAAGGTCCGGACTGGGGTGTACGCCTAAGGGCTGAAGACGGGGGAAATGCGCCAATTTTCCTCCGATAAAGAGCCCCGCACTTTGCTGCATGGAGATGTGGCGCTGGTTACGGAAGGCTGCCACATGGTCACCAGACAGTACGCAGTCCCGCTCGATTGAAGGACGAACCACCCCCCAGTCAACCCTCGCTACGCTCGGGGTCTAAAATTCCTGCCCACCACCATCACCCACCCGTCCCGGGGCTTTTCGGTTATCGTACTTTCGGCATGACAACCTGACCCAGGGTCTAACCCATCGTTCTTGACCTGTACGCCGAACCGTGCGACCCCCAACGGCCAGTAGTCCGCTTTGACGAGACCTGCACCCAATTACTGGCCGGGACGCGGCCGCCGATGCCGGCCCAGCCGGGACGCCCGATGCGTCAGGGCTACGAGTACCGCCGGAAGGGAACCCGCAACCTGTCCCTGGCCTGTGAGCCGTTGGCGGGCTGGCGGCAGGTGCCGATGACCCAGCGGCGTACCACGCAAGACTTCGCCCATCAGATCCGCTGGCTGGTATTTGATTCCAAATATGAACGACTACTAGCCCGAGGATCGGGCCAACGCTTCCTGGGTTAGTCCGGCGGATTCCCCAGTGGAGGACGTATCACCAACAAGCAGGAGGCGAGCCGTAGCCCGCCTCCTCATTCTGTGCCTGAGCTTGTTAACGGAAACTCCCCGATCTCCCATCGGATATAATACCGTTAGTGCTTTTCGGCAACAGCGTGTGACGAGAGCAGTTTATCACCGGCTCATCCTCTAGGCAAATGGTGATGCCATGACGGGTGTGCGTCAGATTTTCGCGTAGGGTTTTTACGTGGGCGTAGGTGGGAGGGGTCTTCTTCCAATGGTCACGCGGCGCCAGGGATGATTGGGCGCTGGGAGGCGGTGGGACTTCTCTGGGGAGGGACCGTTGTCTTTGGGACTTCCGGCCGGCGGACTTCCGGCCGGCGGACTTCCGGGGGGGTCTCTGCCCCGGAAGCCTCCTTCCCCGCTGGGCACTCCTTCGAGCTGGGCTTGGTCTCTCGCCCCGCCCCAACCTTTTCCCGCAGCCGCCGGCTGATCTGAGGCCACACCTCTTCCCACCGGCCACTGCACACCGCCGTACGCAGGGCCACCATGGGGTTTACGTGCTCCCGGGCCCAGTGCATCCCAGCGCCTTTGAGCCGAGCCTCCACCACCAGCTTGTTGGCGCTCTCCACCGCCCCGCTGCCGATGGGATACCCCTGGGCCCGGAACCCGGCATACCTGATTTGCCCGCGGCGTTTCTCCAGATATCCCAGGCTGCCTTTGACCGTCTTGAGCCTGTCATCCCCGCCGGCCCCGTCCCGGTCCAGCTTACGGCACAGGCCCCGGAGACTGCGCAGTACCAGTTCCGGCTCTCCGTGTTTCAACTGGTGCAACTCGGTCCCCAACCACTCGCTAAGGGCGGCAGTCCCCGCTCCGAAAGTAGCTTGGCCGGCCCGGGCCAGATGCTCCGCCCCGTGGCACCAGTCCAGGATGCGCACCGCGTCCGACCGATGCAGGTCGATGAACTTCTGCTGCCAATCCGCGCCGTCCACCACCGCACATACGGTCCCAGCCCTTTCCGTGCCCCGCCGGTGGGTTTCCACCGTGGCCAGCCGGGCGAAGCTCCGGTGGTCCATCATCCGCGAAAAGTAGCTCATCTCCCGGGCGTGCGCCTCTCCGCTCCGGTCAGCCTCATCAATGGTCCCGATTGCCAGAGTCTTCACCTCAGCCCATTCCCCGCCTAACAGGGGAACCATCGCTCCGTCCACGCTCAACTGCTGCAACCCAGGCCCGGCAGTCGCTTCCCTCATTTCCGCCTCCAGCAACCCAGCCTCCTCCGTTTGCAACTCCACATAGGCTTGCCCGCTCTGCTCAGTGACCCGGCGCACCGTAGCCTCTGATACCTCTATCTGGCGGAAGTGGCCGACATTCTTCGCCGCTTGGCCAAAGGGCAACCAACTGCCGAGCAGCGCCAGGTCTTCCACCAGGCTGGGGGTAAGGGGGCCGCGCAACAGACCTAATTCCTGATCCAGGGGGAAAAACCCCCGTCCCACAGGCGGGGCACACTCCATAACTGCGTTTGAGTTCAATGCGCTGGTCATGGCTGGTGCTTAGCTTCCGGACCTTCTCGCCACGGCTCTTCAATTGGCCCCCACACTCGGAACACCGGGAGCAACTTTCCCCCCCTCAGCGCTGATGGTCTTCGCATCGCTGGCCAGAGCCACATCCTGTAATATCCGGGCTCGCGCCTTGGCCCAAAGACCGTCAACGGCACTTTCAATCTCGGTGAAGCTGGCCCTCGGATGCCGCTCCCGCCATTCCTTTATCTCCAACATCACCCCTTCAGCAACTCGGCTCCAATTGCGCTCTACCCCTTCATCCCACATCGCTCCCCTTCCCCTTCTTGCTAGCTCCGTATCTTCTACCATACCCCACTCCCTCCACCCCTTTCATCCCTCCTACCACCTCCCTCCTACCACCTCCCGCGAAAATCTGACGGGCACCCAGGACGCGGGGGGCGCATGGAGTCGGCGGCCGTGGTCCAAGCCCGGGGCGCAGTCGACCTGGCAATCATAGGAGTGATGGCGGATGGCGGTCTACGACGGTAGGAGACCTCGGCCCTGACGTGGAGCGACATCGAGTTCTAGCCGGACGGCTCAGCCCGCATCACCATCCGTAAGGGAAAGAACCAGCCTGACCCCCTGACCGTGGCAGTCACCGAAACCACCGCCCGCGCCCTGCAGGAGATTCAGCCGGATGGCGCCAACCCGGCCGCACCAGCCTTCGGCCTGACCGGCCAGACGCTGGCCAACCTGGTACGCGCCGCAGCTAAGGCCGCCGGCCTGGGCGATGGCTTCAATGGCCACAGCGGCCGTATCGGCATGGCCCGGCGCATGGTCGCCGCAGGAGCGCCGAACGCGGCGGTCCAGAACCAAGGCCGTTGGAAGCACGGGGACATGGTGGCCATTCACTGCTCATTTGCTACGAAAAATGGCTGATGGATATGGCTGATGGATATGAAAGAGATGCCCATTGGTTCGATGAACGCTCACAGTGGTTCGAAGAGTTCCAATCCTGACCCTGTGAGGGTCCGGCCGCCCGTTTGGTCGGCGTTTGAGACGCTCCGTAATAGGGCGACTGTTGGGGCTAGAAAGTAAGCTAATCGATGTCGAGCTTCGGGCTATTACCCGCTAGAATTGTCTCATGAAATGGCTATTCCATTCGAAGGTGCCCCAATCAGCTTTGTCCGCTTAATTTCCCAATCGGAAGTGAGGGAACCTAACGAGGACCTCGGACCCACCTTCACCCTATGCATTTGGACATCGTTTACAACTCCGCCGCCCTCGACAGGTCAAGCGCTGGCGCCGGGCCGTCCGGCGTCACGGGCTGCGGTAAGGTGTACGACCGTGGCGGAAAGAATGTGTCCCACGGGCAGTAAGGCGGGGGCTACCCGACGAATAGGGCAAGGCCACCCCAGCGAGAATAGAACAGCGCCATCGAGTCTATATCGACACCTCCCAGCGAAAAGTTCGCAATTCGGTACGTGTAGGCCCACCATGCGTTACTGTAGACAGAACCGGGGCGCTCAGGGCGATTTCCTGAGCGTCCCTTCCTTTTATTTGGCTGTCCTTCGGCATGGGAATGGTGTAGCGGATGGTGGCCTTGCCGGGGACCACTCCGATCTCCTTTACGAATGACCGGATGAAGGCCCTGGTCTCGGTCAACTCGCTCTCCATCAGGAAGTCGCTCATCTCCTTCACGTAGGCAGCGATAGTCTCCTCGTCGCCCAACCCCTGCATCCGCACGGCCAGGATGGCCCTTGCTTCATCGGCGGCAATCTCCAGCTTCTCCTGCCGTTCCTTGTGCTCCCGGATGCGGGGCAGGATGTCATTGATCTCCAGGTCGGTGGTCTCCACCGCCTGCCAATGCCGGTCCAACCGCCGGCGTATCTCGTTCAGCTCTTCGTCAACGGCCTCCGCCTTCTCCCGCTGCTCCCTTATTACGCTGTCCAGTTCCTCGTTGACCAGCTTGACCAGTTCCCGGATGTTGCTCTCGGTGAGGATGTTCTCCCGTATCGAGTCGATGATCATCCGCTCGAACCGCTTGGAGTTGAGCCTGGGAGTGTCGCAGGCACCCTGCCCTCGCTTCAGCAGGGAGTGGCAGACGTAGTAGGTGAACTGGCCGCTCTTGGCCTCGTGGGCGGTGAGGGCCTTGCCACAGGTCTCGCACCTGACTATTCCGCTGAGCAGGTAGGGGCTGGCGGCGCGGCGGGGATGTATCTTGGCCGGGGCTTTGGAACCAAGGATGGCGGACACCCGCTCGAATTCGTTTCGTGAGATGATGGCGGGGAAAGCGTTGTCCACCCGCACCGGCGGCACGTTGTCCTTGGCCCTGGTTCCCCATACCAGGGTCCCGGTGTAGGTCTCGTTGGTGAGAATGCGGTGGATGGTGGTCTTGGTCCAGCGACCCCGCTGGGGGCTGGCGATGCCCTCCCTGTTCAGGGTCTTGGTGATGTCCAGGGTGCTGGTTCCGAGAAGGGCCATCTGGAAGATGCGGCGCACCACGCCGTCGGCGGGCGGGTTCAACTCCAGCTTGGGGCGCTTCTTGGCTCCGTCCTGGACCGGCACCTTCCGGTAGCCGTAGGGGGAGTAGGTGCCAATCCAGAAGCCGCGCGAGGCCGCCTCCCGCATCCCCCGCAAGACCTCCTGGGCAAGCATGTATGGAGCACCAACACCTCGTGAGCGGGAGCGTTGGCATGGGCTATGGTTGTTGGCCCAAGGGTGGTCGGCGATCCAAGTGGCTGAGGCTTTGGAGAGAGAGCCTCATTACCATTGGAAACTGGCTGGCCAACTTTCGCCGAGCCGGGGCCCAAGGTTTGGTCTTTGAACAGACTGGGGGTTCCCCCCCGTCTTGAGCCGGGGTGAACAGAACCAACTGAAGTCTGCGGTGCAAAATCCGCCTGGGGAGGCGGGAATTGAATTGTCCAACTGGAATTGGAAAGTAGTGAGGCAATTTCTCAAGAGGAGCTTTGATCTGGGGCTGAGTCGGAGCAGTTGCTTGAACTACCTCCACCGGTTGGGCTTCGTGCTGAAGCGACCCAAAAAACGCCTCATGAAAGCCAAGGATGAAGAGCGGAAAGCTTTCGTCCTCCAGTACAGCCAAATCCGAGAGGAGGCCCAAGAGAGTGGGGCCAAGATCTTCTTCGTGGACGAAGCCCACTTTCGGGACGATGCCGACCTGAGGGGCAAATGGGTGTTGCGAGGTCAGCCTGCTTTGGTGGACTCCACCAGTCCCCGGTGGGGAGAGAAGGCCAACTACTACTCGGGAGTTTGTCTGGAGACTGGGGAGGTGGAAGCCATGGAGATAGCTGGAAACAGCACTGCCGAGACCTCCACCGCATTTTTACAGCAGCTAAGAGAAAACCATCCTGGACCTCTGGTAGTGATTTGGGACAATGGGCCAGCCCACCGAGGTGAAGCGATTCGCAGCTATCTGGCCACTCCTGACTTGCAGCTGAGGTTGGTGGCCTTACCGGCCTACAGCCCAGACTTCAATGCCGACGAAGCCGTCTGGGACTGGGCCAGGGAAAAGGTCACGGCCAACGAATGCCTGGGAACAAAAGCCAAAGTCCAAGAGAAGATGTATGTATTCTTCGGCGGGCTAGTAGTCAGTCAACCTTGATGTTGAAAGTCATACAGGAATCTGGCCGATAGTCGTATACTGCTTGGGATGAAGTTCTGATGGGGGGGGTGGCAGTGATGATCAGGGACAAGTACGCCGTGCGGCTGGCGCCGGAACAACGGGAAGAACTCCAGAATCTGATTCGGGTTGGGAAAAGCTCGGCCCGAGTGACCGCCAGGGCGCGGATTCTCCTCAAGAGCGACGACAGTTGGGCCGCTCCCAAGGTGGCCGAGGCGCTGGATGTGGCGCTGGGCACCGTGTACCGGATTAAGCAGCGCTTTACCGAGGAAGGGTTGGACGGGGCCCTGTGGGACCGGCGCCAGGTCAACCGGCATCGGAAGTTGGACGACCGGAGCGAAGCCCACCTCATCGCGTTGGCCTGCAGTCCAGCGCCGGAGGGCCACGACCACTGGACCCTGCGCCTGCTGGCTGGCAAGGTGGTGAACTGGGGCTGGCGTCCTCCATGTCCCACGAGGGAGTGCGTAAGCGTCTCAAAAAAACGTTCTCAAGCCGTGGCAGAAGCAGGAGTGGTGCATCCCCAAGGTGAGCGCCGAGTTCGTGGCCAACATGGAGGACGTGCTGGACCTGTACGCCGAACCGTATGACCCCCAGCGTCCGGTGGTCTGCTTTGACGAGACCTCCACCCAGTTGCTGGGGGAGACCCGGCCCTCTCTGCCGCCCCAGCCTGGACTTCCCCGGCGGCAGGACTACGAATACCGGCGGGAAGGCACCCGCAATCTGTTCCTGGCCTGCGAGCCGCTGGCCGGGTGGCGGCAGGTGGCGGTGACCCAGCGGCGCACCATGCAGGACTTCGCCCACCAGATGCGCTGGCTGGTGGATGAAGCCTATCCGGAGGTCCCGGTGGTGCGGGTGGTCCTGGACAATCTCAACACCCACCGCGCGGCGTCGCTGTACGAGACGTTCCCAGCGGCCGAGGCCCGGCGGATTGCGAAACGGCTGGAGTTCCACTACACCCCGAAGCACGGGAGTTGGTTGAATATGGCGGAAATCGAGTTCAGTGTGCTGTCCCGCTGCTGCCTGAAGCAGCGGCTCCCCGACGAGGATGCGCTCGGGAGGGAAGTCCAGGCACTGGTGAGGGAGCGCAACGCCGCCCGAGTTGGTATCAAGTGGCGGTTCAAAACCCAGGACGCCCGATCCAAACTTCACCGCCTTTACCCTTTCGATTCCAAAGTTGACTGACTACTAGCTCACCGTAAGGATGAAGTGAAACATCGCTGCCGAACCCTTTTACAAGCCCGAGCCGACGCACTGATGATGAAAACTGCCACGCCTTTGCCATCGCTGCAAAATGTAGTTCCCTCCTTGGCTTTGGTTTAGAGGTTACAATGCCCGCCATGTCGCTCACCAACCTCCGCCCCGATCTCAAGCTCGGCCTCCTGCTGGTGGCGGCTGTCCTGCTCCTGGAAGCGGGTCGTTCAGGCGATCACTGGATCCTGCTCGCTTCCGACCCGTTTGACTTTTCCAACCTGCAGTTCGGTTTGCTCTCCGCCGCATTCGGCGTGGGGTCCCTGTTCGTGGTAGGTGCGGCGTTCTGGGTGGACCGGCGCCCTCCCCACGGGCTGATGGTGGCTGGGGCCCTGCTCCTGGCCTTGGGTCTCGTTGTGCTCAATGTCGCTCATAGCTTCGGGCTGGCCGCTGTGAGCATGTTCCTGTCCGGAGCCGGCGGCGCGTTCACCGGTTCCCTGGTCTTCTACGCGGTCGCCGTGAAGGGGTCTGTGCGGTTCAGGGGAGCGCTGATCGGGGTCCTGGGCCTGGCGTTCAGCTTCAGGTTGGGGGACTTCGCGGCAGCCTTCGGCTGGGGAGGCTGGGCCAGCTCCGATGAAGCGACCGGTCTGTCCGCTTGGTTGTGGGCTGTGGGCCTGGTCCTGGCGGGTGGTGGGTTGCTGTTCCTGCTGCTGCCCCGCTGCTTCAGGGGGACATACGGACCGTGGCCGACCCTGAGGGAGACCATTGCTGTCCCGGGCGCCAAGGCCCGGATCGCCTGGGTTGCGGGCGTCTGCCTGGTCGCGGCGGTGGTGCTGGCTGCCGGGGACACTCACCTCCGGTGGGTCACCCTGTCGATGTGGCCGGAATTCAGGGAGCGGGAGTTCGGATTCCGTGCCCTGGCACTGGCGGGCGGGCTCGGCGCCCTGCTCTGGGGGGTCGTCTCGGATTTCTTTCCCGTGCGCCGCCTGCTGGTCATCCTGGCGGTCCTCTCCCTGCCCGCGGCGGCATGGGGCTGGCTGCTTGAAGATCCGGAAGGAGGTGTGCTTCTGCTGTCTCTCGTAAGGGGCGGTTTGATCAGCCTCCCCTGGGTCCTGATGGCGGATGCTCTGCCCGGGCGTCACTTTGCCAAGCTGGCGCTGGCCGTCACCGGAGTGGGCTGGTTGGGCAGTGGGTTGGGTACGGTCTACTGGAGCTTGGCCCTGGACTTCTGGGGTGTGGATTCGTTCTTCTGGATTGTTTTGGGTGAGGCCGCTTTGCTGGTAGCGGTGGCTGCTCCGCGCCCGGGACGGTCCCCTCGCGGGGCTGGGGTGGACACGCCGCCGGCGGGGTAGGCCGCGGGATCAGGGATGGTACCATGAAAAGTGGTTTTTCTGCACAGGATGGTGACATGTCAAACGGAGATCAAGACCCCTCCCGGGAGTCCCTGATCGACAGAATGCGGCGCTTTCTGGGAAGGGCCGGTGACACCGGCATGACCAGCATGGCCTGGCTTTCCCCTGAAGGCAGGGTCCCGATTCGGCAGACCGAACTGGCCCCCGACGGCCTGGAGTTTTGCGAGGACGTCTCCCCGGGCAGGTGGGTCGAGGAAGGCCTGTCGGGTTTTGCCCGGGTCAACTCCCTGCTGCCCCCGGGGTTTCCCGCTTACGCCCGGGTGTTTCATCCGGCCTACCTGGACGACTCCGAAGAGCAGCCGGTCCGGTGGTCCACGGTCGCCTCATGGACAGGGCGCACGGTGCATCCCCTGATGCAGTTTAATCGCATAGCCGGCATGGGTGACGATGCCCGGGACATGTACCCAGATCCCCCGTGGGGAGAGCACCCGCAATACGGCTCTATCCCGGAAGCCGAACTCCGGACCCTGGTTGACATCCTTTACGGGTTCACCACCACTCCCCACCGTTGCTTTTATGGGCTTTGGGAG
This sequence comes from Dehalococcoidia bacterium, assembly GCA_965205495.1. Classification (GTDB taxonomy): domain Bacteria; phylum Chloroflexota; class Dehalococcoidia; order Lucifugimonadales; family UBA3495; genus CATOSK01. The sequence continues at coordinate 2,809,217 of CBDBHA010000002.1, forward strand.
GGACGGGGATACATCGACAATCGCCTCTATCCGCCTGTGGCCAGGGTGAAGGGGTGTAGTAGGGACTACCTGTTGTTCCAGGGGCCGCTGGAAGGGGTGATGGCGTTCCTGGACAGGAGGGGAACCCCCTTCTGGGGAGACTCGCCAAACGTCTGGTGGCCTGAAGACCGGGCCTGGTGCGTGGCGACGGATATTGACCTGTACGACACCTACGTGGGCGGCAGCGGGGAGTGCATCCAGTCCGTCCTGGAACACCCCGACCTGGAGGCTCTGCCCACCAGCCTTGATGCTCGGCTTGACGTGGGCGGGGATACGGTCAACGGTTAGCCGTTCCTGATTGGGAAACTGGAAGAATCGTGCTGCAAGAGGCTCGGCTGAAGCTTCGTTTAAGAGCGGTTCGCCATGTCAGTTATCCGATCCTTCCGGTCAACACCTCGCTCCGGCACTGCCAAGTCCTTTCAACAAGTTCCTCCCCAGCGAAGGAAGACAGGCCGGTCGGCGTATGCGGCTGTGATTCCAGCTTCAGGAACAAAGAGGTGCCGGGGCACTGCCCGAAAAGCGCGCTCGACCACAGGGCTATTGATGGTGGCCGTATGCACTAAAGTGTCAACTAGCGCGTTCCTGAGCGACTCCGGATTGGTGTATTGTGGCACCTCAGCACCCATTTCAATCTCGGCTTGCCTGGGGTTTGTATTATGGAACTATCCCAAAAGGGTACAGAGCTGAAAAGGAGGACGCCGATCCTGTTGGGTTAGAATGGGATAAATGTGTGGTGGCGGATGATGACGGGGAAGAGCGAAGCCCTGCCAACGATATGGGAGGTCCCGGACGACTTATGGGGCAGATTCTCCCGGTCATTCTGGAGATGGACCCTCCCAAGACTACAGGGCGCAAGGGCGTTCACCTTGGGAGAATCTTGGACGGAACCATGTTCCGCTGCTGAGCAATCCTGGTGCTCTACGACAAGAAGGAATCTGACTACACAGGCTTGATCCAATTGGCTTGCGCCTTGCTCTGTTACCGCCGCCAACGCCAACTGAAGTCTTGGGGTAGTTCCATAGGCAAGTCGGGACACAATTGGAGATTCTCTTGAGCGGACAATTGGCAATAGCATGACATTTACCGGACGCCGGATTGGAGTGTTTCTCTTCGTGATGGCTGGTCTGGCGCTTGTTGATTGGGTCCTAGCCGGGGTTGTTTTTCGAGGCCCGCCGGCGATCATCGGGTTGATCCGCTACGGCGAACTGTATAGCGACTCATATCCACCCCTGCCTTCCGGACTGATGTTCCTGCCGTGCCCCGGAAACGGTTTTGCTTTCTTCTGTGGGCCTTGGGCGCTCTCGCTGATATCTCTTTTCACATTCGCCGTGGGCATCGGCCTATACGTCAATGTGACGAGAGCGCGGGGCTTGGGGTTTGCCCAGGGCTGGGCCGGATCCCTGGACCGTCGGCGGCTCTTTGTTAATCTTTCCCTTGTTGCCTCGGTATTGCTCGCCTTCGCTTTCGTCTGGGGCTGGGTCCAGTTCTTTCGAATCTCGGGACCCCTGCCCGGGGTCACACCCATCTACCAATTGGTGGCGCCATTCATGCACCCTTTGTTTATCCTGGTCAGCATTGCCGTAGGCCGTCACCTTCGCCGGACCCACCAAAACGGCTAGAAGTTGCCTTGAAACCCGGTTCAACAAGCTCACCAAGATCGCGCTTCGGCGGCAGTCACATTTTCTTCCTTCGGGGCGGGAGCCGAAGCAGTAGGCATATTGTGCAGACGAAATTGTGGCCGACGAACTGCCGTTTGCTTGACCCTGGTGAGGCCGCAAACGCCCTGGGTTTTGACGGTGAGCACGCTGTGCTGGTCCTGGGTTTCGAGTCGGGAGAGGTGCCGCAGGGTGAACACATGCGGCAGGTGATCGCCATCGCCAGGAATTGCGGCGGGGTTGTTGAAGTGTCAATGGCGGAGGCATGTTGGGCCGGAGCCCTTTTCGGTTCAGGTTCAGAGACGCACACCCCCGCTGCGTGCGGGCCGGATCCTCAGTTCCACGACTCGTCGCGGGCTTGGTTCGGCGGCGGCAGCTGTTTGGGGGGAAGGTGCCAGAATTCCGGCAAGCCGTCATCCACACCTCGGTGCGGACGGCCCCAGGATCGGGGTCACATCCCTATCTCCGCTCCCTTCTCCCCGGCCTTCTGGTCGACATTGGTTGCGGCGCCGGTCTGGGGCCAGGTTGCCTCATCCGCGAGTTCCTCATCCTTCAACTCCAACTGTTGCCGGATCCAGATAAGGCCGGCCTGAACCTCGCCGGCCCCGATGAAGTTGCAACCGTTCTGCCGGGCTCCCAGGACCACCTCGGCCTGGTCCAGCATGCATGGGTCGCAAACCGTCTGGCCGGGATGTGTGAACCGTTGCACCAGCATCTGCATCGCCACCTCGTTCTGCCTCCGGAGCGACAGCTTGCCCTCCGAGGGCGGTACCTCGATCAGATCCTCCCCGCCCTGGAACCTGAAAGCGGGCTTGCTGAAGACCAGGACCGGCCAGTGCCGGAGTTGAATGCGATGGGGCTGACCGCTGCTGCCCGCCGGCCCCGGGAACACGATGACGAAGGGGCCGACCCACGTCAGGCCGGTTCGGGACAGGCGTTCCAGCATCTCCGGCAGGATCGTCCCACTCCCTACCACGATCAGCGCTCCCGTCTCCCGGGGGGCGTGTTCCGCGAAAACTCCCAGGTCATCCAGGAGGTCCAGGGTCCCCCTCCCGCTGACAGGGGTATGTATCATTTCAGAGTGAGCGAAGAGGAGTGAGGAGTGAGAGCTACATCAAACCCTTCCGGACCGCTTTGCCAGTCTTGCCAGCTACGAAAATGGGGGCTTCCATCTCAATCATGTGGATGTCCGCTTTCGCGTGAATGACGGTCCGGTGGTGCTTTTGAGGTCATTTTCACGCCAATTCATGCTTTACATACCCTTGTCAGTCCCCCTCCCGGGGAGCGGATGCGTGATAATGGCGTCGATGGTAGCCGGGTCAACGAGCACCTGCATGTCGCCTACGGAGGCTTGGTGGATGGTGGGGGCGTTTCCGAGGGACATGGCTCCGCTGGCCGCCAGGCTCGCAGCCTCCTCGCGGAGGGCGGTTTCCCTGTTGACCTTCTTCACCGCCGTGGTGATGGTCTTGGCTTCTCTGCCGGCTACCATCGCCGCAGCCCGCCGCTGCACCTCCGACGGCCGGGCCAGCACCCCGGATGCGTCGGTGACCCGAACCTGTCCCAGTTCCACCGCCCGCCGCAGTTCGGGAACGGACGGGCTGTCCGGCGAGAAGACCCGGGCGGCGTGGGTCATCAGGCTCCGGCTGACCCGCAGCAGATCCGCGCATTGCTGTTGAGTCAGCGTGCGTAAATTTACCCAATCGCCGTCACCGGTGTCGGGCGCTCCCGACCCGAACTGCGACCAGAGGCGGTAGGCAACCACCGCCCGCTGGCTTTCTGAAAGGATTCGGCGGTGGACATTCTTGGCAAGGAGGAACGCCAGTGCATCGGCGTCGTCCGGGAGAGTTTCGAACCGGGGCTCCACGCCCAACCTTTTGTAGGCTGCCAGCAGGCTCCGACCATCGAGGATTTGTCCCCGGTACAGGATGACAACTCCCAGCCCACCGTGGTCCAGGACGCCGTGGGTGGAGAGCCTGGCTTCCAACGCGGCGTCTTCCTCGGGGATTGCTTCCGGGAAGAGTGCCGCCAGAGGATGCACGGTGTACTTTCCAAGGGTTTCCATAGTTGAGTCACCTCCAACTGATGCTGGAGGGTAGTGTGAACAAATGGAGTTGACCTTTGTTTTAGCAGTTCCGCTACCTTTTTTTCCCAATCTCGGGACATGGTTCAGTTGGGTATCCTGGGCCCGCAGTCAAAGAGTGAGTTCCTCCGTTTGGCGGAGTCATTCCGGGAAACGTGGTCTGCTGTAGTGGCCGGACCTTTCCTGGCGGCGATGGGCGAACCTCGGGATGATTCCAACGACAACCTGACGTTCACGGAACGGCCTCGGGTGCGGAATCGTCTATTCCCAGTGGAGATCCAGTCGGGTGGAGTCAACCGGAATCTACCGGACCGGGAGGGCATGTGGCAGTGAATCTGATGGCGGGCAGGGTTTTGCCCACCGGGTGCCAGCCGTTACCGCCATGTTTTTCATGACACCCCCTGAGGCATGGCCTTCGTCGGACTCGCCGCTCCGTGCAAACGAAAGTGCCCTCTCTTTTTGATTTGAGAGGGCACTACTCCTGATTGTGGCCGTTCGCGGGAACATGGCCGTCGGCGGGGGTTCCTATTTCTTGGGAGGGTTGTTGCCCCTTCCCTTGCCAGAGGCGTTGCCGGTTGTGCTCGGCGCGTTTGCAGGACGGCCTGCTCCGCTCTTGCCGCCGCCTCCCCGGCCTCCTTTAGACATGGGTGCGTTGTTCATCACTGGCTTCCTCCTTCTGGAAAGTTGCCCTCCGCGGATGCCCGTCGGCCCGCTTGAGGGGCTGGAATTCTACCGAAGTACCCGTTGGTTGACAAGCGCGCCAAGCCAGTGTGACCGCAAGCCTCTGCGGCTTGGCGTCACCTGAGCGAGGTTTCCGGCAATCAGCCGTCGGATGGCCCTGAGCTTGGTAGAACCCTGGCCCTGTTGTCGTGCTCTACGGTCCCATGCCCGCCGGCTCCGGGTTCTTCCAACCACCTACGCCCTTTCGGGCCACCCGGTGATGGGGCAGCTATAATACTCCCGGCCTTGTTTGCTGGGTGCGGTCTTGGAAGAGCAGGACAATATCTTGAGGAGACGAATGCCTTGGGCGACGACAGTGAGACGCTAGCCGGATGCGCCGGTCTTTACGTGGACATGGAAAACCTGCTCGCCGACGGCCATGCGATGGTCCAGGGCCTGATCGGGAATTGGCCGGACCGGGTTCCGGAGCTAACACGTTTGTCGCTTTATGTCCGCGCCGACCATGTCGAGCTGTGGAAGCTGTGGGCGACGAGTCGCTTTCCCGAGGTGGAGGTGATGGTCTACGGGACTCAGCATTTCAGCATGTCGGCATCAAAGAATTCAGCGGACATAGCCATGGCCACCCACGCCATGGCCGACCTCGTCCTCGGCAGGGTCACCCACGTCGTAATGTTCAGTGACGACAGCGACTTCATTTCCCTTTACGTGGCCATCCGGTACGACCCGGGCATTCCCCTGCCGGACGGCAAGGTGCCGTTTTTGTGGGTTGTCACTGACCGGGAGAATTCGGTTTCCAGAACGATCAAGCAGTATTTCCCTCCGGACCAACTGCACCTGGTCCGCACCGGCTCCGAGGGACATGAAGAACCATCGGCAGCCCCTCACTTGGAGACAAGCGATGAATCATCATCCCCGCCGGCACCGGCCAAGGGGACCTGGGTGGAGATGGCCCGCGCCGTTCTGGAAGAAATGGACCTGGGGACGTTCAAGAGCCCCGATTGCCAGCCCATCATCAAGGAACGCTGGCCAAAGCATCCCCTGGCAAAGGCTGGTGGGGCGTCCTTTGGGACCGAGTTCAAGAACAACGTCTTTCCGGTCCTGGAAGGCTGGGGAGTGAAGATCAGCAACCCCGACAGGAAGCCGATCCGGTACGAGATGACCGCAAAAGCCAAGAAAGTCTGATACCGGAGCCCGCTCCCGCCTGGAGGAGACGGGTTGCCCCTGATGATTGTGCCACCCGGTCAGGTGGTCCCACCATTGCCGGGGGCTGCATCATTATTGGTATCGGTCTCTGCGCGGGTCCGGGGCGTAAACCGGGGAGAATATGCCGACGAGCAATTCGATGGAATTTGACCGCAACCACGACGCACGGGTGAGAGAGGCGGCCTTCAGATGGCTGGCCGAACAGGTGCTGATGCACGGGGATGTGTTGCCCGGGACCATCCTGGCCCAGGGTTTCACGTTGGCCAACCAGAGGGTGCCCGTTGTTGGCCCTCAGGGGATCTTCAAGCCTGCGGTAATGCAAGTTCCGCTTTCGATCACGACTTCCCCCAACACCCGGTACGATGACGCTTTTGGGCCGGACAACCTGCTGAGTTACAGTTACCGCGGCATCGACCCTTTCCACAGGGATAACGTCGGCCTGAGGGCCGCGATGCTCCACGGCCTGCCGATGGCGTATTTCCACGGCATCGTACCTGGGGAATATCTGGCGTTCTGGCCGGTTTACGTCGTCAACGACCACCCCGAACTCCTCACTTTTTCGGTGGCGGTGGATGACGCCGTTCACATCGATCTCATGTCCCGGTTGGAACTGAACATCGATCAACGGACGGAGATCAGGCGGGAATACATCACGTCCCAGGCGAAAGTCCGCCTTCACCAGCGGATGTTTCGGCAGCGGGTGCTCCGTGCCTATCGCAACCAGTGCGTTTTTTGCCGGCTGCGGCACAGCGAGTTGCTTGACGCCGCCCACATCGTCCCCGATTCGGAACCCGATGGAGAACCCGTTATACCCAACGGGCTCTCCCTGTGTCGCCTGCATCATGCGGCGTTCGACAACTTCTTCCTGTGTGTTCGACCGGACTTCATCATTGAAATCCGCCGCGACATCCTGGAGGAGAGCGATGGACCCACTTTGCAGCATGCCATCCAAGGGCTCCATGGGCAACCCATCCTGTTGCCCGCCAGGACGGCGGAACGCCCGTCGGTGGAATTCCTGGAACATCGGTACGCGCGGTTTTTGAGGATTTGACGGCAACCCAGAGGTCGGAGGACTGTTCTCACGTCCGGGTGCTCGGGCCTCCATTGCTGCCCAGTCCGCAGACCGGGGGCAGCAAAGACTGAACCCTGTCAGGGTCTGGCAGAGGTGGATACGGAGACGGCCCCGGTCCGCCAGGGACCCAAAGCCTTTGGCTCCCCGGCCAGTCCCGCTGGCAGCGAACAGCCAGCGTTGAAGCTGAACCGTTTTCAACGCTTCCAAAAATGGGGGGAACCTGATCACTACCGGCAACAACGGCGTTGGCAGATCAACTGTGGACGCCATGTTGAGGCCTATCGCATGGCATTCTGGGTGCCAGTGGGCATCACCCCGTTACCGCTTCAGGTGACTGTTTCAGATCCCGTTTCGGGGAAGGGCGGGCCATTCCCCCTCGTGTTCGCCATCATCGCTCTCGGTCCGGCGTACCGGCCCATGAAGCCACGGATGGCGTTGAAGTACTGCTGGAAACCCACGTACATCAGGTCATTGTGGCTCGCGCCCGGTATGATTTCCAGGTGCTTGTGGACCGTCTCCAGCTTGTTGAACATGTCCACCGCGCCGGCCAGCGGCGCCGTATCATCCCACTGGCCGTGAATCACCAGCGCGGGGATGGTGATGGAATAGAACCTGGCCTGGTAGTCCTCCTCCAGCGCCTGCATGATCTCCGGAGCCAGACCCTGGGCCATCCGTCCCAGATTGGGCCGCCCGCTCTCGATGATGACGCCGTTGATCCGGTCGCCGGCGTTAATCGCAAGCTCTCCCGCGGCGTGACGGCCCATGGAGCGCCCCATGACGTACAGCGGGCCCGTGAACCTCAGTGCCTGCATCGTTGCCTGCAGCCGGTCCAGCACCTCGTGCGCGTCGGACAGGATGGTGTTGAAACTCGGCGATCCACTCGACGCGCCGAAGCCCCGGTAGTCGGCGACGAAAAAATTCGCCCCGATTCGGGTGTAGTGCGGTGCGATGCCGTCGTAACGGGCCACATTCTCGCCACCCCCGTAGAAAAACAGTACGGTGGGGTTTGCCCGCCCCACCGCGAAAAATCGGCACGACAGGGTGGTCCCGTCGGCGACGGTCACCACGCAGTCCACCGCGCCATCGGGCGTTTCGGTCCAGCCTCGCAATGGGTGGAAAGAACGTGCCGACGCCTCAGGGTTGTCCAGCAAGGAGTAATCAACCACAGTCATGGCGGCCTCCCCAGGTGGTAATGTGCCGCATTATACTATCGCCCAGGGACCCGCCCAGGGTTCCCCCTGAGATCCAGACGTGAACGAAAGTGGCCACGATGGCGTATGGTGAACGGTTATCGTTGGGCAACGCCTCATAGATTACGATGTCTTTGAGGTTGGGACGCTCGTCCGGTTCCATGACCCGCAGCCGCCCGTACCCTTCCCCCGGGTTCAACGCAAGGAAGTCGGTTTCGGAGAAGACGTCTTCTTCGAAGAAGAGGCCGATGCGGGATTCCCTTAGAGCTTGTGTTCAAAGTGTCGAAATCTGGCGAGCTGAAGTAGGAACGCCAAATTTCCCGATTTGATAAGTTGGAGGCATGAATAGGGAATCATATCCAAGCGACCTTACCGATGCCCAATGGGAGGAACTAGCCCCTTTGATTCCGCCAGCCAGGCGAGGAGGCCATCCCCGCACCGTCAACATGCGCGAGGTCATAAACGGCATATTGTACGTGCTGCGTAGTGGCTGCACTTGGCGCATGATGCCCCATGATCTGCCTCCTTGGAGTACCCCGTGGGGATACTTTCGCCGGTGGAGAAAAGACGGCACTTGGGAAGGTATCCATGATACTTTGCGTCCCAAAGTGCGGGAGTTGGAAGGGAGAGAGCCGACGCCCTCAGCAGCCATCATCGACAGCCAGAGTGTGAAGACCACCGAAAAAGGGGGCCTCGTGGCTATGACGCTGGTAAGAAGGTGAAGGGCCGCAAGCGTCACATTGTGGTTGACACCATGGGGTTGCTGCTGGCCGTGGTGGTGCATCCGGCGGACATTCAAGACCGGGACGGGGCTAAGCTGGTGTTGAGCAAGCTTCTGGGACGATTCCCCAGGCTCCACTTGATTTGGGCCGATGGCGCCTATGCCGGACAATTGGTGAATTGGGCTTTCGCCTTGGGAGGCTGGCTGGTTGAGGTGGTCAGGCGTGCCAAGAACAGCCACAGCTTTGAGGTGTTGCCTCGTCGGTGGGTTGTAGAGCGCACCCTTGGCTGGCTGGGCCGAAACAGGAGACTCAGCAAAGACTACGAGGAACTGCCGGAAACTTCTGAGGCTTGGGTTTATATAGCTATGATTCATCTCATGCTCAAAAGGCTCATGCCCGCTTGATTCTACTTTAAACACAGGCTCTAAGAGGTCTGGCCGGAAAGCCATTGGCCGGGTTTCGCGCTACGCCAAGCAGACGTATTCCAGTCTTATGCGGCATTGTAGTATATGTATTACGTTCAAGAACCAACTGTTACATCGATAATCGACGTTAAGAAAACGACGGCTTGGGGAGAATCGGGGTTTCCGTCCGAGTTTCTAGTACTCAGTCAACTTGGTTTTGGGATTCGTTTAAGAAAGGGCCAATTGAGCTATCCTGGCTGGTGGGAAGTGTTGATGGCGGGGGTGGGAGTGATGGTCAGGGACAAATACGCGGTGCGGCTGGCACAGGAACAGCGGGAAGGGCTCCAGCGACTGGTCCGGGTTGGCAAAAACTCAGCCCGAGTGACCGCTAGAGCGCGGATTCTTCTAAAGAGCGACGACGGTTGGGCCGCGCCCCAAGTGGCCGAAGCTTTGGATGTGGCCCTGAGCACGGTATACCGGGTCAAGCAGCGCTTTGCCGAAGAAGGGTTGGAGAGGGTTTTGCAGGACCGTCCCCAGGCCAACCGGCCCCGGAAGTTGGACGACCGGGGCGAGGCCCACCTGATTGCCTTGGCCTGCAGCCCCGCCCCGGAAGGACATGCCCACTGGACCCTGCGTCTGCTGGCCGGCAAAGTGGTCGAGTTGGGGCTGGCGTCCTCCATGTCCCATGAGGGAATCCGAAAGCGTCTCAAAAAAACTCTCTCAAGCCGTGGCAGAAGAAGGAGTGGTGCATTCCCAAGGTGAGCGCGGAATTTGTGGCTAACATGGAGGATGTCCTGGACCTGTACGAGGAACCTCATGATCCCCAACGTCCGGTGGTCTGCTTTGACGAGACCTCCACCCAGTTGCTGGCCGAGACCCGGCCGCCGCTCCCGCCCCGGCCGGGACGTCCGCTGCGGCAGGACTACGAATACCGGCGGGAGGGTACCCGCAACCTATTCTTGGCCTGTGAGCCCTTGGCGGGCTGGCGGCATGTGGCAGTGACCGAGCGGCGCACGATGCAAGACTTCGCCCGCCGGATGCGCTGGCTGGTGGATGAAGCCTACCCGGAAGCCGAGGTGGTAAGGGTCGTCTTGGACAATCTGAACACCCATCGCCGGGCATCGCTGTACGAGACTTTCCCGGCTGAGGAAGCCCGGAGGATTGCCAGGCGACTGGAGTTCCACTACACCCCCAAGCACGGGAGTTGGTTAAATATGGCGGAGATCGAGTTCAGCGTACTGTCCCGCTCCTGCCTCAGACAACGGCTCTCCGGCGAGGAGGCCCTGAGGAGGGAAGTAGACGCTCTGGTCACGGAGCGCAACGCCGCCAGAGCCACCATCAACTGGCGGTTCAACACCCGGGACGCACGAACCAAACTTCACCGCCTTTACCCTTCCGATTTTACGGTTGACTGAGTACTAGTACTACAACGACGGGTTACCAGAACGGACACAGATTTTGGTCCTTGACGAACGCGAGTGGCGCTCACATCAAGATGGCTTTGCCTCCCTCCGATGCGAAGCCGCAAGCGTCGCCGGTTAAACGCGTCGTTGTAGTACTAAACCAAAGCCAAGGTGAAATGCGCAGATAGCAGATAGTGGAGGTCAAACAGCGGTGCCGGATCATTCTCCAAGCACGGATGAGAGGGCTTCCCTGGCGCAACTCAGCCAATCTTCATTGCCCCTCGAATGTACATCCCACCTTGGCTTTGGTTTAGGTGGTGTTTATCCGCACCGTAGCGGCCTTCAAGAATGTGAGTTAAAGAATACGTTGCTGACCAAGCATTAAATGCGACAAGGTTCTCTCTGAGGTAATAAGGGGTTCGTTTGGAAGCCCCTTCAGCAGGCGCCAAAACTTTGTAGTCCAACCTGCGAAAGAAGTGATTAACGATTTCTATGCAGGTACTCTTGCCACTTTTAGGCGTTCCCGCGAATTCGACAAATAGCGGGTTGCTTTTGTTCAGGGGTGCGAGGAGGTTCTGGGCTCTTTCGAGGAGGTTCTCGGCTCTTTCTCGGAGGTTCTCCAATTGTCCTTCATCAATCGCCATGTTCCACATCATATCAGCGACATATGAATCCAGCCACCGCTAGATGTCAGTAGAATGTCAGTCGTCAACCTCCACCACCATCTCCACCTCAACACAGCTTCCCCGGGGCAGTCCCCCCATCCCCACCGCCGAGCGGGCGTGCCTCCCCTTGTCCCCGTAAAGCTCCACCAGCAAGTCTGACGCCCCGTTGGCCACCACGAAATGCCGGTCAAACTCCGGTTCCGCGTTCACCATCACCAGCAGCTTCAAAACCTGCTTCACCAGGTCCAAGTCCCCAATATTCTCCCGAATGCTGGCCAGGCAGTTGATGGCCGCCAGCCGCGCCGCGTCGTAGCCCTGCTCCACCGTCACCTCCCGCCCCACCTTCCCCGCGAACAGCACTTCCCCATCCGGCTTGCGGGGAAGGTGCCCGGCCACAAACAACAGGTTCCCGCTCCGTTGCACCTGCACGAAGTTGGCCAGCGGGGCCGACGGCGCTGCCAACTCCACGCCCATGGCCTGAATCTTCCGTTCAATTAGCACATGCCCTCCCCCGCCGGGCTCATTGGCCTGGCCGGAATGCTGCTGGATAGACTGAGGGACTGCCCCATCCCGCCCAACACGGCGGGCCGATGGACTAACTGCCCAGGTTGATGACGATGTTGTCCGGCGCCCGCACCAGGATGGCCGTTTGTTCCTCGTCGTAGGGGTTGGCCTCAATGTGCGGCATGTGAGGCGGAACGAACAGAAAGTCCCCGGGCCCCGCCTCGATGTACTCTTTGAAGTCCTCGCCGTAATACACCCGCACCCGGCCGCTGAGGATGTAGGCCGCCGTCTCAGCCTCCCCGTGGTGGTGGGGCGCGCCGTATTCGTTGGGGGCGGCGGTCACAAACCCCATCCAAACTTTGGAAACGCCCACCGTCTCCGAAGTGATGCCCGGCTGGCGCACCATGCCCCGGGTCTGGATGGTGGCGTCCGGGGCCTGCGCTCCGTGGACCACGTATGGGACATCCATTCTGGTAATTGTCATAAAAGGGCTCCTTGCCGCGAATATGGCGCATCTTAGGCGCACCCTTCAAACCTTGTCAAGAAATCCAACCGCCCCGTCACAGGGTCTTTCAATTGTCCCCCGCCCCCCTCCGTTCGCCCTGAGCCCGCCGAAGGGTCACCCCGAGCCCGCTCTGTCACCCCGAGCGTAGCGAGGGGCCTAAACTCCCAGCCCAACACACTCCCCAACCCTGATTCCAGCCTCTTCCCCAATTACCACAGCGCTATCAACCTGCCCGCCAACCCCAACCGGCCGCTACCACCATAAAGGGATGGAAAAACCATCGGGCAAAACGCGCGCGCCGCGACTCCTCTCCAGGGCATGGTAAAAATAGCCCCATGCAGGTCGCTAACTATCGAACCGCCGGCTACGAATTACTAACCCAGGCCAAAGACGAACTGGCAGCCGGGGATGTGCGTCAGGCTTCGGAAAAAGGCTGGGGAGCGGCGGCCCAAATGGTCAAGGCTGTTGCGGAACAGCGGACCCTCCCGCATCAAACCCATGGAGCCCTTTACCAGGTTGTGGACGCCATTGTCCAGGAAACGGGCGGCACCCAGATACTCGGCCTCTTCCGTACCGCGGGGTTCTTGCACACCAACTTCTACGAGAATTGGGCCACTTATCCCTTTGTGGAGGACGGTTTGCCACTTATCCCTTTGTGGAGGACGGTTTGCGAGAAATTGAAACCCTGGCCAGAAAATTGGATGCTTTGCTGGAGTAGGGTCTATCCTCGTCCCGCCTCCCGGTACGAGTTTTCCAGGCTCCCCCGGCTCCGCTCCGTGTCCGGATGGCACGGCCCCAACGACCGCTCCCGGTCCCGCAATATCCCCTCAAACAACCCGGCCGCCTCCCCAAACCACCCCGCCGCGTAGTAGCAGTTGGCCAAGCTGCTCCGCTTCCGCAGCGTTACCAGGTGGTCCTTCCCAAACATCTCCCGGCAAACGTCTACGTTCTTCTCAAACAACACCAACGCCTCGTCAAACCGCTTAACCGCCCGGTAAGCATGGGCCAGTTGATGCCGCACGTTCACCGCCTCCACCGGGTCTCCCCCTTGAGACCTTTCCAACGAAGCCAGCAGTTGCTCCAACCTCTGTATCTTGGCCCGCCGGTCCCCCATCATCCCTCCGGCCCCAAATCAGCCACCAACCGTCCTATTCACCCCAATTTGCAACCCCCTATACTCTCAGCCTATCCGATTAGCTCCGAGATGGCCCGTATGATGCGGTCCGGTTGGACTTGGCTGTCGGCGGGCAACCCTGTCCCCCGCCAATCTACCCACACGCCGTAAATCCCCACTCCCTGCGCTCCGCCAACGTCCCCCTGCAAGTTGTCCCCCACCATCCAGGCGTCCTCAGCGGCGACGCCCAACTGTTCCAAGGCGTGCAAAAACACCCGCGGGTCCGGTTTCCCCACCCCAAACTCCCCTTCAACCACAATGGAATCGAACAGCCGCTCCAACCCGAACCGTTCAATCTTGGCGCGCTGCCCCTGAGCGCTGCCGTTGGTCACCAGCCCCAATCCAATCCCGCGCCGCCCCAGTTCCCGCACCGTTTCCATGGCCCCCGGCGCCGGCTCGATCATGACCAACTTGGCGGCGTTGAAACTCTCAACCAGGTCGTCCCGCAATCCGTCGTCCTTAATCCCAAGTCTCCCAAAGCTAATGTCCAAAATCTCCCGCCGCGCCATGGTAACGTCGCGGCCACCCCGCCGGCTCCGCTGAAAGTCCCCCCAAAACCATCGGCGAACTTCCTGGACCACCGGTAGCAATTTTTCCGCGCCCGCCGTTTCAATCCGGGGCGCAAATCCAGAACAAACCCTTTCCCAGCACCGTTCCGACACCGCGTCATCCTCCAAAATCGTGTCATCCAGGTCCAACAAAATCGCCGGTGGCAGTAGCATACCCATCAATCAAACAACCTCGCTGCCACGTCCTCCCCCGAGTAAACTCCCGCTCTGTCCAGCGGCGCCTTCATCAAGACCCTCCAAGATCAACCGCCCCCATTGTATTCCTTTCCATCAACCTAAACTGTTCCACCCATAACCAACCAATCCCTGGGTCCTGGCCCCGTTAAACGGCCAACGCATCCCGGGCCCGGGCATCCCAACCTCCCCCAATCCACGGTCTTGAATTATCCTAATCTCGCGCCATGACCACCTGCCCACAGGTCAAACCCGTCGTTCCACTCCACCACCCCCCGGACCAGTCTTGCTTCCGGTTAATCCGGCTTTTCTACCCGCCACCCGTCGTTCCGGCCTTGAGCCGGAACCCAGAAACCCCCATCATCCTAAGCCAGTCGAAGGGTCATGGTGAGCCCCGTCGAACCACGAACCATCATCCTCATCATGGTGAGCCCTATCATCCTGAGCCTGTCGAAGTACGGACCACCCGTCGAAGGCTCGCCCTGAGCCCCGTCGAAGGGGGGCCATTCCGACCCCCTACCTGTCATTCCGACCGCAGGGAGGAATCTAAAATCCATCGCCGCCGCCGGTTTTCCCAGGACTAGTAGTCTAACCGCTTTGCATTGATGACTAAAGGAGTTGGAGTTTAATAGGTGAACACCAACGCCCAAGTATTACCGAGCAATCATGCCAATCTCGGTTTACTCTTCATTTCAAAGATGTTCGCCTACTAGTCGCCCCAAACTCCCCACAACGTAACTGTTCAGAATTAAGCAGTTAGCCCAACCCAAGGTCCGTCATTCCGGCTCAACGCCTGCCCTGTACCCAATACGGTGGCCGGGAGGACGGTAAAATGTCAGGATGACTCATCAATTCTGACCACTTAAGAATATTCCACCCTAGCGTGCTGCCGGTTCTCATGGCATAATACCCGTTGCGTTTTCCGGCGTCCTTCTCTTGAACAGCACCATGGTCAACAACACTAGCGTCGACAACTCCCTATCCCCCCACGGCGGCGCCCTAGTCGAGAGGGTCAGTCCCCTGTGCAACGGCGACCCGCAGCGCGTCTTGGACCTGCCGCGCCTTCCCGTTCGCGACCAAATCGCCAGGGAATGCGTCAACATCGCCTACGGATTCTTCTCCCCCCTCCAGGGTTTCATGGGCCACGCCGACCTCGACTCGGTGGCCCGCCACATGACCCTCTCCAGCGGCTACGTCTGGAGCATTCCCATCGTCTTCGATCTCTCCGACGCCGACATTCAACGCCTGGAAATCACCCCCGGCGGTTCTCTCTTGCTCACCTACCAGGACCAACCCCTCGCCACCCTCGACATTGCAGAAATCTACGATTACGACCGTCAGTTCCTCTGCCGGCAGGTCTACGGGACCACCGACCTAGCCCACCCCGGCGTCCAGCGCACCAACGCCTACCAGGACAAGTTCGTCGCCGGGGACATCACCTTGGTCAACCTCCCGGTCATCAACCCCCCCTTCGACCGGTTTTGGAAGACCCCCCGCCAGCTTCGCGCTGCCTTCCAAGACCTGGGCTGGTCCAAGGTCGTCGCCCACCAGAGCCGCAACGTCCCCCACTCCGGCCACGAGTGGTTGATGAAAGGCGCTTTCCTCGCCACCGAGGCTGATGGCATCCTGGTCAGCGCCGTCATCGGCGAGAAAAAGCCCGGTGACTATATCGACGAAGCCATCGTTCTTACCCACCAGCGTCTTCGTGAAGCCGGATTCTTCAGGGAAGACGTTCACCAGACCTCCGCCCTGCTCTGGGATATGCGCTACGCCGGCCCCCGGGAGGCCGTCTTCCACGCACTGGTCCGCAAGAACCTGGGCTGCACTCACCACATGTTCGGCCGCGACCACGCCGGTGTCGGCAGCTACTACGATACCTACGCCGCCCACGAAATCTTCTCCCAGCTTCCCGATCTGGGAATCAAATCAGTGCTCACCCTGGAATGGTGGTACTGTCCCGCCTGCGCCGGTGTCGCTTATGAGGGCCTCTGCGGCCACCCGGAGCAGAAGCAGGAACTTTCCGGCACCTTCATCCGCAGCATCATCCAGGGCGGCACGGAACCCGCTCCCCTAACCTTGCGCCCTGAAATCTTGGCCTTGACCCAGGAATGTGCCCAAGAGTACGGCTTCGGCTCCCCCTTCGTCGGCGAAAAATACCTTGCCCAACGCACCCCGGTCATGTCCATGCACGCCATCGACTGCTCCTGTTGCGCCTGTACCTGTACCCAGGAGGAACCCTAGTTTTTCCAAAACCCCCGCAATCACCGGCGGGGGTTTTTGTTGCCCCAACGCTCCCAAAGGAAACCACAATCGCAGTTATGACCACCAGGGAACACGACCAAACCCTCAACGTCCGGCTTTCCGACGAGTTGAAACGCCGCGGCCTTAACGCTAGGCCCGAGGTCACTCACCCCGGCAATCGGCGCATCGACGTGGAGGTCCGCATCGGCCCGGCAGTCATCGCCGTGGAAGCGGAACACGGCCAGAGCCGGGCCAAGCAGGTCGAGGCCATCGGTGATGCCGACGCCCGGCTGACCCAGGGATTGGCACAGTGCGCCGTCGCCGTTTGCTACCCCGATGGCACAACCCAAGAGTCGCTGCCGTCGGCCCAACTAATGTGGACAGTCCGCGACGGCAGCAAATCCGCCGCCGTCTGGACTACCGGAGATATCGAGCGGCTGGTCTCGGTTATTCGTCTGACCCCGGCCCAATTGGGCGACCCAGACACCACCGCCGCTGTCTTGTCCGTCAGCTTGGACGGAGCAGTGCGCCGGCTCAGCGAAAACCAGAAACAGGAATTGGCTCGTGCCTTGGACTTGCCCTGGAAGACCAGAGACGGCAAGCCGGTCGCGAATCCTTGGGACGCCCCGGCCAAGCGCGCCCTGCTGGTGCTGGCCACCGCCGTTATGTTCCATTCCCGGCTGGACGTTCACCTGCAGGACCTGCTCCCGGAATATGACAACCGGACTAACCCGCCCCAACCCTTCACCGGCGCCTGGCCGCCGGCCATGGCCCAGCGCTGCGTCGAATCTGATGCTGTGATCCAAGCCTTTCGGGAGTCCTGGGACCTGATTCTGGCCCTGGACTACAAGCCCATCTTTGAAACCGGCCGGGCCGCCCTTAATGCCTGTCCGCCGGACCCATTCTTTGCCAACGCCATCCGCGACACGGCACGGGCCGCGCTGGCCGTGTCCGAAAACATCGCCAGCCTGCGCCACGACCTGCTGGGCCGCATCTTTCATACCGTGCTGGACACCGCCCGCTACGATGGCTCCTTCTACACGACTACCCCCGCCGCTACCCTGCTCGCGGCCCTGGCTATCACCGAAGATATGTGCGATTGGGACGACCCGGAGGCCATTGCCAAACTGCGCATAACCGACCCGGCCTGCGGCACCGGCACCCTTTTGATGGCCGCCGCCGAGCGTATCCGCGACTTGGCTCCTCGGTCCCGCGACGATGAAACCCTGGCCGCCGCCCTCATCGAGCAGGTCCTAACCGGCTATGACGTGAACCTCACCGCAACGCACATGGCCGCCACCACCCTGGGCCTCCTCTCCCCCACTACCCGATTCCAGAACATGAAAATTGGCCGCGCTTTTCTCGGGGTGGACGCCACCGGCAAAGCATTTCTCGGCTCCCTGGAATTCCTCGACCAGCAGCCCAAACTGATGCCCTGGCCCAACGCCGCCCAACCAGTAACCCAGGTGGACAGCGGGGAAGAACTGGCGGCTGCGGAACCCGCCGACCTGGTGATTATGAACCCGCCCTTCACCAGGGACAGCCTACGCCACGACCAGTTCAGCAAAGACCACGAAAAGAAAATCAAAGACCGCGAGAAGCAACTGTTTGCCAACAAGCCAACGTACATGGCCGGGAATAGCGGAGCGTTTCTGTTTCTGGCGGAATACATCAGCAAAGCCGCCTCCGGCGCTGTAGCCACCGTTTTGCCACTTATCGGGGCTACCGACAAGTCCGGTCTTGAAATTCGCTGTTATTTGGCAAGCCGGCTTCATATTGACACAATTGTAAGTTCCCACGACCCAGAGCGTATCTATTTTTGGGAGAACACCAGCATCGGCAAAATGCTGTTGATATGCCGCCGCTGGCCTTCCGGTAAACCGCACAAACCTCCGACGCGAGTAGTTAATCTGGCAAGAAATCCTGCTACACCGGCCGAGGCGTTTACGGTGGCTGGGGCCATTGAGAGCAACAACGTCGAACCCCAGGCTTATGGTACGGTGCAAAATTGGCCGGAGTCCAAAATCTCCGCCGGAGATTGGGGGGCGGTTCAGTTTTTGTCGCCATACTTGTGCGAGAAATTTGCCGAATTGGGAGACGGCGTATGTTTCTGCTCGGTCGCATTGGGCAAGATCTCTGCCATAGGGCCGGAAGGTCGACGAATTCGCGACGCTTTCAAAAAATCTGCTATGCCGGATGGGCAAGGTATGGTCGCGTTGTGGGACCACAATACCGAGGTTACTCAAGGGATGGCTGCGAAACCCGACACCCATATCATTGCTAAACCCGCGAAAAACCACTTGGCGGAAAGTTACTGGCAGCAACGAAGCAATCTATTGCTGCCACACAGAATGCGTCTCAATACAGTTAGAACTATGAGCGTTAGACTAGAAACGCTTGCGTTGGGATCGTCATGGACGCAATGCAACTTCAAAGTGCCGGAGCCTGATAAGGATCACTTGGAGAAGTCGCTTTGCGTCTATTTGAACTCATCTGTCGGTGTTCTCGCAATGTTGGGCAGTCGCTCCAACAGGGTGCCATCATACCCTCGGTTCTCCTTGGACGACCTGCGCAATCTGCCCGTCCCTGACTTTACCGCCATCGGCGAGGCCGCGGTCGCGCAATTGGCGGCGGCTTACGAAAAATACGCTGAGTCCATCTTGCTGCCCCTGCCGCAGATGAACGACTGCCCCATCCGAAAAGCCCTCGACGACGCGGTATGCGCCGCCCTGGGGATAGACCCAGAAACCGTAGCCACCATCCGCCGTCAACTGTCTATGGAACCCTCGGTAACCGGAAAGCGGTACACTGGCCGCCCATCTTAACCACCCAACCCGAAACCCAAAACAACGGAGGCGCCCATGCCAACCTACGTCAACCCCAACGCCTGCAACGCCTGCGCCGGAGAGCACCTGGGGCCCCTGTGCGTCTACATCTGCCCCAACGACCTCATGGTTCTCGACGCCGACAAAGGCTTCAACCAAGAGCCCGACCTCTGCTCCGAGTGCTACGCCTGCGTCAAGCTCTGCCCCCACGAGGCCATCCACGTCCGCGGCTACGCCGACTTCGTGCCCCTCGGCGCCGAGGTCCAGCCCCATAGACAAGGAGGAACTACCGGCGGAGTGCCACCCTTCGACATTCAGGGGTTGACTTGGACCGTCCGGTTCCGCGACGGCCGTGAGTTGCAGTTCACCTACCCCTCCAGGACCAAGCCCGCGGGCGCAGTCGTTCCCCACCAGGGCTTCACCGAAGACCCGGTGGCCGACCTGAAGGGCCAGGGCCTCGCCGGCGAGTCCCTATGGCTGGGCGTCCCCCAACTCCCCACCCTGAAGGCCAGCAAGTAGACCCAAACGAAGCACTGGTGGAGGTGTCCAAAATGGTTTCCTTACCATCGTCCCGCAGTGATGACCACTCTAATTGGGTAAGAGAAATGAAGGGCTGGCTGGACCAGTTCCACCCGGACAACGGCTATCCAAAGAAAGCGGTTAGCCTTGTCATACCTAAAGAGAAGTTGATTGTCCAGTATGAGCCTGAAGGCGGAATGCCCAACATTGGGGAAATGCGCCGTAGGGTTGCAGAGATGGCTTTTGTCTCCGGGACCGGCATGGTCATAGCCGGCGGCGTCGCAATGATTATTGGGCGTACCTTACTCGGCGGTGTTGCCGGGCGCATTGGCGTCGCCGGAGCTTTTGGAGCCGTTGGGCTGGCGCCTCTGTTGCCGGTCGTGATGATAGGGGGCGCCGTGGCCGGCGTTGGATACACGGCATACAAACTGGGCAAAAACCGTTCGGAAAACCAACGATCCCAAGCCTTTGGCCAGGAATTGTCCGAGCACTTGAGATTGTTCTATCCCAGTGTCCCAGCACCAATAATCATGACGATAGTTGCCTCGGAAGACCGCAAGATTACCATTATTTACGACCCGGACTTGGAACCAGAACAACATTCACCACAGCCGTGACCCGGAATTGCGCCAAGCTGTCGAACCTTTCTTCAGCAAAATTGGGATAACTATCTATAAGGAACTAGGAAGGAACCTGATAATGTCTTTACCTACCACCGAAACCGTTGAATGTGACATCCTGGTCGTTGGCGGCGGGATGTCCGGCTGCGGGGCCGCCTTTGAAGCCAGCTTCTGGGGCCAGGGCCTCCGCATCGTTATCGCCGAAAAGGCCGTCATCGAGCGCAGCGGCGCCACCGGCGAGGGCCTGTCCGCCATCAACTGCTACATGGGCCAGCGTTACGGCTGGAACACCCCCGAGGACTTCGTCCGCTATGTGGTCAACGACATGATGGGCCTGGCCCGGGAAGACCTGGTCTACGACGTAGGCCGCCACGTCGACTCTTCCGTCCACCTGCTGGAAGAATGGGGCCTCCCCATCTGGAAGAAGGACAACGGCGAGTACGAACGCATCGGCCGCTGGCAGATTCCCATCCACGGCGAGTCCATCAAGCCCGTCACCGCCGAGCCCGCCCGCACCGCCGTCGGCGTTGAGAACATCTACGAGCGCGTGGCCGTCACCCACCTACTCGCCGACGAGAACGATCCCAACCGCATCGCCGGCGCCATCGGCTTTGCCGTCCGCGAAAACAAGTTCTACGTCTTCAAGGCCCGTGCCGTCATCATCACCTCCGGCGGCGCTTCCAACGTCTTCCGGCCCCGCTCCGTCAACGAGGGCCTGGGCCGCACCTGGTACTCCGTCTTCGCCACCGGCTCCGCCTACGGCCTGATGATTCCCGCCGGTGTCGAAATGACCCAGATGGAACACCGCTTCGTCCCCACCCGCTTCAAGGACGGCTACGGACCCGTGGGCATGTGGTTCCAATACTTCCACGCCCGGGTCACCAACGCCCTGGGCGAGGACTACACCGTCACCCGCGACGACGAACTCCGCAAATACGAGCCCTACGGCTCCGCCATCCCAACCCCCACCCCTCTCCGCAACCACCAGATGTTCCTCGACATCCAGGCCGGCCTGGGCCCCATGTACATGCGTACCGAGGAAGCCATGCAGAAGCTGGCCGGGGGCGACCCGGCCAAGATGGACCAGGTCCGCAACGAGGCCTGGGAAGACTTCCTGGACATGACCATCGCCCAGGCCCTTACCTGGGCCTCCCAGAACATCTCCCCCGAAGTCACTCCCTCCGAGGTGGTCTTGGCCGAGCCCTACATCATGGGCTCCCACTCCGGCGAAGCCGGCGCCTGGGTCAGCGGCCCCGAAGACCTGTCGCCTCCCGAGTATTTCTGGGGCTACAACAAGATGACCACCATTCGCGGCCTTTTCGCCGCCGGTGACGGCGTCGGCGCGGCCCCTCACAAGTTCTCCTCCGGTTCCTTCACCGAAGGACGCCTAGCCGCCAAGTCCGCCGTCAATTTCCTCACCGACAACTCCGACCGGCCCACGGTCGGCAACTCCACGGTCCAACAGTATCAGGAGACCATCTGGGCCCCCCTGGAGACTTTTGAAAAACACCGGGGCGCGTCCAGCTCCCCTGAAATCAACCCCAACTACATCACCCCCAAGCAAGGGCTGGTCCGCCTCCAGAAAATCATGGACGAGTACGCCGGCGGCACCTCCGCCTGGTACACCACCAACGGCCCCACCCTGGAACGGGGCATAACTTTGATCGAGATGCTCCGCGCCGACCTCCAACACCTGGCAGCCCGCAACCGCCACGAACTGCTCCGCTGCTGGGAACTGGTCCACCGCACCTGGGTCGGCGAGGCCCACATGCGCCACATGCTCTACCGCCAGGAGACCCGCTGGCCGGGCTACTACTACCGCGCCGACTACCCCAACCTGGACGACAACAACTGGCGCGTCTTCGTAAACTCCCAATACAACGCCGCCAACGACTCCTGGGACCTGAAAACCCGCCCCTACATAAACCTGGTCAAATAACCCCAACCCACCAACAGGGGGCGCCCCAACAACCGCGCGCCCCCCCAATCCCAACCCAAAAAAGTTTTGCGCAGCTTTTCCAAAAGCGGGCCCCCCGGTCCCAAACCTCTGGTGTATAATAACCCCACTCCCATTCACTTCCCCATCGCCCCCACGAGGCTTGCCATGACCAGCAGACCGGCCCCAAGGAAGCCGTCCGATGCACCCGTCGGCCGGTTCAAGCCGCATCCCAGAACGCCGGTTGACTTGGGCGACGGCAAGTTTCCGGAGTTCCCCCCCAGGGGCGATATGCAGAACCCAATCTATCTACACCTTCCCGGACACCTGGCGGCCCTCAGCCTCCACTTCGGTTCGGGCGAGACCACCCTGGTCCTGGGCGAGGTCCCCGTGGGCTTGGACCTGCGCCAACGGCGGGGCCTGCGGGTGCCAGACCTGATTGTTGCTTTCGACGTGGACCCCGCCAGGATTATCGCCAACCGGGGCTATTCCATTGAGCGGGAAGGTAAATCCCCGGACTTCGTCCTGGAAATAGCGTCCGAGAACACCGCCGAGAACGACGTTACCGGTAAGCCGTGGAACTACGCCGCCTTCGGCATCCCCGAGTACTGGCGGTTCGACCCTACTGGAGGGGACTTGTACGGCGTGCCCCTGGCCGGCGACTCGCTTTCCGAAGACGCCTACCAACCCATCGAGATAATCACGGTGGACGAAACCCACCACTGGGGCCGCAGCGCCGTGCTGGGGTTGGACCTGTGCTGGGAAGAGGGGCAACTGCGTTGGTACGACCCGTCGGCGGGCCAGTACTTACGGACCTTCAACGAAACCGACGACGCGCGAATCACCGCCGAGGAACGGGTCCGCCAACTGGAAGCCGAAATCAGACGTCTCCAAGGTTAGCCGGGATTCCTCACTCGACAACCCGGTAGCTCCGAAACCCCTCTTGACATCTACCGCTCCCGAAAATCCGCCGGTTCCCGGGGAAGAAAAACCCACGGGTGAAAAATCCCAGCGGGCCTACCGCGAAACTAGGTCCTTCGTCTCCCTCCGCGACTACCCCAACCACCGCTACCTCTTTGCTGGCAACCTCTTCGCCAACGCCGCCCAATGGCTCCAGTTCATCACCATCGGCTGGCTGGCCCTCGACGTCACCGGTTCCCCCTTCCACTCCATCATGGCCGTGGCCGTCCGCGCCCTGCCAACCCTGTTCCTCGGACCCTGGGGCGGCGTCCTGGCCGACCGCTGGGACCGCCGCCGTTTGGCCATGGGAGCCCAACTTGGCCTCGCCGCCGCCGCCTTCGGCTTCGCCTGGCTGGTCGCCACCGGTCAGGTCGATTCCCCAGTATACGTCTACGCCTACACCCTGGTCTCCGGCATCGGGTTCGCCATCGTCCAACCCGTCCGGCAGGCCCTCATCGCCAACACCGTCCGTCCCGAACACATGGGCAATGCCTTCGCCGTCAGCGCCCTGGCCGTCACCTCCATGCGGCTGGTGGGCGCCGGGACCGGCGGGATCCTCATCGAGACCCTCGGCTTCCAATGGAATTTCTTCGTCGAGGCCGCCCTATTTACCCTGATGGTCCTTCTGCTCATCCCCATGAAGACCCCTTACCAGGAACCCAGCACCGCCCGCCAACACTCTCCTTTGGTCAACCTCCGCGACGGCCTCGCCTTCATCTTAGGCAACCGCCTGATGCTGCGGCTGATGCTCCTCAACTTCGTCCGCACTGGCATTTTCTCTCCCCTGCTGCTCCTTCTCCCCTCCTATGCCTCCCAAGCCCTCAACGCCGGCGCGGGAGTGGGGGCCGCCATGATAGTCAGCATGGGCATCGGCGGCGTCACCGCCACCTGCATCATGTCCGCCTGGGGATTCCTCACCCGAAAGGGACTGATGGTGTTGTTAACCTTAATCTCCGGGTCCACTGTTATGGCCGTCTTGGGGTTCTCCCAATGGATTTGGCTGTCGGTGCCCGTCATGGTGGTCATGGGCCTCTCCCAAAGCCACTTCATTGTCGCCAACCAGACCCTGGTCCAAAGTTTGGTCCCCGATACTCTGCGGGGCCGGGTGACCAGCGTCTGGAGCTACGAGCAGGGCCTGATTCCCCTGTTCTCCGGCGCCATCGGCCTGCTGGCTACCGTTATCGGCATTTCCTGGTCCATGGTCTGCTTCGGCCTGGGCGCCGTCGCCCTCAGCGTCTTCTTCCTGCTCACCTTCAAGGACATCCGCGCCCTGGAATAATCCCCCAAACCCGCCTGCCAACCGGTCAAGAAATCAATTATTCATCGGCAACTCGTCCAAATATCATCCGCAGCCCTTCAAAACAATATCAATTCCAACCCCATCCAACCACGAAAAAAAACCTGCTGGTATAATCCCCCCATCATCCGCCAAAACGATATCCCCCCAACCCAGGGGGTCGGGGGGATTGCCCCCCTTAAGAGGCGGCGGGGGGATTCCCCCCTTGAAAAGGAGCAGCAACCATGAAAGTCGGATTCGTCGGCCTGGGCAACATGGGCAACCCCATGGCCACCAACTTGCTTAAAGCCGGTCACCAACTCACCGTCCACGACCTCCGGCGCGACCCTTCCTTGATGACCCAGGGGCAGTCCAGGCCGCCACCAACCTCCTCGAAATGGGCGCCAACTGGGCCGACGTTCCCAAGGACGTGGTTCCCGGCAACGACGTGGTCTTTACCTCCCTTCCGGTGCCCCGCGACGTCCAAGCCGTGGTCCTGGGCGACAACGGCATCTTGGAAGGTTCCGACACATCCACCGTCTACATGGACCTCTCCACCAACTCCCCCACCATCATCCGCCAGATTCACGACACCCTGGCCGAAAAGGGCGTAACCGTCCTGGACGCTCCCGTCTCCGGCGGCGTCTACGGCGCGGCCGCGGGCACCCTGGCCGTCATGGTGGGCGGCGACAAGGCAGTCTTTGACCGAATGAAGCCCACCCTCGACGCCATTGGCAGCCACGTTGTCTACTGCGGCCCCATCGGCAACGGCATGGTCTGTAAAATCTGCAACAACCTGCTCAGCATGGGCATTGGCGTCCTGATGACCGAGGCCCTGACCCTGGGCGTCAAGGCCGGCGTCGACCTGGCAACCCTGGCCGACGTCATCGCCAACAGCTCCGGCGGCAACCGCCGCCTGGTCGAAAAGTTCCCCCGCTACCTCTTCCAGGGCAACTTTGAGCCCGGCTTTGCCACCGCCCTGGCCGCCAAGGACGTCCGCTTGGCCACCGACCTAGGCCGCGAATACGGCATCCCCATGGAACTCTCCAACCTGGTCGACCAGCGCCACGTCGAGGCCATGTTCCGCGGCTTAGGCCCCGAGGACTCCGACGCTGTCTCTAAAATCCAAGAAGAAAAAGCCGGCATTCAACTAAGGCTTCCCAACGTTTGAGCAATTGCCAATGACACCCATCGGGGCTGCTTGCTGCCCCTAATTTTCACCGTTGAGACACCTAACCTAAAATTACTCCCTAACGAACCAGCGGAAATGAGACCAGACGTTTTTCGTTGGAGCGTAACACGGGCTTTTGGGGGATTGGGGCTCTGGAGTTCTGTTTGGCTGTTTGGTAACATCGCGTCCTAACGACAGCGTAGGAAAGGCTGAGTAAATCATGGCCCAACAATCCCCCATGGAACCCTTCGACCATCCCGACGAAGCGGTGGCGGACTACCGCCAGCAGGCCCGTCAGTTCTTGTCCAAGAGCCGCCAATACCTCGTTGACGACGACCTGCACCAGGCGGCGGAAAAAGGCTGGGGGGCCGCTGCGTGGATGGCGAAAGCTGTCGCCGAAAACCAGGGCTGGGATTACCGCACCCACGACCGGTTCCGTCAAGTCTTGTATCAGGCGCAACGAGTGTCCGGCGATGCCCGTCTCACCTACTTGCCGGCCGTCGCCAACGAGTTGCACGGGTTTTTCTATACCCGCAAACGGTTCCTGAATCCCGATGCCATTGGCCGGCATTTGGACTTGATCGCCACACTGCTAGATATCCTCGAACCCCTGACCGAACCTGCCTGATTGAGCAATCCTGCGCCCAATCAATACCCAGGCCAGCAACGTCCAACACGGAGAGAGACACCCATGTCCACCAGCCCCATCCGCTCCAACATCGTCGAGACCAGCGACACCATCGAGGCAATCGAAGAATGCTACGCCCTGGGCTGGAGCGACGGCCTCCCCGTGGTTCCGCCCGAGGAGTACAAGGTCCGCCAAATGCTGGCCTATTCCGGCATGACCGGCGAGGAGGAACTCCTCTCCCTGGACATGCGCCGCCGCGTGCTCACCTCTGAAAACGCCGCCGCCAACGCCGTCATGGCCGGCTGCCTTCCCGAGTATTTCCCGGTCCTCGCCACCACCCTCCGCGCCCTGGACGAGGAAAAGAACTTCGTCCACATGGCCGCCGCCTCCACCAGCTCCCCCAGCATCCTGATGATCGTCAACGGCCCCATCCGCCACCAAATCGGCATCAACTCCAAGGACGGCCTCTTCGGGCCCGGCTTCCGCGCCAATTCCTGCCTGGGCCGCGCCGTCCGTCTCTGCTTCATGAACGGCTTCGATGCCTGGCCCGGCACCCTGGACCGGGGCACTCTGGGCAACCCCACCAAGTACACCTTCTGCATCGGCGACAACGAAGAGGACTCCCCCTGGGGGCCCCTCCACGTTAGCCGAGGCTTCCAGGCCGAAGATAGTTGCGTCACCACTGCCGTGGCCTATAACGCCATCACCGTCAACAACCGCTACAGCAGCTCCGGCCGCGACATCCTGCTGTCCCTAGCCGACACCATCAAGTCCACTGCCCTCTCTCACCGCTTCCCCGCCGAATGGGTGGTAGTCTTCGGCCCCGAACACGCCATCGCCCTCCAGCAGGACGGTTGGTCCCGCCGCGGCATCCAGGAATTCCTCATCGAGAACACCGCCCGCTCCCGCTCCGAACTAATCAGGTTGGGCGCCAAAATGGGCCCCGAACACCCCGGCGACGATCAGCTTATGCTCCGTTGCGCCAACGAACCCGAGGAAATCCTGATAACCCTGGGCGGAGGCACCGGCGGCCGCTACAGCGCCATCATCGACACCACCGGCTTCAAAATCCGCACCCGCAAAATAGACTTCCCCTAACCCGACAACCCCCACCGGCAGGGCAATCGCGTCATGAAGCCCTGAGGTTCATTCACCCGTCATTCCCGCGCACACCCGTCGTTCCCGCGTAGGCGGGAATCCAGAAGTCGCTGACAAGGACGGATTTGCCGATCCAAAACAGTGTGCATTGCCTGAGCCCACCGCAGGGTCACCCCGAGCCCCTTCTGTCACCCCGAGCGTAGCGAGGGGCCTAAAATCCCTTCCCAACACAATCCCCAACTCTGGATTCCAGCCTCCACCACAACTACCACGGGGATGCTAGCTTTCCTTCCATCGCCGACCGCTCCCCTCCAACTCCGCTACCGACTCAACCAGCCGCAAAGCGTTGCGTGGGCTCCCCAGAAGATGTGCCGTCTCTTCCAATGCGTGGTAATCTTCCCGCGACAACATCACCACCGTCTGCCCGTTCCTCCGGGTTATAATTACTCGTGAATGGTCTTGGCATACTCGGTCCATCGTTTCCGCCAAGTTGCTGCGGGCATAGTTACAGGTTATTGACTTCATGCGGCTTCTCCAAAAAACTGTCTGGTTGACTTTTCATGACCTAAACCCAGGCAACAATCCGCGCCAACCTCATCCCCCGGACAATTGCAAAGTCCCTACGAACACCTATCGTCATTCCCACGAAGGCGGTAATCCAGGTCGTACCTGGCTGGCAAGCGTCCATTTCCCTCAGAATTGCATCGTTTTACAATCGTCCTGCCCTAAACCCGTCTCAGAACCGTAAAGGAAGGCCCTCATGGATTTTGGAATCTTCACCATGTTCACCACTAGGGAAGACGGCTCCCAACACGACGCCTTCCGGGATTGGTTCGACGTCGTCCACGCCGCCGAAGACTTGGGATTAGACACTTTTTGGGTCGGCGAGTCCCACTTCCGCCCGGAACGCGCCGTCATGGCCGCGCCCCTCATCGGCGCCACCGCCATCGCCGCCCAGACCCAGCGCATCAAGGTCGGCCTCGCCGTCCAGGTCCTCCCCCTGGCCAACCCCCTCCGCATCGCCGAGGAAGCCGCCATTGTCGACCATATCAGCGAAGGCCGTCTCGTCTTTGGCGTCGGACGCAGTTCCTTCCTGGAGTCCTACCAGGGCTACAACATCAACTACTCCGAAAGCCGGGGCCGATTCGCGGAGTCCTTGGAAATCATCCTCCAGGCCTGGGGCGACCGGCCCTTTTCCTACGACGGCGAGTTCTACCAGTTCCACGAAGTCGACCTGGTCCCCAAACCCTACCAACAGCCCCATCCCCCGGTGCGGGTCGCCGTCGAAAGCCGCGACACTTTCGCCATGACCGGCAGCCTCGGCTTCCCCATCTTCATGCGCCACCAAATGTCCATCCCCGAGCTGCAAGACCTCTTGGCCCAGTACCAAGAAGCCCGCCACCTTGCCGGTTTCCCCGGCCCCAACGACGTCATCCTTCAGGTTGGCGCTTACGTCGCCGAAACGGAAAAACAGGCTTACGATGACCCCCAGCCCAGCGCCATGCACCGGGTTCGAGTCATCCAGCAGCACCTCCACCAGACCGGCGACCAGGAGACCTTCGAACGCCTTCAGGCCTCCGCCAACGTCACCTACGACCAACTCCTGGAGCGTCTGGCCGTTGGCACTCCCGACGCTGTTGCCGATAAAATCCGCTGGTACCAGGAGGAGTTGGGCATCACCGGCATCTCGCTGGACGTCAACCCCGGCGGCCAAATCCCCCACGATAAAGTCATGAACTCCCTCCGCCTCCTGGCCGAAGAAGTAATTCCCCAGTTCCGCTAGGCAAAAAGCCCCCACCGGCCGGCCCACTGACAAACCCCAGTTTCCAACCCCTCACCCTCTGTGGGATAATAGGCCAAGTCAATCGATTAGGGTCTTTGCTCCAGCCCCGCCGGTTCAGGTACAGGTTAATATGACGGCACAAGGTACATTGGGTGAGCGCGTCAGCAGGCTTGAAGGGTCTTATGAACACCTGGCGACCAAAGCTGACATTGCCGAGGTAAAATCCGACATCGCTAGGGTAGAAGGGAAAATCGCAGGATTAGAGACAAAAATTCACAACTTTAGAATCAAGACTGCTTATCCGCCTTGGCGGGCTTATCTTGGTCGCTTCCGGGCTTGTAGTCGCCATCCTCCGCCTTTGGCCCTAAAATGGCTCCCTGGGGTCAACTTAACCGGCAAAAGTTTGTAGTTCCTGCCCCGCAGGGTCGAGTACGGGTTTAATATGACAACACAAGGAACATTGGGAGAGCGCGTCAGCAGGCTCGAAGGTTCTTACGAACATCTGGCGACCAAAGCTGATATTGCCGAACTAAAATCGACATCGCCAGGGTAGAAGCTAAAATGGCTCCCTCGGGGTAGAAGGGAAAACTCAGGGGTAGACCGGGAAAAGTTTGTAGTTCCTGCCCAGGGGTCGAGTAAAATCGACTGACTGGAATCCCGCCAAGGAACACGCGTCAGCAGGCTCGAAGGTTCTTACGAACATCTGGCGACCAAAGCTGATATTGCCGAACTAAAATCCGACATCGCCAGGGTAGAAGCCAAAATCTCGGGTGTAGAAGGGAAAATGTCAGGGGTAGATGGGAAAATCTCAGGATTGGAAGCTAAAATCGACTCCCTGGAATCCCGCCTTCTGATCCGCCTTGGCGGGCTTATTCTGGTCGCTTCCGGACTTGTAGTCGCCATCCTCCGCCTTTGGCCCTGAATGACCCAAAATGTCTCAGGAATTAAAAAGTTGCAGGTGCGTTATGGCAGAGACAGTAACCGTTAGAAATATGAGGCTGGTCAGCCCCAAGGGCCTCGACTTGGACCCGGGCAACTTTAACCTAAACCAACGGCCCACCGACCTCAGCGGCAAACGCCTGGGCCTCATGGAAAACTCCAAGGACAACTCCGACAAGCTCCTTTACGAACTTGGCGAAATTCTAAAGCAGAAGTACGACCTGGCCGAGGTCAAATACTTCAGCAAACACCACGCCTCCGTCCCCGCTAAACCCGAGGTCATCCAGAGCGTCCTCGACGAGGTGGACGTTCTCATCACCGGCGTCGGCGATTGAGGCTCCTGCAGTTCGTGCAGTGTGCACGACGGCATCGAAATGGAGAAGTTGGGAATCCCCACCGCCTCTATAGTCACCCACGTTTTCATCAACACCGCCAACGCCATGACCAAGATGATGGGCGTTCCCGATTTCGACTACGTGGTGGCCCAGCATCCCCTCTCCAGCCTCAACGAGCAGGAGATTAAAGAACGCGCCGCCCAACTGGCCCCCGAAGTTGAGCGCATCCTCCTGGGTAGCAACGCCGATGCATGACCTCGGTTCCACCGGACCTCGTCGAAGGGCCGGTTCTGACAAACGAAAAACGGCTGGGCGGCTACAGCAGGTTCAAACCCGCGATGCCGCCCACCACCATCACCGTCGCCGCTAGCTTCATTCCCAGAACCCTCGCGTCCAGCGGTTCCTCCAATAGCGGAAAAGCCTTGGTACTCAGCAGCGTCCCGTAGAGGAACACGAACAGGGGCCGCGTCGCCGTCACCGTCGCCACCAACGCCACTGGCCCGAGGCTGATCGCCGCCACGTTGAACCATACTGCCAACGGTGCCAGCGCAAACTCCGCCAGGAACAAAATCAGCAGCGTCCGCCAGTCCTTGATCGCCGTCACCAGTTGACCCACCGCCCCGGGCCGCCACAGCGACCCCAACACTATCGCCATCCCGTAGTTCCGCAGCGAGAAAACAAACCAAATCGGCAGCGCGTCCAGCGCGTACTTCCCCGAGACCAGCCCGAACGCCGTAAACCCGCTGGCCGCCAACAATATGGGCAACGCCCGGTTCAAACGAATGGCCATCCCGCCTTGCGTGCCCCACATCGATATGACGCACGCCCCCGCTACCACCACCAATATCGCCGCCCACTGTCCCCCCGTCAGGGTCTCCCCCAGAAACACCACCCCCAGAATGGCTACCCAAACCGGAAAGGTGTGGATGATTGCCGAGGCCCGCGACGCTTCCTCCAGCTTGTACCCCCAGAACATCATCGCCAGAGCCCCGCCCCAGCACAGCCCAGACACCCCCGCCGAAACCATCGCCAGCAGCGGCGCCCCCGCCGGTATCCCGGTTACCACCAGCCCCACCGTCCCGTAAAGGAACAAAGAAAACGCCACACCTACGTAAAACGACGACAGGCTGGGCATGTTGTACGACGCCAACCGCTTGTCCAGCACCGTGACCATTCCCAAGGTGCCGGCGCTCAACAGCGCGACCCAAATGTAAAGCAGGCTCATTGTCTTGCTAGAAGACGAGCAGGCGATTCCCAGTGTGCGCGGCCTTGGGCCGGTTCAAGGTCTTTCATGGGGAACCCGATTATAGCACCGGCTTGGCAACGGGTACCTGCTTGCAAACCTTGGTCTACCCCCGCCACCCGCCGTACCACCCCCGCCACCTGTCGTTCCGGCCCCCCCGTCGTACCCGCCCCGCCGCTAACCCGTCGTTCCGGCCTTGAGCCGGAACCCAGAAATCCCCGCCATGATTTCAGACCGACCCCACCACACCACCCCCGACATCCTTCGTTCTGGCCCCGCTAACCCGTCGTGCCCGCCCCGCTAACAGTCATACCGTCCCTCCCAACTGTCATTCCGACCGTAGGGAGGAATCTAAAATCCATCGCCGCCAACCGGTTTGCCCCCGTATTCTTCGACGTAAGCTCCCCACAACGACAATTCAAAACCCCTGTTCCCCCAACCACCGGTCGTTGCCGCCGCCGGGGGCTGATGGTATCCTGGGTTAACCCTAGGATCCGGCGGACCGGCGCGGTGTCAATGAGTTGCGGTTGCCTGCTGCCATCCCCTTTCTCGCGGCGAGCCCGGTCCGGAAGGCGCCTCTTAGCGCACTGGCCGCTGGGTTTGGCTGCTGGCGGCTTATTCCTGCTCTTGGCCCTCACCGCCTGCGGGTCCCTGCAACCCTCCCGTTGGGTATACTCGCCACCAGTGGTGGATAAAGTGACCGTTGACCGCATAACCTACGTCAATTCCGCCGGCGACATCTTCACCATCAAGGGCGACGGTACCTCTCGCCAACGCCTCACCGGAGGCACCCGGACCGACGCCGGCCCCACCGGCTCCTTCATGGCCCAGTCCCTCGACTTTAGCAGCTTCCACGCCTGGCCTACCTGGTCCCCCAACGGCGAGCAGTTGGCAGTGTCCAGGGTCCGGGTCTCCCAGGGCAGCAGCGCTGAAATTTCCATTCAGGTCATGGACGCCGCCACCGGCGTTTCCGATACCGTCTACGACAGCGGCTTCCCCGGACTGGTGGCTGACGGCTCTCCCCACTACCTCTACTGGTCACCAGACAACCAGACCCTTTCCTTTCTCGCTTCCACCAGCGGCGGCCTGGGCCTTTTCGTCCTCGACATCCGCTCCGGCGGCGCGCCCGTCATGCTGGAACGCGGCGCGCCCCTCTACTACAGTTGGAGCGGCGAAGGCGCCTCGTTGCTGGTCCACATCGGCGAGGAAATCAAGCTCTACCGGGAACTGTCCGACCACGCCGCCTCCGACCTGCTAGCCAGTTCCACCGGATTCCGCGTCCCCGCCTTCTCCCCCGACGGTCAATGGGTGGCCTACGTCGACGCCACCTCCGAAGGAAACGCCCTCTTTGTCGCCGAAGTCACCAACCTCGGCCAACCGCGCCGCATTGCCGCCGTCCGCGACTTCTCCGCCTTCATGTGGTCCCCCACCGGCGCCGAATTGGCCGTGGGCGACCAGGCTGCCCCCACCAGCGGCGCCTTCGAAAGGCTCAGGATTGTCTCCGCCAGCGGCGGCGGCGAGGAAGAGCTAACCGGCCAATCCCTGCTGGCCTTCTATTGGGCCCCCGACGGTCGCCGCATCGCCTGGGTGGGCATCGACCGCGAAGACCGCAACTTCCACTGGAACGTTTCCTCAGTCTCCCCCAACACCGCTCCGGACTCTCCGGAGTTGTTTAGCTTCCACCCCACCCGCGAAGTCCTAACCATGCTCTCTTACTTCGACCAATACGCCTATTCCCACTCCCCCTGGTCCCCCGACAGCGCCCATCTGGTGGTCGCCGGCAGCGAAATCCCTCCCTTCGAGCGGCGCAACGGTCACACCCCCACCGGCGCCCGGGTCTACGTCATAGACGCCAACGGCCAGGCCCCGCCCCAGGAAATTGCCGAAGGCACCCTCGCCTTCTGGTCCTGGAACTAACCCATTTTTGTCCGTTCCAGGCCAGCCCCCCGTTCGTGGTGAGCCCGTCGAACCACCCCGAACCCTTCCTTTCCTGTTCATTGTCCTGGTCACGGTCCTGTCCATCGCCTGCGCCGTCCACCCCACCCCCACTCCCACCCCACGCCCAGACCCCCGGCAAATCTTAGACCACGCCGCCGCTCAGGTTACCTCCCTGGAGTCCCTGGCCTTTGACCTGGAACACCTTTCCGGCAGTTCGCTGCTCCTCCCGGGCGTCGAGATGACCCGCGCCTACGGTGTCGCCGGTTTCCCCGACCGCTTCCGCCTTACCGTCGAAGCCCAGGCTGGTGGTACCTACCTCGAGTCCAGCGTGACCGTCGTGGACGGAAAGTCCTACATGACCAACTTCCTCACCGGCCGGTGGCAGGAAGTCCCACCGGAAATCCTCCCCTTCAACTTCTCCAACCTGGGCCAGGACCTCGCCGCCGTTTTGCAAGCCGTCCAGGACCCCACCCTGGCCGGCCAAGAGCCTCTGAACGGCCACGACACCTTCCACATCGAGGGAACCATCAAGTCCGAAAACCTAGCCGCGTTGGTGCCCAATGCAACTCCGGGCTACGACGTGGACTTGGACCTCTGGATTGCCCGCTCCCAAGGCTGGCTCCTCCGTGCTGTTATGGACGGTCCGGTGGTCGACACCGACATCCCCGCCGCCGCCCGGTTGCTCACCCTGGACGCCATCAACCAGCCGGTGGAAATCCAAGCCCCCCGATAATCCTTTTCCATGCGCCAGCAGGCCTCGACCCCCAATTCAACCCTGGTGCTGTCCGTGGTCTGCCTGGGCGCCCTCGTTACCGCCCTGGACCAGACGGTGGTGGTCACCGCCCTGCCCGCCGTGATGCTCGACCTCAAAGTCCCGATAACCCAGCTTGACCGCGTCTCCTGGATAATCACCGCCTACCTGCTGGGCTACACCATCGCCATGCCCCTCATCGGCCGCTTGGCCGACGTCTACGGCTATCCCCTGGTCTACCAAACCTCCCTGATCGTCTTCACCATCGGCACCATCCTGGTCGCTCTTTCCCCCAACCTGGAATGGATGATAGCCGCCCGCGTAGTCCAGGCCATCGGCGGCGGCGCGACCGTTCCCATCGGCATGGCCCTGGCCGCCGCATCGCTCCCTGCCGAAAAGCGTGGCCTGGCCCTGGGGCTGGTGGGCGGCGCGGCGGAGGCGGGCTCCATGCTGGGCCCCATCTACGGCGGCGCCATCGTCGAGCTATCCAATTGGCGCTGGATATTCTGGCTCAACGTCCCCCAGGCCGCCCTGATTTTCTCCGCTCTCCTCTGGATTCCCAACCGCCCCGGCCAGAACTCGCGAGTCGACTACTGGGGCGGCCTCCTTCTGGCCGCCACCCTGTTGGTCCTGTCT
This sequence comes from Dehalococcoidia bacterium, assembly GCA_965205495.1. Classification (GTDB taxonomy): domain Bacteria; phylum Chloroflexota; class Dehalococcoidia; order Lucifugimonadales; family UBA3495; genus CATOSK01. The sequence continues at coordinate 2,844,156 of CBDBHA010000002.1, forward strand.
CTGGCCGTGTCTCGCGGCAGCCTCTTCACCAGCTTGGCCCCCATACCATTGTCCCTGGTGGTATTGGGCCTCCTTCTGGCCGCCATCCTGGTTCTGGTGCAACACCGGGCCCCATTTCCCCTGTTACCCGCCTTTGTCTTCCGCTCCTGGGCCTTCATATCCGCCAACATCACCCAGCTTCTGGTGGGCGTCGCCTTGATAATCGCCATGGTTACCGTGCCCCTCATGGCCAACACCGTCATGGGCCAAGACCCCTTCACCGGAGCCCTGTGGCTCCTCCGCATGACCGCCGCCATCCCCGTTGGAGCGGTCTTGGGAGGTTGGGCCCTCCCCCGCGCCGGAGTCCGCCCCGTCACCATTGCCGGCCTGGCCCTAACCGCCGCCGGTCTGTTCCTGGTAAGCTCCTGGCCCATTGGCGTCCGGGAACCTCACCTTACCCTGCACCTGGTGTTGACCGGCCTCGGCTTCGGCTTGGTCATCGCCCCCATCCTGACCCGCGCCTTGGACGTCGTCTCCCAAGAACACCGGGGAACAGCGGCGGCCCTGGTCGTCGTCGCCCGAATGCTGGGCATGGCCCTGGGCCTCGCCGCCCTCTCCGCCTGGGGCGTGGAACACTTCCAGGTTTTGACCGCCGGGCTGGAACCTCCCTTCCCCCAACCCGGCGAGTCCGCTGCCTCGGCGGAAACCCGCCTGCTGGATTACAACCGCCGCTTGAACGACGCGGGTCTCGCCCTCTTCCACAACTTTTTCCGCGTCGCCGCCTGTGTTACGCTGGTGGCGTTGGTTCCGGCCCTCTTGATGAGGCCCGGCCACCGGCAGGTTGGGTGAGAAAATGGAGCTAAAAGAGCTGGGGGCCACCGGCGTCATGCTGCCGGAGATCGGTTTGGGCACCTGGAAATACTCCGGCGGCAGCCAGCCCCTCCAACGGGGTATCCAACTCGGCGCCTTTTTAATCGACACCGCCGAGATGTACCGCACCGAGGACCAGGTTAGCCGCGCTGTCAACGGGATTCGTGGCCGGGTGTTCATCGCCACCAAGGTCCTGGGCGGGCACCTGCGCTACGACCAGGTCCTCCGCGCCGCCGAATCCAGCCTCCGCCTCCTGGAAACCGATTACATCGACCTCTACCAGATTCATTGGCCCAACTCCAGCGTCCCAATAGCCGAGACCATGAAGGCTATGGAGGAACTGGCCAACTCGGGCATGGTCAAGTACATCGGCGTCAGCAACTTTTCGGTTCGCGAACTTCAGGAAGCCCAGCAGTCCATGACCCACCACCCCATCGTCTCTAACCAGGTCCTCTACAACCTGAAACGCCGCAAAATCGAAGCCGACCTCCTCCCCTACTGCCACCGTCAAGGCATCACCATCCTGGCCTACACTCCCCTGGCCAGCGGCGCGTTAACTTCCCCCGCAACCTCCCGGAAAGCCCGCCGGGGCCTCCGCCGCACCACCGACAAGCTGCTGGGCCGTGGCCCCCAGCAAAACGCCCTCCAGTCCATCGCCCGGGAAATGGGCAAGACCCCGGCTCAGGTCGCCCTGAACTGGTGTACTTCCCAGCCCAACGTCATTGCCATCCCCAAGTCCAACAGCGTGGCCCGCACCGAGGAAAACTGCGGCGCCTCCGGCTGGCGGCTGACTCCCGCCCAGTTGGACCGCCTAAACCAGGCCTTTCCGCCCTAACCGTCAAACCACACCAACTGAAAGGATTCGCACATGGAATTTGAAGACACCAAGGAGTTTCTCCGCACCAACCACCGCGCGGTGGTAACCACCTTCCAGCGCAATGGCGCGGCCCAGTCCAGCATCGTCGTCTGCGGCGCCTACCACGACTACATGGCCCTGGTATCCGTGCGGGGACGCTCCGCCAAGGTCCGCAACCTGCGCCGCGACCCCCGCTGCACCGTCACCGCTACCGCCGCCGACTGGCGCCAGTACGTGGTCGTGGAAGGCACGGCAACCCTCATGGACTACCGCAACACCGATCCCGAAGAGATGCGGGTCAAGCTCCGGGAAGTATTCCGCGTCTGTGGCGACCAGGACCACCCCGACTGGGAAGAGTACGACCGGGCCATGGTGGAACAGGACGCCGTCATCGTCCTGGTAACCCCGGAAAGGGTCTACGGCAACCTCCGCAATTAACCCCCCAGGGCAATTGCAAAGTCCCTACGAACACTTTTCGTCATTCCCGCGCAGGCGGGAATCCAGGGTGCACGTGGCCTGGCAAGCGTCCCTTTCCCTCAGAGTCGCATCACTTTGCAATCGTCCTGATTACTCCCCCTTTCGTGGTGCCCCCTTCGAACCACCCCACCCCGCCTGTCAACCAATCCCCAAGCGAGGAATCACCCCGCCATCACCATAACCGCGTCCGCCAAACAAACCAGCTCTCCCCACTGGTTGGTGCCCTTCACCCGGCAGTCCACCAGCTTCCTGCCGTCTTCCTCTCTCTTGCCCGTTACCTCTCCGGTGAAAACCACCGTGTCCCCCGACCGGAAAGGCGTTATCGCCCGCATCAGCAGCGACCCTCCACTGTAGAACGCCGCCGGCGGGAAAGACTTTTGCACCATCTGGTCCACATAGGACATCGTCGCCGGCCCGGCGTTGACGATGCCTCCGAAAATGTTCTGGCGGGCAAACTCTTCGTCGGTGTGGATGTTGCTGGCGCTGGGCTTCCCCGCCAGCCGGAAGTCATTCTTGGCGTTGATGACTTCCTGGCTCTCGGTGATGCTCAACGTCGCCATCTGGTCCCCGGCTTTCACCCCGTCAAACGAAAGAAACGGCCCGGCTCCCTCCGATTGCGTCGGCGGTGGCGGGGTCTCCCCCACCGGACCTGATTCCCCGGACGGCGTCTCACGCTGCCCCTTGGCGTACTCGAAGATGCAGGTATAGTCATACTCCGCCACCCTGGCCCTCTCCTGGTTGTCGCACTCCACCCGGAAGGTTACGAATTTACTCCCCCGCCGTTCATACTTCTCAAGCACCCGCCGGTTCCCGGTAATGGTGTCCCCGGCTTGCACCGGCCCAAACCACCGCGCCTCGCACTTCGCGAAGGGCGTCTGTCGGCGGGCCGTCTGCGACCGCTCCAAAGCCAGGAACCCGTTGGCTTCTGCAATGTCGTCCCGCAACAGCGGCGCGTAGCTCAACGACATGGTCGGCATCGCCCAGCTTCCCCCGTTCCTGTACCGTGGGTCCGGGTTCTGCGAAAGCGCGGCGTACTCGGCGATGTTGTCCGCCGTGATTTCAACCACCGTGGGCCGGCCCGCTTGCCCCGGCTCCACCACGTCAAATCCCCAAAGGTTTTCCTGCTGCTTTGGCATCGGTCTCCCCCTAATCCTGAATCACGCCGGTTCTAAAACTCCGGCATCTGCCCAATAGCGCTCCGAAGGGTGGCGATGAAGCTACCCGACCGCTCGTAGTTGACCTGCCAATACTTCTGGGCTTGCTTAGGCATCTCTCGCGCTTGCAATTGAAAATGCCCTGGCTTTCCCCGCGCTCCGATGTACAGGAAAACCCCGCCCAGGGGCAGCATGAACAATGCGCTGATGGGCAGGAACGGCGTCATCAGCAGCCCCAGAATAACCATTACCGCTCCCAGGGCCAGCGACGGATGGTTCGCCCGCCGCACCATGTCCACCGATGCCAGGTTCTGGTAGGGAATTTCCAACAGGTGACCCCGGCTGGGGCCACTGGGCGGGTCCAGCCGCATCACCCTGTAGTTGGTGGCATAGAAGGGCGCGAAGGAGCTTAACAGCCGCTCCGACGTGGCCAGGTAATGGTGTATGTTCGGCCGGTCCGGCCGGTTGTCGCGGGGGAGGCTCTCCCCCTCGGGCACTTGCATGGTCAACCCAAAAACAATTTGCCGCCCAGTATGCCCAAACCCCCCTGGGTTGACAAGACAGCTTGCCAGCCCCAACCCCCTACCCGATAATGGGTCAACTGACAAAAAACACCAACCCGGCGTCTATTGGAGGATGAAATGACCAAGGTAGGATTCGTAGGACTCGGCACCATGGGAGCCAGCATGGCTTACAACTGTCTGCAAGGCGGCAACGAAATGGTGGTCCACGACCTCCGCCGAGAGGCCGCCACTCCCCATCTGGAAGCTGGCGCCGTCTGGGCAGACACCCCCCGCGCGGTTGCCGAGGCCAGCGAGGTCGTCTTCACCTCCCTACCCGGCCCGGTCGAAATCGAAGCCGTCGCCCTCGGTGAGTCCGGCCTGATGGAAGGCCTGGAGTCCGGCAAGACCTACTTCGACCTCAGCACCAACTCGCCCACCGCCATCCGCCGCATCCACGAGGTCATGGGCGCCCGGGGTATCAACGTCCTCGACGCTCCCGTCAGTGGTGGGCCACGGGGCGCCGCCAGCCGCAATCTCGCCATCTGGGTGGGCGGCGACCGCGACCTCTTCGACAAGTATAAAGACGTCCTCGACGCCATCGGCGATAAGGCCTATTACGTCGGCCCCATCGGCTGCGGCGCGGTCGCCAAGCTGGTCCACAACTGCGCCGGTTACATCATCCAGACCGCCCTGGCCGAGGTCTTCACCATGGGCGTCAAAGCCGGTGTCGAACCCCTGGCCCTCTGGCAGGCCGTCCGCCGCGGCGCTCAGGGACGGCGGGGCACCTTCGAGGGCCTGGCCGAACACCTCCTCCCCGGCAATTTCGACCCGCCCGACTTCGCCCTCCGCCTAGCCCGCAAGGACGTGGACCTGGCCGTCGGCGTGGGCCGCGAGTTTGACGTCCCCATGAAGCTGGCCAACGTCACTCTCGCCGAAATGACCGAGGCCATGAACCGGGGGTGGGACGGCCGCGACTCCCGCGTCACCATGCTGCTCCAGGAAGAACGCGCCGGCGTCGAAGTCCGCGTAGACCCGGAAGTACTCCGCCAAGCCCTGGAAGAAGAACGCAACGCCTAACCCGGTGGTATAATTGCAACACTATAAATCGAACGAGTAAACACAATGACTGCGAAGAACGCCATCGCCGAAAACCATTCCAGAAACGGCAAAATAAAGAAACCCGCCCCGGCCGGTCCGCCCACCAATCTCAAGTATGATGACGAGACGATACGGCGCGTAACCAGGCTCATCATCCAGATGCACCGGGACACGCTGGAGGAGTTGGCCCGTCACTAAACGATATTGGTTCCCCGATGCCGGCTACGTTGAGTTCCTGGTTTCCGAGCTGACATAAGAATTCTTCCCCAACTACCCCGATCCTTTGCCCGATTTCCACTTTCTTGGCGGGAGTTACGGCCGGGGAATGTTGGAGTCGGCATTGGCCCAACCTCAGCAAACTTTTTTAGGCCGCTATTTGTATCGAACCATATTCGACAAGGCGGCCATTTTGCTTTGCTCCATTATCAAGAACCATCCCTTCATTGATGGAAATAAGCGCACGGGCATCGCAACCACAGCAGTGTTTCTCGCTTTCAACGGGTACTTGTTCAACGCTCCGATGGACGAGGTTGTCGAGAAATGCATCACGGTCGCCGGGGCTGACGGGACGTCAAGCCGGGGAGAGGTCGTTAGGTGGTAAAGGGCAAGGTCAATCAGGTTCGAAGTTTTCGCTTCCTTGCCCCAGGGTGAACGACAACGTTGGGCTCAATCGGTCCAAAACTTTGCGGCCCTTGCGGCTGGTATTGCCACGGGAGTTCGAGGCGTTACGGCAGGATGAACTAACGAAGCCTAAGGTTCCCTCCCCCTACCGTGGCAAGCTGTGGTGGGCGCTACCCAGGGCCTTTTTATTCTCCCCCTACCCCCATTCATCCTGCGCTATCATGGTGAGCCCCGTCGAACCACCCGTCTAAAGATCGTCCTGAGCCCCGTCGAAAGGGGTCAATCCGACCACCCTACCTGTTATTCCGACCGCAGGGAGGAACCTAAAATCCATCGCCTCCAGCCGGTTTGCCCTCGAATTCGTCGTCACAAACTCCCCACAACGACAATTAAAAGGCCCTGGGGATTTTAAATTCACCCTTCAAACCTGAAGGACCCCTGAATCGCGTTGTGGCCTTCCAGAAATATATCCCAGCCCAACCTCGGCTCGGTGGCCCGCCAACGCGTCGCCTTGGAAACATAGGCCGGACTCCCCGGTATCGTCGAGAAGATGCTCTCGTTCAACGTCGTAACTTCCCCGGAACGGCTCCGGTAAGGTTCAATATCCGCCTCCACCGACTCTCCAATGGCCAGCCTCCCCTTGCCCTGAGCGACGGCATACGTTATAGGCGCCCGCTCCACCGCCAAAACCTCCCCGATTAACCGGGACATATCCTCCAACGGCCCTCCCAACCGTCCCCGGAAGGCCGTAATAAGCGCCGCCTCCTCTTCTATGCTAGCTCGGTCATCCACCACTATCACCACCCGGAACCCGCCGTCCAGCACGTTCCCCGGAATGTGCGCCACAAAGGCCAGCGTCAACCCCGATACGTCCACTCCGTTGATGTCCCCGCGGTCAAAATGGTACGCCAATACCGAATCGCAAGTCCCCTGGTCCGGGTCCTCCCCAATCCAACACGGGCACAAGACCTGGCAGTTGCAAACTTCCAAAATGCTGCCTTCCAACCGGTACGCCATAACGTCTCCTCGTTACCCAAAACTGCGCCTGTCCCAACCCACCCCATTCGCGCTAAACACCCACCCCGTTCATGGTGAGCCCCAACCCCGTTCGTGGTGAGCCCGTCAACCACCCCCCTAGCCACCTCCAATATTGTTAACCAACACGACCCCAACACCCGCCGCCAGCAAGACCACCCCCAACGGCTTCCCGATCCTCCGACCCCACGAAAAATTCTTCTCCGCCGCCATCAGCGCCCCCAACCCCAGCATCCAACCCACGTTCCCCGAACCTACGGCAAACATCAACACCATCAACGGCCAGCAGCAACCCACGCAGAATACCCCGTGGTGCAACCCCAGCCTTAACGCTTGCAGCTTGTCGTTCCGCCCCGTCCACCGGCCCATGATGAAGCTCATGGGCGACCGGCACTTGTCCAGGCACTGGTACTTCAACCGCGAAAATTGGTATCCGCCCGCCGCCGCCAACACCGCCGCACCCAGTACCCAGTAGTTCCGCCCCAGCCAGCCCGTCCCCTCCACCACCTGGTGCAGCCCCCAATCTGCCAGGTGGACCACCACGCCAAACCAGGCCCAAACCCCAACGTAACCGGCAATCAGCAGCGTAATCAAAACCCGGCCATCGGCCCGCTCCCGGGTCATCGCTCGGAACAGCGCAATCAACGGCAGGCTAGTGGGCAGCATCATGGCAAAGACCATCAACGTCCAGCCGGCGACGAAAAACCCCAGCAGCCCCGCGTCCCCTGCCCCCAAACCGGCCAATCCCCCGTGGTCCAGGTACCGGCCGTAGGGCGACTGCCCCCAGAGAATCAGCCCCACCCAGGCCAGCGCGATTAACCCGGCCAGCAGCCCCAGGAATAGCTTCTGGTTCTCCACCCGCCAGGTCATGGCTCTTGCACCAAAAGGGACTGATTGGGCGTTAGGGGACTATTCCGGCCTTTGCCAACGCAGGTTGGGCTGACGGGCCGCCCGGGCCTCGTCCAGCCGCGACACCGGCGTGGTGTGGGGCGCGTGCCGCACCAGATCCGGGTCCTCCGAGGCTTCCCGATCTATGTCCCGCATCGCCCCGATGAAGGCGTCCAGCGTTTCCTTGGTCTCAGACTCCGTCGGCTCAATCATCAACGCCTCATGCACGATCAACGGGAAGTACATGGTCGGCGCGTGGTAACCGTAGTCCAGCAACCGCTTCGCCACCTCCAACCCGCTGACTCCCCGTTCCCGCTGCCGGTCCGCCGAAAACACCACCTCGTGCATACAGGTCCGGTCGTAGGGCAAGAAGTAAATGTCCTTAAGCCCGTCCATAATGTAGTTGGCGTTCAGCACCGCGTTCCCGCTAATGGAAAGCAGCCCGGCGGCCCCCAACGTGCGGATGTAGGTGTAGGCCCGCACCAGCACCCCAAAGTTCCCGTGGAACGCGCTGATTTTGCCGATGCTCCGTTCCGGCGAAACCAGCCGGAAAACCCCGTCCTGCTCCGCCACCACCGGCGCCGCCAGGAAGGGCGTCAACGCCTCGCCGCAGCACACCGGCCCCGCGCCCGGCCCACCGCCGCCGTGGGGCGTACTAAAGGTCTTGTGCAGGTTCAGATGCGCCACGTCAAACCCCAGCTCTCCCAGCTTGGCCCGCCCCAACAGCGCGTTCATGTTGGCCCCGTCGCCGTATACCATCCCCCCGGCCTCGTGTACTACCCGGCAGACTTCCAAAATGTTGGTGTCAAACAACCCCAACGTGCTGGGCAGGGTAATCATCGCCCCGGCCAGGTCCGGCCCGGCCAGGTGGTGCAGCGCATCCAGGTCCGTGTTGCCGTTGGCGTCCGAAGGCAGCGTCACCACGTCGAATCCCGCCATGGCCGCCGACGCCGGATTGGTCCCGTGCGCGCTGTCGGGAATCGCCAACTTGGTGCGCCCGGTATCCCCCCGCGCCTGGTGGTAGGCCCGGATCATCAGCACGCCGGCCAACTCCCCGTGGGCTCCGGCCAGCGTCGCCATGCTGACCCCGGCCATTCCGGTAACTTCCGCCAAAAACCCCTGCAACCGGTGCAATAGCTCCAACGCCCCCTGGCTGGCCTCCTCCGGTTGCAGCGGGTGAATGTTGGCGAACCCGGGCAAAAAGGCCATCTCGTCGTTGACCTTGGGATTGTACTTCATCGTGCAGCTACCCAGCGGGTAAAACTGGGTGTCAATCGAGAAGTTTAGCTGGCTAAGATTGGTGAAGTACTGCACCACCTCCGGCTCCGAAACCTCCGGCAGTTCCAACTCCGTCCGCAGCAGCGCGGCGTCCGGCAGTTCCTGCTCCGGCACGTCCAGCGGCGGCGCAACCATCCCCACCCGTCCCGGTACGCTCCGTTCCATCAAAAGCTTGGCGGTGTCGCGGTTCCCACCCTTGTTCATGCGCTAAACTCCCCCAACGCCGATACCAGCGCGTCAATATCCGCCTTAGTGTTCATCTCCGTCACGCACACGAGCATCCCCCGGTCTACCCGCTCCCCCAGCGGCTCCCGGTAGGGGCTCACCGTCAGGTCCAACCCTCCCAGGATGTTCTCCTCTAACAGCCTCCGGTTAATCTCCCCCGGCGCCGCCGGACACTGCACCACGAACTCCTGGAAGAACGCGCCCCGGGTGAAGGGCAGGGAGTAGCCGGGCAGCTCCGCGATTTGGGAAGCCGCGTAGTGCGCCTTGTGGTAGCAAAGCTCCGCCACCTGCTTCAACCCCTGCTTCCCCGTGGCCGCCAGGTAAATCGTCGCCGCCAGCGCGTACAACGCCTCGTTGGTGCAAATGTTGCTCGTCGCCCGTTCCCGCCGGATGTGCTGCTCCCGCGTCTGCAAGGTCAGCACGTACCCGGTCCGCCCTTCGGTGTCCACCGTCTTGCCCACCAACCGGCTGGGCATCTGCCGGATGTACCGTTGCTTGGTGGTGAACAGCCCCACGTAGGGACCGCCATAGCTGCTGGGAATCCCCAGCGGTTGGCCCTCGCCGGTCACGATGTCCGCGTCGTAATGCCCCGGCGGGTTGAACATCCCCATTGCCAGCGGGTCTGCCGAAACCACCAGCAGCGCCCCCTGATCGTGGGCCGTCTTGCTGTGTTCCCCCAAATCATCCAGCCCGCCGTAGAAATTGGGGTGCTGCGCCACCAGGCAGGCCGTGGCCTCGCTGACCTCCGGCTCCCAGTGCCGCACCGCTTCAATCGTCACGCCCTGGGCCTGGCAATAAGTCCGTATCACTTCCTGGTAAGCCGGGGCCAGCGTGTCCAAGACCGCCACCTGCTGCCTCGCGGTGACCCGGCACGCCATCAACACCCCTTCCGCCAGGCTGGTGGCCCCGTCGTACATCCCGGCGTTGGCTACCTCCATCCCGTAAAGGCTGGCGATCAGCGTCTGAAACTCGTAAATCACTTGCAGAGTCCCCTGGCTGACCTCCGGCTGGTAGGGGGTGTACGCCGTCAGGAACTCCCCCCGCGTCATTAACGCTTTGACGATGGAGGGCACGAAATGGTTGTACGAACCGGCCCCCAGAAACGACGGGCCGCTGTTCATTGGCCGGTTCTTGGCCGCCAGCCCCGCCAACTCCCGTTGGATCTCCAGCTCCGAAAGCGGGTCCGGCAGGTCCAGCGGCGGATTCAAAAAGTCCCCCGGTATGGCGGCGAAAAGGTCGTCCAGCGACGCCAGCCCCAGGGACGCCAGCATCTCGGCCTGCTCCTCGGAGGTGTTGGGAATGTAGTGCGATTGAAAATGACCGTTGGTGGTCATGCGGATAGGTCTCCTTGGCAACACTGAAATGGGTAACGCTGGAAGCCCCCGGCGGGGTCGGGGTCCGAAGCCCTCGCCAGTTACAACCCGCCGGTGTAGGCCTCGTATTCCTCGGCGGACATCAGCCCGTCAACCTCCGAGGCGTCGCTCATGGTCACCCGCAAAATCCACCCCTGCTCGAAAGGGTCTTCGTTGACCAGTTCCGGCCGGTCGGACAACTCGCCGTTGATCTCCGTGACCTCCCCGCTGACCGGCGAGAACAGGTCTGAAACGGCCTTCACCGATTCCACTTCCCCCATCTTATGCAGGGCGGTTACGGTGTCGCCGGGCTGGGGCAGGTCGAAGTAGACCACGTCCCCCAACTGGTCCTGGGCGTACTCGGTGATGCCCACCAGCGCCTGGCCGGCCTGGGCATCCTCTATCTTTATCCACTCGTGTTCGTTGGTGTAACGGCGGTCCTCTGGGTTCAAAACGCTATGCGCTCCTGGCTCTGGAATAAAAGGGAAAGGGGACGATTTCCGCGGTGGCCGAGCGGCCCCGGATGTCCACTTGCACCCGGTTCCCGGCCTCGGCGTGCCGGGTCAAAACGTAGCCCATAGCAATGCTTGTGTCAAGGGTAGGCGAGTAGCTCCCGCTGGTCACTTCCCCCACCGTTTGGCCTCCGTCGGATATGGCATAACCCGCCCGGGGCGCGCTCCGTCCCGGCAGCGTCAACCCCACCAATTTCCGCTCCGTCCCCTCCTCCCGTTGCCGCCGCATGACCTCCGCGCCAACGTACTCCCCTTCATCCCGCACAAACCGCCCCAACCCCGCCTCTATCGGCGTGATGTTCTGGTCGATCTCGTGGCCGTGCAGCGGCAGCGCCGCTTCCAGCCGCAAAACGTCCCGCGCCCCCAACCCGCAGGGCACCGCCCCCCGTTCAACCAGGGTTTCCCAGACGGCGGCGGCGTCCGGCGACTCCATCGCCATCTCAAACCCGTCCTCTCCGGTGTACCCGGTCCGCCCCACTCCGACCCTTACGCCCTCAAACACCCCCCGGCTGTGGGCAAACGGCCGCAGCGCCGAAAATCCCCGCCCGTCATCCAACCCCCCCAACCCGTCCAGCAGCCCGGCGGCTCCCGGCCCCTGCACGGCGATGAGCCCCGTTTCCAAGGTCCGGTCGTCCAGCGTCACGCCCCCCGCGAATTTTTCGTCAACCTGGTTCTGGAACCAGCCCACGACCTCCACCCGGTTCCCCGCGTTGGGAATCAACAGGAACCGGTCTTCCGCCAGCCGGTAGAAGATGGTGTCGTCAATCACCCCGCCTGCGGGATTGCAAATCATGCAATATCTGGCCCGCCCCACCCGCAGCGCCGACGCCGGCCCGGTCAACACCCAGTCCAGGAACTCCGCCGCCTGCGGCCCCGAAATGTAGACCCGCCCCATGTGCGAAACGTCGAAGATGCCCACCTCGGTGCGCACCGCCTTCACCTCGGCCAAGATGCTGCCGTACTGCACCGGCATGTCCCACCCGCCAAAGGGCACCATCCGGGCCCCCAGCGCCACATGGTTGGGATGCAAAACCGTCTTCAAACCCATCAAAAACCCGGTTCCTCGATAAAGTCGTTATCCAAAGCCGCAGGTATCCTACCACCTTCCAATTTCCCCCCGCCAGCCCGGTAATCCACTCTCCCAAGACAATTCCAAAGTCCCTACGAACACCTATCGTCATTCCCGATTCCCGCGAACGCGGGAATCCAGGTCGTACCTGGCCTGGCAAGCGTCCCTTTCCCTCAAAATTACCTCGCCTTGCAATCGTCCTGTTCACCCTCCCCCGCCCTTTTCATCCTCCCAAAATGCCGCTTCCAGCCCCCTCCTCACCCTGAGCCCGTCGAACCAGCGGGTACCGAGGCAATGACCGAATACCTGAAGGAACTGGGCCCCCAATTGGTGGTGGTCATCCTGAGCCCCACTACCGGTCATTCCGAACCGAAGGGAGGAATCTAAAATCCATCGCGGCCAGCCGGACTGCCCCTGGAATCACCGTCGCAAGCTCCCCACAACGACAATGGAAAGCCCCATTCCACCCTCCAATCCCCTTCCATCATTCTTTATGGGATTCTCGGAACATCCCGTCGTTCCCGCGGAGGCGGGAATCCAGAAATGTCAAGATTTCGGAACGTTGGTAAGTGTTCAGAGTTACGGCATCAGGGTCAGGGGCATCTGGTTATTGCAACGGCGCTCCGACCGCCCAGGACGAGGTTGGGGAGGGGATTTCTGGGTTCCGGCTCAAGGCCGGAACGACGTGGGGTGGTTCGTCCTTCGACGAGCTCAGGATGATGGTTCGACGGGCTCACCAAGAACGGGAGATTTTTAAGGTGCTGGGACTTTTGGGGACTTTCTGGGACATTTTTCGGGTTGGGCGGGGTTAGGAGAGACAGGGGGAGGGACGCCAGGGTAGGAGGGCGTCTAAGAGGAGCTTGTGGTCTGGCTCCTTTTTGCGGCGGCGGCAGTAGTCGAGGTAGCCGAAGGTACCGGTGAAGGGTAGGAATCGGAAACCGGAGTCGGCCACCTTTCGGATGAAGTTGTGGGGGTCTGGGAGGGGTTTGTTCTGGGATTGGGCGTCGGCCCATTCTTCGCAGAGTTGGTCCACGTGACGGCCGAGCAGAACCTCGTGACGGGGGCGGTAGAGTTTACGTCTGAGGGCGCGGACGCGGTTGGCTAGGCCGGCAAGGCTGGGAAATTCGGTCATTTGGGGGTTCCTCCGGGTTTTGGATTTATTGGGGGTTTGGATGGATGGGACAGGTGAGATTTTTTACTTGTTGGGACATTTGGGGGCTTTTTAGGACATGGGGTTGGTTGTCTCGTCCGGTCGGTCCGGGGGTTGGATTTTTTGGGGTGGGGTTAGGTCTATCTATAGTTATGTTAGAGAGTCGTCACCGGAAGTGGCAAGGGGCAAGTGTCAGTGACTTTTTTGGGGGGAATGTCCTTCGACGGAGCTCAGGATGATGGGGGTGGTTCGACGGGCTCACCACGAGCGGGGTGGGGCTCACCATGATGGAGGGATTTCTGGATTCCGGCTCAAAGCCTGCCTCGTACCCGATACGGGGGCCGGAATGACGGACCTTGGGTTGGGCTAACCCCTTCATTTTGAACAGTTACCACTGACACTTGCCCCTTGCCAACAACGGCGCCGATTTGCCATGCTGGTCATAAAGAAAACCCCGACGCCTTCCCGACCAGCGCCTCCACTCCCGGCCCTCCCCGAAATGCCCCAATATGTCCCCAAGTTTCATTTTTCAACACTGCTCACTGCCCTTCCCTGGGGCGATTGGCTCCTAAAAAATGTTCGCTTTCGGCCCTGCAATGTGCTATGTTTGGTCAAACATCAAGGCTTTTTCCCTCGTTTTCCAATAGTTGGATTTCCACAACTCGGAGGAGGTGGACCGGATGCGTATTCTGCTAGTGGCCACCAATCGGCACAATCGGTGGATGAGCAAGGAAGAAGTCCGGCCCCTGCCCATCGGGTTGGCTTACGTCGCCGCGTATATCGACCCCAACCTCCACTCCCTTCGCGTCCTCGACCTCATGTTCGCCGACGACTACTTGGCCGAAACCCAGCGGGTGGTCCAGGAGTTCAACCCCGACCTGGTCGGCATCTCCATTCGCAACCTGGACAACGGCAGCTACGTTAACCCCCAGTCTGCCCTCCCCATTACCCGCGACGTCATCCAGCGCATCCGCAGTTGCAGCTCCGCCGTCATCGTCTGCGGCGGCCCGGCCTTCAGCACCCTGCCCCAGGACTGTTTCCGTTACCTGGAGCCCGACGTCGGCCTGGCCGGTGACGCCGCCGAGACCTTCGCGGAGTTGGCCGGGCTGATCGAAAACTCCCGGCCCTACCACCAGCTATCCGGCGTCGTCTATCTCGAAAATGGCGAAATCAAGACCTCTCCCCAGCGCGCCGCTTCCGGCCTTTCCGTCCCGCCCCGCCTCGACGACCTGGACCTCGACCAGTACAAGCAGGCCGGCTTCGGTGTCGGCGTAATCACCAAGCTGGGCTGGTACAACTCCACCGTCCCCAGTCCCAACCCGGAAGAGGAATGGCGCTTGGTCCGCCCCGTGTCCGAAGTCATTAGCGAGTTGAAGCGCCTCCAGTCCAGCTACGGTCTCAACGAGTTCTTCTTCATCGACCAGGGCTTCAACCGCCCCGCCGACTACGCCAAGGAGCTTTGCCAGAACATCGTCGATGAAGCCCTGGGTATCCGCTGGAACACCAACCTGAAACCCCAGGGCATAGACCAGGAACTCATGGACCTCATGGCCGAGTCCGGCTGCCGCATGGTCCTCATCGGCGGCGCCAACATGACTGCCCACTCGGTGATGAACGACGGCGCCGAGGAACGGGTCCAATTCGCCGAAGAGCTGGCCAGCCTCCAACGCCTCTGCGACCTCTGCCACTCGGGCGGCCTCTCCTACGCCATTACCCAGGGTTTCGGCGAGCCCGGCGAGTCCCCCGATACCGTCCGGGCCAAGCTGGCCTTCCTCTCCACCGCCGCCGGTCAGGACCGTTCCATCCCCGTAACCCTCCGAATCGGCAACCGCCTCCTCCCCGGCAGCGAATTGACCCAACGCGCCATCCAGGAGGGCGTCATCCAGGACCAGGCCGACCTCCTAATGCCCGTCTTTTACGTCGCTTCCTCCATTCGCGCCGATCTGGTGGAAACCCTCCAGACCGCCGTCCAAGACCACCCCCTCTGGAACATCATGTAACCCCGCCCCGTTCGTCTGAGCCCCGTCGAAGGATCGTCCTGAGCCCCGTCGAACCACCCTACCCCCCGGACCAAACGTAAGTGTTCAGAATTGATGAGTCATCCTGGCATTAAACCGTCATCCCGGCCTCGAGCCGGAATCCAGGAATCCCGGTCATTTCGAACGCCGGCCTCTCCCTGACCATTCCGGATCCCGGCTCAAAGCCTGCCCCGTACCCGATACGGGGGCCGGAATGACGGATCTTGGGTTGGGCTAACTCCTTCATCCTGAACAGTTACAACCAAACTCCGGGGGTTTTTCCATCCGGGGTTTGGTGCTACCGTAGATTGACCCCATAAATCAAAACCGGGGCCTCCTTACGGAGTATCTAGCGGAGTAGGCAGATGAAACAGACCGCCGAAGTTGTGGTAATAGGCGGCGGAGTGATGGGTTGCAGCATCCTCTACCACCTGGCCCACGAGGGGTTGACCGACACCCTCCTCCTGGAGCAGGACGTCCTGGGCTCCGGCTCCACCGGACGCTCCCAGACCATCTGCCGGATGCACTACTCCAACCCCATAACCGCCGCCATGGCCTGGCAAAGTCTGGAGGTATTCGCCAACTTCGACGAAATGGTCGGCGGCAGTTCCGGTTTCGTCCAGACCGGTTATCTCGTGGCAGTCTCCCAGCAGGACGTGGCCGGACTCCACAAGAACATCGCCATGCAGCAGGACCTGGGCATTGCCACCGGCCTCATCACCCCCGAGGAACTGCGTGACCTGGCTCCCATGATCGAGGTCTCCGAGGGCGAGGGTCTGGCCTGGGAACCCCTCTCCGGCTACGCCGACTCCCACCAGGTAACCACCTCCTTCGCCGCCCAGGCCCGGGCCCAGGGAGCCGAAGTTGCCATGCGCACCACCGCCACCGGCGTCGAAATCGCCAACGGCCGTGTCCAGGCCGTAATCACCAATCAGGGGCGCGTTGAAACCCCCATCGCGGTGGTCGCCGCCGGTCCCTGGTCCAAAGAGTTGATGGCCGCCATCGGCGTCGACGTTCCCCTGTCCACCGTCCGCCACCAGGTCGCCAACATCATGCGTCCGGTGGACCAGTTGCCCTACCACCCCATCGTCGGCGACATCGCCCACTCCTGCTCCTTCCGTCCCGACGGCCCGGCCATGACCCTGGTGGGCTTCGGCGAAGAGCCCGCGGGAGTGGACACGTACAACCAGGGCGTCGACCTCGACCGCCTGGTCCAGATCATGGAGGGTGTCACCCAGCGCGTCCCCTTGATGGCCGAGTCCTTCTTCCGGGGCGGCTGGTCCGGCTTGTTTACCATCACTCCCGACTGGCATCCCATCATGGACCGCGTCCCAGGCATCGAGGGCCTCTTTTGCGCCATCGGCTTCAGCGGCCACGGCTTCAAACTCTCCCCGGCCATCGGCAAGTCCATGGCCGAGCTTATCGCCCGGGGCGAGGGCGTTTCAGTGGACTTGACCCCGCTGCGTTTCACCAGGTTCGACGAAGGCGACCTGCTGACGTCCAGCTACCGCTACAACGTGCTGGCCTAAAGATGCCCAGGACGATTGCAAGGTCCGGATAAACACTTACCGTCATTCCCGCGCAGGCGGGAATCCAGGTTGCACCCGGCCTGGCCAGCGTCCCTTTCCCTCAGAATTGCATCACTTTGCAATCGTCCTGTTAAGGATGCCAAATGCGTTGACCTTTCCAGGGCTTTCCGTTAGTATTCCAACCCCCAGCATCCCTGGGGGGACAGAGACCAAAAGGCCGGAGGTGTTCAGATGTTTATCAGAATGGTTTGGGGGAAGCTTCGACCCGGTTCTTGGGAAGAGTACGAACGGCACTACCACGAACGTCTGGCCGGCGGCGCAGCCGTCGCAGGCCTTCAGGAACGCCAATTGCTCCGCAGCACCGAGGACCCGGACGAAGGCATCAGCGTCAGCATCTGGGATACGCTGGACAATATGCGTACCTACGAGACCGGCGAGTTCCGCCAGAACGTAGCCCGGGAAGTGGAGCACCTCTATCGGGGCGAGTACTGGGTGAAGCACTTCGAGGTTAGCTCCACCGACGCTTAGGCCATCCCCGGGCACATCAACCCTATGCCGCAACAAAAAGGGCGGGCCGCAAGGCCCGCCCCCACGCGTTACCGGCGGGCCATCCCAAGACCCGCCAACTAACCAAAACCCTACAGCGCCTCAATCCCGGCCCGCGCCGCATCTTCGTCCTCCTGCGCCGTCCCGCCGCTGCCGCCCACCGCGCCGATTAGCTCGCCGTCCCGGAATATGGGCAACGCCCCCTGTCCCGGCACAAACTCTCCCTTCTCCACCTCCATCACCGCCCGCAGGACCGGCGTCAACGCCCGGTCAGTCAGGTCGTTGCTGGGAATCCCGAAACAGGCCGCGGCCCGCGCCTTCCCCCGGGAAACGTAGGGCGTCCGCCAGGGCGCGCCATCCATCCGCACCATGCACTTCAAGTCTCCCCGGGCGTCCACCACCGATATGCTGAGCTTAACCCCCATATCCGCGGCCTTGCCTTTGGCCGCTTGCAATATCCGTTCCGCGTCTTCCAGGCTGATGTCAGGCATAATCCTTCCTCCCTCTAGTTGTGATCGTCATGTGCCCGCCCGAATTATAGTCAATCCACCACCAGACCGTACATCGCCCCCCAACCCTCAAAACCGTTCGTGGTGACCCCCCCAACCGTTTGTGGTGCGGCCCCAACCGTTCGTGGTTAGCCCGCCGAACCACCTGAGCCCCCAGTCCGCCCATCCTTGTATCTTAAAATACGAAGGACGTGGCAGGCCGTTTCATCCCAGGCCTGGAGAGGCCGTGGCTCAGCGGGGCCGCCGCGTCCTTACCCCGGCTCAGAGCCCGAACAGTTGAAGGGGCAGCAATAGCCCGTATTAAGCAAGGCTGGGCCAGAGTCCGGAACCCGAAGACCCGGAACACAACCCAACCGGAACACAACCCAAGAGGAGGAGGCAGAAATCAGATGAAGGAAGCGGGATTGTTTGTCGGCATCGACGTGTCCCAGGACCGGTTGGACCTGGCGGTGCGGCCCACTGGGGAAACCCGGCAGGTGGTCTACAACCCAGCGGGTACCGAGGCAATGACCGAATACCTGAAGGAACTGGGCCCCCAATTGGTGGTGGTGGAGGCCACCGGCGGTCTGGAGATGGCGGTGGCGGCGGAGATGGCGGCGGCGGGATTGCCGGTGGTGGTGGCCAACCCGAGAAAGGTGCGGGCCTTTGCCCGGGCGACGGGGCGGCTGGCGAAGACGGACGCGTTGGATGCCCAGGCGCTGGCGCATTACGGGGAAACCCTGCGGCCCCAGCCGCGGGCGCTGCCCGACGCCGCGACCCGGGAACTGAAGGCGCTGGTGGTGCGGCGGCGCCAACTGGTGGAGATGATCACCGCGGAGAGGAACCGGCTGCGGATGGCAACGCGGCGCGTCCGGCCGAGGGTGCAAGAGCACATAAATTGGCTCAAGGAAAACCTGGCGGAGTTGGACCAGGACTTGGACGACACCATCCGGTCGTCGCCCATCTGGAAGGACCAGGACCGGCTGCTGCGCAGCGTCCCCGGAGTGGGGCCGGTGCTGTCGCTGACCCTGCTGTCGGGACTGCCGGAGTTGGGAGCGTTGAACCGGGGGGAGATCGCCGCGCTGGTGGGGGTGGCGCCCTTCAACCAGGACAGCGGCAGCCTCCGAGGGAAACGACGGGTATGGGGCGGACGCAGCTCAATCCGCGCCGCCCTCTACATGGCGGCCCTGGTGGCCACCAGGTGCAACCCAGCGATAAAGGACTTCTACCTGCGCCTGTGCAACGCGGGCAAGCCCAAGAAGGTGGCCCTCACCGCGTGTATGCGCAAGCTGTTGACCATCCTGAACGCCATGGTCCGGGACAACCGCCCCTGGACCCCCACCGAGGCCAACTCTTAACCCTCAAAACCCTTGACACCAAAGACAGTTGCTGAGCCCCGTCGAAGGATCATCCCAAGCCAACCCCAGCCCCCAGTCCGTTCGTCCTGAGCCCCGTCGAAGGATCATCCCAAGCCAACCCTAGCCCCCAGTCCGTTCGTCCTGAGCCCCGTCGAAGGGCGCACGGACGGTCGCACAAAACAACCCCAAACGCGCCAGGATTAACCCCTTTCCCTCATGCCATCCTCAAACCCGTTCTTCCCAAGCCCCGTCCAACCGTTCGTGGTGAGCCCCCCTTGCCGTTCGTGGTAAGCCCGTCGAACCCACCAACCCCCCCGCCGCATTGCACCCTTTCAACGCCGGGTCTATCATTGAATCCCAGACCGGAGAATCCCAAACCCGCGAACCCCAGACGGACGGCAGAGGTGCGCCATGAAGTTCGGTTTCTACCTGCCCAACCACGGCCCGGCAGCCCGCCCCGAACCCCTGGCAGCCATCGCCCAGAAAGGCGATGACCTGGGGTTCTACTGCATGGTGGCCGGCGACCATATCCTCGTCCCCGACACCATCGAATCTCCCTACCCTTACACCGTCGGCGGCCAATTCCCCGGCGGCGAGAGCGGGGAATACTTCGAACAACTGACCCTCCTTTCCTACCTCTGCGGCGTCACCAAGCAAATCCGCCTGGTCCCCAGCGTGATGATTGTCCCCCACCGCCCGCCCCTGCTAACCGCCAAGATTCTAGCCACCTTAGACGTGCTTTCCCAGGGCCGCCTTACCCTGGGCGTCGGTGTCGGCTGGATGGAAGAGGAGTTCCAGGCCCTGGGCGCCCCGCCCTTCGCCCAGCGCGGCGCAGTCACCAACGAATACCTGCGGGCCTTCAAGGAACTCTGGACCAGCGACAACCCCACCTTCGACGGCGAGTTCTGCCAATTCTCCGATCTGAAGTTCCTGCCCAAGCCCGTGCAGCAGCCCCATCCGCCCATCTGGGTCGGCGGACAAAGCCGGCCGGCCATCCGCCGCGCCGCTGAGTTGGGCAACGGCTGGCACCCGGTGGGCGGCATTCCCGCTTCCCCCCTGGAACCCGAGGAGATGGCAACCAACCTGGCCCTCCTGCGCCGCTACGCCGAGAACGCGGGCCGCGACCCCGCCGAGTTGGACGTTGCCATGAAGACTCCCCTTTACGACGTCAGTTCCGATCCCGGTGGCCCCCACCGCCGCTTCTCCGGCAGCCCCCAGGAAATCCTTCAAGACGTCCAGACCTATTCCGAAATCGGCGTAACCCACCTGATCTTCGACATCCGCGGCTCCGGCCTGACCGACGCCCTGGAACGCCTGGAATGGTTCGCTTCCGAAATCATGGCCCACGCCTAGCCCCAGCCTTGCTGTGTTAAATCCCCCGACGGGATATAATGAGTTGAGCCCAAACTTTCCGCCGGTGGGCTGCCGCCCCGGGCGAAAAATAGTTGGCAACTGAGGAGGAAAGCAAGTGACTACCCTGGAAGAACGCTACCGCCAAGGTCAAGAAATGAGGGACATCCTCGCCGGTGGAGACCTGACCCATTACACCCTCCCCGGCACCGACGTCCTGGCCCCCGACCTCAAGCGCATCATCGACGAGTCCCTTTTTGGCGCCATCTGGAATCGGGGCGGCCTCGACCTCAAGCTCCGTTGTATCGCCACCCTGGCGGCGCTAACCACCCTGGGTCAGCTTCCCCTGCTCCGCCGCACCATCGAACGCTGCCTCAACGTGGGCGTAACCCCCGCTCAGGTCGTTGAGGTGTTCGTCCAGATGACCTTCTACGTGGGCGTGCCGGCAGTCGAAGAGGCTATGAGCCTGACTAAGACCATCTTCGAGGCCCGGGGCGTCAAGTACACCCCCACCAGGGCTTACAACACCGAACGCACCACCGATGAGTTGTTCGCAGAGGGAGTCCGCATTCACGAACAATACATCGCCGACATCACCGCCTACCGCACCGACGATCCCGACTCCCAGGAAAACCAACTGGACCGGATTATCAACGAGTACCATTGGGGCGCCATCTACAGCCGGCCCCATCTGGACGAGAAGGCCCGGGTCATCTGCGGACTGGCCGCCATGACCGTCCTCGGACAATACGACCGCCAGCTTCGCGCCCGCGTCTCCGGAGCCTTGCGCGTCGGAATGACCCAGGAGGAAATCATGGAGGTCTTCATCCAACTGACCATGTACGGCGGCTACTTCAACACCCGTGTCGCCATGCGCATCGCCCGCTCCGTGTTTAACGAACAGGGAGTAACCGCCTAGTCCCCGCCAACCGTCCGCCTGGGGCGGCGCCAGTCAACCAGCGCCAAGATGAGGGGGAGTTATGAGACTAAAGCTAGATGATGGCCTGGAGTTGTTCTACACCGTGGACGACTTCACAGATCCGTGGACGGAACCGGAAACCGTGGTCATGCACCACGGCATGGCCAAGAGCCACAAACTGTGGTTCGGCTGGGTTCCCATCATCGCCCGCCACTACCGGGTTATCCGCTACGACATGCGCGGCATGGGCGATTCCGATGTCCCCGAGCCCGGCTACCCCTGGACCCTCGACAATTTCGCCAAGGACCTGGCCGAAGTCGCCGATAAGCTGGAACTCGAAAAGTTCCACCTCATCGGCGAAACGGTCGGCGGCAGCATCTCCATGCGTTACGCCACCCTCCACCAGGACCGGCTGCTGTCCCTCACCGCCTGCACCTCCCCCACCAACTTCGGCGACCCCCACCACGGCGAGAGCGCCGCTTTGATTGAGTCCCAAGGCGTCGCCGCTTGGGTGGAAAACACCATCGGACGCCGCCTCGACCCCCAAATCGTCGATCCGGCCTACATCCGCTGGTACGCCGACCTGATGTCCCGCACCCCGGCCCACGTTGTCGCCGGTTTCCAACACCACGCCGAAGGCGACCTGCGGCCCCTTCTCAAAGACGTGCAAACCCCCACCCTGATCATTGCCGCCGCCGCCCTCCGGGAAGAGGTCCTGGGCGATTTCCGCGACGCCTCCTCCCTGTTCCCCAACGGCCGCCGCGTAGTTTTCCCGGGAGTCGCCGGTTTCGTTCAGCACATCCTCCCCGTACCCTGCGCCCGGGTTTGGCTGGACTTCGCCCAGAGCCTGGAGTGACCCGCCGCCTTACCCTGTTCCCATTCGGCGCCTGAAAGGGGTTATAAAATGCCCGATTCCCTCAGCCGTACCCTCGCCCGCTTCGCCGCCTCCCTGGAGTACGGGTCTCTCCCTCCCGAAGTGGTCGACAAGATGAAAGCCTCCGTCCTCCACGCCCTCGTCGTCTCCATTGTCGGCCTTGGCACCACCCACGGCAGGGCTGCGGTGGAACTGGTCAAGGAGGAAGAAACTCGGCCCGGCGGCGCCACCATCCTGGCCGACGGCGCCCAGGCCACCCGCTGTGGGGCCGCTTTCGCCAATAGTAAACTGATGCACGCCACCAACCAGTCCGATTCTTACCGGATGCTCACCCACCCCGGCCCCTGCATCGTCTCCGCCGGCTTGGCCACCGCCGAACTCAATGACGCCACCGGCCGGCAGTTCCTCACCGCGCTGGTCGCCGGTTACGAGGTTGAGTCCCGCATCGCCGGGGACTTCATCCCTACGGTCCAAGCCCGCGGGTTTCGTTCCAGCCCCGTCTTCGGCACCCTGGGCGCCGCCACCGCCACCGGCAAGCTCCTGGGCCTCACCGAAGACCAGATGGTGACCGCCCTGGCCCTGGCCTGCACCTTCACCGCCGGCACCAACGAAGGCCCCCGCTCCGGCGGCCGGGAAATGATGTTCCACGAGCCCAACGCCACCCGCAACGGCATCATGGCCGCGCTGCTGGCCCGGGAGAACGTCCAGGGCTCCGAATCGGCCCTGGAAGGCGACGCCGGTTTCTACAACGCTTTCACCGGCAATAACCGGGGCGAGCTTTCCTACGTTTTCTCCGGCCCCAACCAGGTTACCTTCGACCCCGTTATTGAGGGCCTCGGCTCCCGCTGGGAAATGATGCACGTCGTCCCCAAGATTTATCCCACCGCCGGTTACAACTGCCCGGTTATCGAGCTGATGACCGACATGCGGGCCGCCCACGACCTCCCACCGGAGGAAATCGAGCAGATTACCGTCGACATGAACTGGCTGGAGACCACTTATCCCTCTCCTGCCTTCCCAAACCTCACCCGCACCTCCCCCGGCGTGGGCAGCACCCACTACTTCACCGCCTATACCTGCGTCAACGGCAGCTACCCTCCCCTGCGCCAGCGCATTGAGGCCGGCGAGCAGCCCCCCGGCGGCGAACGGGCCGTCATGGACCTGCTGGCCCGTACCGAGGTCATCGGCCATAAGGACCGCCCGGCTTTCGCCCCCCGCATCACCATCCGCATGAAGGGCGGCACCACCTACCAGGGCGAGTACCAGGGCCAGGAGTTGGAATGGGACTTGGCCACCGAGACCGGCCGGGTCACCGCCCTGTTCCCCAACGTCGATTGGCCCGACGAAAAGCTGGAAGGTATCGCCCAGACGGTCGCCCAGTTGGAAACCCAGCCCAATCTATCCTCCCTGGTAACCCTCTGCGTCCCCGAATGATCTCATTGACGTTAAACACTGGAAAGGAAGCAAGCTAATGGCATCGGGAATCAACGGTAAAGTCGCCTTGGTCACTGGCGGCAGTATGGGAATCGGCCAAGCCACCGCCCGCGCCCTCGCGGGCGAGGGCGCCAACGTCGCCATCTGCGCCCGGGGCATCGACGCTCTCAAGCAGACCGCCCAGGAAATCCAGGAAGAGACCGGCTCCACCGTGGTCCCCATCCGCGCCGACATGACCAGCATCGAGGATATCACCATGCTGGTCTGGTCCACCATCACCGAACTGGGACACATTGACATCCTGGTCAACAACGCCGTCAACTCCACCACCGCAAGGGCCAGCGAGCTTCCCGACGACGTTATCCTCAACCACATCAACACCAAGATTATGGGCTACGTCCGCTGCGCCCGCGAAGTCATAACCTCCATGAAGCACAAGGGCGGCGGCCGAATCGTCAATATCGCCGGCATGGGCGCCCGCAACGCCAGCGCCACCAACCCCGGCTCCGGCATCACCAACTCCGGCGTTGCCGCCTATACCAAGTCCCTGGCCGACGACGTTGCCGCCGACGGCATCCTGGTCAACTGCATCCACCCCGGCAGCACCCTGACCCAGCGCCAGTTGCAGTTAATCGACGAACGGGCCGAACGGGAAGGCATTTCCCCCGATGAAGTGATGCAGCGCACCGTCGCCAGCATCCCCATCGGCCGCATGGTCCAACCCGAAGACATCGCCAATCTGACAGTGTTCCTGGTGTCCGACCAGGCCAACGCCATCACCGGCCAGACCATCGCCGTCGACGGCGGCGCGGGCCGGGGCGTGGTCTACTAACCCGGCCCAAGGTGACCCCCCACCCCCTCACGCCAAGCCCCACCCCGCCCGTGGTGCCGCCCACCCCGTTCGCGGCAAACCCCACCCCGTTCGTCCTGAGCCCGTCGAAGGGCCAACGGACGGTCGCACTAATCACCCCCCAATCCACCAGTCCGTTCGTCCTGAGCCCCGTCGAAGGGCCAACGGACGGTCGCACTAATCACCCCCCAATCCAATGAAGTTCCTACCCCAATGCCACCCCCAACTGCTCTTGGCTGCCAGCCTCGTGTTCCTGCTGGCCGCTTGCACCTCCCCCGCTCCCCCTCCCGCCGCCCCCGGCCCCCTGGGCGGGCCCGAAGTCAGCGCAATCCTCGCCAACAGCGACCTAGCCGTCGGTGAAAACCGCGTCGCTTTCGGCCTGGTCGACCGGAACAATATGCCCATCCGCACCCCGGAAGCTCAGGTCCAGACCGTCTTCTTCCCCCCCGGCGTCGACGAAGGCCAAATCCGAGCGACCGTAACCGCCAAATGGCGAAGCTGGCCGCCCCCCGGCAACCGCGGCGTCTACGTCGCCACCCTCAACTTCGACCAACCCGGCGAAGGCACCGAAGCGGTCCCCGCCCTCTGGGGCCTTCAAATCGCTACCACCGGCACCGATGGCCGGACGATTCACGCCCAGACCGTGGCCCGGGTGGCCGCCACCTCCTCCACCCCGTCTCTGGGAGAACCGGCCCCGCCCAGCGTCACCCCCACCGCGCGGGACACCACCGACCTATCCACCATCTCCACCGCCGCCAACCCCGACCCGGACCTCTACCGCCTCTCGGTCCACGAGGCGTTGCAAGAGTCCAAGCCCCTGGTCGTGACTTTCTCTACCCCGGCCTTCTGCGTCAGCGCCACTTGCGGCCCTCAACTCGACGTGGTGGCCCAGCTCAAGGACAACTACCGCGAACAGGCCAACTTCATCCACGTCGAAGTGGTCGAAGACCCCCACCTGGTCACCCAGGGCCGCCCCACCAGCCGGTGGGTGCCCGCCGTAGCCGAATGGGGCATGGAATCGGAACCCTGGACTTTCGTGGTCGACTCTCAGGGCTTGGTCCAGGCCAAGTTTGAACAGTTTACCCCCCTGGAAGACATCGAGGCCGCGCTGCTCACCGTTCTAAGATAGCTGGCCTCAACTAACCGGCCCACCCCCCGTTTATTCAGTCCTCCGTCTTCACCGCCACCAACCGCCCCTCTTCCTCCCGGTAAGTAACCAGGACCGAATCCCCAAACAGCCGGTGCTCTCTAAGATGCGACGGCGTAAACCCGGTGAACCCCTCGGCAACGAAAGTGTAACTCCTGCCCCCGTCGTCCCGTATCGTCAGGGTCTCGAACTCCGCAATGTTCCGCGCCGCCACCCCAACGATGTGCCCCCGCACCTGCTTCAAGTCGCCGTCAACCCCACCCTCACCGCCGCAACCGGCAAACAAAGCCAACAACCCCCCAACCAGGGCCAAGGCTGCAACAATTGCGTACATAAGCAACACCCGCAAAGGGCCCGGCGTGGAAGTTAGTGGAAGTCAAAGGTCGTCAGGTCAGGCCAAGAGCCCCAGTCCCGCCCCGGGACCTCCCGATCATTGTATTGCAACGCCACGCCATTACAACCCGGCCCCGGACCTAACCCGGGGCCTTTAATTGGCCCCAACCCCCTTTCACCTTGAGCCCCCCTACCTGTCATTCCGACCGTAGGGAGGAATCTAAACTCTATCGCTGCCAGCCGGTTTGTCCCCGGATTCTTCGTCGCAATCCTCACGCAACGGCAACGAAAAGACCCTGCCCACCCCCCATTTCCCGCTATCGGAATCAACCCATCCGTGATAGCATTGAAAGCCGTATCACAATCCCCTTAACCCCCAGGCTGGCAGCTTAATGGCGTCAGGACAACCCGCCCCTCTCCCCTTCAATTCCGGTGCTTCTCACCGTTGGTTGCAGTCAATCACCATCGTCACCGTGGTCGCGGTTTTTGCCCTGGTCGTGCTGGGCGGCGTGGTGCGGGTAACCGGCTCCGGGTTGGGCTGCCCCGACTGGCCCCTCTGCTACGGCAAGCTGCTGCCCCCTCTGGAATACACCGCCATACTGGAATACTCCCACCGCTTCGTCGCCTCGGTCATTGTTGGCCCCCTGGTTGCCGCCACCGCCGTCACCATTTTTTGGAAGTACCGCCAGGAACGCTGGCTGACCATCCCCGCCGCCATAGCCGTGGTCTTGCTCATCCTCCAAGCCCTGCTCGGCGGTTACACCGTCATCAAGGAGCTCCCCGGCGCTATCGTCGCCGCCCACCTGGCCCTGGCCCAAGCCCTGTTGGGGATCTTGGTTCTAACGTCGGTGGTCGCCTGCAAGGGCCCCTTGTCCGCCGGCCCCCAAGACCCGCCCGACCGGTTTCCCAAGCTGGCCCTCATCTCCGCGCTGGGCGTCTACGTCCTCATAATCTCCGGAGCATTAGTCACCGCAACCGGCGCCACCGCCGCCTGCGTAACCTGGCCTCTCTGCCAGGGCGACGTCTTCCCCCAAAGATTCCTGCCGGCCATCCACATGGGGCACCGCTACGTTGCCCTCATCATCGGCCTGTTCGTGCTCTACAGCGTCCACCTGGGTTTCCGAGGCCGCCAACGTCCCCGCGACATCCGCCTGCTCTCCATGACCGTCGCTGCCTCGTTCACGGCCCAGGTAATCGTGGGCGCCTTCACCATCTGGACCGGCTTTTCCACCCACATGATCGCTTTCCACATGGTCCTGGGCACCCTGGTTTGGTCCGCAATGGCCGCCACCGCCTTTGTCGCCTGCACCCGGCCCTCTCCGGCCCGGGAACCGGCCCATGATTAACCCCCAACCCGCCGAAAAAGCGCCTCCCGGTTTCTTCGTGTCGGCCCTGGCCTTGGCCGGCGACTACCTGACTCTGACCAAGCCTCCCATCGTGGTCCTGTTGCTGATAACCGCCATCGGTGGGATGTTTCTGGCCGCTCAGGCAATCCCCTCACCCATGTTGATGGGGCTGGTCTGCCTCGGCGGCGCCCTGGCCGCCGGCGGCGCCAATGCCATCAACCACTACCTGGACCGGGACATCGACGAACGCATGTCCCGCACCAGGCTTCGCCCCGTTCCCGGCGGACGCATCGCTCCCCTTCACGCCTTGGCCTTCGGGATCGGCCTCAACGTCGTCGCCTTCGGGCTTCTTTTCGCCTGGGTCAATCTTCTGGCGGCCTTGCTCACCCTGTCTGCGACCCTGTTCTATGCCCTGGTCTATACCCGTTGGTTGAAGCGCACCACCCCCCAAAACATCGTCATCGGCGGCGCCGCCGGGTCCATCCCGCCCCTGGTGGGCTGGGCGGCGGTCACCGGCGGCCTCGACCTCCCGGCCGTCTACCTCTTCGCCATCATCTTCTTCTGGACCCCTCCCCATTTCTGGGCCCTGTCCCTACTGATTAAAGACGACTACGCCGCCGCGGGCATCCCCATGCTCCCGGTGGTCACCACTTCCGAGCATACCGCCCTGCAAATCTTCTTTTACACCGTGGCCCTGGTTGGCATTACCGTGATGTTCGCCCTTACCACCGCCGTTGGTTGGGTCTACCTGGGCGCCGCCGCCGTTCTCGGAGCGGTCTTCGTGGTCATGGCCTGGCGGTTAATGCGCCGCTACGCTCGCTCCACCGCCAAGAATGTCTACCTTTTTTCCCTGCTGTACCTGGCCCTCCTCTTCGTAGCGGTAATGGCCGACAGCGTTATCCCAATCTAACCCGTTGCCCCAGGACAATTGCAAAGTCCCTACGAACACCTATCGTCATTCCCGCGCGGGCGGGAATCCAGGGCGCACCTGGTCTGGCAAGCGTCCCTTTCCCTCAGAATTGCATCACTTTGCAATCGTCCTGAACCCGTTGCCCACCGCCCCATTGCCGTTATTCCCGTGTCAAAAGCCAGCTCTTTTCCCCAAAAACCTAGCCTTTTCGGGGCCCGGCCCACCCCAAGTTTTCATTGACAATTTCGCAAACCCTGTGCTATTGTCTGTCACTAGTGAAATTTTGCACATACTCAGGCCGCCAGTTGGGAGACGCTCAAAATGCGCCTTGTGCCCCCCGGTAGGGCAGAGTCCTCCGCACCAGTCCCTGGGGTAACCCGTTGGAAGTCCACCCCTTCGTGGTTCCACCGTAAACAGCTATTATTTTCCCTCGGCATCCTGGGGGCCGCCCTCCTTTTGGTCGCCTGCGACGCCGACGCCCGCCAGTCCACCTTCGGCACCGCCGGTCCGGTGGCAGAAAGCCAGCTTTTACTCTTTAACGTCCTCCTCTGGGTCATGGTTGCGGTCTTCATCCTGGTTGAAGGCGCCCTGCTCTACGCCACCATCAAGTTCCGCCGCCGCCCCGGAGACCCCCTGCCCAAGCAGGTCCACGGCAACACCCCCCTGGAAATCACCTGGACCGTTATCCCCACCGTCCTAATCCTGGCCCTGGGCGTCTGGTCGGTGTTTACCCTCTTCGATATTGAAAAACCCCCCGCTTCCGCCGCTGGAGACATCCTGGAAGTCACGGTCACCGGGCACCAATGGTGGTGGGAGTTTGAATACACCGATGCCGACGGCAACGGCAAGTTTATTACCACCGCCAACGAACTTCGGATTCCCGTCGGCAAGCCGGTGGAAATCCTCCTCCAAAGCGACGACGTTATCCACAGCTTCTGGGTCCCCAAGCTTGCGGGCAAGGTCGACGTCGTCCCCACCCGCAACAACCGCATGTGGTTCCAAGCCGATGAGACCGGCACCTTCTACGGTCAGTGCGCCGAGTTTTGCGGCACCGCTCACGCCCAGATGAGGTTCATCGTCCAGTCCTTGACCCAGGAAGACTACGACGCCTGGGCCGCCGGTTTCGGCCGGCCTCCCCAGCTTTCCGCCGACGCTCAGGAGGGCCAGCAGATTTTCAACGGCGCGGGAGGTTGCCTCATCTGTCATACCTCCAACGGCTCCGACTCTCCGGCGGTGGTAGATTCCCGGATGCAAGCCTTCCTCACCACCGAAACCGGCGTCGCCCCCGGCCCCAACCTCACCGACCTGGCAACCCGCCAGACTTTCGCCGCCGGTTTGGCGGACCTGAACCGGGAGAACCTCCGGGTCTGGATTACCTATCCCCACGACATTAAACCCGGAAATTACATGGGGGAACGGGCCACCATCTACCAGCAGAATTCCGACGGCCGGGCCAGCCTCTCCCCGAAACAGATTTCCCTGGTAATTGAGTATCTCCTGAGCTTAAAGTAAACTTACTTGCAATCCTTGATTAGCACGATAACCCCGGCCCAGCGGAGGGGCAAATGGCCGCTATAACCGACGTAATACCCCGCCCAGTCAGCGCCACCGGCGTCTGGAGCTGGATTACTACCGTCGACCACAAGCGTATCGGTGTCCTCTACGGCGTCACCGCTTTCATGTTCTTCTTGATTGCCGGTGTGGAAGCCGGCGTCATCCGGATGCAATTGGCCGTCCCCGAAAATGGCCTGGTCAGCCCCGACATCTTTAACCAGATGTTCACCATGCACGCCACGGCCATGATTTTCATGGCCATCATGCCCATGGGCGCCGCGTTCTTCAATTTCGTGGTGCCCCTGGCCATCGGCGCTCGCGACGTGGCCTTCCCCCGCTTGAACGCCTTTAGTTACTGGGTATTCCTGTTCGGGTCCCTCCTGTTACATGCTAGCTTCCTAACCATGCAGGCCCCCGACACCGGCTGGTTCGGTTACGCCAACCTCACCGAGAAGCCCTTCAGCCCCGGCGCCGGCGTAGATTTCTGGGCTCTCGGCCTCCAGGTGTTGGGCGTTGCCTCCTTGGCCGCCGCCTTCAACTTCGTGGTCACAATAATCAATCTGCGCGCCCCGGGCATGAGCTTGATGCGGATGCCCCTATTCATCTGGATGACCCTGGTCACCTCAATTTTGCTGGTCTTGGCCTTCCCGGTTATCACCGTGGGCCTGATTGAACTGACCTTCGACCGCCTTTTCTTCACCAACTTCTTCAACACCGCCGGCGGCGGTGACCCCATCCTCTGGCAGCACCTGTTCTGGATCTTCGGGCACCCGGAAGTTTACATCCTGATTCTTCCGGCGATGGGCATCGTGTCCGAAGTCCTGCCCACCTTCTCCCGGAAGCCCCTCTTCGGCTACCCGGTCGTGGTATTCTCCGGCATCGTCATCGGCATCATGGGTTGGGCCGTCTGGAGCCACCACATGTTCACTGTCGGGTTGGGCCCGGTGGCCAACTCGGTCTTCACCATCACCACCATGCTCATCGCCGTGCCCACCGGCGTTAAAATTTTCAACTGGCTTGGCACCATCTGGGGTGGCTCTATCGACCTGAAGACCGCCATGCTCTTCGCCCTGGGCTTCGTAGCCCTGTTCATCGTGGGCGGCTTGAGCGGCGTCTCCCACGCCGTCTCTCCCTCAGACGCCCAGCAGCAAGACACCTACTACATTGTGGCTCACATCCACTACGTCCTCTTCGGCGGCTCCATCTTCGGACTCTTCGCCGGCATTTACTACTGGTTCCCCAAAGTGACCGGCAAACTGCTCCACGAAGGTCTGGGCAAGCTCAACTTCTGGCTGCTGTTCATCGGCATGAACGTCACCTTCTTCCCCATGCACTTCGTTGGACTCAACGGGATGCCCCGGCGCATCTATACCTACACTTCGGAGTTCGGTTGGGACTTCTTGAACCTGCTGGCCTCCGGCGGTTACTTCATCATCTTCGCCGGCGTCGTGGTGTTTATTTTGAACGTCCTCAAGACCGCCAAGAACGGCGAACCCGCGGGCCACGACCCCTGGGACGCCCCGGGACTGGAATGGAGCATCGCCTCCCCGCCCCCGGCCTATAACTTCGCCCAAATCCCCCAGGTCCTGGGCATTGACACCTACTGGATTGTCAAACGCCGCAACGAAGAGGCCGGCACCCCCATCACCGGTCCCGAACCCTACGTCGACCCAGAGACCATCCACATGCCCAGCCCGTCCTACTGGCCTTTTGTTACGGCGTTGGGAACCGGGCTGCTGGCGGCGGGATTCTTGATTGACTTCGGTTGGGATTACATCCGGTTCCCCATTCCCTTCATCGGCGGCATCATCGCCTTCCTCGGCGTCGTCGGTTGGGCCAACGAACCCCCCGATCACGCGGCCCACCACGACGGAGGCTCCGCCCACGGGGAAGTCCAACACGGCGAAGCCCACCATTAGGAGGCTCTAGTCTTGGCTCAAGCCAGCGGTCAACTGCCCCACGCCGACGTAGACCACTCCTATACGACTACCGGCCTCAACCACCGGAAGCTGTTGATGTGGGTGTTCCTCAGTTCCGACTGCCTTTTCTTCGGCTCCTTCATCGCCACCTACATGGTCTACCGGGGCCAGAGCCTTGTCGGCCCCTACCCAATCGACATTATCGACGTCCCGATTACCACCATCTCCACCTTCGTCCTCCTCTGCAGCAGCTTCGCCATGGTGCAAGCCTTGGCCGCCACTAACCGCAACGACCAACGGGGCATCCAACTATGGCTGCTGGCTACCGCCTTCCTGGGCGCCATATTCATCGCTTTCCAGGTCTACGAGTTCAACGCCTTCCGCGCCGAAGGCTTGAAGATTGATACCAACCTCTTCGGTTCAACCTTCTTCACCTTAACCGGCTTCCACGGCGCCCACGTTACCCTGGGTATCGTCTGGTTGGTAAGCCTGTTCATCATCGCCCGCAAGGGCAGGTTGGGGCCCGCTACCGCCCTGGACGTGGAGATTGCCGGACTCTACTGGCACTTCGTAGACATTGTCTGGATTGTCATTTTCACCCTGTTGTACTTGATAGGCGGGTTCGACCACGGTCCCGAAGCTGCCCACGCCGCCGCGAACTGGCTCGGGTCGGTTCTGGCGGTTGTCCCCATCTAAGGAGCCCGGTTAATGAGCGTGCAACCGACTGAACATCACACCCCGGAACACCACGAGGAAGCGCACCAGGGGCGTCACCCTTCCTTCAAGCAATACGTGCTGATTGCGATAATCCTCTTCGCGATCACCATGGTTGAGTTTCTCATTATCGTGCCCAAGGCCCTCCAGGGCTCTGCCGGAGTGGTGGCCCCGCTGGTAATCCTGTCGGCGGTCAAGTTCGGCATCGTTATCATGTTCTATATGCACCTGAAGTTCGACGCCCGGATGTTCACCATCGTGTTCCTGGCCGGCCTGTTCCTGGCCTTCCTGGTGGGGTCCGCGGCGATTGGACTGTTTGGCTCCTTCCAACCTACTCCCAGGGCTTACGCCGAGTGCAACGCCCAACCATTCACCCATGGCGGCGAACCAGCGGGAGAGGTGGAAAGGCCCGAACACTGTCAGCGCGGGCCCAAAGTCATTCCAACCCCCGTACCACCTGTCGCCGTTTCCCCCTCCGATGGGGACGCTCCGGTGGGCTCCGGTCTGGAAATCTACACCGGCGCCGGAACGTGTTACACCTGCCATAAAATCGAGTCCGTCCCGCAAGCTGTTGGCGTTATCGGACCCGACCAGACCCACATCGCAACCGACGCGGCCAACCGTATCCCCGGCATGTCCGCCGAAGAATACATCCGGCAGTCCATCGTAGAACCCGACGCCTATTTGGTTGAAGGCTACGCCGGCGGGCTGATGGCCCCTCTGGTCACCGCCGCCAACCTCTCCGAAGACCAGATCGACGCTCTGGTGGAGTTCCTCCTAGAGCAAGAATAACCCCCTCCCTTCCCCAACTCCCAGCCAACCAAACGGGGCCGTTCAATTATCCCCTAAACGCCGCTTCGGGCGCCCTCATCCTGAGCCACGTCGAACCACGAACCACTCGTCTAAGGGCCACCCCGACAGGACAATTGCAAAGTCCCTACGAACACCTATCCTCATTCCCGCGCAGGCGGGAATCCAGTGTGCACCCGGTCTAGCGAGTGTCCCTTTTTCGCAGAATCACACCACTTTGCAATCGTACTGCCACCCCGCCCCCCCTGTCATTCCGACCGTAGGGATGAATCTAAAATCCATCGCCGCCAGCCGGTTTGCCCCTGGATTCGTCCTCCCAAACTCCCGACAATGACAACTAAAAACCCTCCCCGCTCGGCAGGGCCTTTCCTTCAACCGGGGCAACCCAACTTGCTTTACCGCCCGTAACTCTCCCTAAACCCACGTTCCAACGGCCCGGCAACCCCCTCTCCCATCCGTCCCGCCGCCATACGCACCCCCTGCTCGAAAATGGTCCGGTCCCGCGCCATAATGTCTTCCGGCGAACCTCGGCCCAGCCGCTGCCCGTACTGCCGGAGAAACCCCACCATTTCCTCTTCGCTGGCCCCCAACCGGGCAAACAGCCGGAAGTTGGGGTCGGTGCGCGCCACGTTGTACACCTCTTCCAACGTCAAATAGGTATGCCGGTCCAGCAAGACCGACACCCCGAAATCGATCAGCGTCAACTCCCCCTCGTCCGTCACCAACAAGTGTGACCGTCCCTCCTGGTCGGACAGCGTTACGTCGTTGTAGTAAATCCGCTCCCGATGCAGCCCGCCCAGCATTTCTCCCAATCCCCGGCCAACCTTTTCCAGAAAATCCGGCGTCAAAATTTCTTCCGGCAATTCCGTGAAGAAACGCCCCCGGCAAAATTCTTCCACCAAGAACCCAGTCACCGAGGCAAGTTGCTTCGGGCCGGCCCCCAGCCTTCCAGCGATGGCCGCGATCTCGTCCTCCCGCTGGTTCTGCAACGGCTTGACCACCAACCCTTCGTCCCCCCGCCGGAATATCCCAACGTGCCCCCGCGTCCGTCCTTCCCAGGTCACCTCCGGCGGTTCATCTCCCAGATAGACCCACTCGTAAACCCCGGGAAACAACCCGTAAATCGAATACGTCTCAATCAAAGGGTCTTCCATCAACCGCTGAAAAAGTCCCGGCTCCGCCGCCGCCAGGGGCCACAACAGAAACAACCTGGACGGGCAGCGCCCGTCCGACACCGCGGCCCGCGCCTCCTCCGGCCCCGCCGTCCCGGCCCAGTACCGCACCCCGCCAACGGTGTCTCGTATTAACTGAATCTCTTGCGGCGAATAGATGCTTCTTCCCTGGGCTAGACCGGCTACCCTGCTATTCCTCGGCTAGGTAATGGCTGCCCGACTCACCCAGCGGCAGCCGCCAAACCTTCACCACCGCGTCCAGGTTCAACGGCCCGTAGATGTGCGGGTAAATCTCCCCGGAACGGCTGGGTTCCCGTTTCAACGGCGACCCCAACCGGTCCACCTCCACCTCCAGGGCCAGCAGGTCCTCCCGTCCCCCGTAAAGCCGCTCCGCCACCCTCAGTAGCTGTTCCGCATCCTCGGAGCAGTGAATAAACCCCTCCGACGCCAACGACTCGGCCAGGTGTTCCGTCCCGCCCCGCGAAACGTCCCATCCGGCCTGGTCGATCAAATGAAAAATCGTCGCCATTCTCTTCCCCGCCCGTTTCCAAAATTCCAAAACATTGTACTCCCCAACCCCCGGCCCTTTCGATTATCCCCGCCCCCTTCAGGGTCTCTTGATTATCCCCCACTCCCCACCTATCACCCGGCCCCCCTCTGTCACCCCGAGCGTAGCGAGGGGTCTAAACTCCCTGCCCAACCCAATCCGACCGGATTCCAGCCTACGCCACAATTACCACAGGGACGCCAACTTACCCGCAACACCCAGTCCGCTCGTCCTGAGCCTGTCGAAGGATTGTCCTGAGCCCCGTCGAAGGGCAACGGACGGTCGCACGAAACACCCCCCCCCCCCGCTCGTCCTGAGCTTGTCGAAGGATCGTGGTGAGCCCGGCGAACCACCCCACCGGCCCGTAAACCACGATAAACCCCCAAAATCCCAACAAAAATAATCAAAAAACCCTGCCCAATTCCCCCCACCATTTGGTCATTCCGCCGTCCAATGGTAGGATGTCCCTACCCAAAACCCCCAGGAGCGACGACCATGAACGGTGAGGCCATCAAAGGAAAGGACCTGCACTACTTCAACATCTACCCCGACGACTACGACGAACAAAAACCCTATCCCCTGGTGGTGATGCTCCACGGCTTCGGCGCCAACATGCGCGACCTGGCCGGCCTCGCCCCCTCCATCAACCGCACCGGCTACGTCTACACCTGCCCCAACGCCCCCATTCCCTTCCAGTTGGGACCCGGCATGGCCGGCTACGGCTGGCACCCGCCCCGGGGCGAGTCCACCGCCGAGGACTTCCAGCAGGCCGAGGACCTGGTGGGCAGTTTCTTCGATGAGGTTTTTGAACAACTGGGCGCCACCCCCGGCAACATCGCCCTCCTGGGCTTCTCCCAGGGCGGCGGCATGACCTACCGCTGCGGCCTCAACCGTCCCCATACCTTCGCCGGCCTCATGGCCCTCAGCGCCTCCCTACCCGACCCGGAAATCCTTAAGACCCGCCTCCCCGAAGACCGAAACCAGCCCATCTTCATCGCCCACGGCCGCGCCGATCCGCTGGTGTCCATGGACTCGGCCCGGGTCACCATGGAGTTCCTGGAGGAGCAGGGCTACCAACCCTCCTACCACGAGTACGATATGGGCCACGAAATCCCGCCCACGGTCTTGGCCGACCTGGTCCCCTGGCTCGCCCAAATCCTCCCACCCCTAACCACGGATTAACCCCCAAGGTCGAATGGATTTACCGAGAGGCCAATTCAACGGCCCGGCTCGCCGCGCCCCCCTCCGTTCGCCCTGAGCCTGTCGAAGGGTCGTTCCGGCCTTGCTCCGGAACCCAGCAATCCCACGTTCATGGTGAGCCCGTCGAACCACCTGAGCCCCCAGTCCGTTCGTCCTGAGCTCCGTCGAAGGGCGCACGGACGGTCGCACAAAACACCCCCAAACGCGCCAAGATTAACGTAACTGTTCAGAATTAAGGGGTTAGCTCAACCCAGGATCCGTCATTCCGGCTCAAAGCCTGCCCCGTACCCGATACGGGGGCCGGAATGACGGTTTAATGTTGGATGACCCCTCAAGTCTGAACACTTACGCCAAGTCCGGCAACTTGACAGCCACCAAACCCCGGCTTTACCATTTCATAGTCGAGGGATGCCTTTCGGGGATATAGCTCAATTGGGAGAGCGCGGCGTTCGCAATGCCGAGGTTGGGGGTTCGAGCCCCCCTATCTCCACCACCGGCCCCTGTAGCTCAGAGGATAGAGCGGCGGCGTCCTAAGTCGCGCGTCGGGGGTTCGAATCCCTCCAGGGGTACCACTTCCCACATAAAAGCCTTGATTTAGCTTCCCCCAAGCCTTACAATTCTTACCACGTAGTATAACCGTGTGGTAATAACCGCGTGGTAAGTGTGGTAAGAATTGGAGGGCGCAATGGGGAAGCTAACCGCGAAGATGGTAGGCCAAATCACAGAGGCGGGGCGGTATGGCGACGGGGCGGGCCTGTATCTTCTGGTGACACCTGTCGGCACGAAGTCCTGGATTCAGCGTGTCCAGGTCGGCGGCAAGCGGACTGACAAGGGTTTGGGCGGCGTTGCCAAGGTGAGCCTGTCCAACGCCCGGAAGATTGCAGCCGCCAACCTTGCGACTATCAAGGGCGGCAAGAATCCATTCGAGCCCGGCCACGTTCCCGCCCCGATCACGGTCAAGGAAACGCCAGCCATTCCGACGTTCGCGGATGCTGCGCGGGTTGTCTACGCCCTGAACCTTGACGAATGGGGCGCGGCGACCGCGAAACGCTGGTTACGCCGTCTTGAGATTCACGCCTTCCCGACGCTGGCGGACAGGGATGTTGCCGAGATAACCCGCGCTGACTTGGCGGACCTGCTGACGCCCCTACGGGGAGAGAACCACGAAACGGCGCGCAAGGTTCGGCAAGCATTGGCTAAGGTGTTCCGATGGGCGCGGGCGCACGATTACCGCATTGACGATCCCGCCGATGATGCCCTTGGCGAACTGGTGAAGAAGGTCAAGCACGTACCGGAACATCACCGGGCGTTGCCCTACTGCGAGGTAGGGGCGGCAATCCGCAAGGTTCAATTCGGGTATGCCCTGCGAGTGACCGGGCTGGCGTTTGAATTCCTGATTCTCACGGCGGCGCGAACGTCTGAGGTGCGCGGGATGGTATGGGCTGAGGTAGACCTTGAAAAGGCGGTATGGGAGATTCCCGCCCAAAGGATGAAAGCGCGGCGTTCTCACCGTGTGCCGCTGTCTGACCAAGCTATGGCCATCCTGCGGCAAGTCCGCCATATTCCCGATCCCGACGCCGCCGACGATTCGATATTCCAGTTGGTAGAGGTAACGGACGGGCATGTTTTCCGGATGCCTACCGGCAAGCCGCTATCTGAAAACGCCCTGCTGGACCGTTGCGAGAAAGACAAGATCGGCGCGACTCCACACGGAATGAGAACGTCATTCAGGGGCTTTGCCAAGGCTGAATACGGCGCCCGGTTTGAAGCTATCGAACTGGCGTTGGCGCACTCGATTGGAACGTCGGTAACGCAAGCCTACGACCGCGAGGACCTGCTAGAGGAACGCCGCCAGATGGCGCAAGCGTGGGCGGACTACCTGGACCCTGCGCCGTTTTAATTGCTATAGCACCGGGCATTTTGGTACAATCACGGCATGAACCGATGGCAACGATGGTTTGCGTCGGAAAGGCCCCCCCGGTACCATTTCTTGTTATCACCGTTTGGATTCGCTCTCGTGACTTGGCGGATAACGGTGTATCAAACGGGGCAAGCCGAGTTTGAAAAGCTAGCAGAATACGCTAGTATTGGCGCAATCATATACGGGATCATAGCCGTGACCGTCGAATTAGGAGGACTGGCAGTGTTTTATACGATAGGAGCGATCATCAAATACGTAGGCGAAAGAAAGGTGGAACAAGACGCCAAAGCCATTCAACGCGTGGCCAACAATCCTGCGCTATTGCAGCGAGCCAATGAGGCTGCTAGCCAGAAAGAGCGCGAACCTGTCAGCACTAAGTGACGTGTTCCGATAAACCGGGATAGGGCGGACTAACCCACCGCACACCTCCAACGAATGACCGCCCCGCTCTCAGTCGGGGCGGTTTCCTTTTTGCCCAATTGACACCCTTGACTGTCGGGTATACAATGGGTATACTACCGATTGAAAGGAGGTGTTGCCGATGTCACGGGAACGCAAACCGATCCAACTGCAACCGGGAACCTTCAAGGTGCTAATGGCCCTGCGGGAAAGAATCTTTGAATTGCAGGGGCGGCGGCTCACCGTCGATGAGACCGTCCAGGTGGCATTAGCGGGCATGACTGAAGCACCGCTCCCACCGGTCTATGAGGAACAATTGAAGCGGACCCTAGTTAGCGTGATCGGACAACTCCTGGTGCGGGTGCGCCCTGACCTGGCCGCCAAGTTTCGGAGTGTAGCCTTTAACTCTAGCACCGGCATGGCCGTGGTGGACTTGGAAGGCGACGATGATCCGCTGCAGATCATGGCCCGCGATCCTGCGGGCATGGTGAAAAACTAAAGGCAAAAAGAAAACCCGCTGCGTAAACAGCGGGCAACCAAGGAGATACACGAACTAGGCAAGAATATACAACGGAAGGCCAAAAGTCAAACGACTCCAGCACTTTATCGGCGGCGGAAGTTGCCGAGCAAGACCATTCCCTTAGCCTGTTCCCGTTGGATATTCAAGGGGCTGCTGAGGCGTTTCAGTGGCGACACGGTTACGGGGAACTTTACGACCTGGTGCGCCCCTACCCTGCCTACGCCTTCGATGCTGGTGCTGGTGTCTGGCGGGAATGGATGTACGGCAAGGGTTGGCAGGAACGGGATAGCATCCTGCCCGTGATGACCAACATAGTGGCCGCCCTATGCGCCCTGGAAGCTCACCGGGCCAAACCGGATGGGCCACCCGAAAAGGTAGAGGCCGAATACCGGAAACTGCGGCAGCGGCATTTCGGGCCGACCGTCGATAAGGCTATTAAGCTGGCGGCGGCTGAATGCAGCGTTTCCGATTGGGACCCAGACGGGATGATGCTGGGTATGCCCGATGGTGACTGTCTCTACATCACTCCAGAGAACACCAAGAGCCCTGTCCATAACCTCGAGCAGGAAGCCACCGACCACATTACCCAAAGCCTCGCGACCAGCCCCACGGAGCCTACGCAGCTATGGCTGGATTTTCTGGCATCGTTGACCGGCAAAGACATCATGCTGGAACACGCGCTACAGGTATGGACCGCGGCGGCGTTGCTGCCCGGTAATCGCTTCCACAAGGCGCATATCCTCTACGGCGACGGCAACACCGGCAAATCAACCTATCTCAACGTCGTGCGCCGGGCAATGGGCGACTATGCGGCCACCGCCCGATCCAGCGTGTTTGTCTCGGAGAAAGATAACCATCCCGCCGAATTGTTGCCGTTCACCCAAAAACGCCTGGTTGTGCTGCCCGAACTCCCACGCGGCGCATTGCGGTCGGACCTCCTGAAAACGGTAACTGGTGGGGATGCTATCAGCGTTCGGGGTATGCGCCAGAACCCGCGCACGGCAACACCAACGGCAACGCTAATGTTCTCTGCCAATGAACTCCCCAGCATCCGCTTGGTGGACAATGCCCTGCGCCGCCGGCTGCTGATATGGCCTTTTGACTACTGCCCCGAAACCATAGACCACCACCTGGAGGACAAGCTGACATCACCCAAACATATCGGCGGCGTGGTGGGCTGGTTGCAGGCGGGCATTATCAAATACGTGCGGATCCAAAACGCCGGCGAGGATATGCCCCTACCTGCTGCGGTGGTGGACGCAACGGAACGGTACTTTGATTAGGCGGACGTTATCCGGCGGTGGCTGGACGAAACCTGCGACGAGGGCGGCGAAACCCAATTCGCTGTCCTATACCGTTCCTTCACCGGATGGTGTGAATCCCACAACCGGAGGCCAATAGCTGAAACCAGCTTCGGGCTATGGATGGGTAGGCATTATGACCGGCGGCGCACAAAGGAAGGAATACTCTACCCCGTCTCCCTGGACTATAGCCGGGTGTAGGGTATGTAGGGTTTTTCCGACTTTAGCGTGTATAAGGAAATGGAGAACAGGTATATAGATTGTATTAAGTTGGGTATTTGGAATTTTTCCGTGATGCGTATAAAGTCGGAAAAACCCTACATACCCTACACCCTCTGATACGAAGCGCAACCTTGCCCCGATGTTCAGGATAGAATTGAATGAATGGAGGTTTTTGGTGGTAAGCGAATACGATGAAACTGGTGGTCATCTGATTCTTCGGAAGTTGACGCAAACCTATATTGGAGCGTCGCCATCTACAAATAGGCTGGTATTTATGATGGAAGCACGCGAAGAGAGCGAGGAAAATCCGCAGGAGTTTAGAGCTGCGCTGACAGAAGAACAGGCGAAATATGTCTTAGAGACCATGACGGAATGCATGACAAAGCTTGGTTGGCTCTAGGGAACCCTGCTATAGGAAACGCTGGGGGGCTGTGCAACACTGGCGGGTGTGTTCCGTGTAAAAGGGGATGATATGAAACTTCGGCGTTTTCAGACCAATTTCATACGGCGGGCGATGGACCCGGCGGTTAAGGTTGCCGTGCTTTCAACCCCACGCGGAAACGGTAAATCGTTTTTGGCGGCGCACCTAATCACCCGCGCGTTGACTCCCGGCGATGTGCTGTTTCAGCCGGGCAAGGAAATTGTCCAATGCGCCGGGAGCATTGAGCAAGCGCGGATGGTGTATGGGTTTGTCCGCGCGGCGTTGGAACCCACCGGGGAATACCGCTGGATAGACTCAGTGACCAGGTTGGGAGCGACTCATATTGCCAGCAACACGAAGTTGAGGATTATATCCTCCAATGGCAAGACCGCTATGGGGCTGGTCAACGTGAGTCTGGCGGTAGCGGACGAACCTGGCAGCTGGGAACTCGCTGGCGGATTGCTGATGTGGGACGCCTTGACCGGGGCATTGGGCAAACCGGGCAGCCCGTTGAAGATCATCGTGATTGGGACATTGGCGCCGATGGCGACCGGGGCCGGACATTGGTATTGGAACCTAGTGCATGACGGAACGCGGGGCAGCACCTACGTTGAGGCTATCCAGGGGCAACTTGAGGGTTGGGATACCTGGCCGGTAATCAGGCGGTGCAACCCGTTGACCGCCATTAGTGCGGAGTTTCGGGCTCAGCTTTTGGAAGAGCGGGACGAAGCGCGGGCGGATACCCGGCTCAAGGCGCGTTTCCTTTCGTACAGGCTAAATGTTCCATCCGCGGACGCCGCCGAAGTCCTATTGACCACCGATGATTGGAAGGCGGTAGAGCGGCGGGAAGTCCCGGACGCCGAGGGTAGGCCGGTGGTTGGCGTGGACCTGGCGGCGGGACGGGCATGGTCGGCAGCTTGCGGAATCTGGCCCAACGGTAGGGTTGAAGCGTTGGCAGTAGCGCCGGGCATACCTGGCCTTGAGGCTCAAGAGAAGCGGGACCGCGTACCAGCGGGAACGTACCAACGCCTACATGACATTGGGCAGCTTGCCATTGCCGAGGGGCTCCAGGTTCAACCCCCGGCGCAGCTATGGGCATCAATCCGGGCGCGTTGGGGGAGGCCAAGGTTGATAGTGTGCGACCGTTTCCGGTTGGCGGAATTGCAAGACGCGGTGAAGAACGGGGCACGGCTGGAACCACGGGTAACGCGGTGGTCTGAGGCGGCGTTTGACATTCGGGCACTACGCCGGCAGGCGAAGGATGGGAACCTGTCCGTTGACCGGGATAGCCGGTTGTTGCTGGCGACTTCGTTATCGCGGGCGCGTGTCCAGAACGATGATGCGGGAAGTGTGCGGCTGGTGAAGCACGGGACCAACAACACGGCGCGTGACGATGTAGCTGCGGCTCTCGTGCTGGCGGCGGGAGCGGTAGAGCGGAAAGCCAAGCGAACTGGGGGTATCTACCTTGGCAGCACGAACGATTAGCACCTTCCACGCGGCGTTAGACCGGCGGGTGATGAAGCGGGTACGGTGGGAGGTGTTGACCGCCCAGAACTGGACCTGCCAAACCTGCGGACGATGGGGAAACCACTGCGACCACGTAATCCCGTTGTTCCAAGGCGGCGCGCCCTACGACCTGGGCAACCTTCAAATACTTTGTGCAAATTGCCACTACTCCAAATGCCGCCTTGAGCAAACGCAACCGCCATCGCCTGAAGTCACGGCATGGGACGCCTACCTTGCAAGCGTAGTATAACCGAGACTAGGTATCAATAAGTGGTATGATTAGGGCAAACCACTAGGAGGTTTGCCCTATGACTCCGCTTCAGACTTTGGAAGTCCGGCAAGGGGAGGTGAAAATCCGCCTGGCCGAACTTGGCGGCATGGCGGAACTTACCGAAGAAACCCGCGCCGAACTGGACACCCTGCGCACCGAGTACACCGACACCGAACGGCGCATGGCCGCCTTGCGGCTTGCTGAGCCGGACCGGACGCCTATCATTGCCCGCACCGCCCCGAGGGCACCGAATACCGCGAGATGCTGGAACGGGCCAACCTGGGCACCATCTTTGACGTTCTAATGTCCCACCAGAACCCCACCGGCGTTGAGGCCGAACTTCAACAGCATTTGCACCTGGCCGGAAACCAGATTCCGCTTGACATGCTGCGGGGCTCGGGCGGCGGCGGGCGCGGCATGGGCGGGCTGGAAACCCGCGCCGTTACGCCGGGCGCGGCCAACGTTGGGCAGAATCAGCAACCCATTATTCCGTATGTGTTCCCGATGTCGGCGGCGGCGTTTTTGGGGGTGAACATGCCTTCTGTGCCAGCCGGTGACGCCGTTTTCCCGGTGTTGACCGGAACCCTTGACGTTGGGACGCCAGCCGAGAACGCCAGCCAAGCGGAAACCACCGGCTCGTTTTCTTCGGACGTGTTGACCCCGACCAGGTTGCAGGCGAGTTTCTTCTACTCCCGCGAGGACCGCGCCCGCTTTGCCATGATGGACGCTGCGCTACGGGAGAACCTGAGCGACGGGTTGGCCGACGGGTTGGACGACCAAATCCTGAGCGGAACCAATGGGTTGTTCACCACCTTAACCGCCAATGCCCAAACCACCGACGACACTTTCGACAGCTACCTGAATAACCTCGTTTGTTCTCAAGTGGATGGCCGGTATGCCGCCATGACTTCGGACCTGTCAATGGTGGTTGGAAGCGCCACCTACGGCGATATGGGCGCCACCTACCGCAACACCAGCGTTGACCGTTCCGCCCTGGACCGGGTGATGGAACTCACCAGCGGCGTAAGGGTTTCCGCCCACGTTCCCGCACCGGCCAGCAACCGGCAGGACGTGGTAATCCGGCGCGGCATGTCCATGACGGCCGTTGCGCCTACCTGGGAGGGTGTAACCCTGATTCCCGATGAAATCACTAAGGCCGGGACCGGCCAGATCGTGATAACCGCCGTGATGCTGTACGCCGTCAAAGTCTTGAGGACCGGCGCTGGCCTGATTCGGCAAGGAACGGACCACAGCTAGGCATGGCCGACCCGATTCTATTCAGCGGACCGGCGGGCGCGGGCAAAACCCAAGCTGCCCGCCGGTTACTTGCCGAAGCCACCGGGCCGATGGTGGCGGCTGATTTTCAGGCGTTGCTAGCGGCATTGCTTTTGCTTGAACGCCTACCCGATGGCCGTTACCCGGCGCGGCTGGCGTCTCAGGCGGCATGGTTGTTGCCACTGGTGGAATCGCTCAGGCAGACGGTTATCACCTTCGCGCGGGACCGTGACATAGACGTGGTGGGAACTAACAGCGATGGCAACCCAGCACGGCGGGTATACCTGCTCCAACGCCTTGGGGCGGGCTCTACCGAACGGATAATTGACCCTGGATTTGACGTTGTGACGGAACGCTTGTCAAACCCGGATGGAACCATTGACGAACAATGTGTTGAAGCGCGGGACCGCTGGTACTCCCGGAGGGTGTAAATGGAAACACTATTTGCAGCGTTGGAGTTTAGGGCCGACGAAACGCGGGACAGTCCAGGATTGCTTTCTGGCGTTTTGATGGCCTACGGGACGCGCGCCAACGACCGCCCGGAGCTATTCGAGGATGGCGCGCTTTACTGGCGGGACTCAGGCATCGTAATCAGAGAACAACACAACCGGGCCGCGCCGATTGTGCGGGCTCAGCCCTACATGGAAGGGCGGGAGCTCCGGGTGAACGTTCCCCTTCCCAACACGCAACGAGGGCGGGACGCTGCTTTTGCCATGCAAGGGGATAACCCACTGTACACCGGCCTATCCGTCGAATTCAACGCCGAACGGGAGACGCGGCGGAACGGGTTGAGGGTGATAACCCGCGCGTTCCTGGACGGGGCAAGTCTGGTCGACACACCGGCATACCTGGGCAGCACCGTTGAAGTACGGGAAGAATCCGGCCTATTCGTCCCCCGGAGTGTCTTTACATGGCTGTAACCATTACGCGGGCGCAACTGGCCGCCCGGATACGCCTGGGCCGGACGCCGACCGAACTGGACGAGGCCGACCAAATCCTGGCCTACGCTACCGAGGCCGTAACCCACCACGCGCCCGACGCG
Source organism: Dehalococcoidia bacterium (assembly GCA_965205495.1). Classification (GTDB taxonomy): domain Bacteria; phylum Chloroflexota; class Dehalococcoidia; order Lucifugimonadales; family UBA3495; genus CATOSK01. The sequence goes on from CBDBHA010000002.1 coordinate 2,889,119, forward strand.
CCCGACGTGGTGCATAACGAGGCCGCTTACAGGCTGGCCGGATACATCTATGATCGGCCATTTGCCAGCGCGGATACCCGATTCTCCAACGTCTTGCGGAACTCCGGCGCGGCGGCTGCCCTGCTGCCCTACCGCCAACACCGTTTGGGTTTGAGCGGTAGCGATGATACTGCGACCGCACCAGCGACCGCAGCGGGCAACGCCATTACCGGGCTGGCGATTGTCGGCGGGAACATCATCATCACCTTTGGCAGCGGCGCAACCCAAGTTGTACCGCTACCGCCGTCCATTGGCGGCGTGACCGTTACCAGCGTCACTTTCAACGCCATGACCAACGCGATTGATGTTGAATACTCCAACGGCGCGGGGGTTGCCATACCGCTTCCCGCTGGCCTTATCACCTGGCCGGGGGTGTAAATGCCACTAGATAGACCTATCACCATCGGCATCCGCGGGCCGGACGACACCAACGCAGCCGGTCAATTCGTCCCGGGAGTGAAGGTTGATTACCCGGTTTTCGCTACCGCCCTTGATATTTCCGTTCAACGGAACTTGGAAGTTGGCGGGGCGCGGCTGGAAGCTGACCGCATTTTTCGCGTTAGATGGTTCGAGGAACTGGCCGTTGCCCCCGTTACCAGCATTGAACTTGCCGACGAACTGGCGTTGAACTACACCGTTACCGACGTTTCCGAATTTGTCGGCAGATTCTCCGATTTGAGGAGGCGTTGGCTGGACCTGGAATGTTCGAGGGAGGCGCAAACCCGAATATGAAATGGCCTTGGCAATCCAAGATGGAACACCGGGCAGATTCCAGTTACACCGATGCGTTCCTTACTGCCCTACTGTCACGGGCCACCGGGCAATCAACGGCCTTTCCTGCGGCGGTGGGCGCGCTGGAGGCGGCTTCCGGGCTCACGGCAAGGGCCATTTTTGCCACCGCCGTTGTGCAAACGGGCTCTACGGCCATCCTGGGCGCATTGACGCCATCCTGCCTTGCCATGATCGGGCGGGCGATGGTCAGGAAAGGCGAAATTGTTTTCTACATAGACACCAGCCGGGGAATGATTGACCTGCTACCATGCCAGAGTCACGACGTTGACGGCGGGCCCAACCCGGCAACGTGGATTTATCGTTGCACGACGGCGGGACCGGAGCGGACCTACACCTTCGACAACATGCCGGCGGATTCAGTGGTTCACATCATGTATAGCCGAGACCCTGAGCAACCATTTAGGGGAATCGGGCCGCTGCAATCTGCCCAGCTTACGGGGCGGCTGGCGTCCGAAACCCTGGCGGCGTTGGCGGATGAATCCAGCGGACCGCGCGGGCATATCATGGGGCTACCCGTTGATGGTGATGATCCAACCCTTGCACCGTTGAAAGCGGCCATCGGCAAGTTGAAGGGAGAGGTAGCTTTCTTGGAAGATGGCGATTACGGCGGCGCGGCTGGCGGTGGGAAGGTGATGTTGAAACCCGAACGGCTGGGCCCGGAACCTACGGCGGCGTTGGTGGAACTATTCAAGATTAGCCGGGAGGACGTGCTAGCGGCCTGCGGCGTCAACCCGGCGTTGTTTGAAACCGCGCCCGGCGTTGCCATGCGGGAAGCATACCGGGAATTTCTTTTCAGCAACGTTGCTGCGCTGGGGCGGCTGGTGTCCACCGAATTGACCGCCAAGCTAGGCGACACGGTTTCCCTGGACTGGGAAGAACTCAGGGCCGGGGATATTGCCAGCCATGCGCGGGCATTCGGAACGTTGGTGCAAGGCGGGATGGACCTGGACCGCGCGGCGGCGCTATCGGGCCTGCTGGCGGCGGAATAGGAGGAGTAGATTTATGACTTACCGGATTCGTCTGCGCCATTCTGACCTTTTTGTTGTAGGTCCCGGCCATACTGTTGAAGTACAAGGCCCAGCTCTATTGCTTCCTCCGGGTCGAGAGACGCTATTAGGTGTTCCACCGGGTCAGTTTCAGGATAGCCAACCGCTTGCCCCATCAGATCCACGCGCCTTTCCACAATCCGAACCACAAGATAAATTGCTGGCTCCTGATCAGGACTAGTAGTCAGTCAACTTTGGAATCAAAAGGGTAGAGGCGGTGAAGTTTGGTTCGAGCATCCTGGGTTTTGAACCGCCACTTGATACCAACTCGGGCGGCGTTGCGCTCCCGCACCAGTGCCTGGACTTCCCTCCCGAGCGCATCCTCGTCGGGGAGCCGCTGCTTCAGGCAGCAGCGGGACAGCACGCTGAACTCGATTTCCGCCATATTCAACCAACTCCCGTGCTTCGGGGTGTAGTGGAACTCCAGCCGTTTCGCAATCCGCCGGGCCTCGGCCGCTGGGAACGTCTCGTACAGCGACCCCGCGCGGTGGGTGTTGAGATTGTCCAGGACCACCCGCACCACCGGGACCTCCGGATAGGCTTCATCCACCAGCCAGCGCATCTGGTGGGCGAAGTCCTGCATGGTGCGCCGCTGGGTCACCGCCACCTGCCGCCACCCGGCCAGCGGCTCGCAGGCCAGGAACAGGTTGCGGGTGCCTTCCCGCCGGTATTCGTAGTCCTGCCGCCGGGGAAGTCCAGGCCGGGGCGGCAGAGAGGGCCGGGTCTCCGCCAGCAACTGGGTGGAGGTCTCGTCAAAGCAGACCACCGGACGCTGGGGGTCATACGGTTCGGCGTACAGGTCCAGCACGTCCTCCATGTTGGCCACGAACTCGGCGCTCACCTTGGGGATGCACCACTCCTGCTTCTGCCACGGCTTGAGAACGTTTTTTTGAGACGCTTACGCACTCCCTCGTGGGACATGGAGGACGCCAGCCCCAGTTCCACCACCTTGCCAGCCAGCAGGCGCAGGGTCCAGTGGTCGTGGCCCTCCGGCGCTGGACTGCAGGCCAACGCGATGAGGTGGGCTTCGCTCCGGTCGTCCAACTTCCGATGCCGGTTGACCTGGCGCCGGTCCCACAGGGCCCCGTCCAACCCTTCCTCGGTAAAGCGCTGCTTAATCCGGTACACGGTGCCCAGCGCCACATCCAGCGCCTCGGCCACCTTGGGAGCGGCCCAACTGTCGCCGCTCTTGAGGAGAATCCGCGCCCTGGCGGTCACTCGGGCCGAGCTTTTCCCAACCCGAATCAGATTCTGGAGTTCTTCCCGTTGTTCCGGCGCCAGCCGCACGGCGTACTTGTCCCTGATCATCACTGCCACCCCCCCCCCCATCAGAACTTCATCCCAAGCAGTATACGACTATCAGCCAGATTCCTGTATCACTTTCAACATCAAGGTTGACTGACTACTAGGTTGCAAACCCATTGGTGACTACTCCGCAATCCGAATCTCATTAGGCGGCTCGTAGTATAACATCGCTACCGTTCTAACCTGTGGTAAAAACCGCCTTTCGGGGTTGATTTTCCGCTTTGTAGCTACGAAAATGGATAACTCCAGGGGTACCACACAGGAGCGTAGCTCAGTCTGGCCAGAGCGCTGGTCTCCAAAACCAGTGGTCGGGGGTTCGAATCCTCCCGCTCCTGCCAATTTTACCTTTAAATTAACTTCATATAAATTAACTTCTTAAGTTGGCCCGGCGGGCAATCTCTGCCCACGGATTGCCCACAAAGTATTTCGTACCGGAATAGTTCTGCCCCTGGAATGGTGGTCTATTTACAGCCAAAGTGGGCATCGGAAACGTGATGAAATTCCGCCGTTTGAGACACCACGGCACAACCCCAATTAGGAATCTTGTGGGCAACCTGTGGGCAGCGCGGAACTTCCAGCGAGTTCGGAAATAAACGGGAACCTTGGGACTCGACGAATTGCAGAGTCCACACCCCACATGCTGGACCGCTACCCGGCGGCGAAGGAGGCCCAGGAAAGGGTTCTGTTGGAACGCGGGGACATGTTTCAAACCTGCCCTTACTGCCCAGAAGAATCTCCCCGGACCTGGGTATCGCCTTGGCAACCTGGTACGGCGCCAGCAGGGAGAAGAAGTATGAGGTACGACTTCGTTATCGTTGGCGCCGGCTCCGCCGGCAGCATCTTGGCAGCCCGGATGTCGGACGACCCTGCGATATCGGTGCTGCTGCTGGAGGCCGGGCCGGACTATCCTCAATTTCAACACCTTCCCGAAGAGATCAAGTTCGGATACAACACCGGCGGGAACGCTCCTCCTCTGCGCACATTTGGCGGGCACCCAATATCGCTGTTGGATAGTCGCCACAACTGGCAGTATGTTGCGCGCGCCACTGAAATGTTTTCGGACATGCCAGTGCCCCGGGGCAAGGTTACCGGCGGCTCCAGCGCCATCAACTCATCGGCCTTCTATCGTGGGGTTCCCGAAGACTTCGACCACTGGGCCGCGCTGGGGAACGACCGATGGAGTTTCCGGGAGATCTTGCCCTACTTCAGGAAAATTGAGACCGACGTGGACCACCATGACGACTTTCATGGCACTGACGGTCCTATCTTAGTCCACCACTCCCGTAGGGAAGACTGGCATCCCACGCAGAAGGCCTTTTACAACGCCTGCCGGGCTGCCGGATTTCCTGATTGCCCGGACCACAACAGCCCGGACGCCACCGGGGTCGGCCCCGGTATTACCAACAACCATAACCGGGTACGCTTCAGCACAGCCCTGGGTTACCTGGAACCGTCCAGACACCGCCTGAATCTCACTATCCGCTCCAACTGCACCGTGCAACAACTGCTGTTCCAGGGGAAGCGGGCTACCGGCGCTCTGGTCGAAAGCGGCGGTGAGACGTTCACCGTCGAGGGAGACCAGATCATCCTGAGCGCAGGCGCCATCGGTTCGCCTCAGTTGCTGATGCTGTCGGGGGTGGGGCCGGCGGAGCACCTGGAAGCCGTGGGAATCCCGGTGTTGCTGGACTCGCCGGGGGTGGGCCAAAATCTCAAGGACCATCCCAAGCTGTACGTGACCTGGCGAATCAGGGACGGTTACTCCAAGGGTGACGCCCCAGCCCAGGGCGGCGCCACTCTTCGTTTCACCGCTCCAGACTCGGAATACCGCAACGACCTGTCCATCGGAATGGCCGCCTTCGTCACGCCGCGAGTCAAGACCCTGAAAGTCCCAAACGACGGCGAAATCGAGGCTTCCGATCCCGACTTGGCTGAGATGATGGTTGCCCTGCTGCGTCCCGCCAGTCGCGGCGAGTTGAAGCTGAGATCGACCGACCCCAACGTTCAGCCCTGGCTGGACTACAACTACCTGAGTGAACCCTTCGACCGGCAGCGTTTGAGCCACGGAGTGCGGCAGGCCTTGCAACTGGCCCAACACGAGGAGCTGAGGGAGTTGCTGGGCGACCGCCTGGAGCCCGCCGACCCTGACCTGGTCTCGGACGAGGCGCTGGATGCCTGGATGTTGCGGGAAGCAGTAACCTATTCCCACATATCCGGCACCTGCAAGATGGGACCGTCATCGGACCCGATGGCTGTGGTGGACCAGTATGGGCGGGTGTATGGACTGGAGGGCCTGCGGGTGTCGGATGCATCTATAATGCCGGATCTGGTGCGCGCGCCCATCAACCCGGCGGTGCTGATGCTCGGCGAAAGGATCGCCGATTTAGTGCGCTCGGGTCTCTAATATTACAACCACGGATTATCCGGTAAGGTGACTCTTGTGGCGGAACTGGACCCGCCAACGTACTACCGAAAGCCTCTCGCGGCAGGTCGCTCAAAGTCAGGCATCCAGCATCAGCCGTAACTGTTCAGAGTCAAGGGGTCATTCCGTGCCCCAACCGTCATTCCCGCGCAGGCGGGAATCCAGAAATGGCGAGGATAAACAACCTTGCCTGCTACAAAGCGCTCTGGATTCCGGCTCAAGGCCAGAATGACGGTTCGGCCGCGTGAACGACTCATCAAGTCTGAACAATTACGCATCAGCCGCATTTCTCGACAAAGTGTCGTTGTAATACTACCAGTCCGTCCAAACCTGTCCCAGCCAAATCGACTGCCCATGAGAACCGTACTCTTTTGTGTTGATTGAAAAACAGAGAACTCTTTACCTGCTTTGACCAACTTCGTCCACCACCCGTGTCCCCCAAAAAAACGGGGTCTCGACCATCTGGCCGAAACCCCGATAATTCAAGGCGGTGAGGATACACCTGCTGTGTAGGCGGCAGCCGCTAATGGTTATGGTGGTCGACCTGTTCCCGGTGTTGCCGCAGCAGGTCCTTGCCGTAGTCGTTGCAGTTGAGAGTCCGCACCACGGTGTGGATATGATTTCGCGAGGGTTCGTCGTTGTCCAGGAAGATACCATTCTGGTGGTCGAACTCGATAAGAATTACCGGACTGTGCACCCGGTAATAGAAGACGCTGTGCTCATCAGTGCCGCCCATCCAGGCAAAGTGGGTCCCCTCGAGATGCTGCTTTATCTCGTCCATTTTGAGCTGGGCGTGATCGGAACGCATTCGGTTGATATAGGTGCCGATCAGATCGAACATGAGGGACTGCTGATGGCTGGAAAGGTCATCAAACTTGATGCCCTCATGGCGCATCTCAAAATTATCCCTGAAGGCGCCGGTGAAGATGCCGGAGGAGACCTCATCAGAGACTTCGCCTTGCTTCGCTGCCCCTTGGATAGCGTACGGGCAAGATTCAATGCGGTACCCTCTTCCGCCTGGAAGACCCGCGTTCCGGCGTGCTTACCAATGTCCACAGCCACCGGCTCGGAACCCATGAACATTGGGGTCATCACCATTTGGCCTCCCAACAGGAAGCAGTTGACATTCAGATGATGGCCGTCAAACTGCCAGCCTGTCAAGGGCGGCTGGTTCGCCTACAACCTGGCCATGAACCTGGCCCAGATGTAGGGCTGAGCCAGGATTTGGGGTAAACTCTCACCGAAAACCCGATTCGCATCCGGAAGGTGAGAAATATGGCCACCCGGCATACACCATCCACCCCCCGCACCATCGGAGACGAGCTGCTCGACGACGAAGCGGTGATCCGCATCCAAAACCTCAAGCACCCCACAGAAGAAATCATCGCCCTCTCAGGATTCGACTTCGAGACCAAGGTCATAGCCGTAACCAGTGAACGAGTCCTCATAACCAAAGATGATGGCGACCTAGAGTTCAGCCGATACCTCAAAGACATAAGGATTCCCGCCAGACGGGAAAGCAGAACCCTAGTCATCAGAATTTCTGAACGGGTTGAACGCAGGTTCCAGATGGGCAAAGAAGAATGGGTAAACCAGTTGGTCCACCTGATCAACCGCCGGCGAGACCTTGTCCTCAACAATCAAAACCCAGCCACAGAAGACACCACCCCCCAGTCCCAATCAACATCAAGCCAAGATGAACTGAACGAACAGGACATCAGCATCGCTGAGAAAGTCCAGTTCTGGGAGGAGCAGGACCGGATCAACCAGGAGCTGATACCCCGGGTGGTCCGGCAGAACGAGCTTTTAGCTCAGCACGTAGGCGAACACGAGAATCTGCCCCTGATCGCCGCTCAAGCGGTCAGCAACGCCCTCAAAGAAGCACGCGAAGAGACCACCGCACTGCTGGAAGCGGCGAAGGCGGAACGCCAGGAACAGGCCAGCCAGCTGGAGAACGTCAAAGCCGAACGAGAAGAGCAGAACCGCCAGCACGAGGCCGAACGAAACAAGCTGGTGCAGGAAGCCAAGGCTGAGAGAGAGGAGCAGGCCAGGCAGCACCAGGCCGAGCTCGCCGGCCTGAAGAAGAAGGCTGACCAGATGCGGAACCTCGCCATCGGAGTATCCGCAGTCGCCACCGCGACCGGCATCACGGCCATCATCCTGGCCATCCTGACCTGACGGAGCAACCACCATGCCGCTGCAATCGCTGAGCCTGCTGCCCGAGCTGGCCAACGTGCCGACGATCCCGGACGGACCGAACGGCCCGCGACGTTCTTTCCAGGACCACATCACCGGGCTGGTGAGCAGGGACAACATTCTCCACGCCGCCGAAATCACCGCCGCGGCCAACATCGGCCTGTGGACCATCTTTGACGACATCAACGTAGACGACAGCTTGGCCGCGGCCTACCAGGGCCAATACCCGGGACTGGCCGCCGACCATTCCCTGCACCAGCACTGGCTGGAAATGATGGACCGTGGCCCCGAATCCATGGACGGATTCATAAGCGGTCTCAAGGGGAAGCTGGCCGAATTCCAGGCCCAGGACCAACTTACCGACGCTGGCTGGACCAACTTATCCATCGCAAGCGATCACACCCAGGCCGTCTCGGATATTTCCGGCATCGACCCCGAGGGCATGGAGACCCTGATACAGGTCAAGACCGGCGCTGCGGATTACGCCGAAGAGGTCCAGAACCTCATGGCGGAGAACCCCGACTTGCACTTCGCTGTCAGCGCCGAGATCTACCAGCGGATTGCAGATTCAGCGCCGGATGCCCTTGCACAGCTGACCAACCTCGGTTCGGACTTCGACCTGGTTAAAGACATGGTGGACGGACTGACCACCCTCACCGACAACCTGGGCATCGACATTCCCGACGGCATCGGAGACCTCCTCCCCTACGCCGGAGCAATCATCGCCGGCGCGCGGTGATCCACAGCGTCATCACCACGGAGCAACAGTTCAAAGCCGCTGACCGGACCACCAGGAACAAGATCCAGGTGGTGCAGACCCTGACACTAATGTCCCGTATGGGAATAAACACCGTCCTGGCCATGGTGGGCGGCGCGGCCAGAACGGCCGCGGGAAGCGCCGTTCCCCTGGTCGGAAACCTCGGGGGCGGCATCGCCGGTTCCATCGCTGGCGCCGGCATGGGAATGTACCTGAACCAGCACATCCAGCCCCACATGCTGGACCTGGCGCTGGACATCACCGGCCTGGAGCAGGACGACCTGTTCTACTAAAAGAACAAGCAGCGCATCGACGTCCTGGCACTGTCCTTCCGCAATACGGCCCAAGCATTGCCCTGACGGTGAGCCAAAGGCAGATGTTGCCGGTCCCCATCCGAATCCGGACCCCAACAAAGAACGGCCAGTGGTTGATGAGTCCACTGGCCGTTCAGCTTCTCAAGCAGCCGGACGCTCACGGGACGGCAAGCGTGAAATCGGCGTAATGGACGGCGCACTCGAGCTTGCCATTCATCAAGTCGTATTGGATAGTCCAACAGTCAAAGACATCCCTGCCAAGCAACGACGGCAACCTTTCGTTATCCCGGTTCCGCTCAGCGATCAACAACTCCAGGCTCTAGCCCCTTATTCGGACGTCATCGTCATCGTCGAACAGGAGAATAGCAGGCTCTCGAAAGTAGGCAGAGCTTCCACCTACTCCCCTGGCACGCTGCCGGTTTCCAAGCTCGTCAAAGGGAACACGCGCTCTCCGGGCGCTTCTGGGATGCAGGGACGTTCTATCTACCCCGGTGTCCAAAAGGAACGGCACTCTGGCATTGACTCCCAAACGCTCCATGACGACCCGGGCCGCAACATAGGGGCGTCCCCGATCATCAAACCGGCTCGACCTACACCCTGGCCGACGCCGATGAGGGCAAGGCCATCAGGGTTCGGGTGAGCTTCACCGATGACTCCGGTAATGAGGAAACCCTGACCAGCGCAGCCACCGACATGGTGGAAGGGGCTGCGCCGCCGCTGACCGTCAGCCTAGAGAACACGCCGGACACCCACGACGGGCAGAACGTGTTCACCTTCGAGCTGCGGTTCAGCGAGGAGCCTCACTTCAGCTACAAGACCCTGCGGGACCATGCCTTCACGGTGGCCGGGGGAACGGTGAAGAAAACTCAGCGGATCACAAAGGGCAGCAACCTACGCTGGCAGATCACGGTCAGGCCGGACGGCGACGGTCAGGTCAGCATTACCCTGCCGGTAACGACCGACTGCGACGCCGAGGGAGCCATCTGCACCAGAGACGGCAGGATGCTGTCCAACGAGTTGGCACTGACCATCAGCGGTCCGGGGGATAGACCGGTTCCGGGCTGCCGCCCAGATCTTTCTGGGCAATAAGAAAAGCCCACACATACATGGATGGGCAGCAGGAGCCAACACAACGCGCTGTGTTGGCCTCCTCCCCGGCAGTAAGCAATAAGAAACTATCTCAAAATCAACTGGCCCTCCTGATATACCGGCATCGCTGACCGAAGCACCTGGATTCCCGCCTTCGCGGCAATGACGGGTTGGGTGCCGCGCCACGTTTTGAGATAGTCTCTAATCTTTTAGATATTCAGGCGGAACGTTTCAGCTCCGTGTATCTTCTATGACTTGGAGATATATGTATGCGCCGGTAAAGCATGTAGCGTCTTCACAGTGGCCGCCGACAATTTCGCCTGAAGGTCGTGCAGCGGCGACGTGTATATGAACGCGTATTCCACCCTCCTCCAAAGGTTGAACGTAACCCTCTGCACTTACCAACTCAAGAATTTCGTTGATTGTTTCCCTCTCATGCTCTCTTTCGCGGTTGCAAAGATTACGACGTTTTAATTGGCTTAGGCTTCCTATACAGGAGATTACGGCGGCTTCACGAATGCCTTCTGAAAGAGCCAAGGATTCGAGGCCTTCAATAAGTGATTCCCCCGCTTCCAAGCGGCGGTATACGATGCGGGATGTCTTAGTATCCCAGTTTTTTATAGCCATGCGTCCTCCTAGCTGATGTGTGAGGCCATTACTATACACCCTTGGAACTTTGGACGGTTATAGCGGGGTTTCTCGCCTGGGCTATGTCCCGCTCGGATTCGGAGTCCCGACCTAGAACTTCGTAGGCTTCCGTTCGGTTGAAATAGTCAAGTTGCAGATGGGGATCGAGCCGGATCGCTTCGCTGGCATCGTCAACAGACCGTTGACAGTCCCACAGGACATGGTCAGCTGCCTTATCTCGGGACGCCACTGGATGTCGGCAAGAATTCAATGAGGCAGGAATCATGGTGACTGGCGTCGTAGTTGATAAAAACCTTACTAAACCCGAAATAACGTTGTTGTTGCACATGAAGCCCTTCTGGGAAGATATTTTGTCCCGCTCAGCCATTGACAGTTGGGAGTACGAACGGCTGGAGCCTTTAGATTGGGATAGCGATATTTTGGGAGATTGGCTTTTGAAAAATGAGCGATCCTGCGTTCCACCAGGTCATGCGGCCCTCATGCTAGGAGGTCGGGTCCAGTTTGGAGACGCTTGGATGAAAAAATTGAGTGGAGACTTCGGCTAAGGTATCGATGTTAGACCCAGAGTCCGGAAACCTAGATTGTAGTGGCCGTGGCTCTCCCCCGATTCGATCGAGATAGGAAGGTGTGGGCTGCGAGAGGTAGCCAACCAAGGTTGTGTATCTGGGCAGGGCCCAGGTGTAGGTAGGGGGTACATGGCTTAGCTTTCGGGTAAAAAGCGGTAGGAGCCAGTCGGCGCCCGCTAAACCAACTGCCCCGCCTTCGATCCATATCTCTGGCAAGCGGTACGAGTGGGAGCCATGAACAATCCAGTTGAGATGCCAAACTGGCTGCTAGATAAGTATCCAAAACGGGAACAGTGTAATGATCCATATCCACGTGCTGCCCCGGCGGACAGAGGGACGACGCCACCGAGTAGAGGGCGTACTGGCAGGCCACGTGGTGGTCGGGATGGACCTTGGCGGTGCGCCAGCCGGTGACCTCGTAGGGCTCGCCGTCCCGGGGAGCCAGGGCCTGACGTTCCTCATCCTGGAAGACCTGCAGCGGCCGGTGCCGGGTGGTGCCGTGGACCCGCTGTCCGGCGATATCACGGCACCAGCGTGCCGCTTCTGCCCTGAAGTGGGCCAGGTCCCTGAACTCCCCGCCCTTGAAGAAGCGCGCCCTCACGTACTGGACTCCCCGCTCCACGTGGGGCTTGTCCTTGGGGTGGCGCACCCGGGTGGGGTCGGTGATGAAGTCCCGGTGCTGGGAGTATTCCAGGAAGCCCCGGGTGAGCCTGGGGTGCAGCGCGTCGGCCCCCGCCACCGCGGCGGGGAAGTTGTCGATGACCAGGTACCTGGGGATGCCGCCGAAGAAGGCCCAGGCTGCCTCCAGTCCGGCGATGACGTCTTCCAGTTTCTGGCTGAAGGTGGGCCAGACGAAGCTGTGCCTGGAGTAGGCCAGCACCACGATCAGGGCCCACGCCGTGCGGAGACGGCCCGTCTCCGGGTCTAGGATCCGACCCAGACGGCCGAAGTCGAGTTCAGCCACCTCTCCCGGCGCAGTGTCCTCCATCCGGACCGTGCCGCGGCTCCGGCCCCGCCAGTTGCGTCGGGCGATGAACCGGTGCAGGGACGAGTAGGCCACCTGACACCCTCGGGCTGCCAGCAACTCCCGAATTCGGGTGAGCTGCAGGCGCTCGACGTTGAGCCACCGGTAGACCTGGTCCGCCCAAGGGCCCAGCAGTTCCTCGCTGGGCGTCTCAGACTGCCGCGGGCCGGAACGGTTGATGCCGGCCAGCCGGCTGAGCTGGTCCTCGGTGGGGGCCGGACCCTCCTGAACCACGCCGGCCTCCTTCGCCGCCGCCAGGTACTTCCGGACCGTGTCCCGGGACAGGCCAGTCCCCGATGCTATGTTGCGCTGGCTGTTCCCAGCCTGCCAGCGCCGTACGACTTCTGCGATTTCCAATCTGAGCACCTCCCTGTACGCCAACACCATCCTCACTCCGAAGTGTGGCAATGGTCGCCGAGAAGGCGCCCAAGGGTGGACTAATGACCCTGGTTAACTGGACTGATGACCCCGGTTAACCTTCGATTCCCTGGTATGAAGTTCCTGGTTATTTACATACCCCCAGATGGCCATAGAGGGCCAGTCGGTGCTGGATGGGAGGGACAGACCGCTCGTGATGAGATACTCGCCCTCCGAGACGAGATCGAGAGGTTTATCAATGACGCTTCACAGTAGGCCCAGGCGGCAACAGGAGGAGCGAAACGCCGCCTTCGTGGAACAAGCTGCTGCACCCCAGAGGTCGAGCAGTTGCACTGCCGGATTCCGGCAGAACTACACCTTCGCCTCCGGCTGCTGGCCGCGGAGCGGAAGTGTACGATAACGTCCCTGGTGGTTCAGGCCGTCGAGGAATACTTTGCCGGACGGTCGTTAATGAAGTCCAGGCATACAGATGTACAGAGGTACAGGCATACAAGCAGGAACGGCGGATTACTCCTGCGCCGCGCCCAGATATGGAATGTAATGGGAATGCAAGTCTCCGATGGAGATAAGGTACGGGCATAATCCGAACGGCATATTCGCAACGCTTGGTCTCGCAGAGGTGTCTCCAGGCGCACTGGCCCAAGCCCGAGTTTGTATAGTCCCGTAAGCTCCTAAACCAAAGCCAAAGTGGGATGTGCATTTAGAAGATGAGAGGGAACGACGGCAGACCATAATTGGTCTGCGTTCAGGTGAGCTATGCTCGGGTATGTCAACCATCTATTGACGTCACAGAAATGTATATTTCACCTTGGCTTTAGTTTAGTAGGCGAACATCTTTGAAATGAGGATTAGTTGAGGTCGGCCTGATTGCCCGGCAACACTTGGGCAATGCCACTCTCCCTTCAGGCTGCGAACTCCTAAGACCATCAATTCAAAACTGTTGGGCTACTAGTTGAGTCAGCTGGAATTCGAGGTGCTCACCGCCTTGTCAGAGCCGGAGCCGCAACCGAATGCCACCATGGATTCCGCCGTCTCACATCCGGCCCTGCTCCGCTGTCTCTCGCTGGACCTGGACTTTTCCGTCGAGGACGGCAGCCTGCTGGCTGCGGCCGCCTACCGGCCCGACAACGGGGAATCCCTGTCAATGTCCGAGCATCCCAGCGGCGGTAGCCTCCAGCACCTGGAGCGAATCGCAGAGGGTAGCCAGTTCCTCCTGGGCCACAACATCATCGCCCTCGACATCCCCCATCTCCGTGCCCTCAACCCTGAACTGGAACTCCTGAAGCTCCCCGTAGTGGATACCCTGCGCCTCAATCCCCTGGCGTTCCCCCGCCACCCGTACCACCACCTGGTGAAGCACTACAAGGACGGCGGCTTGGTGCGCAGGCAGCGCAACGATCCCCTGCTGGACAGCAAGCTGGCCGTCGAGGCTTTCGTGAACCAGCTGGGAAGACTGGCGGAGGCCCCGCAGGATCTGCTGACCGCTTGGCACTGGTTGACCACCGCGGAGAACGGTGACGGTTTTGACTTGGTCTTCTCAACCATAAGGGGGGCGGCCAAGCCCACTCTGGAGGAGGCCAGGGAGGCCATCAGGCGAATGCTGGAGGGCGAGGGCTGCCATACCCAGACCGTGTCGTTGACAGTGCGCAGGAACAGGGTTGGCCGCTGGCCTACGTCCTGGCCTGGCTGTCGGTTGCCGGCACCAACTCGGTGATGCCCCCGTGGGTGCTGTTCCAGTTCCCCGGAGCAGGGAGGATGGTCAAACAGCTGCGCGATAGCCCGTGCCAGGGTTCTGACTGCCAGTGGTGCCGGGAGCTCCACGACCCCACGCGGGAGCTGACCAGATGGTTCGGCTTCCAGGAGTTCCGGCCAGAGCCCGCTGACAGGGACGGAACGCCCCTGCAGAAAAAAATTGTGCAGAAGGCCATGCTGGGCGAGGACCTGCTGGCTATACTGCCCACTGGCGCAGGAAAATCCATCTGCTACCAGGTTCCGGCCCTCTCCCGGTACGACAAGACTGGCAGCCTCACCGTGGTCATCTCACCCCTGGTGGCGCTGATGGCGGACCAGGTGGCCAACCTGGAAAAGCGGGGCATCAGCACCTGCGTCACCGTTAACGGCCTGCTGTCCATGCCGGAGAGGCGCAACGCCATGGACAGGATTCGGCTGGGGGAGGCGTCCATCCTGCTCATATCACCGGAACAGCTGCGAAGCCGGTCCCTCAGCAGCGCCCTGGAGCAGAGGCTGATTGGAGCGTGGGTGCTGGACGAGGCCCACTGCCTGTCCAAGTGGGGACACGACTTCCGCCCTGACTACCGGTACATCGGCCGCTACATCCAGCAGCACCGTGACGGTGACGACCAGGCGCCTATCCTGTGTCTCACCGCCACCGCCAAGCCCGACGTCAAGCAGGAAATCGTCGATTACTTCCAGCAAACCCTTGGGGTCGACCTCGAAGTCATAGACGGTGGCGTGGAGCGGACCAACCTGCACTTCGCGGTCATTCAGACCAATGAGACCCAGAAGCTGGCACACCTGCACGACATTCTCGAGAGCTACCTGCCCACCGACCTTGAGGGCGGGGCCATTGTCTACTGCGCGACCAGGAGGAACGCCGAAAAGGTTGCCGAGTTCCTGGACGACAAGGGGACTCAGGCAGACCACTTCCATGCCGGGCTGACCCCCGAGCGCAAGAAGCAGGTGCAGGACGACTTCATCGAGGGCAGGCTGAAGGCGATCGCCGCCACCAATGCCTTCGGGATGGGAATAGACAAGCCCGATGTCCGTCTGGTGATCCACGCCGACATACCTGGGTCCCTGGAGAACTACCTGCAGGAGGCCGGCAGGGCCGGCAGGGACAACGACGCCGCCCACTGCGTGCTTGCTCTACACCAACGAGGACATCGAGAGGCAGTACGGCATGACCGCCAGGTCCCGCCTGACCCAGCCTGAAATAAACGCCGTCGTCAGGTCTTTGAGAAACCTGGACAGCAAGAAGAACATGAACGGGGAGGTCGTCGCCA
The DNA here is from genome assembly GCA_965205495.1 of Dehalococcoidia bacterium. Taxonomy (GTDB): domain Bacteria; phylum Chloroflexota; class Dehalococcoidia; order Lucifugimonadales; family UBA3495; genus CATOSK01. The sequence continues at coordinate 2,904,715 of CBDBHA010000002.1, forward strand.
CCGCTGGGGAGATCCTGCTCCAGGACGAGGAGCACGAGTTCATCAGGGACACGGCCACCGACGATACGAGGGTGAAGACCGCCATCTCCTGGCTGGAGGAGGCGACCATCCTCTCCCGGCATGAGAACGAGGTGACCGTCTTTCCGGCCTCCCTCCAGATCCAGAGTATGGAAGAGGCCCGGCGGCGCATTTTCAGCCTCGACGATACGGACTATTCCTACAAGCAGCAGCTGGTCCAGATCGTACGGCGCCTGGTCAACGCCGACAGTACTGAGGGCATTACCACCGACGAACTCACCGGCATCACCGGCCTTACCAGTGAGGGCATCCGGAACGCCATGACCGACCTCGCCCGCATCGGTCTGGTCTCCAATGACACCATCCTGACGGCCTATGTGCACCGTGGAGTGCAGCGCCCGTCGAGGGAGCGCCTCGCCCGGGCCTCCATGGAGGAGGCTGATAAGGCTGATGCAGGAGCAGGCCCCGGACCAGGCGGTGGGAGAGACACAGACCTGATAAGGCTGATGCAGGAGCAGGCCCCGGACCAGGCATGAGGATGCGTAGGGTCAACTTTGAGACACAGCCCCTTCACCTGCGGCAGACCAGCCAGTACCTGAAGGACCGGGGCCATCAGTATGCACTGCCCCAGGTGCTGGTTACAGCGAAGCCCGGAGGAGCATTGCCGCCGACGAGCTGGAGGAATCGCAGGGCACCGCGAACATGAGGACCTGCGCACTAGTAGTCCAACATCTTTGAATTGATGGTCTTAGCAGCGGAGTTCGCAGCCTGAAGCCATATTCAACCAACTCCCGTGCTTCGGGGTGTAGTGGAACTCCAGCCGTTTCGCAATCCGCCGGGCCTCGGCCGCTGGGAACGTCTCGTACAGCGACGCCGCGCGGTGGGTGTTGAGATTGTCCAGGACCACCCGCACCACCAGGACCTCCGGATAGGCTTCATCCACCAGCCAGCGCATCTGGTGGGCAGTCCTGCATGGTGCGCCGCTGGGTCACCGCTGCCGCCACCCGGCCAGCGGCTCGCAGGCCAGGAACAGATTGCGGGTGCCTTCCCTGCGGTACTCGTAGTCCTGCCGCCGGGGAAGTCCAGGCTGGGGCGGCAGAGAGGGCCGGGTCTCCGCCAGCAACTGGGTGGAGGTCTCGCAAAGCAGACCACGGACGCTGGGGGTCATACGGTTCGGCGTACAGGTCCAGCACGTCCTCCATGTTGGCCACGAAGCTCACCTTGGGGATGCACCAGCTTCTGCCACGGCTTGAGAACGTTTTTTTGGCGCTTACGCACTCCCTCGTGGGAATGGAGGACGCCAGCCCCAGTTCCACCACCTTGCCAGCCAGCAGGCGCAGGGTCCAGTGGCGTGGCCCTCCGGCGCTGGACTGCCTGAACGCGATGAGGTGGGCTCGCTCCGGTCGTCCAACTTCCGATGCCGGTTGACCTGGCGCCGGTCCCACAGGGCCCCGTCCAACCCTTCCTCGGTAAAGCGCTGCTTAATCCGGTACACGGTCCAGGCACATCCAGCGCCTGCTTGGGAGCGGCCCAACTGCGTCGCCTTGAGGAGAATCCGCGCCCTGGCGGTCACTCGGGCCGAGCTTTTCCCAACCCGAATCAGATTCTGGAGTTCTTCCCGTTGTTCCGGCGCCAGCCGCAGGTACGTCCCTGATGCCACCCCCCCCCCTCAGAACTTCATCCCAAGCAGTTTATCGGCCAGATTTGTATGACTTTCCATCAAGGTTGACTGACTACTAGTAGTCCAACATCTTTGAATTGATGGGTCTTAGGAGTTCGCAGCCTGAAGTGAGAGTGGCATTGCCCAAGTGTTGCCGGGCAATCAGGCCGACCTCAACTAATCCTCATTTCAAAGATGTTCGCCTACTAGGCAGAACGAGGTTATGCAGGTCACCCTGCTCAAGGAATGGAGCACCATCCAGAGAAGTGCGCAGGCAAGGCGCCACGCCTCTGAAACCGTGCTCCGGCATCTGCTTTCCAAGCTGCCCAACGATGCCTGAGGCGCAGATCTTTTGGTTGAGGCCACGATAGGGCAACTGACTGACAGCCTGAACTTCAGCCAGTTCCTGGACAGGTCCACCAACGTGGACCGCCTCCTGCAGCAGGCCCTGCTCTGGCTCCACGACCAGGAGGTGATACGTCTCAACAGGGGAATGTCCGTGTTCCGGCCGGCCATGACCATCCGGCTTCGAGCCGGTGCAGATCTACTACGATGAGCAGACGCTCCAGATCCACATCATGACTGAGTACGCGGAAAAGGGTCTCCAGTCCATCGCAGACGCGGTGCGCCTGACGCTTGACTACTTCAGACTGCCCCGGGCGGATTTCATTGACAGGTGGTTGTCTGACAAGAGGCAGGAACTCTCCAGGCAGACGACGCCGGAGTCGTGGCGCCGCATCGTGGAGAGCCTGAACAACCGGGCCCAGCGGGACATAGTGACAGATGACCGGCTGAACACCAACGTCCTGGTGCTGGCTGGACCGGGCTCGGGCAAGACCCGGGTGCTGGTGCACCGTATCGCCTACCTCATCCGCGGCAGGAGGGAGGACCCCCGGTCCATCATTGCCCTGGCCTACAACCGGCACGCCGCGGTACAGATCAGGCAGCGGTTACACGACCTGATAGGGGACGATGCCAACGGAGTAACGGTGCTGACCTGCCACGCCCTCGCCATGCGACTGGCAGGGTCGACCTTCGCCCGTTCGATAGAACAGACGGAAGGACAGGCCCAGTCCATCTTCGACGACATTCTCAAGGAGGCGATAGAGCTGCTCGAGGGCGGGCGCGTGGCCCCCCGACGAAGCGGACGAACAGCGGGAGAGGCTGCTGGCGGGATTCCGCTGGATCCTGGTGGACGAGTACCAGGACATCAAGGGGCTGGAATACAACCTCATTTCGGCGCTGGCTGGCCGGACGAAGGGAGACCAGGACCAGAGGCTGAACCTATTCGCCGTGGGAGACGACGCCCAGAACATCTATGCCTTCAGTGGCTCGTCCACCGAATACATCAGGCGCTTTCAGGAGGACTACCGGGCTAGGCCATCCTACCTGACGGAGAACTACCGCTCCACCAAGCACATCATATCGGCCGCCAACGCGGTCATTGAGCCTGCCAGTCAGAGAATGAAGGCTGACCGGCCCATAACGGTGAACCGGGCTCGATCAAGGGAGCCTTTGGGCGGCGAATGGGGCCTTTTGGATCCCGTAACTCAGGGCAGGGTACAGATTCTACCCGCAGGAAACGACTCTATCACCCAGGCCCAGTTGGTGGTTCAGGAACTGAAGCGCATGGCCAGTCTGGATCCTGAATGGGACTGGAGCAGTTGCGCAGTCATCTCCCGAAACTGGGGGCAGCTTGATCCGGTGCGGGCCCTGTGCCAGATGGAGGAGATAACGGTCCAGGTTTCCCGGGAGGACTTCACGGCCACCTGGCAGCTCCGGGAAACCCAGACCCTGCTCAACTGGGCCCAACAGCAAGGGCACTTGGTAAAGGCGGAGGACCTGCTCCAGTGGCTTCGTCAGCAACCCCAAGGCCCGTGGAATGAGCTGCTGATAGAAGGGATCGAGAATTACCGTCTGGAGACCAACAACGAGGAGCTGCCGACGACCGGGTTCAGGGAATGGCTGGCCGAGTGGGCCCGGGATAATCGGCGTCGACAGCACGGTATGCTGCTGACCAGCGCTCACCGTGCCAAGGGACTGGAATTCGACCACGTGGTCTCATTCTGGACGGCAGCTGGCACACCGCAGGCAGGGGCGAGGACGCCGACGTTCCCAGGCGACTGTATTACGTGGCCATGACCCGCGCCAGGAAGACCCTCACTCTGGCTAGGTGCGGGAATTCCAACCCGTTCCTCAGATTGCTTCGCAGTCCCCCTTCAGTTCTGGTCGGGCAGGAGCCGAACAGTATCCCGCCGGCTCCTGTGGAAATGAGGCAGGCATACCACAGGTTCAGCCTGAGGGATGTGCAGCTGAGCTTCGTCGGTTACAGGTCGCCAGATCACCTAGTCCACCGCGCTATCGCCGGACTGTCCGCCGGAGCCCCCCTGCATGTCAGAACCGACCGGATCCTGTGGGAGCTTGCCACTGTCGACGGCGTCACGGTTGGGAGGCTGGCGCAGGGGTTTAAAGCTCCTGCAGGAACAGTAGAGGTATCTGCCACTACACTGGCCATCGCCTGTTGGGACAAGATGAAATCCGAAGGAGTATACCTGGACCGGCTCAAGAGTGAGCGCTGGGAGGTGGTGATTCCGGAGATAGTTGTAGGCATAAATCACCGATAGTGAAGCGAGTTCGAAGGCAGCTTCAAGCTACCTTCGCCGTTTGAGGAGCTGGTGGAGCTGCAGGGCCATACCCTGGCCTCCATCGCCGCCACCTACTATCAGTAATTCCACGTACAACACCGGTTCGCACGAATGCCCCTTATGGTGAATAGATCTACGGCGTCCAGAGCATGGGTTTCCCGGGTTGAACTGGGATCATGACGCTACTTTCGGGCTCGCCGTCTTGGTTATTGTATGGAGTTGCTGTCCAGACAACACCATCTTCTTGCTATCCAGCTAAGTGGACGTAGCGAGGGCAATATCTCTCGTCATAGCCGATGTAGATGAGGGAGGTTCCTATTTCCCCTATTTGGGTTCCTTCCTCTATCGTGAGGGGATTGAGGTGCTCTTTCAGGTGTTTTAAGTGGGGTACCGGTATGTATTGTATATCCCCCGTTTTGATTGGCTGCCTGCTGAGGTAGATCAGATTCAGTAGTAACTTGAGGCTTGGCAGGTTGTACTCTGCCACCTGCCTTACCTCCTTTGGCAGCATTTCTTGGAACGCATGAGTGAGGTTGTTTCTGAAGACCCTCAAGTCTTTCCAGGGTAGCGATGCGATGAGTGTCGCGCTTTTCCCTGATTCGATGTCCCACTGCTGAATGCTGTCTAGGCCTCCTTGGATCCACTTACATGTGGCAGCATAACGGTGGTTATCTATCTCCCAGTCTGTCTCTGTCATTCCAGAAATCAGTTCAAGAGTCTTCCTGAGAGCTTCTTGGGCCTTCTCAATGTCTCTGACCCACTCGAATATTATTCTGTCGAAAGCTGTTCCTCTGTGATGTACGAGGGGTCTCGGCGCAAGCTTACGGCCTTTGCGTATATTCTCTAAATACTTTTCCCTTAGGTCTGACCTTTTTTCTGTGCTCAATGTCTCCTGGCCTCCTGCACCGACCGCCCCGCCTGCCCAACAAACGGGCGTATTTGAGCAGGGCCTGCGTCGTCCGCTCCTCCAGCTTAGCCAGGCCGCTCAAAAACATATCTCAAAAATGATTCTTGCTCAAAAAGTCAGTGCATAGGTTTTTTCGCGGACGAACAAGCACCTTCGGGCTGGATGCTGGTTGAGGGGGTTGGAATGGGTGTGGTTGTGTCGAAGACTTTGCGGCTTCGATACGTGGACTATTTTAGTTTCCGCAGCCATTCAACAAACTCCATCTGCGCAAAATAACGAGGTACACAACCTTCGCTACCAATTGGAGTTACGCTGCACTCAATTGTCGAGCCTTTCAAGGGCGGCGAGAAGGTGTACCACTGCGGCGGAGGAATCGTGTACCACCGGCACGATGAGAAAAGACTGAATTGGGAGCCGGGCGGGGTGAGGTCAGGAGCAGGGGTCCGCAGGTCCGGAGTGAGTCAGGAGTCGTCCGGATCATCCGAGACCTGGGAAGCAACGCCCTGCCGGCTGTGGCGGAGGCGGTAACTGTCGCCGTTCATCTCCAGGATATGGACGTGGTGGGTGAGACGGTCCAGCAGGGCCCCGGTGAGGCGTTCCGAGCCGAAGACCTCGGTCCACTCGTCGAAGGGCAGGTTGGTGGTGACCAGGATTGATCCACGCTCGTAGCGCTGGCTGAAGACCTCGAAGAGTAACTCCGCGCCGGTGCGGGACAGGGGCACGAAGCCCAGTTCGTCGATGATCAGGAGGTTCAGGGGAGACGGTTGTCTCTGTAAATTCAGCAGCCGTCTCTCATCCCGGGCCTACAGCGGTCCGCTTTACCTCGTTTTCACCGGCGCGACGGCCCAGCGCGGTTCCCCAACCAGGGAGGCTGCCCGGGTTTACTGCGGGGATATGACCACTTGGAGCGTGTCCGGTGGGACGTCGCCCAGAGCGTCCTTGTCGATGTAGACGCTCTGGATGACGTCGCCGTCCTTGGTGCCGTACACGACCTTGTTCTTCGTGTCCTTGGTCTTGTGCAGCGTCAGAGTCAACTTTTCCATCGTTTTCATCTCCTCGTTGTAATCGGCGGAGGTAAAGTGTACCGAGTCGTGCATGCATTGTTACCTGAGAATCGGTTCGAGCCAGGCGCTCCCACGAGAAGCGCCGCGCCGGCGACCGGGCCATCACAGGCGGCCCGGCTCAACCAGTCGTTGCGAGTCCCGTAACGCACCGTCCGGCGCCAGATCTAGCCCATCCGTCCAACACGATCAAAGGGAGCCTGGACAAGAGGCCGGTAGACTCGGTGCCTTAATCATCGAATTCGAACCGTGTCAAGGCGTTCGTTGTCCGAAAACTGCTCCTGCTCCGGCATGGCGCCCAACTCCTCAGTGACGGTGTTTCCCCGCCGGCGTCATTGGAGCATGCGTGCCCCTCGGCCCGCAATGGCCAACTGTCAGGAAATCGTGGCTGGGGTGGAGCGGAGGGCCGAGTGTTATGACCGGGACGCAGGAGACTGCCAGGGGTGTTGGTGTATGCTTCCGAGAAGGCTCTGCGGCCAGCCTCGGCTAGGCCGCACCACGGCAACGAAGACGGCACCTGTAAAAGGCGGGGCTAACCGACCCGACGTTCCAAGATCCAGGCTGCGCCGATGACCAAGCCGGTCAACCCCAAGGTGAAGGGCAGGGTCATCATGAAGGTGAGCATCACGGCCTCCGGTTGGACGCTGCCCAACGGCAGGTTGACGGCCCGCACGATGGCGACGATGGCCAGCAGGCACAGCCAGGCTATTGCCGCGTATATCGATACTCGCTTCGTTTTCGAGCAGGCCATGACTCCCACCTCTTCTCCGGCTGACGGAGGGCTTTCCAACTCATACGTAACCGTTGAGTGACCGGTTTCCCCTTCCGGCTCGCCCGTCGCTTTGCTTCACAGGATGCAGGTCGGCGTCCCATCCGCCGTAGGAGCCGACACCGACGTTACGGATGACGGGCACTAGGAACTCATATCGGAGGTCGCGCTGGTAAAGTGCGGCGGCGCTCACTGGACAGACCCACCCCCAGTAAACAGCCGCGACATCGGGGTTGCGGAAATCTGGGTTTTCCGAAACTAACCAGATAGCACTTCCAGTTTCTTGCCTCCGGATCACTCGTTCTTGGACGAGAGACTTTTCCACTTTTTCGAAAGCCAAGTCTTATCAGGACTGCGCTCTAACCCAGCCCGAATAGCTCCCACCTGGTCCGTCAGTCGAGTATACTACGGTTCACGCCCGTTTTCAGCCCCTATGCCGTACGCCTGATCCGACGGTTTTGGGGATTGAGTCCAACCAGGGATTGAAGCTATGTTGGGTGGGGGCCAACAAAACCTGGAACCTTGTCGCCTGAAGTCGTTGGAACTCCAGCTCCAATCAGTCCTAGCGGGCTTACTGGGTGGAGACGGGATGAAACCAGGAACTGGGGGGGACGTAGGAACACTCAGTTTGTTAAACTGGATATCAACAACAACTGGAAATGCGAGGCGAAAATTGCGGGGTTTTCTTATAGCGATTCCCATCGTCTTAATTGTAATGTCAATGTCGGCTTGCCAGGGAAGCTCCGGTCCGTCCGGGGAGCAAGGACCTCCTGGCCCAGTGGGGCCCGCAGGACCAACAGGTGAAGCGGCCACTTTGGACAAGGATGAACTTCAATTGGTTCTCCAACAGTTGGAAAGCGCTGAAGCAAGAATAACTGCTGACGGTCCAGCGTCCGGTCAACAGTTGATGCAAGGTCAGACCGAGGCCTCAGTGCCTCCCAAATGGATGCCCGAAGCTTACACCAATTACTTTGTACGAGAGGCAATCAGGCGGTATGGGTCTGACGGCTTGGATTCCACTGTCGCCTACTACAACACCGAGGAGAGCGTGGACGGCCAGTGGTACGTCTTCATGATTGACGAAGACGGGACCGTGATCGCCCATGCCAATCCAGCTTTGGTGGGACAGCTAGCCTCGGACGTCCTGGGCCCCAACGATTACCCCACCGGCGCCGCCGTGGCCGCCTCCGCCGACGAAAACGGTGCCTGGTTCGACTACACTTTCACCAACCTAGCAACCGGCTCGGTGGAGACCAAGCATTCGTGGATGGTAATTCACGACGGCATTACCTTCGGTTCCGGGTGGTACGAGGAAGGGCCGCGGAAGACCGACGCCCCGGCCTACACGGAGGCCGTAGTGCAGCAGGCTATCAATCTCTACGAAGCGCTGGGCTTGGATTCCACTGTCGCCTACTACAACACCAGGGAGAGCGTGGACGGCCAGTGGTATATGTTCATAGTTGACGGGAGCGGAACCATGGTTGCCCACGCCAATCCTGCCCTGCTTGGTCAGAATGTGAACGACATCCCGGGTCCCAATGACTACCCGGCCGGCGCCGCCGTGGCCGCCACCGCGGACGAGGACGGGGCCTGGTTCGACTACACCTTCCTCAACCTGGCCACCGGCACCGTGGAAACCAAGCATTCGTGGATGGTAATCCACGACGGGATTATGTTCGGCTCGGGTTGGTACGAAGAGGGTCCTGGCAAGACCGACTCTCCTGGTTATACCCAGGCAGTAGTCCAGCAGGCCATTAACCTGTACGATGCGGTGGGCCTGGAAGAAACCGTCCAATACTACAACACCAGGGAGAGCGTGGACGGCCAGTGGTACGCCTTCATGATTGATGAAGATGGGACGGTGATTGCGCATGCCAATCCAGCTCTGGTGGGACAGCGTGCCTCGGACATCCAGGGTCCCAATAACTACCCCACCGGCGCCGCGGTGGCCGCCACCGCCGACGAAAGCGGCGCCTGGTTCGACTACACTTTCACCAACCCTGCCACGGCCTCGGTGGAGACCAAACATTCGTGGATCGTAGTCCACGACGGCATTACCTTCGGGTCCGGCTGGTACGAGGAAGGGTCACGGAAGACCGACGCCCCGGCCTACACGGGGGCAGTAGTCCAGCAGGCCATTAATCTCTACGAAGCGCTGGGCCTGGAGGATACCGTTGCCTACTACAACACCAGGGAGAGCGTGGACGGCCAGTGGTACGCCTTCATCGTCGATGGTGAAAGCGGCGTTACCATTGCCCACCACAACCCTGCCTTGAGGGGAAGGGATCCCAGCCTGCGGATGGACGCCACGGGCCACTTCTATGGCGACCACTTGCTGGCGGCCAGCGAGTCCGGGAGTTGGGTGGAGTACGTCATAATCAACCCTGAAACCGGCGAGAACCAAAAGAAGCATACCTTCGCGGTACTTCATGACGGCTACATCTTTGCTTCGGGTTGGTACGACCAGTAAAGTCCACCCGGCCCTGAATCTTGTCCCCTAGGCCCGCCATTCGCCTCTATCCCGGCCCTAAGACAGCTTATTTTCCTGCTGCCACCCGACAAGCCCTTGCCGTCCAAGGCCCCTCGCTCGCTAACCTTGCACCAACGACACCCTACTCTTGTTGCCCAAACGGGAGATTTCTGCTTGGGGACGGTTTTGCCAGGGTGTCGGGCCGGGGTGACGTAACCGGAGTTGTGCAACCGAACTTGGGTGAAATTCCCCGGCGGACGCTTGTAATCCAAGTAGCCTGGGAGAAGGAGAGTACCGACGACAGTGAGCGCCGCCTCGGTATGGAGTTCCGACCTGCGGAGCTCCTCTAAGAGGGTGTGTGAGAAATAGGGATCAAGTCGGTTTAAGCCTTTTGAGCATCAGGTGGACCATCGCTATATGAACCCATGCCTCCCCGGTTTCCGGGAGTTCCTCGTAGTCCTTACTCAGCCGCCGGCACCGGCTCAGCCAGGCCAAGGTGCGCTCCACCACCCACCGCCTGGGCAACACCTCGAAGCGGTGGCTGTCCGGATTCCGACGCGCCACGCTCAGCACCCAGCCCCCAGTGGCCCAGGCCCACGCCACCAGTCGGCCAGCGTACGCGGCATCAGCCCAGATGACTTGGAGCCGGGGGAATCGATTCAGCAGCTTTACCAAGACCAGCTTGGCTCCATCCCGGTCCTGGATGTTGGCGGCATGAACCACCACGGCCAAAAGCAGCCCGGTGGTATCCACTGCAATGTGGCGCTTGCGCCCGGATACCTTCTTGCCCGCGTCGTAGCCCCGAGGCCCCCTTTTTCCGTGGTCTTCACCGACTGGCTGTCGATGATGGCGGCGCTGGGGGTGGCATCCCTTCCTTCTTTCTCTCGGACCTGGCCGCGCAGCGCCTCCTCAACCCGCTCCCAAGTGCCATCGGCCCGCCATTTTCGGAAATACCACCACACCGTGCCCCAGGGCGGCAGGTCATGGGGCACCATGCGCCACGGTATGCCGCCGCGCAAAACGTACAGTATGCCGTTTACTACCTCCTGCAGGTCCACCGTCCGCGGGTGCCCCCTGGTCGACGCAGGAGGCAAAAAGGGCTCCAAATGCTCCCATTGGAAATCCGTCAAATCACTGGGATATGCTCGCCGTTTCACACCCCAACGTTACTGCCTATCCCCCTATTCCCACCAAGCTATTTCCGTACGAGTTTACAAGAATTCTCACACACCCTCTTAGAGCCTGTGTTTAAAGTAGAATCAAGCGGGCATGAGCCTTTTGAGCATGAGATGAATCATAGCTATATAAACCCAAGCCTCAGAAGTTTCCGGCAGTTCCTCGTAGTCTTTGCTGAGTCTCCTGTTTCGGCCCAGCCAAGGGTGCGCTCTACAACCCACCGACGAGGCAACACCTCAAAGCTGTGGCTGTTCTTGGCACGCCTGACCACCTCAACCAGCCAGCCTCCCAAGGCGAAAGCCCAATTCACCAATTGTCCGGCATAGGCGCCATCGGCCCAAATCAAGTGGAGCCTGGGGAATCGTCCCAGAAGCTTGCTCAACACCAGCTTAGCCCCGTCCCGGTCTTGAATGTCCGCCGGATGCACCACCACGGCCAGCAGCAACCCCATGGTGTCAACCACAATGTGACGCTTGCGGCCCTTCACCTTCTTACCAGCGTCATAGCCACGAGGCCCCCTTTTTCGGTGGTCTTCACACTCTGGCTGTCGATGATGGCTGCTGAGGGCGTCGGCTCTCTCCCTTCCAACTCCCGCACTTTGGGACGCAAAGTATCATGGATACCTTCCCAAGTGCCGTCTTTTCTCCACCGGCGAAAGTATCCCCACGGGGTACTCCAAGGAGGCAGATCATGGGGCATCATGCGCCAAGTGCAGCCACTACGCAGCACGTACAATATGCCGTTTATGACCTCGCGCATGTTGACGGTGCGGGGATGGCCTCCTCGCCTGGCTGGCGGAATCAAAGGGGCTAGTTCCTCCCATTGGGCATCGGTAAGGTCGCTTGGATATGATTCCCTATTCATGCCTCCAACTTATCAAATCGGGAAATTTGGCGTTCCTACTTCAGCTCGCCAGATTTCGACACTTTGAACACAAGCTCTAAGAGGTGCGGCAGAAGGTGCGTCAACTATTACCTTATGTGGAGCAGTTCTACCAAACCTGGAGGCCCAATGCCGCTCCTTAGTGCATCAGCTCCCGAAGGGGAATCACTAGCGGCGACTGGGCGCCAGTGGATGGAGCACCGGGGACATTATCGGCAAGGCGCCAGGCGGGCAACAAACATTTTATGATCGATCAGGAGGTATTATGGCAAACGAGAAAGGAACCGGCCTGTTCATGGTATGGGTGGACGTACCCGCCGATAAAGAAGCCGAATTCAACGGTTACTACAACGAGGAGCACCTGGCGGAGCTTCTAGCTGTGCCTGGCGTTCTCAATGCGGCCCGATACGAGGCGGTCAGCAGCGGCCCCAAGCATCTGGCTTGCTACGAGTTGGAAAGTCCGGCGGTTATTGAAACCGACGCCTTCAAAAATCGCCAGCCTACAGAAAGGAGCCTCCGCGCCGGACCCCGGGGCGTCGGCACCAACCTCGTCAGCAACGTTTATGAAATGATTTACCCCACCGAACTAACGGATGAAATCGCCAACTCAGACATGGCCCCGGCGCTGCAAATCGGCCGAATGAGCATAACCCCCGAGCATGAATCCGAATGGAACAAGTGGTACAGCGGCGTCTACGTGCCAAACTACGAAAAAGTGCCTGGGTGCATTCGCGGCCGCCGCTGGAAGGTCGTGCGAGGGGAGCCTCAATATGCCGTGGTGTACGAGTTCGAAAATGAGAACGTGTCCTCAACGGAAAAGTGGCTAGAGCAGCGAGACATCGATTCGGAAAACTCCAGAATGCGGCAATCGATGACCCACCCCCCCGGTTCCCCCGGAATCTGGAAAAAGACCTTCCAATTGTAAGACCCTCCAAATTCGATACTGTAACTCATTACTACACGTCAAGGATAGTTTAGGAGGACGCGGGCCATGACAACCGAAAAAGGCGGCAGGTACCGCCTGGGCCTCGACCTAGGGACAAACTCCATCGGTTGGGCCGCAGTCAACCTGGACGATAGGGGCAACCCTTGCGGTGTACTGGGACTGGGAGCCCGCATCTTTCCCGATGGTCGGGATAGACACAAAACATCCAATGCCGTCGCCCGGCGCATGGCCCGGGGCCAGCGCCGCCGCCGGGACCGCTACCTGCAGCGCCGCGCCGAACTGATGCTGGCCCTCGTTGAATTCGGCCTGATGCCGAAGGATGAGAAGGAACGCAAGGAAGTACAGCGTCTCGACCCTTACCGGCTTAGAGCCCAGGCTCTGGACCGCCCGCTCGAACCTTTTGAGTTGGGACGGGCCCTGTTCCACCTGGACCAGAGGCGTGGCTTCAGATCCAACCGCAAGGCAGGCAGCGGCGAAGAGGTGGAGGGAAAGAAGATTAGCGCCGCGATTGACGAACTGCGCCGCAGCATCCAGGAAAGCGGAGCGCGAACCCTGGGCGAGTTCCTGGCGCGTCGGCACGAAGAACGGGAGACGGTCCGCGCCCGGGAGGGCCTGGGCCTTTACCCCGACCGAAGCATGTACGTGGACGAGTTCGATTCCATTCAGGAGGCGCAAAGGAGGCACCACGCCCTGGCTGAGGAGCAGTGGGAGAGGCTTCGGGAAATTATCTTCTTCCAACGGCCTCTGAAACCCGTTGACCCGGGCTGGTGCCAATTCGAATTTGAAAGCAGGGAAAAACGGGCGGCCAAAGCGCTGCCGGTCTTCCAGGAATTCCGGATGCTCCAGGAGGTCAACAACCTGAGGGTGCAGGAGGGTTCCAAGCCGGAACGTCCGCTCAGCCAGTAAGAAAGAGACCGCGTCCTGAAAAGGCTGCGCTCCGGCAAGGACATAAAGCTGCGTGAGGGCAGGGACGATCGAGAGGTCAAGCCCACGCGGGACCTCGGACTGCCGCCGGGAGCCGCCTTCAACTTGGCTCACGGCGGACGCAGGAGCATCAAGGGGGACGAGACGACCGCCCGTCTGAGTGCCAGGGGGCGGTTCGGAGACCGCTGGCTGAGCCTGCCTCTCGAGGAACGCAACGAAATCGCAAGGTTCCTGCTCGAAAGCGAGGACCCCGAAGCCGTCCGGCGAAAGGCCGTGGAGGAATGGGGTTTGAACGAAGCATCGGCTGAAGACGTGTCCGGTGTTTCCCTGGCGCCCGGGTACGGAAATCTTGGCGATGGCCTTTTCGCCAAGATACTCCCTCATTTGCGGGATGGCCGGATGTATTCGGAGGCGGTGCAGGCCGCCGGCTACCCTCACCACTCGGACTTCCGCAACGACGAGGCCCATGAGTCCCTGCCCTACTACGGAGAGGTCCTGCCGCGCGACTCCGTGGGCGCAGACCCAACCAAAGACCCCGGGAAGGACGGCGAACCGGCCCGCTACGGCCGTATTGGCAATCCCACTGTCCACATTGGCCTGAACCAGCTCCGCCGTGTGGTCAACCGGCTGATTCAGGTCTACGGCAAGCCCGAGGAAATCGCGGTCGAACTCGCCCGAGACCTGAAATCCAGCCGGGAGCAACTCCGGCGTTACGAGAGCGAACAGCGGGAGGGCGGGGAGCGCAACCGGCGCTTTGCCAAGATGCTGGAGGACGCAGAACAGGAGCCAACCCCCGACCTGCTCCGGAAGCTCCGCCTGTGGGAGGGACAGGGGCCAATCCACGCCCGCGTCTGTCCCTACACCGGCCGCTCCCTTTCCTTTGAAGTTGTGGTTTCCAACCAGACCGAGGTCGACCACATCCTGCCGTTCTCCAGAACTCTGGATAATTCCATGGCCAACATGGTGGTGTGCATCGCCGCTGCCAACCGGGCCAAGGGCGACCGGTCTCCCCACGAAGCCTTCGGCCACAGTCCGCCGGGATACAACTACGAAGATTTGCTGACCCGTACCGGCGGGTTCCCCGAGAACAAACGCTGGCGGTTCCGGCCGGACGCAATGTCGCGGTTTGAGGAGGACGACCCGTTCCTGGACCGCCAACTGAACGAGACCGGCTACCTTTCCCGTACCGCACGGACCTATCTGGCCCACCTGTACGACGAGAAAAGTGAGGGCCAGTGTGTTCCGGGCCGCGCCTGGGCGGCTGACGGCGCTGCTACGGCGTGGGTGGGGCTTGGAGGGAATGCTCCGCGTGTCGGACACGGGTGAGCTAACCCGCAAGCAGCGCGACGACCACCGCCACCATGCGATCGACGCCTTTGTGGTAGCCAACACCACCCGGAGGCTGCTCCATCGATTCGCTCTGGCCTCAGCGTCCAACCGTTACGATGCGGAGCAAAGGTTGGGATCCCTGACTCCGCCCCCTTGGGAAGGATTCCACAGGGACCAATTGAGGCCGTTCCTTGACCGTCTGGTGGTTTCCTACAAGCCGGACCACGGGACACGCGGGGGCAATGGGAAAACTACCGGCCAACTGCACAACGATACGGCCTATGGACTGGTGGAGTTGTCGGAGAACGGCCCTTCTCAAGTCGTAACCCGAAAGAAGCTCGGGGAGTTCAATAATCGGAGCGGCCTGGACGCTGTCCGCGACCCGGCCATGCGTGTGGCCCTGTTGGAGCTATGGGACCGGGTAGAGGCCGCCATCAAAACGGAAGGAGTCAGGGCGGCCGAGTTGCCCGCCAGGTTCGCGGAACGAGCCGCCACCGAAGGTGTGCCTCGGGAGGGCCGCCTCCAGACCGTGCGGCGTGTCCGCGTGCTGGACAGACAGACAGTCATACCTATCCAGGATAGAACTGGAAAGTCCTATAAGGGATACCTGCCCGGCCGAAACGAATTCGCTGATATTTGGCGGCTGCGGGACGGAACCTGGCAGATGGTCATAGTGAATGCCTTCCATGCCAATCAACCCGGATTCGACATAGAGGGATTTCGGCCCGCTGACAAATCGGGGAGGAAAGACCCCAGCGCAACGCGCCTCATGCGGCTTCAGATTGATGATATGGGCGCATTGGGCAATGGTCAGGACCGTCGTATCGTCCGCGTACGAAAGATGTGGACTGAAAAAGATGGCAGAACGTTGGTCGTTCTGGACGAGCACAATGAAGCCAATGTTGATGGCCGTGTCAGGAAGAAAGAAATGAAGGTGAACAAATACTCAGCCCGGCAACTCCAACAGCGGGGCTTCCGGAAATTGGGCGTGGACGAAATCGGGCGCGTGCTGGATCCTGGGCCCCGGAAGCAATGATTGGCCGCGTCATAGAAATAGCCAGCGAGGGGCTCCACCTGGCCAGAGATCGCGGTTTCATGACTGTGTCCTGCAACGGCGCGGAAGACGGGCGAGTCCCACTGGACGACATCGCCGTCCTTCTCTGCAATGCCCGCGGTCTGACCTATTCCAACGACTTGATCACGGAATTGGCCCGGCGTGGCGCTGCCGTAGCGCTGTGCGGCGACAACTACCTGCCGGTGGCCTGGATTTGGCCCCTGGAAGGGCATCACGTCCAAGCCCTGCGAATGCGATGCCAGTTGGAGGCATCCCTTCCCCTGCGGAAGCGTTTGTGGCAGGCCCTGGTGAAAGCCAAAATTGTTCAGCAGGGGATCGTGCTCGAGTTGCTCGAAGTGTCCGGCGGCGGCCTGGGAGAGTTGGTGCGGAGAGTGCGGTCCGGAGACCCCGACAATCTGGAGGCGCAGGCGGCGAGACGGTACTGGCCTCGGCTCTTCGGGCATTCCTTCAGGCGTGATCGTTTCGGTCCCATGCCCAACCCGCTCCTCAACTATGGCTACACGGTGCTGCGGGCCGCCACCGCCCGGTCCATCGTGTCAGCCGGGTTGCATCCCTCCCTCGGTATTCACCACAGCAACCGCGGGAACAGCATGTGCCTGGTGGACGACCTGATGGAACCCTTCCGTCCGCTGGTAGACCATGCGGTGGCCGGACTGGTCTCACACCGGCGAGAAGAGCTGAGTATCGAGGTCAAGCGCGACCTGGCGGCAGTCCTCATGATGGACCTGGTAACGGAGAGGGGAACGTCACCGCTCCAGACGTGCCTGGAGCGTGCCGCCCAGTCACTGGCCCAGTCCTTCGAGACCGGGAAACCGGCGCTGGTCTTGCCCGAACGTCCCGCGGTTGGGGCGCATACCGGTTCCAACTGAGGAACCGCCATTGCTCTCCGGGTACCGGCTGATGTGGATGATGGTCCTCTTCGACCTGCCGACGGTCACCGTGCAGGAACGCAGGGACGCCAACAATTTCCGGAAATTCCTTTTGGACCAGGGATTCTATCGATGCCAGCTTTCGGTGTACCTCCGATTTTGCTCAGGCAAGGAGCAGGCCCAGGTCTATACCCGTCGGGTCCAGTCGGCGCTGCCGCCATCCGGCAACGTCCAAGTCATCTATTTCACCGACAAGCAGTATAAAAATATCGTCAGCTTCCAGGGGAAAGGGCGACTGCCCGCCAACAAAAACCCAGAGCAATTCACTCTTTTTTGACGCGTCCGCATCATTTTTTCGTCAGCAAATGCCCACCTTACCAAGCCTGTCACCAAGCTGGGAAGGTAGACATCTATTATAGCCGATGGGAGATCGGGGAGGAACCGCAACTAAACCATGACGACAACATAGGCGTGGCCCATTATAGCCGATGGGAGATCGGGGAGGAACCGCAAGGCTTTTTGATTATCCCCTCTCCGTTCGCACTGAGCCTGTCGAGGGACGAACCACCCCCACCTGTCAACCCGAGCGTAGCGAGGGGTCTAAACTCCCCGCCAAACCCAACCCACAACCCCGGAATCCACCCTCCCCCACAATTACCATCGGGATGCCAACTCGCCCGCCAACACCAACCGGCCTCTACCTCCAAAATTGAAAAGCCCCCCGCTATTTTAAGAGCAGTCTTTTAACTGTAAGTGTTCAGAATTGATGAGTCATCCTGACATCAACCCGTCATTCCGGCCTTGAGCCGGAATCCAGGAATCCCCGTCATTTCGAACGCTGGTCTCTCCCCGACCATTCTGGATTCCGGCTCAAAGCCCGCCCAGTACCCGTTACGGTGGACGCAATGACAGACCTTGGGTTGGGCTAACTCCTTAATTCTGAGCAGTTACGTTTTATTGCCCCCCAACCCCCCATCATCCAACTGAGCCCTGTCGAACCACGAACCACCCGTCGAAGGCCCCCCCAACCCCGGTCAACAAACAAACACCGTTCCACAACTCCCGCCTTAACCCCCCACCTTCAACGCCACCCACGCCCTTCCCGTCCCAATCACCCGCTCCTCACCAACATCCCCCTCCTGCGCCACCACCACCGCGCACTCAACCAACCCCAACCCATCAACCTCCCTTTTTGAGACCACCCGCCCCGATAAACTAATAATGTCACCGGCCCTGACGCTGCCCGCCATCTCCACTTCCAGAGAACTCTCCGGCGCCGCCACCCGCTCCGCCGGAAACCCCTTCCCCAAAAGCTCCACCACATACTCCCCCACCGCCTCCTCGCACAACTCCCCGGCCGGCTCCCCGTTTTCCAACTCCCGCTCCCCCTGCCACCGGGAGTTTACCCGCGCGATGCTCTCCTCCGTCTCCCACTTGATCACCACCGGCAAGACGTCCCCCGGCTCCACCAACTCAAAACTCACGGTCTGCGCCCAAAGCATCGGCATGGCCCCAGTATACCAATCACCCCACCGCCCCCACCCAAAATCCCCCAATTTCCATTTACTGACAGGTAGCCCCTTCCCATTTACGGTGACGACTCTGTAACATTATTACTAGCGGCCAGTAGCACGCAACTGTTCAGGATTAAGGAGTCATCCTGACAACCGTCATTCCGGCCCAGGGCCGGAATCCAGGAATCTTTGCCGGCCTGGACCTCAATGCCTGCCGCCGGTTCTGGATTCCGGTTCCTTGCCTGCCCCCTACCTGATACGGGGGCCGGAATGACGACTATTGGGGCAGGCTAACCCATCAATTCTGGACCCTTATGGTCGCATCCCAACCTAACCCTACTGAAACCTCAACAGAGGAACCCCAAATTTAAACCGCCACTGAGGCGCCATGGCCCACCATGTCCCAGAATGCCCAGGCTAAACAGAAATCCAACGCCGGTAAGAAAACCCCTCACCTCCCGCCAACGGGCCACCATTCCCATCCTGGCCGGCGCCAACTCGGTAGCCGCCGCCGCCCGCATGTCCCGGGTCAGCCGCCGCACCCTCCACCGCTGGCTAAAAGACGAAGAATTCCGCCAAAAACTGGCCGAACAGGCCGATAAGTCCGGCCAACTCGCCCGCCTCCAACTCCAGCAAATCTCCCTCCGGGCCGTAATTGCCCTCACCGACGCCCTGGAAGACCCCAACCCCGCCCTGCGGATGCGCGCCATCCGCACCGCTCTCGATTTCTCCGGCAAATTCAACGAAGCGCAACTGCTCCATGAAGAAATCCAGGCCCTCGAGGACGCCCTCCCCGCCTGGGTCGCCCACTTCGGAAAGATGGGAAAGAAATGAACCTCGCAGCTCTCAGGTCCCGCGTCCGCGCCATCCACCGCAAATTGGTCCTGGCCCGCGCCCAGGTCGTCCTCTACCGCATGGCCGAAGAGGAGTGCCTCGAATGGGCCCAGGCCCAAGACCAGGGCAAAACCCCTCCCGAACCCCACGACTTCATCCACCGGGTCGTCAGGGCCGGCTTCCGGTTGCCGCCCTTTACCGGCGTGATCAACTACCTCAACCGATGCCGCCCCAAGGACCAACCCCCCGACACCGTTCAGCTCTACAAGACCCTGATCCCCTGGGCCCAGGCCTACCCCCTGCCATCCTGACCAGGCCCCATCCTGAACGTGTCGAAGGCCCATCCTGACCAAGCCCAACCCGCTCGCCCTGAGCACGTCGAAGGGTCGTCCTGAGCTCGTCGAAGGACCGCCCCCGCTCTCCCTGGGCCGTCCACCGCCCAAAATGTGCTAAACTGGCTGGCAGCCGGCCGCCCCAGGCCGGTTTTTCACGCCAAAACCGGAGGCGATACTCCATGGACGCACCCGAACAAAAATACCAACGGGCCATGGTAATCGTGGCCCACGCCGACGACGCCGAATGGGGTTGCTCCGGCACCGTCGCCAAGTGGTGCGCCCAGGGCATCGCCGTCGACTACCTCCTCTGCACCGACGGCAGCAAGGGCAGCGACGACCCCAATATCACCGGCCCCCAGCTCATCAAGCTGCGCCAGGAAGAGCAGCTCGCCGCCGGGAAAATCCTGGGCCTCCACGACGTCATCTTCCTCGACCACGAAGACGCCATGCTCCAACCCACCCTGGACCTCCGCCGCGACATCGTCCGGGAAATCCGGCGCCGCCGCCCCGAAATCATCATCACCATGGGCCCCAACCGCCACCTCACCGGCTCCGGCTACATCGGCCACCCCGACCACCTGGCCGTCGGCGAAGCCACCCTCTCCGCCGTCTACCCCGCCGCCCGCGACCGCCTCACCTTTCCCGAACTCCTGGAGCAGGGCCTCGAACCCCACAAGGTACAGGAACTCTGGATCATGGAGTCCGAAAACGCCGACCAATACGTCGACGTCACCGATTGCATGGACACCGCCATCGCCGCCCTCCGGGCCCACGCCAGCCAGGTCTCCCCCGAAGACGCCGGCAAACACCTCCGCAACTGGCGCCGCCGCATCGGCCAGCAGGTCGGTATGCCCTACGCCGAGGCCTTCAAACGCTTCCACCTCGCCTAACCCACCCCGCCCCCATGTTACCCGATTCATATCACTTGGAGGCCGGAATACAACCATGATGGAGTACAAGGGGTACCGGGCCGCGGTCAAGTACGACCATGATGCCGGCGTTTTCCACGGCGAGGTAATCGACACCCGCGACGTGATATTTTTCGAGGGAACCTCCGTTGCCCAGCTTGACGAAGAGTTCCGGTTCTCAATCGACGATTACCTGGCAATGTGCGCCGAGCAGGACCAGGAGCCGGACAAACCCTACTCCGGCAGGGTTCCTCTTCGCCTTAGTCCCGCCGTCCATCGGGCCGCCGCCGCCGAAGGGAAAAGCCTGAACGCCTGGATCGCCGAAACCGTCGCTAGAGAAGCCCTAACAACCCAGGGAGAGTTCCCCCAATAACCAACTCCCCTACCTCCCCCGCCGCCCCCGGCTCTGCCGCCGCCGCCGCCCCCGCCGGGAACTCCTCAACTGGCCCGCGGCCCCTCCCTCCTCACCATCGGCCACGCCGCCCGCCGCGCCGGCGGGCCCGCCGGTCCTCTCCCACTCCGCCGCCAACTCCCGCACCCGCTTCCGGTCCCGAAACCACAAAACCTGCGTCACCACCGTCAGAATCATCCCAGGGACGGTTATCGTAATCGTAAAATCATTCAACGCCCGGTCTTGCCACAACTGGTCGTACCCAATGGCGTACCCACCGACGAACAACATCGCCCACGCCACCGCCCCCGACGCCATCCCGTTGTGCCACGGACTCCGGATTATCAGCACCGCCCACACCGGCCAGAAGACGAACACCGGATACAAGAACCAGTATTGGTAGTACCAGGGCTTCAACTGCTCCGGCGGCGCCGGCCTTTCATCATTCCCCTGCCGTTGGTTCATTCCTTCGTCCCTTTCCTCCAGGCCCGTCCCAAAACTGCCGTTCCCGTAACCACTGACATCTGCCCCTTGCCAGGTCCGTTGACAATCGGTCAAACTGTTTGTCAACAGACCTTAACATCGTTAACAATTCTTCCGGCAACCCGGCCTCAACTCCGCCGGGACACTTCCCGTCCCCGGCATGTCGTCCCTACGGCGATTTAACACTATAAGGTACGAAATACGCCAGCATTCAATTTCCATTCCGGCAACCGCCGCCGTTCTTTGACACCCGTAGCCCAATCACCACAACGCCGGGCTGCCAGGCCCATCTTGGCCCCAGGCCCAGAAATATTAATATTCGTTACGGCCTCCAAGCATGAGCCCCCCTTCCAGCCGGTTGCGTTCCCTCCTGTAGCCGATGTTATCCTGTCCCAATACAAACCCCGGCGGGATTTTGCCCCATGCAAGAGCGATCGGCCCGGGAGGTGTGGCGTGCCGTGTTGGGAAGGCTGCAGCTCCAATTGCCCCAAACCACCTTCGACCAGTTCCTCCGCGACAGCCGCGCCGTCAGTTTTGACGACTCACATTTCGTCGTGGAAGTCCCCACCACCTTCGCCGTGGCCTGGCTGGAACGGCGTATGTATCGGGATATTCAACTCACCCTGGAACAGCTCGCCAAACACGCCGTCGGCCTCAGTTTCCGTGTCGCCAACGGCCTCGCCGTCCCAGAAGTTCCGGCTCCGGAAACCCCTGCCGGTCTCCCCCCCGGCCCCGAGCCAGTCCACGCGGCGGCCAACGACCCTCTCTCTAGGACGACCCCCGGGTTCACCTTCAACCCCAAGTACACCTTCGACTCCTACGTCGTCGGCCCCTCCAACCGCATGGCCTACAGCGCGGCTCAGGCGGTGGCCGACGCACCCGGTCAGGGCTACAACCCCCTGTTCCTCTACTCCGGCGTCGGACTGGGGAAAACCCACCTCCTCTACGCCATCGGCCGCAGTTGCGTCAACCGGGGCCTCTCGGTCCTCTATGTGACCTCGGAACAGTTTACCAACGAGTTCATCTCCGCCATCCGCAGCCAGACCACCGAGGAGTTCCGCTACCGCTACCGCAGCGTCCAAGTACTGCTCATCGACGACGTCCAGTTCATGAGCGGCAAGGAGCAGACCAAGGAGAGCTTCTTCCACACCTTCAACGACCTCCACAATTCTGGCCGCCAGATGGTCATCACATCGGACCGGCCGCCCAACGCCCTTGCTCTCCTGGAAGACCGCCTGCGCTCCCGGTTTGAGTGGGGCCTCATCGCCGATATCCAACCCCCCAACCTGGAAACCCGCATGGCCATCCTTTCCGCCAAGGCCGACGAGCTTCACGTTACCCTCGATGACGCCATCCTGGAACTGATCGCCAAGCGGGTCCAGCGTAACGTCCGCGAGCTGGAGGGGTCTCTGAATCGTCTCGTGGCCTACTCCCAGCTTATGGACTGCCCCATTACTCCGAAGCTTGCTTCTACCGTGTTGGACGAACTGGTCGCCGGCACCGACCGCCACGCCATCGACCCCCAGCGTATCATCGACGCCGTCTCCGGTTACTTCAAGGTCTCCACCGACGAGATACTGGGCAAGCGCCGCACCAAGAAAATTGCCCAGGCCCGCCAGGTTGCCATGTACCTCCTCATGTACGAGCTGGAGATGTCCCCCACCCAGGTTGGCCGGCTCCTGGGAGGACGCGACCACTCGACGGTCATCCACGGCGCGGGCAAGATAAACGGCGAGATTAACGAAGACCCCATCCTTCGGCAGGACGTTCTAACCGTGAAGGAAGCAATATTCACCTAGCCACGTCACCCCCGGCACCGCTGCCTTCCACCGGCCCAGCGATTACCCAATATCAAACGATATCGTTTATAAGTCCCAGAATCGCGTTGATAACTCAAAAATACCGTTGATAATTCTCCGGCACCCAGTTGAAAACAAGAACCTCGTCGTGGATGCAATATTAACCATCCTCCGCCTTATTTCCCGGCCAACACCCCCTCTCATTCTTATCCACGCTTAACACTCAGATATCCACCATAACCCAAACCTTGTCCATGTTAGAATAACGGCAGTCAACTTCTACTCCAGCACTCCCACAAGAGACTCTCCACAAAATCAACACCATTATTACTATTAAATATTATTGTTCTACAAATGATTGATACAGTAAGAATCAACGTAAAATCAGGTAACGGCGGTAACGGCTGCGTCAGCTTTTTACACGAAAAGTTCCGGCCCAACGGAGGGCCCAACGGCGGTGATGGAGGCGATGGTGGCAGCGCCTACATCGTCGGGGACCCTTCTCTGAATACTCTGATTCATCTTAAGTTTAATAGCACCTTTTACGTCGACCGTGGCGTGCATGGCAAAGGGAAAGACCAACGGGGAGCCAACGGAAACGACACCTACATCAAGGTTCCTGTGGGAACTGTCGTTTCGCGTATGTCCGGCCGCTACCGTGAGAACCTCGAATTTCTCACCGATGTAATCGATGAAACTCCCACGCTGGTTGGTCAGGGCGGTAAGGGAGGTTGGGGTAACACCCATTACGTTTCCCCCACCAACCAGGAACCTATGCTGGCCCAGCAAGGTGAGCAAGGTGAGTCGGTGGTGTTGTTCCTAGAGTTGAAACTCCTTGCGGATGTGGGTCTGCTGGCTAAACCCAACGCCGGCAAGTCTACGTTGATTTCCAGGTGCTCAGCAGCGAAACCCCGTATTGCCGACTATCCTTTTACCACTGTGGAACCGATTTTAGGCGTGGTAACCAGGGGTGATGCTGATTTCGTTATGATGGAAGTCCCAGGGTTGTTGGAGGGAGCGCATCAGGGAGTGGGTTTGGGGGACCAGTTCCTCCGCCACGCGGAGCGGTCCAGGGTTTACCTGCACCTGATTGATGGTCTATCGCCTGACCCGGTGAAAGACTTTCAAATGATAAACAACGAGTTGATGGAGTTCGACCCGTTGATGGCTGAGAAACCCCAGGTTTTGGCCGTCACCAAAATGGATGTAACTGATGTTCGGGAGCGCCGGGAAGAGTTGGAATTTGTCCTAAGGGAAGAGTTGCGAGACCAAAATGGCGACGTTCCCCGCATTTTCTTCATCTCGGCCGTTAGTGGAGAGAGTGTAGAGGAATTATTGCGTCACCTATTCCAGTTGCTCCGAGACCTGCCTAAAGACCTACCCACGACCCAACCGGTTTCGGCGGCGGTAGGTGTTGGGCAGGAGTATGCACGGTCGGCCTCGGTATTCCCATTCGCCGAAGATAAGCTTCCAGAGGGTGAGGGTTTCCAAACGAGGCCCAGGGGCCGGCGGGGCAACCGCTTTTACATGGACGGCGGCATTTTCGTTGTGGAGTCTGAAGACTTGGAGCGGTTGACGTTCAATACGGATATGCGGGACTACCGCGTTATGTTGCAACTCTGGCGCGAAATGAACCGGCTCGGGATTGCCCGGCGGCTTCATGATGCGGGGATCGTTCCGGGGGATACCATCCGCATCGGGCGGATGGAGATGGAGTGGTTCTAAGACTTTCCCCTGATCGGTTTAGTGGTTGCTTCCCACTTGTGGCGGTAGGTTGAGCTTTGGCGGGGAGCAATTGAAAGTCGGAGTTCTCGGAGGGACCTTCGATCCCGTCCACTGGGGGCACCTCGTTGTGGCGGAAGAAGCCCGCACCCGGCTGGACCTGGACCGGGTTATTTTCATGACGGCCGGCCAACCCTGGCTGCGGGAAGAGAGGCCGGCGGCCCGCGGCGAAGACCGCCTCAAGATGGTTGAGTTGGCGGTCCAATCCAACCCTGCGTTCGAGGCTGGGGTCCACGAGGTCCGCCGTAGTGGCCCAACTTACACGGTGGATACCCTGCAAGAACTGCGCCAGGAGTTGGGTGATGCGGCAGAGTTGCACTTCATCATCGGGATGGATGCTTTGGAGAACTTCCACCGGTGGAGGGACCCGGAGCTTCTGGTAAGCCTGTGCCGGTTGGCCGTGGTGAACCGCCCGGGGCACCAGGGGGTGGATGTCAACCAGGTGGTGGGCCGTTATCCGGCGGCGGGCCCGGGCCTGACTCTGGTAAACGTGCCCCGCATGGAGATTAGTTCCTCGGAGGTACGGCGGCGGATCGGGCTGGGTATCTCGGTGCGTTATCTTGTCCCAGCAGCGGTGGAGGAATACATCCGGCAACGTGGCCTCTACCGCGAAAGCCGCTAGATTGAATTGACGAATTGGTGGTGTTGACGATGCGGGAAACCGTGGAACGCTTACTGGAGTTGGCAGTGGAACGGGGGGCATTGAAGTACGGTGACTTTACCCTCTCATCCGGCCGGAAAAGCAATTACTACTTCGACGGGCGTTTGTTGAGTCTGGACCCGGAAGGGGCGCTGCTCATCGGAAAAGCGTTGACTCCGCTGATTTTGGCAGCGGGGGCCGAGGCAGTCGGCGGACCCACATTGGCGGCGGACCCGATGGTGACGGCGGTAGCCATGACCAGTCAACTGCAAGGGGATGGGATTCCCGCCTTCATTGTGAGGAAGGACACCAAGGAGCATGGAACGGCCCAACTCATTGAAGGTCCGCTGCGGCCGGGCAGCAAGGTAGCCATCGTTGACGATACCTGTACCACGGGTGGGTCGTTGCTCCACGCCATCAGGGCGGCGGAAGGGGCGGGATGCACCGTGGTCCGGGCTTTCGTGGTTCTCGACCGGCGGGAGGGCGGCGCCGAAGAGTTGCGCCGGCAGGGTTACGAGTTAACCCCGCTCCTGGCCGCCACCCCGGAGGGAACGATAGAGGTGGTGGAGTAACTGGGTTAAAGGACGTCTATCCAACCGGGGTGAGTAGCGGTTGACCGACGAGATGGGACAGTTTCTGGAAGCGTTGCGCGACCGGAGCAACGGCACCGCGGAGTTCCGGCGGGCTTCCGACGGGTTGGCCCGTTTGTTGTGCGATTCGACTTTGCCAAAGTTGGGGGCTGTGAACGACCCGGCAGGGGTTTCCTGCCACGTGATGCTTGTTCCCATCCTGCGGGCCGGCTTGGCTTTGCTCCCGTCCTTCACCCAGGTCTTGGCCGATAGTCCGGTAGCCATGCTTGGTATGGCCCGCGACGCGACGACCGCTGAAGCCCAAGCCTACTACCGGAAGCTTCCCGCAACGCTGCCCACAAAAGCTCTGGTCCTCGACCCCATGCTGGCCACCGGGGGCAGTATGGCGTTGGCCGTCGGGTTGCTGCTGGAGCGGCAGTACTCGCCGGAGAACATCTTCTACACCGGAGTCCTGGCGGCGCCGGAGGGTTGGCAGCGGCTTAGTTCCCTGATCCCCGAAGGAAACATGACCGTGGCGGCGGTGGACGCAGGGTTAGACGAGCGCAAGTTCATAGTCCCAGGGTTGGGCGACTACGGCGACCGCTATTGGGGAACGTAGAGGGTAATGTATAATCACCCTTAACGACGGGGTTTCTATGTGTCCCCAGTACTCTCTTAACTTCTGCTCTACGGTGAGACCGTTATAGGGTGACCTTTGTCGCGGTACAGGAGGAAACAGTGCTTTTGGACGATCTGGTCGGTGTAATTGAAACTCTCCAACAACGGATGGAGAAGCACCGTTTTGTGTTGCAAGCCAACGAGACGCGGACCAGGATGGCTCTAATAGACCCGTTGCTGTCGGCTTTGGGTTGGGATACGACTGATCCCGGCTTGGTGTACCCAGAGTACATTGCCAGTGGACGAGCCGATTATGCCTTGCTGGGGCCAAGTGAAAACCCTGTCATGTTCATCGAAGCCAAGAAGCTTGGGGAAGGGTTAGATTCTCACCGGTTGCAAATGCTGAATTATTCCAACGCGTCAGGTGTTGAGTACGCCGGGTTGACCGACGGGAACCATTGGGAAATGTACCAGGTATTCCAGCGAGGAACATTGGATGAGCGCCGCATTTTGGATGTAACTATCGCTGGGAAAGATACCCACCAACTCGCCCTGCAATTGCTGCTGCTCTGGCGGCCCAATCTGAGTAGTGGTAAACCTATGCCACCTAACGAGCCTATAGCGGAATGGGAACCCGAAAAACCCGTCGAGGCGGCCGGTTCTCCACCCATACAACCGGCCGCATCTCCATCCGAGGGGTTGGTTACCTTAGCTGCTTTCGTTGCCGAAGTTGGCTGTTCTCCTCCCTCGGCAATCCGTTTTTCAGATGGCAGTGATCGAAAAGTCTCCCATTGGAAAGATATACAACGGTTCACAGCGGAATGGTTATGGCGGGAAAAGTTGTTGACCTTGGGCAACGTTCCTGTGAAATCGGGTAATAAGCGGTTTATTTTAAACAAAGACCCCCACCACCAGAGCGGCAACCCTTTTGCGAACCAAATTAAATTGGAAGGGACCCCCTTGGTCATGGAAGGGAGCGTCAGTTCCAAAGCAACTATTAACAACGCCAAAACACTGCTTACCCATTGCGGGCAGGATACGCAACGGGTGCAGCTAAGGATTTAAGGGCCTTTGTGTCAGGTGGGGGGCCCTCTGTTGATTTACCGATTCAGGCATGGTTTCCCGGTGAAACCTGTGGGGTTCCGGTCGACTTCGGCGACCGAGGGTTTTGGTTTCGGAGTGAACAGGTTCATTTTGCAGCCCATGTATAATCGGGGTTAACTTTCCAGGAGGCGTGGCGAGATGAAGGTCTACTATTTCAGCGAGTTCCCCTATCACGAGGATCCGGACGAAGAGGGCGAAAAGTACCCTTCATTGCGGTTGACCTTCCCCAACACCTATTTCGATCCCGCCACCGCCAACAACCTGTTTCAGCGGTACTTTGACGAGTGCGTTTATGTCGATGAGATGGGTTTCGACGGCATCATGGTCAACGAGCACCACAACACGCCTTCGTGCATGAACGCCTCCTGCAATCTGTCGGCGGCCGTTTTGGCCCGCATCACCAAACAGGCCAAAATCCTGCTGTTGGGCAACATCCTGCCCATCCATGAGAACCCGGTCCGTTTGGCGGAAGAGATCGCCATGATCGACGTCATTTCCGGCGGGCGGGTGATCTCCGGAATGGTGCGGGGCACCGGAGTTGAGACCCTGGCCACCAACGGCAATCCTCTGCACAACCGGGAGCGGTTTGAGGAATGTCACGACCTGGTAATCAAGACTTGGTCGGAACCCGGCCCTTTCCGATGGGAGGGCAACCATTACAACTTCCGGGTGGTCAACTCCTGGGTGGTGCCCATCCAGAAACCCCATCCTCCGGTGTGGGTGCCCGGCACCGCCAGCCCCGAGACCGCTCAATGGGTCGCCCAGCACGGTTACACCTACGTCGCTTTCTTGACGCCGTTGGACGTGACCGAAGACCTGTTCCAGATTTACAAGGACACTGCTGCCGAGGTGGGCAACCAGGCGAAGCCGGACAACTTCGGCTACCTGCTTTGCTGTTACGTCGCGGAAACCCAGGAGAAGGCTGATAAAGAGGCGCAGCACTTCATCTGGCGCATGGGAACGACGACCCGGGGGCCGAGGGAGTTTATGAACCCGGTGGGTTACCGGACCCAAGCCGGGGAGCAGGTGGCGGCGCGGCGGGCCGTCCGCCCGTCCGCCCGTTGATCCAGCAGAGTTACGAGGAGCTTAACGAGAACTACCACATCGTCGCCGGTACGCCGGACACGGTGCTTGAGAAGATTAAGCACCTACACGACCGGTTGGGGATGGAGCACCTGATTTTCTACGGGCAGGAGTCGCGGATGTCCCACGAATCCACCATGTCCAACATTGGGCTGTTTGGGAAAGAGGTCATGCCGGAGATTCACAATTGGTGATTCTCGGCGCTTTCCGGTCGAAGAGCATGGGGCGGGGTTAAAACCCGCCCCCATCTGTTTTCGTGGAAGGGTTCTATTGGTCTTGGCCGGGGCCGAAGAGCTGGGGGAGGTCTTGGATTTCCGCCCAGGTCTCCGGGGAGCCTGGTAGTTCCAGGCGTTGCCCGACGTTGGCGGCGGCGGTGCGGACGTAGCCCAGACCCACCAATTGGCCGTCGGTGGGGTTGCGGCTGACCGAGGTAACCCTGCCCACGTCCTTGCCCTCCTGCTGCAGGGCGTCTCCGGCGGAAACCGGAGCGTCGTCGGGAAAGGTTAGAAAAGCCAGACGCTTCTGGACCTTTTGGTAGGTGTCCAGGCGGGCGATGACTTCTTGGCCGATGTAGCAGCCCTTGGCGAAGTCGATGGAGCCGATGAGTCCGGCTTCCAACGGATTGAAGGCGTCGCCCATCTCCGAGCCGTGTTGGGGAACGGCGAGGCTTATCCGGGCGGACTCGAAGGCCACGGCGCCCATGGGGGTGATTGCAGCGGCGGTCAGGTGGTCCCACACGGTGGGCTGGGCTTCCGGGGACAGCAGCAGGTCGAAGGAGGGCAGCCGCCCCACGGGGCGCCGGATAATGGTGGCCTCGTGGCCGGCGACCTCGGCGGTTTGTGCATGGTACGGCCGAAGCTGGGCCAGGTTGACGCCGGCGGCTTCCGCAAGGGCGGTCTCGGAGGTGGGGCCGCAAACGGTCAAGAGGGCGGTCTGTCCGGTAATGTCGGTGACTTCCAGGTCTTCCATGATGGTGTACTTATCCAGCCAGTCGATGACCGGCTGCTGCTGGCCGGGGCTGGTCAGGAGGAGAGTGTAGTCGCCCAGGTTGATGACGGCGATGAGGTCGAGAATGCGGCCCCGGTCGGTAGTAAGGATGGTGGGCGCACCCTGGCCCGGTTCCAGGTCGATAACTTTGTTGGTGGAAAGGCGGTTGATGAGGTCCAGCCCGTCGGCGCCGGTGGCATTGAGACGGCCAATCTGACTGTTGTCATGAATGGCAGCGGTTTCGGTGGCGGCCCGGAACTCGGCGGTGGCGTCGGAGTAGACGGCGGGAGCGGTCATGGCGGCCTCCTGATTGGCGCTAACCTGGAAATAGGCAGGGGCAGACCGGCTTGTCTGCCCCTGAATTGGCCTGATTCTGCCAGTGTCCCGGCGATGTTAGACGCTAAAGGAGGTGCCGCAGCCGCAACTCTTCTTAGCGTTGGGGTTGGTGAAGACGAACCCCTTGCCGTTCAGCCCGTCGGAGAAGTCCAACTCGGTGCCGACGAGATAGATGTAGCTCTTCTTGTCGACCATGACCTTGACGCCGTACTGCTCGACAATCTTGTCGGTATCCAACTCCTTGTCGGTGATGTCCAGGTCATAGGTGAGGCCGGAGCAACCGCCGCCCTTAACGGCGACTCTGACGCCCACGTTGCCCATGATGCCTTCTTTGGATGCGAAGTACTTGATTTTCTCGGCGGCCTTTTCGCTGATGGCGACGCCCAATTCTATTCCGTCCATGGTGATGGCCATAACAAACCTCCTGGGGCACGGTGATCAGTATCTATGTTGTTGTAATTGTAGGGTTGACGGGGTTGCGGCGTCAAGACGTTTTTATGGGTCAAGCGTCGGGAGTGGGGTGGTTGGATGGGCTACTCCCCGGACTTGCCCCGGTCTTCCTTCATGCGTTCGTATTCTGAAGCAACTTCGGCTCCGGTGATTAGGATTAGAGAGGCCAGATAGATCCAGACCAAGAAAGCGGCCAGGGAACCCAGGGAGCCATAGACCTTCTCGAAGTTGGCAAAGGACTCGAGATAGATCACAAAGGCGTTCTTGGACAGTTCGAAGGCCACGGCGGCCAGCGCCGCGCCAGGCCAAATGTAGCGCCAGCGCGTGGTGGTGTTGGGGACGAACTTGTAAATCAGCAGGAAAATCACAAGGGTGAAACAAAAGGGGAGCACCCGGGCCACGGCGTAGACGGCCGTGTGCTCCATTGCGCTGATGATGGGCACATCTGACAATTCGAAGCGGCCCAGGTATTGGAGGGAAGTGGTGGCGCTGAAGGAACAGAGAAAAAGGATTCCGACGCTGAGGGCCATGATCATGTGGCGCGGTTTGGCTATATAGAAAGGGCGGTCCTGGTTGATGTCCCAGGCCCGGTTGACGGAGCGGCTGACAGCCCCGAAGACCGCGCTGGCCGTCCAGAAGAGGCCGCCCAAGCTGATGATACCCAGGGAGAGCCCCGGACATTGCTGACGGCGGTAAGGTTGGCGTCCAGGGCGCCGGCGCTTCCGGGTTGGTACTCGGCAAAGAAGGCCAGCAGTTGGGCCTGAAGCTGGTTAGAGTCGATGACGAAGCTGAGAAGGGCGATGAGGCCGACGGTGAGGGGGAAAAGGGAGAGAACGGCGTAGTAGGCGACGCCGGCGGCCATGTGGGTAGCGTCGTCGTCGTTAAGCTCGCGAATGGTGCGGCCAATCAACGCCAGAATGAAGATTTGCCCCAAACGTTCCTGGAAGTGCCCTAGCCAATCCCGGGCCTGGGCAATCAGGGTTTTGACAAGGGCAAGGATCTGGGAAAGCCAGTGTTTCCAGAAGGGATGGTTGGTGGGGATTTTGGCGGTCACGGGCGCCCTCTGGTGGCAAGGGAGCAATTTGTGGCAGTCCCGAATTAACTGTACCGGTCTATCAGTTCTTGAAGACCGTTGCGGCCTAAAGCGGTCTGCTTGACGCTTAGAATCGCTCCCAAGGTGGTGGGAGGCCAGGGTTGAGACTTGTCGGGCACGACGGTAGAGCGGGGGAAACGCTCGCCTGGAAACAACTTAAGGAAAAAGACTCCGTGGGTCCGGCGTCCGCCCCTGGTCCAGCCGTCCAATTCAAGAAGCCGCATTAGCTCGCGCCCGGAGATATTCAAGTTTCACTGATGGGGTCCGGCCGCCACGGCGAAGCCGGCTTTTTGGGTGGTCGCGGCGGGGGCTAAGAGGGTCAGGCGGACATGGTTTGATTTTAGGAAGTCTTCAACTTGGGTCAAGCCTTCAAGTTCGTTCAGTTGAAGCTCCACGGCTTGGTGCAACTCCTCTTGGACCTGTTCCAGCGTGTCCGCGAAAGCGGACGTGCCCAATTCCAGGCAGGAACCCACCCATTGGCCCTCTTCCATATCGTATTCCAAGGTGAGAGCAAACACGTAGTCCGGCAACCCTTGGGAGTCGTTATGGACAACGGTAACAATGTCCGTCATGGGAAACCTCCAGGAATCACGGTTCTTGAGGAAATTACTTGGCTCAAGCACGAGAATTCCTACTTATAAGATTGTAACATGGCCCGGTCTTTGGCTGGCGGGGCCGACCCGCGAGTCCGCCCGACATGAGAGTGCGGTGTCATCTTCCGCGTTGATCAGGGCCATGAGGCCGATGGAGAGGGGGAGAGAGAAAGAATGGCGTAGTTGTCGACGTCGGCGGCAATGTGGGTAGCGTCGTCGTGGTTAAGCTCGCGAATCGTGCGGCCCACCAGGACGAGGATGAAGATTTACCCCAAACGTTCCTGGAAGTGCCCTAGCCAATCCCGGACCTGGGCAATGAGGGTCTTGGACTGGGTAACTAACCAAGATTTCCAGCGTTTCCAGGTTGGGGGTTGGGGAAGGGGGGTTAGTAGTCAAAGTTGGTTGGTCATCAGACTAAGGAAAGCGGGCCAAGTATTCTTCAAATGCCTAGTAGTCAGTCAACCTTGATGTTGAAAGTCATACAGGAATCTGGCCGATAGTCGTATACTGCTTGGGATGAAGTTCTGATGGGGGGGGGGGGTGGCAGTGATGATCAGGGACAAGTACGCCGTGCGGCTGGCGCCGGAACAACGGGAAGAACTCCAGAATCTGATTCGGGTTGGGAAAAGCTCGGCCCGAGTGACCGCCAGGGCGCGGATTCTCCTCAAGAGCGACGACAGTTGGGCCGCTCCCAAGGTGGCCGAGGCGCTGGATGTGGCGCTGGGCACCGTGTACCGGATTAAGCAGCGCTTTACCGAGGAAGGGTTGGACGGGGCCCTGTGGGACCGGCGCCAGGTCAACCGGCATCGGAAGTTGGACGACCGGAGCGAAGCCCACCTCATCGCGTTGGCCTGCAGTCCAGCGCCGGAGGGCCACGACCACTGGACCCTGCGCCTGCTGGCTGGCAAGGTGGTGGAACTGGGGCTGGCGTCCTCCATGTCCCACGAGGGAGTGCGTAAGCGTCTCAAAAAAACGTTCTCAAGCCGTGGCAGAAGCAGGAGTGGTGCATCCCCAAGGTGAGCGCCGAGTTCGTGGCCCACATGGAGGACGTGCTGGACCTGTACGCCGAACCGTATGACCCCCAGCGTCCGGTGGTCTGCTTTGACGAGACCTCCACCCAGTTGCTGGCGGAGACCCGGCCCTCTCTGCCGCCCCGGCCTGGACTTCCCCGGCGGCAGGACTACGAGTACCGGCGGGAAGGCACCCGCAATCTGTTCCTGGCCTGCGAGCCGCTGGCCGTGTGGCGGCAGGTGGCGGTGACCCAGCGGCGCACCATGCAGGACTTCGCCCACCAGATGCGCTGGCTGGTGGATGAAGCCTATCCGGAGGTCCCGGTGGTGCGGGTGGTCCTGGACAATCTCAACACCCACCGCGCGGGGTCGCTGTACGAGACGTTCCCAGCGGCCGAGGCCCGGCGGATTGCGAAACGGCTGGAGTTCCACTACACCCCGAAGCACGGGAGTTGGTTGAATATGGCGGAAATCGAGTTCAGCGTGCTGTCCCGCTGCTGCCTGAAGCAGCGGCTCCCCGACGAGGATGCGCTCGGGAGGGAAGTCCAGGCACTGGTGCGGGAGCGCAACGCCGCCCGAGTTGGTATCAAGTGGCGGTTCAAAACCCAGGACGCCCGATCCAAACTTCACCGCCTTTACCCTTTCGATTCCAAAGTTGACTGACTACTAGGTAATGGCGGAATAAGAGCTCTCGGATTTCCAGGGGTGGCACGGGTTTGGGTCAAATCGTGGGTTCCGGACCCAAGGGTTGGGGTACCATTTTCGATGAATAAGAATGCCTCCAGCTGCCCCTCCCAATACGGCTCGGTGACTCTTACCCCTTCAATGGGGAAGTTCTGGAAATGCCGCGAAAACGGTTTGTCCCAAACTAGGAGAACATCGCATTTCCACCAGATGGCGGTGGCGAGGTGAATTGCGTCTATTGGAGAGATGCCGTATTGGCCCCCCAACTCTTGGGCTTTCTCCGCAATTTCCCGAGTAACATCAATAGTCAGAATAAACTGGTGCTGAAAGAACTCCTGAATTTGTCTGAGCTCTGCCTGGTCCAGAGTTTCGGTTCGTTGGCGAATGCGCCGCACCTCAGCGATAGTTGCCGTGGAAGTGAATATTTTGTATTTGCCTGATTCAGCATCATCGAAAATGTGCTTTGCAGTCTCCCACCGCGACAACCCGCTTGGACATACAATCTGTTCCCGTTTCACAAGAGCGAAGAAGACGGAAGAATCCAGGTATGGCATGGCAAAAGGCTCAGCCATCACGGAGTTCCCGGAAGTGTTCCTCCGTGGTCAGGTCACCGGTGATGTCGGGTACCAACCCAAGTATTTGGGCAATAGAAGGGAGCTCTCCCTCTTCTTTAAAGACCCGCAAATGGTTTACGTCAACCCGAATCGGTTCTCCCCGAGAGTTAAACGAAACTAGACCAGAGACGCTTATTCTTCGCCCCAGGCTCCCGACAACCTCCTGTTCCATGCTGTTGGGGAGGTTACATCTTACAGCCTTCGATGTAATTGCATGATAGACATTGAACCGACGATCCCGGGCATGAATCGAAATGAGTTCCAACCTCCCCTCCACCGAACCGATGCTTTTATGATGGACCCCCACAAGGGCCTGGATCTTATCGCTGGACTCGCTTGAAAGTTCCACTGATTTGTTTAGGTCGGGAGCAATTACTTCAAGGGCTGACACTCCATTAGTGCCTAGGGACCGTACTATTCTGCGCATAGATGTCATGGTGTCCAACGAAAACAGAGCCGGCGTAACAGCTTCGTTTTGAATCGTATGGATGCCATCAATGAAGTGTTGGGCCACGCGTAGGGAATGGTCTTCATCGCCTCGGATGACACGGCTCTCCACCTTTACAACGGCGCTCCCTTCTTGCAAGCCAGCCACTACCCACTTCAAAGTCCCATTCCGCTGCTTAGACAAGGCACGGTCAAGTTCTTGGAGGATGGAATGGGATTCCCGAAGGACAAGTAGAAACGAGTCCAGCGAGATATTACGGAGTTCGCCTTCAACTTTGAGAGTTACTCGGGCCATGTTGCCCTCTGCTAGGAATCGTCGATCCTCGCGGCCTTATTTTGTGACTGTTGGTAGTATTGGGTGGCGGCATCATACATGCAAACCCACGCGGCCCGTGGCTAGCTTCAAGCCTAAGGTGTATTTGGCGAAGTGATGAGCGGTGTTTATCTTAACCCTTACCCTTTCTGGTGGTGGCGTATTATGCGCTCATGGCACCTCAGTCGAACCATAGCCAGGGGGAACGACCTCAGAAGGTTCACCTATCCGAGCTAGGCTACCGGTTCAGGTAATCCCTACTCCTCCAGGGTGGTTATGTCACCGGGGTCCAGGCCGAGTTCGCGGGCTTTTAGTAAACGGCGCATTATTTTGCCGGAGCGGGTCTTGGGGAGGACCGGGGTGAACTCGATCTCCGACGGCATGGCGATGGGGCCAAGTTCCCGACGGACGTGCTGTTGCAGGTCGCTGACCATGCGGTCGGAAGGATCGTTGCCCATGCGCAGGGTTACGAACCCTTTGATGGACTCGCCGCGAAGCTCGTCGGGCTTGCCGATGACCGCCGCTTCGGCCACCGCCGGATGGGATACCAGGGCGCTCTCCACTTCAGCGGAGCCGATGCGGTGTCCGGCCACGTTGAGAACGTCGTCGGCCCGGCCAACCACCATGTAGTAGCCGTCGGCGTCGCGCAAGGCAACGTCGCCGGTGAAGTAGACTCCGGGGATGGTGTTCCAGCTCTCGGCGTAGCGGTCCGGGTCGCCCCAGACGGTGCGGAAGAAGTGGGGGAAGGGCTTTTTGATGACCAGGATGCCCCCCTTGTTGGGTTCGTCGATGGGCTCTCCCTCTCGGTCGACGATGTCCAGCTCGGCACCGGGGAGGGGTTTCCCGACTCGGCCGGGTTTTGACGTCATATTTGCCAGCGTTCCCAAGCAGGGGCCGCCGGTCTCGGTCTGCCACCAGTTGTCGACCAGGTAGGCCCATTCGCCGTTGCCGCAGATGTGCTCGTAGGCCCAGCGTTGGGCCTCTGGGTTTAACGGCTCGCCGGCGCAGGTGAGAAAACGCAGCGAACGGAGGTTGTAGTTTTGGGGGTGTTCTTCGCCGTAGCGCATGAGCATACGCACCAGGGTCGGGGCGGTGAAGATGACGTTGACGCCATATTTCTCGATGATTTCGTAGAAGATGTGGGGGCCGGGGAAGTCGGGTGCGCCCTCGCGGAAGACGGTGGTGGCCCCGGCGATGAGGGGAGCGTAGACGATGTAGCTGTGGCCCACGACCCAGCCAATGTCGGAGGTACACCAGAAAACGTCGTCGTCCTTCACGTCCCAGAAGGTCTTGAAATGGTAGTAGGTCCCCACCATGTAACCGCCGTGGACGTGCTGAACGCCCTTGGGCTTGCCGGTGGTGCCGCTGGTGTAGAGGATGTAAAGGGGGTCTTCGGCTTCCATGACCTCGGCGGGGCAGTCGATTCCGCCGGAGGCCAGCAGTTCGTCGAAGTCGACTTCCTTGGGGCCCAGGGGCGGCCCTTCGACAGACTCAGGATGATCGGGTTTTTCCCGGCGCCAAACGATGATATGTTCAAGGAAGTCCAGGCCCGGAACCGCGTCGTCGGCTATGCCCTTGAGGTCAACCCGGTTGCCCCGGCGGTAACCGGCGTCGCCGGTGATGAGGGCCTTGGCCTGGGCGTCGAGGATGCGGTCCCGGAGAGCGCCGACGCTGAAACCGGCGTAGACCACGCTATGAATGGCGCCGATGCGGGCGCAGGCCAGCATGGCGATGGCCCCTTCGGGGGCTAGTGGCATGTATATCACAACCCGGTCGCCCTTGCCGATGCCCAGGGACTTGAGACCGTTGGCGAACTTGTTGACGAGTTGGGCCAGGCGGCCGTAGGTGAAAACCCGCTCCGTGCCGTCTTCACCCAGCCAGATAAGGGCGGCCTTGTTCTTGGTAGGGGTATTGAGGTGGCGGTCCAGGCAGTTGTGGGTGATGTTGCACTGGGCGCCCAGGAACCATTGGAAAGTGGGGTAGTCCCATTGGAAGACCTTATCCCAGGGGCGGAACCAGTCCAGCTCTTGGGCAACGCCCTCCCAAAAGGCTTCGGGGTCAGCGATGGAGCGAGCGTAGGTCGTTTCGTAGTCCTGGAGGGTGGCCTGGCGGGCGACGTGGGGTGGTGGGAGAATTTGGCCGGTCTCCTGGAGCAAGTGGTCAATTTGTCCTTGCTGAACCATGGTTTACTCCTTTCGGTGTTCAGGGTCTTCGACTTGGGGGGTCACCCGGCGCCTGAATGGTTGTTAAGGGCGATTATCCCACGGAAGTGAAGGGGCGGACAATTTCGGGCTGTGGGTGGTCAGGGCCAATGGAAACGGGGCGGATGGCCGGGACGGCGAATTAAGGGGGTGTATTGAAAAACCCTGGGCATTTGGGGACATTCTGTGCCGTTTTCCTCGTCCTGCTGTTTTGGAGGTTGGGGTCCAACGGGGGCGTAATGGCATGAAATTCATGGGTTATGGCGGTTTATTCCGGTTGGGGCGGGTTTGGAGGCCGCGGCCCTGGGTGCGCTTCAGGCTGGCCGGCCCCCCCGGTTATTACTCTCGGTTGTTACTAATGATAGAGGGTGGTCACCGTTGTTGGGAAGGGGGCTGGGGTCAGTAGTTGTCGGGGGGCGGGCTTCAAATTTGCCGCTAAACGGTTGGCGGGTGGGGGTGGAATGGCTTAGAGTATTGGCGCTGCCCGCGCTGAAAGCAAACAGGGCGGCGGAGGTTCCAGATGGCCGAGCGAAAGACAATTGTGCCCGCCGGGATTCGTTCCAATCCCGCCTTTTCCCCGGGGGTGGTGGTGGGAGACCTGCTGTTTGTTTCGGGGCAGGTTGCCCAGGACGAAGAGGGCAACCCCTTCGGGGTGGGTGACGCCGAAGCCCAGACCAGGCGGATTATGGCCCGCATCGCCGGGGTGGTGGAAGCGGCCGGCGGCTCCATGGACGACGTGGTGAAGACGACGACCTACCTGACAGACATCGCTTATTACCCGGGATTCAGCAAGGTGCGGGCGGAGACTTTTCCGGAAGACCCGCCGGCCAGCACCACGGTGGTAGTGGCGGGGTTGGTCTTGCCGGAGTACCTGGTGGAGATTGAGGCGATAGTGCGGCTGCCGTAGCCTGGGCGTTAGGCCTTGGCTGGGGTGGGGGCGGAGCCGGAACGGACGCGGGTTACCGAAGTGACGCCCCGGACGCCTTCGAGCTTGGAGAACAGCTTGCCAAGCTGGTCCAGGCCGGTGGTGTGCAGGGTCAACTCCATGGTGACTGTGCCGTCGTTGTTCTCGGAGGTTACCACCGAGGCGATGTTGACCTTTTCTTCCGACACCAGCATGGTGGTGTCCCGCAGTAGGCCGACCCGGTCGTAGGCTTCCATGCGGACGCGGACCGGGTAGAGCTCCTTGATGGAACCCCAGGAGACGTGGACGATGCGTTCCTTTTCCTCTTCGTTGCGCATGTTGGGGCAGTCGGACTTGTGGACGGTAACGCCCTGGGTCCGGGTTACGTAGCCCAGGATGTCGTCGCCTGGGATGGGATTGCAGCACTTGCCCATGCGGGTCAGGAGGTCGCCTACGCCCAGCACGGAGACGCCGGAGTTGGGGCTGGACAGGGACATCTTGGACTTGTTGGGGAAGGGGTCTTCCCGTTCCTGTTCCTGGCGGGCCTGGGAAAGGCGGTAGGCCACCTGGGACTCGGTAATCCCGCCGGAGCCCAGGGCGGCCAAAAAGTCGTCCATTACGCTGAACTTGACCAGGGAGAGAATCTCGGCGTCGTCCAGCTTGAGGTTTAGGCGGCGCAGTTCCCGGCGCAGCAGGTACTTGCCGCGGATGATGTTGCTGCCCCGGGCCTGGCGGTGGAACCACTGGCGGACCTTCTCCCGGGCGTGGGCGGAGCGGACGTAACCCAGGTTGGGGTTGAGCCAGTCGGGGGAGGGGCCGCGCTCGGCCTTGGAGGCCATGATTTCCACAGTGTCGCCGTTCTGGAGTTGGGTATCGAGGGAGACCAGGCGGCCGTTGACCTTGCCGCCGATGCAGCGATTGCCCAATTCGGAGTGAATCTTGTAGGCGAAATCGACCGGGGTGGACCCGGAGGCCAACTCAATGATGTGGCCCTTGGGGGTGTAGACGAAGACCTGGTCGTGGAAAATGTCCTGCTTGACGGACTCAACGAACTCGTCGGCGCCGCCGGAGTCGCGCTGCCACTCCAGGAGTTGGCGCATCCAGGTCATCTTTTCCTCGAAGCGCAGGTCGTTGGCCTTGCCCTCCTTGTAACGCCAGTGAGCGGCCACGCCGTATTCCGAGACCTGGTGCATATCGTTGGTCTTGATTTGCACTTCCAGGGGGGTGCCCTCTTCGCAGATGACGGTGGTGTGCAGAGCTTGGTAGAGGTTTTCCTTGGGGTTGGCGATGTAGTCGTCGAACTGGCCGGGGATGGGGCTCCAACGCTGGTGGACCACGCCCAGGGCCTTGTAGCAGTCGGCCTTGTTGTCGACCAGGACTCTCAGGGCGTAGAGGTCGTAGATGTCGCTGAGTTCCTTGCCCTGGTCGGCGTACTTCTGCATTTTCTGGTAAATGCTATAGATCCCCTTGGGGCGGCCGGTGACCTCGGCAGATACGTCGAACTCCTTGAGCTCTTCGATGAGCAGCGTGGCTACCCGGTCGACGTACTCTTCCCGCTCGGCGCGGCGAGTGGCCAGGATCTTGGAGATTTCCCGGTACTCCTTGGGGTGCAGGTGGCGGAAGGCCAAGTCGTCCAGCCGCCACTTAATTTCCCAGATGCCAAGGCGGTGGGCCAAGGGGGAGTAAATGTCCAGGGTTTCTTGGGAGATGCGCTCCCGTTTTTCGGGAGGGAGGGCGTCGAGGGTACGCATGTTGTGGAGGCGGTCGGCCAGCTTGATGAGGACCACGCGGATGTCCTCGGCCATGGCGACCAGCATTTTGCGCAGGCTTTCGGCGTAGAGGTTGACTGAGGAGTCGGCGGGGTCGTCTTCGCCGCCGGGGGGCCGGTAGTCCATGCGGGTGAGCTTGGTAACTCCGTCCACCATGCGGGCGACTTCGGGGTTGAAGCGGGACTTGATGTCGTCCAGCGTAACGCCGCAGTCCTCGACGACGTCGTGAAGGAGGGCGGCGATGATGGTATTGGCGTCCAGGTTGAGGTCGGCCAGGTAGATGGCGGTTTCAAGGGGGTGAGCGATGTAGGGTTCGCCGGACTTGCGGGTCTGACCTCGGTGGCAGTGGTCGGCGTAAGCGTATGCCTCCTGGACCAGGAGGGTCTTGTCCTCGGGAAGGTAGGAGGAAACGCGGTCGAGGAGGGGTTTAACTTCGGCGGCAACTACCCCATGTGGTGTTCACGTACCCCCTGGAAGAATCCCGGTGGGTTGGATGCGGCCCATTCAACACCTTTAGGATGATAATAGTGTTTATTCGAGGCAAAGTCTATATCCGGGAGCGGGATGTTTTGGCCGATGGCGTTGACACCCGGTGAGACCGAGGCTAGAGTTTTATGGGGGCGCCGGACCGGGCGCGCAATTTCTTGAAGGGTAGGGGCACACATAGGTGCGCCCCTATGTTTTGGAGGTAAGGCATGGCTAACGAATTTGATGTGTTGGTAATTGGGGGAGGGCTGGCCGGCCTGACCGCTGGGATGTACGCGGCGCGTTATGGGCTGAACACCGGGGTCATGGAGCAGATGATGGGCGGCGCCCAGATCATCAACCTGGAAAAGATTGAGAACTTTCCGGGGTTTCCCGAGGGGATTGCCGGGGCGGAATTGGGCCCGGCCGCGCAGGAGCAGGCGATGAACGCCGGGGCCCAGTTCGTCATGGCCGAGGCTACCCGGGTGTCCCAGGACGGCGATTACAAGGTGGTGACCAGCGACGCCGGGGAATACCGGGCCAAGGCGGTAATCGTGGCCGCCGGTTCCAGCCTGCGGGAGATGGGGATCCCCGGGGAGACCGAGTTCTACGGCCGGGGGGTCTCCCACTGCGCTACTTGCGACGGTCCCATGTTCATGGGGGAGACCGTGGGCGTGGTGGGTGGCGGCGATTCGGCGGTGGATGAGGCGTTGACCCTGACCGATTATGCCGGGAAGGTGCTGCTGTTCCATCGGCGAGGGGAATTGCGGGCGCAACAGGTGTTGCAGGAACGGTTGATGGGGAACCGCAAGATTGAGGTTTACTGGAACACCCTGGTGGAAGAGGTTATTGGGGAGGACACCGTTTCCGGGGTGCGGGTGCGGAACGTAATCACCAACCTGGAGGAGACGGTAGGATTGACCGGGCTGTTTGTGTACGTGGGGTTGGACCCCAACTCGGCCATGGTCAATGAGTTGGCGAACCTGGACAACTCGGGGCACATTCAGGTCAACCTGTCCATGGAGACCGGGGTGCCGGGT
This sequence comes from Dehalococcoidia bacterium, assembly GCA_965205495.1. GTDB lineage: Bacteria > Chloroflexota > Dehalococcoidia > Lucifugimonadales > UBA3495 > CATOSK01. The sequence continues at coordinate 2,946,412 of CBDBHA010000002.1, forward strand.
TTGTACGCGGTGGGAGACATCCGGCAGAATTCGGCGGCGCAGTTGGTTGCGTCAGCGGGCGACGGGGCGACGGCCGCGGTGGCGGCGTTTGGTTACGTCCGGGGCCGAAATTGGTAGCCACCGGGGGTTGAACCCAAGACCGGGTTAGAGGGGGGCGTCGGTGCGCTACTGGTTGTGAGGCGGTGCAATTCCCGGTGTTCAAGGCAGGGCAACGCCAACTTTCCAAGGGGTGGGGGTTTTGATATACTGCCTTTTGGTCTGGCCCAAGGCCAGTCCTAGCTGTTTGTGTCATAAAATAGGAGATTAAGATGCCGGCTTATGCCGTAATAGGTGGTCAATGGGGAGATGAAGGGAAGGGAAAAGTAATTGACTACCTGGGTGGCAGCGTCAAAGCGGTGGTGCGTTACGCCGGGGGCAACAACGCCGGTCACACCGTAGTTAACGACAAGGGCACCTTTCAACTGCACCTGATCCCCTCGGGCATCTGCTGGCCCAACGTCTACGGGATCATTGGCAACGGAGTGGTGGTCAACCCGGAGGTGATGCTGGGAGAAATCAGCGATCTGGAAGAACGGGGTATCGACACCAGCCGGGTGTGCCTGAGCGAACGGGCCCACGTCATCATGCCCTACCACATCCTGCTGGACCGGTTGGAAGAGCAGGCCAAGGGAGCCGGGGCAATCGGGACCACGGGTCAGGGGGTTGGCCCGGCCTATACCGATAAAATCAGCCGCCTGGGAATCCGGGTAGGGGACCTGCTGGACCTGGAAGGAACGCTGGCTTCCCGGCTGGGACAGGCGCTGTCCTTCAAGAACCAGGTCATCACCAAGATATACGAGGAAGAACCGTTGGTGCTGGAGGAAGTCCTCCGGCAGTGCGCCGATTGGGCCGACCGGCTGCGTCCCTACGTCCAACCCACCGAGCAGATTGTCCAGGACCTGTTGCAACAGGGAAAGAACGTCTTGCTGGAGGGCGCGCAGGGCACGCTATTGGACATCGACCACGGTTCCTATCCCTACGTCACGTCCTCGTCGCCGTCCATTGGCGGGGCTTGCACCGGGCTGGGACTGAACCCGCAGGCCATCGCCGGGGTGTTGGGGGTCTTCAAGGCCTACTCGACCCGGGTTGGCGGCGGGCCGATGCCCTCGGAGCTGGAGGGAGAGGCCGCCGACAATTTGCGGGAGAAGGCGCAGGAATACGGCACCACCACCGGGCGGGCCCGCCGGGTGGGTTGGTTCGACGCCGTCGCGGGGAAGTACAGTGTGCTGGTCAACGGGTTTACCGGGCTGGTCATCACCCGGTTGGACATACTGGACGGGTTCCCGTCGGTGAAAATCTGCGTGGGCTACCGGATTGACGGGAAGGACGTGGAGCGGTTCCCATCCAACACCGGCGTTTTGGGGCAGTGCCAGCCGGTCTATGAAGAGATGCCGGGTTGGGACGGGGCGACCGCCGGCGCGACCCGGATGGAACAGTTGCCCGCTGCTGCCGTCGCGTATGTGAAGCGGTTGGAGGAACTGCTGGGGTGCAGGACGCAGATAATCTCGACCGGTCCCAGCCGGGAGGAGACGATTTTGCGGGAGCCGGTGGTTGCCTAGACACGTTCTTGGGGCGCAGAGCGGCGGGTACTAAAACGGACAAGGAGGATCGGGCGGGGAAATGCAGCACATCAGCAAGTTTGGGATTTACCTCAACTCGAAGGAGAACCAGGTGGTGCGAATCAACTCGCCCTACTGGATTCCGGAGGAACCGGACTGGGTGATGCTGACGGCGGAGGTTAACGCCACCTTGTTGGAGATTCGGGCCATGGCGCAAGAGCAGGGGTTGGTGGCGGATAGCTCGGGCATCACGTGGGGGCGGATCCCGCTGCTGGACTAATATCTTCCGGACACCGCTGATTTGGAGGGCGCACTAATGGGTGCGCCCGTATTTTTGCCGGTGGGGTTCCTGGCGAGGATGAACGATGAATGATACCGAGAAAGAACGGGGGGGTTGGACCGGGCTGCTGGCGGCGTTGGTGGTGGGTCGGGACTTGGAGCAGGCCCAGCGGCGGCTGCGGTACGGTTGGATGGTGGGTTATGTGTGGGCGGGGTGGAGCTTCATAGGAGTGATGGCGGGGATTTGGAGCCTGGCTCCGGAGGCGGCGGACCGGCTGGACCTGCGGTTGTTCATCCTGGCGGTGTTGGAGATTGGGTTGGTGGCCTTTCTTTCTTATGGGGTGCTGCGGCGGAGGAAGGCGCCGGCGACGGTCCTGTTGGGGTATTTCTGGATCAGCCGGGTTTTTTGGATTGCCGTGGGGGCCATCGCCGTGGGTTCGGCGTTGGAGGTGGTGCGGTTTTTCGTCCTGCAGGTGGCGCCGGCTTACCTGTTTTTGCAGGCGATGCGGGGGGCTTGGACGTATCACTATTTGACGCATCCGGGGTATCCGCAGGGGGCGGCTGAGTCCGAATCCCACAGTCCTTGATGGGGGGGTTAGCTGAAGGCGGGCATTACGCCTTCGGCGAACTTGGTTAGCTGGTCTTTGAAGACCTGCTTGGGCATCCCCATGACGGAGCCGAGGTTGATTCGGTCGATGCCTGGGTAGGCTTCTTCGACGCTCTTGAGATGTTCTATAATGAGTTCCGGCGGGCCGCAGAGCCAAGCCTTGCTGGCTACCGCCGACTCCAGGGTGGGCAATTCAACGCCGCGGCGGACGCTGGGGTCGGCCACGGCCTCAATCTGCTCCGGGTCCAGGCGCATCAGGCCGAGGGGAGCGGCGAATTTCATGGCTTCCTCGAAGTAGGGGCGGGCCTCTTCGATGGCATTTTCCAGGGTGTCTGAAATGAAGAACCGGTAGCCGAGGGCGATGTCCTCGCCCTTTTGCAACGTCCGGCCGTGCTTGGCGGCGGCTTCCTGGTACATGGTCATGCGTTCGTTGAGGACGGGTTCGGGGGTATTGGCGACGAGGGCCTTGATGCCCTGTTTAGCCATGAAGTCGACGCCCTTGGGGTTGCCGCTGACGAGGGGCTGCCAGATTTCCACGGGATGGGTGGGGCGGGGAACCAGGGAAATCTTTTCGAGCTGGTAGCCACGGTAGGGGACGGCGGCGGGGATGGTGTAGTGCTTGCCGTGGTAGGAGAAAGACTCCTGGGTGAAGGCCTGTTGGATAATTTCAATTTGTTCTTCGAAGAGTTCACGGTTGGCGTCGCCGTCCAGCATGGGAGAGCCGAAAGTTTCGACTTCGCGGGAGTGGTAGCCGCGGCCCACGCCGAAGATGACCCGTCCGTTGGATAGGATGTCGGCCATGGCGAAGTCCTCGGCCAGACGGAGGGGGTGCCACATGGGGGCGATGTTGAAGCCGCAGCCGAATTTGAGCTGCTTGGTCTGAGTGGCGAGATAGAGGCCCATCATAAGCAGGTTGGGGATGCACTCGTAGCCTTCGGGCTGGAAGTGGTGCTCGGCCATCCAGAACTCTTCGTAACCCAGGTTGTCGAGGTGTTGGGCGATGTCGACGGCCCAGGAGAGGGCGCCGGCGAGTTCTTCATTGGAGTACAACCGGTCGTTGGCGGGGGTGCCTTGGAGGCCCAGGTTGTCGTCAACGACGTGACCGGCGTAAGAAGCGCTGAAACCACGAATCATCGGATTGTCCTCGTACTAAAAAGTCCTGGGCGGGCCAGGATGAGTTGGTTGTAAAGGATGGCAGACGTGCGGGGCGGCCGTGGGGCGCACCGGCAACGTCTTAGGATGCTACTAGGGCGGGTTGGCGTTTGTCAATGTTGGGTGCGTTTCGGGTGGGGATTTTCGATTATTTTCTTGGGGATTCTTGGAAGATGGGGGGTGGTTCGAGGGGGTTACCTCTGAGGGGCTCACCACGATCCTTCGACAGGCTCAGGACGAGCGGACTGGGTGTTTGTAGGGTTGGGGAGTGGGTTGGGCAGGGAGTTTAGACCCCTCGCTCCGCTCGGGGTGACAGAGGGAAGCCCTGGGTGACAGAGGGGGTGTGAATGGGGGACGGGGCTCGGGATGGGGATTTTTTAAGGTGCTGGGACTATTTGGGTCTTTCTGGGACATTGGGTTGGTTGTCTCGGCTGGCCGGTCCGGGGGTTGGATTTTATGGGGGCTGGGTTTACGTCTACCTATAGTTATGTTAGCGAGTCGTCACCGGAAGTGGCAAGGGGTAAGTGTCAGTGATTTGGAGGGGTGGTTCGATGGGTTGACCACGATCCTTCGACAGGCTGAGGAGGAGCGGACTGGGTGTTTGCAGGGTTGGGGGTGGACGGGTTGACCGCGATTCTTCGGCAGGCTCAGGACCAGTGGGGGGTGACAGGGGCGAGTGGCGTGGGGGGGAAGGTCATGTTATTCTTTGGGCCAAGTTTTGGGAGGCGGGCGCATGGAACTCATTGCCGTGTTGATTGTGGGAGTCCTGGTGGGAGGCGCGGCCTGCTGGCTGATTCAAGAGTCGCGGGCCAAGAGCCGGTTGGCCCAGCAGGAAGCGGGGCACCGGGAGACGGCGGCGGGTCTGCGTGGCCAGTTGGAGCAGGTGGAGACGGCCCAGAAGATGTTGGAGACGGCTAAGGAGCAGTTGAGCGAGACTTTTCAGGCCACGGCCAGCCGGGCGTTGTCGAGCAACAACGAGCAGTTTATGACGTTGGCCCAGGAAAACCTGGGCAAGACGTTGGAGTCGGCCAAGGGGGACTTCAAGCAGCGGCACGAGCAGTTTGAGGCGTTGGTCAAGCCGTTGACCGAGAACTATACGAAGCTGAACCCGCAGATAGAGTCGCTGGTCAAAGAGAGCCGAAACCTGGCCGCCGAAACGGTAAAGCTGTCCAGCGCGTTGACCAACAACCGGCAGATAGGCAGTTGGGGGGAAGTGCAGTTGCGGCGGGTGGTGGAATTGGCGGGGATGAAGGAGCACTGCGACTTCAGCGAGCAGACCACGGTAGCAGGTTCCCGGGACCGGCCCGACCTGACGGTGAAGCTGCCGGAACAACGGACGGTGGTGGTGGATGCCAAGGCCTCGACGGCAGCCTACCTGGAAGCCCAGCAGATTGAGGACGAAACGGCAAGCGCCGAGGCATTGAGACGCCACGCCGCAGCGCTGCGGTCCCAGGTGGACAGCCTGGCGGGGAAGAATTACGGCGAGCAGGTGGAGGGGTCGCTGGACTTTGTGGTGATGTTCGTGCCGGGGGACCAGTTTTTGTCGGCGGCGTTGAGCGCTCACCCCGAGCTGATTGAGTACGCCATGGCCAAGCGGGTAGCCATTGCCACGCCGGCGTCGTTGATTTCGCTGCTTTGGGCCGTCGCCAACGGGTGGCAGCGGTACCGCATTGCGGAGAACGCGGAGAAGATACGGGAAGCCGGAGAAGAGATGCACCGGAGGATGCAGACCTTCATCAACCGTTACCAGGACGTGGGCAAGCGGCTGGAATCGGCGGTAGACGCGTTCAACCGCTCGATAAGCTCCTTCGACTCCCGGGTTGTGCCGCAGGGACGGCGGTTCGCCCAACTGGTTACGGACGACGAGGACAATTTCCAACAGCCGCCGGCCATTGAGAAGACGGTGGCTGCCTCGCGGTACGCGGAAGAGGAGGCAGTCAGCCTGCCGCCGGTCAGCTAGAATTTTTGAACCGGCCGCGAGGATGGTTTGGGGGTGGTTGGGTTTCGGCTCAGGGCCGGAAGGATGGGTTAGACTTGGGAGCCTTTTCATTGGCGTTGCGGGGAGGTTGCAACGACGAATCCGGGGGTCAACCGGCTGGCGGCGATGGATTTTAGATTCCTCCCTGTGGGCGGAATGACAGGTAGGGGGCTCGGAATGGCCCTTCGACGGGGTCACCTCGATCCTTCGACAGGGCTCAGGACGAGCGGGGGTGGGTGTTTAGTGCGACCGTCCGTTGGCCCTTCGACGGGACTCAGGACGATCCTTCGACGGGCTCAGGATGAGCGGGGTGGGTGGTTAGCGGTGGGTTAAGAACCCGTGGGAGGTTGGCATCCCTAAAATGCGAAAATCGCAAGGGTGGGGCTGGTGGGAGACCAACGGTAAATTGGGGCCTTGCGCCTGGGTGGAGGAACGGATATGTACGACAACATTTTGGTGCCGCTGGACGGGTCGGAAAACTCGGAACGGTCGCTGGTTCACGCCGAGGCCCTAGCCAAGGCTTTTGGAGCGACCTTGCACCTGGTGCAGGTGGTTTCGACCTCGGACGAGTTGGAGATGATCCAGGGTGGGGAAGAGAGTTTCGTCACCACTGAGCAGTTCAGCAAGTTGGTGGACGAGATAATCAACTCGCGGCTGGAGCAGTCGGAGACTTACCTGGGGGAGGTCAAGGCCCGGTTGGAGGCCGACGGAATCAGCGTGGTGGCGACGGTGCTGGAAGGGGCGGCGGCGGACAAGATTGTGCAGTATGCCGAGAGTGAGAACATCGACTTGACGGTCATCAGCACGCGGGGCCAGGGGGGAATCCAGCGGTTCCTGGTGGGGAGTACGACGGACCGGGTCATAAGGACGGGGCACCATCCGGTGTTGGCCGTGGCGCCGCCGGAGGACTAGGGGGTTCTTCGAACGGGGTTCACCACGATCCTTCGACGGGCTCAGGACGATCCTTCGACGGGCTCAGGATGAGCGGACTGGAGGTGGTTTTACGGGGTCACCGCGATCCTTCGACGGGGCTCAGGACGAGCGGACTGGAGGTGGTTTTACGGGGTCACCGCGATCCTTCGACGGGGCTCAGGACGAGCGGGTGGGGTGTTTAGTGCGACCGTCCGTTGGCCCTTCGACGGGCTCAGGATGAGCGGGGTGGAGGTGGTTGATGAGATCACCATGAACGGTTGAGGGGTCGTTGAGAGACTGGCAGAGTAGGTTGGCCCGTTCGACTCCTTTTTACTACGGTTGGGTGGTGTTTGGCGCGGCGGTGGGGGTTGGGTATTCCTCGCGGGCAGTGATGGCGGTGGCCACCATGTCCGTTTTTGTTGTTCCGATGACTCAGGAGTTTGGGTGGTCGCGGGGGTTTTTTTCCGGGGCGGTGAGCCTGGGTGGGCTGGTGGCGGTGGTGGTGTCGCCGTGGGCGGGGCGGGTAATCGACCGGTTGGGGTCGGGAGTGGTGATTGCGGCGGCTTCGGCGGTATCGGGGCTGGGGTGTTTTGGGCTGGCGTTTGTGGGGCAGCCGTGGGCTTTCTACTCGTTGTACGTACCGGCGCGGGCGGCGTTTGCGGGGCCGCTGGAGCTGGGGACGGCGACGGCGATCAGCAACTGGTTCATCCGGCGGCGTCCCCTTGCGTTGACGCTGTTGATGATTTTCCAGGGGACGGGGTTGGCGGTGTTGCCGTTGGCGGCGCAGTTCATCATCGAAGGGTGGGGCTGGCGGACAAGTTGGGCGGTGTTGGGTATTTACGGGCTGGTGTTGGGAGCGGCGCCCGCGCTGCTGCTGATAGTCCGGCGTCCCGAGGACGTGGGGTTGGCGGCGGACCCGGAGGAGAGACGGGAAACACCCCGCATTCCGGTGGAGGCGGGCCTGGGAGAAGGAGCGGCGGGGGCCGGGGCGGTCCTGGAGACGGTGGGGCGGCGGGGCGTCGCGGGGGAGGTCAACTTCACGGTGGCGGAGGCGCGGCGGACGAGGGCGTTCTGGCTGCTGGCGGCGTTCTCGGCGGCGGGGTTCATGGTGCAGGCGGGGGTGTCGCTGCACCAGGTGCCGCACTTCATCAACCAGGGTATGCCGGCGGGAGCGGCGGCGTTGACGGCGGGGGCGTTTGCCATCGCGCAGACTTTGGGGGGCATCATCTGGGGGACGTTGGCGCCGCGGGTGCCGCTAAGGTTTTTGCTGTCGGCGGCGGGGTTCACGGGAGCGGCGGGGACCATCGGGATTGTGGCGTCGGCGTCGTTGGGGTGGGGGATTTTGGCGGCGTTGGTGTTGGGGGTGGCGGTGGGGGGTTATCATCTGCTGCTGCGGATGGCCTACGCCGATTACTTCGGGCGGCAGAATTTGGGGAGCATCCGGGGATTGACGATTGGGGCGCAGATTGGTGGGCAGGTGGTGGGGCCGGTGATAGCGGGGGTGTTGTTTGACCTGACGGGGTCGTATTGGCCGGCGTTTTTGGGGTTTGCGGGGGCGGTGACGTTTGCGGGGGTGGCGGTGCTGCTGGCGGCGCCGCCTGAAAAGAGGGTCCTTCGACGGGGCTCAGCAACTGTCTTTGGTGTCAAGGGTTTTGAGGGTTAAGAGTTGGCCTCGGTGGGGGTCCAGGGGCGGTTGTCCCGGACCATGGCGTTCAGGATGGTCAACAGCTTGCGCATACACGCGGTGAGGGCCACCTTCTTGGGCTTGCCCGCGTTGCACAGGCGCAGGTAGAAGTCCTTTATCGCTGGGTTGCACCTGGTGGCCACCAGGGCCGCCATGTAGAGGGCGGCGCGGATTGAGCTGCGTCCGCCCCATACCCGTCGTTTCCCTCGGAGGCTGCCGCTGTCCTGGTTGAAGGGCGCCACCCCCACCAGCGCGGCGATCTCCCCCCGGTTCAACGCTCCCAACTCCGGCAGTCCCGACAGCAGGGTCAGCGACAGCACCGGCCCCACTCCGGGGACGCTGCGCAGCAGCCGGTCCTGGTCCTTCCAGATGGGCGACGACCGGATGGTGTCGTCCAAGTCCTGGTCCAACTCCGCCAGGTTTTCCTTGAGCCAATTTATGTGCTCTTGCACCCTCGGCCGGACGCGCCGCGTTGCCATCCGCAGCCGGTTCCTCTCCGCGGTGATCATCTCCACCAGTTGGCGCCGCCGCACCACCAGCGCCTTCAGTTCCCGGGTCGCGGCGTCGGGCAGCGCCCGCGGCTGGGGCCGCAGGGTTTCCCCGTAATGCGCCAGCGCCTGGGCATCCAACGCGTCCGTCTTCGCCAGCCGCCCCGTCGCCCGGGCAAAGGCCCGCACCTTTCTCGGGTTGGCCACCACCACCGGCAATCCCGCCGCCGCCATCTCCGCCGCCACCGCCATCTCCAGACCGCCGGTGGCCTCCACCACCACCAATTGGGGGCCCAGTTCCTTCAGGTATTCGGTCATTGCCTCGGTACCCGCTGGGTTGTAGACCACCTGCCGGGTTTCCCCAGTGGGCCGCACCGCCAGGTCCAACCGGTCCTGGGACACGTCGATGCCGACAAACAATCCCGCTTCCTTCATCTGATTTCTGCCTCCTCCTCTTGGGTTGTGTTCCGGTTGGGTTGTGTTCCGGGTCTTCGGGTTCCGGACTCTGGCCCAGCCTTGCTTAATACGGGCTATTGCTGCCCCTTCAACTGTTCGGGCTCTGAGCCGGGGTAAGGACGCGGCGGCCCCGCTGAGCCACGGCCTCTCCAGGCCTGGGATGAAACGGCCTGCCACGTCCTTCGTATTTTAAGATACAAGGATGATGGGGGGTCCTTCGACGGAGCTCAGGACGAACGGGAGTATCCTATCCAGGGCCTTTCAATTTTCCAGGCAGAGGCTGGCCGGTGTTGGCGGGGAGGGTGGCATTCCCGTGGTAATTGTGGCGGAGGCTGGAATCCGGGGTTGGGGATTGTGGTGGGCAGGGAGTTTAGGCCCCTCGCTACGCTCGGGGTGACAGGAAGGGGCTCGGGGTGACAGAAGGGGGCTGGGGGATAATTAAAAGACCCTGCGGAAAGGGGGGGTTGGAGGGGGAGGGGTGATCCTTCGACGAGCTCAGAATGATCCTTCGACGGGCTCAGGATGCAGGGGGTGGGGGTATGATTGGTTTGGAGTTTGAAGCTCTTAGGATTGGCCGGGAATTTTGAATGAACTATCACATTGATCCCAACGATCCCAAGTATCAAAACGCCGCGTCCCAGATTTTGGCCCGGCATAACAACAACGAGGCGGAGGCGAACATCACCAGCGCGGTGCGGGACTTTTTGATCGTCACCGGGCTGGCTAAAGCCGGGGAAATCGTTGAGGAGACGCCGCCTTCGGACACTTCGCGGCGGGCGGTGGACCTGACGGCCCTGGACACCTTCGTAGAGATGAAGCGGCGGGTGGGGACCACGGGAGGGAACGGTCCCAACCCGGAGTATATCGGGCAGTTGGACGATTACCTGCTCCAGTCGCAACAGAGCGGCCGGGGCGTCCGCATGGGGATATTGACCGACGGGAAGCATTGGCTGCTGCGCTGGCCCGGCGCGGTCAAGACGAGCTACCCCTACGCCTTTACCCTGGAAACTTCGGACCATTGGCTGCCCCTGTTCGAGTGGTTGCGGGACCGGGCGTTGGTATCGCTGGAGGATATTCCGGCGGGGCGGGAGAGCATTCAGGAGCAGTTCGGCCCCAACAGCCCCTCTTACCAGCGGGATATTGCGGCGTTGAAAGGGTTGTACCAGGAGGCCAAGGGGTACGAGACCATCAAGGTGAAACGGCAGCTTTGGCACGACCTGTTGCGGACGGCGCTGGGGGAAATTGCCCGGAGCCCGGAGGAACTGGACGACCTGTTCATCCGCCACACCTACCTGAGCGCGGTCATCGGGATGGTGGTACAGGCGTCGTTTAAAATCGACATTTACCAACTGGCGGCCAACGACCCGGCGGACCTGCTGCACGGGCGGCGGTTTTACAACACGGTCGGGTTGTAGGGGATTGTGGAGTCGGACTTCTTCGCCTGGCCGACGGAGGTAGGCGGGCTGGGGTTCTTCTCAGTAGTGCCAGCGTCTTAGGCCAAGGGAACTAGCTTGGCCCTAAGAATAGACTCGAACTCCGAACGTTGGATAGTTCTGGCGGCGAGTAGCTTTTCGCTGGAATCTTCAAGGGTTAAGACTTCCCAATGTCCCCTTTCGAGTTGAAAACTCCCATCCTTTTGCCGTCGAAGGGTTGGCACCAACCAGATGATGTCGCCGTCACTCAAGTCTTGACTAAAGGAAGGACTGGGCCCGCCGATTGCTTCGAAGAACGGTAGGTCAACGGCGACCGCCATTTTCGAACCCCAGCGTCTCAAGGTGGGAACTTTGACCTGCAACTGTGGCATCAGCCGTTTAGCACTGGAGGAACGCCAATCGGGGCGACGAACCTGACTGGGATAAGGGGGAACAGCGGTGTCGTCTGCCTTAAGTTGATTGAACTCGGAAGTCATGCCCGGGCCCGAAAAATAGACTGCTTGAATTTCTAGGCCGTACCAAGCCAATCTATCAGTGTCTTCCCTCGCAACTACCAAATCTATTTTCCCAGCGGGTTTGCCGGTGGCAATGCTCTCCATAAACGGAATTTCCCGGGCCATGGAAACCTGCGCCGGTGGGAAGCCTACGATTTCACCCAGCCATTCAACTAGAAGATTGCTCTGCTCGAACCTGGCGGGACAAACCGCCACTGGTAGATTGGCTGGAGCGCCCACCCGTCCATTCCCACCGTCCTCGTAAAGTTGGATCGTGCACACCCCGCCCGCTTTCCGGCAAATTGGGTTATTGGCTTGGAAAGGGCAACGCGGCCGGGTCTCCGATTCCCCCAACGCAACTGAGGCAAAGGTCCGACGTTCTACTGGTTTCAACTGAATGAATGGATTACCGTACCACTCAGCGATTCCGTAGCGGCTCATTAGGCGAAAACAGTATCCCGAGTTATGACCAATTCAATGATCCTGGCATGGTGAGTATTTTTCATCAGAACTTGGACAGCCCGAAAACCATACTCTTCTATCAGGGATAAGATCTCGGAAGATTTATCATAGGTCATGAGGAACGGGACATCACTTTTGGCAAGAATAGAAAAAAGGCGGCGGTGGTCGATTGAGCTGGAATTATAGAGCCTTGAGCCGGCACGTTTGCCACCAGCTGTATACGGCGGGTCTGCGAAAACAACCGTTCCAAAGCCCCCTGCCTCCAAGCCGGTTTCAAGCAGTTCCAAACCGTCACGTTCTTGGAACTCGATGCGGGAAGCGACACGGGAAATTGCTGACAAACGATTAACAATAGTTTCGGGATACCATCGAGACGCGACTCCTTTGCCATTTTCACCGGACCGAGTCAAAGCGGCCCCGCGGGCCAAAATTCCACCGCGGCGGGTTCGGTTAAGGACCAACGTCCTAAATCCCTGGCCAAGAACGCTTTCGGGGACTGCCGAAGTTAAATCCTGGATAACTTCCCTGGAAGGAACGAACTGTTGCACTTTGGCTTTAAGCTCGTCGTTATGATTAAGGACGGCCTTCCAGAAGGCGGCAACGTCAGGGTCGAGTTCAGCCATAATCGTCCGGTGAACCAAATTTTCCATGACCGCTGTGAGTGAGACGATAGCACCACCAGCAAAAGGTTCAATGAGCGTATGTTGTGGATGTCCCATTTTTTCGAACCAGGCCCGGATATGTGGGACCAGCCAGGTTTTTCCGCCGGGGTACCGCAGGGGGCTACGCTGTGGAACCGAAGCAACGTTAACAGCGGGTATTGGAGAGAAGGGAAACTCATCTCGCTGTGAATGTCGAGGATCTGTTGCAGGAATGAGATAGTTCATCGGTTCGTCGAAACACCTCAGTTGCTGGCGAGGACTAATTCTCGACGATGTTAACATAGAACGCTGGGTGATCGTCAGTGGCTTGCGTCATGTCGGTAGCATTTGTTTTAGGGCGTTATGTCTTGGGGAGTGGCGGGAAAATGGGGCGGTTGTTGGGGTCTTCCGACGGTTCCCCGGAGTAAGAAATGGTCAAAGTTGCTGTACCGCCTCCAAGCAGGAAAGGCAATGGCCCCAAGGGCCGTTCCCCCAAACCCGGCAATGCGGTGAAGCCACCGCCACCACCCGCTCCCCCACCCAAAAAGTAGTAAACCCTGGGAGGAATGGGGTTTGCAGGGGAAGAGTCAACAGCCCCAGCGTTAAGTGAATTTATCTACGGAGTGTCATGTGCGACCGTCCGTTGGCCCTTCGACGGAGCTCAGGACGAACGGACTGGAGGGTTGGGGGTGGTTCGACGGGCTCACCACGAACGGATATGGGGATGATCAGGACGCGGTGGTTCGACGGGCTCAGCACCAACGGGTGGGGGATGACCGGGACGGGGTGGTTCGACGGGGCTCACCACGAACGGGTGGGGGCTGACCGGGAAAGGGTGGTTCGACGGGCTCACCACGAATGGATGGGTTGGGGGGGCTCACCGGGAACGGTGTGAAGGGGGCCTTTGGGGTTAGGGGCAGGTGGATAGCATTTCTTTTAGGGCGTCGTGTTCTTGGGGGGTGGCGGTTAGGTCCCAGCGGGCTTTTATAGAAATCCAGTTTTGAGCGTAGGCGCACCAGTAGGGCTCGTCGGGGGGTCGCCAGTCCTCGGGGCCGTCGGCACCCTTGGAGCGGTTGGCGGAGCGGGTGGTGGCGGCCAGGTGTTCGGGGTCGGATAAGTCGTTGGCGTAGTCGCGTTTTTGGCCGCGGGTCCAGTCCCAGGCGCCGGAGCGGTGGGCGTTGGCGAGGGGAACGACGTGGTCGACGTCGAGTTGGGTGGCGTCGGTGAGGACCTGGCCGGTGTAGGGGCCGGTCCAGCGTCCGGTGGCGACCTGGCAGTTTTCGGCGGTCTTGAAGGTTACGGGGATTTCGGATTCGGCGATGAGGACTTCGTGGCGGGCGTTTTGGCAGTCGCGGTCGTCGTCGACCCAGTGCCGCCAGTGGTCTCGGTCGTAGTCGGGGATGTTTTCAGGGATGGGGCGGATGGTAAGGGGGATTTCGGTGGAGTAGCCGGAAGGAGGCTGGCTGGGCGTGGGGGTTTCGGCCAGGGTGAAGGCGGGCGGGGGGATACCTTCGGGGACGGGCGGCAGTTCGATGTTGGGGGGTCGAATTTCCGGGAGGCTGGGAGGGTTGATTTTGCCGATGTCGGGGGGTTGGATGGGGACGGTGCAGGCCAGCCCGAGGAGGGTGAAGGTGAGGAGGGCGAGGGCCCAGCGGAGTTGGGGGTGGAAAAGGTTCACGGTTTGGGTTGTCTCCGGAGGTTTGGTGGTGATTGAGGGTCGTTTGGGGATTGTACCGGGGGATGGGGCTGGGGTTCTAGGGGTTTGAGGGTTAGGTTAGGTGGTTTTTGGGGTGGTTGGGTTGTTTGTGAGGGGGATTATGGTGGTTGCTGGCGGGGGGGGGAGGGGTGTTGGTGGGAGTGGGTAGGTAGGGGCAGGGATTTCTGGGTTCCGGCTCAAGGCCGGAATGACAGGTGGAGGGGGGTGGGATGGCTGGGGGGTGTTAAGGTTGGTATGGGCAGAGGATGGGGGTGGTTCGACGGGCTCACCACGAACGGATTAGGTGGAGGTTGCCACGAGCGGATAGGGTGGGGGTTGCCACGAACGGATAAGGTGGGGGTGGTTCGACGGGCTCACCACGAACGGGCAAGGTGGGGCTCACCACGAACGGATAGGGGGGGTTAGGAGCCGGGTTCGTCTTCGGAGTCTTGGCCTTTGTGGGCCATTACTACGAAGAGGGGGTCGCCGGGGGGAGAATCGTTGGGGTTGGCGAGGCCGCCCTGCACTTTGCAGAAGTTGCCGGCGTGTTGCAGGTAGGAGGCCACCAGGTCGAGGTGGCCCCGGTCGTTGGTGGACCGCCAGATGTGGACGGCTTTGGTGGGGAACATGCGGTTGGAGAAGGTGACAATGAAGATGCCGTCGTCCTTGAGTATGCGGTTGACCTGGCGGAAGGTCTCCACCGGGCTGGTGAGGTACTGGGCGGAGACGGTAATGACCACGGCGTCGAAGGAATCGTCGTCGAAGGGAAGCTCGATGTCGCGGTTGACGTCGTGGACGACGTGGGAGGAGAGGTCGGGGTTGTCGGTCATCTCGGCGGCGTTGAGGCCGAGGCCAATCATCTGGGCCTTGGGGTGGCCGGCGGGCCAGTGGGAACGCCAACTGCTCATGAGGTCGAGGACGTTGGAGTTGGGGGGGATGAAGTCGTGGAAGAGGCGGCCCACGGTGGCGATGGCGCCGTTGTCGATGTGGACGACGAAGCGGGGATCGGCGTAGAAGTTGCGGTCGTTGGAATCGTCTTCCCGCTGGAAATACTGGGGCGGCAGTTGCTGTTCCGTGGCGGGGCCTCCTTGGGAGCGCGGGGTGGGTTGGGTGTAATGGGATTGTACCACGGGGGTTGGGGATTTCCGGAGGCCGGCGGGGAACAAATGGGGTACAATCGGCGGAGTTTTTGGGACTACTTTAGGGGAGAGAGATATGTCGACGGATGAGGCTCGGGCGTTTTTGGAGCAGACGGGACAGAACCGGGGATACACGCTGGAGATGCACCGGATAATGGCGGAGGCGGACCTGGAGTGGGCGCAGAAATACAACGCATTTATCGAGGCGACGTACACGGGGCAGCGGACGCTGGACCGGAAGACGAAGGAGCTGTTGCAGATTGTGGTGGAGGCGGCGCTAAGGGCGGACGTGGAGCAGATTCAGGCGCATGTGCGGGTGGCGATGCGGGAGGGGGCGACGGCGCAGGAGATTTTGGAGGCGTTGCAGGCGGTGATTGCGCCGATGGGGGCGTTGGCGTTCCGGCGGGGTTTGCAGGCGTGGGCGGCGGAGACGGGGTTTGACGCGGGGTAATTTTTAGAGGTTTTCGCATCCCTGGCGGGTGGTTCGACGGGCTCACCACGAACGGGTGGAGGGGCTTGCTGCGAACGGGTTAGGGAGCGTTGTCATAAAGGGGTGGTTCGACGGGCTCACCACGAACGGGTGAGGGGCTCACCACGAACGGGGTGGGGGGGCTTGGCACGAACGGATATGGGGGCTTGCTACGAACGGGTTAGGGGCGGGTTTGCCATGTTGAAGGGGGCGGGTTGAAAACCCGCCCCTACGGTTCTTGGGGGTTGACTCGGGAAGGGGTTATTTCTCCCACTGGACGGGGTTGGTCAGGGTGCCGATGCCTTGGATGGTAATGTCGCAGATGTCGCCGTCCTTCATGTTCTCGGGGGCGCCGTCGGTACCCATCCAGAGGACGTCGCCCGGTTGGAGGGTCATATACTGGCTCATGCGGCTGATGTAGTGTTTGACGCCGAAGATGGCGCCGGACATGTTGTACTTGGAGATGAAGTTGCCGTTGAGGGAGATGCTAACCTCGCAGTCCTCTGGGTCGATGCCATCGGTCTCGATCCAGGGGCCCATGGGCTTGAAGGTGTCGGAGTTTTTGGCGCGCCAGAGGGTGCGGTCGCCGCGCTGCCAGGTACGCTCGCTGACGTCGTTGCCGATGGTGTAGCCCAGCACGTAGTCCAGGGCCTCGTCTTCGGAGACGCGGTGGCAGGTCTTGCCGAAGACCACCACCAGTTCGGCCTCGTACTGAAAGACCTCGGTGGCATCCTTGGGGACGATGATGGGGTCGTTGTGGCCGGTCAGGGCGTTGTTGGCGCGGTAACCGACGTCGGCGGCGGGGGGGAAGTGGGGTTCTTCGCCGCGTATTTGGGCCATTTCGGTTACGTGCTCGCGGAAGTTGATGCCGGCGGCGTAGAAGGTTTGGGGGATGACGGGGACCAGCAGCTTGACCGAGGCCAGGGGTTGGGAGTTGTTGGTCTTGGTGTAGCTGTCGAAAGGGCTGCCGGAGACTTCGATGACGTTATCGCCTTCAATGATGCCGTAGGAGGGATGGTCGCCGTTTTGGAATCTGCACCACTTCATTGGGGATGCTCCTGTTTATAAGATGGGGGAGCCTGGGTCCAAACCGGCCAGCCGGGCCGGGGGCGCCTGTTGGGAGGATTTTGGCACCAACGGGGTTGGGGGTCAAGATTTGGGCAAGGGTGGGGTTGGAGGGGGGCGGGGTGGGTGCGTTGAATGAACGAAATATTCCGAGCCGTGGAAGCCAAAATGGTAGAATAAGACAGTGCTTTTCTTCATCAGCTACGAAATTGCTACCGGTCGGGAGTACGCGAGGGAGATTCGTCGAATAGTTTCAGACCTGGGACACGACACTTGGATGTGGGAGTTTGACAGTACACCGGGGGGCTTTCCAGGCGAGGAGATTGCTGAGCAAATTGAACTATGCGATGTTTTAGTCTATCTATGTACCGGGCCGGATCGACCTCCACGCTCCAACGGGCAACGCTACGAACGCAATTCGGCTTGGAACTTGGACAAAAAGTTCGCCGTTATTACGTTGGCCGAGGAATTAGTGCGCCTCATGCTTCGTGCCTACACGTACAGAATCGTAAACGAGGAAAATTTCCACGCCCGATGTTTAGAACTGATACAAACCTTGGTCACCGCTCCCCGTCTGGAGGAGGGAACTCATGACGCTTGAGAATGAACTGATTGCCAACATCCGGAAAGGGACTGCTAACCTCCGCAAAGACCGGATCGAAGAATGTTCCGAAAACGTTTTCCTTGCCTACAACATTCAGAGCCCGGTCGAAAGTCTGGCTGTCTTGAAAGAAGAAACCGACGGTCTTGCCAAGGATTTCCAGGTAATCAGGTATTCAGAACTGCGGACGGTCGACGAATTCAACGCAGAGGAAACCTCCTGGGACGGTTACTCTAAAGAGTTGGGGGGCTGCATCGCCCTGGAAGAAAGGCGGAAGATCTTCGATAAACTGGACAAGGCTCCCCAGCTAGAAACGCCCATAAATTTGGCCAACCCGGATTTTGGGACGGTACAAAAAGCCGCCGAGGAATTACTTGCCAGGGGGTACGCACCGGATGTGGTATGTACACCAAGTCCCTTCTTTACGGCAGTTTATCAGTGTTCGTGGTTGGAGTACGATTTTACGGTTGACCACCTATTCATCAAAATCCCCGAAGGTCGTAAATTAAAATTCATGTCGGCCACCAAGTACGCTCCTTTGACCAAGTTCGTGGTTTTTGACTCCAGCCAGACTCGCTGGACGGTGAAGTTGGACCCGGAGACTCACGAACGGCTGACCGTGGCGATTGGAGAGCCCAAAGACCAGTCTAGGTCCGTGATGTTCCTGGCAGAGACGGTGGCCAAGTTTGAAGTGTTGGATTGGGGCGGGGTCCGGTCAATACCTGTAACGGGGCTGCCCGATGAACAGCCGGGGTAATCCGGCGGGTTGGGTTCCTTCGACGGGCTCAGGATGGTGGTGGTGGGGTGTTTTGGAAGACCAGGCCGGCGGCGCCGTACATGGCTTCGGACTCGGCCAGGGCGCTGGGGACGAGTTGGAAGTCCTGGTGGCGGCGGCTCATGGCCCGGGCGGCGATGCCTTCCCGTAGGGGCTCCAGGAGGTTGGCGCTGACCAGGCCCTTGGTGACTCCGCCGCCCAGGACGATGATGTCGGGGTTGAAGAGGTGGAGGAGGTTGGCCAGGCCGATGGTGAGGGCGCGGCAGGCGGTGTCACGGACGTCCAGGGCCAGTGGGTCGCCCTGGGAGGCGGCGTCGAAAACCCTTTCTCCGGTAACCTGTCCCGGTCCCAAAGAGGAAAGGGTTGAATTGACGCCAGGTTGCGAGAGTCTGGCGCGGGCCATTTTGGCGACTGCGGTACCGGAGGCCAGGGCTTCCAGGCAGCCGTAGTTCCCGCACTGGCATTGGGGAGCGCCGCCGGAGGGGTCAACTGTCATGTGGCCGACCTCGGCGGCCATGCCCTCGGCGCCGGTTAGTAGGTGGCCCCGGTCGATTACGCCGCCGCCGATGCCGGTGCTGACGGTGACGTAGACCAGGGTTCGAGCCGGGCGGCCTTCCCGGCGGGCAGGGACTCCCGCGCCGTAGTGGTACTCGCCCAGGGCGGCCAGGGTGGCGTCGTTGCCGATAAAGACCTGGTGTCCCCACTTGGGTTCCCAGAGCTGCTTGAGGGACACGCCGTCGAGGGCGCCCAGGTTGGGGGGCTCGTGGAAAGTGCCGGTCTCAATGTCGATGGGGCCGGCGGCGGCGATGCCGATGCCGGCGATGGGGGTGTCTCCGCACCAGGTGATGGCCTGTTGGAGGACGGTTTCGGCGCCGGAGAGCAGTTGGTCTTTGGTTGCGCCGGAGGCGTTGGGTTGGCGGGTGGACCAGAGGAGGTTTCCGGCGCGGTCGGCGACGGCAGCGCGGGCCCAGGTGCCGCCCCAGTCCATGACAACGGCGAGGCCGGGGGTTTCACCCATAGTTTCTCCTCAGATTCGGGATGGCAGTTTATTTAGAAGCGGTGAGCAGTTCGTCCAGGGTGGCGCGGAGGACGTCGGGAGGAATGGGGCCGACGAACTTGCGCCTTACCTGGCCTTTTTGGTCGACGAAGAACTTTTCGGGAATGCCGCGGACCCCGTAGTCGATGGCGATGGCGCCGTTCCGGTCAACGCCGTTGGGGTAGGACAGGCGGAAGTCGGCCAGGTATTTTTCGGCGTCGGCGGAACGGTCCCAGATATTGACGCCGACGAACTCCACGGGGAGGCCGGCGTATTCTTCATAGACTTCACGCAGGGCGGGGGCTTCCTGACGGCAAGGGGCGCACCAGGAGGCCCAGAAGTCGACCAGGACGACATGGCCCTCCTGACCGGACAGGGAGAAAGTTTCGCCGTCCATCAATTCTAACCGGAAATCGGCTGCGGGGTAGGGTTCCAGGGAGACGCGGCCAAATTCCCGGTTGACGCCGATTCCGGTGGGGCCGCCGCTTCCCAAGGAGGCCCAGGTTAGGAGTCCCAATAGGCCCAGGAGAGGGAGGGCGGTACCCAGGAGTATCCAACCGCGCAGGCCCAAGGGGTTTAGTCGGCCTCGGGGGTTGGGGAGACGGGTTGGACCTCGGCCAGCAGGCCGGCTTTCAGGGCGTTGCGCTGGGGGCGGTACTCGGCTTCGGGGAGGCTGCCCTGCTGGAACCGGTGGTCCAGGGCGGCGATTTCGCCAACCAGCCGCTGGCGTTCCGGGGTGAAGCGGGCGGGGATGTTGGCGGCGGGCGGCAGGGGGAGGTTGACGGCGGCGGGTTGGGGACCGCGGATGGCGCCGTAGAGGAGGACGGCGGCCAGGGCCGCTCCCAGGGCGGATGGGATGACCACCAGCCAGAGGGCGGTGTTGCCGGTCCAAGCGGTGAACCGCTGCCACGAACTGGGCTGGGGCAGGTTGCCCAGTTGAAGCTGCACGCCCTGGCCGGGGGGGATGTCCTGGCCGGACCAGACGTTGAAAACGGCGCCTTCGATGTCCAGGGGGGAAGGGGAGCCGAGGCCGTTGACCTGGATGGGGCCCAGGCTCTGGGGGACCATCACCTGGAAGGCAGCGGCGCCCTGGGGGAGGTTTTGGTTGTAAGCGAAGGAACTTCCCTGGTAGGGGAACGCGTAGCGGAAAGTGACGTTGTGGCGGCCGGGGGTGACGGGGGCGGTGAGGGCGAAACCGGTGCCCACGGGGATAGTTTCGCCGCCGACGAGGTCGGTCTGGACATCGAAATCGGTGGCGTCGGGGGGTAGGGAGAAGCGGAGGAAGCTGAACATTCCGGGGCCAACGTTGGTCAGGTCGGGGACCAGGGTGAGGTCGCTGTCGTTGGTGAGGGTGACCAGTTCAACGGCTTCCATCACCCGCCCGGAGGCTTCCACGCGCCCGAGGACCATGACGTGCTGCTGAACGGAGATGACGGCCACTTCGCGGGTGGACTCGTAGACGGTGAGGGTGAGGCCGTTGGGCCAGGCTTCCAGGGAGGTGAGCGGAGAGCCGTAGCGGTGCCCGGCGTAGTCGATGGCGGCGGCGTAGGTCATTTCGCCGCCGGAGACGGGCATGGAGAAGGAGAATTCCCCCCCCGGGTCCAGGGGGACGGTCTGGGTGGTGACTCCGCCGGTCTGGGGGTCGAAGGAATGTAGGGACACGGTCAGCCCGGGGTTTAGGGTTGCGCCCTGGGTGCCGTTGACCACGCGGCCCTGAAGCTGGACGGTCTGCTGGGAATAGAGGGGGGTCCAGGCCGGGAGGGCGGCGGCCAAGATTGCGGCCAGCAGGAGCGGGACCAGCCACAAGGGGCGCGGCGGAGCTAGGTGCGTCATAGCTGGGGTGCCTCGGCTGGATTAGGGACGGGGGGCAGTTGGACGGTGCAGACCGGGCACTGGGTTAAAGCTGGATTCAGGGGCGCACCGCAACTGGGGCAGGTGCGGACGAGAGGAGGGCGGTAGGTGCGCCGGCCTCGGCGGCGGCGGAGCCCGCCCCTGCGTAACTGGTGCACTTCCACGGCTATTTGCCATTCCAGGGTCCGGTCGAGGGATTGGTACCTTACCCGGGCCTGGCGGCGCATGATTTGTTCTATCTGGGCCTGGTAGTCGTGCATCTGCTCCAGGAAGAGGCCCGAGGGAATGTGGCCTAGCTGAAGTTCCAGGTTCAGGGTGTCGATGGCTTCGTTAATTGATTCAGGGGTTGGGCCGGTACCGGGTCCAGGGGCGGCGGGTCCTTGAAGGAAAACGCGGGAATGGCGGAATTGCAGGAATGGGTAGGCGCAAACGCCGATGGCGAGCAGGGCCAGGGCTATGCCGATGAGAATCGCCATGACCGAGGTTAGCCCGGCCCGGGATTGGAAACGGCGGGGATGGGGTTGGCGGAATAGGCCAGGCGGGCTTCCCAAGAGGGCTGGGGCCAGAGGGCGATGATGGTGCCGAGGATGAGCACGGGCCCGGCGGCCCACAACCACCAGGTCATGGGGTTGACCAGGATGCGGAATCCCACCGCGCCGCCGGAGAGGTTCTCGCTGGGGACGACGTAAAAGTCCTCGACCGGAGTGGAGCGGATGGCGGCGCGGGTGGCGGCCATGTTGAACGAGGGATAAAAAGTCCGCTGGGCAGTCAGGGTTTCCAGGGGTTGGCCGTCGCGGTAGATCTGAACGGTGGCGTGGAACTCGGTGCGGTCGGAGAACTGGACAGGAGAAGTTCCGACGTATTCCAGGCGGTAGTTGGCGATGTCGGTGGACTCGCCGGGCGACAAGACAACGTCGCGCTGAAGGTTGAAGAACGAGGTGCCCAAAACGCCCAGGGCCACCATTATCACGGCCAGATGGACGATGTAACCGCCGTAACGGGGACGGTTGGCGGCGATGAGGCGCAGGAAGGCCAGGGGGTAGTTTTCGCCGGAAGAGCGGTGGCGGGAACGGGCGCCGCGCCACCATTCCAGGGCGATGCCCACGGTTACCATGGCGCACAGGGAAAATCCCAGCAGGGGGTAGGGCTGCCGCAACCCCAGGGCCAGCAGCGCGGCAACGGTGACCAGGGCTCCGGCGGCGGGCCAGAGGAGGGCGCGTTGCAAGGTTGGCAGGGTGGTGCGGCGCCAGGGCAGCAGGGGGCCGATGCCCATGAGGAAGATCAAGGCCAGGAGCAGGGGGCCGTTGACCTGGTCGTAGAAGGGGCGGGCCACGGTAATTTCCTGGCCGGTGGCGGCCCGGGAGATGAGGGGATAGACGGTGCCCCAGAGGGTGACGAAGGCCACGCCCAAAAGGAGCAGGTTGTTAATCAGGAAGGCTGCCTCGCGGGACAGCATGGAGTCGAGATTTTGGGCGCTGCGGAGCAGGTTGAACCGCCAGAAGAAGGCGGCGAAGGGCGCGATGGTGCCCACGGCAAGGAACATTAGGAATACCCAGCCCAGGGAGGATGCGCCGAAGGAATGGACCGAGGGGACGGGACCGCCCCGGTTCATAAACATGCCGTAGAGGGCCAGGGCGAAGGCGACGTTGATCAGGACGATGTTCCACATGCGGAACATGCCCCGGCGTTTTTGCACCATGATGGAATGGACGAAGGCGGTGAGGCCCAGCCAGGGCATGAGGGCGGCGTTTTCCACCGGGTCCCAGAACCAGAACCCTCCCCAGCCAAGGATGGTGTAGGCCCACCAGGAACCGAGCAGGAGGCCGCCGGCGAGCAATGCCCAGGTGATGATTCCCCAGACCCGCCCGGTGTCCACCCATTGGTCGCGGTTCTGGCCACTGATCACGGAACCCAAGGCTAAGGAGAAGGGAATGGTGATGCCGATGAGCCCGGCCATGAGGGCGGGAGGGTGGAAGAACATGCCGAAGTGGGTGAGCAGGGGGTTGATGCCCTGGCCGTCGGGGGGGATGATGGCCAGCTTGGCGAAGGGATTGGCCATGAATGCCATAACCGCCAGGAAGAAGGACTGCACCAGCATCATGCTGGCGGCGGAGAAGGGCAGGCTTTCGGCCAGCCGGGCCGGGGCGCGCCAGATGGCGACGGCGGACAGGACGGAGAGGATAAAGGCGATGTAGAGCAGGGAGCCTTCGTTGCCGGCGTAGAAGGCCACCCAGGTAAAGATTTCGGGCATGGCGCGGCTGCTGTGACCGGCGACGTAGGCCAACTCGAAGTCGCGGCTGATGAAGGCAGTGACCAGGCTGAGGGTGGCGATGAGCATGACCACCGGCAGAAGATAAACGGCGCGGCGGGCGCTGACCACCAGTTGGGGAGCGCCCCGGAGCTTGCCCACGACGGAGCCAAAGAAGGCGTAGGAGGAGAGGGCGAGGGCAATCCAAAGGGTTATGGCTCCCAGGTCTCCCATGACTAGCCCTTGTTCTCGCCGGGGGGATTTGGCGCCGATGGGCCGGAGGACTCAGGGGGGTCCGGTTGCAGGTCCACCAAATCCTGGCAGGGTTTCCAACCCGCGCCGGATACGGTGAGGTCATCACGGGGGCGGGTCATGGACCTGAGCGCGAAAACGCCGGCGGTCAGGGCGGCCAGGACCGCGGCCACCGGGAAAATCCAGGCCACAAGGTTGAAGCCGGACTTGGGGGGAGCGGCGATTACGGCCTGGCCGTAGCGTTGGGCAAAGAAATCGAGGATTTCCTGGCGGGTCTGGCCCTGGGCCAGCTTTTCGCGGACGATTTGGCGCATCTGGCGGGCCAGGGGCACCTGGGCCTGGTCGATGGTCTCGGCGGGGCAGACGGGGCACATGAGCATCCCGTCGATGGCGTAGGCCTCGGCCTCGTCGTAGCCCAGGGGCTGCTGAGGGGTTTGCGGCGGACCGGGGGTTTGGGCGTGGGCGGGGAGGGTTGGCAACGAGAGAAGCAAAACGGTTAACCCGGTCAGTAGAGCGAATTTCAGGAGTCGTTTAGGGGCCATTCAGGTCAAGACCGGCGGGGCGTTGGGAACCGGACTGTGGTAATTGTCCCATCACCCAAGGGAGGATGGCAAGGACGGGAGTTGGGCGGTGGAGGATGGAGGGCTTACCACGAGGGGAAAGCGCCGTTGGGAGCAACTTCCGGCCAGGTTAGGGACAGGCGGAAAGGTCGGCGCCCTGGAGGCAGTTGACCACGTATTGGGCGGCGGCGCGCATTTCGTCCGGGGTCAAGAGCTTGGAGAAGTTGGGCATGACCACGAGGCCGCCGGAGACGATGGTTTGGATGCCGTCCGGGCCGAGGGCCACTACAATCGGGCCGGTAAGGTCGGCGGGAAGGGATGGGGTGTAGCCGTAGTCATCCATCATACGCTGGAGGACCGGCCCGTCGCCCTGGCCGAAGGGGCCGTGGCACATGGAGCAGTTGACGTTGAAGAGGTGCTGCCCTTGGTGGGGAACCGAGACTGTGGACTGGGGCGGCGGGAACCAGGCCACGGCGGTGTCGGGCACGCTGAGGCGGGGCGGCTCGTGGGCCTTGAAGGACTTCTGATAATGCATCTCATAAAATATATCCAGGGGGTAGGAGCCCTGGGAGCACCCCATAGCCAGGAATAGGACTGACAGCAACCCGAGGAGCAGCAGGACCGGCCGGCCGGCCAAGCCCCGGGGAGCGGGTATTTTGGCGATTGCGTTTTTCATCCTCAGTTGGAGTCTTCCCGTTTGATGTCGACGGCGCCGGCTTGGTTTAGGACGGTGGCGACTTCGTCGTGCTGGGTTTCCTCGGCGTTGACTAGAACACCGATGTGGCCTTCGGTGATGCGGGTATCGTAGAGGCCCATTTTGAATTTGGGCAAGCGGGACTCGAAGATTATGCCCAGGACGGTGAAGAGGATGGCGCCGAGCATGGTGCCTTCGTAGCTGACCACGGCCATGGGGGGCAGGGACAGGATGGGTTTGCCGCCGGTTGCCAGGGGGAAGGCCACCTGGGTCATGGAGGTAAGCAAAACGCCGGAGGTTAGGCCCAGGAGGGCGCCGATGAAGGGGAACAGGTAGATGCGGTGCTTTTCCTCGCGTTCGCCGAAGGCCCCTTCGGGGTAGGGGGCGTCGGTAAGGAAGTCGTAGTCGGTGTCCTCGACGCCGGCCGATTTGAGGCCGTCGCCCGCGTCGGCGGCGGCGTTGGCGTCGGTGAAAAGCCCTAGAATCGGACGTTTAGCCATTATTTCTCCTATTTGATCCCGTCGTCCCTGCGGCTAGGTTGGGTGGTGGGTTCGATTAAAACCCGCCCCCGTCGGCGCAAGGAAACTTGTCTTAACGCCGACGGGCTGCGGGGGGTCTTGGCCTGCGGGCCGCCTGAAGTTTATTCCGGGCGTTGGTTGGTTTATTTTTTGCTAGTTAATCCCGTGGTTTTTGTCTCGTCGTTGGTGCGGCTAGGGTGGGTGGTGGGCTTGGTTAAGACCCGCCCCCGTCGGCGCAAGGAAACTTGTCTTAACGCCGACGGGCTGTGGGGGGTCTTGGCCCAAACTTTTAGAAACGCTAGGCCGCCTGAAGTTGGCCCTTCGACGGGCTCAGGGCGAACGGACATTGGTTGAGGGTTTTGGTTCATTTGTTAGTCCTCCCGGAAGGTGGCGGGGACTGTTCGGCGGCCTATTTGGACCTGGGTGCGTAGGAATTCGCCTTCTTTGATGTCGTAAAGGGGAACCAGGGGGAAGACGCGGCTGAACAGGAGCATGAGCATGGTTACGAAGGCGAAGGTGGCGCCGACGATTAGGGCCTCGGCCGGGCTGGGGATGTAGGAGGCCCAGGTGAAGCTGAAGAGGCTGCGGTTGGCCAGGCCGGGGACGATGATGATGTAGCGTTCCAGCCACATGCCGATGTTGACCGATATGCACGCGGTGGACATTATCCACAGGTTGCGGCGGGCGGAGCGGGACAGCCAGAGGGCGACGGGGATGAAGTAGGTGGTGGCGACGAAGATGATGGTCCAGATCCAGATGGGGGTGCAGGCCTCGCCGGAGCCGCAGGGGACGAATTGGAGGCCGCGGACGGCGATTTCGTCGGCTTCGCGTCCGTAGATGCCGAAGATGACTTCCATGACGAAGAAGTAGAACCAGCCGGTGGCGACGACGATCAGGAGGCGGCCGAGGGCGTCGATATGTTCGTGGCGGATGTAGTCCTGCCAGCCGTAGACGTAGCGGAGGAGGATTAGGACGAAGGCGACGGCGGAGACGCCGGAGTGGACGGCGCCGACGACGAAGTAGGGGGCGAAGATGGTGGAGTGCCAGGACTTGACGGCGACGGCCATGCCGAAGTCCCAGGAGACGATGGAGTGGACGGAGACGAAGACGGGGAGGATGAGGGCGGAGAGGAGGACGCCGGAGATGATTTGGAGTTTCCATTGGCGGGGGTTGCCCTGCCAGCCCATGGAGAGGAGGGAGTAGATGCGGTGGGGGATACCGGTGGTGTGGTCGCGGAGGACGGCGAAGTCGGGGACGAGGGCGATCATGACGAAGAGGGTGCTGGAGGTGAGGTAGGTGAGGATGGCGCTGGGGTCCCAGACGAGGGGGGTGCGGATATTGGGCCAGATGCCGCGGGCGAAGTCGTAGGGGAAGGCCCAGTAGAGGATGCGCCAGGGGCGGCCGGTGTGGATGATGGGCATGATCATGGCGGTCATGAGGGAGAAGATGGTGAGGACCTCGGCGGCGCGGGTGGCGGGGCGGCGCCATTCGGCCTTGGCGAGGCGGAGGATGGCGGAGAGCATGACGCCGGCGTGGGAGATGCCGATCCAGAAGACGAAGTTGGTGATGAAGAAGCCCCAGACGATGGGGCGGTTGAGGCCGGTGATGCCGAGGCCGCGGTCGATCATGACGCCGATGGTGATGGCGGCGGCGAGGACGATGGTTGCCAGGCAACCGACGACGGGCCAGTACCATCTGGGGGTATCCAGGATGGACCGGAGCAAGTCCCGGTTTATTTCGGTGGGGGAGAGGGGTCTACCTTCTTGCATATTTTAAACCCGTTTGATTTAATCCGGCCCCCGTGGGCGCAAGGAAACTTGTCTTAACGCCCGCGGGCTGCCGGGGGTCTTGGCCTGCGGGCCGCCCGAAGTTTATGCCGGGCGTGGTTATGATTAAACTGGCCCCGGTGGGCGTGGGGTGACTGGTCTTGACGCCAGCGGGTTGGCTGGCGTTGGGGGGTTGGCGTTTTAGCGGGTTGGGCGTCATGTTGTTCAAGTTTTTCAAAGGTTTTGAGTTTATTCGGGTTTGGCTAGGACCATGTATTCGCCGCGGAAGAGGCGGTCTTTGCGTTGGTACATGGCGCCTTCTTTGACTTCCCAGACGGAGATTAGGGGGAAGATTTTGGTGGTGAGCAGGAAGATGAAGGCGACGAGGCCGAGGCCGCCGACGACCATGAAGATGTCCCAAATTTGGGGGAACACCGGGGGCGGGACCCGGGTCATACCCAGGTCGTAGATGTCGCCGGAGTTGAAGGCGGCGACGAACATGCGGATTTGGAACATGAGGTTGCCGCAGAGGATGGACAGGCCGGCGAGGGCGGGGCCCAGGGCACTCTTGCGGAGGGGGTTCCAGATGAGCATGAAGAAGGGGAGGAAGAAAATGAGTATGACGTTGGCCCAGAAGATGCCGGTGTAGGACTCGAAGATGAGGTATTTAATGAGGTTTTGCTCGGTTTCCAGGCGGCCGTACCACATGGTGATGAAGAAGGCGAAGAGGTGGTAGGTCCAGAGGAGGGTGAGGCCGAGTTGGACCTTGCTGGCGGACCAGAAGGGGGAGATGCCGATGTAGGTATGGTAGTTGCCCCAGCGGCGCATGATGAAGGCGATGACTAGGACGAGGGAAATGGCGGATTGGAAGCCGGTGACGGTGTAGAGGGGCGGGAGGATGGAGTCCTTCCAGCCGGGGACGAGGCTCATGGCGAAGTCGCTGACGATGAGGAAGTGGACGAAAATGACCATCATAAAGTAGAGGGCGCCCAGGATGGCGAGGGAAGCCTTTTGGTGAATCCACTGCTTCTTGGTGCCGTACCAGTGGCCGGAGAGGATGCGGTAGAGGGAGCCCCGGAGTCCGCGGGCTGAACGGCGGGATTCGGCCATATCGGGAGTGGCGGAGAGCCAGAGGAGGGTGAGGGCCGCCACGGCCAGGGCGAGGATGCCCAGGAAGTTCCACCAGTGGGGGGCGCCGATGGGGACCTCCATCCAGATGGTGCGGCGGATAACCAGCTCGCCGTGGGAATCGGGGCCGAAGGTGGGGTTGTTGATGGCGGGGAGGATGTAGATAAGGGGGATATAGAGGATGACGTTGAGGATGCCGAGGACGGCGAAGATTTCGGCGATACGGGAGACGGGCCGGCGCCAGTGGTTTTTGGTGATGCGGAAGGCGACGGCGAAGAGGGGGGCGGAGGAGGTTACGAGGAAGATGAAGGAGAAGATGGCGGCGTAGTAGCCCCAGGGTCCGTGTTCCGAGAAGCCGTAGGTGTTGGCTTTGACGATGAAACCGGCGACGGCGAGGACCGCCAAGATTCCCGAGACTGCCAAGCCCAGCCGGAAGGCTCCGGAGCGGGCGGCGGCTTTGGCGGCGACGTCCTGGGTTATCTGCCCCTTTTCGGGGAGGACCCACATGTCGGGGGGGTATGGGGCCGGTTCGACGTGGCTAGACATGTGCGTTCTTTTCCAAGGGGAATTGGTCGATTTGCTTTAGGTAGATGATGCTGGGCTTGGTTGCGCCCTCTTCGAGGAGACGGTAGCCGCGGGTGGTGCGTTCGTGTTCGTGGTGGATGTCGTGGGCGTTGACGTCGTCGAAGTAGGGGCGGATTTTGGAGTTGGGGTCGGTTTGGTCGCCGAAGGTGAGGGCGTTGGTGGGGCAGGCCTGGACGCAGGCGGGGGCGTAGTTGCCCTGGAGGAGCTTATCGTCGGTCAAGCGTTGGCGGGTGACCCTTTCGACCTGGAGCTCGCCGCGGCGGAGGCGTTGAACGCAGAAGGTGCATTTTTCGGTAATGCCGCGGCTGCGGACGGTGACGTCGGGGTTTAGCTGGTTCTGCATTCTTTCGGGCCAATTGGGGTGCCAGTAGTTGAAGAATCTGGCCTGGTAGGGGCAGTTGTTGATGCAATATCGGGTGCCGACGCAGCGGTTATAGACCTGGACGTTGAGGCCGTCGGGGTTGTGGTAGGTGGCGTAGACCGGGCAGACGGGCTCGCAGGGGGCGTTTTCGCAGTGTTGGCAGAGGACCGGAATGAACCGGGCCTTGACGTTGGGGTATTCGCCCTCGAAGTAACGTTCGATGCGAATCCATTCGTAGGCCCTTTTCTGGAGGAAGAAGTCCTTGGTATTGATGGGGAGGTTGTTTTCGGCCTGGCAGGCGACGACGCAAGCCTGGCAGCCGGTGCACTTATCCAAGTCCACCACCATGCCCCACTTGTGGTCGATGCGGTTAGTTACCCGGTTAGTTACCATTGTTTACACCTATTAAATCCCGTCATTATATCCCGTCGTTCCTGCGGAGAGGTTGGGTGGTGGATTCTCCGCAGGAACGACGGGGAGGTTTGGCCTGCGGGCCGTCTGAAGGTTAATCCGGGTCCTGGTAGCGCAGGGTAACTTGTGTTGACGGCGGCGGGCGACGGGGAGTCTTGGCCTGCGGGCCGCGTGAAGTTGTTTGAACGGTACACTTTTCTAGTGTCCTTGCCCGGGGGTGGTGGTCTTGATGACCTCTTCGCCGGGGTTGTTGTCGATTTGGTTGCCGACTTCCTGGTTGGTGAAGGAACCTTCGAATTTGGAGACGCGGATGCTTTCGCCGGTGGGGGAAACCTGGACGCGGTGGCTGGCCCAGGCCAGTGCGCCGGTGCCTTCTACCTGACGGGTGCCCAGGATGCTGAGGACGTTGGAGCTGTCGCGCCAGTCGCCGGTCCGGAAGGTGTCGTTGCCCTGGGTGCGGCCCTGTCCCAGGGGGATGGCGACGACGTCGGGGGGCATACCGGGGTTGGGGTAGACCGGAGCGTTGATGGAGCCGACGCCGGAGGAGATGCGGACCACGTCGCCTTCCCGCAGGTCCATTTGCTTCATGCGGGCGGTATTCATCTCGACCCAGGTCTGCCAGGTGATGGTGGTCATGGGGTCGGGCGCGCCCTGGAGCCAGGGCAGGTGGGTGTTGCGGCCGTCGAGCAGGGTATTGTGAGCGAAGGGGAGCAGGTAGTCGCCTTCGCCGAAGTAGCGCGGGGGGGCGGCCCGGTTGGCGATGTCCGCATAGAGGCCCCGGGGAGGGGTGGGCGCGTTGGCGGTGGCGTTTTCGTCCCACCAGCCGCCCTGCCGCAGCAGGTTGTTCCAGAATTCGGCGGGGGTGGCGCCGGGAACGGAGCCCCGGTTGAGTTGGAACAGGGCGTCGGCAGACTCCTTGAGGGCGTCCTGCATGGAACTCCAGGGGAGGGATGCGTCCTTGCCGGCTTCCTGGGCGGCGCTGAGGAGGAGGTCGCTGAAGCTGCGGGGGTCGAGGTCGCTGAGGGGGTTGACGACGGGTTGTTGGAAGCCGAGGGTCTGGAAACCGGGGCCGGGGTCGGGGATGTCGCTGCCCCAGTCTTCCAGGTAGTTGCGGTCGGGTAGGACGAGGTCGGCCATGGCGGTGGTTTGGTCCATGAAGGAGGAGAAGCTGACGATGAAGAGGTCGTCGCGGTTGAGGGCCTGGGCCAGGCCGGAAGCTGGGGGTAGGCCGTAGACCGGGTCGGCGGAGTGGACCATAACGAGGCGGGTGCGGCCGCTGTTGATGTCGGAGACGGCGCCGGACCAGTCGGCGAGGGAGCCGGCGGCGGATTGGGCCGGCAGGTTGGGCAGGGGGCTGCCAGGGTTGAATCGGACGCCGCCGGTCTGTCCCACGCTGCCCACGAGGTAGTTGAGGGCGTAGATTGCTTCCAGGTTGAAGAGTCCGTTGCTGTGGGCGGCCGCGCTGTCGCCGCCCAGGGCCAGGGCCGGGGTATGTCCGGCGAAGTCCCGGGCCAGGTAACGGATGTAGTCGGCGGAGGAATGGCCGCCCAGGATGCCGTCGGGAAAGTCCAGCATGGGGCCAACCTGGCCGGGGCTGAAGGCGTCCAGGGCCGCGGCGCCGCGGCCGCCGGTGAGGGCGTCAACATCGGCGCTGCCGGCCTGGAGGCCTTCGGAAATAATCACATGGGCCAGGCTGAGGGCCAGGTAACCCTCCAGGCCGGGCTTGATGGGCAGCCATTTGTCGGCGTTGGCCGCCGTCATGGAGAAGCGGGGGTCGACGTGGACGTGGGTGCCGCGTTGAGAACGTCCCTCACCCTGGCGGAACTCGCCGTAACCGACGGACCAGCGGGTGGGAGACACCCAGGTGGAAAGGAGGTCGGCGCCGAAGGAGAGGAGGTAGTTGGCGTTGCCGATGTCGAAGTCGGGGAGGAGGTCCTGTCCGTAGACGCTGCGGACCGCCGTCCGATAGGTGGTCTGGTCGAGGGCCTCGAAACCCAGGTGCTTGCCGCCGAAAGCGGAGGCGAACTTGGAGGCGATGAGGCCGGGATGGGCGCGGAGGGGTTCGGTAATCAGGAGGAGGCCTTCGCCCCTGGTTCCCAGTTCGGTGGAGAGTTGGTCCAATGCCCGTTCCCAGGAGGTGGCAGCGAAGGAATCGGCGGAACCCCGGGGGCCGGTGCGGCGCATGGGGCCGGCAAGCCGGTCGGGGTGGTAGAGGGCCTGGAGGCCACCGTCGCAGCGTGCGCTTTGCTTACCCTGGTTGACCGGGTAGGTGGGGTTGCCCTGGACCTTCTTGGCCCGGCCTTCCATCACCCGGACCAAGACGCCTTCGCTGGTGGGGCAGCAACGGCAGAGGGTGGCGTACCAGTTGTCCCGGCCTTTGACCAGGTCTTCCGGCTGGAGCACCGGGCTTTGCAGGCGCAGTTCTTCGCCGTCTTGGCCAAAGACGTTGCAGCCCACCGCTCCGACGGCGGAGAGGCCCGCCCAAGCCAAGAAATTGCGCCGTGTCAGTTTAGTTTTGAATGCCATAGTGTTTAATCCCGCTCCCGTCGGCGGAAGGAAACTTGTCTTAACGATCCCGTCCTTCCTGCGGCTAAGTTGGGTGGTGGGTTCTCCGCAGGAACGACGGGGGGTCTTGGCCTGCGGGCCGCTTGAAGCGGGCTGCGGGGGGTCTTGGCGTGCGGGCCGTCTGAAGTTGGGGGCTTGGCGTTGGCCTTCTTTTTTGTCATTTTGAATCCCGTCGTTCCAGCGGCTAAGTTGGGTGGTGGGTTCTCCGCAGGAAGGACGGGGGTCTTGGCGTGCGGGCCGCCTGAAGTTGGGGGCTTGGCGTTGGCCTTCTTTTTTGTCATTAGGTGTGAACGGGACATTCGTCGATGCCTTTAAAGCCGGTTATTTATGACAGATGGTGCAGTCGGTGGCCACGTTGAGTTCCCGGTGGCAGTCCAGGCAGGTGCCCATCTTGAGGGACTGTCCGGCCTGGGGTTTAACCACGGTCATATTTGCGACGTCGCCGTGGCAGACGGAGCAGGTCTGGCCGGTGTTCATAGGCAACTGAAGGGGTTCTTCGGGGCCGATTGGGAAAACCGCGGTGCGCTGGGGGCCCGAGGTCAAGAAGCGGATATGAGCTTCGTGAACGAACCGGACGTGGTCGGGGAGGCGGTGTACCCGTTCCCAGTCGATGGGGTTGTTGTCGTTGAACCGGTCGACCACGCGCTGGACTTCGGTGAGGTTGACCTGGGTGGTCCCCACCAGCTTTTCGGAGTTTATCTGGCCGTGGCAGAAGAGGCAGTTTTCAACGGCGGGGACGGTGGCTGCCGCGCCCTTAGTCACGTTGCGGTGGCAGAACTCGCATTGGATGCCCATGCCGCCGGCTTCCACCGGGGAGGCGTGGATGGTATGGGGGAAAGCGATGGGTTGGGGCGGAGCGTTGCCCAGGCCAAAGGGAGGGTTGGAGAACCACGACATGGCCAGCACCACCACCACGAATCCTACGATGGCGGTGACCAACAAGCCCACGATGGCCAAAGGGAGTATGTTGACGCTGGAGGGAAACATTAACCTGTTTCTAAAATCCGGTTGTTATTATCCCGTCGTTCCTGCGTAAAGGTTGGGTGGTGGGTTCTCCGCAGGAACGACGGGGGGTCTTGGCCTGCGGGCCGCCTGAAGGTTAATCCGGGTCCTGGTTGCGCAGGGTGACTTGTCTTGATGGCGGCGGGCGACGGGGGATGTTGGCCTGCGGGCCGCCTGAAGTTGTTTACTAGGCCCGGAAGGGTCATAGGAAGAACCGGTCATAGAAATTATTGAACATTCCTGGGGTGAAGAAGGACACTGAGATAAACAGGAACAAGGCAACCGCGATGCAGACCAGACCGACGATGGTAATGGGGAGGCGCAGGCGGCTAAGAGCGGGGGGATAATCCCCGGTTTGGACGCCGGAAGGGATGAAGGCGTGAGCGACCATCATGGAGAAGGCAAAGATGATGACCAAGGGGAAGAAAATCCAAAGCAGGGTTAGCCAAGTGTGAAGGTTCGCCCAGTCGGCGTAGGTCAATGCGTTGGGATCTGAGAGCATCGTTTCGTCAGCCGCCGCCTAACTGTCGTAGTGATTGACTGGGCCAAAAACCGGCCCGGAAACAAACCTAGTGAAAATTATCACAACACCTGGGGGGTGTCAAGGGTAAGTCAACGACAATTGAACGACAATTGGTTGGATAAAAACGGTATCCATAGCGGCGGAAATGACCCGTTGGTGAGCCTGGCCCAGGGCCTTTTCATTGTCGGTGTGGGGAGTTTGCGACGGCCAATCCAAGGCCAAACCGGCTGGCGGCGATGGATTTTAGATTTCTCCCTACGGTCGAAATGACAGGTAGGGGTGGCCGGAATGACAGGTAGGGGTGGCCGGAATACACCTTCGACGGGCTCAGGGTGAAAGTGGGGGCGGGATTTGGGGAGAATGAAAAGGCCCTGGAGCCTGGCCGCCCGCCGATTGTGGCCGCGGTGGTAACCTGAAAGAAACGGCCCCTGGCTCCAGGCCGGAAGACCGGGGAAAGCCGAGACCGGGGAAGACCGGAGGGAGGAATTTTCATGAATTGGGCGGAGTTTAAAGCGGCGGACCCGGAGCTGGCCTACCTGGGCGAGGAACGGTTCCGGCGCAACGGGTTGGTCCTAGTGGGGACTCTGAGCCGCAAAGGTTGGCCCCGGATCTCCCCGGTTGAGCCCCTGGTGGTGGAAGGGGCGCTGTACCTGGGGATGACCTGGCGTTCCCGCAAGGCTTTGGACCTGCTGCGGGACCCGAGGATTACAGTGCACAGCGCGGTCAGCAACCGGGACGGCTCGGACGGGGAGTTCAAGCTTTACGGGCGGGCGGAAGACGTCAAAGACCCGGAGATTAGGAAGGTCTACGTAGAGGCCCTGGCGCGGGAGTTGGGGTACGAACTGGGGGAGGATGAGGAGGAGTTCCACCTTTTCGCGGTGGATATTGAGCGGGCAGCCTTTGTGTTGATCGAGGGGGGTGAGCAGAAGGTCAAGGTCTTCCCGGCCTCGGCGGGCGGGTGATTTAGGAGAACACGGAAGGATGGTGGCTGGGAAGACTGCCGGGTTTGGCTGGGTTGGGTTGGTAGGGTGCCTGTCAGATTTTCGCGGGAAGCGGTCCCTTGGGCGGTTGGGACAAGCCTTTTCGTCGTCGTAGGGGGGTGCTTACGACGACGAGTCCACGGGCCAACGGGTTGGGGGCGATGGATTTTAGATTCCTCCCTGCGGTTCGGAATGACAGGTAGGGGGTCGGAATGTCCTCCGCGAAAATCTGACGGGCACCCGGGGTGGCCGTGGTGGTTTGCGGGAGGAAGAAGGGGAGATTATAATTGCGGGGCGAAAAACATTGACATCCTAAACTTGTCTTACCGGTTAGGCGCGGCATTTTAGAGGGCGGGGAAACCCGCTGGATTGCGTCTTACCGGTAAGGTTTAACCGTTCTACCGGGGGCGTATCCAGCGGCCCCGGTAGAAACTTGAGGCGGCCCGCAGGCCAAGACCCCCCTTTGTTCCTGCGGAGAACGCACCACCCAACCTAGCCGCAGGAACGAAGGGATGAGGAGATATGACGCAAGCCAGGAGCGGAGACTCCCGCCGCCGGGGCGGCAAACCGGACAGCGGGGCCCATGCGTTGCCCGAGGGCCTATCCCCGGAAACCCTGGTGGAGTCTTACCGCAAGTTGGTCATGGTGCGCACCACCGACGAGCGCATCTGGATGATGAACCGCCAGGGGAAGGTGCCCATTGCCGCGTCGGCCCAGGGGCATGAAGCGGCCCAGTTGGGGAGCCTGCTGGCGGCGCAATTGGACGGCAACTGCTTCCTTTTTCCTTATTACCGGGACCTGGCCCTTAAAATGGGGGCCGGGCTGACGCCGACGCAGGTGATGAAGTCCTTCATGGGGAAGGCGGGAGAGCCCTATAGCAACGCCCGTCAGTTCCCGTTGCAGGGGGCCGACCTGGAGCACAATATAATCCAGATTTCTAATGTAGTGGCCGCCGGGTTGACCCAGGCGGTGGGGTATGCCCTGGGCAGCAAGATGCGTGGTACGGGTACGGTTTCCCTGGTTTACTTCGGGGACGGGGCATCCAGCCAGGGGGAGACCCACGAGGCGATGAACTTCGCCGGGGTCCACAAGCTGCCGGTGGTGTTCATCTGCGAAAACAACCACTACGCTATCTCGGTGCCGCAAAGCTCCCAAATGGCGATTACCGACATCGCCAACCGGGCGGAGGGTTACGGATTCCCGGGGTTGGTGGTAGACGGCATGGACCTGCTGGCGGTCTACGAGGCGACGCGGGAGGCCATTGCGCGGGCGCGTTCCGAGGGGCCGGTGTTGCTGGAAATGAAGGTGGAGCGTTTCATGCCCCACACCACCGACGACGATGACCGGCGGTACCGTCCGGCGGAAGAGGTGGAAAACATTCGCCAACGGGACCCCTTGAACACGCTGGGAACGTACATGGTGGAGCAGGGTTATTTGAGCCAGGAAGAGGTTGACCGGATTAAGGCCGAGGCCACGGCGGCCATCAACGAGGCTACGGATGCCGCCGACGCCGCCGAGCCGCCCGACCCGTCGGAGATGATGAAGCACGTTTACGCTGAGTGATGGCGGCCCGCAGGCCAAGACCCAGCGTCCTTCCTGCGGAGAACCCACCACCCAACCTAACCGCAGGAAGGACGGGGATTGAATATGGCAACTGAAGGACAATTGAGCCGACTGGAGGGCGCGTACGAACAAATGGATGCGCGCCTGGGCAATTTGCAGGACCAGGTTACCGGGCTGCGGTCGGATCTGACAGCATTGCGTTCCGAGATGAACGGTCGCTTTGACGAAATGAACCGTAGCGTGGATAACCGGTCCAATGAAATAAACGGTCGCTTTGACGAAACGAATCGCAGCGTGGATAACCGGTCCAATGAAATAAACGGTCGCTTTGACGAAATGAACCGCAGCTTGGACAAACGTTTCAATGAAATAAACGGCCGGTTCAACACTTTATATATCCTTTTGGGCACTTCTTGGCTGACCCTGGTTGCCCTAGGAATAGGCCTATTCTTCAAGTGAATGACTTAAAACTTTTTGTATCTTTGGGTTGGTTATGTCAGGAGGCTGGGGACAAGCTGGGGGTGCCTATGGCCTAGAACAAGAACGGCATTGGGGCAAAATGAAACTGGGCTTTAAAATTTGGGAAACTGTTGTGATGGGGGTGTGGGTGGTGACAATGGCGATGGTTATTCTGGTGTATTTGGAGGCGGGGAAATAATTGTGCTGGGGAAGCCTGGGGTTTTTGCAAAATCGTCACGTAGGCAGCGAGATGGCCGTTAAATCCTTAATAGAAGCAGTCCGGGAAGCGATGTTGGAAGAGATGCGGGCCGACGACCGGGTCTTCGTCATGGGGGAGGACGTGGGTCGGCGGGGCGGGGTGTTTCTGTCCACCCAGGGATTCATCGAAGAGTTCGGGGCGGAACGGGTAATCGACACGCCGTTGGCCGAGGCCTCGATTATGGGGATAGCTCTGGGGGCGGCGTTCCAGGGGATGCGGCCGATACCGGAAGTGCAGTTCTCCGACTTTGTCTGGCCCAGCATCAACCAGCTTATCGGTGAGGCGGCCCGTACCTGTTACGGCACCAACGGGAACCTGCCGGTGCCGATGGTGGTGCGGATTCCCTACGGGGGCGGCATAAGGGGCGGGTTGTTTCACTCGCAGAACGTGGAGGCCCATTTCTTCCATACGCCGGGCTTGAAGGTGGTGACGCCGGCGACTCCCTACGACGCCAAGGGGCTGCTGAAAGCGTCCATTAGGGACAACAACCCGGTTATATTCTTGGAGCACAAGAAGACCTACCGGCTGGTGCGGGGAGAGGTGCCGGAGGGGGAGTATGTCCTGCCCCTGGGGACGGCGGACGTGAAGCGGGCGGGCTCGGGTATAACCCTGGTCAGCTACGGGTTGATGCTGCATTATTGCCTGGAGGCGGCGGAGGAAGTGTCCGCCGAGGGTATCGACGTGGAAGTGGTGGACCTGCGCAGCCTGCGGCCCCTGGACACGGAGACCATCCTGGATTCGGTAAAGAAGACGGGCAAGCTGCTGATTGTGCACGAGGACAACCTGACCGGCGGGGTGGGCGCCGAGATAGCGGCGGTGGTGGCGGACCAGGCTTTTGAGTATCTGGACGGGCCGGTTACCCGGTTGTGCGGGCCCGACGTGCCCACCATGCCCTTTGCCCTGACCCTGGAAGAAGCCTACATGCCCAACACCGCCAGCATCGGCACGGCCCTGCGCAAGCTGGCGGCGTACTAACGGCAACAGGTCCTCCAACGGTCCGGCGGCGCCCTGGGCCGCCAACCCCAAACCCCGTCCCAGGAGAATCCCCAATGGACCGGAGTGAAATAGTCCGGTGCGCCGAAGATGCCGGAGTGCAGCTTGTATCTTTTTTGTTTTGCGACAACGGCGGC
The DNA here is from genome assembly GCA_965205495.1 of Dehalococcoidia bacterium. GTDB lineage: Bacteria > Chloroflexota > Dehalococcoidia > Lucifugimonadales > UBA3495 > CATOSK01. The sequence continues at coordinate 2,984,232 of CBDBHA010000002.1, forward strand.
ATAATCCGGGGCAAGAGTTCCCACGTCTCCGGACTCAAAGGAAGGCTGGACTCGGGCATTGGGTTGACCGTAGCGGTGCAGGCCCTGACCGACATGGACCAGCTCCTGTTGGTGGATGGTATGGGACCGGTGGGCGAGGTCAGGTTGATTCCCGATCCGGACACCTTCACCATCCTCCCTTACGCGCCGAAACGCGCCTTGATGCTGGCCGACTTGATAACCCTGGACCACCGCCCGTGGGATGCCTGCCCCAGGGACTTCCTCAAGCGGATGCTCTCCAGGGCCGAGTCTCTGGGTCTAACGATTCAAGCGGCGTTGGAGCCGGAGTGGTACCTAACCGTGAAGGAAGGTGAGACCTTCATCCCGTGCGACGAAAGCCTCTGCAACGCCACCGTTGGCCATACTCTTGCCCAACCGGTCATTGACGACGTGGTGGAAGCGTTGGAAACCCAGGGACTGAGCGTGGAGCAATACTACCCAGAGTTGGGACACGGGCAGCACGAGATGAGCATCAGGCACGCCGGGGCTCTCCGCGCGGCGGATAATCACTTAATCTACCGGGAGACCGTTCGCAACGTTGCTTGGCAGCATGGCTATTACGCCTCCTTCGCGCCCAAACCCTTCCCCAACCAGCCCGGCAGCGGATGCCACATTCACTTCAGCGTCTGGGACCGGGACGGCAATAACAACCTTTTCTTCGACGCTGGTGATGAGCATAACCTCAGCCGGTTGGCTTACCAGTTCATTGGGGGTTTGCTTGAGCATCTGCCGGGGCTGGTGGCGATGACCTGTCCCAGCATGAATAGCTACCGCCGGTTGGCCCCCGGGTCCTGGAGTTCGGCTTTCGTCTGCTACGGGCCGGACAACCGGGAAGCGGCGGTGCGGATCCCTTCCCTTTTCTGGGGAGAAGAGATGGCTTCCACCAATTTGGAACTCAAAGCCTCGGACTCCAGCGCCAACCCTTGCATCGCCCTCGGCGGGTTAATCGCCGCCGGCTTGGACGGGGTCGAGTGGGACATCCGTCCCCGGGATGGCTTGCGGGTTGACGTGGACCCCGCCCGGCTCACGCCGGAAGAACTGACCAGGCGGGGCATCCACCGCCTTCCCAAGTCGCTGGACGAAGCCACCAACGCGCTGGAGAACGACGCGGTGCTGACCACCGCCATGGGGTCGGCGCTGGCCAACTCCTACATCGCGGTGCGGCGGGCCGATTGGGAACTGTTCTCCCAACGCGATGCCGAGTTCGAGATACGGAACCACTTCTACAAATACTGACCCGGAATCCGGCCCGACAACACCCCGCCGCAAAAGTGCTAAACTTTGTTTTGAGTGATTCCCAGGAAATTCCGGTTGGGCGGAGTGAAACACCCAGGATAAACCATTAGGGACGGTAAGGTTTGGCCCTGACGATTGAACTTCCCCAGGTGGGCGAATCGGTGGTTGAAGGGACCATCGGCAAGTGGCTGAAGCAGCCCGGCGATGAGATCCAACGGTACGACCCCCTGGTGGAAGTGATTACCGACAAGGTGACCATGGAACTGCCGTCTCCGGCCACCGGCATCCTGCTGCGGATATTGGCGCAGGAAGGGGAAACGGTGCCCATGGGGGCTCCCATCGCCGAAGTGGAGACGGCGGATTCACCGGCTGCCACCGGACCAACCCCCACCGCTCCGCAAGCTGCGCCGGAACCATCTGCCCCGCCGCCACCGGCCCCGGCAGCGCCGCCCCGGCCCCCTGGAACCACGGGCTACCTGGTCAAGGACGCCAGACCGGTGGGGCCCACGGGCGGAGGCGCGGGGGACGAACCCGTCGCGGAACTCTCCGAAACGGTACAAGCTGCCCAACCGCCGGAAGCGGCCCCACCGGGAACCAGCGGCGGGCCCAGGCTTTCGCCGGCGGTGCGGCGGCTGGCCAGGGAGAACAACGTGGACCTTTCGCGGGTGGCGGGCACCGGCATGGGCGGGCGCATCACCCGGGAAGATGTCTTGAAAATTCTGGAGCCCGGGATTGCACCGCCGGTCATGGAACCGCCGGCGCCCGTCGCGGCGCAACCGGCTTCGCCACCGGCGGAGGGGGCCGACGAAGAGCATGTGCCGTTGACTCCAGTGCGGCGGATGATCGCCGAGGCGATGGTACGAAGCGTTTCCCAGATACCCCACGCTTGGAGCGTCATAGAGGTGGACGTCACCAACCTGGTGGCGCGGCGCAGCGGGTTGCGGGATGCCTTCCAGGAGCGGGAGGGGGTGGAGCTTACCTACCTGCCCTTCGTGATTAAGATGGTGGTGGAGTCGCTGCGGGACAATCCCACCATGAACGCCACCTGGGGCGGCGACAAGATAGTCTTGAAGAAACGCATCAACATGGGAATCGCGGTGGCGGGGCCGGATGGGTTGATCGTTCCGGTGGTCCACGACGCCGACCGGTTGAGCATCGCCGGGTTGGCTCGGGCCGCCCGGGACCTGGCCCTGCGGGCGCGGGAGCGGCGGTTGACCCTGGAGGATGTACAGCGGGGGACGTTTACGCTGAACAACACGGGAGCGTTGGGTTCCTACACCTCCCAACCCATCATCAACTACCCCCAAGCCGCCATCCTGACCACCGAGACCATTCAGAAGCGGCCGGTGGTCATCAACGACGCCATTGCCATCCGGTCGATGATGAATGTCTGCCTGTCTTTCGACCACCGGATCAACGACGGGGCGGAAGCCAGCGCGTTTTTGCAGTCGGTGAAACGGCGGCTGGAAGCCATTGACGGCGACACCCCCATCTACTAAACGCCGATGACGGGCCGACGCTGCCAAGTTCAACATCTTGGTGTGCTGCCGTACCGTCGGGCCTGGGACTACCAGGTTGAGTTGGCGGGGTCGGTGGCTGACGGGCGCGCCCCCGACACCTTGTTGTTTGTGGAACACCCCCACGTCTACACCCGGGGCCGGTTGAGCGGGGAGGGGCACGTTAGGCTGCCGGTGGAAGAACTGGAACGGCGGGGCATTGAGGTGGTGGAGACGGACCGGGGAGGGCAGGTAACCTACCACGGGCCTGGGCAATTGGTGGTGTACCCGGTGGTGGACTTGAAAGGCTGGGGCGGGCCGCTCCAGTATGTACGGTCGTTGGAGCGAGTGATTATCGGCGCTCTGGGGGATTTTGGCGTCGCAGCGGGAGTGAATCCGGGACTGACTGGGGTTTGGGTTGGCGCCGCCAAGATTGGGGCCATCGGGGTAAAGATAAGCCGAGGGGTGGCCTACCACGGATTTGCGATTAACGTTAACCCTGATTTGCGTTATTTCGAGGATATTGTGCCCTGCGGGATAGAAGGGTTGGAGGTCACGTGCGTGGAGCGGCTGTTGGGGCGGCAGGTAGGGATGGCAGAGGTTGGGGAACGGGTGGCCGTCCGATTTGGGGAAGAGATGAGTTTTGAGATGGTGGCCAGTGTACAAGGCTGTCCCGTGGGAAGAAATGCCTTACGATGAACAACTGGCCCGGCGGGTGCGGGAGGTAATGACGGGGCGGGATGGCGTGGTCGAGAGGCGGATGTTTGGCGGGTTGTGTTTCATGGTGCAGGGGAACATGGCCCTGGGGGTAGATAAAGAACGGCTGATGGTGCGGGTGGGGCCGGACCGGTATGAAGAGGCGTTGGAACAGCCCTTTACCGGGTTAATGGACATCACCGGCCGCCCCATGCGGGGTTTTGTTATTGTCCAGCCGGAAGGGTTGTTGAACGAGGGGGATTTGAGAGAATGGGTGGGTTGGGGCGTGGATTTCGCCTTGAGTTTGCCGCCGAAATAAGAGCGGCGACGGCAACTTGGGGAAGTTAGACGGGACCGCCAACTACGGTTGGAGTCAGGGGGTCTCGGAGTGGCCGGTTGGGGAATGCCCCAACGGGATGGGGCAGCGGGTGTTATTGCGGCTTGAGTTTTCGCCCTAGCGGGAGCAACCCGGCAGGGGTAGGAGTAGAAATCCGATGGCAGTGGCAACAAGCGTGCGGCAGGCCATGGACGCCGGCGGGTGGATCCGCCGGATGTTCGAGGCCGGCATCGCCCTGAAAGCGCAGTACGGGGACGATAAGGTTTTTGATCTTTCGCTGGGGAACCCGGTGGTGGAGCCGCCGGAGGAGTTCCGGCGGGAGCTGCGGCGGTTGGCGGAAGAGCCGTTGCCGGGGATGCACCGTTACATGCCGAACAACGGTTATCCGGCGACCCGCCAGGCGGTGGCCGACAGCTTGCGGGGGGAGACCGGGTTGGACTTCGCCGCCGGTGACGTGGTGATGACCTGCGGCGCGGCGGCGGCGCTGAACGTGGCGTTGAAGACCATCCTCAACCCAGGGGAAGAGGTTATCATCCTGTCTCCCTACTTTGTGGAGTACGGGTTTTATATCGAGAATCACCAGGGCAAGCCGGTGGTGGTTCCCACCGACGCCCGGTTCCAGCCCGACTTGGACGCCATTGAAGCCGCGATTACGCCCAACACCCGAGGGATAATCATCAACTCTCCCAACAACCCGTCGGGGGTGGTCTACCCCGAGGAAACTCTGGCTGGGTTGGCGGGCCTGCTCCAGCGGGAACAAGACCGGCACGGCCGGGACATCTACTTGATCAGCGACGAACCTTACCGGCGCATCATCTTTGACGGGTTGGTCTACCCGCAGGTATTCCCTCACTACGACAACACCGTTGTGGTGACATCCCACGCCAAGGACCTGGCTCTTCCAGGGGAGCGGATTGGGTACATTGCAGTGAACCCAGCCTGCCCGGACCGGGAGCTGCTGGCCAGCGGGTTTACCTTCTGCAACCGGACCTTGGGGTTCGTCAACGCTCCGGCGTTGATGCAGAACGTTGTCCGGGCATTGCAGGGGGTGAGCGTCGACGCCGGCGATTACCAGCGCAAGCGGGACTTCATGTACGGGCAACTGACGGAGATGGGTTACGAGTTGGTGAAGCCCCAGGGTGCGTTTTACCTGTTCCCCCGCTCACCGATAGAGGATGACGTTGCCTTTGTTGAGGCTTTGCTGGAGTGGAACGTGCTGGCGGTGCCAGGCATGGGGTTTGGGACGCCGGGGCATTTTAGGCTGTCGTTCTGCGTGGAGGACCGGGTGCTGGAAGGGGCGATGACGGGGTTGGCGGGGGCGGCGCAGCGTTTTGGGTTGTAGGGGCTACTCGGCGAAAATCGGCTCCAAGTCGATGGACAAGCCTTGGAGCAGCGGGGATGTGAGGATGTCGGTCTGGGTGTAGGTGGCGGCGGGGGTAAGGCCGGTTTCGGAGGCTGTGAGGACTTCTATGGTGTTGGCGTCCGGGGGTCTACCAGCCAATACTCGTGGACGCCGTGGCGGCGGTAGAGGGTCCGCTTATAGCCGCGGTGTAGGGTAGGCCGCCGGAGAGTTACTCCGAGTTATCGGAGCACTTTTCCGTCGGCCCCCTCCGAACCGGACGTGCGGCTTTCACCGCATCCGGCTCTCCAGTGTCTTTACAAAGCGGTAGTGTCTAGGAAGTGTCACCACTATCTAGCAGTCAGTCAACTTTGGAAATCGAAAGGGTAGAGGCGGTGAAGTTTGGATCGGGCGTCCTGGGTTTTGAACCGCCACTTGATACCAACTCGGGCGGCGTTGCGCTCCCGCACCAGTGCCTGGACTTCCCTCCCGAGCGCATCCTCGTCGGGGAGCCGCTGCTTCAGGCAGCAGCGGGACAGCACGCTGAACTCGATTTCCGCCATGTTCAACCAACTCCCGTGCTTCGGGGTGTAGTGGAACTCCAGCCGTTTCGCAATCCGCCGGGCCTCGGCCGCTGGGAACGTCTCGTACAGCGACCCCGCGCGGTGGGTGTTGAGATTGTCCAGGACCACCCGCACCACCGGGGTCTCCGGATAGGCTTCATCCACCAGCCAGCGCATCTGGTGGGCGAAGTCCTGCATGGTGCGCCGCTGGGTCACCGCCACCTGCCACCACCCGGCCAGCGGCTCGCAGGCCAGGAACAGATTGCGGGTGCCTTCCCTCCGGTATTCGTAGTCCTGCCGCAGGGGAAGTCCAGGCTGGGGCGGCAGAGAGGGCCGGGTCTCCGCCAGCAACTGGGTGGAGGTCTCGTCAAAGCAGACCACCGGACGCTGGGGGTCATACGGTTCGGCGTACAGGTCCAGCACGTCCTCCATGTTGGCCACGAACTCGGCGCTCACCTTGGGGATGCACCACTCCTGCTTCTGCCACGGCTTGAGAACGTTTTTTTTGAGACGCTTACGCACTCCCTCGTGGGACATGGAGGACGCCAGCCCCAGTTCCACCACCTTGCCAGCCAGCAGGCGCAGGGTCCAGTGGTCGTGGCCCTCCGGCGCTGGACTGCAGGCCAACGCGATGAGGTGGGCTTCGCTCCGGTCGTCCAACTTCCGATGCCGGTTGACCTGGCGCCGGTCCCACAGGGCCCCGTCCAACCCTTCCTCGGTAAAGCGCTGCTTAATCCGGTACACGGTGCCCAGCGCCACATCCAGCGCCTCGGCCACCTTGGGAGCGGCCCAACTGTCGTCGCTCTTGAGGAGAATCCGCGCCCTGGCGGTCACTCGGGCCGAGCTTTTCCCAACCCGAATCAGATTCTGGAGTTCTTCCCGTTGTTCCGGCGCCAGCCGCACGGCGTACTTGTCCCAGATCATCACTGCCACCCCCCCCATCAGAACTTCATCCCAAGCAGTATACGACTATCAGCCAGATTCCTGTATGACTTTCAACATCAAGGTTGACTGACTACTAGTTTCAGAGCCCGATAGGTTACAATTGAAAAGGTAAATAGAAAGCAGGATCGCTCATGTTGAGATTATTCCAATGACCAACCAAAGGATAAAACTCACCGTAGTTGATTACATGACGACGCCCGATACCCAATGGTTTCAACTCTTGGATGGGGAGCTAATTGTGGCTCCAGCGCCTACTACTAGACACCAAACCATTTCCCGCCGGTTGGAGCGTGCTTTGGAGGACTTCGTACTTCCTAATCATTTAGGCCAGATTTTCGACGCCCCCACTCATGTTGTCCTTTCTGATCACGACGTAGCCCAACCGGACCTCGTCTTCGTTTCTACCGCCCGGTCCATCATTGTGACGGTCCACAATATTCAAGGCGCGCCGGACCTGGTAGTGGAAGTCTTGTCTCCCAGCACGGCAGACCAAGACCGTGGCCCAAAAAGGGGGCTCTACCAACGCCACGGCGTCCAAGAATACTGGCTGGTAGACCCGGACGCCAACACCATAGAAGTCCTCACAACGGCCGAACCCGGCCTGACCAGAGCCGCCACCTACACCCAAGACGGTGTGTTGCCCTCCCCCCCTCCTGGAGGGCTTGTCCATTGACCTAGCCCCAATTTTCGCCGAGTGAGCGCCTAACCCTCCGCTTGTGAATCTTGACCAAACCTCCAGACGGACGGCGGGTTACACTACCTATCGGGACTCCCCAAGAGTTCAGAAATGTTCAACCCCAACATAAATTTCACCGTCGACGACTACATGGCGACGTCGGATTTCAAACGCTTGCACTTGTTGGACGGAGAAATCCTCCCGGTTCCAACACCGCCGATTCGCCACCAACAGGTCTTGGGGAACCTGCTCTCACCCCTGTTTGATTTTGTGGAATCGAACCACTTGGGGGAATGCTTTTTTGGTCCGCTGGACCTGGTGCTTTCGGACCACGACGTCGTGCAACCTGACATTATGTTTGTTTCCGATAACCGTTCCGGTATTATGACGAAAGCCAATATCCAAGGCCCTCCCGACTTGGTGGTGGAAATACTCTCTCCCGCAACAGTCGATTGGGACCGTGGATATAAGTTCGGCCTTTACGCCCGACGCGGCGTCCAAGAATATTGGCTGGTGGACCCGGGGTGCTGATACTGTCGAAAATTTTACCGCGTCAGCGTCAGGCTTCAACCATACCTCGACCTACAATAAACGCGACACCTTGACTTCACCGCTTCTCCCAGGCTTGTGCATTGAACTCGGCAAAGTGCTTGAGGACTCCGCTTGGATGAGCCAAAAATTCACTGGGAAGGGCGGCTCTCAAAACCGGGCTCCGGACGGTGAATACCAATCTGGTTCGGGTTTCGGTGCCACCATGCCTCGGTTTAAATTAACCGTAAACTCCTATGTGTCCAACCTGGACGAACGGCCTTCTCAACTTCTGGACGCAGAGTTGATTATGGCGCCTGTCCCTACCCGCAGACACCAGAGAGTAGTTCGCCGCCTGCAACGGGTTCTGGACGATTTCGTAATTGCGAACCAATTGGGAGAGGTGTTCCAATCTCCCACCGACGTCATACTATCCGGCCACGACGTAACCCAACCTGACATCCTTTTCGTTGGCGTCGATCGGTCCCGGATATCCACCCCCGCCAACATCCAAGGCGCTCCCGACTTGGTCGTGAAAGTTCTCTCCCCCAGCACCGCCGAGTACGGTGCGCCGCGTCACGCGGCATAGGATACCTGGCTCAGCTAGGAAGAACTCGGAGAAAGTTCTTGGGTCAACCGACCCACCTCAAAGCGAAAGCCTAGGGGGAAAGTAGCATGTCGTTAAAGCGGTTACGGTCTGAAAGCGTTGTAAGACCGGTTCCGCAAGGCCCGCGCGATATGGTGAAGGCTGGATTGCCTGAACCCTAGTAGTCGGTCAATAATGGATTGATGGGTATAGGAACTTCAGTTTGATACGGGCATCCTCAGTTGTGAAGCGCCAGTCCACCCGTATTGCGTCCTGGTTGCGCTGATACTGCCACTCTCCCACCTCCCGCCGCAGGACGCTTTGGTCCAGTATGCGCCGGTCCAGGCATTGTCGAATCATCACCCCGATTTCAATCTCGGCCATATCCAGCCAATTCCCATGTTTGGGAGTGTAGTGAATCTCCAACCGTTCGGCGATGCGCCGCGCTTCGGCAGGTTCAAATTCCTCGTACAGCGAGGACGGGTGGTGGGTGTTCAAGTTGTCCATCACCAGCACAATACGGTCCTTGTGCGGGTAGTCCTCGTCCACCAGTTGCTTGACCACCCGGGCCCAATCGGCTTTCGTGCGCCGGTTCGTAACTTCCACCCGGCGCCACCCTTCCAGCGGAGCGAACAACATGAACAGGTTGCTCACCCCGTTGCGCTCGTATTCGTAATCGTAGGAGCCCGCCGCCCCAGGCTGGGCCGGACGCGGCAGGCGCGTCTCTTTCACCTGTTGCTTGCTGGTCTCGTCCAGGCAGACCAGGACTTCGTTGTCCCCATACCGGCGCTGCTAGACTTCCAGCGCGTCTTCCATCGCACAGACGAACTCGGCGCTGCCTTGCGGCGGGATGCACCAGCACTCTTTCAGCCAGGGCTTGAGTTCGTTTTTTTGAGCGTCTGGCACACTCTTTCAGTGCTGATGCTCTCCACTATCTCGCATTCGACCAGCCGGCCGGCCAACAGTTTCAGCGTCCAACCGGCCCGGCCTTCCGGCGGTTCTCCGCAGGCCAGGGCAATCAGGTGGGCTTCCCCTTGACCGTCGAGTCGCTTCGGACGACGATTAAGCTGCCGCTTTCGGCCCAGCGCCGCCTCAATCCCTTCCTCCACGCAACGGCGGCGCACCCGCTCCACCGTCGCTCGGCCAATCTGCAGGACCCGGGCAATGTCTTCATCCTTCATGGCCCCGTCGGCATGGGCCTCATCACTCAGCAGCAGGATGCGCCCGTGGGTCTGCTGGTAAGCCGCCGCCCGGCCACGGGACACCAATGTCTTCAATTCGTGCCGCTCCTCCGCACTCAGCTTGACCCGGTATCTCTTCATCAGCATCCCCTCCTCACACGCCCCAATCATCTTCGCCCTATGCTTGGTAGACTACTCTCGCTCAGTACTCAATTCAAAAATGTTCGACTACTAGTAGTCAGTCAACCTTGATGTTGAAAGTGATACAGGAATCTGGCTGATAGTCGTATACTGCTTGGGATGAAGTTCTGATGGGGGGGGTGGCAGTGATGATCAGGGACAAGTACGCCGTGCGGCTGGCGCCGGAACAACGGGAAGAACTCCAGAATCTGATTCGGGTTGGGAAAAGCTCGGCCCGAGTGACCGCCAGGGCGCGGATTCTCCTCAAGAGCGACGACAGTTGGGCCGCTCCCAAGGTGGCCGAGGCGCTGGATGTGGCGCTGGGCACCGTGTACCGGATTAAGCAGCGCTTTACCGAGGAAGGGTTGGACGGGGCCCTGTGGGACCGGCGCCAGGTCAACCGGCATCGGAAGTTGGACGACCGGAGCGAAGCCCCCTCATCGCGTTGGCCTGCAGTCCAGCGCCGGAGGGCCACGACCACTGGACCCTGCGCCTGCTGGCTGGCAAGGTGGTGGAACTGGGGCTGGCGTCCTCCATGTCCCACGAGGGAGTGCGTAAGCGTCTCAAAAAAACGTTCTCAAGCCGTGGCAGAAGCAGGAGTGGTGCATCCCCAAGGTGAGCGCCGAGTTCGTGGCCAACATGGAGGACGTGCTGGACCTGTACGCCGAACCGTATGACCCCCAGCGTCCGGTGGTCTGCTTTGACGAGACCTCCACCCAGTTGCTGGCGGAGACCCGGCCCTCTCTGCCGCCCCGGCCTGGACTTCCCCGGCGGCAGGACTACGAGTACCGGCGGGAAGGCACCCGCAATCTGTTCCTGGCCTGCGAGCCGCTGGCCGGTGGCGGCAGGTGGCGGTGACCCAGCGGCGCACCATGCAGGACTTCGCCCACCAGATGCGCTGGCTGGTGGATGAAGCCTATCCGGAGGTCCCGGTGGTGCGGGTGGTCCTGGACAATCTCAACACCCACCGCGCGGGGTCGCTGTACGAGACGTTCCCAGCGGCCGAGGCCCGGCGGATTGCGAAACGGCTGGAGTTCCACTACACCCCGAAGCACGGGAGTTGGTTGAATATGGCGGAAATCGAGTTCAGCGTGCTGTCCCGCTGCTGCCTGAAGCAGCGGCTCCCCGACGAGGATGCGCTCGGGAGGGAAGTCCAGGCACTGGTGCGGGAGCGCAACGCCGCCCGAGTTGGTATCAAGTGGCGGTTCAAAACCCAGGATGCTCGAACCAAACTTCACCGCCTTTACCCTTTCGATTCCAAAGTTGACTGACTACTAGCCCATCAGTCTCTAACCAACATCTACATCCAAACCGACTACCCCGGAGGCCCATATATTTTGTCTCTTGCTCCTCACCAGTGAAGCAGGAATGAGAATGGGCCGTAGACCAACGACATCTTCGGAGAGCGGTTGTGGCGGGCAGCAACGTAACAGGAGATGTGCCTGGAGGCGTACGCCAAGCCAGTGGATGCAAGTGGGAATCTGGGGGTTCGCTTCCGGTTCTGCAATAAACAAAGGGCCCATCAAGCCTTGGACTGCCGGACCCTGCCGATGCGTTCCCGGGGGATGCGGAACCCCCGCGTGAAGAGTCCATCAGTACGGGATGGACGCCGAAATCAGCTTGCTATCACATACATGAGCAGCGGTACCTTCACCTGACCCAGCCTCAATTACATCCAACTAACGGAAGGCATCAACCATCCAGGGCAATCGCATTTTAATTTTCAGACGAGAGTCGAGGTGTCTTAACCCCTGTGAACCCCAGTAATGCCCACCGAATTTAAGCATCAGCGAGTCGATTTCGGTGGTTCGAGGCGTCACAACATCGCCAATGTGGCAATTAATCCCGAGGTCTCAGCCGCTCCGGGCACGGGCGCCGTCAAAATGCGATTGCCCTGCATCAACCATCTCATTCGGTGCATGCCTGAGAGTCAAGGGTGTATAATAAGCAAATCAAGCACCAGAGGGTTTTCAAAAACGGCTCACTGCTTAGCATCGGCAATCGGAGGATTTCCGCCACAATTCGTGTTTAATTTACCTCTCGGGCAAGGGCCAGAATCCGCCATTTCGGGCGGATTTTTTGTGCTGGAAACCCATATCCGATACCCTGCCATGTTCGTCCGTCCGGGGCCTCCTCCCGATAGCTTGCCTGCTGGAGACTATCCAACAAGGACGCGAGTACGTACCATGGTTGGCAGAAGGAACCGTGTGTCGGCATTTTCGACCAGCTATCTCTATGGAAGGTATAGGGCAGGAACGAAGATTCCACCAAACAGGCCTCAAAACAGGACTTGAGAGTTGGCGGCTTATCAGATAAATGGCAGAAGCCAAACCATCTTCCCTGGTAAAACCCGGCTATAACTCCTCGGTGACCAACAATCTGACCTGCAAGAGTAAACCATGATCTACGCAGTTCGCACCTACGCCCTGGAACCGGGCACCGTAGGCAGGTTCCAGGAGAGCTTTGCCGATGCCCTCCCTCATCGGGAGAAGTATTCGCCCCTGGCCGCTTTCTGGCATACTGACATTGGGGTGCTTAACCAGGTAAGACACGTCTGGCCCTACGAGAACCTGCTGGAGCGGGAAACCATCCGCGCCGAAGCCGCTCAAGACCCCAATTGGCCGCCCCGTGACACCAGCATGGTTATGGATATGCAGTCGGAAATCTGGAATCCCGCGTCCTTTATGCGACCCATGGGCGGCGGCCAGGAATTGGGCTACGTCTATGAAATGCGCATCTACACCTACAAGCCTGGGTCAATCCCCGAACTGCTCAGCCGTTGGGAAAAAGCCCCACCCTGGCGGGAACAGTTCTCCCCCTGCGCCCTCGCCATGCACACCGAGTTGGGCGGCCTGAACCGCTGGATGCGCATCTGGCCCTATAAGGACCTGAACCACCGGAACGAGGTCAAGAAAGCCGCTGGCGGCACCCCTAACTGGCCCTCCGGCGCGCCGGGCCGCATCCGGCAGGAGAACAAAATCATGCTGCCTGCCTCCTTCTCTCCGATGCGCTAGGCGACAGCCAACTCCCCATCTCTGCGTCTCTGCGATAACGCATCGAACCGCAGAGACACAGAGGGCAGGAGCAGCCCTTACTTTCAATGCACAATGCAAATAACTGGCCTGCTTAAATCCCTGGAAACGCCCGCTTTCGTTTACGACGAGGCAGCCGTCAAACGGTTGCTTCGGTATGCCCAACTGATACGCTCCCGCACTGCCTGCCGCGTACTGTACTCCCTGAAGCCCCTCTCTCTCCCTGAGTTGCTTGAGTTTATGGCCCCCCACTTGGACGGATTTGCCGTTAGCTCCCTGTTCGAGGCACGGCTGGCCCGCTCCGTGCTCGACCGCTGCGAGACCGATTCGGGTACGCTGCACCTGACCACCCCCGGCATCCGGCCCAATGATGTACCGGAACTTGGGAAGGTATGCGACTACATATCCTTCAATTCGGTGGGCCAATGGAATCAACACCGGGCTGCGCTGGAGGGGAAAGTCAGTTGTGGGTTGCGGGTCAATCCGCGCTTGTCCTTCCTGGACGATGAGCGGTACGACCCCTGCCGTCCCAACTCCAAGCTGGGTGCGCCCCTGGAAGAAGTAACAGCCCTGGCTGCCGGTGGCCGAAATCTGTTTGATGGACTGGAAGGGTTGCTGGTACACACCAACTGCGATTCAGACGATTTCAGCCAACTGGAAGAAACGGTGAACCGGCTTCACACTGAAGTTAGCGAACTGCTGCGCCGGGTCAGTTGGATTAACCTGGGCGGCGGGTATTTGTTCGAAGCCCGGGCCGACCTGTCCCCGCTTTACCGGGCGGTCGAGTTCTTGCAATGCAACTACGGCCTGGAGGTAATTATTGAGCCAGGGGCGGCTTTCGTTCGTTCTGCCGGCTACATCGTTGCCACAGTGCTGGATATTTTCGCCAACAGAACCAAGAAAATAGCCGTGCTGGACACTACCGTTAACCATATGCCGGAAGTGTTTGAGTACGACTTTGAGCCGGATATAGTGGGCCACGACGACAAGGGGAAATGGGAATATATTCTGGCCGGCTGCACCTGTCTGGCCGGTGATTTGTTCGGGGAGTACCGCTTCCACCAACCCCTTGAGGTTGGGGACCAAGTGGTATTTTGCAACGCCGGGGCATACACCATGACTAAAGCCCATACGTTCAACGGCGTCAATCTCCCGACGATTTATGCCCTGACAGGGGCAGGCACCCTGGAGTTGAAGAAGCGGTTCACCTACGCCGATTACGCCGCACGGTGGGGAGTTTATGCCGGCAGCACTGTTTGAGCGCGAGTTAATTATCCCATCCTCTCCAAAACACCGGAATCTGGTGGAAGGCTTGGGTGGGGCGGTTACAGCTCAAATTGAAGAAGGCGACATCCCAATCCGGTTGGCGGTAACCACCTCCGCCGAAAAGAGTTACCACTGTGAAATGGGCTTGCTGTCCGGCTTGGAGTACCCATCGAAGTCCGGTTGGGAGTCTATGCCAGAGTCCGGCTGGAATCGGCCAAGTCCGGCGCCCCTCTTCCGATTTGTTCGACGGCCGGTGGAAAATACGGCGGGCTTCAGCGCCGTCCTGCTGGTCCCTACCGGAATCGGGGCGGAAATCGGGGGCCACGCCGGAGACGCCGCCCCGGTAGCCTCGTTGCTGGCCTCCGTTTGCGACACGCTGATAACCCATCCTAACGTGGTAAACGCCTCGGACATAATTGACCTGCCCGCCAATGCCCTGTACGTTGAAGGCAGCGTCATCACTCGAATGCTGCTGGGCACCCTGGGCTTGCAGCAGGCCCGCAACAATCGCCTGCTGGTGGTCATCGGCCACCACGACGATGAGCTGTTTACCCACGCCGCCATTAACTCGGTCAACGCGGCCCGGTCATCCTACGGGCTAACCGTATCGCGGATAATCCAACTGGGACCGGAATTTGAGATGGATTCCTGTTACACCAAGTCGGGACGGGCCGCCGGCCGGGTGCGAGGGCTCGATTGTCTGTTTGAAGCGTTGGACGAGTACGCCGGCCAATACGATGCGGCAGCAATCACTTCTCAGATCATCGTGCCGCCGGGTTACCACGCCGACTACTTCAATGGTATGGGGGCAATGGTGAACCCTTGGGGCGGAGTGGAGGCCATGTTGACCCACGCCGTTTCCACCATTTACGACGTTCCTTCGGCCCACTCGCCGATGTTGGAAACCCAGGAAATCGCCAACGAAGACCCGGGAATCGTTGACCCCCGGATGGCTGCGGAAGCGGTATCCCTGGCCCTGCTACAATGTATCCTGAAAGGCTTGCAGAAAAGCCCCAAAATCATCACCGACGCCAACGGGATGATGCACCATAGCGTCCTCACCGCCGCAGACATTTCCTGTTTAGTAATACCCGACGGCTGTATTGGCCTGCCCACTCTGGCCGCGCTGGAGCAAGGGATACCCGTGATTGCGGTGCGGGAAAATCATAACCTGATGCGCAACGACCTCGCCGCTCTGCCCTGGGCGACCGGGCAGTTACACTTGGTCGAAAACTATTGGGAGGCTGCCGGGGTAATGGCGGCGATGCGAGCCGGCATCAACCCGGCGGCGGTGCGGCGTCCCATCCTGCCGTCAACGGTGGAACGGTGGAATGGAAGGGCTGATAAAGCGAACGTGGGCTGAACGACAAGACCGCCAAGAGACGGAAAGGGGGGACGCAAGCCCCCCCGGTTTGTTCAGAGAAACGTTGACCCTTTTCCGCGGCAGCACTATTCAAGCAGAACTACCCGGGCAGTAGACCGTCCCCGATAAATATATGCTCAGCCTCTTCCAGGGTCAGGTCCGACTCAGGCAGTATCAGATCCGATTCCACCAGTTCTTCCACTGGCACCTCTGCACCTTTTGCCCGGACGAGGTCCAGCATTTCCTTTAGCAGCAGGTTGAAGTTTTCCTCGTCTTCAGACTCCACCGCTTCCACCAATCGGTTGTCAATTTCGTTAAGGTCGTCAATAACCGAACCCGGCAGGTTGAACTGACCTTCACTGAGAATGCGAACAATCATAGCTAATTCTCCGCCCCTTATTCGGATTGAGAGGGACGCTGCCCTCGGAGAGCAGACAGTTCATCATCCACACTGGATTGCCCCGGCGGGAGCGACCTGGGTTCCGCCCCGCCGGGAGGGCTGATGCCCTTGAGAGCGGCCAACTCTGCCTCTATGCTTGCGGAAGTAGAAATCTGGGACAATTCCCGCTCGATGTCATCCTGTGGCCCAGTGATGTCGTCCAGGACACCGGTAGCGACCAGTTCGTCAATTGCGCCGGCCTTGGCCCGCATCTGGTCGGTCTTGTTCTCGGCCCGCTGCATGGCCAGAGAAATATCGCCCATCTCTTCAGATATGCCGCCCAGTGCGGAGCCGATACGGACTTGGGCTTGGGCCGCCGAGTATTGGGCCTTGATGATTTCCTTCTTGGTGCGGAAGGCGCTGACCTTGGCCTGGAGGCGCTGCTCGGCTACCGTCAGCTTTTTCTGCTCCAGTTCCATACCCTCTATCTGTTCATCCAGACCTTGCAGTTCCAACAATGCGTTCTGTTTACGCTGCAGGGCCAAGCGCGCCAAGTCTTCCCGACCGGCGTCCAGAGCCTGCCGGGCCTGCCGGTCCAGGCGGGCAATGTCCTCTTTAACCTTGGCGGCTTGCTGTTGAATACGCCGCTTGGCAGTCACCATTTCCACCACGCCGCGCTTAACGTTTTGGAGCATCTCCAACTGCTTTTCATACGAGTAATCCAGGGTTTCCCCGGGGTCTTCAGCGGAGTCAAGGATGCGGTTCATCTTTGATTTCACAATAGTGGACATTCTGGAAAACATTCCCATGTCTCATGCCTCAGTTTGGACTTGTACAGAAACTTCAGGTGGCGGAAACAGCGCAATCAATCCCAAGCGTCAGGCCAGGGCAGGCCCGTCCACTTCAGTATCTGTTTTTCTTGCCAAAAACAGCCATTGCACCCATCACGATGGCAACAACAATGCAGACGGCACCTAGAATCCAAAGCAGGAAATTCAGGATGCCGGAAATCAGGAGTATCCCCAAGACCAGCAGGAATATGGCGATTACTATTCCACCAAAACCTCCGAATTGACCCACCAATTTGACCTCGCGAGTAAGCCCTTACTTTCGGATAAAAAAGACAAAGGCCATTGTCGATTACATCAGCTCAACGATAGCTTGCCTGGCAAGCCGGGTCAAGGGGAACAGGCGACAAGGGATACCCAAACGCTCCCACCGCGAAGGGCTCCAATAGGGGATTTCCCAAGCATACCGTGCTATCATCGGTGAAATATACCTGCGGCCTTTTAAATATCATTCTGAAGAGCGGCGCGGCGGGGAATCCCGACGGGGGCCACTGACAGCCTCCACCATTCCAGGTTATTTCCGGGCAGAGTCGGGATTCTTCGCTCTGATCAGAGTGACAGAACGGAGGTTGGGTTCAGAATGACAATATGCGGGGTAGATTGACGCAGGCAGGCAAATAACAGCTCAAATGCCCCGGCAAGGTACCGGGCCAAAGTTCAGTAGGTTATCATGGCCCGGTAAAATCGTCGGGGTTTTGCCAACGACCGGCCTACGGCATAACCAATAGGGAGATGGCTGTGGCAATGTTGCGTTTGCTATTCGGCAGGGGTAAGAAAAGACCGGCGCCCAGGAATTCACCACCTGAAAACACTATCCGAGACTCCCGGGTCGGCGACGTGGTGGTGATACAAGGTCTGGCCCTGGAATATGACAACGCTTACTTCGTGGTGGAGAACGTGCATCGCTACGGGGGCAACGGCGTTATCTGGTATGAGTTGGTAGTGGCCGACGCCGACCGCCGGGTTTGGCTGGAGTGGTCCGACGACGAAACGGAACTATTCATAACCGGAACGGACAACCGACGGCCGGTGGCTCCGGAAACCATCGGGTTGACGGAGGAAATTTTGATGGCCCTGGACGAGCAGCACTCCATTGATCGCTCAGTGGACATAGACGGTCAACGCTTCTTCTACCGAAACAGTTTCGAAGCTTTTTATTTCAGGGATAACCGGCCTACCGACGGGGATGGCTTTTATCTTTGGGAGTTCCTGTCGGAGGACGAGCGGCGAACCCTGGGGGTAACCAAGTTTGAAGGGATGCCTTTCGAGGCCCACTTCAGCGAGATAATCCCCCCGGAAAACATCACCCTTTACCCGGGAGAGCGACCCGAGCAAAGGAACCGGTGAGCGCAATGTTGGAAGCCTTTATAGATACCTTGACCTTCTTTCCCCGCGGGCTGGTGTACGTGGCCCTGGGTCTGGTAGTACTTTTCCTGGCTAAGCTGGCTCGGGACCTAGTGACTCGTCACGGGATTGACCAGGAAATCATCGAGAAAAGGAACCTGGCGGTAGCGCTGCGCCTGTCGGGTTACTTGCTGGGCGTAATCCTGGTTTTCCTGGGGGCAATCTATCAACCCTTTACCCTGGTGATCAGCGTCAGCGAACTGGGCTTTAGCCAGGGATTCTGGCTTGACGTGCTTCGGGTGTTCTTGTATTCCCTGGCCGGTATTATGGCCCTTAACCTGGTCCGGCCCCTGATGGACCGGCTAATACTGTACAAGTTCAATGTCGAAAAGGAAATTATAGATGAGCAAAACGTGGGAACCGGAGCCGCGGAATTCGGCCTGAACGTGGCGGCCGGTCTGGTGATTGGCGGAGCGATTTCCGGTGGTGGCGGCGGTTCCGAAATCACGCAGGCTTATACCGCACTGGCCTTTTCCATCCTTGGGCTGGCAGTGCTGATCCTCTTCGCCATGTTTTACCAACTAACGACTCGCTTTGACATTCACGCCGAAATTGAAGATGGGAACATGGCGGTGGGCGTCGTCATGGGGGGCAACCTGATTGCCATCGGATTGGTCGCGCTCAAAGCACTGTTCGGGGATTTTATTGGCTGGCAGCACAGCATAATCGAGTTCCTGGTCTTTGCGATTATCGGCTTCGTCCTGCTCTACGTACTTCGGCTGGCGGTTGACCTGATTCTGCTGCCCCACACCAAGGTGTCCGACGAACTTGCGACCGGGAAGAACATCGGGATGGCCTTCGTGGAGAGCACGGTGGTAATCAGTTCGGCGCTGATTCTGTTCTTCGCCATTTAGAGAACTGTACGAAAGCAGGGAAAGGGACACAAGAGCGGGAGGGCGTGGTGATATCGCCCTTTGAGGCAAAAGGTTCAATCTTTTAGCTGGGCGGCGGTTCAGCGGCAGCGGACTCGCCGAAGGATGTCCGGAGCCGACGGGCAATTTGCGCCTGGACGCGTTCTTCCCGGGCGGATTCAGCCCGCTCTTCCAGGCAAGCATAGCCATCTTCTACTATCTCCTGAATCACCTCTTCCGGGACCTCAAATCGGTTCACAACCGGCTCCAGTATCATATTGAAGATTTCTATATCGCCAATCAGTTCCGGCCAGGTTGAGGCGAATTCATCGAGTGTGCCGTCGTAGAGCCGCAACAGGAACACCGTCCGCACCGGGTCGAGTCCCTCAGCGATAAATACCTGCACCCGCAAGTCATCTCCGCAGCCGGTGTCAAACTCGGCGGACTCGGCATCCTCTTCCCAGAGAACGTCCTTGAAAACGTCGAACCGGTCAATGCAGGATCCGGTCTCCGATAACAGCGCGCCGATGAACCGACGGCCCTGCCCGGTAATCTCGGGGAATCCGGTTTCACCGTAAGCGGCAAGGAATTCGCGGTCAAAAAGGCTTTGGGCTATGGGCTGCAGCGGGGAGCTTTCACTCATGTCGGTCAAAGGGGGCAGCCGGTACTCGTGCTTGTCCAAAAAGTAGAGAAGGGTACACGATTGCAGCCAGACCAGCAGTTCATCCTCACTGCCGGCATACCCTTGGGAAACGGCATAGTCCAGAGGCCGATACTCCGGCTCCACCGTTAACTCAAGGCCGAAACTAGCCGACTTTCCCCCTGGAAATTTGGTGGAAGCAGCCGGGACAGGTTGAAGGAGGTCTGACGCAATGTCGGAAAGCCGAACCGGCCGGCCAACGCCGCCGGTCAGCTTGAGGAGGCACAATCCTGAGCGATAGTGGTCAAAAACCGGCAGGAAGCAGTCGTAGATGTCCGGCAAGTCCGGGTTCTCTACTACGTCCAGCATTTCCTCCACAGCCAACCGGCCGTCCTCATCTTCAGGGAACACTGAGTCCAGGAGTTGGCCGAGGGAAAGACGGGCATAGTCTCCCGGCAGGGCTATTTCAAGAGAAGCGTCCGGAGGCATACCAGACAGGGACATCCATAGCACAAAGTCCGCGCCGTGCACAGAGTATCCCTCTCTCACTTAACTAACCTAATCCCGTTTATAGCGAACTTGTCGAACCACTCCCCCGCCTGAACCTTACCTGGCCGCCACCGCCGCTGAAGCCGCCGCTGCTGCTCCTGGACACGGAGGAGGAGCCGAAGCCGGAACGGGAAACCGAACTGCTGGACTTGAAAGCGCCGGAGGACTTTTGCGTCTGCTGGTAAGTCTGCCGACCCGGACTGAGGTTCCGGCTGGATTCCTGGTAGCGGGAGCCGGCAAAGCCCCGCTGGTTGCTGGTGTAACGGCTGTTGCGGGCAACCTGGGTACCGTATCCGCCGGACTGGCGGTAGTTGCTACGCTGCTGACGAATTGTCGGCCCGTGATTTACCGGCGTGTGATAGAAGTAGGGTCCCCGGTTAAAGCTGCTGGCGATTAAATAACCAAACAGGAAATCACTGCCTCCGAAACCCCGGTCATAGTAGCCGTTGGCGCCGTAGCCCCGCATATTGTACTCTTCGTTCACCTTGACGATGGAAAAGAGCCGGTCATCCGAGGAATTGTCAATGTCGTTGTTGCCGTTCAGGTCTTCCCACCCCTCCAGCGTCAACCTGTCGCCATCCTGCAAGGCCCGGATCAGGATGATTTCATCGCCCTCGTAGATTTCGTTAACTCGCTGCTCGAACTCGGTGGGACTCTCGGAACTCTTGAAAGCCTCCTGAACATCATCCAGGTTTATCCGGCCTGCCGCGCCGTCGGTCGCCGCCCAGTCATCGTAGGAAGGGCCGCCGCAAGCAGCGATGAGCGGCGAGCCAGCTACCATGCTCCCCGTGAAGATTGCCATACTCAATCTGCGGAGTTTTGGCGCCATTTACGCTCCTTCTTCTCTAGCGTTCCATACTTGGTGCCGTCAACCCGGGCTTGACGGTTCCTGATTGCTTTTGCTGAGAATCACACGGCATGAAGGGTTCCAGACTATACTAACGTGAGTCAGCGAACCAACATTGCTATATCCCTGCCCAATTCTACCATTCTTTCCGGCCGGGCCGGCTCTTCCGTCAGCCGGACCAGGGGGAAGGTGAGCAGGCGGGACAGGAACAGGTCAGCCGCCTCATCCCGGAACCGCTTCCACCCGTCCGCGGCGTGGATTATGCAATCGGCCACGGCGGACTTGTGTCCATAATTTCCCAGCCGGGAAGCAATGGTCAACGACCGCAGGCCGTCCCGGTAATCTTTCCATACTTCATCGCCGCACTGCAACATCAGCAGCCGGGCCAGTTCCTTAAACTTGCCATCACTAAATTGAGATTTCAGCGACTCCAGCCGGGCGGCCAGCAATTCTTCCAGCGCACCGGCCAACCGGTCCAGCCCCAGGCCGCGCAAACCGGGGTCTTCTACACCGTACAATCGCTCCAGATCGCTTACAATTTCGACCAAATGTCGGTCATAGTCGGCGCAGTCCAGGCCGGAAAAATGACGGTCGACCAGCAGGGATGCCGTATTCTGCACCAGCGCATTGACCGCTTCGAGAAGGTCATCGGAAAACATTACTCCTTGGCGCGCCCGATAATATGCTGCGGTGCGCGCGTCGAACACGGCAGCGTAGTCCTGCGTTACACTGCGCTGTACGGCCTCCTCTTTTTCGGCTTCCTCCTGCCGGCGGCGAAGGTATTGCTCCACCCCGCGGCCTTCAAAGCAAACTCGTCCTGCTGCGTCGGTTTTCCGGCAGGCAGCCAGACCGGCCATACGGTTTCCCTGATAAGCCAGCTGACGGTCATCCCAGGACAAGAAGAACCGGGTGGAGCCAAACCGGCCCTGCCGCCCGCTTCGTCCCTTGAGCTGTAGGGTAACTCGGAGCGATTCGTTAAATTCAGCGTTGATAACGTACAGCCCCAACCCGAACTCTATGGAGCCGGCCGGCGCCGCCTGGGAGTGTACCGATTTCGGCGGCTCGGAACCGGCGATGGTCACTTCTTCCCATTTCCGAAAACTTCGCCTGGTGACGGCCAGTCCATCAATGTCTGTCAACGCCTTAACCAGGAGGTCAGCTTCCTCCTCGGTATAACACCGGACTGCTACCGGGGCGCTTTCCTGCGCAAGACGCTGCAGAAGCAGGGCTGCATAGTTGTCCAGAATACGCCGGTCCAAGTCGGCTTCCAGGATGATGTCGGTGCCCCGTCCCGCCATGTTGGTAGCAACAGTAACGGCGCCAAAAGCTCCGGCCTGCCGGACAATCTCAGCTTCATCGTGTCCGGTTGCGGCGTTGAGCAGCTGGTGGCTGATGCTTAGTTCCGACAGACGCTCGCTGACCCGTGCCGACTGTTCCACGGTCTGGACACCAACCAGAACGGGCCGCCCGACCTGCTGCCAAAACTTGACCTCATCTGCGGCACCCGCCAGTTTGTCCTCGCCGGAAACATAAACGCGGCCCGGCAAGTCCTGCCGCAAGAGGGGTCGGGCAGTGGGAATAGTGACCACATTAAGGGAATACTTACGGCGGAACTCTTCAGCCGCAGTGACCGCTGTGCCGGTAATACCGGACAGCCATTCGTAGCGGTTGGCGAATCCCTGTACTGAAATCTCCGCCAGGCTCTCACAGTCCGGGTTTACGGTAACCGATTCCTTCGCTTCCAAGGCCGGATGCAGGCCATGCTGGTAGCGTGTGTCCGGTCGTAGCCGACCGCTGTAGCGGTCAATCAGAACCACGTTATCCTCTGTAACCAGGTAATCCACATCCTTTTTCAGCAGCAGGTTAGCCCGCAGCAATTGGTACACCTGATTCGCTAAATTGACCCGGAAAAGACGGTTTCGGGACAGGGACTGGTAAGCTCCGTCCAACCTTGCCGCTGGTTCCCCAGAATCAACCGATTGCCCGTCCGAATAGAAGGCCCCCAAACGCTTTTCCAGAACGGCAATGCCCTTGGCAGTCAGGGTTACAAATCGCTCTTCCGTGTCAATTACATAGAACAAATCGGAGGTCAGGGATTCGTCCGGGTAGTCGGAGCCGTCGGAGTAAAGCGCAGCCTGCGCCCTGCGGTAGGCGCGGGGATTAGCTGCCGCCATCTGCCGCAGGTCATCATTGTCCGGCTGGGCCAGCAGGGCCCGTCCAAGGAGGGTGGCGTAAGCCTTGCTGTCCGGCGGTTCCTTATCCAGTTTAGACCGGAATTCGCCGAACAATCCATGCTGGAGGGAAATTAACCGGGCTACCGCACCCGTCGCCCGGTTAAAGGCTTGCGGAGTCAGCAGGGGGGAACCCGCGATTATCATCGGGGTACGGGCTTCGTCAATCAGGGCCTGGTCCGCTTCGTCAATGATGGCAACTTGAAGGGGCGTCTGGACCTGCTCTTTTGTTGACGCAGCGATGTTGTCCCGCAGGAAATCAAAGCCGAACTCCCGCATTGTCCCGTAGACGATTCGCTTTCGATAGGCATCGCGACGCTCCGCCTCGACCATGTATCCCAGAACGGCATCAACACTGAGACCCAGAGAGCGATAAACCGGGGCCAGCAGGTCGCAATCTCGGTCCGCCAGATAATCGTTGGCAGTAACGACGTGGACCGAGCGGCCCAGAACCGCGTGCATTATTGTGGGAAATGCGGCGGCAACGGTCTTGCCCTCTCCGGCGTTCATCTCGACAATCCTGCCACGGAGCAGGTGTAAACCGGCCAGAATCTGCTCATCGGTGGCCTGGAATGGCAGTAGATTGCCGGTATCCTTGCAGGCTACCGCCCGGTAAAACTCGGCGGGCAGCATAACATCCCACCCGTACCGGCCCCGGCCTATGTTCTGTATGTGGCGCAGGGTATCAACAATGATTCGTTCATCGGGATCTAGGTCCGATATTCCTGAACCGGACCTGGCGATTTGGAAATATATTTCCAAGCCCTGACGGTCAAAGGCAGGGTCGAAAATGCGCCAGACTCCCAAGCGGCGGCGGATGCTTTCGTCGGCGATGGCAAATACCCGAACCAAGCGGCCATCAGGGTCGGGGTCGGACGGCTGCCCCTTGATGTCGTGCCTGATTTGGGCCAGGGATTCCCACAATTCCGTATCCGAGCAGCCATCTAAACCCAGGTCGGAGTGCAACCGCCGTATTTGGTGCAAAAGGTCTTGCTCAGACCGGCGCCGTCCGGACCCTGCCAGCCGCTTGAACGGTTCAAGCGGACCGCCTAACCGGCGAGCAGCGGGCAGACTCCAACCACTATCCCCAGCGGCGGGAAAGCGACTGGCTCTATTGGGCAGCGTGTTGGCGTTTACGCTCATATTCTGAGTGTCCCTATTTCCCCGGACTAGCGGGGTCAGCCAACCTAATCACCACCAGCCCCGCGTCGTGGCCCGGCCGGTCCCATTCATTATACCGACAGAGCAAGTGGTCTCTGGCATCCAGCACTTTTGCGGCGACTTGTGGGTTGTACGACGTCAACTCCCGGCCCAGCGGTGATTCCAGCGTCCACTCGCGGTTCACTTCGCACTGGAAATTGGCCCGGTGGCAGATGCCGAGATATTCCTGACGCAGCCGGTCGTATTCTTTCCCGTTGCGGTAAGGCAGCGGCGTGACGTAGAACTCTTCCGACAAATACAGGCCAAGCTCATTCTCAAATACCTGTACCATGTCGGTATCGGAGAGCCAGCCCTCCAGGGCAAAAAACAGGTTTTCCGGTATGTCCTGGGGCACCCGGTGGTAGTAATAGTCCTCTTCGGCTTCCACCATCCTGACCATTACCGAGGTCTTGCCATCATAGCCCAGCATGCGTTCCGCATCCGCGCCCTGAAGGAACAGGAAAGGAATGTTGCCGTTGGTGGCGTCCACCAGGACCGGAACGCCGTCCACATGGTACAACAGGGCGGCGTGCTGCCAGTAACGCATATACCGCTTGGCAAATCGGAAATCGAAGGTGGTCAGCATTTCCCGCAGCTTGTTCACCGGGACCGGCTCGCGAGCGTTGTCACCACCGATAAGGTACTGGGACTCCAGGCCGTAGTGGTCGGTGAGGAACTTCAACGCCGGCACCTTTTCGGTGCAGATTCCCCCGGCGCCGGCGGCAATGTTCCGCACCGTTTCATCGCCGGTCTTGAACATCAGCTTGTCGCCGGTGAACCGGGAATAATTCTCGAAATCGCTGTCCCAGATACGGCGGCCCAGGGCCTTGATAAACCTCAACTGGCGCTCCGCCGAATCCAGCCGGAGCACGTCCTCCGCTCCCTCAATACCAAGAGCTTCTTCCAGAGTGGCCTGAACAAAGGATGCGAAAAGGCGAGGGTTGTTTTCCCACCGGCGGCGATGAAATCCGGCCCAATTGCGCTCGTATGAAACATTGGTGCGGTCAAAAACCAGGTCAATTACGGGCACCTGTTTTTCCTTAACCAGGGCCATTTGAATAGCCGGAGGCTGCTCCAGACTGACCCCTCGCCCCTGCTGCTTGAAAGCGATCCCGGAAAACATACCGGTCAATTTACCCAGGTCATCACAGGCATAAACCAGGTCCTGCAACGCCCGCAGCGAACGTAACGAAGCCTCGGTGATGGCCCCGGTCTTCAGCAAACTTCCCGCCGGACAATGCAGCAAATACTTGTCGAGGATTTGGGCCACAGTCGATTGCCCGTCGGACGGCTCAAGGCGCAGGGCAGCCCCGCGTCCGGTGAATGTATCAGTCAGTTGTAGTATCAAATGTGAAGATTCCACCCTTCACCTGCAACGGGGATGGGTTTACGCCGGGAGAATTACTCTGGCGTCAGCCAACCGTGAAATCGCAATAACCCTAGAAGTCTGGCCGGAAAGCCATTGGCCGGGTTTCGCGCTACGCCAAGCAGACGTATTCCAGTCTTATACGGCATGGTAGTGTATGCAATACGGTTCAAGAACCAACTGTTACATAGATAATCGACGTTAAGAAAACGACGGCTTGGGGATAATCGGGGTTTCCGTCCGAGTTTCTAGACAGCATAACCCCAGAGTGATTGTCCAACCTGCCTCGCCGGGGTTGCTGAACCCTTCAATTCCCAGTGCGACTGACGCCTAGTAGTCCATCAGTGTTGGATTGACGGGTAAAGGGACTGCAGTTTGATGCGGGCGTCTGCGGTGGTGAAGCGCCAGTTCACCCGTATGGTGTCTCGGTTGCGCCGGTCCTGCCATACTTCTATCTCCCGCCGAAGGGTACTTTGGTCTGAAATGCGCCGGTCCAGGCATTGCCGGGCCATCACGCCGATTTCAATCTCGGCCATATCCAGCCAACTCCCATGCTTGGGAGTGTAGTGGACCTCCAGCCGTTCGGCGATGCGCCGCGCTTCGGCCGGCTCGAACGCCTCGTACAACGAGGCCGGATGATGGGTGTTCAGGTTGTCCATCACCAGCACAATCCGGTCTTTGTGAGCATAGTCCACGTCCACCAGTTGCTTGACCACCCGGGCCCAATCGGCTTTCGTGCGCCGGTCCGTAACTTCAACCCAGCGCCACCCTTCCAACGGCGCGAACAGCATGAACAGGTTGCTCACCCCGTTGCGCTCGTATTCGTATTCGTAATCGTAGACGCCTGACGCTCCAGGGCGTGCCGGACACGGCAGACGCGTCTCCTTAGTCTGCTGCTTGCTCGTCTCGTCCAAGCATACCAGAACTTCGTTATCCCCGTATTGGCGATGGTAGGCTTCCAGCACGTCTTGCATCGCGCACACAAACTCCGAATTGCCTCCCGGCGGGATGCACCACGGTCAAGGACTACGTCAGAGAGAATCGCCGTCAGACCAGGGAGATGTTCGTCCCACTGTCCCATCCCCCGGGCCACGCCCAGTGCGACTTCGGAGAGGCCCTGGTGGTCATCGGCGGCGTGGAGCGGAAGGCCCACTGCTTCGTCATCGACCTGCCCCACAGCGACGGCTGCTTCGTCAAGGCCGATCCTGCGGAGACCACCGAGGCCTTCCTGGACGGCCACGTCTCAGCCTTTGCCTTCCTGGGCGGAGTGCCCCAGGGCATCCTGTACGACAATACCAGGCTGGCCGTGGCGAAGATACTGGGCGACGGCCGGCGTCAGCGCACTCGGGCCTTCACTGAGCTGCAGTCCCACTACCTGTTCGACGACCGGTTCGGCCGTCCCGGCAAGGGCAATGACAAAGGCAAGGTGGAGGGCCCTAGTGGGGTACGTGCGCCGAAACTTCCTGGTGCCCATCCCGTCCTTCGAGAGCTTTGATGCGCTCAATGCATACCTGGAGCGGCGATGCCTGGGACGGATGGAAGCCAAGCTCAGGGGCCACACGGAGACCATTGGTCAGCGGATGGAGCGGGACCTGGACTCCCTGCAGCCCCTGCCGCCAGTAGCCTACGACGCCTGCGATAAGCAGTCGGGCCGGGCGAGTTCCCTGTCGCTGGTCCGGTACAGGACCAACGACTACTCGGTGCCGGTGGCCTACGGACACCGGGACGTCCTGGTACGGGGCTACGTGGACCAGGTGGTGATCAGCTGCGGAACCGAGGTCATCGCCAGGCATCCCCGATCATACGAACGCGACGACTTCGTCTATGACCCCATCCACACCTGCCGCTCTTGGAACGGAAGCCGGGAGCCCTGGATCAGGCCGCTCCGCTGCAGGGATGGGACCTCCCCGAGGAGTTCGGGACGCTGCGCCGTCTGCTTGAAGCCCGCATGGGACGGCGGGGCAAGCGTGAGTATGTACCGGTGCTCAGGCTGCTGGAGACCTTCTCTCTTGAAGAGGTACACACAGCGGTCAAGGGCGCCCTCAATCTGGGGGCCATCAGCTTCGACGCGGTGAAGCACCTGGTGCTGTGCCGGCTGGAGGGACGGCCGCCCAAGCTGGACCTGGAGCTGTATCCCTACCTGCCCAGGGTCAGGGTCAGCACCACGTCTGCACAAGACTACATGCCTCTCCTGTCGGGGAGAGCGGCATGAACGACCGGTCAACTCTGCTATTGGAACACCATCTGAAGGAGCTGAAGCTGCCCAGCTTCCTCCGGGAATACGGGAAGATGGCCGCCCTGTGCGCCGCCGAGGGCGTGGATCATCCCCAGTACCTGCTCCGGCTGGCTGAGATTGAGCTCATCGACCGCCACCAGCGCATGGCGGAACGGCGGATCCGCGCTGCCCGCTTCCCTGCCGTCAAAAGCCTGGACACCTTCGACTTTACGGCCATCCCCTCGGTGAACAAGTCCCAGGTGATGGAGCTGGCCAGGTGTGAATACATCCATCGCCGGGAGAACATCATCGCCGTCGGCAACAGCGGCACCGGCAAGACCCACTTGGCCCTGGGACTGGGCCTGGCCGCCTGCCAGCGGGGGATGTCGGTGGGCTTCACCACGGCCGCAGCACTGGTGCACGAGCTAATGGAGGCCCGGGACGAGAGGCGGCTGCTCAATCTACAGCGGCAATTGTCGCGGCTGAACCTGCTGATCATCGACGAGTTGGGCTTCGTTCCACTTTCCCGGACCGGCGCTGAACTGCTCTTCGAGGTGTTCAGCCAGCGCTACGAGCGGGGCTCCATCCCGGTGAGCACCAACCTACCCTTCGACGAGTGGACCGAGGTCTTCGGCTCGGAACGCCTCACCGGGGCGTTGCTGGACCGGCTCACCCATCACGT
Source organism: Dehalococcoidia bacterium (assembly GCA_965205495.1). Lineage (GTDB taxonomy): Bacteria > Chloroflexota > Dehalococcoidia > Lucifugimonadales > UBA3495 > CATOSK01. Next base: position 3,012,907 of record CBDBHA010000002.1, read on the forward strand.
CCACATCCTGGAGATGAACGGCGAGAGCTACCGCCTCAAGCGCAGCAGGGAGAACGCTCCAGCACAAGCCCCGGACGAATTAGACAACCCATAAGTCGCGCCAGAAGCCGTCCTCACTCACCCGCCCAGCCTGCTGCCAGCCTGCCTCTGTGACACTTCTCCCGAACAACTGGCGCGGACATTTACGCTGGCCAATGACCTCTCTGGTGGTACACTTTTGTTCCGCCCCACTGGCCCAACATCCGATCGCCCTTGACAGGCGCGCGTCTCCTGTAACGGAGTGGGCTACAATGGACTCCACTCCGTCGTCACAGAGGGGAACGCGGCCGTTGGCGCTGAAAACGCGGGTTTACGAGATTCTGGAGGCAGCCTCGCCGGGAAACCGGACGAGCCGGGCCATCGACCTATTTCTCATCACGTTGATTTCGCTCAACGTAGTGGCGTTGGTCATCGGCACCGTGGACGAGGCGTACCGTACGGCGCCAGGGTTCTTCCTGTGGTTCGAGCGGGCCTCCATGTTGGTTTTTACGGTCGAATACCTGCTGCGGGTTTGGGCCTGCACCGAGGATCCACAATATTCCGGCTCGAAGGCCGGCCGGCTCCGGTTTCTCGTTTCCCCCTTCATGGTCATCGATTTGATCGTGATTTTGCCCTTCTTTGTCCTGCTTGGCCTGAACCTGCCTGACCTTGACCTGAGGTTTTTCAGGGCAATCCGCTTGGTCGCGCGAGTGTCCCGTTTGACCCGCTATTATCACGGGTTTTGGACCTTGAGGATGGCCGTGACCGCCAGGACGAGCGAATTGACCACCGTGCTGGTGGTCCTGGGAGTGCTTTTGGTGGTGGCGGCGTCGATGATGTTTTACGCTGAAGAAAAAGCCCAGCCGGAAAAATTCTCCAGCATACCGGCGGCAATGTGGTGGAGCATTATTACCTTGACGACCGTTGGTTACGGCGACGTGTCGCCGGTGACGGGGCCGGGCAAGGTGATTGCCGGGTTCATTGCCATTCTGGGTATCGGCTTGTTTGCGGTGCCCGCCGGAATCCTCGGTTCAGCCTTCCTGGAGCAAATCGAGCGCCGGAACCGGTCCACTGTAACCATTTGCCCGCATTGCGGTGAAGAAATCACGGGTGAGTAGGCCTACCGTTTGCCGTTTCCCGGGGTCGGGACGGTTCCAAGCGGTAGGCCGTAAACCCGCCTCCGGCATTGGCGCAATCTGACACTGCGACACGGGTGTGCGTCAAAGTTTTGGGAAGGCCGGGGGTGGGGGTAAAATGGCGATCGAGACTGGGGAGACAACCGGTGAGGGGGTGTCATGGAGCCGAAGGATTTGGGGACAGACTGGGAAGAGTTGAGCGGGGAAGCGCTTTCCGGGATGAAGGAGTGGCGGTTGCAGAATCCCAAGGCCACCTTCGCCGAAATTGAAACGGAACTGGACCTGAGGCTGGCGAAGCTGCGGGCCCGGATGCTCCAGGATACAGAGCTGGCCAGTTCCGCCGCAGACTGGAGCGGTAATCAGCCGGGAGAAAGGCCGGCGTGCCCTGATTGCGTCCATAAGCTGACGCCTTCCGGCCAGAGACGGAGGCGTCTGCAGACCCTGGGAGGGCAGGAGGTCACCCTGGAACGCCGGTATGGGGTCTGCCCCGGTTGCGGCGGGAAGCTTTTCCCCCCTGGATGAAGAGCTGGAACTGCTGCCGGGCCGCCTGACTCCGGGGCTGGGAGAGATTCTGGTGAGGCTGGGGGCCTGGATGCCCTTCGCGCAGGCGCAACGGTTCCTGGCGGACTGGGCCAGGCTGAATTCCCTCAGCGCAGCCACGGTGAGGCGCCATACCGAAGCGGCGGGGGCGGCATATGTGGCGATCCAGGAGGAGGAAGCGAGGGCGTTGGAACAGGGCCGGGAGTTGCCCGGTTCGGGCTCAGGCCGGCTGGTGGTGGAAGTGGACGGGGCGATGGCGCCCCTGGTGGGAGGGGAATGGGCCGAGGTGAAGACAGTGGTGATTGGGGAAGTGGATGAGGCGGGGGCGGAGCCGGGAACTCTGAAGGAGATATCCTATTTTTCCCGGTTGACGGACGCGGCGAGCTTCACCCGGCAGGCCCTGGCGGAGACCTGTCGGCGTGGGGTGGGCGCCGGGGGAGAGGTGGCCCTGGTGTCCGACGGGGCCGAATGGATTCAGGGGTTCGGGGACTTTCATTGTCCCGGCGCAGTGAGGATACTCGACTTCCCCCATGCCGCGGGGTACGTGGCGGAGATCGGCTGGGGGGTATTCGAGGCAGGCTCTTCGCTGGGTGATGAATGGCAAAGGGAGCAGATTCACCGTCTCAAACATGAAGGCGCCGGTCCGGTATTGGAGGACTTGCGGGTCTTGGTTGAACGCCAGAAGACTGACCTGAGAAAACCCCTGGCGTACCTGGAAAAGACGGAAGCCCAGATGCGGTACCCGGTCTTTCAAGCCCAGGGCTGGCCCATCGGGAGCGGGGTCGTTGAGAGCGCCAACAAGCTGGTGGTTGAATCGAGGTTGAAGGGAGGGGGAATGCACTGGGCGCGGCCCAACGTGAATCCGATGCTGGGCCTGCGGAACATGGTATGCAGCGACCGCTGGGCGGAGGAGTGGCCCCGGATCGCCGGACGGCTCAGGGCGAAGGTCCGCCGCGGCGGAGGGCCAGCGTCCCGGATCGCCGAGGTGCCCGGAGTGCCGGGCTGGGGGCCGGAGCAGGAGGAATCCAGGGACGGTTCCGGCCCAGCGCCTACGCCGGAAGTCCTGGTGAAAAACCTCGCCGGGATTGGAGTCTCCGGCGGACGGGAAGCGCCAAACCCCCCCCGCCGGCCTGCGGCCAATCACCCCTGGCGCCGCGCTCCGGTTGGCCGCCCCAGATAATCCCCCAAAACTTTGACGCACACCCCTGCGACACCTGCCGGTTGTGCGCTATCCGCCAAGGATATAAACTGGCGCCCGGTTTGACGCGGCATGATTCTTGCAGTTCGCGCTTCTAGTTAGCCCCGCCGGAATCTGACCGACCAACCACACATATTCTGTTTTGCCGCAACCGCGGCGTTGAGGAGGATTAAGGCCGCCATGCCCGAAGTTACCGCACATCTCCAGGGGACTCCCTCATGGGTGGAACTCGACACCACCGACGAAATCGAAGCCGTCGCCTTTTATCATGCCCTTTTTGACTGGGAAGACGACCCGCAGCCCATCACTGAAACCTGGATCTACCACATGCAGAAACTGAACGGACTGGAAGCCGCCGCCATCTATCTGCAAAGCGAGGAAGAACAAAGCATGGGGATTCCTCCCCACTGGAAGACCTACTTTACTGATGACGACGTGGACGCCGTTGCCGAAAAGGCCGGTCAAATCGGGGGCACAGTGCTGTTTGGGCCAATGGACGTTTATGTGACGGGCTGGCGCAATGGGGAAGTGTCAGTAATGTGACAGTCATGTAAAGGGGCGTTTAAGGGACGCTCGCGGGGTGAAGAAGAAGGCCTGGCAGGGGCGACTTCCGGTTGCCAGTGCCGACAGGGCCACATACCGGGCCGCCAGGCCCGGGACCAGCGGTTATGCGAAGCCCTTTCCATTCTGCATGGCTTCCCGGGTCTGTAAACGGCGGAGATAAAGTGGGCCGGGGCGGCGGTCAGTAGGACGAGTACAGGCTGGATATCCCGTGGTCCCTTTGGTTACCCGGCAAAAATTAGGGATCAACTAAGTCGATGGGTGGTGGCATCTGCTTACCGATGCCTCAAACCTTCAACCGCTATACGGACCAGATTCCATAGGCAAAGAACCAATAGCACTAGAGTTGCTGGACCGTAAAGGTGACCCATCCCCAAGTACACCGGAATAATCAGCAAGACATGGGCTGCCAGTAGTGCCAGGGCCGCTATTGCAAAAAGAAGGGAGCGACCTTTTGTGCAGCTCCATCTGATACAGAAGCCGCTGGCCGCTCCGGGTAGCCCAATCAGAACATACAGGAAAGGGTTATCAAGGTTCAGACCGGGGTTGTCGTTATAAAGCGGAGCCAGCAGCAGCAGGAGGAGTCCCGAGACTCCAAGAGCATACAGTCCCGCTACCGTGGCAACGGTGGGTAGACACCCGGAGCCCATTTCAGACAGCCCGGGCTCATCAGATCAATAGGAGGGAGCCCTGTCGCCAGCGCGTGCCCATTCCACTGGGCCCCAGGGGTCACCCTCATGATCGCACTCGTAACCCCAACCCCCGGGCCATGCCTCGAAAAGGGCACTCTGCCAGTGCTCGGAATTGGGGATGAGATGATGATCAAAGTCACCCGCAGACCTTCGGCGTCTCCCGCCAGACCGTCTGGCGCGCCGAGCAGACGGTCTAGCGGCCCGGGCGCCACTCCGGCCCGCTAGCATCACTGGAGGTGCGGCGGCACTCTCGCTTAATTCGGCCTCGACTCTGTCCTAATAACCGGGTCCACTTCACACCCAATTGGCCCCATGAAATCCCCCTCCGAGGAAACAACCCTTAGCCGCCAGCACCCTCCCGGTGTAAACTGTCTCATCCCAGCCAATACTAGCAAGGAGAGAGACGATGGCAACTCAAACCCAGACCATCGACTGCCAGGTCCACTGCTACGCCCGCAACACCCCCGAACGCCCCTGGCGCAACCACCTCGAAGGCCCCGACGAAGTCACCGGCGACGACATGGTCGCAGCCATGGACGCCGTCGGCGTCGACGGCGCCATCCTCATCTCCCCCTTCTCCCTTTACGGCTACGACCCCAGCTACATCCTCGGCGTATACGACCAGCACCCCGGCAAGTTCGGCCTAGTCCGCCCCTTCGACCCCACCTACGACACCATCGACGACGACGTGGCCCAGTGGACCTCCACCCCCGGCGTCGTGGGCTGTCGCGTCATGCTGTCCAACCAGGACTACGAAGCCGACCACCCCGGACTTAACGCCATCTTCGCGGCCTGCGCCCGCGCCGGCGTGCCCGTCAACGTCATGGCCGCCGGCAAGCTGCCCCTGCTCACCGAGCTGGCCCGCCGCAACCCCGACACCTCGGTCATCATCGACCACGTCGGCCTCGCCCAGCCCTTCGTGCCTCCGCCTCCCGCCGAGCCCTTCGTCGACCTCCCCAACGTCCTGGCCGCCGCCGAGCTCGACAACGTGGTCATCAAGATTTCCGGCGCCTGCACCCTCTCCCACGAGCCCTTTTCCCCTACGCCGACATCTGGGAGCCCCTCGGACGCATCTTCGACGCCTACGGCCTCGGCCGCTGCCTCTGGGGCACCGACTGGACCCGCGCCGTCCGCCTCCTAACCTACGAGCAGGGCGTAGAAGCCTTCCGCGTAACCGACGGACTCACCGACTCTTACCGCGCCACCCTCATGGGCGGCACCCTAGCCCGCATCTACAACTGGACCCCAAGCTCCTAAACCAAAGCCAAAGTGGGATGTGCATTTAGAAGATGAGAGGGAACGACGGCAGACCATAATTGGTCTGCGTTCAGGTGAGCTATGCTCGGGTATGTCAACCATCTATTGACGTCACAGAAATGTATATTTCACCTTGGCTTTAGTTTAGTATCGTCAATTTGGATTTCTTTAACGATGAATGCGTCTCCTGTGGATGGGCTGCCCACTCTCAAAGGGATACCTCTGGCATCATCGACGAACACCATTTCACTTCCACTGGCTTTCCTGCAGAGCCGACCTTCAGCGTTGTCAGTACACTGATCTCGGAAGCAGACTCTTGAGTTAGTGGTGACTGGAGTGAATTCCACGCCTGATTCTTCGATAGGAAATGGCAACATAAATCCACTAGTCACTCTTGTGCCTTCCTCAACTGTAGTTTCATGGCTGGAACCACCCAGGGCATCGAATTCGGTAAAGGTTCTACCATTGAGTTGTTGAAAAGAGCCCACTCTATTGAATTGTCCGACCCCGGTTTCGATAGTAGGAGCTTCAATAACAATATCCTTCCACTGGGTTTCAGCCTGGTATTCCAGCCGGCGGACCTCTCTGGTGACCTCCGCTGGATTTTGTCCAATTGCTATCGCAGCGCTATCCGTCTCATATACCATTGTAAATTGAGGCCACGTTGGAATGACCGGCCCGACCGGTCCAGATGCTTTGACGCCTATCTCCGACGTCGCCACGAAGACGACACTTGTGGCAGCCCATGCAACGATGAACACCAGGAGACTCAGTTTGAATATTCGATTTCCAGTCATTTTGCCGCCTCTTTATATTCAAGAAAAAGTTCACTGGGTTCAGGACAAGGGTGTCGGGCTCGAGCGCCGACGGTTGAGTTTCCCCCTGACCATGTAGGACACCATGACCATGAGTATCAACAGAAGCAGTTCGCTGGCGACAGCCAGGTAGGTCCTGAGCAAGGCCCACTTCCCCGGGACCATGCCGTCCGGCAACGGCAGGCTGTGAAGGAACTCGTCCACGCCCCACGAAGTGAGGAATGTCACGGTGAACCCCACGGTCAGGAACAGCGCGACGGCCAGCAACCTGGAGCGGAAACTCCGGTCCGGGAGGAGCCCGATGTTCCGGACCGTGACCGCTGAAACCACGGCGTATAGGACTAGCGCAATCATAAATTGAGTGGCGAGGTCAAACCTTCAATTGTCCTGCTTGGTTCTCCTGGTCTCCCTGAGCATCAGAAACCCGGCGGAGCCGCAGATGGCCGTGGGCACGACAGCCGTTTTCCGAAGGAACAGGGGAACCTCAAAAGGAATGCCGAACATCAACAGGTTGAGCATGACGAAACCCGCCGCGGCTGCCAGCAGCAGAATCAAGCTCAGAGTCTTCCAAGATCGCGATTGAGGGTTGTTGAGCACGGGTCATGTCCTGGCCGCTGCTTCATGAAAGACCTGGCCTTGAGGCTCCGGAACGGAAGGGCCGTTCCGATGGGTTGGTCCGTTGTTCCCACGCTGGTCCTGGCCGGGGCTCAGTGAACTAGAAATCTGGCCGGGAAGTGGCGGCAGCCGGGCCAGCGTCTATACTTGGAGTCAACAAGGATAGCGAGGGCTGAGAATGCTGGGAGAGCGGTCGGACCAGAGGGGGCTCTGGGAAGCGGACCGGCTGTACCTGGACCACGTGGGGCGGGAAAGCTTCTACGGTCTCCTGGCATCGCTGCGGGGTCGGCTGTTCCGAGACGCCGATTTCGTCGAGTTCTACTGCCCCGACAACGGCCGGGACAGCGTGCCGCCCAGCCTGCTGGCTGTGGCCCTGCTGCTCCAGTCCCACGACCGGGTGAGCGACGCCGAGGCCAAGGCCCGGGCCGGCTTTGACCTCCGCTGGAAAGTGGCCCGGTGGAAAGTAGCCCTGGGAATTGAGGCGGAAGACCGGCCCTTCGCCAAGAGTACGCTGCAGGTGTTTCGCGCCCAGCTGGTCCTGCACGGCAAGGTGCGGGAGGTATTCGAGTCCAGCCTGCGTTTGGCCCGGGAGCCGGGGTATCTATCTGAAAGGGCGCGGGATGCGGGTGGCATTGGACCCGACCAACATCCTGGGGTGGGGCGCGGTGAAGGACACCTGCAATCTATTGGCGGACGGGATCGTCAAATTGTTGCGGGCGCCGGCGGCGGTGGAGCAAGCTCCGGTCAGGGAATGGGCCCAGGCCCGGGGATATGAGAGATACCTGGACTCCAGCGTGATGGGCGAGGCGGCTATCGACTGGTCCGGCCGGCAGGCGCGGACGGCGCTGCTGGCTGGGATTGTGGCCGACGCGGACCGGTTGTTGGAGTTGTCGCGGCAGGCGCAGGGGGAATTGAGGGAGGAAAGCGCTGAGCGCCAGCGGATTGTGGCGGCGGCGGAACTGCTGGGGCAGTTGCTGCTCCAGGACGTGGAACGGGCTGAGGGGGGAATGAGCCTCAAGGATGGGGTGAGCCGGGACCGGATGATGCCGGTGCATGACCCGGAGATGCGCCAGGGGCACAAGAGCAGCAACCGGCGGTTCGACGGCCACAAGGCGGCGATTGTGGTGGACACCGGCTCCCAGCTGATCACCGCCGTGGAGGTATTGCCCGGCAACGCTCCCGACAACCTGGGGGCGCTGGACCTGGTGGAGCAGAGCGAAGCCAACACCAGTGTGCCGGTGGAGGAGTCCATGGGCGATGCCGCTTATGGCGACGGCGATACCAGGCAGGCCTTCGCCGATGCGGGACGCACTCTGATTGCCAGGGTGGCGGGGCGTCCCAACCGGACCCACTTTCCGAAAGAAGACTTCCATATTGACCTGGAGGCGGGTTCCTGCACCTGTCCGGCGGGGCAGGTTACCCGGACGATGGTGCCGGCGGGACGGCGCACCGGCCAAACGGGTCGGACTTACCGTTTGGAGGCCTTCCGGTTCGACGCGGCGGTCTGCGGGGTATGCCCCCTGCGGTCCCAGTGCGTGGCGGCAAAACCGGGTACGGGACGAACGGTGCAACTGCACCCGCAGGAAGCGCTGTTGCAGCAGGCCCGCGCCCTGCAGCGGAGCGAGGCTTTTGCCGAATACCGCCAGCGCCGGGTGGTGGTGGAACACCGGCTGGCGCGGCTGGTCCAGCTCGGAATCCGTCAGTCCCGCTACTCCGGCCGTGCCAAAACCCGGTTCCAGCTGTACCTGGCCGCCACCGTGGCCAACCTGACCCTGGTGGCCGCCAAAGCCGGTATGACGGGAGAAACCGGCTCCGGTCCCAGCGCCGTCAGCGTCCAGGCCGCTGGTATGGTCAACCCCGCCGCCGCGTGGCACGGGCAAATTTGGACCCTCACTTTGCTCGCGGCGGCCTTACTGACCAAATCCCTCTTCCCAATAAGGGGTTTCCGTCCGGGTTTCTAGGCGCGGGAGGCGGTAGTTCCTCAGGGCTTGGTCTCTCGGATTGCTGGAAGTTGGCACCGACGGCGGTGGGCTTGACCATCTAGTTGCAGCCGGTCCGGCGGCAGTCGGGGTGTTCGCGGGATAGGATGCCGGCCTTCTGGTTACAGAGGGGGCAGGTGCCGGCGGTGGGCTTTGCACAAACAGTGGTCTTTAGTCCTATCTTTTGGGCGGGCCCGTTCGGAAATGTTGTCAATCTTATCGCCTTTACGGTGTCCAGAGCATGGGTTTCTTGGGTTGAACTGGGATTATGAAGGGGTCTCCGGGCTGGACGTCTTGGTCATTGTACGGAGTTGCTGTCCACATCATGCCATCCTCTTGGTATCCATTTAGGTGGACGTGGCGAGGGTAATATCTTTCGTCGTAACCGATGTTGATTAGGGCGGTCCCTATTTTCCCTAATTGAGATCCTTCGGCTATCGTAAAGGGCTCGAGTTCCCTTCTCAGGTATTCTATTTTGGGTACTGATATATATTGTGTTTCCCCGGTCTTGATTGGCCGTTTGCTGAGGCTGATCAGATTCAGTAGTAAATTGAGGTCTGGCAGGGTGTCTTCTGCCACCTGCTTTACCTCCTCTGGCAACATTTCTTGGAACGCATGAGAGAGGTTGTTTCTGAAGACCCTTAGGTCTTTCCAGCGTAGCGTTGCGATGATTGTCGCGCTTTCCCCTGATTCGAGGTTCCCCTGTTGAATGCTGTCCAGGCCTGATTGGATCCACTTGCATATCGCGGCATAATTGTTGTTATCTCTTTCCCACTCTGTCTCTGTCATTAGATCACTTATCTCAAGCGCTTTCCTGATGGCTACTTGGGCCTTCTCAAGGTCTCTGACCCACTCGAATATTATTCTGTCGAAAGTTGTGCCTCTGTGATGTACGAGGGGCAATGGCACGGGTTTCCGGCCCTTGCGTATTTGCTCTAGGTACTTTTTCCTTTGATCTGCTCTTTTTTGTGTACTCAAGGCTTTTCACTTAGCGTCGCCGTATCGAGCTCTTGTGCCGGAATTGTCCTCTTGCGCACGAATTCCATTCATTGCGCAAAGCCGCCGGCAGCCGATTTCAGAAGGTTGGAGTCGGTGATTATTTCGTAATCGTTGCAGGTTCTTCTATTTTTCCCAGCACCGCTGGCAGGTTCCGGCTTGGTCGTCCTCGACTGGTTTTATTCCGTACCAAGTTCTTGCTTCCTTCTCCTCCTCTACCGGATAAAACGAGTACCTGGTCTTGGGGCATTCATCTGTCACTGGCCAGAAGTGACATTCTATGCAACGCCTCTCGTCTTCTCCTTCAGCCTCTTTTCTTCTTGCCTCGGAATGACTTCCACCGAAGTAGAGTATGCTCTGGTTTTTCGGCTCGGCTGGCTGACCTCTAGTGTGGGAGTACCCTCCCCCCAATTGAGCTTCCGAGATTTTCGCCAAGGTTCCTTTCTTGCACAGGTTTTCTATCGCGGCGGCTATGTAGTGGTCGTCCAGTTTGGGGGCGAAGCTAGGTTGCTTCAGGTTCATGAAAGAGAACAATTGCACTGCTGGCTTTCCTCTCTCCCTCGTCCGTGTCGCTCTTTCGTAGTCTTCGATGCTTAGTCGTCTGATCCCCCTGTCTGTGCCGAACCAGTTTCTAACAACCTTCCGGGTTCGTTTCACTCCGTATCCATCTCTCAGATTTCGGAACTTTCTGGCGGTCCATCGTATGGACCTAGAACCTGAGACGACCTAGGCGATGGTTGACGCTTTGGTCAACAAGAAAGTTGTCACCGCACTTACTACGGCGGCTATGATTGCTATCGTCAGATTGTCCAATGTCTCACTGGATCCTGTCCCGACTCATTCATTCTGGCTTTGGGGAGTTAGCACGGAGCTCCGATTATCCGTATAGTTTCTTGGCGTTCTTCCGGTGTTGCTCGTTAGCGGGTCTCCCTGTGAGGAGCAGGCGGATGTCCTGCTGCATCTTGATTATCCAGTCCTCTTGTTTCCTCTGTGTTCTTGGCTTCTCTGGTGTTCCAGAAATCGTGCTGTTGCGGTGTCGGCTGTTCCGCGCCCAAGAGTATTCGGATCAGTCTTTCAATGTCGGCGGTTCCTGCCATGCAGGCCAGTTCGCAGTCCGAGACTTCTGAGGCGAAGGTCTCCGCGTCGTCCGGCATCAGGGGTGTGATCACTTTGTTCGGGGAGTCCTCCTTGGGTGCAGGTGTCGGCTCGGATGTTGCCTCCTGGTCCTGGAAGTTGGCCGGCGTCGCCGTGTTCGCGGCATTGCTTCCCGGGGTCGCTGTCGGGACCGGCAGTGGAGTCTCCGGCGGCTCAGCCGCGGGCGTCACCGGACTGGGCTCCGATGTTGCAACTCCCGCGGAGGCTGGGACCGTCGCCATCGCCCCTCCTGGGGTCGGGGTCTGCTCCCCGCAGGCGAGCAGGGCCGCGAGAATAACCAGGGCGTTCCATAGTGGTATCTTCAGCATCCATCTTCCTCTTGACTCCTCCCTGGTGCTGACCTAGTTCTCGTGGGCGATGCCCGGTTGGCTCTGCGCCTGCGCGCCTTTACGCAGGTGCAGGGCTTCGGCCGTTGCTCTTCCGGCATGAGCTCCGGCGGTGAGGCTCCCTTGACGTGGCCTCCGCATCGCGTGCAGATGATTTCCGGGTCCACTATCCAACTCATAGCCCCCGGCAATCTGCTCTTGATGCTCAGTTCCCGCAACTTGTTCAGTTCTTGCCGAGAGCAGGAAGCGTTCAGCAACAGTGCCATTGTCGCTCGGGTTATGGCGATGGAGGTGAGGTCCACGGGGCCTGTAAGTCCACTGTTCTTGGGACCGACGACGAACACGAGACGGCCTCCGTCTTCCCGGAAGGGTTCACCTGCGTTCGGTGCGGAGTGAACACGCTCGCTGGAAAGCCTGTATTCACCCCGTGGGTTCCAGGCGTCTCCTTTGGATACTTCAGCCTCTATGTCCTTGAAACTCCTCCGGCCGCTCCACCCGTAATCCCTTGAGCTCTGGGAATGTCCGTAGTCCTTCTCAAGGTCCTGTTGTACCCGGTCAGCCAGTTTCTTCAGGTTGTTGAGTTCCACGTTGCCTGGGGCTTGGTTGCTCTCAATCTCGTAAAGTTCTCTTGCCATTTGGTACTTGTTCACGTAAGAGTAGTTCAGGTACCTGGGGGCCATCTCCGGCTTTTCCGCGATGAACCTGGCGATGGTGCTCGACTCGTGACAGACCCTCCACTGGGGCCACGCCGGGTCCACCAGCCCGTTGGAAAGGAGTGCCAGCACTCCCCTGGCATGCAGGCATGTCCGGGCATGGAGGCTCCTCATCGCGGCCCAGTAGGCGTCGTTCATCGACTCGAACCGCGGCGATCTTGAATCTGTTCCCAGAGCTTCACCCAGGGAAATTACCTCTTCCAGCATTTCCAGGGGCTTGGACCACCTCCGGCGGAACCTGTGCCAAAAGGTACGAGGAACTTTGGGAAATACGGGGTGCTTTTGCCGCATGGCTCTGCTTACGTCCCTCCTGTCGTTCCCTGAAAGTCCAATCCCAGTGTCCTGTCTGCCTCAGGCAGAGGACCCTTGGCCCAGCACCTCTCGCAGAGCCTGAGTAACTGGTTCTCAGTCAGAATGTGGAAGTGGGTCTCCTCTGGATCGACCTCCGTGTCGCACTGGGGGCAGTGAGGAGCGTTTCCGCAGTCGTTGATTCCCAGTCGATCGAAGCACTCTTTGATGCTGGGAGGGCATTCCATTCACGAAATTTCCAGGTTGTTCGCTACCTTGGCCTTGTTTTCCTTCCGGTTCTGCCCCTTTCTGCTCTTTCGCCTGTTCTTGCTAACTGGCATTGGAATCTCGGCCCATCCTGTTCTGGGTGCACGGTTATTTTATTCCAGGGCTTGGCGGTAGGTCTCCCTGGATGTGTCAGCAATTCTGCGCCGCCCGCTTCCCCGCCGTGAAGAGCCTGGACAGCTTCGACTTTCCAGCCATCCCATCTCTGAACAAGGCACTGGTTATGGAACTGGCCCGGTGTAAATACATCCAGCGCCGTGAAAACGTCATCGCCGTCGGCAACAGCGGCACCGGCAAAACCCACCAGGCCCTGGGACTGGGCCTGGCCGCCTGCCAGCGGGGGATGTCGGTGGGCTTCACCACCGCCGCAGCACTGGTGCACGAGCTAATGGAGGCCCGGGACGAGAGGCGGCTGCTCAATCTACAGCGGCAATTGCAGCGGCTGAACCTGCTGATCATCGACGAGTTGGGCTTCGTGCCCCTGTCCCGGACCGGGGCGGAACTCCTCTTCGAGGTCTTCAGCCAGCGCTATGAGCGGGGCTCCATCCTGGTAACAACCAACCTGCCCTTCGACGAGTGGACGGAAGTTTTCGGCTCGGAACGGCTCACCGGCGCGCTGCTCGACCGTCTCACCCACCACGTCCACATCTTGGAGTTGAACGGCGAGAGCTACAGGCTAAAGCGCAGTAGGGGAAACGCCTCCTCCCAAGCGCCAGACTATCCCGACGAAGAATAGGCCGCACCGTCAACGCTGTCCCATCCTGCTCCCGTAACATCGCCCCTCTGCCTGTATTACTGCCGTCAGTCATCACGTCAGTGGTACACGATTCCGCCGCCCCAGTGGCCCGATTTCTTGGCGCCCCCTTGACAGCCAAGGAGGGGCACGCCACCACGGCTATACCGGTGCGCGGAGCTATCACCCGCTGTTGGCCGTCGCCGCCGGAACCGGGGACGTGCTGATGTCCCGGCTGCGCGAGGGCCGCGCCAACACCGCCCGCGGCGCCGTCCACTTCCTGTGGGAGACGGTGGGGCGGGTACGCTACGCCAGGGCCAGCGGACAACTCACAGTGCGGGCCGACAGCGGCTTCTATACCCACGCCGTGGTATCCGTCTGCCGCCGGATGGATGTCCGCTTCTCCATCACCATCCGCCAGCACAAAAGCCTGCACAATCTCATCGAGGCCATACCCGAAGATGCCTGGATGCCGATTCCCTATTGGATGGACGGCGCCGCCGATGTGGCGGAGACCACCTACACCCCCTTCCGGACTAAGCCCGGCGCCGCACCGGTGCGGCTCATCGACCGGCCAGTGAAGCCCACCCACGGTTCCCAGCTGGCCCTCTTCACTACCTACAGTTATCACGGCTTCATCACCGACCGGGACGGGGAGAGGCTCGACCTGGAGGCTGACCACTGCTGCCACGCCGAGATCGAGAACGCCATTCGAGACCTCAAGTACGGCGTCGGGCTGAACCATCTCCCCTCGGGGTGCTTCGCCGCCAACGCCGCCTGGCTCGCCGCCCAAGTGATGGCCCACAACCTGGCCCGCTGGACCGTGCGGATTGGTCTGGGCGAGCAGATCGTGACCACCAAGACGCTCAGACGACGGGTCTTCGCCCTGGCCGGGCGGCTCACCCGCTCGGCACGCCGGATCACCCTGCATCTTCCCAAGCGCTGGCCGTGGGAGGAGAAGGTCAGTCGCGCCTTGGCCCGACTGCGAGCCATTCCACTCCGAGCCTGAGAGTGCCCGTCTGCCACTGACCCAACGTCCCCGCCAACTCGCGCCAGTCCGGTCCGCGAGCGCCTCTTCCGTGTCCTATCCCACCATCTCGCTCACCACAGCCTCTGCAGACCGCCAGCGGTGCCCCCAAAGCGCCTTTAGATCCTCCTCCAACTTCCCGTCTACCCGAATTCGAGCCCGGATCATCGCGCTTGTAACTCCCTCACCCCCCTTCCGCTGTCCTCACCCGTCTATCGGTGTCCACCGGTGGATTCGGGCTTATAGGGAGTTATCCGGCGAAAGATAATGCCGCATTGTGCGCTTGTTCTGCGGCCTCGCAGTCGATCATTCGCTTCTCTTCCATGAGGCGTTCTTTCAAATGCCACATACCCAAAACGTTCTTTGTGCCATTGCAAGTCGGGCAGAGAAGCTGGAGATTGCCTGGTGTGTCGACACCGCCCTAGATTGGCGATTGTATGTGATCCAGTGCCATTGAGGAATGGGAGTTGAAGCTTGCGCCGCAGCCTGCACAGGCTTTGCCTTGAATCTCGAATAGCCTTTGCCGGAAGGCAATAGGCCACTTCTTGCGGTCTTTTTTGTGGAGTCGGCAATCAAGCCTTGAGCGGATTTTCTTTTTCAGCCGCCATAGATCTGGGGTAAAACTGTGATTGTTCAAGGCGGTTGCGAGCCGTAGGGCCAGGTACAGTTCAACATCGGACTTAGAGGCCAGTAAAATAGCGTTTGCCTGCTGTACCAAGGAGTTGAACCCTTCGGGGTTCGGGGGGTGACCTGCTTCTTGGTCGTGGATAAATTGACTGACTGCCAGGATGTTATCCCAGATTGGACAATTGCTGAGCAGGGCAGTGAAGTGTAGGGCGTGGCGTTTGGAGGAGTGAACGCTGGAGTAACCGATGATGATTGACTTTCTTTCGGGGTAGCGGTGCCCCATATAATTTGATATGCCCCAGTATGCCTTTCGGGCGATCTGGCGGGCATCATCGGATTCAGGGCCTGGAAGTTGTAAGGACGTTACTGGGTGAATTAGGTTTCCTATGGTCTCGTCGGCAAGTGGGGTATTCTCGTTCGACTCAAGCAGGACGCAAGCTGCTTGTACTTGGCGATAGAGTCCCTGGGCGTATTCGACTTCTGACATTGACGTCAACCTTTTGGTATTTATGGTTATGGCAGATCCGTTGCTATTGAGCAGTTACAGCTTCCGGCCCAGCAGAGTCCGCCGACCTGAAGCGAGCTTCTGTGAAACCCTATCCGCTACTGGAACGACTGACCATTCACCCCTCGGCCGAGTTGACCGCCGAACTAGAGCGAGGCGGCGAACTCGTTATGATACCAGAGTGAAGGTAATGGTGAAGATTCTTGATTTTGACCAGTTTGGTGGATTTTATGTGGGAATGCCATCGGATTCTTGCCCGCGTGTGCGAAATTGGATGATTAGCACTTTCACGGTTGACTTTGCCCGCCGCCCATAAAGCCGTACACGATCAACAGGACCATACCCGGCAGAAGCCCGGCACCGATCATACCGTTGTACACTTTGTTGAGTATCGGATGCGGATTTTCAACTCCCGCAGTGGCACCAGCTAACGCCAGCCCCGCCACTATCAGAATTAGGCACACCGCCAGCCCCAGTGCGACAAACCCGCGTGCGGTCTACCCTGAGGACGGTCGGCGTCCCTTCCGGCCGCCGCCAACATTGATCGTCACCTTCAAGTCGTTGATGAAATTGAACACGAAACCGTTAAGAGACATTTTTCTACTTCCTCGTGGGACCAGTGACCTGGCCCCTTTGGTTGTACCACGTTCTATGTTAGGCTGACCGGGACTGGAACTGGATCACCGAACAGGACCGTTTCCGGCACTGGTGGCCTGTAGCCCAGGGAACGGTGCGGCCTGATGCTATTGTAAGTCTGGCGGTACTGTTCGGTCAGCACCTACACCTCCAACAGGCTGTAGAACACTTCCCAGTCCTCGGACGAGACCGTCGCCACGGTGTCGGTGTCCGCCGACGGTTCCACGCTGACGGTGACCGGCGTGGCCGAAGGGACGGCGACGATTACGGTCACGGCGGAGGACGCCGATGGCAACGGGGTCAGCGACGCCTTCGACGTGCCGGTGGCCAAGGCCCCCGAGCCAGAACCTGCAACTCTCGGCCACGGCGGACAGCATCACCGTAACCTGGGACGCGCCGGAGAGCGGGGACGCGCCCGACGGCTACATAGCGCACATCAAGCCCCAGGACGGCGGCAAGGGCAAGACCAAGCGGCCCGAGGCGACGAAGACGAAGGTGACCTTCAAGAACCTGGAGGCGGGCACGACCTACAAGGTCTGGGTGCGGGCCCAGAACGAGGGCGGCAAGGGGGATCGCGTCTCCGCCAGCATTCACGCTGCCGGAGGCCGACCCGGAGTCGGGGGACGGGCAGCAGCAGGAAGGTCGGTCGGGGCAATAGCCCTGGCCCAGCAGAACAGAGGAAGTCGGCGTCCGGCTATGTTGGACGCCGGCGTTGCTGGCATACAGCAAGGGCAACGGTCCATACGAATTAGAGGCCCCCACCACCACCAATACGGTAGGGGCCTCCAGCCTGTGCATCGGCCTGCAACCCTTCTGCGATGGCATTCGCCGCCGGTCGTTGCCGGGAAAGGGCAAGGCTAAATGGCCAACTCGAACCTGATCAGGAAGGTTCTTGATTTTATCCAGTTAGGTGGGCCTACACGTACCGAATTGCGAACTTTTCGGTGGGAGGTGTTGATATAGGCAAGGAGTCAGTCAACCGGTTATCCACACTCAATAGCCTCCGGCCCACGGTATTGGAGGCGTATTTCATTAATTTGATGAACCGCCTTGACCTCCGCTCATATACCACGTCTGCAAGCCCAAAACTTGGGGGTGTTGACCTACCTGCTTCGACAGTTCAGTTGGAAATTCAGATTCGATGGCCTCGATCGCCTGGGAGATCAGTGGCCGGGAGAAGTCACCTGGAGAGCCGGATAGAAGGCCCATCCACTCGGGTGGGTAGTAACGTGCAAGTGTTCCTAAACCAAAGCTAAGGTGAAACCGGCATCAAGCGAACCGGTAGAGGAGTTGCGGTATCCGGTAAAAGAAGTTGAGTGGCGGTGGAGGATGGTATGAAGGATATGGCGCGACTCCTGGAAAAGTGGCGACTGAATGTAGGTGACGTAAGGGAACAGATGTATCGAGCGCCAACACCACGGGAGCGGGAGCGTTGGCATGGCCGATGGTTGTTGGTCCAAGGGTGGTCGGTCACTCAAGTGGCTGAGGCTTTGGAGCGAGACTCTCACACGATAGGAGACTGGCTGTCCAGTTTTCGCCGGGCCGGGGCCCAGGGTTTGGTCTTTGAACACACTGGAGGTTCCCCCCCGCCCGGAACGCCGGGCAACAAGACCAACTGAAGTCCGCGGTGCAAAATCCGCCTGGAGAGGCGGGAGTTGAATTGTCCCACTGGAACTGGAAAGTATTGAGGCAATTCCTCAAGCAGAGCTTTGATCTGGGGCTGAGTCGGAGCAGCAGCTTGAACTACCTACACCGGCTGGGCTTTGTGCTGCAGCGGCCCAAGAAACGCCTCTTGAAAGCTAAGGATGAAGAGCGGAAAGCTTTTATTATCCAGTACCGCCAAATCCGAGAGGAGGCCGAAAGGATAGGGGCCAAAATCTTCTTCGTGGACGAAGCCCACTTTCGGACCGATGCCGACCTGAGGGGGAAATGGGTGCTCAAGGGAGAGTCGGCGCTGGTGGACTCCAGCAGTCCCCGGTGGGGAGAGAAGGCCTGCTACTACTCGGGAGTTTGTCTGGAGAGTGGGGCGGTGGAAGCCATGGAAATAGCTGGAAACAGCAATGCCCTGACCGCCACCGCCTTTTTACAGCAGCTACCAGAAAACCATCCTGGACCGCTGGTAGTGATTTGGGACAATGGGCCAGCCCACCGAGGTGAAGCGATTCGCAGCTATCTGGCCACTCCTGACTTGCCTCTGAGGTTGGTAGCCTTACCGACCTACAGCCCAGACTTCAATGCCGACGAAGCCGTCTGGGACTGGGCCAGGGAAGCGGTCACGGCCAACGAATGCCTGGGAACAAAAGCCCAAGTCCAAGAGAAGAAGAACGCATTCTTCGACGGGCTAACACACCGTAACGATGCAGTGAGACATCGCTGCCGAACCCGGTTACAGGCCCGAGCCGACGCATTGATGTTTACACCTGCCCTGCCTTTGCCATCGCTCCAAAATGTAGTTCCCACCTTGGCTTTGGTTTAGTGGAGGAATCGATCCTGTTCTGTTTACTGATACCGATGCGTGTACTCCGATGCCCTTCAGATAGTCATCTCCAGGATATATCGACCGCCTTTGATCCGGTAGGTCAAGTAAATAATGCTGTTTCCATACAGGTAATGGAACGGGGGTGTCAGAATTTTCCTATGTAGTTTTATCTTGTAGCTGGACCAACGACCGGTCGCCAAGAGTTTTTAGTAGTAGTTAAGGTGTCACGCGACCGCGAGGCAAGGGGTGTTCCACCGATTCCCAGAAATGCCCCAATATTGTGAGATCCGGCCGCTGAAGGGTCATTACCGTCTGGCCGTCCAGAGTAGCCTTTATCACCTGACCCGACACCGGGCCGGTACCGGAATGGGACTTGTAAATACTCAGCCCGCCCACCACGCGAGGGCCCCATGGCCACGTACCCGTAAGCACCACCGGCAAAGCCAGGGTTCACCGTGGTGCAGAAACCGGTGAATCCTCTCTGGCAGTTCTCGCAGAACCCGCACGCTGCATTGAAGGGCATTACAACCCGGTCTCCCACATTCAGGGTCTTCACCGCCGAGCCAACTTCTTGTACGACACCCATGTTTTCATGGCTGAAGATGATTCCGGGCTGCGCTGCCGTCCGCCCCTCGTACATGTGCAAGTCCGAGCCACAGATACAAGAGGAAGTGATCTTCACGATGCCATCGTTGGGGTGTTGCAGCTCAGGGTCTGGCACATTTTCCGCGGCGATACTGAATGGGGCCTGGTAAACAACTGCTTTCATAACAAACCCCTCCTTGGCTTACAGGGGTCTTCTATCGTAGGTCTTTTATGAGACCCCCTCTCGGCTAGCTTCTCCGGTGTGACCAGCTCGTAGAACTCGATCTCGTAGGAGTCGAGCTGGGCCTGCATCTCGGCGTTCAGAGTCCTTACCACCTCGGGGACCTGGGAAGGCCAGTTGGGCTCGATGGTCACCTGGGTCCACTCAGCATAGGCCACGTTGGGAGTTCCCGGCAGGCCCTGGGACACATACACTTGTGCCTTTTTTTGTAATGCGACCTGGATTAAAACGGCCCTGGCTTTCGTTCCGCTATATTCGTCACTCCCTTTCCCCAACTTTGATAGCAAAAACCATCTGATTCTTGGGTTAACGGTTCCGGAGAGTTGCTGCGTCCGCCCATCGAAAGGAAGTCCCTTTGGCGATTGGAACAGCTTAATATCTGCCCGTGCGAGCATGGGAAACTAAACCACAGCCAAGTGGCATCTACTGGCGCGGGTCTCTGGCGGGAGGGTCATGGAGCGTCTAACTCTTCTTCCAGAACTGCCACCATCCTCTCGTTGATCGCAGGTCCACCACCATCGACTGCGCCGGCTGGCCTGGCGTGCCCGCTGTGTCTGTTGTGGCCGCTGTGTCTGTTGTGGCCGAATCTAGGGCGGGCCTAACCCCAGGGTCAACAGTAACGCCCTGGGTACCGAATAGCTCCCAAGGTCTGAAGGACTCCACGAAATCCTTGGCTTCTTCGATAGATGGGAACCCCTTCCGGGAGCGGCTCGGGTCGTAGCTAAAAGTCTTCGCCAACGCGTCGATGCCCCGGTTGGTGTCTCGGAACCCTCCAAGCTCCTCTTCATGGCCGTCGTTTTCGTCACTGAGAATCAGGTTCTCTCCCCTTTTTACCTTTCGCCAATACACTCTCATGCAAAGCACTCCTCGACTCCGGTTTCTAGCTTGACGGTTTTGGGACCTTGATAGTCGCTACTTCTAAAATTTGCTCGCTTGGTCTCGGAGAGGTGTGTTCTCTCTCCAGGTATGGCAACTCCTCGGCGATGGTCAAGTTCCTTAAGTGGCGTGCCCTTTACAAGTTGGGCTGTTGCCTCAGCCGACTGGTGTCGAGGGTGACTAGCCTACGCCTGGCTCGCTTCCCCAGCGCCACCAGGAACATCACGCTTTTACCTTCCGCGTGGGGCGAGAAGAATCCGGATACTTGGTCGTCGTAAAACGTCAGGCCAGAGGCCCCCAGTCTTTGGGCATAGGCTGCCAGGTAGAGTATCGGATTCAGATGCCAGGTAGATTTTGCCCGCTGTGATACTGGCATCCAGCTGAGCCAACCGGTAACCCCGGTTACCAAAACGCTCCAGTATCGGATTCAGATTAGTCATGAAGAAAAAGTCGACGCTGGCATCGGCCGGAAGCGGCTGATCGAGCCCCAGATGACCAGCTTGCCGACGGTAGTCTCCTTCTTTCAGCAGCTCCAGAGCCTTCAGGTCTCGGTGGAACACATATGCGCCAGATGGGAGGTCGTCCACAGTGTTCACGATCAGATAAATATCATTGAGAGCAGCGCCAGGTTGTCCTAAAAAGTCTGCCGGTATGCCCTGCGTGGCCTTTTCGAGCACCGTCGACAGCTCCCGGAGGGTTATCGATTCGTGGCTGAAACGGCGTGCGGACCCGCGCCGGACGATGACCGACTCGATGGAGTCCTGGGGCGTCTCGCCGTCAGAGTAGCGATTTAACGGTACGAGGCGTCCCGAAGGATGGGGCATCAGCATTGCCGGGCCTTCGCCTCGCCAAGAAACCACCTCTGCTTCATCCGTCAGAGAGGAGGCACCGTGCATCTCCCAAATGGCGGGTAATTCTACCTCGTACTCCGAAATCGGCTGAGTATCCAGCGAAAGTGGCTCTAAGTCGGAAGAGGATCCGATTGACGGCTCGGGAACGAATCCAACTGGTACCAACACGAGAGCTACTTCCTGCCGGTTCTCCAGATCCAGCAGGCGGTTAACCGGGCTGTCCACGAATCCGGCCACCACCTTAGCAGGTAGGCCATGCGCCGCGGCTATGGCTAAAGTGTTCGCCAGAATGGTTCCGCTGTCCCAATAGGAGTGGCGGTATTCCCGGGCCTGGTACTTACAGGCGTTCCGCCAAAATACATCGGTATAGAGGATTATGGCGGGAGCATGGGTCAAGCTCGGCTCGTTGCCACTGGCAGCCACCAGGGTTCCCCGGTAGTCGCCCGGCCGTAGCCGGGTTAGGGACGGCCCTCCGGGATTATAGTGGTAGACTCCGGCTGCTAAACCAGGCAGGTCTCCACATACCACATAAAGCTCGATGTGGTACAGAGCACCGGTACAGGCCGCGGCACGAAACGGCATGGATCCCCAGGGGAAGTTCAACCTCTTGGTAATCCCAGCTGAGAAGTACAGAATGCTGCTCAAGGTGGTGATATCCAGTGTTCCGTCACTGACTGAGGGAATAACCTCCATGGAGATCGCGGATAGCGCGGGCACCACCGATGGCGATGCCTCAAACGGCAACGGAATCGGATCCAGGTCCGGGTATATTTTGAACAGCAGGGGTTGGCTCGACGGGTCAAAGGAGTGCCGAGGGTCCATCAGATTCCCGTGGGGGTGCTTGGTGCCGTTGTGGTAATACCAGGTGGCTTGAATTTCTCGATTTACCATAGGTTCCCCTGGTTCTCCTGCTGGCGTTCACCGAGCTCTACTAGCATGGTTTCAATAAGGGTTCTCAAAGTGTAAATAGACTGGAGCAAGTTGGTCTATGGCGTACCAGTCTGCTACTTCTGCATCCTGGCAATAGGCCAAACGCTTGCCGATATCGCTGAGCAAGTTTCCGATTTCAACGCCCATGAATTTGGGAGAAAAGGGGGTCAGGGCATATTGGGCGTCACGGAGCTTAGCTGTCCCTCCATGGCGGTTATGTCGCTCTAGGTGCAGGAGGCCAACCGACGCCTTGATCAGTCCATGGTAAAACAAGCGCAGGGGATACCCTTCGGGCAGCCAAAGTTCTTCCAGGGTTTCGTGACATTGCCAGTATTGTGCTCGATTGAACTCGCGTATCGCTTGCCCAAACTTGGCCGGTGGATCGGACGCTACCGGCAAAAAAGGAGGCAGTCCCTCTTGGTGCAGCAATTTTATCCAATCAAGGTCCAGTTTCTGCCTTTCCCCCTTGGCAGCATACTTGGGCAGGTCGCCAGTCGACACAGAACCTCCTTGCATCTAGCCTAATGTACCAGTCCGTCTTGTCTTGATTTGTGTCTTCTACCCCCTGATGTCGGTCGGGACAATACCGTTACACGGCCAGGAGCAGGCGCTCGCTAGGCCCATTTTGATGCCCTTAGCGTTGCGACGTGGAGGAACCAACATTACGCTCCGAGCGGCAGCGGAGCCCAAGGATTTTCCCGATGCCTCCTGTTCCAAGCGTACTCCTTCGGCCACGGCATCGTAGACGGCCAGACCGATCAGATTGCCTACCAGGGTGGATGTGCCGCCTACTGAGAAAAGACGCCACCGCCGGTGGAGGCTGTCTCCGAATCAGAAAGATATTAGCGGATGCCATCGTCACCAGGGAATCAGAGTGAGGGTCGGTCACCCGGCCCCCGTAGCCTTGATCAAGGCATAGTCGCGACAACTTCGACCTCGATACGGAAAACCGGGTCGGCTAGCCCAGAGCAAAGTATAAGAGTGCTCACTGGCAGAGCATCTTCCGGAACGAATTTGGCACGGACGACACGATACTCCGGTATATCTTCTCGATGGGTCATGAACACATTCATCTTCATGATGTTATGCATGTTACTTCCCACAGATTCCAAGGCCGCTTGCACGTTCTTAAACGCCTGCTCGGCTTGAGCGCTGAAATTTCCCTCTCCCACAGTCTCCCCGGCACTGTTTCTTGACAACTGCCCGGCCACATAGATAGTTTTCCCGTCCTTGACAACATGACTGTATCCCGGTGGAGTAGCGAGCGCGGATGGGTTGCTCCTCTCGACTACCATAGCTGACCTCCATTGAATCTCATTATCTCCCGTGTCATCGCGGGGAAATCCCGCTGTGCCCGGCGTTTGCGCGGTAACGGGGAACTAACCACGCCACCCCAGTGCCCGCCTGGTTCCTGCTGCTGGGCTGGGTTATTGGGCCAGACGGTAACAACCCCTGGGTCCTCGGTGTGTTTTGTAGTTTAATGAGAAGGTTTTAGTCCCCCAGGAACTCCTTGACTACCCGGATAAATTCCTCTGGGCATTCCAGATGCGGCAGATGTCCTGAATCTATTTGAATCAGCTCGCAATTGGGAATCGCGTCCCGGGTTTTGGCTGCTATCTCGGGGCCCATCAGGTCGCTCCACAAGCAATGTATCAGGAGCGTGGGACACTGGATTCCGCCCAGTATGTCGTACACCGGCGGCGGGACCGGGCGCTGTTGGTAGACCAGAGGATTGGCAAGGGAAGAAACCCACTGCTCGTTGACAGGTTGCTGGAAACTGGTCTGGAGAACGATATCCAACGCTTCCCGATTTAACCTGGGAAAGCGATCGAATTGCCTGAGCCAAGTCTCTATCTCCGCGCGAGAATTGAAGACCTCAGGCCGGGATTTCATGGGGTCGCCAGAGGGAGCGCCGGTGGACTCGCCGCCGATATCTACCAGGATCATGCGCTCTACCTGTTCCGGATACATGTCGGCGTAGGTCATACCGATTTTCCCACCCATCGATTGGCCCACATAGATGATCTTATCCAGGCCTAACCCCAGAGTCAACTCCCGGAAGTCTTGCACGTAGTCCTCTGTGCCGTATTTACCATCGGGCGCATAATCGCTCTTGCTCCTACCTCTGGCAGTAACCGCCACAATGTGATACTGGTCGTGAAAGGCCGGCGCAACCAGGTCCCAATAAACGGCGTTGGCTACCGCCCCATGGGCCAGGAACAGGTGCGGCAAGTGAGGATTGCCCCAGTCGGTGTAGTGAATGTTGAGTCCGTTGACCTTCATTCGATGCTCGGTGTACGGCTTTTCTTTGATTTGCACGGCAATCCTCCCGGCCACTTGGAGATTATTGACTACGGCTCCTATTTACACCCCTTTTTACGCCATGGGTAATCATTGATAGACGGGGCAGAGGATGATTCAGTACGGACCGGTCAACTGCCACCTATTGAGGCCGAGCCCACGAGGTAATGCCTCGACCCGCCGGGATCAAGCTCGGTGCGCATCAGGTTGACCGAGTCCGCAGTCCAGGATGGCGCGCCAGAAAGTTCACCGCCCTCCATGACCTGCCCGATCCTCCGCAATTGCCCTTCCGCCACGTCTCGGCGTACCCGGCCCAGGGTCAGATGGGGTGAGAAGGCGCGATGTTCTTTGCGCAGGCCTAGTGGTGCGAAATCTTTGTAATGATGGGTAATTTGGTTGGTGGGATTACGTGGACAAGCATCAGACTGAGAACCCGGCTGGAAAAGCAATCCATCATTTCAAAGTAGTTGGACTACTAGCTCCCCCAGAGCATCGTCGATGGCTAGCTGCAAAGCCGCCAGGGTTTCAATTTCGCCGTGCACGCCTGACCACAAAACCCGGGGACGCCGGGGGTTGGGGAAGACGCCCAACCCTGAGATCGCAAGTTCAAATGGAGAGAACTGAGAGGCCACAGCAGGCATCGCTTCCAGGACCCGATCCACCATTCCAGCTTCAATGTCCCCCATGAATTTAAGGGTTAGATGGGTGCCCTCAGTCCGTACCCATCGCACGTTTTCGCCGATGTATGAGTCCAAGCTTTTCACGGCATCATCCAGCACCTGGATCACTGCGCTGGGGACTGGGATAGCTATGAAGGAGCGGACCCGTTTTACGCCGGGTGTCGTCACCCTAGACTAGCCTCCTTCACATCTACTCCAGAACTGAGGGGGGAACAGTTTAACCATGGTCTCCGGCGGAGGCGATCACCAGGTCTGAAGAAAAGGTTAGCCGGCCGGTCCGGTCCGCCAGGCGGCCATCCGCTCAAGGATTTCGTATCTGCCGATTCGTTGCAGCATTAGCGTTACTTTAAGTCAGGGAGGGCTAAAGTCTACCCACGGCAGAGGCCCTAGCGCCTTCTTAGAATCGCCCGGACCAGTGTATTCTACCAGGAAGAGCGTATTGACCCCCGGTGATGGTTCACATCCTCACCAACTCACGGCGCACCTCTCCTCGTCAGGCGCACCGAGCCGGAAATGCCTGAAGATATCCCTGAAGATATCCTAGAAGACCTGGAACGATTGGGCAAAAAGTTGCCCGGGTAGACCCGGAATCCCCGATGGCAAGACCGAGTTCATGCCTATTCTGGTACCGGGGACGATGCTGGGCGCGTACCTTGGGGCAAGCAGATCGGAATAGTGTGGCTGCTTACGTAGAAGCAGCTGTCCCGCTGACCGATATAGCTAAGATGCAAGCGGTATGACTGGAAGCAGGACAGACCCTCGTCGTATGATTCACTCAGATGGTTAAAAATTGCACCTCGACATCCTGACCAGCAATATCACCGAGTCCTCTAGCGATAGACTGGTAATAGCCGCTGTAAATATTCAGCGACAAGCTTATCGGGAACCATTACCACGGCGGAGTTATCGGCGAGGCTAGGTAATGCGGTAGCTTCGAGTCTTTGTTAGATGTTCTTAGCTAGACGAGCAGCAACGCCAGCTCTTTACCTGTCTCTACAAGGAGGGAACTCCGATACCAGAAATATTAAAGACAGTGAAGATTTCCAAGAGTCAGTGTAATCTGCCATGCGGTATCTCCCGAAACATGAGGCACCTCTCGTCTCCGATAACCCGATCTATATGGCACTTAGATACCAGAGAAGAGCCTAGTTCAATAGTCGCTGGGTCCAACATCCCTTCGAGGACTCCGAAATGTTCTCGCGCTCTATCCCAGCTATTGATTAGACATAGTCATTCTCACTACAAACTTGGGTCTCCTGAACCTTCTGTAACCAATTCTAGCCCGGCGTTAGCAACCTAAACCAAAGCCAAGGTGAAATGCGCAGATAGTGGAGTCAAATAGCGGTGCCGGATCATTCTCCAAGGACGGATGAGAGGGCTTCACTGACGCAACCAAGCCAATCTTCATCGCCCCTCGAATGTACATCCCACCTTGGCTTCAGTTTAGTACCGTTTCCAGATAGATTTGTAAGAATATGATAAGGCAGTCATACTTGGGTACGATCTTTCTGTGAGGAAGTGCCCAGCCATGGCCGCCATCAAGTATAAAATCAAACTGACCGGGTCCGAACGGACCTGCCTCAATGAGGTTTCCCACCGGGGCAAGGCGCCAGTCCGCACCGTCAAGCGGGCGCTCGCGCTGCTCAAAGCTGACGAAGGACTTCGAGACCGTGAGATAGCCGATGTGCTATTGGTCAACGCCGCTACCGTTGCCAGAGTGCGGAAGCGTTTCGTCGAGGAAGGACTTGAGGACGCCATCAATGACAAGCCACGGCCGGGCCGGGAGCGCAAGTTGGACGGCAAGCAGGAAGCGCACCTGGTTGCCATCGCGTGCAGCAGTCCACCCGAAGGACATGTGAACTGGACGCTCCATCTGCTGGCGGACAAGGTGGTGGAGATGGAGTTTGCCGGGAGCATCTCCTTGGAGACGGTGCGCCAGATACTCAAAAAAACGAACTCAAGCCGTGGAAGAAAAAGGAATGGTGCATCCCCAAGCTGAGCGGGGAGTTCGTTGCCCGGATGGAGGACGTACTGGACCTTTATCACGAAGAGTACGACCGGAAGCGTCCGGTGGTGTGTTTTGACGAGTCCTCCAAGCAGTTGCTCGGGGACGTGCGGCCTCCCATTGAGGCCGCTCCTGGACGGGTGGAGCGCTATGACACCGAGTACCAGCGAAACGGGACCCGGAACCTGTTCATGTTCTGTGAACCGAAGGGTGGGTGGAGGCACGTTGAGGTGACCGGGCGCCGGACTGCTGTGGACTTCGCTCAACAGATGAAGTGGCTGGTGGACAGCGCATACCCTGACGCAGAGGTGATCAGGCTGGTCCTGGACAACCTCAACACCCACAAGCCCGGCTCACTCTACGAAGCGTTTGAGCCATCCGAAGCCCGGCGCATCGCCAAACGGCTGGAGTTTCATTACACTCCCACTCATGGAAGCCGGCTGAACATGGCTGAGATCGAGTTGAGCGTCTTCAGCAGACAGTGTCTGGACCGCCGTATCGGCGATGAAGCGTCGCTGAGACGGGAGGTCGCGGCACTCGAACGTGAGCGTAACGAGGCCGCCGCCATCATAGACTGGCGGTTCGCCACCCAAGACGCTCGCAGTAAGCTCAAACATGTATATCCAATAGAATTAAATTGAAACGGTACTAGCATGTTCCTGAGACGCTTCGAACTATAGATCGGCATCCAGAACGCGTCAACTTCACACCGCGCTCAGCGTCTAGTCCAGCCCGTCTAGAAGATCCGGCTCGTGCTCCCCCAGAGCGCAGGAAGGGTAAAGCCGAACAAAGTAGGAAGTGGCAAAGGCAAGCCGGCGCAGTTCTGGGGGCAAGCTGACCAAAAAGCTCTCCGGTGGGATTTGAGTGCGATGGGCGAGCAGAGCTCGGCGCTGGTGTTCACTGTAAGACCGGACATCCAGCGCCACCGTGGCCGTCTCAGGCCCAGGTCCCCGGGAACGGCGTGGCCTCCGCTCCATCCAGTCCATATCAAATCCCGCAGCGATGAATTTGGGCACCAATTTCTCCCAACCTCCGTCGTCGATCTGTGCCACACCGTACAACTTTCCTGGTCGCCACGGCGGTCCGGCCTCGGGAAATGCTTCGGCATCCCCAGCGGCTTGAAAGGCATCAACGCTGATTTCATGACACATGACGTGGTCTGGGTGAGGATACATTCCCCCGGGCGGCTCGGTGACAATGACACTTGGCCGAAGCTCGCGGATAATGCGGACCAATTTGCCCGCTGCCTCAACTCGTTCGGCATTCACAAACGCTTCCGGGTGTTGATTGGCCGGCGCGCCCGCCATCCCCGAATCCCGGTAGCCGAGCATCCGGAGCTCAGCCACACCAAGAATCGCACAGGCGTCCTTCACCTCCTGGGTTCGGATTTCCCGCAGCCTCGATCTATCCGCCACCGGGTCCAGGTCTGCGTCGTGGATCTCACCCTCCTCGCCCCCGGTGCAGATCACAACCCCGGTCCGCACATCTCGCGCACTGTAATAGGCGAGCATCCCGCCGGTCGAGGTGCTTTCATCGTCCGGGTGTGGACGGACTGCCAGCAGGGTCACGGATTGAGAGCCAAATTCATCCGAGGGAATCCTCCTGTCTATTGCTCTTCCTCCAGTAATACGATTCAGCGCGGCATCATGGCTTGGCCTCTCCTCTTCGGCGATGGCCGTTAACGCCTTTTTAAGTTGGCCAGCTTTCTTCGCGACCGCGTTTGGTTGCCGGTGTTCCCCGTGAGGGTGTTGTTATGTTGACGCCATTCTATCAGATTCCTTTGGGTGACTTCGTTCTATGTTGGGGCTAAAATTAGCCCGACCTAAACTTGTCCACCAATTGGTACTACCCGAGAGGACTGAAGCTATGGGGTTTAAACTGCTGATATTGAACCCGTCCGAACAGGGAGAAACGGCATACGTTGACACATGGCCTGAGAAGCTAAAGGATAAAATTCCGGACGTAATTGTGTACCTATCCAAATCAGTCGGAGAGGCCATGGAGGTCATTGGCGAGGTTGACGCTGCCTTCGGGAATATAGCGCCTGAACTCTTTGAAAGGGCTAACAACCTGAAATGGATTGCCTGTCCTCAGGCTGGTCCCAGGGCCGGCTATTATCACCGGGCGTTGATAGATAGCGATGTTGTGGTGACAAACACTCGGGAAATTTACGACGATCACATCAGCGCCCATATCATGTCGTTCATTTTGGCTTTTGCTAGAGGATTACAGGTTTATATCCCTCGACAATTTAATCGACAATGGAGTCCAGGATACCAGACAATCCATCTGCCGGACGCCACGGTGGTAATCGTAGGAGTCGGGGGCATCGGTGGAGAAGCGGCCCGTCTGTGCGCCGAGTTCGGCATGACTGTCATTGCGGTAGACCCTCGAGTTGACGAGCCACCCCCCGGTGTTAGCGAGTTGCACCGACCAGAAGCCCTAAACGACCTGCTGCCAAGAGGAGACTTCGTCATCGTCACCGTCCCTGAGACCCCTCAGACTCAAGGGCTGTTTGGGATCAATCAGTTTCAGCGCATGAAGTCCAGCGCATTCTTCATCAACATTGGAAGGGGAGCCACCGTGATACTGGACGAACTTGTGGAAGCCTTACAACAAGGCCAGTTAGCCGGAGCCGGGCTGGACGTGTTCCAAACCGAGCCTTTGCCCACCGACCACCCGCTCTGGGAAACACCCGGTGTCTTGATTACACCTCATGTGGCTGGAAGAGGCCCCTACTTGGAAGACCGGCGCACCAATTTGTTCATAGATAACTGCATCCGGTTCAATGATGGTAGGTCTCTGCTGAACGTGGTCGATAAGGACCAATGGTTTTGATACCAGATTGCATCTGGAACGTTGGCCGGAGAGCACGCCGCCCCAGGCGGGGGTATAGTTTGCTGAGCCTTTTATAGGAGGCGCCAGCCATGGCCGGCCTGAATCAGGTACAAATGCTGGAATTGGCACGCATGCATGGCCTTGCTACACGGCCAGTCCTTCGCCGGTCGACAGGTGCTGCGTGCCTAATTGGAAAGATATGGGGCGTAGAACAGTAGGTGAATCTCCAAACTGGCTTCAAGCAGTCCAGAAGCAAGCGAAGAACGGGAAGATTTATGCGCACGCTGATTGAGGGCAAAGAGCTGATTGATGGAAAGGGAGGCGCCATAGAAGGGGCTGCGGTATTGACTCAGAGGAGGTCGAAGAAACCGCCCATTCCGGAAGTAACCAACCATAACGGAAATACAGGGGGACTTGGGACATAGGTTCATTACGGCTTCAACAGGGGGTTACAAGTGAAGGTCATTGAGTTGGACTACAGCAAACATTGCAGCGACGAGCCGGAAAAGGGGCACAACCGATGGCACCCGGATATACTGCCTGCAGCGAAGGCCGAACCCGGCGAAGAGGTGGTGCTGCAGACGAGGAACGCCTTCGACGGCGGGATTGCCTCGACCTCCATTTCCGAAGATCTAAGGAATGTAAACCTGAATGTGGTCCACCCGTTGACCGGGCCGGTATATGTGGAGGGGGCCCAGCCTGGAGACCTGCTGGAAGTGAACATCCTGAATATCGAGCCGGCGTACTAGGGGTTCACCAGCATAATCCCCGGCTTCGGCTTCCTGCGGGACCTGTTCCTCGAACCCTACCTGGTCCATTGGAACATCAGCGACGGGTATGCCGAGTCTGCCGACCTTCCTGGAGTGCGGGTTCCAGGGACACCCTTCATGGGAACCATCGGCGTCGCCCCATCCCGAAAGCTGCGACAGGACATCCTGCTGCGAGAGGAGGAGCTACGCTTGCGGGGTGGCATGGTGCTGGGTCCGGAGCCGAGGGACGCCGTGCCATCCTATGAACCGTTGGCCTCCGAAGGGTTGCGCACCGTTCCTCCCTGCGAGCACGGCGGCAACTTGGATATCAAGCAACTAACTGCGGGCACCAGGCTACTGTTACCAGTTTTTACCGAGGGCGCTCTCTTCTCCGCTGGGGACGCCCACTTCGCCCAAGGAGACTCGGAATGCTGCGGCACCGCCATTGAGATGGACTGCACCCTGCACGTAATCTTTGAAGTCCGCAAAGGAGAGGCTACACGTCGCAACATTGGATTCCCCATATTCGAAAGAGATGACTATTTCACCACCCCAGAGATGGCGGCTCCCAAGAGGTTTCTGGCAGCCACCGGCATGTGTATCACGGAGGATAGCACCAACGAGTCGGAGAACGCCACCCTCGCTGCCCGACATGCCCTGCTAAACATGATCCGGTTAATTATGGAGCGGGGTTGGTCCAGGGAACAGGCCTATTGTATTTGCAGTGTGGCGGTGGACCTTAAAATAAGCGAGATGGTCGACGTACCCAACTTCGTTGATTCGGCATTCCTGCCGCTCGACATATTCACCGCGTAGACCTTCGTAGGCAGGAAACACCATCGGTGGTTCCCGCTTTAAGTTAATGTTCCCCGCATTACCCAGCGAGGAATGGAGGAACGTCCCACCTTGGCGTACATGCGGCTGAAGGTGGGAGACAGAAACAGGGTCTGCCTTTCCACGTCTCCTCGCATCCCTCACGATTATCTTCCCCGTGCTACACCACCTACCCAACGACCCCATCAATAGCGAGTTTTTCAGCACCCACCTGAGGGGGAAGGACTCCTGGTTCCTCCCTTTCAACAAAGGATGGAACGACGGCGCCGGCAACCCTCCCAATCCCAATGGGATCAAGACCGACTACCTTTGGCGGTAGACGCTTACAAGTCAAGGCCTCACCGACATCATCGAAAATTATGCCCAACAAGTGGAGGAAAGAGACGATCGAACCGGACGAAAACAAAGAAGCAAATCTTCCCCCGCTACCAAACGTTGGATGTCACGCGGAAACTCTTGGCGGACGTCGGGGCCAATGGGGCCGGGCGGCGCTATCTGATCCAGCATTCTCCCGGCAGCGGCAAAAGCAACTCAATCGCTTGGCTGGGTCACCAGCTGGTTGGACTTGAGCAGGATAGCGAGCAGATATTCGATTCCGTCATCGTCGTGACCGACCGACGGCTCCTGGACCAGCAGATCCGCGACACCATCCGGCAGTTCGCCCAGGTGGGTGCCATAGTCGGTCATGCTGAAAGCTCTGCCGACCTGCGCCAATTGCTTGAGAGCGGCAAAAAGATAATCATCACCACCGTGCAAAAGTTCCCGTTTATCTTGGACGCCATTGGCGATCAGCACCGCAACAGCAAATTCGCCATCATCATAGATGAGGCTCACTCCAGCCAGGGCGGTCGTACGGCTGCCAAGATGAACATCGCGCTATCTAGCGCTGGAGCCGAAGAGAAAGAGGAAACCACGGAAGATGTAATCAACCGGATTATGGAAGCGCGGAAGATGCTGGCCAACGCCAGCTATTTCGCCTTCACCGCGACTCCGAAGAACAAGACCCTTGAGGTCTTCGGCGAACCAGGTCCCGACGGAGGAGTGATCAAGCACCGGCCATTCCACATCTATAGTATGAAGCAGGCGATTCATGAGGGTTTC
This sequence comes from Dehalococcoidia bacterium, assembly GCA_965205495.1. Classification (GTDB taxonomy): domain Bacteria; phylum Chloroflexota; class Dehalococcoidia; order Lucifugimonadales; family UBA3495; genus CATOSK01. The sequence continues at coordinate 3,045,479 of CBDBHA010000002.1, forward strand.
ATCTTGGACGTGCTGAAAAGTTACACGCCCGTGGACAGCTACTACCGCCTGGCCAAGACAGTGGAAGAAGACCCCGAACACGACACAAAGAAGGTCCGGAAAAAACTGCGCCAATACGTCGAATCAAACCAACCCCCATCCGGCAGAAGTCCGAGATCATGGTGGGCCACTTCCCCGAACAGGTGCTTAGCAAACAGAAAATTGGGGGCCAAGCCCGCGCCATGGTAGTCTCCGGTAGCATTAACCGGACTATTCAATACTTCAATGCGATCCGCGATTACCTTACAGAGATCAACAGCCCATGGCAGCCAATCGTCGCGTTTTCTGGTGAGCACCAATACGGTGGAGCAGCAGTCACCGAGGCCAGCCTCAATGGATTCCCCAGTAGCGTCATCCCTGAAAGGGTCAGAACGGACCCTTACCGGTTCTTGATCTGCGCCGACAAATTCCAGACGGGCTATGACGAGCCATTGCTTCATACCATGTACGTTGACCAACCTCTCTCAGGAATCAAAGTGGTGCAAACCCTATCCCGACTCAATCGCGCCATTCCCAAAAAACATGACACATTTGTGCTCGATTTTCAGAATGACTCCGACAACATCCAATTGGCCTTTGAGGACTACTATTGCACCACAATTCTCAGTGAAGAGACCGACCCCAACAAACTTCATGATCTTCGGGCCGACCTCGATGGCCATCAGGTCTACGATGACCTAAACTAAAGCCAAGGTGGGATGTACATTCAATTGGCGATGATGATCAGCTGGGTTGCGCCAGTGAATCCCTGTCATCCTACTTGGAGAATGACCCGGCTCCGTCGTTTGCCCCCCCCCCACCATCTGCACATTTCACCTTGGCTTTGGTTTAGTATTACAACGACGCTTCCTCTATTTGGTCAGTTTTTGGCCGGAAATCGCTTCGTGGAAGGCAAGGCCACAAAGCTGTCAAGCGCGTGGGCAGGTCGCCATGAAGAGGTGCTCAAGGTCCCTTTCTTGCGAACCGTCGTTGTAATACTAAACCAAAGCCAAGGTGAAATGCGCAGATAGTGGAGGTCAAATAGCGGTGCCGGATCATTCTCCAAGGACCGATGAGAGGGCTTCACTGACGCAACCAAGCCAATCTTCATCGCCCCTCGAATGTACATCCCACCTTGGCTTCAGTTTAGAAACGTGGCCGGAAAGTGGCGTCAGCCGGGTGGACAGCTATACTTGAGCCATCAAGAAATAGCGAGGAATGGCAGTGCTGGGAGAGCGTTCCGATCAAAGGGGACTTTGGGAAGCGGACCGGCAGTATCTGGACCACATGGGCAAGGACACCTTCTATGGTCTGCTGGCCTCGCTGCGTGGCCGGTTGTTCCGGGACGCAGATTTCGCCGGGTTCTACTGCGCCGACAACGGCCGGGACAGCGTGCCGCCCAGCCTGCTGGCCACGGCCCTCCTGCTCCAGTCCCACGCCAAGGTGAGCGACGCCGAGGCCAAGGCCAGAGCCGACTTTGACATCCGCTGGAAGGTGGCCCTGGGGATTGAGGTGGAGGATAGGCCCTTCGCCAAGAGCACACTGCAGGTGTTTCGTGCCCAGCTGATACTGCACGACAAGGTGCGGGAGGTATTCGAGTCCAGCCTGCGGCTGGCCCGGGAGTCGGGGTATCTGCAAAAGCGTGGCATGAAGGTGGCGTTGGACACGACCAACATCCTGGGCCGGGGCGCAGTCAAGGACACCTACAATCTGTTGGCCGACGGGATCGTCAAATTGTTATGGGCTCTGGCGGCAGTGGAAAAGTCTACCGCCAAAGAATGGGCCAAGGCCCAGGGATATAAGAGATACCTGGGTTCCAGCGTGAAGGGTGAGTCGGCCATCGACTGGAGCAACAAACGGGCGCGGGCGGCGCTGTTGGACTCAATTGTGGCCGACGCGGACCGGTTGTTGGAGTTGTCGCGTCAGGCGCATGGGGAATTGCCGGAGGACAGTGAGGAGCGCCAGCGGATTGTGGCGGCGGCGGAACTGCTGGGACAGTTGCTGCTCCAGGACGTGGACGCACTGATGACGGAGTCGGCCTCAAGGACGGAGTGAGCCGGGACCGGATGATGCCGGTGCATGACCCGGAGATGCGCCACGGCCACAAGAGCAGCAGCCGGCGGTTCGACGGGCACAAGGCGGCGATTGTGGTGGACAGCGACTCTCAGTTGATCACCGCCGTGGAGGTATTGCCCGGCAACGCTCCGGACAACCTGGGGGCGCTGGAACTGGTGGAGCAGAGCGAGGCCAACACCGGTGTGCCGGTGGAGGAGTCCATGGGCGATGCCGCTTATGGCGGCGGCGACACCAGGCAGGCCTTCGCCGATGCGGGACGCACCCTGATAGCCAGGGTGCCGGACCGCCCCAACCGGTCTCACTTTCCCAAGGAAGACTTCCATATTGACCTGGAGGCGGGCACCTGCACCTGTCCGGCGGGGAATGTTGCCCGGAGGATCGTATCATTCGGGACCCGGACCGGCCCCACCTGGCGAACTCACCGGCTGAATGGCTTCCGGTTCGATGGAGCGGTCTGCGGGGTATGCCCGCTGCGGTACCAGTGCGTCGGCGGGTCATCGGGGTTGGGACGAACGGTGCAACTGCACCCGCAGGAGGCTTTATTGCAGCAGGCCCGCGCCCTGCAGCAGAGTGAGGCCTTCGCCGGGTACCGTCAGCGCCGGATAGTGGTGGAGCACCGGCTGGCGCGGCTGGTCCAGCTGGTCCAGCTGGGAATCCGCCAAGCACGCTACTTCGGCCGCGTCAAAACCAAGTTCCAGCTGTACTTGGCTGCCACCGTGGCCAACCTGACCCTGGTGGCCTCCAAAGCCGGTCTGCCAGAAGATACCGCCGGCGCTTCCAAAGTCGGCAGTGCCCTCCGTGCCGGGACCATCCATTCCACCGTTGATTTCATTCCTGCACGGCTCTGCCAGATTTGGGCACTAGCCTTGCTTACCTCGGCCTCATTGCCGAAATTAATCTCTCCGAACAGGGCTTTCCGGCCCGGTTTCTAGCAGTTGACCAACTAGCGGAGCGCTATTTGGGCGGGGCAGATCGAGACTAATTGGACCCGATTCTCGACAATTGCGTAGCAAATTACTTAGAAAATCTGGATGAGGATGGACAAGTAGATTTCAAGGGGAAGGCTAAAGCCTTTGAACGGATCTATGGGTTTTTGGCATCAGTTTTGCCATATACCAACGCAAAGTGGGAGAAACTTTCTCTTTTCTTGAACTTTCTGATCCCTAAGTTGCCGGCACCCCGAGAGGACGACCTTTCTAAAGGAATCCTGGAAGCCATCGACATGGATAGTTACCGTGTTGAAGTGCGGGCATCCATTTCCGTCGGGCTGGCTGATGAAGACGCAGAGATTGAGCCAGTCCCGACTTCCGACGGAGGCTGGCTCCCCGAGCCAGAAATGGACCGCTTGAGCAACATCCTGCGAGAATTCAACGATCAGTTCGGCAACATTCAGTGGAGCGACGCCGACAAGATTCGACCGGTAATTTCCGAAGAAATTCCCAACTAAGTCGCTGCGGACACCGCCTATCAAAATGCCATGAAAAACTCGGACCGACAAATCGGCCGCATCGAGCACGACCCCAGGAGGTATGGCATGACCAATCCGGTTCAGGAAGTCCAGCGCCTCGGCCAGTCCATCTGGTACGACAACATCCGCCGGGGGTTGATCCAATCAGGGGCGCTGCGAAGGCTCATCGACCTGGGGAATAATGAGAGGGGAGGTGGCCCAGAGAGAATGTTAGGAGGTGGGACAGTGAAACAGCTTTACGAGCTAATGAAGGCCACGGCCTGACCGCCGCCGCATCGTCCCTCTGGTGGCACGCCGTGGCCTTCAAGTCCATGCTCCGCAAGCGGGGCATCAAGGTCACCTCCATCACCGAGCACGCCGACGACTCTCCCACCGGCAAGCTGATGGAGGCCATCATCGAGGGCTTGGACGAATTCTACTCGGAAAATCTTGCCCAAGAGGTTTTGCGGGGAATGCGGGAGGCCGCCTCGCGCGGCTTCTGGATTGGCACCTACTCCCCCTACGGCTACCGGAAGGTGCCGGTCCAGGACGGAGCCAAGAAGCGCCCCAAGCTGGAGTTGGACCCGCCCGCCGACGGCGTCGTGCGCCGCATCTTCCAGATGGCTTTGCAGGGGGCCAGCACCCTGGACATTACCAAGACGCTGAACAAGGAGGGAATCGCCAGTCCCCAGGGCAGCCGCTGGACCAAGACCACCATCCACCGCATTCTCACCAACGAGACCTACACCGGGACCCTGGTATGGGGCACCAGGGCCAAGGACAACGTGCCGCCTGTTCGGGTGGAGGACGCCTTCCCCGCCATTGTGTCAAAGCAGGACTTCCACCGGGTGGCCCGCATCCTGGAGTCCAAGGCCCCGACCAAGGTGCATCCCCGCCGCGCCGCCAGCCCCTACCTGCTGAGCGGCCTGGTGAAGTGCGAGACCTGCGGCAAGGCCCTCACCGCCCACGAAGCCAAGAGCGGCCAGTTCACCTACTACGTCTGCCACTCCCTGCTGAAGCGGGGCCAGGGCGCCTGCGACACCCCCAGGCTCAACTCCAAGCGGTTCGAGCGGATGATCATCGACTCGATCCGGGAGAACATCCTCACCGAGAGCAACATCCGTGAGTTGGTCAACTTGGTCAACGAGGAACTGGACAGCGTAATCAAGGAGCAGCGGGAGAGGGTGGAAGCCGTCGAGGAGGAGCTGAACGAGATACGCCGGCGGCTGGACCGGCTGTGGCAGGCGGGGGAGACCACCGACCTGGAGATCAACGACATCCTCCCCCGCATCCGGGAGCACAAGGAGCGACAGGAGAAACTGGAGATCGCCGCTGACGAGGCGCGGGCCATCCTGGCCGTGAGAATGACCGGATTGGGGGACGAGGAGACGATAGCGGCCTACGTGACGGAGATGAGCGAGTTCCTGATGGAGAGCGAACTGACCGAGACGCGGGCCTTCATCCGGTCATTCGTGAAGGAGATCGGCGTAGTCCCAGGCAAGGCGACGATTCGGTACACTATTCCCATGCCGGAGGATAGCCCGATAAGGGGAAGGGACGCTCAGGAAATCGCTCTGAACAGCCCGGTTCTGTCTACAGTAACGCATGGTGGGCCTAAGTGGACTGTACTGCGAACTCGTACCAGGGTCGCAACGGACTATGCCAGAAACCTTGCGCGGCGTTCCTTGGTCAGCTGCTGTGTCTGCACATGCGGCAGCCCATTACGCCCATCACGATGGGCATGAGGGTGTCGATGACGGCCCAAAATTGTCCGTCGGCCTCGTTGTTGGGAGACAGAGAGCTAAACCAGTTCCAGAAGAACAGGATGAACACAGCAACTGCCCCGTAGAAAACCGCGTTCGCTTCCAGGTAGCGCTTCAGGTCCGCCGAACCGTCGCCATCGACACGGCGCTTTTCCGCGTAGCTGCCGGCCAAGGCAATCACCATACCCACCGCCATGAACCAGTTGAGTATCTCCCACACCGTGAATGGCTCGTCTCCGGCCGGGTGGTACAGGGGAGTAACGATAAAGTTTACGGCAACCACAGCCGCAAGCAACACAAGGTAAGCCGCTGCCGCACGAATCAGGATGGACATGCTTTCCCCCTCGAATCAAACTGAGGCTCTCCTCATTAGCCTTAGCGCCGCCATTCGGCGATATTCCACATCTCGCTATCCCAGCCGTTGATCCGAACGCCCTTCAGGGTGTTCACGTGTGCGGAAACGAAGCCCCGGCTCACCAATGGAATCTCGTAATAGCCCTGCACGTCCATGTCGTGCAGCTGCTTTACCAGCGCCTCCCGCTCCGAGCCGATTTGGGCTTGCTCCAGCTGGGCGTAGAGTCTGTCGTACTCCGGATTGCACGAGCGGGCAATGTTCCCCAAGGCCCAGTTATTGCCCTTGGTCGGGATATGTTTGCAGAGTGGGCCGGATAGGGACTGCTGCGGGTCTATGCCGGAACCGGAAGCGTACATCTGCACGTCGGCGAAGAACCTGCGATACGATGCTTCCTTGTCAGCCACGGGGTCGCCGCCGAAAAAGACGCTGGCATCGTGCTGTACCAGCTCCGTCTCGACGCCTATCTGACGCCACCAACCGCGAACGAGGACCTGCGTGTCCTGTCGAATAGCATTGACCGAGGTCTGGTAAGTGATCCGCAAGGGCACCCCGTTGTATTCACGGACGCCGTCGCGGTCGGTATCGAGGACACCGTTATCGTCCAGCAGCCGGTTGGCGCCCTCGATGTCCTGGGTCAGGCACCCGTCGTTGGCGGTCGAAACATAAATGGGCGGGCCGGTCAACAGATTGCAGGTGGGCTCCGCAGCGAAGCCGTAGAGGTCCTCCAATATGCGGCTGCGGTCTATGGCCAGCGACATGGCCTGGCGAATGGGCTTGAAGGTCAGGAAGGGGTGGGGGTTTTGTCCATCCAGATACTCGGAGCGATTGTCGCCCAAAGCCGGGTCGGGATTCGTCTGATTGACGACGATACGCTCCACCAGGCTGGCGAAGGCGACGACCACTGTGCCCAGTCCGGCTCCTTCCATCCGAGTAAGAATCTCCGGCTCCACTTGTGTGTTCCAGGCGTAGTCGGCTTCGCCCCTTTCCATCACGGCGCGGGCCGCTGAAATCGCATCGCCGCCGCCCTTGAGGACCACCCTGTCGAAATAGGGCGCCGGGCCCCGGTAGAAGGGGTTGCGCTCGTAGACGGCCCCTTCGTTGGTCTTGAAACCGGTGATGCGGTAGGGGCCGGTGCCCATCGGGGCGGTGTTCTCCGCCTCGCAGGTCGTGGCGGCCGCGCCGATGCAGTCGGCAAACTGCGCGCGGCTGATGATGGGCGTTCCGGCGCCAACGAAGGCCCGGTACGGGTAGGGTGTGGGCGCGTCGAAGGCGATTTGGACGGTGAGATTGTCGAAGGCCAACACGGAGGCGATGCCGTCAAATGAGCTCCCGGCCGCGCATCCCGTATCTTCATCCACGCAATAGAGCCACGTGAAGACAACATCCTCGGCCGTCATGTCGCTGCCATCCGACCACTTCAGGCCCTCCTTCAGCTTCCAGGTAATCGACATCAGGTCCTGGGAAAAGCCTCCGTTCTCGATTGTCGAGATTTGGGCGGCCAGCGCTGGCACGAGGTTGCCGTCTGGGTCGTATTTAGCCAGAGGCTCCAACGTGATTGCTCCGGCATCCAAGTCTTTAGTGCCACCCGACAGGTAGGGTCCAGGCAGAGTTGGAGCCTGCCAATAGAGGATTGTCAGAACTTTCTCCTCTGTTGTGGTTCCTAATGGAGCGATGAAGGCGTAGACGCCGCCGTCCAGGGAGCCCACGTACATAACGCCGTCGGTGACGGTGTAGGAGGGGATGCCATCAAAATAGCCCTTCTGAAACCTCCAGAGCTCTTCCCCGGTTGCCGCATCCAGCGCCCGTAGGTGTCCATCGCTGGACTCTGCATACAGAACGCCGTCGGCCACCATGGGTGACTGCAAGGCCCAGGCCATCGACTCCCGGCTCCAAACTAGCCCGCCGGTGGCGGCGTCAAGGGCGTAGAACCGGCCGGATTCGGAACCCACGTACACGATGCCCCCGGCAGTCACGGGCGCGGTGTTGATCATCATGCCCGCTTCGTATGACCAGAGGCTCTCTCCCGTCGCTGTGTCCAGGGCGTAGATGTGTTCGTCCGGCGAGAAGTAGTAGACGTTGTCTGCGACTGCGGCCGGGAAGTCCCTCGCGGGCAACCTCTCCGTCCCGTAGCTCCAGATGAGCGCCCCGGTCGCCTCGTCCAGGGCTTGGGCGGTATTGAAGGCCGTCAGGTATACGATTCCTCCGATGACTATGGGTGGGGATTCCACGGGGATCCCGGTATTGAAGCTCCAGACCACCTTTCCGGTTGATGCGTCCAGGGCATGGAACTCGCCGAATCCGCCCGGCACGTAGACCTTGTCGCCCGCAACGGTAGGAGTGAACTCAGGGGTGAACGGATACGGCCTTTCGGCAAACCACAGGACTTCTCCGGTCATTGCGTCGAGAGCGTGGACCCTGTGGTCCCCCTCCGCCAGTGCGCCGAGGTAGACCATCCCGCCACTTACGGTAGGGGAGTACTGCGCCCAGTCGCCGGTGTCGTAACTCCACAGCAACCACCCGGTCTCGGCATCCAGGGCATACACGTGGTTGTCGTTGGACCCTACGTACACCGCCCCGCCGGCCACGGTTGGGGACGATCTTATGACGTCGTCCGTCTCAAAGCGCCACAGCAACTCTCCGGTCTCCGCGTCCAAGGCATACACGTGGTTGTCGTCAGACCCTGCGTAGACCGCGCCGTCGACCACGGTCGGCGCATTGACAACCCAGCCTCCGGTGGGATTGCGCCAGAGCAGGGACACATCCGCCTGCGGTGGGTCGGGGGGACCGGCATCGCCAGACAATATCTGTTCAGGAACACAGCTCAGGAGGCCGACCGTAAACTTCAAGGCTGCAGTGGCGGCGGCAGGGCTGGCGTCCGGCAGGGTACCGGCAACGATATCAGCCACATCGGCGTGCGCCAGCAACTCTCTCAGGCACTCTTCAGCCTCCTCGGTCAGCCCCTCCATCTGCGCAACAAGGACGGAGAGGAATAATCCGGAGGCCGTTTCCGGAGCGAGGCAGCCGAATATAGACGTCTCCCACCGCTGCGTGTCGCCTTCGGGCATAGCACGCCGTTCCAGCACGGACTCCAGCAGCTCATCACCCAATTCGGTGCGGATGCAGGATTGCTCGGAGGTGGTGAACCTGTCGAACAGCTGCCCCCAGAGGGTGTCAGTGTCGATGCCGAAATCGCGTATCGCGGGAGCGCCAACCCGCTCCGGTGTCGGCGTTGGGGTCGGCGTCGGCGTCGGGGCCGGGGTCGGCGTTGGCGGGACCGATGTCGGCGTAGGGGTACTGGTGGCCGGTGTAGGCTCGGGCGTTGGCGTCTCTGTCGGCCCGTCGTCACATGCCGACAGCAACGCGACGGCCAGCAAACACAGCAGCCCAACCCATACTATCCGGCATGCGGACCTTCCCAACACACTCTTTACGCGCAAAGTGAACGCCAAATGCTTGCCTCATTCTTATTACTACAGCCGCAGATGGCCGCTTGGAGTGTTGGCCACCCTTGAAAATCGCAACGTCTAGCTACGGCAACGCCCTAAATCTTATTGAGTCCAAGCTAAATTTGAGGCCGAAAGCACCGAGTCAGTGTTAGTGCGACTATAGTATTAGGTAGGTCCGCGGCCTCCGAGCTCGTCATATCCCACGTGGGGACGGTAGGGCACGCCCCCGCGGAGTAATCCTGCCACGACGCAGGTTGGCAAATCAGGGCGCGTAGCTGTAGACAACGGGTAGCCCCGCAATGTCGGTGACGCTGGAATCGGTGTGGTGCGTTATTTGTACGCGGCCGGTGCCGCAGTCGCCGAACTCGTCGCAGGAGATGACCCCGATGATACACCTGAAACCGGCAACTCCGGCCAGCGCCTCCCGGAGCATGGCCCGGTCGATGTACAGCGTATCTCCGTCGCCAACGGCGACCTCGTCGATCGCGCGGAGGAGCATCGTGGCCGCGTCGTAGGCGTGGGCCAGATAGGCGGATGTGGGCGCCTCGCCGTACCGCTCTCGATAGTCGGCGATGAGCGCCTCGCCGCCCTTGCCGGTTGCCTCGTTCGTGTTGCCGCCGAAGCTCAACTCCGGACCCGGGAAGTAGACGCCCTCCGACTCGGGGATGGCCAGGAACTCGGAGACCAGCAGGGCCGCGCCGCCAATCAGCGTGACGTCCTCAAGCCCAGCGATCTGGCCGACCTGCTGGACGATGTGGGCGCCTTCTTCCTGGAAGAGGGGAAAAAAGAGGCCATCCGGACTGCCCGCCGCAATCCGGGTGAGGACGGGGGCCATGTCCGTATCGCCCCTGCTGACAGAGGCGACGGCGACCGAGCCGCCTAGCTCCTCGAATGCGGTGGCGAAGGCGCCGGTGAGGCCGGTAGTGTAGGGGTCGCCGTCGTGGATGGCCGCCATCCTGCGCAGGCCGAGATCGTTGTAGGCGAACTGCGCCACCGCGCGCGCCTCATGCAGATCGTTGCTGGAGGTCCGGTAGTAGCCGGGATGATGGTTGGAATCGGCGTTGCCGCGAAGGTCGGAGGTCAGCGAAGGGGCCGTATTGGAGGAAGAGATCATCACCAATCCGGCCTCGCTGAGGATTGGCGAAGCGGCGGTGGCGGCGACGGAGCAGGACGTGCCGATGACTCCGACGACCCGGGGGTCGCCGGTCACCGTATCCGCGGCGGCACGTCCGCCTTCCTCGGTGCAGAGCGAGTCGAGGCCGGCGCCCATCTCGACATCGTGCCCATTGATAGGGCCATAGTCAGCCAACGCCAGCGCCACGCCGCGTTGGCTCGGGGCGCCCAGGTCACCAAGCCCTGTAAGGACGTGCATCGAACGTATCTGGATGGCCTCTCCGGGTGCCACCTGCACGGCTCCGAGGGGACCGGCTTCGAAGCCCTGTCCTCCGCATGAGACGGCGCCCACCCACAGCAAAGCGACGGCCAGCAAACATAAGCGCGCAACCCATACTGTCCGTCGAGTGGACTCTCCCAAAATACACCCCCTACACGCGACGAAAAGGCTTCCCGCCTGCTCCTTGGCTTCGCCGCAAAGCCCGTCAGTCTCTCCCAGCCATTATGCGCTCGAAGAGCCTGCTGGAACAAGCTAAGCTAAACCTCGTAACAGTTCAGAGTTGATGTGGTGAATTTGCCGAAGGCCGCTGTCCTGATGAAAACACCAGCGGTTGGAGCGCAGTTGTGGCATAAAAGAACAATGGAACCGGAATTGGACCTGAAGCAGGCGAGCCGGGAAACCCTGCTGGCGGTTATCGCGGAACAGCAGGATACCGTTGCCCAAATGGGAAAGCGGGTAGAGGGCCTGGAAGCCCGGCTGTCGGGCGGTGGCCCGGAGGCCAGGATGCCGGGCCACAAGCCGGCCGCCAAGCGCAAGAAGCCGGCGGAACAGGAGAAGAAGCCGCGCAAAAAGCACCGGTTGGGCTTCGTGCTGAAGCGGCCAAAAAAACGCCTCTTGAAAGCTAAGGATGAAGAGCGGAAAGCCTTTATTATCCAGTACAGCCAAATCCGAGAGGAGGCCGAAAGGATAGGGGCCAAGATCTTCTTCGTGGACGAAGCCCACTTTCGGGCCGATGCCGACCTGAGAGGGAAATGGGTACTCAAGGGAGAGCCTGCGCTGGTGGACTCCACCAGTCCCCGGTGGGGAGAGAAGGCCTGCTACTACTCGGGAGTTTGTCTGGAAACTGGGGAGGTGGAAGCCATGGAAATAGCTGGAAACAGCAATGCCGAGACCTCCACCGCCTTTTTACAGCAGCTAAGAAAAAATCATCCTGGACCTCTGGTAGTGATTTGGGACAATGGTCCAGCCCACCGAGGAGAAGCGATTCGCAGCTATTTGGCCACTCCTGACTTGCATCTGAGGTTGGTGGCCTTACCGGCCTACAGCCCAGACTTCAATGCCGACGAAGCCGTCTGGGATTGGGCCAGGGAAGAGGTCACGGCCAACGAATGCCTGGGAACAAAAGCCCAAGTCCAAGAGAAGATGAACGCATTCTTCGACGGGCTAACACACCGCAAGGATGAAGTGAGACATCGCTGCCGAACCCTGTTACAGGCCCGAGCCGACGCATTGATGTTTACACCTGCCGTGCCTTTGCCATCGCTCCAAAATGTAGTTCCCACCTTGGCTTTGGTTTAGATTCCCCGGCGTCTTTGAGACGGGCTCCGCCTCAGACCTCCCTGGACCGGAGGGTCAGATGATGGTCTCGCCGCTGATGGCGGCTTCGGTCCGGGATCGGTCGTCGGTGGTCAAAGCAATCATCGCATAGCCGCCGCTGCGGTTCAGGATGTGCATGCTCTGGATGTTAATTCCGGCCTGTTTCAGTCTTTCCGCCACCGAGGCCAGGGCGCCGGGTTCGTCTCGGAGTCGGAGGACCAGCACCTCGTCGCCAACGGCTTTGTATCCGGCCTGGTTGAGGACATAGAGCGCGTGGTCGGCATTGTCGGTGGTCAGGATCACCGCTTCCCGCTCGGCGCTCGCCTCCGTGTTGATGGATTCCAGGTTGACGCCAGCGTTGGCCAGAGTCGCCGTTATGTCGGCAATGACACCCACCTCGTTGTTTGCCAGGACAATGATTCGGGTGATCCGGTTGATTCGGTCCATTTTGATGTTCCTTGTGCGGGGTGCTTTTGTTCGTTGTTAAAACAGGCCGTGGTCAGCGGGCGCAGTCGGCGATGAGTTCGTCGACGTGTCCGCGGGTGACGTGAGGCATGGTAATGATGTGGACAATATCTCCCTCGGAGGCGATCTGCCACTTTTGCAGGACCTCCGGCGACGGCCTGGGGAAGACTACGGTGACCGAATTCGCGTGGCGCCAGGCCGGTATCCCGTGCCGGTTGAATTGTTCCGCTGCGTACTCCGCAGTGTCCAGCATGCCCGCTACCAACTCGTGGAAACCCTGCTGTCCATACTGGTTCAGGGCGTACCACAGCATCAGCGGAGTCAGGCCGTTGCGCGAGCCGGACAGGGTGGTGTCCTGGATTCCGACGAGCTCGATGGTGCGGCCGACCCGTTCCACGTTGACACGGCGGGTCAGCACGACACCGCACGGCAGCGGCGCCCCGATCAGCTTGTGGCCGCTCACCGCGATACTGTCGATGCCGGCGTCGAACCCGTAGGCCTGGGGTTCGGGCACGAAGGGCAGGATCATGCCGCTGAGGGCGGCGTCGGCGTGGAGGTAGCTGTGGGTCACTCCCAGGCCGCGGAGGATTTCCTTGATACGTTCAATGTCGTCGACGGCCCCGCGCATGGTCGTGCCGATATTGGCGATGATCACCGCCGGTAGGTCCCGGTTGACCCGCACCATGTCCTGCAGGTCCCGGTAGTCGATCTCCCCATCGTCTTGGCGTTTGATCATCACGTAACGGGCATTGAGCACCCTGAGGTTCTTGAGAACGCTGTAATGGGTTTCCTCGGAGAAGTAGAAGATGCCGTTGGGAAACATTTCCCGGGCGAGGTACAGCCCGTACAGATTGCCCTCGGTCCCGCCGGAGGTGACGTATCCCCAGGCCTCGTCCGGGTCCAGCCGCATGAGACCGGCAAAGCATGCGATGACCTCCCGTTCGATTCCGTGGGTATTGCTCCGGTAGTTGCTCCCATGAAAGGGGTCTCCGACGTTATTCAGCGAGTATTTGAGGAAGGGCAGGAGGGGCGAGTAGTCGAACTTCTGATTGGCGGGATAGCCGATCTGTTGGTCCGAGGTTGACTCGATTTCGGCCAAAAGCCGGTCGAGTTTCTCCTGGGCATCCGATTGCGACCAATTGGTCGACGGGTGTAAGTCGGTCATCTTTGGGCCCTCCCTTTGACGTCGCTGCCGAGCGCCGGGCGACCTACGCCAATGTCGGTCTGGCCCTCGCCCGGACGACCCGCCACACCGGGGGCTTTGCCAGCCTGTATGGCCACTATAGTTGGTCGCCTTCGCACGGCTCGGAACCCGGCCATAGGACTGGATTGCTGAGTATATGATACCAAGGTGGAACCGCGTAAAGCGACAGCGGAGAGAGCCGCATTTGTCCGCTGCTAGAGAAGAATGCGACGCTCGATGGGAATAAGACAGTCACCCCAGAGTAGAAACCTCGTTCCGCAAACGGGGAGTATGAAACACCCCTGAAACACTGCCATTTCCCCATTTCGGGAGAAGTGTCATAAACGTATACTCCCGGCATGCCACAGATTTACGGCTACATCCGCACCAGTCGGCAGCTCCAGGAAGGCGTCCCGGGGATGGACCCAGGAGCTCCAGCTCCAGCGGGCCGGCGTGCCCCGAGACAACATCTACCGCGACGTCGGCGTCTCCGGTTCCACCGCACCCAGCAGCGCCAGGGCTGGCACAGGCTCAACGGCCGCCTCGCCGGCGGCGACACCCTGGTGGTGGTGGCCATCGGCCGCCGCTGGCCGGACACCATCAGGAGCATCTGCGACCTTCGTGACCGGAGGGTGAAGATCCGGTCCCTGGCGGAGGCTGAGGCCCAGTGGACCCGCTACCTAGAGGCCAACGAGGGCAGCCCCGAGGCCTTCTTCGGCCAGGTCCTGACCATGTTCGCCGCAATGGGTGGCCGACCAGGAGATCGAGTCCATCAAGCGACGGACCAGGGAGGGGCTGGAACGAGCCCGGCAGCAGGGCAAGACCCTGGGCCCGCCCAGTAAGCTCAAGCCCGGGCAGCTGGAGGCGGTCCGGAGGATGCGGGAGGGGGGCAGCCTGCGGCGGATTGCCGAGGTCTTCGAGTGCTCTCCCAGCACCGTCCTCGGGACATTGCGGCGGGAAGGAGTGGCGCAATGACTGATCCGAAGCGGATCCCAAGGCTTACCGGCGCGACCTGTACCTCGCGCGTCAGGTAGTTGCTCGGCGTATGTTGGCAGGCCCGCAGGACAATCTCTCCAGCCACTCGTGCAGCCTCCACCGTGTCGTGGTGCCGGAAGACTACTTCCAAATCTCCCGCAACACTGGCCAGACTCCATCCTCTGCGCACGTTGGCTCGGCGGATGCAGCCAAGCCGAGAGCCGGCACTTCGAGTTCCTCTCTGGACTGACCTCTCGTTTCCCGGCTGGGTTGGATGCCGGACATGTCCGGGGGCTGGTTACAGTACGAGAGTGAAAGTAATGGTGAAAGTTCTTGATTTTGTCCAGTTAGGTGGGCCGGACTGGACTCGAACTCTCCGCTTTTCAATGTTTCACGGCCTCGAATAAAAGCCTGAGAACGCTTCCCCCTTGAACGGGGTTGGTTTAGGTGAGGTGGACCCATCAGTAGCCCAAGACAGAGTTGCAGAAACTATACAAAATTGACCCTTTTGTTTAGATCCGAGCCGGGTGTTGTTGCCCCGCCCCTCACGGCCCTGACAATGGCCGGTGGCGGGAACCGGCGCTTTTCTTTACAATTTTGCGAAACCGTTAGCGAGGAACCGTTGCCCATGACCCTGGCCCGCCGCGACCTCCCCACCACCCGGGACGCCGAGATGGGGGCCGCCAGCTTTGTCCCCCAAGGGGACCTGGACGCCGTCCTCCGGCTCATCGCGGCGGCTACCAAGGCTCACCCCCGGACCGGGGAACGGGCCGGGCTACTCATCGCCCTTCTCTTTGACGGCTGCTTGCGGGTCTCCGAAGCCATCCGACTGTGCCCGAAGGACCTCCTGCGGACCAGTGCCGGTGGCTGGGTTGCGACAGTGACAGGCAAGGGGGGGAAACGGTACAGGTGCCCGTCAGCTCCTCTCTGGTGG
This sequence comes from Dehalococcoidia bacterium, assembly GCA_965205495.1. Taxonomy (GTDB): domain Bacteria; phylum Chloroflexota; class Dehalococcoidia; order Lucifugimonadales; family UBA3495; genus CATOSK01. Next base: position 3,060,851 of record CBDBHA010000002.1, read on the forward strand.
CCAACCTGCAAAATCATACGCCTACCGGACCAAGCTGCCGCCGGGGCAGCCCTTCTTTCCGGTGTCACGGGCCCGAGTCCATCAGATTATGCAGCAGGCGTTTGAAACCGCCGGCATTGCCGAGCCGGCGCATATTGGCGCAGTTCACGTTCTACGGCGCTCGGGTGCCATCGCCCGGTTTGGAGCAGATTGGCGACCCCAAGGCTCTCCAGGACCGGCTCCGCCATCAGGACGCACGGATGATTCTGTTATCTGAAGACGGTCTCTGCCGAGCGGAGCTTGGAAATACAGGCGGCAGTATCGGTTACGGGAGGCGTCGATGAATCCCTGGCAGTTGCTCGGCCGGGCACAAACTCCTGGCGGAGGAGCAGAGCTCGTTTTGTACCAACGTGACTCCGAGTTCTCAATGAAAGCGGATAATTGGGAACTCATGAACAGCCGTGTTTACGGGTTAGAAGAAGCAATGGCCAAACTAGGCTGTCAAAACCTGGCAAAACATCCGAGGGCCCGCGTTCTGATTGGCGGTCTGGGCATGGGATACTCGGTGAGAACGGCGCTTGATGTCCTTGGCGAGGATGCCCAAGTGGTAGTCGCAGAGCTGGTACCGGCCGTGGTTGAGTGGAACCGTGGAGTGCTTGCCGATCTGGCCGGCCGTCCTCTTGACGACGGACGGGTTGAACTCCATGTAGCCGACGTTGTCGATTTGATAAAGACCGCGAGAGGTGACTACGATGCCATCATGCTTGATATTGACAATGGCCCGGAAGCGCTAGTCCGAAAGGGCAACAATTGGCTTTACAGTCTGCCGGGGCTGACCACCACCTACGCTGCGTTACGGCCCGGCGGTATATTGGCGGTTTGGTCTGCCGGTCCTCAGCCGGCATTCGTCAAACGGTTGCGCTATGCCGGTTTCGAGGTAGGGGAAGTCAAGGTGCGTGCGCGTGGTAGAAGCAGCCGCAAAGGAGGCGCACATCATGTCGTATGGATTGCAACGCGCCGTTGATGGAGAATAACCTTGAGTAAGGCGGACCCAGGCAGATGGACAGCATTAAGGCGGAATCAAGTGGGGGTCCCGCCGCTCCTGAAATGAGAGCAATGACCCTGGCCCGCCGGAACCTGCCCGCCATCCGGGACGCCGAGATGAGGGCCGCCAGCTATGTCCCTCATGTGGACCTGGACGCAGTCCACCGGCCCATCGCGGCGGCTGCCGAGGCTCACCCCCGGACCGGGGAACGGGACAGCCTGCTCATTGCAGAGATTAGCGACCTGGAATGGTAGTTGGCCTGGACCTGGCTGGAAATTCGGGGGCATTGCGAGTAGTCGGGTTACCTGGGGGTCATGGCTGCAGGGTCCAGTAGCGGAAGCGAAGAGAAGCTGCTGGGGAGGACGGGGCGGACCTTCCTACGCCAGGGTTTCGGAAGACCGCGGTGGGGCTAAGGGGAGGTGGCCAGGGGCGCAAAAACCGGGGATCGCGTTAACCGTTTGCTTGGGAGGCAAACATCCTACCCCTGAGTTGCGCCCGCTGATGGGCATGTTGAGTATGTAATGTTGGGGGAAGTTTAGCCCAAGCTGGGTTGGGAGGTTACCGGCACTGACTCGCTGGGACTCTCGGCGCCAAGTTAGAACTCCCCCGCCGGCGCTTAAGTTGGTAGTGTTAAAGAGTTGATAGGACCGTGTCCTAGATTGGATTTTGGAATCATCAGGTGACCGCTGGGAGGCGTATAATTGCCCTGCCCACAGTTGACATTTTCGGATCGGTGGACCGGGCTGACGTTAGCGTTTAGGCGTCCTATTCCTGATGGCAGGCGGCTTTAGCCACCGGTTTGACGCACAGGCTCAACTAGTCCCGAGTATTTCCCAGGGGTAGCAGGCATCCGGCGAATCGGAGCGTAATCCGCTTGCGAAGGACTTCCAGAATCCCAGCCCTGGCAGTTTTACAAAACCGGGACTTCCGCATCCTGTGGGGATCGAGGGTGCTCCACGAGGCCTCGCGGCGAATGGAACTCCTGGTCCTCATCTTGCTCATCCGGGAAATTACGGGTTCATACTTCCAACTCGGTCTGCTGGCTGTCTTCCTCAACGCTCCCCGGCCGGTGCTTTCCCTCTTTTCCGGTGTCATTGCCGATCGCCTGGACCGGCGGCTCATTATGGTCACGGCCCACGCTTGTTATTTGGGAGTAGCAGCCGTCATTTTATTGTTGCTCATCGCCGATGCTATTCAATCCTGGCATGTGTTTGTTGTGGTGTTCCTCCAAGGCCTGGCAAAGGTGCTGGAAGACCCGTCTCGCCGCACCGCGATGTTTGACCTGGTAGGCGCGGAACGTATCGCCAACGCAGTGGCTTTGGAGTCGATGACCTCCACCATTGGCAAAATTGCCGGGCCCCTAACCGCGGGCATCCTGATAGCCGGCACCGGTTTCACCGGCGCCTATGTTTGTTTGACGGTGTTGGACCTGGCTTCTCTGTTGCTGCTGGTCCAGCTAAGGTTGCCCCATCGGGTCCAGGGCAGCGGGGCGCAATTGGCGATTTGGCAAAGCCTTCGGCAAGGAATTGGATACGCCCTAAGCAACCGGACCGTATTCGGGGTGTTGTTAATTTCGATGGTGATGAACGCCACGGTCCTGCGCATTCAGGAATTCATCCCCGTCATCGCCAGCGATCACTTATTGGTCGGCCCGTTCCTGGTAGGGCTCCTGACCTCCAGCGAAGGTATCGGGAATTTGATAGGCGCCTCAATAATTTCCGTGAAAGGCAACCTTCGCTACCACGGCCGCTTGTTTGTTGCGGGCTCTCTGGTTATGGCCTCCTTTGTGCTGGCTGTTACCTGGTCACCGTGGTTTGCCGTTTCCTTCGCGCTTTTGCTTCTGGCAGGAATCGCGCACGCCGGGTTCAGCACGATGCAGAGCACCATCTTGTTGTTGGCTTCGCCAGCGGGCATCAGGGGGCGCATTGTGGGGGTAAACAGTCTAACCAACGGCGCGGCGCAAATAGTGGGCCCATTGGAGATAGGGGCCATTGCCGATGTCTTGGGGATTACCTTTGCTATCGGCTTAAACGCGGCGGTTGCGTTAGCGTTGATCCTGCCAATGGTATTTCTGACTCCCCTGGTTTGGCAGCCGTTACGGGCCGTCTCTGAAGAAACTGGGGGCCCAGGGGAAGAGTCAACGCCTTCTTCCGCTCCTAACTCCGGCGGTGATCAATAGAGGCGTCCAATGGTCAGACCAGGTTAGATTGGGCTATAAACTTGTTCCATCCAGCAATTTTCGGGGAGTAGTCTAGGGTACAAAAAAGCCGGGGGGCATCAGGTACACGCTACCGTATGGGGCCCCTCTCCTAACCCGGGGCGGGTCCACAAAGCAGCCAATTGGTATCTGACATCGGGGCATCGGTTGACCAGGGGACCACGGCCAACCGATGACTACCTCCATCCAGTAGCGGGGCAGGACTCCGCTCGCAAAACTCGGGGGTCTGCTACGATTCCTCACCTTCTGCCAGTTGGAAAAGTATGCCGTGGGAACTGCTGGTATCAATGTTGAGGGTTTTGTAACCAAAGGGGCTGTTGCTGGGACCATCCCCCCGTAACTCATTACCCTTATTTCTCAATTCCTCGAAAACCTGGTCGATCCCGTCGACGCCCCAGGCAACGTGGGCCACTCCGGGACCGCTCTCTTTCAACTGGCGGGCAATCCCCGAGTCATCGGTCGTAGGCTCGAAGAAGTCCATGATGGTGGGACCTACGTGGTAAATGAGGAATTTTCGGTCCGGGTTCTCCCCAGTACTGCTTGGTTTGAGGCCGAAGTTTGTTTCCAGATAGTCCGCCATCTGCTGAGTGCTTTCTACGACATAAGTGACATGGTGTACCTTGGTAAACATGGCTAACTCCTCGACGGGTTTTGGGCTTCGTTCTCTACTTTCCTACCCAACTTGGTTATAGCATATCAACATCCCTGCCGTCGGGGAAAGTCTTTGATCTTTAGGACGCCCACAGGCATGAGCAGTACAGGTAGCCCGGGTTTCCTTACTATACCCAAGGTTGGGTTTGCCCGATGTGGGGCATTATCGGATAGCTGTCAGCCCTGTTCCCGTACCTGGTAACCCAGCCCCGCAACCGGCTTGAAGCACTCTCCGGTGATAGGGCCGGCCAGTACAGCATACGGATCAACCTTCAGTGGCGTATCTGCTTCCGGTGGGGAACAACGGGCCATACGATGTGGAGATCGTGGACTACCATTGATTAGGGGGCTAGAGATGAAGGTGACCAACGGTATGCGCCCGGTGCATCCGGGTGAGATCCTGCCGAAGAGTTGAAAGAGCTTGGAATGTCGGCCAATGCCCTGGGCGTCCCGGTCAACCGCCTCGCAGCAATTCTCAAGGGCCAGTGCGGGGTAACCGCAGATCGCTCCCCACTTCCTCCACACCTTTCATCCCTGCTAATGCCTTCCGCGAAAATTTGACGGGAACCCAGAATTAATAGGTTCGCTGACCTTCGTCTTGTGGAAGTGTTGGTCTACCGTTAGTTGTCACGCTGGTCGACTGCCTCAATACGAAGCCGCAAACCCAAAGCGCGGATGATTTTTAAAATAGTTTCAAATTGGGGCTGTGCGTCTTGGGATAGGGCTTTGTAGACGCCTGAACGGTCCAAACCAGCGTCGCGGGCCAAACCGCTCATATTGCGGGCGCGAGCGACGTTGTTAAGGGCTGCTCGGATGACGCTGCCATCTCCAGGGTCTTCGTCGATGCAAGCGTCCAGGTATGGCCCAATGTCTTCCGGGTGATGGATCAACAGTTCAGCGGCATCCCAGCGCGCATATTTCTCGGCCATAACTACGCCTCGTTCCACTCGGAAGCCATGCGTCGAGCGCGGGCAATGTTGCGGGACTGGGTATCCTTATCACCGGCACAAAGCAGCACGACTATAGTGTTGCCCTTGCGAGTGAAATAAACCCGGTATCCGGGCCCCACGTTGAACCGCAGTTCGGAGACGTCCCCGCCAACAGAGTGGGAATCGCCAAGGTTGCCGGTGGTTTGGATGCGGTCCAGGCGGGCGGCGATGCGGACCCGGGCTTGGCGGTCACGCAGTCGGAATAGCCAGTCTATAAACTCCGCGCTTCTGACTACCGTCAAAATGATAGTGTGGTGGTAGTGTAGATATTTGTCTACACTTTGGCAAGTCGGGTAACTGTTCAATCCTGAGGAGTTAGCCCAACCCAAGATCCGTCATTCCGGCCCCCGTATCGGGTACGGGGCAGGCTTTGAGCCGGAATCCAGAACGCTTTGCAGTAGGCACGGTCGTTTATCCTAGCCATTTCTGGATTCCCGCTTCCGCGGGAATGACGGTTGGGGCGCGGGAATGACGGTTGAGGCACGGAATGACCCCTTGACTCTGAACAGTTACGAAATTAGACCCCCGGTTGGCTTCCCTTGGCGGCGCTGCGGTCCCGGGCCAGAAACCCCAGGGAGCGGGTGGCTTCGTCGAACTCCCTGGTATGGTCCGCGCCCTCATAGTGGAAGCCGATGCCCATGACGTGGTTGACGTTGTAGAAGAAGAAGGGGTTGTCCAGGCTGAAGAACCCGTCGTCGCTGTTGCCCAGGACCACGGCGGCGGCGGGTTTGACCCAGGGGTTGCCCACGGCGCAGTACTTTTCGACGGTGTGGGCCTGGCTGATGTCGAGCTTGTGGGCGCGGGTCTGGCCGTTGGACAGGAGGATGGTTGCCACGAAGAAGCGGGGCATTTCGCGCCGGACAATGTTGGTCATCAGCTAGTCCCGCCGTTTAACCGGAGCGGGCGACGGGATTCGAACCCACGACTTTTTGCTTGGGAAGCAAGCACTCTACCACTGAGTTACGCCCGCTGATGGGCAGAAAACTTGGGGTGATTTTAGCATGGGGACGGGCGGGGACTCTATGGGTTGGTTGTGGGTCCCGGCACTTTTTGTGATCTAGAAGGGTATGTCCAGGCCCTCACCGCGTTCGCTCCGTTTGTAAAACGCCCCTGCTGCCCGCCTGCCGAACCGCGACCGACCCTGACCGCCAGAGGTGGCATCCAGGGTCGGCGTTCTGTAACATTATGATGTCTACTTAGCTGGGAGAGCCAGGTAGGACATGGGAGAATTGGAATTTTAAGCGGGCAAATATTGGGAGAGGGTAAAGCCATGCAAGGTCCGGCTTTTGAGGATGAAGTTCGTGGAGTAGCGCGGGCGTTATGGGAATTGCGGTCTGCCGAGGGAGGTTCGGAGTTAATTAACAACGATGAAATCGATTGTGTGTGTCGAACGGAAGACTTGGTTCACCTCATCGAACCCGGTCTGCCACAGTAACAACGAGACCGCGGAAGACGGTTCACCTCATGGACAAGAATTTCGCACCCAAGTGACCAAGCTAGTCTCAGCAAAACGCTTTCTAGAAAGACGAGGAGACACTGTCAAGTTGTGGGCGATAACCCGCGACGAACCTACGCCAACGCAGAGATCCCACGCGAGGGGTGAAGGAGTGACAGCTTTTTCAATTCAGCAGTTCAAAAAAAGGCTGTTGAATTCTGAGCAGTACCTGGAAGCGCGTTTGCATTATCGCTTCGGCAGCGCAACCGACCCGGAAAACGGGAGCGATCGGCTTCCGGAGGATGAATACGTAGAGCAACCATTAACTCGTATACACTCCAATGACTCTTACACCATTGGAGAAATATGCGACCTCGTAACCCAAGGCAACACAGTCGTCTTACTAGGTCCGTTCGGTGCCGGCAAGAGTCTGACTCTCCGGGAGGTTTTTCGACGGTTACGGAGTGACTTTTACAACAACCGGACCCCCCAGATCCCTTTGGCAATTAACCTCCGAGACCATTGGGGGCAGCAGCATGTAGACGAGGTCTTGCGGCGGCATGGAGACAAAGTCGGTTTCGACCGACCCGCTCAATTGGTTCGGGCGTGGAAGGCAGGGCAAGTTCTTCCACTTCTAGACGGGTTCGATGAGATAGCGTCACCTGTTATGCCCATGGGGAGGGATGCCATCCGTAAATCCCGAGAAGAGGCTCTAAGAACCTGTTTGCAATCTCTAAAATATGATAAGTTGAGACGATTACCGGAGGGAGGGGTAATCATGTCTCATTCCTATCCCAGCGACATCAACCGGGAGCAATTTACCCGGATTCTGCCGGATTTGGAGTCGGCCCGCCGCCGGACCAAGCCCCGCACCGTGGACTTGTACGACGTTTTCTGCGGGGTGCTCTATCTTTTGAAAAGCGGGTGCCAGTGGCGGATGCTCCCTGCGGACTTCCCCAATTGGGGCACCTGCTACCAGTATTTCCAGCAATGGAGCGAGCGGCCTGACCCAGAGCAAGAGTCCATTCTGGAGCAAGTCTTAAAAAAAATTGGTTGGCGCGGCCCGGAGAAGCAATGGTCGGAAAGAGCAGAGCAGCTTCTGCATCGTGGACTCCCAGAGCGTCAAGAACACGGACAGCGCCGAGCAGAAGGGCTATGACGCGGGGAAGAAGGTGTCTGGAATCAAGCGCCACATCGCGGTGGATACTCAGGGGTTGCCCCATGCGGTCCACGTGACCACGGCGAACGTCACCGACCGGGCTGGGGCTTTGGCGATGTTTGACCAGCACCGGGACGGCCTCAGCTTGGTGCAGAACGTGCTGGTGGACGGGGGTTACACTGGGGAGCCCTTTGCCGCTGGGGTGCAGAGCCTGCTGGGAGCGTCGGTGGAGGTGGTGAAACGCAATGAGATGCACACCTTCGTAGTACTGCCGAAGCGATGGGTGGTGGAGCGGTCTTTCGCCTGGCTGGAAAAGTGCCGCCGACTCTGGAAGAACTGCGAAAGAAAGCTCGATACCAGCCTGCAAATGGTCGTGCTTGCCTTCGCGGCGCTAATCCTGAAGAGATTGTAAACAGGTTCTTAGAGTCATACAAGCGTTCATGAGGGACGCCCGAGGGCGGTCTGGGGTATTGATTGCGGGGCGGGACCATTATTTTGATTCTATTGAAGAATGCAAAAAGCTCCTAAACCTACCTTCCGATACCGTATTTATAGAGGTCGGCGAGTTCTCGGAAGAGCAAGCTGTGGTGTACCTGAAGAAAAGAGACATTCATAACGATCTGCCAAATTGGCTTCCCCGAAAACCACTATTGCTCGGATATTGTGCATCCAGGAACCTTCTGGAGGAAGTGGTAGGTATTCAAGAGGACGGGGGAGTTGCACTTGCTTGGGACAGATTTTTGGATCGCATTTGCGAACGGGAAGCTGACCTTAGCCAAGACATTGACAGCGACTCAGTTCGAAGGTTGCTTGAAGATTTAGCGACACGCGCCCGTACCTTTCCCCAAGGTTCCGGTCCACTTCTAGACAGTCATCTTTCCGATGCGTACAAAAACATTACGGGTTTCGAGCCTTTGGAGGCCGCCCGTACCATGTTGCAGCGTTTACCTGGTCTGACCGCCCGGGATCAGGAAGTAGGTGCGAGGTCGTTCGTTGATGACGAGATGATGGAGGCATTGCGCGCGGGCCCTGTGGCTCGTTTTATCCAGAACCCGTACTTGGACTTTGGGGTCCAAGGACTCGCCTATCCGTTGACTGATTTTAGTTGCTCGGTCGCCCGCCACCTAGCCGACAACCTTTCCATTGATTACGGCAAGTTTCAGGTTGCAGCGGAGGAGGCCGCTCACCGGTGGAATAATCCCACCTTGGCACTCGACATTGTCCTAACCGGAGCCGGCTCTTGGGAAGACGAACGGTTCGATGCAGGAGGGCTCCGGATTGTAGCAGGGCTTGGTGATGTGGTTAACCTAGAAGACCACCCCATAAAAGGCTTGGAACTTCAAGGTTGCATGATTAACCTTGTTCGATTCGGTCACGAAGGGTCCGAAGTAAATATCGTGCGCTGTTCGATCTTAAAATTGGAAGGAATCTCCGACCAAAGCGGGTTACCGCCAGCGTTCGTTGAGTGTGACATTGACGAGTTTGATGATAGGGGTACTAACGCCGCAATTGTTAGGTCTGAGTTGCCAGGTCCAGTCAAAGTCTTGCTCGTCATGATTAGGAAATTGTTCTTGCAAAGGGGAAGCGGCCGTTTGGAGTCGGCCCTAACCCGCGGGGTTACGGACTCCTTGCAGCCTTTGGTAGCTCCGGTTCGAGACCTGTTACTCTCGCAAGGAATCGTTTACTACCACGTCACTGACAGCAGGACTATCTGGCACGGCAACCGAACCCATCGGGCGCGGGTTTTAAAGATCCTGGAGAGCCCCACAAGCTCGAATGATCCACTGCTCCGGAGTGTCGAGGAATTATCGGTCCATTAGAGTTGCAGGTGGGATCGAAAGAATTCTAGGGCCTGTTGACACTAATGCTTTGAGAAAAGGCCTCGAAGATGGAGGCCATGAGCACGAATCCCAGATACATCAGATCCAACTTATCGTGCCTGTCCTTGATTCCAGCCATCCGAGCGTCTCATTATCACCCCCCGCCTTCCTGCCTTGGTCAATTGCTTCGGCATTAGCGTCAACAGGCCCTAAAATCCATCACTGCAAGCCGGTTTGTCCCTGGATTCGTCGCCGCAACCTCCCCACAACAACAATCAAAAGACACCGCCGGAACCAGCGTCAACAGAGCGGGACGCCGTTGGTTGTATAATGGGGCCATGCTGCTCCTTCTAAAACGGTACGGGCCGTATTGTGTCTTGGCCCTCGCGCTGGCCGCCGCGCTGGGCGGTTTTTTCTTCCTTTTCCGGCTTCTGGTGGGGACCATGACCGGCGGCCCCCCGGACCTGCTGGCTCCCAACCCCGCAGTCCCCGACGCCACCGGCATCCCCAGCGGCGCGGGATTCATCAACTTTCTGACCCCGCTGGCCAGCGGGGTCCTAGCCGCCGTCACTCTGTTGCTGTGCCGCCGCTGGGCCCGAGACAAAGAGACCAAGACCGCTCGATGGATTTGGGCCGCCGGAGGGGTGGCCGCGGCCCTGCTGCTGGCCCTGGGCATTTACTCGGCGGTTTCCGGGCTGCTGACCCAAGACGTCGCCTATCAACAACACCGGATCCTGCCGTCCTACATTCAGCCGGTGGGCTTGGTCGTCTTGGCCGCCTGCCTGGTGTCGATGGCCGCCGTAGCCATCACCAGGCCCCGTTTTCTGCTGGTCCCGGCGGCGTTGTGGCTGGTGGCGGCCCTCTTCTTCGGCATGTTCCAGTCCCAGACCATCGCCGGTCTCAACCTCTTTCCCCATCCCGGCAATCTGCAAGCTTCCCAGGGTTACACCGAAACGGTGGAGACTTACCGCAAACCCGCGCCCGCCGGGTCAGATGTCAGAGTCGTTGAAACCCGCGTTATCGAGCGGACGGTGGTGGTGGAAGGGCCCGTCCGTTGCCCCTTGGCGGAACACCCGGACCTCTCCCTCATTTCGGTTAGCGGAAAGCAGCTTCTGCTCTGTTTGGAAGACGCCAATCCCTGGGTTCGGGAAAAAGCGGCGGCGGAACTGGGGAAACGCCGTTACCTGCCGGCCTTGGAGCCGCTGGTCCGGGTCTTGGCGATGGATGAAGCCGCGGATGTCCGGGAGAAGGCCGCCTGGGCATTGGGGGAACTGGGGCTGGAGGAGGCCGCCGTACCGCTCACCGAAGCCATGTTGCACGACCCAGACGAGGGGGTTAGGGCGGCCGCCGCCGAGGGGTTGGTCAAGCTGGGCTTGGAGGAAAGCGTCGAACACCTGGGAACGGCTCTGCGGGAAGATTCGTCGGAGCGGGTCAGGGCAGCCGCCGCGGAAGCGTTGGGAGACCTGGGGTTTGACGCGGGTTGGACGCCGCTGTTGGACGCCCTGTTCTCCGACCCCAACGCCCCGGTCCGCGCCTCCTCGGTTGCCGCGCTGGGGCAACTGGGCGGCGATGGCGCGGTGTTTGCCTTGGCGGAAGCATTACTGTACCACCCCAGCGTGGAGGTCAGGACCGCCGCCGCCGCCGCTCTGGAAGACCTGGGCGACCCACACGGCGTCCCCGCTCTGCTTCAAGCATCCCAGAACGATCCCAGCGAACACGTTCGATTCACGGCTGCCGAGGCGTTGCGCAACATGGGCTTGGTGGCCCAACCCCTGGAAAACGGGGGAGTAGCAGCGGCATCCACCAAAACCGCCGGCGTTCCGGGCGTGGGGTTGGCGACCGGGACCAGCGCCGGCCGAGCGGGCAAACCGTCTGAAACCCCGGTCTTTAAGGTAACCGGCGCGGCCAACACACGCTACCTCCGCTCGGCCACCGGCGAGGTTTATGAAGACGGCAGGTTCACCAATCTGGAGTTCGGCTACCCCTCCGAACTGGCCTACCAGCCGCCGGGCAGCATCTCATCCCTGGTGGCCCAAAGCGAATTGGCCCGTCTCCTAAAAGGGGAGCTTTCCTCCCTTATCAGCCACTACGAAGCTCAACCCCAAGACCAACACAACGACTATATTTCCATCGCGCTGGTGTACCCGGGGAATATTCCTGCCGGCGTTGTCCCCACCTCCCGGCACCTGGACTCGGTGAAGTCCCCAGGTTTTTACCAATTGGTGACCGCGACGTTCCGGACCGATGAGCCCACCCCGACCCTTTCCTGGACCTCCGTGATACCCCGGTTCTCCCAACCCCAGTTGGAGGGCGCGGCAGTTTCCTCCGGCCCATTGTTCACCCAACTCCCGCAGGACCTGCCCCCCGGCATCGGCCTGCTGGCCGAAGAGATTACCCTTGGCATCGACAACCCCTACCGTAAGGCCAAGGCCATCGAAGAACACTTGCGCAGCAATTACATCTACGCCTTCGCCGATTCCCCGGAGGACCACCCTCCACCGGGCCGCGACCCGGTGGAATGGTTCCTTTTCGAAAGCGGGGAGGGCACTTGCGGCAACTTCAGCAGCGCCTTCGTCCTGTTGGCCCGCTCCGTTGGGCTGCCCGCCCGGGTGGTGTCCGGCTGGGCGATTACCCCAACCGCCGACACCCAAACCGTAAAAACCAACCAGGCCCATCAGTGGGCCGAGGTACTATTTAAGGGCGTTGGGTGGGCGACTTTTGAACCCACGGCCAGCGGCGGCGCTCCTTCCCGCGTTCCTGATTTTGATGAAACCTCGGGCGGTGGGGAACAAGAGGATGGGACCGGCCCAACCATCGACCCGGAACTGGTCGAGGCACTGGTAAATGCCCTGGGTGGAACCCAGGCCGACGCTACCCTGCTCCAAAAGTTCCTGGAATCCAAGCATGACGGTCCCCAACTGGAGCCGGAAGAGTTGGACCTGCTATCCGAATTTTTGGACGACCCCAACGTTTACCTCTCGCAAATCGAGGCAATCTTCAATGCCATCGAGAACAACCCCGACCTGAACGCTGAGGACGTCGCCGCGGTCCTCGACGCCCTGGGCAAGGATTCACCCGTCACGCCGGACCAGCTAGAAACCCTGATTCCTTACCTGGAGGGAGCGACTCTCGAAGACCTGGACGACTTGGAAACGCTTCTGGAACAGGTGGGCAACCGGAGCGATGGCGGGGCCGGAGGTTCCGGCGCGGCGGATGCTATCCTGGGCATGATGCTGGGCCAGGACGGGGCCAGGGAGCGGTTGATAGACGCCCTGTCCGGCAGCGATGACAATTCCTCGGCCCGCGACGACGCCTTGTGGACCATTTCCACCCTGCTGGAAACCGGCGGCGCAGAAGCGGTGGCCGAGTTCCTCTCCGGCGCACCGCCCGAGGCGGTGGCGGCCGCAGCCGAGGCGTTGGCAGGCACGGGAACTTCTCTCACAAGCCTGGAAAACGGCGGGGTAATTGCCGGCGACGGCAGCGGGCTGGTGAGCATGGCCGCCGGCACCACCACCGCTCAGGCAGCGGGGGCATCGCCCACCCCGGTCTTCAAGGTCACCGGCGCGTCCCACACCAACTATCTCCGCTCCGCCACCGGCGACGTGTACCAAAACGGGGCTTGGCGAGCCGTCAACCCGCTGGTGATTCCCTACCGGCGGGGGGCCGGAATAACCTCCGCCCTGGCTGCGAACCCGGAACTGGCGGAGTTGATGCGACAGGACCCTTCCTGGACGGTGCGGTACACCAGCACACCCCAGGAAATGTTCTCCGACCGCATTTCCATTGCGCCCTGGTCCGGCGGCGAAATCCCTTCCGGCCCCGTGCCAATCTCGCCGCACCTGGAATCGGTGGCAGGCAGCGGGGAATATCTGCCGCTGACGGCGGTTTTCAACCTCAAAACGCCTGTGCCCACCCTGACCTACACCGCGCTGGCTACCCGGTTCTCCCAGCAGCAGTTGGAAAGAGCGACGGTGGTTGGAGATTCGTTCTACACCCAGTTGCCCGACGACCTGCCGGAGCGCATCGGAGAGTTGGCCAGGGATATTACCCGGGGAATCGACAGCCCCTACCTGAAGGCCAAGGCCATTGAAAGATACCTTCGGGGCAGTTACACCTATGCCTTCGCCGCTTCTCGCGACGACCGGCCTCCCCCGGGACACGACCCGGTGGACTGGTTCCTTTTTGAGCGGCTTGAGGGCACCTGCGGCAACTTCAGCAGCGCCTTCGTCCTGCTGGCCCGTTCCGTTGGCCTGCCCGCCCGGGTGGTCTCCGGCTGGTCCATTACCGCCACTCCGGGGGAACAGGTGGTCGCAGCCGATCAAGCCCACCAATGGGCGGAAGTTGCCTTCAACGGCCTGGGCTGGATAACCTTCGAGCCCACCGCCTCCGGACCCCCACAGCGAACTCCCGACCGTTCCCAGACCGGCCAGCCGCCGCCAACCATCGAGGGCCGCAGTCCGGCGGAACCCGTCACCCTGGCCACCGCCACAACCATCACCCGCTGGCCCGCAAGGATGCGTAAAGGCTCCCCAATCATCGTTGGCGGGTTGGTTAGCTCCCCCACCGGCGCGGCGGTTGACGGGATGGAAGTAGAAATCTTCATCAACGAGACCAAGGAGCAGGGCGGAACCAAGGCGGGCCACGGGCGCACCAGCAACGGCAGATACCAGGTGGAAATCACCGTGCCGCGCGACTTCGACCCCGGCGGCTACCAACTGATCGCCCACGCCATTGCCAACAGCGCCTTCGACGAGTCCTGGAGCGATCCGGAAATCGCCGTCTATTCCGGCACCGGCATCCATTTCATCGGGCCTTCGGAATTGGCGGTGGACGTGCCCGCCACGTACCGGGGCCGGCTGACCGAAGAAACCGGCGCTCCCATCGGCGGCCAGGGAGTCTTGATTGCGGTGGAAGACGAGATTCTGCCCCGAGTGGTCACCGATTTCAGCGGAGGCTTCAGTTTCAGCCACACCTTCGCCGACGCGGGACAACGCCAGGTGAAGGTGGAATTTCCGGAAAACGAGTTTCTATTGGCCAGTTCCGCCAGCATCAGCGTGGCAGTCACCACCCCCACCGAAATTGTCCTGGACGTCTCCCAACCGGCCTTCCTGGGACAGGAATTGGAGGTAAGCGGCAGGCTGAGCGATTCCCGGGGCGGGCCGTTGGACGGCCAAACGGTGGAAATTGCTTTGGACGGCGCGGGAATCCAACGGGTCACCACCGGGCCGTCGGGGGAGTTTCAGGGCGCGGTGGTGCCCAACGACCCGGGAACGCACACTGTCACCGCCAACTACCGCGGCGACGGCGGGTTTACCGAGCCTTCTTCCCAAAAGTTAATGCTGAGGGTGGAAGTTCCGGCATTCCTCACGGTGTCCGGCGAGAAGTTCGCCCGGGTGGGAGCCCCGTACCAACTGACCGGTTCTCTTACCGGCAAGGGCGGCGCTCCACTGGCGGGACAGCCGCTGACGGTGGTGGTGGACGGGGTGGAGCAGCCCGGAATTGAGACCGCCGCCGATGGAACTTTCACCTGGGAACATACCTTCACCGCAGCCACCGACGCGCCGGTGCAAGTGGGATTTGGCGGGACCGTCGAGCTGGCTGCGGCGGAAGCCTACTGGCCGTTGACCGTGGACGCGCCGTCGATAGTCTTGGAACCCCCCGAAGCCGTGGCCCGGGGCGAGACCGCGCCGCTGCGCGGGGTGGTCGCCGTTGGAAGCCATCTGATGCCCGGCGTCGAGTTGACCGTCGACGGGGCAACGACGCTCCAGACGAACCCGGCGGGGGCCTTCCTCCACCGTTACGCCGTGCCCGCCGACGCTCCCCTGGGCGTCCGGCAGGTGACGGTGGCCGCGCCAAACCTGGAGGCCGAGGCCTCGGTGGAGCTGCGGGTCCAGTCCGCCACCAGCATCATCGCCGTGCCGCTGGAAAAGGTGAAGCCTGGGAAGGAATTCATCCTGGAAGCGCGGCTGTTGGACGACCAGGGCGCGGGAATCGCCAACGCGGTCATCAATACCGCGGCGGGGCTGTCGGCCACTACCGGCGCCAACGGGGCGGCCCTGTTTACCCTGCTAGTCCCCGACGACGACAACCTGACCGCCGTGCCGGTGACCTTCCGGTTCGCGGGCAACGACACCCACATGCCCCTTACCTACTCCCTGGGAGTGCCGGTCACCATCACCAGTTTCAACTGGCTCTGGGTCGTCCTGCCCCTGGCGGTGTTGGCCGCCGGAGGCGGGGCATTCTGGGGCGGGTACCGGCGGCTCGGCTTGCGCGCCCCGCTGGAAAGCGCTGCGCCGGTGGCACAACCCCCGGTACTTACGACAGTCGCACCGGTGCAGGACGTGGAAATGGAAGAAGAGGCCGAAGCCGTCGAACCAGCCCCGGAACCGGTGCCCACCCGCTTGGAGCTTACCCTGGTGATGCCGGGCCCTGGCCTGCCGCCGGTCTGGGGCGTGGGCGAGGAAGTCCCGGCGGTGGCCTTGGTGTCCGGCGAGGAGGCCAACGGTTTGCCCCAACTGCCGGTGGAGTTGGGGCTGCGGGGAGTCGATCCGCTGGAAGCGGTTACCGACGCCGATGGCAGAGCCGAAGGACCCTTGACCGCCCAGGAGCTTGGCGAACACCAGGCAACCGCCGCCTTTACGGGCAACGATGACTACCTGCCTTCGTCAGCGAGGGCAGATTTCAGGGTTGTGGACTTCCGGGAAGAAGTGGTGCGGCTTTACAACGATTTCCTCGGCTGGGTCGGACCCCGTGTGCCGGGGTTGACTCCCGACTCAACTCCCCGGGAGATGGAAGCGCGGACGGTGGGCAGCGGCCTGGCCATTAACCAACGGGCGTTGGAAGAGTTAATCTCCCGGTTTGAAGAGGCCGATTACAGCACCCACGCCATTGGACGGCGTCAGTACGAGTCCATGTACCGGGCCTGGCGGGCGTTGACACCGGATCCGCCGGTCGAAAGGGGGGAGGAATAAAGCGATGCTAGCCCCCTGGATGAGGATCTCCCTGTGGATACTGGTTCCGATGCTCTTGTCCGCCGGGCTGGCCTTCTACATTCGCTACTACGTTGAGCCGGAGGATATTCTGCGGGCGATGCGGCTCTTCATTCAATGGCGCGGGCAATGGCGCGGGACACTTTGGCTTCCGGTGTTCGTTCTGCCGGTGGTCTTTCTGGTGGCTGCCTTGGTTTGGACTGGTCTGGCGATGCGGGCTGCCAACCGGCGCGGAGGGAATTCGGAGAAATTGCGCCGGGAGGAGCAAGCCGCCCCGGGAGAAGGCGGCGGTGAATACGACTGGGGGCGGGACTCGTGACCTTCATCGGCCGGGTGAACGTGCTCCTGTTCCCGGCGGTAATCGTTTCCGCCGTCGGGTTGTACCTGGTCTTAGGCGACCGCGCTGGGCTTCCTCCCCTGGGCGAACTGGACTATTGGCCCTTGGCGCTGCCGCTGTCCGCGGCAGCGGGGCTCTTTGCCCTTTCGGTCTTGACCCGCTGGCTGCAGAACGAACGCCCCCTCAACCTGGTGATGCAAGCTACCGGGGCCAGTGACCTGGAATCCGAGCCGGCCAGACAGCGGCGCGTCCTGGTCCTGCGGGTCTTGCACCGGCTGCTGGCAGACTCCTCCGGGCTGGCAGTCCTAACGATGGCATTTCCTGCCAAATCGTTAGTCGAGCAGCTCTTGGAACGAATGGTTGGATTACCTGAGTTCCACCTGGGCGGCTGGCATACCCTCTGGCAGGTTATTGAAATCGCCTATGCCCTGTTCCCCTGGGCTTTGGCTGCTCTGGCTGGGTGCGTCCTGGTGCGGGCGATCAGGATTCCCTTCCCCATCGTGGGCGAAATCGTCCGGTTCCCAGCTTGGCGGCTCTTCATGTTGCTGCTGGCCGGGCTGATGGCGGCGCCGGGGGGAGTCATCACCCTGACTATGGGCATCGAAGACCCCGGCTTGCTGCTGCCGTTAACTGCGGCCTTTGGGTTGAGCTACCTGGGCAGCATAGCGGGGAACGCCGCCGCAACCTCCGCCCGTTGGCCCAACTTGGGCCGCGTACCGGCGTCCGTACCCGCCGGGTTTTTAAAGACCGTTTCAGCATTGGCCGGCGCCACTGCCTTGCCTCTGGTCGTTTGGGCCGGTTTGGGCTTTCTGCCTCGGGTGAGCGCCGTCTTATTGTACTACCAAAATACCCACTACGCCGGTTGGGCCACCATGTCCCACTTTAGCCACTTGTTCGACGCCCGCTGGTTGATAGCCGGGTTCGTCTTTGCCGTGGGGCTTTCCTGGCGGGTGCCGTCGACGGCCCGGGACGCCCCCGGGTCGGGGGTCGGGCCGCTGGGCAAGGCGGCGGCATTGTGCGCGGCGGGCTGCCTGGCCTGGCTGGTGGGGACCGGCCTGTCGCCCCTGGGCCACGGGTTCCTGTTTCTGGGGGGCATCTTCGCAGCGGGGTGCTTCACCCTGGCGGTGGCCCACCTGGGCCGTTACCTGATTGAACCGGGGGAAGGCATCGTATCCGGCGCGGCCCGCTGGCTGGCCGCCTCCACAACCAGGGCCTCCTCCCTGGGCGCGGCACTTGCGGTCTACGGACTGCTGCTGCGGCCCGTCTTTTACCAGATTCTTTGGTTCGCCCCGCTTTTCGAGTGGTTGTTGGTGCTGGCCATCGGGGTGGTGGCCTTCAATCGAATCCGGTCCCGCCTGAGCCGCCAGGTTGCGGCGGCGGAGCAGACCCCCGCCAATTGGGTTGGCTGGGCCCGCCACGACCAGAAGGTGACGGACCGTCCCGACACCCATTTTGAGCAGTTGGTGGGGGAGCACCGCCGCTTTGTAGAAACCGGACGCTGGGGGGATGTCTGGCGGTACTACCTGGGGTTGCTGCTGCGGAATAACGCGCCCCTGGAACTGGCCCAAGCCGCCTTTCTTCCCCTGCGCCGGTACGAGGCCGAGAATGCCCGGTGGGACCCGCGCCCCGGCAAGGAGAAACGGGCCCTCCGCCGGAGGGAAACGGCCCTGCTGGAGACTATCCAAGGGGTCAATACGGCTCTGTCCTCCCCGGCTCCGCCGGAGCCGGCCATCGAAGAGGCGGAGTTGCGGGAACTGGGGCAGTCATTTGTTGACGGCGCAGCCGGCCCCGACGCCCTGGCGGTAACCCTGACCGCGGCCTACGGGCAGGCCGGGGTCAACGTGGACTACGCGGCCCGGTTGTGGTTCCCGCTATCTACCCTGGTTGACTACCCCATCAAGTGGCGGCACTTCCCCTGGCAGCGGAACCGGATCCGCCGCCGCAACCGGGAACGGCGGCAGCGGCTGGTTGACGGCGCACTGGGGCACCTGTATCAAGGGCAGACCGGCGCGGACTTCCCCGTGAGAGTCATTACCCGGGAACTCCAGGTCTACGACAACCACGGCCAGGGAGTCTTTACCCTGTACCGAGGCGAGGCGGTGGAGGTCATCGCACAACAGGGCGGCTTGGTCCAAGTCCGTACCGGCGACCACCACTGGGCTCAAATCAGCAGCGCCAGCCTGGTACGCCCGGCGGCGGCGCCCTGGGACTCCAGGCGGGAGGAGCCCAGCATTGCAAGAAATGAAGAACGGGAGCGGGTGACGGCGTGAACCAGTTTGACATCGAGGCCGCCGGGAAAACGTGCGACCAAATCATCGACCGGGTTTCCGAGGTGTTCGTGGGCAACCGTCTGCTGCTGCGCAAGCTGCTGGCGGCGGCCCTGGCCAACGGCCACGTCCTCTTTGAGGACTTCCCGGGGTTGGGCAAGACCCTGCTGGCCAAGGTGTTTACCCGGGCCATCGGCAGCGAGACCAAGCGGGTGCAGTTCACCCCGGACCTGCTGCCCGCCGACATTTTGGGCACCAACGTCTGGCGGCAGAACGAGGGGAACTTCCAGTTGGTGCCGGGACCGGTGTTCACCAACGTTCTGCTGGCCGACGAAATCAACCGGGCCCCGCCCAAGACCCAGGCGGCCCTGCTGGAGGCCATGGAGGAACGCCAGGTAACCATCGACGGGACGACCATGCCCCTCAGCCCGCCCTTCCTGGTAATCGCCACCCAGAACCCCATTGAGCAGGAAGGCACCTACCCCTTGCCCGAAGCCCAGTTGGACCGGTTCCTCTTCCGGCTGGCCACCGGCTATCCCAGCAGCCAGGAGCAGGAGAACGACATCCTGCTGCGGCGCATCGGCTGGCAGAAAGACGACCCCACCGAGGACCTGGAACCGGCGGTGGATGTTACCGGGTTCCTGGAGTTGCAACGCTGCGTGGAGTTGGGCATCTACGTCGACCAGGTGCTGGTGGACTACATCACCCAACTGGTGCGGTTGACCCGGGAGCATCCCCGGGTGTCAGTGGGGGTGAGTCCCCGGGGCGGACTGGCCCTGCTCAAGGTCTCCCGCAGCATGGCGCTGATTCACGGGCGGGACTTCGTGGTGCCCGACGACGTGAAGATGGTGGCGGCGGACGTGATGTCCCACCGGATAATCCTGAACATTGAAGACATCCTGGAGGGAGTGCAGCCTGGCTCGGTGGTTGAGGAAATAGTGGAACAGGTGCCGGTGCCCACCGAGTTGGGCCGCCGTCCCGACACCGGGGGGACGGGGTGATGGCCCCCGGTTTTGCAGGGGGGATTGCCCCCCGATCTAAAGAGGAGGTTCCGGGGGAATAACCCCCCGGTACTGATGTTCTCCACTCTGCCGCCCCGCTGGGTTGGGCTGGCCTTCCTGCTGCTGGTGTTGGCCCTGGCCCTGGGCAATCTCATCCTGCTGGCCGGGAGCGTCTACCTGCTGCTGGTGGCGCTGGTGGCGCTTCTGCTCCAGCCTCCCCAGGACGTAACGCTGAGCCGCCGGCTGCCCCGCAACGTCTGCTGGGCGGGCGACGTCATCGAGGTGGAACGCAAGATCGAGGCCGAGTCCGGGGTTGGGCCGCTGTTCGTCCACGACCCCCTGCCCGAAGAGGCGCTGTTGGTGGAAGGCAACAACTTCCGGGTGGTGTGGAAGTTGCCCGGGGCCCGGACTTACGACCTGTCCTACCGGATTCGCTGCCCCAAGCGGGGGGTGTTCAACCTGGAGGAAACGTCCTGGGAGTGCCAGGCGCCCCTGGGGTTGCGGGGCGGCAGCCAGGGAACGGCGGGGCCGGAACAGGAGATTGCGGTGGTGCCCCGGTTCCAAGGAGTGCGCCGTTTCAACCAAATCCGGGCCGTGGGGAAGAGCAGCCGCCCCGACGAAGACGTTTCGGTCCTGGGGGCCTCCACCACCGACTTCCGGGAGCTGCGGCCCTACGTCCCCGGCGACGCCATGCGGAGCGTCAACTGGAAGGCCAGCGCCCGCCGCGCCGGGTACGACAACCCTCTGCTGGTCAACGAGTACGAGCCGGAGGGCAAGAAGGCGGTCTGGATTTTCCTGGACGGCGCCGACTACATGGAAGTGGGCACGGCCCTGACCAACCTGATGGAGCACGCGGTGGAGGCCGTGGGCAGCATTGCCCAATACTACCTGACCCGGGGCTTCACCCTGGGGGCCTACGTCTACAACAGCCCGGCGGGAATCCTGACGCCGGAGTTGGGGCAGAAGCAGTTCCAAAGGTTGACCCAAATGCTGACCACCCTGAAGGTGAGCCCGGCCAATGAGGACCTGCTCCAGGCGGTGGAGTGGTGCAAGAGCTTCCTGTTCCGGCTCCAGCCGTTGGTGTTTGTCATTTCCAGGTTGGACATCCACTACTCGGGGAGCAGCGGCGGCCCGGGTTCGCCCGATGCCTTCACCGCCGGGGTGCGGCGGTTGATCGCTCTGCGGGGGCGGAACCGGCGCCCGGGGCAGGTGAAGGTGGTGCACATGGACACTCAGGGGTACCTGCGAACGGAGACCTCGTTGGAGGCGTTGGCCCTGGGGATGCTTCACTGGGAGAGCCGGCCCCTCTTTGGCGCATTGCGGCGGGACGGGGCGGCGGTCATGGACTGGAACCCGCTGCGGGAGGACCTTACCAGCACCCTGATCCGGCACCTGAACGCCTACCGGTAAGCCAGTGCTGATTTTCGCCGCCGTTCAATCACTGCTGCTGGCCGCTTTGGCCGGGCTGTCTTACTACGTCTTCTGGGACACGGTAACTGCGATGCTGGCGGCGGAGACGGTGTGGGACCGGTTCCTGCCCCAGCGGGAGTTGGACCCTTTAGAAGGCTACCAGGTTGGGCTGGCGATAGCCGGGTTCGTGGTCTTGCATCAGGCCCTGGACCTGTGGGGGCGGCGGGGGCCGGCCTTCTGGCTAGCGGTGGGGGCGGGGCTGCTGCCCCAAATGCCGGCGGTGTTGTCCCACAGTCTGCTGACCTGGACCTTCTTCTGGGAAGCGTCGCTGGCGGCGACGGAGCTTTCCCAGGCAACGGTGGCTTTGACCTTCGTAGCAGCCCTGGTGCTGCTGGTGGCGCTGAACCGGCTGGCCGAACTGCGGCGGTTGAACGGGGTCTTGACCCGCCAGCGGGGGGAGGCGGCGGAGCGGCAGCGGGTGATGACGGCCGAGGTATTGGCGCTGGCCGGGCTGATAGGGTTGAGCCTGGCAATCACCGCGTTGTTGATGGCAGTGGGGTCGGTCTTGGGAGGGTTGGAATCGGTCTTCATCCGGTCGCCGTGGACGGTGTTCAGCGTGGGGGTCGCGGCCATCTTTTTGGTAGCTTGCTTCGCGGTTTTGTGGGGGCAAACCCGGCAACGGGGGTGAACCTTCTTTCGCGGTGTTGCGGCAGCCAATGGCGGGGCATCCGGCGGACCAGGGGTCAACGAGGATTTTGCCGCATGACCTCCGAGACAATGTTGGTATCGAGAACAAACATGACATTAAGGTTCATCGAACCGTGGGGGTTCGCGCATGGGTTCCCGAGGCGGGATTGCCAATCCGACATCTCCAAAGGGCTGGAACAACAGGTTGATCGCCGTACCCAAGTTCCTGACCGGGGCCGGGTCCTGCTCAAGGGCTGCCCGCAGGATGTCCCTAGCTTCCTGCTCCATGGAGCGGCCGTTTTCCGCCGCTCTTATACGCAGCCGCCGTTTCAATTCTTCATCGAGATGGCGCACGGTAATGCTGGCCATGGAATCAACGCCGCTCAGAGAGTACGTTTAGTATACAACGATAGCGGCGCAATCAACGCTTTCACAGGCTCGCGAATGCTGGCTGCTCCATCTGACTTACCCCCAACTAGGCATCCGCTTAGCTTACTATTCCACATCCCTATGCCACATCGCCGCGGACTTGTTCAGAGCGTTCTTGATAACAATGAGTGTATACTGGTTCTAGTTTCAGCGAGCAAGTGATCATTTTCCGATGACATCCATAAACAACATAGAAGAGTTGGTCCGATTGCTGGACGAGCGGCCCGAATGGTCGGAGGCGTTGCGGACCCGGGTATTGACCCGGGACCTGCTGGACCTGCCTGCCACCGTGGGCCAGCGGTTTACCCAAGTGGACGACCAGTTCGCCCGAATGTCAGCAGCCATCGAGCGGCTGGCCGAGCGTACCGACGAACGGTTTAACGGAGTGGACGAACGCTTCGCCGCAATGACAGCAGCCATCGAGCGGCTGGCCGAGCGTACCGACGAACGGTTTAACGGAGTGGACGCCCGCTTCGCCCAAATGTCTGAAGCCATAACCAGGTGGTCTGAGAATGCGGACGCCCGTGGCGTTCTATTGGACCGCCGGCTCAGCCGTCTAGTCGATGACCACGGTGTCCTGAAAGGCCTCTTCGCCAGGGACTACATCGTCAAGAATCCATCCGCAGTTACCGCGACCATGGGTTTCCGGTGGGTGCGGAACGTACCTCAGGAGGAAATCCACGACCTGGCCGTGGTCAACGACACATCCCATCTGCCCCGGGGCGAGGTCCACAGTTTCCAACGAGCGGACTTGGTTATTGATGCGCTCGACTCTCAGGGCAACCCCTGCTACATCGCCGTCGAGGTGTCCTTCACCGTTGACCTCCGAGACACTGGCAGAGCCATCCGAAACGCGGAATGGCTGAAAGAGTTCACCGGACGGGATGCTTACGCCGCCGTAGCGGGAGTTTACAAAGAATACGAAGCAGACCGTGGCATTAACAAAGGCGATGTCTCCTGGTTTGAAATAGAGCGGCGCATTTTAACCACGGAATAAAGTCCGTGACCGGCAAGCGGGTTGAAAGCCGGCTCCAAATGTTTAGATTTAGCTTGGCCAACGGAGGCACGGTCCTGTGCCTCCGTTCGTTTTGGCAGGGTTCCGGACCTTCTGAGACGCTTGGGATATCCGACGCCTGACCTAGGATGACGGGTTGCCGGTTTGGAAAACGTCGCCCCAGGGGACGTCGGGGAGGCCGCGCTCCCGGCGCAGCTCGTTGATGGTGATGACACCCCGGTCGAGAAGCTGCATCTCCCGGGCTACCCGCTGGGTCTCGTCTTCTTGCAGGGCCTCGATGGAGGTCAGGTCGAACTCCAGCTTCAGGCCGGGGTAGCCCAAGCGAGGCAATAGCTGACGGGTAAGCTGCTCCTCGAAAAACTTCAGCTCCGGGACGACGGTGTTGCGCCAGAACATTCGCTCGGCGGCGTTGATGTTGGCGAAGGTGGCCCGCTCCAGGTCGGCGAGCAGGGGTTTGGGGACGCCGAAGGCCCGGCTGACCTCTTCCAGGCTCCAGCGCAAGCCCTGGATGAAGTCCATCTCCCGGTGGTTGAACCCCAGGGTCTTGATGTCGCGGATGAAGTTGGCGATGGCGGGGCGGTGGGCGTTGCCCGTGCCCTGGTAGCGAGACTCCCAGCGGTCGTAGAAGTCGGCGATCTCGCCATCGGTCATGGTCTCGTCGGTGAGGATGACGAAATCGGGCTGAGCGGAGTTGCGGAAAAAGTCCCGATTGAAGCGCATCGCGTCGCCGCCCATATCCACCGAAAGGCGGGCCGGAGTGAGAGGCGACATGCCGCTATACTCCTCCAGCGGATTGAAATAACGCAGCCAGACCATTTCCTCGGGAGAGTAGGCCAGGGGCGCGGCCGAACCCTGGTACACGAAGCCACGGACGTAGCTGCGGGGATCGGGGAGGACGCGGACCAGGTCGGGGCGCAGGGGCGCCAGACCTGCCAGTGGCCGCCGGCGTCCTGTTCCAAGGACCAGAAAGCGGAACCCCACAGGTTGAGGTGGATTTCCGTGGCGCGCCACAGGTCGCCGGGGGTGGTCCAGGGATTTACCTGGTCCATGAGGCGGACCACCGGATGGCCGGGATCGGACACTTGCTGGTAGTTGCCGCCGCCGCTGGGGCGGAGGACCCGCAGAACGGGGCGGCTGACGGCATCGGCCCGCAGCTTGACGGCGGCGTAGACGGAAACCGAGTTGGCGTAGTAATTGCCCAAATCGGCGCGGGGGAGGCTTTCTCCCACCCCCAGCAGACCGGCTAAGGAGAAAATTTCAGAGGGCTCGGCCCGATGGCTGCGTTGGAACCCCCGGGGAGCGGCGGTTTGGCGGGGTTGTGGGGCTTCCGGGACTGGAGTGGGTTTCTTGTGGCGGGGAATAAGGGCGTTGAAGATATTAGCCATGGCGTTCAATAACCTCGCGTTTTGGGTATGGGACCGGCTCAGCCCTGGGACCAGCCAGGGGTGTTTTTTATTCCCGGGGACATTTGGGGACAAAGTGGGACACGGCCAAGAAATGCCAACCCCTAAATCCAAAGCTTGGGGCGGATGTTGGGTTCCAGGAAGGCCAGCATCAGGGCGTCGGCCTGGTCGGGGGAGGGGATGCCTCGCTGTTTCAGGGCTTCTTTGCTTTCGATAATCAGCTTGCCGTTGCTGCGGACCTGGTACCGCAGGGAGGAAAGCTCAGCGATGAGCCGGTTGTCATTGGGGATGATGATTTGGCCCTCGGCGAAGAGTTCCTTCAGGCGGAAATAGCCCTCGGCCCGCAGGTTGGCGTAGGCGGCGGAACGCTGGGCGGCGGCGGCCACGTTGACTCCCCGCACCCGATGTCCCAGTTCCTTCAACCGGTCCAGGACCCCGGCTCCGAGGCCAATTTCGTCCACCAGGGTCGCCTCGGGCTGGTATTTTTTAATGGCCGTCACCACCCGTCCCGCCAAACTCATGGTGTCCAGTCCCTGAAAGACCTGGATTTCCTCCACCCGGTTGGCCCGGCGGGCCAGGATGACGCTGTGGTCGGAGCCGAAACGGGCCACGTCCACCGCCAGCACCACCGGCTCCCGGAAGTCCCCGGCGGCGGTCTCCGGCCGGCGGGACAGCGGGGTTGCCGCGGCGGACTCGACAGCGTCGTATTTACTGGCCGCCAGCTCGATGTACCGCAGGGGAATGAGAACGTCTTCGGCCTGATCGGGGAACTCGCCCAACGCCCGGGCCCGGAACAGGGCGCTATCCTCGCCCCAGACCTGGCGGCGTTCCTCCACCCACTGGGCGGTGGTGAGACCGGGCATAACGATTTCGCCGGCCCGCACGTTGGGGCTGTCGAGGGCCGAGATGGAAATGGTGTGGTAGATGCTGCGCTCCTGAAAGAAGGCGTTGCGGAAGGCTCCGGAGACGGTGGTTGGGTTGCCGATGAGCAGCAGCCGTCCCGTTTCGGCGGAAGTCAGCACCGAGTCCACCGTCTCGAAAATCTCGTCGTCGACACCGGCGGCTTCGTCCACCACCACCAACAGGTTGGGACTGTGGAACCCCTGGAACTGGTCGGCGGAATCGGAGGACAGGCCCAGGGCATAGCGGTCCTCGGCCAGGTCCCAGCGGGCGTCGAGGATTTTGCCGCCCAGGGGCTCGCGTGAGGCGAAGTAAAGGCGGCGAATCTGACGCCAGAGGACGTGGCGGACCTGCCGGAAGGTGGGGGCGGTGGATAGGGCCACCGCCGGGTCGTGGCAGTAGACGAACCAGAGGATGGCGGCGGCGGCGCAGAACCCCTTGCCCAGGCCATTGCCCGACTTGACGGCGATGCGGCGGTGGCCGGGGAGGGCGGCCAGCACCTCCTTCTGCTTGTCCCACAGGTTTACCCCCAGAACGTTGGCGGCGAAGTCCAACGGGTCTAGGTCTGGGGTTTGGCCGCCTTCCAGCGGATGACTGGGAACGACCAAGCCGGGCGGCGGGGTTATTATCAACGGGGCAGGGTCCGGCGGGAGCATCCGAAAGGGATGGGGTTGCCCGCGGCCGCGTTGGGCGGCCTTGATCCAGACCCCCCGGTCCAACCCGGGCCCGATAGCGGTCCGCGCAATCGTTGAAGGCCCGGCCCACCGGACGGCCCGGGGCGGGACGGTCCCGGGCGACCGGCGGCGGGACGGCGCCGCGTCCCGGTTTTCTTCGGTGCAGCGGGGAGATGGAGACATTTAAGCCGCTCCGGAGTTGGCGGTCCCGCCAGTTGGGGGAGCCGCGGCGGGACGGGAGACCGCCGGACTGAACAGGAACCCGCACTCGGCGCAGCGGTAGACCTGGTTATCTCTGACGGCCCCTTTACTGAGGGGCAATAGATGGGACGAAAAGCATCGGCGGCATTGCAACAAGGTTAATCACCTCCGTGGTTGGGCCGGCCCGGTTGGAGGGGCCGGAAAAAGTAAAGGACGGCCCCCGTCAGGAGGGTCGTCCCTGTGCTATTTACACTAGAGAACCGTCACCGGAAGTGTCAAGCGGCGGCCGTCAGTAGCGGGAAATTGGTGGCTGTTGGCGAGGCGTGGGGGGTTGGCGGAGCTATTGGCGGGGATCGGGGAACCCGGTAGTACCGGCAATGAAGGGATTGATGAGAGTGACGTTGAAATCTTGGAAATCCCTGGTATTCTTGGCCACGACGGTTAACCCGTTGATAATCGCGGTGGCGGCGATCATCGCGTCTTCCGTTGTTGTTTCAGATTTGCGGTGCATGAGCTTGGCCCATTGCCGGAAAGTTGGAGCGTCCAAGGGGAGTATTCCGTATGACTGAATAACCTGGTCCAACCATTGCTCCAGCTCCGCCGCCTTGGCGGCGTCCTGTTCCCGGGTTTTTTCGATGCCTGCTTGGATTTCTCCGATGGTGCCGGCGGATAGGTGGAGTTGTTCCGAAGGTATTTGGGTAATCCACTCGATGACCGCAGGGTGAGGACGGGGTTTCCTGAGTTCAGAGACGACGTTGGTGTCCAACAAATACGTGGGGCTATTCCAAAGGTTGCGGCGGACTGTGGAGAGGGTTTTCTCTAGGAAGGGTGAGTTCTTCGGTTCGCGGGCTGGGAGCCAGGAGCAGGTTTTTCAAGTCCGGCTGGGCCATTTTTTGCAGCATCCGCCATTGTTCGATGGGTACGAGGACCGCGGTTTCAACGCCTCGCTTGGTAACGATTTGGGGGCCGTCGGTCAAGCTGGCTTCCAGAAACTCGCTGAACTTGGCTTTGGCGTCTTGGACCGCCCATTTTGCTGGCATGATTGAACTCCCGGGGAATTTCTGACTAGTTAACAGACTAGTATCGGACTTTGTGGGTGTCAACCGGGGATGATTTCTAGTAAATGGTCGGGATCAAGGAGTTAGCCTAACCCGAGGTCCGTCATTCCGGCCTCGAGCCGGAATCCAGAATGGTCAGGGAGAAACCAGCGTTCGAAATGACGGGGATTCCTGGATTCCGGCTCAAGGCCGGAATGATGGTTTAATGGCAGGACGACTCATCAATTCTGAACACTTACCAGACTGGTTAGTGCCCGGCCCGCCTGGTTCCCAGCAGGGTCTTTCAATTGCTGTTGTGGGGAGGTTGCGGCGACGAATCCAGGGGCAAACTGGCTTGCGGCGATGGATTTTAGATTCCTCCCTACGGTTCGGAATGACAGGTAGGGGGGCTCGGAATGACATTGGGCAGGGGGCTGGAAGCGGGTTTTCGGGACAATTTAAAAAAACCTGTGGTTCCCAGTTATCTGAAGTCCCCGTTTGCTAAGGATATGGGGGGTTGGTGACCAACGACAAAAAGACCCCGGCCGCTCTGGGAGGCCGGGGTCTGGTGGAACGTGGTTAGTTTACGACGAGGGTCTAATTAACCGGGATTGTGGCGGTCGATGTAGGACAGGATCCGTTCGTCCAGGCTGCCCCGCCGCTCATCCAGCATACCGGAGTCGGCGAGGGCCACGCCCAGATGGGCGTCCCGCTGGATCTCTTCCCAGTCCGGCTCCAACTCGTACTCGTCGCGGAGTTCTTCAAACAGTGCTTCCAGTGAATCTCGGTCAAACATGGCTTCTTTCCTAGCCTCCTCCTATTGGTCTACCAACGCCGTGCCAGATTGGGCCATCCCAGCACCCGGCGGACCCGGGGCTGATACTAAAATCCCTTAAACCGGCACAGCCTCCAAACCACGGTTTAGTCTAACCGGATTTCGGGCCGGTGGCAAGGGTATTTTTGGCCCCCTGGAGTTACGGCCGGGGTTGGGTGGAAGCCCGCGAGTTTATTAGATAAAAGACCATCACGCTCAAGGGCACCAGGACGATAACCAAGCCCAGCAGGACCACCACCGGCCAGGGGCCGACGCCTAAAATGCCGTCCAACAGGCGCTTAATCCAGTCCAGCAGGGTGGGGTCGGCGGCCTCGTCGTGATGGGGCAGCGTTGACAGGAGGACCCAGAACACGGCGGGTCAGTCCCCGGCGCCAGCGGCGGGGACGGGTTGGGCCGGCTGGCCGGCGTAGCGGCCCGAGTATTTGCGCTCGCGGATGGAGAAGGCGGAAAAGGCCGCCGGGAAGAGCAGCGCGCCGGCGATGGAGAAGGGCACGGTGTAGGAGCCGAAGACGTCGAACAGGTAGCCCGACAACCAGATGAACACGAAGCTGCCGAGGGCATGGAACAGGAAGGAGATGCCCGATATGGTGCCGATGGCCCGCAGTCCGTAGACGTCGGCGGTCAGGGCGCTGGTCAGAGGCGCAGTGGCGATCCAGGACAGGCCGGCCACCGAGGCGAAGAGCCACAGGCTGAGTTCGCCGGGCACCGCCACCAGCAGCATGTACGCGCAGCCCCGCAGGAAATAGACGCCGCCCAGCAGGTTCTTGCGCCCGAACCGGTCGGATAACATGGTCGCGGCCACCGCTCCCACGGCGTTGAGGGCCATCATGTAGCCGAAGGCCAGGGCCGCCGTGGTGGGGGAGACCCCCAGGTTCAGGGCGTGGGGCACGAAGTGGACGGCCAGGGTGGCGGTAGTGGCCCCGCAGACGAAGTAGGACAGGGTCATCTGCCACATGGGGAGGGTGCGCAGAGATTCCCTCCAGTTGTCGGTGTCCAGGGGACCGGCGCCGAAGTTGCGGCGGCGTCCGCCGGGGCCCTCGGGCGGAGCCTCGTCGCCGTCGGGGTAGAGGCCCATCTTCTCGGGGTCGTCCCGGATGAACAGGAAGACCATGGGCACACCCAGGACCAGCACCAGCAGTCCCAGCACCGCCCAGGTGACCTGCCAGTTGGTGGCCTGGAGCAGGTACATGGCGAAGGGCACCAGAAGCAGCCCACCCACCGACACGCCGGCGGAGTTGAGGCCCATGGCGGTGGCCCGGCGGCGGCGGAACCACTTGCTGAGCAGCGCGCCGGTGGTGGTGATGGAGATGGCGGATAGGGCCACCGAGCTGACGACGCCGAACATGAAGATTAGGAACAAAATGTGGAAGGTGAAGGCCAGGGAGAAGGTGGACAGCCCCAAGATGATTAGGCCGATGCTGATGACGATGCGCCCGCCGAAGCGGTCGAATATGTGGCCCACGAAAGGCTGGATGAGACCGTTGAGCAGGAACCCCAGGGAGGCCGCGAAGGAGATGCTACTGCGGCTCCAATCAAACTCGGCGCTCATGGGGACGACGAAGACGCCAAACCCCTGACGCGCGCCCACGCCGATGAAGGCGATGAAGACGGTGGTTGCTACGACGTACCACCCGTAGTAGACGTTGGTGGGCCTAGAGGGGATGAGGGACAAAGGAGTAGGCTCCTGTGGATTCGCTGGAACCAGTATACGCCAAATCGGTTAGAAAGCGCGCCGCCACCGATTGAAGAAACATTTGGATCATGAAGGGGCCACCAGCAATGGATAGATGAGAACCGCGAGAATCAGAAGTATGATTTCTCCCGGTTATCTCGGCTATTCGATAATCAAGTTCCTGGACTCCGCATCTTTCTCGATTTTGGATACCTCGTGGACGGCCTCCAAGGCAAGGGGGGATGGGATGTGGGGTTTTAGTTCGACGATTTTTTCAGCCAAAACTTCGTCTTTGAAATCGAAAAATATCTCTTTGACCAGTAACGCCGTACCGTAGCGCTCAAGAGTTCTTACGTCTTTAGTACCCAAGGCGTCAACGGTAAACCGCAGTTGATCTTCATACTGATCTACGACCATTCGCCCTCGTTCCATTACTGTTTCTCCAGTGTCACCGATCCCGAAAGAGGCGCCGTTACCGCTTCGAGGCTCGGTGTTGAGTATGAAATGCGCTAGCATTACACCAAGGTCATCATGCAGGTCAAAAGAATATGGCCCGTGTTTGTAAAGTACAAAGGTATACCCGACAGGGACCTGCAGTCCGACCATCAAAAGATAGAGCACCCCGCAGAAAACGTCGTACAAGTCCACGGTGCGGGGCTTGGTCCGGCGGCGGGCCGACTCCAAATCCGGCAGAATCCGGGTAAATTGCTCCCGGCTGATGTCGCTGGGATAGGAATGAGACATGATTTCCCTCCGGTAATCGTCTCAACTTATCATATTTTAGAGATTGCAAACAGGTTCTAAAGTACAAAGGTATACCCGACAGGGACCTGCAACAAATGTTTCAGGAAAAAGAGGGTTTTCTGGATGTGGGTTTCGCCGGCCCACCCTCGTTTCTCCCGCATACCCTGCACTAACTTGGCAACTAACGCCCAACGTTCTATGTTCTCTAGTGCCGTCATGTTCTTTCGCTACTATTACCCACTTTCTAGAATAGCCCTACGGGAATCCCGAATGAATTCTTGAGCTTCGCCCCGAATTACTGGGTCAACAAAAACAAAATCAATTGCCGCGATGGGGATGCGCCTCAGCAGGTCGGAGACATCTAAAGATGAACCGATTCGGCCATCGGATTGTAGCACTGGAAAATCGAAACTACTGCTTGAAGGGACGTAGTTGTCGAGTTTGACCTTGTCTGGCTCATACCGTTCACTCAATGCCAGGCTGACAGCCCTACCTGCTTCCGGGTTTAGGAGCAAATCCACCGGGTTCCTGGAATAAACAACTTTGAAGTGTTCCCTTCTGGCAATTCTCATGGCAGGTTCTGACCCTCGGTTTGCCTGTTGGCGAATAGCCGCCAACACTTCGATATCGGAGAGTTCCAAAAACTCTTGAGTGTTCGTGGGAAATACCGATTGGGGAAGCCATTCCCGCAGGAAGTCCTTAAGGTGGATATCGTATGCTCGTCGGACGGGATGCAAGTACACTTGCGAGAACATCGAATACCTAGCCAACAAAAGGGCTTCGGCCGACTGAATCCCTCCTTCTTCAAGACCGAGAGTGGGTTGCTCCGAAGCATCGGCATCATCGCTCTTGGGGAGTATTCGGAGCGTGTCAACCAGACGGTAATGGTCGAACCTCCCATACTGGACTCCCACGTGCAGAGAGTCCCTTAGCAGGTAATCCATACGGTCTACCCCGAAAGCGTCGCCTACCACAATCTCGGAAAGCACGGCTTCCCAATCGGAAAACACCAAGTTAGGCGATTTGGCGGGTCCGACCGCCAACTTTACGATGTCGTCCACTCGGAGAGGCGGAGTCACCGCCTGCCAGATCGGCTGCATTTCGTTGCTTCGGATCAATTCTGCCGTAATCGTTTCATGCGTCCATCCTTCAGGCAGCAATTCGTCCTCAGCGGCATGGGAAAAGGGGAGATGGCCTATATCGTGGCAGAGAGCTGCCATTCTAAGTACCCTGCGCCAATATCTTCGTTGGTCTTCGTTTGCAATTTCAGGGACCAAACTCCTGACACGGTCATTAACCAAATCGGTTCGGGTTATCACATCGTAGACCCTGCTGGATAGCTCCATAACGCCTAAGGCGTGTTCGAATCGTTTGTGGCTGGCCCCTGGGTAAACCAAATATTCCATTGCCAACTGGTGAATATGCCTCAAACGCTGCACGGGACGGGAATCAAGGACGGCCCTCTCGTCGGAATCGAGAGTGATGAACACGTGAACCGGGTCACGGATTTCGTGGATTACCTTAGTCGTCATTAGAGGTTGTTTGAATGCACTTTTCCATCCGATGATATCTCAAGCCGGGACTGATGGTAAACCAGTGTTTGTCAGTAACTCGTAAACGACGACCGGGATTAGCCGCCCTGGAAGGCGTTTGCCAAAACCGGCGGCCAGTTCCAGGTTTGCGGCGACGGTCAAGCGTCCCCGGGCCAGGGCCAGGACAATTGCAAAGTCCCCACGAACACCTATCGTCCTTCCCGCGAAGGCGGGAATCCAGGTCGTACCTGCCCTGGCAAGCGGCCCCGGGCCAGGGTGTCGTAGGGGGACAGGCGGCCGTATAGGGCCAAGACGTAGGTTTGCCGCCGCAGGGCAAGATTCCCCTTGGCGTGAATGACCCCAATGGTTGGGCATATACTGGGTAGCCAAGGTTTTGAGCTGCCGGGCGGCAGGAATCATTGGTCGCAAGCCCACGAGGCCACCAAGTATTTGTAAGCCCAGGGTTCTATCCCCAGCAGCCCGAAAACGACAATTTCTTCGACCTCTCACAACAATAGCGCGGCTATCCCACCGAGAACCGCCATAAAAACCCATGGGAACACAAGGAACCTCGTCCATCTTTGGCCATCGATCAACACCATCAGCCCCATGATTATGGCATTGGCAAAAACCAACGGTAAAAAAATCAAGGGCATCAAGAATATGACAGCTATAAAAAGCGAAATCCCCATGTCGCATCCCGCAATATGTCAAAGGACATCACTAATGCCACTAACCCAAGGAACCCATAAACCAAGAAGAAAATAGCCAAGCCTATTCCTCGGTCTACTCTACTTAACATTCGATTACTCCAAATCTGCAAACAGGTGGGGAGTGGTCGCCTGCCAGGCCCCGAAGCAGCCGGGTGGCGAAGTCGACGCCGCTTCCAACCCCCCATCATCCTGAGCTACATCGAAGGCGGTCATTCCAAACCCCTTACCTATCTTTCCGACCCCACTTTCATCCTGTCATTCCGACCGCAGGGAGGAATCTAAAATCCATAGCCCCAGCCAGTTTTCCCACGGACTATTCCCCGCAACCTACCCACAACGCCAATTAAACGGCCCTGCGGTTGGCCCCTCAACCGGAGGCCCCTGACCAGAACCGTTGGCGGGATGCCCGGTTAATGCGGAATGGCACGGAGGCCGAGCGGGTTATCGTTACGCCCGAAAGCACTTACCTTTAACGTCTCCGGCGCCGAAGTTCCCCTTCGAATCATGCCTACTTGACCGGACTCCTTAACATGACGAAGGCCACCATTTCCCCCGAGTACAGCTTTACTAGGGAATACGCGGGGTCCGGCCGGGAGCGGACTCCCCAAGCGTGCCTCTTAAATTCCGGGGTCCGACGGGTAGAGGGTTGTGTTACCGAGAATCAAGACGACCTTTAGGATTTCTCCTAAAGCCTTCAATTGAAAAATTCACCCTACCACTATTGGTGCGTTTCTGAGGAG
The DNA here is from genome assembly GCA_965205495.1 of Dehalococcoidia bacterium. Taxonomy (GTDB): domain Bacteria; phylum Chloroflexota; class Dehalococcoidia; order Lucifugimonadales; family UBA3495; genus CATOSK01. The sequence goes on from CBDBHA010000002.1 coordinate 3,094,733, forward strand.
TTCCGACTGAATATCCTTGAGCAAGCTTTTGTCAGTGTTCCACCCGAATCGGTTAAATAACTCTTTGATGGGCTCTAATGCCAACTCCCGTGCATTGGCAACTAAGTGGACGTTGGGATAATCATATTTCAAGTCCAGATTCTCAATCTGACACTGGTAAATTCCCGGGAGGTTAAGTCTGCCGGTCTCGCTTCTTAGAATACGTTGGTTTATTCCGTTCGCTGAAATCTCCAAGTGTGTTTGGTCATCGGCGGCTTCTGTGAAGGTCAACCGCGCGGCAAACTCGAAAATTTCGGTACACCGAAAAATCACTCCCACCGGGTCTAAGGAAACACCAGGTTTCCAACCGTGTGGCGGCTGCCATGACTTATGCCGATCCAATCGGTCTTCAATGAAACCGGAATAGTGAATGAACTGGCCGCTTTGGTAGAATCGCCATAGCTCGTCAAAGATGTCCCATTCCGTATCTTGTCCTATGTGGTTTTCAAAGACAAGCGTTTCTTCTATAGCGACATGAGGGAAATCCCAACCGCGAAACCGAACAGCGGTCTTCTGAAGAATCGGGTATAAGTCCGTGATTTCGGAGACGCGGTGTTTTTCAAAGTTAGCGGGCCGAATTAGTACCCTCCAGTGACCCCGGGAACGAATCTTGTCCAACAATTCGCTCATAACGCATCACCCAATTCCTGATTAAAAAGCTCTGCACTCTCCGCTGGAGGGGTCGTCGTTGAAAGGGAAATTAGGCCAAGCCGTTGTGCCCTTTCCAGATATTTTCGCACTTCCTTTTCCGTCGCCAGGTCGAGCAAGTCCCTCATGTCGGCCTGGGTTGGAATCTCCGAAGTTTCCGGTTTGCGTCGCGGTCTTACGTAGCACGCTCCATCGCGAAGCACATTCCCATAGGCCCGTTTGCACAAAACCGGAATATCGTCAAACTCAGCCACGTCAATGGCAACGTACCGGTTTCCATTCTACACCTTGGTTTCCAGGTCAAAACTGACACTCGGATCGGCATAGCGAGCGATTTGGTCGGCAATCTGGTCGTAGGACCATGTATCCGAGTCGGCTTGGCTGAGACCAATGGGGTTGGGCGTACCCTCGTTGTCTTCCACTCCAATTATGATACTGCCACCGTCACGTCTGTTGGCCATTCCTAGCGATGCTCTGACTACTTGGGCTACTAGCCCACTATGGGTTATTGGGCCAGGCCCTTTGAATTCTAATCCTCCCAGTTCATGGCCCAGAGCGATAACGGTTTCAAAATCCTGGTCAGTCAACTAATGCTTCGCAATGATGAAGAAGTTCCAGAACGAAACTGGCCACGCAACCCGCTCATCTGGCCTGCGGGAGGATAGAAGTGCACCATCCCCTAAATATCCTTCAATAAATTGGCGTCTTCGGCGGCGCTGGTGCCGGAGAGACGGCCAAAGACCATGCCCGCCGACAGGCCGGAGCCGCCGGGGTAGTTGTAGTAGAACAGCCCGCCTACCATTTCTCCCGCCGCGTACAGGCCGGGGATGGGTTCCTGGGCGTTGGTCACTATCTGGCCCCGCGTATTGATCTTGACCCCGCCAAAGGTGAAGGATATTCCGGTGGTCACCGCCCAACCGTAGTAGGGCGGCGTGTCCAGGGTCTCGGCCCAGTTGGTCTTGTCCAACGTCAGCCCCTCGGTGCGGCGGCCGTCCTTCACGGTGGGGTTGTAGTCAATGTCGGTGCGGACGGCGGCGTTGTACTCGTTAACCGTACTGACCAGCCCCTGGGGGTCGATGTCCAGACGGGCGGCCAGTTCCTCCAAGGTGTTGGCCTGGGCCATGGTGGCCTGGGGAATCCAGTATTCATCCCGCAGCAGATGCTTGACCTTCTCGTCGAACACCTGGAAAGCCAGACCCTGGGGCTGGGATAGCAACGCCCGCCCGTAGGTGACGTAGGTGTAGTTTCGGAAGTCCAATCCTTCGTCCAGGAACCGCTCTCCGTCGAGGTTGACGATGAGGCCGAAGGGGTAGGAGTGCTTCTGAAACAGCTCGGTGATCGTGCGGTCGCCGAAGGGGGGAGCGTTCATGTCCCAGGCAACGGCGTGGCAACTGCTCCAGTGGCCATGGGACTGAGCGCCGATGTCCAGGGCCATGCGGATGCCGTCGCCGGTGTTGTAGGGGATGCCCCGAACCTTGACCATCTCCCAGCCGGGGCCCAGGTAGCGGCAGCGCATTTCGGCATTGGCCTCGAAACCGCCGGCGGCCAGCACCACCGAGCGTCCGGCGATGTCTTCAAACCCGTCGGGACCCAGGACCCGCAGGCCGCTGACCCGGCCTTTGTCGTCCTGGAGCAAACTGACGCCCTGGGTCGAGTAGCGGACTTCGACGCCCCGCCGCTGGCAGACCTCGAACTGTTGGTCGGAGAGGCCCTTGCCCGCGCCGACGGCTTCGACCACCAGGCCGCCCCAGAAGCGGAACTTGTCGCCGTCCTTGAAGGCCTGGCGGCCAAAGGAGAGGACGAAGCGGACGCCGTTTTCCTGGAGCCACTTCATGGTGGGGTGGGCCTGGCTGACCAGGATTTGGGCCAGTTCCGGGTCGGAAAGGCCGTGGGTGACCCGCATCATGTCGTCGTAGTAGTCGTCCTCGGTGTAGCTGCCAACTTCGATGGAGTTTTCTTCGGCCTCGGACATGTCGGGGATCAGGGCTTTGATATCATCGATGCCGTTGAAAGCGAACCGGATGATGCCGCCGGTGAAGTAGGTGTTGCCGCCCCGGAAGTAGTCGGGGGCTTTTTCAACGACCAGCACGGACTCGCACTTTTCCTTAGCGGCGATGGCGGCGCTGAGGGCGGCATTGCCGGCCCCCACCACGATGACGTCATAAACTTCGTCGACCAAAACAGGACCTCCCCAGGGATTTTTGCAAAAATTGAAGAGGCGGGACGGCAGAACGCCCCCGCCGGGTAACCGGCCATATCATACCCGGTCAGGCAGGGAAGCGACAAGGAAGGAGCGGCAGGTTGGGGACGTTAAAGGGTTACTGACATTTGCCGGCTTAGGGATGACGAATCGCATGGGTAAAATTACCAACATCGAATGACGCTGCGCACTGTCATCGCAACGGCGCTTTTGCAGAGTTTTTGGCATTCGTAGCTGCAACAAAATCGTTCGTCGCGTCCCGGAATTCCCTTTCATCTCTAGGCGTTCGGCAACTTCGGTGGACAACAACTCGAACAGCCCCAAAGATTCCCTTTCTTCGTTGGGCAACTCTGGTCATCCCAATCCACCCCCGCCAACCATTCAGCACAATCACGAAGATTCTTGGAGGACTTAAGGTGCTTTTGCAATAACTCAAACAACTCAGTCATCTGCTTCACGTTGCCACAACATTGAGGAATAATTCGGGATGGGCGTCTTCTTAGCGCTATCGTAACAAAGACGCTCCGTCGCACCATTATCCCCACAGCATTAGCCGGATAGTCAAACATAGCTTCCCCGACGGCAAGCATGTGGCCACGACGCATAGAATTGAAGACCTGGAAGGGAACATACTGCACCAGGACGCCAAGGAATTCCATTTCCAGGAAGTTTGTTTGTGGAGACTGTAACTGTTACTCGTCGCGGGCCGGAGTCAATCGGTTTTTGGAACCCGTGGGGAGGGGGAACGAGCCCACTGACATCTGCTGCTTTAAGCCCGGCCATACCTGTTGGTAAAATGGTTCTTGCCAGGGGTGATGCAAATTCCGTTGACACCGGGTTTACGGCGGGTTTACGGTTCCAATTAACGGCGCTGTTCCAACCAGTCGAGATGCCAGGTCTAGGAAGGCAAAAATGACCACGCAGTATATTACCGTAACGCTCAGCTTCGCCAAGGAAGGCAACAAGTGGGTAGGCGTGTGCCTGGAACTCGGAACCAGCACCTTCGCCCGGACCTTGAAAGCCTGCCAAGAAGAGCTTCAGGAATTGGTGGTCGACCACCTAAATGTCCTGGAAGAAGTGGGGGAACGAGCCCGGTTCTTCGAGGATTGGGGGATAACCCTCCAACCTACTGAAAAAGTTCCTGACCAATTCACCGTTCGCGGTTCTGGGGACTCCTGGAACAAGCTTTTTCAGGACACCATTGGCTCCAACGGTCCGTTCTTGGTGCCCAGAGTTGTTCCGATAGATACGATTGTACAGGCCGATGGAAATCTCGTCAGTCGATAGATGCCCGACCTCCCGACGCTAAAAGGCCGGCAGCTTTACAGACTCCTGGTAGCCGATGGCTGGCAACCGATACGCCGATCAAATCATGGGGAGTTTCTCATAAAACGGTCCGGTGACCGGACACGGATCACGGTGGTCAAGAATACCGGACATGACATACCCCAAGGAACTCTGGCCGCGATCCTCGGGCCAAGGCAGACCGGACTGGGAAGGGAAGGTCTGTTGCTGCTGATCGAAACCCACGGCCTTTAACCTTAATTCCCATTTTGAGAGTTTAAGGCCGGGACAAAAACCTCTAACCCTCTACCACCAGCCCAACGCTTTGGCCAAACCGGCCAGGGCGGCGGCGGCTCCGGCGGCGGTGCTGCCTCCCAGGAGCTTGCGGCCCAGCTTTACCGTGACCACCGCTCCGGTATCGGGGGTTTCGACGGGAGGGCCGAAGCCGTGTTGGTGGGCGGTCAGGTGCTCCTTCAAAGATTCTTCCAGGCCGGCGACGTCTTCCCGCAGGTGGCGCACCTCGGTTTCCACCACCGCCAAACGTTCCCGGATGTTTTCCAGGGACAGCCAAACTTGCTGGGCGAAATCCTGGGTCGACAGCATCTTATACCCCCTGCACCAGCCAACAGGCCGTCATTTCTCCGGTGCGGGCCACCACCCGCAGTTCCATTCCTTCAATGAAGAAGTCCTGGTTGATGCCCATGTCCGAATAAACGACCGTCACGCGGTCCGACAGGGTGCGGTGGACCATCTGCATCAGGTTCTTGCCGTCGCCGTTGGGCAGGGTCAGCGTCAGGCGGGGCTTGCGTTCCTTTTTACGGGCCAGCCGGGAACCGGCGGCGGATCGGGCGGCGGCGTAGTTGTCGATGAACCGGCAGTCGACCTCTCCGGCCCGCTCCCCGTGGGCCGTCTGGCTGGCGGTGTCCTGGGTCTGATATATGGTGGGTTCCGAGAATTTATAGGCGCGGTCGGCCCGCAGCTTCAACAGCGTAACGTAAGCGGTGGCGGTGGCGTAGCCGTTGACCACCCGCACCAGCCGTCCCCGCCCCTGGAACTTGGCGGCTTCGATGAGGGTCACGGTCAGGCTGGAAGTCAGGCCGGTCCCCGTGCCGTCGGCGGCGCTGTTGGCGGTGTAGTCGGTATCTGCCAGCGGTGTCCTGACGCTCTCCACCGCGTCGTACTCCGAGCTTTCGGCCAGGAACTCCTGGGTTTCACCGGCGGGAATAGCCGCAACCTCCCGCAGCCGCCAGATTTCCTGCAGGCCGTGGGATTCCAGCCGCCGGTAGCGGAAGCTGACGCTGTTTTCCAACCCGTCGCTGCCGTCGTCCCAGGTCAGGCCCGACAGGTAGGGGCTGCCGGCCTTGGCGGTGTTTAGCATCACCCGCGAGGCGGTATGAGGCGCGGCATCGCGGTGGCCGGCGGCTTCCAACCGCAGGTAACCCCGCCCGTCCACGTAGATGAAACCGTCTTCTTCCTCCTGCACGGCGTTCAACGCCTGGCGGGCCGTGGTGCGCCACACCGCCCTGGGGCCGCTGGATACCAACACCCGCCCCTGTTCCAGTTGACGGTCGGCGGCGGTGAAACCGGCCCAGTTCAGGATGCTGCCCGCCACCGAGCCGGAACGGACGCTGTTGCCGGTGATGAGGTTGTAGATTCGGACGCTTTTCAGGTTTTGCAGGGCGTCGAAGGCGGTCAACCGGCAGGACTTTTGCCCGGGGTTGGGAACGATGCTATCCACCTGACCGTGGAAGAAGCTGCGCCAGCCCCCAAAATGGCTCCACCGGTCGGTGGCGGCCGAGCCGTTGTGCCACAACCCGTGCCGGGTGGCGGTTAAGTTGCCGGCGCCGCCCGCCCCGTCCAGGATTTCTTGGCGTTCCGACGCCCCCGCGTCCAGATCGGTGATGAAGAGGCTCACCGACGGACCGTGCAGCTCCACTTCCATGAAGTAATTGACCCCGGCGGTCAGGGCATTGCCGGAGCGGATGCTGGTAACCGCGCCGAAGGCGACCCGTTCCAGAACGGTGCCGGTGGCGCCAAAACCGACCCGCAGATAATTGAAGGGGCTGGCCAGGCGCAAGACCAATCCCCCTCCGGCGTCGCTGTTTCGCTGGTAGTGCAGCCCCAGGTGGGCGTCGGCATCGCCAAAATCCACGGTGTAGATGGCGTCCGCCCACCCGCCGGTTACCGCCTGCAACCGGCCGTTGGAGGCGGTAAAGCCGTTGGCCCCCCAGTTGTGCTTAACCCAGGAAAAACCTTCTCCCACGGGCAGTGATTGTCCCGCCGGGTCCACCCCGCCGGAAAAATCGTCGTAGGGGTAGGCGAACTGGGCCCAGAGCCGTCGGCCCGTCTTCAAGTTGCCCGCCAGGGCGGAGTTGGAGTTGGGGGGCGAGTATTTCTGACTGTCGTTGCGCAGGTCCAAGTTGAAGCGGGCGGGGGCGGCGTGGTCGTTGGACGGGCCGCGGCCCCACCGCCAATCGAACCCCAGCACGTCCGCGGTCAGGTCTTCGTTGGCCTCACCCCAGACGCCGTCGTCGTCCCAGTCTACCCAGATCCGCCAATGGGGAGTTGTCATAGCTCTTGCGCTCCTTAGTTGGGATTGCCGTTAGTCCCACGAGTCCAGGGTCACCGGCCCGTCCTGCTTGAAACGAGACTCGAACCGCACCTGTTTCCCCAGGCGGGCTATGACCCGGTAGGACAGGCAGAGGAACCTGCCGGTGATCCGGCGGCGGCCCCCGGTGTTGCCCGCCGGGCCGTAGCTGACGGTCCCGATGAGCCCGACGATGCCGGAGAGGACGGCGTCGGGGCCCGTGTCCGCCGTGTCGTCGAACACGCCCCGCAGCAGGAATTCTTGAGATACCCAGGGGCCGGCGACGATTCGCTGGGCCGCGTCGGACAAGCCCGTCACATCCAGGTACCCAACTCCTTCCCCCAAAGGCTCGATTTCCTCCACGTAAGCCGATAGGTCTCGGACCGTCCCACCGGCATCGTCAACCTCAATGTGGGTGGCTCCCTCGGTCAAATACTGGGCCATGTTTTGCCTCCTGGTAAATTTCTGGGGTCTGGCGGCGGGTTGGAATCCCAGGCCAATTGCGAAGTCCCTACGAACCCCTACCGTCTTTCCCGCGTAGGCGGGAATCCAGGGAGCCCGTGGCCTGGCAAGCGTTCCTTTTCCTCAGAATTGCATCACTTTGCAATCGTCCTGGTTGGAATCCACCGGAACATAGCTAGCCATCGGACTGGACCTCCAACTGAAAGGCCGCTCCCCAAAAGCTGGTGCGCCGGTAGCTGACCTGGCCCACCTTGGCCGCGCCGGTCACCCGCGCCCACTGGGCCGCGCCGTCCAGGTCCCCGTCCAACGCCGCTTTGACCGAGGCCGCGCCGGTGGGCTGGACGTAAGCCTCCAAACCGCTCCAGGCTTCCACCGCGTCGCCCGAGGCAACCACCACCAGCACCTCCAGGGTGTAGCGGACGCCGCCGCCCTTCATGGTCAAATCGTAGGCGGCGGCGATTCCGGTGCGGCCGATGATGACCGCCGGGAATTGGTTCACCGAGGCCGGAGGTTCCGAGTAGACCCGCAATCCGGCGATGGACTCCAAACGGGACACGATGCCTTCGCGCACTTGGGACAAGCTCACGGGCGGCCTCCTAGAGCCCGGCGCCGGTGGGAAGCCGCCGATAGCCCGCCAGCAACTCCCGCACCTGTGGGCCGGGGCCGCAGGTTTCGGGGGCCCGCCCATTGCTGTACCCGGGGCCCGCAGCTTCGGGTACTCGTCCCAACCAGGTCCGCACCGTCATTGACAACCAGGCTTCCGCCACCGGCGGCGGATACCGGAATATTTTCAGCCCCGTTCCGGCGGCATGACTCGCGGCGGCGGTCCCGTTGGTCCCTCTTTGGACCGTCAGTTCATTGCCCGCTATCCCGCTGACGAAAAGCTGCTCGCCTTCCAGCAGGACGGTGTGGCCCGGCGACAACTCTCCCGCGTCGTCCACGGTCAGCGCCGCGCCGTCAACGGCCAGGTCAAATCCGGCAGCCACGGCGCAACCGGCGGGCTCCCACACTTCCCGAAACCCCCAGCGGCCCTTGACCTCCACCGTGCCCTGGCCCGGCGGGAAAGCAGCCTGGCGGCCCACCCCCACAGCCAGGATGCGGTGGTAGGGGCCTCCCCAGGGCTGGGTGGGCCGGGCGTTGTTGGGGTACAGCCGGTACTGCGCCGGCTCCCAACGGCTCTCAAACCCGCCGCCGCCCAGGTCAGCGGAGCGTAGCGTGTCAACGTGGATGAGATCCGGCACCAGCAGGGACGGCCCGGCGCCGTCAAAGACGCGGGCCTCCTGCACAACGTAGAAGTGGCGGTTGCAGTGGCGGTCAATCCAGCGCGACGCCGCCTCCAGCAGAGCCAACAGCCGGGCGTCGAAACTCCCGCCGGATATGTTCAGCGCGCCGGGCGATTTGACCATTTCGAGATTGGCATACAAATTGGGCATTTCCTCTCCTTTTTAGCGGGGTCTTTCAATGCTCCCCAAAAGCCGCTTCCAGCCCCCCCACCCTTGTCCTGAGCCAGTCGAAGGTTCGCCCTGAGCCCCGTAAGGGGGGGCATCCCGAACCCTTCCCCCGCTCATCCTGACCCCCCCAACCTGTCATTCCGAACCGTAGGGAGGAATCTAAAATCCATCCCTGCCAGCCGGTTTGCCCCTGGACTATTCTCCGCAACTTCCTCACAACAACAATTAAAAGACCCTGTTACTTTTTTGACGGGTTGTTTCAGGTCTTAGAGGGTGTGCGAGAAATGGGTTTTCACCCCCATCCTAACCTTCCCCCGTCAAGGGGGAAGGGACGTATTGGGCATCGCGCGAATTTCCACACACCCTCTAACTGCGACGCTCGCCCCCGTGCCCCTTCACCTTCGCCAAGGGCATTGGTTAAGCAATGCCGGTGATGTTGTATTGCAGCGCGGTGTGGGTGGCCGTCGCCCGGTTGCCCGTGCGCTCCATGAACGCCACCCTCATGCTGACCACCATGATGTTCTGCCGCTTCTGGATGTCCCGGGTGGTCTCGATGAGCAGATCCCGCCGGTAGCCCACCCGCCATTGGGAACGGTTCACCAGCAGCAGGCGTCCCGTGTTGGCCGTGTTGCCATCATCGGTGACCTTGCCGTCGGCGTCGGCCAGGGCCATCTGCTCCGACACGATGACCGGAATCCCCTCCACCGCGCCCAACTGTCCCCGCAGCAGCGTGGCGTTGGGGCCCAGCTTGTCCAGGGTCCGGAAGCTGTCGATGCCCAGGGAGCGGATGTAGCTGTTAACGTCCACGATGTAGGCCAGCTCCGAGGGGCGGACTCCGTACTTCCCCAGCTTGGCCCGCACCTCGTTGAACATATCGGCGGAGACGGCGGCGTTGTGGTTGTTGGCCTGGCCGGTGTTGTCCACCAGGGGCAGGTGGAGCAGCCCGTCGAACCCCACCAGCCATTGCGCCTTGCCCGCGTCGGCGGAGGAGATGGTCGCGCCATCGGCGTTGATGTTGTTGGTCAGCGTGGTATCGCCGTTGAGCAGCACGTCGTCGATGACCTCCACGGCGTTGCGCACCAGGGAGTTGCGGACCTCAGCGGCCATGGCGATGACTGCATCCTCATCCAACGTCAGCGACCAGGGGACCTCGGCCACCAACTCATGGGCCGTCAGGGTCTGCCGCGCCGTGTTCAGGGCCGTCGTGGTGGTAGCCAGGTTCTCGGTGCCCGGGTACCAGTTCACGTCGCCCAGTTGCAGCGGGATTTCAAAGGGATTGGTGGGCATGTCGACCCGGGAAAACAGGGGGGCCACCAGGGTTTCCAAGTCCACGTCCATCCAGAGGGCGGCGGCCTCCTGGGTCGTCACCAACTCGTCGCCCGGTCCGGCGGTGGTGCTGTCCATCGCCGCCTTCAGGTTGTTCTGCCAGTCCTCCAGCATCCGCGGGCTAATGCCGGCGGGCTCCCGAACCTGGGCCCCCAACACGCTGCGGATGCACGCCAGGTCCAACAGGTCCATCCCCTGGTATTTGCCCAAGGGAACCCGGGGGTGTTCGTCGGCGGCCAAGCCCTCCAGGATGGCCCGGCGGCGGCCCTCTTTCTCCCGTTCCTGCACCCCGGCCAACTGGGCCGCCATCCGGTCCACTTCTTCCTTAAGGGGCGGCAGTTCCGCGTCCAGCCGCTGCTGGTAAAAGTCCCGGATGGCGGCCATTTCCTTCTTGATCAGTTCCAGGTCTTGCGTTGCGATTTCCATTTTTCTCTCCTTCCTTGGGTTATTTTGGCCTTGGGTTATTTTGGTTCGGTCAGGCGCCCAGGCTGGCGTACTTCCTCAGCTCGGCCAGCAAACGGGGCAGGTCTTCCCCTGGATAACTCCTCACGGGCCCGGCAAGTCCTGCCGGCCGCAGCAGGGCTCCCCGGTTGGCCGGAACTGCCACCGCGCTCACTTCCAGAAGCTCTTGCTCCAAGAAATGCACGCCGATGAAGGCCCCGGTCTTTTCGTCCCGCCGCTCCTGGTAGCGCAGCGGCTTGAACCCGACCGATATTCCCCGCTGGTAGCCCTGCCGGTACAGGGCCGCCACCTCCTGGGCGAAGAGGGTGGGGGCGAATTCCAGGCGGGCCAGCAGCCGGTGGGGTTCCCGCCACACCTGCACCGCCCGGCCAATCGGCGGAACCCGGTGGTCGTGGGCCCAGAGGACCACCGGGTTTTCCAGGTAAGCGTCCAACTGCCAGCCGTCGGCCGAGATAATGTCGCCGTGGCGGTCCACCTCGTCGGTGGACAATGCCACCGTCATGGCCTGCGCCTCGGCCAACACCGGCGCCTCTCCGTGGCCTTCCCCGACCGCTTCCAACACGGTCAAGAGCCGTTTCCAACCTGCCAAATTAGTCTCTTCTCTTAGGGTCATACCTGCTCCCGGCCCTGGAATCAGACAACAAAAAGGGACAGACCACGGCGGGTCTGTCCCAGGGCCTGGTCCAGCGGTGGGGGCGCCGGACCGGATTCTTTCGTTCCCTGTCTCCAGGGTTTAGTTGTTGATATTTACGTTACAGATGCGTCACCGTAACTGTCAACGGCCATCTGTCAGTAACCAACGCCCCAGCCCCGTAGAAGGGCACCCCGCCCCAAACCGTCGCCCCAACCAAACCGTCACCCCAACCAATACCGTCACCCCAACCCCCCAATCATCCCGGCCCCCACCGTCATTCCCGCGCAGGCGGGAACCCAGAAATCCCCGTCACTTCAAACGCTGCCCTGTCCCCAACCCCCAACCTGTCATTCCGACCGCCCCTTACCTGTCATTCCGAACCGTAGGGAGGAATCTAAAATCCATCGCCCCAGCCGGTTTGCCCCGGACTAGCCGCCGCAAACTCCCCCCAACAACAATCAAAAGCCCCTCCCCTACTGACACTTGCCCCTTCCCAACCTCAACACCACCCAGCTAAACTATTGATGCGCGAACGATTTACTAAACAGGTTCCTGCCCCTTCGTCATTCCCGCGAAAGCGGGAATCCAGGAGTGCCAGGAGTAAGGGAAACCGAAAGTCAGGAATCCATTCCCGCATCAGTAAAACCACCCAACACACCACCCCCATAACCCCCCACTGAGGCCAAATGGTACAAAATGGGACAGAATAGTACAGCCAGCAGGAGTCCCAAAAGGAACTCACCGGAACCCCTGGTCACTAGCAGGGCCAGCCGAAGAAAACCTGCTTGTCACTCCCCAACGGCAGGTTTAGAATGGCCCGGAACCACCCCCAGCAGCACCCGAATAACCCCCAAGGAGACGAGTTTATGTACAACAAACCGCAATTGAGCCTGGCCCAGACCCAAGCCGCCATCAACGCCATGATCGCCAAGGCCACCCAGGAGCCCGACCGCCCGGTAGCCATGGCCATCGTCGACGACGCGGGCAACCTGCTCACCTACGCCCGCATGGACAACTGCCGTCCCAACCCGCAGACCTTCGCCATCCGCAAGGCCTACACCTCGGCCCTATCCGGCGTCGACTCGGCGGTCTACGCCGACCGGCTGAAGAGCCAGGGCCGCAGCGTCAGCGACATGGGCAACCCCAACCTGGTATCGGCCCAAGGCGCAGTGGTCATCACCGACCCGGCCGGCAACGCCGTCCTGGGCGCCATCGGCGTCAGCGGCCTATCCGCCCAAGAAGACGAAGACCTAGCCCGCCTGGGAGCAGGAGCGTTGGGTTTATAGAGTTGTAGGGAATCCATAAACCCACGAAGCCTGGATTCCCGCGTAGGCGGGAATCCAGAACCCCCACGGAACGATACAAGAAATGAAACAACCCTGCGTCTACATCCTGGCCAGCAAGCGCAACGGCACACTCTACCTTGGCGTAACCTCCAACCTCACACAACGAGTGTGGCAACACAAAAACCACCTGGTAGAGGGTTTCACCAACAGCCACGGAGTCCACGATTTGGTTTGGTACGAAAGCCACGAAACTATGGACAGCGCAATCGCCCGTGAAAAAATTTAAAAAAGTGGCGCCGAACCTGGAAACTCAGATTGATTGAAGAAAACAACCCGAACTGGACCGACCTGTATGATCAATTGGCATGAAGGCGTCATTCCCCAACCCCCCACCCGTCATTCCCGCCCCCGCGGGGTTGGCCCTCCGCCAGTTGATGCCGTAAACTCCCCGCCAAACACCCCATCCAAAAACCATCTGGAGTCAACATGGCCAATCCCCGCGCCGACTACTCTCCTCTGTTCCACCGCCCGCCTCTGAAGCTGCCCCAAAACGCCCGCGTCGCCGTCTGGCCCATCATCAACGTCGAGGAGTGGGACATCAACGAACCCATGGCCCGCACGGTGCTGCCCACCCCCCAGGGCGTGACCACCATCCCCGACATCCCCAACTTCGCCTGGTTCGACTACGGCCTCCGCGCCGGGTTCTGGCGCATGAAACGGGTGCTGGACAACCACGGCATCCGCGCCACCGTCAGCCTCAACGCCTCGGTCTGCCTCTCCTACCCCCAGCTGGTGCAAGAAAGCCTGGACTCGGGCTGGGAGATGCTGGGCCACGGCTTCATCCAACGGGTGCTCAACCGGGAGGAGGACGAGCGGGCGGTCATCCGGAAGACCATCGACACTATCCGCGAGTTCACCGGCACGGCCCCCCGCGGCTGGATGGGCCCCGGTCTGGCCGAGACCTTCGACACCCCCGACATTCTGGCCGAAGAGGGCATCGAGTACATCTGCGACTGGTGCAACGACGACCAACCCTACCCACTGAAGGTCAAGTCCGGGAGTTTAACGTCCATTCCCTACACGGTGGAGCTGAACGACATCCCCCTCTTCCTGGTGCAGCACCACGCGGGGCCGGAGATTTTCAACCGGGCCAAGGACCAGTTCGACCAGCTATACGAGGAGGGGGCAGAGAGCGCCCGAGTGATGGCGGTGTCAACCCACCCTTACATCACCGGCGTCCCCTACCGCATCAAGTACTACAACCAGATTTGGGAATACATCAAGCAGTTCGACGACGTGGTCTTCATGACCGGCAGCGAGATCCTGGACTGGTACCTGTCGGTGACGTAGAGGGGCTGCCCGCCACGACCACTGGCCCAGCCCCAAGGGAAGGGGCAGTTATCAATGTTGCACAACCTGCGACGGTCAGGAAACGCCCAATAGTTGCGAAATCGCCACGTTAACCTGGGAAAGGTCAACGCATTGGCTGGCGTTCCAAATCTCGAACCCGACAACCACCTGGTCGGCATCGAAATCCACTACTATCCCAGGGAGCAGCTCTTCCGACCGGAGCGCCTTTTTGGCCGCGAGAATTATCGATAGAATGTCCACGTCGGAATCATAACTGATTTTCATGTCAAGGAGAGCCCCCTGATTCATCGTCCGAACCGCGACCCTACGAAGGCGGTAATTATGGTATCGCCGTCCGGGTCAACAACCACCCTCACATAATGCTGAAACGCCGCCAAGTAGGACCAATATTGGACCCGCCCATCGGTCTGAATCTCCGAGTGGACCGCATTGTGGATTACTTCAGTTGCTTGTTCAAGGGAAATGCCCCGGATGCCCAATCGTTGATTGAGGTAGTATTGGCTAAACCTCACCGGTTTCCACCCTTCCCCATTTCCCTTCACCTTGGGAACCTGCGTGGGTGCGCCCACAAGCCCCGGCAAGTATATCAAAATGGCAATACCCAACGGGTTCAGGCCCCGCAAAACCCCTGCAATGTAGCCCACATTCCCCTCAAAGGAGTCCAAAATGCCAAGCCAACCTGGAATCATCACCACCCTGGTCGGCACCGGCGAGGCCGGTTACTCCGGCGATGGCGGTCCCGCCGCCAATGCCACCCTGCGGGAACCCTTCATGTGCGCCTTCGACCAGGCCGGCAACCTGTTCATCTGCGAGGCCCGCAACCATTGCGTCCGCCGCATCGACGCTGAGACCGGCAACATCTCCACCGTCGCGGGCACCGGTGAGGCCGGCTACTCCGGCGACGGCGGCCCCGCCGAAAATGCCCAACTCCACGAACCTTACAGCCTCACCGTCGACGACAACGGAGACATCTACGTGGTCGACCGCCTCAACGCCGCGGTCCGGAAAATTGACGCCGCCACCGGCGTCATTTCCACCGTGGCGGGCACGGGCGAGCCCGGTTACTCCGGCGACGGCGGCCCAGGCGCTGAAGCCCAAATGCGGGAACCCAACGACTGCTTCCTAGATGGCCGGGGCAACCTGCTCATCGCCGACATCCAGGACCACCGCATCCGCCGCCTCAACCTGAACAGCGGCATCATCAACACCTTCGCCGGCAACGGCGAGAAGGAACGGGGCGGCGACGGCCTGCCCGCCCAAGAAGCTAGCATCCTGGGCTCCCGGGCAGTCTGCATGGACCGCCTCGGCAACACCTACATCGCCGAACGCGAGGGCAATGGCGTCCGCAAAGTCAACGCCCAAGGCGTCATGTCCACCCTGGCGGGCACCGGCGAGCGGGGCTACGAGGGCGACGGCGGCCCGGCGCTGACCGCCACCTGGGGCGCTCCCAAGGCCATCCGCTGCGACGCGCAGGACAACGTCATCGTGGTGGACACCGAAAACCACGCTATTCGCAAGATTGACGCCAACGGCATGGTCACCACCATCGCCGGCGGACGCCTGGGCGGTGACGGCGACGACGGCCCGGCTACCGAGGCCGCCATGGACCGCCCCCACGGGTGCGGCATCGCCGCTGACGGCAGCATCTACGTCGCCGACAGCAACAACCACCGGGTCCGGGTCTTTATGCCCTAACCCGGTCAAGCCACCACCCCTAACCCGGTCAAGCCACCACCCCCGTTCATGGTGAGCCCGTTTCCCGTTCGTGGTGAGCCCGTCGAACCACCCCCCCCCCCAATCCTGGTATACAAAGGTAACCAATGAACCCAATACAAGCG
Source organism: Dehalococcoidia bacterium (assembly GCA_965205495.1). Lineage (GTDB taxonomy): Bacteria > Chloroflexota > Dehalococcoidia > Lucifugimonadales > UBA3495 > CATOSK01. The sequence goes on from CBDBHA010000002.1 coordinate 3,110,321, forward strand.
GTCGCCTCGGTTTTCCGCAACTACGCCAATTTCGGCGGCCGGGCCCGGCGGTCGGAATACTGGTGGTTTGTCCTCTTCACCGTGGTATTCCAGGCAGTCCTGGGGTTCTTTCCCGTGTTCCAGGGGATTTATTGGCTGGCGCTGCTGACGCCCTACTTTGCGGTAACCATGCGGCGGCTCCACGACACCAACCGCTCGGCCGACTGGCTCCTCCTCATCCTACCCGCCACCGCCGTATGGATTGCTTACCTGGCAATTTTCATGGCGTTGTCCGTAATCAAAGTCGTGAACTCAGTCAGCCCAGACCTGATAACTGGTGACCCAATTGGCGCCGGCCCGTTTGGCCCGTTGGTTTTCATTTTGATTGGAGCAGGGGGAATCCTGCTGGCTATCGTTTCCTTCTTACTTGCGATACCCCTAATTGTGGTCTTGATTCAGGCCGGGACCAACGGCCCCAACAGCTACGGTCCCAAGCCGTGACAACCAACCCCGGAATAAGGCGCCCAGAGACAGCCGCGGCCCGGCTCGTAAGGAAACATGCTGGTTGCACAAACCCCGATGTACAACTTCACCCCACCCCACGACACGGTTGGCGATTTGAAGGTCCTAAAGCTGGGGCTGCGCGATGGACGGGGTCGCGGGCCTTGCGATTGTGCTGGGAATTTCTGGTGTGACTACCCGGTGTAAGCACATTCCCCAACCCGGGGCGAGTTGACCACGGGCAGCAGCATATCCTCTTCAAAGTCTCCTTTAGCGGCGCAGGCGGCGCACATAAACCTCTCGTCCTCGTCGGTCCAATCGACGCATACCACCGTTGCACACTCGCCGCACACGCCACAGACCAAGACGGGCGGGAGATTCCGGGCCAGTACCCGGATGCCCTGCCCCGGCATATCGTCTTCCGCAACGACTCTCAGCGACAACTCCGTCATAGTGCCGAAATCGTACTCGTGCCCGAACTGCGCTCCAACGTCCAGAAGCCGGTCGATCCTGGGAGACATATCCCGGTCAAATGCTTCCAAGGGGACAGCGTAGTATTCCACTTCTCCGATGGCGAATGCGCTCAGATGACCGCAGCACTCCAGCCATGTTTCCCTGAGAAAGTGGTCCAGGTCCCGCAGCCGAGCATCAACCGGTACTGCCAGGTGCATCCAGTAGTCCATGTAGTAGCGTCCTTCAACGACGACGTGAAAACTTTTGGACGATGGGCCTTGGGACGCGTCGGGGGTCTTGTTCCGGCATGACCGCAAATGCCGGGTCATGGCCCCTTTGCCGAAGTCCCGGTTGCAAAGATTGCACGTTCCTCTGGTAGCAATACGCCGCGCCATTTTCACAACACCTCCAAGTATGAGGATGGCTCTGGCCGGTATTGTACCAATGCCAAAGCGGGGCGATGCCGGTAACTCCGCAGCCGATGCCATGCGGCGGGGCTGCTGGGGAGTGTCCCGACCCCGCTTTATGATACCAAGGCCCACCGTGTTGGTCACGCCACCGACGCTGCGCATCGCCGCCAGCAACAACCACCTGGTGAGGGTGGTGGGAGCGTAGGAGGGAGCGGCGGCCGTTAATTCAGTAGTTGCCGGCAGGAATCCTTGACCCGGAACATAAGCGCGATTTACGATTGATATACCCTTAACGCTTCCGCCAATCCATCTGAGTCTTCAGGCCCACCGGTGGGTCCACGTACCGGGTGTTGGCGCAAGATACAACCGCCAATCTGTTTTTCACCGGAGAGAAATACAATGGCCAAAGCCGTCTATTACGCTTGGGGGAAAGGTGGTGAGTGGGAGGCGATTTGTGTTGACTTCGACATCTCGGTGCAGGGCGATAGCCTGGAAGAAGTAAGGCGTGAACTGCGGGATGCGGTGGAGACGTTCCGGGACTACGTGGATGAACTTCCGGCAAGTGAACGCGAGCAATTCCTCAACCGAAAGTCCCCGCTGGGTTTGCGGCTAAGGCTGGAATTAGCCTACCGCAGTTTCCGACTTTTGAGGTGGTTTGGACTTCAATCTTTTTGGCGTCCCAACGCCGAATTTGTGAAGACCCCCGTTGCGTGAAGTACCGGGAAGTCATTGATATCCTGGAACGGAATGGTTTTCAATTCCAGCGCCAAGGCCGAGGGTCGCACCGGGTTTACCAAAGGGTTTCCGGCGACCAACGTTACATCGTGGTCTTGTCCTACGGGAGGCCGGGAGAGGACGTAAAATCCGGAACACTCGGGTCAATCATTCGCCAATCCGGTTTCCCTAAAGAAGCCTTCCGCCCTTGAGGCAGTGATAGCCCCGCCAGCAACAACCACCGCGTAAGGGCGTTGGGAGTGTAATTTTCGGGACGCCGAAAAAACAGCGTGGGCCGGATTGTTGTCTTATCCAGAACATGAGGGCGTGTAATAAAATGTTCCGGGGACAAGGATGCAGGTCCTTTTAATTCTCCCTTTATGCAGCTTCGAGCCCCCCCTTTCACCCTGAGCTATCGCCCAGCCCCGTCGAAAAGGGGCCATTCCGAGCCCCCCTTCCTGTCATTCCGACCGTAGGGAGGAATCTAAGAAACCTCTGAATAATTTGTTGAATAGCCCCAGACCACGCCTTAGCTAAGCACGATTCCAACAGAGGATCGCCGTCGTTCCCGACTTGTTCAGAGTATTCCTAAAATCCATCGTCCCAAGCCGGTTTGCCCCCGGATTCTTCCTCGCAAGCGCCCCACAACGAAAATTAAAAGGCCCTGCCCCATCCCCCGTTCACGGATTGTGTTATAACAACCCCAAAACCAAACCTATAAGGAGTCATCATGGAAACTGTAGGATTCATCGGCTTGGGCAATATGGGCGGGGGGATGTCCCGCAACATCCAGCGCGCCGGTTACCCCATGACCGTCTTTGACATCCGCGAGGCCGCCGCCCTGCCCCTGCTGGAAAACGGCGCCCGCCTGGCCTCTTCCCCCGCCGAGGTTGCCGAGGCCAGCGACATTACCTTTACATCGCTGCCCGGACCCAAAGAAGTGGAGGCCGTCGCCCTGGGCAACGAGGGCGTCCTGGAAGGCATCAAGCCCGGCGGCATCTACGTTGACCTGTCCTCCAGCCGCCCGACGCTCATCCGCGAGATGGAGCCCAAGTTCCGCGAGAAGGGTTGCCACGTCTTGGACGCCCCGGTCAGCGGCGGCAAGTCCGGCGCCGAGAGTGGCAACTTGGCGGTGATGGTGGGCGGCGACCGGGAGATTTTTGAGCAGATCAAGCCCATCCTGGACTCCTTCGGCGACAAGGTGTTTTATGCCGGAGCCATCGGCGCCGGTTCCATCTGCAAGCTGGTCCACAACATGATCGGCCACAGCGTCCGCCAGGCCATCGCCGAGGGCCTAACCCTGGGCGTGAAGGCTGGGGTGGAGCCGGAAGCGGTCTGGGAATGTATGCGCCGCGGCTCCCTGGGCCGGATGCGCGTCCTCCACGAAGGACTCGTCCGAACCATGTTCCGGGGCGAGTTTGAACCCGCCAGCTTTGCCCTGAACCTGGCCTACAAGGACATCACCCTGGCTACCGAACTGGCCAAGGAGTACAACGTGCCCATGCCCATCACCACGCTGGCCGAGCAGATTTCGCTGCAAGCGATGAACCGGGGCTGGGCGGACCGGGACAGCAGCGTAACGGTGCTGCTGCAAGAAGAACAGGCCAATGTGGAAGTCCGCGCGCCCCACATAGACCCGGCGCAGGCGGGGAGGTTTATCACCACGCACCCGGATGCGGAGTAGCATCGGGGGACGTATCTTTTTGGCTGGTTTAGACGCGATGGGCGGCCTTCTTGGCCGCCCACAATCTTGCAGGTCACGCGGTTTATCCGGCTACAACGTCAATTCTGCCGGAATCAACCGGCGATATTTGGCATCTGCCGCCAGCGCAAAGACCTCCAGAGCCAAAGCTCCGACCAAAATCGTGCTGTCATCCAACCCGAAGGCGACGTGAACATCGTCAATTTGTCCTTCCAACTCCATCGTCACCAAGCCGAGGGACATTTCCCGTCGGGACCCATCGGCCAACTTAAACGCCCCGGTCCGCCGCCGCTCTATCCCCAACTCGTCCAGTATCGATTCCGGTATCAAGGTATATGACGCCCTGGTATCCACCAGCCCGCGCAATTGACGGCTCTCGGTCCGATCCCGGTTCCAGATGACGAAATCAACGCTGAAAGTGTCCACTTCCCCTCCCACGGTGGTCCCCGGTAAGATTATCCACGGCTCCGACACCCTCTGCTGCTGAGTCATACGGCCCCCAATTCAGGTACTCCCTAGGTTCCGCCCCAAACCACCGGGGTCATTATACTCCCCATGGTCTTCCGACTCTCCTGAAATGCCGCTTCAAGCCCCCGTTTCACCCTGAGCCACCTCGAAGGATCACCCCGAGCCTGTCGAAGGGAGTCATTCCGAGCCCCCCTACCTGTCATTCCGACCGCAGGGAGGAATCTAAAATCCGCTGCCCTCAACCGGTCTGCCCCCACATTGCGTCCTCGCACCCCCCCACAACAACAACCAAAAGTCCCTCCTTCGGCAACCACAACACCCTGGATGTAGCAGTCCAGGGGTTAACGTGTTGTGCGACGCCCCGGGAGCTACCCGCCCGTTAAGCCGATGGCTCCCCGTCCCAAATCACAAACTCCGAGTTGAACGTGCCCTTTCCCCTCCGGGGTGTGTTGGTTACCCAAACCTTCCGCCAAGGCGTCAAAACTTACCCAAGGCAAACTAAGGTCAGCCTGTAACCGGCGCACCAGGCCTTCCCCCTACAACGTCAACCGTGCCGGAATCAGCCGCCCATGCAAAGCGTCCGCCGCCAACGCAAACGACTCCAAAGCCATCGCCCCCAGCAAGATATTGTCGGCATCAGGCCCAAATATCACGCAAACCGGCCTGGTCTTCCCTTCCAACTGCATCTCCACCAACCCGATAGGCAGGTCAAGCCTAGACCCGTCGGCCAACACGAAAGGTTCCGTATCAAACGGCTCAATACCCAATTCTTCCAATATCGGCGCAGGGATCAACGGGTACGACGCCCCGGTATCCACCAGCCCGTTCAATTGACGGCTCTCGGTCCGGTCCCGGTTCCAAATCGAAAAGTCCACGTTAAAAGTGCCCACTTCCCCTCCCACGGTGGTCCCCGGTAAGATTATCCACGGCTCCGACACCCTCTGCTGCTGAGTCATACGGCCCCCAATTCAGGCACTCCCCAGGTTCCGCCCTGCACCACCGGGGTCATTATACCAACCGGAGACCCGCGCTATCCGTCCCGTCCTCCGGTTATAATCAACCCGCCATGCCCAACCTATCTGACAACCCCAAAATCCTCCTCGCCACCGGCAACCGGGCCAAGCAGGAGACCCTGCGCTGGCTGCTTGAACGTCTGCCCCTCTCCCCGATGGCGCCCTCGGACCTCGGCCTGTCTCCCGACGTCGACGAGACCGGCGACACCCACGAGGAAATCGCCCGCCGCAAAGCCGCCGACTGGTCCCAGGCCGCCCAAATGCTGGTCATTTCTTCCGACGGCGGCCTGGTTATTCCCGCCCTGGGCCCCAACTGGGAGAGCCGCTACACCCACCGTTTCGCCGGCCCCGCCGCCGCCGATGCGGACCGCTCCCACCGCCTGCTGGAACTGATGCAGCCCTACCAGGGCCAGCAACGCGCGGCCTCTTGGCTCGAAGCCGTGGCCATCGCCGACCGGGGCGAGGTCTTGGCGTCCTGGGAACTTACCGGCGGCACGGGTACCATCTCCACCGAGCCCGGGCCACCGGGGGACCTGCCCGGCTTCTGGGTGTTCTCCCTCTGGTACTTTGAAAAGTTTGGCAAACTCTACAACCGGCTATCCCAAGCCGAAAAGGAGTCCCTGGACGACCATTGGGCGCAGCTCAAGGCCCTAGTCCAGAATTTCTTTTCCAGCGGCCAATCCTAGCCAGCCCCTCGCAACCGTTACGCCCCGTTGGCATCCGGCGCCAGCCCAGGCAAACCTGACCCCCGACCTTGGCCCGGGCCCAACCCCAGAACCGCGCGGTGGGGTGGGGTGGTTTCCGTCACGTTTTATCGCTTACCCCTTTGACTTCTTTCACTCCCCTGCGTATCATGGCGGGTTATATCCTCAAACACTTGCGGACTACCGTAATTCAAGAATCCGGTGGAATAATGGTTCAAAAAGGCGAGTTCAAGGTCATCCGGGAACGCAACGTCATGGTTCCCATGCGCGACGGCACCCGCTTGGCCACCGACGTTTTCCGTCCCGACGCCCCCGGGCGGTTTCCGGTGCTGGTCAACCGGGGCCCCTACGGGAAGGAAGGCTACCTGGACAACCCCGACCACTCCATGTGGTACTTCCCCAAGCACGGCTACGTTTTCGTAAGCCAAGACTGCCGCGCCCGCTTCGATTCCGAAGGCGGCTACTACGATCCGGTGTTCCAAGAGGCCCAAGACGGCTGGGACACCGTGGAGTGGGCCGCCCGCCAACCCTGGTCCACCGGACGGGTCGGCACCACCGGCCAGTCTTACCTTGGAGCCACCCAATATACCCTGGCCGGCTCCAACCCCTTGCCGCCCCATCTGACTACCATGGCCCCAGTGTCGGCGTCCTCAGATTTCCACCAGAGCTGGGTTTACCACACCGGCGGGGCAATGGAGTGGGGCTGGATGGTCCCTTACGCCATCCACAAAGGCCGCAACACCCTGGAACGCATCGGCCGCTCCGACCTGCTGGCCCAAATGGACGAGTACGTGCTGCCCCCGGGCAACTTCGCCCAACCCTTGACCGATCAATGGTACCGCCACCTGCCCCTGCGCGACTGGATCAGACGCCTCAAGGAGACCGCCCCCTACTTCCCCGAGTACTTCGACGAAGAACGTGACGGCCCCTACTGGTGGCGGGTCAACCTGCTGCGCCACCTCAACGGCATCAAGATCCCCATGTTCCACATCTCTTCCTGGTACGACATCTTTCTGGAAGGGGCCCTCAACTCCTTCCAGGCCATCCGCGCCAACGGCCCCAACGCCTTGGCCCGCCAGAACCAAAAGTTGCTCATCGGCCCCTGGGCCCACATCCGCCCCTATACCGAGGCCACCTCTGTCGGCTGCGGCGACATCGACTTCGGCGAGAACGCTAAAATCGAGTTGCACGAGCACATGCTCCGCTGGTTCGACCACTGGCTGAAGGACGAGGACTCCGGCTTCATGGAGGAGCCGCCGGTCTACCTCTTCGTCATGGGCGACAACAAGTGGCGCCACGAGAACGAGTGGCCCCTGGCCCGCACCAACTACACCCGCTACTACCTTCACTCGGCCGGCTCCGCCAACACCCGCCAGGGCGACGGGACTTTGTCCACCAGCCCCCCCGCCGACGAGTCCCCCGACCGGTTCGTATACGACCCCGCCGACCCGGCCCCCACCGCCGGCGGCAACGTCCTGATAATCGACTACGGCGTGTTCGACCAGACCCCGGTGGAAGACCGCAACGACGTCCTGGTCTACACCACCAATCCCTTGGAGCGGGACCTGGAAGTTACCGGCCCCATCAAGGTGCAGCTTTTCGCCGCCAGCAGCGCCATCGACACCGACTTCACCGCCAAGCTGGTGGACCTGCGGCCCGACGGCTACGCCCAGAATATCCAGGACGGCATCGTTCGCGCCCGCTACCGCACTTCGCCGGCGCAGCCGTCCTTCATCATCCCCGGGCGGGTCGTCGAGTACACCATCGACCTGTGGGCCACCAGCCACGTTTTCAAGGCCGGTCACCGTATCCGCCTGGACGTCTCCAGCAGCAACTTCCCCCGCTTCGACCGCAACCCCAACACCGGCGCCCCCATCGGCGTGGACGAACGCTTGGAAGCGGCCCAACAGACCATCTACCATTCCGGCCAGCAACCTTCCCATGTAGTGCTGCCGGTGATTCCCAGATAACCCGGCATTTTCGATTGTTAACGAGGCATCAGACAACATGACCACCAGCAGCGGCTTCCTTGACCAGTCCCAACGGGAAATTCTTGCGTCGGCCCTGAACCGGCTCATACCGCCTTCCGGCGCAATGCCGGGAGCCGGTGACCTCGGCTTGTCCGCCTTCGTGGAAGGGGCCGTGGGCGGCAACCCCCGCCAGCGCCGCTTGCTCACCGACGGCCTGGCCCAACTGGAAATCGCCGCTTCCCGTCAGGGCGGCTCCGGCTTCGGACAGTTGGAGGGAGAAACCCAAGACGCCGTGCTGCGGGAAATCCAGTCCCAGACGCCGGTGTTTTTCGACGCCCTGCTCCGCCAGTGCTACAACGGCTACTACACTAATCCCCAGGTGCTTGACTTGATCGGCTACCAGACTCCGTCGCCGGAGACCTACGTTTACCAACCCCTGGACGAAACTCTGCTGGAGCCCCAACGGCAGCGGGCTCCCTTCTGGACCCAGGTATAACCAAATCCCGTGCCGCTGGGTTAGGGATGAAGGCCGTTACCGGAGGTGTTTGGCATGATGACCAGAGGTGACCTGGACCGCAGGCTCCAACAGTTAGAGGCTGAAGTGGTGTCGCTGGGCAACGTGGTGGAAAAAGCGGTTAAACGCTCCGTGGACGCCCTGAGCACCCGGGACCTGGAGGAGAACCGCCAGGTGATTAGCGGGGACGATTACATCGACCAGAAGCGGTACGAAATCGAAGACCGTTGCATCAACATCATCGCCACCCAGCAACCGATGGCCCGTGACCTGCGGAACATCATTTGCCTCCAGCATGTGACCGAAGAGCTGGAGCGCATTGGCGATTATGCCGAGGGCATCAGCAAGATTAGCCTGTCCATTGGCGAAAACCAGCCAATGCAACCGCCGGCGGAAATCCCGCTGATGGCGGACAAAGCCACCACCATGCTGCGCCTCAGCATTGACGCCCTCAGCAGCCGGGACACCATCAAAGCCGCCCAGGTTTGGCACAACGACGACGAGGTCGATGCCCTTTACGACCAAGTTTACCGGGAACTGCTGACCTCCATGGTCCAGGACCCGCGCTCCATTCAACGGGCCACCTACCTGCTGTGGGTGTCCCACGACCTGGAACGCATCGCCGACCGCTCCACCAACATCGCCGAGCGGGTCATCTACATGGTGACCGGCAGCATGGAAAAGCCAAAAAGCGCCGCCTCGGCCTAAAACCCTACACCCCTCGGGCAAAAACGGCGGGGACGCACTTTTCAGTGCGCCCCCGTCCTCTTTCCGTTGCCATTGTGACCTTGGACTAACCATGCAGTTCCGTAGCTACGTCTCAGACCAATTCATGGGCGGGCCGCCTAGGCCAGCCAAAACCGCATCGCCGCCAGCAAAACCCCCACCGCGACAATAATCAGGCCAGTCATAGAAGTAATCAGCGTGAATTTTAAATGCGCAATGTCAGTTTTGACATGTGCAATATCCGTTTTGAGTTCGGCCCCGACCCGTTCAAGGTCGGTCCTAACACTTTCCACGTCGGCCTTGGTAGCAAGATGGTCGTATCCACCCTCCAACCTGGAAAGCCTCCCCTCAACATTCATCCGTTCCGCGTCTGTCGCCATCACATTCCCTCACTACCTTTGCTCTGGGGTCCTCACCACCACCCTGGCAACCTTCTGTCCCAGTATACACCGGGCCCACCGCCCCTTTAATGCCGTTGGGCAAGCCCGGCGCCCAATACCCTCTTGGTCTGCTTCCGAAATTTCACCCGCTAAGAGCCAATGCCAACTGCCCCTGGGAACTCTTCAACTTGCGGGCCGGACTGCACACCGGCAACTCCCACTTGCAGCGGGCCGTCTCCACCAGGGCCAGCACCTGCTTGGTGTATTCCCCTGGAGCGTAGCTCCGGCCCCGGTACAGCCGTTCATACCCCGGCGTCAGGTGCGGGTACGACTCCCGCAACAAGGGCATGAACCACTCCTTCACCCCCGGCCGGAGGAACAGCACGTTGGCCCCCAGGAACCGGGCCTTGTGCCGCGCGGCCGCTTCCACCACCGCCTCGACGCTCTCCCAACTATCGGAAATTCCCGGCAGTAGCGGGGCCATCAATACTCCGGCGGGAATCCCGTTCTCCACCAGAAACTGCATCGCTTCCAGCCGCGCCAGGGGATTGGGCGCGCCGCTTTCCGTCTGCTTCCAGACTTTCTCGTCGATGCTGCCGATGCTGAAATTGACCTGCACCTCGGCCACCTCGTAGAGCCGTCGCAAAACGTCCACGTCCCGCCGCACCAGGACGCCCTTGGTGGTGATGGAAGCCGGATTTCCAAACTCGGCCAGCGTTTCCAGCACCCGGCGGGTCAACCGGAACTGTCCTTCGGCGGGCTCGTAGGGGTCCGAGGCCGTGCCGATGGCGATGGCCTCCCCCTGGTTCTTGCCCTTCTTCAGTTCCTGGGCCAATACGTCGGGAGCGTTGACCTTGGCGAAGACCCGCTGGTTGAAGTCTGCGCCGGCGTCCATGCCCCAGAATTCGTGGGTGGTCCGGGCGTAACAGTAGCGGCAGGCGTGGCGGCAACCCCGGTAGGGGTTCAGCGTCCACCGGAAGGGAAAGCCGGGCACGTCGATTTTGTTCAGCAGAGTCTTGCACCGTATCTCCTGGACTTCAGCTTCAGCCATGTTCTTCCCCCTTTAGCGACTAACGGCGGGGGCATTTCCTACCCCAACCGGCGCGACATTACATTATTAGGAACGTCAGTTCTAACCTAAGCGCCGAAGCCGCTCCCGTCAACCCTCGGCTGTCAGCAGGTTGTGCTAGAATTGGGGGTGATACGCGGGGAACGGGTGGAATGACTCTGGGCCAAGCCGGTGCCATAGCGAGCCTGGCCGGGGCTTTAATCTCCCTTCTTGGACTTGCTATCGCCATTTGGCAGATAATGAAACTACGCGGGGAGACTAGGGCTGCCCGCGTAGCGTCGGATGAAACCCGGCTGTTGTTACAAAGGGAAACCACGAGCATGAACCTCGTGAGAGTGATCGAGCGAATCGAGGGGCTAAAAGACCTTCATCGCAACAAAGAGTGGCCGCGGGCGCTGGACCGTTATCCGGAAATCCGCAGGACGTTGGTAGACATAAGAGTGCGGCATCCCCAAATGAATGATGAGCAACGGTCCGGCTTGCAAGGTGTCAGCAACATCATTGGTCAAATCGGAAGGGCTGTCGAAATGGCTACCACCACGAACCCTCAGGACGAAGAGGGGCAATTTAATCAACTATTGTCCGACGCTCAAGAAACCTTGAGCGAGATTGAAAGCCAACTATCACAGTCCAATTAGTGGAGAACCAAATGCAACCTCCTTCGAAGATGGTTGAACTAGCGGGCCAGCTTTTAGATAGCGCGCGGGCAGGCAAAGTCAAATGGGCCCAGGGGGTCGGCAGTAATTCGTACTCTGCCAATCTTCCCGATGTCTCTCTGGTCATTACTAGGCGGGATATTAGGGCACCCCGAACCTATATCCTTGAGTTAGTAAACAACGAAGGCGAAATGATCGAATCCCTTTCCCCCTATACGTCGGAGGAAGGGCACAACGTCCTGGAAGAGATTCATGACCTCGCCCGGCATTATGTCCTGGATATCGACGGAAACATCGACAAGGCCCTCGAGTATCTCCGAAATGCCTAATCGGGCCATCCTTCCCGTGGGCCTGTCACCTTACTCTCCAACCGGCGAACTATGGAGCAACGATATGGTTTCTGCCCCCGAGATTTCCGCCTTGGGCCAACTCCGCGAAAACGGCTGCCAGGTAGTCCCCATCCGCGAGGAACTCCGGCGCAACCTCATCGGCAAAATCCGGGCCGAAGAAATCGTCTTCCCAGGTATCATCGGCTTCAACGATACTGTCATCCCCCAACTGGAAACGGTGCGCACCCAGTAACCCTTGGAATCATTGAACCGGAGGCACCGGCGAACACTAACGAGTATCTTCGACACACCCACCCCGGCGGACCTACGTTGGGCGGACATTGAATCATTAATGCGGGCTTTAGATGTTGAAGTGGTGGAACGGTCGGGCTCTCGGGTCCTGCTTAGGAAGGGGAATAACCGCATCGTTGTGCATCGGCCCCACCCGAGACCGGCCACCGGCAGGCCCGCCGTCCGGCAAATTGCAACTTTCTTAACCGATTTGGGAGTGACCCACTAAACCATGGAATACAAAGGTTATCTTGCCGCCATCGAATACGACGATATCGAAGACCTTTTGTACGGCCACGTAATCAACACCGGCACGATTTCCATAGCCACCTTCGGAGCTTCCGATGTAGAAGGGTTGAAACGCGAGTTCAAAATATCCATTGAAGAGTACCTGGCTTCGTGCCGGGAAGACGGCGTTGAACCTCTAAAACCCTCTTCCGGCAAGCTCCACCTCAATCTTGGCCCTTCCCTCCATTCCAAGGTGACCCTCTTGGCTATGGAAGACGGTGTCGACGTGGACCAATGGATTATGAAGGCCCTGGAAGAGAAGGTTTCCCGCTACCCTTAACCCACCGGCGAACCTGCTATACCTTTCCCAAAAACAACGAGTAATGGAGCGGTGATATGGTTTCTGCCCCCGAAATTTCCACCTTGGGCCAACTGCGCGAAAACGGCTACCAGGTAGTCCCCGTCCGCGACGAAATCCGGCGCAACCTCATCGGCAAAATCCGGGCCGAAGAAATCGTCTTCCCAGGTATCATCGGCTTCAATGATACTGTCATCCCCCAACTGGAAACGGTGCGCACCCAGTAACCCTTGGAATCATTGAACCGGAGGCACCGGCGAACACTGACGAGTATCTTCGACACACCCACCACGGCGGACCTACGTTGGGCGGACATTGAATCATTAATGCGGGCTTTAGATGTTGAAGTGGTGGAACGGTCGGGCTCTCGGGTCCTGCTTAGGAAGGGGAATAACCGCATAGTCGTCCATAGACCCCACCCCGAGCCGGTGACCGGACGAGAGGTTGTCCGACGTCTTGGCCGATTTCTCAGTGAGCTAGGATTAAGGCCGTAATGCAATACAAAGGATACGTAGCCAACATCGTTTACGACGAATCAGTAGACCGCCTGCATGGGTATGTAATCAACGCTGGACCTTATTCCATCGCAACCTTTGAAGCTTCCGATGTAGAAGGGTTGAAACGCGAGTTCAAAATATCCATTGAAGAGTACCTGGCTTCGTGCCGGGAAGACGGCGTTGAACCTCTAAAACCCTCTTCCGGCAAGCTCCACCTCAATCTTGGCCCTTCCCTCCATTCCAAGGTGACCCTCTTGGCTATGGAAGACGGTGTCGACGTGGACCAATGGATTATGAAGGCCCTGGAAGAGAAGGTTTCCCGCTACCCTTAACCCACCGGCGAACCTGCTATACCTTTCCCAAAAACAACGAGTAATGGAGCGGTGATATGGTTTCTGCCCCCGAAATTTCCACCTTGGGCCAACTCCGCGAAAACGGCTACCAGGTAGTCCCCGTCCGCGACGAAATCCGCCGCAATCTCATCGGCAAAATCCGAGCCGAAGAAATCGTCTTCCCAGGTATCATCGGCTTCAACGATACTGTCATCCCCCAACTGGAAAACGCCATCCTGGCCGGCCAGGACTTCATCCTCTTGGGCGAGCGGGGTCAGGCCAAGTCCCGCCTCATCCGCAGCATGGTCAACCTGCTGGACGACTTCATCCCCAAGGTTGCCCAATGCGAGATTAACGACGACCCCTTCAACCCCATCTGCCAGGAGTGCCGCGACAAAGCCCAGGAATTCGGCGACAACCTCCCCATTGAATGGGTGCCCCGGGCCGAGCGTTACTCCGAAAAGCTGGCTACCCCCGACATCTCCATTGCCGACCTTATCGGCGAAATCGACCCCATCAAGGTGGCCGAAGGACGTTACCTCTCCGACGAACTGGCCATTCACTACGGCCTGGTCCCCCGCACCAACCGGGGTATCTTCTGCATCAACGAGCTGCCCGACCTGGCCGAGCGTATTCAGGTGGGCCTGTTCAACCTGATGGAAGAACGCGACGTTCAGATTAAAGGCTACCGTATCCGGATGCCCCTTGACGTCTACGTCGTGTCCACCGCCAACCCGGAGGACTACACCAACCGGGGGCGCATCGTCACCCCCCTGAAGGACCGCTACGGTTCCCAGATTCACACCCACTATCCCCGGAACATTGAAGAAGAAATCGCCATCATGGACCAGGAACGCGCCCACTTCCCCGACGAGGACTCCATCGTCGTGCCGGAGTTCATGAAGGAAATTCTGGCCGAAATCACCGCCCAGGCCCGCGCCAGCAGCGAGATTAACCAGCGCTCCGGCGTCAGCGTCCGCGTCTCCATTTCCAACTACGAGACCCTGCTGTCCAACGCCGTCCGCCGGGCCATCCGCCACGGCGACGCCCTGGCCTGCCCCCGCATCAGCGACCTCCCCTACATCGTCGCCTCCTTCGGCGGCAAGATTGAACTGGAAACCTTCGAGGAAGGCCGCGAGGGACGGGTGATGGAAGACCTGACCAAGCGGGCCGTGCAGCGCATCTTCGGCGGCTACTTTGACCCGGAGGAATTGGACGACACGGTAATGGCCTTCGACCTGGGCAACACCGCCGAGACCGGCAGTGAAAAAAGGGCCTCCGACTACCCGGCCTTGGTCAACAACCTGGAGGGCATGGCCGCCGCGGTAGCCCGTCTCACCGACAACCCGGCTCCGGAGGTAATCTCCTCGGCCGCCGAATTCATCCTGGAGGGCCTCCACCTAAACCGCAAGCTAAACTGCCAGCGCACGTCTTTGGGCTACCTGTACAACAAGTAAGTCCTTCACACATAGGCCGGTACCGGTGCCACTGTTTAAAGAATAGTTGCGGAGGGAGATTTCAAAACCGGTTGGCCTTGCTTCTTAACTGAGGCACCTGCCCGGAAGATTCCAGCCCCCAAACGGGCGGGCAGGATGGACAGAATAGCGCGCGGGTTTTATGAGTACAGAAGGTTGAACAATGCCCATTGAAGGGATTGAAATCAAAAACTACCGAGTTTTCCGGCATATTGAACTGGGGGAAATACCCCAGCTAGCAGTGGTTGTCGGCAAGAATGGCTCGGGGAAGTCGACTTTGTTCGATGTGTTCACCTTTCTGAAAGATGCCCTAGCCGAAAACGTCGCGTCCGCTGTGGCGCGACGTGGCGGTTTCCGGGAACTTGTGAGCCGCGACTCCGAGGGACCCATCGAAATTACCATTAGGTTCCGTGAGAGCGGCGGGCGTTTAGTTACTTACCAGATTACCGTTGGATCCGAAAATGGAAGGGTTGTCGTGGAGCGGGAAGTCCTACGCTATCGCCGGGGCCAGCGCGGCCGGCCGTGGCGGTTCGTGGACTTCAGCAAAGGTTCAGGGCAGGCGATCACCAACGAGTCTGCCTACGGCGACGAAGACGCCGTCGAACAGCGAATGGATTATGCGCTGGACGATCCTAGCATCCTTGCCATCAAGGGGTTGGGGCAATTCCGAGAGTTCCGAGTCGTTTCCGAATTCCGCAGTTTAATCGAAAACTGGCATATCTCCGACTTCCACATAGCCGATGCCCGTCCCAGCAATGACGCCGGCTATGCCGAGCACCTTTCTCCCCGCGGAGACAATGTCGCCCTAGTGGCCCAATACCTTTACGACAACCACCCAAAACGCTTCGCGCAGGTACTGACTGCAATGAGTCAGAGAGTCCCCGGCGTAAACGGGGTTGAAGCCAAACCAACCGACGATGGACGCCTCGTTTTGCGTTTCCAGGACGGCAGTTTCAAAGACCCTTTCATCGCTCGCTATGTGTCCGACGGCACTATTAAAATGTTCGCTTATCTAGTCCTTTTGTATGACCCAAAGCCGCATTCGCTCCTAGCAATCGAGGAGCCGGAAAACCAGCTTTACCCTCATCTGTTACAAGAATTGGCCGAGGAATTTAGAGACTATGCGCGGCGTGGCGGCCAAGTCTTCGTATCGACTCATTCGCCTGATTTCCTCAATGGAGCCGACCTCAGGGAAATCTTTGTTTTGGTCAAGAAGAATGGTTTCACTGAAGTAGTCCGGCCACACCGAGAAGAAACGCTGGCCAGCCTTATCGAAGCAGGCGGCCTTCCGGGTTCCCTGTGGAGGCAAGGCTTGCTCGACGTGGCATTTTAATAATGGGCCGTGTGGTCTTGATGCTGGAAGAGCTATCCATGAAGGAATTGCTCAATGGGTTGTTGCCTCGCATCTTCCCAGGCCAGGAATTCGTTTACATCGTTCATGAAGGCAAGACCGACCTCGAAAAAAGTATTCCCAGGAAATTGCGAGCGTGGCGTAACCCAAAGGATTATTTCGTTATTGTTCGAGACAACGACCGAACTGATTGCATCGCGCTCAAGGATCAGCTCCGCGGTCTTTGCCAGGGGACGGGACACCCTGAAACTCTGGTGCGTATTGTTTGCCAGGAACTGGAAGCTTGGTACCTGGCACAACCGGATGCGCTGGCCGTTGCCTTTGACGACGAAAGCTTGCGAAGGATCGGCAACAGACCCCGGTTTCGCGACCCTGACGCGCGGTTGAACCCGTCCGCTGACCTCAAGAGACTCTGCCCCACGTATCAAAAAGTGTCCGGTTCCCGGAAGATGGCTAATTTCCTCTACAACAAATAACCTTTCCAGGTTGGCCCCAAAGCGAAGGGTTGCCTTAAATTCTGATTACCTTAAACAGGGGATACGCGTAGCACCCCCTCAATAGGTTATAATTAACCCAACAACAAAGGACCGGTGGCTTTTATGCACCGCTTCGCCTTTCCCCTGCTCATGATGCTCATGCCCCGGTTCCTGCCCAAGTTGCTCAAGTACGGCCTCCTCGTCTGGCGGCTTATCTTCGACCGGCGGGTCAACATCATCCTCCGCGCCCTGGTGCCCCTGGCCCTGGTTTACGTCATCATCCCCACCGACGGGGTCAAGGACGGCATCCCCGTCTTGGGCCGCTTCGACGACATTATCGTCTCCGGCATGGCTGTCCTCATCCTGGTCAAGCTGGCCCCCCAGTACATCGTCAACGAACACCTGGGCATCCAACCCGCCAACAACCGCCCTGAAGAACAGGACCCCAAGAACGTGGTGGACGGCTCGGCTCGGGACGTTGACGACTAGATTCCTCCCCACCCTGGCCTAACCGGGGGATTGATGCTTCCCAACCTGACCCACCACCCGGTCGTCCCCCAAACCGGCATGTCCCTCTATCTCCACGTCCCCTTTTGCCAGACCAAATGCCCCTACTGCGACTTCAACACCTACCAGGGTATTGAGTCCCTGATGTCCCCCTACCTTGAAACTCTCACCCAGGACCTGGAGCTCTGGGGCAAGACCCTGGACCACCCCGCCGTCAACACCATCTTCTTTGGCGGCGGAACACCGTCCTACCTCCCCCCCGGCGGCATCGGACGACTGCTGGACGCCGTTAGGAAAAACTTCCCCGTGGCCCCAGGCGCCGAGACCACCATCGAGGCCAACCCCGGCGACCTCACCGCCCCCCTGTGCCATCAACTGCTGGAGGCCGGAGTCAACCGCATTTCCTTCGGCGTGCAAAGCCTGGACAACGGCCTGCTCCAAATGCTGGGCCGCCGCCACGACGCAGATCAAGCCAACCAGGCCTACCTCACCGCCCGGGCGGCGGGCTTTGAAAACATCAGCCTCGACTTGATGTACGGCCTGCCCCAGCAATCGCTGGACCAATGGCAGAACACGGTGGACCGGCTGGCCTCCTGGCAGCCCACCCACGTCTCCCTCTACTGCCTGACCCTGGAAGAGGGCACGCCGCTGCACCAATGGGTGTCCCAGGGACGCCTCCCCGAACCCGACCCCGACCTAGCCGCCGATATGTACCAATACGCCCAGGAGACCCTGGCCGACGCCGGCTACCACCAATACGAGATTTCCAACTGGACTCTGCCCGGCCAGGAGTCCCGCCACAATATGGCCTACTGGCTCAACCTGCCCTACCTGGGCGTCGGCCCCGGGGCCCACTCCCGCCTCGGGAGCTACCGATTTTGGACCGTCAACTCCCCCCGGGCCTACATCGACCGGGTCAAAGAGTGGGCCGTCCAAGCCCCGTCCGCCGCCGCGTCCTGGGAACAGTCCGACGTCGAGGCCATCCCGCCCGTGGGCGGCAGCGAATTCATCAACCCCGGCCTCTCCGCCGCCGAGACCATGTTCCTGGGCCTGCGCCTGTTGGACGGCATGAGTCTCTCCGAAGCGTCGCAACGCGCCGGAGCAGACCTCTCGGAAAAATACCGCTCCCAAATCGAAGACCTAATCTCCCTTGGCCTGCTGGACCAACGGGGGGACAACCTCCGCCTAACCCCCGCCGCCTACCTCATCGCCAACCAGGTTTTCACCCGCTTCCTAGACTAGCCGCCAGCGACCGCTTGGCCCGCCCAATGCTATACTGGGTCAGCTACCACTACCGCGCTTTTCTTAAGGGAGACGAGAAACCGCCCCTGCCCAGGGCGCGAAAAACAACCACAACGTGCAAGACCAAAACATCCGTAGCCGCCAACACAGGATCGCGGGCTACCGGCCAAAAGTCATAACCGCCAGTATCAAATAAGCTCCCCTCCACCCGTTGCCGGACAAGATCTTTGATGCCCACCTTGGCGCTACCTTAGCCCAAATCGATACCGCTCTCGCCTATTGCTATCACTAACCAGGAACGGGTTAGCCGGGATATTGTGCAACCCGCCAAATTTTCCACGGATATCCGTAGAGGAGAGGTTTTCCTATGACCTCCAGAATTGCCGTAACTCCGAGCATCCATTTTGGAAAACCTTGTGTGGCTGGAACACGAATCCCGGTTGTTAGTGTTTTGGAGTTGTTGTGCGACGGGGTGCATTTCGACGAAATCATCAACAACTTTTATCCCGAACTAGAACTGGAAGATGTCCGGGCCTGTGTGCGTTACGCTATTGACGTGGTGACGGCAGAAGACATCCGAATAACCCCTCAAACATGAGATTCCTCTTGGATCAGGACGTTTATGCCGCCACAACCCGCTTCCTCCTTGAACTGAACCATGACGTTGTAACCACCGCTTCCATAAACCTCGCTGAAGCCCCAGACTCCGCATTGTTGACCGTTGCCCAAGAATTAACTCGAATACTCGTCACCAGAGATCGGGACTTTGGCAATCTGGTCTTTGTAGGAAGAGTCCAAGTCGGCGTAATCTACCTGCGGGTGCTCCCAACAACCCTTTCTTCGTGTCATCAAGAACTCCACCGGGTGTTGCAGTCGTACTCGGAGGATGACTTGAACCGGGCCTTTGTAGTGGTTGAACCCGGAAGACACCGGCTGAGAAGGTTCCCCGCTTGACACATAAGGGTGACAGCCCCCAAGGGTGCCACTGTAACCAAACCCAACGGCCGGGATGTCAAAAATCGCAGAAGACCCACCCACCAGCCTTATTCCTGGAAAAAGGTAATGGCAACCACCAACAAGGAATCCCAGCAAGCCGGCCAGGTCATCCGTGGTCTCTCTGAGCAGTTCCCCACCTTCTCACTAGTAAGACAATAGAGCGGCCACATCTACCGCATAGCTCCCGCCAACCAGGTCTTCACCCGGTTTTTGGAGTGACGGCGCCCTTCGAAACCCTGGGAAGGCCCGATGCTATACTTGACTAGTGACGGAACTTTTGTAGGGGGACGGCCAAAACATGGCAGGCTCCGACGCGAATTACGAGTATATCGTGCAAGATGAAAATATCTGTGGAGGCCAGCCCAGAATCGCCGGGTCTAGGCTTAAAGTGGAGCACGTTGCCATCGAGTATGTCCACCTGCGACGATCTCCTGAGGAGATCGTTGACAATTTCCCGGGGATAACCTTGGCCCAGGTCCACGCAGCGTTGGCATATTATTATGACAATCGACGCCAGATTGACCGGGCCATCCTGGACGCTGAAGATTTCGCCTAAGAAATGACCCAGCAGGAAAAGGCGAGTCGGCCCTAATGCCGTTGGCCTTTCTTTGTGATGAACGTATCCCTTATTCGGTGGTTCACGGATTGAGAGCTCAAGGGATTGATGCCATACCAGTCCAACGGATTGGCTTGAGAACTGCGGGGGGCATATTGGTTTTGGACGCTGCCCAACGGGAAGGCAGGGTGATTTACACTCGAGACGCTGATTTCCTCCGTTGGGAACATGCCGGGCCCCAACACCCAAGGATACTTTATCACTACGTCCGTAAATATTCTGTTGGGCAAGCTATTGAGGTTGTGGCCGTGGCCTGTCAAACTCTCTCCGCTGACGACATCCGCAACCAGGTGCAGTTCCTCTAATCAGCCCCCGTTTACTCCGGGAAAAAGTAATGGCAACCACCCACCGTGAGTAATCTCCCCCCTGGGTACGAAGATCATCCTCCGATTCCTCTGAGATTTCATTGATCCCGTCAGCAAAAGCGGAAAACTCCTCGAAACGCTCCCAAAATTAAACCACCTGGTTTCACTGGCCGTCCCCAGGGTTCAGGGTCAACCAGCCAGAAACCACAGCATCCCTGGGAATGAACTTGCCCACGTTCTCCGGTACCGGACCGCCGCCCGCCAAGTCCCGACCAAATCATGTAAAATTCCCCTGAGAAAATTCCCCCAAAGGTGCCCTATATGTTCGTCATTGGTACCGCCGGCCACGTTGACCACGGCAAGTCCACCCTGGTCAAGGCCCTCACCGACATCGACCCCGACCGCCTCCCCGAAGAAAAAGAGCGGGGCATGACCACCGATCTCGGCTTCGCCTGGATGACCCTCCCCAGCGGCCGCGAAGTCAGCATGGTTGACGTCCCGGGCCACGAACGGTTCATCAAGAACATGCTGGCCGGAGTGGGCGCCATCGACCTGGCCCTCCTCATCGTCGCCGCCGACGAAAGCGTCATGCCCCAGACCCGCGAGCACCTGGCCATCCTGGACCTGCTCCAGATTCAACGCAGCCTCATCGTCATCACCAAGACCGACCTGGTCGACGAAGAACTGGTGGAACTGGTCAAGGCCGAGGTGGCCGACGCCGTGGCCAGCTCCTCCCTGGAAGGCAGCCCCATGCTGGGGGTATCTGCCTACACTGGCGCGGGCATCGACGAGCTTAAGCAGGCCATCGACCAGACCCTGGACGAGACCCCCAACCGCCGCGACCTGGGCCGCCCCCGCCTCCCCATCGACCGCTGCTTCTCCATCTCCGGCTTCGGCACCGTGGTCACCGGCACCCTCATCGACGGCTCCTTCGCCGTCGGTCAGGAAGTCGAACTGCAACCCTCCGGCGGCCAGTGCCGCATTCGGGGGCTCCAGACCCACCAGTCCCGGGTAGATTTCACCGACCCCGGCGTCCGCCTGGCCGTCAACGTCTCCGGCATCTCCCGCGCCGACGTCGTTCGCGGCCAAATCCTCACCAGCCCCGGCTGGCTCCAACCCGTCCGCCGCCTCGACGCCCGGGTACGCATGGTGCACCACGCCCCCCACGCTCTCAAGCACAACGAAGGCGTGACGTTCCACCTTTTCACCAGCGAGACCACCGCCCGGGTCCGCCTCTTGGACGCCGACCGGCTCCAGCCCGACGCCGAAGGCTGGGTTCAGGTGCTCCTGGACGAACCCATCCCCATGGTCAAGGGCGACTTCTTCGTCATTCGCTCCGCCGAAGACACCCTGGGGGGAGGCCAGGTGGTCGACCCCAACCCCCGCCGCCGCTACCGCCGCTTCGACACCGGCGTCATCGAGCGGTTGATGATGCTGGACCAGGGCACCGGCGAGGACGTGCTAATCAGCGTCGCCGACCAGTGGGGCCCCTGCACCCTGGCCACCCTCTCCCAGCGGGCCAATATCCCGGTCCAGGAGGTGCTGGAACGCCTGGGCCCCCTCACGGAAACCGGCGACATGGTGGCCCTGGGCGACCCGGCCGGCGAAAACGACGCCATCCTTTACTCCCGCGCCGGTTGGCAGACCGTCAAGAACAAGACTACCGCCGCCCTCGGCAGCTACCACTCCCAATTCCCGCTGCGCCGCGGCGCCCCCACCCAGGAAATCCGCAGCCGCCTCGGTCTGCCCCAGCCCGTCTACCTGCGGGTAATCCCCCAACTGGTCCAGGAAGGGTCCCTGACCGAGTCCGGCCAAGTCCTACATCTGCCCGGCCATGAACCCTCCTTCACCCCTCAGTTGGAGCAGCAGGCCGCCCGCTACGTCGCCGAACTTCAGAAAGACCCCTACTCCCCCACCACTGACCAGGCCATCGACCCGGAACTGCTCAACGCACTCATCGGCCAGGGCCAGGTGGTCAAGGTCAACGAATCGGTGGTCTTCGCCGCCTCCGCCTACCAGGATATGTGCGACTGCATCACCACCCACTTGCGGGCGCAGGGCACCATCACCGTGGCCGACGCCCGCACCATGTTCAACTCCAGCCGCAAGTACGTCCTCCCCCTACTGGAGTACTTGGACCAACAGCGCATCACCCGCCGCGTCGGCGACGACCGCATGCTAAGGTAGCCCGGTATGCCCCTGTAGGAACAAATTTGTTACCGTAGTGCAAACCTGTTTGGCACGGTTTAAAATTGGACGAGGGTTCTCCATTAAATGCAGTTGCTTCCCAAAAATACGGCACGGTAGCACCGTTGCGAAAGTTTTGATCAATGGTGGCAACCAAACGGGCCAGAGATATTTTCGACGACTCCCGGACGCTTTACCAAGACGCTTTGGAAATGCTGGAGCAAGGGCGGCTTCGCAACGCGGCGGAAAAAGCGTGGGGAGCTACTAAGCGGGCCACCGATGCCTTAATCCTGTCCCAAACCGGGGAGGAACCTCCAACCACCGCAGCTAGTACCACCGCGCTCCTCACCCTGGCCGGTCGGTCTGCCGACTATGAAACTCTGGTTGGCCGGTACTTTACCCGTATTAGTTTCTTGCATGGTTCTTGCTTCTATAACGGCATGTGCGACCCGATACCGGAAACGGAGCGGCGTATCAGGGAAACAATGGACTACATCCAAGATGCCGAGACCCTGGCGGGGATTTAGTGGGTTCCCGATAACTTTGGCAAATCAACGCAAAAGCTAATAACCCATGCCCCTAGACCTGGGCAACACCATCCTCCAGCTTGACGACGCCTCCGTCGGTATAACCTGGATAGGTGTGAGGATTGGGGTTGAAGTGGTGCAATGCTGAACAGGCTCGCGTCCAACGGCAGAAAATCACCGAGTATCTACTCTCACCCACCAATCCTAGCGGTAGAAGCAAAGCGGCTTTTTTCTCCCGGTTCGGCTTTGGGATTGACCAGTGGGAGGCTCTCGCGGAAGCGCTGTATTCCCATTGCCTACAGAACCAGGTATTGGAGACCAGGGAAACAGCTTACGGAATGCAATATGTTATAGTCGGACCGACCTAAAGCATGAAATTAACCCGTCACCTTCGAGACCGTATCCAGCGGGACCGTTCCTACATTGAATTGGACTGGATTGCTCAGGTAATCGAAAACCCGATTGAACGGGAGATTCAACCCGATGGGCGCATTCGCTTCTGGGGTGAAGCGCCATATCCCGACCATGAAAATCCCCATATCTTACGAGTAGTGACTCTGGAAGACGGCGAAACGGTACTCACAGCCTTCTTCGACAGTGGCTTTATCCGGAGGAGACGATGAAACTGCATTACTACCCAGAAACCGACAGCGCCTATATAGAGTTTCGAGAAACTGCCGGGAAGAAAACCATCGAAGTGGTCGACGGTGTGAACATCGATCTAGGCGCGCATGACGAGATTATTGGCATTGAACTTGAACATGCCTCTAAGCATCTCTCCGTATCGGTTCTGAACAATGCCAAAAAAAAGGAAGATGTTGAAGCTTAAGCGTGTTTCACAAAGGCAGCTACTAAACCATGCCCCTTGACCTTGGCAAGACCATCCTCCAGCTTGACGACGCCTCCGCCGGTTTGGGCCGCGCCTATCACCTTCGCCGGCACGCCCTCGACCACCTCATCCGGCAAGCCCAAGACGTTAACCCGACCGAGGCCCAGGCTAAGTCCCAGGCCGCCGCCGGCCGTCCCTTCCTGGCCGCCCAGATCACCGATGCCCTGCTGGGCGCAATCCCGCCTCAACCCCCGCCCCAGGACTGGAGCGTCGTCTCCGTCGACGGCTCCCACATCGACGTCGACCGCCACCTGCCCATACCGTGCTACCTGGTCAACCTGGGCGGCTGCGTCCTGACCTACGGCCGAAACCCCGACGCCCAATTCTTCAACCAGCCCCACTTGGCCACCACGCCGGAAGAACTCTATCTCTCCGACCCGGCCAACCCCAATAACGAACAGCCGGTGACGGGACTGCTCCTGGGCATCCTCCGCAACGTCCAGGAACTGGAACGCCTGGTGGAAGTGGTGGAATCTTCACCGCCCGAAATCCCCACCCTGGCGTTGATCGACGGGACCCTGATCCTCTGGGGTCTCTCCGGCCAGGGCTACCGCCCCTTCGTCCAACAGCGGTTGCTCCACCACCGCTACCTCCCCGCCCTGGAGCGGCTACGGGAGTTGGCCCAGATCCGCCCGCTGACCCTGGCCGCCTACGTCTCCCTGCCCCGCACCACCGAGACCGTCAACGCCATCCGCGCCTGCCTGTGCCCCTACGACCCACAACAGTGCGAGACCTTCTGCAACAACCGCCGGGCTTCCCACCCGCCCTGCGACGCCGCCAACGGTTTCTTCGACCGTGAAATTTTCCAGAAGACCCTTGGACCGGGGGAACGCTCGGCCCTCTACCAGACCGGTCCCGCCGCCACCCGGGAGTACCAGGGCGAGCAGTCGGTCTATTTCTATTACCTAAACACCGGCCTGGAAATCGCCCGCATCGAAGTCCCCCAATGGGTCGCGGCAGCGCCGCAATTAGCCGCGGCGCCATCGCTCCTGGACCTCGGCCATGCCCTGATAATGGAACAGTGCCAAAAAGGACAGGGCTACCCGGTGGCCATCTCCGAGGCCCACGAACAGGCGGTCATCACCACCCACGACCGCCGCGTCTTCAAGGACATGGTCCTGGAAACCCTGGAACGCCAAAACCTGCCCACCTACACCTCAGAAAAAGACCGCTCCAAAGCCCGCCCTTGGGTGTAGGGGCCTCGTGCATTTATCCATCCCGCCGAAAATTTTCGGCAATGAAACCGCCTTAGTCTGCCCGTCAACGCTCTCCGCGACTTCCGCCCCGCCGGACCGGAATCCGACTACCCCTCCCCACCCCTCAACCCCTCCAGGTAGTCCAAAAACTCCTGGTAGGTCCCAAACTCCGCCACCGTCTTCAAAAACTCCCCCACCGAGCCGCTGCGCCGCCGCAACTCCTCCACCTGCCCCCCAATGGGACTCACCGACGCCCCGCTGGTGGCATACGTTCCGTGGAACGCGAAATAAGCCTGGTTCAACTTGCGGATTAGGTGCCCGTTCTCTACAAAAACCCGCCGCCGCTCCTCCATGTACGCCTCGGCCTCTTCAATGTTCCCCGCCGCCAATAGCTCGTCGGCCCGCAGGCGGGTCTCGCGCATTTCGGCTTGAAAATCGAAAGCGTTGGGGTCGGGCTCCGGCGGGGGGCCGGGTTCAGGCCGCGCCACCGGCTCCCCGGTCAACGCCTCCATCACCGCATCCCCCAGCTCCCGTCCGGCGATGGTCGCCACCGTTTCGTTCAGCGTCAACATTTCCCCGCTGGCGCCAAAGTTGCGTCCCAGGGGACGGAAGACCAGCCAGGAATGCAGCCATTCATGGGCCGTTATCTCCACGGCGTTGTGCAGGCCAAACCGGTCCGCCACCACGCTGGGGTACACCGAAAGCCCCCCGATGTTGACTACGATTACCGACCAGTCCGGCTCCAAACCCCCAATGCGCTCCTCCAACGCCGCCTTTTCCTCGTCGTCCAGCCCCGGATTCAGCAGGTAATCGGCCAACCGGACAATGCGGTCCCGGGGCGAGGCCACCAGTAAGTGGGGCGAGCTGGTGAACACGGTATCCACCGGAGGGAACACCCCCACTCCCCATGTCAGCCCCTCTTGCGCCGCCACCCGGCTCAACCGGTTTTCGATTATCTCCTCCACCTCTCCCTGCAACTCCGACTTCCGTTTCTCCTTGGCGGCAATCTCCCTCCGCAGGGTATCTTCCTCCCACGCCGACCGGTCCGCCGGCGGGAACACCAACTCCCGGCGCAGATTGCTAAGTTCCCACCCCAACCGGAAGAACTCCTCCGCCCAGGCGCGTTCCTCTGCTTCCGACTTGGCCCCGCCGCCGGTAAACGCCCGCGCCATCCGCCGGGCCAGCTTATCGGACAGGTGCGACACCTCCCAATCCACGATGCTGTAACGGTAGGCCGCCAGGGCCGCCTCCACCGGAGTCGACCGCCACTCCTCCAGCCCCAACAGCAGCAACGCCAAGCACAAAGCGCAACCCCACCACCCCTTCCGCCGCCAACGGGGCCACCACATGAAAACCCTTCCCCAGCGCCGCCGCGACACAGCCCCAAGCCCGACTCCAGCGTAATTTCCCAAATCCGAACCCATGCCATCCATGCTAACACGCAACCCCGCAATGCCCGCCGCAGGGCAAAACTCTCATGGCGTGAAACCCTGCACCAAACGCTTTTTAGTGTCATTCCGAGCCCCATCCGTTTACCCTGAGCTTGTCGAAGGGTCACCCCACGTGGCTAAAATCACTGCCCAACACAATCCCCCAACCCCTGATTCCAGCTTGCCCTCCAACACCAACCGCCCAGCCCCACCAGCCCTTAACCCAAACCCCCCAACCCAAAAATCCTTGACACTAAAAACCCCTGCCGCTAGACTTTCGCCACGTCCCCGTACTGTCGTTTTCCAACCTAGCCTTACGGGAGTCCCGCCTTGTCCACACCCCCTTCGTTCCTCACCGACGAGATGCGCTCCCAGGCCCTCGGCGTTGCGAGCGAACCGGCAACTCTGGAAGTTGAAAAGGGGGCCATCGCCAGCTTCGCCGAAGCCATCGGCGACTCCAATCCCGCTTATACCGACGAGGCCGCCGCCCGCCATACTCCCACCGGCGCCCTGGTCGCTCCCCCAACCTTCCTGCGCTCCATGCGCGCCGTCCGCCCCAACCTTCCCTTCGACATCCCTTTCGAACGAGTCCTCGACGGCGGCAGCGCCTGGGAATACTTCCAACCCGTCCGCGCCGGCGACACCATCACCGCCGCCGCAACTATCACCGACATCGTGGAACGCACCGGCCGGCTTGGACTTATGCTGATTCTCACCACCCGCATCACCTACTCCAACCAGTTCGGCGAGATCGTTGCCACCCAGACCAACACTTCCATCCGTTACTAGAAATGCCGGCTCCCCAACCCAAGGTCCGGCGTTAACCCCCGCACCAATACCCGGCGCGAAAAATCCGGAGTGATAATTTGGCCGAACAAGTTTATTGGGACGACGTAACTCAGGGCATGGAGCTTCCTTCCCTGGTCAAAGAACCCACCACCCACCAACTGGTCCAATACGCCGGAGCCTCCGGCGACTTCTACGAAATCCACTACGACAAGGACTTCGCCCAGGGCACCGGCCTTTCCGGCGTCATAATCCACGGCGCCCTCAAAAATGCCTGGCTGGGCCAACTCATGACCGACTGGGCCGGCCCCCAGGGTGTCTTGAAAAAGCTCTCCTGCCAGTACCGGGGCATGGATTACCCCGGCGAACCCATTACCGCCAAGGGGACCGTAACCAGCGCCTATCAGGAAGACGGCGAAAATCTCGTCGATTGCGAAATCTGGCTGGAAAACCCTCGGGGCGAGACCACCACCCCCGGCACGGCAACCGTAACCCTACCCTCCCGGCCCAGGTAAAAAGTAGGGACCAGCAAGCGCATGACCACCCTAACCTCCCAGTCCGCTTGTCCTCAGCTAGTGGAAGGATCATCCTGAGCCCACCCGCAACGCCCCGTCCGCTCGTCCTGAGCTAGTCGAAGGATCGTGTTGAGCTAGTCGAAGGATCATCCAGAGCGCGTCGAAGGACGAACGGACGGCCGCACCAACCACCCACCTCACACCAAAACCTAAGCCCAAGGAATAGCAAAATGCCCAACACCCTGGAAGACAAAGTAGCCATCATCACCGGCTCCGGTAGGGGCGTGGGACGCGGCATCGCCATCCTCATGGCCCAGGAAGGCGCCCACATCGTCGTAGTCGACCCCGGCGTCAACGTCGACGGCTCCGGCTTCGACCAGTCCATCGCCGAGGTAGTCGTCAAGGAAATAACCGACGCCGGCGGTTCCGCCGTCGCTTGCACCGAGTCCGTAGCCACCATGCAGGGCGGCGAGGCCATCGTCCAGACCGCCATCGACAATTTTGGCAAGCTGGACATCGTGGTTACCTGCGCCGGCATCCTCCGCGACCGCATGATTTTCAACATGACCGAGCAGGAATGGGACGACGTTATCGCCGTCCACCTCAAGGGCACCTTCACCGTGGTCAAAAATGCCGCCATCCTGTTTAGGCAGCAGCGGTCGGGCCGCATCATCACTTTCAGCTCCCAATCGGGCTTGGTGGGCAACTCCGGTCAGGCCAACTACGGCGCCGCCAAGTCCGGCATCGCCGGCTTCACCAAAGTCGTCGCCAAGGACCTGGGCCGCTACAGCGTCACCGCCAACTCCATCGCCCCCCGCGCCACCACCCGCATGATCGGCGCCATCCCCGAGTCCGCCGCCGAAATCCGCGCCCGGGGCGGCGTGGCCGGCCTCGGCGAAGAAGGCGACCTGGAGAACCTGGACCCGGACGGCATCGCCCCATTCGTTTGCTACCTGGCCAGCGATTACGCCGCCAACGTTAACGGCCAGACCTTCCTGGTTTACGGCAACACCGTGTCGCTAATGTCCCAGCCTCGGCCCATCAACTCCATCTTCACACCCAACGGCCACTGGAGCATGGAGGAACTGGCCCCCCAGGCCCGCAATGTCCTGACCCGGGGCATAGAAAACCCGGCCCCACCCCAAAACCGCTAGTCCCAACCATTTTAAAAAAGTTTTGCGCAGCTTTTACAAAAGCGGGTCCCCCCCATAATCCCAAAAAGTAGGAAAGAAAAATGCCCAACTTGCTTCAAGATAAAGTAGCCATCGTCACCGGCTCCGGCCGTGGCGTGGGACGCGGCGTGGCCCTCCAAATGGCCGAGGAAGGCGCCAAAGTTGTTGTCGTCGACCCCGGCGTCAACGTCGACGGCTCCGGCTTCGACCAGTCCATCGCCCAGGTGGTGGTCAACGAAATCAAGGAGGCCGGCGGCGAGGCCGTGGCCTGCACCCAGTCCGTCGCCACCATGCCCGGCGGCGAAGCCATCGTCCAGACCGCCATCGACAATTTCGGCACGCTGGACATCGTCGTTACCTGCGCCGGCATCCTCCGCGACCGCATGGTCTTCAACATGTCGGAGCAGGAATGGGACGACGTTATCGCCGTCCACCTCAAGGGTACTTTCACCGTCGTAAAGCACGCCGCCATCCTTTTCCGGCAGCAGCGGTCGGGACGGGTAATCACCTTCAGTTCCACCTCTGGTCTCTACGGCAACTCCGGCCAGGCCAACTACGGCGCCGCCAAGGACGGCATTGCCGGATTCACCCGGGTCGTCGCCCGGGACCTGGGCCGCTACGGCGTCACCGCCAACTCCATCGCCCCCAGCGCCATGACCCGCATGACCGGCAGCGTCCCCCAGGAGTCCCGCGACCTGCGCCGCGCCCGGGGCATCGTCGGCGGCGGCGGACTGACCGGCGAGCCGGAAGACGTCGCCCCCTTCGTCACCTGGCTGGCTTCCGACGAGGCCCAGCACGTCAACGGCCACATCTTCCACGTTACCGGCGCGGTGGTAACCCTGCTCAACGAGCCCGAGCCGGTCAAGACCATCCAGAAGGACACCCGCTGGGACGTCGAAGAGCTTATCCGCGTCTTCCCCGCCACCATCGGCATCGAACTCTACAACCCCGCCCCCGCTCCCCCGCCGGCCACCTGACGGCACCTAGCGCCCTAGTTCGTGGAAGGCTCCGCTTCCCGTTCGTGGTGAGCCCGTCGAACCACCCAAACCCCCGGCCCGCTCCTTGACATCCGGCCCCAATGCCATCAGGATTACCGCCATGAAACCCCCTGGCCCGAAGGGAGAAACCAGACCTTAATGGCCAACTTCAGCTTGAGGCCCAGCACCCTGGCCGTGGGCGGACACCCCATCCACTACGCCTGGGTAATCGTCGGCGTTGGCTCCCTGATGCGCCTCAGCACCTCCGCCTTCCGGTCTTCCCAAAGCGTTCTAATCCCCCGCCTGGTCGAGACCTTCGAGTGGAGCTACGGCGCGGTGGGCGGCGCATTCGCGTTGCAATGGGTCGTCTCCGGCATGTTCGGCCCACCCTCGGGCTGGCTGGGTGACCGCTACGGCATCCGCCTCACCATGTTGTTGGGAGCGGCCCTCTTCATGGCTGGGATGGTCCTCACCAGTATCGTCACCGAACTCTGGCAGTTCTACCTCTTCTTCGGAATCGTCCTCAGCATGTCTATGGGCATCTTCCAAGTGCCCCTCACCGCCGCCGTTACCGTTTGGTTCCGCCGCCACTTGGGCGTCGGAATGGGGTTTTTGCAGTCCTCCCAGGGCCTGGGCCCCTTGATTACCGTCCCCTTAATACTGCTCATCGTCAGCCAGTTCGGCGGCGGAGAAAATGGACTTCGCGCCGCCTTCTGGCTTCCCGGCATCGGCGGCGGATTGATGCTCATCGCCCTGATCCGCTTCTTCTACAACGAACCCGGGGAAATCGGCCTGCGCCCCTTGGGGGCCTCCAGCGACGAACCGGTGCGCCGCCTCCAGACCGGCCAGGTGGCCAAGGTCCGGACCCATGTTTTTCTAAAACAGGCCCAGCGCACCGGCGCTTTCTGGAACCTCATCGGAATCCACTACTGGGGCTGCGCCGGCCACGCCATCGTCCTGGTCTTCCTGGTCGCCATGGCCGAAGATCGGGGGGTCGCCCCGGGAGTGGCCGCCGGCACCTTTATCGCCCTCTCCGTCACCAGCACCCTTACCCGCTTCGGAGTCCCCATCGCCGCCGACAACCTGGGCAGCAAGTGGGTCATGGCCGTCTGCTTCTTCCTTCAGGTGGTCCCGGTCTGTATCCTCTTCTTCGCCACCGAAGCGTGGATGTTCTACCTCTTCGCCATCCTCTTCGGCATCGGATTCGGCGGCGAAATGACCGCCTTCCCCATCATCAACCGCCAGTACTACGCCGGCGCTCCCATGGGCACCACCTACGGCTGGCAGATGATGGGAGCGGGCCTCGGCATGGCCTCGGGCGCCGCCCTGGGAGGCCTGTTGCGCGACATCACCGGCGACTTCAACGCCACCATGGCCCTGTCCCTGGTACTGAGCATGGCCGGAGTGGTCTCCATACTGTTTTTGCCCAGCACCGCCCACCAGCAAATTCCCGACTGGGAACAGTCCCTGCCCCAGGAGATCCGCCCAACCCCCCAGCCCACCCCCACCTCGGGCAACGACTGAAGCTCTTACAAAAGACTAATGAAATTCTTGACAATTGTGTTCTTTTATTCTAAAGTCACTGTTGATCCATGGTTCAACGAGAGCAATTCTTGGGAGACATGGAGGGAGGATCCAGGTCGCTCCTGAGTTCTCAGCTATATTGGTATAGCGGCGACTGGTTTGGCGTACTATTTTCGGGCCCGGATGATGTGAATAAATCCGACACGGACCAAATCACCGACGTTTAAGCCATTTATAGTAGAAGTGCCCGACGCGCTATCTCCGAAAAGTCCGCCGATTTAAGGCGGACTTTTTCTTTGCTTTATGGAAAAACCCGTTTTGCTTTGGCGGTTCCCCTAATGTAGGCATCTGGATATACGTTGACATATCCGTTGGGCTTAAATTCCCAAACGTCCGATGTCGTAATAATACGTTGCTTGGGTTTCCCTTCCACGTCCCAATGAAATCCCGTTGTTAGTTCACGGCCCGCAATCTGAAGGGTTTCATGTCCGTGAAACGCTCCCCTTGTCCATTTCAGACCCTTTTCGTCTAACCTAGACGACTGTGCTCCATGTATCCTTGCAAAACGTTCTCGTCCATCCTGGCACGTGAGGCGTCCTACTTCAAATCTCGTATCAAAAACGTGGAGAGGTAAACAACGAGGATCGCCTTCATTTTCGCAATGAGTCCCTTTCACCCAAGTTAGAAATCCCTCGAGGGAAGAAATCCAAGCATTGTCTATGGAATTCTTGGGGAGCCTGCTGTGGTATGCCTTGTGGCAGACAAATCTCCCAAGGGTAATATAGTCATTAGTAATATTTCGGGGTTGTGGACGCTGCGGTACATTGGCATTCTCGATTTGCCACACTCCAACCCGCGCCCGATGGATTCGTTTGTAGAGGTTGGTTGCATCCTCTGGCCTAACTCGTCCAATAGGCCTTCCGTTAGGCTTGATTAGATGGGTTGGTCTGTCCTGAAAAGTCCATTGTCTCTTATCACACTCGGCCCTGATAATTTGCTTGGCTTTTCTAGCGGCCGAAGGACTATTATCGGGGTAGAAAAGCCACAGTTCGACTGGCCAGTCGGTCATGGTTTCCGTGGAGTCGTAGCTTTGAGAACAGCGCGCGGAGGCAAGGATAATTGCGACAGTTCTTCTTCAGTCATTTCTTGCACGACCCGCTGTATGAGTCTTCGGAGCTCTTCCAGGTCTGTCGCTCGCCTTTCCTGCCGTGGTTCGACCTCGGTAACGAAATCCGGTGGAGGTTTCAATCCCTCATCCTCGAACCAACCTATTAAGCGCTGGTGAACCTGCTCTGTGAGCTTCTGGTTCCATTGGTGTCTCAGGTCTGAGGGCAATCGAGAGAGGGGCAAAAGAGACATTGCCCATTCCGTCGCCTCGTCAGGTAAATAGGGTAGCGACTCGACAAACGACTGCCGCCACTTTCTATCCTTTTCGGCATCAATAGTCGGCAGGGTTGGGCAGTTCCCATCGGTTGGACTCGTGCCCACTACTCCGATTTCCGCGAGCCAATAGTACTTGTTGCCACTGGACCGATCGAAAATAGCCCTCCAGAAGTCGCCCCTTATTCTAATTCTTCCCGGCGTGACCGACCCGCCAGCGGATTCCAGAGTAGCCCTTTCCTCTTTCCTTAGTTCGATTACCACTAGGTTTTGGTCACTGTCGAAGTCAAATATGTCGCTAAACTGCGACACAAACTCCGTCAACGACGACGCTCCGTAAGAGGCTTCGGTGAATTTTCTGTCAGTGATGCCCAATAGGCGATTCTTCAAGACAGCGGTTGTCATGCGATACCAGTCGGACTTTCCAGAATCCCGCGCTTGTCTAAACGCTTGGATTATGAGTTGTTTTCCTTCGTTCACAGTCAATCCCAAAATAAGGATGATCACATTTTAGCTGATGCCCTACGGGACAGCCATTCCAGAAGTCGGCGTTTCTCCACAGACCCCATCATCAATCCCCCCGTTTGTAACTGCTTGCTCTTTTTACGCTATACTGGCCCGAAACATTCCGGTTGGCGGAAGCGCAATTCCGACGAACCCCGTCAACGTTAAGCAACAGTCCCAAAAGTTATCCGTTATTTGAAAGAGGTTAAAAATGCTGGACTTGATTATCCGCAACGGACAGGTGGTAACCCCCTGGGGCGTCGGCGATTGGGATGTTGCCGTCCAGGGCGATAAAATCGTCGCCGTCGCCGCCGCCAACACCCTCACCGAAGAGGTGGGACGGGTTATCGACGCCACTGGCAAGGTCGTCGTCCCCGGCGGCATCGAACCCCACGCCCACATCGCCGCCCCCATCATGGGGCCAGGCAACCTGCGTACCGCTCCCCCCGAGCAGGTCAGCCGCGCCGCCCTCTTCGGCGGCACCACCACCCTCATGGACTTCGCCATCCAGTACCCCGGCATCAACATCGCCACCGCTATCCAGGAACGGACCGACAACTGGCGGGGCAACTCCTACGCCGACTACGCCCACCATTTGATGCTTCTGGGCGAAATCCCCACCAACACCCTGGAAACCCTCCACGAGCACATCGAAGACGGCTTTGCTTCGGTCAAGATTTTCACCACCAACATCCGGCCCCCCGAGATGTCCGGCGAGTCCCGCATGGTCCGCATGGGCCATCTCCATGACCTAATGGAGGTCATCCAGCGCAACGACGGAATGCTCATGGTCCACTCCGAGGACGACGACATGGTCCAGCACATGTACGAGAAGCTGGCCCGCGAAGAGCAAAACGAGTGGTGGAACATGCACCTGGTCCACAGCAACGAGTCCGAGGACGTTTCCTTCCGCCGGGTCATCCGCGTCGCCGAATGGGCCGGCTCCCCGGTCTACTTCGTCCACGTGTCCGCCACCGAAGGCATCAACGCCATCGGCGAGGCCCGCTCCAAGGGGCTCCCCATCTACGGCGAGACCCTGCACAATTATTGCTGCTTCAACGCCGAGAACTACAAGGAAGAGTACGGCATGAAGTACCACACTTACCCGTCGCTCAAGTCCCCCGAAGACGCCGAAGCCCTCTGGCGGGGCATCGCCCAACGGGGCCTCAACACGATGGCCACTGATGAGTACTGCACCGACTGGAACCTGAAAATCCAGGGCCGAACCGTCCGCGACGTCACCGGCGGCCACAACGGCGCCGAGACCCGGGTGGGCGTCACCTACAGCGAGGGCGTCTCCCGACGGGGCATGTCCCTGGAACGGTTCGTCGACGTCACCTCCACCAACGCCGCCAAGATAATGGGCCTTTACCCCCGCAAGGGCGCCATCGCCCCGGGCAGCGACGCCGACATCGTCCTCATCGACCCCAACTTCCAGCGCCCCCTTACCATGGACGACTTCCACATATCCGACTACAGCATCTGGGAAGGGTTCCAGGCCGCCGGCTGGCCGGTGATGACCATCCTGCGCGGCAAGGTCGTGATTGAAAACGGCGAGCTGAAAGGCAGCCTCAGCGACGGTCAGTTCCTCCGCCGCAAAGTCAACCCGGAGGTCACCAACCGCCCCGCCTGCTAGCGTAACGCCCCAACCGGGCAGAAAAGCAACAAGCCCCCTGGACACCCAGGGGGCTCGGTTTCTACAGGTGGTTCGTCCGGCGTTCCAACCCCGGAACCGCTTTAGGAAATCCCGCGGCTACCCACCGGCGAAGAAATCGAAGATGTTCCCCAGCTTGGAGGAATTACCCTTATAGACCTCGGTGTACCCGCACTGGATGCACGAAACCGTGTGAAACCGCTTATTCTGGATGTCAAACATCTTGGAGAAGAACCCGCCGGTAGCCCGGAACTCGTCCGTCTCGTACTGAGTCTCCTGGCACTTGGCGCAAACGAAAGTGGTACCGATAGCAGCCATCTAATTTCCCTCCTAGTCCCTACGATTGGCAAGCTTTCCAAGAGCGGTTGCCTTTAAGCCAGCCTTCCCCTTCAATGTTAACCTCTCAACCTATCGCCAATCCAGTATTTAGCATCAATCGTTAGCTGCAATCTTAGTGTCAGTGCGCAATGGACATAACCGTGACTGGAGGTCTCGCGTGAGTAAACTTGTGCTGGTCCGCCATTCCAAGCCGGAAGTAGACCCCACCCAGCCAGCACAGGAGTGGAGACTTGGGGAAACCGGGCGGCGCCGCGCAAAGTTGTTAGCGGGTCGGCTTGATAGCTTCGCCACCACTGTCATTTGGTCAAGCAAAGAGACGAAAGCGATTGAGACAGCGGGGGTTATCGCGGGTGCGTTTCAAGTCCCGGTTCGAGTAACACACGGTTTGGAAGAGCATCACAGGAGGGGCACACCCTATTTCTCCACGCAACTCCAGTTCGAAGGAGCGATCAAGCGTTTTTTCGCCAAACCGGATCAGCTTGTCCTTGGGGCTGAGACTGCTGACCAAGCGCTCAAAAGGTTCACCGGCGCGATAAATCAGGCCATCGCGCTTGGCGGCCCGCACACTATTGTGGTAACTCACGGAACCGTAATGGCGCTCTATGTTGCCAGCAAGTGCGGCGTCTCACCGATGGCGTTCTGGAAACGGCTGGGATTGCCGTCGTTCGTAGTCATTCAACTCCCCAAAATGAAGATCGACTCCATATTCGAAAGCGTTTTGGTTTAAGAGAACTCCAGGCCTCTTACAGAAACCGTCCGTTTCAGCGAAGCCGCGCTTCAGACCACCCCAAAGCCTCCCCGGTATGTGTGAACCATTTAGACGACGCTAGTGGTCGTCCACCTTCCCCAAAACCCCCAACCTTGCGCCCCTCTCTCTCCCCATCCTATACTCCCCAAGCGTCTCCACCCCACACCAAGAGGAGCCCCATGACCCAAGCCTCCCCCGTCTCCCCGCCTTCCTCCCTATCGGGCCTTCGCGTGGTGGAATGGGGCAGCTTGGTCTCCGCCCCCTTCTGCGGCAAGCTCCTGGCCGAACTTGGCGCCGACGTCATAAAAATCGAACCTCCTCAAACCGGCGACCAGAGCCGCCAACTCGGTCCCTTCCCCGATGAATCCCCCCATCCCGAGCGCAGCGGCGCCTTTCTCTTCGCCAACCTCAACAAACGCGGCGTCACCCTCAACGTCCACAATCCCGAGGGCCGCAGCCTCCTGCTAAAACTCCTGGAATCCGCCGACGTCCTGTTGGAGAACCAGCCCTTCCAAACCCTCAAGGAAACCGGCCTGGACTACGATAGCCTGGGCGAAAAATTCCCGTCTTTGATCGTAACATCCATCTCCCCCTACGGACGCACCGGCCCCTACCGCCAATACCGTGGCTACGACCTCACC
Organism: Dehalococcoidia bacterium; assembly: GCA_965205495.1. Taxonomy (GTDB): domain Bacteria; phylum Chloroflexota; class Dehalococcoidia; order Lucifugimonadales; family UBA3495; genus CATOSK01. Next base: position 3,147,052 of record CBDBHA010000002.1, read on the forward strand.
GCCAACGCCATGAGCGGCCTGAGCTTCGGCACCGGCCATACCCACCGCGAGCCCCTGACCACCCCCATGCACCAGGCCAGCTACTTGGCCGGCGTCGGCGCAGCCTTCGCCACCCTGGTCGCCCTCATTTCCCGTGACCTCTCCGGCCAGGGGCAACTGGTCGACGTGGCCGAAGCCCAGGTCATCGGCACCCTCCTCACCGGCTACCACCTGCCCACCTTCATCTATCGGGGAGTGGCCGGCTTCCGCTCCGGCAACCGGATGCGCCTCGGCCTCTTCCCCAACTGCGTCCTCCCCTGCAAGGACGGTTATGTCTGCATCGACGCCCCCCAGTTGGAGCAGTACCAGCGGTTCCTGGACCTGCTGGGAGACCAACCTTGGATGAATACACCACGCTTCCGCGACCGCCGCGCCATGAGCGACCAGTACCCCGAAGAAGCCGAAGCCCTCATCGCCCCCTGGTTCATGGAGCGCACCCGTGCCGAGATTTTGCGGGCCTGCCTCGACAACCGCATCCCCTGCGTGCCGGTTCAAACCTTCGATGACGTGCTCGGAGACTCTCAGCTAAACGCCCGCAACTTTTTCCAGGATGTCCCCCACCCGGAAGCGGGGAATTACCGCTACCCCGGCTATCCCTACCGGATGGGTGAGACCCCCTGCCGCATCTCCCGACCGGCCCCATTGCTGGGCCAGCACAACCAACAGGTCTTTTGCCAACAACTGGGCCTGTCCGACACAGACCTGGCGGACCTGGGCGCCGCCGGAGTGGTGTAGCAATGTCCACCTTGCCCCTGAGCCGCTACCGAGTGGTGGACTTTGGCACCGCCTGGGCCGGTCCCATGGCCGCCCAACTGCTGGCCGACCTGGGAGCCCAGGTTATCAAAGTAGAAAGCCGCGCCCGGCTGGATGGCCTCCGCCTGGGACGCCCCATCATGGGCGAGGACATCGCCGGCGGCGACCGGGGCCTCTGGCCCGAGCTTCAGCCCGTCTTTCACGGCATCAACCGCAACAAGCTCTCCGTCACCCTGAACCTGAAAACCGACGAAGGCCTGGAGTTGGTCCGTGGCCTCATCGCCCGCAGCGACCTGGTGATGAACAACTACTCCCCCGGCGTCCTCCAACGCCTTGGCCTGGACTACCCCAGCCTGCGCCAACTCCGCCCCGACATCGTCCTGGTGTCCATGCCCTCCGTCGGCGACACCGGCCCCCTCCGCGACATCCTGGCCTACGCCCCCATCATCCAGGCCCTCTCCGGCCTGATGAGTACGGTGGGTTACTCGGGCGGTGAACAACTGGTTGGCGAACTGCAAGCCCCTTGGAGCGATGTGGTAGCCGCCATGCACGCCGCCCTGTCCTCTTTGGCCGCCCTGCGGCACCGCCAACAGACCGGCCAGGGCCAGTACATCGAGGTCGCCCAACTGGAAGCCACCACCTCCATGCTGGGCGAAGGCGTCCTGGAGTACCAGATGACCGGCCGGCCCCCCGGGCCCCAGGGCAACTTCGACCCGGATTTCGTTCCCCACAACAACTACCAATGCGCCGGCGACGACCAATGGGTGTCCATCGCGGTGCGCACCGAAGAGGAATGGCGGGCTTTCTGCGCCGCTATGGGCAGCCCCGCCTGGGCGCGCAGCGGAAAATTCGCCGCCAAATCCCAACGCCAGGCCAACATCGCCGAGTTGGACTCCTGGGTCGCTGCGTGGACCAGGAATCAGCCCGCCGAAAACCTGGTCCAACTGCTCCAGGAACACGGCGTCGCCGCCATGAAGGTGATGAGCATCGAAGACCAGTTCACCGACCCTCACCTTCAGGAACGGCAGGCTTACCTGGAGGTTGAGCATCCCCACGTTGGTATCGAATGGCTCTACGGAATGCCCTGGCTGCTTGGCAATACCCCCGGCGGCATCCGCACCCCGGCCCCCACCCTGGGGGAGCATAACCGGCTAATCCTGGGCGATTTGCTGGGCGTTCCCGCCGCCGAGTTGGAGCGACTGGAAATGGCGCAAGTAGTATACTAAGAGACTATCTCAAAACGCAGCGCGGCACCCAACCCGTCATTCCCGCGAAGGCGGGAATCTAGGGGCTCCGGTCAGCGATGCCGATACATCAGGAGGGCCAGTTGATTTTGAGATAGTTTCTAAGCGGGCCGGCGCTGATGCGGCGGTTTTATTTTAGCTCCGCCAAAGGACCCCGGTAACGCAAAGGATGCCTCACCGTATTGGCTAATCAACCCGGGAAATTCCGCTTCCGGCGCCCCAACATCTTCTACGGCTGGTGGATCGTCGCCGTCAGCGTCATCGCCGACGGCCTCAAGCACGGAAGCTTCAACCGCGGTTTTACCATCTACATCCTGCCCATCCGCACCGAGTTGGGCATCGGCGTCGCCGCCATTGCGCTGGCCGACATGCTGGGACGCCTCATGGGCGGTATCCAGGGTCCGGTGGTGGGCTACCTCACCGACCGTTACGGCCCCAGGGTAATGCTCTTCTTCGGGGCGGTGGTTTCCGGCCTCGGGTTCATCCTCTTGGCCTTTGTCCACAGTTACATGCTTTTCATTTTGGTCTTCGTGGGGTTGCTGTCCCTGGGTTTCCGTTCCGGTTACAACAACGCTTCCGTCACCGCGGTTAACCAGTGGTTCCGCCGCCGCCGCAGCCTGGCCATGTCCATCGTGTCCGTCGGCAACGGCTTGGGCGGCGCCTTGGCCCCTCTGGTGGGCCTGCTGGCGGTCACCGTGGGTTGGCGTTACGGTGTTTTCATCTCCGGCGCCATCATCATTGGAGTAATCTGCCCCTTGTCTCTGCTGATGCGTAACAACCCGGAACGTTACGGACTGCTTCCCGACGGCGACACCCCTGAAGACGCCCCCGGCGAGCCGCCAACCGGCCGTCAACAGAGCGTGGCTCGGGCCCGGGCCCGCCAGTCCGCTGTGGACCTGGACTTCACCGCCCGCGAGGCCATGCGCACTCCCACCTACTGGCTCATCATCCTCACCGTGGGCTTCCGGAACACCGTTCACTCCGGCGTCTCATTTCTCCTCGCCCCCATCATGGTCTGGTTCCTCCAGGGCAGCGGCCGGGAGCAGACCGACAGCCTCCTTATCGCCTCTTTCTTCGTCATGGCCCTGGCTCTCAGCTCCGTCGTCTTCAACCCGGCCGTGGGGCTTTTGGGCGACCGGATTTCCAAGCAAAGGCTCAGCGCAGTCTGCATGGTTGCCGGATGCTTGGCCCTCTTCACCCTGCTAAACCAGAGCGGGCACTTGTGGCAACTGTTGGTCTTCTCTGTCTTGTTGGCCCTATCGGAAGGCGCCAACCCCCTGGCCTGGGCCATCATGGGCGACGCCTTCGGACGGCGGGCCTTCGCCACCCTGCGGGGCTGGCAGCACCTGCCCGACCAGCTAATGTCCATGAGCACCCCGGTTTGGATGGGATACATCTTCGACCATACCAACAGTTATTACCTGGCCCTGCTGCCCCTGATTGTGCTCTACGCCGCCGCCGCCATCGGCTATTGGACCCTTCCCCGGCCCCGAATCCCACCCCGCCTCCGGGCCCGCGAAGAGGCCCGCACCGCCACCCAAGGCGGCTAGCCTGCGTCGATTCTCCCACCTTCCCACTACAGTGACAGGCCCATCTGCACGGCCTACCCCCGCCGGGGTATAATCGCCTTGCTACAACCTCGAATTCTATGTCCCCACAAGTGGATCGTGCCCGGATACTCAGGGACTGCATTGTGATTGAACAATATCCGATAGCCGATTTCATTAACTGGTTAGGCGACAAATCGTTGATCCTCAACCCCAACTTTCAACGGAGGGCGACTTGGACACCGGCGGCCAAAACCTACCTAATTGACACGATACTTAGGGAAAAGCCTATCCCGAGTATTTACATGAGGTCAGTTATCGACTCCAAGACAATACGGGCTTATCGTGAGGTTGTGGATGGCCAACAGCGTCTACGGACAATAGACGAATTTGTGAGGGGGGAATGGAGCTTGGGTGCTCGGGCCGGGGAATTTCGAGGCAGTTACTTTCAAGACCTCGATGACCTGCAAGAATCCTTTCTTTCGTACCGCATCGGAGTTGTCCAACTTTTTGGTGCCACCGATGACGATGTCCTGGATGTATTTGCACGACTGAATTCGTTCAATTACGCCTTGAACGGTCAAGAATTGCGCCACGGGAGATATCAAGGGGAATTCCGAGGAGCCGTCAGACAGGCTTCGAGCCGTTGGGCAATGCGACTCTGGGACAAATCCGACGTAGTTGGGTTGAGGCAGCGAGTCAGGATGGGAGATGACGAGCTGATGGCGCAGATGCTTGGGGTGATACTGGATGGAATCGTCGATGGAGGGCAACCTTGGATCAATAGGTTGTACGAAGCATATGACCGGAAAATCCCGAAATACTCAGAACGCGCGGTGGACCAAGTAATCGACTACATCGTGGAAAACCTGTCCGATGTGTTGGAGACCACCGGGTTGGTGCGTGGCCCACATTTCCTAATGCTGTTTGCTGCGGTAGCCCACGCATTATTGGGACTTCCCGAGGGCGCAATGAAAGGGGATATGCCTCAACGGGACCCAACGGCTTTGACAAACTTGCCAATTGCCACTTCTAACTTGGGCGTCTTGGGAGAGATTCTCGAGTCGGAGGAGGCGGAGGTCCAAGAAAGGTTGCCCCGCTTTTCGCAGTTCAAGTTGGCATCACTCCGCAGTACTCAGCGAATCAGCAGTAGAAGTGTCCGATTCCGTGAAACTTATCGTGCGTTGCTACCCGAACCAGTCTAGTGAGTCTTGTCGCAGTTATGGGGGTGAACGCTCTACGCGAGTTGTATGTGCATTTCTTGGGCAGGACTACGTTAATGGTGACCAGGTATGGTCATCCTACGCCCACCGACAAACTACAGGAACAAATGCAACAGGATGCTAGGAAGTGGTTAATAGTGCAGCTCCACATCCTTTGGTTCGCATTCTGTCAGGAACTTGTTACAAGATCAGCGTTGGGTAACGTAATAACGTTGGACGGTTTATGGTTGCCTAGAGCGCCCAATGTCAAAACCCCCGCTGATGTCGAAAAAGTGGCGGTACATGGACGCAGAATGTTCCCATCATGGCATCATGCGCAGTTTACAGTGGGGGCTGCCCAACGGTTGGGTCTTGCGAACTTTGCTCAGATTGCAGGCGGGATCGGGGCACCTTCTCCCTCTGAAGACTTGACCGGTATTCGTAACTATCTCGCCCATCCCAATCGTCGTAACGCCGGAGCCTAACGACAAATATCTATCAGACTTGTAGGTAATTTTCGGGACCCCGCCGATTTGCTGGCCATCAGGCGGCCCGGGGGCGCCACTTTGTTTGGGGAGTGGGTGAGCCAATTTTATCTCAATGCTCATGCGGCGGTCAGTTAAACCATCCCCCCGGACCGGCATCTTTACAACGCGCGAAACCTAACAACCGATCAGGAGTTAATCATGGTCTTAGAGTCCGGTACCATCACCGATGAAGGAATCGCCCGCCTCCGCCAACGGCTGGGCAGCTTCAACCGCCCCCGCCAATACGGTGTGGGTCTGTTCAACGAAGAAGCCTCCCGCAGCGCCATCCGACACTTCTGCCAGGGCATTGGCGACCAAAACCCCCTTTACTGGGACGTCAGCTACGCCCAGCAGACCAAGTTCGGCGCCATCATCGCTCCGGCCTGCTTCCTCTACAGCGTCTACTGGTGCTCCGGGCGTACCGGCGGCCTGCCCGGCGTCCACGGGTTCCACGCGGGCAACGACTGGGAGTGGTACCGGCCCATCTACCAGGACGACAAGATTTCGGTCCAGGAACAGTTCACCGGCCTGGAGGAGAAGGAAAGCCAGTTCGCCGGAAAAATCCTGATCCAGTCCAGCGTCACCCACTACTACAACCAGCGGGGCGAGGCCATCGCCAAGACCCGGGGCTGGCAGGTCCGCGCCGAACGCACCGCCGCCCGGGAACATCAGAAGTACACCTTCGAGCCCTACCAGTACTCCCGTCAGGAAATCGAAACCATCGCCGACGCCGTGCTCAATGAGGAAATCCGCGGCAACAACCCCCGTTGGTGGGAGGACGTCCAGGTGGGCGACGACCTCAAGCCGGTGGTCAAGGGCCCCATGAGCCACGGCGACATCACCGCCTTCGTCGCCGGTTGTATCGGCGGCATCTCCCACGGCATCCAACTCCGGGAGATGCTCCGCCACCCGTCCTGGGGCTTCACCGACCCCACCACCGGAGCCCAGGAAGCCATCATTCGGGTCCACGACATTCAGGAAGCCGCCGAGAGCGCCGGCCTCCCCGGCGCCTACGACTACGGCTGTCAACGCTGCTGCTGGATGGGAAACCTGCTGACCCACTGGATGGGCGACGACGGCTTTTTGAAAAATATGTACGTGGAATTGCGCCGGTTCAACGTCGTGGGCGACACAACCTGGTGCAAGGGCAAGATCACCGGCAAGCGCGAGGAAAACGGCGAAAAACTGGTGGACCTGGAAATCTGGGGTGAAAACCAGCGCCAGGAAGTAACCACCAAAGGCACCGCCGTGGTGCGGTTGCCTTCTAAGGGCTCCCCTGCCTAGTAGTCAGTCAACTTTGGAATCGAAAGGGTAAAGGCGGTGAAGTTTGGATCGGGCGTCCTGGGTTTTGAACCGCCACTTGATACCAACTCGGGCGGCGTTGCGCTCCCGCACCAGTGCCTGGACTTCCCTCCCGAGCGCATCCTCGTCGGGGAGCCGCTGCTTCAGGCAGCAGCGGGACAGCACACTGAACTCGATTTCCGCCATATTCAACCAACTCCCGTGCTTCGGGGTGTAGTGGAACTCCAGCCGTTTCGCAATCCGCCGGGCCTCGGCCGCTGGGAACGTCTCGTACAGCGACGCCGCGCGGTGGGTGTTGAGATTGTCCAGGACCACCCGCACCACCGGGACCTCCGGATAGGCTTCATCCACCAGCCAGCGCATCTGGTGGGCGAAGTCCTGCATGGTGCGCCGCTGGGTCACCGCCACCTGCCGCCACCCGGCCAGCGGCTCGCAGGCCAGGAACAGATTGCGGGTGCCTTCCCGCCGGTACTCGTAGTCCTGCCGCCGGGGAAGTCCAGGCTGGGGCGGCAGAGAGGGGCGGGTCTCCGCCAGCAACTGGGTGGAGGTCTCGTCAAAGCAGACCACCGGACGCTGGGGGTCATACGGTTCGGCGTACAGGTCCAGCACGTCCTCCATGTTGGCCACGAACTCGGCGCTCACCTTGGGGATGCACCACTCCTGCTTCTGCCACGGCTTGAGAACGTTTTTTTGAGACGCTTACGCACTCCCTCGTGGGACATGGAGGACGCCAGCCCCAGTTCCACCACCTTGCCAGCCAGCAGGCGCAGGGTCCAGTGGCCGAGGCCCTCCGGGAGCCTGCGGTGTGGCTCCTGCTCGCCGCCCGGGCCGTCGGCTCCGTGGGCAGCCAGATGACCATTGTCCACATGCTGGCCTTCCTTTTTCTTGCCGGTTACGGCGAAATGCAGGCGGCCTTCGCCATCGGGACCGCCGGCCTGCTGGGCATCGGCGGCCGCCCGGGCATCGGCCTGCTGTCCGACATCCTGGGCCGGGAGATTGTCTATACCTTCAGCATGGCCATGACCGTGGCCGCAGTGATGGTCGTCCTCTTTTTCAGCAGCGGCGGCGCCTGGTGGACGTTGGTGGCCTTCGTGGCACTGGCGGGGTTCAGCGAGGGCATCGGGGGCCTGCTCATCGGGGCCAAGGCCGCCGACTTATACCCGCCCCGCATGTTGGGCACGGTGATGGGGATGCTGGAGACCGGCCGGGGCATTGGCATCGGCGTAGGTCCGGTGATGGCTGGCCTTCTCTTTGACCTTCAGGGTGACTACTTCCTAGCCTTCCTGATTTCCGCCGGACTGACCACCGCTTCCATTTTCCTGATGTGGTCTGCCTGGCTCGCCTCCCGCCATTGACGCAACTGAACCGCTATGTCCGTCCCTTCCTGCGTCCCGTAACCGACACTCCCGGGACAGTGGGGGAACCGCTTGGGCCCTTTCCATGCGGTCGGGGCTTTGGGTCCCTTCTCATGCTCTCGGGGTGCCCCCGGGCAGTTGGTCGGCCTGATAATGCACGCATTAGCGAGGAATCCGCGAGGGCGTAGCCAGCGGCATGGTTCAGACGATGGGCGGGGGAATGGCAATGGGGAAAGGTACGTTGGGGTAACGTTCCAGCAACCGGCCGCGATTGTAGGGATAGGGGAAACCGTCTACAACAGGGAACCGGGAAGGACGGAGTTGAGCATGGTCGTTTAACATGGCTGGCTTAGGTGACTTGGCTTTCTACACGATAACGGAAAAAGTCCCACAGGAATTGTTGAAGGCGTGATATCGACCCTCCCACGTCTCCACCGCTCACATGTAGTAACAACGGTACTACTTCCTCTTGAGGTTCACAGGCCTCTAGAATCTTATCCGTCCGGGCCAGGATTGTGAGGCGTATTTGCCTGGGTGTTCGGCAGAAACCTTATCCCACGCAGGAGCGAAAGAGAATTGACAAGCACCGAAGACCGCCACTAAGCTCCAACTACCCTGTTCGGAACCTGCTGGTCGGCCGATATGGAGAATGCCGGTTTATAATTGGAGAAATCCCAGAACGTCCTATCCTCAGCGGAATCAGTTAAAACTGGGAAATCCTATGTTAGAAGACGAAGCATATAAGGAGGGCCCATGAAATATGACGTTGTTATCGTCGGTGGGGGAGCGGCTGGATCGGTGTTGGCCAGCAGATTGGCTGAAAACGCGAATACCTCCGTTCTGTTGCTGGAAGCCGGGCCAGATTACCCTGATCCAGCCTATCTTCCGGACGAGATAAAGTTCGGCCACACAAGTTTTGCAGAATCCCCAGACTCGGAACATAACTGGGCCCTGCGGGGAACGATCACCGAGGAGCAAGGGGAGATCCACGTAGCGCAGGGCAAGGTGATCGGAGGAGGGTCGTCCATCAACGGTCAGGCAATGCAAAGGGGGTTACCCGAGGATTTCGACTCCTGGTCTGGTATGGGCAACGATGAATGGTCTTATGACAAGGTACTGCCTTACTTTAGAAAATCTGAGCACGATCTCGACATTCGGGATGATTTTCATGGAACCGACGGACCGATGCCAGTAAGGCGTCGTCAATCCGGGCCCTGGACAGACATCCAAAAGGCCTTCCACGCAGCCTGTTTGGAGGCGGGTTATTGGGCAGTCGAGGATACCAATGGCCCGAACCCCTCGGGCGTTGGCGTGTGGCCCTCGAACAACCTGGACGGCTGGAGGATGAGCGCTGCTATCACTCACCTAAATCCCATGCGCCACCGTCTTAACCTTACGGTGAGGGGAGGGGTTTTCGTCAGGAAGGTATTGATCAAGGATCTAAAGGCCGTCGGTGTAGAAGTAGAAAGCGGAGGCGAGATTTTCAACGTTGAAGCAGACCGGGTTGTGTTGAGCGCTGGGGCTATCAAGTCGCCCCACCTGCTCATGCTATCGGGAATCGGCCCCAATGACCAACTTCAACAATTTGGGATACCTCTCGTTCATGAGCTTCCCGGAGTGGGACAGAACCTATTTAACCACCTGAGCGCCCAGATTACCTTTAAAGTCAAAGACGGAATGACCCTGGCTGCTGATGCCGATGCGGCGCGCTTTTGTTTACACTACACCTCCCACGGGTCCAGCGAAGCCAATGATATGTTGCTGAGGACCACCCCAATGGTTGACGAACGGCCGGAGCGCGTCCCCGGTTTCCGGACCAAGTACCTGAACGGTGAAGTTCCCCCGGACCGGGTGGCGCGAATCTCGTGCACGCTCGGGCTACCCGACGGCTCAGGATACGTCAGGCTTGCGTCTGCCGATCCCTCAGTGCAGCCGGCCTTTAACTACCGCTATCTTCAGCATCCAAACGACATTCGTCGGGTGCGGGAAGGCGTGCGAATGGCGATTAGATTCCTTGAATCCAATGCGTATAAAGACGTGGCCGATTACCGGCTCCACCCAACGGATGACATTCTGGCCGACGACGACGCTTTGGACCTCTATATACGCCAAACCGTTGGAACAGCCCGGCATGTGTCCGGCACATGCAAGATGGGCCCGGATTCAGACCCAATGGCGGTTGTTGATCAATACTGCAGCGTCAAGGGAGTAAAGGGGTTGTCGGTGGTCGATGCGTCGGTAATGCCGCGGGTTACAAGGTCAGGTGGTAGCCATGCAACGGTTGTCATGATAGGGGAACGTGCCGTCGACTGGATTGCGTCGGCTTAACCCCGCCTTACCGCTGTCTGAAATCTATGGTCTAAGACGGAGGGTTCGTAACGACTGCTTCATCATGTTAAGCTTGGCCGTCACTTCCCAGATAGTCGGCCATGGCAAGAGCGCCGGGAATCGAGTCACCGGGATAACCACCCACACCAATATCGTTATAGTCCAGATACCGCACCATCACTGAATTGGCAAAACCAGCCATATCCGGTGAGCTGTTATCCTTGGCGCCCAATATGCGGAATTGCCAAGTGCTCGTGACGGTTCTGGCCAGCTGAGTAGCAATCTTAGCTGGCTAGGACAGGTAGCCCCCCATAGCACAAGCTAGAAATCTGGCCGGAAAGTGGCGGCAGCCGGGCCAGCGGCTATACTTGGAGTCAACAAGGATAGCGAGGGCTGAGAATGCTGGGAGAGCGATCGGACCAGAGGGGGCTTTGGGAAGCGGACCGGCTGTACCTGGACCACGTGGGGCGGGAAAGCTTCTACGGTCTCCTGGCATCGCTGCGGGGCCGGCTGTTCCGGGACGCCGATTTCGCCGAGTTCTACTGCCCGGACAACGGCCGGGACAGCGTGCCGCCCAGCCTGCTGGCTGTGGCCCTGCTGCTCCAGTCCCACGACCGGGTGAGCGACGCCGAGGCGAAGGCCCGGGCCGACTTTGACCTCCGCTGGAAAGTAGCCCGGTGGAAAGTGGCCCTGGGAATTGAGGCGGAAGACCGGCCCTTCGCCAAGAGCACGCTGCAGGTGTTTCGCGCCCAGCTGGTCCTGCACGGCAAGGTGCGGGAGGTATTCGAGTCCAGCCTGCGTTTGGCCCGGGAGCCGGGGTATCTGAAAGGGCGCGGGATGCGGGTGGCATTGGACCCGGCCAACATCCTGGGGTGGGGCGCGGTGAAGGACACCTGCAATCTATTGGCGGACGGGATCGTCAAATTGTTGCGGGCGCCGGCGGCGGTGGAGCAAGCTCCGGTCAGGGAATGGGCCCAGGCCCGGGGATATGAGAGATATCTGGACTCCAGCGTGATGGGCGAGGCGGCTATCGACTGGTCCGGCCGGCAGGCGCGGACGGCGCTGCTGGCTGGGATTGTGGCCGACGCGGACCGGTTGTTGGAGTTGTCGCGGCAGGCGCAGGGGGAATTGAGGGAGGAAAGCGCTGAGCGCCAGCGGATTGTGGCGGCGGCGGAACTGCTGGGGCAGTTGCTGCTCCAGGACGTGGAACGGGCTGAGGGGGGAATGAGCCTCAAGGATGGGGTAAGCCGGGACCGGATGATGCCGGTGCATGACCCGGAGATGCGCCACGGCCACAAGAGCAGCCGCCGGCTCTTCGACGGGCACAAGGCGGCGATTGTGGTGGACACCGGCTCCCAGCTGATTACCGCGGTGGAGGTATTGCCCGGCAACGCTCCCGACAACCTGGGGGCGCGAGCACGCCGTGGCCTTCAGGTCCATGCTCCGGCGCAAGGGCGTCCGGGTGGTCTCCATCACCGAGCACGCCGACGACTCCCCAACCGGCAAGCTGATGGAGGCCATCATCGAGAGCGTGGACGAGCTCTACAGCGAGAATTTGGCCCAAGAGGTCACGAGAGGTATGCGGGAGGCCGCATCGAGAGGCTTCTGGATTTCCAGCCACGCCCCGTTCGGCTACAACCGGGTCATGGTGCCGGACGGACCCAAGAAGAGGACCACCCTGGAGATCAACCCGGATGCGTCCCGCATCGTCAGGCGCATGTTCGACATGGCGGAGGCCGGTAACGGGACGCTCGAAATCATCCGCACCCTCAACAACGAGGGCATCGCCAGCCCCAGGGGGAAGCTCTGGGGCTGGACCAGCGTCCACGGCATCCTCACCAACGAGGCGTACACGGGCACGATGCTCTGGGGCGTGAACGCCACCAAGGACCAGGCCGAGCCGGTGCGGGTGGAGAAGGCGTTCCCCGCCATCGTCACCAAGGCCCAGTTCCGCCGCGTCGGGAAGCATTTGAGCTCCCGCGCGCCCAAGTTCAGCCACCCCCGAAGAGTCGGAAGCTCCTACCTGCTCAGCGGCTTCGTCAAGTGCCAGGCGTGCAACACGCCGCTCACCGGCCAGTTCGCCAACAGCGGCCAGTATTCCTACTACGTGTGCCAGTCGAACATCAAGCTAGGCAACGGAGCCTGCGAGACTCCCAGGCTCAACGCCCGCCACTTCGAGGAGATGGTCGTCGCCAAGATTCGCGCCAACATCCTCACCGAGGGCAGCATCCGCGACCTGGTGAAGGTGGTGGACGAGGAGATGGACGGCGTGGCCCGAGAGCAGCGCAAGACGCTTCGGACCATTGAGACGGAGCTTGCGGACGTGCGCCGCAGGCTGGATACGATCTACAACCTCGTGGAGACCACTCCCGTCGACATGGCCGACTTCACCCCCCGCATCCGCCAACACCGGGACCGGCAGGAGCGGCTTGAGTATTCCGCTGAGCAGGCGAGGGCGGCCCTGGCCCAGCGCCGGAAGGTCCTCGACGACGTGAACACCATCGCCGCCTACGCCAAGGACATGAGGGACTTCCTGAACGAGAGCGAGTTGACCGAGCGCAGGGCCTTCATCCAGTCCTTCGTCAAGGAGATCGTCGTCATGCCCGACGACGCCCTCCTCAGATACACCGTTCCCATGCCGGACGACAGCTTGATTCCGGGGAGGGCCGCCGAAAGGGTGGCCCTCCCCGCTCCCGTTCTATCTACTATGCACGATGGTGGGCCTGGATGGACTCGAACCAACGACCTCAGTCTTATCAGGACTGCGCTCTAACCGCCTGAGCTACAGGCCCACGTAGGGGAGCCCAATTATATCAACCCCTTCCCCGCCCAGCAACCAGCCCAACCCCCCAATTTCCCGCCCAAACCCCGCCAGCACCCCTCCCCCTAACCGCCGCCATCCTTCAAATACCCCCCAAACCCCCAAAGGAGGTCCCCCAATGGGCTACACCCCCAAGTACCTGGGCCACGTCAACATCTACGTCCGCAACGCCGAAAAGCCCCATAAATGGTACGAGGACATCCTCCGCCTCCACGCCTACGACCTCGTCCCCGGCCGCGCCGCCTTCATGTCCGCCGACAAAGACCAGTCCCACGAAGTCGCCCTCATGGAAGCCGGCGACAACTCCCCCAGCGCCCAAAAGGGACAGGTCGGCCTCAACCACATGGCCTGGCGCATGGAAAACCTCGACGACCTCAAAGAGTTCTACGCCCACATCAAGGATCGCGGCGTCCAATTCCACGTCGCCGCCACGGAATCTCCCTGGGACTCTACTTCCAGGACCCCGACGACAACGGCATCGAAGTCTACTACGAAGCCCCCCGCCGGGAATGGTACCGCCAGGAAAAGCTCTTCCTCCACGGCGACCGTCCCACCGGCCAGTTCCCCGGACCCTGGGACGAAATGCTCAATAACTGACCCGGCTCAACCAGCCAGGTCAACCAATGTCCGGGCCGGGTCCCTCCGGCCCGCCCCCCCCAGGTGCGCTTTCCGGCGCCGCAACCCCCGGCGTGTCCTGTTGCCGCCGCGTCCGCCTCCGCCCCCGCCGTCCGTTCCTGCCGGCCGCCGTTCCCCGCTGTTCCTGCCCCATCAGCTCTGCACCGGTAACCCCTGGCGGAAATTGTAGCGTCCGCACCGGGTAGTTGATGACGATTCCCTCCTCTCCCAGCCTCCGGTGCAGGTCCTGCATCAATACCGTCTGCAATTCAAAGCTCGCCAACCGGTTACGGGCCTGCAAGAACAGCCAGAAGTTTACGTTGGAGTCCCCAAAACTCTCGTAGCCAAACCAACCCCCGTACTCCTTAACGGCGTTCGAGTCCCGCTCCAGCAGATCATCCATCACCTCATGGCACACTTCCCGCACCCGCCGCAGGTCGTTGTCGTAGCTAACCCCGCAGGTCACGAAAACGTTCACCGCCGGTATCGGCTCCTGGTAGTTGGTGATGATCGTCTCGGCAAACCGCCCGTTGGGAATCACCACCAGGTTGTTCCGCCAGGTCCGCAGCCGCGTGCTCCGCCAGCCCACGTCAATCACGTACCCCGCCACCCCGTCCTCCAGCTCAATGTAGTCCCCCGCTGTAACCACTCCCTCGGTCATGACGTAAGTTCCGGCAAACAGGTTGGACAGCGTCGGTTGCAATGCCAATGCCACTGCCAACCCCCCCAACCCCAGTCCGGCAATCAACGGGCTGATGTTGATGCTAAGTTGGTCTAAGATTAGCAGCCCGCCCAGCGCGTAAATTAGCGCAATCACCATCCGCCGCGCCAATGGTAGCAGCCGGTCGTCCAGGTTGGATGCGGTATGAGGCGCAATGGTCTCCCCGTACCACGAAAACGCTTGGGAAAAGACCTTCGCCGCCAGCCATACTCCCCAGGCCACCGCCACCACCCGGGCCGCCAGGTTGACCAGCCCCAGTTGGGTCGGCGCCAACTCCAACGGTAGCGTCACCGCCAGGTAGGCTCCCAACAGAACAATCCCAACGGTAAGAGGGAGCCGTCCCGCGGTTAACAACCGCGCGTCCAGATCGGTGGGCGTCCGGCGAGCCAGCTTCACCGCCAACGGGAAGATGGCCTTGTGAAAGAGCAAGGCCACCAGAATTCCAATAACCACGATGGCCGCCGATACCGCGGCCAACAGCAGCGGGCTATCTATCCCGAAACGTTCTAATAGAGGTTCCATTCCTCGGCATCACCAGGAACTCATGGCATGGAGTGGGCGAAAAAATTATAGCACCGCCCCGGTCCCGCCCTAACGCGCCGCCTTGACGGGAACCGCCCGGTTTCCCGTACCCTGCCTTAGTTCACCCGGAGCTTGTCTAAACACCGTTCCCCGGATGCGGCGTCACCTGACCGCCCTCCACCAGGAAGTACGCTGCCCCGTCCCCAAAAAAATCGTGGGCCAGTTCCCAGTCGGTCGTGGTGATTAACGCCTGCTCGTACCCCCCCGCCTTCTCCAACACCCGCCGCCGCCGCGAACCGTCCATCTCCGACAATACGTCGTCCAGCAGCACCACCGGCTCGTCGCCCCGCGCTTCCCGCAGAAACGACGCCTCCCCCAACCGCAGGGTCAGGGCCAACGTCCGTGCCTCCCCCCGCGACGCAAACGTCCCCATGTCCAGCCCGTTCACCAACATCCGGAAGTCGTCCCGATGCGGCCCTAAAACCGTTGCGGCCGTCGCCGATTCCCGCTGTTGAAACGCCGTCAAAGCGTCCCGAAAACCCGCCTCCGTGCTCTCCAACCCCTCTGCCGCCGGAACGCTGGGCCGGTACTCCATCTCCAACCGGTGCGGGTCGTCGCTAAGGTCCTGGTGGTGTTCCGCGCAGTAGGGCGCCAGCTTTTGCATCACCTCGTGCCGCCGCCAGGTAATCCACGATCCCTCCCGCACCAGTTCGTCGTTCCAAAACTCCAACTCGTCCGCTCGCGCCCTCCCCTCCCGCAGCATCTTCAATAGCTGGTTGCGTTGCAGCACCACCCGCTGGCACCGCTGCAACGCCGAGATATACCGGGGATCGGCCTGGGAAATCAGAATGTCCAGGTAGCGCCTCCGTACCGACGGCGGCCCCAACACCAGGTCGATGTCCTCTGCGTTGAACAGCGCCGCCCCCAGTGTCCCCACCAACTGCGACGCCGTGTACCGCTGCCGGTCAACCCGGATTTGCTTCCGTACCGAGTAGCTCCACCCCTCCCCCGTTGCCCCTCCTTCACCGGAAGGCGTCCCGGCCGGAATGGCCTGGTAACCCACGTTCACCGCCACCCGCCCCGTCGGATTCTCAACAATCCCCCGCACCAACGCCTGCTCCCCGGCAACACCGGCGGCAAAGTTAATGACTTCCCGCTCGTTTTCCGCCCGAAACGACCGCGCAATCGCCAACAGGTACGCCGCTTCCAACAGCGTAGTCTTCCCCCGGGCGTTGGCCCCTGCCAGCACCACCACCCCCGGTGGCAGCTCCAATTCCAGCTCCAGGAAGCAACGGAAGTTGGTCAAGCTAAGTTTCGACAGGTACGCCAAGTCCACCATCCCCCGGTTCTAAAACGGCCCGTTCCGATCCTCCTTACGAGTCCCCGCCCCAGATCACCGGATTGGCCTCGTTCCAAGCATCCCGTCCCCCGCGAAATTGGCCCCAGCCTACCAGATGCCACCCACCCGCGCCAGTCCCGGACCCGCCCCGTTCGGGACCGTCCCGGCCCCACATTTTCTCGGCCTTCCCAGACCCGTTCTTAACCGTCGTCCCTCACTTGAACCAACTCACAAAATCCGCCGCCGGCGTCCGTGGCGGCTTCAATTCCTCGTCCGGCGCCCCAATGGACAGCATCCCGGTCATTATCCAGTCCTCTTCCGCCCCCAACGCCGCCTTCAGACCCGGGTGGCGCGTCGTCCGCCCCGTCTCCCAGGTCACCGCCAACCCTTCCGCCACCCCGGCCAACGCCATGTTCTGCACCGCGCAGCACACCGACCCATAGTTCTCCCGGGTCTCTTCCTCGTGCCTCCCCGGCACCGTGAAAACGTAAACCACCAGCGGCGCTTCCAAGACCTTCCGCTGGGCTCCTTCGGCCCGCCGAGTGTCTCCGCCCTGGTTGGAGAACTCAAAGGCCAACTCCGCTGCCTCCCTCCGCTTCTCGCTGTCCTTCCCCAAAACAAAGAAACGCCACGGCTCCGTCAAACGGTGGTTGGGCGCCCACACCGCCGTATCCAACATCCGCCGCACCGCTCCCTCGTCCACTGGCTCATCCTTGAAAATCCACGCCATCCGCCGCTGGAACAACGCCTCGTACACCGAGATCTCCGTGGCCGGTATGTCCACCATGTCCGGCGTCTGCTTCACTGCCCCCGCGCTTTCCGTCCCCTTGCTAATCATGCCTAACTCCTTCCGTGGCCGTCGCCGCTTTCATGGGACTCTAACGTTTCTAAAGCCTCGCAATTCACCTCGACAAGCCGCGTGCTCCATTAACCGCGGTTGGGCGGAGTGTTCAATTAAACGTCCCGAATCCGTCACCCGGCCAAGTCCACACCCCGATTATACCCCGGTTCACAACCACCCCCAACCTTCCAATCCGTCCGCCCCAGGCTCTCTTAGAGACTATCTCAAAACGTGGCGCGGCACCCAACCCGTCATTCCCGCGAAGGCGGGAATCTAGGGGCTTCAGTCAGCGATGCCGGTACATCAGGAGGGCCAGTTGATTTTGAGATAGTTTCTTGATTGTCCCCGACCCTCCTCCGCTCGTCCTGAGCCCGTCGAAGGATCGTCCTGAGCCCGTCAAAGGGTCATTCCGGCCATCCCTACCTGTCATTCCGACCGCAGGGAGGAATCTAAAATCCATCGCCGGCAGCCGGTTTGCCCTTGGATTCGTCGTTCAAAGTTACCTACAACGGCGATGAAAAAGCCCTCCCTCGGGAACAAAACCAACAAAGCCCTGGCCCTACGGAAGAATCCCCGTTTCTCGCAGCAACTTATGCGTCTCCTCCAGGTCCGCCAACCCCGCCAGCGCGATTTCCGGCGCGTTGATTTCCGCCAACGGAGTCAATACCCGTTGGACCTTCACGTTGTCTACCAGCGGGTACTCAAAAGTTTGCGACGCAAAGTACTGCTGTCCCACGTCGGACAACAAGAAGCTCAGGAATTTCTCGGCGTTGCCCCGGTTTTCCGACGTTTCCAGTATCCCCGCTCCCGCCACCATCACCATCGAGCCCGGCCCCCCGGCCCGGGGGTGGTAATTCCGCGCCGGAAAGTCCTCGCCCTCCTCGGCCAGGAACCGGAAAAGGTAGTAGTGGTTCACAAACCCAACATCAATCTCCCCGGACGCCGCCGCCACCACCTGCGGCGTGTTCTTCGGGTAAACCTTGGGCTCGTTGGCCTGAATGCCCTCCAGCCACTCCCGCGCCCGTTCTTCGCCCCAAACCGCCCGCATCGCCGTCACCATGGTCTGGAACGAGGCGTTGGTCGGCGCCCAGCCAATGCGCCCCTTCCACTTCGGGTCCGTAAACCCGAACATATCATCCGGCAAGTCCTCTTCCGTCAACCGCTCCGTCCCGTAAACCACCGTCCGCGCCCGCCCGGAAATCCCCACCCATTTCTCCGCCGGAGAATGGGCCCAGTCCGGCGTCCGCGACAAGATGGTCTCCGGCAGCGGCGCCAACAGCTCTTCCACCGCTCCCAATCCCCCCGGGTCCTGGGCGAAATAGACGTCCGCCGGGCTGTTTTTCCCCTCTTCCAACAGCGTCGCCGCCAGTTGCACCGTGTTGGCGTACTTCACCCGCACGTCAATCCCCGAAGCCTCCGCAAACTGCTGGATGATGGGGTCCACCAATGTCTCGCTGCGCCCCGAATAAACCACCAACTCACCCGGGTCGGACGCGGTTTTGTTGGCCTCCGCCACGTCTACCGGCGGTGCGGCCGGCGCCGGTGCGACCGGACCGCAAGCCGCCAACAACAGGACCAGACCAACCGCCAAAACCAAGTTCCAACCCAAAAACACACGATAATTCCCGACCATCTGGCGTCCCCTTAGATGTGTTAGAGTTCCCCCGAAATTAGGCATCCCTTATCCGCTCAATACTCCTACCCTTTGCCTGGGCTCCCGGTAAGTGCGCTCCCCCATGTTCCCAAGAAGCCCGAAGGAGCGTACCCACCCTAGTATCGTGACCCCTGCGATCCCGGCCCCGGAGGAGGCAGAACCGGAAGCCAGAGTACCCCGGCTATGTTGTCCACAACGGTAACACTTATGCCCAAAGTATAGGTGAACATACATAGCAACCGAGAGTATATCCACGCAATAATTATTTGGCAACATTCAAGTTGGTTAAGAAACCCAATGCGTACTTATTTACAGCCTAATCCTACCAACAACTCCACTGCCAATGCAACGTATGCTGCCTCCCAAAGCCCGCCTTCTGACATTTGCCGGTTGTAAATCTCCCTCTCCCCCGGCTAGACTACTCCCGCCCCCGTTTTCTGACGGGTCCGCAGTCTTATCCAAACTTCTTAAAACCGAAGGAGGACCAACCAAACGCCATGCCAGAAGTAACCCGACACGCCCCAGGCACCCCTTCTTGGGTCGAACTCGACACGAACGACGAAACCGGCGCCCTCGCCTTCTACAGCGCCATATTCGGCTGGGTCGACGACCCCCAACCCATCACCGACACCTGGACTTATCACATGCAGAGAATCGACGGCCTCGAGGCCGCCGCCGTCTACCAGATGAGCGAGGAAGAGGCCGGCCAGAACATCCCGCCCCACTGGACTACCTATCTCACCTGTGAAGACGCCGATGCCGTCGCCGGACGCACCACCCAGCTCGGCGGCAGCATCCTCTTCGGCCCAATGGACGTCTTCGAGGCCGGCCGCATGGCCATGCTCCAAGACCCCCAGGGCGCGGCCTTCGCCGTCTGGCAGCCCAAGCAGCACATCGGCTGCCGCATCAAGGACGACCCCGGCGCCATGATCTGGAACGAGCTAATGACCTCCGACCGCGACGCCGCCATCGGGTTCTACAACGGCATCCTGGGCATCGAATACAGCGGGGTTATGGGCCCCATGGACTACACCCTCATCAAAGCCGGCGGCTACGAGGTCGGCGGGGTCATGGAAATCACCGCCGACATGGGCCCGGCCCCCCCCTGCTGGGTGGTCTACTTCGCCGTCGCCGATGTCGATGAGACCGTAGCCAAAGTACAATCCCTGGGCGGCGGTGTGATCGTACCCGCCACTGAAATTCCCGACATCGGGCGTTTCGCCTCCCTAACCGACCCCCAGGGCGCCCACTTCAGCATCTTCAAAGGCGTCTAACTCCAACACCATCAGGGGCCGGCGGCAACCGGTCCCCCAACCCTCCAGTCCGCTCGTCCTGAGCCCGTCGAAGGATCATCCCGAGCGCGTCGAAGGGCCAACGGACGTCCGCACAAAACCCCCCGCCCCTTTCTGTCACCCCGGGCCGAAGCGAGGGGTCTAAACTCCCTGCCCAACCCACTCCCAACCCACCCCCAGTCCGCTCATCCTGAGCGCGTCGAAGGATCGTCCTGAGCCCCGTCGAAGGGCCAACGGACGGTCGCACTAAACACCTCCACGCTCATCCTGAGCCCCGTCGAAGGATCGTGGTCACCCCGTCGAACCACCCCCCAATCACTGACACTTGCCCCTTGCCACTTCCGGTGACGACTCTCTAACATAACTATAGATGGACCTAACCTCAGCCCCCCAATCCAACCCCCAGACCGACCGGCCGGGACAACCAACGCCATGTCCTAAATAGTCCCCAAATGTCCCAACATCTAAAAATCTCACTCCGTTCATCCATCTCAACCCCCAATATATCCAAAACCCGGAGGAACCCCCAAAATGATGGAATTTACCACCCTACCCAGCCTCTCCAGCTTAGCCAACCGCGTCCGCGCCCTCAGACGTAAACTCTACCGCCCCCGTCACGAGGTTCTCCTCGGCCGTCACGTGAACCAACTCTGCGAGGAATGGGCCGACGCCCAATCCCAGAACAAACCCCTCCCAGACCCCCACAACTTCATCCGAAAGGTGGCCGACTCCGGCTTCCGATTCCTACCCTTCACCGGCACCTTCGGCTACCTGGACTACTGCCGCCGCCGCAAAAAGGAGCCCGACCACAAGCTCCTCCTGGACGCCCTCCTGCCCTCGCGTCCCTCCCCCTGCCTCTCCTAACCCCAACCCACCCGAACAACGTCCAGGAATGTCCCCAAAAGTCCCAGCACCTTAAAAATCTACCGTCACCCAGTCGTTCGTCCTGAGGTCCGTCGAAGGGCAACGAACGATCGCACCAAACACCCAGGCCGCTCATCCTGAGCCCGTCGAAGGATCATGGTGAGCCCGTCCAACCACCCCCAACCCTCCAGTCCGTTCGTCCTGAGCCACGTCAAAGGGCAACTGACGGTCGCACCAAACACCCAGGCCGCTCATCGTGAGCCCGTCGAAGGATCGCAGCGAGCCCGTCCAACCACCCCTCCGTCCCGTTAAGCCCACGCCCACGCCGCCTCAACCTTCGGGTTCACGGGTATGGGGCGGACGCCCACGCCGCCTCAACCGGTTCACCCGGTCAAAAAGCTCTGCCACCTGCGGTGGCGGCGGCGCGGTCAAATACGTAACCACGACCGCCGCTCCAATAGCCCCAATATATCCCGGCAGCGCCGGCACTATGCCCCAGATTCCTCCCGGACCTCCCCCCCCCCACAACGATTTCCACAAAACCGTCACCGCCGTCCCCGCGCCCACCGACGCCACCGCCCCCCAGGCGTTCATCCCCCGCCAGTACAGCGCCAGAATCGTCACCAGCCCAAAGGCCGTCCCCAGCTCCGACGCCCCCTAAATTACCAGGTTGAACACCGAGTCCGGGTTGAAGATCGAAAGTACCGTCGCAATTCCTCCAATCACCACCAGCAAGAACCGCCCCAGCCACACCCGGCCCCGGGACCCCAACGATTCATCGAACTTCCTGATGAGCGGCACGTCGTCCGTGGCAATGGCCGACGCCAATATCAACTGCGAGTCCGCCGTACTCATCACCGCCGCGACCACCTCCGTCAACAACAACCCCGCGATAATCGGGTGGAAAAAGACCGTCGACACCACCAGGTACACCAGTTCCGCGTCCTCCAACACCTCCGCTAGGTTCCCGGACTCCGACAGCGCGGGTAGCGCCAGCAGCCCCAGCATCAGCCCAAAGGAAAATATCAACGTCACCCACGTTACTGAAATGTTCTGGCTCGCCGCAATTTTGTCCTCTCCGACAATGGCCATGAACCGGTGCAGCATCCGCGGCGTCCCAATCACAAGTAGCGCCCATCCCGGAATCGTGAGAATGAATACCAGCGCATCCGGGCCCGTCGCCAACGCCAATGGGTTCAACTTCTCCGGGTTGGCCATCAGGTCCGCAAACGGCGCGTCGACTATGAACAGCAGCGTTACCGGCAGGAAGAAGAACCCCACCAGCATGATTAACGCCTGGAATACGTCGGTGCGCGACACCGCCAAGAAACCGCCGATGAACGTATACGACGGGACCGCGCACAGCGTTACCAGCAACCCGGCGGTCACGTCCAGCCCAAAGACCGTTTGCAGCAGCTTTGACCCGGCGATTCCGACTGATGTAGAACACAATGAAAAGGACCATGATTAACGCTGATATCGTCCGCAGCGTGCCCGTCCGGTCGTCAAACCGCTTCTCATAGAATTCCGGCAGCGTCAACGAATTTTCGGCGGCAATCGTGTAACGCCGCAGCCGCTTAGCGAGGTAGGTCCACGCCACTCAAAACCTCGCCACCAAGGACACCACCGTCCCCAGTTCCGCTCCCCCGTTGATGAATACTAACGCCGGAAAGGCCAGGGTGGTCCATCCGCTGGTCATGGAAGACCCCGCGCTCAATGTGCTCAACCGCCGCCCCCCCCCCCGCACGTAGTCCATCCGGCTCGTCCGGACCACGGAGATGCCGGTTAACGTCGCAAAATAAGCGAAGAAAACAAACAGCACCCACCAGTTCAAGTCCACCGCTGGTGCCTTCCCCTACAAGAACCCCGGCCACCGCCGCCGGTTCCCCAAGAAGTCCTCCAGCAAGTCCAGCTTCATAGTCACCTGCCCGGCCACCGTCGCCGTATCGTCCAATATCCACCCCAGAATGTCGTCCCGGGTCCGCCGCGCCAGCATCGGCTCCACCGAAAGCAATACCAGGTCCCCCGAAACCGTCCCGCATCCCACCGGCGGACGCCTTTCCCGAACGTATTTGTCCCGGTGCAGCAGGTTCCTCAGCGCCTGCCTCGGCCTCCCAAACGCCCTCCGCTGGTACTCGTCCAATATCATGGGCGCGCACCACTCCGGCAGTCTCACTCCCGCCGGCTTGCTCTCGCTCCGCGCCACTTTGCGCCCCCCTGCCAGCACACACTCCCATTCCCGGATTCCAACTCCGACGCCATGACGGTGAAGGGATAGCAGCCACCAATCCCCCACAACCAACCGCCCTCGACCTGGAAAATTGAAAAACCCCGGCCCAGTCCCCGCGTTAGTTCCAGTAGTAACGGGCCACGAGGAAATTATTGCAGAAGGAATCCGCGGGACGCCAACCGGCCAGCCCGACGGATTTGCCCGACTCTTACCCGCCGCCAGCCGGTATCAAGGCCGGCTTTCCAGCTCCTCCTTACCGCCGCTGGTTCGCCCGCCGCACCGGAAAGTTGGCCCCGTCCTTCTGCTTCCGCATCCACCGCAGGTAGTTGTGCACCTGCTCATTGGCCCGCAAAAGCTCAATGGAATGTAATTGTTGGGCCAGTGTCGTCTCGGAAAAAAGCGCGTGCAATTGCCGGTGACAGGTGGGACACAAAAGCGCGGTGGGCCCAAACCGGCCTCCCCGCGCCTTCGGAATCAAATGGTGGACGGTGCACCGGCCCACTTCCCGCCGGCACAACTCGCAGGTCTGGGTCTTGCCGGCCGACCGGAGCGCCGGCCGCTCCCGGCGGTTGCCCCGGCGCATCTTCACCCCGTTTGGTTTTGCTCGCCCTTGTAGAGGAACCGCCAGCTTGGCATGTCCACCTGCCAAACGCCCTCTTCCCGCCGCATCGGTATGACCAACCCCGACATCATCCGCCGCTCATGCACTCGGGAGTTGTCCTGAGTCACACCGAAGGGCAGAAACACAAAGGCGTGTTCGTTGTCGATATAGTTGGTCGGTGCAACCCCCAAATCCGTCAGGTCTTCGAACGGCCAGAGACTCAGCACGGTGGTCCGGAAGTCCTCCATCATCGACTCCCGCATCGAGTGGCCGGGGTCGTAGGCGGCCTGATAGGCGTCCTGCATGTTGACGTTGTTCTTGGTGGCCCAGACCCCCAACCGCATCCCCCGGGTCTCCCGGGAAAGCATCCCCCAGGCCCGGTCCATGTCCCCGTCACGCACCGCCTCGGCAAACAACCCGGCCCGGTTGCCCACGTCATCTGGTTCCTGGCTCCGTTTGCTCCCCGGTATCCGCATTGTCACCACCTGGCCCGGCCTTCGCCGGCAAAGAAAAGGGAAATCGCCACCATAATAACATACGCCCACGGCCCCCCTAACCCCCGCCAACTCAACCTGGCCCACCCGCGAACCCCGCCGTTACTCCCCGCCTCCGCCGTTATTCCAGCGAAAGCGGGAATCCAGCATCAGCAGCCAACACCGGAGCGCCTTCCAAACCCCCATCTCCCCAACAACATGGTCTTTTCTCAACCCCTCACCCAGGCCGCGCCATCAACAACCCAAAGACCCTACTCCCAAACCGCCTAAACCAAACGCCTACCACCCCACGGCATACCCGTCATACCGCGGATCTGCCGCCCCCTGCAACGCCCCCGTCTCCCCGTTCACCTCAATCATCATCTCCCGTCCCACCACTCCGTCCCAGTTGTCCAACACTCGGACCCGATGCCCCCGACGCCGCAGTTCCTCCACCGTCTCCTCTGGGAACCGTCCCTCCACCAACAGCTCGTCCTCGCAGACGTGGGGGATGTTCGACTCGGTGGGACTCTGGTTATTTTTCCAACGCGGCGCCTCCACCGCCTCCGCCACCGTCATCCCAAAGTCCACCACATGACTCAACACCTGCAAGTTGCTCTGCACCTGTGTATCCGCCCCCGGCGTTCCATAGGCCAACCGCAATTGCCCCGCGCTGCCCTGTTCGCCCTCAAACACCATCACCGGGTTCATCGTATGCCGCACCCGCTTCCCCGGCTGCAAACAGTCAACGTGGTCCTCCTCCAGGTGCCAGTAGGTCATCCGGTTGTTCAGCAAGACCCCAGTGTCCCCCGCAATCAGGCTCGACCCCCAGGCCCCCTGGATACTCTGCAATTGGCAGACCGCGTTGCCCCACCGGTCCGCCACCACAAAGCATGTGGTGTCCTCCCGCTCCTGCCCGGCCCCGCTCCGCGCCGCCGCCAAACCCTGCCGCTGCCGTTCCTGGTGCCGCCACGGGTCCCCGGCCTCCAGGACAGCCGCCGCCCGTTCCCGGTCAATCAACCCCGCCCGTTCCCGCGCGTATTCTTTCGAAATCAGCCCTTCCACCGGCACGTCGATGTAGTCCGGGTCCGCGACGTAGGCTTCCCGGTCAATGAACGCCAGCTTCTTGGCCTCCACCATCACGTGGACGCTGTCGGCGGTGCTGCACCCCAGCTCCCGAAGTCCAAATTGCTCCACCAGGTTCAACTCCTGCAGTAGAACATGCCCGCTGGAGTTCGGCGGCGCTTCAAAAACCGTGTGCCCGTGGTACGTGGTGGAAATCGGCTCCTGCCACCGCGCCGAGCAGTCCGCCAGGTCCTTCATCGACAGCAGCCCGCCCTGTTCCTCGCTGAACTTCACAAAGGCTTCCGCAATCCTTCCCTTGTAAAACCCGTCCCGCCCCTCGTTGGCGATGGTTTGCAGCGTCCGGGCCAAGTCTAGTTGGTAGATGATTTGCCCCGGCCGCAGCGGCTTTCCTCCGGGCGCGAAAACCGCCTGCGACGTCGGAAACTGGCACAGCAGCGCGTCCGACGTGATGGCCGCCGACAGATAGTGGCTCACCGGAAACCCGTTGGCCGCCAAATCCAACGCTGGCGCGAAAATCTGGCCCAACGTCAAAGTTCCGTACTTTTCGTGCGCGTCCACCCAGCCATGCACCAGACCCGGCACCGACACCGACAAAATCCCCTTTACCGGTATGCCCTCCGGCAAATAACGCTCCCGGGTCGCCCCGTAAGGCGCCGCTCCCGTCCCGTTGGCAACTTCCACGCGCTGGGCGTCCTTCCAGTACACCATGATGAAACCGTCGCCCCCAACCCCCGACATCATCGGCTCCGTCACATTCAACGCGGCGGCAGTGGCAATGGCCGCGTCAACCGCGTTGCCCCCCTGCTGCAAGATGCTGATCCCCGCCTGCGCCGCCAGAGGATGCCCAGCGCAAACCATGCCGTTGCGCCCCATAACCACCGGCCGGTGGGCGGAAAAGTTAATCCCGTGCGGTGTCTTAGGCATTAGTTCTCTCCTTAAATGTCCAAGAGGTTGAAATATGCTTCAGGTAAGGCCAAATGATTTTAAGCTGGCAACCCCGCTCCGGCGAATGGCCCCAACGTTCGTTACGTATCGTTGGTTAACATTCTTCGAAGACTTGCCCCGCAATTGATGCGGACTACCCGTTTTTTCTTGCCACCGAAGGAAACGGTTTTGGTGCTCAAGGCCCGCAGGTCGTTGCCCTTCATTTTGCCACTGAAAAATAGCAGTGGGTACCAATCTCCCTGAGTGCGGTTGTTCAGCAATTCACGGGCGAGATCCAATCCTCCCTGTATTTGTCGGACTGCCTTCGGCACCTCCGGATTTTTGCCGCCTTTGATTTCCGCTGCACAAATGAATTCTCTTCCCAAGTACCCGAATATTAGCCGGTCACACAACCTTCCGGGCCGCTTGTGCTTTGAACATTGTTGGTTTTGGTCCCCGTGAATCGTGACTAAACCAATACCAAGGTGGGATGTGCATTTCGGGATCTTGAAGACGACCGAAAGGACTCCACGGCTCCTCATATCACCTTTGGGTCCCAACTGGGTCGCCACGGCAGTGCGGTCTAGCGATATGTACATTTCACCTTGGCTTTGGTTTAGAGTGGACGGGTCCAAACCCGTTAAATCGATCCTGCAATGGTTCTCTTGGTAATCATTAGTCAGGCAGCACTCGGAATATTCATCCCGGATCGGTTCCAACAATTCATGGGATTGCATTAGCTTCGGTCGCGCTGTAAAGCGATCGATTCTTCGTAAATGGCTTCAAATACATCCGCGAATTCATCTTCATCAATGCCGGTGTCCGGATCTATTTCCAATGGACGTACCACACTCCCATCCCCGTCTTGTCCAATACTGAATAAGTACGCCCCAACTTGGTCCAACGTCAAAAACTCCTGGGGCTGCAAATTGTGTCCGCTGATAAAACCCGGACTTGCCTCCCTAAAACCTAGCAGGTTGTTTATTTGACTTACGAACGTGTCACTGTGGGTCGTTATCAACACCCGAATTCCAGCGTTCACTAACCTGGCAATCCCCCGGGCCAACCTCCGTTGCGCCGCCGGATGCAAATGAGACTCCGGCTCTTCGAAGATAAGCAAGTCATCCTGAAACACGAGGTATTTGAGGAACAGCACTAAGGGCGCTAAATCCGAGACCATCGAGGAGGAATCCTTAATAAGGAATTTCTTCCTTGGTTCGTCTCCCACCCCTTGATAGTAGGCGATGTCTGGGAATGGCAACCCGCTAGAATCATCAAAGTCGATCTGCCCCCCCAGAACTGCATTCTCAATGTAGCCAATTGCATCCGCGAAGGCAGGTTCATCCCTCCGATTACCCACCCTTGGGTCCAAACCAATCAGAAGGCTCAAGAAGTCAATTGTGATTCCTGGCAAGGTCGGGGAATTGAGCGAGTGTAGTCCGATTCTCGAAGATTGTTGGATTAGAGAGGCGGACAACACCTTGTGAGATTGGACCATCCCTGATCGGGCTGCAGGGAGGTAGTAGCTTTTTTCAGGCAGGCCTGCTAAAACGCTTCTGAGGACCGAGCCTAACAACCAGGAATAAAACCGGCCTAACTCTCGGCCGTCTAAATCAGAATCACCCCTAGAATCCCGAAATTGGATAACAGGAAGCCGTATTTCAAATTTGGATATATCAACATCGGGCGGAGAGGTGCTCTTGTCACTGAGATTGATGTTCAAATTCAATAACGGGCTGTCCCGTCGAATGGCTATTCCAAAATCATCAATGACCCCGTTCCTCGCGAAATCCCGGCTATCTCCGTGATCTCGCCCCAATTTTTTAATAACTTCATCGCAGATCTCGTTAAGCGTCTCTTTGGTCGATCGTTCCAAAAAAGTCTGAACATCGCCAGGCAGGTCAAGAACTTTGATCGGCGTATCTTCATCAAGGGAGCCGCCTACCTGCGTTATCCAATGTCCGAGGGTGTTGGACACTGCTTCGGTCGGGTCCTCTATTTCCAAAGGCACGCGAAACGAGTTAGGAGAACGGTCCCTTAGAGCCTGTGTTTAAAGTAGAATCAAGCGGGCATGAGCCTTTTGAGCATGAGATGAATCATAGCTATATAAACCCAAGCCTCAGAAGTTTCCGGCAGTTCCTCGTAGTCTTTGCTGAGTCTCCTGTTTCGGCCCAGCCAGCCAAGGGTGCGCTCTACAACCCACCGACGAGGCAACACCTCAAAGCTGTGGCTGTTCTTGGCACGCCTGACCACCTCAACCAGCCAGCCTCCCAAGGCGAAAGCCCAATTCACCAATTGTCCGGCATAGGCGCCATCAGCCCAAATCAAGTGGAGCCTGGGGAATCGTCCCAGAAGCTTGCTCAACACCAGCTTAGCCCCGTCCCGGTCTTGAATGTCCGCCGGATGCACCACCACGGCCAGCAGCAACCCCATGGTGTCAACCACAATGTGACGCTTGCGGCCCTTCACCTTCTTACCAGCGTCATAGCCACGAGGCCCCCTTTTTCGGTGGTCTTCACACTCTGGCTGTCGATGATGGCTGCTGAGGGCGTCGGCTCTCTCCCTTCCAACTCCCGCACTTTGGGACGCAAAGTATCATGGATACCTTCCCAAGTGCCGTCTTTTCTCCACCGGCGAAAGTATCCCCACGGGGTACTCCAAGGAGGCAGATCATGGGGCATCATGCGCCAAGTGCAGCCACTACGCAGCACGTACAATATGCCGTTTATGACCTCGCGCATGTTGACGGTGCGGGGATGGCCTCCTCGCCTGGCTGGCGGAATCAAAGGGGCTAGTTCCTCCCATTGGGCATCGGTAAGGTCGCTTGGATATGATTCCCTATTCATGCCTCCAACTTATCAAATCGGGAAATTTGGCGTTCCTACTTCAGCTCGCCAGATTTCGACACTTTGAACACAAGCTCTTAGGGAACGGTGTGCCCCGCTACCAATTCGCAGGAACGAATCGACGTAGGCTCCTTCGAACCCCTTCATCAACGCATATATGGCCCCGGCCATGTACGACTTCCCAGTATTGCTCGGACCCACAAAGATGGTCAGCGGCTTCAATTCCACCGTACCTTCTTTGATGGGCCCGAAATCCTTAACCGCAACGGTTAGCATGTTCTCCCCGCCGTTCCTGGACTCCCTTGAATCCCCGGCAACGAACGCCTCGCGCCGCTACTTCCCCATGGCCTCCCGCCGCCGCGCAATGGCCGCCTCCGCCCTCGGGCTGATAGCCCCCTGAATCGCCACGTTAACCAACGCCGGCTTCCCCGAGGCAAAGGCCCGCTCAATCGCCGGCTTCAGGTCCTCGGGCCGCTCCACAAACTCCCCGTGGCCTCCCAATCCCTCCGCCACCAGGTCATACCGCGTTTGCAGCAGGTCAGTCCCCACCGTCTTGCCGTACAACCCCAACTGAATCTGACGGTCGATACCCCAGGCCGAGTCGTTCCCCAAAATCGTCACCACGTTCAGCCCGTGCCGCACCGCCGTATCAAATTCCATTCCATTGAACCCAAACGCCCCGTCTCCGGAGAAGTTGATTACCCGCGAGTCCGGGTACGCTACCTTGGCCGCCAACGCGTAGGGCAGCGACGTCCCCAGCATTCCCAGCGTCGAAACGTAAAACCACCGCTTCGGCATCTGCGCCGGCAACAGCGCCCGCCCAAAATGGCAGTAGTCCCCGCCGTCAAACGACAGAATGTCGTCCGGCCTGAGCATCGACTCCACCGTCTTATGCACGTACATGGCGTGCATCGGCGTCTCCTCCACCGCCAGGCTGTCCGCCCATTCGGCGTGGGCCGCCCGGCTCGCCCGCATCTCCTCCACCCACGGCAGCTCCTCCCAGGTGTAGCTTGACGCTTCCGCGGTCATCTGCTCCAACACGCTGGTCACGTCTCCCACCATCCCCACGTTCACCCCCCGGTTGCGCCCAATCTCCGCCGCCGCTGGGTCAATCTGGATGATCTTGGCGTCCGCCGCCACGTTGGGAGGCCGGCAGAATCCAATGGTGTAGTCCTGTTTCCGGCCCAGCAAAATCACCAGGTCTGCCTCCCGAATCTTGGTGGCCGCCCGGTTCAACCCCCGCTCGAAGAACCCAAACCCGTAGGGATGGTCGTCGGCCACCAACCCCCGGGCCTGTCCTTCCGTCAGCACCGGAATCTTGGTCGTCTCGGCAAACCTCTGCAAAACCTCGCCCGATTGCGCGTACCCCGCCGGGTCCCCCGCCACCGCGAAGGGCCGCTTGGCTTCCCGCATCAACGCCACAGCCTGCCGCACCAACTCCGGCGAAGCCAACACCGACTCGCTGGGCCGGTACTCGTCCGGGTTGTAGAAGACCACCTCGTCCTCATCCACTTCCTGGTCCTGGATGTCTATGGGTATGGTGATATGCACCGGCCCCCGCCGTCCGCTGAAGGCAGTCCGCACCGCCCGGGCAATGGTGTCGGGAATCCGCTTGGCGTCATAAACCGTCAACGATTCCTTCACCACCGGCTCCGCCATCCCAACTTGGTTAATCTCCTGCATCGACCCCCGCCCCGCCTCCGCCAAGTCGGCGGAACCGCTTATAGACAACAGCGGGCTTTCGCTGTGCATGGCGTTGGTCAACCCCGCAATGGCGTTGGCGAACCCCGGCGTGGTGTACATTGCCACGCCGATTTGCCCGGTAATTCGCCCGTAGGCGTCGGCCATGTGCACCGCCGCCGCCTCATGGCGCGTGTCTATGAAGTTGAACCCTTGGTCCGCCATCACGTCCAACACCGGCAGGATGTGGTCCCCCGCCAGGTAGAAAACGTTGGTCACCCCCTCCAGCTTCAAAGCTCTTCCAATCAAATGACTGCCGGTAACGATGGCCATATTTCCTCCTGTCGCTGCCTCTTCAAATTCCGCCTGACCCTGCCCCAACTCCAATGGTCGGAAAGCGAACGGCCAGGCTCCAAATCGCTAGTTGCAGATTATGCTGGGGCCGCCCGGCACCGTCAAGGCAACCCTCCCACCCACGCTCGTCCTCTCCCCGGCCGAGCCTTCCCCAAAAAGAAAAGGGGCCCCGAAACCGGGGCCCCTTTGGTGTCACTGGTTTTCTGAGGAGGTCTAGTGACCGTGGCCGTCGCCGCAACCACAGCCACCACCACCACCACAACCACATCCGCCCCCGCTGCCACAACCGCAACCGCCGCCGCTGGCAAACATCGGGTTGTTAATCACAAACCCCACTTGCCCGCCAAAGTTTTCTACGTAGTCGATGGTCGCCTCTTCCAGGAAGGGCGCACTGTCCGAGTCCAGCAGGAACTCGACCCCGTCCATCTTCAAAACCGTGTCGTCGGGCTGGCTCTCGTTTTCCATGGTCAACATATATTGCAGACCACCGTGCTCCGAAGGCATCGCCACCACCCGCAAGGCGTTGGTGCTGTCGCTGTCCTGTTCAATGACTTCCTTAAGTTTTTCAATCGCCAACGAAGTAACTTCCATTTCGTTCCGCTCCCTGTTAGGCCCAAAAATGCGGAAGTCTTTCAACTTCTACTCACCACAAGGCTATCACACCCCCCCAAACCCCGTCAATTGATTACAACCTTCGTAACTGTTCAGAATTAAGGGGTTAGCTCAACTCAGGATCCGTCATTCCGGCCCCCGAGCCGGAATCCAGGAATCCCGCGCAATTCGAACGCTGGTCTCTCCCTGACCATTCTGGATTCCGGCTCAAGGCCGGAATGACGGTCTAGTGTTGGGATGACTCCTCAAGTCTGAACACTTACCAACCTTCTTCGGCGCAGTGTCTTCCGATCGTCACCTTGATCCCACGCCGAACCACTCCTCTATTCACCCCAATCCACCCGCTACCCCCCGAAGCACCTCTTATTTAGTGACCCGAACCCCTGCGTTCCCCCGATCCACCCTCTGTCACCCCGAGCGGAGCGAGGGGTCTAAAATCCCTGCCCACAACACCATCCCAACCTCCGCCGCAACGACCGTGGTGATGCCGGCTTGCCCGCCAAAACCAACCGGCCTCTACCTTGAAAATTGAACGACCCGGCCACCCCCCAACTCCATCGTTGAGACCCCATCCCCTTTGAGCTATACTACTCACGCTCAAAATCCCCGCCACTACGGAGTCGTTTCATGGACCTGGGCCTTACCGAAGTCCAGCAGATGCTCAAAAATAGCGCCCGCGAGTTCCTCTCCCAGGAATGCCCCCTTGACCTGGTCCGCGAGATGGAAGACGACCCCCGCGGCTACACCGACGCCCTCTGGCGCCAGATAGTCTCCCTGGGCTGGACCGGCCTCGCCTTCCCCGAACAATTCGGCGGCACCGGCGGCGATTTCATCGTCCTAGCCGTCCTCCTTGAGGAAATGGGCCGCTCCCTCCTCCCAGGGCCCCTGGTCTCCACCGTGGTCCTTGGCGGCCTCACCGTCCTCGACGCCGGCAGCGACGCCCAACGGCAGGACCTCCTCCCCAAAATTTGCGACGGCCGTACCCGCATGACCCTAGCCCTTACCGAACCCTCCGCCACCCTTGAACCCTCCGGCATCGAGACCGCCGCCGCCAGCAACGGCAACGGCTATATCCTCAACGGATTGAAACTCTTTGTCCCCGACGCCCACGTCGCCAACGTCATCCTGGTGGCCGCCCGCACTTCCGCCGGCCCCGGCCCCTCCCACGGCATAACTCTCTTCCTGGTCGATTCCAACAGCTCTGGCGTCAGCGTTGAACAATTGCAGACCATCGCCCCGGTCCGCCTCTGCGAAGTTTCCCTCAACAACGTATCCGTTCCCGCCTCTGCCGTCCTCGGCCCGGTGGACCAGGGCTGGTCCATCATCCAAAGGACCCTTCAACGCGCCATCACCGCCCAATGCCTCGAAATGGTGGGCGGTTCCGAGGCCGTACTCGACATGACCGTTGAATACGTCAAGCAGCGCACCCAATTCGGACGCCCCGTCGGCAGTTTCCAGGCCGTCCAACACCACTGCTCCAACATGGCCACCGACGTCGAAGGCAGCCGCCACCTGGCCTACCAGGCCGCTTGGCGCGTCTCCCAGGGCCTCCCCGCCGACCGCGAAGTCGCCATGGCCAAGGCCTGGGTTAGCGGCGCCTACCAACGGGTCTGCGCCACCGCCCACCAATGCCACGGCGCCATAGGCTTCACCAAGGAACACAACCTCCAGCTCTTCACCCGCCGCGCCAAGGTCCAGGAACTCACCTACGGCGACCTCCATTTCCACAAGGAACTGGCCCTCCAGTACATCGACGATTAACCCAACCCCGTCCGGCAGCCAATCAGCCCTCCCCGCCCTGCTCTGGTGTATAGTAGAAACCCAGGAACCCCGACGGTTTCCCAACTAAAACTGGTACACTATTAGTATGGTCGCTGCTCCAGATTTGACCCCCGAATCGCTCACCACCCGAATCATCGCCGAACTCCAGGAACACCCGGAGGCGCGCGTCCTCTTGTTGCGCGCCCTGTTAACCGATGAGTTTCTAGCCATGCCGGCCCGCATGATGCGCGTCGAAGAGGATATTGCCGAACTCAAAACCGACGTGTCCCAGATCAAAATTGACGTGTCCCAGGTCAAAACCGACGTAGCCGACCTGAAGACCAACGTTGCCCAGCTCAACGGCGACGTGGGCGAACTCAAAACGAACGTTGCGAGGCTGAATACAGACGTGTCCGATCTCAAAGGCACCAACCTTGAAATAAAGTCCGCCCGGCGCATCCAGTCCATAATTACCCAAAGGCTCGGCCTGCGCCGCCCCATAATAGTCCACTCGCTAAACTCCCCCATGTCTGGCAACGACCTGGAAATGCTTCAGGACGCGGAAGAACAGGGCATCATACCTCCCCACAGCGACACGGAAGCTCTTGAAACCGATGTTATCCTGCGCGCCCAGCGCCGGTCCGACCACCAACCGGTCTGGATCGCCGTGGAAATCTCCAACACCATCGACCAGCATGACATCACTCGGGCCCAGGACCGCTCCAGCATCCTGGCCGGGGCCTATGACCAGGACGCTTTGGGTGTCGTCGCCGGAATAGAAATGCGGCCGCAGGAACAGGAAATGGCCGATTCCCTCGGTGTAGTGGTGGTCTTGCTATAACCCAAAAGCCGTCACTAAAGGCAGGAGTTATGTCAAAGAAGATGTTCTGGAGCCTGGTTCTCTTGGGCCCCGCCCTCATGGCCCTCGGTATCTTGGTGGACCTGGCAATCTCCGGGACCATCGTCGGGACGGCGTTGATGGCCGTGGGAGCGGTTGTTTCCCTGGTCATGCTGCTCATCGCGCCCCGCAGCCGTCGGCGCCAACGCATGGACGAAATCCAAGCCCATGCCGCCCAGCAAGGCAACATCGCCGTCTTCCACAACAACGACTTCACCGGCACCGGAATCTAACCCGGGTTAGCCGCCCAATTCCGTTCGTGGTGAGCCCGTCGAACCACCCCTCCTCAATCCCGCTCATGGCGAGCCCGTCGAACCAACCCTTTGCCATCCCGCTCATGGCGAGCCCGTCGAACCAACCCTTTCCCATATACCCTACTGGAGGTAACATCACCGTGACCACCCAATCCGTTTTCTCCGACATCGCCCGCGATCCCCTTCATCCCGACCCCATCTACCGCGACGAGCAGGTTATCGTCCTCCGCGACATCAATCCCCAGGCCCCGGTCCACCTGCTCATCATCCCCATCATGCCCTTAATGTCCCTGGCCCAAATCGGCCCCAACCAACAGTCCCTCATCGGGCATATGTTCGTCGTCGCCGAAGAAATGGCCCGCCGCGAAGGCGTCACCGGCAGCGGCTTCCGCTTGGTGGTCAATCAGGGCGGCGACGCCGGCCAGGAAATCTCTCACCTCCACATGCACCTCCTCGGCGGCCGCAAGCTGGAAGGCATGGGTTAGCCCCCGGTCTCCCACGCCAGCCGACATCAAGAGCCGCCCTCAAGTGGAAGGACCGGAACAACGCGTCGCGACCCGCGTTGCCCAGCTCCCCGCGGGCCTCCGGTCCCACATCCAACGGGTTAGAACCATCGCCGAAAACTTGGCCCCCTGCCACGGCGTCGATCCCCAACGCGCCTCCCTCGCCGCCTTGGCCCACGACGTCGCCCGCCACCTGTCCGACGCCGAGCTTCTCTCCCAGGCAAAACGCCTCCAGGTCCCCATCGGCTTCGTCGACCAACGGGTGCCCATCCTCCTCCACGGCCCCGTTGGCGCCGAACTCCTCCGGCAGGATGACGGCCTCGACGATCTGGGCATCCACGCCGCCGTCTGCTGGCACACCTTCTCCCACCCGTCCCTGGACGCCCTGGGCAAAATTGTCTTCCTCGCCGACAAGCTCGACCCTCAAAAGGCCCACCGCTATCCCTATCAACCCCTCCTCCAAGACCTGGCCCAGACCAGCCTCGACCGCGCTATCCTGGAATTCCTCACCCGCGAGCTTATCTCCCAAACCCAACGCGGCCACTTGGTCCACCCCCAACTGGTAGCCAGCCGCAACCACCTGATTGCCGTCCTGGGCTAACCGTCACGCTGCCCGGAGAATCCCCGATGGAACAACCCCCCAACATTCCCGCACGACCGGCCGCCCAGGAGTTGCTGTCCCACCCGGAAGACAGGGTCTTTATTGTCCCTTGTCCCCGCCCTCCCCCCCGTTCGCCCTGAGCTTGTCGAAGGGTCACCCAGCCCCCCCGTCACCCCGAGCGTAGCGAGGGGTCTAAACTCCCTGCCCAACACAATCCCCAACCCCGGATTCCAGCCTCCGCCCTAATCACCACGGGGATGCCAGCTTGCCCTTCAACACCAACCGGCCACGACCTGGAAAATTGAAAGACCCTTTGACCTTCCCAGTATTCGTCACCACCTTCACCGACATCCTCGGCTTCCTGCTGTTCCTCGGCCTCGCCGACTTCGCCATCGGTTTCTTGGTCTAACCTTCCCAAGACTCGCGTTTTGGCTGGCTCGATGGCAAGAGGGGCCGATATAAGCAAATTCAGCACACTGATACGCGAGATTTTGCGGGGATTGTCACACTACACAATAGCCATCACAACAAGGACGCCCCTTCGAGCGTCTCAGGAGAAGCGGCGGTTAGAACAGGCTGCGGATGGCAGTCAGGACTTCGGTTAGCTTGCGGCCGTCCAGCCTGCCCAGGAACCGGCCTAGCACTGACTCCTCCAACGTGAATAACCGGCCGGGCCTCACCCAACTATCGCGTGGCAGCCGTCCTATCTCCAAATCCCGCGTGGCTACCGCAATGTTGTCCGGGCGGGCGGGGTTGCTGCTGGTTATTCGGCAGATTACCCAATCGCGCATCCCCACGCCTGCGACCACCAATGCCGGACGGGGAACGCCGGGCCTCATGTTGGTTAAGGGCAGTCTGACCCAGAAGATGTCTCCAACCATATTTGCCGCAATTCCTCCAGCCACTCCTCGTCTTCCGGCTCGTTGGCCCATTGCACCAGCGCCGCCGTGGTGAAATCGTCCCGCTCCCGGTCGCCAAAAACCCTGAGCTCGTCCCCTTCCCAGTAAGCCATGCTGTCGACAATTTCCATGGTGTTGACGCTGACGGTGCAGACACGTTGGAGCAGGTCGATTACCTTTTCCTTGTGGTCTGAGAATTTGTAGGTGTTGAACCTGGCGGCGATGGTGGGGTCGCGGGGTTTCCTTTCCTTGTACTGGTCGAGGACCCATTCCAAGGCGGAGCGGCTGCCCAGGCGGTATTCCCAGGCCGCCGCCGGGACGCCCGACAGGGTGGTCGCGTCGTCCAGGGTAATGGTTCCCCGTTCCTTGTCGGCCCGCAGGATAGTTTTGTCCGCTCGCCCTGAGCCTGTCGAAGGACTACCCGACGCAGCGGGTAACTTTTCGATGCGTTCCAGCGGGTAGGGCTCGGCAGACTCGAACCCGATGTGCAGGTCAAGCAACTGCCGCCCCATCTCGGCCCAATGGTGAAAGTCGTGGTACAGGGGCAGGCGGGGAAACTCGCGCACCAAGTCCACGGAGTATTCGTGGCGGTAGACGGGATCATGGAGCACGGCGTAGGTGTAGGCGAAAATCTCCTCGGCGGTGATGCCTTCTTCCCCGGCCAGCGACTCGAAGTCGTCGCCCCACTCCCGCCGGTAGTGCCCGTTGATGCGGTCGATGCCCCATTGGGTGATGTTGCTCACCCGCTCCCCGTCCTCGGTGTAGCGGTACATGGGGAGGCATTGCGTCTTTTCTAGGGTGTCATGTCCGAAAACTTTATCAGTAGCCAAGACTGAAAACGGTTTGTTGGATGCGAGACCTGAGTAGCAAATCACTTTGTTGTAGACCGGTAATTCGTGTGGGAAAACCTGCGGGATTTGATAACGCCGGTGGGTGATGATCGGCGCGTAATAGCAATGCTTGACCACGAAGGGTCTGAAAGAAGCTGAGATTGTATTGCGAGAATCAAAGGGAAGTCTGTCGC
Organism: Dehalococcoidia bacterium; assembly: GCA_965205495.1. Lineage (GTDB taxonomy): Bacteria > Chloroflexota > Dehalococcoidia > Lucifugimonadales > UBA3495 > CATOSK01. Next base: position 3,184,764 of record CBDBHA010000002.1, read on the forward strand.
CTTTTACTAAATGGTTCTCCAGCTCGCTAGTCCATTTGATTGATCTGTCTACCCAATCCGTCACGGAATCCCCGTTAGGTTGTTCAATCAAATACCGCTCCATTTCCCTTTGGTATGTTTCGCAAAAAAACTGAGCCTTCTCGTGCAAAACATCAATTTCGAAATCGTAAACCCATTCATCCCGAGCGGTCAGGATGCCCAACGAATACAGGCCAAACACTGCCTGCTCTTCATCTACGGATTTTGCCAGCTTGGTTTGACGGTCAGCCAAGGGTATCAGCTGCTCGAAGTTGCTGTTGGACTGGTTCAGCCAATTGTTCTTAACATCCGGCGCGATGCCCTCAAATGTGATGCTGTCCAGTCCGGCTTCCTTTAGATAGGCCAGTTTACCCCTGGCAATCTCAGCGTCCTCGCGGCGGGCATATTGGATATTGCACGCGCCCAAGCGGGCCTTGTCACGCACGAAGAAGGCAATGGCCACACCGGTCTGTATCCCGAAGACGTTGTGGGTAGTACCGGAGATTTTGGGATTGCGCCGCACGTCGGAACCCAGGTCCATCACATATATATTGGTAAACTCCCGGGCGGCGACTTGCCGGAACCCGTCATCCTGCCGGGCTTCAAGATAGGCTCGGTTAGTGATGAACCCGATAATCCCGTCATCGGCCAGCCTATCGCTGGCCCAGCGGATGAACCGCTTGTACATGTCGTACTGCTTGGTTTTCTGGGCGGTGCTGTTGGCGATGTAGGTCTCGCTGATGCGCCGGTCGATGACAGGGTATTCCCGGTTCTTGTTGTTGTCGTTTTCGTTCTGCTGGTTGGCGTTATAAGGCGGGTTGCCGATAATGACGCTGATGGGCTTCTCGTTCTGCTCCTGGATGCGGATCCAGTTCTCCTCGGACAGGCCCCCCAGGTTGAAGGAGCCCTGCCGGGTTACGGCTCCGCCGGTCGCTCCCTGCTGCTGCCAGTCCAGGTTGTCCAGCGTATCCACGAAGCACAGGTTGGGGAATTCTACATAGCGCCCGGTCCTTTCCTGGTAGGTGTACTCGATGTTCAGGTTGGCGATGTAGTAGGGCAGGATCGCCACTTCGTTGGCGTGGATTTCGTGGCGGTACTTGTGCTCCAGCCGGTCGGCGGGCAGGTAGTTAATCAGGTTGGTTACGAACGTTCCGGTCCCGGTGGCCGGGTCAAGAATCTGCACGTTGTCGTCGGCCAGGGTCTTGCCGAAGTGCTTTTGCAGCAGGTGGTCCGTCCCCCGGATGATGAAGTCCACCACCTCGTTGGGGGTATAGACCACGCCCAGCCGGTCGGCGGCGGCGGGATTGTAGGCCTTGTAGAAGTCCTCGTAAACGGCCTTGAGGAACTGCTGCTTTTCGGCGTAGTCGGCAATCTCGTCGGCGGCGCGGCCGATGACGCTGTAGTAAGCCCGCAGCCGGTCGATGGCCTGGCGGCGCAAGTCGCCCGTGAAGAAGGTCTGCTCCAGGGCGTCCAGTTGGCGCGCGATGTTGTTTTCCCGATGGAACTGGTCCTCGGCGAAGACGCGTAGGAAGATGTCCTTCGTGAGGATGTGCTGGAGCAGCATCTCGCGAACGTCGGCATCCGACACCGCCGGACCGATGGTGCGGTGGCAGTGTTCCAGGAAACCGGCGGCGGCAGCCTGATACTCCGCGCTGGTCGCTGCCGCTTCGTCCACAGCGCCCCGCAGATTCTCCAGCACCCAGGGCAGGTCGGCCTTGAATTGCCGCTGGGCCTGACGGAACTCCTCGATCTCCGGGAGTTCGTAGTCCAGGAACGTGCGGATGAGACGGTGCAACTCCCCGTCCCGGGACATATCTACCCGCATCGCCTCGGCGCCGTTCTGGACCAGGACAGCGGTCTGCGAGTCCTCGAAGATGATGTTGTCGGCGGGATAGCCCCGGTTAAACTTGCGCTGTATCTCAACGTCCAAGTCGTCGTGGCTGTCTTTAGCCTCCCAGTAGCCGCGGGCCATGCGGAGGGTGTCCTTGACGGTGCCGTCGGGCCGGTTGCCCCGGGAAACGTTAAGCTCGTCCACCAGGGCCAGCTTTTCCCGGTGATCACGGCAGTAGGAATCCAAACACTCGGCGAAGGCCCGCCGGATGCTCTGCTCGTTGTCCGAGCCTCCGAAGTCGATGAACCTGCGCAGGTCGGCGCGGTATTTTTCTATGTGTGGGTAGTTGGGCATGACTGGCATTATACCAGCGAGTCGAACGCTGGTTGGAAAGGGTGTTCTAATCAGCAGGGTCTTTTAATTATCCCCGCCCCCCCTTGCACCTCCGCCCCCCGCCGTTCGCCCTGAGCCCGTCGAAAGGTCACTCCGCCTCCCCCCTGTCACCCCGAGCGTAGCGAGGGGTCTAAACTCCCTGCCCAACCCAATCCCCAACTTCGGATTCCACCCTCTACCACAATTACCACAGGGATTCCACCTTCCAGGGCAATCGCGTCTTAACTGGGTAGGAACTCGAGGAGATAATCTTCGCGCCAACCGGCTTGCAGGCGTTTGCCCTGGATGCCGACTTTCAGGCAGTTTTCCCGCTTCAGCAGGTTGTGGGAGATCTGGCGGAGCGTGGCCATGTTCTGACGCACGTGATCCTGCCCACCTTACTCTGGTCCTCCCGGAATTTAACGTCCAGGCTCCGTGGCCTCTACCCATCTGAGGTTCCTTCGCCAGCAGTCGGCCTCGGTAAGGCATAATTACCTTATGCCTTTGGTGGTCCCGGAACCGTGGTACGAGCAAGTGGCCCAGGTGATCTTCCACCTGACTCCGGCCATCGCGTTCATATTGACGGGCTTCCTAGCTATCTGGAAGTTCAATGTCTTCAGAACAGCTAAGCCTTCCATCAAAGTTGACCTTGAGGTAACCTCCCAAGCGAGCAGTGAGTCTTCGAACGTGATTAGCGCTGTGGCGTTGGTGACCAACACCTCGAGAGTAATAGCCCGCTGCAATTCGTTACAGTGGGAAGTGCGGGTATTGGCACCTTTCGATGATGAGGACGTAGAAAGCAAAGTTGCTGAGTATGCGGGTCACATGATTACGAACGGGCCTGGGGTGGACTTTCCATGGAACGTGCAGTACCGAATCAGGAACGATAACCCAGGTATTGCCTTGGAACCTGGAGAGTCCAACGCCGTTGATATAAGCCTAGCGATTCCGGACTGGATTACTGCCGTAGATGTACGCTGTACCATGGTTCTGCCCAAAGGACGGAGGGGGCCGGACTATGTTTGGACCAACAGGTGCCCGCACGATATTTCAGGGAAGGTGAAGAATGGCGGATAAACGTAGTGAAGAAAAGAAAACAAACCGGGTTCCCGCTGGCCGGCGCATTGACATGGACCAGCCGGTGAATCAGACCATAACCTTGCCCAGCGCTGAGAAACCTGCCAAGCCGCCGAAGGGAAAGGGCCGAGGCGCAACGAATGATCCCTCCACCGAACAGGGAGGACGGGGGTAGTTTCGTGCTACGATGCCCTCTTGGGTATGAACACCCGATCCAAAGGACCATGGTCGATTGCGTTTATAAACCTTGCCGCTTATGCGCCAAGACGTTCAGAGACGGCTTCCCTGTGTCATGGGAGGAGGGCTAAAGTCTGCCCTCGAATGATGATGATGATGCCTCCGACGGGATGCGCATACGCAGCATCTCAAGAGCATAACAAACGGAGTAGGGCAAGAAAATGAGAGACGGTCGAGAACTTCTAACACGCGCGGTTGGGACCTTGATAATTGAAAAGGGAGTAATTATTCGCGCGTTTCCTGAAGACGAAAACTGAACCTGGGTCGAACTTGCACCTGGAATTGACGCGGGTTGCATTGTCCGCGATCTTGGGATAGGGCAATGGTATTACGATTCTCGAGTGAGAACAATGTTAGGAATCAAGAAAAACCCGCAATTTGAAACTGATGGTGAAGCGGGCGATAGTCTCCAAGACTACCTCCCACCCTTGTCAGAGTTGAACGAGTTGGGTAGGCAGAAAATTCGCGAAACCCAGAGTATCCACCCGAATGGTACCGGCTAGCTCGTCATTGAGGGATGACCCGCGAAGCGTGGGAGTATCGCTCTGATGGCCGCGTAGACCCTGCGGATCCTAGGGAGTCTCATCAACCCATACCCAGTTTGTAAATTACATTCATGGCTTGAGGCTAGTAGTCAGTCACGTCAGGAATGAAAGTTTCCGAAAGGCTCCTTGGAAGACGCGCCATGTTGACACACGAAGAAACTTCAAAAATGACCCTTGCATTCCAAACATGACTGACTACTAGTACTCAGTCAACCGTGAAATCGAAGGTACGATTTCGAAGTTGCTGAATTAGTTTGCACGGGACAGCACTGCACCTTGCCTCGCGGTAAATACTATTCCAGAGATGACTGAGTACCAGCATGAGAGGAAGCCCAGCCATGAAATTTGGCCTCAACCTGGGCGGCGGCCATCTCCCCACCGAGTCCCGCGAGGAAGCCCTGGAGGGACGCCTGGAAAAGTGCCGCTTGGCCTATCAGTACGGCTTCAGTTCCCTGTGGAGCGGCGCCGGCTACCTCAACAACGACTTCCATCCCATGCTCCTACTCTCCCGGGCCGCCGCCGAGGCCCACGGTCTGGAATTGGGTATCGTCGCTCTCCTCCCCCTCTACCATCCCGTGGAGGCCGCCGAGCAGATTTCCACCCTCGACGTCATCAGCGGCGGCAAGTTCGTTCTCGCCCCGGCCCTGGGTTGGCGGGACTTCCAATTCGACGGTTTCGGCATCCCCAAGTCCCAGCGCCTCTCCCGCTTCCGCGAAGTCCTCGAAGTCATGAAAAAGTTCTGGAGCGAGGACCGGGTTACTCACCACGGCCGGCACTTTCAAATCGAAGACGTCCCTGGCGCCGGTAAACCCCTGCAAAAACCCCACCCCCGCATCCTGTTGGCAGCCAACCAGGACCGGGGAGTCCGCCGCGCCGCCCGCCTGGGCGACGGCTGGCTCGTCAGTTCCCGCTCCACGCTGCCCACCATCACCCGGCAGGCCGCAATGTACCGCCAGGCCGCGTCGGAAGCGGGCAAGCCCCCCTACATCTCAGCTTGGCGGGAAATGTTCATCGCCGAGACCCGCCAGAAAGCCATCGACATCGCCCGCCCCCACGTTGAATGGCTCTACCAGGACCGCGCCGCCTCCGGTCACAGCAACGAACTCCCCGCCCCCGACCGCATCGACGTCGCCTTCGACCAAGTACTGGAAGGCCGCTTCATCATCGGCAGCCCCCAGGACTGCATCGAAGAACTGGTCCTCCGCTGCCAATGGCCCGGAATGCCCAACCAGGGCTCCTTAAACGCCGTAAAACTTTTCGGCCGGGAAGTCCTCCCCCACTTTCGCTAACCCGCCTCCCTTCCCAGCCCAAATCCCCGTTCCCGCTCAATTCGTCGGACCATCCGTAAGTGTTCAGAGTTTAGGATTCATCCTGACACTAAACCGTCATTCCGGCCTTGGATTGGGCTAACTGCTTAATTCTGAACGGTTACTACCAACCCACCCGGGTGAACTCTAACGCGCGTGGTAGTCCGGCGGCCGCTTCTCCACAAACGACCTGCTGGCCTCCTGAAAGTCCTCCGTCAGGTGCAGCTTCAACGGCTGGATATACATATCCGCGTCCGCCGACGCCGGCACCCAGGTCCGCCGGGTCAACCTTACCCCCGCTCTGGAAGCCAACGGCGGCGCCTTCATTATCTTCTCGGCCAACTCTTGCGCCACCTCAACGTGGTTCCCAGGCTCCACCAACCGGTTGATCAACCCCAGCCGGTATAGCTCCGCCGCCCCAATGGGCTCGCCGGTAATCAGCATCTCCGTCGCAACCTTCGAAGGCATGAACGTCCTGACCTTGGCCCACACCCGCCCGCCGGGCAGCCCCCGCTTCGTCTCCGTAATCCCAAACTGCGCGTCCTCCGACGCCACAATCAAATCGCATTCGGCCGCAATGGCCATCCCCGCCCCCAGCGCATACCCGTGGACCGCCGCAATCACCGGCTTCCAGTTGATGGACCGCCCCAGGTAACCCTCAGGATTGCTCCCCCGGGTGCGCCGCGCCCGCTGCTGCGGCGTCATAGCTACAAACCGCTGCTTGATATCCGCCCCGGCGCAGAAGCATCGCCCCGCCCCGTGAACGATGCACACCCACGCCTCTTCGTCGATGTCAAACTCCAACAGCGCGTCGGTGATGTCCTGCTCAAACTGGTCGTTCACCGCGTTTAACGCTTGCGGACGGTTGAACGTCAGGTAGCCAATTCTTCCCTGCCGCTCGTAGGTCATGGTTTCGTATTCAGTCATTTCTCTCTCCTTCTCAACCGGCCCGCCGGACTCTTCCCAGGAAGGCCGAATATAGCAACGCCCCTCGGCCCCGTCAAACCTCCTTTCCCAATCCTTGAAAAATAATTAGAACATTCGTACAAATTTGCTGTTCTAAAGCGTTGACAAGTTCAGAACAGCAGTTCTATACTCCGAATATCACGTGATAGAACAAATATTCGGAGTGTTCTTATGCTCAGTTCCGATATCGCTAATCCTCAGATTGACACCGTCCCTGAGTTCTATCCCTACGAAGACACCGGCTGCGAAGTGGCCTCCTCCTGCCTAAACTGCCCCCTCCCCCAGTGCCGCTACGACGACCCGGTCTGGTATCAGAAAAACCGCCGCTTGGCCAAGGATTTCCAGGTCTTTTACATCATCAAAAACGAGCGTCTGACCGTCGAAGAGGCCGCCGGCCGTTTCTCAGTAACCGCCCGCACCATCTTCCGCATCATCCAACGCTGCCGGGAAGCCTCCTCCCTGGGCGACGTTCAACTCTTCGCCGCCTAAATTCCTCTCCCCCCCACAACAACCACCAAAGGGGGCGCACTCACACTCGCGCCCCCTTTAACCTGCTGCTGGATTTTGGGGACTCACCAAAAGTATAATTGCCCGGCCAAAGACGGTCGGCGCCGGTCAAGGAGACCAAAGAATGTCAACATTTGAAGGAAGAATCAGCCGCGTCGAAGGCGCCTACGAGCAGGTCGACGCCAGGCTGGCCGAAATCAACGACCGCCTCAACGGTATAGACCACCGGTTCAGCGAAATGAACAACCAGATGAACAGCCGGTTCAATAACCTGTACCTGCTCCTCGGCGGGTCGTGGGTCACCTTGATGGCTACGATCATTGGGCTAAGGTTCGTTTAATTCGTTAACCCCCACCCGCTCTTGTCCAACAAGGGATGGTAGGCATCGCTCAAGGAGACCAAAGAATGTCAACATTCGAAGGAAGAATCAGCCGCCTCGAAGGCGCCTACGAGCAGGTCGACTCCAGGCTGGCCGAAATGAACGACCGCCTAAACGAAATGAACGACCGCCTAAACGTTATGAACAGCGAGACGAACAGCCGGTTCGATGCGATGAACAACCAAATCAACAGCCGGTTCAATAACCTGTACCTGCTCCTCGGTGGGTCGTGGGGCACCTTGATGGCCACCATCATTGGGCTAAGGTTCGTTTAATTCATCCGCTCCCGGCCATCCAAACAACTCCTCCTGATGGCTAAAAGAGTAGCAACAAAAAAGAGGCACGCCATTACATGCCCCAAACTCGGCTAACCCCTAGGCCAACCAAAATCCTACTTCTACAAAACTATCGCGGCAGCCCCAACCCCCGACCCGCAATAATGTTCCGCTGCACCTCCGAGGTCCCCGCCGCAATCTTGTGCGAAAAGGCGATCATCCAGTGTTCCTGCACCCGCCCCTTCAACGCCGCCCACTTCTCGCCCCGTCCCAGCGCCCCGTACATCCCCAAAATCTCCAGGCAGGCGTTGGTGCTCCGTTGCAAGCTTTCGCTCCCAAATACCTTGCTGATGGACGCTTCCTTGTTGGGCACCAGCCCTTCCCCCTGCAAATATGCCACGTTGTACGCCATCAGCCGCGCCACTTCGCACTCGATGTAACGGTCCGCCAGCAGGTTCCGCACCCACGGCGTCTTGATTAGCGCCTCCCCCTCCCGCTTCGTCTCTTCGGCATACTCCCGGGTCTCGTCCAGCAGCCGCCGTCCCATTGCCGAATAGTCAATCCCCGACCGCTCGAAGTCCAGCAGCGTCACCGCCACGTACCAGCCCCGGTTCTCTTCCCCAACCACGTTCCGGCGCGGCACCCGCACGTTGTCAAAGATTACCTGATTGAACTCGTGCCCCCCAGCCATGTTGACTATGGGCCGCACCTCAATCCCCGGAGTCTTCATGTCCACCAGGATGAAGCTAATGCCCCGGTGCTTCGGAGCCTCGGTGTCCGTCCGCGCCAGGCACATTATCCAGTCGGACCGGTGGGCCAGCGTGGTCCAAATCTTGGCTCCGTTGATGACGTAGTCGTCCCCGTCCAACACCGCCCGCGTGTTCAACGACGCCAGGTCCGACCCGGACTCCGGCTCGCTGTACCCTTGGGACCACTGAACGTCCGCCCGGGCTATCGGCGGCAGATGGGTCTGCTTTTGCTCCTCCGACCCGTGAATCATCAGCGTCGGCCCCAGCATCCGCACCCCGAAAATGTCCCGCCCCGGCGCCCGCAGGTAAGCCAACTCTTCGTTGTAAATGGCCGACCGCACCGGCGACGCGTCCTGCCCCCCGTACTCCCGCGGCCAGTGCATCGTCAACCAGCCCTTGGCGGCCAGCTTCTGCCGCATATCCCGCGTAAAGTCCCAGTCCCACTCCTCCGGCCAACGTCCGCCCCCTTCCCAATCGGCGGGAAGCTCCTGCTGCACAAAGCTCCGCAGCTCGTGGCGGAAGGCGTCATCTTCCGGGGTGAACTTGAACTCCACTCAAAGGCTCCTGTCTAACCGTCGCGTTGGGGTAATTCCTCTCTTGCCTCGGGTATTGCCTCGGGTATTGCCTCGGTAAAACCGGCGTGGGCCGTACTAAGAGACTATCTCAAAACGTGGCGCGGCACCTAACCCGTCATTCCCGCGAAGGCGGGAATCTAGGGGCTTCGGTCAGCGACGCCGGTACATCAGGAGGGCCAGTTGATTTTGAGATAGGTTCTAAGACCCCACCGCCACGCAGGTCACGGTCCTAAGCACCCCCGCCACGGTATGGATCCGCTCCGTCACCACGTTGCCCACCACCGAGATATCATCGCCGTTGATAACCGCAATGATGTCGTGAGGGCCGGTAACCACGTCCACCGTGTCGACCCCTTCCAGTTCCCGCAGCGTCGCCGCCACGTCCCTCGTCTTGCCGACGACGGTTTCAACCAACAAATACGCCCTGGTAGCCATGCTGCCTCCTTGGCCGGTTAAGGGAAAAATAGGACTCTGATGACGAAACTTGCCCTTTCCAGTACCCTTCCGTCGGCCCGGCTCCAATTCTAAGGACACCCCCGGCCCCTGTCAATTTGTCCTACCCGGGTCCATGAATTGCCCCCCGCTCCCCTCCCGTTCGCCCTGAGCCTGTCGCAATAGCCGTTCGCCCTGAGCCCCGTCGAAGGACCCTCCTTGCAACCCCGAGCCCCTCCCGGTCACCCCGAGCGTAGCGAGGGGTCTAAACTCCCTGCCCAACCCAATCTCCAACCCCAAATTCCGGCCTCCGCCACAATTTCCATGGAGATACTACCTTCCCCGCCAACACCAATCGGAGCCCCGTCGATCTACCTGAACAATTAAAAGACCCGGCCCGGCTGCCCCGAATCTCTTAACCGTGCCCGCAATCCCTTTGTGAGCTGCTCAACCAACCCCACTCCCGCCCCGCCGGTTATAATCCCCCCCATGACTCAACCCCTGAAAACCCTCCACAAAGGCGCGGCCCACCTGGGCATCCCCCTAACCCCACACCAACTGTCCCAATTCCAGCTCTACTACCAGGAACTCACCGCCTGGAACCGCCGTGCCAACCTAACCGCCATCACCCAGGAACCCGACGTCGAATCCAAGCATTTCCTCGACTCCTTGACCCTCTGCCTCGCCGTTCCGCCCGCTGCACTCTCCCATTCCTCCATTATCGACATCGGCGCCGGCGCCGGTTTCCCCGGCCTCCCCATCAAGCTCGCCTTCCCCGAAGTAAAATTGACCCTAGCCGACTCAGTAGCCAAGAAGACCCGCTTCTTGGAACACCTCGTCACCACCCTTGCCTTAACCGGCGTCCTGGTCCTTACTGCCCGCGCCGAGGAACTGGCCCGCCAACCAGAATTGCGCGAGTCCTTCGACATCGCCCTCGCCCGGGGCGTCGCCAAACTCCCCACCCTCCTCGAATACACCCTCCCCTTCTGCAAAACGGGAGGCCAGGTTGTAGCATGGAAGCACGGTGGCATCGAAGAAGAACTCGCCGCCGCCCAAGCCGCCGCCCCCCTCTTGGGCGGCCAAATCTCCGGCGTCCACGCGGTCAACCTCCCCACCCTAACCGACGACCGCATCCTGGTAGTCGCCGCCAAACTCGAACCCACCCCACCCCAATACCCCCGCCGCCCCGGTATCCCCGCCAAACGCCCCCTCAAGGCCGGCTCCCCTCCCCATTAACGTTCTTCCACCGTTAGCGCTCCCGAGTGCTCTGCCCCGGAGACGATTCATCGGAGGAAAATTTGCTCCCCCAACCCCTCCCCGCTATCATTGACTAACTCCAGGCTCCAAAAACCCGTGGAGGGCGAAAAATGTCTGTCATGGTCACCGGCGGCACCGGCTTCATCGGCAACCGCATCATCCGCAAACTAGTCGACCGCGGCGAAGAAGTCGTCTGCTTCGACCTGGCCCCGCCTCGGGCCAACCTTGAATCCTACCTCGACCGCATCAGCCTTTACCGAGGCGACATCACCCAGATTCCCCACCTGCTGGAAGCCATCAACACCCACAGCGTCCACAAAATCATCCACATGGCCGCCCTTCTCCCTCCCGACACCGAAGACCGCCCCCACTTCGGCATGACCGTAAACATCCAGGGCACCAACAACGTCTTCGAAGTTGCCCGCTGGGCCGGTATCCAACGCGTCGTCTACGCCTCCTCCATCGCCGTCTACGGCGTCCAGGAGACCTTCGGTAACCGCCCCATCAACGAGGACGACCTGACCGCCCCCATCAACATGTACGGCATGACCAAGGCCGCCAACGACTTCGCCGCCGCCAAATACCGCGACAACTACGGCCTCGACATCCGCGGCGTCCGCATCTGCACCGTCTTCGGCCACGGCCGCGTCACCGGCATGACCGGCATGATCGGCGGCCTCATGGTCTCCCTCCCCGCCATCGGCCAGCCCGTCTCCATGGCCTTCGACCCCCAGGAAGCCTCCCCCATGATTCACGCCGAAGACGCCGCCGAGATTTTCGTGGAAGTCGCTCTCAAACAAGAACTGTCCCACCAGGTCTACATCTCCGGCGGCCACCTCGCCACCATCCAGGACATGGCCGACACCGTCCGGGAATTTATCCCCGACGCCCAAATCACCACCGGCGATCGTCCTGTCCCCCACGTCTACCTCGTGGACAACAGCCGGATGCTGGCCGACATCGGCTACGAAATGCCCCCTCTCCGCGTCCGCGTCCTGGAACACATCAACGACGCCCGCCGCGAGGCGGGGATGCCGGAGATAAACGGATAGCCAGCGTCCGGTATTTAAGTTGTGGGGTTCTCTCGGTTCATTGAGCAGGGACGTCTAATCGGGGGGTTGGGAGGACTTGAACAACTGGGTCGCCCGTCTTGACAAAGAAATCCTCCTCAGGCAATTCCTCGTCGAGGTTCCCCTCTGTTGTCAAGGTCTCGACTCTGGTTTCCCACTTGGGAGGTACGAATAAACTGCCAAACCCTATCCCGCTCCCGCCGACGTTAACCTTGTGTGTCCGGAACGTTGACGCCAATGAGAGGCGCTCTTGAACGGACGTCACGTTGACGCTGGTTTTTTCCAATTCCACAGAGCCGATGATTTCCCCGGTGTCAGGGTCCGTGATTTCGGAGCCCTGGGACCTGATTATCTTGAAGACCATACCGATTTTGACCCCGTCAGCCGACCCTTTGTTCAGGGCAACTTCCCGAACGCTGAGTACCCGAGCCACCTTGCCGCGAATCGGCTCAACCTGACTGGTCATTTCCAGGCAACCTCCTTTCGATTTGCTCCACCTCTTCCGGCACTATGTCTCTCCAATCTTCCATGGCATCCTGCCCCGTTGCGAATTGTTCGTTAACCAAGGCTTGGATCAGATCCAAACGGGGATCGTCCTGGTCCGTCTTCAGTTCTTCAATCCTTTCAGACAACCGGTACAAACTGTTGTAAAGAGCGGTAACCCGACGAAATGCTCCTCTGGCGTGTGGTTTGATGACTTCTCCCGCCGCGGCCAGGGCCGAATTTCTACCGAATATGTAAGAACCGAGCAGGCCTGTTGCCAGGACTAACAGTTGAAGAAGTCCAACCTCAAACGTTGTCAGAGTCCGGAAAGCAGTGAGTCCAACGACGGTACCTGCGGCGAGTATGCAAACTGCCAAGAGCAAGAAATGGAACCAATTTTGCACGATGTTTGTTGGGCCTCGTCGTATTGGTTGTGGGTGCTCGTACCGTTCAAGCTGGGGGTTTTGCCCTCTACGAACACTCTTACACTTCCATGACTATAATACCATCCAGTCTCAACATTCAGGGGCAAAGACTCTTCGTTGGGCGTTCGGTATTCCTACGTGCCCACCCCACCCCACGTTGCGCTATAATACCCCTATTCGTAAATTCCCCAGCACTCTTAGGGGGTAATCATGAGCGTGGCCATCGGATACGTCCCCGGAGCCTTCGGACAGGGCGGCGACAACCCCAACTTCCTCCGCGAACTGGTGGAGGTCGGCGACAAATACGGCTATGACTCCATCTGGCTCAGCGACCGCATCGTCAGCAACCGTTTCAGCCTGGAGCCGATGATCGCCCTCTCCATGGTCGCCGCCTACTCCGGCCGCATGAAGTTCGGCACCAGCGTCCTCGCCCTCCCCCTCCGCAACCCGGTGGTCCTCGCCAAGCAGGTCGCCACCCTCGACTACCTCTCCCAGGGCCGCTTCTTCCCCGCCGTTGGCCTCGGCCAGGAGGAACCCGAGGAATACGAGGCCTGCGGCGTCCCCAAGACCGACCGCGCCGCCCGCACCGACGAAGCCATCGTCCTAATGCGCCGCCTCTGGCAAGAAGACAGCGTTACCCACGAGGGCCGCTTCTTCACCTGCCACGACGTCAGCATCACCCCCAAACCCGTCTTCCAACCATCACCCCCGGTCTGGATCGGCGGCCGCAGTCCCGCCGCCGCCCGCCGCGTGGGCCGCGTCGGCGACGGCTGGCTCGTCTCCAGCGCCACTCCCGCCGAGGTCGGTGAGGGCAGGGACATCGTTTTCGACACCGCCGCCGAGTGCAACCGGGAAATCGAAGAAGACCACGTCGGCGTCCTCATGGGCTACTACATCTGCGACGACTACGAACAGGCCGCCACCAAGTCCCACAAGTTCGTTACCCGCCACCGCCCCGACGCCCATTTCAGCGAGTTCACCGCGCTGGGCAACATCCAGCAGGTCGCGGAGTTGATCCAAAGCTACATCGACGCCGGAGCCTCCAAGTTCGCCGTCCGCCCCCTCTGCGCCGGCGACGAGTCCATGGAACAGCTCGAAATCATGGGCCAGGAAGTCCTCCCCCTGTTCCATCACTGAGGCCCCCGCCAAAAAAGGTAACAGTTCAGAATTTAGGACTCAGCCCGACCCAAGATCCGTCATTCCGGCTCAAAGCCCCTCCCGTACCCGATACGGAAACCGGAATGACGGTTTAGAGGCTATCTTAAAACGTGGGACGGCACCCAACCCTAGATTCCCGCGAAGGCGGGAATCTAGGGGCTTCGGTCAGCGATGCCGGTTCATCAGGAGGGCCAGTTGATTTTGAGATAGTTTCTTAGTGTTAGGATGGCTCCTTAACTCTGAACACTTACCAAGAAAGCCCGGCGCCGGCGCATTCTTGCCCAGCCAAGGGGATTCACCAACCGAAGAAACATTAGGGGACCCGTCAAAAAATCATCCCGCCTTGGTTGAACGATTATCCTGTTCGAGTCGAAGGTTCATCCTCATCGCTTCCACCTGCCGTCCGCCTCCCCGGCGGGAGGGCCCGGTCTGACCTCAGCTAACCCCCGAAGCCCTGTTGCCAATGAAAAAGTCCCGTCTTGACCCCTAACGCCGCCACTTCGCCCCTAACCCGCCTTCGGAGCGCTATTCCCCCGGCCCTCCACTATCCCAAGTTCCGCGCCTTTTGGCTCGGAATGCTCGCCTCCGTCATCGGCTACCAGGTCCTCATGTTCGGCCAGCTCTGGCTCATGTACCAGATTACCGGCTCCCCTCTTTCCCTGGGCTACGTCGGCCTCGCCAACGCCATCCCCGGCATTATCCTAAACCTCTTTGGTGGGGTCTACGCCGACCGCCTCGACAAGCGCCGCCTCATCGTCATCGCCCAACTCATTACCTCTGCCCTGGTCTTCCTCATGGCCACCCTCACTCTCCTGGACCTGGTCCGCCAGTGGCACATCCTGGCCGTGGCCTTCTCCGTCGGCGCGGTCGAAGCCTTCAACCAGCCCGCCCGCCAGGCCCTCTACCCCCACCTCATCGACCGCCGCGTCCTCGTCAGCGCCATCGCCCTCAACTCCTCCGTCTGGCAGGGCACCCGCATCGTCGCCCCCGCCCTCGCCGGCCTCATCATCGCCTGGGTAGGCACCGCCACCGCCTTCTACTTCGCCGGTTTTGGCTCCGTCATCATGGCCCTCGTTCTTCTCTTCCTGAAACTCCCGCCCATCCCCCAGGGCAGCCGGGGCAGCGCGGCCCGGGGAATGTGGGAGGGCCTAACCTTTATCTGGCAAAATCCGGTCTTCGCCTTCCTCATCGGCATGACTTTCATCAATAGCTTCTTCGGCATGAGCTACATAATATTGATGCCCGTCTTCGCCGTAGACATCCTCAAGGTCGGCCCCGAAGGTCAGGGGCTCCTGATTAGCGTCAGCGGTATCGCCGCCCTGGGTACCTCCCTGTGGTTCGGCTCCCGCTCCCAGGTCTCCCACCAAGGTTTCCTGATGATTGGCGGCGCGGTCCTCTTTGGCGGTCTGGTGGCCGCCTTCGCCATCACCTCCCATCTGGTAGGTTCTTTCCCCCTCGCTTTGGGCATCCTGTTCTTCACCGGCTTCGCCAACTCCACCTACATGATCACCGTCCAGGGCCTCCTCCACAGCCTGGTCCCCGACCAGATGCGTGGGCGGGTCATGGGCTTCTTCGGCATGACCTGGAGCGTCATGCCCCTGGGCGGCCTCCAAGCCGGCGCCCTGGCCGCCTTTATCACCGCACCCTTCGCCATAGCCATCGGCGGACTGGCCGTCGCCGCCTTCGCCATCGGCCCCGCCCTCCTCAACCCCCGCGTCCGCGACGTCGACGCCCTCCTGGCCCAGCGCAACGCCGACCTAGCCGCCGAAACCCAGCCCGAACCCACCCCCCACCCCGCTCATCCTGAGCCTGTCGAAGGATCGTCCTGAGCCCCGTCGAAGGGCCAATGGACGGTCGCACTCAACACCCCCCGCGTTCGTGACGAGCCCGCCGACCCCCGACCCCCAATCACTGACACTTCGCCCTTGCCAACTCCGGTGACGCCCCCCTATCATTGCTATAGACCAGATTACTGACCAACCCTCAAACCCTGAAATGTTTTTCATCGCCACCCCTCCGTTAAGAATCTCAAGTTAACTTTAAGGACGGCCCCCATTAGTCAAATACCCCAGTCAAATACCCCAAAATGCCCCAAAATGTCCCCAGATGTCCCAGCATTTAAAAAATCCCCTATCACCCAACCGTCGTTCCGGTTTTAAGCCGGAACCCAGAACCCCCCGCCGTCGTCACCATTCCCGACACACTTACATTCCCGCATAACCCTCCGCCACGCCAACGGTCGCAACCCCCAACCCGCTTCTGAAGCGGCGCCCCGTACCCAAAAACCCCAAAAATCCTGTATCATAGCCCCACTAATTCGTTACCCTATCGCTTTCCAGGCGGGAGGAATAATCATGATTACCAAGGTTGGCAGCCTCTTCGCAGGCAACGTGGATTTGGACAACATCGGTTTGGACGGCACCGCCGCCAACGACCGTTGGCTCCCCGACGACCAACTCGCCTCCGTCTTCCCCAAGTGCGAGGCCATCTGCGAGGTTATGGACCGCCTCGGCTACTCCACCTTCTGGGCCGCCGAGCACCACTTCCAGCGCGAAGGTTACGAGTGTATCCCCAACCTGCTCATGCTCTTCGTCCACCTGGCCCACCTCACCAAGCAGCTCAAGTTCGGCTGCGGCTTCAACATCAACCCCATGTGGCACCCCCTCCGTCTCGCCGAGGACTACGCCACCGCCGACATCCTCACCAAGGGACGGGTGCTTTTCGGCATCGGCCGGGGCTACCACTCCCGCGAAGTTGAGACCTTCGGCAACCCCATTCTCGACCAGGACGCCAACCGGGAACTCTTCGAAGAACAGGTCGAGGTCATCTTCAAGGCTTTCAACGAACGTTCCTTCTCCCACCACGGCAAGCACTACTCCATCCCCCCCAACGTCCCCTACCGGGGCTATGACCTCAAGGAGATTACCCTGGTCCCCCGCCCCCGTACCCTGCCCGTCGAGACCTGGCAGCCAGTGGTCAGCGCCAGCCAACGCGCTCTCGACTTTATGTGCAGCCACGGCATCAAGGGCATGATTGGCGGCGGCGCGGCTACCGGCGGCGCCAGCGACGATGTCGTCAAACGCTGGCAGGAAACCCTGGCCAAGCACGGCAAGGAGACCGAGCTGGGCGGCGACCTGATCATCAGCTACTCGGTCCAACTCGCGGACACCCAGCAAAAAGCCATCGACGAAGCCCGCGAATGGGGGGAAGAGCGCATCAAGATGTTCGGCCCCCTCGGTTTCGTCCCCGGCCTCACCACCCAGCAGTTGGAAATGCTGGCCGACCCCCGCCGCGCCCGCTCCGCCGGCCTCCCCACCATCGAAATGGGCGTCGAGAGCGGCTCCTGGTTCGTCGGCCCCCCCGAGCGCATTATCGAGCAGATTCAAGAGGTGCAGGAACGCTACCCCGGCCTGGAGGAAATCAACATCGGCGTCACCAACATGGGTATGCCCACCCAGGCCACCCTGGACCAGTTGGAGTGGTTCGGTACCGACGTTCTGCCCAAGTTCGCCAACCAGGCCCGGGTCGCCACCCCCGCCGATTAGCCTGCCCCGAAGCTACGAGAGCAATATGCAATCCCCAACCTATCAGAGCTCTAGCCGCCAGTTGCTGAGACAGGCCACCGAAGAATTGTTCGACGGAGATGTCCGCCAAGCCTCGAAGAAAGGCTGGGGCGCCGCCGCCCAGATGATCAAGGCCATCGCCGATAACCGGGGCTGGCAACACAACAGCCATCACCTGCTCCGCCGCGTTGTGGACCGGCTGGTAGAGGAAACCGACGACGAAGAGATATTCACCCTCTTCGGTGCTGCCTCCAGCCTCCACATCAACTTCTATGAGAACTGGTCTTCCGGCGTCGAAGTCCACGCCGGCCTTCGCGACATGGAACGCTTCCTGGACAAACTTGAACCCCTGCTGGAACGAGAACCCTAATCCCATGGTCGTTGCCCCCGACGCCGTCCAGATGGACCCTCAAGCTCTCCAAAGGGTGGAACAATTATTCCACCGGCAGTTGGACGACGGCCTCCACCCCGGCGCCGCTCTGGCCGTCTACCGTCACGGGCAACTGGTCCTCGATGTCTTCGGCGGCCTGGCCGACCGCGCTGCGTTCAAACCCGTCAACCGCGGCACCATGTTTATCCTTTACTCCTCAACCAAGCCCCTCGCCGCCGTATGCCTCCATATTCTCTGGGAACGGGGCCGCCTTTCCTGGGACGACCCGGTGGCGATGCACTGGCCCGGGTTCTCCGCCAACGGCAAGGACGCCGTCACCATCCGCCACGTCCTCACCCACCAGGCCGGCTTCCCCGAAACCCCCGGCTCTCTCACCTGGAACAAGTGGCGTGACTGGGACTTCGTCGTCCGGGCCATGGAAAACCTGGTCCCCGAATACCAACCCGGCGAGGTCATGGCCTACCATCCCCGCAACTTCGGCTGGATCATCGGCGAGTTGGTCCGCCGCATCGACGGCCGCCCCTTCAACCAGTTCCTCCGCGAGGAAATTACCGCTCCCCTGGGCATGAACGACGCTTTCGTGGGACTGCCCCCGGAACTGGAATGGCGGGTCTCCCGGGTCCACGCCATGGAGGACTGCGACCGCCCGGTATCCATCCCGGCCTACAACCAGCCCGAAGTCCATCAGGCGGTCCACCCCGCCGGCGGCGGCATCACCACCGCCCGCGACCTGGCCCGCTTCTACGCCATGCTCGCGGGTGAGGGCTCCCTGGACGGCGTCCAGCTATTGACCCCGGCAACCGTTTCCGAGGTCACCGCGCCCCAGGTGGAAGGAATCGACCTGTCCCTGGCCCAGTTCAAACGCCGCTCTTTGGGACTGGTGCTGGACGACCCCCGCATGGGCGTCGCCGAAGATTCGGGGACAAACTGCTTCGGCCACGGCGGGCAGGCCACCTCCGTCGGCTGGGCCGACCCCAAGCTCGGCCTCGGCGTGGCCTACATCACCAACGGCGCCCGCTCCGAAGAAACCAACCTCCCCCGCCTGGCCGCCATCTCCAAAGCCGTCCGCGACGCCTGCCTCTAACAGCCCGTTCGCCCTGAGCAAGGTCGAAGGGCAATCCCAACTTCCGACCCACCTCCAACCCGTTCGCCCTGAGCCCCGTCGAAGGGCCAACGGACGACCCCCAAACCCCCATCGCGAGGGCCACCCTAATCAAACAATATCACGCTCCGGGCCACCGTCCCGGCCTTCATGTCAGCAAAAGCCTGGTTCAAGTCCTCCAGCCTCATGTGCTGCGACACCAACTCATCCAGCTTCAACCGCCCCTGCCGGTAAAATTCAATGTACCGGGGCATGTCGGTGCGGAACCGGTTCGACCCCATGCTGCTGCCTTGAATCTTCCGCTCCCGCCGCAGGAACGCCCCCGCGTCGATCTCGATCTTGGTCCCCTCCGGGATCATCCCAATGATCGTCGCCGTGCCCCCGTCCCGCAGCATCTCGTAGCACTGCTCGGCTGTCTCCTTCAACCCAATGGCCTCAAACGAATAGTCCACCCCGCCGTCGGTCAGGTCCCGCACCTTCTGCACCACCTCGCCCCCCGAAGCGTCGATGACCTCCGTGGCCCCGAATTGCGCCGCCAGCGTCAGCTTGGTCTCCACCGTGTCAATGGCGATGATCCGCAAGGCTCCGGCCAACGCCGCGCCCTGGATGCAGTTCAACCCCACTCCGCCGCAGCCCACCACCGCCACCGTGCTTCCCGGCTCCACCTTCGCTGTGTTCAACGCCGCCCCCAAACCCGTCGTCGCGCCGCACCCAATCAACGCCAGCCGGTCGAAGGGCACGTCGTCATGCACCTTCACCACCGCGTTCTCATGCACCAGCATTTCCTCCGCATACGACCCAAGTTGTGCCATCTGCGTCACCGCTTCACCGTGCTGGCTCAACCGTGGCGGCTCGTCCCGCCCCCGGGTCACGTCGATCCGGTTGCAAAGGTTGGGCTGCCCCCGTAGGCAGAACTCGCAATGTCCGCAGAACACCGACAAGCACATGATTACCGAGTCCCCCGGCTTCACGTAGGTGACCTGGTCTCCTACCGCCTCAATCGTCCCCGCCGCTTCATGCCCCAGCACGGCGGGCATACGGATGGTGTAGCTACCCTCAACGTAATGCAGGTCGCTGTGGCAGACTCCGCTGGCCCTGGTGCGTACCAGCACCTCATGCGGCCCAGGATTGTCCACCTGCACCTCTTCAACTTCCAATGGCCGGTTCACTTCCCGCAATACCTGCGCTTTCATGCCGTCCCTCCCTCTTTTGCCCCCCAACGCCCGGCGTCCGATCCGGGGTTGGCCGCCAATTTCGGGCCGACTCTAGCACCGCCCCCCGGCCCCGTCAACCGGGCCCCGCAGGAGAATTGCGAAGTCCCTACGAACACCTATCGTAATTCCCGCCCCCTATCGTCATTCCCGCGAAGGCGGGAATCCAGGTCGTACCTGGCCTGGCAACCCTCCCTTTCCCTCAGAATTGCATCACTTTGCAATCGTCCTACCCACCCTGGGCCACGGCCTTTTCATCCCCTCAAATGCCCTTCCGACCCCCCATACCTGTCATTCCGACCGCAGGGAGGAATCTAAAATCCATCGCCACCCGCCGGTTTGCCCCCGGATTCATCGTCGCAATCTCCCCGCAACGGCAATCAAAAAACCCAACCCATACCCCCTGCCCCGGCGGTCCTTCCAACCCCCAACCCTCACTCCCATTTTCATTCCATCGTCCCAACCCCCAACGGTTACGGCGAATATCAGCTCCACATTTAACCATTTAGTTCAAGAAAAGGCCGAAATTATATGCAAACCTCGTAGCTAAAAATGGATTGCGCCGAGCAAAACGGTTGCTCAATACTTAATATTGACAATCTATTAGCCCAATGTTGACATCCGTCGGGTTTGTGCATTCTGTCACAAACGCTCCGCACTAATTGCTCATTCAGGAGGAAGGACGCAAGTTCCCCTAAATTCGGTCCCTTCGGTTTGCCCTTTATTATCGCCCTGCTGACCGGGTTGGCATTGGCTTGCGGTTCCGCCGCCCCCGCCGCCCCTCAACCAGGCGTCACCGAGACCGTCCGCGAAGTGGAAAAAGTGGTCGAAGTCGAAAAGTTGGTGGTGGTAACCCCAACCCCGGTCCCGGAAGACCCCAATGCCATCGTGCGCCGGGAAAAGCTGACCATCCTCACTTCCTCCTTCGGCAACTAGGTTTACAACTCCAGGTACCTCACCGGCGACAAGGGTATCTGGTGGGATCCCCTTCAGGAACGAATGATTAACGCCAACGAAAAACTGGAGTTAACCGACAAAGGTATCATCAACAAGTGGGAGCTCACCGACGATAACTTGGGTTGGGAGTCCACTCTTCGGGACGACGCCACGTTTCACAACGGCGACCCGGTTACAGCGGAAGACATCGCCTTCAGCTTCCAATGGAGCTTCCATAAAGACTCTATCTCCCGCGTCCGTCAACGCATCGTGAATATCATTGACCAGCACGCCCATGTCACCGGCCCCAATACCGTCAAAATTGTCTTTACCCAGCCCTATGCCGCTCTACCCGGCTATGTGTCCGCCCAAGTTTCCAGCGGCGGCTCTTCCGGAATCGTACACCAGAAGACTTACTTTGATGAGCATGGGGTTGAAGGGTACGAGGCCAACCCTGACCCGGGCTCCGCCGGCCCCTTCAGCCAGGTCGTCCACCTCCGCGGCGAGGAAATAATCTACGAAGTGTGGGACGGTCACTTCCGTAACGACCGGATTTATGCCTTTGACCGGCTCTCGGTCCGGTTGGTCGCTGAACAGTCCACCCAAATGGCCGCTCTGCAGGCTGGTTCCGCCGACATCATTCCGGCCGACTTGACGGTTCTCGACCAAATCCGTAACGCCGGCGCCCGCGTGGTGTTTGCCTCTGAGTCCACCGTCATCTGGATTAACGCCAATAGTTGCAGCGTCGACCAGCCGGTCCAGGGTGGCGGCGCCAGCCTCGGCCTGGACCTGAAAGGCCGGCCCCTAATGTGCGCCGACCAACGCGTCCGGTACGCCCTTGACCACGCCATCGACAAGAGCCTTATCCAACAGTTCTTCGGGGGCCCGGAGGTCTTCGAGATTAAAGGCACCGCTGCCGTGTCTCCCTCCGGCCTCGGCTACGGCCCCGGCCTGGACCCCTTCCCCTATGACCCGGACAAGGCCCGTCAGTTACTAACCGACGCCGGCTACCCCAACGGTGAGGGCTTCAACTATGGCGAGCCCTTCAACATTTGGACCTGGCCTGCCGGCTCCACTGCTCCCCGCATCGTCGGACTGGCCGAGTTGGTTTGCAGCATGTGGCAGAAAGAGCTCAACTTTGAGTGTAAAGTGAACGTCGGTGAGGAGGTGTCCATTAAGGACAAACAGTACGACGGCACCATCCCCGGCCAATATTTGGTCCGCTCCAACGAGCATGACTACGACGTCGGCAGCAAGTACAAGGGCCGTTTTGCCGCCCCAACCGGCGGGTACATCACCTACGACAAGACCCTCCATCCTATTGTAGATGCTGGTTTGGCGGCGACGGACCCGGACGCCCGCTCCGAAGCCTATTACAAGATGCACCAGGCCGTGCATGAGGCCCACTGGGACTTCGCTCCCGGTTACCTCAACGCCCCCTACGGCGTCACCAACGAAATCGTCGAATGGCGGCCTTGGCCTCTCAAGGCCCACCCCACCGCTCTCTGGACCATCCGCTTCGCCAAGTAACCAACCCACCGGAACGTAGTTGCCAAACAGAGGAGGCTCCGTTGGGAGCCTCCCCCTTCTTATCCCGTTCCGCTACCCTTTTTCCGGCGCACTCTAGTCTTTAAGAAACTCCAGCAACTCCCGGTTCACCGCCCCCGGCGTCTCCCACTGCAAAAAGTGCCCGTAATTCCCCAGGTGCTTGCCCACCGAATTGGGGAAGAACCGCCGCCAAGCCTCCTCCAACGGCCCCGCTCCCATAGCCTCCGCCGTCCGCGCCCGCCGCGCTCCAAACAAAAACAACAGCGGCGTCGCCAACTGCCGCTCGGCGTCCGCCCTCCATTGGGGCGGGTCCTCGTAGGCCGCCGCCCGGTAGTAGCTGAACCCTCCCCGCAGCGCCCCCGGCTGGCTGTAAGCCTTAACGTAATGCGCCACCTCTTCGTCGCTGATGGGGTACTTCTGGACGCACCAGTCCCGGAATATGTGCCGCAGGTAAATCTCCTCCCGTCCCTCAATCAGCTTCTCCGGCAGGTCAAACTGTTGGTGGAAGTAAGAGTGCCAACGCTCCCGGATTACCGCCGGCGGTTGGTTTCCCAGTTGCTCAATCGGCGGGGTCGAGTCGATCAATACCAGTTTCTTCACCGCTTCCTCGTGGTCCAGGGTGAAACGGAAAGCTACCCGCGCCCCAATGTCGTGGGCCACCATCTTTACCGCTTCATACCCCAACGCTCGCGCCAACTCGTAGATGTCCGATGCCGCCGAGCGGGTGTCGTAGCCGGTCAGGGGCTTGTCCGAATATCCAAATCCCCGCATGTCCGGCGCAATCACCCGGAACCTCTCTCCCAATACCGGAATCTGGTGCCTCCAGCTATACCAGAACTCAGGCCATCCGTGCAGCAACATTACCGGTTCCCCCTCCCCCTCGGTTACGTAGTGAATGTTGATCCCGTTGACCACCGCTGTGTTATGCTCCCACGCCATGTCTAACACCCCCTCTAGCTCTGAATCACCGGCCCTCTGGAATTGGCCCAATTCTATGCCAATTCTCCGCCTGTGCCCAACCTTGCGCCCGACTTATCCCTTATATAAAATACCCATGTCCCTTTTCGTAACGCCCCCAAGTATTTCCCCACCACGGATTTCCCCCGCCAAGGAGGACTCATGCCCGACAACACCGTTACCGTCGGCAACGTTTCCATCACCTCGCTTTCCGACGGAATCCTCGAGTTCGACCTCTGCAATTTCTTCCCGTCCATCCCCGAAGACGACTGGCAGCCCTACCGGGACCATCTCAGCCCCGAAGGCAAGGTCAGCTTCAACCTTGCCGCCTTCCTAATCCGCTCCGACGGCAAGAATATCCTCGTCGACACCGGCCTGGGCCCCAAGCCCGCCGACGCCCCGGAAACCCCCTGGGGCGAGCTGATGAACGACTTCCAAGCCCACGGCCTCAACCCCGCCGACATCGACATGGTGGTTATGACCCATCTCCACCGCGACCACGTCGGCTGGAACCTCCTTTCCCAAAACGGGAAGTACGAACCCTCCTTCCCCAACGCCCGTTACTACATGAGCCGCGGCGATTGGGATGCCTGCCATGACCCGGCCCTCATCGAGTCCCGCTTCCCCAACGCCCCCCAATGCGTCTGGCCCCTGGAGGAGTTGGGTCTCATCGAGTTTATGGAGGGCGAGTATTCCATCACCAGCGAACTGACCACCATCCCCACCCCGGGACATACCCCCGGGCACATGAGCATCAACATCACTTCCCAGGGTGAAAATGCCCTAGTTCTTGGCGATGTCCTCCACAACACCGCCCAGGTCCACGAGCTGGAATGGGCCTCCCGCGCCGACATCGACCCCGACGTCGCCCGCGCCACCCGCCGCGCCATGGTCGACCGCATGGAGCAGCAGGACCTCTTGGTTGCCGCCGTCCACCTTCCCGCCCCCGGCTTCGGCAAGATCGTCCGCCGTGACGGACGCCGCTACTGGCAGGGGGTGTAGTCTCTGGCCTATCTATCGTCCCGGTGTCGGCCCCGCTTTTCGGGGGGCTTCCCACCAGGGCCGCTTGGCGCCTCCGGCTAACCCTTCCCAGGCCCGGTGCGCTCTAGTTGCGCCCCAGGCTGTACTGGCCTTTAACCGCCAAAATTCCGAGGACTGTTACTGTCAATGAAGTTCGGCCTTTTCCATTCGGTCCAACTCCCCGACCCCACCAGGGAACGGGAATACTACCAGGAAGCCCTCGACCAGGTCCTCTGGGCCGAGCAGTTGGGCTACGATTCCGTTTGGTTCACCGAGCACCACTTCTCCCGCCACGGCATCGTCTCCGCCCCCTTCTCCGTCCTGGCCTATCTGGCCGGGCTGACCACCTCCATCCGCCTGGGCACCGCCGTTACCGTCCTCCCCTTCCACAACCCCATCCAGATCGCCGAAGAAGCCGCCACCGTCGACCTCCTTAGCAACGGACGCCTCGACCTCGGCGTCGGCCGGGGCTACCAATGGGGCGAATACCACAAGCTAAACATCCCAATGGACGAGGCAGACCGCCGCTTCCAAGAGGCAATGGATGTACTGGTTCAAGGTTGGACTGCCAAAAAACCCTTTGACCACCAGGGCGAGTTCTGGACCTACAACGACATGACGGTCCACCCCAAGCCCGTCCAGTCCCCTCACCCGCCCCTTTGGGTCGCCGCCACCAGCCATTCCAGCATGGACCGCATCGCCAATCACGGCTGGAACTTGCTGGTTGGCCAGGGCGAGTCCTTCGACCGCGTGGCCGATCAGGTTGGTTACTTCCGTTCCGCCGTCGGCGAGGCGGGCGGCGGCTACGATCCCCAGCGCGTCACCGTGGCCCGGGCCATGTACACCGCCCCGACTCGGGAACAGGCTTTCGATGACGCTCAGGTCCCCTTCATGTGGTTCAAGGACACCGGCAACGAGGTCGGCGCTCCCCCGGAACGCCGCGGCGAGCTTCTCCCGGCCAACTTTTCCGAGTACCGCCGCCGGTTCTCCGCCGATTCCACCACCGACTTTCACGCCATGGCGGAAAACGTTATCCTCTTTGGTGATCCCTCCCAGGTGTCCGAAAAGGTCTCCCGGTTGCATCAGTCCGGCGTCGAAAACCTGATTCTCTTCGTCAACTACGGCGGCATCCCCAGCCAAAAGGTCAAGGACTCCCTGGAGCTTTTCTCCAAGGAAGTCATGCCCAATTTCGCCGCGTAAACCCTTGGCGGCTGCCGAACCTTAAAAATCCAACATCCAGGGAGCACCCCTTGAACCTAGCCCCCCTCCTCGCCCGCCGCCCCAAGATTTTCCTGGGTTGGTGGATGGTTTCCCTGGGCGCTTTCGTCACCTCCATCAACAAGACCGCCGTAAACAAGGGGTTCCCGGTCTTCATCCTCCCTGTCGAAGAATATTTCGGTGCCAGCCGCGCCACCGTTTCATTCATCTTCTCCCTGGCCCGCTCCGAAAATGGCCCCACTGGTCCCGTGGCCGGTTTTTTGGTCGACCGTTTTGGTCCCAGGATAATGATTGTCATCGGCGCGGCCATGAGCGGCGGCGGATTCCTCATCCTCGGCCAGACCAACAACATCTGGGGCTTCGCCGCCATCTACCTCGGTGTGGTCACCATCGGCAGCAACCTCGGCTTTTCTTACCCCATGGCCACTCTGCTGAACAACTGGTTCTACCGGCAAAAAGCCATGGCCATGTCCGTTTTCCACGCCATGGACTCGGTGATTCCCGCCCTCCTTGTCCCCTTTATCGCCCTTTCTATCGCTGAATTCGGCCTCGCTTTTACCTTCAACACCATCGGGATAGTCATCCTGGTCACCGTCCTCCCCCTTACCGTGTTCTTCAAAAACACTCCGGAGAGCGTCGGCCTTACCATGGACGGCGACCCACCGGGAGGAACGTCCGCCCCAATCCGCTCCGAGGGGAGCAAACCGGCCTCTAACTGGCAGCCTCCCGCCGAGTTCGACCTGGGACCCGCCATCCGCACCCCCGCTTACTGGATTTTGATGCTGGGGACCGCCTTCCGTCTAATCGCCAAGGCTGCGGTCATGCTCCACATCATTCCCATCCTGGTCAGCAAGGGCCTCAACGAGTCCACCGCGGTCATAGTCTTCTCCGTCCTCCTCTTCGCCACCGTCCCCCTCTACCTGGTCATCGGTTGGGTAGCCGACCGGATACCAAAAAACTGGGTTCTCATGGCCGCCGCTGTCGCCGGCACCGCCTCCTTCGCCCTGCTGGCTTCCCCCCTGAGCGACCTGTGGGTCGTGGTGGTCTTCGTCCTGCTCTTCTCGATTGCCGAAGCCAGCGCTCCCACCAACTGGGCGGCCCTCGGCGAGTACTTCGGACGCCGGACCTTCAGCCGCTTGCGGGGGTTTGTCCAATTCGCCAACTTCCCCGGCGTGCTGCTGGCCCCGGTCTTCGTCGGTTGGTGGTACGACGTCCAGGGCAGCTACACCGTCCCCCTCTGGATATTCACTCTGGTCTTCGGCTTCAGCGCCCTAACCTTCGCCGTAATGCGCCGCCCCCCCGCCGGAGCCACCGAGGAAACTCCCAACCCCACCCAAGCCGCCGCTCCCTGACCCGAACCCCAGGACAATTGCGAAGTCCCTACGAACACCGACCGTCTTTCCCGCACCAACACCTACCGTCTTTCCCGCGCAGGCGGGAATCCAGGGTGCACGTGGCCTAGCAAGCGTCCCTTTCCCTCAGAATCGCATCACTTTGCAATCGTCCGGCGAACCCCCGCCGGCGTGGTATCCTATCCCCATCCCGACCAGAGAAAAAGAAAATGCCCAAAGTTCACGACCGCGGCGGCTGGCCCACCGATGAAACCATTGACCGCTCCGAACACACCCTCATGGACTGGGAACGCCGTATGGACGCCCTCCATCGGGTCCTCGGCAGCAAAGGCATTCGCAGCACCGATGAAATGCGCCGCGCCATCGAAAGTCTTCCCCAGGACCGCTACGAAGCCATGACCTACTACGAGCGCTGGACTGCCGCTCTGGAAATCCTCCTGCTGGAAAAAGGCATCCTGTCCCAGGAAGAAATCGACCGGCAAGCCGCCCTCTTGGAAGCCCAAGATTCGGCCCCATGACCGCTAGGTTTCATGCCCAAGACCGCGTTACCGTCCGGGTCGGCACGCCGCCCGGCCACTTTCGCACCCCGGAATACATCCAGGGCAAGACCGGCATCGTTGTCGCCCTCTGCGGCGTATTCCCCAACCCCGAGTCCCTGGCCTACGGCGGCGACGGCCTTCCTAAACAACCCCTCTACCGCGTCCAATTCCCCCAGTCCCACGTTTGGGACCACTACCAGGGCCCCGCTGCCGACACCCTCTTGATTGACCTCTATGAACACTGGCTCGACCCTGCCCAGAACTAGGAGGTTCCTGTGACCGCTTCCCACCACGGCCACCCCCACCCCGGCATGGAAGACGATGGCCTCGGCCCCATCGCCCGCCGCGCCCAGGCCATCGAAGCCCTCCTCATCGCCAAAGGCGTCTGCACCGCCGATGAAATCCAGCGGGAAGCGGACCTGACCGCCTCCCGTACCCCCTCAGACGGCGCAAAAGTCGTCGCCCGCGCTTGGGTCGATCCCAACTACAAGGCCCGCCTCCTCTCCGACCCGGCATCCGCCCTAGCCGAGCTGGGCTACCCCCTCCCCGACACCACTCCCCAGCTTTCCGTGGTGGAAAACACCCCCGAGACCCATAATTTGGTGGTCTGCACCCTCTGCTCCTGCTACCCCCGTATGCTCCTGGGCGCTCCCCCCGACTGGTACAAGAGCCTCGCCTACCGCTCCCGCGCCGTCATAGACCCAAGGGGAGTTATGCGCGAGTTCGGCTTGGATGTCGGTGAAGCCGTCCAGGTCAACGTCCTCGACAGCACCGCCGACCTGCGTTACCTGGTGCTACCCCAACGTCCTCCCGGCACCGGCGGCATGACCGAAGCCGAATTGGCCCAACTGGTTACCCGTGACAGCATGATCGGCGTAACCGCCCCCCGCTCCCCCGCCGCTGCCCCCTAATCCCAGGGTTTTTAAATTGACTCCCACCCCCCTCCGTTCGCCCTGAGCCCGTCGAAGGGTCACCACACCCCACCCACATGTGACCCCGGCCCTCCCTCTGTCACCCCGAGCGTAGCGAGGGGTCTAAACTCCCTGTCCAACACAATCCCCACCCCCCGGATTCCAGCCTCCGCCACAATTACCACGGGGATGCCATATTGCCCGCCAACACCGACCGGCTTTCCCCTGGAAAATTGGAAGAACCTGTCCCCTAATCCCCGCCATTATTGCCCTAACCCGCCCCGGTGGGTAAACTTACGCCAATGCGAGGGTCCCACCCCCGCCGCCAATTCCCCAACGAAAAATCCTTTGGGAGTGATGTTATGCCTGACTACGCTCATCCCGAGTCCCTGGTAGATACTCAGTGGGTCGCCGACCACGGCAGCGACGCCAATGTCCGCTTGGTGGAAGTCGACGTCGATACCGCCGCTTACGAGCAGGGCCACATCGCCGGCGCCGTCGGCTGGAACTGGCAGAGCCAACTCCAGCAGTCTGTCCGCCGCGACCTGGCCAGCAAGGATGAAATGGAACAACTCCTCGGCGGTTCCGGCATTTCCAACGACACCACCGTTGTCCTCTACGGCGACAACAACAACTGGTTTGCCTGCTGGGCCTTCTGGCAGATGAAGTACTACGGCCACAACGACGTCCGAATAATGAACGGCGGCCGGGCCAAGTGGGAAGCCGAAGGACGCCCCCTGGCCACCGGCGTACCCAGCGTTTCCGCCGCCTCCTACCAGGCCGCCGACCCCGACGAGAGCATCCGCGCCTACCGCGACCAGGTCCTGGCCTCGGTCAACGCCGGTGGCATCTCCCTCGTGGACGTCCGCTCCCCCGACGAGTTCTCCGGCGCCCTGCTGGCCCCACCCAACTTGCCCCAGGAAGGCTCCCAGCGCGGCGGCCATATCCCCGGCGCTGCCAACGTTCCTTGGGCCCAGGCTGTCGCTGAGGACGGCACCTTCAAGTCCGCCGACGATCTCCAGGAACTCTACGGTGGCCGCGGCATCGACGGCAGCCGCGACACCGTGGCCTACTGCCGCATCGGGGAGCGTTCCTCCCACACCTGGTTTGTCCTAACCCAACTCCTCGGCCACCAGAACGTCCGCAACTACGACGGTTCCTGGACCGAATGGGGCAGCATCGTCGGAGCCCCCATCGAAAAATAACCCCGTTCTTTCCCCCTCATCCTGGGCTCCGTCGAAGAATCGGACCGGCGCCAATCGCCAATCCAAGCCAGGATACCTGCCAAAACATTGGGGCGCACCTTCAAGTGCGCCCCGTCCCTTTCCAGTTCCTTTCAATTTTCCCTAAATGCCGCTTCGACTCCCCCCACCAACACCCCGAGCCCGTCGAAAGGGAGGCATACCCCTCCCTTCACCTGTCATTCCGACCGCCCCCTTACCTGTCATTCCGAACCGAAGGGAGGAATCTAAAATCCATCGCCCCCAGCCGGTTTCTCCCTGGATTCTTCGTCGCAAACTCCCCACTACGACAACTACTAATGCGTGAATGAGTCCCTAAACTTCGACTACCCCAACCGTCATTCCCGTCGAAGGGTCACCCCGGCCATCCCCCTGTCACCCCGAGCGTAGCGAGGGGTCTAAACTCCCTGCGCAACGCCATCCTCAACCTCAGATTCCAGCCTCCGCCACAATTGCCACAGGGATGCCACCTTCCCCGCCAACACCGACTGGCTTCTGCCTGGAAAATTAAAACGCCCTCCATCCCTCATCGAACCCCGGCTAAATCCCGCTCATGGCGAGCCCGCCGGACCAACCGCCGGTATCACCTCAAACCCGGTGTATGGCCTTAGCACCTCCGGCACCACCACCGACCCGTCCTCCCGCTGGTAGTTCTCCAATATCGCTATGATTATCCGCGGCAATGCCAGCCCCGACCCGTTCAACGTATGCACCAACTCCGGCCTGCCCCCGGCTTCCCGCCGGTACCGGATATTCGCCCGCCTCGCCTGAAAATCGGTGCAGTTGGAACACGAACTCACTTCCAGCCACTCCTGGCACCCCGCCGCCCAAACTTCGATGTCATACGACTGCGCCGACGGGAACGACATGTCCCCGGCGCATAGTTGAATCACCCGGTAGGGCAGCCCCAACCGCCGGCAAACATCCTCCGCGTCATCCAACAGCCGGTCCAACTCCGCGTCCGACGTCTCCGGCTCCACGAACTTGTACATCTCCACCTTGTTGAACTGGTGCACCCTCTTGATTCCCCGGGTGTCCCGTCCCGCCGCCGCCTTCTCCCGCCGGAAGCAGGGCGTCTGCGCCACGTAGTAGGTCGGCAAAGACCCCGGCGGCAATATCTCGTCCCGGTGCAGGTTGGTTATCGGCACTTCCGCCGTCGGCACCAGCCACAGGTCGTCTTCGTCGTCGTGGTACAGGTTGTCCGCGAACTTCGGCAGGTTCCCCGACCCCTCCATCACTTCCCGCCTAACGATGATTGGCAGCATCAACTCGGTGTACCCGTGTTCGTCGCTGTGCAGGTCCAGCATCCAGGCGATGGTGGCCCGTTCCAGCTTGGCCCCGTAGCCCGACATGGTGTAGAACCGGCTCCCCGACAGCTTCACCCCGCGCTGGAAGTCAATGATCCCCAGCTCCTCACCCAGGTCCCAATGAGGGACCGGCTCAAAATCAAAGCTCGGGATCTCCCCCCAGGTCCGCACTTCCACGTTGTCCTCTTCGCTCAACCCCGGCGGCACATTGGGACGGGGCAGGTTGGGTAGCCCCAGCAGAATCTCGTGGACCTGCTCGTCCAACTCCCGCGCCTCCTGTTCCAACTCGGCAATGCGTTGCCCCACCCGCCGCATCTCTTCCACCACGTCGGCGGGCGGCGCTTCACCCGACGAACGGGCCTGTCCAATCCGCCGGCTCACATCATTGCGCTGCGACCGCAGGTTGTCCCCCTCCGTAATGGCCTGCCGCCGCCGAGTATCCAAAGCCAGCAGTTCAGCCAGTGAACCCTCCTCCCCACGGGAGGCTAAAGCTTGGCGGACGTATTCGGGGTCGCGGCGTATGTGTTCAATTGATAGCATAGGAGATTGTAGCCTTTTACCTTCCGTCCAGTGTTCTGGTTATGGATGTGAGGAGGTCTGGGCAAGATTCAAGAGCTTCTCAATCAATTCGGTGATGTTCATTGTCGTGAAGCATTTCGCGCTGGGTCGGAGTGTCCCGTCCCTCTTCCCTTTCGTATGTCCCAGGTTAGGACGCTTGCTTGGCCCTGCTTCGAGGAACTTATACTTTAATTTGACGTGGTTCTTGTCGTCTTCATTTTCATTTTCAAGCCATATCCACACGATACAGCCCCCAGGCTTGGTTGCCAGTTTGCTGTTCACGTCCGGGGGAGTTGGTCGTCGATTCCTTGCAGAGGAACTCTTTAGCTGAATATACCTGGTGACTTCTCCAAACTCTAGGACCAAGTCGTACCCAGCTCTATCAACTTCCGTTCTCAATACTCCCACTGGCTGCTGTCGCCTGTATGCATATTGCAACACTTCGGACAGGAAAATATGCTCCAGCATCTGTTCTCGGAACCGTGATTCCTTTGAGTCAAAGTCGGTTATGGCCAATCCTCCACCCCCTGTGGCCTCCTACCTGCCGGGATTGCCCGCACATGCGGGAACAGCAGTATTACGACCCGGTCCGGCGGGTCAAGAAACTTTTCGTAAGCGGAAATGCGGGGACAAGTGTTTGGATGCCTCCTTGAGAGAAACGCCAATTATGTCCCAATAGCCATTGCCGTCCGCTTCGTCCGGCTTCCAGTGCCCTTTGATGTAGGCGTCGTCTGCCGTCTGGTATGACGGGTTGCCGACCGAGACTCCCAGCGTCAGCATATCAGTCTCTTCGTCATAACTGGCCCCGGGGTTGCCTTTCCCTGTCTGCTGCGGTTGTTTCGTATGTGCCGGGACAAAGTAAGGGCAAACGCTGCCAGATGCAGAAAGAACGGAGAACCCTACAATGTCGTGACCGCCGTAAGTTCCTATATCCACCTCAACATTCACTGCGTCCCACAGGGTGGCGCCGTCCATTGCCTTATGCCCGGTGCTGATGCGTAGAATGTCGTCTTTCGGATAGTAATCAACTTTCAGTGTCACTGTGTTCCTCTAAATCCTGATACTTGTCCGCAAAGTAGTCTCGGTTGCCCCTGGCCAGATTGCGGGTTGCGTTTCGGTCAGGAAATGCCGATAGAATCCTGGTTTCATCCATAGAAACTGCAACTCGCACAACCCTGGCTATGCCGGGGACAAAGGTAAGTGTTCAGACTTAGAAGGGAATCGGCATGGCAATCGCATTTGAGGCTAATATCTACTCCGATGCCAACTTTAAAAGTTTTGCGCAGCTTTTTCAAAAGCGGGTCCCCCGTCCTCAACTCTGAACTGTTACGGACAAAGGCCAAATACACTCTGCTCTCGCGTCCGGTCTGTGGGTCAGAATAAATGCCTCTCAATTGCCAATTGTCGATGACAAAAACTATTCCCGAATTTGTAATCCCCGGCCGTCGGGTCTGTATGGCGTGGTTGCTGAGTGTCCTCTCTTTACCCCTGCGACGATAGTATAACCAATGTTCAAGCGCTCTTCCGACCTACTCCCCTTCAGCGTCACTCCGGGCTTCTCGCCGGGTCCGCATGTGCGGGAAAAACAACGTATCCCGAATGCTGGGCTGACCCGTTATAAGCATCACCAGCCGGTCAATACCCATCCCCAGCCCGCCCGTGGGCGGCATCCCGTATTCCAGCGCGGCCAAGAAATCGTCGTCCCTCCGGTCCACCTCGTCATCCTCGTAAAGGCGCTGGATTTCCTCTTGCTCGTCAAACCGTTCCCTTTGCACCGCCGGGTCGTTCAATTCGGTATAGGCGTTGGCTATTTCCATCCCCGCCGCAAAGGCTTCAAACCGTTCGACATACCCGGGACACTCCGGTTTCCCCTTCGCCAACGGCGACATATCCACCGGATAGTCCAGCAAGAACGTCGGCTGAATGAAGTTGGGCTCCACAAATGTCGAAAGCAGCTTGTCGATCAGCCTCCCCCGGCTCTCCCGTATCCCCACGTCCAGACCCACTTGGGCCGCCCTGCGCGCTAGGGAATCGGCGTCCGGGTATTCCTCAATGTCTATCCCGCTCCGCCCCGCCAGCTCTTCCCGCAATTGCACCCTTGGCCAGGGCGGTTTGAAGTCAATCAGGTGCTCCCCGTAGGGCGCTTCCGTCGTCCCCAAAACCTCTTCGGCGACGGTGGAAACCAATTCTTCCACCATGGTCATCACGTCGTTGTAATCAGCGTATGCCTGGTAGCTCTCCAGCAACGTGAACTCCGGGTTGTGGTCTTGGTCGATTCCCTCGTTCCGAAACACCCGGCCCAACTCAAAGACTTTATCAAACCCACCCACGATGAGCCGCTTCAGGTAAAGCTCGGTGGCAATCCGCAGGTAAAGCTGCTGGTCCAGTGCGTTGTGGTGCGTCACAAAGGGCCGCGCGTGAGCCCCTGCCGCCACCGGCACCATGATGGGCGTATCTACCTCCAGGAAACCCCGCTGTTCCAAGAACCGCCGAATTCCTCCAACCACCTTGCTCCGTTGCCCGAAGGTGGTCATAACTTCCGGGTTGGCGATGAGGTCCAGGTACCGCTGCCGATACCGGATTTCCGTGTCCCTCAACCCGTGAAATTTCTCCGGCAAGGGACGCATCCCCTTGGCCAGCACCGTTACGGATCGTGTGTCCACCGTGACCTGACCGGTGCGGGTCCGCATAATCCCCCCGCCGACCCCGATGAAGTCCCCAATGTCCAGGTCCCGCAGAATTTCATACCCTTCCCCCAAGACGTTCTGCCGCAATAGCGCCTGAATCACCCCCGACCCGTCCCTAACGTCCAAGAAGGCCGCCCGTCCCATAACCCGCATCGAGGTTATCCGACCCGTCAACGCCACCGGATCGCCCTCTTCAGCCGCACCCGCCGCTTCCCGCGTCTCAAAATCGCGTATGGCTTCCGCCGCGGTGCAACTCCGTTCCGCCCGCGGCGGGTAGGGGTCCACCCCGCGCTCCCGCAGGCGCACCAGCTTGGCGTTCCGGCTGCCCAGCAGCCCGTCTTCTCTATCTACCATCTTTCACTTAAACCGGCGGGCGGGATTTGCTCCGGCCTGCACCCACCCTATTCTAACCGGGAGTCCCCGTCTACAAAAGGCCGATTCTCCTGACTTGCACGAAAAAACAGGCGCTCTTCAAGCCGCCTCTCCCAATCCGTTCCCTTGCTCCCCCTATCCCCCGGCCCCTACTGACCAGGGCCTTTTAATTGCCCCCGCCCCCCTCCGTTCGTCCTGAGCCCGTCGAAGGATCGCCCTGAGCTCGTCGAAGGGTCACCCCGAGCGTAGCGAGAGGTCTAACCCCCCTGCCCCACCCAGTCCCCAACTCCGGATTCCACCCTCCACCATAATTACCGCGGGGATGCGAACTTGCTCGCCAACACCAATTGGCCTCTACCTAGAAAATTAAAAGACCCTGCCCGACTGACAATCGCCCCTTGCCAACTCCGTGACCAATTTGCCATGCTAGTAGAGACCTAATCATCCCGCCATTTTCGGTCTCATCCAAAAAAACCCATGCCCCAAAATACACCGAATTCACCGGTCAAAAACGTTTTACACTCCCAGCCAAAAACCACCACACCAACGAAATGTCCCACATTGGCCCATAATGCCCTGGTTTTGAAAAAATAGCCCCCACTTCTCCGCGTCCGGCAACTTCCACAACCACGCAAAATGCCACCCAAATCTCCTAAAACGACGCCAAATGTGACCTAATCGTGCCGAAAATGGAAATAATTCCTTCCATCTGTTCCGGGCTATCCTTGTGGTATCATTCCCCCAACATTGGCCCAGCCCTACCCCAGCGGAAACCCAAGAGAAAGGATCAAACCGGAACGAAAAAATGCTCAACAGGATGATCGGCGCCGCCCTTCTTCGGTCCAGCGCCTACGAGGACGTCGAACACGATCCCGCCGCAACCCTCCAGGCATTCCTGGTGGTGGTAATCGCCTCCCTGGCCGGCGGAATTGGCCTTTACCTCTCCGAAGGCGGCAGCCTCGTTTCAGGAATCGGCGGCGCCATCGTTCGGGCTGTCATCGGGTGGGGCCTTTGGGCCTTGGTAACCTTTTTCGTCGGCGCCACCATCCTGAAAAAGCCCGACACCCAGGCCAGTTGGGGTCAATTGGCTCGCGGCACCGGCTTCGCCCAGACCCCCAGCATCCTCCAAGTGTTCGTTTTTATCCCCTTCTTGGGGCCCGTCATCGGTTTTGCCGCATTCATCTGGTGGATCGTTGCCATGGTAATCGCGGTCCGGCAAGCTCTCGACTACACCTCCACAATCCGGGCAATCGGCGTGGTGATCATCGGGCTTATCGTAATGCTCATTGCCCTCATCATCATCGCCGCCATTGCTGGGCTCCTTGGGTTCAACATAATTCCTCAACCCCCCGCTGCGGGGTCCTAAAGGAACGAGAATGCGCGACAAAGACAGCGTCCGTGAGTCCGTCTGGACCGCCCTGGAAGAGGCCAAGGTGGTCCATGGCAAGACCGTTCACGACAAAATTCCCCATTTCCGTGGCTGCGAAAACGCCGCCGGCCAGGTTACGGAACTGGAGGCTTGGCAAAACGCCAAGGTCGTCAAGAGCAACCCCGACAAGGCCCAACGCCCCCT
The DNA here is from genome assembly GCA_965205495.1 of Dehalococcoidia bacterium. Classification (GTDB taxonomy): domain Bacteria; phylum Chloroflexota; class Dehalococcoidia; order Lucifugimonadales; family UBA3495; genus CATOSK01. The sequence goes on from CBDBHA010000002.1 coordinate 3,220,913, forward strand.
CCGTCAACTGGCCTTGGAACAGGGGAAAATCGTCTACATGGCCGTCCCCCGCCTCCGCAAGGAGCAGTGCTTCGTCGAGTTGGACCCGGCCCAACTCCCAATCCCTCCCGACAAGGCTTCCACCATCAGCGGCGCCTCCCGTTACGGCAGGCCCGTCTACGTTGCGGAGATGCGCCCGGTGGACCTGGTTATATCCGGCTCGGTGGCCGTCAACCGCCAGGGCGTCCGCATCGGCAAGGGCGGCGGGTTCGCCGACTTGGAATATGGCTTGGCTGTAGCCGCCGGCATCGTCCAACCCAGGACCCCGGTGGTCAGCACCGTCCACCCCATGCAGGTCCTCGACGAAGACCTGCCCATGACCCACCACGACGTTCCCCTGAATTACGTGGTCACTCCCGAAGAGATCATCACCTGCCCGGGCAATCTCCCCCTGCCCAAGGGCATCTACTGGGAGGACCTGGACCGCCGCAAAATCAACCAAATCCCCCTGCTCAAGAAGCTCTGGCAAGAGAAAAACCCCTCTTAATCCCCCACCCATGATTAAGGGCCGCCCTGCAACAGAGCGGCCCTCGGTTTACCACTGAATTGGCCCAGGGGAAGAATCCCCTGGCAAAGAAACTACGGTTGTCCCACCGCCTCCGCCACGCCCAACTCGTTCATCAATTCGGTAATTTGCCGCCAGGTCTCGTCCTCGACGAAAATCCCCTCGGCCCGCCGCCGCCGCTCTGTATTGAACTCAATCTCCCCAGGGTACAGCACTTCCTCGAATCCCCGGGCTGGCGGCGAGGTCTTGACGAACTCGGCGAACTCCTTGACCTCCTTCTTGAAGTCGGCCAAGGGCCGGAACTTTTCAACGTCGAAAGCCACTACGAACACTCCGTCGTTGTGCCGCGCTTGCGGGTCGATGCCAAACCCCAGCCCGGTCAACAGCCCCGAGAATATCTCTACCATGAAGGACAACCCGTACCCCTTGTGTCCTTGATCGGCTCCCACCGGAAGGATCGCTCCCCCCGCCGGGTAGTCGTTGGGGTCGGTGGTGGGATTCCCGTCCTTGTCGATGATCCAACCCACCGGCACTTGCTCGTTGCGGTTCCGGGCCAACCCAATCTTCCCTGCCGCCACCGCGCTGGTGGCCATGTCCAACAGCACCTGTCCTTCAAGGTCGCTTGGGATTCCCATGCAGATGGGGTTGGTCCCCAACCGCCGGGCCCGCCCTCCAAAGGGCGCTACCGCCTTGGGCCCCGCCCCCGAGTCGGCCGTTATCATCCCGATCATGCCTTCCTCGGAAATCATGGTCGAGTAGTCCCCCAAACGGCCAATGTGGCTCTGCAGGTGGACCGTTATCGCCCCTACCCCCTGGGCCTTGGCCTTCTCAATAACCATGCGCGTCGCCTTCTCGGTGACCACGAACCCAAAGCCCCAGTTGCCGTTAATCACCGCCGTGGTGGGCGTCTCCTGCTCAACGACAAACGGCGCCCCGGGTACGATGTGTCCCTTGTCGATGCGCTCGCAATACTCGGGAATGTGAATGACTCCGTGGGAGTCATGACCCGTCAAATTGGCCTTAACCTGATGGGTAGCCACCACCTCCGCTTCGTCTTCGGGAGTGCCCTTGGCAACGTAGATGTGGTAGGCCGTTTTGTGCAGATATTCCGGCGGGAAAACAGGCATTTCTCCACCTCCTGGAAGGGTTTCTTGAATTGCGCGTGTAGTCTAGTCCCGCCACCGCCCTTTGTCCACTGGACCTTCTTGTCGCCCCCAAGCGCCCCATGTTATTCTTTTAGCGTATGCCCCTGTAGCTCAGCGGATAGAGTGCTGGCCTCCGGAGCCAGAGACGAGAGTTCGATCCTCTCCGGGGGTACCATCCTCTCTCCCTTCACCTTCCTCGCCTTCCCTTTTCCTTCGGGGCGTGGCCCAGCGGCAGGGCGCCTGGTTTGGGACCAGGAGGTCGGCAGTTCGATCCTGCCCGCCCCGACCATTCCCACCGCCGTCCCCTCGGGCTGCTTTTCTGGGCAGTTTGCCGGAGTTGGTGGTCCGCTGCGGAAATTGCCTACGACCCGGGCAACGCCCGCGGGTCCTCCGCCCCGTCGGCGCCTGAATCAATGTCCAGGCTGGCCGCCGTCTCGTAGTCCTCCAACGCTTGTTGATGCTGCCCCAACTGGAAATACGACGCCCCCCGGTTCCGATAAGCTTGCGCAAACCCAGGGTCAAGTTGCGTCGCCGTGCAGTAGTCGTCCACCGCTTCCTGGTGCTGGTTCAAGTTCGACCATGCCAACCCCCGGTTGCTGTAGGCCAGCGCGAACAGCGGGTCGATTTGAATGGCGTTGGTGTAGTCCTGAATCGCATTCTGGTACCGGCCAACGTTAACGAATGCCACTCCCCGGTTGTTGTAAGCCTCGGCCTGGTCCGGGTTCATCTCGATGGCTTTGTTGTAGTCGCCGATTGCTTTCTTGTGCTGTCCCAGGTTCACCAGCGCCAACCCCCGCGCCACGTAGGAGTTGGGCATACGTGGATTCAATTTGATTGCCTTCCCGCAGTCCTGCACCGCTTCCTTGTACTTGCCCAGCGTCAAATACGCCAACCCCCGGTTGTGGTACGCCTGGGCCATGGTGCGGTCGAGCCGGATTGTCCCGTTGAAGTCCCGAATGGCCTGCAAGTATTCGCCCAGGTGGTAGTAGGCGAACCCTCGGTTGTTCCTGGCTTTGGTGTGGGCTGGCTCGCTGCGGATGCACCGGGAAAACTCTTCCACCGCCTGCCCGTAATCCCCGGTTTCGTGGTAGGCGTTCCCTATCAAGTAGTAACTCTCCGGCGAGAGCACCGCCGAAGGCAGGTACATCACCTGGTCCAATAAGTGCCGCAGCATCTCTTGCTCAGCGCCGGTCAAACGGTCGGTGGTCACCCCCAACTCCGTCGGCGCCAGCCGCTTTAGCGACTCCAACGCCCGCCGCGATCCCAGCTCGTGCTCGTACTGAGTCTGCAAGGCTTCCGCCTCGGCTTCCGCGCCCCGCGACCGGGCCGAATAAATCTGCTCCTTGAATTGCCGCACATACTCTTCGCCGGGATAAGTTTCCGGAACGGCAGCGACGGCGCCCCTTGGTACGCCCTGCTCCCGTTCCGGCCTCCACCGCCTCCAGACCCACACCAAGGTCCCCGCGCTGCCCGCTGCCAACAACAGCGCAACAACCGTAACTACCGCCAAAATCCACTGTATCGGCATTCCTACGATCTCGGTCATTCCCTTGGTCCTCCGCCGTCCTTCGGCGCGGTCCTATGGAAAAATATTACCAGATTATCCCTTCCTTTGCGTTCGCCCTTCTCAACGCCAATCCTCGTTTTTACTCGGTCTAATCGAGGCCATCCCCGTTCCCCAAGCTCCCCAGACCGCACGGCCTTTTAACAGTCCTTCGCCCCCACTCCCACCTTTCGCCCCCACTCCCACCTTTCGCCCCGAGTCCCACCTTTCGCCCCGAGTCCCCCTGTCACCCCGCGCGTAGCGAGGGGTCTAAAATCCGTGCCCAACACAATCACCAACCCCGGATTCAAGCTCCGCCCCAATTGCCGCTGGGATGCCAGCTTGCCCGCCAACACCAACCGTCGTCAACCTGGAGAATTAAAAGCCCCTGCCCCTGTCCGGTAACTGTTCAGAGTCAAGGGGTAATTCCGTGCCCCAACCGTCATTCCCGCGGAAGCGGGAATCCAGAAATGGTGCGGATAAATAACCTTGCCTGTTGCAAAGCGTTCTGGATTCCGGCTCAAAGCTTGCCCCGTACCCGATACGGGGGCCGGAATGACGGTTCGGCCCCGGGAATGACTCATCAAGTCTGAACAATTACCCTGTCCGCAAAAATCTTGACAGCCCATAGGCCCTTTGCTAGCATTCCCCCAAGCTTATACATCGTGTTCAGGTGACTTCGCTGGGCCGCAGACATCCCCAATCCCATTTCTTCCTGGGTTGAGAGTTATGGCAAGCGACCACAGCCAGGATTCCCCCACCGGTCCCAACTCTGGGCCCAGCCTTCCCGCCATGTTCGCCCGCTATAAGGACATGGTCGAGCAGGAACTCGCTCAGGCCGTGCCACCTGCGGACAGCGGGCCCCTGGCCCCAGTCATGCAATACCACCTGGGCTGGGTCGACCAATCGGGCCGCCCCTCCGCCTCCCCTTCCTCTCAGGGTAAAGCCCTCCGCCCCACCCTCTGCATGTTCGCTTGCGACGCCCTGGAGGGTAACCTTTCCCACGCCGCCCCCGCCGCCGCCGCCCTGGAACTTATCCACAACTTCTCGCTGATCCACGACGACATCCAGGACCAGGACCTGGAACGCCGCCACCAGGCCACCGTCTGGTCCATTTGGGGCATTCCCAAGGCCATCTCCGCCGGCGACGCCATGCAGTCCCTCGGAGACCTCGGCGTCTTGGGTTGCTGCCGCCCCGGCGTTTCCCCCGAAATCACCCTCCAGGTCTCCCAGATTCTAACCGAGAGCTACCTGGAGATGATTGAAGGCCAATGCCTCGACTTGGGCTTTGAGGCCCGCACCGACATCACCGCGGCCGACTACCTCCGGATGATAGCCCGCAAGACCGGCGCCCTTATCCGAAGTTCGGTACACATCGGCGCCCTTCTCGCCGTCGGCCCGTCTCCCGCCGCGGACGCCTTCGCCCGGTTCGGCAGTTACCTGGGCCGCGCCTTCCAGATTCGCGACGACTATCTCGGCATCTGGGGCGACGAGTCCACCACCGGCAAGTCTTCCGACAGCGACATTCGCCGCCGCAAGAAGTCTTTCCCCGTCGTCTTCGCCTTTGAAAAGGCCGGCGGCGGCTCCCGGGAAGACCTCCACCGTATCTACCGGCAGGAAGACCTCGACGATTCCGATGTCCAGCGGGTCATGTCCATTCTTGACGAAGTTGGCGCCGCCGGCTATTCCAACTCCTTGACCGAGGACAGCGCCCGCTCCGCCGTCCAAGCCCTCGAGGGCGTCGAACTCCCTGCCTGGGCCCGCCAAGAGGTCGAAGAATTGGTCGACTTCCTTTCCCTCCGCCAATTTTGACCGTTCCCCAACGCCTGCATCCTTGAGGTATTTGAATGGTAACGAAGCCCGCCAAAAGGCCCGTCGAGCTCTCCATCCGCCTGGCCTGGTACATGGTGAAAAACCGTCTCCAGGGCCGCAAACGCTTCCCCTTGGTCACCATGCTGGAACCTCTGGAAATGTGTAACCTCGCCTGCATCGGCTGCGGCCGCATCCGCGAGTACCGCCCCGTCCTCGACAAAATCATGCCGGTCGACCAGGCTCTCGCCGCCGCCGCTGAGTCCGGCGCTCCCATCGTTTCCATAGCAGGCGGCGAACCCACCATCCATCCCCACATCGACCAGATTATCAAACGCCTCGTTGAGCAGAAATACTTCGTCTACTGCTGCACCAATGCCCTCCTTCTCGACCGCATGATGCAGCGCATCCCCCCGTCCAAGTACTTCTGCTGGGTCATCCACATGGACGGCATGGAGGAGAAGCACGACGAATCGGTGGCCCGCGCCGGCGTCTTCAAGAAGGCCGTCCAGGGCATCGCCGACGCTATCGAGCAGGGCTACCGGGTCTGCACCAATACCACGGTTTTCAAAAACAGTGACGTGGCAGACCTCCATGAAATGTTCCGCTACGTCAGCGGTTTGGGCGTCGAAGGTTCCATGATTTCCCCAGGCTACGACTTTGAAGACGCCCCCGACCGCGACCTGTTCCTCAGTCGCCAGGAGTCCCGCTCCATCTTCAAGGAACTGCTCAGCCCCGCGAAAACCGAAGGAATGCGCTTTTACAACAACCCCCTCTATCTGAACTTCCTCCAGGGAGACCGGGAGTACCAGTGCACCGCCTGGTCCAACCCAACCTATACCGTCATGGGCTGGCGCAAACCCTGCTACCCTCTGGCCGACGAGCATGTCCAGGACGTCCGCGACCTCTACCACGAAGACCTCTGGGAGAAGCAATACGGGGTGGGCCGCGACCCCCGCTGCGCCAACTGCATGATGCACTGCGGCTTTGAGTCCGCCACCATCTTCCAAGCGGTGGCAACCCCCAAAGACTGGGTAACCTTGATTAAGTCCGGCGCGGCCCACAAGGGGGGTATCACCGCGGCCTAGCCGGGGTTGAACAATTGCTGACCATCATTTCCGCAATGGAATCCGAGCTGGCCTGGCTCCGGGAGGTTCTGGACCCGGAAGAAATTGACGCCAGCGGCCTTCATGTGGTCGGCATCGGCCCCGAAAGAGCCCAGGCCGGTCTTGCCAAAATCCTGGACTCTCAACCCGCCCCTAGCGAAGACCCGGTCCTCTTCCTCGGGTTCGCGGGCGGCCTCTACCCCAGCCTAACCGTCGGCAGCCTGTGCGCGGCCTCCCAATACCAGACCTTGGCCGGCGAACCAGTCCCCGCCAATCCTGAGTTGCTCGCCCGGGCCCGCCAAACATCCGCCGTCCGAAGCTTGCCCTTGCACGTCGCCCCTTTCCTGACCGTCGATCAAATCATCTCCACCCCCCAGGAAAAGGCCAAGCTTTTCCACCAAACCCGCGCCGCCTCCGTCAACATGGAAGACTTTTACCTGGCCCAGCAGGCTGCCGCGGCCGGAAGACCCTACCTCTCCATCCGCGCCGTCCTCGACCCGGCGGACCAAGCTCTGCCCCCCTATGTCCTCGGTCTGGCGGGGCGCCCCTTGGCCGCCTCCGGACGGGCCCTGCTCAAACCTTGGCGCATCCCAACGCTGCTCGGCGTGGCCCGCATGAGAAGACAAGCGCAAAGAAGTCTGGCCCTTTTTGGGATCGCTTTCCTCATTCAGACCCTGGCCTCTTTGAAAGAGCAACCCTCCTCCGGCTGATGCAAGTTCTCGTTACCGGAGCCACCGGATTCATCGGTGGCAACCTGGCCCGCCAATTGTCCTTTCGCGGCTACCAGGTTCGGGCCTTGGTCAGACCCGGCAGCAAGACTTCAACCATTGATGGTACCGGCATAGAACCGTTCTCCGGCGACATCTTGGACCGCCCTTCGGTGGCCGGGGCCATCGAAGGCTGCAACGCGGTCTTCCACTGCGCCGCCACCTACTCCTTCTGGTCCCCCGACCCCTCGTTGGTCCACCGCACCAACTGCGAGGGCACCCGCATCGTATTGGAAGAAGCCCAAAAAGCCGGCGTTGAAAAGGTGGTCTTCACCAGCACCGTGTCCACCATTGGCCTGCCGGAGCGGGGCTTGGGCGCCGAGGAAACGCCCCTGGACCCCGGCCACCTGGTAGGCCACTACAAACAGTCCAAGTACCAGGCGGAACAGGTTGCCTTGAAGATGGCATCCCGGGGCCTCCCAGTGGTCGTGGTCAACCCCACCGCTCCAGTTGGTCCCTGGGACGTGAAACCCACCCCCACCGGCAGAATCGTCCTCGACTTTCTCCTGGGACGCATCCCCGGCTACCTCAATACCGGCCTGAACGTTGTCGACGTCGCCGACGTCGCCGCGGGTCATATCCTGGCCCTCGAAAAGGGACTTTCCGGCCAGCGTTACATCCTCGGCCACCGGAACCTTTCCCTGAAAGAGTTGTTGGCTGTCCTGTCCCGACTCACCGGCCTCCCCTCTCCCCGGTGGCGGGTACCTTTCTGGGCCGCTCTTGGCGCCGGTTACGTCGACCAACTCGTCGAAGGAAAACTGCTCCGCCGGCCCCCCAGGATTCCCGTGGAAGGCATAAAAATCGCCCAGACTCCCATGTACGTCACAAGCCAAAAAGCCATCGTCCAACTGGGCCTCCCCCAAACCCCCGTCGAGGACGCCCTTCTCCGTGCGGTACGGTGGTTTACCGAACATGGTTACCTCGTAAAATGAACGATGAACCCACCCCCTCCGAATTTGGCCGCCAAATTGGCCCGCCAATGTCTGGCCTACCCGCATCTAAAACGATAAAATCCCCAGGGGAATTTGATGCCGAGCTATTCTCAGTGACCGACCGACTCGAAAATAATTCTTATCTTGACCCGTCCCTTGTGACCCGGGTTGGTCAGGTTATAGCCCGGAATCAAGCCTATTTCCGCCGTTCACAGTACGGCGCCGGCTATTGGTGGGGCGAGCTTGAGTCCAACAACACCATGGAAGCCGAATACGTCATGCTCTCCTACTTTCTCGATCGGATCGACCGGGAGAAATGGCGCAAAGCCGCCAACTACATCCTCAGCAAACAGCGCGACGACGGCTCCTGGGGCCAGTACTATGAGGCCCCCGGGGACCTTAGCACTTCCATCGAGTGCTATTTCGCCCTGAAACTGGCCGGCCATTCCCCCGATTCCGACCCCCTAAAAAGGGCCCGCAGTTTCATCCTATCCAAGGGCGGCATCCCCGGCGCCCGCGTCTTTACCAAGATTTGGTTGGCCCTATTCGGGCAATGGGACTGGAAGGGCATACCCAACATGCCGCCGGAAATGATGCTTCTCCCATCTTGGTTTCCCTTCAATATCTACGAGTTCTCCAGTTGGGCCCGGCCAACCATCGTACCTCTGCTTATCGTCCTCACCGACCACCCCCAACGGGAAGTCCCCCATGGGGCCGGTATCGACGAGTTGTTCCCCCAACCCCGTTCCCGAACCGATTACTCCCTACCCAAGCCGGGCAACAGCCTTAGCTTGGCTACCCTCTTCTATCACGCCGACCAGCTCATCGGTCTCTACCGCCGGTTTCCCTTCCAACCCCTCCGGCACACCGCTTCCCGCAAGGTCGAAGAATGGGTCTTGGCCCACCAGGAAGACGACGGGTCCTGGGGTGGCATTCAGCCCCCTTGGGTCTACTCCCTCATCGCCCTTCACCACTTGGGCTATCCCTCCGGCCACCCGGTCATCGAACGGGGTTTCTCCGGCATTGAAGGCTTCGCCATCGAAGACGACGACTACCTGAAGATTCAGGGCTGCATCTCCCCGGTCTGGGATACCTGCCTGGCCCAATGGGCTCTGCTGGAGTCCGGTCTTGACCCAGATGACCCCATGGTCCGCACGTCCGCCAATTGGCTCATCGACCAGCAAATCCTCACCGGCGGCGACTGGCAGGTCAGGACCCCCAACGTCGAACCCGGCGGCTGGGCCTTCGAGTTCCATAACAACTGCTATCCCGACATCGACGACGCCGCCATCGTAATCACTTCCCTGGTCTTGGCCGACTTGGGCGAAGCCGAATCCTCCAAGCGGGCGGCGGTGCAGCGGGGCGTCAACTGGCTAATCGGCCTACAATGCCGCGACGGTGGTTGGGGCGCTTTCGACAAGGACAACAACCGGAAATACCTATCCCTGTTGCCCTTCTCCGATTTCGGCGAGACCCTTGACCCGCCCAGCGCCGACGTGACCGCCCACGTGCTCGAAATGCTCGGACGCCTGGGCTACGACCGCTCCTACCCGCCCCTCCGCCGCGGCTACGACTTTCTCCGCCGCCAACAGGAGCCCGACGGTTCTTGGTTCGGCCGCTGGGGTGTCAACTATATCTACGGCATCGGCGCCGTCCTGCCGGCCCTCCAAGCTATCGGAGAGGATATGTCTCAACCCTATATCCGCAAAGCCGTCGACTGGCTCCTGTCCCACCAGAATCCCGACGGCGGTTGGGGCGAAAGCTGCGGCTCCTACGTCGACCCCAACCTCCACGGCGTCGGCCCCAGCACCCCCTCCCAAACCTCCTGGGCCCTCTTGGCCCTCCTCGCCTCCCAGGAAGTCAACCATCCCGCCACTCTGCGCGGCGTCCATTACCTGGCCTCTACTCAACTGGAGGACGGCGCTTGGGACGAACCCTATTTCACCGGCACCGGCTTCCCGGGCTACGGCATTGGCGAGCGGCCCTCCGCTCCGCCCAAACCCGGTCAACGCGTCTACCAGGAACTGGAGATGCCCGCCTCTTTTATGATTAACTACCATCTCTACCGGAACTACTGGCCCCTCTTGGCCCTTGGCCGGTTCCGTCGCCTCTCCCAACAGCTACCCCAGCGGTGGTCCGCCGCCACCATTACTGAAGGGCGCGAAGGTGCATGAAAACTAGGTCTTTTTGCCTCAAACTGAAAACCAAGAGCGCCCCGGATTTCATCGACATCACTGACTGGGTCCGCCAGTGCGTAACCAAGTCCCAGGTGTCCGACGGCTTTGTGGTTGTCTTCTCCAAACACACCACCGCCGCCGTCAAAATCAACGAAAACGAGCCTCTGCTGCTCCAGGATATGAAACGGTTCTTGGAGCGAATCTGCCCCCGTCAAGGCGATTACCAACACAATAACTTCGAAATACGCACTATCAATATGACGCAGGACGAGTCCCCCAACGGCCACGCCCACCTCCAGCATCTGGTCCTGGGCAGCAGCGAGACCATCCCCCTAGCCCAGGGCTCTCTCCAATTCGGCCGCTGGCAAAGTATCTTCTTCATCGAACTGGACCACCCTCGCTCCCGCGAGGTAATGGTCCAGATTGTTGGAGAATAGGAAACCCCAATGACGTCGACCGCCCCGACCCATGACATAACTTGGTCCGTTGAAGAAGCCTACCGATTTTGCGAGCGGTTGGCTCGGGCTCACTACGAAAACTTCACCGTGGGTTCCCGTCTCCTCCCCACGGGGTTGCGTCCTCACGTCTATGCCATCTATGCCTACTGCCGCACCGTGGACGACCTGGGAGACGAATTTACGGCCTCCGATCCCCTGCTTCCCGCAATCGTCGAAGACGGTTCCCCGGATGAGAACTCCCGCCGCCTGGCCCTTCTCGACTGGTGGCAGTCCGAGTTGGATGCCTGCTATTCCGGCTCCCCCAACCACCCGGTGATGGTAGCGTTGCAAAAAACCATCGCGGCTTTCAACATCCCAGCCCAACCTTTTCTGAAACTCATTCAAGCCAATCGCATGGACCAGACGAATACCCGCTACCAGACCTTTACCGGCCTGCTCGACTATTGCCGCCACTCCGCCAACCCGGTGGGCTGCTTGGTCCTCCACCTCTTCGGCTATACCGACCCTCCCCGGCAGAATATGTCCGACGCCACCTGCACCGCCCTCCAGCTCACCAATTTCTGGCAGGACGTGGCCGGGGACTACCAAAAGGGCCGCGTCTATCTTCCCCAGGAAGACCTCGAACGCTTCGGCTACCATGAGGGTGATTTGGCTGCCGGAGTGGAAAACGGACCTTGGCGGCGGCTCATGGCCTTCCAGGTTGCCCGTGCCATGCAGCTATTCCAGGACGGCGCCCCCTTGGTGAAAACTCTGGACGGCCCGGCCCGTTTCGATGTCGCTCTCTTCACCCGGGGCGGAGTTGCGGTCCTCGACGCCATAGTACGCCAGAATTACAACGTCCTCTCCCACCGGCCTCACCTCTCCAAGGCCGCCAAGGGCAAAATATTCCTCTCCGCCTGGCTATCTTCCAAGCTGGGACTGGGGCTCGGTCTCCCCAGCCCCTCCCAAAAAGGAGGCCGGCCGTGACCGACCTGGAATTGGCCTACGAGGAATGCCGCCAGGTAACCCGCCGCGAAGCCAAGAATTTCTACTACGCCTTCCTCACCCTCCCTCCGGCCCAGCGCCGCGCTATTTATGTCGCCTACACTTTCTGCCGCCACTGCGACGATTCCGTCGACGCCGTCCGCGCCGTCGACGACAAGCTCGCCATGCTCACCGACATGCGGCAAAAGTTGGATGAATGCTATCAAGGCAACCCCTCCGATTTAGTCTTCCTCGGTCTCGGCGACGTTGCCCGCAACTACGAAATTCCCCAGGAGTATTTCCAAGAAGTCCTATCCGGTGTTGAGTCCGACTTGGTCAAGGACCGCTATCAGAATTTTGACGAGCTTCGCCAATACTGCTACCAGGTGGCCTCCGTTGTTGGCCTCATCTGCATCCACATCTTTGGTTTCAACCACCCTGGCGCCAAGGAATTCGCCATCGACTTGGGCCTGGCAATGCAGTTGACCAACATCGCCCGCGACGTGAAAGAGGACCTCGATTTTGGCCGTATCTACCTACCGCAGGACGAAATGGCCCGTTTCGGTTATTCCGAAGAAGACCTCGCCGCCGGAATCGTGAACCAGGAGTTCGTCAACCTCATGCGCTTCCAATGCCAGCGCGCCCGCACCTTTTTTGACTCCGGGTTCCGCCTCCTCCCCCACCTCTCCCGCCGTTCCAGGGCCTGCCCCGCCGTCCTCGGACGGCTCTACAGCCGGGTCCTGGACCGCATTGAAGACGTCGATTACGATGTTCTCCACCACCGGGTTAGCCTCAGCGCCTCTGAAAAAGTCCGGGTCATGGCCCAAACCTGGCTGACCAGCCTGTTGCCCTCTTGGCATACCGGCCCCGCGTAACCATCCTAGGCGGCGGTATCTCCGGAATATCCGCCGCCCTCCTTCTTCTGGAGGCAGGGTTCCCGGTTACCTTGGCCGAAGCCCGAACTTTCCTCGGCGGCCGCGCCTTTTCTTTCGACGACTCCAAAACTGGCGGCCAGGCCGACAACGGCCAGCACGTCATAGTTGGTTGCTGCCGGTTCTTCCTGGACTTCATCAATCGCTTGGACGCACGGGACCGCTGGCACCTTCAGCGCCGCCTTAGCATTCCAATATCCGGCCGCTCCGGAAAGATTGGCGGCCTCGATGCCGGCTTCTTCCCCGCGCCCTTCCACCTTCTACCGTCTTTCCTCGCCTACCCCCACCTGGGCGTGATCGACAAATTCAAGGTGCTAAAAGCCCTCTTCCGGGCCAAGTCAACCAACCGTTCTGATTTCCGGTTAGAACAGACAACCTTTTTGGATTGGCTTCGGCAGCAAGGCCAGTCCCGCCGCGCCGTCCAAAATTTTTGGGACCTTTTGCTCCGCCCCACCCTAAACGACGATGTTTCCCAGGTCAGCGCCGCGATGGGACTAATGGTCGTCAAACAGGGTATGTTGGCTGGCTACCACGCCGCCGACTTGGGTTACCCCGTAACTGGTCTTTCCCAGGCGATCGGACAACCGGCCCACCGCAAACTGAGGGCTCTCGGCTGCCAACTTCTCCTCGGCTCCCCCATCAAGACTATCCATGGCGGAGTTGAGGGCATAACCCAGGTGGACCTGGGCTCCGGAGCAAAACTCGCCGGCGGAATATTCCTTTCCGCCCTTCCGCCGCAGGCGCTCCTCCCCCTCCTCCCCGAATCTTTGTCCGCCAACCCATATTTCCAAGACCTCGCACAAATTGAGACCTCCCCCATTGTCAATATCCATTTCTGGTACGATCGTCCGGTAATGGACGGGGACTTCTGCGCCTTTACAGAGTCTCCCCTCCAATGGGTCTTTAACCAGTCCCGCATTCACGCCGCGTCTCCGGACGCAACCCTTCCGGAGTCCTGGCGCCATATCTGCATCTCTTTGAGTGCCGCGTGGGAATATATCGACCAATCACGGGACTTGTTGATCGAGTCTTTTTCTCAAGAAATGTCCCGGAATTTCCCGGCCGCCCGCGATGCGAAACTCATGCGGGCCCGCGTGGTCAAGCAACGTCACGCCACCTTCCGTTGCCTCCCCGGGGTGAACGCTCTCCGTCCCGGCCCCCAAACCCCCATTCCCAATCTCTTCCTCGCCGGCGAGTGGACCAACACCGGTTGGCCGTCCACCATGGAAAGCGCCGTCCGCAGTGGCTACGCCGCCGCCCGTGCTATAGTGGCGGAACACTCTTAAGGGCCGCGACGCTCCCATGGCCGACAACCCCAAAACCGTAGCGATTACCGGCGCCTCCGGCTACATTGGCTCCCTTCTTTTGCGCCACCTTCAGGACCGGTTTCCCGGCCGCCTGGTTGCCCTCGACACCCGGCCCCTCCCCGAACCCATCTTCAACACCATCGTCCGCCGCCACGATGTCGGCCGGCCCTTCCACGATCTCCTCTCCCAACGCCGCGTCACCACCCTGGTCCACCTGGCCTTCGAGGAACCCCAAAGTTTGAACCCGGATGAAATCGAGCATATTCGGGAAACCAACCTCCGCACCCTCCAGATGGCGCTCAATTCCTGCGTTTCCGCCCAGGTCAACCACCTTATCTACCTGAGTTCTCATACCGTCTACGGCGCCCATAAGGATAACCCCATCCCGTTAACCGAACGCGCCCCCTTGCGTCCCGCTCAAGATTTCCCCCTCGCCTATGACAAATTCCTCTCCGAACAGATTTTGTATCCCTTCGCCCAAAGCCACCCAGACATGGACGTCACCGTCCTCCGGTCCTGCCCCGTCCTTGGCCCTGGTGCCAGGCCAGGCCTGTCCCGCATCTTTTCAGTCCCCCATCCTCTGGGACTATCCGGCTATAACCCGCCCTTCCAGTTTCTGCACGAGAACGACCTGGTCCGAGTTCTCACCACCATAATCCAACGCGGCGGCGGCGGTGTCTTCAACCTGGCGGGCGAGGGCGTGGCCTTCCTCCGGGAAATCGCGGCCGTTCTCCCCGACAAGATGGCCTTCTTCCCCCCGGCGCTGGCCTACCCCGCTGTCTCCCTGGGGTGGCGCCTGGGCCTCCAACGAAAACGCACTCGGTCCGACTTGGAGCTCCTCAAATATCCGTTGCTTCTTACTACCGCCAAGCTCAAGCAGGCTACCGGGTTCCGGCACCGTTACACTTCCTTGGAAACTATAACCGCGTTCGCCAACGCCGTTCTTTCATAAAGTATGCCGCCAAGACCCCAGGGCCTTTTCATTCTCCACCAGTGTCGCTTCGAACGAGTCACGCTGCGCCCCGTCGTAGGAGGGCATTCCGACCCCCCTTCATCCTGAGCCACGTCGAAGGGCATTCCGACCCCCCTACCTGTCATTCCGACCCCCTACCTGTCATTCCGACCGGAGGGAGGAATCTAAAATCCATCCCCTCCAGCCCGGTTGCCCCTGGATTCTTCGTCGCAATCTCCCCACAACGACAATGAAATGACCCTGCCAAAACCCCAGGTAATCATCGACACCGACCCCGGCATAGACGACGCCATCGCCATCCTCATGGCCCTGGCCTACCCCGGCTGGGAACTCTTGGGCCTGACCACCGTGGGCGGCAACGTTTCCGCTCACCAGGCAACCCGCAACGCCCTGGCCCTGTTGGAATACGCTCAGGCAACCTCGATCCCCCTGGCGCGGGGCTCGTCGCGGCCCCTGGAAGGGCGCTTCGCCAACGCACACCATTTCCACGGCCCCACCGGCCTCAGCCATCCCCTGCCCCTCCCTGAAACCCGGCCCGTCCCCGGTGGCGCGGTTAACTTCATGGCCCAGCATCTCCTGCGGGGAATTTCCGCGGTGAAAATCGTTGCCCTGGGCCCTTTGACCAACATCGCCCGGCTGCTTCGCCGGTTTCCCGCCGCCGCTGAAAATATATCCTCCCTGGTAGTCATGGGTGGGGCCGTTGGTGTCCCCGGGAACGTAACCGCCGGTGCGGAGTTCAACTTCTACTGCGATCCCACCGCCGCCGCCGAAGTAATGGCCTCGGGAATCCCCATCACCCTTATCGACCTGGGCGCTTCCCGTCAGGCCGTAGTAAACCGCGCCGAAGGCGAAACGGTCCGGTCTTCCCACCCCTTGGGTTGGCTCGCCGCCCGGCTAATTTCCAACTGGTTCGCCCAAGACCCCGCCCGCCAAGAGTTCCAGTTTTACGACCCCCTGGCCCTGGCCGCTGCCATCCAACCCCAAATCCTGCAAACTCGCCCGGTGACCTTGACCATCGACACCGCCCAAAACCCCGGCGCTTGTACCGTCGCCTCCGAGCCAGGCCCCATAGCCCTCCCCGGTCCCGTCTACGCCCAGGAGTTTTTCCACCTCCTCAATAGCCTTCTCGACCTGGATCTAACCGGCGTCGTCAACCGGTAACGGTGAGTCGGCCACGGCCCTTCGACTAGCGTAATGTGGCGGCACGACAACCTTATCCAGGTTCTAACCCGTCGTTCCGTTCTCGAACCGGAACCCAGAAATCCCCCGTTCGTGGTAAGCCCCACCCGGTTCATAGCGGGCCCCACTCCCGTTCGTGGTGAGCCCATCGAACCACCCCGTTCACGGTAAGCCCCACCCCGTTCGTGGTGAGCCCGTCGAACCACCCCGTTCACGGTAAGCCCCACTCCCGTTCGTGGTGAGCCCATCGAACCACCCCGTTCACGGTAACCCCCACCCCCGTTCGTGGTGAGCCCGTCGAACCACCAACGTTCCAAACACCTACGGCGCTCCCAGGTTCCCACCGCCGCGGGAACGACGGGATGCACCAAGAATCCCCAACGGGACAATCGGAAGACCCTGGTGAGTCCGCCCCACTCCCTTGCTTACCTAAAAATCATCCTCAGCCGGCAAAAAATCATCTTGTCGCCGTCAAACATTTAACCGGCGCCCGTTGATAAAGACCCCTCAAGTCCCACTAGAGGTATATAAAAGGGGCGCACCCATCGGTGCGCCCCCCCTTCAAACTCCATACCGCCGGCCCGGACCGGCGTGTTGAAAAACCTTAAATCTCCCGAAACTCCGGAACCGGCTCCTCCAATTCAAACCCCGTTTCCCAAAGGAAGTCCAACTCCGCCTGCTCGTCGTCCGTCAAACCCGGCGTGTCCACCGCCGCCGTGTAGGCGTTCAACTCGTCCAGGTTGGTGAAATTGGGCAGCACCGAAACAATGCTCGGCTGGTACAGGCAAAACTGGATCGCCGCCTGGCTCAACGTCCGTCCCACATCTTCTCCTGCCAAAAACCCCACCCGCTCCACCTTGCGCAGCGCATCCCGCAGCCATTCCGTCCGCCGGTGGGAACGGTGGTCCGTTTCGTCAAACTCCGGCACCTGGGTGTACCGGCCGGTCAACGCCTCCGACGCGTGGGGCACCCGGGAAAGCAACCCAACCTCGCAGTCCTTGGCGATCGGGAAAAAGTCCTTGGCCGGTTCCTGTTCCAGGATGCTGTAGATGATTTGCACGCTCTGGACGTCCCGGTACTTCATCGACGCTTCTCCTTCTTCAAACCACCCGATATCCGGCCCCAAGGCCGACCCGTAGTACCGGATCTTCCCTTCCTGTTTCAACTCTTCCAGCGTCTCGAAGACCTCGTCCCGCTCAATTGCTTCCATTCGCGGGTTGTGCAACTGGTAAATGTCGATATAGTCGGTGTTCAGCCGCCGCAGGCTCTGCTCACAGGCATACCGGATAAACTCCGGCTCAAACTTCTGCGGACGCTCCTGGTGCCCTACGCGCGGCGTCAACTGATCGTAGAAGTCATAGCCAAACTTGGTCGCATAAACCAGTTCATGCCGCTTGTGTCCCAACACCTGGGCCAGAATTTCCTCGCCATAACCGTCGCCGTAGATATCGGCGGTGTCGAAGAAATTGACGCCCAGATCAACGGCGTTCTCCAACAGCGCCGCCCGCTGCTCCTCGGGAATCTTCCCCCACCAGGTAGTGGCCACAGTCCAGACCCCAAATCCCACCTCGGAAAGCTCCAAATCCGTTCGCGGCATTCGCCGGTATTTCATAGTTGGTTATGTCCTTTTGTGTTTTAATTAAGCCGACGTTTTAAGGCGGAAGGTTGGCGGTTATATCCCAGGAATTCATAACCCAGTGATTCCGGAACAGGTAATCGTTCGATGGTGACCTCGGGCACACCTGTCAACCGCCGACTATCACGCCCGAACCAGCCCCAAGCTCCCCTTAATCTCGTCCACTTCCCGCTGGAACGCCTCATCCGACAACGCCGGCGTCAACTCCCCCAAATCCACCCTTGGGATAATCTCCACCCAAGATGTGCAGCCCCCGTACTCCGGAATGTAAGGCACCGTTACCGGGTTCTCCATCCGGTAAACCCGCAGCAACATGATGGACAGGTGCAGCATCGCCTTCCAACGCAGCCGCGACTGCGCATATTCGTCGGTCCAGATATGGTGGGGGGCCAGGGCCTCTACCTTTTCCTGTTCCGACACTTCGATTAACTCTTCCACCTTGGCGAAGTGGCTGAAGGTTATCTCCTCGCTGCGCGGCGATTCCTCCAGCAGCTTCCGTAAGCCCGGCTGAAACTCTTCCTTGAGAAGGTCCTCCCGCTGGTGCTCATAGGTCGGGTAAAGCAGAAACTCGGGATGTATCACCCTAAAGTCCTGGCTGGACTCGTGGATGCCTCCCTTCCGCAGCAACAAGACCTGCTGCCCTTGGGCTAACGATTGTACGGTGACCGCCCATTCTTTAAGCGCGATTTGACAACGTTCCGGCAGCATCAGGCCTCCTGGCTCCGAGTCTTTTTCTTAGTGAAACCATGTTAGCAGTTGCCGTCCAACCCCTCAATCCCCGTCCGTCCGCCTAGAGGAACTGCTCCAGCTTCAACATTCCAGCCAAATTCCGCGTCGTAACCTCCGCAACTTCCTCCACGCTGACTCCCTTAATCTCAGCCAGCTTATGGGCAACTTCCAAAACGTGGCGCGGTTCCGTCCAGTTGTGCCGGTGCCTCTTGAAAGGCTGCGGGTACGCGTCCGTCTCCAAGACCATGTTCTCCAGCGGAATCGCCTTGGCCGTTTCCTGAAGTTCCGGCAGCCGCAGCAATGGCCGGGCCAACGAGATGAAGAACCCGCAGTCAATCGCTTCCCGGGCCGTCCTTTCGTCGCCCTGGAAGTAGTGCATCGCCCCGCCAACCTCGCCGGCCCCCTCCTCCCGCAGCAGCCGGAACACCGCCGGGTGTGACTCCCGGGAATGGAAGATAACGGGCAATTTCAAGCTCTTGGCCAGCCGGATGTGTTCCCGGAAAACCTGGTCCTGGACCTCGTGGTCCGGCGACTCCGGCAGGTAGTCCAACCCCACCTCGCTGATGCAAACCACCCCTGAGTTGTACTTGGCCATGCTCTCCAGCTCGGCATACATGGCCTCATCCACCGTCTGATGGGCCTCCATGGGGTGTATGCCCACCCCGGCGTGAAATATTTCGTAGTCCTGGGCCATCTGGATACAGTTGCGGGTCGACTCCAGCGTCGTGCCCGCCAGCACGATGAACCTGACGCTGGCCTCCTCCGCCCGAGACACGATTCCCGGGATTTCCTCCGGGCCGTACTGGTTCAAGTGCGTGTGGGCGTCCCCCAATACCAGCTTTTCCAGCATAACAACCCTCGCATGAAATGTGCCCCAAGTTTACGCAGGACAATTGCAAAATCCCCACGAACACCTACCCTCTTTCCCGCCACCTACCGTCTTTCCCGCGTAGGCGGGAATCCAGGGTGCCCGTGGCCTGGCAAGCGTTCCTTTTCCCTCAGAGTTGCATCACATTGCAATCGTCCCCAAGTTTACACTACCCTCCTTCCCACCAGCCACAAAAACTCCGTTGACACCCTCAAACCCCAATGTTAGGATAATTGTTGACCAAACTGGTCAACAATCTTGACTTTGGTCAGACCGTTATTTAATATCTATCCCTGCATTGTGCCCCACAACCGAATGGAGGAGTGTCCATGACCACCCAGAGGGTCATCTCCCGCAACACCACAGCCGAAGACCTGCAATCCGACTACAAGTGGGGCTTCACCATCGACATTGAGGAGGACGCCGCCCCCAAGGGCCTCAACGAAGACATCGTCCGCCTTATTTCCGCCAAGAAAAACGAGCCCGAGTGGATGCTGGAATCGCGCCTCAAGGCTTACCGCCACTGGCTGCGCCTGAACTACGAAGAACCCACCTGGGCCAACATCCACCACCCAACCATCGACTTCCAGGACATCCATTATTACGCCGCCCCCGCCTCCACCGCCGACGGCCCTAAGAGCCTGGACGAAGTCGACCCCGAACTGGTGGAAGCCTTCAACAAGCTCGGCATCCCCCTGGATGAACAAAAGCGCATGACCGGCGTGGCCGTCGATGCCGTCCTCGACAGCGTCTCCGTAGCAACTACCTACCAGGGTATGCTCGAAGAGGCCGGTATCATCTTCTGCTCCATGAGCGAAGCCGTCCAGAAACATCCGGAACTGGTCCAGAAATACCTGGGCTCGGTGGTGCCTTACACCGACAACTTCTACGCCAGCCTGAACGCCGCCGTCTTTAGCGACGGCTCCTTCGCCTACATCCCCAAGGGCGTCCGCTGTCCCATCGAGCTGATGACCTACTTCCGCATCAACGCCGAGGAGTCCGGCCAGTTCGAGCGTACCCTCATCGTTGCCGACGAAGGCGCCTACGTCAGCTACCTGGAAGGCTGCACCGCCCCGATGCGCAAGACCAGCCAACTCCACGCCGCCGTTGTGGAACTGGTCACTATGGACAACGCCGAGATTAAATACTCCACCCTCCAAAACTGGTACCCCGGCGACAAGGAGGGCAAGGGCGGCGTCTACAATTTCGTCACCAAGCGCGGCAAGTGCGCCGGCCAAAACTCTAAAATCTCCTGGACCCAGGTGGAGACCGGTTCCGCAATTACCTGGAAGTACCCCAGCGTCATCCTCCAGGGCGACAACTCCGTCGGTGAGTTCTACTCAGTGGCCCTGGTCAACAACTACCAACAGGCCGACACCGGCACCAAGATGATTCACATCGGCAAGAACACTAAGAGCACCATCGTCGCCAAGGGTATCTCCGCCGGCCACGGCGAGAATACCTACCGGGGCCTGGTCAAGATTAACCCCTCCGCCGACGGCGCCAAGAACTTTACCCAGTGCGACTCTCTCCTGGTCGGCGACCAGTGCGGCGCCCACACCGTCCCCTACATCGAGGTCCGCAACCCCACCGCCCAGATGGAGCACGAGGCCACCACCTCCAAGGTCTCCGACGACCAGCTCTTCTACTGCCAGCAACGGGGTATCGGACTGGACGACGCTCACTACATGATAATCAACGGCTTCTGCCGCGGCATCTTCCAGGAATTGCCCTTCGAGTTCGCCATGGAAGCCTCCCAGTTGATGAAGGTCAGCCTGGAAGGCGCAGTGGGCTAGCCCGAAATCTACCGTTTGACCAAGCCGCTTTTCACTCCGACATTACCACGGGACGGCCTGCCCCGTTGCTCTCCCTCCCCAGCAGGGCAGGCCTCTTCCCCTTCCACCAAAACCCTAACCCCGGGCGTTACGGAGCGTTATCAATAAATGGCTGACAACATCAACGGCCCCGTTCTCCAGGTAAACAACCTCCACGTCTCCATTGAAGACCAGGAAATCCTCCGGGGCGTCAACCTAACCGTCAATCCCGGCGAAGTCCACGCCATCATGGGCCCCAACGGCTCCGGCAAGAGCACTCTAGCCAATTCCTTGGCCGGCCGCCCCGAGTACACCATTACCTCCGGGGGCGCTCAGTTCCAAGGGCTGGACCTGCTGGGGATGGAACCCGAAGAACGGGCCCGCGCCGGCGTCTTCCTCGCCTTCCAATACCCCGTTGAGCTTCCTGGAGTTCGGGCTTGGCAGTTCCTGAAAGCCGCTGTCGACGCCCGCCGCACCGCTAAAGGCGAGGAGGAAATGACCGCCCGCGAATTCGACCGGATGCTCCGGGAAAAGGTCGAAATGTGCGAAATTGACCCCGACCTGACCCGCCGCGCCGTCAACGAAGGTTTCTCCGGCGGCGAGAAAAAGCGCAACGAAATCCTCCAGATGGCCATGCTCGAACCCACCCTGGCACTCCTGGATGAGACCGACTCCGGCCTCGACATCGACGCCCTTCGTATCGTGGCCGACGGGATCAATAAACTCCGCCGCCCCGATAACGCCGTGGTCCTGGTCACCCACTACCAGCGCATCCTCAACTACATCACCCCCGATTACGTCCACGTCTTGGTCGATGGCCGCATCGTCCGCTCCGGCGGCCCCGAGTTGGCCCACGAACTGGAAGAAAAAGGCTACGACTGGATTCGGGAAGAAGTGGCCTAACTCCCTTTCTTAAAACTATCTGGATAATCGCAACATGACCCTCACTCGCTTCCCCCAATACGCCGCCGATTTCCAAGCCCTCACCGCCAATAACGGCGGCCCGTCCTGGCTGGAAGACCTCCGCGCCCAGGCCTGGGACGCCTTCGCTCAAATCGGCCTCCCTACCGCCCGCCGAGGCAACGAGCGTTGGAAATACACCGACGCCCGTCCCCTGGCTAACGTGCCCTTCGGCCACTCCCCGGATCTCGACCCGGATACCGCCGAGGGACTCAGCGCCGTTCAAGTCTCCGCCCCCTGGCAGCCCGATTGGACCAACCTGGTCTTCGTCGACGGCGTTTTCGCGCCGTCCCTTTCGTCTCCCGTCGACGGCGGTTGGTATGCCGGCAGCCTGGCTCAAGCTCTTACGACTGACCGCCAGGCTATCCTGGAACATAACCTGACCCAATTTGCGCCCGCCGCAGACGACGGCTTCGTTGCCCTGAATACGTCTTTCCTCCGCGACGGAGCCTTGGTCCACGTTCCCCAAGACGTGGCGGTCCCCAACCCGGTGCAGTTGCTTTTTGTCACCACCGGACGCCGGCAGCCCCGGGTCACCTACCCCCGCACCCTGATTGTCGCCGAGCCCAACAGCCGGGTGTCGCTCGTTGAGACTTACGTCAGCCTCACCGATGACCGCTTTCTCACCAACGCGGTTACCGAAATCTCCGTAGCCGACGGCGCTAATGTCACCCATAACCGCCTTCTGCTGGAGGGCCTCCAGGCCTACCACGTTGGCGTCACCCGGGTTCACCAGGGTAACGACAGCTCTTTCACTTCCGCTTCATTCGCCAAGGGCGCGGAGTTGGGCCGCAACGATTTCCAGGTAGCCCTCAACGGCGTTGGCGCCAACTGCGCCCTAAATGGTCTCTACCTCACCACCGGCTCCCAGCACATGGACAATTTCATCAACATCGACCACGCCCAACCCCGGGGCACTAGCCGGTTGCTTTACAAAGGCATCCTCGATGGCCGGTCCCGCGCCGTCTTCGGCGGCAACGTCACCGTCCGCAAGGAAGCCCAGAAGACTGATGCCCAACAGACCGATAAGAATCTTCTCCTCTCTCAAGACGCCGAGATCGACAGCAAGCCCAGCCTTCTCATCTACGCCGACGACGTGAAGTGCGGTCACGGCGCCACCGCCGGGCACATCGACGCCGACACCCTTTTCTACATGCGCAGCCGAGGCCTCGATGTCCCCACCGCCAGCCAAATCCTGATTCACGCCTTCGCAAGTGAAATTATCGAACGGGTGGAACTGGGACCCCTCCAGGAGTTCCTGGATAACCTGTTCCTCTCCGCCCTGCCCCAAGCCACTCTGCCCACCGCGAGGGTCTCGTGACCAACCCTTCCTTCGACGTCAATAAGATTCGCAAGGACTTCCCGGTCCTCCACCAGGAGATCAACGGCCGGCCTCTGGTCTACCTGGACAACGCCGCCACCAGCCAGAAGCCCCAGTGCGTCATCGACGCTCTCGTTGGCTATTACACCACCGAGAACGCCAATGTCCACCGCGGCGTCCATACCCTGAGCCAACGAGCAACCGACGATTACGAAGCCGCCCGCAGCAAGGTCCGCCGCTTCATCAACGCCGCTCACGACCACGAGTTGATTTACGTCCGTGGCGCCACCGAGGGCATCAACCTGGTGGCCCAGACCTTTGGCCGCGCCAACGTCGGCCCCGGCGACGAAGTCATCATCTCCGCTATGGAGCACCACTCCAACATCGTCCCCTGGCAGGTCCTCTGCCAGGAAAA
The DNA here is from genome assembly GCA_965205495.1 of Dehalococcoidia bacterium. Lineage (GTDB taxonomy): Bacteria > Chloroflexota > Dehalococcoidia > Lucifugimonadales > UBA3495 > CATOSK01. Next base: position 3,244,491 of record CBDBHA010000002.1, read on the forward strand.
GGGCGCCCACCTCAGGGTAATTCCCATCAACGACGCCGGCGAACTTCTCCTAGACCAGTACGAACAGCTTCTCAGCCCCCGTACCAAGCTGGTGTCTATCGTCCACCAGTCCAACGCCCTGGGCACCATCAACCCCATGACCGCTATCATCGAATTGGCCCACTCCAAAGGCGTCCCCGTCCTGGTCGATGGCGCTCAGTCCGTCCCCCACATGACCATCGACGTCCAGAAAATGGGTTGCGACTTCTTCGTCTTCTCCGGCCACAAGCTCTTTGGTCCCACCGGCATCGGTGTCGTCTATGGCCGCGCCGAGCTTCTTGAAGCCATGCCCCCCTACCAGACCGGCGGCGAAATGATTCGCTCCGTCACCTTTGAAGAGACCCTTTACAACGTGCTGCCCCACAAGTTCGAGGCTGGCACGCCCAACATCGCCGGCAGCATCGGCCTCGGCGCCGCCATCGACTATATCGACGCCCTGGGCATGGACCGCATCAACGCCTACGAAAAAGAGCTGCTGGACTACGGCTCCGACGCCCTCTCCCGAATCGAGGGCCTAAAAATTATTGGCACCGCCAAGGAGAAGGCCGGCATCCTCTCCTTTATCTTGGGCGACGTCCACCCCCACGACATCGGCACTATCCTGGACTCCCAGGGCATCGCCATCCGCACCGGCCATCACTGCGCCCAGCCCGTTATGGACCGCTTCGGCATTCCCGCCACCGCCCGGGCTTCCCTCGCTTTTTACAATACCAAGGCCGAAATCGACACCTTGGTGGAAGGCATCGACCAGGTCCTGGAAGTTTTCAGCTAATTCACCGAAAACATGGCATAATTGAAAAATGTCTGACTTGAGCGACCTCTACCAGGAAATTCTCCTGGAGCACAACAACAAGCCCCGTAATTTCCGCAAACTCGACGACGCAACCGTCTACTGTGAGGGTTACAACCCTCTCTGCGGCGACCGCTACACCCTTTACCTGAAGTTGGACGAGGGTGTCATCAGTGATACCGGCTTCCAGGGCGCCGGTTGCGCTATCTCCAAGGCTTCCGCTTCCATGCTTACCCAGCGGGTCAAGGGGATGAGCGTTGCGGAAGCCGAAGTGCTCTTCGACCACTTCCACCGGATGCTGACCCAGCCCGGCGCACCCATCGACGCCGATTTTCTCGACGATCTGGAAACGCTTTCCGGCGTTGCCGACTACCCCACCCGTATCAAGTGCGCCATCCTAATCTGGCACGCCCTCCATTCCGCCCTCACCGGCAGCGACGACGCCGTTACCACCGAATAAGCGCCCCGCATCCCCGCACGATCCCCAGGTCTTCCCCACCCGCGTTTGTGTTAACCTAAGACAACTTCATCTGAACGTGATGCCTTCGTTAATCAACCCGCCAGAGAACTAACGCATGGCCCAACTTCCCGAAATCCCCCTCGATGGCCTGTACGGCGACGCCATCATGGACCACTACCGCCAACCCCGCCACCGGGACCCGGTACCGGAATCCAACCTGCACTCTCACGAGGTTAACCCCTTCTGCGGCGACGAAGTCACCATCCAAGCCCGCCTCGACCCCCAGGGCCGCGTTGCCGCCGTCAGTTCCGTGTCTGAGGGCTGCTCCATCATCCAAGCGTCCGCCTCCATGATGGCCGACTGCATGGAAGGCAAGACCCTCCCCCAACTGGCCCAACTTTCCAAACAATTCCGCCAGATGATGCAAGGGGAACCTCTCCCCGACGCCGCCTTGCAAGAAATGCGCGACCTGCCCGCCCTCCTCGCGGTCCGCCAATACCCCGTCCGCATCAAATGCGCCCTCCTCCCCTGGCTCGCCCTGGAAGAAGGCATCGAGAAAACCGAGAAAACCGCCCCCTAGCCTTCCACAACCCAAAAAACTAGGGGCGGACTCATCGGCCCGTAAGTGTTCAGAATTGATGAGTCATCCTGGCTTTAAACCGTCAATGCCATGAAAATAACCCGCTAAGCCAGGTCCCAAGGCGACTTTATTTCCATTCTTCATTCGGAGCCTCGCCGAGGCCATCCAAAATTCCAGCACCCCCGGAGCCTGGCCGAGGCCATCCAAAATTCCCGCGCCCCACCCGTCTTTCCCGCGTAGGCGGGAATCCAGATTGCACCTAGGCCAGCAAGCGTCCCTTTCCATCACAATTCCACCACTTCGCAACCGCCCTGTCGTCATCCCAGGTCTCTTAATTCTCCCCAAGCGCCGCTTCAACCCTCCTCATCCTGAGCTATCATGGTGAGCCTGTCGAAGGGCATTCCGAACCGCCCCTACCTGTCATTCCGAACCGGAGGGAGGAATCTAAAATCCACCGCCGTCAGCCCGTTTGCCCCTGCATTAGTCATCGCAAACTCCCCACAACGCCAACGCAAAGGCCCCGTCGAACCACCCCAACCAACGTAACTGTTCAGAATGAAGGAGTCAGATCAACCCAAAGTCCGTCATTCCGGCCTTGAGCCGGAATCCAGAAATCCCGGTCATTTCCAACGCTGGTTTGTCCCCGACCATTCCGGATACCGCCTCAAAGCCCACCCCCTGAAGCTCCCGAGAGAACCTCAAATTGACCGGCTATTCCTCCAGCCACACCCGCGACCAGTGGTTGTACTCCGAAAGCGCCGTGTTCGGGTAAAATCCCTTTACCCCCCAGTCAAACACCCACTGCGATGAAGCCAATACCGGACTGAACATATACCCCTGCCCCAATATCCGCCGTTGGACATCCAACACAAGCTCCCGCCGCCGTTCCCGGTCCAACTCCGAAGCCTGTTCCTGAATCAGCAGGTCCAACGCCCGGTCCTGGTGGCCCACGACGTTCCCCGGCCCCTGGCTGTGCAGCAACCCCAGCATGAACCCGTTGGGTGTGGCCGCTGGCGGCAGCGCCCCCAAAGCCAACTGGTAGTCCTTGCTCTCTCCAACCAGCGTTTCGTAATAGTGCGCCGGGTTCCATGCCTCCACCGTCACCTTAAATCCGACCTGGCGCAGGTCCTCGGCAATCCCCTGTCCCATCTTCAAGTAGGACGGGTCAAACTCCCCCACCGCCAGCCGTACTTCCACCGGCAACTCCAAGTCTTCCTCCGCCAAAATCTCACGGGCTCGGCTGGGGCTGCCTACGTAGTCCGTCCGTAGCTCCGCCGCGCTAAGCATCCACTCCGGGTCCGGCGCCGGCATTCCAACTCCCGTTGTGCCCTTGCCGGCCCAAATCAGTTCAATGTAATTCCAGGGGTCGATGGCCTGAAGGACCGCTTGGCGCACCCTCAGCCGGTCCAGCGGCGCCGCCCGTGTGTTCAACGTCAAAGTCATGCCCCAACCCGGCTCCCGGGTCCCCAGGGAATTAAACGGCGCCTGGCTATAGTGCAGTTGCCGCCACTCCTGCGGCGGAAGAGTCATTACGTCCAACTGGCCCGCCCGAAACGCCGCCAGCCGTTGCGCCCCCGATGAAACTTCGTTCCCCGACCCAACCATCTTGATGTTCAACCGGTCCAGAAACGGCAACCCCTCTTCAAAATAGGCAGGGTTGGCGTTCAGTACCGTTCCCACACCGGCTTCGGTGGATTCCCATACCCACGGGCCGGTTCCCACCACCGGACCCTCCATCAGGTCTCCGTAGACCTCCACCATCACCGGCGACACTATCTTGCTGTGACCGTCTGCCAACGCCAGCAGGGCGTCGCTGTCCAGAAAATCCAGTTCCATCCTCAGCGTGCTGTCGTTCGGCGCCTTGAATCCACCAATCCCCCGGTCCTTGAAAATCCTCTCGTTCGGCCAACCCGGCGTCTGCATTCGCTCATAGCTAAAGACCAGGTCCGAGGCTTTCACCTCCCGTCCGTTGACCGGGTGGATGTCGTGCCAACGCACCCCGGGCCTAAGCTTGAACTCATACGCGAAATCCGGCGTCAGCTTCCAGCTTTCGCAAAGGTCGCACTCCACCGCCATACTGGGTTGCTTCACATAAGGGCCCGTCTCCAGACGCAGCAACCGGCTGTAGGCCATCCCTGGCCCCAACGCCTTCAGTGTCGCTTGAAACTCTTGATGCACGTCCCGGTGCGGCACATCCGATTGCGCCGCCACCGTCACCACCCCTCCCTTGCGTCCTTCCAGAGCCAACCCTGTCCCCGCCGTTGGCTCCAGCACAGAAACGGGCGTGGCGGTCGGTGCGGGAGCGGCAACCACCGTTGCTTGAATTGGGACTTCCACCCCGGACGCAACCGGCTCCGCATCCACCGGTCCAGGGCTTTCCGGCGCAGAGCAAGCCGCCATCAAACAAACGGCCGCCAGCAGAATAACCAAGTTGAACTTGAAAAAACGTCCCATACCACCTCTCCACAACAACCCCGTCCTAACAATGGAGCAGGGCCTTTTAATTCTCCTCAAATACCGCTTCAAGCCCCCCGCCTTTCATTGGCATGAAAATAACCCGTTCTAAGGGTTCCAGCGCGACTTTCTTCATACGTGGCCTCGAAACCACCCCCCAACCCTCCAGTCCGTTCGTCCTGAGCCCCGTCGAAGGGCCAACGGACGGTCGCACTAAATACCCCCCGCTCATCCTGAGCCCATCGAAGGATCGTGGTAAGCCCGTCAAACCACCCCCAACTCTCCAGCCCCCTTCATCCTGAGTCTGTCGAAGGCCATTCCGCGCCCTGTACCTGTCATTCCGACCGCAGGGAGGAATCCAAAATCCATCGCCGCCAGCCCGTTTGCCCCGGATTCTTCGCCGCAAGCTCCCCAAAACGACAATTACTGATGCGTGGACGATTTGCTAAACAGGTCCCTGCCCCTTCGTCTTTCCCGCGAAGGCGGGAATCCAGGGGTAAGGGAAACGGAAGTCCAAGGATTCATTCACGCATCAGTAATAGCCTCTGAGCAATGGGGCAGCCAACCTCCAACACGCGGCTGCGCTCAACCTCGCGGTTGCAGGTGGTGTTACTGTAACGGATTTACCCCGGAACTTGTCCAGCAATGAAGCAAGCGGGGTATGAGGAATTCAGCAAGCCGCAGCCGGCATGTCCTCTCCCAACTCCGGCCGGGCCATGGTTAGCTGTTGGGCGTGGCAAACTCCGCGCGTAATGCTCCAAACCCCCGCTGCAACCCCTTCAAATAGGCAATCTGCCCCAGGTGTTGGTAGAACTCCCCAATCAACTGGCGGAACATCGCCGCCACCGGCAGGTTGTGCCACCAGATGTTGGGCCGGTCCGCCCAAGGCATAACCTCCAGCCCCTCCGGACTCAACCCCCGCAGGTACTCCAACGTCCCAGCCCGCACCGCCTCACCGTACTCCAGCAGCGTCCCCAACTCCAAAGCTGGGAATTCCGCCACCTGCTGCGGCGTGTGGTTAAAACCGTTGTCCCGGGTCGGCAGTCCAAACTTCTCGTGCCAGCCGTCCCGCTCCCAAATCTCCGTCTGCCGTTGCGCGAAGAACTGCACCCACATGTCTTCGACCCGAAGCATGTGCCACAACGTCCATCCAATGGGGTTCGACTCGACCCCCGGCTGCCAAACCAACTCCTCCGCCGTCAGGTCATCAACCGCTTCCCGCAGCAACCCGTTTTCTTGGTTCAGCGCGTCTTCAATAAACTGGTTCAATTCCATGGTCAACCTCCCAAAACCTGCTATGCCGGCGGCGCGGGTACTGCCGTCCGCGCGCCCAATTGCCGGTCCATCAGCATCAAGGCCTCCCCCGCCTGCCCAAACATCTTCAGATGTTCCACTATGTCCTTAGCGATCTTCTCCTCTTCCACCTGTTCCGCAATGAACCACTGCAACTGCACCTGCGTCGCGTAGTCCCCTTCTTCGACCGCCAGCCGGTAAAGGTTGTTGATTAACGTGGTAACTTCCTGCTCGTGCTCCAGCGTCGTTTCCATCACCCGCAGGGCCGAGTCAAACTCCACCTGCGGCTGGCCGATTGGCGCCAGGGTCACCTGACCGTCCCGGTCCAGGATGAAGTTGAACAGCTTCAATGCGTGCTCGTGCTCTTCCTGGCTTTGTACCCGCATCCAGTTGGCAAACCCAGGCAGGTTGATGGTGTCGCAGAACGCGGCCATCGAAAGGTACAAATAAGATGCGAAAAATTCCTGGTTGAGGTGCGCGTTCAGCGCGTCTTGCATTTTGGGTGCAATAGCCATGGTTAATCTCCTTTAGCTTTTTGACCCCCGGACCAGGCCGAGTTCATTGTCCCAAGAATCTCGTAACCGCCGTCAGGAACTCGGCGGGCCGTTCCATCTGCGGTATGTGGCCGCACTTGGCTATTACTTCTAATCTAGCATTGGGCAGCAACTCCTGAAAAGCCAGTCCATACACCGCCGGCACTATCCCGTCGCTGTCTCCCCACAACAGCAGCGTCGGCGCCGTAATCCGGTGCGCCCGCTTGGTCAGCCCTTTGTCCGGTATCGGCCAGACGAACTTGCCAATGGCCGACAGGGTCTTGGTCCGGTCCAGGTCCGCCTCCATCCTCTCGTGCGGATCCTCCGGCCTCGCCCCGTAGTTCTTGGCAACTTCCGACTCCGGGTCGTGCCACAGCAGCGGGTCCCGCTCCGTCGGGGTCAGCATGAAGAAGTCCGCCACGGGAGCCTCATCCAGCCACAATCCCAACGGCGCTACCAACGCCAGCCGGTCTACCCGGTCCGCCCGGTGCGCCGCCAATTCCGCCGCCAGCATCCCCCCGTAGGAGTGGCCCAACACATGGCTCCGACCCAACCCCAGCTCTTCCATCAACTCTTCGTAGAAGATCACCAGGTCCCAAAGGTCGTCCAGGTATTCCAACCCCGTCGTGCCCGCCACGCCGGGGTGGGCCGGCGCGTAAACGTGAAAACTCTCCGCCAGCGCGTCCAGAAAAGGCGTCCACCCGGTGTAACCCCCGGCCCCGTGCAGGAAGAGCAGGTTCGGCCCCTCTCCCCCTTCTTCAAGCTGCACTTCAAACTTGCCCCCGCGCAGCCGCTCCCATCGTTCTCGATGTTGGGCCATAAAAGCCCTCCTCCGTCATATCTCAAGTGTTCCGGACCGGCCCAACGGCCTACGCCCGAAACCCATCATACTATACCCAACTTCCCAACCGCCGGTACTACAACAGGTTTCCCCATAGCCCCCCAGGACAATTGCAAAGTCCCCACCAACCCCCACCGTCATTCCCGCGCAGGCGGGAATCCAGGATGCAAGTGGCCTGCCAAGCGTCCCTTTCCCTCAGAATTGCATCACTTTGCAATCGTTCTGCTCCAACTGGTTTCGCCATAGCCCCTCCGCCGGCCTCCGACCCCGGACCACCCTTGTGGCCTTCTCAAAATTCCCCACCCGCTCCCAGGGTACTTCAATTATCCCCAAATGCCGCTTCCACCCATCCCCCTCATCCTTGTATCTTAAAATACGAAGGACGTGGCAGGCCGTTTCATCCCAGGCCTGGAGAGGCCGTGGCTCAGCGGGGCCGCCGCGTCCTTACCCCGGCTCAGAGCCCGAACAGTTGAAGGGGCAGCAATAGCCCGTATTAAGCAAGGCTGGGCCAGAGTCTGGAACCCGAAGACCCGGAACAGAACCCAACCGGAACACAACCCAAGAGGAGGAGGCAGAAATCAGATGAAGGAAGCGGGATTGTTTGTCGGCATCGACGTGTCCCAGGACCGGTTGGACCTGGCGGTGCGGCCCACTGGGGAAACCCGGCAGGTGGTCTACAACCCAGCGGGTACCGAGGCAATGACCGAATACCTGAAGGAACTGGGCCCCCAATTGGTGGTGGTGGAGGCCACCGGCGGTCTGGAGATGGCGGTGGCGGCGGAGATGGCGGCGGCGGGATTGCCGGTGGTGGTGGCCAACCCGAGAAAGGTGCGGGCCTTTGCCCGGGCGACGGGGCGGCTGGCGAAGACGGACGCGTTGGATGCCCAGGCGCTGGCGCATTACGGGGAAACCCTGCGGCCCCAGCCGCGGGCGCTGCCCGACGCCGCGACCCGGGAACTGAAGGCGCTGGTGGTGCGGCGGCGCCAACTGGTGGAGATGATCACCGCGGAGAGGAACCGGCTGCGGATGGCAACGCGGCGCGTCCGGCCGAGGGTGCAAGAGCACATAAATTGGCTCAAGGAAAACCTGGCGGAGTTGGACCAGGACTTGGACGACACCATCCGGTCGTCGCCCATCTGGAAGGACCAGGACCGGCTGCTGTGCAGCGTCCCCGGAGTGGGGCCGGTGCTGTCGCTGACCCTGCTGTCGGGACTGCCGGAGTTGGGAGCGTTGAACCGGGGGGAGATCGCCGCGCTGGTGGGGGTGGCGCCCTTCAACCAGGACAGCGGCAGCTTCCGAGGGAAACGACGGGTATGGGGCGGACGCAGCTCAATCCGCGCCGCCCTCTACATGGCGGCCCTGGTGGCCACCAGGTGCAACCCAGCGATAAAGGACTTCTACCTGCGCCTGTGCAACGCGGGCAAGCCCAAGAAGGTGGCCCTCACCGCGTGTATGCGCAAGCTGTTGACCATCCTGAACGCCATGGTCCGGGACAACCGCCCCTGGACCCCCACCGAGGCCAACTCTTAACCCTCAAAACCCTTGACACCAAAGACAGTTGCTGAGCCCATAGAAGGGGTCATTCCCGCCCACTACCTGTCATTCCGACCGCAGGGAGGAATCTAAAATCCATCGCCGCGAGCCAGTTTGTCCCCGCATTTGTCGTCGCAAACTCCTCACAAAGACAATTAAAATACCCTCGACCCCCTCCAAACTGCCCTTGACACCGCCCAAAACCCCACCATATAATCGGCCTAGAGCCGCACCCCCCCGTCTTACGCGGTCTCCCCAGAAACCCTTCCCGCTGTATAATCCACACGTTTTCTCCCACCTAGGTATTTTGATGCGCCTCCCGGGCGATTATGCTTAGCGTTGCGGCATGACCACAAAGTACATCTTTGTTACCGGCGGAGTGGTCAGTTCCATCGGCAAAGGGATCAGCGTCGCCTCAATCGGACGCATCCTCAAAAGCCGCGGCCTATCCGTCACCGTTGTTAAACTCGATCCCTACCTCAATGTCGACCCAGGCACCATGTCACCCTACCAGCACGGCGAAGTTTTCGTCACCAAGGACGGCGGCGAGACCGACATGGACCTGGGCCACTATGAGCGGTTCATCGACGTCGAACTCACTCGGGAGTCCAACCTTACCGCCGGCCAGGTTTACTTGACCCTTCTTACCAAGGAACGCCGCGGCGATTTCCTCGGCGGCACCATCCAAACCATCCCCCATGTCACCAACGAAATCAAAGCCCATCTCATCGGCCTCGCCGAAAAATCTCAAGTCGACGTGATGGTCGTCGAAGTCGGCGGCACCGTCGGAGACATCGAGGGCCTCCCCTTCCTGGAGGCCATCCGCCAGATGCGCAACCAGGTTGGCCGCAATAATGTTTTCTATATCCACCTCACCCTCCTACCCTACATCAGCGCCACCGACGAGCTCAAGACCAAACCCACCCAGCACAGCGTCCGCGAATTGCGCGGCATCGGCATTCAACCCGATACCTTAATCTGCCGCAGCGACCACCCCCTGTCCCAGGCCATCATCGACAAGCTCTCCCTCTTCTGCGACGTGCCCTCCAACGCCGTCATTCCCCTGAGCACCGTGGACAACGTTTACCAGGTCCCTCTAATATTGGAAGAAGCCGGCCTTGGCGACATAATCACCCAGGCCTTCGGGTTCGACACCCACCCCACCGATATGGCTAATTGGGCCGCCATGGTCGATCACATGAGTTCCTTCCAGACCAAGGTGTCCATCGCAGTTGTAGGCAAGTACACCGAGTTCCCCGACTCCTACATCTCCGTGAAAGAAGCCCTCCGTCATGCTGGCATTGCCCACTCCTCCGGCGTCGATATTCAGTGGGTGCACTCCGAAGAGATTGAGCGCGAAGGCCCGGACCAACTGCTCGGCGCCGCCTGCGGTATCGTCGTTCCCGGCGGTTTCGGCCCCCGGGGCGTCGAAGGTATGATTGAAGCCGTCCGTTACGCCCGGCACCGCCAGGTCCCCTACCTGGGCCTCTGCCTGGGTATGCAGGTCATGGTTATCGACTGGGCCCGCGATGTCTTGGGCCTGAACGCCAATTCCTCCGAGCTGGACCCCGACACTCCCCACCCGGTTATCGACATCCTTCCCGAGCAGCGGGCCGTCACCGATATGGGCGGCACCATGCGGCTGGGCGGCTACCCTTGCAACCCGGTGGCCAATACCCGCACCGCCCAGGCCTACGGCAAGTCCAAGGTCCAGGAGCGCCACCGCCACCGTTTCGAGCTTAACAACGAATACCGCGAGAGTCTGGAAGAGTCCGGCCTCATTGTCAGCGGCCTTTCCCCCGACGGTAACCTGGTGGAAATCACCGAGGTCAGTGATCATCCCTTCATGGTGGGAGTCCAGTTTCATCCCGAGTTCCAGTCCCGCCCCGGCCGCCCCCATCCCCTCTTCCGAGACTTCTTCGGGGCCGCCAAGAACACCATCCGCGAGGGCAGCCAGCGCCCCCTCCCCTTGGGAGAATCCGCCTGAGCGCATCTTGCCCTCCCCCAAATAGTAACCGGTAATAATCTACGAAACTCCAACAAACTTAAAAATTCTCTAGCAGCGAATCTCCAGGACTTCAGGCCCTTGGGCCGGCCCATCCGCCCGCACCCCCCCGAGATGCAACCTCCGGCCCCGCCCGCTTCCGGAGCTTCAATCAACCAATGGGAGCAACCCCATGCCGGTTTCGCTCCCCTATAACTTATAGAGGTGCATATGACAACTACTACCCCTCCCGTCATCGACGTAACCCTCCTTGGCAGCAAGTCCAAGGACGAGCTTTTGGAAGTCGCCCACAACGTCGGCCTCGATGATGGCGGTTCTCTGGACAAACTCCGCCGGGAAGACATCTTGGGCCGTATCTTCCAATCGGCTTCCGCCCGCCAAAATCTCTTCTCCTCCGGCATCCTGGAAATCATGGACGACGGCTACGGCTTCCTCCGTCAGATTAACTACCACCCGGCCGCCGGCGACGTCTACATCAGCCAGTCCCAAATCCGCCGTTTCGGCCTAAAAACCGGCGATACCGTCACCGGCCAGGTCCGCCCTCCCAAGGAAGGCGAACGCTACTTCGGCTTGGTGCGCGTCGAGACCGTCAACGGTGATCCCCCCGACCAGACCCACTCCCGCATCCGGCCCCAGTTCGAGTACCTCACCCCCATCTTCCCCGAAGACATGGTCGTTCTTGAAACCGACAGCTTCAACCTCTCCGCCCGCATGATCGACCTCTTCTCCCCCATCGGCCTCGGCCAACGCGGGCTGGTGGTCTCCCCTCCCAAGGCCGGCAAGACCACCATCCTCAAGCAAATCGCCCACAGCGTCGCCCTCAACCGGCCCGATGCCACCCTAATGGTGGTCCTCATCGGCGAACGCCCCGAGGAAGTCACCGACATGCGCCGCGCCATCCGCGGCGATGTCTTCGCCTCCACCTTCGACGAGTCTGTGGAAGAACAATGCCGCGTCGCCGAACTTGCCCTGGAACGCTCCAAGCGCCTGGTGGAAACCGGCCGTGACGTGATCCTCCTCCTCGACAGCATCACCCGCCTGACCCGCGCCTACAACTTGGCCGTCCCCTCCAGCGGGCGCACCCTCTCCGGCGGCATCGACCCCGTCGCCCTCTATCCGCCCAAAAAGTTCTTCGGCGCAGCCCGCAACATCGAAGAAGGCGGCAGCCTCACCATCATCGCCACCTGCCTCATCGACACCGGCGGCCGCATGGACGAGGTCATCTACGAAGAATTCAAGGGCACCGGCAACATGGAACTCCACCTCGACCGCAAGCTGGCCGACCGCCGCTTCTTCCCCGCCGTCGACATCGTCCGCAGCGGCACCCGCCGGGAAGAGCTTCTCTACACCGACGAGACCATGAAGCAAATCTGGCTCCTCCGCCGCATGATCTCCCTCATCTCCAACGACGGCTCCTCCTCCAACGCCACCGAGCGCGTCCTGGAACGCCTGGCCAAGTACAACACCAACAAGGAGTTCCTGGAAAACCTCAACAAAGAGACCTAACCCCCCAGCCCAATGGCCATCAACAAACCCCAGGACAAAATCCTTATCGTCGACGACGAATGGGAGTCCCCCATCGTCACGGCCGTCCGCAACCGCCTCGGCGAAGACGGCTGGCTAACCCAGGTCGTCCACCCCGATAACTCCTGGCGCGACGGTGGCGAGTTCGAAGACGCCGCCCTCTACGCCATCGAAGAAGAGCAGCCCGACGGCGTCCTCCTCGACGTCCGCCTCGGCGAATACAAGGAACACCAGTTCAAGGGCCTCGAAATCCTCCGCCGCATCGTCGAAGCCCACCCCCGCCTCCCGGTCCTCATGTTCACCCAATACACCCAGGGCCCCGAACGCGACACCGCCGTCCGCGGCAGCCTCAAATGGGACTCCCCCGTCGACTTCATCGACAAGCTGGCCAGCCCTGAAGAAGTCGTCCTCCGCCTCCGCCGCCTCATCGGCCGCACCCCCGACTCCATCTCCATCGGCCCCTCCATCTCCCTCGACCTCTCCCGCCGCTTGGTCTACGCCAAGACCCAGGACCAGCCCCGCATCGTCCCCGACATCCAGGGCATGAAGTTTGAAATCCTCCGCGAACTCGCCGCCACCTGGTACCGCAGCCCCGGCGAACTGGTACCCTTCGGACGCCTGGAACGCTACTCCGAAGGCGAGGACGCCCGCGCCTCCCTCCGCGTCCGCATCCGCGAAATCAAGACCTCCCTCGGCAACGCCCTAAACCTCCACTTCTCCGCCAACGACCTAATCATCAACGTCCGCGACCAAGGCTACCGCCTCCTACCCCCCCGCAACTAACCCCCCCGTTCGTGGTGACCCCCCTCCGTTCGTGGTGAGCCTGTCGAAGGATCGTCCTGAGCTCCGTCGCAAGGCCAACGGACGGTCGCACTAACCCCCCAACCGTTCCTGGCAAGCCCCGTCGACCCACCCCCACCCCTCCAGTCCGTTCGTCCTAAGCTCCGTCGAAGGGCCAACGGACGGTCGCACAAAACACCCACCCCAGTTTATGGAGAGCCCGTCGCCTCCACCAACCACCGTCATTCCCGCGAAGGCGGGAACCCAGAACGCCCCTGCCCTAGCAACCCATCCCCCCCAACCCTCCTGCCCCACCCCCCACTTGTCATTCCGAACCGAAGGGAGGAATCTAAAATCCACCACTCCCAGCCCATTCTCAACCCGCAACCCATCCCAACCCAAGGTAACCCCCAGCCCCAACCGCACCCCGCACCCCCCCACGAAAGCCCCAACCCGTAAGTGTGCATACTTAAAGGGGAATCGGCATGGCAATCGCATTTAAGGCTAATATCTACTCCGATGCCAACTGCAAAAGTTTTGCGCAGCTTTTTCAAAAGCGGGCCCCCCGTCCTCAAGTCTGGACAGCCCCACGACCCCCCACCATTACCATCCCTCGCCGAAACCGTTACAATAACCTCCAATCCAGCCATCACCCCCCGCCCCCCGGAAAGAAAAACCCAAAACATGCCGTCCTCCGCCATCATAAACAAATGGGTCCGCCTGGCCGGCTGCCTGGTAATCCTCCTCGGCATCGCCGCCCTCGCCATCGCACCCACCTACGGCCCCGCCCTCTCCCCCCGGGTCTGGCTCATCGAGCCCCTCGCCTACATCGGCGCCGCCACCATCATCACCGGCCTCGTCATCGTCGCCCTCTCCTACTTCATCCCCCGCCTCCTCAACCCCTCCCCCGGCCAGCAGGCCCTCGACCGCCGGACCTCCGAGGCCTGGGGCAACCTCACCCTCCAATACTTCGAACTATTCCAACACGACCTCGGCCGCCCCCTCCGCCGCATCCTCGGCAAAGAACGCGAACTCCGCGCCCTCCTCCAAGCCGCCGAATCCGACCTCTACCCCCAGGTCAAAAGCCTCCTAGACGAAATCGAAGGCCAGGCCCCCAACTTCCGCCTCATGATGTCCAACGTCCAGGTCCTGGTCCAGATGGAAGCCCCCGACTCCCCCGCCCTGCTCCAACCCGTCGAACCCGCCGAAGTCGTCCGCCGCATCGTCGACCGCTACACCATCGTCGCCGCCGACAGCCACAAAGCCATCACCTGGTGGGCCGAACCCGCCGGCTTCGGCATCGTCCACTGCGACTCCTCCGCCATCGAACACATCGTCACCAACCTGGTCGACAACTCCGTCCGATACGCCACCGGCCAGGTCGAAATCAGCCTCACCAAGAACCCGAGCAACTTCTACGTCCGCGTCTGGGACGACGGCCCCGGCATCGCCGCCCCCTACCGCCGCCCCATCTTCACCCGCGGCTGGACCCCTGAAGTCGCCCGCCGCGAGGAACGCACCACCTCCGGCCTCGGACTCTTCATCGCCCGAACCCTCGCCACCCGCTACCACGGCCAGCTAACCGTCGACTCCGTCACCGAGCCCGACCCCGATCACCACACCGCCTTCACCCTCTCCCTACCCCTGGCCGAACCCCCCGAGGAGTAACCCCCTGAAACCCTTCCACTCCCTCCTATCCATCGTCAATCGGTCCCCGGCAACCCTGCCGGACCACCATCCCGGGCCCATCAAAGGACCCGCCCCTGCCCAGACCGTTCGTCCTGAGCCCGTCGAAGGACCAACCCTCCAGCCCGTTCATCCTGCACCCATCGAAGGACCAACCCTCCAGTCCGTTCATCCTGAGCCCCGTCGAAGGACGAACGGACGACGGCCGCCCCTAACACCCCCCTCGGCCCATCCCACCACCGCCCAAACCCCAACCGCGCTCCGGTTCTGGCCCCTCCTAATCCTAACCCTAACCGCCCTATTCCTCCTAACCGCCTGCTTCACCCCCGTAACCCGCCCCGGCGCCGAAACCCCCACTCCCGTCCCCACCACAATCCAACCAACACCCACCCCCGCGCCCACCGCCACCCCCATCCCCACCGCTACCCCTTTCCCCACCCCCACGCCGACTCCCATGCTCCCCACGCCCACTCCCACACCAACCCCCATGCTCCCCCCGCCCACCCCCAAGCCCACCCCCGTCCCTCAATTCTTCCTCCAGGTCGACGCCCCCCTCTTCGGCGCCACCGTCACCACCCCCTCCATCAGCGTCCAGGGCGCCACCCTCCCCAACTCCACCGTCACCGCCAACCGCATCTTCGCCGCCGTCGACGACACCGGCGCGTTTCAAGTCCAGGTCACCCTCAACCAGGGCCTCAACATCATCGAAGTCCTATCCACCAGCGCCACCGGCCGCCAACTCCGCGAATTCCTCCAAATCACCTTCGTCCGCCCCACCCCCACCCCCTTCACCCTAACCGTATCCCAACCCCGCGACGGCACCGTCGTCTCCAACTCCCTAATCACCGTCAGCGGCAAAACCCACCCCCAGGCCAACCTCATCGTCAACAGCGTCGGCGTCACCGTCCAACCCGACGGCTCCTTCAACACCACCCTCCGCCTCAACCGCGGCGTCAACACCGTCACCATCCTCGCCACCCTCCCCGGCTCCCAACCCAAAACCGAGACCCGCCGCGTAATCTACAACCCCTAATCCCCAACCCCACCCCCCGGTCCGTCCATCCCGAGCCCCGTCGAAGGTCCAACGAACGGCCCCCCACGCCCCCACCATCATCCCCGCGCAGGCGGGAACCCAGACTGGTCATCGGCTGGCAAGTATCCCCACCGTCATTCCCGAACCCCACCGTCATCCTCCACCCCACCGTCATTCCGAACCCCCCAGCCTGTCATTCCGAACCGAAGGGAGGAATCTAAAATCCATGCCCCCAACACCCGGCCGTCTATACTATGTCTAAATCATCACCAACGGCAGCAGGAACCTCTACGTCGGTGTAACTAACGACCTGGTCAAACGCGTGTACCAGCATAAACACAAACTGGTTGACGGTTTCACCAAGAAATACAACCTCACCTGGCTGGCCTACTACGAGCAGACCTCCAACATAGAATCGGCAATTGCGCGGGAGAAGGAAATTAAAGCCTGGCGAAGAGGTAAGAAGACCAAGTTGATCGAATCGTTCAACCACCGCTGGCGCCACTCGTCCCTGTACTGGAACGATGGCTTAACCGAAGAGTTTTAGATTCCTCCCTTCGGTTCGGAATGACCGGCAGGGGGCCGAAATAACTAACAGACGGTGGACGGAAACATGGTAAACGGCGAAAAGGCCGATAAGTAAACCCTGTCATCCCCCACCCTCCCCATCATCCCCCGCCCAAAACCCTGCCCCCACCCCGCCCAACACCGTCCGTTCGCCCTGAGCCCGTCGAAGGGTCATCCTTGTATCTTAAAATACGAAGGACGTGGCAGGCCGTTTCATCCCAGGCCTGGAGAGGCCGTGGCTCAGCGGGGCCGCCGCGTCCTTACCCCGGCTCAGAGCCCGAACAGTTGAAGGGGCAGCAATAGCCCGTATTAAGCAAGGCTGGGCCAGAGTCCGGAACCCGAAGACCCGGAACACAACCCAACCGGAACACAACCCAAGAGGAGGAGGCAGAAATCAGATGAAGGAAGCGGGATTGTTTGTCGGCATCGACGTGTCCCAGGACCGGTTGGACCTGGCGGTGCGGCCCACTGGGGAAACCCGGCAGGTGGTCTACAACCCAGCGGGTACCGAGGCAATGACCGAATACCTGAAGGAACTGGGCCCCCAATTGGTGGTGGTGGAGGCCACCGGCGGTCTGGAGATGGCGGTGGCGGCGGAGATGGCGGCGGCGGGATTGCCGGTGGTGGTGGCCAACCCGAGAAAGGTGCGGGCCTTTGCCCGGGCGACGGGGCGGCTGGCGAAGACGGACGCGTTGGATGCCCAGGCGCTGGCGCACTACGGGGAAACCCTGCGGCCCCAGCCGCGGGCGCTGCCCGACGCCGCGACCCGGGAACTGAAGGCGCTGGTGGTGCGGCGGCGCCAACTGGTGGAGATGATCACCGCGGAGAGGAACCGGCTGCGGATGGCAACGCGGCGCGTCCGGCCGAGGGTGCAAGAGCACATAAATTGGCTCAAGGAAAACCTGGCGGAGTTGGACCAGGACTTGGACGACACCATCCGGTCGTCGCCCATCTGGAAGGACCAGGACCGGCTGCTGCGCAGCGTCCCCGGAGTGGGGCCGGTGCTGTCGCTGACCCTGCTGTCGGGACTGCCGGAGTTGGGAGCGTTGAACCGGGGGGAGATCGCCGCGCTGGTGGGGGTGGCGCCTTTCAACCAGGACAGCGGCAGCTTCCGAGGGAAACGACGGGTATGGGGCGGACGCAGCTCAATCCGCGCCGCCCTCTACATGGCGGCCCTGGTGGCCACCAGGTGCAACCCAGCGATAAAGGACTTCTACCTGCGCCTGTGCAACGCGGGCAAGCCCAAGAAGGTGGCCCTCACCGCGTGTATGCGCAAGCTGTTGACCATCCTGAACGCCATGGTCCGGGACAACCGCCCCTGGACCCCCACCGAGGCCAACTCTTAACCCTCAAAACCCTTGACACCAAAGACAGTTGCTGAGCCCCGTCGAAGGACGAACGGACGGCCGCCCAAGTCTCCCTGTCGCACCCCCACCCCCAACTCACCATGCTATAATCACCCCCACCAACCCCCCATCACCCTAAGCAACGTCGAACCCCCAAGGTGCCACCAAAATGACCACCCCAAACATCGACGACCGCATAAGCCGCATGGAAGGCGCCCTCCCCTACCTCGCAACCAAGGCCGACGTCGAATCCCTCCGCACCGATCTAAAAACCGAAGTCGGCTCCCTCCGCGCCGACATGTACCGCGGCATGTACCGCATGGAAGCCCGCCTCATAAAATGGATGGTCGGCGGTATCGCTGCCATGACAGTAATCTCCTCCACCATAATGTTTACCATCATCCGCTTCCTAGGCTCCTAACCCCCCCAACCCGCCATGCTATAATCACCCCACCAACCTCCCCCCAAAGGACCCCCCAATGACCACCGAAAACATAGACGACCGCATAAGCCGCATGGAAGGCGCCCTCCCCTACCTGGCCACCAAGGCCGACGTGGAATCACTCCGCGCCGATATGATAGCTGGCGACGCCGCCCTCCAATCCGAAATCGCCGCCCTCCGCACCGACATGATAGCTGGCGACGCCGCCCTTCGCACCGACATCTACCGCATGGAAGCCCGCCTCGTCAAATGGAACGTCGGCGCCATCATCGCCATGACAGTAATCACCTCCTCCATAATGACCATCTTCCGCCTCCTAGACTAACCCATCACCCCAACCCCCACCGTCATTCCCGCGCAGCCAGGAACCCAGGCTGGTCATCGGCTCGCAAGTGTCCCCCAACCCATCACCCTGCCCCCCCAACCCGTCATTCCTCCCACCCCCCCACCAACCTACCCCCCACCCCCACCATGCTATAATCTAGCCACCAACCTCCCCCCAAAGGACCCCCCAATGACCACCGAAAACATAGACGACCGCATAAGCCGCATGGAAGGCGCCCTCCCCTACCTGGCCACCAAGGCCGACGTGGAATCACTCCGCGCCGATATGATAGCTGGCGACGCCGCCCTCCAATCCGAAATCGGCTCCCTCCGCGCCGAGCTAAGAACCGAAATCGGATCCCTCCGCGCCGACATCTACCGCGACATCTACCGCATGGAAGCCCGCCTCATAAAATGGTGGGTCGGCTCCATGATCGCCATGACGGTTGTTATCTCCTCATTACTGACCATCTTCCGCTTCCTAGGCGCCTAACCCCCACCCATCACCCTAAGCAACGTCGAACCTCGCAAAGGACCCCCCAAAATGACCACCCCAAACATAGACAACCGTATAACCCACATCGAAGCCACCCTCCCCCACCTCGCAACCAAAGCCGACGTAGAAACCCTCCGCGCCGACAACGCCTCCCTCCGCACCGACATGATCGCCGGCGACGCCGCCCTAAAATCCGAAATCGCCGCCCTCCGCATCGACATGACCGCCGGCAACGCCGCCCTCCGCATCGACATGACCGCCGGCGACGCCGCCCTCCGCACCGACATCTACCGCATGGAATCCCGCCTTATAAAATGGATGGTCGGCATGACCGTAATTCTCTCCTCCCTAATGACCATCCTACTAACCATCTTCCGCTTCCTAGGCTAATCCCCCCCGTCATCCCCGCGCAGGCGGGAACCAAGACCCCCCCAACCCTAACCATTTTCTAAAAATTACCTTAAACCACCACCAAATTTCCTTGACACCAATTCCCCCCCATTGCTATCCTCCCACCGGCTGCCCAAATCCCTCGCAAATCCATGGGTTTTCCCACCAGATTAACCAACCCGGACCTTAACAACCGAAGGACCCCAACCCCAACCCCCCGTTCACCCTGAGCCCGCCGAAGGACCCCAACTCCCCGTTCGTGGTGAGCCCGTCGAACCACCGTGGCTCCCCCCCCCCCCCCCGTTCGTGGTGAGCCCGTCGAACCACCGAAGGACCCCAACCCCGTAACTCTACCGTAATTCTTCCAGTGTTACCGTAACCTGGTACCGGCATCATCGGGTACGTTTGGTGCCCAACATTCCAATAGGAGAGGGGTGTGCATGAAATAAAATCCCAGGACGGCCTTCCCCGTATTTCCCCAACCAATACCGGATTTCACAAAGGAGATACCACTAAATGGATAAAAAAATTACTATCCCCGCTGGCATAGCCTTGATGGTTGTGTTGGCCGTGGCCGGGATGCTAGCCATCTTTAGCTACACCGCCGCCACCCCCGTCCAAGCAGCCATTACCGCGGATTCGGTAACATACATGGGCACCAACAACCAAATCGCGGGCGTCGGTGGCGCGACCATCGGTTTCACAACCGACGCAGAAATCGCCGTCGATGGTGAGATTGTAATCACCTGGGGGAGTGGTTTCACGGTCGCAAGTAGCGCCGCCGATTTAGGCGTTGTGACCGTTAACGGCAATGCCGCCACTGCCGTGGGTAACGGCCAAGCCGTGACGGTGACGGTGGTGACGGCTGTTCCCGTCGGCTCCGTTGCCGTAGCAATCGAAAAAGGAATCACCAACCACGTGGATCCCGCCGAATACCCTATTACGGTCTCGGTAGATGCTAGCGTTACCACTGAAACCGGGATGTTTAGAGTTTACGCTGGTTCCGTCAGTGTCATTCCTAACAAGCCCAAAAAGGCCGACGACATCGTTTTCAAATTTACCGCTGCCGCAAATATTTCACCAGAAAGCTACATTGTGCTGATTCTTCAGGAGAAGTTCCAGGTCCCTGGCACCATCAGTGCTAGCAATGTAGTAATAAGCGCGAGCACCGGCGCAGACGGCTCTAAGAGGGCCGCCGACGTCATAGTGGACGACGCGAAGGTCTTCAAAGTTGACAAGGATGACCCTCTCATCTTCATACAAGTCCCGGACATGGACGAACGTGACATCGATCCTTCTAGGGGCCCCACCGATATAGCTTCGGGCGATGTTGTAACCGTTACCATCGCCAAGGCCGCGGGAATCCGTGCCCCCACCGAAGCCAAGACCTACAAAGTTGCCGCTTATCTGGCTGGTTCGGGTAGGGCCGGCCGTGACGACGCCACAGATGCCATCGAATACGGCGTCGATACCCAGGCTGGCATGTTTATCCTGTACCACGAGCAGACTCTCAAGCGCCTCGTTACCCTGAGTGGCGAAGACTTCGGCCGCGGCGACGAAGTTGTTGCTACCGCCAAGGGCTGGGGCGGCTCTTCCATATCTTTCTTCGTCGACCTCAACGGCGACGGCGAGTTGAACGAAGGCAACGAAGCAACCATCCCGGATTGCGCTAACGTTGGAAACGACGACAACGTGGGCGAGTGTACCTTCACCGTAGGCAATGAGTTCACCGGCGGCCACGGGTCAACAAATGCCTGTAACGGGACTGATGCACCGACGATGCCTTTCGGAGGAACGTGCAACTTAATCAACGCCTTCGACAGTGAGAATGCCTACTCCTCCATTAACTGGGAAGACGATGTCCTTGAAGTCAAGGCCTCCGTATCCCTCTCACCAGCCGAAGGCAACCCCGGGGACAAGATTGACGTCGTTATCCGGGATTTCCCGGCCAACACTTCAGTCATGGAGATAACTTTGGCCGGCTCAACCAGTCCCCTGTGCACGGGTTGTGGCACCACGGACAGCCGGGGCGACGCGAACGTGGAAGTCACAATTCCCAACGTTCCCTTGGGGCCCAGGTTCCTCGAAGTCACAGTCGGAACCGTTTCCGAGGACACTGACCTCATCGTCGGTGGGGCTTCGGTCATAGCCACTCCCACCGAGGTAATTCCTAACCAGCGTGTCAATTTGACCGGTAGCGGGTTCAGCCGGTCTACTTCGGGCACAAGTGTCGAAATCAAAACCATCACCATCGGCGGCGAACCGGTTGATCTTCCGAGTACTAGCGAGGAAAGAAAGGTTGACTCCGGTGGAACTTGGTCCATGGCGATAAACATCCCCCTCGTCCGTGGCACCGTCGACGGTGGCCGGCAAGTTCTTACCGTAACCGACTCCATGGACAGGGTCGGGCAGACTACCCTGACCTTTAAGGAACGTATCGTTAGGGTCAGCCCCCCAGAGGGCAAGATTGATTCGACCATTGTCATCACCGGCGAGAACTTCCCGGGACTAAACGACGACGGCTTCCGCAACGTCAGGGTTACCGTTAGTTACGGTGGTGACCTCGAAAGCGAAACAGAGGAACCCGACGTTAACGGACGGTGGTCAACCCAAATCACCGTTCCCGATAATGTCTCCATTCCTTCCACCAACTCAGTTAAGGTCTCGTTCCCGGTTGGTACTGGGACCGAAAGCGAGAACTTCCGGCACCTGGTCCCTGCCGCCACTATTTCCCTGAGTCCCGCGGCGGGCCCTGAGGGCGGCACGGTTACCCTAACCGGTTCTGGGTTCAATCGGTTCCGGCCCTATTTTGCCCTTACCGTCGGGAGCATTCCCTTGACCGTTTCCCCTGTTCCTACCACCGACCGTAACGGTAATATATCCTTTAGCTTCCAGATTCCCGGCATCGACTCCGGCTCCCACAACGTCGTGCTGAAGATCGGCGAAGTAACCGCCAGCGCCACCGTCAGCGTCAGCGACGAAACCGGCGTTGTCGGCGCAATGACCAGCGAAGTTGCCGTTGCTTTGGAGCCTTTGTTGATGGCGGGCACCCTCGACCGGGTGTTCTACTTCAACAACATGACCAAGCAGTGGCAGTGGTACATCGTCGACCCGGCGTTTGCCGCTAGCAACAACCTCAGCCAAATCGTTTCCGGCGCGCCTCAGTGGGTTCTGGTAACCGAGAGCACCACCGTAACCCTCAACAACAGGGTAGTTAGTTTCACCTGCGCCGATGACAACTGCTGGAACCTGATTACATTCCCGTAGCTCTGGCTTAAGTTCCGTTCGTGGTGAGCTAGTCGAACCATGGACGGAACACCGGACCCCAGGCCCTTCATCCTGAGCTAGTCGAAGGACGAAGGACCGGATAAGCGCCAAAAACCTCAAGGAGGAATCAATGATCAAATTTAGAGTCTTGGCCTTGCTGACCGCGCTGGCCTTGCTGCTCGCCCTGCCGGCCGTGGGCTACGCTCAGAGCGTTCCGCCCCACGTTGTGAAGGGCATGGTGATGGTTGACGGGCTCAACGCCCCGGCAGGCACAATGGTAACCGCCATGATGGGCGAAACGATGGCGGGCGAAGCCATGGTAATGAGCGGCGGCACCTACCTCATGCAGGTGATGGCTTCGCCTGGCAGCGAAGTCGGCTTCATGATCGGCCAACGCATGGCCATGGAAAACCTGATGGTGGAATTTGGCGGTGCGAGTGAACTCAACCTCACCGCCATGGCCGCCATGGCCGCCATGATGGGCGGTGACTCCGGAGACACCGGCAAGATGGGCCCCGCCGGTGCGCGCGGCCCCGCCGGTTCTGCCGGTGAGCGCGGCCCCGCCGGTCCCGGTGGCTCCGCCGGAGCCGCCGGTCCCACTGGCGCCGCCGGTTCTGCCGGCGCTGACGGAGCTGACGGCGCCGCTGGTCCCGCCGGCCCTGCTGGAGCCGCCGGTCCTGCTGGAGCCGCCGGTGGCGGAGTTCTGGGCATCATCGCCCTCATCCTCGCCATCGTCGCCCTAGTCGGCGTCGGAGCCGTCTACTTCCTGGGACGGCAAACCGCCTAACCAAGGCAAAGCCCAAAACCCAACAAGGGCGCCCCCACCCGGGGCGCCCCCCCCCGGTTCCCCCCAAGCCCGCCAAACCACCCCCCCCCCCGTTCCCCCCAACCCTCCAGTCCGCTCGTTCTGAGCCCCGTCGAAGGGCCAACGGACAGCCGCACCAAACACCCCCCGTTCGTCCTAAGCCCATCGCCCCCCCCCCCCGTTCGTGGTCAGCCCGTCGAACCACCCCCACCCACCACCGTCATTCCCGCGCAGGCGGGAACCCAGTCCCTTCCCCCTTGACGGGGGAAGGTTAGGATGGGGTGAAAACCCATTTCTCACACACCCTCGAAGGGCCAACGGACGGTCGCCCCAAACACCCCCCGCTCATCCTAAGCCGGTCGAACCCCCAACCATGCTACAATAACCCCAACCCCCCCCCAAGGACCCCCCAAAATGACCACCGAAAACATAGACACCCGCATAACCCGCATAGAAGCCACCCTCCCCTACCTAGCCACCAAAGCCGGCGTAGAATCCCTCCGCACCGACCTCCAATCCCAAATGTACCGCATGGAAGCCCGCCTCATAAAATGGACCGTCGGCGCCATCATCGCCATGTCCGTAATCACCTCCTCCTTAATGATCATCATAATCACCATCTTCCGCCTCCTAGGCTAACCCCCCCACCTGTCATTCCCGCCCCCACCGTCATTCCCGCGCAGGCGGGAATCCAGTCCCTTCCCCCTTGACGGGGGAAGGTTAGGATGGGGGTGAAAACCCATTTCTCACACACCCTCGAAGGGCCAACGGACGGCCGCCCCAACCCTCCAGTCCGCTCGTCCTGAGCCCGTCGAAGGATCGTCCTGAGCCCCGTCGAAGGGCCAACGCACAGCCGCACTAACCCCCCAACCCCGCAAAAAAACCCCTTGGCATCCCTCCCCCCCATCCCCCATCATTAAAAGGCAACCCCCAAAACCCCTAACGGCGGACCCCCGGCTCCGCCCAGACACAACGGGCAACAGGAGGAATACCGTGAGGCGCATATCCCAGACCATCGGATTGATCGCGCTAATAACCCTGACCGCTCTGGCCCTGGTCGGCGCCACCCCCCGGCAGAGCGGCGTCCCTCCCCTCCCCTACAACGCCGACATCTTCTCCGGCGCCATCTACCTCGACGGCGCTCCCGCCCCCGAGGGCCTCCAGATGGTCGCCTGCGTCTCCACCTGCGACGAATTCCAGACCCAGACCGTCCTAACCGGACCCGGCGGCAGCTACAGCGTCCTCGCCATCCACCCCGAAAACCGCAGCCTCCGCGGCGCCCAAATCACCTTCCACATCGTCAACCAACACGGCCGTATCCAGGCCCAAGAACACGTCTACTTCGAAGGCGGCTTCAACTCCGAGGTCCTCGACCTAAACTTCACCGGCCCCCTGCCCGCTCCGGCCCCCACTCCCGCCCCCCCGGTCCCGCCAACCCTTCCCGCCGTCGGCGACCCCATCCTCCCCCTGCTCCCCAAACTGGTCATGGGCGGCGGCGTCCTCGCCCTCGTCGGCGGCGTTGCCGTGTGGGTCTTCCGCCCCCGCTGGTAGCCCAAAAAAGGCTGGCCGGGGAGGCCCGCCTAATCCCGCCCCCCACCGTACTTTCCCGCCCCCCACCGTACTTTCCCGCCCCCCACCTGTAACCCCGAACCCCCCCACTGTCATTCCGAACCGAAGGGAGGAATCCAAAATCCATGCCCCCAAGAACCGAACGCCTATACTACGTCCACATCATGACCAACGGCAGCAGAAACCTCTACGTCGGCGTAACCAACGACCTGGTCAGACGCGTGTACCAGCACAAACAAAAACTGGTCGACGGTTTCACCAAGCGATACAACCTCACCTGGCTGGCCTACCACGAACAGACCTCCAACATAGAATCGGCAATCACGCGGGAGAAGGAAATCAGAGCCTGGCGAAGAAGCAAGAAGAACCAGTTGATCGAATCCTTCAACCCCCGCTGGCGCGACTTGTCCCAAGACTGGAACGATGGCCCAGCCGAAGAATTTTAGATTCCTCCCTACGGTTCGGAATGACAGCTAAAGGGCCGCAATAACAAGTGGAGTGGGCGGCGCAACAAAGCTCACCTGCCAGTCTTTTCGCCGCCTAACCATCCCAACACCCACCGTCTTTCCCGCGAAGGCGGGAACCCAGGTCTAACCTAGCCCAACCCGCGTCCCCTTATCCTCATCCCAACACCACTCGGCAATCCCCCCGCCCTACACCGGCCTCGACTGCGGCGTCAACACCGAAACCCTCCGGTCGGGCGGCAGGTTGGTCGTGGTCACCGACAGCCGGTTCTGCGCCTGTATCTCGTTCCCGCCCAGCATCCTCAGAAAGGCATCCACCGTTCCCAGCTCCACCGTCACCCTCTCCATGGCGTAGTGCATCGGCACCACAATCTTGGGGTTCAGGTCCTGGATCGTCTGGTCCGCCCGTTCCAGGTCCAGCGTGCACCCGCCCCCCACCGGGACCAGCAGCACGTCCACCGGCTGCAATTCGTCCGCCAACCGGGGCGTCAACGGCACCGTAATGTCCCCCAGGTGGCAGATGTTCACCCCATCAATCTCTATCGAGTAAGCCACGTTCCGCTGCTCCCGGGGCATCCCTTCCGGCAGCGGCGTCATCACTCCCCGCACTCCCACGCCGGAGCACTCATACTCCCCCGGCGCGTCGAAGACCCGCGGTTCCCCCGCCACTTCCTGCCAATTGCAGTGGTTGGGATGGCTGTTGCTGATGGTCACCACCGTCGCCGGTTGGTTCCCCGGCCGCAGCCCCAGCGACGCCGGGAACGGGTCGGTAATCACCACCGTCTCGTCCATCCGCAGCCGGAAACAGGAATGCCCCAGCCAGGTTAGGTCCATCGCTCATCACCTCTCGTTCGGTACACCACCCACCAGGCCGCCGGCAGCGCCACTGATGCGGCGTAAAGCTTGATCAAGTCTCCCACGATGAACGGGTAAAGCCCAAACTCCAAGGTCTTCCCCTCGGGCACGAAGAAAGACAGTTGCAGCAACCCCGGAATGTACAACGCCACGTTGCCCAGCAGCATCGCCACCAGGATCCACGGCTTCCGGTCCCAGCCTCGCTCCGCCAGGTACCCAACGGCAAACGCCGCCGGTATAAACCCGATGATGTACCCGCCCGAAGGCAGCAGCCACACCAGCCCCGACGCACCGCCCGCGAAGAAGGGCAGCCCCGCTCCCGCCACCAGGTACACCGCCATGGCGGCGGCCCCTCGGCGGCTTCCCAGCGCCGCCCCGGTCAGCAGGACGGCCAGGGTCTGTCCGGTAATCGGCACCGGCGTAAACCCCAGCTTTATCGAAAATTGGGCAAACAGCGCCGTCACCAGCGCAAACCCCACCACCAGCCCAACGTCCCGCGCCCAGCGCAGGTTCCCCTCCGCCGGAAGCAAGGCGTCGGCCAGAAAGGTATCGCTGGTAGGCAATCGCGCGGCGGGATTTATCGACATAAGTTCATTCGGACCTGAAGACTACGTTAGCCAGAAACCCGGCTCCCCCCTGGGAGCAGCCCGGCCCGAGTATAAATCTGCCCCCAAACCCCAGTCAATGCCCCCCACCCCCACCTGTCATTCCCCACCAACCCCCACCTATCATTCCCGAACCGCCCCCACCTGTCATTCCGAACCGAAGGGAGGAATCTAAAATCCACCGCCCCCAACCCACTTGCCCCAAACCAGTCCCCCCAAACGTCCTTCCCGCCCCCCCCACCGTCATTCCCGCGAAGGCGGGAACCCAGTCAATCCCTCCCCCACACGAATCCCCGTTTCACGGTATACTAGAAGTGCCAACTTCCGGCCCAACTCCCAGCGTCTCCCGGAAACGTCCCGCCAGGGGTAAACAACCATGCCGGCAACTAACGAAGAAGTCGCCCAGCTTTTCGACAACATGGCTACCCTTTTGGAAATAAAGGGCGACACCGTATTTAAGATTCGCGCCTATCAACGCGCCGCCCACACGATCTCCAACCTCTCTTTCGCCCTGGACCGCGCCGTCAGCGACGGTATGGACCTCAAGAAGGTCCCCGGCATCGGCAAGGCCATCAGCGAAAAGATTCAAGAACTCATGGCAACCGGCCAGGTCCAGACCTACCAACGCCTCCTCGACGAGTTTCCCGAGGGTATCCTCGACATCGTCGCCGTCCCCGGCATCGGCCCCAAGACCGCCGGTCTCATCGCCAAAGAACTGAAAATCAGCGCCGTAGCAGACCTGGAAGCCGCCATCGAAGCCGGTGAACTTTCCCGCCTCCCCGGCCTAGGCCAGAAAACCGCCGCCAACATCCTCCGCCACATCCAGTCCATGCGGACCAAGGACCAACGCACCCCCATCGGCGATGCCCTGGCCGCCGCCGAGGGCGTGGTGGCCGCATTGCGCGAGAAATGCCCCCACCTGACCCAGCTTTATCCCGTGGGCAGCCTCCGCCGCTGGGAAGAGACCATCGGCGATATCGACCTCATCGGCGTCTCCCCTCAGCCCCAAGAGGTACACCAAGCCCTGGTAGAGTTGCCGGAGGTCCAGGAAGTCCTGGTCCACGGCGACCAAAAAACCAGCGTCATCGTAAAGCCCGGCATTCAAATCGACTTGCGTATCGGCGAAGAAGCCTCTTTCGGCGCCCTCCTCCAATACTTCACCGGCAGCCAGCAGCACAACATCCGCCTGCGGGACTATGCCAACCGCACGGGTCTCTCCCTAAACGAGTACGGCATCACGGACCGGGAGACCGGCCAGGTCGAAGAGTTCCCCGACGAGGCATCTTTTTACGCCCGCCTCGGCCTCCCCTACATCCCGCCCGAACTGCGCACCGGAGTACAAGAATTGGACGCCGCCCAACGGGGTTGCTTGCCCAATTTGGTGGAAGAAAAGCTCCTCCGTGGCGACCTGCACCTGCACAGTAATTGGAGCGACGGCGCCGACGACATCGAAGTGATGATTGAAGCGGCGGTGGCCCAGGGCTACGAATACATGGCCCTTACCGACCATTCCCAAGGCCTCGGCATCGCCAACGGCCTCTCCCCCCAACGCCTGGAAGAGCAGATAAAGCTCCTTCGCTCCCTCCAAGACCGCTACCCCATTGCCATCCTCTGCGGTTCCGAAGTGGACATCCGCGCCGACGCTTCTTTGGACTTCCCCGACGAACTGCTGGCCCAACTCGATGTGGTTGTCGCTTCAGTCCATTCGGCCATGGGTCAGGACCAGGACACCATGACCCAACGCCTGATCCAGGCCATGCGGCATCCCTCGGTGACCATCATCGGCCACCTGTCCACTCGGTTGATTGGCCGCCGCGACCCTACTCAATTCGACCTGGAAGCGGTCCTCCACGCCGCCCGCGACACTGGCACCACGCTGGAGTTAAACGCCTCGCCGGAACGCTTGGACTTGAAGGACACCCACGCCTTCCGGGCCCGCGAATTGGGGGTTCCCCTGGTTATCAACACCGACTCCCACCAATACAGCAGCCTTCCCCAGCGGCGGTTCGGCGTCGCGGTGGCCCGCCGTGCTTGGTGTGAGCCCCACCATATCCTCAATACCCTTCCCCGGGACGAGTTCCTCTCCTTCATCCGTACCCCCAAACCCCAGCGTCTGGCCTTGTTCGATGCAAGGTTGCCGAGGAACGAAACGCCGTGACCCACCAGCCGGAGAATGTGTCCGCCGCCTTTCCCAATGACGTTGGTCTGGCGCAAGCGGTGCCCCCAGCCGTACAGCACCTGAAATCGGCGGTTGCCTCTGGAGCCCCCTGGCACCAAGCTCTTCTTGAAGCCATCGGACTCTGGACCCTCCCCCAAGAGGTCCACCAGGGCCGCACTCATCAATACCTGATCCAAGGCGAAGCATTGGACTGGCTGCTCCTGGCCGAACGCCTGTGTGGCGAACTGGACGGGCTTATGCCCCCCGATGCCAAGGATGCCCTTCTTTTCACCGGGCAATTGCCGCCCGACGTTTCCCCGGAAACCTTCCGCCGCCTCATCGGCGCTACCAAGCATCGGGCCTACCTCAACTACTGGTATGGTGTTGTCTTGGAGGAGGCTCTGCAATTGGCGGTGGAAGAAGAGGTCCGCAAGCGCCACCGCGCCCGCTGCTACCCCGACAGCGAAGACCTGGTGGAAGAGGCCTTCCCCCTCCTTTACGGCAAGGACCGCGCCGCCCTCTTGGAGGAGTTCTCCCTCAAGTCGGAAAAGACCCCGGCTCCCTTCCCCGACTCTCTGCCCGGCGACCCGTTGGGTTGGTCCCTTTCCGACGTGAAGGAGTTCACCTACTGGCTGTTCAAGCTCCGCGTCAACCTCTGGGACCCGGCCCGGGTCGCCAGTGATACCCGCAAGGCCATGCAGAAACTGTCCTCCCTGGAAACCATCCAACCACCCATATTGGAACCCGTAGTAGACCTATTGCCCATCTAACCTCGCCTCCCTCCCATCACCCTGAGACCGTCGAACCACCCTCCAGTCCGTTCGTCCTGAGCTAGTCGAAGGGCCAACGGACGGTCGCACTAAACACCCCCATTGCCATGAAAATAACCCGTTACGAAGGGTTCCGGCGCAACCCCATTTTCATTCTTCATACGTGGCCTGGGCAAGGCCATCAGCAATTCCGACCACCCCCCTACCTGTCATTCCCCACCGCCTACCTGTCATTCCGACCGCAGGGAGGAATCTAAAAACCACCGCCGCCAGCCCGTTTCCCCCGATTAGTCATTCCCAAACTCCCCACAACCCCCATTAAAAGCCCCTACCCTGTCTTCCCAAATACTTTGAAAATTCCCGTTGCTATGTTGTAATGTACCCGTTGCAACGGATTATCCCCTCAAGGAGTCGCCCAGTATGGTCGGACCCGATTTGGACGCCATCAACGATATGTCCCAGTTGCCCGAAGAAGCCTTCACCCCCCAAAGGCTGCGGGCCGGCGACATTGTCGAGGGCGAAGTCGTCGGCATCGACGACGAAGGGTTGGTGGTCAGCATCGGCTTGAAAACCGAGGGAATGGTCCCCACCGCCGAAATGCGCACCCTCACCCCCGAAGAACGCGAGAGCCTTGAAGTGGGCGACCGCATGGCCTTCACCCTTCTGCAGGGCGAACGAGGCCGGGAGATGGCCTTGTTGTCCCTTGACCGGGCCCGCCTGACTCAACTCTGGTCCGACCTCCAGCAGACCCTTGAGGGGGGTGCAACCGTCACCGCCAAAATCACCGGGTACAATCGCGGCGGTCTGGAAGTCGACCTCAAGGGACTTCGGGGTTTCGTGCCCCGCTCCCATGTGGCCCCGTCCTCCCCCGACGGCGTGGAGAAAGACTATACCGACCGGGTGGGCGAGACCGCCGATTTTAACGTCCTGGAACTGGACGCCTCTCGGGAGAAACTGGTCCTTTCCGAGCGCGCCCTCTACCAAGGCCGCCGGGACGAAGCCCGGCGCCGGTTCATCGCCAACTTGGAAGAGGGTTCCTTGGTCACCGGCCGCGTCCGCTCCCTGCGGGGTTTCGGCGCTTTCCTCAACTTGGGCGACGCCGACGGCCTCATCCCCATTTCCGAGCTGTCCTGGCGGATGCTCAAGTCCCCCGACGAGGTCGTCAGCATCGGGGATGAGTTGACCGTGCAGGTTCTAAAGGTCGACCAGGAAGCGGGCCGCGTTAGCCTCAGCCTCAAACGCTGTATGCCCGAACCCTGGGAGACCGTCCCCGAACGTTACAACGAGGGCGACATCATCGAAGGCACCGTCACCCGCCTGGCCGACTTTGGCGCGTTCGTCAAGCTGGAGGACTGGGTGGAAGGCCTAATCCACATTTCCGAGCTTTCTCCCCGACGCCTCAATAATCCCAGCGAAATTGTCTACCAGGGCCAGAAGGTCCGCGCCCAAATCCTAAGTATCGACCCGGACAAACGCCGCATCAGCCTGAGCTACAAGAAAGCCTACGGCCTCTAACCCTACCCCCGGTTATCCCCAGCCCCACGGTCCTAACCAGGACGATTCCAAAGTCCCCACGAACACCTATCGTCATTCCCGCCCTCTACCGTCATTCCCGCGCAGGCGGGAATCCAGGGTGCACCTTGCCTGGGAAGCGTCCCTTTCCCTCAGAATTACATCACTTTGCAATCGTCCTCCCCCACAACCCCAGGGCCTTTTAATTTCCCCCAAAAGCCGCTTCCAGCCCCCTGCCCAACGTCATTCCGAGAGCACCCCCTCCCGTCATTCCGAGCCCCCCATGCCTGTCATTCCGACCGCCCCCTCCCTGTCATTCCGACCGTAGGGAGGAATCTAAAATCCATAGCCCCCAGCCGGTTTGCCCCTGGACTCGCCGCCGCAACCTCTTCACAACAACAAGCAAAAGGCCCTACCCCCCCGTTACCCCCAGCCCTAACCTCCCAACTCTGCAATCAAGACCCACATGGGTGCCTGCCCAACGTCATAAGTGGCAAACCGCTCCAGCGTTCCGTCGTTCTGGTCAATCCTGAACGCCGCCAGCTTGGCAGACTCAATCCCCGCCGAGTAAAGAAACTTGCCCTGGGGGTCGATGCTAAAGACCCGGGGCGTCGGTTCGGTTTCAGCGTGCCCATTAAACGTCAACCGCCCGTCCTCTTGCCCCACCCGGTAACAGGCCATGCTGTTGTGCCCCCGGTTCGGCGCGTAAAGGAACCGCCCCGAAGGGTCAACCTGGATTTGGGCGCAGGAGTTCGGCCCGGCGTACCCCTCTGGCAGCGTCGAGATGGTCTGGAACGGCGTCAACGTCCCAGCCCCAGAGTCCAGCGCATACCCCGTCACGCTGCAACCCTGCTCGTTCGAACAGTAAATCGCGTCCCGGTGCGGGTGAAAGGTGAAATGCCTCGGCCCCACCCGGCTCTGCAGCGAAACGTGAGGTGGCGTGTTGGGCGTCAGTTGCCCGGTATCCTCGTCCAACCGGAATTGCATAATCAGATTGGGTCCCCGCCCGGAAATATGCGGCACAAACGCAAACTTGTTGGTCGGGTCCGCCTGAATGCTGTGCGCTCCAATGCCGGTGCTCAAGTTCTGTGCCGGCGGGTCCTGCACGCCGCCATCCCCGCCGATGGGGTGGACCATCACCCGCGCCCCCTCGTAGTAAGACGACAAAAGATAACGTCCCTTCCGGTCCGTGGACAAGAAGCAAGGGTCGAATTCCAGGGCCACCGTGCTAACAAACGTCAGGTCTCCGGTGGAATAGTCAATCGCATAGCTGGAAATCTCCGGGATCCCCCGCCGCCCCACATGCAGCGTCTCCTTATCCGGGCTAATGGCCAACGGCGCCGGCTTTCCACTGACGGCTACGTCCCTTTGGTGCGTCAACTCCCCGCTGTCCGGGTCCATGGTAAAAACCGAAATTTCGTCCGACTCGAAACCCGTGACGTAAACGTAATAGGCCATAACGCACCCCTTCTTCTCTAGATCCTTATCTGGCCCCAATAATAGCACCGGTTAGCGCCCCCGGCACTTCCCGCCCAAGCCCCCCCATCATCCTAAGCCACGTCGAAGGACCAACCACCCCCCAACCCTCCAGTCCGTTCGTCCTGAGCTCAGTCGAAGGATCGTCCTGAGCCCCATCGAAGGACCAACGGACGGTCGCACTAAGCACCCCCAGTCCACCCCGAGCCATCATGGTGAGCCCGTCGAACCACACGTAACCACCCGTCGAAGGCACCGCCTGATCCCCGTCGAATGGGTCATTCCCAACCCCCCTTACCTGTCATTCCGACCGTAGGGAGGAATCTAAAATCCCATCGCCCCCACCCGGTTTGCCCCCGAATTCTTCGCCGCAACCTCCCCACACCGACAATTAAAAGGTCCTGACTTACTGACCCCAGGACAATTGCAAAGTCCCTACGAACACCTATCGTCATTCCCGCGAAGGCGGGAATCCAGGTCGTACCTTGCCTGGCAAGCGCCCCCTACCCTCAGAATTGCATCACTTTGCAATCTTCCTGTTACTGACACTTGCCCCTTCCCAACCACCACACCACCCCTCTATACTAAAACCACCCAACATCCCTCCCACATCACCCCGAGTTTGCCGAAGGAACCCTAAAATATCAAATCCATAACCACCCGCTGAGGCCAAATGGTACAAAATGGGACAGAATAGTACAGCTAGCAGGAGTCCCAAATGACCCATCGCCAGCAGCAGGCCCATCCCCCCGTCGCTGCCGCTGAACGGACTAAGGAACTCACCGGAAGCCCTGGGAACCCCTACCCTAATCTGCCTACCCACAGATAATCAAAAGACCCTGTCGGAACCTCGTAACTGTTCAGAATGAAGGAGTTAGCCCAACCCAAGGTCCGTCATTCCGGCCCTCCCCGTCATCCTGAGCTATCATGGTGAGCCCGTCGAAGGGCCGAAATTCCGGCCCATACCGTCATTCCGGCCTTGAGCCGGAATCCAGGAATCCCAGTCATTTTGAACGCTGGTCTTTCCCTGACCGTTCTGGTTTCCGGCTCGGAGCCTGCCCCGTACCCGATACGGGGCCCGGAATGAAGGTTTAATGCCAGGATGACTCCTTAAGTCTGAACAGTTACCCCCCAACCCTCCTCCAATAGACGCTGTTGTTGCCCCGGTGATATATTTACGATAGTCGTAACCTCTTTCCCCATCTCTCCCCCAACCCGAACCTCCGGCGCTAAGGAACAACACCATGACCGCCAACGCTTCTCAAATTCCCCGGGCTTACAGCGCCGCCGACGTTGAACCCCGGATCTACCAACAATGGTTGGACCAGGGTTACTTCACTCCGAAAGTAGACCCTGATAAGCAACCCTTCTGCATCATCATGCCCCCGCCCAATGTCACCGGAGAACTGCACTTGGGCCACGCCCTCACCGCTTCCATCGAAGACGCCCTTACCCGTTGGCGCCGCATGATGGGAGACTCCGCCCTGTGGCTCCCGGGTAAAGACCACGCCGGTATCGCCACCCAATGGGTTGTGGAACGGCTGTTGGCCCAAGAAGGCTTGACCCGCCACGACCTTGGCCGGGAAAAGTTCCTGGAACGGGTCTGGGAATGGGTTGCCCAATACGGTAATACCATCGACGAGCAGCACAAACGGCTCGGCGCTTCCTGCGATTGGACCCGCCTCCGTTTCACCCTCGATCCTGGACCGGCCCTATCGGTTCGCACCACCTTCGTCAACCTCTACCAAAAGGGCCTCATCTACCGCCACGAGCGCATCATTAACTGGTGCCCTCGTTGCGCCACCGCCCTATCCGACCTGGAAGTTGAATACGAAGAGACCAACGGCAAGCTCTATCACATCAAATATCCCTTGGCTGGACGCTCCGGCGAATACATCACCGTCGCGACCACCCGTCCCGAATCCATGTTGGGCGATACCGGCGTCGCCGTGCACCCAGACGACCCCCGCTACCGCGATTTGGTCGGCCAAGACGCCATCCTCCCCATAATGGACCGCCCCATTCCGGTTGTTGCCGACGACGCCCTGGAAATGGACTTCGGCACCGGCGCGTTGAAAGTCACGCCCGGCCACGACCCGGTGGACTTCGAAATCGGTGTCCGTCACGGTTTGGAATTCATCAACGTAATCGGTTTCGACGGCAATATGACCGCCGCCGCCGGTAAGTATCAAGGCGTCGAACGCTTCCAGGCCCGCAACGACGTCGTTGCCGAACTGGAATCCCTTGGCCTGTTGGACCACATAGAGGACTACACCCATTCTGTGGGCCACTGCCAACGCTGCGATTCCGTGGTTGAGCCCCTCATCAGCCTCCAATGGTTCTTGAACGTGGGCCGCCACGACGACCCGTCCAGCATCGCTGGACGGGCCCACGCCGCCGTGGCCGGTGGCGATATCAAAGTCGTCCCCGACCGCTTTAGCCGCGTTTATTTGAACTGGCTGGAGAACATCCGCGACTGGTGCATCAGCCGCCAGCTTTGGTGGGGCCATCGCATCCCGGTCTGGTACTGCCCGTCCTGCCCCGAACCCATCGCCTCGTTGGACGATTTAACCCAATGCCCCAACTGTGGCTCTCAGGAAATCCAGCAGGACCCTGACGTCCTCGATACCTGGTTCAGTTCCGGTCTCTGGCCTCACTCCACCCTGGGTTGGCCCGAAGATTCCCAGGACCTCAGTTACTTCTACCCCACGGCGGTTATGGAAACCGGCTACGACATCCTCTTCTTTTGGATCGCCCGCATGATTATGATGGGCATCGAAAATACCGGCGACATCCCCTTCCGTACCGTTTACCTCCACGGCCTCGTCCGTGACGCTCACGGCGCCAAGATGAGCAAGACCCGGGGCAATACCCTCGACCCCTTGGACTTGATTGACCTTTACGGCACCGACGCCCTCCGGTTCGCCCTCACCACCGGCACCGCCCCCGGCAACGACCTTCGCATCACCGACGGCAAGCTGGAAGCCGCCCGCAATTTCGCCAACAAGGTCTGGAACGCCGCCCGCTACGTGATGACCAGCTTCGAAGGGCGGGATGGCCTCCAGGGTTGGAGCAACCTTCCCCACCTGGCACACCGGGAAGACCGTTGGATTGTCAGTCTCCTCGACCGTGTTACCATCGATGTTGCCCAAGCCCTGGAAAACTTTGAGCTTGGCGAAGCCCAACAGAGGTTGTACGAG
This sequence comes from Dehalococcoidia bacterium, assembly GCA_965205495.1. Taxonomy (GTDB): domain Bacteria; phylum Chloroflexota; class Dehalococcoidia; order Lucifugimonadales; family UBA3495; genus CATOSK01. Next base: position 3,280,288 of record CBDBHA010000002.1, read on the forward strand.
TTTGTTTGGAACGACTTCTGCGATTGGTACATCGAAATGGCCAAGATTCGGCTCCGTTCCAATCAGGGCCCTTCTCCCTTGCCGGTGCTCGCCCACGTTCTGGAGCGCACTCTCCGCCTGCTCCACCCCTTTATGCCCTTCATCACCGAGGAGATTTGGCAAAACCTCGTCGGACGGTTGCCCCAAGAGGGCGATCTGCCCGCGTCGATTATGATTGCCCCGTACCCCCAGGCTCCCGAACCCCGAACCGACCAGCAGGCCGAGGACGAAGTGAATCTGGTCATGCAGGCCATTCGCGCCGTCCGCAATACCCGCGCCCAGCTTCGGATACCCGCCGACCAACTCCTACCGGCCCAGGTCCAGGCCAATGGACTCCAACAGACCATCCAAGAGGAGTCCCAGGTCATCAAAGCGCTTTCCCGGATCGAACCCCTCCAGATTTTCGGGACCGACTCCCCACCCCAAACCCAGTCCCAGGGAGTAACCCTGCTGGTGAATCCCCTAGTTGTTCGGCTTCCCCTGGAAGGCGTGATTGATTTGTCCGCCGAGCGGCTGCGTCTGCAACAGGAACTGGAAAACGCCCGAAAAAACTTGACCCGCGTTGAAACCCTGGTTTCAAACCCGGATTTCCGAGCCAAAGCCCGCCCCGACGTCGTGCAAAACGAAGAAGAAAGGCTCCGGTCCTTGTCGGAACAAACCCAGCGCCTGGAAGAAATCCTCGTCCAACTGGGAGACTAACCTGGTTCCCTAGCCGCCAGCGAATCGAAGAGTTTTGCTAAGGCCGTCTTCTGAAAATGGAGGATGCCTTCCCCGCCCACCATGCCCCAATCCGTTGCCAGGGCCTTTTCACTCTCCCCAAATGCAGCTTCGCCCCCCTCCCCGTCCTGAGCCCGTCGAAGGACGAATCCCCGTCGAAGTAGGGTCATTCCCCGCCCCCCTTTCACCCTGAGCCCGTCTAAGGGCATTCCGCCCCACCCCGATCTGTCATTCCGACCGCAGGGAGGAATCTAAAATCCACCGCCGCAACCTCCCCACAACAACAACGAAAACACCCTCAAATCGGTCCCTCATGGTCTGGTCGTCTGCCCGGCTATGTTGTAAATTAAGAATTGTCTCGGCGCCACTACAACTCGGCAAAAAGGTCTGAGCAAGACCGGCATTTAAAGGGGGAGAAGATGGGTGGATGGGCTGGATTAAAACTCCTGGGACTGGGAATCTTGTTGGTCGTCTCGATGGCCGCATGTGGTGGTGACGACGTCCAACCCGCCCCAAATCCAACGGTTGCATCCCCCACGGCCGCCCCTACACCCGCGCCCACTGACCCGCCCGCCCCCACTCGCACGACCGCGCCCGTGGTCAGTATCGTTGCGTCAACTGTTGCCCCCTCCCCCACGGCGGCTCCGGTCCCAACTCAGACTCCAACTCCGGTTCCTACTGACGTTCCCCCGCCGCCGCCAACCCTCGCCCCCGACCCAACCCCTCAAGCTACCCTAGTCCCCAGCACCCAACCCCCGCATATTTTCATCGGCGCCGCTAGCCTTGATGGCACGTTGGCCCCTGCGGGAACGGTTATCGCTGCCTACGTCCAAGGGCAAGAGGTAAGCCTGGGGATTGTCGCCGAAGACGGGAAGTTCTCTGCTATAGTCGTTCCTTTTCAGAACCAGGCGGTAGTATTCGCCGTTGGTGGCTACCCCGCAGCCCAGGTCCACCCGCAAACCGTCATCGGTGGGGCTACCCTAATGGACCTTACCGCCTGCACTGGCGGCCTCGCCCCGGGACCGCCACCCCCCGACCCAGCTTCCGCTCTCACCACCTGTTAACGGTGCTCCGCTCCCTCCGGCCGCCGTTTTTGTTGTCCCCTCCGTCAGGGGCTTGTATACTCGCGTTTGCCCCTCATCCCGGCCCCATACCACCAAGAGGCCGCCAACATTGAGCAGCGAACTTGGCATCATTGGCTTCCCCATCGGGCACTCCATTTCCCCGGTGTTCCAGCAGGCTGCCCTCGACCACTACCACATGGACGCCACCTACGAAGCCTGGGAGGTTTCTCCCGAACGGGTCGGAGAGTTCGTTCAAGCCCTCCGCCGTCCCGAAGTCTTGGGCATCAACGTAACCGTTCCGCACAAGGAATCGGTAATCCCCTATTTGGATGAGGTGGACGATTGGGCCACCGAGGCCGGAGCCGTCAATACCATCGTCAATCGAAACGGGCGTCTGACCGGCCATAACACCGACGGTTACGGCTTCTTGCAGGTACTAAAAGACGGCGCCAGTTTTGAACCCGCCGGACAACGGGTTCTGGTTCTCGGCGCCGGCGGGGCGGCCCGTGGCGTGGTGCAGGCGTTGCTCCGCGAAGGAATCAGCCAACTCTTGGTCGCTAACCGGACCCTCCCAAGAGCCGAACCGCTGGTCAGATTGGCCCAGGCTAGGGGAGTCCCGGCCCAGGCCATTCCCCTGGCCTGGAACGAGCTTTCCCTGGCCGCCGTCGCCTCCGACTTAATCGTTAACTGCACCACCCTGGGAATGGCCCATGGCCCCAATCCCACCGTCGCGCCGCTGATGATGTACCAAATCCCGCCAACCTCCCTGGTCTATGACCTGGTGTATAATCCCCTGGAAACGCCCTTGCTGCGGGAAGCGGCCCGGGCCGGAGCTGGAATCCTCGGCGGAATCCAGATGTTGGTCCACCAGGGAGCGGCCTCCTTCGAAATGTGGACCGGTAATCCAGCCCCCGTGCCGGTCATGCTCGAAGCGGCGGCCAAGGCCATGGCCGCCAGGTCCCAAAGCCAGGACTCCTAGATATCCCAAACAGGTCGGGGCGCCACCGCAGGCTTCCCGGACCCCGGGATGTAGGCGTTTCAAAAAACTGCCCAACCTCCCTTACCAAATGAAATCCCCCCGCCCCGCGTCGACGATGGGGCATAAACCAACCGAGGTGTGCAAATGATTCGGTGGTTCACCGCAGGCGAGTCCCACGGCCCGGGCCTGATAATTATCGTTGAAGGTATCCCGGCCGGTCTCCCCATCAGTGAAGACTACATCGGCGTCCAACTAGGCCGCCGCCAAAAAGGCTACGGGCGCGGCGGACGGATGTTGATCGAGCAGGACCACGCCATCATCATGTCCGGCGTTCGCCACGGCCGCACCCTGGGTAGTCCCATCGGCATGACCATCGAAAACAAGGACTGGGCCAACTGGACCGAGGCCATGGCGATTGAATACGTTGAAAATCCGTCCCAGGAAGGCCGCAACCGGCGGGTCACCCGCATTCGTCCCGGCCACGCCGACTTGCCCGGTACCATGAAATACGGCTTCGACGACGTTCGCAACTCCCTGGAACGCTCCAGCGCCCGGGAGACTGCCGCCCGCGTTGCCGCAGGTTCAATCGCAATGCGGCTGCTGGAAGAGTTCGGTATTCAACTCCACAGCCACGTCATCTCCATCGGCGGAATCAAAGCTGACATCCCCGAAACCATCGATTGGGACGCCGTGGAAGACTCTCCGGTCCGCTGCATCGACCCCGCAGCCTCGGAGCTAATGATGGCCGAAATCGACGCAACCAAAGCCGCCGGCGACACCATTGGCGGTATCGTGGAAGTCATCGCCGAAGGCATCCCCATCGGCCTGGGCTCCTACGCTCATTGGGACCGCAAAATTGACGGCCTCATATCCCAAGCCCTCATGTCCATCAACGCGGTCAAAGCCGTATCCATCGGCCCCGGCTGGGAAATCATGGACCGGCGGGGTTCCCAGGTCCATGATGTCATTGAACCCGTTACCGACCCGGATAATCCTTGGCAGCGTAAGACCAACCGCGCCGGTGGCACCGAAGGCGGCATGACCGACGGTATGCCCATGGTCGCCCGTTTCGGCATCAAACCCATCGCCACCCTGCACAACCCGTTGCCCTCCGTCGACCTGGATACCGGCGAGCCGGTCCAAGCCCACTTTGAGCGTTCCGACGTTTGCCAGGTCCCCCCCGCCGGGGTAATTGGCGAGGCTATGGTTGCCCTGGTCCTGGCCGGTGCCTTTATGGAAAAATTCGGTGGCGATTCCATCCCCGAAACCCGGCACAATGTGGAGGGATACCTCAAAACTGTTGGCCCCCGAAAGCTGTACCAATAGACCGGCCTGTCTCCTTCATGATGTCATCCATTTGTAGACATATTTTCGCCGGTTGTGCTAAAATTCACATTGTCTCAGAACTCCCTACTCTTAGGAGGATTATCCATGGAAGGTAAAGTCCAGGTAGAGATCACTTACTGCGTTCCTTGACAGCACCATGCTACCGCCACGTGGATGGCGAATGAGTTTTTCCGGGCTTACGGTGGTGACGTTGCCATAACCATCTCCCCCCGAGGCCAGGCGATCATGGAAGTGTTCGTGGACGGCGAAAAGATCTTCGACAAGCTCGGCGAAGGCAATATCTACCCCGATCTGGGTCGCGTCCGCAAAATGAAGGAAATCATTACCGCTAGGATCGCGGAAGTCGACACCGCTCCCGTTCCCGCCGACAACTAACCACCGTCGGCGCCCAACGCGGCGCATCAATCGTCAAAAAACCGGCCCCTCGTTTCACACGTGGGGCCGGTTCGTTGTTTGAAAAACCCAATCGCCGCTTAACCCAACCGCTCCAGCGTTACCCCCCAAAGCTGCTCGTGTACCCGCTCCGCCGTTTGACCGGCGTCAATCACCACCCATCTCTTCGGGTTGGCCGCCGCCTGAGCCAGGAACCCATCCCTCACCCGCCGGTGAAACTGGATTGGCGCATCTTCAAAACGGCGCTCCTCCTCCACATCCTGCCTCCCAACCGGGGCTTTACCCTCTTCTCCCAACGGCAGCGACAATTGCGTGTCCCCTACCCGCCGTAATCCCTCGGCCGGGTCAATATCCAGCAGAAACGTCAGGTCGGGTACCTTCCCTTGGACCGCGAAGTCGTTGAGCCGCTCAACAATGTCCAAAGCTATTCCCCGGCCATACCCCTGATATGCCACCGACGAAGCCTCGAACCGGTCGGTCACCACGGTGATTCCATTGGCCAGATTCGGTTGGATAACGTCACGGACCAATTGGGTCCGCGCCGCCTCAAAAAGCAGCAGTTCCGCTTCCGGGGAAAGGGGTTGCTTGCTTTTCAAATAATCGCGGAGGTGTTCCCCCAAGGGAGTGGAACCCGGCTCGTGGATTAACGCGGCCCTAACTCCCGCGTCCCAGAGCCGTTGGTGCAGCAGGTTTGCTTGCGTCGATTTGCCGGACCCATCGCCGCCTTCCAGGGAAATAAAGATCGGCCCACCCAAAACTCACCTCTGGTTAAACGCCGTAGTTTCCGTCGATGGCCAACTGGCACCAGGTCAGCGCCGTCCGATGACAGGACAATTGCAAAGTCCCTACGAACACCTATCGTAATTCCCGCCACCTATCGTCATTCCCGCGAAGGCCGGAATCCAGGTCGTAGCTGGCCTGGCAAGCGTCCCTTTCCCTCAGAATTGCATCACTTTGCAATCGTCCCGCCGTTGGGGTAGTCTCGTCCCCGGCGCGGGCTTTACGGTTTGTAGATTAGGACGGCCCGCTCCGGCTCCCGCCCCCGGCTGGTTGATGCAAGACTGAACCGCTCCGCCAGCATGTGTTGCAGCCTGCGGACATAGGGACGCTGGGGCGTCAGCAATACGCTGAACTCCCCGCCCATAACCCGTTCCGCGGCCCGTTCCGCTTCCTGCATCGCCTCTTCCAAAGAAGCTTTGGAAACTTCGTTGCCCCCTTCGGGCGCGGTTGGTTGCCCCGCGTCAAGCCCACGGTCCCGGGCCAACGTCCTCAAGAATTCAATGAGCTGGGGCACCGTGTTCTTCCGCAGGACGTATACCGGAGTACCGCTCGATTCCGCAACCTTTACCAACTGCGCTCCCCGCCGGTAGTGGGTCTTGGTGGTCAACACCAGGGTGGCCCGCCGGAGTTCGTTGGCGATGTCGAGAAATACCTTGCTCTCGGCTTGGGCGGCCTCCAGTTTGTCCCGCCCTACCCCAAACAAAAACACTCGCTCGTCAATGTGGCGGTCATCACCTGAAGCGTTGCTCGCCCCGTTCATCATGGGTTGAGTGGAAGGCCGCCGGTTTTCGTGAGAAGACCTCTGGGGCGACCAGGCACCAGGCGTCCCTTCACTGCGGCGGGGTGCGTCCTGGCTCACTTCAACCTCGCCGTCCTCACCCAACCGGCGGGTTACCGGCGCTATCTGGTAACCCCGCAACCCTTGGTCCACCACGTTGGCCACGTCCTCGTGGACCGCCACCTGCTCCCAACTCTGGATTTCCACCACCACGTCAAAGGTGGGCGGCGCTTTCCGTTCCAACACCGTCTTTTGGGTCCCCCGGTACTTCGCTTCCTGGTCTCCCAGCGTCACCGTTTGGATGCCCCCAATCAGGTCGGACAAAGTGGGGTTGAGGATCAGGTTGTCCAGCGTGTTCCCGTGAGCGGTCGCCACCAACTGCACCCCCCGCTCGGCGATGGTGCGGGCCGCGGCGGCCTCTTGCTCGTTCCCCATCTCGTCGATGATGATGACTTGGGGCATGTGGTTCTCCACCGCTTCAATCATCACCCCATGTTGCGCATTGGGCGTTGCCACCTGCATCCGCCGCGCGTGGCCAATGGCCGGGTGGGGCACATCCCCGTCACCGGCTATTTCGTTGGACGTATCGACAATTATCACCCGTTTCTTGGCGTCGTCCGCCAAAACCCGGGCCATCTCCCGTAGCATCGTGGTCTTCCCCACCCCAGGACGCCCCAACAGCAGGATATTCTGCCCGGAGAAGGCCAGGTCCTCGATGATTCTGATCGTCCCGTAGACCGCCCGGCCTACCCGGCAGGTTATTCCAATGACTTCGCCCTTGCGGTTGCGGATCGCCGAAATCCGGTGTAGCGTCCTTTCAATACCCGCCCGGTTGTCATCCCCAAAGTCTCCAATCTGCCGTGTCACCAACTCCAGGTCTTCCCGGGTTACCTCCACGTCATCCAGCGCGGCGTCTCCCGATATGAAACGGGCTTCCGGTGGTCGTCCCAGGTCCAACACCACCTCTAATAGCTCGGATAAGTCTTCCCGGCGGCGCAACGCTTCCGTTACCCGAGGGGGCAAAACCCCCAAGTAGAGCTCTAGGTCTTCCTGGACCGAGCTTCCCACAACCACCAAGTTAAGCCTCCACTGTAGCCATTCCGTAAGATTTCACTGGTGTGGCAACCGTGTTGATGAGTACCTTAAACCCTCCGGTTTCTTCTAACCCTTGTCCGGGCAATATCGCCGATACGGTGGACTGGAAACCCGGGACCAACCAACGCTGGGCCCCCGGGCGGCAAAAAGCCAACTCCAGCAATTCTTCGCCTACCCTCCGGTGGTCTGGGTGGGCCATCAACCGTCCTTCGAGGGTTTCTCCTACTTGAGACAACCCTAACCAACCGACAATCTTCCCCCCTTCTTCCTTCACCCACTCCTGCCGGCGTCCAGGCCATAGGCTCTGCACTTCATTCCATCGTTCAAAAGTCGGGGCCAATGCCATGCGCACTTGGGCCGGGGTGCAGGCGTTGAACAATTGAAACAACCCGTGCTCGTCCCCGCTCCTCATTACCCGGAACCCATCGGAAGGGTTGTGTTCATTGGGCCGGAGGCCTCCCGCCCAACCTTCCCAACGGGTTTCTTCGAAATAGGCAAAAAAACCCGCTCGCGTTGCGATCAATACTGCCGGAGAATTGGCGGGCAACCGGAGTACCACTCGTTCCGCCTGACGGGACCCGGCCAGACTTACCAGTTCCTCCAAAAGTTCCAGGGCCCCCCGGTCTATCCGATGGTCCCGTTGTTGAGACCCTGTGTCACCGTGCAGGAACGGAGCCGGCAGAAAGAGATGGTCAATTTCCCAAGTCTTCCCACCCGTGGTCCGGGCCGAAACCAACCCTCCCAGTCTGAGCCCGTTCCACCGCGCCAGAGTAATCCTCGTGTCTTGGTGGGTAACTACCTGTCTCCACAGGTCCAGGTTCCGCAGCCGGTTTCGTTCCCCGCCGCCCTTCCTGGGATTGGCCAGGTTGGGGGCCGAAGGAGTGTTGAAGACGATACTCCTTAAGGCGTCGCTGACCCGGAACGATTCAATCATGGCGCCGGTTCGGTGGAAGCCTGGGCGGCCACGTTGAGAAAATGCTGGTGAAAGCGGAAATCGCTGGTCAACTCCGGATGAAACGAAGTGGCCATCAAATTTCCCTGCTGCACCGCCACCGGGCGGCCGTCAGGCAATTCAGCCAAGGTTGCCACTTCCGGGCCTATTCGTATGATGATCGGCGCCCGGATGAAAATGGCGTGGAACGGCGGGCCGTCGAACCAGTTGATATTCAGGTCCTGTTCGAAGCTGTCGATTTGTCGTCCGAAAGCGTTGCGCTGGACCCCAATGTCCATGAGATTGAGCGGTATCGGGTCTTCCTCGGTTATCTCCCGAGCCATCATTATCATGCCGGCGCAGGTGCCCCAAACCGTTTTCTGCTGGCGCACCATCTCCGCAACCGGCTCCCGGAGATGGTAGATGCTCATCAACCTGCTCAGAGTGGTGCTTTCACCTCCCGGGATTATCAGACCGTCCAATTCCTCCAACTGGTCGGGAAGCCGGATTTCTTGGCTATCTACGCCCAACCGGCGAAGGATGGCCGTGTGTTCAACGAAATCTCCCTGGACTGCCAGAACGCCAATCTTCAATTCAGTATGCTGCCCGGTACCTGCTTTCCTGTTCCGCCCGTGCCTAAGACTCTTCTAAGCCGCCGCCCGGGGCATCTCAAAAGCGATCTCTTTGCTGATTTTCCCGTCACGCATCTCAAAGATGTGGACCAACCGCATCTCAACTTTTTGACCCACCGGAAAAGGCAAGAACCCTTCCTTGGTCAGGGTGAAAGTTAAAATGCTGTCGTCGGTTACCCGGTCCTCGGTCGCGAAACGGTCCAACGTGCGGATTTCTACATCCCGCATCGACCCAAAAATCCCCCGATAGTTTTCCGCCACCGGTTCTTTCCCGGTGAATACCAGTTGACGGGCCGGCGCTTCCCAGACAATGTCGTCGGTATACAGCTCCAGCGCCTCTTCCACTTCGTTGGCCGCTTCGGAGTGAAAGTGGGCTTCAACGACCGCCAGGTTTTGGGCGATGATGTCCTGCGTCCCCAATTGGCCTCCTGCTCCGGTTGGTGTCTAGTTGCGCGCTGGTCCGATGGGCCGCCTAAATGCTGCGGGGCGCCAACAACTGGTCCTGAGGGATGCTCCGCGTGCTGATTCCCACCATGGCTTCGCCCAGGTTTTTCGACACCTCGGCAATAATCTCCGGGTTGTTGTAGTGGGTGACTGCCTGAACTATGGCGTAGGCTCGCTTCTCCGGCTCGTCGGACTTGAAAATTCCTGAACCGACAAAGCATCCGTCCGCGCCCAACTGCATCATTAGTGCGGCATCGGCGGGAGTCGCCACCCCTCCGGCGGCGAAATTCACCACCGGCAGCCGTCCCAATTCCCTGGTCTTGGTCAAAAGTTCCAGGCTTACCCCGTGGTTCCGCGCTTCCACCACCAACTCGTCCTCGGGCATGGTCTGAAGCTTGCGGATGGCGTCTTGCACCGCCCGCATGTGGCGGACCGCCTCAACAATGTCTCCGGTGCCCGCCTCACCCTTGGTTCGGATCATCGCCGCGCCTTCCGACATGCGGCGCAGGGCTTCTCCCAAGTCGCGGCAGCCGCACACGAAGGGGACTTTGAAATCGTGCTTCCAGACGTGGTGAACCTCGTCGGCGGGCGTCAACACCTCGGATTCGTCAACATAGTCAACGCCCAGCGATTCCAACACTTGCGCCTCAACGAAGTGACCAATCCGGCACTTGGCCATCACCGGAATGCTAACCGCGTCAATGATTTCGCAGATTTTAACCGGGTCGGTCATGCGGGCGACTCCGCCTTCTGCCCGGATGTCGGCGGGAACCCGCTCTAGGGCCATCACGGCTACCGCCCCGGCTTCCTCCGCAATTTGGGCCTGTTCCGCCGTGACCACGTCCATGATGACGCCACCCTTGAGCATCTGGGCGTGGCCCGCCTTTACCGTGAAAGTTCCTGTCAAAACATCAACCATCATGCTTCCTCCAACCGGGGTGGGGCATACCAAAAGGGGTCACTAAACCAACAATATTATACGATGCAGTAAGTTTGATTATCAATTCGGTGTCCTCTTCAGAGCGTTTCCATTATCGCAAAGTGGCGGAACCCCAACCTAACCCCCACCCCAACCCGCCGAACTACCCCCAACCCTCCAGTCCGTTCGTCCTGAGCCCCGTCGAAGGGCCAGCGGACGGCCGCACTTAACGCCCCCCGCTCGTGAGCCCGTCGAACCACCCCAGTTCCTAAACTCTGCCATTCCTGGGTTCCCGCCGCCGCCGTAACGACGGGATGTTCCAAGAATCCCCAACGGGAAAAACGTAAGACCCTGGGCATCCCCTCCAGAGACTTTCCATTATCGCCCCGAAATGACACCCCCAAAGTCTTTCGATAGCCACCCCCAGCGATCCTCTGTCACCCCGAGCGGAGCGAGGAGTCTAAAATCCCTGCCCAACATACTTCCCAACCCTGTCTCCACCCAGTCCCTTCATCCTGAGCGCCGTCGAGGGACCAACCGACAGCCCTCTAAACACCCAGTCCGTTCGTCCTGAGCCCCGTCGAAGGGCCAACGAACGGTCGCACAAAACACCCCCCAACCGTTCGTGGTGAGCCCATCGATCCACTCCCAACCATCCAGTCCGCTCACCCTGAGTCCCGCGCTAGTAGTCAGTCAACTTTGGAATCAAAAGGGTAGAGGCGGTGAAGTTTGGTTCGAGCATCCTGGGTTTTGAACCGCCAGTTGATACCAACTCGGGCGGCGTTGCGCTCCCGCACCAGTGCCTGGACTTCCCTCCCGAGCGCATCCTCGTCGGGGAGCCGCTGCTTCAGGCAGCAGCGGGACAGCACGCTGAACTCGATTTCCGCCATATTCAACCAACTCCCGTGCTTCGGGGTGTAGTGGAACTCCAGCCGTTTCGCAATCCGCCGGGCCTCGGCCGCTGGGAACGTCTCGTACAGCGACGCCGCGCGGTGGGTGTTGAGATTGTCCAGGACCACCCGCACCACCGGGACCTCCGGATAGGCTTCATCCACCAGCCAGCGCATCTGGTGGGCGAAGTCCTGCATGGTGCGCCGCTGGGTCACCGCCACCTGCCGCCACCCGGCCAGCGGCTCGCAGGCCAGGAACAGATTGCGGGTGCCTTCCCTGCGGTACTCGTAGTCCTGCCGCCGGGGAAGTCCAGGCTGGGGCGGCAGAGAGGGCCGGGTCTCCGCCAGCAACTGGGTGGAGGTCTCGTCAAAGCAGACCACCGGACGCTGGGGGTCATACGGTTCGGCGTACAGGTCCAGCACGTCCTCCATGTTGGCCACGAACTCGGCGCTCACCTTGGGGATGCACCACTCCTGCTTCTGCCACGGCTTGAGAACGTTTTTTTGAGACGCTTACGCACTCCCTCGTGGGACATGGAGGACGCCAGCCCCAGTTCCACCACCTTGCCAGCCAGCAGGCGCAGGGTCCAGTGGTCGTGGCCCTCCGGCGCTGGACTGCAGGCCAACGCGATGAGGTGGGCTTCGCTCCGGTCGTCCAACTTCCGATGCCGGTTGACCTGGCGCCGGTCCCACAGGGCCCCGTCCAACCCTTCCTCGGTAAAGCGCTGCTTAATCCGGTACACGGTGCCCAGCGCCACATCCAGCGCCTCGGCCACCTTGGGAGCGGCCCAACTGTCGTCGCTCTTGAGGAGAATCCGCGCCCTGGCGGTCACTCGGGCCGAGCTTTTCCCAACCCGAATCAGATTCTGGAGTTCTTCCCGTTGTTCCGGCGCCAGCCGCACGGCGTACTTGTCCCTGATCATCACTGCCACCCCCCCCCATCAGAACTTCATCCCAAGCAGTATACGACTATCGGCCAGATTCCTGTATGACTTTCAACATCAAGGTTGACTGACTACTAGTAGTCAGTCATGTTAGGAATCAAAGGGACAGAGGCGATAGAGTTTGATTCGGGCGTCCTGAGTGTTGAACCGCCAGTTGATGGTCGCTTGGGCGACGTTTCGCTCCGTGACCAGGGCCTGGACCTCCCGCCGGAGGGCCGGTTCGTCGGGGACGCGCTGCTTGAGGCAGCAGCGAGACAGGACGCTGAACTCGATTTCCGCCATATTGAGCCAACTGCCGTGCTTGGGGGTGTAGTGAAACTCCAGCCGCTGGGCAATCCGCCGGGCTTCCGCCGCCGAGAAGGTCTCGTACAGGGATGCCATGCGGTGGGTGTTCAGGTTGTCCAAGACCAGCCACACCACCGGGACCTTCTGGGTAGGCCTCATCCACCAGCCAGCGCATCTGCTGGGCGAAGTCCTGCATCGTGCGCCGCTGGGTAACCGCCACGTGGCGCCAGCCGGCCAGGGGTTCACAGGCCAGGAACAGGTTGCGGGTGCCTTCCCTGCGGTACTCGTAGTCCTGCCGCGCTGGTATCCCCGGCTGGGCCGGCAGCGGGGGCCGGGTGTCGGCCAGCAACTGGGTGGAGGTCTCGTCAAAGCAGACCACCGGTCGTTGCGGGTCATAGGGTTCGGCGTACAAATCCAGCACATCCTCCATGTGGGCCACGAATTCGGCGCTCACCTGGGGGATGCACCACTCCCGCTTCTGCCACGGCTTGAGGGCGTTTTTTCCAGGTGCAGCCGCACCGTCTCGTGGGATAGGGAGGGCGCCAACCCCAACTCCACCACCTTGCCTGCCAGCAGGCGCAGGGTCCAGTGTTCATGCCCTTCCGGCGGTTCGGAGCAGGCCAGCGCGATGAGGTGGGCTTCGCCCCGGTCGTCCAGCTTTCGGTACCGATGGGCTTGAGGCCGGTCTTTCAGCGCCCCTTCCAGCCCCGCTTCGGCCAAGCGCCGCTTGATCCGAAATACAGTGCCCTCGGCCACATCCAGGGCTTCCGCCACCTGGGGAGCGCTCCATCCCTCATCCGTCTTGAGCAGAATCCGTGCCCGGATGATCCCCCGGGCTGAGCCTTTTCCGGCACGAACCAAATGCTGGAGCTGGTCCCGTTGTTCCGGCGTCAGCCGGACGCCATACTTTTCCCTGACCATACCGCCTCCTCCCATCCACTCTATCCAGAGTCAGGGTAGCGCCTTCGGTCAATATTTCCCATTACCATCTAAATCAAGTTTGACTCACTACTAGCCACTGGCATACCCATAATAGCTTGTTCTAGGTTGACACCGTTTGGATTAATGCTATAGGTTACAAGGGACGCCAACGAAACGATAAGAACAACAACGATAATTTCCCCAGAATTATGCTTATTGTAGAACGATTATTACGATAACACACTACATTTTGGCAATCGAATAGTTGTAACAGTTGCCTTCAAGTCACCCTACTTCTTTAACCGGGGGTTGGTACATTTCGCCGGACATCCCGCATCATTTCAGGAGGAGCACTATGGGATTGATTGGGAACTGTAAACCGAAAATTTCTTGGACATTGAGCCTGGGGGTAATGCTGTTGGCGCGGCAACGCCGGCGCAGGCTACCGCCACCAGCGCCAACAGCACCGTCTCCCGCGACCGCACCACCCCAGGCCGCCGCCCAGCTAACGGCTGCTCCGGCGCCGGTGGAGAAGATGGCGGAGGGACACCGGAGGTCAACCCAGGCAAGGTGATCTGGATGACGGCTGCCTGGGGTAACGAGAGATTTGACCCCGCGTTAGCCCCTGGAGGCGACCCCAACCAGTATGGCCGCCTGATTACTGGATACTTGATAGAAATTAGCGACGATTTTGAGTTGATACCGGGTATGGCTACCGAATGGGAGCTCTCCAGTGACGGCCTTAGCTGGACTGTAACGCTAAGAGATGGGGTCAAGTTCCATGACGGGACGGAAGTAACTGCGGATGACGTTCTGTGGACTTGGCAGCATTTTTATAGCCACGAGTCCCGGGAATACACCACCAGCGGCGCGATGTGGGCCTTGGAAAATATTCTGGACAAGATGGAAAAGACCGGCGCCAATAAAATCAGCATAACCACCACTACTCCCCATACTGGTATCGCCGACTACTACTTCTCCAGGAGGTCTCCCGTTTGGTACGGCGCCCTCCCCAAGCGCGATACAATCGATGGCTTGGCCGACGCGGTGGCCTACGATAAGAACCCCATTGGCACCGGGTCCCTGAAGCTGGTGGGCCACGTCCCCGCCGAAGTGATGGAGTTCGAGCGGTTTCAGGACTACTACTATCAACCCGGCAACGGCCTGCCCGAAGACCGAAGACCGAAATTCGCCAACTTTGACCTTAGATCGGTCCCGGAAGAGGCTATCCGGGTGGCGGCCATCCGTGCCGGAGAGGCCGACATCGCCCCCGTGACCTTACAAGCCAAGGGACAGGTCGAAGCCGGAGGGGGGCGTCTCGTATTCGGCCGGGAAGGCGTGTATTTCTTCTTCATCTGTGAATTGTGCTGGAAAGGGCCGGAATTGTTGCTCTATGACAAGCGAGTACGCCAGGCTTTGGCTTACGCTATAGACAAGGAGTTGATGCGGAACACCCTCTATGGGGCTGAGGCAATGGAGGTGAAGGGATTTTCCGCCATTACGCCCAGCACCATCGGCTACACTCCAGAACTGGACCCCTTCCCCTTCGACCCGGACAAGGCCCGGGAACTGATGGCCGAGGCAGGCTACAAGACCCCAACGAATCCCGAAGGGAAGGAACCGGGGACGCTAATAATTAACACCCTGATCTCTCCGTCGCTTCCATTGCTGCCTGAAGCGTCTCAACTGATTGCCGAAAACTGGAAACGGGAACTTGGGCTCGATGTAGAGGTGAGGGTCAGCGAAAAAGTAGGCCTGGAAGGCGCTGAGGACGCCGGGGAGCTGGTTGGCCAGTGGTACTTCCGGGACAACGAGACCCGGGTAGACGCCACGGGTATTACCAAGGGCCGTTATGGGAACCCCTCCCGCATATCCCGGGTGCAAGACGACCCGGAGGTGTACGCCATGATTGATGAAGCCCTGGCCATCGCCGATCCAGAGATACAATTGGGAGCGCTTGAAAAGCTGTACCAGCGAATGAAGAATGACCACTACGAACTTGGGATCGGTTATCTGAACATTCCCTGGGCAGTAGGGCCCCGGGTGGTGTCGTGGGAGTCCAGGCCACTGTCTCTCTTTCCTAATAACCTGCATAACCTGATTCTGGAGTAACTTGCTGGACGTTCCCTTCACCCAGGTATCTCGAACTATTCGAGACAAAAGGATTTTGACCATTGGAGGCCCCAGTCCTCTCCTTTTGGAGGGACGGGGCCTTAAATCGGTTCCAAATCCGGGCCAACATTCAACAACCAGGAAATTCTTGGTCACCAGCGGACCAAGGGTGCCCGGGACCGGCCGACGGGTTCGCAATCCTCACGGGGATAGTGTGTCGGAGCCGGATTACGCAGACCCAAACGGGCTGTAGGTTTCGGCGCTGGCTTGCCCGTGTTCACGAAGGCGCGGGTTTTTTGGAAGATACCGAGGATGCGGTCTCTTGAATTCATGCGGCCGCCTATCCCATTTGCCAACAAAATCTCACGCTTTCCCCACGGGCAGAGAGATATGCCTTAGCCCGAATCCACCGCAGGACGGCGTGAGGACAGTGGAAGGGGGGTGAGGGAGTTACAAGCGCGATGGTCCGGACTCGAATTCGGGTAGACGGGAGGTTGGAGGGCGATCTACAGGCGCTTTTCGGGGCACCGATGGCGGCCTGCAAAGGCTGTGTGAATGAGATGGTGGGATAGGACACGGCAAGAGGCACTCGCGGGGACCGAGATGGCTCGACTCGGCGGGAAAGTTCAATTGGCCGGATGGCGGGTCAGTGGCAGACGGGCACTCTCAGGCTCGGAGTGGAATGGCTCGCAGTCGTGCCAAGGCGCGATTGACCTTCTCCTGTCACGGCCAACCCCTGGGAAAATGCGGGGTCAACCGGCGTGCGGAGCGGGTGAGCCGTCCGGCCAGGGCGAAGACCCATCGTCTGAGCGTCTTGGTGGTCACGAACTGCTCACCCAGGCCGATGCGGGCTGTCCAGCGGGCCAGGTTGTGGCGCCATCACCTGTACCGCCAGCCAGGCGCCGTTGGCGGCGAAGCGGCCCGAGGGGAGATGGTTCAGCCCGACGCCGTACTTCAGGTCTTGGATGGCATTCTCGATCTCGGCGTGACGGCGATGATCGGCCTCCAGTTCCAGCATCTCCCCGTCCCGGTCGGTGATGAAGCCATGATAGCTGTAGGTGGCGAAGAGGGCCAGTTGAGAACCGGGCGTGGGCTTCACCCGCCGGACGATGAGCCGTACCGGCGCGGCGTCCGCCTCGGCCTGGAACGGGATGTAGGTGGTCCTCGGCCACATCGGCGGCGCCGTCCATCCAGTAAGGAATCGGCGTCCAGGCATCTTCGGGTATCGCCTCGATGAGATTCCGCAGGCGGGCGCGCTGGCGGATGGTGATGGAGAAGCGCACGTCCAGCTTGCGGCAGACGGATACCACGCCATGAGTGTAGAAGCCGCTGTCGGCCCGCACCGTGAGTTGCCCCCGGGCTCCGGCGTGGCGTACCCGCCCCACCGTCTCCCGCAGGAAGTGGGCGGCGCCCCGAGCGGTGTTAGCCCGGCCCTCGCACAGCCGGGACATCAGCACGTCGCCGGTGCCGGCGGCGATGGCCAACAGCGGGTGATAGCCCCGCGCACCGGTGTAGCCGTGGTGGCGGGGCTATCACCCGCTGTTGGCCAGACCGTAGGTCTCGCAGATGGTGGAATCGAGGCCGATGGTGAACGGCGCGTCGCCCGGTCGTGCTCCGGCGGCCCAGGCCCGGGCCCCAGGTGAAGCTGCGCAGGAAGGTGCCCAGGGTGGATGGCGCCTTGACCGTGCCGTCCAGGGTACAGGCCGTCCCCCCGGTGCGCAACGCATCGGCGTCGTCGATGCAGTCGCCGCCCGCCAGCGCGGAAGCCACCAGCGTCATGATCTTGTCGCCGGTGTTGGCCCGGCCCGGCGCATCGCCCAGGTCCAGGTGCTCCTGTACCAGTTGGGAAAGGCCGAGGTGCAAGGCCAGGGTAGCCGGAAGGAGCAGCCCGGCATTGGCCACCAGGCGGGTGTCGTCGAAGGCGATTTGGATCCGGTCGGGGTGGTTGCGTGATAGCATCTATTGGGTGCTCCTTTTCTGGGGTCGGTTTGCTGTTACAAAACCATTATCCCAGAGGCACAGGAGCACCTTCTTGCCGCTTCAGGACGCTGACCCGACGCCCTCCTTCGGTGGATTGGGGCTTACTCCAAAAATGGTCATTCATCCCGCCAACTTTTAGAGCGGGACTGATACGGAAGGGTTCGGGGAGGCCGTCCGGTATCAATGAGGTTGACGCTCATCTTCAGTGGGCCGCATACTCAGTTTCGCCAGCTAGCTTGGGCTGCGAACTGGGTAATCCCGAGCCAAGTATGTCCCGCAAGTTTGCTGGAAAGACAGTTGTGTACCGAAGGGATGGGCCAGATGCTTGCCCAAACGGGAGTCCATACAACTGAAGGGGGAGGTGAACCGTGGCAGGACCATGTACAGGCCTGACCGTCCTGGATTTCTCGTTGGGTATGCCAGGGGCCATCTGCACCTTGGTATTGGCCGACTTCGGGGCCGAGGTGATCAAGGTTGAACCTCCCGGCGGCGACCCTTTCCGCTTTCAGCCCGCCTGGATTTCATGGAACCGCGGAAAAAAAGGCATTGTGCTGGACCTCAGCACTACGGAAGGCCGCGAGCAAGCCATCCAACTAGCCGGCGAGGCTGATGTCCTGGTAGAGTCCTTCCGTCCCGGAAACATGGCCGACTGGGGGTTGGCGTATGATACCCTCTCGCAACTTTACCCGCGCCTGGTTTACTGCTCCATCACGGGCTTTGGGCAAAAGGGCCCGCTCCGCCGGGTAAAAGGGTACGAGGGCGTCGTTGCGGCCAAAGCGGGCCGGATGCTCAACTTGCAGGGACAGCCCAACCGGGAAGGCCCAGTGTATTCGGCGGTGTACACCGGTAGCTGGCACGCCAGCCAGGCCGCAGTGCGCGGAATCATTGGCGCCCTCCGCGTGCGGGACCTATGCGGGCGTGGGCAATGGGTCCAGACCAGCATCGTCCAGGCCCTGGCTTCTCCCCACGACAACAATGCCGGTGAGGGTGGACTGGTGAATATGCAGCTCCGGCGCAGGGACCCGGAGCGGTTTCCCGGGAGACCCGGCGGCAACCGAGGCCTCTCCTCCGTGGGATACATTCCCGTGCGAACCAAGGAAGGCACATGGCTCCAACACGCCAATCAGAGGGTCCCGCACATCCAGGGGCATCTCAAGGCGATTGGTCTTGGGCACCTGCTCGAGGATGAGCGGTTCGAGAAAGTTCCCGGCATTAGCTTGGAGAACCGAGAGATCCTCCGCCGGGAGATACTGAAAAAGCAGTTGGAGAAGACCGCCGACGAATGGATGGAGATTTATCTCCAGGACGGCGACATCGCCGCCGAGCCCTATCGTAACAGCGTCCAAGCCATGGACCATCCCGCGGTGGTCTCCAACGGTACAGTGGTAACGATCAATGATCCCCGCGTGGGCCCTTTACGCACCTTGGCCCCCCTGGTGGATTTCAAGGACACCCCGGGAGAGCCAAGCGGACCGGCCCCTGATTTGGGACAACACAACGCCGAAGTGCTGGGACGCCTGCGGCACCAGTCCGTGGCCGTAGGCGGTGGCTTGCCCGAGGTGAATGGGGCCGATGTGGCGGCCCACCCCCTGTCAGGGGTCACCATCCTGGACCTGGCGACTATCCAGGCCGGGCCCTACGGCGCCTCCCTTTTGGCAGACCTTGGGGCGCGGGTCATTAAGGTCGACGCCACCGATAGGCGATTGGATGAGGGGCGGCGTTCCACTGCACAGGCAGTGGCCGAACCACGGACCTACGCCGGCAAGGAAGGCATTCAGATTGACCTTCAGACCCCGGAGGGCAAAGAGATTGTCCATAAGCTCATCGCCAAGGCCGATGTTCTCTCGCACAACTTTCGCCTCGGCGTTCCGGAGCGTCTTCAGGTCGATTGGGAGACCTGCCGGAAGATCAATCCCCGCCTGGTCCATGTCTGGATGGGGACCTATGGCGAAAACGGGGAACACGCGCGCAGGCCGGGCGCCCATCCCATTCCCGGCGCTATCATGGGCGGCGCCATGCGGCAGATGGGCCGGGGTATGCCCCCGCCTCCGGAACAGGTCATGGATATCGAGGAGACTGTTGAGGCTACCCGCTGGATGATGAAATCCAACTGGGGACCGGACCAAAACACCTCCCCGGCTGTGGCCACGGGCATCATCCTGGGCCTCCGGGCGCGGGACCTCACCGGTAAAGGCCAGCCCGTCCATATCACCATGCTCAACGCCAATGCCTGGACCAATGCCGATGAGTATTACGACCACGCAAACCGCCCTCCCATTGCCATGCCCGACGAAGAGCTTCATGGCCTTCATGCCCTGTACCGTCTCTACCGCTGCCGGGAGGGGTGGGTGTTCCTGGGTTGTCTGTTCCAGGACGAGTGGGAAACATTCTGCCGCACTGTGCAACGGGAAGAACTCCTGGCCGATCGCCGTTTCTCTACTCGAGAGGCGCGACAGGCCAATGACGAAGCGTTGATTACCGAGATCTCGGCACTACTGGCCGGGCGTACCGCTGCCGAATGGGAAGAGTTGCTAATCAACTCGGACGTCGGTTGTGTCCGGGCCGACGAAGCTCTGGAAGGAGAGTTTTATGCGGACCATCCCCAGGCCAAGGCGAATGCTCTGAGCGTTGAAGTGGAGCACCCGTATGTCGGAAAGCACCTCCGTTACGGCGGGTTGGTCGAATTTTCCCTGACTCCGGGACTCTACCGGACCTCCATCCAAATTGGCCAGCACACCAAGCCCCTTCTTCGGGAAATAGGGTACGACGACCAGGAGATCGAGGACTTTGGAGCGCGGGGAATCGTCCAGTGGGCGGACCTCTCAGTGGGTGGTGAGCCGTAGGCGGGTACGCCCAACATGTGTCAAGCCGCTCCATACCTGGGTAATCTCATCTGAACCCCATTCCCGAAGGGAGATCATACTTGGCAATACTGGTCAGTTTCGATATAGATGGAACGCTAGAAGCAGGAGACCCACCTGGGCCTATTACCATGAGCATGGTCAGGAAGGCCAAGGCTCATGGGTGCATTATCGGCAGCTCTTCCGACCGTCCGCTTCCAGTACAGCAGGCCATTTGGGACAGACACAGCATCGAGGTGAGTTTTGTCTCAACGAAGCAGGGGCTCCTGGGCATGAAGTCCCGCTTTCCGGCTGAGGAGTACTACCATATTGGCGATACGGAGTTGGACCGCCAATTTGCCCTGGCAGCGGGGTTCCATTTCGTCCCGATGGATGCCGGAAATACCGAGCCGTGGATTAACGGGAGGACGAACCAGGATTAGACGCACTTTCGGCATGGTTTTTCTTTCCCACAGGCTTGTCCGGACCTAGATCAGAAGAACGCCACCTATGATATTGGCTCGGGACTTTGGTGGGGACATAGGGGAACTTAACCATGGGCGGCAAAAATCTTTGACCGGCAAGGGTACTCTACATATAATCCACGCTAGATTGTGCCGGTAGCGGCAACGCGCGGTGGGCAAGATTCCCCAGGAGGAGAGAACCATGTCAACGATTCCAGGCCTAGAGAGACCCGCCCCATTTCCCAATGATCTGAGCAAGCCCTTCTGGGACGCCTGTAACGAGCGGCGGTTGGTCTTGCAGAACTGCACCGACTGCGAGAGGCTGCATTATCCGCCCACCCAGCGGTGCAACAAATGTGGCTCGTCCGACAATCTGGAGTGGAAAGAGGTGGAAGGCAAGGGACACATTGACGTGTACTTGGTGATACGCGACTCCCGCATCAGGGGATTTCGGTCGGCGCAGCCCATCAACTTTGCGGTGATAACCCTGGACGAGGACCCGGGCATCAACTTCTTGTCCAACCTTCCGGGTACCCCCCCGGGCGAAGTCCCCATTGGAGCGCCGGTGGAACTGATATTTGAACAAACGAGTAACGGCCAGTTGGTCCACGAGTGGCGGGTGCTCACCTAGCCAACTTGGGTCTTACGGACACGGTCAATAGCGCAAAGGGCAAAAGGGAGCTGAGATGGTTAGTGACACGAGTTGGATGAGAAATCGGGAAGGTATGGGAATCTGGGAGCACCGAGGCAAGGTCGCCGTTGTAGGTTGGGGTCAATCCCATATGGACCGGCGCTGGGACGGTGTGGCCCTGGACAGGAGCTGCGGCGGCTTGAGCAAAGAGGCATGTCTGAAGGCGATTGCAGACGCGGGCCTGTCGCTGGACGACATTGATGGGCTTATCACCAGCCCGGAGACCCGTGCGGAGCAGACCTGGGCGCCCCGACCTTATTTTGACCCGCCCTACGACACCGAAGACGGCCTGACCAAGACTTCAGCGGAGTGGATGCAGAGGGAGTTGGGGTTGAAGAACGTAAAGTATCTCAAATCCGATGCACCCTACATCGGCCCGATGATGGGCCAGGCCGCTCAGGCGGTCGGTGACGGTTTATGCGAGACCGTCCTGGTATGGTACCCGATGGTTAACCTCGAAGGCCGGTACGGGCACAACAATCCACAGAATATCAATCAGGAGGCCCCCGGGATTAGCGCCTTTTCTCTTCCGTGGGGTTATCAGAGCGGCGCCATGTTCAACAATCTGGTGATCTTCCTGCAGTACTGCAAAAAATACGGCAAGTCCCACGACGGGTTGGCCCCTCTCTGTTTGAACTTGCGCAGAAACGGCCTGATGACTCCCTGGAGTTACTACGCTCTGCACGAGCCCTATCAGCTCACCCTTGAGGACTACTTGACCGGGCGCGTGATTGAGGAACCGCTGGTGATATTTGATTGCGACAGGCCGGTCAATACCTGCGCGGCCTTCATTTTCACCACCGCTGAGCGTGCCAAGGACCTGAGGCAAAAGCCGGTCTACGTCCTTAATCATGCCCAGAACAATGGCAGGGGTAGGAGCACCATGGCAACTCTGGAGGAGCATCAGGAGGCGGTCGCCAGCCTGGCACGGAAGATGTGGGAGGGTTCCGGGCTGGGTCCTGACGATGTTGATATATTCAACCCGTACGACGGCTACCTCACGTTCACCCAGCAATTCCTGGAGGGCTTCCAGTGGCACGGTGTCAAGCTTGGAGAGGCCCACGACTTCTATGCCGACGACATCAGGGTCGAAGGTCCGCATCCCTTCCTTTCCAGTGGCGGAAATAACGGAACGGGGCGCAACCGCGCCGTCCTCTACGCTGATAGCATTCAGCAGCTTCGGGGGACAGCGGGCGCGCGGCAGGTGACGGTGCGGGCCGAAACCGCCCTTGCGGGCTGCAATACACCCGACAGTTGCGGCTTTATCATGTTGAGCAAGCATCCTAGCTAGGGATACTCTGAAAAAGTCCGCAGCGATGTGGCATAGTAAGGGTGGCAGCCCCGATGCCGGTGGAGGAGTTAAAGCAGATGGACCAGCCGACGTCCGCCGACCTGGAATTCCAGGGCAAGAAGCGCCGACCCGCCGCGAGTTGTTTCTGGAGCGCATGGATGGGCTGATTCCGTGGCAACGGCTGGAGGACCGCATCCTGCCCCCGCTTTCTCGGGGGTAGGCTCTGCTATCCCCAGGCCGGCCGAGGGCGCCGGCCCTACCCGATGCCGGTGATGCTGCGGGTTCACTGTGTGCAGTTGTTCTACAACCTCAGCGGTCCGGGCATGGAGGATTTGCTCTACGAGGCCGAATCGGTCAGGCGGCCCGTGGGGCTGAGGCAGTCGGAAGCGATACCCGGCGAGACCACGATTCTCAACGTCCGCCATCTTCTGGAGCAGCACGGCCTGGGGCATGGGCTGTTCGAGGAAATCAACGCCCATCTGGAGTCCCAGGGACTGCGGCTCCGGGAAGGGACCATCGTGGATGCCAGTATCATCGAGGCGCCTTCGTCCACCAAGAACCGGGCTGGGGCCAGGGACCCGGAGATGCACCAGACGAAGAAAGGGGACCAATGGCATTTCGGGATGAAGCTCCATATCGGGGTGGATTCCGAAACTGGGGTGGTGCACAGCGTGACCACCACGGCGGGGAGACGTGGGTGTGGGGCGATGCTGGGTATCAGGGGGTGCAGAAACGGGAGGAGAACTGGGAGCGGGAGGTGGACTGGCAGGTGGCGATGCGGCTTGGGCGCCGCCGGAAACTGGAGGCTGGTAGTGAGGAGGCGCTGGCGGAGCGGGTCAAGGCATCGGTGCGGGCCAAGGTGGAGCATCCCTTCCTGAAGACCAAGCGGATGTTCGGCTACGCCAAGAGCCTGCCCCCGCGAAAGTGGGGGTGCGCTACCGGGGCCTGGCGAAGAACACGTATCGTCTGGCGTTGCTGCTGGGACTGGGCAACCTATTGACGGCGGAGAGCCGCTTGGCGGCCACGGGGTAGCAGTGGACCCAAATCCATCGCCGGAGCCGGTCCGAGCCCCTAATACGCCGCTGAGGGGAATATCAGCGGGCCAAAAATCCCCGAAAGCGGGCAGAGAGCCGGCTATTTTCGCAAAACTGCCCCCAGCAAACACAATTCCCCGCTCTTGCCAGTCTTGTTCAGAGTATCCCTTGGCTACCAGTATGTGTCGGAACTTCGGCGGAACTTCAGCCGGGAGTATGGCAGTCGCGCTAGAGGAGTGGAGGCCATGACACAGGGGTGATAATAGCTGATGGCCTTCGGTACGACCTGCTGGCCGAGCTCGCGGCAAAGGCGGGGCCGGTGGCGACCCACGAGGAGTTACTGAACTTGGTTTGGGGGCAGGCCAATCCAGGTAGCCCATGGGTAATCGGCACCCAACTGATACGGCTGCGGCAGAAGCTGGGGGAGGACGGCGAGAACCTCACCTACATCTTCGCCGAGCCGAGGGTGGGATATAGGATGGGGATGGACCGTGACAGGGGACGCCGTAATGAAACCGGGTATGTCCGCGACTTAGCTCGGGGAACGATTTTCATCAGTAGGAGAAATCATGAAAGAAACACACATCAAAGAATTCTTGAACCAGTTTTCAGTTGATGAGCTGACCAAAAGGGGAATTCTTCGCGGAAATACGCGGCTGCTTAACAACGGTAGTGTCTCTCCGCTGATTGGATTGATGGCCGATCGGAATGTTAGTCGTCTGTTGACTCCGGAACGAGACTGGTTCTTAACCTCAGAAGGAGAGTTCCAAAACCCCCTTTCTGCGGAAGCGAAATCCGGCAGAGTTGATGATTTGGTCAACCCGGGTAACGTATTCAACCAGCAGAACACGTCAATTAACCCGCACTACGGTGGAAGCAAAGGTCCTGAATTGGATAATCAGGAGGACTCTGCCGAGCTCAAATTTGGTTTGGAGCGGGACTTGCAAAAGCTCTGCGCGCCAATATCGAGCAGCTTGAACCTGGATTAAAGATCATAGACGGCGGTGCCGAGCGGAGCGTACAAGTCGGAAAGATCGATATCACCGCCGAAGACGCCGACGGCCGCTTGGTAGTCATTGAGCTTAAAGCTGGCAGGGCCGAGCTACCCTCCATCGGACAACTCCTTTCCTACATGGGCAGTGTGAACAGCGATTCGAACCAACCTGTTCGGGGAATCCTGGTTGCCGGCGACTTTCACCCCCGCCTAGTCATGGCCGCCAGGGCAGTGGCCGACATTACCCTAGTGGCCTACTCGTTTCAGTTTTCATTAAATAGAGTGTAATTGCATCTTGGTGTACTAACCCGCTATTGGGCATTTTGATCGACCGGGTCAAGTCCTGCCTGCGGGGTTCCGGCAATGTCCGTGACTCGTGCCCCCAATGCGAACGTATCCGACTCAAGAACTGGCGGGACGCACTTGGACACAAGACTCTTGCCATTTCAACCTGAATTGAGGGCAACATGGCGAGACAATTCCTAGAATTCAGCCCAGCGGAGGAGATTCATTGCCCTCGGCTCTGCCGCTATCAAATGAAGGGGCAAGCCGCCAGGGGTTTTTATGCCCTTTTTCTGTTACTTCCAGGCGGGTTTCTCCAAGGGGCGAGCGACGCCGGATGGGTAGGTGAGCTGAATGATATGCCTGTTACCTTTCCTGGCCCTCAAACCCCAGGAGCTCAATGCCCAACCCGTTCCCTTTAGCTTGGGCAAGCACTTTGAAGTCGCCATACTCATCCGGGTCCACCAAGGTCATCATGGCGATACGGTTCAGCTCCGTTCGGGCGGCGGATAGGCCTTGGGTTTGGAGCGCATCGAGGAACGCGGAGAAGCCAAGGTTGGTCAGGAACTGGTTCTGTAGGGCGTAGCCCACGGTGGCTAGACCGTGCCGATCACCCATCCGCATGAGGGACGTGAAGTCCACCTGGCAGGTAATGTCCTGTTGCCCGATGTGCTGGAACGGGTCGCTGCTGACGACGTGCCGATGGTAACAGACGAGCGTGCCCTGGGCATTTTCGGGCGAGTAGAGGTCAGTGGCCAGTTGACCGTAGTCGATAGTGAGAATAAACCCGCGGTCTAGGGCTTTGGAAATCTGGCCGGTCCAGTCCTCCAAGGCCAAGTTCACCTCACCTCGATACCATTCAGGCAAGGATAAGCCCAAGCTGGTCAGCCTCTTTTCGATGCGAGGTGAGAATGGCTGGTCCAGGACTTCGGTGAGATTCCCCCCCACCGATGTGACGAAGACTTCCTTGACTCTTCCACCCTGGATGGCGAACCGGTGGACCGGGAAGTTGTCGATCAACTCGTTACACAGGATACAACCAACAACATTTCGGAACGCCCGAAGTCCTTCGGTTTTAACTCGGTGGATTCCCAAGACCGCGTCTTGCCTGCTTGAGGATGCCGAATCTCCAGTCGCGTTGGACCAGTCAAAGGTGTGGTCAGGCGATTGGAGCCATCCAGGCTCGTAGTCCGCGGCGACATAGTAAAGCGCCTGAGCGAAACGGGGGTCCATCCGCCGGCAGGCATCGACGATGGATTGAGCCAAGGCGCCGTCGCCGGAACCCACCTCGATCACCTGGAAAACGGGAGGGTCTCCGAGAAGGTGCCACATCTGCTCCAGTTGCCGTGCGATCAGGGCGCCGAAAACCGGGTGACTCGTGGGAGAGGTCCCGAAGTGGGCGCTGGTCCGGTTGCCCCGGGCAGAATAAAAGCCCCCATTGGGCGAGTACAGGCAGGCCTGCATGAACCGCGCGAATGTAATTCGCCCATTCCTTTGAATTAGATCTCTGATCTCCCGGTCGACCGCGGAGCGCAACGTCATCCCCCAGAACGGCTCAGATTCCCTAACCCCTTGAGCAAGCTTATCAATGACAACCGCGTGTGGGCAGTCCATCCGATTATGACATCCTTAGTATCTTTGGAATAGGACGAAGTCACAGCGGGAGCTGAGAGGTGGAAGCAGAAACTGGATGGGTAGGCTAATGGGAGTTTAGAACTTGGACATTACCCGGTTCACTGCCAGCTTCAACCTGGTAAACGCAACGCCGGCGGACGTTGCCACACTGACGGCTGCGTTGATGACGTAATCCCGGTGCAGGGTCTTTTAATTGTCGTGGTAGAGTCCGATTGGTGTTGGCGGGGAAGGTGGAATCCCTGTAGTAATTGCGGTGGAGGGTGGAATCCGAAGTTGGGGATTGGGTTTGACAGGGAGTTTAGACCCCTCGCTACGCTCGGGGTGACAGGGGGCGGGGCCAATTAAAAGACCCTGAGTCCGGTTGGGCTGGCGCTTCACCACCGCAGACTCCCGCGTCAAACCGAAGTCCTTTTACCCATCAATACAAAGGTAATTAAGCGCTAGTAGAGGTGGCAGGAAACCATCTGGCCGGAACTGATTTCCTTCATCTCGGGCATGTCTACCGAGCAGCGGTCCATTTCGAAGGGGCATCTGGGGTGGAAGCGGCAGCCTTCGGGAGGGTTCAAGGGCGAGGGCACTTCGCCGGTTAGGATCATTTCGTCCTGGGCAATGTCCGGGTGGGAGGGCAGGGCCGCGCTCATCAAGGCTTTGGTATAGGGGTGCAGAGGGTTTTCGAAAAGCTGCTTGACTGGGGCAAACTCGACGATTTGGCCCAGGTACATCACCGCCACCCAGTCGCACATGTAGCGGACGGTGGCCAGGTGGTGGGCGATGAGCATGTAGCTGACCTGGTACTCGTTTTGGAGGTCTTTGAGGAGGTTCATAATCTGGGCGCGGATGGAAACGTCGAGGGCGGAAACGGGCTCGTCGAGGATGATGACCCGGGGTTCCACCGACAGGGCCCGGGCGATGGCGAGGCGCTGCCTTTGGCCGCCGCTGAATTCGTGGGGATAGAGATTGGCGTGGTAGGCGCTGAGGCCCACGTCTTCCAGAAGTTTCGCAACCCGCATTTCCATTTTCCGCTTGCTGAGGCGGAGGTTGATAACCATGGGCTCGGCAATCAGGTCGCGGACCCGCAGACGAGGGTTGAGGGAGCTCCAGGGGTCTTGGAAAACGGCTTGCACCGAGCTGCGGTATTCCCTTCGTTCAACGCCGTTGGCGTTTTGGACTTCTTTTCCCTGGAAATAGATGGCGCCTTCGGTGGGTTGTTCCAACATCAGGAGCATCTTGGCGGTAATGCTTTTGCCACAGCCGGACTCGCCGACGATTCCCAAAGTCTCGCCGGAGCGGATTTGGAAGGAAATGCCGTCTACGGCTTTGATCCACCCGGTCACTTTGGAGATGAGCAGCCCCGTGGTGACCGGAAAGTGTTTTTTGAGGCCCTTGGCTTCCAGGAGGACCTGCGGCCCGGCCGCACCGTCCCTAGTCTGGTCAACTGTGGTCATTGAGCCTCCAACAAGCGGCGTAGTGGCGGCCGGAAACCGGGAACTCCGGCGGATACTCCTGGTGACAAATCTCCATGACGCATTGGCAACGGGGAGCGAAGGGACAGCCTGGGGGGAGGTCGTGGAGGGCGGGGGGTTGACCTTCGATGGCGTACAGACGTCCCACGTCTTCTCCCAGCTTGGGCACCGACGCCAACAACGCTTCGATGTAGGGGTGAGAGGGTTGGTTGAAGATGTCCCGCACGTCGCCCATCTCGACGATTTTGCTGGCGTACATGACGGCAACGCGGTCGCACATCTTGGCGACGATGCCGAAATCGTGGGTAATGAAAATGAGGGCGATATCGGACTCTTGCTGGAGGTCTTTGAGCAGCTTGAGGTATTGAGCCTGGATGGTGACGTCCAAGGAAGTGGTGGGCTCGTCGGCGATGAGGACCGTTGGTTCGCAGGAAATGCCGATGGCCCCGACGACGCGTTGGCGCATACCGCCGCTCAACTGGTGGGGGTAGTCCCGGACGCGGGTTTCGGCGGCGGGGATGCTGACCTTGCGGAGGACGTCCAGCACCTGTTGGACCACGCCGCGTTTGGGGATGTTTTGGTGGATTTTGATGGCCTCGCCCACCTGGTTGCCGATGGAAAAGACCGGGTTAAGGGAGGTCATGGAGTCTTGGATAATCAGGGCGATCCTGCTGCCCCGGATGTTGCTTATTTCCTTTTCGGTCATCTGAAGGAGGTCTTCGCCTTCGAGCAGGATTTCCCCGCCCACGATGTGGCCGGGGGGTTCGGGGATGAGGCGCATGATGGAGAGCATGGTAACGGACTTACCGGAGCCCGATTCGCCCACGATGCCCGAGGTTTCGCCGCGGCGGAGGTCGAAAGATATTCCGTCGACGGCTTTGACGGTGCCCCACCGGGTCTGGAAGTAGGTCCTGAGACCATTTACTTCCAGGACCACCTGGCCGGAATTAGCTGTGGAATTACTGGCCATAATCAACGTCCCAAAAGATTCTTGGGTTCCAGCGGATGAAACGGGAATCACTCCAACTGGCGCAACCGGGGGTCGAGGCGGTCCCGCAACCAGTCGCCGAATAGGTTCATGGACAACTCGGTAACCATAATGGCCAAGCCGGGCATGGTAGAAA
Source organism: Dehalococcoidia bacterium (assembly GCA_965205495.1). Classification (GTDB taxonomy): domain Bacteria; phylum Chloroflexota; class Dehalococcoidia; order Lucifugimonadales; family UBA3495; genus CATOSK01. Next base: position 3,309,356 of record CBDBHA010000002.1, read on the forward strand.
TCCACCAGGCAACGGCCAAGCGGTCCCGGCCATCGGAGACCATAGAACCCCAGGCCGGGGTTGGGGGAGGCACACCAGCGCCCAAGAAGCTGAGGGTGGACTCGAGTAGGATTACGATGCCGACCTCCAGGGTAGCGAGGATAATTAGGGTATTGATTACCCCGGGGAAGATGTGGACGAAGAGGATGCGAGGGGTGGAAGCGCCGGCCACTTTGGCCAGAGCCACGAAGTCCATAGTTTTGAGCTGGAGGACCTCGCCGCGCACGTTGCGGGCGAAGCGGTGCCAGACAGCGATAGCCAGGATGGCGATGATAATCAGGAAAGATTGGCCCAAGGCCAGGACGAGCACGAGGGCCAACAGGATGGTGGGAATGGCGAGCTTGATGTCTACAATTCGCATCAAGAGTTCGTCCAACCAGCCGCCGTACCAGCCGGCGATGAGGCCGCTAGCGACGCCGATAACCATCCCGACACCCAGGGTAACGGCGACCACCGCCAGAGAAATCCGTGCGCCGAAAATGACCCGGCTGAGGAGGTCGCGTCCCAGGTGGTCGGTGCCAAGCAGGTATTCGCTGGTGCCGCCCTCCAGCCAGGCGGGAGGAACATTGCGGCTACGGATTTCGCCCCGCTCCGGGTTGTGAGGAGCGATCCAGGGCGCGCCGAGGCCGGTTATTACAAAGATGGCAAGGAAGAGCATGGGAAGTAGGGGCAACCGCCGCATTTGCCAGGCTCTCCTGGCAAGGCGGACTTGAACGGGAACGGGTTGGGCGACAAGAATTGCGTCTGCCCTGTTGCGCTCCTGGGTTAAGCGTAGCGGATTCTGGGGTCGATGTAGGCATACATGATGTCGACGAAGAGGGCCGCAACCACGTACATGAGGGTAAAGACAACCACCACCGCCTACAACAGGGGATAATCATTGCCCGCTAGGGCCTGGATGGCCAGTTGGCCCAGACCGGGCCAGGCGAAAACGGTTTCGACAACCAGAGAACCGGTACCGAGGCTCCCCTGCCGGCGAAGGTAAGAACAGGGATGAGGGCGTTGCGGAGGGAGTGCTTCCAGATGATGGTCTGGTTGGCCACGCCCTTGGCGCGAGCCAGCTTGACGTATTCAGAGTCGAGGACGTTGAGCATGGCGGAGCGTTGGCCAGGAGGCGCACGTTGAGTTGGCGGCGGCGTAGAACCAGCCGAGGGCCACGGCCGGCAGTATGATACTGGTGGGTTCCTGGCGGCCGTAGGGCGGAAGCCAATGCAGCCGGACGGCGAAAAGGAACACGAGCATTAACCCCAGCCAAAACACGGGAGCGGATTGGCCGATGAGGGCGATCACCTTGCCGACGCCGTCCAACAAGGTGCCCCGTTTAACGGCGGAAAGGATGCCCAAGGGAATGCCAACGACAACGGAGAAGAGGAAGGCCGCCACACTCAATTGGAAGGTGGCGGGGAGCCGTTCGATGATGACCTCCATAGAGGGGCGTCCCTCTTTGATGGACTTGCCGAACTTGCCGCGGAGGGAGTCGCCGAGGAAGATACCGTATTGCTGGTAATAGGGACGGTTCAGTTCCAGGGTTTCGGTGAGCCGTTCCTAGTCCGCCTGGGTGGAGTAGTCGTCGAGGTAGACGCGCCTGGGGTCACCGGCGGCCCGGCTCATGACGAAGATGATTAAGGAAACCGCCAACAGAGTTACCAGGGCCAGAACGACGCGCCGTAACAAATACCGTTGCATGAATCCCTACCTCAGTTGGTTTCGGAAAGGGTTTGCTTGGGAGGGTTGAACGCCTGGAAAAGAGAGGCCTGGCAACTTTATTGGAGTGACGATTCAAGCCGGGGACCGGTATCGCCGGAAGCTGGGACGGGCGCGCCGGCGGACAAGAGACCAGGCTGGGCCCAGTCCCCGGCCCGAATTTCGTAGCCTACATTAAAAACGAGAGATACCAGGTTGGCGACGATGGTGGCGCCCAGGGCCATGTAGGTCTTGGGGCGGAAGAGGTACTCGCACACGCCGAGGCATTGAGAATCTTGGTAGGCGGTGATTGCCCCGCCAAGTTCGAACCCGGCCCAAGCTCCAGCAGCGCCGATGAGAGACAGCACCAAAGCGGCTACCAAGAGGAGGGGCCAGGAGGGTATGGCGTCGACTCTGAGCATTAACCCTCCAGCGCCCAGACCTCCACCGACACCGGCCCCAATCATTAGCCAAGCAAGCAAGGGCGACAAGCCGGAGATACCGAAGAAAGAGGGAGAAGCGCCGGGCTTTTTTTATTGTTGTGGTGGGGAGGTTGCGCGGACTATTTCAGAGGCAAACGGGCTGGTGGGGATGGATTTTAGATTCCTCCCTGTGGCCGGAATGACAGGTTTGGGGGGACAGGCGGGGCTTTTGCGTCTTAGTCGTTGGGAGTTTGCGGCGGTTAATCCGGGGGCGAGCGAGCTGGTGGGATGGATTTTAGATTCCTCCCTACGGTCGGAATGACAGGTTTGGGAGGGGGGACAGGACGATTGTGAAGTGATGCAATTCTGAGGGAAAGGGACGCTTGCCAGGCCACGTGCAACCTGGATTCCTGCCTACGCGGGAATGACGGTGGGTGGCGGGAAAGACGGTGGGTGTTGGTACTGGCCTTGCGATTGTCCTGCCCAAATGGGAGGGCCGTGTTAACCGGGGAATTGCAAAACCGGATGCCAAACCAATGGAGCGGGGATAGGGAAGGGTGGGTTAGACGCGGAGGAGGAGTTCCTCTTCCAGGCGGGCGGCGTCGAAGGCCTGGGTGGTGGCGGCCACGCGGGCATCGCCGTCGCGGACCATGATCTCGGCCTCGGTTTCCTCCATGCTCTCGGGGAGTTCCTCCTCCCATTCCCGGCGGCGTTGGACGTCGCGGGCGTGTTCGACGAAGAGGCGGCGCATGGCCACCACCACGGAGTCGGTGGAGGAGAGGTATTCGGGGAAGGAGTATTGGACGTACTTTTCGGCGTCGTAGTCCTGGTTGCGGAAGTTGAAGTTTAGTTCCCAGTTGCGGTAGGGCCAGGTTACCGTGCTCCAGAGGCGGCGGGCCGGGCCGGGCTTTTTGCTGTACCGTTCGACGTTCAAATAGATCATGCGGGTGAGGTTATCTTCGACGGGGACGGCCCAGCGGGTGCTGCGGAAGAACTCGTTGTTGCCGCCGGTGCGGGACATGCCGGGGAGGCGGGTGCCGTTCCACTCGTTGACATCGGGAGCCTCGGCCTGTTGGGGTTGAAGGCGGCCCGGGGACTGGCCCCGCCGCTTGGCCTTCCAGTCGTAGAACCAAGTCCACATCAGGCGCCAGCGGTGGAGGGGCCAAACGCCGTCGACGCCGGGGTAGTACATCTGGTAGGGGACTTTTTCGTCTTCGTCCTCGTAGAACTTTTCCACGGAGGACTTGCCGGAGCCGGGGCGGTAGTGGACATTTTTGTTGTTAACGATGTTGACCCGGTAGCCAAGGGGAGTGCGGGGACGGCCACCGAGACGGCTCTTGAGGATGCGGAGAGCGTTGCGGTGGACCATGAAAGCGTTGTGGGCGTCCATGGTGTTTTCCAGGACCAGGACCCAGTTGCAGTCGAACATGGTGAAGACGGGACGGAAGATGTTGTGGGGTTCAAACATTTCCGGAGGGATGTCTTCCTGGGGATCGACGGGTTCGCCGTCGCCCATCCAAACGAAGACCATGTCCTTGATGGTGACGGTGGGGAACTTGCGGGCCTTCATGCTCGGGGCGCCGACCATCTTGGAGTCGGGGCCTTCGGTGAGGAAGGCGACGCAGTTGCCGTCGCCGTCGAAGGTTGCGCCGTGGTACGGACAGGTGACGAAGCCTTCAAAGTAGCAGCGGCCCATGGACAGGTAGACGGAGCGATGGGGGCACCAGTCGAGGAGGGCCTGGACCTGGCCCTGCTGGTCGCGGAAGAAGACAACGTCGGTGCCCAGCATCCGCAGGACCTCGGGTTTGTCCTTTTTGACGTCCTTGGCGGGGAGGGCTGGGTACCAGTACTCGCGGAAGCCGGTGGGGGGGATGCGGCTGCGGCGGTCCTTGGGGTCGTCGGGGGGCTGGAAGGGGGGAGTTTGGTCGAAACCCTGGGTGCCGCGGCGCATGTGTTTGTAGCCGCCGGGGTAACCGGACAGGGGTTTAAGAAGGAGTTTTCCAAGGCCCATGGCGCTGCTTCCTCTCTATTCCAGTCTGGTGTGAATTTTTCTGATGTTACCAGAAAATTGGAGGCTAGGGTACAAGGGTTGGTTTTTTTGGGTGGGGGATTTTTAATTTTGCAGGTAGGGCCGGTTGGTTTTGGCGGGGTAGTTGGCGTCGCCGTAGTAATTGTTGAGGAGGTTGGAATCTAGGGTTGGGGAATGTTTAGGGGAGGGAGTTTAGATTCCTCGCTATGCTCGGAATGACAGGTGGGGGGGATTGGGGTGAGGGGGGCTTAAGCGGCATTGGGGGAGAATAAAAGGGCGCCGGTTTTTCGGGTGCTACCAAGGGTTATTGGCAATATTAGGGAGGAGGCCAGGCAATTGATTCAGGTGGAAGGTTGCTGTTGATGTTGGAAAGAGCTTCTGAGGGTTGTCTGCGTCGGGGTACTGAGTCTTTCAATTACCAGTTGGCAGATCTTTTGTCCGGGGTAAAGCCGGCAAGGATATGGCCCGATGTGGGATAGCTCCAAGCGCAATTGTCCTTCAAAAGTAGCGTGGACCGTTGGGGCTGTTTGATGAATTGAGATTCCCAACCGGGCCAACGAACTGCGTCCTTCAACCCTTGCTGCCAGGTAGTTGGGCATCACAACGTATTCCAGAGTGTACTCCAAGACAAGGACCCCCGGCCTTAAAACAAATGATTCACCTGATGTAATGGTCTGTTGTTCTCCGTAGATATTAAGTATATCTTCGACATTGCCTATCTGGGTTGGGTCAATTACAGTTTCAACACCTTGTGTGGCCTCCCGAAAAATAGTGAATTGGTGGCCAAGGCGCAAATCTATGGCTGAGGGAGTAACCTGCTCCGGTAGGATGTTCGGGGCAAACTTGAGGCGCTCGCTCCCAATTTCCATCCAGATTTCAAGGTCACTGAGTATCATCGGGCGTCCATAACAATTACAGAATTTTTCTCAAGGTCGCGTATCCGAATCCTGGGACCCGATGTAAGAGTTTCGGCTGGTATATCGACTAGCCAACTGTCGTCAAAGTCCGCCACAATAAACCCCATGAGCCTCTTGTTAGCCGCGTCGACGAATTTCTCTGGCACGAAAGAAGTAAATTGTTCTCCGTTAGCTACGAATTGGATTACCAGCTCCCCAGGATGGCCGCTCGAATTTACTACTTGACATTTAATCCAAACCTGCTTGGGTTCTGACCTCCATGTTGGAACTTGTGGCGGCATAGTTGTCCTCCTGTTGGTTGTCCGAAAGCATCGGCAATACCAGGGTTGGATTCGCAGGGGTGTCAAGATTTCCTCAAAAGGGGTAGGGTTGGCCGCCGCCTACGGGGAGGACCTGGCCGGTGATGTAGGCCGCGTCGTCGGAGGCGAGGAAGGCGATGGCGGCGGCCTGTTCCCAGGCTTCTCCCCGGCGGCCCATGGGGATTTCCACCAAGCGGGTTTCGACGCGGTACTTTTCCTGGTAGTCCATTTCTTCTTGGGGGAGGTCGGGGACCTCGACGTTGACGCCGTGGTCCCGGGGGGTGACGCGGTCGTCGGCCAGGGTGCCGCTGGGAGCGACGCAGTTGACGCGGACGCCCAGGTGGGCGACCTCGCAGGACAGTGAGGTGGTGAGGCCAATTTGGGCGGCCTTGGCGGCGGCGTAGGAGACGCGGAAGGCGCCGGTGACGGCGTGGGTGGCGATGTTGACGATGGAGCCGGAACCCTGGTCGATCATGTAGGGGATGGCGGCGCGGCAGCACCACATGGCGGTCCAAAAGCTGCGGTCGATTTCGGCCCTAATCTGGTCGGGGGTGTAGTACTGGAAGGAGCGGAACCAGATGGTGCCGCCGGCGACGTTGGCCAGGGCGTCGATTCTGCCGAAGGGCTGGTGGGCGGTTTTCATCAGGGATTCGGCGTTTTCCCATTGGGAGAGGTCTCCGATGGCCACGGCGCAGCGGGCGCCGAACCCTTCAAGCTCGGCACAAACCTTTTGGGCGGTGGCTTCACCACATCGCCGATTACGATGGAAGCGCCTTCCGGGCCAAGCGACGGGCGGTGGCCGCGCGGATGCCCTGACCGGCGCCGGTTATGACGGCGACCTTGCCTTCAAAACGACGGGATCCGGCGGCGTGGGGGTCCAAATCATCAACCATTTCCAAGCTCCTGAAGGGCGGTAAGGGGTAAACCGAGGTTCACCACTGCAAATTGGAGACTCGTTCTTGTAGCACTTCGCCGAAGAGGGTCAGCACCTGGTCGACCTGGAGAACGACAGCGCAACCGGGGCCATCGGGGTCTTGAATGAGGCCCTGGGCGGACAACTGGTCCAGTACCTGGCGGCTGACCGGGCCGTCGCGGTGGAGAGCGGCGGTGCAGCGGAACTTCCAACCGACCTGCGTGCGGGAGTCACGGAAGAGGACCACCACTTTGGGGTGGTCTTCGAGGGCCTGTAAGGCAGCGGGGCTGCCCCGATCGCGGTAGGCAAGGGACTGGCCGTCAAAGACGACGATGGTGCCGATATAACCGGCGTTGGGGCGGCCATTCGCGTCGGCGGTGGCCAGGATGCAGGGGTTGCCGTTGTCGCGGGCGTTGTCGATTAGGCGGCGCATTTCGTCGGTGAGTTGAATCATGGACCGGCTCCGGGGGCATTTGAGGCCAGTATACCAGCCTGGGAAGGGTGGTAGTTGGAGGGCCGGAGTCTTCCGATTTTGCAGGTGGGGGGGTGGTTGGTTTGGGGGGGTTGGTAGGCCGGTGGTTATTGTGGGGCAGGGCGGAAGGCGGGGTTGGGGATTGGGTTGGGCAGGGATTTTATGCCCCTCGCTGGTAAGCGTTCAGAATCGATTAGTCATCGGCCATTCTGGATTCCGGCTCAAGGCCGGAATGACGGGCCTTGGGTTGGGGTAACTCCTTCATTCTTAATAATTACCCTGAACAGTTACCCTCGCTGAACTTGAGGTGACAGAGGAGGTTGGGTTGAAGGTCGGGCAACCCTGGGGACTGGGAATGGGGGTATGGTAGCATTTAGGAACGCCGTGCCGGGGGATTGGCAGGGTTTTCATTGTGGTTGTGGGGAGGTTGCGACGACGAATCTAGGGACGAACGGGTTGGTGGGGATGGATTTTAGATTCCTCCCTACGGTTCGGAATGACAGGTAGGGGGGCTAGGGTGAAATCGGGGGTTGGAAGGGGGAATTTTGCGCTCTTATCGGGGGGGCGGAACGCGGGTTTTTGGATGAAGCGAATCTTCATAATTTCTCCAAAATTCTCCAGTAGCATGGGGGATAGTCCGGCGGGGCGATAATACAGACCGCCGGAGGAGGATAGAAGGAGGAACCGATGTTGGCGATGATTAAGAGGCGCAAGATTTTCTTGATGGTGGCGGTGGGGGTGTTGGCCCTGGGGCTGACCGGAGGGGTGGTATTGGCCCAAGCCGGGGGGCCGGACCGCGAGCGAGGCCATGTGGCGGCCATGAAAATGACGGGCGGATTGATGCCCAAGGAAGGCTTCGCCGCGCGGGTGGCGGAGATTCTGGGCCTGGAAGAGCAGGCGGTACAGGACGCTTTCGACCAAGCGGCCAGAGACCAAATGAACGAAGCGTACCGGGCCCGTTTGGACCGGATGGTTGAGGCCGGAAGGTTGACGCAAGAGGAATCGGACGAGCAGTACAACTGGTTTGAGAGCAGGCCGGAGACACCGCTGGAAATGCGCGGACACGGGCGTTGGGGCCGGGACAGCGGTTACTCGCGGGGGTTCCGGGGCGGAGGCCGGGAGTTCCACGGCGGCGGCGATTCCGACGGGGACGGGCATGACTAAATGCCGGCGGAGAAGCTGATGGCCGGCACGCCGACGCAACCGGCGCAGTAAGGGGCGATCCCACCGAACCTGTCCGGCGCTCAATTACGCCGGGGCGCCGGATGGGCTTTTCCTGGGAGATGGGAAATGGACAGCACCATACTGATAGTGGAAGATGATCCGCACACCGTTGAGGTGGTACAGCTTTACCTGCGGCGGGACGGGCATACCGTCCTGACCGCATTTGATGGGATTGAGGGGCTTCGCCTGGCACGGGAAGAAGGGCCCGACCTGGTGGTATTGGACCTGATGCTGCCGGGGATGAACGGTTTGGAAGTGTGCAGATCGCTGAGGGAGGAGTCGCAGGTCCCCATCGTGATGCTGACGGCCCGGGTGGAAGAGGACGACCGGGTGTTGGGGTTTGAGCTGGGGGCCGACGATTATGTGACCAAACCCTTCAGTCCCCGGGAACTGGCGGCCCGCATCCGGGCGGTATTGCGGCGGACGGCGCAGGAGGGGGAGGACAACGGGACGTCCCAACTAACGTACGCGGGGATTGCGGTGGACACGGAGTGGCGGACGGCGTTGGTGGATGACGCGGCGGTTAAATTGACGCCCACGGAGTTCAGGTTGTTGACGCTATTGGTGCGTCACCCAGGGACGGTTTTTAGCCGGGAGCAGATTATCAACCGGGTTTTCGGGTACGATTTCGACGGGTTCGACCGTACCGTTGACACTCATATATCGAGCCTGCGGCGCAAGCTGGAGGATGCGGGAGGGGGCCGGAATTTCATTCATACCGTTTACGGGGTGGGGTACAAGTTGAGCGATGATTAACCGGGTTTTGAGCCTGCGGCTGCGGTTGATATTGGGGTTTGCGCTGATTCTGGCCCTAGCCCTGGGGAGCGTGAGCGTGTACGTTTCCAAGGTGGCGGAGCGGGAAGGGTTGGATTTTGAACGGCGGCGGGAGGAAGTGAGGAAGCACCGCATCGAGCGGTTGGTGAGCCGGTCATACGGCCATGACCGGAACTGGAAGGAAGTCCAATCGGTATTGGACCGGACGGGGCCGGTTTTTGCTTCGCGGATCATAGTGCGGGACCGGCACGGGAAAGTTGTGGGGGACACGCATCCGGAGCATGGGCCGCCGGCGGGGTTGACACGATCCAAGACCACTCCCGGCGAATGGCCGATTGTGTCGGGGGACGAAGAGGTCGGCACTTTGGGGGTGACGGCGGTTGCGGGCCCCGAGGGAGTTGATGAACCGGCGGTTTCCCGGCTGGTGCACTCGCTCAATGAACACCTGCTTTGGACGGGGATAATCGCGGGAGCCGGGGGGTTGGCGCTGGTTTCGCTGGTCTCCCGCCAGATGTTGGCTCCGCTTCAGGCGTTGGGCGGAGTGGCCAGCCGGTTGGGGCGGGGGGACCTGAACCAGCGAGCGGTTGACTCGGGGCCAAGGGAAGTCAGGCAACTGGCCCGGTCTTTCAACCGGATGGCGGAGGACTTGCAGGGCGCGGAGGAGCGGCGGCGGAACCTGGTAGCGGACGTGGCCCACGAGCTGAGGACGCCTTTGTTCAACATACAGGGCTACCTGGAGGCGGTGAAAGACGGCCTGCTGGAACCCAACGAGGAAACGATTGATACGATTCACCAGCAGGCGCTTCAGTTGGGGCGGCTGGTGGATGACCTGAGACTGCTGGCCCAAGCGGAGGCAGGGGCGCTGCACCTGGACCCGGAACCGGACTCGCTGACCGAGGTGGCGCGGGGCACGTTGGAGGGGGCGCGGGCCCGGGCCGAAACCAACGGGATTGAGCTGTGTTACGAGGAATCGGAAGCGTTGCCGTTGGTGGTGATGGACCGGTCGCGGATTGCCCAGGTAATTGGCAACCTGCTGGATAACGCGATTCAACACACCCGGGAGGGTGGCATTGTGACGGTATCGGCGGAGTTGGCGGGAAACGGTGAGGCGGTGGTGAGAGTGGCGGACCAGGGGGAGGGAATCACGGGGAGGAAGCCCTGCCGATGGTGTTTGAACGGTTCTACCGGGTGGACCCTTCGCGGGCCCGGACAACGGGGGGAGCCGGGTTGGGGCTGACCATCGCCAAGCGGCTGGTGGAAGCCCACGGAGGGGAGATTAGCGCGGAGAGCGTATTGAGGGAGGGGGCGCGACATTTTCCTTCACGCTGCCGCTTTTTGAGGAAGGCCCGGAGGGGGTAAACCGGGGGTAGTCCAGCCGCTGGGGGGCGCTGCGGCTACTTCTCCCGCAGCAATCCCGGCGGTTGCGAGTTGCGGCGGGTCTTGCAGGCCGTGAATGACTACGCGGCCCTGGTTCTGAACGGGATATTTTCATAATAAAGTGATGTAGTTCTGAGGAAAGGGCATGATTGGTAGGGCAGGTGCAACCTGGATTCCCGCCTTCGCGGGAAAGACGAGTGGAGGCGGGGGTTTCGTTGGGTGTTGGAATGGCTGTGGGTGTTGGTGCGGGCCTTGCGATTTTCCTGGGTTTGAACCGGGGGGGTGATTGGCGTTGTGGGGAGTTTGCGGTGGGGAATCTGGGGGCAAACGGGCTAGCGGCAATGGATTTTAGATTCCGAGCGGAGCGAGGAATGACAGGTAGGGGGGCTCGGGGTGATCCTTCGACGGGTGGTTCGTGGTTCGTCCTTCGACGTGGCTCGGGATGAAAGGGCTCACCGTGGTCGCTTTGGGTGAAGGGGGGTCGAAGTGGCATTTAGGGAGAATTAAGATGCCCTGGGTTTGAGATGGGGCTGGGTTATTCCTGGGGGGTCTCGAAATTGAACTGCCAGGTTATGCCGAACTTGTCGATGCAGGAGCCGAAGTAAGCGCCCCAGAACATATCGGCTGGCTGCATGGTGACGGCGCCGCCTTCGGAAATCTTGGCGAAGAGGGCGTCGGTGTCCTCGCGGCTTTGGGTGGGGAAGGTGAGGGAGAAGTTGTTGCCGACCACCGGGGGAGGCCCGAAATTGGAAGGGGAGTCGCTGCCCATGATGACGCCGTCACCGATGGAGAGGGAGGCGTGCATGACGTTGTTGAGTTCGGCTTCGGGGATCCCCATATTGGCGGGGCCGTTGGCAAAGGTCTCCAGCATCAGGTACTCGCCGCCGAAGACTTCCTTGTAGAAGTCGAAGGCCTCGCGGCAATTACCGTTGAAGGTCAGGTAGGTAAGCACTGGCATGACTTGCTCCATTGAGGTTGAGTGTTGGTGGGGCCGGAGCAGGATACGGCGGAGGCCCGGCGGCGTCAAGCCACTGGGCCCCGGGGAAGATAATGCCGCAAATGGGAGCGGTGGGAGGAACCCGTCAGGCATTAGGAATTATTGACCGTTGAGCCTGGCCTGAATCCGTTGAGTGCGGACGACCAGCGCGGTAAACTCGGCGGCGTCGGAGGACTGGGGGAGCAGGCGTTGGACCCTTTCCGCCTCGGCGACGACGCTGGCGATACTGCCGTCCTGGGCCCAGTAGCTTTCCCGCAGGAGTTCGGCGTATTCGGCCACCACCGCAGCAAATTGGAACCGGGGGGAAGCCTGGAGGAAAGCAGTTGAAAGGCCATCGAAACTCAGGCTGCGATTGGTCTCAACGATGCGGTTGGTATCGGCGTCCTGGTACCGGAGGTAGACGGTACCCAGCGGACCGCGGGGGTTGTCGTGAAGCTTCAACTCGTAGAGGGCGGTGACGCTGTGATTGGCGCCGATCTCACCGGCGTCCACGGTGTCGTTGCGGAAGTCCTGGTCGTCGACGCGGCGGTTCTCGTAGCCCAACAGCCGGTAGCGGCTGACGACTTCGGGGTTGAAGTCGACCTGGACCTTGGCGTCGCGGGCGATGACCTGAATGGTGCTAGTCAGTTCGTCGACGAAGATGCGGCGCGCCTCACTCAGGGTATCGATGTAGTAATAGGCGCCGTCGCCGTCGTTGGCCAGGCGTTCCATGAGGATGTCGTTGTAGTTGCCCATGCCGACCCCGACGGTGGTGAGGGTCACTCCCTGGTCGACGTAATCCCGAATCTTGCGGAGGATGCCATCGGCACCGGTCTCGCCGACGTTGCCGACACCATCGGAGAGGAGGATTACCTGGGTGATGCGGCCGGGTCTGACTTCGCGGGCGGCCATCTCGTAGGCCAGGACCAGGCCCTGTTCCACGTAGGTGGAACCGCCGGGAGATAGTTGGTCGATGGCGCGCATGATGTCGCGCCGGTTCTCGCCGCTGGTGGGCTTGAGGAGCACACGGCCCTGGGAGCCATAGACCACGATGCCGACCTCGTCGGTGGGGCGGAGTTCGTTGACCAGTAGGCGGAGAGAACGCTTGACCAATTCCAACCGGTCTTCGCGGGCCATGGAACCGGAGACGTCGATGGCGAAGATTAGGGTGGCGTCTTTGCGTTCTTCGTGGGAGACGGACTTGCCCTGGAGGCCAACACGCAGGAGCCAATGATTATCCTGGCCGAAGGGGGAGGGGGCTCCTTCCATGTGGATGGCGAAGGCTTCGTTGACGGGGCGGGCATAACCCTGGTCGAAGAAATTGACGAACTCTTCCAACCGAATGGACTCGGAATCAGGGATATAGCCGTCCTGGATGAAGCGGCGGGCCACGGTGAAGGAAGCGGTATCCACGTCTACGGCGAAGGTGGAGAGGCGGTCGTCTTCGGTGTCGATGAAGGGGTTGACGCCGGAGTGTTGGAAGAAGGTGGTGTCGTAGGGTTTGTTGTTTACCGTTGCGGAGCCGCCGATGGAGTTAAAGCCTTCGGGGAGGTCCGTAGGGGGCGGCATACCCTGGGGCGCGGCGGGACCTCTCGGTTCGGGCGCGACTTTCTCCAGCGGCGCCGATGCGGGCATGGCCTTGGCCTGGGGGACGGGGGTGGGGAGTTGTTGAGCCGACGATGTAGAGGGCGCAGGTTGGGGGAAGATGGTGAAAGGGCTATCCGGTTCGGATTGGGCTGCCGGTGACGCCGGTTGTGCAGATTCGCTAGAAAGCGGCGGTTCAGCGTCGGCCCCGCAGGCTGCCAGTACCAGGAGCAGGAACAGTCCGGTGATGATGCCGATGTTTCGAAACAGAGCGTTCATTGCATTGCCTCCAGTTATTATTATGCTTCGAACCGTTACCAGCATGGCAACCATTGGGGTACACTTCTAACTACAAAGGTGTCACATTGCCGGGGAGACGGGTGCCGGAGTTGTAACACTTGCCCACTTTTGCCGATTTATTGAACGAGTACATGGCGCGCACCGGCATAGCCGACGCCGAGCTGGCCCGCCGGATGGAAATCAGCCGGTTGACTCTCATCCGGTGGAAAGAGGGGGTCACGACGCGGCCCCGGCATCGGGACGACGTGCTGCGGTGCGCCCAAGTTTTGAGGTTGACGCCGGAGGAAGGGGACGGGTTTCTGCTGGCCGCCGGGTTTGCCCCGGAGAATGTTCTTTCCCGAGGAGAGGCGGAGCCCGTTGAAACGAGTGAGACGCCGGAAACTGCGGGACAGAAACGGGGCGGCCCAAGGGGGTTTCTGCGGCAGCGGGCCGTTTTGATGGGACTGGCGGCGGCGTTGGTTATGTTGGTGGCCGCGGGCAGTCTCGTGGCGGCCATGCTACCCGGAGCGGTCCCGGGACCATCGCCGCAACCCACGTTGCCGCCAGAGGTTGCGCCAACTCTCCCACCGACGGTAGGCGCAACGGCGGAACCCACCCCGCCTTCCGGAACGGTTGTTGAACCGAAAACGTCGACCATTGTTATCGCGCCGTTTTTGAATTACGCGGCAGGGCAGCAGGGATTCAACGTGAGGGGACGAATCAGGAACGAGGTGGAGCGGGAGATAGGAGCGGCCGGGGTTAGGAACGTGGAAGTTGAGGAATGGCCGGAACCGATATCAAACGAGAGGGCGGCGGCAGACGCGGCGCGGGAGTCGGGAGCGACGATTCTAATCTGGGGGGAGTACGACAGCGGGCGGGTGGTGGCTATCTTGACCATATCCCGCAGCCCGGAGGACACCTATCACCAACGGATTGTGGATACGCCGGCCTCGCCGGAAGGGCTGCCCGCGTCGATAAACATCGGGTTGCCGGATGAGGTGCGGTCGATTGCGCTGCTGACGCTGGGGCAACTTTACCTGGAGCAGGGGGAACACGACCGGGCCAAGACGGTGCTGATCCAGGCGTTGGCGCGGCCTCCCACCGATCCGGGGGCATTGGCCAGCCTGCGCTACCGGTTGGGGCGAGCCTACATGGGCGGGAAATTTGCGGACCTGGACGAGTCGATCGGGTTGTTCACCCAAGTTTTGGCAGTGCAGCCCAGGTCGGTGGACACTTACAACAGCCGGGCGGTGGCGTACCTGGAACGAGGACGGCCCGGCGACGAAGACCTGGCAATTGCGGACCTGACCCGGGCCATCAGCATCGACCCGGCGGACGCCAGCGCCTACATAAACCGGGCGGTGGCGACGCTGGAGCGGGGGAATCCGCAGGACCTGACCCGCACGTTTAGCGACCTGCGGCAGGCCATCGCCATCGACCCCAACCTGGCCGCCGCCTACGTGAATCGGAGCAACGCCTACGTTCTGAGGGGCGGAGCGGGGGACGTAGACCTGGCGTTGGCGGATTTTAGCAAGGCGGCGGAACTGGAGCCGAAATCGCCAATAGCCTTCTTCAACCGGGGGCTGCTGTACTCGGAATTGGAAGAGTGGGAAAAGTCGAACGCGGATTTAACGGAGGCCCAGAAGCTGAATCCGGAAGATGTTACGTTGAACTCGACGCTGTGCCGGCAGTTGGCGGTTCAGAGACGGGGGGAGGAGGCGTTGGGGTACTGCGAGTTGGCGGTGGCGGCGGAACCGGAGGGGATGGCGTTGGACAGCCGGGGATTGGCCCGGGCCGTTAACGGAGACCGGGAGGGGGCGATTGCCGATTTCACCGCTTTCCTGGAATGGGTCGAGGCATCGCCGGAAGACACCTGCGGAGAGACCGTTGGGCCAAGCCGGGAGGCGTGGATTACGGAGCTCAAGGCTGGGGGGAACCCTTTTGATGATGAGACGTTGCGGCAGATGCGGGGGAGGCTGGCGCCGCCGGGGAGCAGCCGTTGTTAGGTTCTGCTGTCAGGGGACTGGAGAAGGGCGGGACAATCAACATTTGTTGATTGATGGGGTGCGTTTAGTACGCTCCTGATGATGAGGGCAGACTCGGCTGAGGGTTAGCCCAAGAAAGCAAGCCTTCCGGTCATACTGGGACTGGCTTATGCTTCCGAAGCTTCGCCGTTGGGGGCATTTTCTTCCTGTTCCTGGTTGCGGATTTCGGTAAAAGTCTCGTTGATGCGGAAAAAGAAGCGGGACCCTGTTTTAGGGTCCCGCAACTTGTTTAGGGCCGGTTAAGGGTTAGTCGGCGGCGGGGGTGCAGCCGGAGCACCAGCCGTAGAAGTCGACGCGCTGGGAGGCGACGTGGAAGCCAGCGTCGGTGGAGATGATCCGCTCGAGTTCGGTGACGGTCTCGCGGCCCACGTCGGCGTCGATGACCGTGTCACAGCCGATGCAGACGAGGTTGGCGTGGGGGTCGAGGTTGGCATCGTAGCGGGACTGGCGGGAGAAGGGGAGCTCGCGGACGATGCCGGCAGTTTCAAGAGTGGAGAGGGTGGAGTAGACGGTGGCGATGGTGACGTAGGGAAAGAAAGCGCGGACCCGTTCGAAGATGTCGCGGACGGTGGGGTGGTCGGCAGAATTAATTACGACTTCAGCGATGGCCAACCTTTGGGGCGTTAGGCGAATGCCCAGGGGCCGAAGCAGGTCGGCAACCTCAGACGGGGAAGACAATGAGAATACCTCCGAAGACTGGTTGGCCGCGCCGCCATTATACCATGTTTGGGGATTTCCAACCGGGGTGGGGTTAGGGCAGCGGGGCAATCGAGTCTTAACTTTCAACACACCAAACAAGCCGAAATCGCTGGAAACCCCCGATGATTCCCGCGAAAGATGTAATGCACACTGTCCTGAATCGGCAAAGTCGTCCTGGTCCGCGACTCCTGGATTCCCGCCTGCGCGGGAATGACGGATGAATGAACTTCCGGGCTTTATGACGCGATTGCCCTGTTAGGGGGTAGAGGGGTTATCGGGTATTTCCCGCTAGGCGAAGTCAGTCCGGGAAACTCCTGTTGCTTTGAGGAACTGGGGGAGAAGAGACGGTCCGTTCGTCCTTCGACGGGGCTTAAGGATGAGCAGAAGGGGATGGGGAATGCTTCTGGTGGGTCAGGGTCCGTCCTTGGACGGGGCTCAGGAGTGCGGGTGGGAAAGAGGTGGCCGGCCCCCAGGGGGGCCGGCCATTTTGCCGTTCGCGAATGGAAGCGGGGGGATGCCCCGCGATGGCCTACAAGCGGCCGCTGGCTCCGCGCTCGCCGGGGGCGAAGAACAGGGGAATCTGCTTGTGGAAGACCTGGATGCGGGAGCGGGCGGACTCGACCACGAAGATGCGGCCCTGGTCGTCGACTTCCACAGCCACGGGACCCCAGAAGTCCTTCTCCCGGTCGATGCCCTGGGCCATGCTGCGCTCGTGCCACATTTCGGGGTTGCCGCCGTCGAGCTTGTTGGTGCCCCACTTGGAGAGAGTACCCTCGCCGGTGGTGCTGGTGAGGTAGTTGCCTTCAGGGTCGAAGACCTCGAGGCGGTCATTGCTCCAGTCGGCGACGTAGATGTCACCGTCGGAGTCGACGGCCACGTCGGTGGGGCGGGACATTTCGCCCTCCCCGGAGCCGGTGGAGCCGAACTTCATCAGGAAGTCGCCGTTGTTGGAGAACTTCTGAATGCGATCGTTGCGCCAGTCGGCGATGTAGACGTTGCCGGAGGCGTCGGTGGTGATGCCCCAGGGCATGTTGAACTGGCCGTCGCGGTAGCCTTCACCGCCCCATTGGGAGATGAATTGGCCGTCTTTGGTCAGCTTCTGGACCCGGTTGTTGCCGCTGTCGACCAGGAATAGATTGTCGTTCTGGTCGAAGGCCAGGCCGGAGGGCTTGTCCCACTGGCCCTCTCCGGAGCCGGGACGTTCCCACTTGGTGAGGAAGTCGCCGTCGTGAGAGTAGATGGAAATCCGGTCCAGGGCCTCGTCGGCGACGTAGACCTTGCCTTCGCTGGAGATAGCGATGGCGGTGGGCCAGATGATGGCGCCGTCGATGGAAGTGGGTTCGCCGTCGCCCTGGTCGGTAACGCCGCGGGCGAACTCACCGATGTAGTCCTCGTCGACGGTGCAGATGGTGATGCGCTTGCCGTCGGGCCGGTACTCATAGGAGCGGGAGACGACGTACATGGTGTCGTCTTCGGCCAGGGCCAGGGCGACCGGGTTGCGGAAGCCGGGGCCGGAGAACTCGGCGCGACCGATGGTCTTGTCGTATTGCAAAGTTACACTCAGAGTCTGAGTAGTCATCTTCACCTCTTTATTGATGGGGTCACTCCCCTTAACCAGTTTTTGAAGGGGGGGCCGTCCCTTTCCGGCTGGAAAGGGACGGCAGGTTTGCGCCGGTTTAGACGAAGTCGAACTTTTCGAAGGTGCCGTTGCAGATCGGCGTGGCGTCCAACCCCATCCAGTTCTCCAGGATGGTAGCGTAGGTGCTGCGGAAGTCGTTGTTGTAATGGAGATCGCCTTCCAACAGGTCCTCTTCCTTGAGGGAGGGGTACTCGCCATAGAGGCCG
This sequence comes from Dehalococcoidia bacterium, assembly GCA_965205495.1. Classification (GTDB taxonomy): domain Bacteria; phylum Chloroflexota; class Dehalococcoidia; order Lucifugimonadales; family UBA3495; genus CATOSK01. Next base: position 3,326,933 of record CBDBHA010000002.1, read on the forward strand.
CCCTTGACGGTGTCACCGACGACGAAGGCGACGCCACCGGAACCGTGGTCGGTGCCGGAGCCGTTGTCCTTGACGCGGCGGCCGAACTCGGTGAAGACCAACAGCATGACGTTGTCGGCGCCGTTGTTCTCCTTGAGGTCGTCGTAGAAGTCGGCGATGGCGTTGGAAGTGTTGGTCCACAGGTTGGCGTGAGCGGCCAGCTCACCGGCGTGGGTATCGAAGCTGTTGTAGGGAGCAGTGGTATAGAGGATACGGGTGCCGAAATCGGCCAGGTGGACCTGGGCGATGTTCCTCATGTACTGGCCGACCACGTCGCCGCCGTACTCCACGGTGGAGGAGTAGGACTCGGGGGCGGTGGAAAGGATGTCGGCGCCCTTGAGAGCGTCCATGCCGGTCTGGGACAGATAGTCGATCACCATGTTGCGGCCGACGGTGGGGGAATAGATGCGGGAGAAGACGTCGAGGGCGTCGGCCCGCTGGTCTTCGCCGTCGATGCCGGTGAGGACGCCGTAGGTGGCGAGGTTGCCGACGGAGGCTACCGGCACGCCGGGGGCGGCCAGAGCGCGGGGGAGGCCGCGGCCGAAGTTGACGCCGGTAAGGACGTTGTCCTTATTGGGGTCGATTTCGCGGATGGTGCGGCCCAGCCAGCCCTCGGTGCCTTGCTTGTCGGGCTCGCAGGTGTGCCAGATGTCCATGGAGCGGAAGTGGGAGCGGTTGGGGTTGGGGTAGCCAACGCCCTGGATAACCGCCAACTTGCCCTCGTCATAGAGCCTCTTGAGGGGGCCCATGTTGGGGTTGAAGGCCACCTTGTCGTTCAGCTTGAGCAGGGATTCTTCGGGAGCGCGGACCGAAGGCCGGTGGTCGACATACTTGGGGTCGCCGTAGGGCACCAAGGTGTTGACGGCGTCGTTGCCACCGGACAACTGGAGCACTACCAATACCGGATCTTTCTTGGTAGAAGTCATATCTTCTTTCCTGTCCTTTCTAGAGTGTGAGGTTAACCGGTGGGAACGGGGGGGCAATCCCCCCGTTCCCTGGTGGCTAGGCGAACTGGTACTCCTGGGTAGCAACGATGAGCTGGAGAATCTCACCGACCCGGTTGGAGAACTCGGCGGTGCCAGGGGCGGGAACTCCGCCCTTCTGGGCGTGTTCCACCAACTGATCGCGGGTCTCGTCGGCCAACTGGTAGCCGCCCAGCATTTCGAGGCAGCGGTCGACCATGACTTCGGAGTTGACGACATTCTCGGAACCCAGGCGGTTGACGATGTCCTGGACGCCGGGTAGGCCGGTGTTGCCGACCTGGTCGGCGGCGAAGTTGATGCGCTCAACCAGGGTGCCGGAGTCGATCCACTCCTTGCCGGTGTGCCAACCCTCGACGGTGGGGGGGTTCATCAGGTCCTGGCCCATGTAACGGATGTTGTTGGCCAGGGGATGGAGGCCCAGCTTGGGGGTGGTAAAGTCTTTGACCAGACGGATGGTACCAATGACCACCTCGGTGGGGCTCTTCACTTTCTCGAAGCGGGCGTCCTTGAACCACTGGGAGTTGAGCATGACCTTGAGCATGGCGCCGACGTCATAGCCGGAGCGGTAGTACTCGTCCTCGAGCTCCTTGATGGCCTGGGGGTCCCGAGGGGCGGTGCGCTGCCAGGCGGGGACTTCGGCTTCGTCGGCCACGAAGAAGTTGTAGAGGTGGCGGGCGACGAAACGGGCGGCGGAGGGCTGCTTGCAGATGATGTTGATGATGTCATCACCGTTGAAGTTGCCGGTCTCGCCGAGGAAGGTCTTTTCGCCTTCGTCGTGGTCGTAGCGGTTGTAGATGAAGTTGGCCTCGTATCGGCCGTAGGGATAGCGGGGGATGGCGTTGGTGATAGTCCAGCCGGTGAAAGCCCGGGCGGCCTCTTGAACGTCGTCCTCGGAGTAGTTGGCCTGTTCGTCCATGCCGACGCCCATGGAGAAGAGTTCCAGGAGCTCGCGGCCCCAGTTCTCGTTGATGGAGCCCTTGTGGCTCATGCAGTTGTCGAGGTAGAAGACCATGGCGGGGTCGCGGGCCAGGTCACGGAGAATCTCGTCGAACTTGCCCATGCCCTTTTCGCGGAACGTTTGCAATTGGAGCTGCATCTGGCGGCCATGCTCGCACTTGGAGTTGCCGGTGCAGAGGATGCCGTGCCAGAAAAGGGCGACCTTTTCCTGGAGGGGGCGCTGAGTGTTAATCATGCGGTAGGTCCAGTAGGCCTGGTTGACTTCGAGGGCGTTCATGTCCTTCCAGTCGATGAAGCGGCGCTCGAGGATGTCCATTTCCAGGTCGGGCTGGCTTTGGGGGTTCAACAGCTCGGCGACGGTGGCCTCGTATCCGGCGGCGGCCCTTCTCTCCAGTTCCTCATACGACGCACCGAAGCCGGCGCGGCGCATTAGGTGAGCCATTAAAGCTAGGTCTTGTTCAGCCATTCGGTTCCTCCTTAATAATTTCCGTTGTGGTGTTTTGGAGCGCTGTTATTAGGTATCGGGCGGGCCGCGACGGTAGCCGGGCCCTATAAGAGAGAGAATCAGATCCCCAGTGTTTTCGAATTTCGCAATCGAAGCGGCTAAGATTGCCCGACGGCTACCACCCCCATTCGTTTTCCGGAGTTCAATTCTACCTTTGAATGATTATAGACATGGTACTCAGCCCGGTGCGGCCTGTCAAGGTTTTTGCGGGCCGGGCCAGGTATGACCTGGATTCCCGCCTTCGCGGGAATGACGATAGGTGTTCGTGGGGACTTTGCAATTGTCCTGGGGCCGGGCCGCGGGTTGGACCGAGGCGGGGATTACGCAGCGCCGAACCGACGCTTGTGTTGACGGAGGGTTCAATCATTCATTATAACCGGGATGCCGGCGGCCTCGGCCTTGGCGGCGGACTCCTCATCGACGACGCCGTCCTGCATCCAGATATATTTGACGCCGACCTCAATGGCCTCGTCGACCACCGGGGCGACCAGCTCGGAGCGGCGGAAGATGTCGACCATATCGATGGGTTCGGGCACAGACTTCAGGTCAGGGTAACTCTTCTCGCCCAGGACTTCTTGAATCATGGGGTTGACGGGAATAATGCGGTAACCCTGGTCTTGCATGTACTTGGAGACGCCGTAACTGGCGCGGTCCGGGTTGTCGGACAGGCCTACGACGGCGATCGTCTTGCTATTTTTTAGCTGCTCATCTACCAGGTCCATGGTCACCTCCTTTTAGGGTGATTGAGATGTTGAATACGGCGCACCGGTTGGCGGCCGGGGCGGGGTTAATCTTTGGCTTGGGCGGCACCGACGGACTCGGAGGAGTCTCGTTGGCGTCTTCTTGGGAAGTATAACCGCCGGGACAGCAGAGCCAGGCCCACGACAATGAGGACAGCGGGCCAGAGCAGGTTGCCGGCCCAGTCCCAGAGGCCGAGGTTGGACAGGAGGAAGGCGACCCCCAAGGCCACCAGGGTGGTGGGGAACAGCCGGAAGCGGAGACCGGCGTCGAAGAGGCCCCACAGTCCCAAGCCGATGAGGAGGACGGGCCAGTAGGTGCCGACCAAGTTGGGATCGGAGCCGAGCAGGCCCGAGTTCTCCAGCAGGAACATGGCGCCCAAAAAAACGAGAGCGGCGCCAACGAGGGAGACTCCGGAAAGTCCGCTTTTCGTCATAGTTTTTCCGGCCTACGTGGGTCAAGGCTCCGGCGACGGATATTTTGGCCGGAGCCTTGACCAAGAATCTAACGGACGCTCTGGCTACCGCAGGCCGGTGATGGTGACGTGGGCCATGTTGGATGTGGCGGTGGCGCCGTGCCAATGGTTTTCCCCGGGAAGGATTTGAACAATGTCTCCAACGGCCACATGGACCTGGGTTTCCTCGTTGGCGACGATGCCGTTGCCGCTGGTGATTACCAGGATCTGGTCGGTGGTGTGGGTGTGCCAGCCAGTGGTGGCGCCCTTTTCAAAGTGGACCACGCTGCTGCTGAAATGCTCGCTGGCACCTTCGGGGAGCAGGGGCTGGCGCGTGCGGTGGACTTCGCCGCCGGTCCAACCTTCAATGGGAGTGGCCGGGCCCAGGGCAATGTGGTCGATTTCGGACAACCTCAATCTTTTCATGGTGGCCTCCATTTTTTGTGCTCCCCCGCCGGTGAGAGAAGGCCGGCCGGGGTCTGGCTAAAGATAATACACTGAGCGGGTTTTGGGAATACGGCGAATGTCAGTAGGCGGGGCCTTTTCATTCTCCCCAAATGCCGCCCCCACTTTTACCCTGAGCCCGTCGAAGGAGGCTTCCGGCTCCTTACCTGTCATTTCGACCGTAGGGAGAAATCTAAAATCCATCGCCGCCAGCCGGTTTGGCCCTGGATTGGCCGTCGCAAATTCCCCACACCGACAATGAAAAGGCCCTGTGTCAGTAGGCGGGACAATTGCAAAGTCCGTCCGAACACCTGCCGTCATTCCCGCGCAGGCGGGAATCCAGATTGATCAGGGAGAGACCAGCGTTCGAATCGGGATTCCTGGATTCCGGCTCGGGGGCCGGAATGACGGACCTTGGGTTGGGCTAACACCTTAATTGTGAACAGTTACAGCACGCGGGGCCTTTTTATTGTTGTTGTGGGGAGGTTCCGGAGAAGAAACCGAGGGCAAACGGGCTGGGGGTGATGGATTTTAGGTTCCTCCCCGCGGCCGGAATGACAGGTGGCGGGCGGGATGACATGAAGGGGGTTGGGATGACCCCCTTCGACAAGCTCTGGATTAGCGGGCGGCGGGGACTGGGACTCCGGGGATGTTGACTGGGACGCTGCCCAGGGTGTTGCGGGTGGTGAAGTACAGGGTCTTCCAGTCGTCGCCGCCGAAGGCCATGTTGGTGGTGCCGGCGTAGCCGTGAACGATGGTACCCAGGTGTTCGCCGGCGGGGGACAGCACCCAGATTCCGCCGGAGCCGCCGCAGTAGACGTTGCCTTCGGTGTCGACCTTCATGCCATCGGGGTTGCCGGGAGCATCACCGCTTAGGTCGCTGAAGACGCGGTCGGTAGCGAGGGCGGGCATTCCGTTGGGCTCCACGTCGAAGGCCCGGATAATCCGCTTGCGGCTGTCGTTGATGTACAGCACGCTTTCATCGGGGGAGAAGGCCAGGCCGTTGGGGCGGGCGAAGTCCCAGACGATGAGGGTGATGGCGCCCAGGTCGGGGGACACCTGGAAAACGCCGTTGAAGTCCAGGTCATTGCCGGGGGTGGGGAAACCGGGGTCGGTGAAGTAGATGCTGCCGTCGGACTTAATCACCACGTCGTTGGGGCGGTTGAGACGGCGGCCCCGGTAGCTCGCGGCCACCACGGTCAGGCTGTCGTCCAGTTCCAGGCGGGTTACGCGGCGGGTCAGGTGCTCGCAGGCGTAGAGACGGCCCCGGGGATCGCGGGTCAGGCCGTTGGCCTGGTTGGTGGGTTCACTGAACACCGCCAGGTTGCCGCTGGGGTCCCACTTCATGCGGCGGTTGTTGTGGATGTCGCTGAAGAGGAGGTAGCCGCCTTGGTGGTACCAGACCGGGCCTTCGGCGGGGCCGTTGGCGCCGCCAAACCCGTCGGCCAGCTCTTTTATTTCCGCGTCGGGGGAAACCAAGCGGTCGAGTTCGCTGGATAGTTTTTCGATGGGCATTTTCATTCCCTCCTAGTCAAATGGGGGGCTCGTTAGGCGGGGGCTTGGGACGAGACGGTTAGCGGTCGGTCGGGGCGGGGATGCCGGCAATCTGGCACTGGACGCTGCCGACGCTGGTGCGGGTGGTGAAGAACAGGGTCTTCCAGTCGGCGCCGCCGAAGCACAGGTTGGTGGTGGCCGGGTGGCCGTGGACCACGGTGCCCAGGTGGTTGCCGGAGGAATCGAGAATCCAGAGGCCGCCGGAGCCGCCGCAGTAGATGTTGCCCTCCACGTCGACCTTCATGCCGTCGGGGATGCCGGAGGCATCGCCGCTGAGGTCGGCCACCACTCGGTCGGAGGCCAGGGAGATGGTCCCGTCGTCCATGACATCAAAGGAACGGATATGGGCGCGGCGGGAGTCGTTGATGTAGAGGACGCTTTCGTCGGGGGAGAAGGCCAGGCCGTTGGGGGTCAAGAAGTCACCCACCAGCAGGGTCAGGGTTCCGAGATCGGGAGAAACGCGGTAAACGCCGGAAAAGGTAAGCTCCCATTGCTCGCGGGGGCGGCGGTGGGTCCAGGGGTCGGTGAAATAGATGCTGCCGTCGGACTTGACCACCACGTCGTTGGGGCGGTTGAGCTGGCGGCCCTGGAAGCTGTTGGCGACCACGGTGATGCCTCCGTCGTGGCCCGTGCGGGTGACGCGGCGGGAGTCGTGCTCGCAGGCCACGAGACGGCCTTGGAGGTCGCGGGTCAGGCCGTTGGAGCGGTTGGTGGGAGCGTGGTCCACGGTGAGGCCCGCGCCGGGGGACCATTTCATGCGGCAGTTGTTTTGGATGTCGCTAAAGAGGAGGTAACCTTCTTCGTTCGCGTCTGGGGCAATCCCCTGCCACCAGAGGGGGCCTTCGGCGGGACCCTGGTCGCCGCCGAAACCGGAGCCAAGTTCCTTGATCTCCGCGCTGGTTGAAACGATACGCTCCAAACCGGGAGCGACCTGTTCGATAGGCATAATCTTGTCCTCCTCGTCATAGGTTGGTCTGGGAGCATTATAATACGCCATAATACGCCGCCGGTTAAACGGGGAAAGATTTCGGGATTGGCGGCGGGAGCCGGGTAAAAGATGGGCAAACCGGCCAATAATCGTTGTTTCTCGTTATGAAAAGCCTTGAAAGGGCAAGCGAGGCTGGATTTACAATGGAGGCATCCGCCGGACAGGGCGGAAAATTGAGCCTCCGAAGCGCCCCGTTGGCTGCCACCGGTCTATTTGATTATTGATTTTTATTGAGGGTGCGGCGGGGGCAATCAAAGAGCCGGTAAGGAGACAGGTTATGGTTAACCAGGTTAACTCATCGTTGGAAGACCAGCTACGGCGGGCCGAAGAAGCGGAAAACGAAGTAGAGCGGTTGGAGTCGCTGGCTTCGCAGGCGCCCCTGCTGCGGGCGGAAATGGCCAAGTCCCAGCGGCAGGAGGAACGGGACACCAACCGGAGGCAGGCCTTGGAACTGGCGCGGCGGGAGGTAGCGGCGGCGCGGGAGAGCCAGCAGGAGATTCCCGACCTGCTGGAGTCGGTTTCCAAGATGGTTTACGCGCTGTTTTCGCATCTGAAGGAAGTGGACGGGCACCGGCGGGAAGCTACGCAGGCCATGTCGCTGGTGGACCGGATGGACTACGAAGAAGACTTGGAGACCAGCGGCGAGGAACAGCAAGAGATGGGACGGGACCCGAAGAGCATCGAGTTTGTAGTGGCGGCGCGGCACGGGCAGGCGCGGATCAAGCAACTCATCGACCAATTGGACCCGGAGTTCTCGTACCTGAAGGGGTGCAACCTGGATGAACCGTTGAGCCGGGACGTGGCGAATTTCATCATGGCCCACATCACCTCGCCCGAGCGTCCCTCGGCGGATAAAACTATGGCGACTTCGGCCCCGCTGCCCGGGTACCAAGAGTAAGGGCTTAGAATCCCGAAGGGTAGGAAGCCCCCGGTTGACGGGGGCTTCTTTTTTTCCGGGTGGGCCAGGCTATTGGGACTGCCGATGCCGGGGGGGAGCTAGAAGGCGCGGGAGGGCAGGACGCGGCGGTAGACGCCGGGGGAACCGGCGGCGTGACCGTAGGTGCCGCCGATGAACTCGTGCATCCGGTCCTGGCCGCGGCGTTCGTTCCAAACGGCGGTTTCGGGCACCTTCTCGTGTTCGAACTCGTAGATGGTGGTGTATTTGGGCGAGCCGTCGATAACGTGGTAGCGGCGGACGGCGATGCAGCCGGGGACGGTGAGGTTGGCCGGGGTGCGGACGGTGTCGTAGTACTCGTTGTACTTGGCCTCGATGTCTTCGGGGACTTCCATGCGCCCCACCTGGAGGGCGGGAGCCATGCCGCGTCCCAGGGTGTTGGGGTCGTTCTCGGCGGGGTAAATCTGGGTGCAGACGTTGCGGGAGTAGCTGTGGCCGTTGACAGAGAGGGAAATCTTCTTGGTCCACTCGGAGGGGTTGTTGCGCATTGCCAGGTACTCGGGGGTTTGAAGGGCTTCCGCCGATTCGATTTCGTAGCAGGCCAGGTAGCGGGGGCCGCCTTTGAGGGCTTCGTAGCGGGCGGCGTTGAGGAACCCGGGCTTAGCCAGCAAGTCGCCGATGTGTTCCTGGTTGTACCAAGCGTTGAAGTCGGCGTCCATATCGGCGTCGATGTCGACGAACACCATCATCACCGCGGCGCCTTTCTTTGCCACCATGGGGCACCTCCTGAATATTCAGTTCCGGGGCTGGGATACCGGGGAATGATAACCAGCGGGTTTGGCGGTGGCAAGAGGGGGTTGGGGGGAAGGATTGGTCTTTCAATTTCGCAGGTAGAGGCCAGTTGATCTTGAGGGGCGGGGTGCAACCCTCGCTGTCCTTGCGGCGACATTAGAGGGTGGTGAGTGTGTAAGGGCCAGGAATTTTAGACCCCTCGTTTCGCTCGGGGTGACAGCGGGGGCGCTCAGGGTGATAAAGATGACACCGAGGGACAAGGGAGACAATCGAGAGACCCCTGGAAGGAACGACGGTAGGGCGTTTGGTGGGAACGGTCTCCAGGCCGATTAAACCTTCGTGAACAATTTGGTCGTTTGATCCCAACTAACTGTCCCACTTTCTAGCAATCCGCCAAGTATGGTGTAGGTCAGGTAATTTCTTTGGCCACCCTTAAAATCCGAACTCAAGCCAAGAAGGTCCGCCATCTCAACGTTTGGCAACCCTTCCGGGTGAGTTTCCAACAATTTCAAGATTGCTTCTTCGATTTAGTGTAACCCTCGTTGACCCGCTTCCAACGCGGAGGTATCCCGGCCTTGACTGGTGAAAAGCTTAGTGTCCGGGTCCCATTCGATTTTACCGTGCCGCAAAAGGCCCCCAAGGACCGAATAGGTCAGGTAGTTCTTGTAATTCCCACGGAAGTCGAAGGTCAATCCGAGGAGCCGGGCGATTTCCGCGTTTCTTAACCCCTGGGGATTAGCGTCCAGCAACCGCAAGATAGAACTTTCTATTTGACTGAGCCCTTCCTGGGCAACGGATTGCAAATCGGAGTAGTTCGGCATATCGGTTGGCACCAACCGTTTGTTCAAAAATCGGAGACAGTTAACTGGGAAAGAGATTTGGAGGACCGGGACATGACTAAGCGTCGTGTTCCGGGTGAAAGTTGACGATATGGGCATCCACGCACCGGAAACAAGTAATTTGGTCGCAATCGTCGCATTGGCACATCTGGGAACAGTCGTCACAGGCTTCTTGGCTACAACTGGGGCAAGAGTAGTCGTAATCGGGATCGAGTTCCCAGTTGCAGTAGTAGCAACAAGCCAAGGGCGGCGAGAGACATTCTTTTGCCATCGAGGTTCCTTCTTTTCGGCTGGTGTTAGGTCATTTCGACAGTCAACGCGATGTTGACCGGATCCTAATTTAGCCGTCGCGTTGACTCGCCCTAACCGATCGTCTACTACCGTTTACCATGCGCCGAGGAAAGGACCAGACAGTCGGCTATGGAATGAAAAACGTATTCCAATTCTAGCCAAGATGGCGATGTGAGGATACGCCCCCTTCGGGGTCGAGGCACACTTGAGCACAGTTGGCGGGGAATTGGACGGTCTTTCTGCGGGTCCGTGGCGATGATTCAACTATTTGTGGATGTTTAATTGACGAATTGGGATGTTTTTGTGTGTCGAAAACGGGTTTCCGGGGTTTGCGTTGAGGATTAGCGTGGGATATAATCCTCTCAATTGGTATTGAAGTTAACCCAATCATAACGTTACGTTAACTAAGGATTAATAAACATAACGCAAGATACGGGTACGGTTGTGGGGCGGTGGCTGTGACGTCATAACCCAGGAGCGACGATGATGTGGCTCAAGGACCGAACAGTACACGCGGGGATCCGGCAGACGCGGCGCAGGCCGGTCAAGTTTCAGGGGTATATCGAGGTGATGGGGGCGGCGGGGAAGTGCGTCATACCGGTGGGGCCGTGGCGGGCCAGCAAGGGACAGGCCCTTAGGGACGCCAAGACGGCAGAGCGGGCGCACAAAGAGATGCAGGTGAACCGGCCGGAAGACTAAAGAGTTTTTTCGTTGGCGACCCCCTATCCTTCGGAGACTGGGGACAGTTGCCGCCGTGGCAACATGGTTTGGGGAGGTAATGCCGGGGTGGCTCCTTAATTCTGAACGGTTACGGCTGACCCCGGCGGGCAGACAGCCCAACCCCCCTGGCATATACTGGCGGCGAGGCTGAAAATGCACCTTGACGTTATTTTCTTCGCCCCTTACCGGGAACTTGCGGGCCGCAACCGTCTGCCCTTGGACCTGCCCGAGGTCGCGACGGTTGCCGAGTTTACCACCGCAAGGAGGCCCTCCACCCCCACAACCACTAGCGAGCCCGCCGCATCCCTCACCGGCAGGGCCGGTCAGCCGCCGCCGTGAAGCTCCCCCGCGCATTCTGGCTGGCCGCGCTAACAACCGTAGCCTGCCTTCTAACGGCCTCCGCCAACCCCTGGGACGCCACCGCCCAATCGGCCATCCCTCCGCTGTCTCTCTCCCTCTGCCGCGCCAACGTCCTCCCCTGCCAAACCGGCATCAACCTTTCCCCCGGCGGCTCCACCACCCTCCACCTGGTCTTGGAAACCCCCGACCCGGAGGCTGTCCCGCCGCTGCTGGGCTGGGAAGTCCACCTGCAAGTTACCACCCCCGCCGTGGCCGGCCCCTTCTTTACCGCCAAAATTCCGCCCGTGGAACCCTTACCTTGGTGGGGCGTTCGAGACAGCCCGGCGGATGTTTTCACCCTCCAAAACGATTACAACCCCTTGACCGGACACCTGGACTATTCCATCCTGTTGGTGAACACCGCGACCGGCGGCGGGCCCCATCCCCGTCCCCTTCCTTCGGACGGGACCCGCACGGTACTGGGGAAAATATATCTGCGGGCAGAGGGACCCGGCCAGACGGAAATCGTTCCCGAAGCCTCCCAAGGGCCAGCCTCCCGGGTGGTCCACCTGGACTCCAACCGCCAAATCGACACCACCTTCCCCAAACTGGACGGCCCCTATCTGGCCTTCGTCACCGTGGGGGCGGTCACAACAACCCAGGTCGAAGGCCGCCTGACCTCCCCCACTTGGGACCTCAACAACTCCGGGCGCTTTCCCCCGACTCTAACCGTCACCTTCTGGGAACCCGGCTCCGTCCCGCCCTGGCGCGGCGGCTCGGCCAAGCCCCAGGTTACTTTCTCTCAAGTGCCAGCCGACCGGGGCCGTTGGTTCCAGTTGACCGACCTGCCCCCTTCCCTGCTCCCGCCCGGCGAATACGACCTGCGCATACGCACCAGGGGCTCCCTCGCCCAAATCGCGCCCACCGTGACCATTCCCACCCCGAACCAGTTCCAGCAGACCGTATCGGTTGCCGTCCCACCCCTTCAGTACGGCGACCTAAACGCCGACGACAAAATAGACTCCAAAGACCTGGCGCGGTTGAAAAACGCCTTTGGCCAGACCACCCCCAGCAAAAGACTCCCCAACATTGCCGACTTCAACCAAGACGCCATAGTAGACGCCGCCGACTTCTCAATCCTGGCCGACAACTACGGCTCCCGCAGCCGTTGATGACCTTCGGGCCCGCGTATCAATTGCACACACCACCGAGGTTCTATTGTCTGAGGACAGCCGTTAATCGGGCTACGCGCTCACGCGATTGGGTTGTGCCAGCGCAGTCCTCGAAATCTGGCAAAATCCGAGTCGTAGGTGTGAAGTTCCGCGTCGGCTTCCATTGCCAACGCGGAGATATGAGCGTCCATAACCAAGTTGGTCCCGCTTCCCGGTATGGCAAGGTTCTGTCGGAAGTATTCCAGATGTTGGTCGCCAGGGTTGAGCGGCTGAACGTGCTGATGGCGAAACCAGTCCGACGCACGGCCTGCCGCATGGGTTGCCGGCAAGGGCGTTGTAACGACTCTATCGTTAGACATCAATCGGATGAACCCAATGGACACTACCCAAGGAATGCCGACATTCTCTTCTCCGCACATCAGCCCTTCCCACCAATCCCGCGCGGAGGTGTGTTGGGAAGCGCCATCGTTGTAAGCATAGATCAGCAAGTTGATGTTCGGAACAATCATGCTCCTCTTTGTTGAGAATGGAGGTAGCTTTCGATGTCCTCATCGTCCAGCGATTGTTTCATAACTTTGGGATCGTCCATACCTGGGAGCAAATCGCTTTGATTGGCAACCAACTGAAATTCGGCGTCGGGGGACTCAACCGGTTGCGGTTCTACTGAGGCGATTTCAAGGTCAGTCAGACCGGGCACCAGTTGGTCATTTTCCGCTTCGTCGGCGTATTGGTTGTAGCCAAGGCCGCGGACGTGGGGCTCGTTATGGAGCAGGTTGCGCAGGCGGGCCAAGGCTGGCTGGGCGGTTAACCCAAGGGGAAGTGAACCCGAAACCGGAAGATACTACCCAGGCCGGTGCCAAATCCCAGCGGGAAATCCTTTCAATGCGCCAGACAGGTCAATACCCGGCTAAAGCCCGGTTGTTGAGAGGTTCCTTAACGGACGTTTACCTGCTTGCCTTGGCGGTTGCGCACGATGCTCGACTGGTAACACTGGACACCCGCATTCCCATGGGTTTTGTTCAGGGAGCGAAAGAAGACCACTTGATTGCAATTCAGGACCAGGGTCTTGCTTCTGCCTTAACCCACGTTCCGCCCCGTGTTGAGAAACTCCGAGCAAATCCTCGGCTAAGTGCCGCCGTAGGGCTGACCGGACCGATTCCCGCCAGAGGTTAGCGCGGGTAGGCGGCCGTCGGGCTCGTGCCATCTCGGGTGCCCTTGAATACCGGTGGCGCCGGAGACGCCGACGTCGCGGTAGATGTTGGACAGGGGCACGCCGGCTCTCCGAGGCTGCAACTCCTGGGAGGCGGGGTCCATCCCCGGGCCCCCCTCCTGGACCCGGCGGCTGGCCCGGATGCAACAAAAATGGAGGTCATGCCGGGAGTATACGTTCATGGAACAACTCCCGCAACGGGGAAGTGTTCCGCAAATAGGGGTGTTCCATACTCCCAGGTTATGCAACGTTGGGACCAGTTCCGCTCGACTCCCTTCCCGCGCTTGCACCCGGGATAAAACAAACCCGTTCAGCATTACTTTTTGTTCGACAAAGGAGCCATCATTTCCGTTGTTCTTTGTTGTACCGCCAACCCTTGACACATCCGGAGACCCGGTGTAAGCTTCCGTCAGTGAACAACGCAGAACAACTCAGGAGAATGCTGATGACCACCCAAATCCACAGAGCGAGCAAGACCCGATCCAATCGTCCGGGCTGGAGCGTAACGTTCAGCCACCCCCGCCGCAGCGACGCGCGCGGCAAGTTTGGCCTGAAGGTGCGCCGAGGGCTTGGCACCGCGGATGATGCAGAGGCTGACCGGCTGGTAGAGCAGATCAACGTGCTGCTGAGTGACGAGACCTGGTGGAGCGTTGACCGGCGGGCGGAGGCCGAGCAGCGGTTTGACAGTATCGCAGTCTCGGCTTTCTTTGACGGTATCGAATCGGGTAGTTGGCAGCCGAGAGACTTGCGGGAAAGAATTATACCTTTGCCTTCTGCGGATGAAGGCTACGCGAAGGTGATGCTGGTTGGGTCCACCGGAGCCGGCAAGACTACGCTGCTCCGACAATTCATCGGGTCTGATCACACCAGGGACCGGTTCCCTTCAACATCGACGGCAAAGACGACGACGGCTGACATCGAGATAATCACGGCGACCGGTCCCTTTGAAGCAGTGGTTACGTTCATGACTGAGCACGAGGTTCGCTGCGCTGTCGACGAATGTTTGGAAGAAGCCTGCGCCGACGTTGTTCTAGGATACGATAACACGGGAATCGCCGGATCCCTGCTGGAACACCGAGAGCAGCGATTTCGGCTCTCCTACATCCTCGGCACCTGGCAGCAGGAACTCCCGAGCCGGGAGATGGACGCCCAGTATGAGATGCAATATGAGTACGGGGACGAGGCGTTGGAAACGGACACTTTAGCCGATGATGAAATCGTGGCCGGCTCAGAGCTGACGATCAACAATGAGTGCCTGGGGGATTACGTCGCCCGTATCAGAGAAATCGCGGCGGCGGTACAGGAGCAGAAGGCAGCAGACCGGGGCGCCTTCGGGGAACTGGCCAATGCCAACCAGAGGCAGGTCTGGCTGGAAGACTTCACCGATGGGTTATATGAGAATCCAGAATTCTCGCGGCTCTCCCTGGACATCATGGACGGCATTGCCGAACGGTTCGAGTTGATCCAGGCGGGCGATTTTGAGCGGAACTCCACTGGTTGGCCCACACTCTGGTACTACGAAGAGAAGGATCGGGATGCATTTTTGCAGCAGGTCCGGTGGTTCACCGGTAACCACAGCCGACAGTTTGGGCGGCTGTTGACCCCGCTGGTCAATGGGATCAGGGTACGAGGTTCTTTCCAGCCGGATCATGTTGAATTGCAAGACTATGACTGGCGGCTGGTACTGCTGGACGGTGAAGGACTGGGCCACTCGGCCAGAGAAGCCACCAGTGTATCCACCAAGGTTACAGAAAGATTCCCTGAAACGGATATGATCCTGCTGGTGGACGACGCCCAATCACCGATGCAGGCGGCCCCTCTGGAACTAATGAAGTCGGTCGGCAGCAGCGGACACGGGGACAAACTTGCCGTTGTCTTTACCCACTTTGACCAGGTGCGAGGGGACAACCTGGGAACCCATTCCCAGAAGGTGCAGCACGTTCGCGCCTCGATAGGGAATGCCATTCTCAGCCTGCGGGAATCGCTGGGCGCACCGGTGACGGAGATACTGGAACGGCAACTGAAGGACAACGACTTCTACCTGGGCGGCTTGAATCAGCCCACCGGGGCGATAGCGCGTGGTTTCATCAAAGATATGCGGAATTTGATGGACCGAATGCAGCAATCTGTCAAACACGCCGAACCGATTGATGCCGCGCCGGTCTACAACATCGCCCGGCTGGAATTGCATCTTCGAGACGCCACGGATGGGTTCAAAAGCCGTTGGGGAGGTCTGCTGGGTATCAGCTACTGCGAAGGCATTAGTAAGGAACACTGGGGACGGGTTAAGGCTTTGTGCCGGCGCATAGCCAATTTGTGGGACAAGGAGTACAGCGGGCTACGTCCGGTTGCTGACCTGGTTCGCGAGTTGCAAAAAAATATCTCCCTATGGTTAGACCATCCGGCTGGCTGGACCAAGCATCCTGCGGACGAGGAGGAAGGCCAGGCCGCCATCAATCAAATACGTCAGAAGGTGTATGCTGACATCCACGTACTGTCGGAGCAACGTCTTTTGGTTGAACATCGCCGCGGCTGGAGAACCGCGTTTGGGTTCAGCGGACCAGGGTCGAGCTTCGACAGGGCCAAGGAGATGGTCCGGATTTATGACGCAGCGGCACCGTCTATCTCCTCGGTAATGGACGCAACGACACAGGGGTTTTTGGACCAGGTAATCCGGATTGTTGGCGACGCGGTAGAGGATGCCGGTGGTTCCGTAGAAGGGATTATGAAACGAGAGCCCGCTTTGGAGGAAGCCAGGCAATCATGGTAGTTAGTCATGCTTGGAATAGAAGGTGTTCTTGGGAAGTAACATAGCCGTGGCAATTCCTTGCCTATCCAAACCCCAACCGGAGCGACTGCTATTTCTCGGTTGACTGACTACTAGATTGCAGCTACGGAGTTTGATTACCCGTCTTGACTCCCTGATTTCGTCCCCACTGGGCGATAGCATACAAACTGCGGGCGCTGCACAGCATCCCGCAAACGGCCAAGCTCAAAACGGCCCAAAGGGTGACGCCGGCCCTGGTTCTTCCGGTGGTCGGGCATCTGGTCCAAAGCTTCTCTTAACTTCATCGCCCTAACCCTCTTCATTCTCTTGTCCAAACTCTAAAACCTATTTCAGAGAATGAAAAGAACCTACCGAGGCGAGGGCCGGGTCCTTTAATTTTCCAGGTAGAGGCCGATTGGTGTTGGCGGGCAAGTAGGCATCCCGGTGGTAATTGTGGCGGAGGCTGGAATCCGGAGTTGAGGATTGGGTTGGGCAGGGAGTTTAGATTCCTCCCTTCGGTTCGGAAGACAGGTGGGGGTTCGGGATGACAGAGGGGTGGTCAGGGTGAAGGGGGGCGGGGGAACAATTAAAAGGACGCGAGACCGCCGTCTCCCTTGAAATTTGAGGGGCGTTAGCGGTATCCTTCCCAAGCCGCCCGAATTGGCGCCCTGGGTCCAAATTTCCGCCGCAGGGCCAGGGCAAACTTGGGATGACTTCCGCAATTTTGTTCACCCCCCTTCCGTTGCTGCCATTGGACGCTGGACCGGCCCATGGGTAGGGCCGCCCTGCTGTTCTGGTTGCTGCCCCGACACTTCCGGTCCTCCTGGGTGCTGCTGAGCGTCACCTTCTGCGGCGTGCTGGCCGCGGTCACGGTGATGGCCATTGGCGGCATCTACTCGCGGGCCCTGGCGGAAGGGGGCTTGCAGCACTCCCTGGCATCGTCGTCCCGGTCGGTTTTAAACGTCCGGCTGACCATTCAGAACCGTCCCCTGGGGCTGGCGGACTACGCCGACCTGCGGGCCGGAATCGAAGGGATTATCGAAGACCGGGTGGCGTTCCTGGTAACCGGCCTGCAACGGCACGGGCGCACTCAGCCCGACCTGCCGTTGGTCTTGAACCCGGAAGAGGGGGTTTCGTTTCTGGGGGGGCCAAGGGGACGGCCGTTTTTCCTAACCGGGTTTCAGGAACACTCCCAATTGGTAGAAGGCCGGTGGCCCGAAGCCAACCCGGAAGTCCACGAAAACGGAGTGGACGTTGAAGCCGTGGTGGGGCAATCGGCGGCCAAAACTCTGGACCTGCACGTGGGGGACCGGGTTCATGTGCTGCCCTTCCGCAGCGTGGAGGACCAGAGAATCGAGATTACCATTGTGGGGCTGGCGGAGCCGGTGGACACCCAGGAAGAATACTGGATGGGTTCGCCGGTCTATTTTGCGTTGCAGAACTACGGGGACAATCCGCTGGTGTCCTTCTACGTTAACGAAGCGACGTTTTTTGACGGGTTGGGGGCGCGGTACCCGTCGCTGGTGGGGGACTACGAATGGTTCCTGTTCACCGACACCACCGTTTTGACGGTGGACACGGTGCAGTCGACGCGGGACGCCCTGACCGGCCTGGAAACGGACGTCAACAAGGGATACCCGCGCTCCACGGTGTTGACCCTGCTGGAGAACAGCCGGGGTACGGGTCTGCTGACCACCTATCAACGGGACCTGACGTTGGCGCGGGTGCCGGTGTTCCTCTTTCTATCCCTGGTGGTCATGGTGGTCTTGTATTTCCTGACGGTGGTGGTGGGGCTGCTCGCCCGGACCAGGAGCGACGAAGCCAGTTTGCTGCGGAGCCGGGGGGCGGACCTGTTGCAGGTGGGCGGACTGCTGGTATTGGCCGAGGGCCTGATGGTGGTGGCGGCGGTGGTCATCGGCCCGTTCCTGGCGTTGGCGGTGGCAAAGCAATTTTTGCTGCCTACGATAGTCCCTTTGGGGATGGCCGGACCGGTGCCGGTGGGGTTGGACTGGGACATGTTCGTGTTGTCGGCCATCGGCGGGGTACTGAGCCTGGTGGTATTGGGGATTTCGACGGCGGGAATTTCCCGGCTGGGAATCTTGGAGTTTCTGCGGGCCCGGGCCCGGCCGGCGACGGTGCCGTTTTTGCAGCGTTATTACGTTGACCTCCTGGTGCTGGCGGCGTTGGGCCTGCTGCTGTGGCAGGTGCAGGGGCGGGGCGGATTTGTGGGCCGGGCGGTTTCCGGCACGGATTTAGACTTGGACCCGACGTTGCTCTTGGGGCCGGCGCTGGCGTTGTTGGCGGCAGCCTTTGTGCTGATGCGGGTCATGCCCCCGCTGGTGCGCGGGTTGGCCTGGCTGTCGTCTCTGGCGGCGCCGTCGTGGGCGGCGTTGACCCTGGCCAAGGTGTCCCGGGACCCGCTGTCCCACAGCTCTTTGGCGGTGATGATAATGCTGGCGGCGGCGTTGGGGGTGTTTGGGTCGGCGTTCCAGTCGACGCTATCCCGCAGCCAAGAAGAGCAGGCGTTGTACCGGTATGGGGGCGACCTGGTGTTGAGCGGGGTGTCTTTCCCGGCGTCGCAACGGGAACAGCGGTTTCGGGAGCTTACCGGCATCCCCGGGGTGGTGTCCATCAGCCCGGTATGGCGGGACTCGGTTAGGACGGTGGAGGCCAGCGCGTCGCCGACCATGACCCTGCTGGCGGTGCAATCAGCTACATTGCCTGACGCCGGTTGGTTCCGGGAGGACTTTTCCCCTTCGGCGCCGGACCTGTCGGGGTTGCTGACTCCGCTGCGGGCGGGGGCGGCCAACCTGCCCAGCCTGAGCGGATACCTGCCCACGGGGATTCCGGTGCCGGAAGAAGCGACCGCGGTGGGGTTGTGGGTCAATGCCACGGAGTTGCAGGCGGGAACATTGACCCAGGCGCCCAACCTCTGGGTGCGGTTTCGGGACGTTGGAGGGCGTCACCGGACGGCGCAACTGGGGGAGTTGGCGTTGGACATAGGCGATGCCAAGGGTTGGGTCTTCTTTGAAGCGGAGCTGCCGGACCCCATCTTCATGGAGCGTCCACTGAGCGTAGTTTCAGTATATGTAAGCGCGCCGGCGATATCCAGGATTCCGCCGGGGAGCATATACCTGGACGACCTAACCGCATTGCCAGTGGCCCCAGGCGACCCCCGGAACGGGGTGATCGAAGAGTTTGAAGACCCCGGGCGGTGGGTCCCGTATCCCCACAAGGGGGACGAACCGGACCGGCTCTCGCTAGCGGCGGCGGCGGCCCGCAGCGGAGATTATGGGATGAAGTTTAGCTGGACCGACGCGCTGGCCAACGAGGCCCGGGGGGTGTTAGTGCCGCCGGGCCCCTACCCGCTGCCGGCGATTGGAGGGCCGGGGCTGCAAACGGGCCAAGTGGTGCGGATAACGGCGGGCCGCCAACTGGCGCCGTTGATCATATCCGGCCAGACGGAGTTCTTCCCGACCATGACTTCTTCGACCCGGCGGTTTGTCATCGTTGCGTTGGACGAATACAACGACTATATGCGGCGGGTTGGAGGCTCGGCGGAGCGGCCCGGGGAGTTTTGGATCGCGTTGCAGGAGGGGACGGAGCGGGAAGCGGTTATACAGGCGCTGCGGGACACGCTGCCCCGCAATGCCAGGCTGCAGGACCGGGCGTTGGCGGTGGACGCGGCACGGCGGGACCCCCTGGCGGGAGGGGCCTGGAACGGTCTGACGCTCTTGGGGATTGGGGCGTTGACGCTGGCGGTGGCGCTGGCGCTGGGCACCCACGCGGTGGTCTCGGTGTTAACGGGAAGGGTGGACCTGACGGTGACCAGGGCATTGGGCTTTTCCCGGACGCAGATGTTCCTTTCGCTGGTCCTGGAAAAGGCGGTGGTGGCCGTGTTGGGGATGGTGGTTGGGGGAATTGCGGGGTACTGGCTGTCCCGCTGGGTAATCGGCTTTTTGGACACGACTCCGGCGGGGCGGGACATCATACCGCCGGTGGTCTTCACGTCCCAGGGTGAGATTGTTCTACTATCCCTGGGGTGCCTGGTAGTGGCGGCCGCGCTGGCGGTGATACTGGCCGCCGCCACCACCAGCCGTCTGCGGGCCTCTGATATACTGCGGAACATCGAGTAGCCGCCGCCAGCCCACCGACGCCACACCAACATTCATGTCATTACTCCACCTTGCATACGTAATAGCCCGCCGCCGGGTCATGGCCAACTGGCAACTGGAGTTGGTATTGCTGCTGGGCATTTTACTTGCGGTGGCGCTGCTTTCGAGCAGCGTGGTCTTTTCCGACCTGCTGGCCGAAGCCGCCCTGCGGCGCAGCTTGACCGAGGCTTCGCCGGAGCAGGTCAACGTTTGGATCAGGACTTTCAACGACCTGGACGACCCTGCGGTACAAGGACGCGATTCCAGCTACCGGAAGAGCGTGGAGTTGGTGGAGGGGCGGATCAACCCGCTGCTGGCAGATTGGGTAACGGGTTACAACCAGCTTTTTGAGACCGCCACCTTCTACTTTGCGGGACACCCGCACCTGGAGCTTGCCGACGAGCTGAGGCCCCGGGGAAAGATTCAGTACATGACGGCCTTGGCCCAGCTGGAGCGGGCGCATCTGGTGGAAGGGCGGTGGCCCGGGGCCGGAGGCTTCCCGGTGGAAGTGGTCGTAGACCAAACGGGCTCCCGGCTTTTGCAACTGGGAGTTGGCCAGGGGTTCACGGTTTTACCGGCCACCGGCGACAAGTCTCCCAAGAAGCTGGACGTGGAGATCGTGGGTGTGTTTGAGCGGGCCGATCCCGCCGACGAGTTCTGGGATGGGTTTGAGAACGACTTCAGCTACCAGGACGACCGGTGGACGATCATACCTTTGTTCACCGCCGAGGAGGCCTTGGTGGAACAGGTGGGCGAAGTGTTCGCCGGAATCCACACCAACACCACCTGGGTTTTTGAACTGGACCGTTCCGCAGTGCAAGCCGGAGAGGTGGGAGACATCCACCAAGCCCTGCGAAGGGTCCGGGGAGAGGTGATTACCCGGCTGGACAACGGCAGCCTTTCGGTCAGGTTGGACCGGGTATTGAAGGCGTATTCGGAGCAGTTGACGCTGGCCCGGATACCGTTACTGCTGATGGTGCTGCTGGTTACGGGCATTTTGGCCTACTACCTGGCGTTGGTAGCTGGGTTAATCGTTAGGTCCCGGAGCACGGAAATCGCCATGCTGCGCAGCCGGGGGTCGACTCCCTTCCAGATTGGGATGCTGGTATTGGTTGAGGGCGTGCTGCTGGCGATTCCCGCTGTAGTTTTGGGTACATTGGCATCACCGCTGGTGGCCAAGACGCTGGGAGGGTGGTTCTTTCCGGTGGAGGCGGATTTGGGCTTCGGGATTTCCTGGACGGCCTTCCTGCTGGGAATTGGCGGGGCGGCGTTGGCGGTGTCGGTTTGGACCATTTCGACTTTGGTAGCGGCGCGCAAGGGCATTGTGGAGCATCGCCAGGTGGGGGCGCGGCCGGCCACGGCGCCCTTCCTGCACCGGTACTACCTGGACATTTTGCTGCTGGCGCTGATTGCCGTGTTGTGGTGGCAGACGCAAAACCGGGGGTCGTTCCTGGTGGCGGCGCCGGGGTCCCGGGAGTTGACCATCGACTTTTCGCTGCTGTTGGGCCCGGTGCTGGGGCTGTTGGCCCTGGGGCTGTTGGTGCTGCGGTTCTTCCCGATGCTGGTGGCGGCGCTGGCCCGGGTCATGGAGCCGGTGGGGCCGGCCTGGCTAGTCCAGGGACTGCGGCGGGTATCCCGAGACCCGATAGTCCCAGGGAGCCTGGTGGTCTTGCTGATGCTGGCTACCTCGCTGGGGGTTATAGGCAGCGCGTTCAGTTCGACGTTGGAACGGAGCCAGCGGGACCGGGCCATGTACGAAGCGGGGGCGGACTTCTGGTTGCAGCACAACGGCAACATCGTTCCCAAGGCGCATTTGGGGTTGGCCGAAGAGCTACAGGCCAAGGGGTTGGTGGCGGGAGCGGCGGAGGGGCGGCGGGTGAACGCCAGGCCGTTGACGGAAGGGTTCAGCACCACGCGGGTAATTGCGCTGGCGGTGGACACCAGCAACTTTGACCAGGTGGGTTGGTACCGGCCCGATTTTGATGGTACGGGCTCGCTGAAGGAGCTGATGTCGGCCATTGCACCGGAAGACCCGGAATTCTCCGGCGATGGGATACCGCTGCCCGCCGAGACCACCGCCCTGGCGGTGTGGGTGCATCCCGACCGGCCCGAGTCGCGGTTGTCTTTGGGGGCGCGCCTTAGGGACGCGGCGGGGCGTTACTTCGACATTGACCTGGGAAAGCTTCGGGAACCGGGTTGGCAGCGAATAGAGGCTCCGGTGCAACTGCCGGAACCCACCAGCGCACAACGCAGGCTGGGGTACGCGGAACGTGCGGAACTGGAACCGCCATTGACGCTGATGTCATTACAGATCAACCGGCGGGGTTCGTCGGGGGAGCCGGGGGCGGTCTTCTTCGACGTGATAATCGCGGTGACGCCGGAGGGAATGGTGCCGGTGTCCAGTCCGCAGATTCAGAACCGGTGGAACGTGGTGGAGGACTTCATCCGGCCGGGGTTGAAGAGCATTGACCCCAGCACTTCGGTAAAGCGGGGGATGCAGCCCCGGTCGTTCCGGTTCAGTTGGGCCACCGGGGGCACCGGGTTGCACGGAGTCCGGCACGGGGAGCCGGAAGCGCCCTTGCCGGCGATTGTCAGTCCGGCCATGCTCAAGGTGGCGGAAGTTGAAGTAGGAGACACGCTGGCGGTGGGGGTTTCGACCTTTGCCATGCCCATAGAGATTGTGGCCGTGGCGGACTTCTTTCCCACCCTGGACCCCCGGGAACAGCCATTCATCGTGACCGACCTGCGGGCCTTCATGCACTACGCCAACCGCCACAACCAACGGGTGGTGGGCGGCCCCAACGAGCTCTGGGTTAGCCTGCCGCCTGGCCAAGGCGACGTTTCTCCGATAATCGACCTGTTGGCGGAACGCAACCTGCGGGTGCAGGACAGCCGGCTGTCGGCGGAGTTGGTCGAGGAGCGGGTGAACCAGCCGTTGACCAACGCCAGTTGGGGCGGGTTGCTGGTGCTGATGTTCCTGGCCCTGGTGCTGGCCAGCGCGTCGGGGATAATGTTGTTTTCCTACCTGGACACCAGCGAACGGCAGACGGAGTTTGCCTTGCTGCGGACCATGGGGTCGTCGCGGGGGCAGGTTAACGGAGTGGTATGGTTCAGCCTTTTCCTGGTCGTTGCCTGCGGCATTGGGCTGGGGACCTGGGCGGGCCAGCAGGTCGGGGCCAGCATCCTGCCCATCCTGGAAATTGGGGAGGGGGGCACGCGGGTTACGCCGCCGATGGTGTTGCAGACCAACTGGGGGACCCTAGCGGTAGCGTACCTGGTGCTGGCGTCGGTAACGGCAGCGACGGTGGTGTGGCTGGCCTGGTTTACCGGGCGGATGGAAGTGCAGCGGGTGCTGCGGGCGGGAGAAGCGGGCAAATAACGTTTTTGGTTCCGAAAAGCCGCACAAAGGACGGGTGGAACCGATGCCCTTTAATGGAAGGTGATCTTTATTGTTTTCGTATTGACTCCAATCATCAATTTAGCAAAGACGGTTGCCACTAAGAGACTATCTCAAAACGTGGCGCGGCGCCCAACCCGTCATTCCCGCGAAGGCGGGAATCTAGGGGCTTCAGTCAGCGATGCCGGTACATCAGGAGGGCCAGTTGATTTTGAGATAGTTTCTAACGGAGGGGGGGAGGGAGGCCGAGTTTTGCGTCGCAGCCTTTTGGGATTGGGTCTGGCGGCGTTGGTCTTGTTGGCCGCTTGCAGCCAACCGGAGCCAACCGCAACACCGGTGCTCGTCCCAGAGGCCACCAGGGTCACAGCGGCAGCGCCGATAGAGACACCTGTGCCAGCCCCTACCCCCACCCCCATACCCAGCGTGGACCGGGGTGCATTGGTCGCCCTCTACCGTGCCGCCGGCGGGGAGAATTGGAAAAACAATGACAACTGGGTTAGCGGGGCTCCAATCGGGCAGTGGTACGGAGTGATGACCGACAGTTACGACCGGGTCATAGGTTTGCGCCTCAATGAGAACGGGTTGATTGGGGAGATACCGTCGGAACTGGGCAATCTCACCGCCCTAGAAGCGTTGGCCCTCCGTGAAAACCGGTTGACCGGGGAGATGCCGTCCGAACTGGGGAGCCTCCCTTACCTGGAAGACGTATGGCTCGCCGGCAGCAACCGGCTTACCGGGTGCATACCCAGGGCGTGGCGGGATCTACAGGAAGGCGATGTTGCCAGTCTTGGCCTGGAATATTGTCGAGAGCGATAACCGTTGCAGGGTCTCTCCGTTCTCCAGGTAGGCCGGTTGGTATTGGCGCTTAAGCTGGCATCACCGTGGCGATCGTGGCGAAGGCTGGAATCAGGGGTTGGGGACTGGGTTGGGCCGGGGGTTTAAGCCCCTCGCTACGCTCGGGGTGACAGGGGACAATTTAAAGACCCGGTAACCGTTGGGACGAGAGGGTAACAGGGGAGCAATCGAAGCGTACAATGGAGGACGGAGGGTTCAACCGGTCCACGGAGTGTGCAATGGGGCGCAGTTTGGCGGGCGCGTTTACCAAGACCCTTCCCGACAGAATGAAATTGCGGAGCGGCCAGTGACAATTCCACAACGGCTTTCTCTTTCCCCGGACTTTCAACTGGGGGAAGCCCCGGAAGGCAGCGGTGAGGCGCACATTCAGTGCCAGGACTTGTTCAAGATTTACAAACCCGCCGACCTCGAGGTGGTGGCCCTGCGGGGCCTCGACCTGGAGGTTAACCGGGGCGAGTTGATGGCCATTGTGGGGGCCAGCGGGAGCGGCAAGTCGACGCTGCTAAACATCCTGGCCGGGCTGGAGAGCCCTTCGGCGGGGCAGGTAAGGGTTGGCGAGCGGGACCTGTTGGACATTTCGGACCGGGACCTGGTGCTTTACCGGCGGTCGGAGGTGGGATTTGTCTGGCAGGCCACCGCCCGCAACCTGGTCCCCTACCTGAGCGTCATCGACAACATGGAACTGCCCATGGCCATCGCCGGGGTGGGAACCCGGGAACGGCGGGCCCGCAGCCTGGAGATGTTGGATGCGCTGCACCTGGAAGACAAGGGGCGCCGTTTCCCGGGTCAGCTATCCGGCGGAGAGCAGCAGCGGGTAGCCATCGGCGTGGGGTTGGCCAACCGTCCGCCGCTGCTGCTGGCGGATGAACCCACCGGCGAGTTGGACACCCAGATGGCCGTGGAAGTCTTCCAGATGCTGGGACAGATGAACCGTTTTTACGGAGTGACGGTGGTTATTGTGACCCACTATGCGGGAGTGGCCCAATACGTGGACCGGGTGGTGCATATAAGGGACGGGCGGATAAGCTCGGAGAGCTTCCTTCAGTCGACCTTCCAGCGGGAAGGGAACAACGTCGAGAACGAGTACCTGGTGGTGGACCGGGCCGGGCGGCTGCAACTGCCGCAGGAACTCATAGAAGGACTGGGGTTGGGCGGGCTGGCCGAGGCCGGCCTGGGGGAGGACAGCATCACCCTGCGGCGGGCGCAGCGGGTGCCTCCGTCGCGGCAGGACGCGGGCTAAGGCCCAGGAAAGGAAACGGTCAATCCTAGTCAGGGAATGGAAGGCAGAATGGCCCGTTTGGACAACGCCATTATTTCGACAACGGAAGTGAGCCGGGTATTTGGCTCCGGGGACAACATGGTTACCGCCGTGGACCGGGTGACGGTGGACGTGGAATCGCGGGAACTGCTGGCCCTGGTGGGACGGTCGGGGTCGGGAAAGACCACGTTGATGAACCTAATGGCCGGGTTGGACCAGCCCAGCAGCGGGAGCGTAACGTTCCAGGGGCGGGACCTGTCCCGGCTGTCGGAAAAAGAGCTGGTGGGACTGCGGCGTCACGGGATTGGGTTTATATTCCAGTCCTTTGGGCTGATACCCCTTCTGTCGGCCTTTGAGAACGTGGAACTGCCTTTGCACATCAGCGGGGTACCGTGGCGGGAACGGCGGCGGCGGGCGTTGGAGACGTTGGAACTGGTGGGGTTGGGGCCGAGGGCCAAGCACCGGCCTTACGAGTTGTCGGGGGGAGAGCAGCAGCGGGTAGCCATTGCCCGGGCGTTGGTAACCGGGCCGGAAGTGGTGTTTGCCGACGAGCCCACCGGGGAGTTGGACTCTGTGACGGCGGTAACGATTTCGGCAATTTTGAAGGACATCACCCGGCAGCGGGAAGTGACGGTAATTGTGGCGACCCACGACCCGACCCTTTCGAGCATTTGCGACCGGGTTTTGCAGATGGAGGACGGGCGGTTGAACGGGGTGGCGGCAGACCATTAACAAGCCCCAAATGGAGGTTTCGGGATCAGGGGAGTGGCGGTTCAGAAAGGCGGTAGATGCCGGAGCCGCGGGTGAGGATGTAGAGATTGCCCTGGAGGTCCTGGCCGAAGGAGGTGATCGACCGATCGAGGGTTGCGACGCGCAGTTGCTCGGTCACCACACCGTCCTGCCGGCGCAGGGCCCAGATGCTGCCGGAGCAGTAATCGGCGTAGACGTAAGCGCCGGTTAGGGAGAGCAGGCGGGAGCCCCGGTAAACGTAGCCGCCGATAATCGAGCATCCTTCGCCGTTGCCGTATTCGAACAAGGGGGGTTCCAGGCCGGCGGGGGTGCATTGGGACCCGGGTTGGAAGCACTCCGAACCTTCCATGATGTTCCAACCGTAGTTGCGGCCCTTTCTAATGATGTTGATTTCTTCGCGGCGGTTTTGGCCGACGTCGGCCAGCCACAGATCGCCGGTTTTCCGGTCGAAGGAAAATCGCCACGGATTACGAAGTCCGTAGGCCCAAATCTCGGGGCGGGCTTCTGGAACGCCGGCGAAGGGATTATCCTGGGGGATTCGGTAACCTGGGGGTTGGCCGGGGTCATCGGAAACGTCGATACGGAGGAGGGAACCCAAGAGGGAGCCCAGGTCTTGGCCGTTGGAATGGGGGTCGCCGCCGCCGCCGCCATCGCCCAATCCCAGGTAAAGGTAGCCGTCGGGGCCGAAGGCCAGTTGGCCGCCGTTGTGGTTGCTAAAGGGTTGGGTGACTTCCAGCAATACTGTTTCACTGGCGGCGTCGGCCTGAAGCAGGGTATCCGGGCTGACGGTAAAGCGGGACAGGACCGACCGGCGGGGGTTGGCGGCGGAGTAGTATACGAAGAAGCTGCCATTTTCGGCGTAGGCCGGAGAGAAAGCCAACCCCAACAACCCCTCCTCGTTGCCCTGGACGCTGACGCGGTCTCGGATGTCCAGAAAGACGGAAGCGGTGGAGGCGGAGGAGTCGTCGGGAAAGGAGGCGATTATGCCGTCCTGTTCGGTTACGAAGAGATGACCGGGAGCATTGGGGGGTTGGGCCAGCCCGGTAAGGCGTTGGAAACTCAGGGAGGGGAAGGAAAGGGAAACGGTCAGGGTTTGCAGCGGGGGCGGCCCTTCGACAGGCTCAGGGCGAACGGTTGGGGGCTCAGTGCCAGAGATTGGGGGCTCAGCCCGAGAGGTTGGGGGTTGTGCGGTGGGCTTGGGGTAAGAGAATACCGGCCCTTCTACAAGCTCAGGGCGAAAGGTTGGGGGCTCAGGAGGGTCGGGCTGGGCGGTACATGCGATTAGGGCAGCAATGACCGCCGCGGCTACCCATAACCGGGCCGACCAGCACAGCAGTCCCGGGATGCGCTTGGGTGTGACGACCGGGGTAAGGTTCGGGGGACGCAGCGGACTAGCCTGCGGCGAGGGCCGGGAAGATGGTGTCGCGGAAGGCGGCCATTTCGGCGCTGGGGAACTGATAGGACTCGGAGGTCATCAAGTAAATGTGCTTGATGCCGTTGGCCTCGGCCTGGCGAAGCTGGCGGATGCAGTGTTCCGGGGTGCCCACCAGGCCGATGGCGTCGGCCAATTGGGCGAGGAGGTCGTCGGGCATGAAGGCGCACAACCGGCGGGCTTCCTGCCAGTCTTCGGCGTGGGGGACGTCGGGGTAGAGGTCGCGCAAGCCCTGGGGGATTTCCAGCCCGGCGGGGTCGAGGCCGGCGGCCCGGAGGTAGGGGGCGTGGGAAGATTCGATTAGCCGTTGGGCGCACAGGGGCCGGACCTGCTCCCGGGCTTCCTGCTGGTCGTCGTTGATTACGGTGGTGGCGGTGAGGACCACTTCAATATCGTCCAAGTTCCGGTGAGCCCGCTTGGCGCCCGCTTCCAAGTGTTCCAGGGCCAGGGCTACGGATCCTGGATGGAGTCCCACTTGCAGCAGCACCCCATCGGCGACTTCGCCGGCCACTTCGATGGTGCGGGGGCCGGTGGCGGCGATATAGACCGGGGGCAGGGCAGCGTCGCCATAGCGCATCCGGCTGCGGGCGCCGTTGAACTCCAATTCTTCTCCGGCAAGGATGCGCTTGAGGGTGAGGACGGACTCGCGCATCTGGCGCACGGTGGCGGGGCGGATGCCGACGGTCTGAACGGAACTGAAGCCGCGGCCAATCCAGAACTGGACCCGTTGGGGGGCGATTTCGGCCACGGTCTTGGCGGCGGAGGCGGTGACGGAGATGTGCCTGGTGACCGGGTTGAGGACGGCGGCGGAGATGCGGATTCGCTCCGTAGCCTGGGCGGCGAGGGCCATGCTGACGAAGACGTCGCGTTCCAGCAACTGGGAGTCGAGGAGGCCGACGCCGTTGAATCCAGCGGCTTCGCATTGTTGGACGAAGTTGGTCACTTCGGACACGGGGCGGCAGGAAGGGACTCGCAGGTCTATCTCAATGGCCATGGGACGCTCCACCAAACAGGTTGACGGGTATTATATAGGTGTTTGCCAGGACTTGGGGGTTTAGAGGCGGGGAGAAGGAGGGTTGGGACTTCGGTGGGAAGTTAGGGCGGGGTAGTCGTGTTGGAAAAATTGGCAGGAGCGGGAGGATTCGAACCCCCGACCACTGGTTTTGGAGACCGAGGAGGACGGTTCTAACGCCGTCTTTTCAATAGCCTTGAGTCCCGTTTTGTGCTTAGTTAACCTTGCATGTAGATATCCAGAACCGTGCAATGGCTGGGGTTACGCTGGAGTTCGTGGGCAAAAGGTGGGCAACTTTCATGCTTCCAGACGGTGGTCCAGAGTATTGGCCGCCTCCCGGTCCAGTTCCGGCAAGACATGGTTATAGTTGTCTGCGGTGATGCCGATGTTTGAATGGCCTAACCGTTCGCTGACAACTTTCATGTTAGTCCCCTCAAGAAGCAACAACGTGGCATGGGTGTGCCGCAGATTCTTGAGGGGCAGATAGGGCAACTCCAAATCCTGGACAACACGTTTAAACGCTCGTGTGGGCGCTTCGGGGCTTATCGGCGCTCCCAGGGAGTCGGTAAAGACGTAGCGCGTGTCCCTCCAGGCTTTCCCGCCGTTACTACGTTGGATTTCCTGCCGGTCCTTCATTCGGAGGAATTCTGTGGCCGCTCCCGGTCCAAACGACGCCCGACGGCGGCTCCTTGGGGTCTTTGGTTCACTCTCCAATATCCCACGACCATCGACGATAGTTCTTACGGTGATAACACTCAGAAACCGTTCCTCGATGTGGACCTCACGCCACTTGAGGCCAGCCAATTCTGAACGCCGCAGGCCGGTGTATACCGCCAGCTTGAAGAACTCTCGCAGTGGGTGGGCCTTAATGGCGTCAATAAAAACCCTAACTTCGTCCACACCCCAAACGTTGGGGTTGTCTGTCCGTGCCTTCGGAGCGGTTACTCGATCTGCGGGATTAGATGCTATTATGCCGCTCCTTACCGCCTGGGCCAGAACGCCGAGCAGTACGCGATAGACGCGAAGAATCGTCCTCGGAGAAAGGCCCCTGGTTGCCATATCCCCATAGATGTCGGCTAGTACTCAGTCAACTTGGTTTTGGGATTTGTTTAAGAAAGGGGCCAATTGAGCTATCCTGGCTGGTGGGAATGGCGGGGGTGGGAGTGATGGTCAGGGACGCGGTGCGGCTGGCACAGGAACAGCGGGAAGGGCTCCAGCGACTCCGGGTTGGCAAAAACTCAGCAGTGACCGCTAGAGCGCGGATTCTTCTAAAGAGCGACGACGGTGGGCCGCGCCCCAAGGGCCGAAGCTTTGGATGTGGCCCTGAGCACGGTATACCGGGTCAAGCAGCGCTTTGCCGAAGAAGGGTTGGAGAGGGTTTTGCAGGACCGTCCCCAGGCCAACCGGCCCCGGAAGTTGGACGACCGGGGCGAGGCCCACCTGATTGCCTTGGCCTGCAGCCCCGCCCCGGAAGGACATGCCCACTGGACCCTGCGTCTGCTGGCCCAAAGTGGTATTGGGGCTGGCGTCCTCCATGTCCCATGAGGGAATCCGAAAGCGTCTCAAAAAAACTCTCTCAAGCCGTGGCAGAAGAAGGAGTGGTGCATTCCCAAGGTGAGCGCGGAATTTGTGGCTAACATGGAGGATGTCCTGGACCACCCCAAACGTTGGGGTTGTCTGTCCAGTTGCCTTCGGACCCGGCCGCCGCTCCCGCCCCGGCGGGACGTTACTACGATCTGCGGGATTAGAGCCCTTGCTATTGGCAGTGACCGAGCGGCGCACGATGCAAGACTTCGCCCGCCGGATGCGCTGGCTGGTGGATGAAGCCTACCCGGAAGCCGAGGTGGTAAGGGTCGTCTTGGACAAGAACACCCATCGCCGGGCATCGCTGTACGAGCTGAGGAAGTATTGCCGCGACTAGTTCCACTACACCCCCGCGAATGGCGGAATCGAGTCAGCCTGTCGGCCTCAGAAAGGCCCCTGAGGAGGGAAGTGGTTGCCATATCCCCATAGATGTCGGCTAGATGCTGCGGGCGAAGGTTTTGGAGTTGCAGGCCTCCGACAGCAGGATATACGTGGGGGCCAAGTTTATGTCGTTAGCCCTCGCGCGTGATCGGCCTGACGTTAGTCTGGCCGTAGGTGTCGAGCCAATGGGTAAGGTAATCCCCCACGGTGAGGCTCTGTTTCTGAACGAACTTGCCTTCCTCAACTTCGGCCTGCCTCTGGCGCAGCAAGCGTTCGGCGTCCCGTTTGGTGCCGTGGGCAGACAGCCTCTTCCTTCTGGGTACGCTTGCCGTTTGGACCCGGAGGACCGTCGTAGCGGATGCCCTAGGGGGTGTCGTCAAACGAAGGAGCTGATGGTAAATTGCTGTGGTGAGTGCGAGAGTGTGGGGTGGCGTATATGACCGCGGCGCATCGTCGGCATGATCTTTCGGACCAGGTTTGGGGACGGTTGCAACCCCACCTGCCCGGGGAGGGGGGAAGGTAGGACGACCGGCCCAGGACAACCGCCGGTTTCTGAACGCGGTATTTTGGATTTTGCGCACCGGGGCGCCGTGGCGGAACCTGCCGCCGGACTATGGAGATTGGAAGAACACCCATCGCCGCTTTTGCCGCTGGCGGGACCGGGGTGTCGGGACCCGGTTGCTGGATACAGTCATTGACGACCCGGACTTTGAGTGGTTGATGATCGACGCCAGCTACATCAAAGTTCATCCTCATGGGACTGGGGCCCGTGGGGGCAATCAAGCCATCGGCCGCACAAAAGGGGGCTGAACCGCAAACTGCACCTGGCCGTGGATGCCCATGGTATGCCGGTGCGGTTGAGCTTGACCGAGGGCACGGTGGCGGACTGCATCCAGGCCCCTTCACTGATTGGAGACCTGGCAGCTCAATATCTGCTGGCAGACCGGGCCTACGACACCAACGCCGTGGTGGCTGAAGCCGAGGCCCGGGGAATGGAAGCAGTGATACCACCGAGAAGCCACCGCAAGGAACCTCGGCATTACGACCATTATCTCTATAAATTACGTCATTTGGTGGAGAATTCATTCTTGGACTTCAAACAATGGCGGGCCGTTGCAACTCGTTATGCCAAAAACTCCGCTTCCTTCCTGGCCATCTGCCAAATCCGAGCAATGGTGCTTTGGACTAAACTTATTTGACGACACCCCCTAGCACTTTCTCGCCGTTCCTGTGCCGTCATCTCGGCTGCGCGAGCCTTGCCGCCTTTCTTACCACCGAGGTTTCCGAGAACTACAGCAGCGGAATGGCGTTCATGGGGCGTGTGGGCTGGGAATTGAACGGGTTCAGGCGCGTTCTCTGGATCTCCGCCAGTAGCACGGGCCACAGTGGAAGGGGCTCGCCGGTTCAGGTCGCGCTGGCGTTTATGTTGGTTGCGTGACCGGTCACCCATACCGCTAGCTTAACGTCTCGCTGCCAGTCCTGTCTAAATCAGACTGTACCACTACCCAGGCCTTAAGTTCGTGGACTCCCGGCCCGGCTTAGTGTTAAAATCAAGCACGATTCACCCTGGGCTTATCGACGCTTTCGCGGGCGTAACTCAGTGGTAGAGTGTTTGCTTCCCAAGCAAAAAGTCGTGGGTTCGAATCCCATCGCCCGCTCCACTCAACCGGTTAAACGGCGGGACTAGCTGATGACCAACATCGTCCGGCGCGAAATACCCCGCTTCTTCGTGGCAACCGTCCTCCTGTCCAACGGCCAGACCCGCACCCACAAACTCGACATCAGCCAAGTTCACACCGTCGAGGAATACTGCGCCGTGGTCAACCCCTGGGTTAAGCAGGCCGCCGACGTGGTCCTGGGCAACAGCGACGACGGATTCTTCAGCCTGGACAACCCATTCTTCTTCTACAACGTCAACCACGTCATGGGCATCGGATTCCACTACGAGGGCGTGGAACAAAGGAAGGAGTTCGCCGAGGTCACCCGCACCCTGGGCTTCTTGGCTAGGGACCGCAGCGTAGGCAAGGGAAGCCAACCGGGGGACTAACTCCCCGCTGATGTCTGGCGGACCGTCGGGCCGGCCTCGGTACGCCCTAGATCGATGGCGCCGTAAAGCGGCCTTCGAGGCAACGGCCCTTATTCATCGTCTTCAACGTCATCATCCCGGTCGTCTCCGCGGCTGTCATCCCAGTTCCCATTGGCCAGGAAGATGAAATTGAAGCTAACGGGGCCCCATCGGTACCCGAAGTGTTTATCGATTCCCGCGCCACATTCAGATTCGAACCAAAAAAACTGCGATTGTTTGAGCGCAACTGCCCCCGGCCTCGATCGCCACCGCCGGCTCAAGAGCTATTCTCCAGTTCTTCACCTCGATTCCCCCGTCTGAAACGGTCTCGCACCGGAGCAATGCTGCTCCATTGCCAGCGCACTCGTTCTGTTCCTCGCAAGATTCCGACTCTTACTCTTATCCCGAGGCTGGCGGCAACCGGAAAGCCGCTCCCACCAGCAATCCCACAACGAAAATCATTGCTATCTTGATCATGGCAGGTCCCCTCCTCGATGCCGCTTGGTTTCAAAATTATCCTGGCGGGTGGTTCCTCCATTTTACAAACATCCCCATAACCCCCATTTTACAACCGCCGGGCAACCCAACAAATCCCCCCATTACCACAACCCCCAACCTTGCGGCTTTCCAACCCTGTTTGTTATATTGGGGGGGAGAGCCGGGAGGTCCCCCTTCCAATCCCAAGTGCACCCGGCTATGATTTTACAGCCGCGAACAGGATAGCCCGGTAGTGCCGGTTACTAAAGTTGAATCACGGGGTTTGGGAGGCAGGAATGATGGGGTTAGCAACTGAAAGGCAATCCGGCACTCTTATCGCCCGCAGTTACGAGCGGGTAGATGGCGCCAACGCTCGCCAATTCCAGGACGACTTGAAAGAAGTCATTGGAGAGGCTGACCGGATTGTCATTCTGGACCTGCAAGAACTTCGCTATATCAGCAGCGCCGGTCTGCGGGTTATACTCCTCACCGCCAAGAGCCTCACCCGCCAGGGCGCCAAGTTCGCCGTCTGCTCTCTGTCCGAACCAATCCAAGAGATTTTCTCGATCAGCGGGTTCGATAAGGTTATCCCGGTCCATCCTTCGCTTTCCGAGGCCATGGACGCCCTCCAAGGTTGACGTTCCTCACCACCGCCCGCCGTGGAGACGGCGGCTTTCCCGGCCAGCTAAACGACTTTTGACCAGCAGGTGATGGGGTAATGACATCG
The DNA here is from genome assembly GCA_965205495.1 of Dehalococcoidia bacterium. Classification (GTDB taxonomy): domain Bacteria; phylum Chloroflexota; class Dehalococcoidia; order Lucifugimonadales; family UBA3495; genus CATOSK01. The sequence goes on from CBDBHA010000002.1 coordinate 3,360,712, forward strand.
CGACCTTTCAAGATTCTCGTAGTCGACGACGAACCCGACGTGAAACCCCTTTTCCAACAGCGAATGCGCCGCGACATTCGTGCCGGACGCTATGAGCTGGTCTTCGCCGCCAACGGCGTCGAGGCCATGGAAAAGTTGAACGAAGACCGCACCATCGACATGGTGGTCACCGACATTAACATGCCCCAGATGGATGGCCTTACCCTGCTCCAACAAATCCCCGAAGTCGACCCCAATGTTCGCGCCATCATCATCTCCGCCTATGGCGACATGAAGAATATCCGCACCGCCATGAACCGGGGAGCCTTCGATTTCGTTACCAAACCCTTGGACTTCGACGACCTCCAGGTCACTATCGACCGCACCCTTAAGCACCTTTCCGAATGGCGTGACGCCCTGGCTTCCCGCGACCAGCTTACCGCCCTCCAAAACGAGCTGGACATCGCCAACCGGATGCAGAAGTCCATCCTGCCAACCCAATTCCCCAAGGGCTCAAACTACGAAATATTTGCCAACATGGAACCCGCCCGCAACGTGGGGGGCGACTTCTACGACGTGGTGCGCCTGGAAGGTGGACGTATCGGCGTCGCCATCGCCGACGTTTCCGACAAGGGGGTTCCCGCCGCCCTGGTAATGATGTCCAGCCGGACCCTGCTAAAGGGCGCCGCCATTGGCTACGAACCCCCGGGGCAGGTGTTGGGCGCGGTCAACGAGTTGCTGCTGGAAAATAATGATACGGCCATGTTCGTAACCGTGTTTTATGCCGTGTACGACCCTTCCAACGGCAATTTCCGCTACGCCAACGGCGGTCATAATCCACCCTTGATTATCCACGCCGACGGCTCATCGTCCTTTCTCCCCATGACCGGCGGCGTCGCGCTGGGGATCGCCCCCGACCTGGAGTACCTGGAAAACGAAGTGACCCTCGAACCCGGCGGCACCGTTTTGCTCTACACCGACGGCGTGGTGGAAGCCATGACCGCGGCCAACGAGCAATTCGGCGATGACCGCCTCCGGGCCATCTTTGCCGGATCGTCTCCCCAGGACCCCCAAACAACCACCGAAGCGGTCTTCCAGGCCGTGCATTCCTTCGCGGGCGGCATCGCCCAGTCCGACGACATTACTGTCCTAGCTCTCACCCACCGGGGGGACGCATCTTGAGCGAAACCGTTTCCCTGACCATCGCCACCGACGCCGGTGAACTCGAAACTATCACCTCCGTCGTCGAAGCCCTCGGCCAACGTGAGGGTTGGTCTCCCGAGCTGGTCTTTCGCGCCAACCTGGTGCTGGAAGAGCTGGGGTTGAATATCATCAACTACGGCCACGACGGCCCCGAAAGCCGTATCGAGATAACCCTGGACTCCCGCCCCGACCGCTTGACCATCGAGATTTCCAACGACGGGCTCCCCTTCGACCCGATAAATGACGCCCCCGCGCCCGACTTGACCTCTTCGGTGGAAGAACGGCCCATCGGTGGCTTGGGCCTGTACTTGGTCCGTACTTTGATGGATGAGATGATGTACCGACGGGAAGGCGGCAAGAACCACCTGGCCCTGGTGGCCCGCAGGGACCCGTGACTCCTCGGTTGGGCCGCCCGCCATCTTTCTGGTGGGGACTCGCTCTCGCGCTTTGGCTCCCCCTGAGTTTAACCGCCTGTTCCGCCGACCGCCCCGGCTCAACTCCGCCTGTCGACCCGGTGGTTGTCCCGATCGCCCCCCCTCCGTCGGCGTCTGAACCCAGGCCCCTTTCATTGACCACGGGCGTCTCGGACCACCAAATCCTTTTCGGCCAGTCCGCCGCCTTCACCGGCCCCGCCCAGGAATTGGGCCTCAATATGCGGTTGGGTATCGAAGCCGCCTTCAAAGAGGTCAACCAACATGGCGGCGTTCATGGCCGCCAGTTGGCCCTGACTTCCCGGGACGATGCCTACGAACCCGAGGCCGCCATCGCCAATACCCAAACCCTTATCGAAAAAGACAGAGTCTTCGCCCTCATCGGCGCGGTGGGCACACCCACTTCCCGGTCTGCCACTCCCGTCGCCGCCCAATTCGGCGTCCCCTATATCGCTCCCTTCACCGGCGCGGCCTTTCTTCGGGACCCCCACTGGAACAACATCATCAATATGCGGGCCTCCTATAATCAGGAGACCGAGGAAATGGTCGCCCGTTTGACCACCGACCTGGGAATAACCAATATCGCCGTCATCTACCAGGACGACTCCTTTGGGCGGGCCGGTTACCGGGGAGTGCGGGCAGCTTTGGACCGGCGGGATTTGGACCCGGTCGCTATCGGCGTCTATCCCCGCAACACCACCGCCGTCAAGACCGCCCTGCTGGACATCCGCCGTGGTTCACCGGAGGCGGTGATAATCGTTGGCGCATATCAGCCGGTGGCGGCCCTCATCGCCTGGGCCCAGAAGACCGGCATGAACCCCGTGTTTATGACCCTCTCCTTCGTTGGCAGTTACGCCTTGGCCGACAAGTTGGGCGCCGATGGAGCCGGGGTCTTCGTCACCCAGGTGGTGCCCTTCCCCCACGGCGACGCTTATCCGGTGGTGCCCAATTACCGCCGGGCCTTGGCGGCCCACGCCCCGGAAGCCGAGCCGGGTTTCGGTTCCTTGGAGGGTTACCTGGCGGGGCGCCTGGCAATCTACGGACTGGAAACCTGCGGCCCCGAGGCGGACCGGAAATGCTTCCTGGAAGCGCTGAAGCAGTCCGAAGACTTCGATATTGACGGGTTTCCCCTCGGTTACGGGGAGGCAGATAACCAGGGGTCGGACCGGGTTTTTCTCACCGTCATTGACGAGAAAGGCGAATACCGCCCCGCCCATTCATTATTGGACGGCCAACCCTGATGGACCGATTCTGGCGCCTCCTCAACGTCCGTTTCCGTATCTCGGCCCAACTCTACGCCGCCATCGGTGGGTTGGTGCTCCTGACCTTCGCCGCCAGCCTGGTGGGGCTCTTTTTCTTCGAACGCGCGGTCAACCTGCAAAGCGAAATCAACGAAGGCACGGTGCCCGAATTGGCCGCGGCCTTCGGAGTGGCCCGCTACAGCGGCACGCTGGTCGCCGCCGGGCCCCGCTTCACCTCAGCGGCAACTCCGGAAGATTTCCGCTTGGTCTCCCGCAACGTCGCAATGGCTCACCAGGCTTTCGAGGAAGAATTGGCCGTGCTGGAGCAGTTGTCCGGCGATGACGAGCGTCTCACCGCCATTTACGACGATGCCCAGACCCTGTTGCTCAACCTGGAGGCCATCGAACAAGACCGCAGCAGCCTTTACCTCTTAAACCAGCGCAGCGAAGCCCTGCTGGAAGACTTGCAGCAAGTCCGCCGGGACCTGGACCACGCGGTGGTCTCCGAAATCGACACTCAACTTTTCTACGCCATGACCGGTTACCGGGAACTCGGAGAACCCCCGTCCCCTCGGGAAGAGCATTTTTCCGAGGCGGAATTCGTCCGCTACCGCCACTTGGCCGAGATGAAGGCCGACGGCACCCTGGCAGCCCAGTTGCTTGCCAGCGCCTTCAGCCTCTCCGAACCCTCCTCTATCGAACCCCTCCGCGAGCGTTTCCAGGCCGCTCGGGGCCGCATCGAACGCAACTTGACCGCCCTGGAAGACTCGCCGGTGCGCGACGAAGTGACCCCCATTTTCCAGCGGCTTTTTGACTTCGGCCTCGCCGAGGACAGCGGCTTCGCCCTCCTGCTCCAGCAACTCAACGTTGCCCAACGCCAACGCGAGCTCTTGGCCCTTAACCGCGACATCGCCCAGAACTTGCTGCTGGAGGTCGACGCTTTGGTGGCCGCCGCTCAGTCCAGCTCGGCCCAGGTCACCCAATCGTCGGCCCAGGACATTTTCACCGGGCGCATCCTGCTGCTGGCTATCACCGCCTTCAGCATCGCCGGGTCTTTGCTCATAGCCTGGCTCTTCGTGGGCCGGGTGTTGCTGCGCCGGCTGGGGATGCTGTCGCATTGGATGCGCGGCATGGCCGCGGGAGACCTGGAATCCCAAGTCGACGTGGGGGGACAGGATGAGATTGCCGATATGGCCGCAGCCCTGGAAATCTTCCGCCGCCACGCCCTGGAAGTGCAGCGGCTCAACCTCGTGGAGAAGCTGGCCGGAGAGTTGCAGGGCAAGAACGAGGAACTGGAAATGGTCCTAGCCGACCTCCGCCGGGCCCAGGACCAGATTGTGGTTCGGGAGAAGCTGGCGGCCCTGGGTGAGCTGACCGCCGGCGTCGCCCATGAAATCCGCAACCCCCTCAACTTCGTTAAGAACTTTTCCGAGTCTTCCCAAGAACTGCTGGAGGAGTTGAAGGAGACCTTGGAAGAGAGCGGTGAGTTCACCCAGGACCGGCAAGACCTGGTTCAGGACATTTCCGGCGAACTGGTCGAAAACCTGGAGCGCATCCGCTCCCACGGAGAACGCGCCGACCGCATCGTCCACGATATGCTGATGATGGGCCGTGGTGGCGGCGGTCACCAGATGACCGACTTGAACCGTCTCCTGGAGCAAAACGCCCGGTTGGCCTACCACAGCGCCCGGGCCCTGGACCAAGACTTCCAACTGGACATCCGCGAGGAGTACGACCCGGACGTTGGGGAACTCTCCGTTGTGCCCCAGGACCTGGGCCGAGTCTTCCTCAACATGGTAGCCAACGCCTGCGACGCCACCGCCGATAGACGCCATGCTCAAGGAAACGATGGGTCTTGGCAGCCCATCCTCCAACTGGCTACCCACCGCCTGGAGCACCAGGTGGAAATCCGCATCCGGGACAACGGCAACGGCATACCCCAGGAGGTCCTGGGCAAGATTTTCAACCCCTTCTTCACCACCAAGCCCACCGACAAAGGCACCGGCCTGGGGCTGGCCATCTCCAACGATATTGTCCGCCAGCACGGAGGGTCCATTCAGGTCGACACCGAACGGGGCCAATTCACCGAGATGATCGTTTCCCTGCCCCTGGAGCCCGTGTCCCAAGACCCGGAAGGAGCGTCCGCCGTCCCTATGGCCGGCTCGGTGTAGCCGGGTTAACCCGGGTCGGTGGTGAACCGGCCCACCAGTTCTTGCTCCTCCCCCAGCCGCGGCAGGCGGGCCATAGAAACCGACGGCGGCAGCACTATTCCGCCGGAAAAGACCAGCTTCATGGCGTCTTCCATCGTCAGGTCCGTCTCCATCACGTTGTCCTCGTTCACGAAGGCCAGGTTGCCCGACGTGGGGTTGGGCACGGTGGGAATGTACACCACCACGATGGACTGATCGGTGCCCTCGGAATACGCCCGTCCGGTAACGAACCCGATGGCCAGCATCCCTTCCCGGGGCCATTCCAGGAACACCACCCGGGTGAACTGGTACTGGGAATTCATCGAGGAGGCCGCCTGCTGGGTCACCCCATATACCGTTTTCACCACCGGAATCGCGTTTAGTATCGTGTTCTTCCATTCCATCATGGTCCGGCCCAACCGGTGAGAGATCAGCAGGCCGACGAGGTAGAAGATGATGATCGCGATGATGAGGCCAACGCCGGGGAAGTCCCAAGGCCGCCCCTGAATGTACGGCCAGGGCCGGATGAACCGGTCGGCATAACCGATGATGAAGGCAATGACTATCAAGGTCACCAACAGCGGCACCAACTCCATCAACCCGCCCAGGGTCTTGCTCTGGACGTGGCTCTCAAACCGTTTGAATATGTTGGGTTTGCTGGCCTCCTTATTCTGTATGCTGGGTATCGGGTCGCTGACGTTGTCCATCCCCATCTCTCCCTCTGCAATTCCAAATTTTGTAACCAACAAACCGGCTGGGTTGCGTTGAGTTCCCAGTTCCAGTCATGGTAGGGCTAGGCGAAGCCCTTTTCAATGTCTCCCCCGCAAGTCCAGGGCCTTTTCATTCTCCCCAAATGCCGCCCCCGCTTTCACCCTGAGCCCGTCGAAGGAGTATTCCGGCCACCCCTACCCGTCATTTCGACCGTAGGGAGAAATCTAAAATCCATCGCCGCCAGCCGGTTTGGCCTTGGATTGGCCGTCGCAAACTCCCCACACCGACAATGAAAAGGCCCTGCCCGCAAGTCACACCCCTTCAATGATCCCCCCGCCCCCCAAAACTGCCCCCCAAGCACCTTACTTGTCCCCCCGCCCCGCCAAATAGTCACCCCCACCCCATCCGTTCCCCCTGAGCCCGGCGAAGGGCCACCCCGCCCCCCCCTCTGTCACCCCGAGCGTAGCGAGGGGTCTAAACTCCTTGCCCTGAGAACGGCCCAGGAACCCAACAACCTAAAATTCTCCGTCCCAAACTCCTCAAAATGACCGGTATTGCCCAGAACGCGGCAGCATAATCGGAAAAACCGAAACACCCCCGCCGTCACCATCGAGTCCCGCCCACATACGCGCCCATAAACGAAGCTACGGGCCAGGAGGCAAAATCCCCAGGGCCGCCGCCTCGGCTTCCTCAGCCAGGGCAGCGATGTCTCTAATAGGCACGGCCTTCTTGGGCCGCAAAAACAGCAGAATCACCTGGCTTACCCGTTCTCCGGTTGCGCGTTCCACCGCCAGGGCATAGCTGCCGGCTTGCAGACGGTACCGCTGGGCCGTCTCCTCCGCTTCCTCGGAAGAAACCGCGTCCGTCTTGTAGTCCACCAGCACCAATCCGTCCTCTCCCTGGTAGAGCAGGTCGATGAACCCCTCCAGCACGCCTCCACCCACCGGGATGGCCACCGGCGCCTCCCTCCAGAACCCTTGCGACGCCACCGCCGTCCGCACCACTTCGCTCTCCAGGGCGGCCTGTACCAGTCCGGCCACCTCTTCCCACCGCTCCGGTATTCCCTCCGCCGTGGCCTGGGCCCGGCTCGCCTCGTTCAGGCCCTGCCCGGTGCGCAAGTCCACCGTCTGCAACGCGGCGTGGACCGCCCGCCCCAACGACGTCGCGCCCCTTCCCCGTTTCCAAGCCTCCCCGTCTTCGGGTTCCTCTTTCTCGCCCACCAGGTCTTGAAGCAACTCGGCAACCTCCCCGGCCAGGTGGGGGATTCCCGCCGCGTCCGCCGCTACTCGGCCAGTCTCTCCAACCCCGGTCTGGGGATGCTGGTCGATAATTTCCAGGGCGGATCGGGCGGCCCGGTTCACCGGCTCCGGTATGCCGGACCCGTCCCCCGGGACGGCCTTTGCCAAGCCGGTAGCCGCTACCGAGCGGGGCCGGCCCTGCTCCAGGAAAACCCTTTCCCGCCCTGCAAGCCACTCTTCCCTAGCCCGCGGCGAATAGTCCGGTTCCTCGGATAGGGCTTCCGGCTGCTGCGCCGAAGGCGGCGGTGGCCGCAGGTCCTCCGGGGCGGCTTCCCAGAGGTGGTCGTCTTCCGCCAGCAGCGCTTCGATTTTATCCCCCAGCCGGTTCTGGCCTCGGTGGGTCCGGTACAGGCTCACCGCCAGATGGTCCCTGGCCCGCGTCGCGGCGACGTACAGCAAGCGTACCGCTTCATCGCCGCTCATCCGGTTTTCCAGTTCCTCCAACCGCTCATAGCCTTCGGTGCGGAACCGATTGTCCAGGTTGCCGCTGCCGCTGGCCCCCGCCGCGACCTCCGCCAAACCCTGGCTCCGGTCAAACAACACGCATTCCTGCCGGCGGGCACCGCCCGATCCTAACCCAATGAGGACAACGATGGGGAACTCCAGGCCCTTGGCCCCGTGGACCGTCATTATCCGCACCGCCGCCTCGTCGGTTTCCGGCACCGGAGTCTCGGTCACCCGCGCCCCCTCGGTGGTCTGCCGCTCCACCCACTCCAAAAAGCCCCGCAGCGAATCGCCCCCGGCCTCGGCAAAGGCCCGCGCCTGCTCCACCAAGAACCGGTACCGCCGCCACTGCTCCCGGGTGCGGGGGTGCCCCAGGGCCGCTTCCATCAGCAGCCGGTCGCGGATGAACCGGTCGATGAGCCCGGCCACCGAACCCCAATAGCGGTCCTGATGGTACCCCCGCAGAGACTCCAGGGCTCGCTCCACCGGGCCCGCCCCGTCTTTCTGGGACTCCCCGTCCGGTGGCGAGGCCAAGTAGTCGAACCGCCCCCCCTTCTGGGAAAACTCCAAAAGGTTCACGTCGCTGCAAGCAAACGCCGGAGACCGCAGCGCCGCCACCAGCGCGACCTGGTCCGACGGGTCGTCAATGGCCCGCAGGCAGTTGACCAGGTCCCGCACCTCCTGGGTGGCGAAGATTAGCGACGCCCCCTCCAGGCGGTAGGCTACCCCGGCGTCATCCAAGGCCAGTTCCAGCGTCCTGATTCCGGTACGACGGGGCATGAGGATACAGATGTCGGAAAGCTGGGCCGGACGGTAAACTTCCTCCCCAGCGTCGGCAGTAGCCTCCTGGTCCAAAACCTGCCACGGCCGACTGGTCATGGCATGGAGCAGCCGCGTGATGTACTCCGCTTCCTCCTGCCGGACATCGTCGGCCCGGCCTTCCCGAATCCCACCAATCCGCCAGACCCGGGGCCCCGCTGCGTCTTGCGTGGCGGCCTCCCACCGGGGCAGCGCTGGAACGTACTCCGCCTGCTGTTCGCCCTCCTGCATCCATCGCTCGAAAACGTGGTTCACCCACTCCAGGATGGGGCGCTGGGAACGAAAATTCTGCACCAGGTAAAGGGTGTCGCCGTTCATCCGCTCCTGCAACCGTTGCATCTGAGCAACGTCGGCCCGCCGGAACCGGTAGATGGACTGCTTGGGGTCGCCCACCACAAACAGCTTGCCCTTTTCGGGAGCAACTTCCAGCCAGGACCGGGGCCGCTGCTCCGGCGGGGTTCCAGGTAAAACATCTTCCGCCAGGAACATGGCGATTTCCGCCTGTATTGGGTCGGTGTCCTGGGCCTCGTCGATCAGCAGGTGGGAGAACTTGCCCCGGAAATGGTCTCGTATCTCCAGGTTATCCCGCACCAGGTCCCGTGCCCAGACCAACAGGTCCTGAAACCCGGCCCGTCCCTGCCGCTTGCGCTCTCCCGCGTATTCCAGCACGAAATTACGCAACTCTCGCAGCAGCGGCATCAGCGCGGCCCGTTTCGCCATCTCCAAACGGTCCACCGTCTCGTCCCGCAGGTTCCCAAGCAGTTCTTTCAACACCCGGGCACCGTTCTCGCCGCTCACCGGGTCGGCGTCCCAATCACCTTGCCGCCCCCGCGTTGTGCTAATCGTCAACCGGTCCATCAGCCGGTAGACCACCGGCGATTGCGGGTCCAGCGGCGCCAACCGGGAAACCTCCCCCAGCAGCCGCAGAGTGTGGGAGAAGAGCAGGTCGCCCTCCCGCTTTTGGGAGAATTGACACAACCGCTCCAACTCCTCTGACGCCTCCACGAGCGGCTCCACCGGGGAAAGCTGCGGACCGGGCGGGTCGTCGAAGGCCGCCCCTTCCAGCAGGTCGTAGTTCTCGTGAAACTTCAGCGCCACGTCCCGCAGGTGAGGAATCCTGAGACCCAACGAGAAGGCCGCAGCCAGTGTCGGCCGCAGATCTGGGTCTTCCAACGCCGCGTCAATCCAAATTTCCCAAGCCTCCTCGAAAGCCAGGTCTCCGGAGATTGTGTCCATAACCTCGAAGGACGGGGGTAGCCCCGCCTCCAGCGGCTTTTCTTGCAGCAGGCTGGTGGCGAAACCGTGCAGCGTCAGCACCGACGCCTGGTCCAGACCGGCAATCCCATGGCCGCACCGGGCCCGTTCCTCCGCGCTCAACTCCGGGTCTCCGGCCCCGATTTCCAGCCGCTCCCGCACCCGGTCCCTCAACTCGGCGGCGGCGGCTTCGGTAAAGGTAATGGCCGCGATCCGGTCCATGGTGGCCGTGCCCGTGCTGACTAGGCGGGTCACCCGGTCCACCAGGCTCGTGGTCTTGCCCGTCCCCGCTCCGGCTTCCACGAAGAGCGTTTCGTCCAAAGACTCCCGCACCCGGCGGCGGACATCCTCGTCCTGGGGGGTGAAAGTTGCAACATTGGTCACGGTCTCTCCCCTCCAGTGAGCCCCAGGTAACCGGCCAGGAGCGGGTTATTCCGCTTCCTGGCCCAAAGAACGTCCTTGCGGGCCGGGCAAACCGGCTTGAAGTTGCAGAATAGGCAGTTGTCGTATTCCCGCTGCCCTCCCCAGTCGCGGGCCGCCCCGGGGTTGGCGGGGAAGACTCCGTTTTTAATCCCCGACACGATGACTTCCAGCCCCTCTTTGAACCGCTCCTCCACCTCCGGCGCATTTATCGGCGCCGGTTCCGGGGGCGCCAGGACAAACCCGCCCCGGCTGGAAACGAACCAATACGCGGCCCTCACCTCGGCCCCCGGCCCCTGGGCGTTGCGCGCCGCCAGGGAGTAGATGGCTAACTGGAGGTGGCTCCCCCCGTCGATGGGGTCCTCGCTCAAGCCCTCGAAGGGGCGGGCCGAACCCGACTTGTAGTCCAGCACCAATACCCGCTGCCCGCTGGCGTCGGTGTCCACCCGGTCGATAACGCCCCGAAAGGCGATGGTGGACCCGTCCTCCAGCGTGGTCGCCGCTTGGGGCCAGCCGTCTCCCCCCATGCCGAAGCGGGCCTCCAGGTGCGCCGGAGACACTCCAAACCGCTCCCTAAGCTCGGCGTCCCGTTCCAGGAAGGTGTCCAGGTCGAAGAGGATTTCCTCCCGTTCCAACTGCCAGAGAAGCTCCCGCCCCGTTACCCCCCGGGACTCGGCTTCCGCAAAGGCGCCCTCGGCGGTCCGGCGCATCAACTCCCGGTGTTCCCCGCTCCAAGCCTGGCCCGGTCCGGGCAGCGAACCCTCATTCCCCACGGCGGCTACGAACTCTTCCAGAATTTTGTGGACCAGCGTGCCCCGGTCCAGGGCCGTAATCGAAAAGTTGTCCTCCGGCTTTTCCAACGCCCCGATTCGCAGCACGTTGCCCAGGAAATAGCTGAACGGGCAGCGCGCCCAACGCTCCAGGCTGGTGGGAGACAGGGCGTTCCCCTCCAGCCGCCGGGCGTAACGTTCCAGGTTGGCGGTGGAAAGGTTCCCGTCCCACTCGGTAAGTTCGGCTGCCCCGTAGCGTAAGCGTCCCAACTCCAGCGAAGTCCCCAGCGTACTTTCCGCCGCCAGCGGGTGTTGGCGTACTCTCCGGCCTGCCCGTTTCCAGCTTTGCAGGCTGCGCAGGTCGTGATCGTGGCGGTCCGCGGTGGGTTCATCCCCGCCAACCGCCAGTGAGTCCTCCATCGACCGCACCACCGTAAGCCAGGGCCGGCCGCCCAACCGCTCCAGCGTGTTGGTATAGACCGCCCCGCCCTCCAGCCGCGATGCCCGCTCCAAGAACCAGCGGGACGGGTATTGGGCCCCCCGTCCGCCGGGATTGGCTACCGGATAGGACAGGGTCCGCTGTGGAGCGGTGGCCAGCGCCGACAGGAAGGCGTAACGCTCCTCCGCCACCCGGCCCTGCTGGTTGGGCAGCCCCTCCTCGGCGCCTCCCGCCGCCTGCCGGTCCCGGTCCGGGGCCAACGGGTCGTCCCGCGAGGGCGGAGGAAAGGCCCCTTCCACCATCCCGGCGACGTGGAGCAGGTCAAAGCTCATGCCGGCGGCGGCGTGTACCGGCGCGACGAATACCCCCTGCCCCGTCGCGCCCAGGTGACCCTGCGCCCGCCGCAGGATCTCCTCCAGCGCCTGGACGAAAACCGCCAGGGGCGGAGTGGGGGCCAAGGCTTGCGCGCCCGCCAGTTCCCGCAGCGAGTCCCGCACCCGCGACTGGGCCGCTTCTTCGGCGGGAGGACATTGGGGCCCCAGGTCCAGGTACCGGTCCAGCAACCCCCGCGCCCACGACGAGAAACCGGCCCAGCCCGCTTCTGCCGGGGGCGGGGTCAGGTCGTCGGCCAACCCCTCAATGAAACTCTTGAGCCGTCGGGCGGCCTGCGCGTCGGCCTGCATCGCCCGCGCCTGGTGCTCCAAAACCTCCGTCTCGGCTTCGGCGCCTTCCAGGACCCACTCCTGGTTCTCCGCGAACCGCTCCAGCCGCTGGCTCCACTGTTCCCGCCCGCCGACTATTCCGGCCCGCTTGGAGATGGCGTCCCACTGGCTAGCGCTGAAGTTCTCCCCTTCCCCAACCCCCGGAGGGCGCACCGGGCAGCCCGTCAACCACGATGTCACGTCGTCCCGGGATAACCCGCCGTTGGCCAGCCGCAAAAGGCCGGTCAACGTCCTTCCCGCCGCGGAATCGCTCATAGCCACCGGGTTCGGTCCGGCAGCCGGAATGCCCGCCAGGGCCAATTCTTCGTGGATTAGCGAGCTGTAAGGAGTCGTTTGGCGGTAGAGAATGGCCATGCGGTGAAAGGGGACGCCCTGCTCGGCATGACCGGCGATTTGACGGATGGCCCACCGGATTTCCAGGTGGGGGTCCGGTGCGATCAACAGCCCCTCGCCGGTCTCTTCATCAACAACCGGCGCGCTTTCCAACCCGTCCCCCTGGCTCTCCGGCGCGATTTCGGAATCAACGGGCCACGGTTGCGGCCGGCCCAAAAACGGTTCCAGGTTCCCGGCCAACTCACGGGTGGGGGCATCGGCCTCGTCGTCTCCGGTCAACCCCAGAAAGACGGCGCACTTTTCTGCCTCCGCCAAAGCCCGAACCAGCGTCAAATCGGCCGGCCCCAGGTCCCGGGGCTGGAAGAAAACGATGAACCCCAGGTCATCCAGGGCGTTGGCATCCCCCTGCTGCACCGCCTTCGCCGCTGCCCGGGCGGCGTCGGCTTGGTCGTAGTATTGCGCCACCCGTTGCCGGTAGCATTGGTAAAGCTCAACCACCTCCCGCCGCAGATCGCTCTGCCCCGCCAGCCGCTCCAAGGCCGCTTCCGAAGCGTGGCGCAGTTGCCGGAAGGTGTTCAGCAACGCTTGGTGGGTCGAAGTATGGGAACGCAGGTCCGTCAGCATCCCGCCCGGCGGGCTGGCGGCGCTCCGCAGCGTGGCGCTTTCCATGACCCGGTTCAACGGCTGCCGGTCCTGGGCCACCAGCGGCGGCGCCCCCAGAAACTCGGTGAGGCGGGCCAGCACCAGGAACCGCACGTTGGCAAACCCGGTGCGTCCCATTTCCCGCCGCAGAGTCAGGTTGGCGTAGGTGGACGGCCCAACCACCGTCACCGGCGCCAGGGGTTTGCCCCGCTGCAATTCCGCAATGAACCTCCCCAGGGCCAAGTTGCCCTGGGGAGAGAGGCGGTCGAAGTACAACCGGGGGCTTAGGGCCATGATATGGCTCCAGGGGTTTGCGGGCGGTCGGCATCTTTGCCGCCGTCCCGCCCGATTTCAGGCTGGTTTTAAGAGACTATCTCAAAACGTACGTGGCACGGCACCCAACCCGTCATCCCCGCGAAGGCGGGAATCTAGGGGCGTCGGTCAGCGATGCCGGTACATCAGCAGGGCCAGTTGATTTTGAGATAGGCTCTTAGAACTTGTGTTCAAAGTGTCGAAATCTGGCGAGCTGAAGTAGGAACGCCAAATTTCCCGATTTGATAAGTTGGAGGCATGAATAGGGAATCATATCCAAGCGACCTTACCGATGCCCAATGGGAGGAACTAGCCCCTTTGATTCCGCCAGCCAGGCGAGGAGGCCATCCCCGCACCGTCAACATGCGCGAGGTCATAAACGGCATATTGTACGTGCTGCGTAGTGGCTGCACTTGGCGCATGATGCCCCATGATCTGCCTCCTTGGAGTACCCCGTGGGGATACTTTCGCCGGTGGAGAAAAGACGGCACTTGGGAAGGTATCCATGATACTTTGCGTCCCAAAGTGCGGGAGTTGGAAGGGAGAGAGCCGACGCCCTCAGCAGCCATCATCGACAGCCAGAGTGTGAAGACCACCGAAAAAGGGGGCCTCGTGGCTATGACGCTGGTAAGAAGGTGAAGGGCCGCAAGCGTCACATTGTGGTTGACACCATGGGGTTGCTGCTGGCCGTGGTGGTGCATCCGGCGGACATTCAAGACCGGGACGGGGCTAAGCTGGTGTTGAGCAAGCTTCTGGGACGATTCCCCAGGCTCCACTTGATTTGGGCCGATGGCGCCTATGCCGGACAATTGGTGAATTGGGCTTTCGCCTTGGGAGGCTGGCTGGTTGAGGTGGTCAGGCGTGCCAAGAACAGCCACAGCTTTGAGGTGTTGCCTCGTCGGTGGGTTGTAGAGCGCACCCTTGGCTGGCTGGGCCGAAACAGGAGACTCAGCAAAGACTACGAGGAACTGCCGGAAACTTCTGAGGCTTGGGTTTATATAGCTATGATTCATCTCATGCTCAAAAGGCTCATGCCCGCTTGATTCTACTTTAAACACAGGCTCTTAGAGGGTGTGTGGAAATTCGCGCGATGCCCGATACGTCACTTCCGGGCCTTCACCGTCATTCCCGCGAAAGCGGGAATCCAGTCCCTTCCCCCTTGACGGGGGAAGGGACTGGATGGGGGTGAAAACCCATTTCTCACACACCCTCTAAGAACCTGTTTACAATCTCTTCAGGATTAGCGCCGCGAAGGCAAGCACGACCATTTGCAGGCTGGTATCGAGCTTTCTTTCGCAGTTCTTCCAGAGTCGGCGGCACTTTTCCAGCCAGGCGAAAGACCGCTCCACCACCCATCGCTTCGGCAGTACTACGAAGGTGTGCATCTCATTGCGTTTCACCACCTCCACCGACGCTCCCAGCAGGCTCTGCACCCCAGCGGCAAAGGGCTCCCCAGTGTAACCCCCGTCCACCAGCACGTTCTGCACCAAGCTGAGGCCGTCCCGGTGCTGGTCAAACATCGCCAAAGCCCCAGCCCGGTCGGTGACGTTCGCCGTGGTCACGTGGACCGCATGGGGCAACCCCTGAGTATCCACCGCGATGTGGCGCTTGATTCCAGACACCTTCTTCCCCGCGTCATAGCCCTTCTGCTCGGCGCTGTCCGTGTTCTTGACGCTCTGGGAGTCCACGATGCAGAAGCTGCTCTGCTCTTTCCGACCATTGCTTCTCCGGGCCGCGCCAACCAATTTTTTTTAAGACTTGCTCCAGAATGGACTCTTGCTCTGGGTCAGGCCGCTCGCTCCATTGCTGGAAATACTGGTAGCAGGTGCCCCAATTGGGGAAGTCCGCAGGGAGCATCCGCCACTGGCACCCGCTTTTCAAAAGATAGAGCACCCCGCAGAAAACGTCGTACAAGTCCACGGTGCGGGGCTTGGTCCGGCGGCGGGCCGACTCCAAATCCGGCAGAATCCGGGTAAATTGCTCCCGGCTGATGTCGCTGGGATAGGAATGAGACATGATTACCCCTCCCTCCGGTAATCGTCTCAACTTATCATATTTTAGAGATTGCAAACAGGTTCTTAGGACTAGGCCCGCTGCACCAGCTCTATTAGTACGTCGTCCGGCCCCTCGATGTAGGCCAGCTTGGTCCCGCCGGTGACTTCGGTGATGGGCAGCACCACCCTAATTCCCGCCCCCTGCAACCGGTCTATGTCCGAGGCAATGTCGTCGGTGTGAAACCCGAAATGCTCCAGCCCCAGCCGGTTAAGCTCGGCGGTGGCCCGCTCGTCGGAGCTGCCCGGAGGCTTGGAGGAAATGTTCAGCCGGGTGGGGCCGCCCACCTCCATGCCCAGGGTGATGGTGCCGGGCATAACTTCCCGTTCCGAGACCAGCTTGGCCCCGAAGTGCTCTTCGTACCAAGCCGCCGAGCGGTGGGGATCGGCAGACCGGATGTGGACGTGGTTGATGGAGTAGGCCATGATGCCCCGCCTCCTGCTTTGGTGTTGGTTCACCCTTGCGGGGTGACTCCGCTAGTTTACACCGCTGGGGGGTAGTTGTAACCGCCGTTCTGTCACCGCCCCAAACCGGCCATTATTGCCTATCCCATTGGCCGGGGGTATCATTCAGCCACTTCCCCAATCACCCTCGCCCAGGTCCCCAATCCTTTACCGGTCCCCCACTTGATTTAAGGAGGCGGCGTTATGCCCTTTGGAGGCAACGATTGGCTGGCCCTAACCCCGGAAGAGACCCTGGAACCGGACCTACCCATCTGCGACCCCCACCATCATTTCTGGGACTTCAGAGAAATCCGCATCCCCTACCAACGCTACCTGCTCCACGAACTGTCCGCCGACGTCAACAGCGGGCACAACATCACCTCTACCGTGTTCATTGAGACCCGTTCCATGTACCGCGCCGGCGGCCCGGAGGACCTGCGGTCTGTGGGCGAAGTCGAGTTCGTCCAGGGCCTGGCGGCGGCCAGCGCCAGCGGAATGTACGGCCCCTGCCGGGCGGCTTCGGCCATCGTCGGCAACGCCAGCCTGCGCTTGGGCGAGGCGGTGGAACCGGTGCTGGACGCGCTCCAAGCCGCCAGCCCCAACCGTTTCCGCGGCATCCGCCAGTCCGCCGCGTGGGACCCCCATCCCGACGTGGAAGACCGGGCCGAGCAGGGCGTGTTGGCCAACGAGAAGTTCCGCGCCGGAGCAAAAGTCCTGGCCGCCAAGGGATTGTCCCTGGAAAACACCTGCTTCTTCCCCCAGCTATCCGAACTGGCCGCCTTCGCCAACGCCGTGCCCGACTTGACCATCGTGCTAAACCACATCGGCGGCCTCTATCGGGTCGGCCCCTACGGCAACCGCGACGACGAGGTAATCCCCCAATGGCGCGAGGGAATCGCAACGGTGGCCCGGTGCCCCAACATCGTTCTCAAACTGGGCGGCGTGGGCCAGCCCCGTTACGGCTTCGACTGGTACTCCTACGAACGGCCCATCGGCTCCGAGGAGCTGGCGGGACACCTGGCGCCGCTGTTCAACTACTGCATCGAGCAGTTCGGCCCCGACCGGTGTATGTTCGAAAGCAACTTCCCGCCGGACAAGGTGTCCTACTCTTACAACGTCCTGTTCAACGCCTTCAAGCGCATGTCCCAGGGCTACTCGGCGTCGGAACGGGCCAGCCTGTTCCACGACACCGCCGCCCGGGTCTACCGCATCGACGTTTGACGGGAATTAACCCGCGGCGCAAATTCATGGGGCAGACACCAAAGTCTGCCCCATCCTTGTTTCTGCCCGGTACTGCTTCCCAGGTTAAACCGAGAGGATCCCCCCTTGACCCTCAACCTGGTCACCGGGTCGCCCCTCAGATGGTTCCAGGGGTCGTCCCGGGACTCCGGCGCCGGTGCGCTGGCAAGTTCCGTCCTGGCGGGGACGGCGAGAGCCCGCGACGGCTGCCCGAACAGCCCCGACAGAGTCGAACCCTTTTCCTCCGCCATCCATTGTTCAAACTTGGCCTGGCCCTCCGCCGCCCCCTGCCTGATGACCTCGGCGGTCTGGGGCGCCAGCGCGTAATGCGCTCCCCGGCCCTTTCCCCGTTGTTGCAAAATTCCCCCGTCTACCAGCCTTTTCAACTCCAAGGCGGCGTTCTGCGGGGAATATCCCGTTATGGCCCGGTACGCCTGGTTGGAGATGGTGCCCTGACCGACGGCTGATACTACCGCCATCGACCCATTGACGGCCAGGCTGGGGAACGCTTCCTTCAGCCCGCTGACGACGCTCAAGTGGTTTAACAGCTCGGCCAATGCCCCCCGGCACTGGGTGGTGTGGGCCCGCAAATAGTATTCCAGCCATCCGCTGACTTCCTGGTCCGGGGAATAGCTGGGCCCCAGGGCAGCCGCCAACGCATCGTAATAGCCCTGGGTTGCCTGTCCGAAATAGGCTTCCAATGGCACCAAGTCCCCGCCGGCGACTCCTCCCCTGACCAGGGTCAAGGTCTCCAGTACTCGGGCAGTTGGCCCGTTGCCGTCTTCAAAGGGATGAATGGCGGCCAGGTTCAGGTGCACCAAACCGGCCCGGTGTACCGGGTCCAGTTCCGTTGCTCCGTTGATGAGGTCAGCCAGTTCCGCCACCAACCCGGGCACGGCCTTAGGCTCCGGCGGCAAAAAGACCTGCCGGCCCGACAACGGCTCCGTCACAAAGGTTTGCCGGACCCGGTAACGGCCCGGGTTGTAGCCGTTCAAACCTTTGGCGACCAGGAAATGCACCGTGCGGATGGTTTCCCCGGAGATGTCTCCTCCGGCCAGCGCGATGGTTTCGGCGTAATCCAGGGCTTCTTTGCAATTCTGGGCTTCCCGTGCCTGTTGCTCCGGTGCGTTCACCGGCTTGCCCGACACCAGGTTGAGGACCTGGTTCATCGAGAGGGTGTTGCCCTCGATTCGCGTTGAGTAGTGGACCGATTGGGCCAAAACGTGCCGGCGGAACTGGGCCATCT
Organism: Dehalococcoidia bacterium; assembly: GCA_965205495.1. GTDB lineage: Bacteria > Chloroflexota > Dehalococcoidia > Lucifugimonadales > UBA3495 > CATOSK01. Next base: position 3,378,899 of record CBDBHA010000002.1, read on the forward strand.
GCGGATCATCAAGCCCGGCGTAAGGGGCCAACGCCTGGTGAATGTGGCTAAGTTGCTCCCCCAAAGCGCGGGCCTGCCCCGTGGGGCTGAATTTCGTGTCCAATGTCATCAACTTCTCTTTAATTTAAAACTGATTCCAAAATCATAAAACATCTAATCCTAACAATAATATAAAATTCAACCCAAGAAAAAGGGAATTTATACGCCAGGGGCGTCTCTTTGTCCTCCGCCCCCCTCCGTTCGTCCTGAGCTTGTCGAAGGGTCGCACGTGAGCCGGTGGAATGGTCCCCGCGCCTCCCTCCGTTCGCCCTGAGCCCGGTCGAAGGGTCATTCCGACCGCAGGGAGGAATCAAAATCCTTCACCCCAGCCGGTTTGCCCCCGGATTCGTCGTCCCCAACTCCCCACAACGACAATCAAAATACCCTGATGGCAAAACCCAACAATGAACGCAGATCAACCCGCCCAAATGGAAGCTCTTAAAAGGTCCGCTGCCGGAAGAGGCCGCCACAGGATTCAGCTTTGTTCAGTGGAAAGCCATTCTATAAACTCAGCCTGCCCCGCTTCGGCCCCCCGCCTCATCACCTCCGCCGTTGCTTGCGTAAGGGTATAACGCACCCCCCGCCCGCTGCCGCGCCGCTCCAATACCCCCGCACCAACCATTTCCCTCAATGCCTTGGCCGCTGTTTGGGCCGACTGGCCGGTCAAGGCACGGTAATCCCGGTTGGTAACCGATCCGTTGTGCCGCGCGACCACCAAAGCCGCCACTTTGAGTTCATTGAGTCGTGGATAGACTCGGCCCACTTCTAACCCTTCCCTAAAGGCAACGAAGTACCGGGCCAACGCCTCACGTTCTTGGCTGTGGTGTGCGCCCAGGTAATACTCCAACCAGGAACTGACGTCCCTGGAGGGTGAGAAACTGGGCCCAAGACCCGCGGACAAGGCCCGGTAATATCCCAGATTGTCGCCGCCGAAATACGCTTCCAGACTAACCAGCGCCTGTCCGGCGAACTGCTCTTGATGGAGCAGCAACGTCTCCAGGACCCGGGCGGTCCGTCCGTTGCCGTCTTCAAAAGGGTGGATGGCGACAAAGTTCACGTGCGCCAACCCCGCCCGGTAGTAAGGGTCCAGGCCGGTCCTTCTGTTGATAAATTCCACCAATTCTCCCATCAACGAAGGCACCGATCCCGGTTCCGGTGGAACAAACACCGGAGTGTCGGTCACTGAATTGCGGACATAATTTTGCCGGATTCGGTACCGCCCCGGGTTGTAACCGGACAGTCCTTTGGATACCAGGTAGTGGATTTGGCGGATGGTTTCCTCGGTAATGACCGCTCTATCCGCCGCGAGTCCCCGGACATACTCCACCGCCTCTTTGTAATTCCGCGCTTCTTGGACTTGCTCTGCCGGCGCGGTGACATGCTCGCCGCCTACTATCGCCTCAACTTGTCGCAGCGACAGGGTGTTCCCCTCCATTCGCGTCGAAAAGTGAATCGATTGGGCCAACGCATGTCGCCGTAGTTGAAATGCCTGCCCGTCGTCGAGGGCTGCCCACGGAGCCAATGCCTCTTGTATCCGAGGGAGTTGTTCCCGCAGATTTAGCGTTACCGGGGTTGGGGTGAAGTCGATATAGAGCAAAGGTTTATGATTATCGTTTTAATCATCAACTAGTTTATGTATAAACCATTATACTATGGTGCCGAATCCAGTAATCACCGCTCAGTCTGGCGGTCTTTCAAAGGTTCGCTTTGGATTGCGCCGGGAGGTTGGTGCTCGGGCGCCCCCCCCCCGAAAATCCCCTACTCTTCCGCCAGGAACTCCCGCACCCACTCCGACATCGGCTGGCGGTCGAAAAGGCTGTTCATCAGCGTTGCGTTGCTCTGCGCGTCTCCGCCAAAGTACCGCTCATAAAGCACCTGCCTGGAACCAAAAGAGCTGCAACAAACGTCCCAGGCCAGCCGGAACAACTTCACCCGGTCCTCCGCCGAAGCCGTGTCCGTCTCCAGGTACCGGTGAATCTCATCCGCCACCGGCCCGTTCATGTCCGCTTCGGTGGGCAGGGCCATCAGGCTGCTCGACCCCAACAGGTGCAGAATCTCCGCCATCCGCGGGTACATCCGGATGAAAGACCGCCGCGCCACCAGCAGCGGCATGTAGGGCGGGCTCATAATTCCCCACTCGTCGACTTCCGCCTCCACCTCCGCCGTCCGCAGCAGCGCCTTGGTTATCTGCAAGTTCTCGATGATCTCCGCCATCATCGACTGCACCTGGGGAATCTCACCGGACCCCAGCGTTTCCACCATCAGGTTGGCCAGCCCCAGGATGAACTCGCACTTCACCACGTTCTTGGACACCACCTGATGGCCGGTGTGGGTGTTTCGGTTGGTCGCCCCGCCCCAGTTGTTCGCCATCTCCACGTCCCCGTACAGGAAAACCCGCTCCCAGGGCACCAGCACCTGGTCGAAAATTACGATGGCGTCCATCTCCTCGAATCGGGAGCCCAGGGGATGGTCGAAGTGGGAACGGCCCGTGTCGAAGCTCTCCCGGCACATGAACTTCATCCCCGGGGTGTTGCAGGGCAGCGCAAATGCAAAGGCGTACCGCTCCGGAGCGTCCCCGGGCAGCCGGTGGGTTCGGGCGGGGTAGACGATGATTTCGTCGGACAGCGGGCCCAGCGTCGCCAACACCCGCGCCCCGTCGATGATTATTCCCGCGTCGGTCTCCTTGACCACCGCCAGGGCCACGTCGGTCCGGTTCTCCAGCGACGACGCCAGCGGAGCCCGGTTGCGTTGCAGGTTGACCAGCGTGTGGGTCAGGGTCAGGTCGTTCTCCCGCACGTACTCATAGTAGTTGACCACGTTGTCCTTGAACTCGGGCCGGTTCCTGCCGCAGTAATCCCCCGCCGCCGCCATCGACATCAACGCCACGTTCAGGAAGTCCGGCGTCCGCCCCATCATTCCCTTGGTCACCCTCGCCCAGTTGGTAATCATCCGCCCCCGCTTTGCCAGGTCCTCGGCGGTGCGCGGCATGATGAAGGACAGGCCCACCGGGTCGCCGGTGGTGGGCGATGGATAGGTCATCTCGTCCTTGAACTTGGGGTCGTGCTGCAAATCGTACAGCTTGGCTAGCGTGTGGGCGCCGTTCCGCAGCGCGGGGTGGGCCGTTGCGTCAACAACCCGTTCCCCCCGCAGGTGGATTTCCCCCGGGTTCTCCCGCAGGCGGGCCAGGTAATCGGCCCCCGTTCTGGCTGGCATGGCGTCTCTCCTGAAACTGGTCAGACTTGATGAACCGTTCCGTCGGCCGAACCGTCATTCCGGCCTTGAGCCGGAATCGAGAACCATTTGCAGCAGAGAAAGTTGCTTACCCTCACCATTTCTGGATTCCCGCGGAAGCGGGAATGACAGTTGGGGCACGGAATGACCACTTGACTCTGAACTGTTACTTTCTCTTAAGGTGGCCCTAACCGATGCGGCCCATCACTCCCGCAGGCCCTTCAACCTGGGCCCTCGACGCACCAACCGGCTGTTCACCGTTGGGTCTTCCGGGTCTCCCCACATCGCCACCCGCCGGATGGCTTCCGGGGAGCGGCTCTTCTGCACTGGACGGAACCCCCAGGCTACCGACAGGTCCTGGTTGTTCTCCAGCTTGGACCGGATGAAATCCAACTCGGCGTCCTCCAATTGGCCCCAGTAACCCGGTTGAAGGATGCGCCTCTTGGCTTTGCGGGACAGCGTAACCTTGGTCTTGGCTTGAACAGCGGCCTTGGGCATGTCTCGTCCTCCTTCCCCCTACCCTCCAACCCTTGAGACTCGTTGCGTCGAACGGCACCCTGCTTTGGCCTAGTTATACCACCCAGAACCAGTCCTGCCTAGATTCCCGCCGCGCGGATTATGGCAACTTACCCCTCAGTAACCCGTTCTCCATAACCCAATCCCCAACCCAACCCACCCCCAATCCGTTCGTCCTGAGCCCGTCGAAGGATCGTCCTGAGCCCGTCGAACCACCGCGTCCCGGTCATCCCCCACCCGTTCGTGCTGAGCCCGTCGAACCACCCCGTCCCGGTCATCCCCCTATCCGTTCGTGGTGAGCCTGTCGAACCACCCCGTCCCGGTCATCCCCCACCCGTTCGTGCTGAGCCCCCCTATCCGTTCGTGGTGAGCCCGTCGAACCACCCCGTCCCGGTCATCCCCCTATCCGTTCGTGGTGAGCCCGTCGAACCACCCGCGTCCCGGTCATCCCCCTATCCGTTCGTGGTGAGCCCGTCGAACCACCACGTCCCGGTCATCCCCCTATCCGTTCGTGGTGAGCCCGTCGAACCACCGCGTCCCGGTCATCCCCAGTCCGCTGATCCTGAACTCCGTCGAACCACTCCGCCCTAACCCAAATTTGTCGGAGACCCCAACAACCGCCCCACCGCATCCTCCACCGCCCGCCCCTCCTCCGACTCCCGCAGCCACTTCCTAATCTCCCGACGCGCCACCGTCACTGTAACCTTCTCCCGCTCCTCCCGCAGCCGCTCCAACCGTTCCGCCGCCCCCTTGGCCGCCGCCTCCCCAACCTCCGAAATCTCCACGTGCAGCCCCACCGAAGAGTCAAACTCCGGTATCGGCAGCTTCCAAACTAGGCTTTTCAAATTACGTGCGCCGAATTGCCCTTGAGACATAAGAGGCGCCGCAGCTTCATACAAGACGGAACTGTTCATAATCGCCAGCAGGAAATAAGCCTCGGGTTCGTCTTTGCAAGTAACCCACATCAAGGCGTTATCGATGAAAACCATGTCGTCAGAAATCAATGCAGCGGTCGGTTGGCCGTTCGACGTATAGATAATCCTTGTGGCCCTAATACCCGGGTTCTTTCTCCATTCAAGTTGAGAAGAGAATTTGTTCATATAGTCGAGGCTTTGTAGCAAGTTCAACTTGCTCCCGACGCTCTTGTTCGCTTCCCACAAGTTACTTACAAATTCCCACCGACTTCGCATTCGCCGTTCCAACCCCCCCAGCCTAATTCCACCAACACCATCCGGGTCAATGGGAAACTCCGTTCCCTCCCCTGTCAACGGCAATACCCCCTTCAGCGGTTCCAACGTTGCATAGGGTACCAGAGTCTCTCCCAAATGAACGTCAAAAACATGCCCCGCCTCAATTGTCTGCTCTGTAATTGCAGTCAAGTCCAAACTCTTCCACGGTTCTCGGTCGTAAACACCCCTCCGGGGGTTTACGGTCACGGTCTGTCCCGCTTGAACCAACGCGGGGTTCTCAACCTGATGTACAAAAAACAGGCACCGCGGCACGAACATAGCCCCTTCTCGGGTATAACCGGCATAGGGCGAAATCGCTTCCGCCCCTGTATCAGTAATCCCCACCCGCGTCGTCCTATCCGGGCTCTCCGCCCCCGCCGGCCCCAGCCAACGCTCTACTTCCCCCTCCAATGCCCCAACCGTCCCGTTCCTCCGCCGCGCAAATACCACCGACGCCGGCACCGGAAAGAAGTTGTTGGGCTGCAACCGCTCCAGGTCCCACGCCCTCTTCCCCCCAAAATCCACGTACACCGGGTTGCTGCTGTTCTTGGTTTCCCACCGCCCGGTGCGCCACTTGGAATATTGCCCGGTCTGCAACGCGCTATGTGGCATCACGAACCCAATGACGCCATCAACCTTCAGGTAAAGGTCGGTGCATCTTGCGAAGAACAACCCCGCCACGTCCTGGTGGGTGGCATACCGTCCCCCCGCCCAGATGCCGTACAGGTTCTTGCTCTGGTTCTCCAACTCCGTCCGCAAGGTATCCGCCGTCTGGTTATAGTTCAACCACGGCGGGTTTCCCACAATCACATCCACCTTGTTCCGCCCCAACGCCACCGGCCGCACCAGGTTCCGCGTGTAATACGCCCAAATGTGGTCCCGCCCCCAACTGTGCAGCTTCTCCATCTTCCCGATGGTCTCCGTCAGCGTCTCCCGCTCCGCCGGGTCCGTGATGCCGTTGTCATCCAAGGCAATGTACGGGTCCTCCCCCTTCTCGATTGCCTCCGCCACATGCCCCATCAGCGAGTCAAAGTCCTCCGCCCGGTCCACCAGGCTCACCGGAAAGACCAACTCCGTGTTGGCCTCGTCCTGCACCTGTATCGTCACCTGCTGCTCGGCGAACATATCCCCCGTGCGGAACCGCAATTGCAACGAGTCCCCCAGGTACACCGGCACCGCCATCGAAGCGTTGAACCCGGCCTCTTCCGCCGCCTCAATCGCCGGCCGCGCCGCCAACGCCCAGGCCGCCCGCGCCAGGTGTACCGCCACCGGATGCACGTCGATCCCCGTTACCGAAACCCACAATCGGTCCAGCACCTGCTTGGGATGCAGACCCTTGGCTCCGGCCGCGTCGATGAAATGCCTGACCGCTTCGGCGATGAACGTCCCCGACCCGCAGGCCGGGTCCAGTACCCGTTGCTCCAACGGCTCGGTTACCAGTTCCTCCACCATGGTCCGGGCCAGCCAGTCCGGCGTGTAATACTCCCCCAACTGCCGCCGCTCCTCCGCCGGTATCACCGTTTCGTAGAGAATCGCCGCGATGTCGGTCGGCGCGCTGTCCCAGTCAAACCGCGCCACCCGGTGGGCCAGCGTTTTCAGGAACCCCATCCCGCCTACCTCCGTCGGCCAGGCGAAGAAGTCCGACTCCACAATCCCCTGCAACCCAACCGTGTTGTAAAACCGCCGCCCGTGCAGCAGGTCCGCCGGGTCGTTGGCCGCCAGTTGGTAAATGTCGATTTTAAATGACGCCTGTACCACCATCCCGATGACCGCGCTCAGGTAGGTATGGCGGATGAACAGGTCGTCCAGTTCCTCCGGGCTCCGGGCAATCTCCCCCAGCGCCGTCCGCAGCAGGTCGTGCCAAAGCGTCCGCTTCACCTTGATGGTCTCATACCCCTTGGCCTCCTGGTACAACCCTTTCAGCGCCGCAATATCCCGCTGGTAGGAGGGACTGTTGGGGCCGAACTGCTCCTGAATGCTCTCCCGCCCCGCCGGAATGTCCTCCAACGAAACCAACGCCCGGTCCCGAAGCCACTCGAACAGGGGCAGCCAATGGTCCGGCGTCTCCAGGGTAAAGGCGTAGGGGTAGCTCGTCTTGACCGCCCCGGCGCCAGGCCAGCGCAGCAGCCAATGCTTCCCGTCGGTCAATATCCCCATCCGGACGCCCCGGCCGCTCTGTTGGGACTGGAGCAGGTAATCGTCCAACTGCTGGAGATACTCCGGGTTGGGATCGTTCCCTCCCGTCGTCCCCACCCGCCGCTTCATCTCCACGAAGGTGTCCAACGCCGTCAGGTCCACTGCCCGCCGCGAAGTGTCCGAAGGCGGCGTCTCCTCAACGATTTCCTCGGCTTTAGCCAGCCCGGTGACGATAAAAAAGTCCCGCACCGCGCTGGTGATGTTCGCCTCCGCCTCGTTGTTGTTATGCCGGGCTAAAATCTGGGACGCGGCGTTTTGATACTTGGGATCGTTGGGATCAATGTGATAGTTCATTCAAAATTCTCAGCCAACTTTCCGCCAAATTATACCCCCACCCCGTCACCCAGTCCGCCCGTCCTGAGCCCCGTCGAGGACCGTCCTGAACCCCGTTGGAAGGCCAACGTACGGTCGCACTAAACACCCCCCATCATCCTTGTATCTTAAAATACGAAGGACGTGGCAGGCCGTTTCATCCCAGGCCTGGAGAGGCCGTGGCTCAGCGGGGCCGCCGCGTCCTTACCCCGGCTCAGAGCCCGAACAGTTGAAGGGGCAGCAATAGCCCGTATTAAGCAAGGCTGGGCCAGAGTCCGGAACCCGAAGACCCGGAACACAACCCAACCGGAACACAACCCAAGAGGAGGAGGCAGAAATCAGATGAAGGAAGCGGGATTGTTTGTCGGCATCGACGTGTCCCAGGACCGGTTGGACCTGGCGGTGCGGCCCACTGGGGAAACCCGGCAGGTGGTCTACAACCCAGCGGGTACCGAGGCAATGACCGAATACCTGAAGGAACTGGGCCCCCAATTGGTGGTGGTGGAGGCCACCGGCGGTCTGGAGATGGCGGTGGCGGCGGAGATGGCGGCGGCGGGATTGCCGGTGGTGGTGGCCAACCCGAGAAAGGTGCGGGCCTTTGCCCGGGCGACGGGGCGGCTGGCGAAGACGGACGCGTTGGATGCCCAGGCGCTGGCGCATTACGGGGAAACCCTGCGGCCCCAGCCGCGGGCGCTGCCCGACGCCGCGACCCGGGAACTGAAGGCGCTGGTGGTGCGGCGGCGCCAACTGGTGGAGATGATCACCGCGGAGAGGAACCGGCTGCGGATGGCAACGCGGCGCGTCCGGCCGAGGGTGCAAGAGCACATAAATTGGCTCAAGGAAAACCTGGCGGAGTTGGACCAGGACTTGGACGACACCATCCGGTCGTCGCCCATCTGGAAGGACCAGGACCGGCTGCTGCGCAGCGTCCCCGGAGTGGGGCCGGTGCTGTCGCTGACCCTGCTGTCGGGACTGCCGGAGTTGGGAGCGTTGAACCGGGGGGAGATCGCCGCGCTGGTGGGGGTGGCGCCCTTCAACCAGGACAGCGGCAGCTTCCGAGGGAAACGACGGGTATGGGGCGGACGCAGCTCAATCCGCGCCGCCCTCTACATGGCGGCCCTGGTGGCCACCAGGTGCAACCCAGCGATAAAGGACTTCTACCTGCGCCTGTGCAACGCGGGCAAGCCCAAGAAGGTGGCCCTCACCGCGTGTATGCGCAAGCTGTTGACCATCCTGAACGCCATGGTCCGGGACAACCGCCCCTGGACCCCCACCGAGGCCAACTCTTAACCCTCAAAACCCTTGACACCAAAGACAGTTGCTGAGCCCGCCGAAGGGGTCATGGTCAGCCCCACCCCGTTCGTCCTGAGCTCCGTCGAACCATCACGGTGACCCCACCCCGTTCAAGTCAAGCCCACCACCAACACCCAGTCCGTTCGTCCTGAGCCACGTCGAAGGACCAACGGACGGTCGCACCAAACACCCACCCGTTCATGGTGAGCCCGTCGAACCATCACGGTGACCCCACCCCGTTCAAGTCAAGCCCACCACCAACACCCAGTCCGTTCGTCCTGAGCCCCGTCGAAGGATCAACGGACGGTCGCACCAAACACCCACCCGTTCATGGTGAGCCCGTCGAAGGATCGTGGTGACCCCATCGAACCACTCCCCCCCGTTCGTGGTGAGCCCGTCGAACCATCATGGAAAGCCCGTCGAACCACCCCTCTTGCAAAACCCAAACATCCCTCGGCTCCCGCTCCCCCGGTAGCTGTGGCAAGCCCCAAGACCCCCACAAAAACAACCGAAATCCCCTTCGGCTAAAGCAATCGCCTTGTCCCGTTGTTTCAAGGCGAGTATGCTAACGCTGGTAGGGCCTCAACGGCCCTACCACCACGTTTATGAGCGTCTTTCGACTTCCGGGGATACCCCGGCTCCACACCTTCGACACCTGGCTCGGTTATCGTAACTACCGCTTCCTTTGGATTGGCAACTTTTGTGGCAACAACGCTCAATGGTTGCAGTTGCTCACCGTTGGCTGGCTGGTCCGCGACCTGTCCCTGGGGTCATCCTCCTCCTCCCTCCTGGTAGTCACCGTCGGCGCCATCAACACCCTCCCCGGCCTGGTGGTCGGCCCCTGGGCCGGCGTCCTGGGCGACCGTGTCGACCGCCGCAAGCTCCTCATTTCCATTCAGACCCTCATGGCCGGCGCCGCCATCCTCTTTTCCTTCCTGGTCCTCTCGGAACGGGTGGTGGTGTGGCACACCTACACCTACGTCATCTTCTCCGGCGTGGCCCGCTCCTTCGCCCAACCCTTGCGTCACGCCCTCATCGCCAACACCGTCCCCCGCGAGGTCCTGGGCAACGCTCTGGCCACCAACGTCTTGACCATCACCAGCAGCCGCTTGGCCGGCCCCTTCGCCGGCGGGTTCCTCATCGCCACCCTGGGCTTCTTCTGGCCCTTCGTCTTGGAGTCCCTCTTCTACGTCCTCATGGTGCTGGCCCTCCTTCCCATGAAAACCCCCTACTTCCAGGCACGGCCCTCCGCCGGACGTCAATCGGTCCTGGCCGACCTTAAAGAAGGGATTGTCTACGTCTGGAAGGGTGAGCGGGTGATTCTCAACCTCATAATGTTGGGCCTGGTCACCAACGTGGTGCTCCAGCCCTTCATGTTCTTGCTGCCCGTTTTCACCGACGAGATTCTCCGGCAAGGGCCCAAAATCGGCGGTTCCCTGCTGGCCCTCAACGGGCTGGGCGGATTGTTGGCCGCTTTCATCATCGCCTCGGTCGGCTTCATCTTCCGTAAAGGGTGGTTGGTCATCTGCCTCGCCCTCTTCAGCTCCTTAATCGTTATCGTGCTGGCCTACTCTTCGTGGTTATGGGCCGGAATCCTCATGGTGGGAGTCTTCGGATTCAGCCAGTCGGCCTTCCGCACCACCCTGAGCACCCTGGTCCAGTCCATCATTCCCGACAACCTGCGTTCCCGGGTAACCAGCCTCCGTTCCTACGGGCAAGGCTTCGTGGTCGCCACCAGTCTGGGCGTGGGTTGGCTGGCCGACCAGACCTCGGCGGCCCTGGCCATCACCGTAATGGGCGGGTGTGGCCTGGCGTTGACCCTGGTGTGCCTGTTCGCCCTCCGCCGCGTCCGCGCCTTGGATTAGTCCCCAGCCCAGCAAAATCCACCCGTCCCAATCTCCGGTTCGCCCCATTTTCGTGGTGACTATCCCCAAGCCAGCGGCTATAATACCCCCTACTATTTAGCTAAGCGGCCGGTTTTGGGTGCGTTAGGGGTTGGCGGCGGGGGGTGACCGGTATAACAGGGTAAAGGGGAATTGGGTATGGAACGGGGCTCTTTCTGTTACTTCTGCGGGACCGAACTATTCATGGTGGCCAACGACGACGACGGCGCTTGCTTCGAATGCGGAAACTGCCCGCCGGTGACCCACTGGCGCTGGAACGACGACACCGAGTTCCTCCAGCTCTACGTCGCGGGAGAACGCTGCCCTTATTGCGGTACGGTTATTCCTGAATCCACCGTGGAACCCCCCGTCGAAGTCGCCGTAGCGGCCGCTCCTGCCGCGCCCGCTGCTCCGGTTCCGGCCCCCAAAGAACTCGACGCCGCCCAGACCGCCCAGCGCCGCCAGGGGGGGAAACCGGTGACCGTCAACAACGTTTGGTGGGAATCGGTGGTCAAATGGTGCCGCGCCAACAACGGCCACGACATCCGCAAGCACCACAATTGCAGCAAGGAACTGGCCCGAATGCAGTCCCGGGGCGAAGCCGACGTCGTCTGGCACAACCGCGACCGCATCCCAGGCACCAGAGAGCTGCTCCCCAGCGGCAGCGATTAACTTCTCAAAGCCAACACACCACCCCAATGGCAAACCCCCAGACAAAAACACCGCCCGCCGGTTTTTTTCGGCGGGCGGTTCCGTCTCTTAACCCCCAACTCAAAATAAGAAATCCCATTATTCTGTTTTAGCCCCTAAAACGTAATAACGCCATCCCCGTGCCGATATTTTGGGTGGTTTAAACCTCTAAAATGCCCGCTCTTGCTATGGCGAGCCAGTTGTCCTTACTGACAAAACGCTAATGCGCGAATGTGAATCGCGTTGTACCCTTTCTATGTGAGAGCCAATAACATCACCAACCTGATTACTCGGATGGCCCATGCCTTCTTCAATAGAATGGACCGATGAAACTTGGAATCCTATTACCGGCTGTACCCGCGTGTCTCCCGGTTGTGACCATTGCTACATGTTTTCCCTGTACCCCCGGCTCAAAGCGTTTGGGGTTCCAGGGTATTCCGCTTCTCCGGACCAAGTTACGATGTTGCCGGAACGCCTGCTGACGCCCCTTTCTTGGAAAAAGCCTCGGCATGTCTTCGTAAACAGCATGGCAGACTTATTTCATCCCTTGGTGCCGTTCGAGTTCGTTTTCCAAATCTTCGACGTAATGAGTCGATCGGCTTCTCTTCGTGGGCACATCTTTCAGGTACTAACAAAAAGGCCCGGCCGCGCAGTGGCTTGGTGGGAGGAATACAAAGCAGAATTTCCGGCCGGCTGGCCGTCAAACATTTGGATTGGTACCTCCGTCGAAAACCAAAAATACGCGCCACGGGTGACGGTGTTGGAACGCATCCCGGCCCCTGTTCGTTTCGTTTCCGCCGAACCCCTGTTGGGACCATTGGTTCTGACTCCTTGGCTCGAGCGGGGAGCGTTGCAATGGGTAATAGTAGGGGGTGAGAGCGGCCCTCGGGCCCGGCCTATGGACCTCGACTGGGCTCGGGGCTTGCGCGACCAAGCCGTCGCTTCAGGCGTCGCCTTCTTCCTTAAACAGTTGGGAGGGGTTCGGAATAAGCGTGGGGGAGAAGCCGCAATTATCGACGGCAGCTATTGGCGCTCCATGCCAACTACGGTGCAACCACAATGACCGGGTTCGGCGGCCCCTGGACCATCGATAAACTGAATATTTTGAAAGGCTATCTCAACGCATATACCACTGCGTTGAAGGACCGGCCTTTCCGGCTATTTTACGTCGACGCATTCGCAGGTGAAGGGTCCCTGGGTTCAGGGTTGGAGTATACGGACGCCGACTACGGTGACTTTTCCGGAATGGTGCAAGGCTCTCCGGTGATTGCGCTGGAGGTTGACGACAAACCTTTCGACCATCTTGTTTTTGTGGAAAACAATTTACAACGGTCCCAATCGCTTAGACAACTGGCCACCGAGCGCTCCAACCGCAATCGCAATATTGAGGTCATCAACGACGACGCTAATCTAGCCCTACCCAGGTTTTGCGCCCATATGGGTCCGAATGACCGGGCGGTAGTGTTCCTGGACCCATTTGCCACCGAAGTGGATTGGGAAACCGTCAGAAAAATCGCGAATACTCAAAAAATTGATTGCTGGATCTGGTTCCCAATAATGGCAATCTCCCGCATCCTACCGACAAGGTCTATGCCGCCTCCGCCGTTGGCAGCCCACCTGGACCGCATTTTTGGGGAACGCGAATATTGGCAAGACTTCTACCAAGAGTCGCCCCAACAACTACTTCCCATGTTCGCTGACCAGCCATTGTTAGAGCGGGAATCGGGCAGCAACCTCATTGCGAATCGCTATAGGGAACGGCTTCAGACCATCTTCGCTAGCGTGGCTCCTACTCGTCGGACATTCCGAAACTCCAGGCAGGCGCCGTTGTTTGAACTCTTCTTCGCTGCAGGTAATCCCAACGGCGCCCCAATCGCGGTGCGAATTGCTGAGCATCTTTTGCAAAACCTCTAATTGTCCGGAGTTCGACAACCCCACCAACCCCCCAACCTTGACAACCGCTCCCTCCTCTCTGACAATCAACTGGTTTCCCCCACCTCCTGTTTTGGGCCTCTCCAACCCCGTCGGCCCACCAATACTCACCATCCAACAATTGGCGGAAAGAAGGGACTTTATGACTGCTACCTCCCAGGCCTGGACCCAAGAGACCATCGACGTTGCCGGCACTCAAATCCAAATGGTCAAGGGCGGCTCCGGCGACCCCCTGCTCATCCTCCACGACGAGATGGGACACCCGGGCTGGCTCCGCTACCACCAGGCCCTAGCCGAAAACCACACCCTCTACATCCCCTGGCACCCCGGCTTCGGCGACTCGCCGGAACTCGACTGGGTAATGACCCTCCACGACCTCGCCATCTGGTACCTCGGCGCCCTCGACGAACTGGGACTGGAAGGCATCGACGTCATGGGCTTCTCCCTGGGCGGTTGGCTGGCCGCCGAAATGGCCGTCATGTGCCCCCAGCAATTCAAGAAATTGGTCCTGGTCGGCGCGGCGGGCGTCCGGCCTCCCCAGGGCGATATTTACGACATCTTCCAGGTGGTGGCCAAGGGCTACATCACCCGCAGCGTCCTCGACCCGGCTGCCGTCCCCGAATTTGACCAAGTCTGCCCCGAAGAACCCTCTCCCGAGCAGATGGACCTATGGGAAAGCTCATTGGAAGGCGCCTGTCGCATCAGTTGGCGCCCCTACATGCACTACCCGGTGCTGCCCCAACTGCTGCGCCGCCTGAAGCGACTGCCCACCATGCTGGTCTGGGGCAACCAAGACCCCATAGTCCCGGTCAGCGCGGGCCAGCTCTACCACGACTCCATCCCCGGCTCCCGCCTGGAAATCATAGAAAACTGCGGCCACCGCCCCGAAATAGAACACCCCAACCAATTCATAAACCTGGTAAAAGGTTTTTTGGCGTAGAAGGTAGGATTCTCAACCAGTCCGACCTCTTCGTCACTCGTGCCAAAGCCGGAGCCCGGATTTAGCGAAAGGGCAAGACGATGCCCGAAGTAAACCCCCACATACTGGTTTGGGCCCGGGAAACGGCTGGTTTTTCCTTAGACAAAGCCGCGGCAAAACTGGGATTCAAAGATAGCCGCACCTCGTCAGCGGCGGATAAGCTGGCGTCACTGGAATCGGGAGATAAGGAGCCGACCCGTCCTCAGCTCCTAAAGATAGCAGACGCTTACCGTCGGCCATTGCTCACTTTCTACCTGTCCAAGCCTCCCGTCAAAGGCGACCGAGGTGCGGACTTTCGCAGTTTGCCCGCCGACCGCACCCTCGGGGAAGACGCGCTGCTGGACGCTTTGGTTCGGGACATTCGGGCCCGTCAGAGCATGGTACGGGCCGTCTTGGAAGACGAGGACGAAGCCCAACCGTTGTCGTTCATAAGCTCTAACCGCATCGAGGACGGTGCGGCGGCGGTCTTGGCATCTCTGAAGCAACTGTTCGATCTGGATTTGTCCGATTATCGGGCCCAACCTGACGCTGCCCGGGCTTTCGATCTTTTGAGAAATCGCGCCGAAAGAGTGGGAATTTTTGTCTTGATTAAGGGCGATTTGGGTAATTATCTCTCTGCCATCGATACCACGGTCTTTCGCGGATTTTCCATCGCCGATCCCGTTGCTCCCTTTGTGGTCATCAACGACCAGGACGCCAGAACGGCTTGGTCGTTCACCCTGCTTCATGAAACCGTGCATCTTCTATTGGGACAGACCGGGATTAGCGCCCCCTACGCCGACAACGAAGTGGAGCGGTTCTGCGACCAAATAGCAGGAGAATTCTTGCTACAGGGGCGCGAATTGGTCGGACTTGGGCTGGATAATTCCCACGACATTGGAATGGTTTCTGAACGAATCACTGACTTAGCGAACAAGAACAACTTGAGCCGGAGCATGATTGCCTACCAAGCATATCGGGCGGGGATCATCGGTGAAGAAACTTTCAGCCAACTAAACGCCGCTTTCCGGCAAGAATGGAGCGCGGGACGGGATAGGGACCGTTCGAGGTCACGAGAACAGGAGGGAGGCCCCAACTTCTACGTTGTGCGTCGTCATCGACTCGGGGGCCGGATTACCAATCTAGTGCAAAGGATGATGGTCGGTGGAGCTTTGTCGACTTCGAGGGCTGCTCGAATCCTGGGAGTCAAACCCAGGCAAGTGGAACCGCTGTTGAATCCTCTTCGTCCCGTCTAAACGGCAACCGTGCTGTATCTACTCGACGCCAACGTGCTCATCGACGCCAATCGGGACTACTATCCCATAGATCGCGTTCCTGAGTTTTGGGAATGGATAGCGGAAATGGGGCGCCAGGGCAATATCAAGATCCCCTTGGAAATCTGGGAAGAGATGGTGTCTCCACGGCCAAGCCGTCCCGACGTTTTGGTTGAATGGTTGACTGATCACCGTAACGATGTGCTTCTTGACGAGGAGGTCAGTGAAAACCTGGTGGCTCAAGTAACCGAAGAAAGATATGCTGCCGACCTCACCGAGGATGAAATCGAAAAGCTGGGCCGCGACCCTTTTCTGATTGCCTACGCCCTCGCTGACGTCCAGGACCGTTGCGTCGTCACCAATGAGAGGTCGAGACCCAACCGAATCCGAGCCAATCGCCACATTCCCGACGTGTGCCGAGATTTGAAAGTAAGTTGTAAAGTAAGTTGTTGCGATACGTTCACTCTGATTAGGCTGTTGGATTTCCGGACTGGTCGGCGTTCAGTATGACGGCGTAACCTGATACCGACTCCAATTCATCCCGCCTCCCTGATCTTCAACCTCCGTTCCCGCCCAATCCCTGGTTTTGCCACCAAACCGCCAAACCATTACGGATTACGGACTCTATACTCTCACAAACCGCAAATTCCCTAATACACGCTTTGACAGCGTTCCTCATTCCCCTTAAACTACCGCCAACCCGCGCCGGGATCGCCCGACCGGGCCAAACCCCCAAGGCCAACCCAATTTCGCGCCCCCAATTCTTTGCAGAGAGGTGTCGCTTATGGTTACCGGCAGGAACCTCGCGTTCAAAACCCTAATCCTCGTACCTGTCCTCATGGCCGCACTTGTTATCGTCGCCTGCGGCTCAGCCGCCGCACCGGCCCAGCCCGCGCTTCCGGCATCCGAAGTCCAGGCGCCGGTGCAAAAATCGGCCCAACCCACTGCCATCCCTCAACAACAAGCCGCGCCCCAACAGACCTCGACCGGCAAGGACAAGATTGTTATCGTCATGGCCGCCGAACCGGGCAGCGTTGACCCCTGGAACCCCACCTGCAACGCCACCCTGGACACGGCGGTTTGCAACGAAATCGTCAACGAACCCATGACCTGGATTACCAGCGACACCTACGAAGTGGTCACCCTCTCTGGAGTGGAGAGTTGGAAGCAGGTGGACGCCCGGAATTGGGACTTCACCCTGCGCCAGGGCGTAAAGTTCCACAACGGAGAACCCTGGAATGCCGTTACCGCCAAGGCCGGCATCGACCAGAACGGCGACGTCAACAACTCATCCCAAAGCTACGGCAATCACGGCCCTATTCACGGTGAGGTCATCAGCGAGTACGTGGTACGGGTGGTCTGCGGCGCTGATTGTCCCAACCTGCCCCGGGGTATGATTTTCAACCGGTTCCAGCCCCCGGAATGGTACTCCAACGTATCCAAGGACGAGTCCGCCACCCAGGTGTACGGCATTGGTCCCTACCGGTTCATCGAATGGCGGCCCGGTATCGACATCAAGATGGAAATCTACGAGGACTACGTGCCCAACCCGGACACGTCCATCATCGACGGCCAGGCCCCCCACATTAAGAATCTGACCAACACCTGGCGCAACGAACAGTTGGTGCGGGCCGCCATGGTGCAGACCGAAGAAGCGGATTGGGCGGCCGACATCGGCTTCGAGAGCAAGGAGACTGTCTCGCAATGGCGGCAGTCCGGCACCACCGAGGTCTACGCCCTGATTCCTGACATCATGTGGCACCCGGAGCTAAAGAAGCAGAAGGTCCGCGAGGCCCTCAATCTCGCCATCGACTGCCAGGCTATCACCGACGCTCTGCTGGAAGGTTTGCCCTGCTGGGGCAACATCTCCCCCGCGGGTTCGGCGGGCATTACCCCCGAGAACACCGCGCCCTACCCCTACGATCCGGCCCGGGCCCGGCAGCTTCTGGCAGAGGCCGGATACGACCCGGATAACAAGATTTTCATCTACAGCCGCCCGGGCAATTGCTGCCGCGATCTGGAGTTCCAGGAAGCTGTGGTGCAATACTGGCTGGAAGTGGGTGTCAACGCCGAGTTCCAGTTGGTGGAACGCACCCGCCTCAAGGAACTGACCAGCTCCGGCTGTGGGCGGTTTAAGAACCTGTTTGCAATCTCTAAAATATGATAAGTTGAGACGATTACCGGAGGGAGGGGTAATCATGTCTCATTCCTATCCCAGCGACATCAACCGGGAGCAATTTACCCGGATTCTGCCGGATTTGGAGTCGGCCCGCCGCCGGACCAAGCCCCGCACCGTGGACTTGCACGACGTTTTCTGCGGGGTGCTCTATCTTTTGAAAAGCGGGTGCCAGTGGCGGATGCTCCCTGCGGACTTCCCCAATTGGGGCACCTGCTACCAGTATTTCCAGCAATGGAGCGAGCGGCCTGACCCAGAGCAAGAGTCCATTCTGGAGCAAGTCTTAAAAAAAATTGGTTGGCGCGGCCCGGAGAAGCAATGGTCGGAAAGAGCAGAGCAGCTTCTGCATCGTGGACTCCCAGAGCGTCAAGAACACGGACAGCGCCGAGCAGAAGGGCTATGACGCGGGGAAGAAGGTGTCTGGAATCAAGCGCCACATCGCGGTGGATACTCAGGGGTTGCCCCATGCGGTCCACGTGACCACGGCGAACGTCACCGACCGGGCTGGGGCTTTGGCGATGTTTGACCAGCACCGGGACGGCCTCAGCTTGGTGCAGAACGTGCTGGTGGACGGGGGTTACACTGGGGAGCCCTTTGCCGCTGGGGTGCAGAGCCTGCTGGGAGCGTCGGTGGAGGTGGTGAAACGCAATGAGATGCACACCTTCGTAGTACTGCCGAAGCGATGGGTGGTGGAGCGGTCTTTCGCCTGGCTGGAAAAGTGCCGCCGACTCTGGAAGAACTGCGAAAGAAAGCTCGATACCAGCCTGCAAATGGTCGTGCTTGCCTTCGCGGCGCTAATCCTGAAGAGATTGTAAACAGGTTCTAAGGACGACCCCACTTACGACGGCGTTTGGGACTGCGCCCAGCGGGAGCCGCCCGGCCCGGCGTTTACCACCTCCCACACCAACACCGTGGCTACCTCCACTGAACAGCTCGACGTCTTGGTGCGTCTCTACGGCAGAATGGGATGCCTGCACACCAGTTCCAAAGCTTGCTTCCCCGATATGTGGGAAAAGTTACAAGTAGCCTCCGCTACCCCCATCGGGGAACTGCGGGAGCAGCGGTCCGTTGAGATTGCCAACTTCGTTCATGACCAGCACATCTTCATTCCGTTGCTGGAGGTCCAGTTGGTCTACGGCCTGTCGGAAAAACTGGAATGGGAACCGCTTTACGCTCCCCGGCTGCGGGCCAACACCATGAAGTTCACCCAATAGCCCGTCCCGGCAACCCGCCAATTGCGGCAACGCCCCGGAGTTGATCCGGGGCGTTGCTTCTTGTTTTGATTCGCGCCTCTCCTGGACCACGTTCCTTGCGGTATCATGCGTAACTAGACTGCCCAATTCCCGACGGAAAGGGTGAAAAATGACCAACATCCAACTCAGCCTCGCCCTGGCCGTCTCCGAACAGCCCAACAACCTCACCCGGCTAATCCTCGACCTGGTAAAAGCCTTCTTGGAATAGGCGTAACCAATTCGGTTATAATCCCTCGTGGACTAACCCACTGGAGGAACTGACCATGCCCACGCTGGACTTTAAGGGCAAGCAGTTTATCTATGCCCACCACCTAACCGTCCCCTACCGCCCGCTGGTTCCCGACGCCGACAAGTCGCTGAACCCGGCTGGGGCCGACGACAACCTCATCATCCACGGCGACAATCTCCAAGCCCTGAAAGCCCTGTTCCCCCGCTACGCGGGCAAGGTCAAGTGCATCTACATTGACCCGCCCTACAACACCGGCAACGAAGGCTGGGTTTACAACGACAAGGTGAACAGTCCCTTGATGAAGGAGTGGTTCAAAGAACAAAGCCCGGTGGACGGCGAGGACCTGGAACGCCACGACAAGTGGCTGTGCATGATGTGGCCCCGCCTGCAACTGCTCAAGGAACTGCT
Organism: Dehalococcoidia bacterium; assembly: GCA_965205495.1. Lineage (GTDB taxonomy): Bacteria > Chloroflexota > Dehalococcoidia > Lucifugimonadales > UBA3495 > CATOSK01. The sequence continues at coordinate 3,398,518 of CBDBHA010000002.1, forward strand.
GGCCGACGACGCGGTTATTTTCGTATCTATTGACGATAACGAACAGCACCATTTGCGGATGCTGATGGACGAGGTGTTTGGCGACTCAGGCTTCAAAAATAGTATCATTGTTCGCCGTGGAACCAAAAACGTGCAGTCACAATTCGCTACGATAGATGCTCTTTCTACTGGTCACGACACCATACTTCTATACAGCAAACTAAGCGACAAGAGACTTTCAAAGCTCATGCCAACTGGTGAAGAAATATCACCGGGAAGTGGGATACATTCTGGCGAGGGACGGATCTGCCAACGATGAGGTACGAATTGTTTGGCGTTTACCCTGAGCAAGGGCAATGGCGCTGGGCAGAACAGCGGGCTCAGAATGCTATAGTCAATTATGAGTTGTACCGAGACCAATACGAAACCATCTATTCCCTTGATGAATATTTTGGCCTTATTAAGCAAGAAGAGGGCCGAGAATTGGATTTCGTTAGGCTAGGCCCTGACCATACCGTTCAATATTACGTACCTCCAAGGAATTACACGATATTGTCTGACGTATGGATGGACCTGCGGACTTCGGGAAGGCTGACTGAGTTTCCCCATGAAAAGCATGAAGAACTTGTAAAGCGGATGGTCCAATGGTTAACGAATCGACATGACATCATCCTCGACTCCTTCGCCGGCTCCGGCACCACCGCCCACGCCGTTCTTGCCCTGAACAAAGAGGACGGAGGCAACCGCAAGTTCATATTGGTGGAGTGTGAAGACTACGCCGATACCATTACGGCAGAACGAGTGCGCCGGGTCATCAATGGCGTAACTAATGCGCGGGACGCGACCCTGAAAGAAGGGTTGGGTGGTTCCTTTAGCTACTGCACTTTGGGCGAACCCATCGACACCGAAGGGCTGCTGACCGGCGAACATTTACCCGAATACTCGGCGTTAGCCGCCTACGTGCTGCATACCTCCTCCGGCATTTCCGCCGGTGCCAATGACCTGGAACCCCGGGATGATGACGGCCTTTTTTACCGCAACGGCGAGCAGGACTATTACCTGCTGTACCGGCCCGACCTGGAATGGCCGGGCAGCCACGATGCCATGTTCAACGCCGAGCGGGCCGAGCGCATCGCCCAACGCAACAAGGCGGAAGGACGGAAAGCGGTGGTTTTTGCCCCGGGCAAATACATTGGTCAACGGGAGCTATCCGGCTTTGGCATAACCTTTTGCCAACTGCCCTACCAGATCCACCAGCGGCTTTAGCCGGGCAGGAAAGCGCAATGCTGGAACTGAAGGACTACCAGGAAACCACGCTCAACGCCTTCTCCCGCTGGCTTGAGGCCCTGGAGCAGGCCCGGCGGTGGTCGGAGGCGGGTACAGTGGCGTTGCAGGGCGTCGGGATGGAAGTTCCCGACGATATTCGCAATTTTCCGAAAACCGCCTGGCAGCGGTTGAAGGAAGCCGGCGGCGTGGCCCAAACCGCCGGGGAGTACGTCAGCCGAACCGATGAGGCCGGCCGCCCCATCGCCCACGTCTGTTTCAAGGTGCCCACCGGCGGGGGAAAGACCCTGCTGGCCGCCGCCGCGCTGGAAAGGCTGAACCGTCAGACCGGGTTGGTTCTGTGGATTACCCCCACTCGGGCCATTTATGAACAAACCAAGGCGGCGCTGCGAAACCGGGAACACCCCTACCGGGAAATGCTGGAACGGGCCAGCGGCGGGCGGTTCAAGCTGCTGGAAAAGGACGACCAATTCACCGCCGGCGATGTTGCCAGCTACCTTTGCATCATGCTGTTGATGCTGCCGGCAGCCAACCGGCAGAAGGGCCGGGACTTTCTTCGGATGTTCCGGGATTCGGGGCAGTATCCCACCCTTTTCCCCGACGGCGACAACTTGCTGGGGGATGGCTGGCTGTTGGAACAACACCCGGACCTGGAACCGACCTCGGCAGGCGGGCCAGTAAGACACAGCCTCTTTAACCTGTTCAAGATGCTCCGTCCCGTGGTAGTGCTGGACGAAGCCCACAAAGCCTACGGGTCCAGGGACAGCGGCGCCAACCAGGAATTTGTCCGCTCCATCAACCGCCTTGACCCCAGCCTGGTTATCGAACTGTCCGCCACCCCCAACGGAGGCATCAGCAACCTCTTGGTGGACATTACCGGCGTCGAACTCAAGAACGAGGAAATGATTAAGCTGCCGGTGCAGGTCAGTTCCTTCACCAACGCCGAATGGCAACACAGCTTGGCCCAGGCCCACGATGAGCTGGAACGGTTGGCGGCGGATGCGGCAGGGTTGCAGCATAACGGGGGGCCGCTACATCCGGCCCATTGCCGTGGTGCGGGTGGAGCGTACCGGCAGGGACCAGCGGGACGGGGAACGGGTCCACGCCGGAGACGTCAGGGAGTACCTGGTTGGCAACCTGGGAGTACCCGGCGATGCCGTTGCGGTCAAGTCGTCGGAAATGGATGAGTTAGCGGGCAAAGACCTGCTTTCCGACCTTTCTCCGGTGCGTTGGATCATCACCAGGGCCGCGTTGATGGAGGGCTGGGACTGCTCTTTCGCCTACCTGTTGGTAATGCTGGACAACACCACCGCCCAGCGCGCCATAACCCAGTTGGTGGGGCGGGTCTTGCGCCAACCCTACGCCCAGCGAACCGGTGTTGATCGGCTGGACCAGTGCTACGTCTATTGCTGGAATACCAGCGTGGGCGAGGCGGTAGCCCAGGTGCGGCAGGGCCTTGAATCGGAAGGCTTGACCGGGTTGAGCGGAGAGGTAACCACACAAGAGGGCGATTGGGAGCGGATAACCGTCAACCGGCGCGAGAAGTTTCGGGGCGAAAATATCTTTCTCCCGATGGTGCTGCACCGGGAAGGCGGAAAGTGGCTTGAGTTAGACTACCAACGGCATATCCTGCCGGCCATTGACTGGGCCGTCTTGAAAGTGCCGGATCAGCAGGAAACTATGCCGGACCAGGCCCGGCTGCAAACGGCAACCGTTGATGTTGGAGCAACCCCCACAATCTTTCACGCCGACCAGGAACTGTTTATCGACAAGACACTTTTAATATCCTGGTTCGCCCGGCGGATTTCCGATGTCGTCCCAAATCCCTGGCAGGCTACACGGCTGGCGCAGGAAATGGTTGATCGGTGGCGGCAGTCGGGCAGTAGCGACGCAGACATTCACGACCGGCGTTCCTACATAACCTGGCGGCTTCGAGAGGAGGTTGTCGCTTCTCTGGACTTGCAGGCGCAGCAGGTTTTCCAGGTTAAACTCAAGAGTGGCGTTATTTCCTTCGACTTACAGGCCGGCCGCCCCAATTTCCGCATGAAGGAATCTTACGAGATTGATATTCGCCGGCTGGACGCGCCCCTGACCAAGTACGGGCAACAGCTACAGTTAAGCCTGTTTGAACCGGTTTTTGACCGGGAGTTTGACAGCGACTTGGAGCGCAATTTCGCCCTCTACCTGGACGAACAGAAAGCCTTGAAATGGTGGCACCGGGTGGCCGTCCGGCAGAGGGGAGATTATTACCTGCGGGGTTGGCGGCAGGAACGCATCTGGCCCGACTTCGTCGCCATGGCCGGCCGGAACGGCTCCAAACCTCACGTGCTGGTCTTTGAAACCAAGGGCGAACACCTGCGGGGAAATCCTGATACCGAGTGTAAGCAAAAGGTCCTGGAAACTTTGCAAAGCGCATTCAACGGTGGCCGTATGACCATACACGACGGGCCAGCTAAAGGAACGTTCCGGTTGGTCTTCAACCAGGGAGAATTTCAGGAAGCATTGGGTTCCCTAACCGGAACGTACAACGTTTAACCTTCAACCATGACCAACATCCAACTCAGCCTCGCGCTGGCCGTCTCCGAACAGCCCAACAACCTCACCCGGCTAATCCTCGACGGCACGGTCAAACCCGACGGCATCGACCTCATACCCTCCGACGTCTACTCCGGCGAGCTTATCTGGCGCCAGTTGCGCTTCGCCGAATTCGACGTTGCCCAGATGTCGGTAACCGCCCTGCTCATGCTGGCGGAACGGGGCAACTCCCCTTGGGTGGCCCTGCCCATCTTCCCCTTCCGCTCCTTCCACCACACCCGCTTCCAGGTGCGGGCCGGCTCCGGCATCGAGTCCCCCGCCGACCTCCCCGGCAAGCGCATCGGAGTGGCCGAATACATGATGACCGCCGCCGTCTGGTCCCGGGGCGTCCTCCACGACGAGTTCAACGTCGACTCCACCAGGTTCAGTTGGTACCAAGAGCGGCTGGACAGCATCGGCGCCGAGTTCGGCTACCAGCCCCCGCCCGGCACCGAATTGCACCAGATTCCCGCCGGCCAAAGCATCCCATCGCTGCTTTCCGCCGGCGAACTCGACGGCGTCTGCATCCACATCGCGGGCCATACGCTACTGGACCGCACCGGCGCCTCGGTGGACGCCATGCCATCCATGCGTCCCCTCTTCCCCGACCCCACGGCTGAGAGCGCCCGCTACTACCAAGAAGACCGGTATCCTCCCCATCAACCACTGCGTCGCCGTCCGCCGCTCCGTCCTGGACCAACACCCCTGGGTGGCCCTCAACCTCTACAAGGCTTTCCTAACGGCCAAGGAGCAGCTTATTGCCCCGTCGCGCCGCCTAATCGACACCTACTTCCAGCTTGGCCACCTTCCTCCCGAGTCCCGCCCGGGTCTCCCCACCGACCCCATGCCCTACGGCATAGCCGCCAACCGCGCAACCCTAGAAACCATAGCGCGCTATGGCCAGGAGCAGGGCCTAACCACCCGCCGCGTCACCCTGGAAGAAATCTTCTCCCCGAATATCATGGACACCTGACCGCGGCCGCAGCGGTGTCCCTCCGCCCCTGGCTGCCTTCTCGCCCCAGGCAACTCAGACAACCCGCTGATGACACCCGGGTACTAGCGCGTTGAACCGGTGGTCTAATAAGATTAGGAAAGTAAACAAACGAACTACACCATCCGCATCCCGAGGAGCAAACCGATGCAAGAAGTCTACATGAAATGCCAGTTAAGTCCCGGAATGTTCTCCAGCGAATGGACTGTCATTGTCGATGTAGGTAATGACATATCCTTCGGGTCATGGGTAGACAAAAGCAACGTTTTCAACGTCAACCAAGAAGAAACTGAAGGAATGTTGAGAGTCATCATCCTCGGCGAGAGTGAAAAAAAGGATGAACACCGCCTCGTCGTCAATGTCCCGTATGGCACTTTCAATGGGCAAAGCTCCTTCATGGTAGAACCGGAACTCCTCACATACAACTTGCCATGATCTTGAGCAGGGATGAAATTCACGCGGCTCTCGACAGTGGGGAGATAACGTTGGACCCAAGGCCGGAAGATCCACAATACTCCAACTCCTCTGTAGATCTGTTTCTTGGAGCGGAATTGTTTCATTGGGACAGGCAGCAAATTGACCAAATATCGACCACGGGCCTTAGCAGCGTGTTGGACCCCTCCCTGACAACCAATTTCCACGCGCTGAGCAGCCGATATCTAGTCCCGGTAAGTGTAGATGAGGAAGGTTGCTGTGTGTTAAGCCCCGGAGACTTACTCCTGGGGTTGACCAGGGAAAAATTGCAACTGCCAATGGAGTCAAGAATCGCGGCCCGTGTGGAGGGCCGAAGTACCCTGGCCAGGATGGGGCTTATGGTGCACCTATCTGCCCCAACCATCCAGTTGGGATGGAGCGGCAAAATCGCTTTGGAAATGGTCAATTTAGGTCCTTGGGAAATTAAACTGCGGCCCAATGACCTGAGAATCTGTCAGTTGGTATTCGAGAGGGTTGGAGAATCCCCCACAAATGGGCCCCAATCCCAATTCCAAGGACAAACATCCCCCGGCGGTGCATAGGAACACCCCACCATCCCTCTAAACCCCGCCCCGAGTGGAAATTCCCCCAACCTTGCCAACCCAACCCCCCAAGGCTTAAACTCGCTCCAACAGGTTTCCGCCCCTTTTTCAGCCCCAACCTTCGGAAAGAAAATATGCTAATCGGCCACTTTACCGAGCAGAGGTTAAAATATGCTAATCGGCCACTTTACCGAGCCCTGGCAGGACGATGCCTCCGGTCTGATGGGCACCCAGTCCACCGACCTGAGCATTTCCAACGAGCACTACAACCCCTCAATAGGCGCTTCCCTCTACAACCGCTACCTCGATGAAAAGGTCTACGCCGAGGAAATGGGCTTCGACGCCCTCATGCTCAACGAGCACCACAGCACCCCCTTCTGTATGCAGGGCGTCACCAACGTCGGCGCCTCCATCCTGGCCCGCATCACCCACAAAGCCAAGATAATCATCCTGGGCAACGTCCTCCCCATCTGGGACGACCCCCTCTGGCTGGCCGAGCAGTTGGCCATGATCGACATGATTTCCCACGGCCGCTTGGTTTCCGGCTTCGTCCGCGGCGGCGGCCGCGAGAGCTATTCCCACAACGCGCCTCCCCACTTTAACCGGGAACGCTTCGAGGAAGCCCACGACTTCCTCATCAAGGCTTGGACCACCCCCGGCCCCTGGCGCTGGGAGGGCAAGCACTATCACTATCGCTACGTCAATCCCTGGGCCCGCCCCCTTCAGCAGCCCCATCCGCCCATCTGGATTCCCTCTACCGTCAGCGTCGAGACCGTTAAATGGACCGCCGAGAAGGCCTATCCCCTGGTCCTTTTGGCCACCAAGCTGGAACCCACCCGCGAGGCCTTCCAGCTCTACCACGACACTGCCGCCGAGTTCGGCCACAAGTCCGGCACTCAGAACGTGGCCTACCTCTGGAAGGTCCACGTCGACGAGACCGAGGAGAAGGCCGACGAGGTGGGCCGCAAGTACCTCTCCGGCGTCAGCAACCCCTTCCTGGCGGGCAACGAAGGCCAGGTCAATCCGGCCATCATGAGCCTGCCCGGACACACTTCCAGGAACTCGCGACGCCTGTCCGCCACCGCTTTTGGACCGGCGGGCCGTTTCGGCACCAACCGCCGCCCCTACGAAGACCAGGTCGCCGATAACACCATCATCAGCGGCACCCCCAAGACGGTTATCCCCAAGATTCGTGAGGTGCTGGAATACCTGCGGCCCGGCAGCGTCTTCTTCTGGGACGGCGACGGAGCCATGAGCCACGAAGACCAGATGCGCAGCCTCCGCCTCATGGGTCAGGAGGTCATCCCCGCGGTCCGCGAAATGGCCAAGGAATTGGAGCTTTACAGCCCCTTCGAGCGCGATACCAAGACCGGTGAGTTCATCGAGGACAAAACCTCGGAGCCCGTCGCGGCTGACGACTAGACCAGGCCAAAAGGCGCATACCAAAAAAGACCCTCCCAAATCCGGGAGGGTCTTCTCCTAAAATTCCGTTCACCCTGACCCCGTCAAAGGGCAGCCTTGAGCCCGTCGAAAAGTCGCCTCCTACCCGTCCCAGCGCCTTCGTCTAACCCATGGCCCTAGGCCGGGCTGGTTGTTCCTACCCCACCGACACCTGCCGTCCCTCTCCGGTCGCGGTGCGGATGTTGTCTAGGAACCGGTGCAGGTCCACCGCCGTGTCGAAGTTGGGCGCGCACTGCCTGCCGGCCCGGATGGCTTCCCCGAACTGGTAGTACATCTGCCCCACGTTGAACGCCTCGCCGGAAGGCATTCCTTCCAAAACGTTGATGTAGCTCCCCGGCACCACCACCGGCTCCAGCCGGTCGCTGCCCTGTGCCCCCTGCAACGTTACCTCTTTCAATTGGGGCGAGTCGTCCGACGCCGCCACCAGGGTGCCCTTGCTGCCGTACACTTCCATCCTCAGCCCGCTGCCGGCGTAGGGCGTCGACGCCACATGGATTGACGCCACTCCTCCGTTGTCAAGGTAGCCGCTGACCAGCACGTTGTCCGGGGACGTCACATCCAAAACGTCTCCGGTGTCCGACGCCGTCCACTGCTTGGCCTGGGTGCTCACAACCGACGATACCTGGCTGAAGTCCCCCACCACGAACCGCAGGGCGTCGACGGTATGGCCGAAGGCGATGGTCAATGTGTTGGCACCCAACTCCACGTCCCGCTGCCAGGTGCGGTCCAGGACCCGTTCCAGCACCCCGCCGCGGATCATGCTGCAACTGGCCGACATCACATCCCCGACGTAACCCTCGTCGATTAGGTCCTTCATGTGCAGGATGGCCGGATTGGCCCGGGCTTGCAGCCCCACCATGGTGGTAACTCCCTGGTCCCGGGCGGTGTCGGCCATCTCCACCGCTTGGGCGGTATCCATCCCCAGCGGCCACTCGGTGTAAACGTGCTTGCCTGCCTTCAGCGCAGCCATGGTGGGTTCGTAGTGCGACGGCACCCGCAGCACCACCGCCACCGCGTCGATCTCCGGATGCGCGATCATGTCCTGATAGTTGTCGAAAGCCAACCGGGCCCCAAACTTTTCTTTGGACTCTTCCGCGCTCTCCATGCGGGTGGTGCAGACCCCGGTAAGCTCGAACTCCGGGCTGGCCACCAACGCGGGCAGATGCGAGCGGGGAGCCCACCCCCGGTGAATATTAGCCCCAATAACCCCAAGCCGAATCTTATCAATTGCCATAACCTTCCTCCTCCCTAAGCCAGCCTTTTTTGTCTCATGAGTATTTTCATTAACAAGGCCCAGCCAGTATACAATCTCCACCAACAATACGTTTCATGTATAATGATGTTGATGCCGCCCAGGACGGTTTACATGGCCTCGACGGAGCCCCAACTCGACCCCGAATTGCTGGTAACCCGCATTATCGCGGAGTTGCAAGCCAACCCAACCGCCCAGCGTTTGTTGTTGCGCGCCATGTTGACCAACGAATTCCTGGGCGTCCCAGCCCGCCTGGACCGCATCGAGCAGGACATCGTTGAGCTGAACGAGAACGTGTCCAGGTTGAATTCCGATGTTGAAGTGCTGAAAGCAGACGTGGCCGAACTCAAAGTAGACGTGGCCGAACTCAAAGTAGACGTGGCCGAGCTAAAAGTGGATGTAGGCCACTTGAAAGGAGACTCCCTGGAGGCCAAATTGCCCCGCTGGATTATTCCGGCCCTCAGCCAAGGCCTGTCCCTCCGCCGGGCCAGAATTGTCCAAGGGGGCTACCAGGCCACCAACGAAGACTTCTTGGAAAGCGTGGAATCCAACCTGGAAAGTGGTGTGATTAGCGAGCATCAGGCCGCCCGCATCCAGCTTACCGACACCATTGTCCGCGCAAGGAAACGAGATGGGGGAGAGACCGTTTGGGTGGCCGTTGAAGCCTCCAATAAGGTCCATCAAGAAGACATCACCCGTTGCTTGGAGGCAGCCGACGCCCTCCGGAGGGTTTTTGGGGAAGAGGCTCTTCCCGTTGTCACCGGGTATTCTATCGACCCGCCCGATAAGCGGCGGGCCGACGGCGGCGGCGTGGTTTACCTGGAAGTGGTCGGCTCTCGTTAATCCACCCCGCCGCCCTTTCCCTGACTTACCGCATTGTTTTCTTGTTTCTGGGCCTTCTCTTGTTTGGTTCACCCGCCCCGGTCCGATCTGCCGAATCTTGTCAAGTGCCAAAACCTTCCAGTCGATTGGAAACTTTTCCTTGGTTGTTTCCCAACAGTTGCCCCGCGAATTTAAGCGCAACCCCACTCGGCCTTGGTCGACAAGGTGGTACAATCCCATTATCCCATGTCCGGGTGGCCGTAACCGGTATGCTGACCAGCATAACTGTACGAAACTTCAAACAATTCGAAGATGTTGTCCTCGGATTGGACGACGTAGTGGTATTCGTTGGCCCCAACGACTCGGGGAAAACCACTGCGTTGCAGGCTTTGGCGCTTTGGGAACTTGGGTTGCGACGGTGGAGAGACCGATGGGGAATGGTCCCGACCGATGATATGCAACGCCCCGGAGTGTCGATTAACCGGTTGGACCTATTTTCGGTGCCGGTAAACCACGCCAATTTGCTTTGGCGAGGTTTGCGCACCAGGGAAGCTAATCGCCAAAACCGCGGCACCAGCAACATTCGCATCGAGGTTGAAGTCCACGGTGTATCCAGTAAAGGGGTAGCATGGGTTTGCGGCTTGGAGTTCGACTACGCCAACCCGGAATCCTTCTACTGCAGGCCGATGCGGGTCAGCCCCGACACCCAAAAGCGGATGCCAGTGCCGGCTGAGGCGTTCGAAGAAAGAGTCGCTTTCCTGCTCCCCATGTCAGGGTTGTCTTCTTCTGAAGCGATGCTGCAACCGGGCACAATCAATGTCTTGTTGGGTCAAGGAAGAACGGCGGAAGTTCTCAGGAACCTTTGCTTCCAGGTGTTCACGCAACACCCGCAGCAATGGAATGAGGTTTTGGTGCCCCAGATCCGTCGGGTGTTTGGCGTAACGATTCTAGACCCCCAGTACAACCCGGAACGCGGTGAGATAACCCTTCGTTACAAGGACGGGCACATCGCCAATTTAGAGCTGGACTTGTCCTCGTCCGGGCGTGGGTTTCAACAGACCCTGTTACTTACAGCGTATATGCTGCTCAATCCCAATTCAGTAATTATGCTGGACGAACCCGATGCTCATTTGGAAATCCTGCGCCAACGGCAAATCTATGCTGCTATAACTGAAACCGCAGTCCGGCAAAACGGTCAATTGCTTATCGCTACCCATTCCGAAGTGATCTTGAATGAGGCCGCAGATAGACATACGGTGACAGCCTTCGTTGGTTCCCCTCACCGCATGGATGGGCGTAGCAGTCAGGTCTTCAAGGCGCTGGCTGAAATTGGATACGAGAATTATTTGCAAGCCGCGTTGACCGGGTGGGTGTTGTACTTAGAAGGCTCAACTGACCTGGCCGCCTTGCAGTCTTTCGCCCGCCAGGCTCAACATCCTGCCGAAAATTGCTTAGAACGCCCCTTCGTCCATTATGTGGGCAACCAACCTATGGATGCGCGGAAACACTTTTGGGGGTTGAAAGAAGCCTGTCCCGGTCTGCTTGGTTTTGCGGTGTTCGACAAGCTGACCTTGCCGGATGGGGGCAGCGCTATTCTGAGGGAGTACAGTTGGCGCAGGAGGGAAATCGAAAGCTATTTCTGTAGCCGGGAATTGCTCATGCGTTGGGTCCAGTCGGAATTCCCTCTCTTTCTTGAAAGCATGGACGCTGCGATTTCCGAAGTGGAAAACGCGCTCCAAGTGTTGGGACGTTCTCCGTGGGACGGGGACACGAAGGTTTCGGATGAATTTCTTCAACCGGTGTTCCGATCATTTGTTGCCAAAACCGGAATGTCCGGGAGCTTGTCAAAATCCGATTACCATTTCCTTATTTATGGCCTTGAATCCGGTGATGTTGATGCCGAAGTAGTTGACGTCCTCGACAATATTGTTGATGTAGCCAACCAAGTAGGGGAGCTTCGATAATCCATGACCCTTCCCTCCGACAGCCGCCTTCAATTCGTCCGCGACTTGCCCATCTGCCGCGTCTTGAACGGCATGTGGCAGGTTTCCGGCGGCCACGGCCGCATCGAGCCCGCCGCCGCCGTCCAAAATATGTTCGACTACCACGACGCCGGTTTCACCACCTGGGACTTGGCCGACCACTACGGCCCCGCCGAGGACTTCATCGGCGAGTTCCGCCGCCAACTTTCCAACCGGCGCGGCCAGGAAGCCCTCTCCCAGGTCCAGGCTTTTACCAAATGGGTCCCCCGCCCGGGCCCAATGACCCGACAGGTCGTCGAGAACAACATCGACATCTCCCTGCGCCGCATGGACACCGACCGCCTCGACCTGCTCCAATTCCACTGGTGGGACTACGGCGACGACCGCTACCTGGAAGCCCTCTCCAACCTGGCCCACCTCCGCGACGAAGGCAAGATTCACCGCGTCGCCCTGACCAACTTCGACACCCAACGCCTCCGCGACATTCAAGCCGCCGGCATCCGAGTGGTCTCCAACCAGGTCCAATACTCCCTCATCGACCGCCGCCCTCTGGTCAACATGACCGAGTTCTGCGAAGAACACCGGGTCTGGCTACTGTCCTACGGCGCCCTCTGCGGCGGCCTGCTCTCCGAAAACTACTTGGACCAGCCGGAACCCTCCAACGCCGCCCTCGCCACCGCCAGCCTCCGCAAATACAAGCAGATGATCGACGCCTGGGGTGGCTGGAACTTGTTCCAGCGACTCCTGACCGCCTTGAACGGCATCGCCGCCAAGCATCAGGTCAGCGTTGCCAACGTTGCCGTCCGTTACGTCCTCGACCAGCCCGCCGTCGCCGGCGTAATTGTCGGCGTCCGCCTCGGGGTGGCCCAGCACATTGAGGACAACGCCCGGGCTTTCAGCTTCCAGTTGGACGATGACGACCTGTCAGCCATCGAATCAGTCCTGTCCCAGTCCCGCGACCTCTACCAAATCATCGGTGACTGCGGCGACGAGTACCGCCGCTAACTCCATCCAAAAACAAGGAGCAATCATGCAGTTCGGAGTGGTGTTCCCCCAGACCGAAATCGGCGCCGATCCGGGAGCCATCCGTGAGTACGTCCAGACCGCCGAGGGGTTGGGCTATTCCTACATCTTCATCGCCGACCACGTCCTGGGAGCCGACCCGGCCCATCACGACCACGTCGTTGGGTCCTACTACACCCACCACAGCGTCATCCACGAGACCTTCACCACCCTGGGCTACCTCTCCGCCATCACCAAGAACGTCGACCTCATTACCGGGATCCTCATTCTTCCCCAACGCCAAACCGCCCTGGTGGCCAAGCAAGCCGCCGAAGTCGACGTCCTCAGCGGGGGCCGCCTCAAGCTGGGCATCGGCGTGGGCTGGAACCACGTCGAATACGAAGCCCTGGGCCAGGACTTCCACACCCGGGGCCGCCGCAGCGAGGAGCAAATGGAGTTGTTGCGGGCTCTGTGGACCCAGGAAGTTGTCAATTTCGAGGGCCGCTGGGACCGGGTCACCCACGCCGGCATCAACCCCCTGCCGGTCCAAAGGCCCATCCCCATCTGGCTGGGAGCCGGCGGCAGCGCCAGTCCCATTCCGGTGGAGCGCGTCCTCCGGCGCATCGGCCGCATGTCCGACGGTTGGTTTCCCAGCTTCGCCCCAGGACCGGGAGGCCGCGCTGCGGTGGAGCGGGTTAGAAGTTACGCGGTGGAAGCGGGCCGCGATCCCAAGGACATCGGCATGATTGGCCGCCTCCGCCTCCCCGGCAAGCAGCCCGAAGACTGGCTCGAAGAAGTCGAAGGCTGGCGCGAAATGGAGGCCACCCACGTCTCGGTTGAAGCCCGCCGCGGCGTCCGAGCCTCGGTTCAAGACCACATCTCCGCCATAGAAGAAGCCAAGGAGGTCCTGGGAATCTAATTCCCCGACCGAACTTCCCGGTGCCTTTAGACGGATCGTCCTGAACATCGTCTGCGGGCTAAAAGACTGATGGTAACTGTTCAGAGTTGATGAGTCGTTCCCACGGCCCAACCGTCATTCCCGCAGAAGCGGGAATCCAGAAATGGCGAGGATAAACAACCTTGCCAACTCCAAAGCGTTCTGGATTCCGGCTCAAGGCCGGAATGACGGCTGGGGCACGGGGAATGGCCCCTTGACTCTGAACAGTTACGACTGATGGATTCAGTGGACGTTAGAACAGGGAAAATCTTATAATCGAATTCGCAAGAGAAACCCGTCAAAACTAGCAACCAGCACCCGCGGGTATTGACAATAATTGAACCCACCTTACAAAAGCCCGTGGGCGTGGATTGTCTACAGCGTAATTTACGTAGCAAGTTTCGGGGGAGCAGTTGCAGTTCAAGTCTATTCGGCAGGTGGGTTCCAGGCCGGCACAGCGGTTGGCCTATTGGCCAATGCCTTTAACGCCGCCGCAGGCGTGGCCCTTTGCGCAACTTTGGTTATCGAGGTAGGACGGGCTATGGTGCTTTTCTATCCCGCGTTAAAACAAAGATTAATCGAAAGGGGCCGTGAAGAAGGCCGCGAAGAAGGCCGTAAAGAAGGCCGCCAGGAACTCCAAAAGGCCTGGGAGGAGTGGAACGCCCGGCGGATCGAAGCCCAAGCTCAGGGCGTCGAATTCAACGAACCGCCCCCTTCTGGCACGCCGTCCCCCAACGGCCAGTAGATTACCGCGCCCCCCAACCCCCATTCTCCACTTCTTTATTCGGCAGGTGGGTTTCAGGCTAGCACAGCGGTTGGCATATTGGCCAATGCCTTTAACGCCGCCGTAGGCGTGGCCGTTTGCGCAACTTTGGTTATCGAGGTAGGACGGGCTATGGTTATTTTCTATCCCGCGTTGAAAGAAAGATTGATTGAAAGGGGCCGTAAAGAAGGCCGCCGGGAACTCCAAAAGGCCTGGGAAGAGTGGAATGCCCGGCGGATCGAAGCCCAAGCTCTGGGCGTCGAATTCAACGAACCGCCCCCTTCTGGCACACCGTCCCCCAACGGCCAGTAGATTACCGCGCCTCCCAACCCCCGCTCTCTACCTCCAACAAGAAGTCCTGCACCACCCGGTTGAACAAGTCCGGCTCCTCCAGGTTTATGGCGTGGCCGCTGCGGGGAAACACCGACAACCCACACCGCGGAATCCGTTCCTTCATAAACACCGCCGGCTTGACGCATGGGTCGTCCTCGTCCCCAATCATCACCAGCGTCGGAACCTGCATCTGCGCCATCCGGTCGGCCAGGTCGTACACCGGCGGGCGGGTCATCTGGATGCCCCGGTAGGTCAACGCCGACCCCAACGCCGAATGTGACGCCAACCCCCGGTAGAACAACTCCCAACCCTTGGGGTCTTTCCGCATTAGCTGCACCCGCGTCGGACCCCGCCCGTACTCTTGGGCCATCGCCTCCATCCCCTCGGTCAAAAGCTTTTCCGCCATCGCCACCCCGTCCCGGCGGAACTGCTCCGGGTTGTCGCTCCCGCTCCCGCAGGCCGCCACCACCAACGACTTCGCCATTTCCGGGTGGGTCAGCCCAAAGTTCAACGCCACGTTGCCCCCCATGGACAACCCCCCAATATGGGCCTGCTCGATGTTCAGGTGCTCCAGCAGCAGCCGCAGGTCCTCCACCGCCTGTTCCTGCGAGTAGGCCGCCGGGTTCTCGGGCACCTCCGACGGCGGATACCCCCGGGCGGCGTAGGTGATAACCTGGTAGCGGCGGGAGAAGAAGTTGACCTGCTGGTCCCAACTATCGTAGTTGCCGCCAAACTCGTGGCTCCACACCAGGGGAAACCCTTCCCCGTGAATTTCGTAATAAAGCTCCACCCCGTTGGCCGAAAACTTGGGCATTTTCTTTTCCTCAAAAACGCCGTCCCTAGGCAACTCATAGACGGTGATATGGCTCTTGAAATACGCCTCCGATGATAGTCGGACGGCGGTTGGCCCGTCAAACCGGGGCAATCGGGTCTTGGGCCGTGGGGTGGGATCGTTTAGTCGGATGGGATGACGGTGAGCAGGCGAAAAATTAACCAAGCGCCGCATCGTCTCCGAGGGACGAAGCTTCTGCCCATGGAAAACGCATAAAAGGATAGAGGGAGGATTCATGACAAAAATATGGGCCTCTGGCGCTACTAAACCAATAGCCAAGGTGGGATGTGCATTTCGAGGGGCAATGAAGATTGGCTGAGTTGCGCCAGGGAAGCCCTCTCATCCGTGCTTGGAGAATGATCCGGCACCGCTGTTTGACCTCCACTATCTGCTATCTGCGCATTTCACCTTGGCTTTGGTTTAGTCGTCGCCCGAACCCGTTCTTCCTGATTATGTTGTCCATAAGCCTTGGAACTGTTCTTTCGGTCTGGGTAGCATTAGGTCGAACAAGTACGGTGGAAGCTTGGTGTCCAGCCAACTTCGTTTACTTTACCGACCATACCTTTGGCACGATAGGGTCCGATGATATTGGTATCACAGCCAAGGCCCACAACGGGGGTTGTATCTTCCGGAACCTGCTTGGACTTGTGTAAACGGTGGAGTGGAAAACGATGCAGATTCCACGCTGACCGCAATGTCCTACGAGGGCCGGAAGTGGGAGTCGTCGATCTTAAAAGACGCTTGGGAGGGTTCTTGTGTCAGTTGTGCTGAGGGCAGTTCTAAAGGCTCACATGATAGTTGGTTTGTATACGGGATTGGGGTTGGGCCAGAGATACAGGTGAACGGGCAACATCAATTCGCGCTTGGGTCAGTCGTCACCTGGCTATACACCAGCATAACTCATAATTGGCCGTGACCATTCCGGTTACGTTTCCCAGCCTGCCGGTAAAGTTCCCGCCATATAACGGGAGATGAGAGCAAGAATGAAACTACGCAGTAGATTGGCAGTCCTGGCGGTTGGCCTGGCAGTTATAGCCGCAGCGGGGATCGGAGTATTGGCGATTACGCCGGTTTTGACCAATTCCCATGTTTCAGCAGAGGAGTTACTCGCGGCCGCTGAATCGGAATCCCGGAAGGTCGAAAGGTATCGGTTTAACATTGTCGCCATGCAAGCCGAAGGGACCACGACTGTCGCCACTTCCACCCAGGCGGTGGTGATCAAGGGAAAAGGGTTTCACGTCATCAACCTGGTAGAGGGCATTCCGCCGTCGGAAGGCGGTTACCAGGAGACCCTGTTGGTGCAAGGCCGCGAATACTCCCGCACCCACCCGGATGGCGAATGGACCAGCACAGAGAGCAGGTTCGACCCCGACACCGCTCCCACTTTGTCTCAAGACAGTTACCTCAGGGTGCTCGATGACCTTTCCCATTCCGAAGTTGTGGGTGAAGAAGAGATTGATGGCGTTCCCTCCCGGAAGATTCGGGGCAATGTGGACCTGGCCGCAAAGGCGGAAGAAATATGGGGCGCCGACCCGGGCGAAGGGGGTATCAAGCATCGGGACCAGTTCGTTTCGGGTTCCCAACAAATCGTGATTTGGGTGGGCAAGGAGGATTCCATTATCAGGGCGTATGAAGTAACCAGCGAATTCCCCAGTCTTGAAGACTTGCCAGCTACCAATTCGCGGTATCGCGTTATGATCTCCGATTTTGACGCGGCGTTGCAACTGCCCAACCCATAACGCGGGCAAGTGTGGTCCCTCACCCTTCTTCGGTTACAATACCCGCAGTCAATCCACCACCGAAGGAGGCCCCCGTGGACGTCCAGCAGATACGCGGCGAAATCCCGGCCCTGGCCAACCTGACCTACATGAACACCGGCTATTCCGGCCCCCCCACCCGCCGGGCCGCCGAGGCCATGAAAGACCGCATTGACCTGGAACTGCTGGAAGGCCCCGCCAGCCCCAACGTGCAGCAGGGCAACCGGGAGATTCGCGCCCAGGCTGCCCAGGCCGCCGCCGGCCTCTTCAACGCCGACGCCCAGGACGTCCTCGTCACTCGCAACACCACCGAGGGCTTGAACATCGTCCTGTCCGGCTTGGACTGGCGGGAAGGCGACGAAATCATCACCTGCAACCTAGAGCATGGCTCGGTGATGGGCCCCAGCCTGATGATTGGCCTTCGCTACGCCGTGAAAGTCCGCGTCGTCAACCTCGACCCCCACGACCCCAAGGAGACCATCCTCAGCAAATTTGAAGCCGCCTTCAACCCCCGAACCAGGCTCCTCTTCGTCAGCCACGTCGAGTACTCCACCGGCATCCGCCTGCCCGCCCCCGAACTGGCCCAACTGGCCCACGACAAGGGCGCCCTAATCCTGCTGGACGGCGCCCAGACCGGCGGCCACCTCTTCCTGGACCCGCCCGGCCAGGGCTATGACTTCTACTCAATCCCCGGCCAGAAATGGGTCCTGGGCTACGAAGGCACCGGCGCCCTATACATCAACCGCGCCCTCATCGAGCAGGTCCACCCGGCCCACACCGGCGGCCGAGGCGTGCTCCACCCCGTCGACCCCGACAACATCCAGCCCAACAGCGCATCAATGGACAAATTCACCGGCGGCTCCGTCAGCGGTCCGCTGCAAGCCGCCTTCCTCGAGGCCGCCAAATTCATCCAGTCCATCGGTGTCCAGGAAATCGAAGCCCGCAACGTGGCCCTCGCGTCCCGCTTCAAGGCCCAGCTTTGGGAGATGCTCCACGTCCAGGTCAACTCCCCCGCCGACCCGGAGCTTTCTTCGGGACTGGTAGCCTTCGCCGTCACCGGCTGGGAACCCCCTGCCGTCGTGACCCATTTGTGGGAAGACTTCCAAATCGTCGTGCGCCAGGTCCCATCCCCGGCCGCCATCCGCGCCTCCCTCCACTTCTTCAACACCGAAGAAGAGGTAGACCGCCTGGCCCGCGCCGTGGCAGCCTTGGCCTAAACCCCTGGCGGCCTTCATGGTCACAGCAGATTACGCCGGGCTGAAAGTGCCCTCCAGGGTCGTTACCTCAAAGCCCACCGGCTCGGCGCCCATCGCAAAGTCGTAGGGAGCGGCTTTGAAAATGTCCTCCAACGTTAGAACCACCAGGACAAAGAACACTCCCAGCACAATGAAGGTTATTATTCCCAAGGGCAAATACACCAGCCCCACAAGAACCGCCGGGGCCGCACCCGCCAACAAGGGTAGGATATAGAAGATGAAGACCGCCTGACCCGCGCCATCGCCGGCCTGGGGTAAGGTCCGACAGGCTAATTCCGCTGGGTTGCCGGTCAACCGTCCGTTGCAATGCGTACTGTAAATCCGTACATTAAGTTGGCTGGATATCCTTTCCATCAACCATAGGGGGTTCGCCGTCTGATTGAAGACGACGATACGAGACAACTCTCGCCGGATTTGGTGGCGCGTATCCGGAGGATTCTGACCCTGTTGATTTTGTCCCACGACCTGAATGGCTTTTTCGCAGATGCTCCCTCGGGTTGGAGGGTGCATCGGTTGTCCGGAAATCGCAACATCGATTGGAGTGTTTCGGTGTCGGGCAATTGGCGGCTTACTTTTCGAGAGGTGGAGGGCCGATTGGACCGGTTGAATTTAGGGGATTACCACTAATGGTTGAACAAGGCGTCACGGTGAAAATGACTCCTTCCCGCCCGGGGGACTTCCTCCGTACCGAAGTCATCAACGAACTGGGCTTGACCGTTACCAAGGCGGCCCAAATTTTGGGTGTGCGGCGGGCGACTCTCTCAGACCTGCTTAACGGCAACGCATCGTTGTCGCCTGAAATGGCCCTCCGAATCGAAAAGGCCTTCGGCGTCAGCATGGATTTGTTGCTGCGGATGCAAGCTTGGTACGACGCGGCCCAAGTCCGGGCCCGCGAATCCGAAATCGATGTCCAGCGTTACCAACCTGGTTCAATCATCCCAAGTTAACCGGACGCCTGCCGCCCCAGATCCTTCTCCCGCTGGAAATAGACCTCCTCCATCACAGCGTCCAGGTCTTTTTCCTCCACTTCTCCCCAAGCTCCAACCATCGCCAATGCCCCCAAAGGCCGTGCCGAAGTTGCCCGGCCTTGCTCCAGAAGCTCCAGGCCGTCCACGCTCACCAATGGCACCCACGGCTTGCCATGACACTCGATGACCACCTGCTGTCCCACCATGCGCCACTTCCTCCGCCAACGTGGAAAGTTGGGCTTTCGCCTGCGCCGCGCACACCTTCTTAACCATTGGGCCAACCTTAAACATTATCCCTAATTGGCCATTTTAACTATCGGCGTCCCTATCTGAAATTCCCCGCAACCGCCGTCTCAGGCCCTAATCCCCCCACAACCAAAGTGCAACCGCTCCGGCCATCCACTAAATCGAAGGGTGTACTCAGCAACCTTAGCCCATCAAAAAATCTTCCTGGGTGGGCATCCCAGGTGGTCCTCAAATTTCGCGCAATATATCCCGGGTCTTCTCTTCCAAGTGCTGCCCCATGGCCATTCGATGCCTGACCCTGCCTTCGGCGACCTTTAACGCCGTCACGGTCGGTATCGAAATTAACCCAACTCCGGTGGTTGCTACGCCTGCGCCAATCACCGAATAGACCGCGGCCCGCCCCAGGCGCGCCGTCCCCCGATGCAGGGACTCCTCAACCGTGGACCGGCCCATAAGAATTTGCCTTCCCTCGCTAACACCGATAACCACCGCCGACATTACGGGAAGTGCGTCGAATGCGAACTCGGCGCTCCGCTCCAGTATATTAGTGATTAAGTCCTCGCTAAGCTCGCTAATTTGTTCGTCAACAGTTTCTTCGAGGTACTCGTTGGAGATGTTGACTGATATCAGATCCTCTTGGAGGTTTGCGGCGGATTCTAGTTCTTGAGGAGCAATGATGCGGATTTCCGGATATTTCTCGAAAGCGTCCTTGATATATCCAAACGAATCCGTAGCTTTTAGTTGGACCTCCTCTACCGTTTCCCCGGACCTATTCACGATAGCCAAGTCCCAACCCCCTTGCACCGGAGACTCGGCTATCTTTGCGACCTCTCCGGTAAGGAGCTTAATGTCCCCTATCCTCTCACCCGAATTGAGTTTTTCTGCTACGAGCAGTTCGAAGTATTTGCCTTTGATTCCGTTGGCCCATCCTTGTAGCTGCTCATCCGTAGCTTGACGGAGTGCTTCAATGCTTTGACGAGGGTATTGGAGACGAAACGCTTCCAAGAATTGAGGATTGGAGCCCGGCTCCAATCCGAGATTTAACACCGCATCAACTCCCACATCCGAGACAATTGCAGCCATTTCCATAATCTCTCGTTCGTGGCGAGCGCGATATTCCCCTCCTAATTCCAGCAAAGCATCCCGGGGTTGGGGCGGATAGGACTCCGCCAGGTCCTTAAGCTTTTGATATGCCATCAGAAGGCCCCAAAAGCCGTTAAAAGAGCGATGAAACTCACGATAAGGGCCAACACCGAAATGATCCCGAACGCTAGCGGCGACCGAGAAGCAGCGGTAGGATGTGATGGCGCTGGGTTAGTTGTTGATTCTGAATATTGCTCAAGCCGGGTTAGCCTATCCCTAACCTCAACTTGGTCTTGATGTACTCCAACCACGGCTGTGGTTACCGCATCATTAAAATCCTCGAACTGCTCCCGAAACGCGACGCCGGTAACTGTGTCGACGGTACCAATTACCCCCTCCCTCGCCGCGCTAAAAGTATCCCTGAATCGCCCCACAGTTCGGGACGTCCGGCTCTCGTTTGCATCGGGGTCGGTTTCCTTGGACTCCTCCGTTGGTCCATCATTTTGGTCCGCATCTTCCATCGAGGTCTCCAATTACAGCGTGCCGCGACAACCGCAGTCTCAATTTCAGCTAAATCTTAACACCCCTGACCCCAGAAGCCGTGATGCAATTGACCCGCGAAGACCACCTGCTGTCCCCCATGCGCCTCTTCCACCGCCAACGAGGAAAGCTGGGCTATCGCCCGCGCCGCGCTCACCTTCTTAACCATTGGTCAAACCTCAAACATTATCCCCAATTGCCCATTTTAACCATCGTCCTACCTATCCCAAATCCCCCGCAACGGCCGCGTATCGCCTCAACCAACTCCCCCAACCAACGTGCAACCGCCCCGGCCATCCGCTAAAATAGTAAATATCCAATTCGTTCTTTGGCATCCAAACAACCAGCTAATAGGTAATGCGCCCCAAGGGCCGGCCGCAGTTGCAACCCGGTCGAAAAACCCCCAGGCGCCAGGTGGTGACGAATCATGGTTTCCCTGCTGAAAAAAATTGTCGGTGACAACCCCGAAAAGGCCGCCGAGAAAATCCGCCCCATCGTCGACCGCATCAACGCCCTGGAAGAGGAAATCCAACAGCTATCCGACGCTCAACTCCACGGCAAGACCGAAGAGTTCCGCTCCCGTGTCCAACATGGCGAGTCCCTCGACGACCTCCTCGTCGAAGCCTTCGCCGTGGTCCGCGAGACCGCCCGCCGCAACCTGGGCCAACGTCATTACGACGTCCAGCTCATCGGCGGCGTGGTCCTCCACCGGGGCAACATCGCCGAGATGAGGACCGGTGAAGGCAAGACCTTGGTCGCCACCCTGCCCGTCTACCTCAACGCCCTCACCGGCCAGGGCGTCCACGTGGTCACCGTCAACGACTACCTGGCCCGCCGCGACCCGGTCTGGATGGGCTCCATCTACCACAATCTGGGCCTCTCCGTCGGCGTCCTCCAGCACGATGCCGCTTATATCTACGACCCGGACGCCGTAGAGTCCGAGTCCAGGACCCGCGCCCCCGCCTCTCTGGACAAGCTCCGCCCGGTTTCCCGCGAAGATGCTTACCGGGCCGATGTCCTCTACGGCACCAACAACGAGTTCGGCTTCGACTACCTGCGCGACAACATGTCCATCGAACTCTCCCAGCGGGTGCAGCGCGAATTGAACTACGCCATCGTCGACGAGGTGGACAATATCCTAATCGACGAGGCCCGAACCCCCCTGATTATCAGCGGTCCCGCCGACGAGCCCGTCCAGCACTACGCAACCTGCGCCAAGCTGGTCCCCCGCCTCCAACCCAT
This sequence comes from Dehalococcoidia bacterium, assembly GCA_965205495.1. Lineage (GTDB taxonomy): Bacteria > Chloroflexota > Dehalococcoidia > Lucifugimonadales > UBA3495 > CATOSK01. The sequence goes on from CBDBHA010000002.1 coordinate 3,420,838, forward strand.
CGAGGACTACATCGTCGACGAGCGTACCCAAGCGGTCTCCATGACCCCCGAAGCCGTCGAGAAGATGGAGCGTTGGCTGCGGGTCGACGGCAACATCTACGACCCGGAAAATTACCACCTGGTCCACTACGTCGAAAACGCCCTGGTGGCCCACGTCCAGAAAAAACGCGACAAGGACTACGTGGTCCGTGATGGCGAGGTGGTCATCGTCGACGAATTCACCGGCCGCCTCCAGTTCGGCCGCCGCTGGTCCGACGGGCTCCACCAGGCCGTCGAAGCCAAGGAAGGCATCAAAATCCAGCGCGAAAGCGTCACCTACGCCACCATCACCCTCCAAAACTACTTCCGCATGTACGACAAGCTGGCCGGCATGACCGGTACCGCCGCCACCGAGTCCGAAGAGTTCTTCAAGATTTACGGCCTCGAAGTCGCCGTTATCCCCACTAACGCCCCAATGATTCGCCAGGATACCCCCGACCTCATCTTCCAAAACGACGAGGCCAAATGGCGCGCTGTGGTCAACGACATCGTCGCCATGAACCAGCAGGGCCGCCCGTTGTTGATCGGCACCACCTCCGTCGAAACCTCCGAATCTCTCAGCGAGCGGTTGAAACGCCAGGGGGTCCCCAACCAGGTCCTCAACGCCCGCAACCACGAGCACGAGGCAACCATCATCGCCCAGGCCGGCAGGCTGGGCGGCGTCACCGTCTCCACCAACATGGCCGGCCGCGGCACCGACATCGTCCTCGGTGGCGGCGACACCGGCCGCCCCGGCTGGCAGGAAGAGCACAACCAAGTGGTGGCCCTTGGCGGCCTCCACGTCATCGGCACCGAGCACCACGACGCCCGCCGCGTCGACAACCAGCTTCGGGGCCGGTCGGGACGCCAGGGCGACCCGGGCAGCTCCCAGTTCTATCTGTCCCTGGAAGACGAACTCATGCAGCGGTTCGGCGGCGAGCGCATCAAGTCCTTCATGGGCTGGACCGGCCTGGAAGAGGACGTCCCCATCGAGAACAAGCTCATCACCAAGTCCATCGGCTCCGCCCAGGTCAAGGTCGAGGGCTACCACTTCGACATCCGCAAGCACCTGCTGGACTTCGACGACGTCCTCAACACCCAACGGACCATTATCTACTCCGACCGGGCGCGTACCCTCCGGGGCGATAACCTCAAGGACCGCATCGCCGATATGCTCCGCCGGGAGTTCGAAGGCCTGGTCAACAAGCACCTGGCCAGCCGCCACAACGACGACTGGAACGCCGCCGCCTTCATCGCCGAGCTTTCCCTCATCTGCTCGCCCCCTCCCGAACTCAATACCGAAGACCTGGTCCTCTCCCACAGCCGGGAAGAGGTCCTGCGCATCCTGGCCGAATACGCCGACGCCGTCTACCAACAACGCGAGGAGCAGCTTGGCTCCGACGCCATGCGGGAACTGGAACGCCTGCTCCTGCTGCGGGCCATCGACATCCACTGGGTCCACCACCTGACCACCATGGAAAACCTCCGTACCGGCATCGGACTCCACGCCATCGGCCAGCGCGACCCCCTCGTTATGTACCGCGCCGAAGGCCACAAGACCTTCCAGGAACTGCTGGCCCGGATGCAGGACGACGTGGTCCACGGTCTGTTCAACGCCACGCTCATGCGCCAACCCAGCCAGCCCCGCGCCCGGGCCGCCCAGCACGGCGAAACCGCCAGTCCCATGCAGAAGGTCAACGGCCGCGGCCGCAACGCCCGGGCCAACGCTAGCGGAGCCGCCAAGATTGGCCGCAACGCCTCCTGTCCCTGCGGCAGCGGCAAAAAATACAAACGGTGCTGCGGCGCCAACGCCTAGCCCACCGGCCCGCCCCTTCCATCCTCGATATGCGAAAAAATCAAGCATCGGTTAGGAAAACTGAATGCGGGAAACTGCTATCCTCCAAACCAGTGAAATTCCGGTCCTGGCCGCGAAAATAACCGTAACGGCCCTCTTGCTCCTGGTCGCCCTGCCCTTGTTTTACCTGGGGGTTTTGGGGGTCTGGGCGCTTCTTAGGCAGGGCGAGGTTGCCCCGCTGCACTTGCTCTGTACGGGCGCGACGGCCCTCGTCGCGTTAAACGCCATCGGATCGGTCCGGTCCTTTCGCCAGGTGCCCCTATTCCTCGCGGCGCTGGTTGTTTTTTATCTGGGTTATGCCTTCGCCCTTTCTCTCTTCTTCGATCTTCCGACGTTCTCTGTTATGTGGGCTGTGATCCCATTCATAGTTATTGCCGGCATCAACGTGTTTTTGCTGTTCCGCCGCTGCCGGCGTTTGGGTCTTGCCCTCAAGTCCCAACTGACAATCGCCGCCCAAACCTTGTTGTTCCTGGTAGTCTTCTACACGGTTCTCCTGGGCTGGGCCCACCCCTATGGCCCGGATAACCTTCCCGTCGCATCCATTTTTTGGCTGGCCGCTTTGCTCATAGCCGGTTTAAACCTGGTTTGGATAATCCGCGCCTCCCGGTCCCGCCACCCCCCCAGGGTCTTTTAATTGTCCCCCGCCTTTTTCCCGTTCTCCCTGAGCCTGTCGAAGGGTCGGCCCCCGTCCCCCTCCGTTCGCCCTGAGAGCGTCGAAGGGTCGCCCCTCCCCCCTCTGTCACCCCGAGCGTAGCGAGGGGTCTAAACTCCCTGCCCAACCCAATCCCAAACCCTGAATTCCAGCCTCCACCAAAATTACCTCTGGGATGCCAGCTTGCCCTCCAACACCAACCGGCCTCTACCAGTAAAATTAAAAAACCTCCGGCCAACCCCCGCCCAGACCTTCCGTACCGTGGCAAAACCACCCATAATAAGCTTGTGTCAGATTGAGCAACCCCAAGGAAGAAAGTTCCATATCGGCCCAACCCCCTGGTTCCTAATGGGGCGTAGTGGACCGGGAAAACCCCACTAAAGACACCCCAAACGGAACAGCCGAGGAATAGCCGTGCTAGTATTCCTAAGAGTCCTGGTGTCATTGCTGCTCCTTGCCGCCGCTGTCCCGGTGCTCTTCTTCACCCTGGTATTGGGGGTCCCCGGACTGGGCTATTTTAACCCGATGCTATCAATTATCGGGTTGGGTACCGCATCCGCAGTCGCGTTAAACCTGGTTGCGGCGGCCTTCTCTTTCCGCTTTGTGCCGCTAATTCTAGCCGCCTTGGCAGCGTTCTACGCGGGATGGGCCTTCAGCGATTACCCTTTTCCCGACCAGATTCCCTTTCGCTTCGGCTGGGCCGAAAGAGGCGTCCTGGTATTAACCTTCCTCAACCTCGTGTGGATAAAATCGTACTCGCGGCAGAGCGGGTTCAACTCCCGCGCCCAGGCCAAGATCGCTGGGCAAACCTTGGCGGGGCTGGCCGTCCTGGTACTGGCCTACCAGGCCTTCGAGTCGGGACAGGACGGAAATACCCTGAAAAGCCTATTCCTCTGGATCGCCGCCTTCACCGGCGCGGCCCTGGACCTGGCCTGGATTTTCCGGACCTTGACCAGCAGCCGGATTAACAACTAGGGGCGAAAACCCGCAACCCCTTCAACCGCAGCGAGTTCCCCACCACCGTCACCGAGCTAAACGCCATCGCCGCCGCCGCCAGCACCGGATTCAAAAACCCCTGCCCCCCAAAGAAGAACTCCAACCCCTCGGGCACTCCCCCCAAAGCCCCAAACAAGGGGACCAATACCCCCGCCGCCACCGGCACCAACAGCAGATTGTAAAAAAAGGCCCAGAACAGGTTCTGCTTGATAGTCCGCATCGTCCGGCGGCTCAACTCCAACGCCGCGACCACCCCGGTTATGTCCCCCCGCATCAACGTGATGTCCGCCGACTCCATGGCAACGTCCGTTCCGCTGCCCATGGCGATCCCCACGTCGGCCTGCGCCAGCGCCGGGGCATCGTTAATGCCGTCTCCCACCATCGCCACCACCTTGCCCTCTTCTTGCAGCCCCCGCACCACCGCCGCCTTGTCCTGGGGCAGTACCTCGGCCTCCACCCACTCAATTCCCAACTTGCCGGCGATGTACTCGGCGGTACCCCTGGAGTCCCCGGTGAGCATCACGACGTCCAACCCCAACTCCAGCAGCCCGCTTACTCCGGCCATGGCCGAGGGTTTCAGCGTGTCAGCCACCCCCATGACTCCCACGGCCCGACCGTCCACCGCCACCAACACCGGCGTTTTTCCCTGCCCTGCCAGTTCGTCGCCCCGGGTTTGCAGGTCTAACGGATCAATTCCCCGTTCTAGCAGCAGCGAAGGATTGCCCAGCAATACTTGCCGCCCGTTGACGCTGGCCTCAACTCCCAATCCCGGCTGGGCCCGGAAATTAGCCGCCCCCTCCAGGCCAACCCCCCTCTGCTGGGCTTCCCCAACTATCGCCTTGCCAATGGGATGCTCCGACCCCTCTTCGCAGGACCCGGCCCAGCCCAACAATGCGGCCTCCGTAACTCCCACCGCAAAAATATCCGTCACCACCGGCCGCCCCGTGGTCAACGTCCCGGTCTTGTCCAAGACCACCGTGTCCACCCGGTGGGCCACCTCTAGCGCAGGCGCGCTCCGGATCAGCACCCCCAACTCCGCGCCCTTGCCCGACCCGACGATTATCGCCGTCGGCGTAGCCAGTCCCAGGGCGCATGGGCAGGCGATGATTAACACCGTCACCGCCACCAGGATTCCCAGGGTCAACGCCGGCGGCGGCCCCAACAACCACCAGAACAAAAACGCGCCCAGGGCGACCGCGATGATCGCCGGAACGAAATACGCCGATACCCGGTCCGCCAACCGTTGGATCGGCGCCTTCGACCCCTGGGCGTCCTCCACCAGCCGGATGATTTGGGCCAGGACGGTATCCGGCCCCACCTGCGTCGCCCGCAAGGTGAACGAGCCGGTCTGGTTCAACGTCGCCCCGTAAACCAACCCTCCCGGCCCCTTCTCCACCGGCATACTCTCTCCGGTGAGCATCGATTCGTCCAGGGTGGAATACCCTTCCACAATCTCCCCGTCCACCGCCACCTTTTCCCCGGGCCGCACCACCACCAGGTCCCCGGCGGCTACCTGCTCCACCGCCACTTCAATTTCAGTCCCCTCCCGGATAACCCGGGCCGTGCTGGGCCGCAGCTCCATCAACCGGCGGATGGCTTCCGACGTTTTTCCCCGGGCCCGGGCCTCCATCCACCGCCCCAGCAGCACCAGGGCGATGATTATCGCGGCGGTGTCGAAATACACCTTCGGTTCAATCCCCACGTTCGCCAAAAATTGCGGTGCCAGGGCCTCGGTCGCTACGACCACCGCGCTGTACCCGTAGGCTACCGAAGTCCCCAACGCAATGAGCGTGTGCATATTGGCGACGCCGTGGCGCAGCGGCCCGATTCCCGCCGTGTAGAAGGGCCAGCCCGCCCAGAACTGCACGACGCTGGCCGCCGCCAACAGCAGAAAAGGGTAAAACCCCAACACCATCAACCCAGGGACCCAGGGCAGCCATTCCATGGTCCCCAGCAGCAGCAATATCCCGCCGGTTCCTGCTATCAGTAATCGCCGCAGCAGCTCCGCCGCCTCCCGCGTACCCGCCCAACGCTCCAGGTCGTCGGCCTCCGTCCCCTCTCCGGCGGTCCCCTCAATCCGGTAACCGGCGTCCTCCAACGCCTCCCGCCAGGCTGCCATGTCCGCCGCCCCGGGCAGATACTCCAACGCCGCCCGTTGCGTCGCCAGGTTCACCCCCACGCTGGTCACCCCCGGCACCGAGGCTAGGGCCCGCTCGACGTGGTGGACACAAGCGGCACAGGTCATCCCGCCGATGTTTAACGTTGTCTTGCTGGCGGGTATGTCGTACCCCGCCTCGGTCACCGCCTCCCGTAGCTGTTCTACGGTGACGCCGTCGCCGCCCAGGCTGACCGACGCTCGGTGCGTGGCCAGGTTAACCGCAACTTCGGTCACACCCGGCACTCCGGCCAGGGCGTGCTCGACATGGGAAACGCAGGCCGCGCAGGTCATCCCCGCCACCGGCAGCGTTATCCGCCGCTCCGAGTTCTCCCCTGTCGGCATCCCGTAACCTTTCCACCGCCCCAGCGGTGTTTCATCCCCCAAGTGAATATCCCCTACCAACCATGATATACCCGCCGGCCCCCCCGGTCACCCCGCCCCGCAGACCCCTCAGCGCCTTCCGATAATCCTATTCTCGAACATCACAACCCGGTCCAATCCAACCGTCGTTCCGGCCTTGAGCCGGAACCCAGAAATCCCCCGTTCGTGGTGAGCCCTCCCCCGTTCGTGGTGAGCCCTCCCCCGTTCGTGGTGAGCCCGTCGAACCATCCCCCAACCCCCCTCTGTCACCCCGAGCGGAGCGAAGGGTCTAAAATCCCTGCCCAACACACCCCCCACCCCCGAATTCCACCCTCCTCCTCAACCACCATGCCAGACCACAACCCTCCCCGCAAGACCAACTGCCCTCTACTTCAAAAATCCAAAGCCCCCACTGACACTTCCCCCCTTGCCAACAACGGTGACGACTCTCTAAAATAACTATTGGTACACCTAACCCCACATCCCAAAATCCAACCCCCACGCAGGCTGGACGAGGCAACCCACCCAATGTCCTAAAGAGTCCCAAAATGTCCCAGCATCTAAAAAATCCCGCCCAAAACCAAGCCCTACCCCGATCCCCCAGTCCGTTCGCCCTGAGCTTGTCGAAGGGGTCTAAAATCCCTGCCCAACACACCCCCCCACCCCGGGAATAACAGTGCCCCCTACCAGCAAAAACGAAAGACCCTGCCCCCAAACCCCAACCAGGACAATTGCAAAGTCCCTCCCAACACCTACCGTCATTCCCGCGTAGGCGGGAATCCAGGTTGCACCCGGCCTGGCAAGCGTCCCTTTCCCTCGGAATTGCATCACTTTGCAATCGTCCCCCAAAACCCCAACCCGTGAAACTCTTGCCCCCAGGGTTTAAGATATATGGGCTAAAACCCCCCCGGAGTGAGCATGGCCCGCAACTTTCGCCTGGCCCTGGCCCAAATCAATACCACCGTCGGCGACATTCCAGGCAACACCGCCAAAATCCTCGACTACATCCAACGCGCCCGGGATGCCCACGCCGACCTGGTAGCCTTCCCCGAACTGGCCGTCACCGGCTACCCCCCGGAAGACCTGCTCTTCAACACCGCCTTTCTCCAGGCCAACACCGCCGCCCTGGAAAAGATCGCCGCCGCTTCCCAGGGCATCGCCGTGGTCGTGGGTTGCGTCGACGTCGGCCGCGACATCTTCAACGCCGCCGCCCTTGCCTTCGGTGGGAAGCTAATCGACCTCTACCACAAGATGTACCTCCCCAACTACGGCGTCTTTGACGAAGACCGCTACTTCCGCCGCGGCGCCGCCTGCCCGGTCTACACCATCAACGGCGTCGGCGTCGGCGTGAATATCTGCGAAGACATTTGGTATCCCGTCGGCCCCATCGCCGTCCAGCGCGACGCCGGCGCCGAGGTCATCGTCAACATCAACGGCTCCCCCTTCCACGCCGGCAAACGCGACTACCGCGAGAAGATGATTTCCACCCGCGCCGCCGATAACGAGCTGTTCGTCGCCTACCTCAACTTGGTGGGCGGCCAGGACGAGCTTATCTTCGACGGCTCCAGCCTGGTCTGCGACGCTACCGGCGGACTCATCGCCCGTGGCCCCGCCTTCCAAGAGGACCTGCTGGTTGCCGATCTGGACATCGAATCAGTCCTCCGTTCCCGCCTCCGCGACCCGCGCCCCCGCAAGGAAAACCCCACCATCCTCCGGGAAATCGGCCAGCCGAAAGTGGTCCACGTCTCCGATTTCCAACCCGCCCAACGCCCGCCTCTGCCCCGCCCAACCCTGCTGGAACCCATCGGCTACGTGGAAGAGGTCTACCGGGCGCTGGTGCTGGGCACCCGCGACTACGTACAAAAATCCGGCTTCAAAAAGGTGGTAATCGGCCTTTCCGGGGGCATCGACTCAGCCCTCACCGCCGCCGTTGCCGTCGACGCCCTGGGCAGCGACAACGTGCTGGGCGTGGGTATGCCCTCCCGCTACTCCTCTGAAGGCAGCGTCAGCGACTCAAAAGAACTGGCCGGCGCCCTGGGCATCGACTTCTGGACCATCCCCATAGAACCGGCCCACCTCGCCTTTACTGACATGCTGGAAGAGCGTTTCCAGGGGACGGAACCCAACGTTGCCGAGGAAAATGTCCAGGCCCGCATCCGGGGCAACGTGATGATGGCCATTTCCAACAAGTTCGGCTGGCTGGTCCTCACCACTGGCAACAAAAGCGAGATGGCCATGGGCTACGCCACCCTCTACGGCGACATGGCCGGCGGTTTCGCCGTCATCAAAGACGTCCCCAAAACCCTGGTCTACCAGCTAAGCCAATGGCGCAATCAACACGGCAGTCCCAAGCCGGTTATCCCCCAGGCAATCATCAACAAGGCGCCCAGCGCCGAGCTTCGCCCAGACCAGACCGACCAGGACACCCTGCCCCCCTACGAGGAACTGGACCCCATCGTGAAAGCCTACGTGGAAGAGGATTGCAGCCTGGCCGAAATGGTCGCCCTGGGCCACGACGAAGCCGCCGTCCGCCAGGTCATCTCCTTCGTCGACCGCAACGAGTACAAGCGCCGCCAGGCCCCGCCCGGCGTCAAAATCACCCCCCGCAACTTCGGCAAAGACCGCCGCCTCCCCATAGTCAACCGCTTCCGCCAGTTCTAACCTCCGCCCTCATACGCTCGCCCTCGGCTTGTCGACAGGCTCGAACCGTTAACCCCGAGCGCGTCGATCAAAAAACATTAGTCGATCCTAAAGGAACGAAAACTGCCTTGGTTTTGGACGCACGTCGTCAGCGCAAAGATGTTGCTCGATTAACAGTCTTGACCAAGGGTCAAATTCATCCCGTTTCATAACGAGTTCTTGGGTAGTCAGGAATGTTCCAGAATATTTGGAGCTAACAGAGAACTCTTCGATAGCTAAAGGAGAGACTTCTTCGGCTTGTATCTCGTGTATGAACGCAACGTGCCTGGAAGCTTCTATCGAGGAATCATCAATTATGATGCCAACAGGACTGGGGCACAAAGCGGGAAGAAGCCCGACCTCTTCTTCCAATTCCCGCATTAAGGTCAACGACATTGTTTCCTGGAATGACCCCGCTGAGTGAGAGCGGTCTATATGTCCGCCTACTATCAAGCTTAGCTTTTTGCTTAGGTCTCGTCTGGGTTGCTCAACTTGCCGCAATACGCAACACTTTCCATCCTGGTCCCGAATAAAAGCACAGGGAATGGCCTGGACCAGGTCTTTGGATTGTTCTGCTTCATGTCTGTTAAGCCACGAATACGTACTCTCTATTCGCTCAATTTCAACGTGAACTGAGTCCCAAGGCACTAGTGAAAAGACCTCGCCGAAAATCTCACGCGGGAAAACCAGGACTTTGTCAGTTTTCATTGGGATGAAGATATCCCCTTCTCCATCCGAGTAATTATCTTCTCGACAACCTCGAATGCCGTTAACTGGGGAGATGTCCCCTGGGCATTGCCAGTGTTCACGATATCCAATTGGCTGAATTGGCCTGAGTATTTTCCTATTATGGAGAGGTAAGCTTCGTTCAAATCACCTAGTAGTCAGTCAACTTTGGAATCGAAAGGGTAAAGGCGGTGAAGTTTGGATCGGGCGTCCTGGGTTTTGAACCGCCACTTGATACCAACTCGGGCGGCGTTGCGCTCCCGCACCAGTGCCTGGACTTCCCTCCCGAGCGCATCCTCGTCGGGGAGCCGCTGCTTCAGGCAGCAGCGGGACAGCACGCTGAACTCGATTTCCGCCATATTCAACCAACTCCCGTGCTTCGGGGTGTAGTGGAACTCCAGCCGTTTCGCAATCCGCCGGGCATCGGCCGCTGGGAACGTCTCGTACAGCGACGCCGCGCGGTGGGTGTTGAGATTGTCCAGGACCACCCGCACCACCGGGACCTCCGGATAGGCTTCATCCACCAGCCAGCGCATCTGGTGGGCGAAGTCCTGCATGGTGCGCCGCTGGGTCACCGCCACCTGCCGCCACCCGGCCAGCGGCTCGCAGGCCAGGAACAGGTTGCGGGTGCCTTCCCGCCGGTATTCGTAGTCCTGCCGCCGGGGAAGTCCAGGCCGGGGCGGCAGAGAGGGCCGGGTCTCCGCCAGCAACTGGGTGGAGGTCTCGTCAAAGCAGACCACCGGACGCTGGGGGTCATACGGTTCGGCGTACAGGTCCAGCACGTCCTCCATGTGGGCCACGAACTCGGCGCTCACCTTGGGGATGCACCACTCCTGCTTCTGCCACGGCTTGAGAACGTTTTTTTGAGACGCTTACGCACTCCCTCGTGGGACATGGAGGACGCCAGCCCCAGTTCCACCACCTTGCCAGCCAGCAGGCGCAGGGTCCAGTGGTCGTGGCCCTCCGGCGCTGGACTGCAGGCCAACGCGATGAGGTGGGCTTCGCTCCGGTCGTCCAACTTCCGATGCCGGTTGACCTGGCGCCGGTCCCACAGGGCCCCGTCCAACCCTTCCTCGGTAAAGCGCTGCTTAATCCGGTACACGGTGCCCAGCGCCACATCCAGCGCCTCGGCCACCTTGGGAGCGGCCCAACTGTCGTCGCTCTTGAGGAGAATCCGCGCCCTGGCGGTCACTCGGGCCGAGCTTTTCCCAACCCGAATCAGATTCTGGAGTTCTTCCCGTTGTTCCGGCGCCAGCCGCACGGCGTACTTGTCCCTGATCATCACTGCCACCCCCCCCCCATCAGAACTTCATCCCAAGCAGTATACGACTATCGGCCAGATTCCTGGATGACTTTCAACATCAAGGTTGACTGACTACTAGGTCCTCCGTCATTCCAATCTCCTTTTGCTACAAGTGTCACCAAGCCGGAAGAGACCTCCAGCGGTGTGGGTTACTCCGTCTGTTGGCCTATCTAAACACAAGTGAATGCCTCCCCGCCGAAGGTTGGGGCAGAGAGCGGCGATGTGAGAGAATCGGGCCTGCCGATATGAGCCGGGGGCGACGAGGGCGCTAGAGCAGAGGGAAAATCCCCCGGGGGGCGTCTGTGCTAGGCCGCGATGGAAGGCGAACCGGGCCGCGGACCTCACGGCAACGCGGGCCGCTGCGACGGCTGTCTCTACTCCGTCGAGGATTGGGATTCCTCGTGTACTGGTGCGGGTCATCGCTCCTCTTCCCGAACGTCGTATGATTGCCTGGACTTTTCGTTGCGCACGGCACGGCTGGCCGCCCGGAGAGCAGCCCTCGCCAACGGAAACCATACTGATCTTCCAAGCCGGATACAAGCCACTTGGACGCTCAACGGGACTCGCATCGGCTAACGGTCGGGGAATAGCGGGGAGCGCGCGGGGCGTAGCCGTGAGCGTCGGAATCGCTGCGGCGGTCTGAAACAAGTCAAAGGCCCCCGCCGGTTACAGCAGGGGCCCCGTCGCTGCTCGGTACGATACCTGTCGGCCTGCCCCGTCGGTTCTCGGCAAACCGCCAGCGGGGCAAGGCCGGCGTCAGATTACAGCGCCAACCTGAACCTCAAGGTGAAAGTTCTTGATCTCGTCAAGTCTGGTGGGCTTGGGCGTACCGAATTGCGAACTTTTCGGTGGGACGTCCAGATATAAGGAGTCCGCTTTGGTGGGCCCCTCAGCACATAATAGACTATCCGATTGCCCGCCGCGCCTCGGACAAACCTCGACATAATGTCGACTGTGTCAAGGGGCCAGACACAGTGCCAACCGCTGAACTCCATCGCGTAACGCCCAAGATGGTTGAACGAAATATTGTCAACGAAGGGATGGGCTTTGGCTAAAATCCAATATAATTCCCCTTTTTACGCTACTACGTAGGTGCAAGTTTGGGTCTGACCGTCTTGGGGGCTATCCCTCTCTGCGGACGATCCTGAGGATGGCGTCCCCGTGTCGTTGCAAGGTTGAAGGGCTGATGCCCTGGATGCTTTCCAATTCCCGCTGGTCGGCTGGCTTCTGTGCGACAATTTGTTCAATGGTTTCGTCATTGACAATATAATATGCACGTCGCCCGCGTCGCATCATTTCCTGATAGCAGTCCCGTCTGTATCGTAGCAGGTTCAGTCTGACTTCATCGGGGACGGACTGCCGGGCGGCGGTTTCCGGGCGATTCTGCCTTTGACTGGGAGCGTCTGGAGCGGCCTTTTCGACGGAATTGCTTATAGCTTCCTTGCCGATGGCTTTGTGGAGTTCTTTGGCGGCGGATTCGGTCTCACCATCGGCTACGTCTATGGTGCGTTGGAGATAAATCTTGCCATTTTCGACTGCGTAGAATTGCCAGAACCTTCCATTAGCGAGTACCGCAATGTCACCTTCTCGAAGGAAGGAAGCGTACTTGCCTAGTTGGTCCAAGTACCCATGGTCGTATTCTCGATCGAGCCGTTTGGCTTCAATGAATACTTTAGGGGAGCCTTTCTCAAGTAAGGCGATGTCTGCCCTGCTCTGCCCGTAACGCCGCTTGTCTTCAGGGTTGAATTCTGTCCTTACTTGGTTAGGGTCATCGAAGTCCCAACCCAAGCCGCGAAGCATTGGAGCTATCAAAAGTTGGATGGTACTCGTTTCGTGGTTTTCACACTCCCTCTTGTGCGCCGTCATGTTTAGCCGCACCCGATTGACTGCTGCGGTCACCGATGGTGAAACCGCCTCGATTTCAGGCGTCGGCTGCCGATTCCAACCCAGGCTGTCGTTTTGGGGTTGCTGACTGATGGTCGTCCCGGACGCTTGGGTCGATTGCCGGTTTTGGCGGTAGCAGCCTCGGCAGATGGGATATTCCGACGGCTTGTAGACTCCCGGGTGGTTCGGGCACTCGTCTATTTCGCCATCTTGTGAGTCCTGCCAGTGCGGGAGGCAGAGCGGATGGTCCGGGCGGTTGGTGCGCTCGTTGCAGTCCTGCTCGCCGCAGATACGAGCGGCCCCACCTTGGCTGCTGGTCATTGTCATTCTCTCCAAATTGGCGCGGCGCAGGGCCTGCTTGGATTTCCGGCATTTTATCGTAAACTGGAGCAGCCATAAAGAGCGGGTTTCAAGACCAAGACGATTGCAAAACCCCCTCCAAGCCGCTCATGGTGAGCCTGTCGAACCATCGGCGGCTTGAAAAAGCATCCTTCGACAAGCTCAGGATGAGCAAACGGCGACGTGCGACATTACTTTGCAATCGTCCTGCGGTGTCGCAGACGACGGTTCATGTATCAAGCAAGAATGTAACCGTTTTGCCCACTTCCCTTGGCTAGGCATTGTACGACCCCATCCCCAGACTGGAGATGGGATAGTACGATTCCCGTAGCACAAGGAGGGAACATGATGCGACAGCAACGTAAGGCTCCGACACGGGACAGAGTCTGCCAGCAAGCTGGGGGATTGCCACCCAGCTCCTCTTACACCACCTACAGGGACTTTACTTCTTTTCAACAGCACGACGAGTTCCCCACAGGCAAAACGGCAAGTGCTAAAATCAGCTCCAGTAGCGTCACCGCGCTGCCCGGCGCAAAGATGACGCCAATAAATTAGTCGCGTGAATGCGCCATCCCGATGACAAGCCCGATCCCAAGGATCTCATAATGACCAACGATAAAGAGCAGGAGGCTTTCATCCTCGTCATTGAGCGCCACCGCAACGGCGCGTCCGAGAACGATATCAGAGCTGCCTTTCAGCGTTTTGCGGAAACGGCCGACATTGCCGACTTGTCCGAGATGACGACAGAGGCACCACCGGAAACCGGTAACGCCGGCCGGATGGACCTGTACGTCCACAACACGTGCATCGAGTTCAAGACGGACATCCTGCGGAATGGCGTGCCCAACCCCGAACACGTCGCGCAGCTGGACGGCTACATCGAAAACCTGCTCAAAGCCGGAACCGGCGTGCAGAACGGGATCCTCACCGACGGCGTCCACTACTTCCTGCGCCGGATCGGCGAGAAGCAACTGCCCCTGCCGAAGCAGGAAACGATGCGGGTCTTCGACCGTCCCGATCAGGCGCACCTGCTCCGGGAATACCTGTATGGAGTCATCTCGGCCCCCACCGAAAACCTCAGCCCCACGGCGGAGAACCTCAAAAGGCATTTCGGGAGCGACTCCGATGCATTTCGCGCCGGCAATCTCCTGCTGAAGGACGCCTATGAAGCGCACCGCGACGCCCCCACCGTCGCGGTCAAACGCCGGCTCTGGCGGGATCTGCTCCAAGTGGCTTTGGGCAAGGACGCCGCCACCGCCGGCGACGAAAGCGACTGGCTGTTCATCAGGCACACCTACATCACCAGCCTGGTCGCCGTCATCATGCAGCAGCAACTGTTGGGCGATGTTGCCCGCCACGCCTCCGAACGGCCTGACGATCTGCTCAAGGGGCGTATCCTGCCCGAACAGTCCGACCTGCACGGCATCATCGACGCTGACCTGTTCACCTGGCCCACCGAGGTAGGAGAGAGAGCTTACCTGCGCGAAATCGCCCGTGTCGTCGAACAGTTCGACTGGACGCAGGACGCCAAAGAGGTGGCGCCCACGCTCTACCAGAACGTGATCTCCCAGGAAGAACGCAAGAAGCTGGGCGAATACTACACGCCGCGCTGGCTGGCGAAGGAAATCACCGAGGCCACGGTTGACGACCCCCTGAACCAGCGGGTGCTGGACCCGCCCTGCGGCAGTGGGACGTTTATCGAAACGGCGGTTGAGCGGATTATCAGCCACGCCGCCGAACTGTCAGCGACGGCGACGTTGCGGAAGTTGCAGGAGAACGTGGTCGGGATCGACATTCACCCGGTAGCCGCTCAACTCGCCAAGGTCACGTGGGTGATGGCCGCCGCCGACACCATCCGCGCGGCCCGCGAAGAGGGAACCGGTACCGGAGCAGTGAGCGCGCCCATCTACCTGGGCGACTCCATGCAGCTGCGCTACGACACCGGTACCCTCGCCGCCAGCCAGTTCATCGAACTGGAAACTCGCGAGACACTGCCCGGACAGACGTCCCCGGCGGTTTTCGTCATCCCCAAGGAGCTCGCCCGCCAACAGGCTGGCGCCGACTGGCTCATCTCCGAAATAGCGACCGCCATCGACGAGGGTCGGGACGCCGAGCGTGTCGCCGACGCCCACCGGATGAGCGACGAATGCCGTGAAAGCATGAAAGCCGTCGCCGTCCTGATGAAGGACCTGCACGCCGCCGACCGCAACCACGTCTGGGCCTACTACATCCGCAACATGATCCGTCCGGCAGTGATAGCTGAGGAAAAGGTGGATCGCATCATCGGCAACCCGCCCTGGCTCACCTATGGCCAGAGCGCAGACATCATCCGCGAAGAACTGCGCGGCATGAGCGAGAACCGCTACCAGATCTGGGCCGGCGGCAAACTCGCCCCGCACCAGGACATCGCCACGCTGTTCTACACCCGGTGCGCCGAGCTTTACGCCAAGCCGCAAGCCATCGTCGGCATGGTGCTGCCCCACAGCGCGCTGCGCTCCGGCCAGCATCTGAAGTGGCGCAGCGGCAACTACAAGCGCAAGGGCGGACGCAACGCGCCCAGCATCGGGCTGAACCTCCGGATTCGGGAGCCATGGGACCTGGACAACGTGGTACCCGACTTCTTTCCGATGCCGGCCAGCGTGGCGTTTGCAGAGTACGTCGGCGTAGGCCAGGGCGCCGCTTTGGCGCCGGCAACCGTGCAGGTATGGCGCGGCGACTGGCAGGAAGACTACGAAAGCATCAGCAAGGTGAGCGAAGCGCTACACCACGACGACGGCAAGTTCAAGTCGCCCTACGCGGAGTTGTCCAGTCAGGGGCCAACCATATATGACCGTCGCCTGTTCTTTGTCGAAACGATCCCCCACACGGCAATGCTCCCAGCAGTCAACACCGCCAACGTAAAGCCTCGATTGGGCAGTCAAGATAAGGTCACTTACGTAGGAGAGTTGAACAAACTCGACGGCGTCGTGAGCAACGACCATCTTTTCGACGTGTATCTGGGAGAGTGCATTGCACCTTATATGGCACTGGACCCGCTGAAAGCGGCTCTTCCGGTGCATCGTGCCACCATGACCATGCCTTTTTGAACCACGACGAGTGCGCAGACGATAAGCACGACGCCTGTCGCTTGGATGTAGAGGCTTTGCACTCGACGATGCAACGACGCTGGAACAACGCCGTCGCGATGTTCCGCGATGCCCATGCAGACCGGAGCATCACTGAACTGCTCGATAACTTGAACCATCTCAACAAAATGACCGACCAGTTGGAGTACCTGCGAGCCTCAGCAAAAGACGGTGATGCCATCCGAGTGGCCTACGCCACGTCAGGTGAGCCAACCGCCGCAATAATCGAAAGCACAAGTGCTATCGTGGAGAGTACCTCGTACCAAACGATTTGCCAGTCGAAAAACGAAGCCTACTACCTGATTGCCACAATCAACAGCAGCGAACTTGCGAAACGGGCCAAACCCTTCTGTCCCACCAACTGGGCGAAAGAAATACGTCATTTTCACAAGCACGGCTGGAAGCTGCCTATCCCGCGCTACGACGTCAGCGATCCGCTTCATGTCCGCTTGGGCGAACTTGGCGCGACTGCGGAGCAGGAATGTCAGACCATAATTGCGGAGAGCGACATCATATCCAAGCCCGCCGGCGACACTCAATCCCGCGCCGCCCGCCGCCTGCTGCGCCACGAATGGCAACCCACCAGCAAAACCGCCCAATCCATCGAAACCGCCGTAGCCCAACTCCTCACCGATCCAGCCCAAGCCGCGTTGGCGGAGCGGCAGATGAAAGAGAGATAGACACTACAAGCGAGGATGGTTCCCGTGAGTGAAAACACCCGGGCGCAACGCGAATCCCTACGATGCCTGCTCGCCTCCTTGGCTTCCATAGAAGCAATGGATTGGATATTCATAAAGAGGGGGATCAACTGGGAGATCGTGAACACAACTGAAATAGACCAACACTTGCAAAACATTAAAGCATGGTTCTTGCAGGGGGCGCTGACCGAAAGCGAAATACAGAAGCACATGCCAATGATCGGTCCATTCTTGGATCATCTAATGAAGGTGCTATTCGCCGACGCCGTCCGTTGGTGGGCTGCTGCCCATCATTCAGGACAAGACAAGAACAAGTTCCTGCGTTCGACTATGTACAAAGGCGATATGGAGGATCTATACACCCACTTTTACAACTGGTTCCGCAATAACCAGTTAGCCCACTTCCCAGGCGGAAATCGCAGCAACGACAACCCACTTTGGGTTCCCACTCCATACGGATTTTTCCTGAGCAAAGGAGAATACCACAGCTTCCGGCATCTACTGGTGAGTTCAATCAAACTCACGCTGAAGGTGCATACAAATAGGCCCGACCTCAATCAATTGTCGGAGAATTCTCCCGAATTGAAAGAATTGGTAGAGCAACTAACTCAACAGGAACGCTCCGCGTTAGAATCTGACTTAGCTGATGTTCAAGGTGATTTGGACGAAAAACTACTACAGAATTTCAGTCGCCATTGGCTCAAGGAGGAAGATGAGCGGTAATGCGGACAGGCTGATCGATGCCAGTCGACCAAGCTGAAGCCATTCACAAAGAAAAGAGAGGAAAATCATGAACCAACTGCTTCAATACGCCTTCAATCGAGCTGCCGATCTTCCTCCCGAAGAACAGGACAGGTTCGCCAGATTCCTGCTGGCAGAGCTTGAGGCGGACCAACAATGGGACCAACTATTCGACCGGCCGGAATCGGATGAGTTGCTGAGCCGCCTCGCCAACGAAACCTTGGCCGACCACCGAGCAGGAGCCACCACTCCGTTGGACCCGGCCGACCTTTAGCCATGCGCTCTTTTGCGCGAACCAGCTTCTGGAATGCCTACCACGTTCTGCCAAACCACGTCAAACAGCAGGCCAGGAACGCATACATCCTGTTTCAGAACCTGTTTGCAATCTCTAAAATATGATAAGTTGAGACGATTACCGGAGGGAGGGGTAATCATGTCTCATTCCTATCCCAGCGACATCAACCGGGAGCAATTTACCCGGATTCTGCCGGATTTGGAGTCGGCCCGCCGCCGGACCAAGCCCCGCACCGTGGACTTGTACGACGTTTTCTGCGGGGTGCTCTATCTTTTGAAAAGCGGGTGCCAGTGGCGGATGCTCCCTGCGGACTTCCCCAATTGGGGCACCTGCTACCAGTATTTCCAGCAATGGAGCGAGCGGCCTGACCCAGAGCAAGAGTCCATTCTGGAGCAAGTCTTAAAAAAAATTGGTTGGCGCGGCCCGGAGAAGCAATGGTCGGAAAGAGCAGAGCAGCTTCTGCATCGTGGACTCCCAGAGCGTCAAGAACACGGACAGCGCCGAGCAGAAGGGCTATGACGCGGGGAAGAAGGTGTCTGGAATCAAGCGCCACATCGCGGTGGATACTCAGGGGTTGCCCCATGCGGTCCACGTGACCACGGCGAACGTCACCGACCGGGCTGGGGCTTTGGCGATGTTTGACCAGCACCGGGACGGCCTCAGCTTGGTGCAGAACGTGCTGGTGGACGGGGGTTACACTGGGGAGCCCTTTGCCGCTGGGGTGCAGAGCCTGCTGGGAGCGTCGGTGGAGGTGGTGAAACGCAATGAGATGCACACCTTCGTA
Source organism: Dehalococcoidia bacterium (assembly GCA_965205495.1). GTDB lineage: Bacteria > Chloroflexota > Dehalococcoidia > Lucifugimonadales > UBA3495 > CATOSK01. The sequence goes on from CBDBHA010000002.1 coordinate 3,439,451, forward strand.
GTACTGCCGAAGCGATGGGTGGTGGAGCGGTCTTTCGCCTGGCTGGAAAAGTGCCGCCGACTCTGGAAGAACTGCGAAAGAAAGCTCGATACCAGCCTGCAAATGGTCGTGCTTGCCTTCGCGGCGCTAATCCTGAAGAGATTGTAAACAGGTTCTAACGATGCTAGGCGATTCTTGTACGGCGACCCAAGCCAGTCTGGGTACGCTATGTAATAGATGCCTCCTAGATTGAGCACCGTGAGCGAGGCAAGGCCGTCGAACACTCCCGCTTCCAGGTAGGTGAAGCCGGCGCCACGTAGATCAAGGGTCTCCAGAGCTGTGAGACCATCGAAATCGCCTGGCTGAAAGTTGGCAGCGTTCTCTCCACCAGCAGGATGTATCTTGCCGTCAATGGTGAACAGTTGGGCGGCAGTGACCGCCGCACAGTCATCAACTCCGTCGATCCTCTCAAGGATGGCATCGCGGACTTGCTCAGTACGATCGCAGATACCAACAGATGTATGCACCCGAGTGGCAGCGTTCTCCTCGGCTGTGGATGTAGGTGGTGGTGTAGGTGTATTGGTTGGTGTGGACGCAGCTATAGAGACCGGAGTGTGTGTTGGAGTCCTAGTAGGAACGGATTCCGATGTCGGCGTTAATGTTCCCAGTGGAGTAGGCGTGCTGGTCGGCTGCGTTACAGTGGTCGAAGCGGGCCTGTCATCACATGCCGACAGAACGACGGCTAGCAGGCAAAGCAAGCCAACCCAAGCGAATCCCTGCATGGTTCTACGCGACGTAATCTGCAATCTCTCCAGCCCAATGATGTGGGCTCTATATTACTACGTCCCGCCGATGATCAATCGTGCGAGAATCCCAGCGGGTCCTGTTTTGCTTTCTTCTTCAGCTTCCCTAGCGGTGTACTTCTCTTCTTGATTCGACGTTATTTGCTGTACTAATACAAACACCAATACGATCGCCAGGACTGCCTGCGCCAATTGGGACACGTCGCCCGTGGACCATTCGCCAGACGGTTCCCCTGCCTTCATCCGGACAGTCCAGGTCAAAGTTGCCTCAGTCAGATCGTCTTCGGTAACGCCGTCGGGATAGCAGACGGCGAATACCACCGTCGCCAGCCGCTGACGCAGCCGAGCATCTGCGTCCTTGATCGCCTGCGCCTTGCGATGAAAGCCGGTTTCCGCTTCCAGAACTACACGCAGCCCCTCCACCTCGGCGACGATATCTATCCTTCGCCGTCCGGCTCGCTGCTCGTAGTCGGCGACGACACCGCGCTCGGAGAGCAGGAGGGCCAGTGCCCGGTTCTGAAAATCTTCCTGCTTATTCATCCGGCTCGGCCAAGTCGGTTTCGTATTTACTGTCCAAACAACCGACTTCCGTAGGACTATGGCCATCCGGCGGCGACTTTTTCAAGGGCATTTTTCTAGCTAACCTCAGTTTCCAGGGGCAGGGCCGAAGGCGCTATTGGTGGGATGCCGAGTTCCGCACATCCTTCGAGATAAACATCAATCGATATCCTGAACTCGCGTTTGATGCCCTCGACGTCGGTGGCTTCAGCATTGGCGATGGGGTACATACCGCTGTTGATTACCCTGGCGTGAAGCACTTCGGCCTCAGAATCGTACACAACTTCCCCGATGTAACCCTTGTACTCTAGCATCATCCACCTTCTATACGCTCAATGAACTTGAGGATATCTCTCACCGTGTCCCGCCTCGTCGCTGGTCGAGGGTGGGGCTTGTGCACGACGATGGAGTCAGACCCCTTGACTAGCTGCACCCTGGAGCCTGCCCGCTCAACAAGGGTGACTCCCATGGCAACTAGCAAGGACTCTATCTCCGCCCACCGGACGTCCGCCGGCGTGGGTGTCGCCCGCATCCGTTCCAGCGTCCGCCAATATCGCCTCCGCATATCGCTATATTACCGTCTTTAGTGTCAACTTCCATGTTTGTGTGGTTACAGCTGGGCGGGAGCTTGTCCGTTTGCCGCTCCTTGTAGGAGCCTTTTACCATGGGAGTATTTTATCAACCGCGACGAGTTCCGGCAACGAGAAAAGCCCAAATAAACAGGGCAATCATTTTTGCGCAGAATCAAGTCTATATTCAGGTTACAACTTAATTAGAACTCGTATGATTATGCACAAGTTCTAGGTGTAGAAACCACTGTAAATTACGAACCCGATGCATTTACGATAGCTCTGGCCAGAGAATGGCAAATCACGACCCATCACACCTACCTCCACCACAATCCCAGCGTTAGCACCCGCCTCAACAGTTGCATCCGCCTGGCCAAGCCCAACTCGCGGCGGGCCTCCGCCAGGGCGTCCCACCGCCACCGAACATGGTCCGCCCTCTTCGCGTCGTCCAGGGGATGCGTTTCCGGCGGCAGCGTCAGGTAGAACTCGCCCAGCATTGCAGCTTCCAACTCCCACCGGCGCACGGCGGCCTGTGCCCGGTCGACACGGCTGGCCGCCTGACCACCGCCAATCCGCAACTTCCGCCACTCGGCCACCAGGGGCGCGGCCGGTCCGAAGGCGTGTTGCTCGTCGGGCTGATCTTCCAGGGTGACCACTCCCCGATTGGGCATTCCGGGCCTGCGCCGGGGTGGCCGCCAATCCTGCCCGATGTCAGCAACCCGGTCATCGTCGTGTGCATCAGCATCGGCGGCATCAACAACTTCGGCATCGTCGCCCGGTTGCTGGCTGCTCTCCAGCGCTGCAACCCTTCGTGTCAACTCCTCCAGTTGGCGCGCCTGGCCCTCCACCACTTCACGCAACCCGCGATTTTCATCCTCCAGCGTCGCCACCCGCTGCTCCAGGGACTCGCCCTCCATGTCCTCCGCGTCGTCGCCGTCCACATCGCCGGGTTCATCGCCACCGCCACCGCCCGCGTCCCGGAACTCCGTCAGCGCCTGCCGCATCCGCCGGGACACCCGCCGGGAATCGTAGCAGTTTATCATCGTGCGGTAATTCACCCCCAGGGCCTCGGCGGCGACAACCCGGCCCCGGTCTCTGACCAGAGCGTCCAGCAGGTCCAATAGGGGGCGTCATCGCCGTCATGGACCGCATTGACATCACTCAAGCCAGGGGCCCTTACCTCACAAGTGCAACTTCTACAATGCAAATGCCGCAATTGAGTTGACACCGGCCGTCAACAAATTCCCGGGCCGGGTCCCCGCTCCAGGACCCCAAAATGGCTCATTCCCCGTAGGAAAAGCCGCCGGTGGCATCATGCACCGCATTTCATTTTCCCTTACAGGGCTGCCACTGGAAAACTCGCCCCGCAGCGATTGTAGTTTCCCAATTCCATGCGTCAGCCCCTCAATCTGCCGGGCGAGGCGACCACCCTGCCCTGACCCGAAGGAACCTCCTCCGAGGGCCCCGCCAACCCCCTGGGATCTGCCCGAACCGCCGTTCCCATATTGTGATTCCGACTCCCGGGCGGTAGACTTGAGAACATATGTTTGCGTAGCAACTCCGTCCATGCAATTCAACCGGCTCGCGCCCGGGTTCCGGTGAACTGGCCTCGGAGCGGCCTAAAGGAGGAACCATTATGAAACTAAGTTCCATCAAGAAGCTCTCCGGCGGCAAGCCCCCGCCCGAACCCCGGCTGGTGGCCATCACCTCGGAGCGCACCGGGGAGCGCACCCTGCTGGGAGTGCAGAACCTGCTGAGCTCAATCGCCGTCCCCGAACCCTTCTCCCTGGAAATCGCCGGTGACGCCGCCGGGGTCACCCTGCTGGCCCGCTGCCGGGAGGGTTCCTTCGTCAAGCAGCAGCTGGGCGCCCACTACCCCCAGGCCAAGGTGGGCGAGGTCTCCCCGGAGGACGACCCGCTGCGCCTGGCCGAGGGAGAGCAGGCCTGGTCCATGAACCTGCGCCTCAAGGGCCCGGAGTACCTGCCCCTGCGCACTTTCAGGGACGACGACCTGCGGGACCAGGGTTCCGATCCCCTGATCTCCGTCATCGGCTCCATGTCCGACCTGCGGGATGGAGAAAGGCTGGTGGCCCGGTTAAAGCTGCTCTCTCTGGGGCCGGAGTGGGCCCGCCACCACCAGGAGAAGGCGGAACGCCGGCAGCGGCCCGACCCGGCCTACTCCCCCCAGAACACCCAGGCCCAGATTGACACCAAGAACGGGGTGACCCTGGCCGTCCTGGGGGTGGCGGCCTTCGTGGGGCTCAGGGGCTACCTCTGGATTCGGGACGGCGAGACCTGGAAGGCGGTGCTGCTGGGGCTGGGCACGGCGGCAGCGCTGCCCTGGCGGGCTGGGCCTGGTGGCGCCATTCGGAAAGCCCTCTCCGGAGGCAAGCACCGGGAGACCCGCTGTTGATCAAGGAGAAGACCTCCCAGATCGCCTGCGAGGCCCAGCTGGAGGTCACCGCCATCCTCCCCGGGGACGGCGCCGAGGACCGGGCCCGGGAACTGCTGCGCAACGCCGCCCTGGCCTACCGGGGTTACGACAACCCCGCCGCGGCCAGATTCAAAGCGGGAAAAGTCCGGCCTGCAATTCCCGTCACCGAGCCATTCCCGCCGGCGTGGGGGCTGTTGCAGGCCCGCAACGTCCTGGGAGCGCGGGAGTTGGCCGCCCTGTGGCATCCCCTGGGCGGCGGGGACCAGCTGGCCGGGGTGCCCCGTTCCGGTGCCAGGGTGCTGCATCCAACGGCCAAGGCCGGGTCCGGCGGCGCCTACGTGGGGGACACGGCCAGCGGCAGGCCCCAGAAAATCCACTTCCAGGAGGACACCCTCCACGGCCACCACTTCTACGTGGCCCGCACCCGCATGGGCAAGTCCACCCTGATGCTGCACATCGTGAAGCACCTGCTGCTGGAGAAGGCCGCCGGGAGGAACGACGACGCCATCATCGTCGTCGACCCCCACGCCGACCTGGTCAAGGATCTCCTGCATCAGGTGCCCGAGTCCATCCTCGACAGCGTTTGCTTCATCGATCTGGCCGACGACGGGCAGGCGCCGGGCATCAACCTGCTGGACACCCGCGTCTTCCCCGACCGGGACCGCACCGCCGACTCGGTGGTCCGGGTGGCCCACGGCCTGTGGGAGCAGTGGGGGCCCCGGATGCAGTCCATCCTGGAGCACACCGTCAAGAGCCTCCACGAGTACCACTGCCACCCGGACACCGGGGAGGACGAGCAACTTACCATCCTGGACGGGTCCCGGATGCTGTCCGACCGGAAATTCCGCAACCGGGTGCTGCTCCGGGTGGCCGACCCCTACATCGTCAGCTGGTGGGGCGGCGTCTTCCTGGACTGGACCCGCACCATCCAGACCGAGGCCATCTCTCCGGTGCAGACCCGGCTGGCCTACTACTCCTCGTCGAAGAAGGCGCGTGCCATCCTGAGGCAGCGCCGCTCCACTCTGGACATCCGGGAGGTGATCGCCGGGGGCGGCGTGCTGCTGGTGTCCACCGCCCAGGGGGACGTGGGCCGGGACGTATCGGCCCTGGTGGGGGCGTCCCTGCTCAACCTGGTGGACGCGGTGATCCGGGAACAGGGGCGGCTGCCCCCAGGACCAGCGCAGGGGCGCCCTGGTGGTGGTGGACGAGATGTCGTCCATCCCCGGCGTCGATTACGAGTCCATGCTCAGCGAACTTGGCAAGTTCGGCGCCAGCTTCATGCTGGCCACCTAGAGCCTGGCCCGGCTGGCCGACCTGTCCCCCACCATGCAGGACACCCTGCTGGCCAACGTGGGCTGCCTGGCGGTGTTCCAAGTGGCGGCCTCCGACGCCCGCCAGCTCATTGGAGAGCTGGACCGGGACCGGGTCAGCGAGGAGGACCTGGTGTCGCTGCCGGTGCACCACTGCTACGTGCGGGCCACGGTGGGCGGGCAGCGAGAGCCCACCTACTCCCTGGCGGTTCGGAAGCCCGAGCCGGGGGACCCGGCGGTGGCGGAACGGGTGAAAGTCCGGGCCTTGGACTACACCACCTCGGAGGAGACGTTGGCCTCCCAGGACGTCGAGGCGGAGCGTCAGGTGAAGGAGTTCCGGGACCGGGTGAAGCAGGAGGATGAGGAGGCGGACTCCGGTAAATCCGGCCAGGGTCCCGACCAGGGGAAGGGGAAAGGCCCCGGCGGCAGTGGCGGCAAGGGGAAGAAGAGGCTGCAGCGGCGGCGGAACGAGTCAGACCCTGCACCCAAACCGTCCGAAGGCGAGGGTGAATGAGCATCTTCCCGACGGACGAATCGGCGCTGCGGGTCCTGGCGGCCATGCCCTTCCTGGACCGGCTGGAACTGGCCGCCGTCTCCGGCCTGTCCGAGGGCACCGCCCATAACGCCCTGGAACGCCTGCGAGGGGAGGTACTGGCGGACTGCGTCCGGCACGCCGGTCCCCTCACCGCCAGCACCCCCCGCTGGTATATCACCGCCGGCGGCCTGACCTTCCTGGCCCGGCAGGACGAAACCCCGGCGGACCACCTGCTGCGCACCCACCCGGTGTCGGCCCACTGGCAGCACCTGCTGCTGGAACGGCTGGACGCGGTGGCCGTGATGTACCGCCTGGCCTCGGGGGTGGCGACGGCGGAAGGGGGTTTCCGGTTCCGCTGGTACCGCGGCGCGGCCCTGGACGCCGCCGTGACGTTGCCCGGCGGCAGAACCCTGGGAGTAATCCGGCAGGGAGCCACCGCCGACCGGACCGCCTTTGCCGACCAGTTCCGCCGGTTGCTGGATCCCCGGGAGGCCGTGCCCCGCGCCCTGCTGGCGCTGATGCCCGACGAGGCGTGATTGCGACAGGACCGACGCCTCCTGGCCCGCTACCCCGGCCCGGTGTTCCTTGCCAAGGAGCGAGACGTCGCCAGCGCGGTTGCCGGCGACCCGGTATGGCATCTGACCAGCGCGCCCGTCGTACTCTCTCTGGAGGAGGTCCTGGAGCGTCTTAGTTCCGGCGGCAGCCTCCCGGCGGAGCCGCCGGTTGCCAGGAGGTCGCCGCCCAGGGACCTCTCCGTCTCCGAGGAACCGGAGAAGGTTCCGGACCACCTTCTGTCCATGGTCCTCAAGGCCTCGCACAAGGAGGTGCTGGACCGGTTGGCCGAGTGGCCCTTGATCACGGCCAGCGACCTGAGAACGCTGACCGGCCTGTCCCCTTCCAGTTTGTCCCAAGTCACCACGCTCCTGGAAAGGCTGGGCCTGGCGGTGCGTTTCCGGTTCGGGGGCCGCCCCCGCCTGAGACTCACCCGCAGGGGGTTGGCGTTTCTCGCCCGCCGGGACCGGACCTCCGTGGCGGAGGCGGTACAGAGGTGGGGCGTGGAGTCAGCGGACGGAAGTTCCCCGGCGACGTGGCGGGAGGTCTCGGGAACCCGCAGCCGCTCCCTGGCTCGGACCATCGAGCATACCGATGCGGTGCACCGGTTCCTGGGCCGGATGTCCCGGCAGGCAGGTGAACGGGGCTACCGGGTCGTGCAGTTCGACCCGCCCCACCGGGCGTCCCGCCGCTTCCGGCACCGGGGCAGGCTGCGCTCCATCCAACCCGACGCCTTCGGCATTTTGCGCATGGGCAGCGAGACGTTTCCTTTCTTCCTGGAATGGGAGCGGCGGGCGGTGCGGCCCGGCACCATGGCGGCCCGGCTGGCGCCCTACCTGCGCTACTATTCGTCCAAGCAGCCCCTCGACGACCACGGCGAGTGGCCCCTGGTGCTCGTCGTCTTCGACAATGAGATGGCGGAGTCCAATTTTCACGGCGTGGCTCGACAGGAGATGGAACGAGCCGGGGTGGACGTGCCGTTGTGGGTTTCCCACGCGGACATCCTTGAGATGGTCGGTCCTCTGGGAAAGGCGTGGCGCGACCCGGATGTGCTGGAGCTAATGTGCCCTTTCCAATAAGCCAACGATATACGGCAGGAAGGGCTAGCAGAAGCTGCAATGCAAACTCGGAGTAAATCAGCAAGGGCAAATTGACTACGGGAGTCCCGGCGTCCAAAATCCTGTATGACGAACCCGCCAAGAGGGAACCGACGGTATTCAGCTTCCCGAGACATAGCACATGTATCTTCGCGCCCGACTACCGTTCAAACTGGAACTCCTGTGGCTCCGATCCCAGGCTTTTCGCTGGGTTGAGCGGGAGGGCTGGTACTTCGGTGTGGTCAACGGTTGCCCGGTGAAGGTCCGCCAGTCCGGAGACGGGATTGAGTTTCGCAGTAGTGTGACAGAGGAGTCTATCGAGCGCCAGATCGAATCCTACCTCGGCTTGAATAGCGACATTCTGACCGTCCACGAAGCGCTCCGCCGCGTTGACACCAAAATGGCCGGGTTGGTGGAATGTTTCGGTGGGATGCGCATCCTGCGTCAGGACCCCTGGGAGTGCCTTGTCTCCTACATCTGTTCTCAAAACAACAACATCGACCGAATCGCCGGAATTGTCGAGGTGCTGGCCGACAGGTACGGAGTCCCGCAGGCGCTGGAAGGGGTCAAGCTCAATTCCTTTCCCACTCCCCAGCGCCTCCTGGATGTAGGCGAAACCGAGTTGAACAGCTTGAGTCTCGGTCTGAATCGCGGCGGTCGAATTCACGCCGTCGCCGGGGATATAGTCCAAGGCGAACTCGACCTGGACGCGGCTCCATCATCATAGAGGCATCGTTCGCGATGGTCCTGCAACGGGACTGAGCGGAGCCCGCACCGGCAGAGAGCCCGCGAATCGGACACGCCCGGCGCGGAGTTTCGCCGGTGGAGACCGATTCGAGTCCGGGCCGCAGGCCGCAGCGTCCACCATTCAGGGCCGCCATCCGCGCAACGAGGGACCCGCCCGATAGCGAGACATCAAGGCATACGGGAGGAGCGTCATGGCCGGGGAACATGACGGGATGGACCAGGGGAAGCGATCGGAGGACTACCGCAGGTTCCGCAGGATGATGGAGGGTTGGCAACAGTTGGGATTATAGTATATAATGGTCTATTATGGATGTAGTAAGTCGCCGCATCAGCCTGACGGCCTGGGGCCGCCTCTACGGTTTCGACAAGGCCACAACTTCCCGCCTGCACCATACCGGGAAGCTGCCCCCGGAACTCCAAATCGAGCAACTCCCCAACGGGCGTTACTACGTTGTGGTGCCTCCCGGCAATGATGCCCGCTGCGTGGTATACGCCCGGGTCTCCTCCGGGGACCAGCGGGAGGACCTGGGCCGGCAGGTCGGCCGGGTGGTTGAGTGGGCCACCCAGCAGGGGTATCGTCCCGATGAGGTCGTCAAGGAGATTGGCTCCGGGCTGAAAGGGAACCGGCGTCAGTTGCGCCGCATCGTGGGGGATCCCACTGTCGGAATGATAATAGTGGAGCATCGGGAGCGGCTTTGCCGTTTCGGCTTTGAATACGTGGAGGCGGCGCTGGCCGGGCGGGGCGCCCGGGTCCTGGTGGTGGAGGATGGAGAAGTTGAGGATGACCTGGTGCGGGACGTCACCGAGGTGATGACTTCGCTGTGCGCCCGCCTGTATGGGAGACGGTCGGCGCGGCGCCGGGCGGAACGGGCCGTGGCGGCGGCCCGGAATGACTCATGATCGGCACCTATCAGACCCGCGTCACCGTTTTTCGCGGCATGGACCGGGCGGCTGGCGACGCCGCATTGTCGGCCTACGGTGAGCTGTATGGCAGGATGCAGCGGAAGCTGTTTGCCGAGGTCAGGGCGGGACGGCCGGCGGCGTCTCTGAAGCGCGCGTACGTGAAGGATCACGAGATCCCGGCGCGGATGTTCAATGGGGTGAGGGTGTCCCTGGAGGGCAAAATTGCTTCGGTCCGGGAGGCTCAGAAGCTGCACCGGGATATCTTGCAGCGCCGCATAGCCCGGGCGGAGCGTCAGATATCCGATGCTGGAGAGGAGGGCCGGTGGCAGCAGGTCCATCAGAAGCGGCGCCGGCTGGCCAACCTGCAATCCGGGCTGGCCGGATTGGAAGCCGATATCGCGGCAGGGCGAGTACGGCTTTGTTTCGGGTCCAGGCGGCTGTGGCGGAAGCAGCATCACTTGGAGGCCAACGGGTATGCCAGTCATGAGGAGTGGCTGGCCGATTGGCAGGATGCCCGCAGCGGTGAGTTCTTCGTGCTGGGGAGCCGGGATGAGACCGGGGGCTGCCAGCTGTGTGTGGCGGCGATTGCTGACGATGGCTCACTGGCCCTGCGGCTCCGGATGCCGGATTGCCTGGCCGGGGAGCATGGCAAATATCTGGTGATCGAGGGTGTGAAGTTCACCTACGGCCACGAGCAGGTGCTGGCGGCGCTGGGGAGCAATGCCGAGTACTGGGCTTACCGGCGCCGGCACGGGGAGAAGGCGGCGAGAGCCACCGGTCTGGGCCAGGCGCTGAGCTACCGGTTCAAGCGGGACAGTAAGGGCTGGCGGGTGTTGGTAAGCACCGAGATGGCTGAGGTACCCGTGGTTACCGACCGGAGGCACGGGGTCATCGGGGTGGATCTGAACGCTGACCATCTGGCTGTTGCGGAGGCCGACGCCTCGGGCAACTGGCTGCGTTCCTGGCGGGTGCCGTTGGTGACCTACGGGAAGTCGAGGCATCAGTCGGAGGCTCTCATCGGCGATGCGGTGTCCAGTATTGTGGAATATGCCAGAGAGGCTGTCAAGCCCATTGTCATTGAGAAGCTGGACTTCCGGCAGAAGAAGGCCGCTCTGGAGGGAGAGTCCCGCAGATACAGCCGGATGCTGTCCAGTTTCAGCTACGGCAAGGTCAAGGCGTACTTCCTCTCCCGGGGCTGTCGGCAGGGAGTGGAGGTCCATCAGGTCAACCCGGCCTTCAGTTCGGTGGTCGGCCGGGTGAAGTTCATGGAGCGATACGGGCTGACGGTGCACCAGGCTGCGGCCCTGGTGCTGGCCCGTCGTTTGCTCGGCTGCTCGGAGCGCATCCCCCGCCGGCGGGTCTGTCCCGCCGGCAATGGCGTACATATCGCCTTCACCGTACCCGTGAGGAAGCGAGTGAAGCACGTGTGGACGCACTGGGGTGCAGTATCTGGTCAGCTGAGACTGGCGCTTGCAGCGCAGCACCGGCTGGGGAGGTCGCGAGGCAACCCCAATCCGGTTCAGGCTGTCAACCGGGCTTCGACCCGGGTGGTGGCTTGAGCGGGTGATCAGCTCGGTGTTCCCGGGTGAGATTCCCGGGCGGAGCCGCCTTGCACTGTTGGGGCGGCGGGGCTTCCCCCTTTCGGGGAGCGTCACAGGAAAGGCTGATCGTGGTCTTGTTACCAAAGTCAACCTTTTTTACAACGGCGCAGGGAGGTGCTTGAGCTCCTTCTGGACGGGGCGACCATCGACCGGAACAACAACGTCAACCTGACCCTGGCCATCCCGACTGAGGATGTCGTGTCGATTGCAAGACGGAGTCCGATTACAGCGTGTACACGATGCGGCAGGCGTCGCGGCGCTCCTGGCGCATCGGGCAGAAACGCCCGGTGAAGGTGGTGTTCATGGCCTACCGGAACACCCTCCAGGCCGATGCGTTAAAGCTGGTGGCCAAGAAGCTGCAAAGCTCCCTGGCGGTGGAGGGGGAGTTGCCCGAGGACGGGCTGGCCGCCTTCGGGGACGACGGCGACGACCTGATGCTGGCCCTGGCCCGGCAGATCGTCAGCGGCGAGAAAACCGACGCTGACGGCGAGTCGGTGGAACAGGTATTCGCCCAGGCGCGGGACGCCGAGGCCAGCGCCGAGGAGTTCCTGGTGGACGACGGCTGGAAGCCGGTCGAAACCGAGGCGGAGCCGGTGGTGGTGGAAGTCCACGCCAACGGCAACGGGCACGCCGTCGAGCCGGTAGAGGTCGGAAGCAATGGGAACGGCCACAGCGACGTACCCGCCGAGGGTCAGCAAGCGCTCTTCTCCTGGGCCGAGTTCCTGGCCGGGGAACCGGCCCAGCCCCAGGGGAGGAACGGCAAGTCCAAGCCCTCTTCCCTGTCCCTCTTCGAATGGGCGCTCAACTCGGAGCAGGAACGGGAGAAGGAGCCGGCCGGCGCGGGACGCTAGACCTTTACGCAACGAGGGAGACCGCTGCACAAATTCGCAGCGGTCTCCCTCCGTTCTTCCATGTAGGCTTCCCTTTTTGCGTTTCGGGTGTCGGGCGGGGCTGGTCAATCGCCGGCCTGCTCGATTAAGAACAGGGCATCGAATTCGGACACCCCCAGGGCCTGGTTCAGCAGGTGGGACAGGTACGACAGGGAGAAATCCCACTGAGCCGCGCCAACTCGTTTTGGGACATCCCGGAACGGTCCAGGAACTCCCACACCGGAACGGGGTTGAGCTTCACTTTCGACCGGCGGCCCTGACGCTTCGCTACGGGCGCTCCTTCGCCGCTGTAAGCGCCCCTCCCTGAAGAGGGGAACCAGCCCCCCGTCAATGGGAAGCCCGAACCGTGCGTAGTACCGTCTTCTCCTCTCCATGTATGCGGCCCTTTTTACATTTCACGAAGGGTGGCCCCAAGGCTCCTTGGAGAGTCATATCGACCGGGCGCCGGAAGGCACGCCCCTCGGGACTGCAACCCGGCACGCAGCCGGCGCGGCGCGGCGTTCCATCCACCCGGATTGCGGCCTGCCGCCGGCCGGTCCACCGGGGTGACCGTCCGGCGGTGCGCGTCCTCCAGAGCAGCCGCCTGGAAGGTGGTCCCCTTACCTCGACTTCATGGCCGGCGTTCCCAGACCTCCCAGGGCTATGGAGTCCTGTTGATCTCCACCAGAATGTGGTTTCCTACGGTGTTTGTCACCGTCCACGGTGGGTTGGAAACATCGCTCCAGTAGTAGTTTTGCCCGGTGTCGGTGGATCCTCCTTCAGTGGCGGAAGAGAACTGGTAGTCCACGCCCTCCACGGTGAAGACCAAGTTCCCAAGGTCTCCCGACGGGAGTGCCTTGTCCAGCGTCAGGTGCAACTTGGGGTCTGAAGGGTCAGGCTCGTACCGGATGCTCAGGACCTCGTAATCCTCCGTTCCGATGGTGAATTCCCGGTCGCGAAGGCCGCCGTAAAGTCGCCCGGACTGCTTCACGACGCACCATCCGTTGATGATGGGGGCGCAAAAGCCGGTAGGACCCGATTGGGTTTCTTCCGGGTACATGACGGAGCCCCAGACGTGTTCCGTGGGGACCTCAGCGACCGTGAGCACGTAGGCGCCTCCCGGGCGGTCCTTGCCGTTCACTTCAATGACGTAGGTCCCGGGGCGGCGGTCCTCGCTGTCGACCGTCACGTAGGCCCTGGCGTTGCGCCCCACGCCGCCGTCATCGTTGTAGATGGAGATTACTCCGCCCCCTCGGCGGCTCACGCGAATACGTGGGTTCGGCAGCGTGCCGTCTCCCGAGTCCAGGCCCTTTACGTCGATGCGGAAGGTCTTGGAGTCCTCGTCCCCTGGTCTAAGGTTGACGGTGAATTTGTCGTCGTCTCTGCTATCGGTGATTTCGGCGTTTACCGGAGTGCCGTCGAGGTTGACGGGTGGGTTTTCCGGGTCCAGCGCCACCGTGAGGGTGTAGGGGCCGGCGCCGTGATGCTGTCTGCTGGCCTCGTATCCTCTCACCGTGATCAAATATTGGCCGGTGGACGGAGGCGTGGAGTTGGCGTGACTCGACTCGATGTCTTGCTCCGGTTCCGCAGATTCCATAAGCTGCGCGGTGGCAACGATCCCGGCGCCCGAGGCGTTGAATAGCAAACGTTCGTTGGCGGTGAGGTCGATTGAGAATTGGTCGCGGTCGCCGGGGTAGTCGTTGGTTCCCGGAAGCGGGGTCCCAAGGGTCAGCAATCTCGGAGTTGTGCTGTCGTCGGTCACCTCGGTGAGCGTCATACGGTAAGTGCCGGTGGAATTGCCGAGACCACTGGCCTCGACGTAGTAAACGCCCGCGGGATAGCCCTGCGGGGTCCCCAGGAGCGCACTTGGGTGCGCGCGCAGGAACATTCGCGCTTTGTATCCCTGCCCGCCGCCGCCGTTGTAATAGGTGCCGCCCAAGTGTGCCATGTCGTTTTGCCATTCGTGCCAGATGTTTGTGAAACGGTCGCCTTGGGAGTCCCTCAGCCCGTCAGGTAGATATTGTTCATTATTGTAAACGGCTTTCAAGCCCGCCAGGTACGGGTCCGCCAGCGTCCCATCGCCGGTTTCCGCACCCAGCATGTCGATGCGGTAGGCCTTTCCGGGTTCCATCACGAACCTGAACCAGTCTTTGTCACGTTCGGAGTCGATCTGGGCGCGCACCGGGCCGCCGGCCTCAAGGATGGCGGGGGTCAGCAGGCCACAGGGGCGCACTTCGTCAATGCAGTCGGTGGACTTGACGGTTTGTTCCGTGACGGCCTCGACGGTCCTGCCGGGTCCCAGCGTGTCCCGGTAACGGGCCACGACCCACAGGTACTTGCCGATATCGGCGTCGGCCGGCGTGTAGGCAGCCGCGCCGGCTCCGGTGATCCGAATCCAGGGGCCCGAGCCGGAGTCCCCGGTGTACCACCGCCAGGTCTGTCCGGTCACGCCGCCGTCCGGGTCGTCGACGGTGGCCGTAATGGGCAGACCGGTGATACCGGCGCTGGGCGAGAGGCCCAGAGACCCCGGCTCATTGACGTTGTTCACCGTGATCGTGATGGTTACTGAAGCCGACGCCCCGCCTGGGTCCGTTGCGGTGACGGTCACCTCGTAGCTGGGCGTGGTCTCGTAGTCCAGCGGCGCCAGGGTGCGTATCCTAATTGCCCGGCGGTCGTTGCTGGGAAGGAAGTCGAACACCTCCGCGCTGGCGGGGTCCAGCGTGTACACGATGCCCGTGGTGAGCCCCTCGGGGTCAGTCGCCGCGACCCTAACAATCACCTGCTCCGGAGGCGTGTTCTCGTCCACGCTCCCGTCGGGAGATAGCGTGAACACCGGCGGGTCGCTCAGCGCAGGGTTGCGCACTATTACCCGGTAGCCCTTTATGGCGCCGTTCAGGGCGGTGACCGTGAACACAACGGTCGTCTCGTAGGCCGCTATGGTGACCTGGTGGCCGTCGGTGTCGGCGTCGCCGTCGGCAGGCCTGATTTTCGTGATCTCGGCCTTCACCTGAAGGGGCACAACCGACACGGTGACCTCGTTGGTGTCGCCGGCGACCTCGACTCTGTAGGTCTTAGTTCCCGGTGTGAATCCGCTGACTTCCGCGCCGTCCAATTCGATGGTGCGGAGGTCGGCGTTGTTTGAGACGGGCATGTTGTACGAGAAGACCTATTCGCCGTTGTTTGGGTCGGCCGCCAGCATGGTCACGCCGTCCGACGAGATGTCGGTGGGGGTGGCGTTGCCGGCCGCGTCCAGCGTGTTGAAGTCCTTGCCGTCGTCGCGTTCCTTGTCGGACATCCTGTAGGCGTAGATCTTCTCGTCGGTTGGGTCGGCAACCCACATGGTGGCGCCATCGGACCAGATGCCGCGGGGTTCGTTGTTGCCGGCGGCGAAGAGGGTATCGAAGTCCTCGCCGTTGTCGCGTTCCTTGTCGGACATCCGGTAGGCGTAGATCTTGTCGTCTAGGTAATCCGCAACCCACATGGTGGCGCCGTCGGACCAGATGCTGAGGGAATGGTTGTTGCCGGCGGCGGAGAGGGTATCGAAGTCCTTGCCGGTGTCGCGCGCCTTGTCGGACACCCGGTAGGCGTATATCTTGTCGTCTATGGTATCGGTAACCCAGATGGTGGCGCCGTCGGTCCAGGTGCCGCTGGGAGATTCGTTCCCGGCGGCGATCAGCCCGTCCAGGTCGTCCACAGCCTTCCAGCCGAACACGGTGTCCAAGCTCCGGTTGACGCCGACCGCGTAGGCCCTGGTTCTGCCGCTCTCGGCGGTAACGGTGATGGTGACGAAGTTGGCGCCGTCCGACAGGTTGACCTGGATGCCAGGGGTGTTGGCGTCGGGCGGCGTCGTCCGGAACGTGGAAGCCGCCACCGTCGGGGTGACGTTGATGGTGGCCTGGGTGACTGAGCTGGCCACGCCGACGTGGTAGGAAAGGCGCATTGGGTCGAACCCGATGATGTCCCTGGGGGTAACGGTGATGGAGCGGAGCGACGGGTCGTCGCTGATGTCGGGCCGGGTTACGGTGAGGGTGTGGTCCTTGGTGGCGCAGTCCTCGGCGGTAACGCGCAGGGTAACGGTGGTTTCCCCGACGGGGGTGTCCACCTGGTGGCCGTCTTCGGTGGTGTCGGCGTCGGTCGGGCTGGTGACCTCCGCCATTGCCTCGAACTGCCGGGTTTCGCCGGCGACGGTGATCTGCTCGGTGGAGCCGCCGGTGGTCAGGGTTGACGTGGTGGAGCCGGCGGTAAAGCCCGGGATCTCGGAGGGGTCGCCGGCGCCCTGAGCCACCGTTATGGCCCGGAGATCGGCGTTGTCCGAGTCCGGCACGTTGAACGAGTAAATGCGGTCGTCGATACCGTTCACCACCAGCATGACGTCGCCGTTGAACCAGATGCCTTCAGTGCGGTCCACGCCGGCTGCCTTCAGGTTGGTGAATTTGTGGGAAGCCTGTCCGCTGCCGGAGACCAGGTTGACGGCCTCAAGCACGTCGCGGTCGAACTCGCGGTGCGCGATCCAGGCTGTGACGCCGTCGTGCACCGCGTCATCGGGTGTGAAGGTGGCGGCGGGACTCAGGTCGATGTCCCGGCCTGCCGCCCTGGTGCGGTCCGCGGCGCGGTAGGCGTACATCCGGTCCAGGAGTGAGTCGGTGACCCAAAGAATGCCGCCTTGGTACCAGAGGCTGCTCGGTGTGATGTCGCCTAAGCCGGTCAGATCAATGTCCCTGGTCTCGTCGTGAGTGCGAGTATCGAAGTCGTACGCGTACAGCTTATCATCACCGGAGTCCGAAACCCAGATGGTTTCGCCGTCCGAGGCGATGCCTTGCGGGCTTGTGTTGTCGCCGGTCAGGTCGAACTCCAGGGCCGTGTTCCGTCCCGCTGGTAGACGTACACGCGGTCGTCACCTTGGTCCACCGCCCATATGTAGCTGGCGTTGGCCCAGATGTCGACATCACACCGAGCAGCCTCTGGTACCAAGGCGGCAGGTAGAGGACGAAGAAGCCGAAGACCAGGTAGAGCAGGGCGATGAACACGGCCAGGCCGGTGTTGGCGGTCTCCACCGCCGTGAGCAACGGCTCCAGGGGAGCGCGCAGCAGGGCGCCGGGGGTAACGCTCAGCTCGGCGGCGATGAACTGGGAGACGGCGTGGGCCTCGTCGATGACCAGGGCGCACCACCACAAAGACGATGCGGCGGCGGTGAGGATTGGCGAAGAACAGGCAGCGACTGGCATTGTTGCTGGGGCTGGGGAACCTGATGACAGCGGAAGGTTATCTGGCGGGCTGACGTGGAGGCCAGCAGGCCCAAACCCTCCAGTAGGGCGCCTCCGGGCTCGCTACAGCCCTGCCGGGGCGAAATCACAGAGCGAAAACCATCAGCGGTCCGGGCCATAAATGCCTCACATACAAGAATACCGGCCCAAGAACCAAAAGACCGGCTGTCAACTCCGACGAACTTTTGACCCGGTTCCGCCGATGGGGACTTGACCCACCATGGGCTTGTTGTCTTGATCGCCGGCTTTGAATTGACCCACCAGAACTGATGCTCGGCGCTTCCGTCAGTACGGATAGTTGTCGTTGACATTCTTGGGTGGGGCGCTGAGGAGGTGATGCGAACTGATGAGCCCAGCCTGCCTCTTCTCTCGGAGCTGGTAGCTCTCCCCCCGAATGTTCAGCACGTGGCTGTGGTGCAAAAGCCGGTCCAGGATGGCCGAGGCGATGACGGTGTCGACGAGGAGTTCGCCCCACTCACCGAAGCCCTTGTTGGAAGTCAGTATGATGCTGCCTCGCTCGTACCTGGCCGAGACCAGGGTGAAGAAGGCGGTGGCGGCGTCCCGGTCGTAGGGCCAGATGCCGAACTCATCCACGATGAGCACCTTGGGAGCCAGGTAAATGCGCATCCTCCGGTCCAGGTTGTGCTCGGCCCGGGCCTTGCGCAGGTCCTCCATCAGGTCGTAGGCGCTGACGAAGTAGGCCCCGTATCCGTTCTCGATGGCCTTATTGGCCAATGCCACTGCCAGGTGAGTCTTGCCCACGCCGGGAGGTCCCAGCAGGCGAATGTTGCTGGCCTCTGCCACGAAGGCCAGGCTGGCCAGTTCATTCACCTGCCGCTCGTCAATGGAAGGCTGAAAGGCAAAGTCGAATTGGTCCAGTGTCCGCTGGAAGGGCAGATGGGCCATCTTGGTCCTGGTGGAGAGGTACCGTTCCCTCCGGGCCGCCACCTCAGCCCCCAGCAGTTGTTCCAACATCTCCGGGTAGGTCATTTGCTTGTTGGGGGCAACGTCCAGGGTGTTGTCCAGGATCTCCACGGCTTGCTTGAGACCCAGCGTCTCCACGTGCTGACGGGCTTGTTCCAGGGCGATCACCTGGCGCCTCCCACGGCGGCCAGTTCGTACACGTCCAGGGAGCGGAGCTCCACCTCACCCACCGGGATCTGGACTGCCACCGCTTCCCGGCGTGGCCGGCCATCTCCCCTAGAAACTCGGACGGAAACCCCGATTATCCCCAAGCCGTCGTTTTCTTAACGTCTATTATCGATGTAACAGTTGGTTCTTGAAACGTATTGCATACACTACCATGCCGTATAAGACTGGAATACGTCTGCTTGGCGTAGCGCGAAACCCGGCCAATGGCTTTCCGGCCAGACTTCTAGTATTACAACGACGGATTACCAGAGCGGACCCAGATTTCGGCCTTGACGAACGCGAGCGACGCTCACATCAAGATGGCTTCGCCTCCCTCCCATGCGAAGCCGCAAGCGTCGTCGGCTAAATCCGTCGTTGTAATACTAGGCAGTCCTGCCCACTGGCCGGGCAGAATGAAATGCTGTCCTGCCCGCTGGCCCTGGGGATGGACCGCAATGAGCTCATCTCCCGCCCAGATCTCCACCGTGCCCAACCGCTGTCCCACCTGGACGATGCGACCCACCCACTTCCAGTGGACCCCGTAGCGCGATCCCTCCCAGCGGACGAAGCCGTCCCTGGCCACCTTCCGGTCCTCCCGAAAACAGGGCGACAGTGCATTCCGTCCGGGCAGCTTCCCCAGGTGAGACCCCTCCTCGGCTGACTTACCTGAGACGGCCCTATCCCGGCAACTCCACGATAGATATCCAGCACGGCCCGCTACCCAATGGGACTGTCTCCGACAAGGTCAGCGAGCCGGAATCGGGATTGACGCTGAATATGGCCATCTGGCCCGAATCCTGGCCGGCCGAGTAGATGTACCGGTCCCCGGGGCCAAGGCACAGCGCGTTGGGTCTTGCCTCTGAAGCAACGATGCCGTTGGAGGCCAATTCGCCGGTGCTGGTGTCCACCGTGTAACAGGCGATGCTGTCATGGCCCCGGTTGGGCGCGTAAAGAAACCTGCCCGCTCCAGTGATCTGAATCTGGGAGCAGGTGTTCCTCTCGGCAAAGCCTTCGGGGGGAAGAGTGGTAATGGTCTGGAAGATCGACAGCGTTCCCGCCACGGCGTCAAGGCGGTAGCCGGTCACGCTGCACCCCTGCTCGTTGGAGAAGTAGAGGACATCCAGGGAAGGATGAAAGCAGAAGTGACGAGGCCCCAGGAATTCCTCCGGTTCCACTATCGCCGGAGAGTTGGGGGTGATTTGGCCCGTGTTCTCGTCGAACTTGAACTGCCAGATCTGGTTAGGGCCGTTTCCCGCGATGTGAGGAACGAAAGCGTAGCTGTTGGTCGGGTCGGTCTGCATCGCGTGAGCCCCGGTCGCCGTTTCCAGCGATACGACTGGGGCTCCTCCCACCGACCCGTCGTCCCCGATGGGGTGCACTGACACGCGTGCTCCCTGGTAATAGGATGACAGCACGAACCTGCCCCTCCGGTCCGTGTTGACGTAGACCGGCCACGAGTCCAGCGGCACCGTTCCCGTCTGCGTGAGGCCTCCGCCGGACTGATCGATCCTGAAGCTGGTCAACTGAGGTGTTTCCCGGGTGCCGCAGTACAGGTGATTGCGGTCGGGACTGACCGCCAGGGTGAAGGGCCCGCCGGGGACAGCCACGTCGTGTCGGTGCGTGAGACCTCCGCTTTCGGGGTCCACGGTAAAGACTGAAATCTTGTTGTCCTCGTTCACGGCAACATACATGTAGTAGGGCATAATTCCCTCCTTGAATGGTCAGCGAAGCGACAAACTCCCGTACCTGTTGGGTGCACCCCTCCGGGTGGATAGCGTCGACGCTGTGGCCCAAGCCAGGATAGACCACCAGCCGACGGTCCGGCAACCGCTCGGCCATGAACCGTTGCTGATCCAGGGTCGAGGTGGGCGATTCCTCTCCCACCTCGAGGTAGTCGGCCCGGGGCCGCAGCTGGGCAGGTTTCAGGGCTTTTTTTGCAGCACCTCCTACAGCGTCTGTTTGTCCAGGCTGAGGTCGGCCACCAGCTGCTTCAGCTTGCGGTTCTCCTTCCCCAGGACCCGCAGGCGCCTCACCTCGGCCACGCCCATGCCCTGGAACTTTTTCATCCACCGGTAGAAGGTCTGCTCGCTAATCCCAATCTTGCGGCAGACCTCGGCAACCGGCGTGCCTTCCTCCGCCTGTCGCAGGCCGAAGGCCACCTGCTCCGGGGAATACCGGGAACTCTTCATGGAACGAACCTCCTAACTTTCCGGTTTAGATCATCCCACAAAACCCGCATTTTTACTGAAACAGGTTCGGGGAGCAGATCACATTCTCATCCCGACAAGCGCCCCAATATCTGACCATCCGTAGGCTACTTCAGGCAGGGAGGCACCACCAATTTGAACGTGCCGCTCGGTCACGTAGCGGGCGCCCAGAGCCTCGTAAAACCGCCTCGCCGACCGATTCTCTGCCAGCACCCAAACAATCATCGAGTCTAACCCGAGACCCATCAAACCCTCCGCAGTTGCTCTGACAAGATTGAGGCCAATTCCCTGACAACGGCGGTCCGGCAACAAATAAATGGCATATAGTTCACCTGAAAAATGGAGACTTGGTTCAAGATTTGGTCCTCCCATTGCCCACCCCACCACCTCGCACTCGATTTCCGCGACATGAGGGAGCAGTCCGAGCGATGCATCCACCATTTCCCCACGCCGTCGGCCAGCAGGTCAATTCACCCAGCACGGGACCAGTCCCTCCCCGTACATTGTTAACGCGCCCAGCAAGGAGGGTGGTTACTCTTCCCCAGGCATGCTGAGGGGTTCTGAGCGGAAAGACACCCCGGCCGGAGACGCTTCCTGGGGAAGGGTAACTGTGCAGCAGCCCAGCGATCCCGGCCCCTGTGACCCCCCCCCAACAACTCGCCCACCTTCCCTTCGGAGGCGGCGAGCGTCTTCGCGCTTTTGGTTGCGCTCAACCGGCCCCTCATCTTGCAGGCAACCCTCGTGGCCTGGAACGCCGGCCACACCTGCGGCGCCAACATCTTTAGGAATCCTCTGAACAAGACCAGGTCCGGCCGGTCTTGGGTTTAGTGGGCCAGGATTCGAGGATATGACCCGCCTTCTGGCCCTGTTGGTGAGTGTCAGTGGCCGCTGATTTCGCCTCCGCCGGGACCGCTGGGGCCTGAAACGGCCTTGATGCCTGGTTTGGGCTTGCCGGCCTCCACGTAAGCCCGCCAGTGGACCCTCCGCTGTCATCAGGTTGCACAGCCCCAGCAACAATGCCAGTCGCTGCGTGTTCTTCGCCAATCCCCGGTAGCGCACTTTCCCACAATCGAATATCCGCTTCACCTTGGCCCTTACCGAGGCCTTCTCCTTCTCCGCCACCGCCTCATCGCTCCCAGGCTCCAGTTTCCGGCGTTTTCCGGGTCTCATCGCCACCTGCCAGTCCACCTTCAACTCCCAGTTCTCCTCCCGCTGGTGCACTGCCTGATACCCGGCGTCGCACCACACCATCGTCTCCCCGCCGTGCAACAGATTGTGGGCCTCGGTGATGTCATGCACGTTGGCCGCGGTGGCGCTCATGCTGTGCGCCAGACCCGTGTCCGAGTCCACCCCGATGTGAACTTTCATCCCGAAGTGCCACTTATTCCCCTTCCTGGTCTGGCGCATCTCCGGATCCCGCTCCCGGGCACGGTTCTTGGTGGACGACGGCGCCTCGATGATGGTGGCGCCAACGATGGTTCCCTCCCGCAACCACAGTCCCTGCGACTCAGGTGGGCGTTGATTTCCTCAAACAGACCCTGCCCCAGAATGTGCTTTTCCAGAAGATGGCGGAAGTTGAGGATCGTGGTCTCGTCGGGAAGGGCCCCCGACAGCTTCAGACCCACGAACCTCCTTACCGATTTGGCCTCGTAGAGCAGAGCCTGCCCTCGCGAAAGCGGGGTCCTCCATACCAGGGTCGCTGAGACTGTAGACCAATTGCGTGCAGTGAATTCGCAGCACCAATGCCAGCGGATAGGGTCGGCGGCCCTTTCTGGCCTTGGGGCAAAAGGAAGGTATGCGTTCCTCCAGTCGCTGCCAGTGAATCAGCCCCTCCATCCGCTTCAGGAACAGCTCCCGCCGGGTCTTCCTCTTCTTGGCCTCATTTTCCAGAACCTGCTGTCGGCCACAACCGGGGGTCAGCGAACCTGCGTTGGTCCATCTCCCCTGTTCCTCCATTAGACATCGCCTAATCCAGTCTTACTATGCCACCTTGCCGCGGACTTGTTCAGAGGATTCTCAAAGGGGACAAATAGGCATTGGCATTTTGCGGGCCGTGTTTTTCGTCCTGCCGTTTCTTCTAATTCTGAGAGGTGCATGATCATCCTGCTTCCGTGGGTATAAGAGGCGGAGTTACACTGCATAGACCGGAGAGGATGAAGTTGACACCTTGGTTGCGTATGAAGGCACCGTTTGTTGCCTGTACTGCCCTGGGCGTCCCTCGATATCAGCCGAAGAGGTAGCGGTTTATGAGCTCTATAACCTCGGCTTTGCTGATGGCCTCATCTCCCTCGCCAAAGAGGTAGTCGTTGATGGCCTTTATGACCTCGCCCTTCTCGATCGTGCCGTTGGCGTTGGCGTCGTACCGTGCAACCAGGGGGTCCAAGGCGGTCATCGCGTAGTCCGACACCGCCCTCGCGGTCTTGCCGGAACCCAGGAGGTCGGTGTAGGTCGCGGTGGCGCGCAGGTGGTAGCCGACGTCCATGGACGTCGGAGTGTAGCTCATCGACGTTGCCCCTGAGATGTCCATCCAACTGTCCATGTCCGCGGACTTGGACCACTGCCATGTCACGTCGGTGAGGTCGCCGTCAGGATCGCCAAGGGTCGCCGTTAGGTCGTCGCCAACCGTAGGTTTCTCCGACGACAGGGTCACCGTCCCAGCTTCGTCCAGGTTGGTCACCGCAATGGTCACCGTGATCATAGCAGTGGCGCCGGATGGGTCCGTGGCCGTAACCTCGACACCGTAGGTATTCTTCTCTCCCTCGTAATCCAAATTCGTTCCGTCCCCCACCTGGATCTGTCCCGTGGCTGCGACGATGCCGAAGGATCCCGCGTCGGCGCCGCCCAGCATGTAGGTCAGGATGCCGGAGTCGGTGGCCACGACCGGAGCGCCGACGTTTTCGCCGGCAGCCGTGTTCTCGGCTATCGAGCGGTCCGTCCTGGGGCCATCCGCAAACACCGGGGGCCGGTTCGATGGCCGTGGCGGCGGGGGCGGTGGCGGCGGCGGGGGTGGCGTTTCCCGAGCGGTTGCGGTCGCCTCGTCGGACCATTCGCCGTCGCCGTCGGCGTTGACGGCGCGCAACTGGTAGGTGTAGGTTGTTCCAGCGGACACCTGGCTGTCCCGGTACGTGGTCGCCGCGACACCGGGGCCGGGACTGACGAGGGCATAGCTCTCGCCTGCCTCCTTGCGTTCCAGCTCGTATCGGGTGATGGGGCTGCCATTATCTGAAGGCCTGGCCCACGACAGTTCGATGAAAGCGGCGTTGCTCCGCACGGGCGACAGATTCCTCACCTGCTCGGGCGGAGCAAGGAGTTCGGTGGACTCCGTGGCCGTGTTGTCCCCCGGCCTGCGATCGAACTCGTCGCCAGTGGCTGTGGAGGTAATGGAGATGTCTGCGGACGCCGCTGACCCGACCTGCACGACAATCTCGCCCGTCCCGCTTGCGCCCGAATCCAGGTTGCCAAATGCGCAGGCGACCTCGCCGCCGGTCGCTCCTCCCGAGTGGGCGCACTTGTCAGCGGGGGTAGCCGACACGAAGCTCACGGCCCGATCGAGGGTGCTCCTCACAACCGTGTTTGTCGATGCAGCCGGACCGGAGTTCCGGACTGTGTAGTCGTAGGTCAACTCCTCGCCCCGGGAGACACGGAAGGGCGGGCCGAGTACCGTTGTACTCAGGTCCACGGTGGATGATATGTCGTCGGTGATGGTCACCGTCGCCGTGTCCCTTCCACCTAGCAGGTGCGGCAGACCGGGGTCGGCGTAGGCCAGGGTCACAGTGAAGGTCTCGTTGGGTTCCTGGACGGTGTCGTGAGTGACGAATACCGTGAAGGTCTTCACCGCTCGGTAACGCCGCTGGCCGCTGACGGTCTCCAGGCTGAAGTCACTCCGGTTGAAGGTCGCCGTGTCGGACAACCGCTGGTAGTCGGCGGGCTGGGTTGCGCTGCCGTCTGCGGTGGCTACGGTCACGTCGAAAGAGAAGCCGCTCTCCGGCATCTTGTCCTTGGTGGTGATGGCGACGGCGTTCAGGGAGACGGGGCGAGTGCTCCCAGGGCTCGTGGCTTCTTCGGCCGTCGGCGCCGCCTGCTCCCAACTCAGGACCACGGGCACGTGGTCGTTGTCGGCAATGGTCACCGTCGCAGTGGCGGGACCTCCCTGTAGATGGGGGAGGGCTTGGGTCGGAGTAGTTCAGGATTACCGTGAAGTTCTCGTCCGGCTCGTCGTCGGTGTCATTGATGATGGAGACGCCGATGTCCCGGGTTGCCTGGAAGCGGAATTGGCCCCCCACGTCGGTGCGCGTGAAGTCGCCCTGGCCGAAGCTGAAGCTGCTGGTCAGCGGCCGATAGTCCGAGCCTTGGGTAGCGGTGTTGTCGGCCGTCGCGGCGGACAGGGCGACAGTGAAACCGTTCTCCGGCATTTTGTCCGACGTGGTGGTGGCCTGGGCCTGCAGGGTGACCGTTGTCGCATGCTCGTCGACGCTCACGAACGACTGGTCCCAGCTGATGGTGACGGGTACGAAGTCGTTGTCCGTGATCTTTACGCCCATAATGGCTGGTCCGCCCTGCAGGTGAGGTGGGCCGGGGTTCGCGTACTCAATGGTTGCCGTGAAGTCCTCCTCGTCTTCGTCGGATGTGTCATCCACAATGGGTACTAGCACTTGCTTTGCGGCGCGATAGCGGCGCTCGCCGTTGACGGTTACCCGGCTGAAGTCGTTCCGGCTGAAAGTGACGGTATCGTCCACCCGCGTATAGTCGCCGGGCCGGGCCGCGCTGCCGTTAGACGTATAGATGGAGGCGTCGAAGGAGAACCCGTCTTCAGGCCGCTTGTCCACAGTAGTGACGGCGTAGGCGCGCAGTGTGGCGCTTCCTGCGTTCTCACCGACCGTTATTTCCGACTGTTCCCAGCTGAGAGTAACTGGAACGTGTTCGTTGTCCTTGATTGTGACGACTGCCGTAGAGGGGCCTCCCTGGAGATGCGTGAGGCCGGGAGTCAGGTAGGCCAGCCTTACGCTGAAGAGTTCCTCCGGTTCGTCCGCTGTGTCGTCTATGATGGCTACGGTGAAATCCCTGGTTGCGCGGTATCGCTGCTGGCCGTTCACGTCGGTCTGGCTGAAGTCGCTGGCGACAAAGGTCGCGGGCGAAGGCGGAGCCGCGTAGTCGTCGTCGAGGGTCGCGCTGGTATCGGTGGTGGTCAGGGTCACATCGAAGGTGAAGTCAGCCTCCGGCGGCGCGTCAAGTGTCGTTGTGAAGACTGCTCTCAAGACGACGCTGCCCGCGTCCTCCGCCACTTCAAAAGAGTTCTCTTCCCACTGCAGGGTTATGGGTATGTCGTCCGGCAGCGGTGTGCCGGTCTCTGTGTCAGACCATTCTCCATCCCCCGCGGAGTTGACGGCCCGGACCTGCACGTCGTACTCCGTCGCGTTGGTGAGATTGGAGATGACATATCGAAGGTCGCCGCTTCGCCAGGCGTTGTCCCGCACCGTCCAGTTGGAGTCCACCATCTCGTCGGCGCTGGTCTCGATGTAGCGCACGTCGTAGGCGGTGATGCCCCCGCCACCCGTGTCAGCGGGGGCAGTCCAAACGACAGCCAGAGTCCTATCGCCGCGTGTGATGGAGGTTATGGCCGGCGCTGCCGGCGCGACCGTGGTGGGCTCGTCAGCTTCCGCTTGGGACCAGGGGCCGTGTCCGGAATCGTTGCTGGCCTGTAGTTGGAATTCGTACTTTACTCCACCCTCAAGTCCGGTGATGGTGTGGCTCCGGTTGCTCGGAGTCCCCACTCCCGTCTCCAAGGTCCAGTTGTCATCGCTCCTGTCAGTAGCATCGTCTCGAATGTATCGCAGGTCGTAGGAGGTGATGGCCGTCTCCCCAGTGTCGGCAGGCGCGTTCCAGTCAATTTCGAGTGTGCCTCCTCCCGGAGTAACCGTATCGATCTGCGGCGCGCCGGGAACGAAGCCATGACCGTAAAAGGTGAGACCCCACGATTTGAGGGTCCCGCTATCTCCGTCCTGAGTGTCCTTGATCTGAAGAGTCCACTCGCCGGCCGCGTTCTCGCCCAAGTGCCGGGCCGAACCAAAGCGGAACTTGGTGGTCAACGCCCCTTCTATCGGGGCGGGAGTGGACAGCGTTGAAACGGCCCCTGAGGGCGAGACCAGCTCAACGGTCAGGTCCCGGAAGTAAGGGTGGTTGAAGTGGGCGTTGACCTCCACAAACTCAACGAACTCCACAAAATGATCTACGGTCAGGCTGCTGGAAACGGTGGTAGGCGTCCCGGACGACGGCAAGTCGGGGATTCGCAGGTTGATGACGCGTGATTCAGAGGTGATTTCCCTCAAGTCGCGGACGTTGGTCCAAGTTGGGGCCAGGTCCACGGCCGTCTTGGCGTCCACCATGCCGAAGCCGTACTCGTGGTTGAAGTTATAGCGATCCGTGGTTGACCCGTATTTGAGTGCACCCTGCTCCCAACCGGTGTTGTCCGGATCGTTCTTGCGGACGGAGGCCGCCAGAATGAGCTTGACGTCCCGCCAAGTCAATGCGTTGTTGGCCTCCCGGATCAGCGCGACCGCGCCCGAGACTATGGGGGTGGCGGCGCTGGTGCCTCCAAAACTGCCACTGTACCGGTGCCCGTTGTCGGTGGTCGCTATTCTGGGCTGGCCCACTCTCCCGCTGCTGGACGGCCCGCATACCCACAGGTTTGCGCCGGTGTCCGAGTAGCCGCTTCGGATGTCGTCGTGGCCGACGGCGCAGACGGTAGTCACGGCATAGAAGTTGCCGTACTCGCTAAGATTCGCGGAATCACCGATTAGATGTCCATTGCCGGCGCCAAATACATAGAAAACCCCTTTCCCGTCGTATCCGTTGGTGATCCCGTTTTCCACAGCGTGTTCCCACAAAGTGGACGCAAATACCGGTCGGCCAAAACCGGGGATTCTCCAGCTGTTGTTGGATATCGCGGTGGATGTCGCATTCCGGTTCATAGCGTCCGCTATGTTCATATCGGTGAGGTTTACGAGAAGGTTGTAGCCGTAGATAGTGGCCTCTGGGGCTACGCCGCGCATACCGAGGCTGTTGTCCTTCGCCGCGATGAGGCCGGCAACCGCGGTCCCGTGGTCCTCGAAGGGTTGGTAAATGTCGGTCAGGTCGGGGTCGTAGTTGTGATTTAAGGCGGTGAGGACGTTGCCGGTTAGGTCCTCGTGCTGGTGGTGCATACCGTCGTCCACAACCGCCACGTTGATGCCGTCGCCCGTGTAAGTGGGCCATACCTCCTCGACGCGTATGTCCTGTTCTGCGCTGTTGCGAAACTGGTCGTCGTTGTTGAGGTGCCACTGGCAGCCGTAGAGAGGGTCGTTGATGCCCGCGCTCCTGGAGATGTTGGAGCAGCGGTCTACAAAATAGGTGTAGCTCCCCTCCGCAATAGCCCTGACGGTGTAACGTCCCGTGTCTGAGGCGTCCTTGCCGGTCACCTTCAAGTAGTATGTACCCGCGCCCAATCGGCCCTGGAAGAAGAATGTGTCGTCAAAGTGGACCGAATTCACCGGAGCCGCGAGGTCGTTTTCATCGGTCAGAGCGGCACTGATATTGGTAACTTTGCTCACTCCACCGATGATCACGTAAGTTGTCTCTTCGAGGGTCAGGCTGAAGTAGTCCTCGTCGCCGACCGGGTCTATGATTCCACCCGCCGTACCGCCGAGGGTCAGTGGCTGAGCGTCGGCGATGGCGCTGCCCGGCTCGGTGATGGCCGCGGCGTACACCGAATACGGCCCATCGGACCTTTCGTCGAAAGAACTGACCCTGACGTAGTACACCCCGGCGGCGAGGTTCTCCCGGATCACAAAGTTCCTCCTGTTGCCCGGTAGGTAGCCGTCGTCATTGGAGGCTATCACCGTGCCGTTACTCCTTTGCAGTTCACCCACGGTGTCAGGGAACCCGGAGGCGCGAATGGCGACTTCCGTTGTCTCGGAAAGCTCCAGCTTGAAGTAGTCATCGTCGTCTTCCGGGTCAATGGTGCCGCTCGCAGAGCCGTTGAGATTCAGAGTGGCAGCGTTGCTCCTGGACGTGGTGTCCGTGAACTCCCTGACCCTGAGGATATACGGTTCGTCAGTAGGTCCGTAGCCGGTTACCTTGATGAAGTACGTCCCGGACTGGAGCTTGCGCCACAGGAAGAAGTTGTCCGGGTTGGGCAGTGCGCCGCCTCTATCGTTGATGTCGATGGACATGCCGCCGCTGTCCAGCAGCTCGCCCACAGTATCCAGGTCGCCTAAAGCATATATCCAGTAATCGGATGTTCTTGACACGCTGAAGCTGAAGTAGTCCTCGTCGCCCGCCGGGTCAATGACTCCCCATACCCTCGTGCCCGCCGTTACGCTCTTGGCTGTGGCCAGATCGTTGCCGTGGTCCTCAGGAGTTGCGCTGGTTGTGGCCGACCAGGCGCCGTCGACATCGTCAACGTCCACCGCGCGCACCTGCACGTCGTACTCCGTGCCGTTGGTCAGGCCGGTGACGGCGTAGGCCAGGCTGCCGCCGCCGTCTTTCCAGGCGTCCTCCTCCACAGTCCAGTTGGCGTCCACCGTCTCATCTGCGCTGGTCTCGATGTGACGCACGTCGTAAGCCGTGATGCCGGTTGCGCCGGCGGGAGCCGTCCAGGCCAGGGTGAGTGTGGTATCGCCAGAGGATACAGAGTCGATGGTAGGCGCGGCCGGAGGAGACTGTGCGCTGGCGTAGCCCAAGGCCAGCACCAGGCAGAGCAGGGCAAGTCCCGCCGCCAGCAGCAGTCTGGTGGGCCCGAACATCCTGGTCATGGGATAGATGACTCTGAAGAGCCGTTAGCCTTCACGGGCACAGTGGGTCACAACAACCCGTGGTATTCCCAGGCAACTATCACTTCGGGGTGGCTTCTCTTCCCCAGTTGGGACTGGAGATTTCCACACCGTCCTGCGCTGCCAGGGCGTTGGCGAGGTCCAGCGAGGGAAACCCTGGTCCAGTTTCAACGAAGAAGCCGTTGGCGACGTAGTCCAACTCCGACACGCGGTCCATCTTGATCCCGTTGTTGGAGAAAAAGGCGTTCGTTTCCGCCTGGCCCCATTCAGAGCTGAGCACCAGCAGAACACCGCCGGGGAGGGTCATCAGCGCGCCGGACTCCGATCGAAAGACGGGCAGGGTATCAC
This sequence comes from Dehalococcoidia bacterium, assembly GCA_965205495.1. Lineage (GTDB taxonomy): Bacteria > Chloroflexota > Dehalococcoidia > Lucifugimonadales > UBA3495 > CATOSK01. Next base: position 3,469,165 of record CBDBHA010000002.1, read on the forward strand.
TCTTTGATAGTCCATCCGCACTCCTGACAACGTTAGTTCCACCCTCGTTGGCTGAAACGACGTCCCGAGGCAGTCCGCCGGAGCCTTTCTCGACCACCAGGTCTGTCTGAAGCTTCACCGTCATGATCCTGTCGCCGTCCTGCCAGGTGTAGGCGTCACCCTGGACAGGGCCGGTGGCGCCGGGGCCGCCCTTCCGGGGGGAATCCGGTTCAACAACCCTTATGGGTTCCTCCTTCTTGGACGTTCCGGAATAGTCGACGGGCGCGAATTCAATCCCGTCGCCGGCAGACGCCTCGGGAGTCGGTGTTAACGCGGAGCCATCCACTAAAGGAGTAGATTCGGTGGCGGTGGGCTTCAGCAGCGGCGGTGTGGTCTCCGCGGGCGCTGCAACAAGGCGTCGCGCGGCTTGCGGCCCGTCTTCAACCGTCGGTGCAGGCGATCCGCATCCGGCCAGGACCGCCGTCACGCTTGATACAAGGGCAGCTATGGCCAGCAGGACAACG